>NZ_BBRF01000001.1:808379-1866714 GCF_000975135.1 Demequina aurantiaca | reverse complement strand
CCCAATGAACAAACCGTCAAATCACACGAAACCCGGGCGTGTCGCACACGAATTCGCTGGTAGAACGCCAGATAAGGGAGTAGCCGGCCTCCAGCATCACCTACAGGACTCGAATCATTCCTAAGGTTTTTTTGCCCCGCCTCACCACTGCCCAGCCTCCGGCAAGCGTGTCGGCACGCGAAACCACTGCATCGGGGTCCGTAGCCTTCTCGTTGTTGACGTACGCACCGCCCTCATTGATGGCTCGGCGAGCGGCTGACTTGGAGTCAACCACGCCCGCCGCGACCAAGGCGTCCACCAGCGGAATACCGTCCTCCACGTCTACTCCGCCGATCTCCACTGCGCACCCGTCGAGCGTCCGCTTATCGAGACCAGCCAGCTCTCCCCTGCCAAAGATCGCCTGAGATGCCTCGACCGCAGCCTCCGCAGCATCGGCGCCGTGGATGAGAGACGTCACCTCGAACGCGAGCGCCTTCTGCGCCTCGCGACGGAACGGCTCCTCGGCCACCTTGACCTGGAGCTCGGCGATCTGATCCTGAGTGAGGAAGGTGAAGTACTTGAGGTACTGGATCACGTCGCCGTCGGCACTTCCGAGCCAGAACTGGTACATCGAGTAGGGCGAAGTCATCTCGGCATCGAGCCAAATCGCTCCGCCTTCGGACTTGCCGAACTTGGTGCCGTCTGTCTTGGTCACCAGCGGAGTCGCGAGGGCGTGTGCCTGGCCTCCCTCGGACTTGCGGATCAGTTCCGCGCCGCCAAGGAGGTTGCCCCACTGGTCGGAGCCACCGGTCTGCAGCGTGCACCCGTAGCGCCGGAAGAGTTCCGCGTAGTCCATCGCCTGCAGGACCTGGTAACTGAATTCGGTGTACGAGATGCCTTCGTCCGAGTTGAGCCGGCGAGCCACCGTCTCCTTCGCGAGCATCGTTCCCATGCGGAAGTACTGACCGACGTCACGCAAGAACGCGATCGCGTCCATGTCCTTGGTCCAGTCGTAGTTATTCACCATGCGCGCTGCGTTGTCGCCCTCGAAGCTCATCAGGGGCTCAATCTGGCTTCGAATGCGCTCGACCCACACGTGGACAACGTCCACGGGGTTCAGCGTGCGCTCTCCCGACATACGTGGGTCACCGATCAGCCCGGTCGCACCGCCCACAAGGAGCAGCGGCTTGTGGCCGGCGTCCTGGAACCTGCGCACCGTAAGGATCTGCATCAGATTGCCGACGTGCAGGCTGGGCGCCGTGGGGTCAAACCCGCAGTACAGCGTCACTGGGCCCTCGTCGAGGGCCTTGCGAAGCGCAGCATCGTCGGTGGTCTGAGAGATAAGGCCGCGCCAGGCGAGCTCGTCGAGAATGTTCGTCATAATGCGTTCATTGTGCCAGGGGAACGCGGACTCACCCTAAGCGGCCTATGCGCCAGAAGAAAGGCGCAGACTAGACGAGGCGCCTACACGTCCAGAATCGGTGCGGTGCCATCAACCTCGATGTGTGAGCCCGCACGGGTCTGCTGCACGTCGTGATGGATTAACTCGAGCACCTGCCAACGCTCCCAGTCGTCGCGCATGCCCTCGCCGTCGCGTTCGATGCCGCGGCGCAGTCGTTCTGACCACGGTGCCTCGACATAGAGGACGAGCGAGGCGAACGGGCGGGCCGCGCGCTGGGCGACCCCCACACCCTCAATGATGAGGAACGGAGTGGCGGGCACGT
Source organism: Demequina aurantiaca (assembly GCF_000975135.1). Lineage (GTDB taxonomy): Bacteria > Actinomycetota > Actinomycetes > Actinomycetales > Demequinaceae > Demequina > Demequina aurantiaca. The sequence goes on along the minus strand of NZ_BBRF01000001.1, from coordinate 1,865,011 downwards.
CGATCACCGCGCCACGGCGCGAGGCATGCCAGTCCCAGGCGGCGAATTTTGCTTCCTCGCCTCGGGCGAGAGGTTCCAGAATCTGCGCACCAAGGATGGGCCACATCGTGTCGAGTCCATCCCAGCCCTCGTAGATGTCGTCGCCGTGCACCACTTGGGCGCCCAGTGCCCTGCCGAGTCGTCCCGCCAAGGTGGTCTTGCCCGACCCCGCGGGGCCGTCAATGAGCACCAATCGCGTGGTGGCCAGGTGAGGGTCGCGGCGACGCACCTCGTCGGCAAGCGCCGCGATACTCGGGTTCTGCATAGGCCCAGGATACGGTGGCGGAATGCACCCCTCCGTCACCCGGGTCCAGGAGGCCCTCGCCGATGCTGGCCTCTCCACCACCGTGCGCGTGCTCGACGCGCCCACGCCAACCGCGCTTGCCGCCGCGACGCTTTTGGGCTGCGACGTTGGTGCGATTGCCAATTCGCTGGTGTTCACGGCGGATGACGTACCCATCCTCGTCATGACGAGCGGTGCTCACCGCATCGACACCTCGGTGCTGGCCGAGAATATCGGTGCCCAGCACATTGGCCGCGCCACGCCGGATCAAGTGCGCGACACTACCGGTCAGCCCATTGGCGGCGTCGCGCCCGTTGGTCATCCCTCCCCGATGCGCACCTACATCGATGTGGCGCTTCGCGAGTACGACGAACTCTGGGCTGCGGGCGGCATCCCGGCGTCGCTGTTTGGGATCACTTACGACGACCTGGTGCGGGTCACCAATGGCACCGAAGTGGCCGTAAGTCGCTAGCTTCAACCACCAGGTGAACACCAGAGCGCCGAACGGCTCTGATCCAACCATTTCCTGAACGCTGGAATGGGAGGGCGCGAAGGCGGGACGGCGAGAAGTGCTGGGCGGTGGTCGCTAGGTGATGGACGCGCCGGCTACGCGACCTCGACCGTTCGCGTTGCCCTGGTGAAGTCCGCCAGCGTGTCGAGATTGGGATCCTCACAGAGGCCCGGCGTGGTGGGGACGCGGATGAAGCCGTCCTCCAACACGAACGGGGTCGTGATGTCCTGAGCGTAGAACCGACTCGATGCGGAGATGTCGCCCGGCAACGTGAACCCGGGCAAACCCGCGAGGGCGGCGTTCGCTCCCCTGCCAATGCCGGTCTCGAGCATGCCGCCACACCACACCGCGGTGCCGTGCGCGCTGGCGATGTCGTGGATACGTCGCGCCTCCAGGTAGCCACCCACGCGCGAGGGCTTGATGTTGATGATGGCCGCGGCCCCCATGGAGATTGCGTCGGCAGCCGATGCGGCGCTCACCACGGATTCGTCCAGGCACATGGGTGTCTGCATCACCCGGGCGAGTTCGGCGTGCTGGCGCAGGTCGTCCTCCGCGAGTGGCTGCTCGATCAGCAGTAAGTCGTACGCGTCGAGCTTGCGAAGTTGTGCCGCGTCGACCAGCGTGTAGGCGGCATTCGCGTCGACCTGCAGGGGCACGTCGGGGTGAGCCTCGCGCACGGCACGCACGGGATCTATGTCCCAACCCGGCTTGATCTTGAGCTTGATGCGCTGGTAACCCTCGTCGAGGTAGCCGTCCACTACGCTCAGCAGTTGCGCCACGGAATCCTGGATGCCCACGGATACTCCCGACGCCACCTTGTCGCTCGTCACGCCAAGATAGTCCGCGAACGAGGTGCCGGCCGCCTTCAGTTGGGCATCGAGGACGGCCATTTCGAGCGCCGCCTTCGCCATCCGCTGGCCAACGATGGCTTCCAGGTGATGCCCCACGGTCTCGGCGGTGATGCCGCCGTCGCGCTGCGCGGCTCCGAGCAGCGGCAGCAAGAAGCGCTCGCTCACATCGAGCACGCCTGCGGTGTGCTCCTCGGAGTACACCGGCTCCGCCAGCGCGCCGCACTCTCCCCAGCCCGTGACCTGTGTGCCATCCACCTCGGCCCGCACCTCGACCACCAGCATCTTGCGCGCGGTTTGCGTGGAAAACGAGGTGGTGAACGGCGTCACCAACGGAATCTCGAGCGAGTGATACGTGGCTGAGATGATCTGCAGCGTCATGAGGTGGGCCTTTCGACGAGGTAGCCAGTGTGGGGTTCAAATCCTGTGACGCGCCATCCATCGCCAAGCAATGGGGCCATCGTGTCGCGTAGCGCTGTCCGCCAGGCCGATGCCTGGGCCGGGTTGGTTACGCGCAGTCCTTCGATATCGCGTGGGATAGCGAGCGTGACGGCGGCCGATGCCGGGGCCGGGTTGCTGTGCGGCGAGCCGTCTGGCGCGGCGACTAGTACTGGGGATGCTGTGGCGTGGGCGGTGGGCAACTCGGCACCGTTGGGCAGATACGGGCGGTTGAGGCGCCATCGAACCAGTGCGCGGTCGCTTCCCTGACCTGCGTTGATGCCGTCGGGCATGTTGCCGTAGAAGTCCACGAGGTACTCGTCGATTTGAGCACCCAGGCGCACGATGTTGATGTGCGCGTTGCGCGACACCAATGGGTCAAACGTCCACGTCACCTCGGTCACGCCGCGGTCCAGGCACCACGCACGCTGGTGAAGTTTCATTGTGCGGCCGATGCCGGGACGGCCCAGTCCAGGGCGCACCCCGGCGACGTGGGAGTGAAGCGCCACGCCGAGCGGAGTCGCGAAGAATCCGGCGGCAGCGCCGACGACCTGGCGTTCATCAGTTGCCTTGCTCGGGTCCCCGGCGTCCGCGCTGGCGTCGACCGCGACGACGGCGTAGCCGCCCGCGTGCTCGAGCGCGACCAGTAGCGCAGCCTCGACTGGTTTGGTCCCCCAGATATCTTCCAGCAATGCGGTCGCGACCCAGGGGTCGGTGCCCGTCACCTGACGGACGTCGACGCCTACGTGCGTCGCCAGGGTGCGGTAGTCGTCCCAGGCGTCCGCGCGTATGGTCGCGTGCTGGGTATCGCTCATTGGCTGGCCTCGCGCAGCATGTCCTCGATCAACAAGGCCAGCAGGGCCGTGCGATGCGGGACGTGTGACAGTTCGACGTGTTCAGACTCGGCGTGCGCTCCGCCGCCTACGCCTCCCAGCCCGTCCAGCGTCGGGACGCCGATTCCTGCGGTGAAGTTGCCATCGGAGGCGCCGCCCACGGCGACGTCGCGAAGGTCCTCAATCCCGGCATCGGGCGCAAGTCGTGCGGCGCGAGCGAACAAACCCTCGGCACTCGCAAGTTCGAGCGGCGGGCGGTTGATGCCGCCAGTGACGGTGATGGTGGCGCCGTCGAGGACTGGTGTGAGCTCGCGAATCTGGGCGTCGACGCGCTCGAGTTCGGCGGTTGTGCGTCCGCGCGCGTCCACCTCGACGCGCGCCTGCGCGGGAACGGTGTTGGTGGTGGCGCCGATGCGGCCACTGGTGGGCGTGACCGTGGTGCCCTGGTCAGGGGCCGCGAGTGCGGCAATGGCGGGGATCTGGTGAGCGAGTTCGATCCCGGCGTTGATGCCCGACTCGGGGTCGAGGCCCGCGTGCGAGGCGCGGCCGTGCGCGTGCACCGTGTACATAGATGTGCCCTTGCGCTCGGTCTTGAGAGAGCCGCCAGGCCCCGACGCCTCAAGCACGAACACGGCGTCGCAGTCCCGAGCCTCGTCCTCCAGCAGTGCGCGTGACGTCAGCGAGCCCACTTCCTCGTCACCGGTGACCAAGATGGTGACACCGTCCACGGCATCGGCGCCATTGCGTTCAGCAAGAATTGCCGTGGCATGCGCCGCCTGAACCAGCCCGATGGCCATGTCGAAGCAGCCGGGCCCACGTAGGACGCCGTCACGAATGCCAAACGGGATTGTGTCGAGGGTGCCGTGGGGCCACACGGTGTCGTGGTGCCCAAGCAACAGCACGCGGCGGCGGCCGGAGCCAACGCGCCAACGCAGGTGGGTGACGCCGTCGATCACGATCGAATCCGCCGTGGCGTGGATGCCGGCCAACGCGAGAGGGGCGCCCAGGATGTCGGCGACGAGTTCGGCGCTGCGGGCCACCGCGGCGTGGTCGTCGGACGGCGACTCGAACTGAATGATGCGCTCGACGTCCTCGAGCATCTGGGGAAGCCGGCTGAGACTTGCGTCGAGGTAGGTCACGTGTCCATTGTGTCGGAGATGCGAGCCGTCCGGGTCCAGCGGCGAGCGCAGGCCAACCACCAGGTGAACGCAGGACGCCCAGACCCCCGAATTTCAACCACCAGCTGAACGTAGGAGGCCTAGACCACCGCAATTTCCCGGAGCTTTCTAGGGTGAGCGCAGCGGGTGTAACGGCGGCGCCCAGTCCGCGGACTGGGTGCCGCCATCAACGCCTTTACCTACTCAGATGCGGGCTTAGTCCAGGGACGGAAGTGCTTCACACGGGCTCGAGCGGATTTGCCCTGCTCGATCACGCGAGCCGGTGCAGTTCCGCCCACACCGTCGCGTGCCGCGAGCGAGCCATCGACGGTCAGCACCTCGAGTACGCCCTCGTTGAGGTGCGGCGAGATCGCCGACAGCTCCTGCGGGGTCATCTCGTGAAGTTCCTTGTCGCGCTTCTCACACAGGCGCACGCACGCGCCGGCGACCTCGTGAGCCTCTCGGAACGGGACCCCCTGCTTGACGAGCCACTCGGCGATATCGGTCGCGAGCGAGAAGCCAGCGGGAGCGAGTTCGGCCATGCGATCGGTCTGGAACCGCAGCGTACGCACCATGCCGGAGAACGCCGGGAGCAGCACTTCGAGCGTGTCGACGGCGTCGAACACCGGCTCGTGAACCTCCTGGATGTCGCGGTTGTACGCGAGCGGCAGTCCCTTGAGCGTGGCCAACAGCCCGGTGAGATCGCCAATAAGGCGCCCCGCCTTGCCGCGCGCGAGCTCCGCGATGTCGGGGTTCTTCTTCTGCGGCATGATCGACGAGCCGGTCGAGTACGCGTCGTCAAGCTTCGCAAAGCCAAACTCCACAGTCGCCCACGCGATGACCTCCTCCGAGATGCGGGACAGGTCGATGCCGATCATCGTCGTCACCCAGGCGAACTCCGCCATGACGTCGCGCGACGCGGTCGCGTCGATCGAGTTCTCCATGGGGCCCTCGAAGCCCAGCTCGGTGGCGACGGCCGCGGGGTCGAGACCCAACGTCGAGCCCGCCAGCGCGCCGGCACCGTAAGGCGAGTACGCAGCGCGCGCGTCCCAGTCGGTCAGTCGCTCGACGTCGCGCAGCAGCGGCCACGCGTGTGCGAGTAGATGGTGACCCAAGGTGACGGGCTGAGCGTGCTGGAAGTGCGTGCGTCCCGGCATCGGGTCGTCGATGTGACGGTCGGCCTGCTCGAGTAGCGCGTCCACCACGTCGAGCACCTGTGAGCCAATCAGCCGCGCGTGGCGGCGCAGGTACATGCGCGGCAGCGTAGCGATCTGGTCGTTGCGAGAGCGACCAGCGCGCAACTTGCCACCCAGGTCGTTGCCCACCTCCACCAGCAGCATGCGCTCGAGTGCCCCGTGCACGTCCTCGTCGCTGGCGCTGACCAGCGCCCTGCCCTCGCGGACCTCCTCCCGGAGCGACTCGAGTCCAGCGACCATGTCCGTGGTTTCCTGCGGGCTGAGCAGCCCGGCCTTCTCCAGCGCGTGCGCGTGGGCAATGGACCCAATCAGGTCCTCGTCCGCGTAACGCCAATCAAAGTGAGTCGACTTGCTCAGAGCGGCGAGTGCTGCTGCGGGACCGTCCTCGAAACGGCCTCCCCACAGCGCCCCCTCGTTCGTTGCGCTATCGCCCTCGGTGGTGCCGGACTGCTCTGCCATGACTATCCCTTCAGGCGGTTCTGGCGTGCCGCCGCCTGCTTGGCCGCGAGACCATAGATCTCGATGAAGCCGCGCGCGGCGCTCTGGTCGAACGCGTCGCCTTCATCGTAGGTCGCCAGGTTGAAGTCGTACAGGCCGGTGTCCGAGCGACGGCCGGTCACGACGGCCTTGCCGCCGTGCAGGTCCATGCGAATGTCGCCGTTCACGTACTGCTGGGTGTCGTTGATGAACGCGTCGAGCGAGTCCTTCAGCGGAGACGACCACATGCCTTCGTAGACCAAGTCGGTCCAGCGGTCGGAGATGGTGCGCTTGAAGCGTGCCTGGTCGCGCTCGAGGCATACGTTCTCCAGCTCGCGGTGAGCCTCAATAAGCGCGATGGCGCCGGGAGCCTCGTAGACCTCGCGGGACTTGATGCCCACAAGACGGTCCTCGACGATGTCGATGCGGCCCACACCCTGGGCACCGGCACGCTGGTTGAGCTGCTCGATGGCCTGCAGCGGGGTGACCTTCTGGCCGTCGATCGCGACCGGGATGCCCTCACGGAACGTGATGACAACCTCGTCGGGGACGGGCGGGAACGCGGGGTCGTCGGTGTACTCGTAGACGTCCTTGGTGGGTGCGTTCCAGATGTCCTCAAGGAATCCGGTCTCCACGGCGCGTCCCCACACGTTCTGGTCAATCGAGAACGGGTTCTTCTTCGTGGTCACGATCGGCAGGTTGTGCTTCTCCGCGTATTCAATGGCGCGGTCACGCGTCAGGGCGAGGTCACGCACGGGCGCGATGCACTTGAGGTCGGGAGCCAGCGAGGTGATGCCCACCTCGAAGCGAACCTGGTCGTTGCCCTTGCCGGTGCAGCCGTGCGACACGGTGGTGGCACCGAACTCGCGAGCTGCCTTGACGAGGTGCGACACGATTGCGGGACGCGACAGCGCCGAGACCAGCGGGTACTTGTCGTGGTAGAGCGCGTTCGCCTTGAGTGCGGGCATGCAGTACTGCTCGGCGAACTCGTCGCGGGCGTCGGCCACGTAGGCCTCCACCGCACCACAGTCCAGCGCGCGCTGACGGATGACCTCGAGGTCCTCGCCGCCCTGTCCCACGTCGACGGCGACGGCGATCACTTCGGCGCCCGTCGCATCGGCGATCCAGCCGATGGCCACCGAGGTGTCCAAGCCGCCTGAGTAAGCCAGCACAATCCGTTCAGTCATGTCAATTACCTCTTCTTAAGTCGTTCGTTCAGATGTTCGTTTGGGAAGTCTTGCGGGGCCGGTAGCGGCCGGTTTTGTGCGGGCCCGATGCGTGTCTAGTGCAGCGTGCCCGATGCTCGGTCGAGGAATCGTTGGGCGAGCGCAAGCCCGCCGTGAGGGTCGCGGGAGATCACCATCACGGTGTCGTCGCCTGCAACGGTGCCGACAATGTCGAGGTCGTCGTGGCCGTCGATCGCGCTCGCCAGGTATTGCGCGGCGCCCGAGGGCGTACGGATCACAGTGAGGTTCGCGGAGCCATCGGCGCTGAACAGCAACTCGCTGCACAGCCGCGACAGGCGCTGGTCCGAGCTCTCGGAGGCCTCGCCGCTTTCCCCCACCGCGTAGACGTGTCCCCCGGCCATGGCCCGCACCTTAACCGCGCCGATGTCCACGAGGTCGCGCGACAGCGTGGCCTGAGTCACGGAAATGTCCGCGGCCTCAAGTCGGGCTGCCAGGTCGCCCTGCGAACGAATAGGCTCCGACTCGATCAGGCGCCGGATCAGCGCCTGGCGTGCGGCCTTGGTGGCGGGAATCTTGGTCAACGGATTCACTGCTCCCCCAGCCAAGTGAGCAGCGCCTTCTGCGCGTGCAGGCGGTATTCCGCCTCCAGCCAGACGATGCTCTGGTCGCCATCGATGGCGTCCGCTGAGATCTCCTTGCCCCGGTAGGCCGGCAGGCAGTGCAGGACGTGTGCGCCGGGTGCCGCGAGTTCGAGAGACGCCGCATTGACCTGGAAGTCCGCGAACACTGTGGAGCGCTGGTCAGTCTGTGCTTCGTCGCCCATGGAGATCCAGGTGTCCGTGGCCACGGCGTCCGCGCCACGCACGGCCTCGTCGTGACTGTGGGTGACGAGCACCGAGCCGCCCGTCGAGTCCGCGATGAGTTCCGCCTTGGCGACGACCTCCGGGTGGGGCAGATAGCCCTCCGGAGTGCCGATGCGCACGTGCATGCCGGCGGTCGCGCCGCCGAGGAGATAGGAGTGCGCCATGTTGTTGGCACCGTCGCCCACATAGGCGAAGTCGAGGCCGGCCAGAGCGCCCACCGAGCCGCGTTCGTCGGCGATCGCCGCAAAGTCGGCCAGAATCTGGCACGGGTGAAACAGGTCCGTCAGGGCATTGACCACGGGCACGGACGAGTATGCGGCCATCTCCTCAAGCCGCTCCTGGCCGAAGGTGCGCCAAACGATCGCGCTCACCTGACGGTCGAGCACTCTCGCGGTGTCCGCGATCGACTCGCCCCGTCCGAGCTGTGAGGTGAGCGCGTCGATGACCAGCGGGTAGCCGCCGAGTTCAGCAATGCCCGCCGCGAAGGACACCCGAGTACGCGTGGACGGCTTGTCGAAGATCACCGCGACGGCCTTGGGCCCGAGGAATGGCTGCTTGACGAACCGGTCCTGGCGGAAGTCGAGGGCGAGTTGCAGGACCTCCCGCTGCTGCGCGGGGGTGAGGTCGTCATCCCTCAGGAAGTGCTTAGTCACGCTCGCTCTCCTGTTCTTGCGCGTCCTCGGAGGTCGGCGTCGCCTCGACAGCTGTCACCTCAATCGGGTGCTTGCTGACGTAGTTGGTGAACCAATCGATGAAGGTGTCCGCCTCAGCGGTGGTCAAGTTCAGCGCGGGCGCCAGACGGATGGTGTCCGGCGACGGCGGATTGATAATGAAGCCCGCCTCGACGGCCGCGGTCGCGATCTCCGCGCTCACGGGAGCGGCCAGGCCGATGCCGAGCAACAGTCCCTCACCACGAACCTCCTTGACCCCGGGAACCGCACCCAGCGAGGTACGCAGGTGCTCCCCTACGGACTTCACGTTCGCGATCAAGCCATCGTCCTCGACGGTGCGCAGGGTTGCCAAAGCGACGGCAGCGCCCAGCGCATTTCCACCGAACGTGGTGCCGTGGTCGCCCTTGGTGAGTAGATTGCCAGCACGCTCGCCGTACGCGATGACCGCGCCCATCGGGAAGCCACCGCCAAGGCCCTTGGCGAGGGTCATGACGTCAGGTGTGATGCCGTGCAACTGGTGGGCGAACCACGCACCGGTACGGGCGACGCCGGTCTGAATCTCGTCAATGATGAGCAACGCGTCGTGGCGCGCCGTGAACACCCGAGCCGCCGCCATGAAGCCATGCGTCAGCGGACGCACCCCGGCCTCACCCTGAATGGGTTCGAGGATGATCGCGGCCAAGTCATCGCCCGCTTGGGTCGCGGCCGCACGAAGCGCCTCGACGTCTCCGGCGGGCACAAAGACGACGCCACCCGGCATCGGCTCAAACGGCTCGCGAATCGCGGGCTTGTGCGTCATAGCGAGAGCGCCCATGGTGCGACCGTGGAAGCTACCCTCCAGGGCAATGATCGTGCCCTTGCCCGTGCGCCGCGCCATCTTGAACGCCGCCTCGTTGGCCTCGGCGCCAGAGTTGGAAAAGAACACGCGCGAACCCGTGGGGGCGTTCGCAAGGTCGAGCAGCTTCTCGGCCAGCTCGATCTGCGGCTTGGTTGCGAAGAAGTTCGAGGTGTGCGCGAGCGTCTGCGCCTGCTGCGTGATCGCCGCCACCCACGCGGGGTGGGCGTGACCGAGCGTGTTGACGGCGATGCCGCCCAGCAGGTCCAGGTACTTGTTGCCGTCCGCATCCCAGACGTAACTGCCCTCGCCGCGCTCAATCACGCGCATCGGCTGGCCGTACGTAGCCATCAGCGCGTGGCTGTAGCGCTGCAGTTCCGCCGCACCCCTGTCGAGGCCGGCGCCACCGTGCTCGTAGGGAGGCTGCGCGCTCATGATGCCCACAGTTCGACGTCGTCGGGACGCACGAGGGTGCCGACTCCCGAGCTGGTGAAGATCTCCGTCAGGATCGAGTGCGACTCGCGGCCATCAATGATGTGCGCGTGAGAGACGCCGCCACGCACTGCCCGGAGGCATGCTTCCATCTTGGGCACCATGCCCGACGCGAGGCTCGGCAGCAGGTTCTCGACATCGGTCGCGTGGATCCGGCGCACCAGTGAGGTGCGGTCCGGCCAGTTCGCGTACAGGCCCTCCACGTCGGTCAGCATGATGAGTTTGCGCGCCCGCAACGCCACCGCGATTGCGGCAGCCGCGGTGTCGGCGTTCACGTTCAGCACCGTAGTGGGGTCGTCGACGTCGGGCGCGACCGTAGAAACCACGGGGATGCGTCCGGCGTGGATGATGTCCTCGACCGCGGCCGGGTTGACCTTGACGACGTCTCCCACCAGGCCCACGTCCACGGGCTCGCCGTCGACGGTTGCCTTACGACGCTTCGCCTGGAGTAGGCCGGCGTCTTCGCCCGAGAGGCCGACGGCCAGCGGGCCGTGGTCATTAATGAGCCCCACGAGCTCGCGCGACACGGAGCCGGTGAGCACCATGCGCACCACGTCCATGGCCTCGGGCGTGGTGACGCGCAGGCCCCCGCGGAACTCTGACTCGATGCCCAGCTTGGTGAGCATCTCGGAGATCTGCGGGCCGCCGCCGTGCACGACGACGGGGTACAGACCGAGTAGGCGCAGGTGAACTACATCCTGGGCAAAGGCACGCTTGAGTTCGTCGTCGATCATGGCGTTGCCGCCGTATTTGATGACGACGGTGGCGCCCTTGTACGTCTCGATCCAGGGCATGGCGTCGATGAGGACGCCCACCTTCTGGTTGGCGCTCAGGTCGGGAAGTTCAAAGTCATGGCTCATGATGAATATGCACTGTTCTCGTGGACGTAGTCATGGGTAAGGTCGTTGGTCCAGATGGTGGCCTGGGCGTCGCCTGCGTGCAGGTCGAGCACCACGAACACCTCGCGGCCGGTGAGGTCGACCAGGTCGCGGTCGTCTCCCACGCCGGAGGCGCGGCACACGTGGATGCCGTTGACGTGGACGTCGAGGTTGGTTGCGTCGAACGGGGCGACATCCTCGGGGACCGTTCCCGCGGCGGAAATGATGCGACCCCAGTTGGGGTCGTTGCCAAAGATCGCGGTCTTGAACAGGTTCGAGCGGGTGATGGCACGCGCGACCTGCTCCGCTGCGTCCTCCGAACTCGCGTTTGTGACGGTCACCGAGATATCGTGCTTGGCGCCCTCAGCATCGGCGACCAGTCCGCGTGACAACTGCGCACACACATCGGTCAGTGCGGCCTGAAACTCCTCCGCCGTGGGCGTGACGCCCGATGCGCCGGACGCGAGCAACAACACGGTGTCGTTGGTCGACATGCATCCGTCCGAGTCGACCCGGTTCAAGGTGGTCGCGACCGCGCGGTTGAGCGCGGCCTGGGCGACGTCGGAATCAATCGCGGCATCTGTCGTGACGACGCACAACATCGTGGCCATGCCGGGCGCGAGCATGCCGGCACCCTTAGCCATGCCACCTACGACCCAGCCGGCACCGTCTGCGGTGGCGAGCTTGGGCACGGAGTCGGTGGTCATGATCGCGTGTGCAGCATCGTCCCCACCCGTGGCGGAGAGGTCCGCGACGCTCTGGTCGACGCCGCCGAGCAGCTTGTCCATGGGTAGGCGCACACCAATGAGTCCGGTGGAGCACACCGCCACGTCGGTGGCAGACACGTCATGACCAGCGGCCTGGAGCGCCTCTGAGGTGTGCTCCGCGGTGCGGTGCGTGTCGATAAATCCCTCAGGTCCGGTCGCCGCGTTCGCGCCACCCGAGTTGAGGATGACGGCATCGATGCGGCCGTCGGCGATGACCTCGCGCGACCACGCGATGGGAGCGGCGAAGACACGATTGGTGGTGAATACTCCCGCACCCACCTTGGTGGGTCCGGTGTTGACCACGAGCGCGACATCCTTGGCCCCGGTGGACTTGAGGGCGGCGACCACGCCTGCAGCCTCGAAACCCTGTGCATAGGTCACGCTCATGGTGCGACTCCAATCGTGGTCAGTCCGGTGGTCTCCGGCAGGCCAAGCGCAATATTCATTGACTGCAGCGCGGCGCCCGCGGTGCCCTTGACGAGGTTGTCGATCGCGGCGATGACCACCACCTTGCCCGCCTTCTTGTCGACCGTGACCTGCACGAGTGCAGTGTTGGCTCCCAGGGTCGCGGCGGTCGTGGGCCACTGGCCCTCGGGCAGCAGGTGTACGAATGGCTCGTCCGCGTAGGCGGCCTCCCAGGCGCTGCGCACCGCATCCGCATCGGCGCCCTCGGCGAGAGGGGCCGTGATGGTCGCAAGAATCCCGCGGGCCATCGGCACGAGGACGGGCGTGAAGCTGAGACGCACATCGTCCGCGCCGGCCACGTTGAGGTTCTGAACGATCTCAGGAATATGACGGTGCGTGCCGCCTACTGCGTAGGGGCTGGCCGCACCGAGTCCCTCGGACGCGAGCAGGTTGGTGGCGAGCTTCTTGCCCGCGCCGGAGTAGCCGACGGCGAGCGTAGCGACGATGTTGGTGGGGTCGATCAGGCCGGCGGCAACACCAGGCTGAAGGCCGAGGGTCACGGCGGTGACGTTGCATCCGGGAACGGCGATGCGCTTGGTGCCGAGGAGCACGTCGCGCTGGTGGCCGGCCGCGGTGATGAGTTCGGGCATGCCGTACGGCCAGGTGCCCGAGTGGTCGCCGCCGTAGTACTCAGCCCAGGCATCGGCGCTGGCGAGGCGGTGGTCTGCACCGCAATCGATCACCAGGGTTTCTGGCGGAAGTTGTGCGGCAATGTCGCCCGATGCGCCGTGCGGCAGGGCGAGCACCACCACGTCGTGCCCGGCAAGGTTCTCTGCCGTGGTGGGCACCAGGGTGCGCTCCGCGAGCGGGCGCAAGTGAGGTTGATGAACGCCAACGGCGTCACCAGCACTCGAGTGTGCGGTGAGCGCACCGAACTCGACATCCGGGTGCGCACTGAATACTCTGAGGACTTCGCCGCCGACGTAGCCGGAGGCGCCTGATACTGCGACTGAAATCGTCATGTGCATAAACATACAGTGGTTTGCATGAAATTGCGAGTAGCCTGCGGCGTGGCCCGACATCAAAATGACCTTCGCTAGTCACACATTCGTGACAAAGACCAGGCACACTGTTGACATGCAAAACCTCCGACTGCGCGTGATGCGCGAGACCGACGTCCCCGCGGTGACCGCACTCAACAACGATGCTGCCCCGGCAGTGAACGTTCTGGAGGAGAGCGAAGTCACCACCCTGCTCGCCATGTGCGACGTCGCATTGGTCGCGATGGACCGCGACGGCAAGGTGAATGCATTTCTGCTGAGCCTGGGTGGAGGACAGCCGTACGAGTCGGAGAACTACGCGTGGTTCGAGGGTCGCGGCGTGCGCCATCAATACATCGACCGCATCGTGGTCGGCCCTGGCGCCAAGGGAACCGGCATCGGACGCGCTCTGTACGAGTCCGTCTTTGAGCGTGCCCGCGAGCGCGGGGCCTCTGAGATCGCGGCCGAGGTCAACGTGCGTCCCCCCAACCCTGGCTCCATCGCGTTCCATGAGAAGCTCGGCTTCCGCCAGCTCGAGGAGCGCGAGACCAAGGGCGGCACCGTACGCGTCGTCATGCTCTGTCGCGACGTCTACTAGATCAACACGACGCAAGCTCGACGGTCGGGCGTCCGCGCCGGTGTTGCGACGGCCCCGGGCCACCCTTAGCGTGGGCATATGAGCAACGAACCAGCCGGCGGCAACCAAGCGGCGACCAACGCCATCAAGAAGTCACGTCAGGCGGCCGACGGCGGGTACGCCTTCAGCATCATTGCGATGGTATTCGGGATCATCTCACTGTCACAGCATGTGCTCGGCGCAGCCGCCATCGCGATGGGCGCGGCGGGGCTGGTGTTCGCCTGGCGAGGCAACCCGGTCAATGGCGACGACGCCGCGAATGAGGTGCGTGCGCGCGACCGCAAGTGGCGGCAGACAGCGGTCGCCTTCGCCTCCATCGGCATCGTGCTCGGCGCGGTAGGAGTGGTGCAGAACCTCACCTCGTAGGATGTCGGCCATGAGCTCACCCGAATCACAAGACTCCGCACTGAACGCCGAATCGTCGAAATTCGCAATGGTGGCCATCAGGCTCAGCATCATGGGTGTGGTGCTGGGGGTGGGCGCCGTATTGATGTCCACGTTGGCACTCCTCCTGGGCGCCATGGTGCTCGTCGAGGCTGCCGGCACGTTTTACTTCGTCAAGCGTGCGTCGGTCGAGGGCGTGGACCCCAAGATCGAGTCTCGCGCCCGCACCGCTCGTGGCATCGCCGTGCTCGCGATCGTGCTCGCCCTGGTAGGCGTCGCACGCACCCTGGTGTGACCCCGCACCTGAGTGTGTTGCCCACCGATTCACCGCGCCTTAGGGTTGGCTCATGAGAAGCAGATTCCCCGCAGCACAGTTCATCCGTCCGCGCACCCTTCGCGCAGGTGCCGCGGTGCTGGTCGGCGCAGTGCTTCTTGCAGGGTGCTCTAGCGAAGACTCCCAGTACAAGGACTTCTGCGACACCAGCCGCAGCCTGGAGGCGCAAACCGAGCAGATTGACGGGCTCGTCCCCGACCAGGACGCCCTCACTGCCGCGGGTCAGGGTGACTTCACCGCGTTGAACGCGTGGGGAGCCGAGGCGCAAGAGACCGTCGCTGACGTGGGCACTCAGTTTCAGACCGCCAGGGATACGGCGCCCGACGAGGAGATCGCCGATGCGCTCGGCACCTACCTTGAGATGCTCGATGTCTTTCAACAGATGGCAATAGCCAGCACCAATGCGAACGACGTCGACGACTTCACCGCGACGCTCGGAGACCTCAACGACCAAGGCTCCGCGCTGTCCGACGACATCACTGAGGCGGGCAAGGTCCTGTCGGCGGCCGAAGAACTTCACTGCAACTAGCCCCGGAGGCACCCCATGCGCGTACTTTTCATTGGCGGAACGGGACTCATCTCCTCCGCCTGCTCCCCCCTTGCCGTCGAACGCGGAATGGACCTCACCCTGGTCAACCGTGGCCAATCGGCCAAGGCCGACGCTCCCGCCGGCGCGCGTGTCCTGCATGCGGACATTCACGATGTTGACGCCCTGCGCGAGGTGTTGCGTGCGGACGTCGAGGCTCACGGACGCTACGACGCTGTTGTCCAATGGATCTGTTTCACCCCCGACCACGCGCGCCAGGACGTTGAGACGTTCGCTGATCTCACCGACCAGTACGTCTTCATCTCCTCGGCATCCGCGTACCAGACCCCACCCGAGCACTTCGTGACCACTGAGCAGGTGCCGCTGGTCAACCCCTTCTGGCAATACAGCCGCGACAAGGCCGCGATTGAGGCAGTGTTGCGCGAGGCTGGACGCGAGTCCAACTTCCCGTTCACGATCGTGCGCCCCTCGCACACCTACGGATACTCAGAGATTCCGCTTGCGATCGCCGCCTGGGACGCACCGTGGACGGCAGTGGACCGCATTGAGAGCGGAAAGAAGTTCATCGTCCACGGTGATGGAACGTCGCTGTGGACCCTCACCGACCACCGGGACTTCGCGGTGGGCCTGGTGGGGCTGCTCGGTAACCCCAAAGCCCTGGGGGAGGACTTCACGATCACGTCCGATGACGTGCTGACGTGGAATCAGATCCACGAGTACGTGGGCGCTGCCGTGGGAGTCTCCGCTGAGGCAGTTGCCGCACAGTCGGTCTTCATCCCGAGCACCCTGCTCGCGCAGTACGACCCGGAGGCGTTCGAGGGTCCCCTGCTAGGCGACAAGGCGAACGCGGGCGTGTTCGATACGTCCAAGCTGCGCGCCATCGTCCCCGATTTCAACCCCACCCGACGCTTCAAGGACGGCATTCACGAGTCCATCGCGTGGCACCGTGCGGACCCGTCCCGACTCACCGTCGATGCGGAGACCAACGCACGCTGGGATCAGCTCATCGACCGCTATGAGCAAGCCACCGCCGCCTTCCTGGGCGACTCACCCCACGCGCCCAGGGACTAACCGCGCGTGTCCGTCACCAATCTCACCTCTGCCACCCAGGACTACCTGAAAGCCATCTGGTCGCTGGGCGAATGGTCGAACGAGGGCGTCACCGTCACCGCCATTGCCGAACGCCTAGGGATCCGCACGTCCACCGCATCGGACGGCGTGAAAAAACTCGTCGAGAACGGCTTCGCCGAGCACTCGCCCTACGGCGCAGTGCAACTGACCGAGCTCGGCAGCGCGCATGCCGTGTCGATGGTGCGCCGCCACCGACTCATGGAGACGTACCTGGTGCGTGAGTTTGGCTACGACTGGGACGAGGTTCACGAGGAGGCTGAAGTGCTCGAACACGCCGTGTCCGACCGCCTGCTCGACGCCATCGACGCCCGACTAGGTCACCCCACCCGAGACCCACACGGCGACCCCATCCCCTCAGCAGCGGGCGCACCGCATCTGCCCGACGCCTTCCCGCTGTCGAGCGTGGTCATCGGCGATACCGCCGTGGTGGCTCGCATCTCTGACGCGGATCCCGAGCGTCTACGGGACTTTGCCGCCCAGGGTCTGGTGCTCGATGCCACGGTTGACGTGGTGATGCACTCAGATGCCACCTGTGCGATGCAGGTCGAGGTGAATGGCAGGATCCTGAACCTGAGCGCGGAGGACGCGGACGCGGTCTGGGTCGTACAGACGTAATCCGCCTCCCCCGACGCGCTAACCCGCGAAGGTGATCACAACAAGCGCGACATTGAGCGCCACGATCAGTGCAACGACAGTCCAAGCGATGGCCTGGGTGGCCCGCGGATTCACGAACCGCCCCATCACTGCGCGGCTACCGGTGAGACGCACCAGCGGAATCAGCGCGAACGGTATGCCGAGACTCAGCACAACCTGAGACATCACCAGCGCCCACGTGGGGTTGGCCCCCAACGCGAGCAGGATCAGGGCCGGAATCAGGGTGACCAGGCGGCGCACCAGCAGCGGAATACGCTTCTGAATGAGGCCTCCCATGATCACCGCACCCGCGTACGCCCCTACGGAGGTTGCAGCCAGACCCGAGGCGAGCAACCCAACCGCGAAGATGATGGCAATGCCGGGGCCAAGCGCGCTCTGAATGGCAGCGTGCGCCCCCTCAATCGTGTCAGTGCCCGCCACTCCTCGCAGGCTCGCCGCGGCAAGCAACAGCATCGCGATATTCACCGAACCAGCGATGATGAGCGACACACCTACGTCCCAACGGTTGGCCTTCAGTAGGCGCCGCGTGAGCTGGTGGTCCTCATGGACGGGCTCCTCAGGCACGCCTTGTGGACGATGTCGGTCGCGCGCGAGAGCGGAGTGCAAGTAGATCGCGTGCGGCATGACGGTTGCTCCGAGCATCGACGCCGCTAGGAGCACGGTCTCCGAACCCTGAAAGCGAGGCACGAGGCCTGCAGCAGCATCGGCCCAACTCACGTCGGAGACAAAAAGACCGGCGAGGAAGCCGAAGGCGATCACCGCGAGCATGCCGATGATGACGAACTCGAAAGGCTGCTGCCCGCGCCTGCTGTGGATGGCGAGCAGCACCATCGAGATGGCGCCGGTGATGAGTCCGCCCCACCACAGCGGGATGGAGAACAGCAGGTTCAGCGCAATCGCCCCGCCGATCACCTCGGCAACGTCGGTGGCGGCCGCAATCACCTCCGCCTGAAGCCAATAGACACGCCGGCTACCCGTGCGCAGGCGGATTCCCAACAGCTCTGGCAGTGACTTGCCCGTGACAAGCCCCAGCTTCGCAGACAGGTACTGAATGAGGACCGCCATGGCGTTCGAGGCCACGAGCACCCACACCAGCAGGTATCCGTAGTTGGCTCCTGCGGTGAGGTTCGCGGCGACATTGCCCGGGTCCACGTACGCGACGGCCGCCACGAAGGCGGGGCCGAGCAGCCGCCACAAGCCGCGCTCCGGCTTCCCCTTTCGAGCGGCCGATGCTCGTTCGAATTCCGATGCCTCGCTGACGACGGCGGCCCTCTCGGGCAGCGGCACGTCGTCAAAGTTCGGCATACCGAACAATTTAACACCGACCCACGGGGCCCATGCGCCATCGAGGCATCGGCGGTAGCGTGAGATGGGCATCGCGAAGCGCGCTGCGCCGTATGCGACACGGGAGTGGTAGCGTGCCAATCGAAATATAACTTGCACATTGCTGTGCAAGTTATAGAATGGCGATATGACCGCTCCCGCCATTATTGATCGCCCACAGCGCCGCGACGCTGCCGAAAACCGCGAGCTCATCCTGGTTGCCGCCGCGGCGGTACTCTCCATTAATCCCGACGCCTCCGTGGACGACATAGCTGCCGCTGCCTCGCTGAGCCGTCGCGCCGTGTACGGACACTTCTCCGGCCGCGACGAGATTGTCGAGCAGACCCTGACGCGTGGCGCGTCACGCATCGCCGCTTCGGTGGCGCAGGTCGAGCACCCGGACGCGCTGGTGGAGTTGGCGCTGCTGGGAGCCACGCTCTGGGCCGAGGTAGAGCACGCTCGCGCGCTCGCCAACTTTGCACTCCGGGGCCCGCACCGCAGGCAGGTCGCCGCGGCCCTCGCCCCGCTACGCTCACGACTCGAGCACACCATTGAGCGAGGCGTCCGCGACAACGACATTCGCTCGGACATCCCGCCAAAGACACTCGCGCGACTGATCGAGGGTGGAGCCCTCGCAGTCCTCGACGAGGCGACCCGGGCCCGGATGAGCCTTCAGCGCGGACACCGCTTGGTGATCCTCAGCGCGCTCAGCACGGCCGGCATGAGCTGGCGCGGCGCGGAGAAGCTCATCGATAAACACCCCATCCTGCACGTGAGTGTCGGTGCCAGGTCATGATCCTCGCCCTCGACAGCGTCACGAAAGGCGAGGGGCACGGCGCGGTCGACGCGGTCACCGCCACCATCGAATCCGGCAGCGTGACGTTCATCCTCGCGGAGACCGAGCGCAGACCGACGATCGTGGGTCTCATCGCATCGGGCCGCATGCGTCCTGCCTCCGGTACCGTCACCCTCGACGACGTCCCCTCAGACTGGTCCAACATCCGTCGCCGCGTCGCGCTCGTCGACGCGCCTGATGCCTGTGAGCCGGCGCCCAACGTCACCGTCGCTGGCGTCACCGCCGAGGAGCTCATGTTCGCCGGCCTCCCGTCCAACCGAGCGGCCGTCCGCCGGTTGCTCGCCGGAATCGACCTCGCCGAGTACGCCAAAGACTCCATCTCCACTGTCCCACCGCGCCACCGCGTGCGCCTGCTCACCGAGCTCGCGACGTTGCGCGCCGAGGTTGACGGACTCATCATCGTCTCCCCCGACCGCCACGGTGGAAGCCCCACCGAATGGTGGGACACCGCGCTCGACCTCGCCGAGCGTGGGCTTGCCGTAGCCGTCGTCGCCGGCGCCGCATCGGCCGCAGCTCTGGGAGTTTCGGACTCGAACAAGGAAAGAGAAGCGTGAAGTTCCACGTCAAGATCCCCCAGATGGTGACCGCAGAAGTGCGGCGCCTGACCTCCAGCCCTATGGCAGTGATCGCCCTTTTTGCACTCATGTGCGTGCCCATCCTCTACGGCGGCCTGTACCTGTGGGCCAATCAGGACCCGTACGCGCGACTGGATCAGGTACCCGCAGCGATCGTGGTCGAGGACACCGGCGCAAGCGTCGACGGCGCCGAGCGCGACTACGGCCAGGAGGTCGCGCAGCAATTGGTCGACGATGGTCGCTTCGACTGGCACATCGTCGACACGGCGGACGCCACCACCGGCGTCGACGGTGCCACCTACGACTTCTCAGTGACCTTCCCGAGCGACTTCTCGTCCTCGCTCGCCTCAGCGTCGACGGACGACCCCCACCAGGCTCAGGTGGTCCTCACCACCAACGACACAAACGCATACCTCGCTTCTAGCATCGGCGAGCAGGCAGCGGAGGCAATCCGAGTATCGATCGTGCAGAAGGTCAACGAAGAGGCCGCTAACCAGTTCCTGCTGGGCCTGTCGGATATCCGCGGTCAGCTCATGGAAGCCGCGGACGGCGCTACGCAATTGGTCGACGGCAGCGATGACGCGGAGGCGGGCTCCCAGCAACTCGCTGAGGGGACCTCCACCTTGTCCGACGGCGCGACCACGCTCGCGGGAGCCACGGACGATCTAGCCGCCGGGGCGAGGACACTCGCCGACGCGAACGACGCCCTAGCGGACGGCGCGAAAGCTCTCGCTGAGGCCAACCAGAAGTTGTCGAACGGGGCCTCCACGCTCGCGGACGGCATTCAGAAAGTGGCCGACGGCAACACTCTGCTCGCCACCAAGGCGGACGATGCTGCGGCTAAGGCCGACGCAGCCGTCGCCGAACTACCGCAGGCACGCCAGGCAATCGCCGACGAGCTCGCGGCTCAGGGCCTCACCCAGGATCAGATCGACAACGTGCTCGCCGCGATCGACCCGTTGGGCGCAAAGATCAAGGACGGCAACGCCAAGGTCCAGGCCCTCGCCGGCCAGGTTGACCAGCTCGCCGCCGGCGCACGAGAGGCCGCCGCGGGCAGCTGGGAACTGCGCGACGGAGCGTCTCAGGCGGCCGACGGCGGCGCTGCGTTGAGGGACGGCGCCGACGAGGCCGCCGTGGGCAGCGCCACGTTGCGGGATGGCGCCACGGAGACGGCCACTGGCGCTTCCACACTGTCTTCGGGAGTCTCCGACGCCGCCGACGGAGCCTCTGACCTGGCCGCCGGCATCGCGAAACTTCACGACGGTGCCGCGTCACTGCGAGACGGGCTCGACGACGGTGTCACGCAAATCCCTGACTCCTCACCGGAGCTTCGTGCGGACCAGGCGGAAACCATCGCCAACCCCGTTGATCTGGAAAACACCACGGTGACCACCGCGGGTAATTATGGCGCCGGGCTCGCTCCGTTCTTTATTTCGCTGGCCGCCTGGATCGGTATCTATGCCTTGTTCCTGATCGTTAAGCCGGTCTCTCGTCGCGCTATCACCGCGCTGCACTCGCCCTTGCGCATCACGGCCGCCGGTTGGCTCACGCCGGGGCTGCTGGGCGCGGCACAGATGATCGGCCTGTTCGCCATCGTCTCTGGGGTGCTGGGCTTTGACGTCGCGAACCCTCTCGCCACCTACGGTCTGATGGCGCTGGCCTCACTGACCTTCGCGGCGATGATCCTGGCTCTCAACGTGTGGCTGGGCTCCGTGGGGCAGTTCCTCGGCCTGGTGCTGATGGTGCTTCAACTCGTGACGGCTGGCGGCACGTTCCCCTGGCAGACCTTGCCCGGCCCACTGGCCGCACTGCACCACGTCCTGCCCATGAGCTTTGCCGTAGACGGCATCCGGCAGACGATGTACGGAGGCAGTTCCACCACGGCATGGAGCGACGCTGGCGTGCTCGCCATCTGGCTGATCGTGTCACTGGCGATCGCAGCGATCGGCGTGGTGCGCATGACTCACCAGCGCACATTGCGCGACCTGCAACCCAGCCTGATCGGCTAGCGTCCACGCGTCGCACCCGCGGCCGCGGGTGGGGCGCCTCGCCGGAAACCAGCACGGGGCGTGGGGTGGCCCCGTGTAACCTTGCGGGGTGACCACGAACCGCCCAACGCCGGGCTCACAAACGTCGTTGCGCGAGGCCAACCGCGCGCGAATCGTCGACGCGGTCAAACTGCACGGCGGACTGACGCAGGTAGAACTGGTGGGCGCAACGGGACTGTCCCCCGCATCGGTGTCCAACATCGTCAAGGAACTCGCCGCGCAGGGCATCCTGAACACCACTCAGTCCACGCGGAGCGGTCGCCGCGCGCAGTTCGTCACGCTCGCCCACGAGTTGGGCCTAGTCGGCGGCGTACATATCGCCCAGCGGCACCTTCGTGTGGTGGTAGCCGATGTCGCTCAGCAGGTGGTCGCGGAGCACCACCTTCCGCTCGCCAAGGATCACCGGGCAGACGCCGAACTTGGCCGCCTGGCGCGCATGTTCGCGGACATGTTCGAGTCGCTCGACACGGATCTGAGCGAAATGCTCGCTGTGGGTGTCGCAATCGAGGCGCCCATCGACAAGCGCACGGGGCTGATCTCTCGCCCGGGCATCATGCGCGGCTGGGACGGTGTCAATGTCTCGGAGTCGCTCGGCGAGGCCCTCAACTGTCGCGTGTTTGTCGACAACAACTGCAACTTAGGCGCGCTCGCCGAGTACCGACGTGGGGCCGCCCGCCGCCGTGGCGACATGATCTATATCAACGCCTCAGAGGGAATCGGCGCCGGCATCGTGCTGGGTGGCAAGGTGTGGCGAGGCAATCACGGCATCGCCGGAGAACTCGGCCACGTCACCGTCGACGAGCAAGGACCGCTCTGCCGTTGCGGCAAGCGCGGATGCCTCGAAATGTACGTGGGCGCCTCGGCCATTATCGAGCCGCTTCGTTCCGACCGTCGTGGCCTCAAACTTCAGGACGTGGTGAGCCGTGCCGTAGGCGGTGAGGCCAGATTCGTGCGCGCGATCGCCGACGCAGGCCACCGCATCGGCGTGGCGACTGCGGACCTCTGCAACATCCTGGATCCCGAGCGCGTCGTCGTCAGCGGCGATCTTGCCAACGCCGGCGAGATCCTGCTTGGCCCGCTGCGGCACACTCTCGAGCGGTCGCTGCTGGTCGCTCCGGAGAACGCGCCCGAGGTCATTCAGGGACAGTTGGGCAATCGCGCCGAGGTTCTCGGCGCCGTGAGTTACGCAATTGATCAACTCAGCGTGCTCACCGACGGTGCAGTTTCGGATAGCTCACAGCGCGCCCACACCACGCACACTAAGGCCGTCGCTTCATGACGCCAGTGACTTTACCGCCGCGGGCACCACGCCCACGCCGGACTCCGTTGGGCAGCGCCATCCGAGGAACAGGGGCGCGCATGGTGGCGCTCGGGCTCGCCGCGGTCGCGCTATCCGGTTGCAGTCCGAGTACTACGGACAGCGACTCCGGCGACGGCGGCCGGGTGGCCTTTCTGCTTCCGGAGTCCAAGACCACCCGCTATGAGGCCGTGGACCACCCAGTGTTCGAGGATCGCCTGGCGGAGGTCTGCCCCAGTTGTGAGCTGATCTACTCGAATGCCGACGGCGACGCCTCCAAGCAGCAACAGCAGGCCGAGTCTGCACTCACGCAGGACATCGATGTCCTCGTCCTCGATGCGGTGGACTCCTCCGCGGCGAGGTCCATTGTCGTCGCCGCCAACGCTCGGGGCGTGCCCGTCATTGCCTACGACCGCGAGATTGCCGAGGCGGACATCGCCTATTTCGTGTCCTTCAACGGCGAGGCCGTAGGTGAATTGCAGGGCGTCGCGCTGGTGGATGGCATGGCCGCGAACGGCGACACTCACGGCGACATCATCATGATCAACGGCTCCCCCACGGACCCCAACGCCCAGGACTTCAAGGACGGCGCCCACTCTGTGATCGACGAGTCAAACCTGACAGTGATTGCGGAATACGACTCACCCGACTGGAGCCCGGACAAGGCCCAGGAATGGGCCGCCGGTCAAGTAGTTCAGCACGGCGACCGAATTGCGGGCGTCTACGCCGCGAACGACGGAACCGCGGGCGGGGCGATTGCCGCGTTAAAGGCCGCCGGGGTTCACCCGCTTCCGCCCGTCACCGGGCAGGACGGCGACCTCGCCGCCATCCAGCGCATCATTGCGGGAGATCAGTACATGACCGTCTACAAGGCCATACCCACTCAGGCGCGGGCTGCCGCCGATGCGGCGTTCGAGTTGCTAGCTGATGGCGCGGTGAGCGCGGGTGAAGACATCAAGGGAGTTCGCACGACGTTGTTCGACCCGGTCGCCGTCACCAAGAGCAACATCATGGACACCGTGATTGCCGACGGCTTCTACACCGTCGACCAAATCTGCACCCCTGAGTACGCGTCCGCGTGTGCCGACGCTGGAATCGGATAGGGAGACGCTCGTGCCTATTGAAGATCTCCATGTGGTGGAGGAAGTGCCGCTGTTCTCGCTGCGCGGCGTGACCAAGAACTTCGGCGCGGTCAAGGCGCTCCAAGGCGTGGACTTTGATGTCTACGCTGGCGAGGTCGTGGCGGTCGTGGGCGACAATGGGGCTGGCAAGACCACGCTCGTGAAAGTCCTGGCCGGGGATCACCGCGCGACCTCCGGAGAGATTCTCTACCAGGGCGAACCTGTCACGATTGACTCCCCCGCTGATGCCCGCGAGCTCGGCATCGCCACGGTCTTTCAGGACCTCGCGCTGTGCGACAACCTCGACGTGGTCGCGAACCTATTCCTGGGACGCGAGGTGGGTGACATGGCCCTCGATGAGGTCGAGATGGAGCAGCGTGCCTGGGCTCTGCTGCGCCAACTCTCCGCCAAGCTACCCACCGTGCGCACTCCCATCGCTTCGTTGTCCGGTGGGCAGCGTCAGACAGTGGCGATTGCACGCTCGCTCGTGGGAGAACCGACCGTAGTGGTGCTAGACGAGCCCACTGCGGCTCTGGGAGTAGCGCAGACCGCGGAGGTGCTCAACCTGATCGAACGCCTGCGAGAGAGCGGGCTCGGGGTGGTCCTCATCAGCCACAACATGGCCGACGTGCAAGCCGTCGCCGACCGCGTGGTGGTGCTTCGACTCGGCAAGAACAATGGCGAGTTCCGCGTGCCAGACGTCAGTTATGAGCAAATCATCGCCGCCATCACCGGTGCCACCGACAATGCCGTCAGTCGCCGCGCGCAGGCCTCGACGGAAGGGCGGCAGCCATGACGACGCCCACCACCGGCAGCAACCGCGTCGTGACAGCACCATCGAAGCAGCGGCGCATCGGTGACTCGCTGCGCGCCTTCAAGCAGCGCCTCAGCGACGGCGATCTGGGATCGACCCCGGTGGTCATCGGCCTGATCATCATCTGGGTGGTCTTTCAGATTCTCAACCCCACGTTCCTCACGGCCCCCAACCTCGTGAACCTGGCTTTGCAGTGCGCCGCGGTCGGCACCATCTCGATTGGCGTCGTGCTGGTGCTGCTCCTCGGCCAGATCGACCTCTCCGTGGGATCAATCAGCGGCCTCGCCGCAGCGATTCTGGGGGTGACGTTTGTCCAATGGGACTGGCCCGTGGTCGCGTCGATCCTTCTCGCGTTGACTGCCGGCGCAGCGATTGGTGCGGTGTACGGCTTCCTCTACACGCGCTTCGGTGTCCCCACGTTCATCATCACGCTTGCCGGTTTGCTCGGTGTGCTCGGTCTTCAATTGTGGGTGCTGGGCGACGACGGGTCCATCAACCTTCCCTTTGACTCGTGGATTGTGCGCTTCGCGCAGCAGATGTTCCTGCCCGACGTCGTGTCCTACATTGCCGCCGTCGCGGCTGCGGGCCTGTACTTCTGGGTCACGTTCCGGGCACAGCGCCGACGTGCCGCTGCGGGACTCGGGTCGATGCACATCACCGAGACCGCGATCCGTGCGCTTTCTCTGCTCGCCCTGCTGGGTTTCGGTTCCTGGTACCTGAACAAGGACCGTGGGATTGGCCTGATGTTCGTGCTGTTCGTCATGCTCGTGGTGTGCGCGAACTACATGCTGACGCGCACCAAGTGGGGCCGTTCGGTGTACGCGGTGGGTGGCAACGTCGAGGCAGCCCGCCGCGCGGGAATCCGTGTCAATCGCGTCTACATCTCCGTGTTCATGGCGGCGACCACCTTCGCCGCTCTTGGAGGAATCCTCGCCGCAGCGCGCCTGGCTGCCGCGAATCAGAGTTCCGGCGGCAGCGATGTCAATCTGACTGCCATCGCCGCGGCCGTCATTGGCGGCACCAGCCTCTTTGGCGGGCGCGGATCGGCCTGGTCGGCGCTCCTCGGCATCGTGGTCATCATGTCGATCTCGAGCGGCCTGACGTTGCTCAGCCTCGACTCGTCCGTGCGATACATGGTCACGGGCGCAGTGCTGCTCCTTGCGGTGATCGTGGACGCAATCTCGCGCCGCTCGCGCGCCGTTCACGGTATCGCCTAGATCCCAAGGGTTCCCTTGGTTCGGGCAATACCGTGAACCGCTACACGTGAGTTAGCCCTTGAGGGACTCTTCGACGCCGTCGAGCAGACCCTGCCACGCGTCCGCGAAGCTCTTGACGCCCTGGTCCTCGAGCAGTTGCGTGACCTCCGCCATATCGACTCCCGCATCGGCGAGCCCGGACATGACCGCGTGAGCGGACTCGTAGGTGCCCTTGATGGTGTCCGAGAAGTGGTCCTGGCCCGCGGCGGCAACCGCATCGATCGTGGCCTGGGGCATCGTGTTGACGACGTCCTCGGTCACCAGCTCGTCCACGTACATGGTGGCGGGATAGTCCGGGTTCTTGACTCCCGTGGATGCCCAGAGCAGTCGCTGCGGGTGCGCACCTTCGTCCGCGAGCGCCTTCCAGCGGTCGGAGCCCATGACCTCGTCAAAGTGCTCGTACGCTAGGCGGCCGCTGGCGATGCCCGCGGTCCCGCGCAACTCGGCGTTCGGCCCGTTCTCCCCCAGGCGATTGTCCACCTCGGTGTCGATGCGACTAATGAAGAACGAGGCAACCGACTCGATGAGCGACAGGTCGAGACCGTTGGCTTTCGCGTCCTCCAGGCCAAGCAGGAAGGCCTCGAGGACCTCCTTGTAACGCTCTGGGGAGAAGATGAGCGTCACGTTGACGGAGATGCCCTGGCCCAACACGGCGCGGATCGCCGGCAGGCCCTCCTTGGTGGCGGGAATCTTGATCAGCACGTTGGGTCGGTCGACCAGCCAGTGCAGCTGGCGAGCCTCGGCGATGGTCTTCGCGGTGTCGCGAGCGTAGAAAGGGCTCACCTCGATCGACACTCGGCCGTCAACGCCGCTGGTGCGCTCGTAGGTCTCACCCAACACATCGCACGCCCCGCGGACGTCGGCGGTGGTCATCATGCGTACCGCCTCGCCTACGGTCACCTCGCGTTCGCGCAGGTCCTCGAGCTGACGGTCATAGTCCGTCGTGTCCGGGTCACCGATGGACTTGGCGAAGATGCTGGGGTTCGACGTCACGCCCACGATGTGATTCTCGGCGACATCCGCGGCCAACGAGCCAGTGTTCAGGCGTTCGCGCGATAGGTCGTCAAGCCAGATGGATACGCCGGCCTTCGATAGGTGCTTCAGTGCTGCAGAGTGCTCGGACACTTGTCCTCCATGCTCGGTGATGATTGGGATTGATGGCGAGATAGAACGCGTCGTCAGTCGTTCTCGACGACGTCCTTGGTCTCACCCTTACGGGCTCGTTCCTTGTTCACAGTGCGAGCAGCAATTTCCTCGGCCCTGTCGTCAGACTTGCCCATTTCCTTCTCGGATTCTTTGACGTGCTCGTACTGACGCTCGCGCTTCTCGGACCAATTGTTGTTGTCAGGCATAACCACAACCCTTCCTCGCTTTTCGCCGCTGCGAGCGCCGTGCTCGCACCCCTTCAGGTCTAGCACGCACGGTCACAAATGGGGCGCTTTCCGCAGAGGGCGAAAAAAGGGAAGTTCGCCGTGCAACCTGCAGGGACTCTCCCTAATCTGAAAATACTGAGGGAGTCCACCGTGTCTCTGAAAGGAACTACCATGACCGACGATCAACTCGCCCTCACCGATCCTACAAAGCGGTTCTCGCACATCACACCGCAACGCCAGCAGCAGAGCGTTCCCGGACAGGACGCGCGCCTCAATCCGAGTCCCGACCATGGAGAAGAGTCCTACCGTGGAACCGAGCGGCTCACGGGTCGCAAGGCTCTCATCACGGGAGGCGACTCGGGCATCGGCGCAGCGGTCGCGATTGCCTTCGCGAGGGAGGGCGCCGACGTCGCGCTGAACTATCTTCCTAGCGAGCAAGTAGATGCCGACCACGTCGCGGACATCGTCAGGGCGGAGGGACGGATCGCCGAACTCATCCCCGGCGATATCCGAGAGCGCGACTTCTGCGCGGAGCTCGTATCACAGGCCGCCGAAGCGCTGGGCGGCTTGGACATTGTCGTGAACAATGCCGGCCACCAGATATTCACGGAAGATCTCGAGGACCTTGACGACGAGCAGTTCGACCGGACAATGAAGACCAACCTCTACGCCATGCATTGGATCACGCGCGCGGCACTCCCCCACTTGCAACCGGGCTCAACCGTCATCAACACCACGTCAGTCCAGGCGTACAAGCCATCCCCCATTCTGGTGGACTACGCCACCACTAAGGCTGGTATCAATGGCTTCACCAAGGGGCTCGCAATGCAACTCGCTCCGCGAGGCATCAGGGTGAACGCGGTGGCACCCGGACCCATTTGGACGGTGTTGCAGGTTACGGACGGGCAGCCTCAGGACAAGATTGAGCACTTCGGCGAGAACACGGCATTGGGGCGGATGGGCCAGCCCGTGGAACTCGCTCCCGCCTACGTATTCCTGGCGTCACCAGAGTCCAGTTATGTGGTGGGCGAGACCCTCAACGTGAACGGCGGCCTGCCCACGCCGTGATGGACACCGTCAGCGCAGCAACTGCTCCACCATCCACCCCATCGACAGGAGCCCAACGGCAATACTGCCGGCAGCAATCAGGGTGAGTCGGGTGTGTGGAGACTCCAACCTGGAGAGCGCCCGCTGAGAGACCGAACCGTCGGCATGTGCGGCCCGTGAATACGCTCGGCTGGCAGAAGCGTGCACCACCACGGCCAGCGCAACTGCACCCAGCGCCACCACGACTACGCCCACCCCAAATTGCTGTGCCAAGCCACGCGCAGCAACGACCGCCGCCAGACCCACCTGCAGGGCGGTGCGGCGCCAGGCGAGTAGCGTCTCCTCCGCCGCGCGCTGTCGACCGCGTGCGCTCATGCGAGAAGTGCTCCCACACCCAGGACCAGCACGGCGGCCACCACTCCTATGACCATGACTACGGCGGACGATGGCGCTGGAACTTCGGCTCCACGCTGCAGGGCCCGATCGGTGGCCCGCCATCCCAGCCACGCCTGCACCGCAGCGGCGATGCCAAGGGCCGCGAACATGAGCCCCGAGGCGATCTGCCAACCACGCGAGATCGGGAGATCGAACGCCACGATGGCGACACCGGTGACCTCAAGAGCAAGTGACGTGCGCACCCATGACAAGAAGGTGCGTTCATTGGCCAATGACACTTGTGCATCGGGCATTGTTTTCTCCTTTGACCCCGCGCTATCAGGCTATTCTCGCGCCGCTTGCGTGGGAGCGCTACCTGCATCGATACGGCTAGATGACTAGGGTGAGAGATGCACGCATCGTCACAACCTAGGAGTGCCATGGCCCGCCCCGTCCACCACAAGACCTCCAACGCATTTGTCTTCTTTGGCGCCACCGGCGACCTTGCTCGCAAGATGATCTTTCCGTCGCTGTATCAGATGGTGAAGCACGGGAATCTGACGGTGCCGATCATCGGCGTTGCACATTCCGACTGGGGTCTAGACGACCTCAAGAAGCGGGCCCACGACGCCGTCTCCGCGTCCGGCGATGGCATCGACGACCAGGGCGCGATGGACACGCTCCTCGGCCTGCTGCGCTACGTCGACGGTGACTACAACGAAGACTCCACGTTTGAGCAACTCCGTGAAGCACTTGGAGACACTACTCACGCGACGCACTATCTCGCGATTCCGCCCACCTTATTTGGAACCGTGGTGGGGGGTCTGAAGAAGCAGGGCCTCAACGAGAACGCTCGCGTGGTGGTGGAGAAGCCCTTCGGTCGCGACCTTACCTCTGCCCTCGAACTCGACGCGGTGATCTCGGACGCCTTCCCCGAGGACTCGGTCTTCCGTATTGATCACTTCCTGGGCAAGGAGGAGATCATGAACCTGCTCTACTTCCGGTTTGCGAACGCAATGTTCGAGCCGCTGTGGAATCGCGACCATATCGCGAGCGTGCAGATCACGGTTGCCGAGGACTTTGGAGTCCAAGGTCGCGGCAGTTTCTACGAATCCGCCGGCGCTCTGCGCGACGTAATCGAAAACCACCTCTTCCAGATCGTCGCGCTACTCGCCATGGACGCGCCTCCGTACCAGGGGTATGGCGCGGTCCAGTCGGCCAAGGTCGACGTGTTCAAGGCCATGCGCAAGCTCACCCGGGACGACATCGTTCGCGGTCAGTTCGTGGGATACCGAGATGAACCCGGCGTCGCGCCGGACTCCGACGTCGAGACGTACGCGGCCGTGCGGCTGTGGATCGACTCGTGGCGCTGGGCGGGCGTTCCGTTCTACCTGCGAACCGGAAAGGGCCTCGCGCGCACCGCCGGTGAGGTGGTGGTCGAGTTCAAGCACCCGCCGCAGTCACTGTTCGACGACGCTCTCGACACACTGCAGCGCGGCAACTATGTGCGTTTCCGCCTGTCCCCCGTCTCTGAGATCGCGATCTCGGCGCGAGTCAAGACACCCGGCGAGGAGTTCGTGGGCGAACCCGAGGAGCTCGTGCTGCACACCGAGAGTCCTGAGGAGCGTTCACCGTACGAGCGCTTGCTGACTGATGCCATGAACGGCGACGGCGCGCTCTTCACCCGTGAGGAGTCCGTCGAGGCCGCCTGGGAGGTCGTG
This sequence comes from Demequina aurantiaca, assembly GCF_000975135.1. Lineage (GTDB taxonomy): Bacteria > Actinomycetota > Actinomycetes > Actinomycetales > Demequinaceae > Demequina > Demequina aurantiaca. The sequence continues at coordinate 1,834,598 of NZ_BBRF01000001.1, read as the reverse complement.
GACGACATCCTGACCGACCGCCCCAAGTGCATTCCGTACGAGCAGGGGTCCTGGGGGCCACTCCAAGCCGATGCCCTCATCGCGGAGCACACGCATTGGCACAACCCTCAGGCCCTCCACGGTCACGAATAGTCACCCTCACTTCACCCCAGGCAGCACGACACAAGCGAAAGGCACCACGATGGCGACAGACACCCCGATGCAATTAGGAATGGTGGGACTTGGGCGTATGGGAGCCGGCCTCTCACGCCGCCTCATGCGTGACGGCCACCACATGGTGGTCAACGACGTGAGCGCCGATGCCATTGCCGAGTTGGTGAGTGAGGGCGCCGTGGGCGCCCCCGAGCTGTCGGACTTTATCGAGAAGCTCGAGGCGCCCCGCACCGTGTGGATCATGGTGCCGGCCGGCACCATCACTCAGAAGGTCACGGAGAGTCTGGCGGCAGTCCTGGAGCCTGGCGACACCGTGATCGATGGCGGGAACAGCTACTACCGTGACGACCTCGCCCACGCGGCGATGCTCAAGGCAAAGGGCATCCACCACGTGGACGTGGGCACCTCCGGCGGCGTCTGGGGCCTGGAGCGTGGCTTCTGCCTGATGATCGGCGGCGAGCCCGAGGTGGTCAACCGCCTGAACCCCATCTTCGAGACCATCGCTCCTGGTCTGGACTCGGCCCCCCGCACCCCTGGCGGACCAGAGATCCCCACCAATGCCGAGCATGGCTACCTCCACTGCGGCCCGAACGGTGCCGGGCACTTCGTCAAGATGGTGCACAACGGCATCGAATACGGCCTGATGGCCGCCTATGCAGAGGGAATCCACGTTCTACGCAAGGCGAATGCGGGTCTGGCCGGCGCATCGGCCGATGCTGAGACGGCACCACTCGCGAATCCTGAGTTCTACCAGTACGACATCGACACGGCGCAGGTGGCCGAGGTGTGGCGGCGCGGCAGCGTGATCTCGTCCTGGCTCCTGGACCTCACCGCAGAGGCGCTGAACGAGTCGCCCGACCTTCAGGAGTTTGGAGGACGCGTGTCAGATTCCGGCGAGGGCCGGTGGACGTCCATCGCGGCCATCGATGAGGGCGTGCCCACGCCCGTACTCACCACGGCGCTGTATTCGCGCTTCGAGTCTCAACTCCAGGAAGACTTTGCCGACAAGATCCTCAGCGCAATGCGCAAGGGCTTTGGTGGTCACGACGAGAAGAACGCGCCCGCCGGCTAGCGTGTGGGTGACGGCCCTTCAGGCCGGTACGCGCTCGCCGATGGCCTGCGCGAGTGCGTGCGTGTCGCGGGCACCCAGGTAGATCTCAGTGCCGTCGCGCAACGTCAGCACGGCGGCGTCGTTGCCCTTGATCGAGTAGGCACGGCTTCCATCGCGCCCAAAGCGCCATCCCCAGCCACCAAATTGCCGCAGCGCGTGATATTCGCGCTGCTGCACCGTGACGACATCGGCCAAGTTAATGTCGCGATGAAACACCCACGCGAGCCGCACGCGGATCTGCTGCGCCGTGACCTCGATCTTGAGCGGCATGAAGAACAGCGCCACGACCAGCAGGAGGCTCAGCGCCATCGTCCACAGGTATGCCGTCGCGTCCCCCGTCGCGATGAACACGATGACCAGGCTCACCAGCGTGAGCGGCACCACGACCGAGACGATCGGCTGCTCGTAGCTGTACTGGGTCGCCGTGTAGGTGTTGCTCATGACTTCAGTTTGTCATGCAGGCGCGCGGTGATGACACCGGCGTAGGGGCCCGCGAGTGGACCGGGTTCTTCCATCTGGTCGACCCACAGCCGAGAGATGTCGCCGTCCAGGTAGAGCGCGTCGTCGACACCCAGTTCGTCCCGAAAGAGCGTCGCGAAGTCATGGAAGTTGGTCAGGCTCCAGGACATTGCCAGGTACACCGTGTCGCCCCCTGGGCTGACGCCCACGCCCGACCGGAACGCCACATTCGTGGAGCCTTCATTGAACTCGGGGTGCACCTCGCCGTCGAGTAGCAAGGCGGGCCCCGACTGGGTGGCAAACTCGACACCGGTCGGCTCGTAGTCCACGGAGTTCACGACGGCTGCAGTGCCGTCGACCATCACCGCGAACACCCCGTTGGGCATGAGGTGAAAGTTACCGCCACCGTCGTTGAGGTTGAGACTCACCTGTTCCTCACCGTCGCTGACCAGTAGACCCCCGGGCACCAACTGGTCGGTGAAAATTCCACCGTTGGTGGCGACCGCCACCGTGGAATCTTGTGCGACGACGTCGCGCAGCATCGTGCCCTCGTCCTCGGGGTTCCAGTCGACCCGAACGTCCCACTCATCGAGCGGCAACGTCACCACCAAGTAGCGATTGTTCGCATGATCGATGACTCGCGCGTCGACGGAGGACTCGACCTGACTGGCCGATGGCGTGGGGGCGGTTGCCTCGCCCGTCGCCTCCGCGGACGGCACTGGGGAGGTGCTGACCGTCGGTCCCACAGCCGGCGGCGGCGTGGGATCGCCCGTACTACACCCGGACGACACCAATACGCCTGCCCCCAGCACCACTCCGACCACGAGTCGAGGCGAGACGAGGAAGTTCATGACTCAAGTGTGCCGGACGGCGAGGTGCTCACCCGCACCCCACCCTCCCCGCGAGGGCCATCAGTCGAGACCTGCAATGTCTATGGACTCCACCAGGTCGAGCAGTTCGTCGGCTACCGCGGGATCTCCATTGTGTCCCGAGACGAAGATTGAGGTGAGGGGATCACCTTCGTAGACGAGGCCAGCGTCCGTGATATCAGTCTCATAAATGGCCATCGGCAAACCGTAGCCATCAACGGCATCGGCGACCACCCACTCTCGTCCTGCCACCGTGTCGATGCGGGCATTTGCCTCCTGACCTGAGCCGACCAGAAATTCATTGACGTCCGCTGCCAGCTCGTCAAGGGATCCGGTGTTGACCTGTGCGTTGACGTTGATCTCGGAAAGGGAGTCGCCGCCAGCGAGACGAATAGACGAGGTGCACGCGCTGGAAGCCGGGTTCAGTTCGTGCTCACCGTAGGTCGGGACTTGATAGTCGAAGCACTGCGAGGACACCACACCGTTGATCAGCGTCACGTTCGTGCCTGATACCTCCACAGGGTCGGCCATCGGTACGGGCGCCGCCTTACCGTCGACTCCCGTGTCGACTTCCGTCTCGAGGTCCTCGGTCGGTTGATTCGGTGCCGCGGCTGTCCCCTCGGACTCCTGCGAGCCAGACCGCGCGAAGCCGAGCGAGACTGCAATAGCGACGGTGAGCAGAATCACGACTGAAACCGCGAACAGCACGATGGCGACAACACTGAACCTGCGGCGACTGAGCGCCGTGGGTGCTTGTGGGGGAACTGCTTCTGGATCCATCGACTGCTTGGCGGACGGCGGCATCGGCGGTGGGACGTTGTCGGGCATGGGTTCTTCCTCACGATCGTCGTTGGTCATTCGGTGCTTTCGTGAGCCAGCATAGGGAGGTTGACAGAACGGACCCCAGAGTTATCCACAGGCGCGCGTCAGGCGCTCACGAGCACCGCTCCTGGGCCCGGCTAGAACAGCGTCGCGGCAAGCTCGCGCTCGGCGAGGTTATTCGAGGCCGCCGCACCGCGGGCGCCGGACGCGCGGGCCGGGAGCTCGCCGTTCGCGTCGCGAAACTCTGCCCTACGAGGAGCAGATGATGCCGCTCCCCCGGTGTTCGCATCGGTCTCTGCCCGCTCCAGCCCGTGCTTGGCGATCAGCGGCTTGATGCGTGCCGCAAGCCAACGCCGATACTCCTTGGGGGCATACGAGTCATCGCCATACATCTCGCGATAACGCGGCAGCACCTCGGGACGCTCGCGCCCCAACCACTGCGCGTACCACTCCTTCACGCCTGGGCGCAGGTGGAGCCCACTGTAGGTCACCGAAGTCGCCCCGGCTGCCTTGATCCGCGCGAGCGCGCCATCCAGATGCTCCTCACTATCAGTGAGAAACGGCAACACCGGCATCATGAAGACCGAGACGTTGAGGCCAGCGTCGCGTGCCGCCTTGACGGTGGCCAGCCGTGCCGCAGTGGAGGGCGTTCCGGGCTCCACGGACCTCTGCAGATCGTCGTCGAAAATCGCAATCGACATCGCAACATCCACGTCGACGGTCGTGGCGGCCTCCGTCAGCAACGGCAGGTCACGGCGTAGCAGCGTGCCCTTGGTCAGGATGCTGAAGGGCGTTCCCGAGTCCGCGAGCGCGGCAATAATGCCAGGCATGAGCTTGTACTTGCCTTCAGCGCGTTGGTACGGGTCGGTGTTGGTTCCCAACGCCACGGGCTCGCGGTTCCAGGACGTGCGCGCCAGTTCACGCTGGAGAACGTCTGCGACGTTGACCTTGACGATGACCTGACTGTCGAAGTCCTGCCCAGCATCCAACTCCAGGTACTTGTGACTGGTGCGGGCGAAGCAGTACACGCACGCATGGCTGCATCCGCGGTACGGGTTGATGGTCCACGTGAACGGAACCGCGCTACCAGCGCCCACTTTGTTCAGTGCAGATTTGGCGACGACCTCGTGGAACGTCACGCCCTCGAAGCCGGGCGTCTGCACCGACCGCACCAGGTTGGACAGTTTGGCCAATCCGGGCAGCGCATCGGCTTGTTCTGCCGTAAGTTCCTGTGTCTGCCAACGCATACACACATTCGAACATGTGTTCGATGCGCGGTCAAGCGTGGTGAGGCGTGTCGGCCTGGTCCGTTGTTGCGCCACTGCCCTGGCCGAGGCGACGTGTCCCAGTCCACGCTGCGACAAACACCCCTGCCACAATCAGCATGTCCCCCACGCTAAACGTGTTGGCAAGCGGCATGGGCGCCGGCCAGGCAAAGACGTCGCCAAGCCACGGCAGGACGGGATTGTCGACCACTCCAGAATTTGCGAAGGCATCGTCTGGGTCGAGCCCGGCTGAGGCGACGGCCGATGCGCTGGCTGGCAACGTTCCGCCGTTCAGCGCGATGACGATCCCGTTGAGCGTCGCTCCCGCAGCGACGATCCAGACACCGGCCACGCGACGGTTCATCCAGAGAAAGCCGACGGCGGCCACGTACGTCAGGACGTGGAGAACTGCCGCGAGACCCGTGGGCATCGACACCTCGAGCACCACCACCTGGAATGCCAGCACGGCCCAAATCAACAGCGGCCAGCGCCACCGATGCATCAGTAGGCCCGCGGGCCAGCGCAACGCCACCAGTGGTGAGGCCACGGCGATCGCGCAGAGAGCGACGACGAGCACTATCAGTACCCCGCAGTCTTGTGCGAGGCGGACGCCTGGCGCTCTGCGTCGAGCACGGCTTCAATGACATCCGGCGTCGTGGGGCGGCCCAAGTGATATCCCTGGCCGACCACCCGGCCCAGTTCCTGCAAGGCGACCGCGGTGGACTCGTCCTCGATGCCCTCCGCTACGACTCGCAGCCCGAGCGCTAGCGCCAGCGCAATTGTCGAGCGCACGATCACGAGGTCCTGGTGATCGTCGCCAATGTTGCTGACGAAGGAACGGTCGACCTTGAGCTCGTCGATCTCCAGGCGTTTGAGGTAACTGAGCGAGGCATTGCCTGTGCCGTAGTCGTCGATCGCAATTGCGACCCCTCGCTCGCGCAAAGCGCGGATCACGAGGTCGGCACGGACAGGATCCGACAGGATTCCCGTCTCCGTCACTTCGAGGACCAAGGACCCCAACGAGACTCCGTGCCGCTCGGCGACTTCGGCAACCCTGTCCGGGAGCGCCAAGTCGGAGAGGTGGCGGGCGGAAAGGTTGACCGCCATCCGGAGGAAGTGGCCGGAGGCACGCCACCGAGCCAGCTGGCCCAAGGCTTCGTCGAGGACAAAGGCGGTCAGCGGGAAGATGAGTCCCGAGCTCTCGGCCAGGGGAATGAACTCATCTGGGTACACCGTGCCGCGTGTGGGATGGTTCCACCTCACCAGGGCCTCGACTCCCACCATGCGGCGATCAGCGAGGTTGAATTGAGGCTGGTAGACGACCTCGAGCTGGCGCGAATCCAGGGCCGTGCGGAGGTCAACGAGGAGCTGCAGTCGTTCTGCGCTGTTCACGTCAAATTCGGGCGAGTACACGCTGATCTGGTCGCGCTCCACCTTGGCGCGGTACAGGGCGATGTCGGAGTTCTTCATGAGCGTCTCGACATCGGTGCCATGCATGGGCGCCGCCGCTACTCCGGCGCTTACGCGGACGAGCAGCTCCAGGTCATCGACCTTGATAGGGGCGTCAAGCGAGGCAACAAGGTCGCGCGCTACCTGCTCTGATTCGTCAACGCCACCACGAACCACCACAGCGAATTCGTCGCCGCCGAGGCGGTGCACGGAGGAGTTCTCTGGGGCGGCATCGACGAGTCGTTCTGCGACTTTGCACAGAATCCTGTCGCCCACGGGGTGACCCAAGGCGTCGTTAAAGTCCTTAAAGTGGTCGAGGTCGAGGAATACAAAACCCGGCCCGTCGGAATCCGACTGGCGCGCGTTTTGGAGAGCCCCGCCAAGCTCGTAGTTGGCCTGGCCACGATTGCCTAGACCCGTCAGCGCGTCGTGAGTAGCGTCGTGAGCGTGCCTTGCGGACGCTGCGGCGAAGAGGTGCGCCGCGAGAACTGGCGCAGCGAGCAACACAAGCGCGCCGACTCCATCTCCGGTCACGATCGCCGCGATTCCTCCGACGCAAAGGAGGACCGCGTTGGTGACAAGAAACTCGCGGAAATCGCCGCGCAACACGGTCCACAGCGTCTGCCCCGACGCCAGTGTCACGACGACCGCAACCAGGACCCAGTTCACCGCGACCATCACGATGCCGCCGACCATGAGCGGGAGGATGTCACCAGGCTCGACGCCCAACGGCGACCCGAAAATAGGGACTCCTGCCAGCCACGAATAAGTGGCCGCACCGCTGAGCACGCTCAATGCGTACTGCGCGGTATTGAAAAGCGACTTCTTCAGCTGTCGGCGGTGGAGAACATCGTCAGACAGGCTCGCGATGATCTGGACCACAATTGCGACCCCGACGCCAGCAACCACGATCAGCGCCAGCACGAATGGTGCAGACGTGGAGAGTGTTCGTTCTTCTGAACGCGACGTCACCACAAGCGGCTTAACCTCGCCCGCAATTGCCGCGACCGCGAGGAACATCACGGGCCACCACAAAAGTTCATCGGCGATCGCGGTCCACTGCGTGGACGTCAGAACATAAATTAATGCAACAAACCCGAGCGTACAGATTGCCGCCAAGTAGGCAGCAAGGAGCACGGGCGGTGCCAAGAATTTCTTCCTGGCACCGCCCGTGTTCCTAGGTGGAATCAACTCCACTTCCACCCAGCGCCGACGATTGCTGCAACAGCCACGATGGTGCCCGCACTTGCGGTCACGCGCACTACCTTGCTGTTCTGAAAGATGGTCCACTTGTTCATCTTGCTCTCCTTGATATAGAGGAATGGAGACGAAGATCGAGCCCATCCAGACGCGCTGAGAGCGCCAGGACACTAAAGGACTTCATTGGCCGGTCATTGCCCCCGGGGTAATACGAGCCTCCGGTTGGAGGCTCGCTTTCATAATGCCCCACATAGCGGCGGTTTACCACCATCGGAGTGCCCCGCAACGAGGTGTCGGAGTTGTGAAATCAACCAAAACTCCCTCGTTTAAGGCAAATGCTCACCATCCGGGAAGCTCGCTCCGTCGCAAGTCAGCCCCTTAATCAGGTGCGGTGCCCCTCCGCCGATGCCGTTGACAGCTCTCGAAGTGCCGTCATCGCATCGTCGGCTCTGTCAAGCGGCACAAAGATGTGGTCATGGTGATATCCCGCGACGACGTTCGCGCTGATGCCGACCTCGCCGAGCGCCGCGGCGAAGGCCGCGGTCAGGCCCACGGCCTCGAGCGCCGAGTGAGCCTCGAGCGTGATCCTCGCGCTCGGAAACTCGTATGCCAGGCCGTGCGCATCGGCGACGGAGCGTTCGACGACCATGGTCAGCCCCTCGTCCTCACGAACAGTCACGACTGCGTGAGCGACAACTTCCCTATCCGCGGTGGCCGAGCCGACGCTTACCCAGACGTAGACGGAGGGGTCCAGCCGCGGATGCATGGTCGCGAGTAGCACGCGCAGATCAACTTCACCTGACATGTCGCCACACTATCGATCGCGACCCGTGGAATCGCCAGAGGCGCGGCGAAAGCGCAACTCAACCCGGCCATCGGCGGTGTGCGAGACGGCCACAGCGTCCACATCCTCCGCGAAGTCCAGATCGGCGATGACACCTCCCTGACGGATTTCAGCGGCCGATGCGACGCCTCCGAATTCCGACACCGTCACCTCTGGTGGCACATCGCCGATGCATACGGCCACCGAGGTCACCTGTGCACCCGGAAGCGTGGAGGTAAACGCGCCCACGTGCTTGGGGTTCTTGGCGGGAAGCCAGTTCTCCCGGCCCCCAGCGCGCACGCTTGCCAGGTCCGGCCCCAGGGGAATGCCAAACACAAACTGTGCGGCGTCGTCCTGTGGGGAGAACTCAACCCAGTCATCGGCGACGCGTAGTGGGCGGGCACGCTTGGAGTTTGGATCCTCGATGTAGGTGTCGTTAACGGTCCAGCCATGAGACTCGACCCAGCTCCGCCAGCGCTCGTACTCCTGGGGGTAGATACCCCACAGCGGGCCGAGGACCAGGCTCTCGCCGGCGGCGGTGACCACCAGACGCGGAAGTGCGGTGCGAGTGTCCGAGGCGACGGCAAGGGTCTCCCCTGTCGCGAAGGTCGCTACCGCGTGACGGGACTGGGCCGTCCCGTGCCAGCCCGTGAGCGCATCGGGCGCTGCGGTGAAGTAGACCTCGCTCGCTCGCCAGTCGAGGTACGCCTTGGTGCGGTAGTAGCCGGCGACGACGACCGCCAGTAGGACGGTGATGAACGTGAGCGTGCCGACGAACCCGAGGGGTTGCCAGGTGCTCGCTATGGGCCATGCGAGTAACGCCGAGCCCACGATGAGCGCTCCGTACCAGGGCACGTGCTTGCGCTCGATCAGCACAAAGGGTCCCGTGCGCCCTGCGTTGAGGACGAATGGTTCGTCGGCGATGGGCTCAGTCATGAGGAAAGGCTACCCACAACTTCATTCGCCTCCCGATGCCCGCTCCCTTGGCGCGCGGCGTCCACGAGTCTGCTCACAGCGCTGCTTCGCCTAAAGTGGTCACATGCCCGACGCTCATAGTCTCCAGCGTGGGAGCGGTCCGAACTCCGACTGCCTCACGCTCCCCCGTCCTTCATCACCGCTACTACGTGAGGCCGCCGCATGACCGCCGCCTGGCTTCTGTTGATCCTGACCTTGGCTCTCATTGCGGCCAACGCCTTGTTCGTGACCGCCGAGTTTGCGTTCATCACGGTGGACCGCGCATCGGTGGACAAGCGTGCCAGCGAAGGCGACTCCCGGGCCGCGTCGTTGCAGGCCGGCCTGAAGAAGCTCTCGACAGAGCTCTCCGGAGCCCAGCTGGGCATCACCGTCACCTCACTGCTGGTGGGTTTCATTGCCGAGCCGTCCATCGCGACGCTATTGGAGGGGCCCATCGCCGCGCTGGGCGTCCCCGAGGGCTCCGCCCTAGCGGTGTCGCTCGCGTGCGCGTTCATCATCGCCACCGTGACTCAGATGGTGTTCGGCGAGTTGGTCCCCAAGAACTGGGCCATTGCCGAGCCGATGCGGGCGGGTCGCTTCGTGGCAGGCTTCCAGCGCGGCTTCACCTGGGTGGCCCAGCCTCTTCTTCGCGTGCTCAACGGCTCAGCGAATGGCATTGTTCGGGCCCTCGGGGTTGAGCCGCGCGAGGAACTGGCCTCGGCGCGTTCGGTTCAAGAGCTCGAATCCCTAGCAGCGCGATCGGGCGAACGTGGCACCCTCGAACCCCACGTCGCACAGCGGCTTTCCCGGGCGGCAGAACTGCGGGAACGCACCGCATCGGACGCGATGACACCCCGACCCCGCCTGCATTTTGTCGATGCCGACGACACGGTCACCGATTTACTTCGCCTCGCCTCGGAGACCGGGCACGCCCGCTTTCCTATCCGCGGCGAAGACGTCGATGACATTGTGGGCGTGGCTCACTTCAAGCGCGCCCTGTCGGTTCCCGCCCGCTCGCGCAACTCCACGCGCATGTCGGACATCATGATGCCCATCGCCGCCGTCCCATCCTCGATGCCGCTGAACGCGGTGCTCGAACAACTGCGCGCGGGCGTGCAGATGGCCGTCGTCGTCGACGAGTACGGCGGTACGGATGGCGTCATCACCCTCGAGGATCTGGTCGAGGAGATCGTGGGAGAAATCGAGGACGAACAGGACCTGCCGGTGAGCCGTCACCGCAAGATCGGGCCTCGCCGATGGTCGCTGTCGGGGCTCTTGCGGCCCGACGAGGCCGGCGAGATCGCTGGGTTGGAGATGCCCGAGGCGGACGAGTCTGACACCCTGGGCGGACTGCTCACGGAGCACCTGGAGCGCTTTCCCGTGCGGGGCGACCTGATTGAGCTTGAAGTCCGCGACGAGACCGACCGCGACTCCGATGGTTTGGCGCGGCCAGTAACCGTCACGCTGAAGGTCACGCGCATCGATGGCCACCGGGTGGACCGCGTCATGCTGGACGTCCTCGAGCGAGAGGAGGATGACGATGAGTGACTTCACCGCGATCGCCATCGCCATTGCACTGCTGCTCGGTAACGCCTTCTTCGTGGGCGCCGAGTTCGCCCTGATCTCGGCCCGGCGTACCCAGATTGAGCCCCGCGCCGCCGCCGGTTCGCGCTCGGCTAGGCTCACGATTCGCGGCATGGAACACGTGTCGATGATGATGGCGGGTGCCCAGCTAGGCATCACCATGTGCTCCCTCGGCTTGGGTGCCATTGCCGAACCCGCCATCGCCCACCTTCTCGAGGTGCCGCTGGAGGCCATCGGAGTGTCCGGGGCCTGGCTGCACGGCGTGGCCTTCACGATCGCCCTGGCCCTCGTGGTGTTCCTGCACATGGTGCTCGGCGAGATGGTGCCCAAGAACCTCGCCATCGCGGGACCCGAACGCACTGCTCTCATTCTGGGTCCGCCGTTGTACTTAATTGTCACTGTGTTGAAGCCGGTGATCTGGCTGCTCAACGCCATCGCGAACGTGGTGTTGCGCGTGCTGCGCGTCACCCCGCAAGACGAGGTAGCGTCCACCTTTGATGCCGATGAGGTGGGTGGGCTCATCGCTCAATCCCGGGCCGAGGGACTCCTGGATGAGGCGGAGCATCGCGTGCTGAGCGGATCGCTCACGCTGGGTTTTGAGACGGTGCGCGATGTCATGGTGACCCGCGAGGATTTGGTCACTTTGCCCGTGGGTGCCACGCCTCAGCAGGCTCAACGCCTGTGCGTCAAGACTGGGTTCTCACGCTTCCCGCTGGAGGACAAGGACGGAACCCTCGTGGGCTACGTTCACCTCAAGGACTTCGTATCCGTCCCCCGGGGCGGCGCCACCAAGTCACTACCCGCCGATGCCGTGCGGCCACTAGTGACGATTTCCGCCGATGAGCGTCTGGATTCGGCGTTGTCGTCCATGCAGGCACAGGGCACGCACATCGCGTTGGTGACCGACGGCGACCAGATTGTGGGCGCCGCCATGCTCGAGGACGTCGTGGAGCGCCTGGTGGGTGAGGTCGTGGACGCGGGGCAGGCGATCGCGTCGTGACCACGGTGCCCAGGCCTGACGGCAAGTCCGCGGGCCGCACTGATCCGGTGGAGGATCCCACCCGCAGCGACCGCGAGAAGATGCTGGCCGGCGAGTGGTTCAAGTACCGCGCGGGCCCGGAACTCGCCGACGCGCAACGTATCACCAAGGGCACGTGCCGGGCCATCAACGACCTCTACCCGGCGGACCCCGTCCAAGCGACGCAGTTGCTCACCGACCTTCTCGATGAGTGCGGTCCCGGCCTGGACTTCCGTCCGCCGTTCTCAATCGAGTACCAGGAACGCGTGCGCTTCGGCAGCAATGTCTTCATCAACACGGACTTCATGGTGCTGGGTGGTGGCATGGTGACCATCGGAGACAACGTGCTGATCGGCCCCGATGCCCGCCTCTACACCCCCAACCACCCCGTGGATCTCGACCTGCGACGAGCGGGCTGGGAGATCGGCCTGCCCATCACCATTGAGGACGATGTATGGCTGGGCGGCTCGGTGGTGATCTGTCCAGGCGTGACCGTTGGGCGCGGCTCCATTGTGGGAGCCGGTTCCGTGGTCACCAAGGACGTACCGCCTGGTGTGGTGGTGGGTGGCAACCCAGCAAGGGTGCTGCGCGAGGACTAGCGATGCATTCGTCTCGCACGACCACGTTCCACTAACGAGGAGATGACGTGATCACGAGTGAATGACTGGGCATGGTCGCTGCTCAGCGCCGTCATTGGCCTCATTATTGTGTGGGTCGCGCTAGTCATCATCTTGTGGCTGAAGCGGCCCGACGACATGACGTTGCGAGACATCATGCGGCTTCTGCCGGACGTCGTGCGGCTCGTGCGACGCCTCGCAGCTGACATCACACTGCCGCGGGGAGTCCGCGCGCGGCTGTGGCTACTGCTCGGCTACCTGCTTTCACCCATAGACCTGGTGCCCGATTTCATTCCCATCCTGGGTTGGGCCGACGACGCGATCATTGTGGTGTTGGTGCTCCGGTCAACGGTGCGCCACGCGGGTGCTGCCGCAGTGACCCGTCACTGGCCCGGCAGTGCCGATGGCCTGATCGCACTTCAGCGTCTGACCGGTGGATTGAAGTAGCTCCAACTTGTACCGAGGGTATCGAGAAACCGAGCCATGACAATTTCGCGAACTAGGTGCACAGCAGCGCTCCATTGGGTATGACTCGCTAACGCATCCCCCTGTCCGCAATCTGCCAGGCGAGCGCGTGTTCAGGGTCCATGGGCTGATTGCCTCGGGCAGCGCGCCCGGCTCCGCCTTGCGGCGCGGTGCCCCGAAGGGCAAAAGCAGCCCAGGAATCCGAGTTCGTCACTGCGTGAGTTGGTAGTTCGTGTGCGCCTTAGCGTGGGTGGACCGAGTGAAAATCTCTTCCGAGTTATGTTGCTACTTCAAGTGAAGTGCGCGCATCACTCTTCACTCAGAGGTGCTGAGTCCGCCTTGATTGCCTTCGCCTCTGCCGCTTGCCGCTTCGCCTGAGGAATGAGGTCGTAGAGCGCTTGAGTTCGCGCAGGCTGGGCGATCTCCTTATCGACAATCGTGTTTATCGCTCCGAACAATGGTTCGATCAATACGTCCGCTTCGCCGTCGAGTAGGAGCAGCACAAGATCATCGCGGTCACCATGTAACACGTCGTTGCCGACCACTCGTAGCGCCGTAAGCAACTGCCAGAGGTCGTCGCCCAGTCGCGTCTTCATGGAAGCGAGCATCTCGTCGAGCCGTTTGGACTTATTGGCAGGTTCAATATCGCGCAATAGCGATTCAAGGCACGCACGCGCCAGCGCCGCTGCCGCGCGACGTGAAACCGGGAAGGTGGCACGCGCTTCTTCGTAGAGTTCGCGGGCTTGCAGGGGCATCGAAGGGTGCGCTTCCGGAGTGGTCAAGTCTTCCGGGTACACAATCACTGGTCCCCGCCACACAGTGCTCTCCGAACAGGATGAGCAAATTGAGTAGCGCCAAGTTGGCTCGACCGAGTCACCATCCAAATGAACGGCAGTGCCCTGTACCGTAAACGCACCCGCTACGTCCGAGAAACCAAAAGACCTCGAAAGAAAGCCTCGTTGCCCGTTTGAATATTTCGCGTCGATCTGCAAGTCACCCCAAACCTGATGACTGAAGGCACCGCAGCACGGGCAGTTGAAACGATCTCCATATAGGGACGGACTGATCGACATCTGGTTCATGGTCCCCAGCCTAGGGGACAGTGAGGCGAGGACTCTGTTAAAACTAGACGGATTCAGGGAGGCTCGGCGCACCCGCGCCACCACCACGAGCAACGACTATCTTCCAGGTCGCATGCTCGCGAGCGTGCTGCCGAGCGGGTGTATTAACGAGTTGCTCCATTGGAGATCCTGCTGTGCACTTCTAAGCACCTAGATTCGGGTCCCGCAGCTCGGCTAGCGGAGCACTGCCTCGAACTCACCCTCCGCAGCAGCGATGATCGCCTTGCGCACCTCGAGCACGTCCTCGGCGGACAGTGTCTTGTCCGCAGCACGCATGCGCACCGCCACGGCCAGCGACTTCTTGCCCTCGCCCACCTGCTCGCCCGCGTAGACGTCGAACACACGCGCGTCCTCGATCAGGTCTCCCCCGGCGCGCTTGACGCACGCCACGAGGTCACCGGCGGCCACGTTGGAGGCCACGACGAACGCGAAGTCCTCCTTGGCGAGCGGCTGAGCATTGACGGCTTCGGCCAGAGTGATCTGACCCTCGCGGAACTCGACCATCGGGTCCAGGATCATCTCGAACGCAACGGTACGGGCGGGCAGACCGAGGGTCTCTAGCACCTTGGGGTGCAACTCGCCAGCGTGACCCACAAAGGTGCCGTCCTCAAGACGATACGTGGCGCATCGGCCCGGGTGCCACGGCATGTGCGCCTCGGCAGCCGCCACAATCGTGACCCCCGCCATCTGCGCGACCGCCTGAGCGGCAGCCAGAGCATCGGTCCAGTCAAAGGCCGCGCCGGTGCCATGCCAACCGGACGGCGTGCGCTGCCCGGTCATGAGGCCCGCCACACGTCGGCGCTGCATCGGCAGCGCCTCGTTGAGCGCCTCGACGTCGTCGGGCGTGATCGCGTTGCCGCTGAAACTGCGCGGTACATCACCGATACGACCGGACTGGTACGCGCGTCCCACCTCGTAGATCGCGACATCCTGGGCGCCGCGGCCCAAGTTGACCTTGAGCGCATCCACCAGGGTCTGGATGAGCGACGTGCGCATGAGGGGCAGCTCCGCACTCAGCGGATTTGCCAGACGCACCAGGTCGCGACGCGGATCGCCGTCCGGAATCAGCATGTCGTCCAGACGCTGTTCCGAGATGAACGGGTAGGTCAGCACCTGCGTCAACCCGCGATCCGCGAGACCGCGCGCGACGGACTTGCGCACCTTCTGCGAGTGCGTGTAACCGTGACCGGGAGGCGCGACGGGAAGCACCGACGGCAAGTTCTCGAACCCGTGCAGGCGCGCCACCTCCTCCACCAGGTTGATCGCGTCGGTGAGGTCGGGCCGCCACGTGGGCGGCGTGACCGTCAGCGAGTCCGGCTCGGACAGCGCCTCGAACAACTTGACGGTGCAGCCCACCTGCTCGAGGGCGCCGATGACGCCCGCCTGGGTGTACTCCACGCCAACAATCGACCCGGGGAAGTCCACGCGCATCTCGATAGGCGTGGGGGCGACGGTGGTGTTGACGTCGGTGACCTGGTGGTCGACCTCGCCGCCACCGAACTTGGTTAGCAGGTCGATGGCACGCTGCACCGCGACGGGCGCGAGCTGCGTGTCCACGCCACGCTCAAACCGGCGCGAGGCCTCGGATCCCAGCTTGTGACGGCGGGCCGAGCGCGCGATGGTGATGGGGTCGAAGTGCGCGCCCTCGAGCAGAATGTCGGTGGTGGTGTCCGACACCTCGGTGTCCGCACCTCCCATGACACCCGCGATGCCGATGGCGCGCGCGCCGCGCCCACCCTCGGAGTCGCAAATCAGCAGGTCCTCGCCATCGAGCGTTCGCTCAGCGTCGTCCAGCGTGGTCAGCGTCGAGATGGCGGACAGTTCACCGCTCGCCGATGCGCGACGCACCACGATCGGTGCCGTCACCTTGGCGAGGTCGTAGGCGTGCAACGGCTGTCCCAGCTCGAGCATCACGTAGTTGGTGACGTCGACGGCCAGCGAGATGGGCCGCATTCCCGATGCGGTCAGGCGGCTCTTCATCCAGGTGGGACTTGGTGCGGTGGGATCGAATCCACGCACGATGCGCGCCACGAAGCGGTCGGCGCCGACGTTGCCTCGCACGGGTTCGGGGTCGTCGATCTCGACGGCGAAGCCGCCGAAGGTCCTCTCCGGGGTCTTGAGGGCGGCAGGGTCGCGGAACTCCTGCCCCGTGGCGTGCGCGTACTCACGCGCCACACCACGAATCGAGAACGAGTAGCCGCGGTCCGGGGTCACGTTGATCTCGATGGTGTTCTCGTCGAGGCCAAGCAACTCGATCGCGTCCTGACCCGGCTCCAAGTGAGCCAGACCAAAACCGCCGAACTCAGCATCGGCGTCTCGCGAAGGTGACTGCAACACGATGATGCCATCGTGCTCCTCACCCAAGCCCAGCTCCTTGGCGGAGCAGATCATGCCGTCGGACCAGTGGCCGTACGTCTTGCGACCCGAGATGGGGAACGGTCCAGGCAGTTCCGCGCCGGGAAGCACGACGACGACGTAGTCGCCCTCGACAAAGTTGTGCGCACCACAGACGATGCCGCGGCTGGGCGTGAAGAAGTGACCAGCATCCGGCCCCTTGCCTTCTACCTGACCGACGTTGTCGTAGCCCTCGGTGATGGGTTCATCGTTGTGCTCGCCCACGTCCACGCGACAGTAGTTCACAGTCTTGCCGTTGCTCGCGGTCTCCTTGACCAACGACAGCACGCGGCCGACGACCAGCGGGCCCTTGACGGGAGGGCCCTCGATTCCCTCTTCCTCAAGACCCACGCGCGCGAGCGCCGCGGCGACATCCTCGGCGGAGGACCCATCAACCAGGTCGACGGACTCAGCGAGCCAACTCAGCGGTACCTTTGGCATTTAAATCTCCACCCCAAACTGCTGCGAGAAACGAATATCGCCCTCGACCATGTCGCGCATGTCCTTGACTCCGTGGCGGAACATCAGTGTCCGCTCCACGCCCATGCCGAAGGCAAAGGCGGTGTACTCGTCGGGGTCGATTCCTGCGGCGCGCAGGACGTTCGGGTGCGTCATGCCGCAGCCGCCCCACTCGATCCAGCCGGTGCCGGAGCACGTGCGGCAGGAGGTATCTTCACCGCCGCACACGAAGCAGCGCAGGTCCATCTCTGCGCTCGGCTCCGTGAACGGGAAGTACGACGGACGCAGGCGCGTCACGGCATCGGGGCCAAACATGGCGCGGGCAAAGAAGTCGAGCGTTCCCTTCAGGTGAGCCATGGTGAGGCCCTTGTCGATGGCCAGGCCCTCGATCTGGTGGAACACGGGCGTGTGCGTGGCGTCGAGCTCGTCGGTGCGGAACGTCTTGCCGGGGCAAATGACATAGATGCCACGGCCCTCGGACTCGAGCGCCTCCTTGCGGGCTAGCGCTGCGCGAATCTGCACGGGTGACGTGTGGGTACGCAACAGCAGACCCGACTCGGGCGGATCGATGAAGAACGTGTCCTGCATCTCCCGCGCGGGGTGATCGGGATCAAAGTTGAGAGCGTCGAAGTTGAACCACTCGGCCTCGAGTTCGGGCCCCTCGGCAACTTCCCAGCCCATGGCGACGAACACATCGCACATCGACTCCTGCAGGGTCTCGAGCGGGTGGCGGGCGCCGACGAGTGCGTGCTCGACGGGCAGTGTGACGTCCACGGCCTCCTCGACCAGCACACGGGCGTCGCGCTCGGCTTCGAGCTCGGCTTGGCGAGACTCGAGCGCCTTGTTCAGGCGACCACGGGCCATGCCCATGTTCTTGCCTGCGGCGGCCTTGTCGGCGGAGTCGAGGCCACCAATCTGGCGGTTCGCCAGCGAGATGGGAGCCTTGTCGCCGGTGTGAGCCAGGCGGGCTTCCTTGAGGTCCTCGAGTGTGCTCGCTGCGGCGAAGGCGGCTAGCGCCTCCTCAACGGCAGCGGAGACGCCCTCGGCGTCCAGTGGTGACAGGTCAGTCATGTCTGCTTTCCAGGTGGCGTAAGAAGTCCCGACAATCCTACCTGGCACACGGCGCCCCACTGTGGAGCGAGACTACGAGTACAGCAGCCCAGCCAGCAGGAACAGCAACAGCCCACCCGCGAGGGTGTTGGCCACCGGCAGGATGATGCGCACGGCGGCGGGCATGTGTGGATTCTTGACCACTGAGATGTTCAAGAAGAACAGGACGAGCGCGAGCACTAGGCCGAGGAAGTAATTGATGAGAATCAAGATGAACGGCAAGAACATGAGGATGCGCATGCCGAGGTCGACGTGTGCCCCCATCGCGTAGATGGGCGTGTTGTCGAGGTAGAGCTTTTGAAATCCCGGAATGAGTCCGCGTGCGGTCAGTTTTGACGTGCTGCCGTTGCGCATCGGCACGTCCCAGCCGCCCTTGCCGCGCCGCACGACCTCGCCACCCACTCGAATCTTGTAAAACACGCCAAATACGCCGTCGACCTCTACGGTGTCGCGCGCGCCCTCGATGTCCAGCTTCTGGACGTTGTCCATCTGATGCTCCCTCACATGTGAATGTGGCGAGAATACCTCGTGCATGTGTCCGCAATGTTGCGCGGCACGTCAGCGAGAGCCGCTACTTGGGCTCGGCGGGGCGCTCGTAGCGGTATGTCGCACCCTTGCCGTTGCGCTTGCCGTACAGCAGTGCCGCATCCGCCTGCGCTGTCAGCCCGTCCAGGTCGAACGAGCCCTCACGCGACAGGGTGTAGCCGGCGGTCAGCCCCACCCGGTCACCACCAGCGGTAGTGGTTTGAACCGTGTGGACCACCGCCGCCCGCACGCGCTCAACAACCTCTGCGGCATCGGCGCCTTCCGCCACCACCTGCATCACCATAAACTCGTCGCCGCCCATACGTGCCACCACGTCACTCTCGCGGGACGCGGCCAGCAACGCATCTCCGGCGACCCTGAGTGCGGTGTCTCCTGCCAGGTGACCGAATGCGTCGTTCACGTCCTTGAAATTGTCCATGTCGAACGCGGCCACCACCACCGTGTCGCCACGCGACTGCGCTCGCCGCAGCATCGCATTACCGCGGGCGCGGTATTCGTGGCGGTTGGCTAGACCGGTCAGTTGATCGGTGCGTGCACGGACGCTTAGCCGGCGCAGCGGTCGCCACATGCGGTACATCAGTACCGCGACGGCAATCACCATCAGCGCGGAGAACGCGGTTATCGCATAGATCGTCAACTGCAAGCGATCCAGTCCCGGCGACAACTGACTCTCGTCAGCCTCAAGGTGAAGGATCCAATCTAATCCCTCCTTCTTACGAAAGCCCCGTTCCAACGTGAGGCGACCATCGTCACGGCCAAAGACGTCGCCGTCCTCGTACGACGTCGCTACCGCCTCCGAACCCACACCGATGTCGCTCGCCTGCGGCACCTCTCCCCTGAGCCCCGCGGTCGCTCGCAGCTGTTCCCGATAGCTGGACGGTGCGGCGATCACCCTCCGGTCGGGAGACATCACGAATGCCTCGGCGCCGTCACCCAGCGGCAAGTTGTCGAGCACGGTCGCCATCTGGTCAACGTCCAGGTCCGCACCAATAACAGCATGGACCCCATCCCTGTCCCGTGAGGCACGAGTCACGGACGCGAACGTCACGTTGGTGTCGAACAGCAAGTACGGCTGGGTCCAGACCGTATTGAGTGAGTCCGCGCCCGCGATGTACCAGGGCCGCTCGCGCGGGTCGTAGCGCAGGTCCAGCTCCTCGGTGGCGATCGATGCGAACGTCGCGTCGTAGGTGATCTGTGTGACGCGGTACTCCGGCGCAATCTCCACTCGCTGCGACGTGTACCCGGTGCCGACGTGGCTCACCGACACAAAAGTCCCGTCGGGGAATCCGACGTAGGCACCCCGCACCTCGGGCGCGCGTTCCAAAGCCAGGTACATCAGATGGGCGGCGTCGTCGAGCGTGACGGTGTCTGCGTCGTCGATCGCCGCCGTCGTGGCGCCCACGACCTCCTCGCCCGCCTGGGCAAAACGAGACACCCGTTCCGCCGTCAGGTCTCCGACGTAGGAGAACGTGTCCTTAGCCGCATCCACCGCCTGTCGTTGCGCGACCACGGCGCCAATGACGGACGTGACCATCTGCACCAGCAGGATCGCGATCAGAACCGCCGCCCCGATGAGCAGGCTCCGGGAACGGCTGAGCGAGCGAGGACGACGGCCTGCGCTCACGTTCATGCGTTCACGTTACGCCCGCTCACGTGCGCAAAAATATAAACGCGCTGGCATCATGCGTGGAGTGTGACCCAATCGTCACCTTGAACAGGGGCGTAACCGCGTCTAGCGCTGAGCCCGCGCGCTGGCGTAAAGGCACACGGAGGCCGCTGTTGCCAGGTTCAGGCTCTCAGCCTTGCCGTAAATGGGGATGCGCACGACGGAGTCGACAAGTGCCAACTCCTCCTCGCGCAGGCCCCACGCCTCGTTGCCGAACACCCAGGCGGTGGGCTTGGCAAGGAACGCGTCACCTGCGTCACCGTCGCCCAGTTCAGCGCTACCCGAGCCGTCTGCCGCAACAATCTGCATACCCGCCTCGGCGAGTGCAGCGAGCGCATCGTCGAGGGGAAGGGAGCGCACCACTGGCACGTGGAAAAGGCTTCCGGCCGATGCGCGGATCACCTTGGGATTGGAGGGGTCGACACTCTCTCCCGCCAGCACGACGGCATCGGCGCCCGCAGCATCGGCCACGCGGATCGCGGTGCCGGCGTTGCCGGGGTCGCGCACGTTGCTGAGGACCACCACGAGGCGCGGAGGGGTGTCAGCGGCCAGCGCGTCATCGAGTGAGATGCCCGCGTTGTCGAGGACCGCGACAACGCCCTGACCGTCGGGGCTCATGGCCTCGAGGACGGCCGGGGTGCCGATGTGAAGATACATCTCAGCGGCCTCAGCATCGGCGACGATCTCGCTGTAGCGAGTCGCCGAGTCCTCGGTCATGAAAAGGTCGCGGACGCGGCCGGGCGCAAAACGCACCGCCTCGCGCACGGCTTGGGGCCCCTCAACCAGCATTCTGCCGGTCTTGGAACGCGCAGAACGCCCCGCCAGGGCCCGCACCTGCTTGACTCGCTCGGCCTTCGCGTTGGTGAAGGTAGGCGTGAAGTGGGGCCCCGTGGGGCGTTCTGTCATTGCTCTATTCGCTTACGCGGCCGCAGGGGCGTTCACGTCGGCGGGCAGTGCCTTCTTGGCAAGCGCGACGAGTGCGGTGAACGCCTTGGGGTCGGTCACGGCGATCTCGGCGAGCATGCGACGGTCAACCTCAATCTCCGCGAGCTTGAGGCCCTGGATCAGACGGTTGTACGTCATGTCGTTTGCGCGAGCCGCAGCGTTAATACGCTGGATCCACAGACGACGGAAGTCACCCTTACGCTTCTTGCGGTCGCCATAGGCGTACACCATTGAGTGGGTGACTTGCTCTTTTGCCTTGCGGTACAGGCGCGAGCGCTGACCGCGGTAACCCGCAGCCCGCTCGAGGGTACTGCGGCGCTTCTTCTGGGCGTTGACCGCCCGCTTGACGCGTGCCATTTTCTAACTCCTTGTTTCGAGGGGGCGGTTACTTGCCCAGCAGCTTTTTGATCTTCTTCGAGTCGGGAGCGGAAAGGATTCCGTCCACGGCGACGCGACGCTTGCGCGAGCTCGTCTTCTCCTGAAACTTGTGCACGTTCATTGCGTGAGCGTGCTTTACCTTGCCGGTACCCGTGAGCTTGAAGCGCTTCTTGGAACCCGAGTGGGTCTTGTTCTTCGGCATGACTGCCCTTTCGTGTCAGGCCGAGTCTTACGACTCGGCACGTAGTAACGGGCTATTCGCCCGAAGTCTCTGCGGCGGCCGGGGCCTCCGCTGCTGTGGTCTTGGCCGGAGCCTTCTTTGCTGGTGCCTTCTTGGCAGCCGGCTTTGGTGCTGGCTTGGCCACAGGCTTGGGTGCCGCCTTGGCCGCGGGCTTAGGCGCGGCCTTCTTGGCAACAGGCTTGGGTGCGGTCCCCTCGGCAACTGGCGTGTCCGCAGCCTCGTCCGCGACAACCTCGGCCGGAGCCTCAGCTGGTGCGGCATCGGCTGCTGCTGCGCCTGTCGCTGCCTTTTCCGCCTTGAGCGCGGCACGTTCGGCAGCATCGGCTGCCTTCTTCGCTTCGCGCTCCTTGCGTGCCTCGTCGCGCGCCTCGGCCTTCTTCTTCAGCGGGCCGAGCACGAGGGACATGTTGCGCCCCTCCTGCGTGGGAGCGTTCTCGACAATCGACAGGTCCGCGACGTCCTCGGCGAGGCGCTGCAACAGGCGGCGACCCATCTCGGGGCGCGACTGCTCGCGGCCACGGAACATGATCGTGACCTTGACCTTGTCGCCGCCCTTGAGGAAGCGGATGACGTGGCCCTTCTTGGTCTCGTAGTCATGCTCATCGATCTTGAGACGGAAACGCATCTCCTTGATCTCAGTGTTGGCCTGGTTGCGACGTGCTTCGCGAGCCTTCACCGCGGCTTCGTACTTGAACTTGCCATAATCCATGAGCTTGGCGACCGGGGGACGCGAGTTGGGTGCAACCTCAACCAGGTCGAGGTCAGCTTCCTGCGCAAGACGGAGCGCGTCCTCAATGCGGACGATACCAACCTGTTCGCCGGCGGGGCCGACAAGGCGCACCTCCGGGACTCGGATGCGCTCGTTGATGCGGGGCTCGTTGATGGTGGCTCCTTGTGTAGTCAGTTCCTACCGCCGGGCAAAGAAAAAGGCCCCTGCTCGAACGCGAGCAAAGGCCACCAAGTACCGTGCGCCTTCCGTGCAATCTGCACGGCCAACACCGGTGACATACCCCGATCCATGTTCTGGTCCGAAGGTGGGAGGTGGACTCCACTTGCGCGCCGCGGGAGATCCCACGGCCGGTCAGTAAGACAGAATATCACTATGAGCGACATAAATCAGGCACCTGAGCCAAACCAGCCCCTCGACCGCTTCTTCGCGGACTCCCCCAACGATCCCGCGCGTGACCTTTCCGAGGTCAATGCCGTGGAACTTATCTCTACTGTAAGCGTTCACTTATTGAGTGCAGCCGCGTTGCGATGCGGTCTGGCAGACGACGGCGAGGAATACCAGGACCTCGATGAGGCACGCACCATCATCAACGCCCTGGCAGGACTCGTGACCGCCGCCGCGCCGGACCTAGGCGACACTCACGCTCGATCGCTCCGCGATGGACTCAGGAGCGTACAGTTGGCATTCCGGGAGGCTTCGGTCATTCCGGACGTACCGGGTGAGGGTCCGGGTGAGAAATACACGGGAGCAGTGGCTTAATTGGCAGACGACACACCAGAGGCGGACGAAGGCCGCGTAAAAACCGAATCTCGCATTGAAGACACTGAGGTGTCTGACGCGCAGACCGGTGTACAAAGCGACGCCGCGCCTGGTGATGTCGAAACCTCCCCGCGAATGCGCACTAGCACCGCGAAGCCTCGCCGCCGGTGGCCCTGGATCGTAGCGATCCTCATCTTGCTGGGCCTACTGGCCGCCTCGACCACCATGACCTACGAGGCGAGCGTGCGCTCGAACGAGTGGTCGAGTCAGGTCGACGAGATCACCGACACGAGCTACGTCCTCGGCAAGCAGGTCGCGGACGAGAAGACCGAAAACGTGCGCCTGAACGACAACATCGACCTACTCGAAGAGCAATTGTCGAACTCCAAGGACACCGTGCTCCAGCTGTCCGACCAGAAAGCGCAGTGGCGCGACGACACGGAGTTTGCACAACAACAAGTCGAGGCAACCGAGGACCTGCTCGCGAAAGCCGCGTCCGTCGCCAACGGGCTGCAGCGCTGCACGGATGGGCAGCAGGAACTCGCCGAGACCCTCGCCAGCGACGAGGAATACACGCCCGAGGAGATCACCGACTATCAGGACAGCGTGAAGGAACTGTGCGACAACGCAGAGAAGGCCAACTCCAACCTGCAGAAGGAACTCGCGCAGTGAGGTCACGGTCTGTTGCCGCCTTGGTCGCCGCGTGCACGTTGGCGCTGTCTGGTTGCAGCCTGCTACCCGACGCGCCAGGCTCACTGCCGACCAACTTTGTTCCTGCGCCCTCGGTCTCCCCCGGCGAAGGACCCGGCGCCCTGTCCCCCGACGGCTTCACCGCCGCTCAGCGCATGACCGTGCGGGTGCGCAACGTGGGGTGTGGATTCATCTCGACCGGCACCGGCTTTGCCCTGGACGCCCACACCCTCGTCACCAACCGCCACGTGATCGAGGACACCAAGAAGATTCAGGTTCAAACCTACGACGGCCGGTCGATCAACGCGACCACCGCGTCTACGACCACGGTCGCCGACATCGCCATCATCACCACCGAAGAGTCACTGGGAGGAACGTTCGCCAACGTCGCCCGCCAGGACCCCGTCGAGTCCGATGTCGTCACCGTGGTGGGCTACCCCAAGGGCGGCCGCCTCAGCACGGTATCCGGGATCGTGTTGGGCGAGTCTCCGGATCCGCTCGGTAGTGCGATCGGCGCCGTGCTGGCCACGACGGCCACCGTCGAGCCGGGCTCATCCGGGTCTCCGGTGCTCGACGAGGACGGGCGAGTGGTGGGCGTGGTCTACGCCAAAAACAAGTCCAACCAGAGTTTCATAGTGCCCGTCTCTACCCTGAAGACGCTGTTGGACGAGACCTCGCTACTGGTGCCCGAAGCCGCACAGTGCTAGGCATGACTCCATGAGCACGAACGACGAGCCCACCAGCAGGCCGAGCGACAGGGAAACACGGTTCCCTGTCGTCGCGCCAAAGAGCGGCCTGCCGGTGTTCTCCTCCACCTCACCGCCTCCGGTCCGCAGCGACCCGCCCCACACCACCGCTGCATCGTCCGCCGATGCTTCGCCACCTACCGCTTTCTCCCCGCCTCCCGTCAAGAAGTCGCATGCTCGAGGGTGGGTGGTGGTGTTGGCGGTGGTGTGCGCCGGACTCGCCACGCTTGCCGCGTACCTGTGGGTGATCAACGAACAATGGCAGGATCAAAACGACGAGCTACGCACCCAGGTGGCCTCGCTGAACGCGGACGTTGCGGAAAACAACGCGCAGATCCAGGGCCTGCAGGCGGAACTCACCAACGCTCAGGAGAACCTCGAGGGCGCCACGGGCAAGGTCACCGATCTTGCCGACAGCTCGGCGAACGCCAAGGACCAGGCGGCCTTTCTGACCGAGCTGGCTGACTCCTTCCAGCAGTGCGCAGAGGCTCAAGCCAGCCACATCTCTCATCTCGAGAACGCATCACGCTATACGGCCTCGAGCCTCGCGGCGGAGGGTCGCGACGTCTCCAATTACTGCAGTGACGTCGAACAGTCTTACCTGGACTACCAGGCCTCACTTAAGTCGAGCTGACACGTGCGCCGCCTTCTGCTGCTGGTCCCCGCCGCGGTCGCGCTTGCCGGTTGCTCCGTCCTGCCGCAGTCGCCGCCGCCCCTGCCGTCGACCGCACCTGACACCGCGAACACGTCCACCACTCCCACACCGTCCGCCTCGCCCAGCGTCGCCGCGGTCACTGTCGCCGATGGATTCACCGACCAGGAGCATGCCGCGTTGCGGATCCGGGCGCGCACGTGCGACGAGTTCACCGTGGGCTCTGGCTTCATGCTGGACGCGCATACGGTCGTCACCAACCGTCACGTGGTCGAGGACGCGCAAAACATCACGCTGACCACGTACGACGGTGAGCAGTACGAGGGAACGTCCTCCGTGATGGCCGACTTCGCGGACCTCGCGCTAGTGACCGTCGACGAGCCGCTGGAGTTCGCGGCCCCCATCGGTAGCGCCGAACCCGCGCCGGACGACGAACTGGACGTCGTGGGCTACCCCCTCGGCGGACCACTCGAGACTCGCACCGGGCCGTATGTGAAGCGCGTGCCCGACACTATTGGCCAGGGCCGCGACGACGTCGACCTCATCAAGGTGGAGGCCGAGCACGGCAATTCCGGCTCCGCCGTCTATGACCCCAACGGCCAGGTGGTGGGAGTCCTCTACGCGACGGACAAAAAGGGAGAGAGCTTTGCGGTCACCCTGCAGTCACTGAACACGTTCCTGTCGGACACGTCGCTTCAGCTGCCGAATGACGCTGACTGCGGGTAGTCGCTCAGGCCTGGGCCAGACGCAGCTCGAGGCTATCGATCCTGGTCGCGACCACACTGCTTTGGGCGAGCTGGCTCTGCACCCGCTGCACGAGGTCGTCGACCTCGGGTTGAGTGAGGCCCGCGGCGAGGCTGAGCACAATGGCGACCTCGGCCCCACGGCCGGCAACCGCGTCCACGCCCCGCAATTGTGCGTCGGTGCGCACCGCGGCGCGCACCGCCTCCAGAATCTCTCCGTCAACGACGCCGTCCGTCACGGCCGGCTTCCAGTCCTCGCCCTGGCCTAGCGCCCACACTGCCGGGCGCGGGATCAGGACGGTCTCCATCCCAGGGTTGATCACGAGGGTGCTCCACTCCTCCGCCATGGCCGCGAGCGCCGCGCGGGGCCCCTCCGCGGGGATGGGGCGGGCCTCCGCGTTCCAGGCCTTCATCGCGTCC
Source organism: Demequina aurantiaca (assembly GCF_000975135.1). GTDB lineage: Bacteria > Actinomycetota > Actinomycetes > Actinomycetales > Demequinaceae > Demequina > Demequina aurantiaca. Next base: position 1,808,209 of record NZ_BBRF01000001.1, on the reverse strand, counting down.
ACGTCCGTGAACACGGGCAGCGCGGCGCGGCCGTCGGGCATCTGCACGGCGACCACTCCTGTCGAGGCGACTTCGTCCTGCTCAAGCCCGTGCTTGCCGATGAAACGCTCGTCCCCAGAGGCGAGCACGGGAACCAGCACGCGCGCGTACGCGAGCGCATCCACCACGTCAGTCAGTGGCGCCTTGCCGCGCGAATACTTGATGAGTGCCTGGGCGAGGCGCGCGTCGGCGCTACCGTCGTCGTCCGCGAAGATCGACTCGGGGATCTCCTTGAAGGGCTCGCCGTCGCTCATAGCTTCAATGCTACGGGCGGCCCGCGATGTCCAGTGCCTGCGGAAGGGTGAAGTTGCCGTTGTAGAGCGCCTTGCCCACGATGGCGCCCTCGATGCCGAGTCCGGTCACGGTGCGCAGCGCCGCGATGTCGTCGAGCGAGCTGATGCCACCCGAGGCGACCACGGGTGCCTTGGTGGCCTCGCAGACCTCCATCAGTAGTTCGATGTTGGGGCCCGACAGCATGCCGTCCTTCTTGACGTCCGTCACGACGTAGCGTGAGCAGCCCTCGGCGTCCAGACGGGCGAGAACCTCCCAGAGGTCGCCACCGTCCTTGGTCCAGCCGCGAGCGGCGAGCGTGGAGCCGCGCACGTCGAGGCCCACGGCGATGCGGTCGCCGTACTCGGCGATGGCAGACGCGGTCCATTCAGGGTTTTCGAGCGCCGCGGTTCCGAGGTTCACGCGGGTGCAGCCGGTGGCGAGCGCGCGCTTGAGCGACTCGTCGTCACGAATACCACCGCTCATCTCCACCTTGACGTCGACTGCCTTGACTACGGAGGCGAGGAGTTCGGCGTTGGAGCCGCGTCCAAACGCTGCATCGAGGTCCACCAGGTGAATCCATTCGGCGCCGCCCTTGACCCAGTCGAGCGCAGCACTGAGGGGATCGCCGTAGCTGGTCTCGGAGCCGGCCTCACCCTGGGTGAGGCGGACGGCCTGGCCATCGGCAACGTCGACGGCGGGCAGGAGTTCGAGGCGAGTTGCGTCGGTCACGGGGTTCTCTTTCGGGTGGGTCTGGGTGGACTAAGTCTTGTCATCGTCCGCGGTGTTCGTGATGTAGCGCGCGGGCTTCACGATGTCGGTCTATAGCGTAGCGAGCCAGTTGCGCAGCAGGTGCAGGCCAGCTTCGCCGGACTTCTCCGGGTGGAACTGGGTGGCGCTGAGCGGGCCGTTCTCCACCGCGGCGACAAACCTGTCCCCGGCATCGGGCGCATCGGCCGTGGGGGTTCCTGCCGTGGACCACGTGACACTCGGGGGTGCGAACCGACCCGTATCTTCGGTGGTGCCGAGCGGGAAGGCGCGGGCGCCGTACGAGTGGACAAAGTAGAAGCGCTCGTCGCGGATGCCGTCGAACAACGCGCTGCCCTCGGGGGCCTCGACCGTTGCCCAGCCCATGTTGGGGACCACCGGGGCTTGTAGCCGTTCGATGGTGCCGGGCCACTCGTTCAGGCCATCCGTCTGGGTGCCGTGCTCGACGCCCTTCTCGAACATGACCTGCATGCCCACGCAGATGCCCATCACGGGGCGTCCTCCCGCGAGACGACGGCCGATGATTTGTTCGCCGCGCACCTGCTTAAGGCCGGTCATGACCGCCTCGAAGGCTCCCACTCCGGGGACGATGAGCCCGTCGGCATTCTCGGCGACGACGCGGTCATCGGTAAGGACCACCCGTGCGCCCACGTGCTCCAGGGCGCGCACGGCAGAGCGCACGTTGCCAAAGCCGTAGTCGAGGACGCAGACGAGGGGAGCAGACATGGCCGCAAGTTTACCGGGACTGACCGCCCCGCTCCCCCACTGCCTTCCACCTGCACCCGCTGCCTTCCACCCGCACCCGCACCCGCACCGACTCGCGACCCCATCCCGGGCCCCGTTCCCTATTGGTCCGATTTCACACGCTCTCGCAGGTTTCTGCGCCCTAGTGGTCCGTTCTGGACCGCTCCCTCCGCTGAGCACCAATCCACCGCGCCGACTACTGTGAATAGTAGGAATTACTCACGGGCATAGGGGCACATCATGGACAGCAACACCGTACTCATCATCGTCGGCCTGGCCATCGTCGCAGTACTCGCGGTCGTATTGGTCGTGGCGATTCGTCGGCGCAAGGCCCGCACCTTCGCCGCGCTGACCCCGGAGGAGCGCGAGCTCGTCTATGCCAAGGAGCAATACTCGACCCGTATCAGTGAACTCGCCAGCGACCTCAAGGCCACCGAGAAGGAATCCCGCAAGCGCACCAAACGCGCCGAGGATCGCCTCAGGGAGGCGACCGCCATTGGCAGCGACAAGATCGACTCGCTGAAGGGCGCGAACGGCACCGTGTCATTTACTGGCCTGATGATCACCACACCATCGGGCGAATATGCGATCACACCCCAGACCACAGCGAGCGCGGACATCACGGGCTCACCCGCCGTCGCCGATGGCGTGGAGGGCACGGACGATGCGGTGGATACCCGGACCGTAGCACTGACACTCGGCGGCAACGGCATTTCCGATGTGGTGACGTTCGCTCTCGGTAAGGAGGCCGAGGTCCGCGCCCTGGCCGCCAAGATCACGAGCGCCGCGGCGCACGTGGAGACGCTGCAGAAGCAACGGGACGATGCCGTGGCGGCCGCGGAGCAGGAGGTCGCCGAAGCGAATTCAAACGCGACCATCGAGGCCAACAATGCTCAGGCGCGCTACGACGCGGCCGAACAGGAAAGCATGGCCAAGGTGCGCGCCGCCGAGGACGCGGTACGACTGCGGGGCATCAACCCCAAGTAGGCCGCGAACGGGTTCGCGTTGAGTGCCTCGTCGCTCACAGACCTTCTCTGCGGTTCGCCTCTTTAGCCATCTTGCGTAGTTCTTTGAACGCCTTGAAGCGACCCATGTTGGCGTCGTGAACCTTGTCCGGATGCGTCACGGCAAAGTCTTCGATGTTCTCGGTGCCCATCATCAAGTTGGTGATGGCACTGGGCGCCTGGTCCAGCGCGAAACCGGGCGACAGCGACTCACCCTTCTCCCCCGCCGACCAGCGGTGAATCGTGATGTGACCGCCACGACGCTCCATGGCGAGCATCGGCTGCTCCTTGAGGAACGTGGAGATCGCCTTGCCCGCGTTGTCGACAGCGCCCTCGGAGGTGTCGTCGAGCACAGCGAACGCGCCGGCACCGGTCTCAATAACCTTGCCGTCGATGCTGTTGAGCGAGCACAGCGCGGCCAGCACCTTGCCATTGGGCAGCGGGGTGAGCAGCGCGACCGTCGCCTTCTCCTCCGATGCCTCGGCCGGCCGGCCCATAGGCGTCGCTTCCTTCACTACAGCGCACCCTTGGTCGACGGAATCCCGCTGACCCGAGAGTCGGCCGCCACCGCAAAACGCAACGCCCGCGCGAGCGCCTTGAACTGGGCCTCCACGATGTGGTGCGGGTCGCGGCCCGCGAGCACGCGCATGTGCACGCAGATGCCCGCGTGGTGAGCGATGGACTCGAGGGCGTGAGCCGTCAGCGAGCCCGCGAAATTACCGCCGATGAGGTGGGTGGCCTGGCCGACCGGCTCGCCCACGTGCACAAAGTATGGGCGTCCCGACACGTCCACGACGCACTGTGCGAGTGCCTCGTCAAGCGGCACCATCGCGTCGCCAAAGCGGGAAATGCCAGCCTTGTCGCCGAGCGCCTGCTTGAGTGCCTCGCCGATGCAGATCGAGACGTCCTCGACGGTGTGGTGGCTGTCGATGTGCACGTCGCCCGTGGCTTGAACCTTCAGATCCATGAGGGAGTGCTTGCCCAACGCGGTCAGCATGTGGTCGTAGAACGGCACGCCGGTGCTGATCTCGGTGGTGCCGGAGCCGTCGAGGTCCAGCTCCACGAGCACGCTGGACTCGCTGGTAGCGCGCTCGATGCGGCCCGTGCGGGTTCCCTTTTCCATAGCCGATGCCGTCTCACTCATGCCGTGACCTCCAGTAGTGCGGCGCGGAACAGCGCCATTTCTGCGGGCGTGCCGATGGACACGCGCAACCATCCTTCGGGACCGACGACGCGGATCAACACTCCACGCTCGAGGAGTCCCTCAAAAACCTTGACCCTGTCCTCAAACGGCCCGAACAGCGCGAAGTTCGCGTCCGTGTCCGCAACCGTGTAGCCCTGATCTTTAAGCCACGTGACCGTCTCGTCGCGCTCGGCGCGGATCTCATCTACCTGGGCCTGAAGCACGCGACTGTGCGCGAGCGCCGCGCGGGCGGTCGCCTGCGTCACGGCGCTCAGGTGATACGGCAGGCGAACCACGCGCAGTGCGTCCACCACGGGCTCGTGCGCTGCGAGGTAGCCCAGTCGGCCGCCGGCCAGTGCAAAGGCCTTGGACATGGTGCGGCTGATCGCGAGGTTGGGGTACTCGGGCAGGATGCTCGCAGCGCTGGGAACACCGCTTCTGCGGAACTCGCCGTAAGCCTCGTCGATAACCAGGACGCAGCCTCCCGGCACGGCCTGGGCGGCATCGACTAGCTGTCGGACGTCATCAAGCGGCAGCGCCGTGCCCGTGGGGTTGTTCGGGCTGGCGACAATCACCAGAGTGGGCTTCTTCTCCGCGATCGCGGCCACGGCGGCCGGGATGTCGAGGCTAAAATCCTCATTGCGCGGCAACGTCACGAACTCGGTCAACGAGTCGCGGGCGTACTCCGGATACATCGAATAGGTCGGCGCGAAGCTGAGCACGGTGCGACCCGGGCCGCCGAAGGCCTGGTGGAGGTGCAGCATGACCTCGTTCGAGCCGTTCGCGGCCCAGATATTGCGCACCTCGAGAAAGTCGACGTGACTCTCGGTCGCAAGGTACTTCGCGAGGTCGGCGCGCAACGCTGTGAAGTCGCGGTCAGGGTAACGGTTGAGCCCCTCGGCTGCCTTGCGAACGGCCGTCGCGATCGCATCTGCGACGGCGGGAGGCGGTGAGTAGGGGTTCTCGTTGACGTTCAGACGCGCTCGGACTTCGAGTTGGGGAGCGCCATACGGCTCAAGCCCGACAAGTTCAGGGCGCAGGGGCAGAGTCATGGGTGGCAGTCTAGCGGCGAGCAGGGCGTGGGCCTATCAGGGCCGACTACGGCGCTACAACCTCAATCGACGCGATATCGCGGTCATACGCGGTGATAAACACTGTGCCTGTCGGGGTGTCGCTGGGGAGCGTCACCTTTACCGATGTCGACAGATCCGCGCTGACGTCTGCGGTAGCGAGACCGCTGGAGGCCCAGGACCTGTCGTCGGCCCGTAGTCCCACGACGATCGTCCCCTCGAGGGCTGTGCCTTCCGGGTCAGTGTCATTGCACGTGGCGTGGACGTTCTCGAGCTCCAGGGTCACGTCCTGGCCGATGACGGCCGGTGTTGGGTTTATGTGGACGGTCATCGGCACGCACGAGGCCTCGGCCATCGACTCCCCGCCTTCTAAGTTAGAGCAGCCTGCAAGCGCAACTGCCAGCACGATCGCGCCGCTCGCGCACGTCAGCGCCGAGCGCACCCTCGTCATCATGGCGCGACCACCTCGAAGGTTGCGTACTGGATGCCGTCAAGCATCACGTTCACCCAGCCCGGCACCGTATCGCTCGGCAACAGAAATGTTGCCGACGCCGTGAAGTCCTCTGCTGCATCCAGCATCGCCACGTCAGAGGGTCCCCACGAACCGTCCACCGCCTCCAGGCTCACCGTGACGTCCGCGGCGGGAGCCGCCGGGCCTTCGCCCTGGTCATTGCAGGTCGCCTCGAGGTTGGTCGCGTCGAGCGTCGCGGCCTCTCCGACCACCACCGGGTTTGGGGTGACCGCCACCTCGGGCGCCGCGCACGCAGCCTCTGCGCCACCCTGAATCTCCGTCGGGCCGCCGCCGTTTTCGGAGCAGCCCGCGAGCACGGTCACGGCTGTCGCCACCGCGACGATCAGCGAGAAGCGCACGTGTCTCATGCGCTCAATGTAGTGGCGCTAGGGCTTGGTGCGCGCGGTGATGGCCTCACCGTGTGCCGGCAGGTCCTCGGCGTTCGCGAGCGCGACCACCTTGTCCCCTACCGCCGCCAGCGCATCGGCGCTGTAAGTGATCACAGAGACGGCGCGCAGGAAGCTCGTGGTGTTGAGGCCACTCGCGAAGCGTGCGGTGCCGCCGGTGGGCAGCACGTGGTTGGAGCCCGCGAGGTAATCACCTAACGGCACGGGGCTGTGTGGTCCCACGAAGATCGCGCCGGCGTTGCGAATATTCGCCGCGACGGCCGCGGCATCGGCAGTGTGAATCTCCAGGTGTTCAGCGCCGTACGCGTCGGCAACCGCGATGGACTGCGCGATGCCGCTGGTGAGGATGACTGCGCTCTGGCGACCACTCAGCGCCTCCTTGGTACGCGCGAGGTGCTTGGTCGCATCGGCGCGCATACCCAAAGCCTTCTCGACCGCCTCGGCGAGTGCGGCATCGTCCGTAATCAGCACCGAGCCGGCCATAGGATCGTGCTCGGCCTGGCTGAGCAGGTCCGCGGCGATGAAGTCGGGATTGGCGGTGGAGTCCGCGATGACCGCGATCTCGGTGGGGCCAGCCTCGGCGTCGATGCCCACCACGCCGCGCACGGCGCGCTTGGCCGCCGCAACGTAGACGTTGCCGGGGCCGGTGATGACGTCCACGGGGTCGCAGAGGTCGTCAACTCCGTAGGCAAGCATCGCGATGGCCTGAGCGCCGCCCACCGCGTACATCTCGGTGATGCCGAGCAGGGCGCACGCGGCCAGGATGGTCGGGTGCGGCAGGCCGCCGAACTCGCTCTGCGGCGGGCTGGTCACTGCAATCGACTCGACGCCGGCCGCCTGCGCGGCGACCACATTCATGATGACCGAGCTCGGGTATACGGCAAGACCGCCTGGCACGTAGAGTCCCACGCGGCCCACGGGGATCCACCGCTGCGTGACGTTCGCGCCCTCGGCGAGGTCCACGGAGACCTCCGGCGGCACAGTCGCCTCGTGATACGTGCGGACCCGAGTGATGGCCTCTTCGAGGGCGTTCAGGACGTCGCGGTCGAGCGTGGTGAGCGCCTCGGAGATGGCGTCCGCTGGGACCCGCAGGTGCTCGGGACTGACGCCATCGAACTTCTCGCCGAGTTCGCGAAGCGCGACCTCTCCACGCTCGCGCACGTCGTGAATGATCGGCTCGACGGTGGCGAGCGCGTCGCCGACGTTGACGTCGGCGCGCGGCACTACCTTGAGCAGCTCGCGCGCGGTGAGATTCTGGCCACGAAGATCGATGAGTGAAAGCACGCGACGAGTCTACTGGGGTGAGCTACTTTCCTTACTTGCGCTCTTGCGCTTGCCGATCCAGCCTAGGTGCGTGTGCTGGAAGTCGTCCTCGTACTTGAGCCCGTAACCCAGCGCGCGGTCGACCGCGACGTGGAAGGCCCACACCATCGCGACCAGGGCGACCCAGCTCGCGTCGGTCGCGAAGTAGATCAGCACGAGTAGCGCGGGGCCCGCGTAGTTGTGCACCGCGTTGTAGAAGACCGCACCCACCTTGGGGTTCGCGAGAAAACCCAGCGCGGACAGGTCGAACACCAGGAACAGCGCCAACAGCCACCACCAGCCAAAGTCGAGGACAAACATTCCGACGATGATTGCAATTGCGACTGCTGCAGCTTCCACTCGCTGCCATTTCACTGGATTCATGACACCAGCCTAGGGAAGCGGCGGCCCTCCCGCTCACGCCTACCGAACCAACCTCGCTCCCGCCCGCTATTGGTCCGTTTTCGCACGCTCTGGGAGGGTCAGAGCATTGTGCTGGTCCGTTTTTGCACGCTCACCGCTCTACCCGAGGCTGAAGCCGCCATCACTAGTCAGCACCTGTCCAACCACCCATGCGCCCTCGTCCGTCGCGAGCCAGCCGATCAGGCTGGCGGAATCAGTCGGGCGCCCGAAGCGGCCGAACGCCGTCGTCGCCGTCCACTCCTGAAGTTGCCGGAACTCCTCGGGCGACTTGTCCGTCATGTCCGCGTCGAGATAGCCAGTATTGACCGGACCAGGGTTGATGGTGTTCAACACGATGCCGAGTTTGAGTAGCTCGCTCGCAACCGTAGGGGTAATCCCGGCGAGCGCGGCCTTGCTCGTCGCGTACGCCACCTCTCCCGGCATCGGGCCGTGGATCTGTCCCGATGTCATCCAGAACACCCTGGCCGCCGGCGCTTCGTGGGGTCCGGTCGAGGGGATGCGTTCGCCGGGCCTACGCGGTTCGTAATCCTGCGCCTGCGGAGCGTGGATCTCCGCAAACTGCCTGGTCAGCAGCAAAGTTGAGCGGGCATTCGCACTCCACATGGCGTCCAGGCGGTCAGCGGTCATGTCCAAGATCGAGCCATCGTCACCGCTCTTGGCATGGTTGCAGACCAGGATGTCGAGCGTGCCGGTGAGCGCCTCCGCCACCTCCATGAGGTGCGGGATCTCGGCGGGATCACTCAGGTCAGCACTCAGGCTGCCGATGCTCGCGTCGCCTCCACGCGCGGCCTCGAGTCCGGCGCGCACATCGTCAATCTCGTCGCCGCCCCACGGCTGGTCGAGGTCGTGCGGGCGGTAGTGATGGAAGAAGACGCTGGCGCCTAGCTCCAAGAACTTGGTGGCCACAGCGAAGCCGATGCCGCGGCGGCGCGATACGCCCGTCACCAGTGCGGTCTTGCCGGCGAGGGGGTACCGGTCGTTGGACTTGTCAATGTCGGACTGCTCAGAGTCGACGTGCGCGGTGCTGTGGTGCTGGGTGTTGGACTGCTGAATGCTGGGGTCCTGACGACTGGGGTGCATGCGTGATCCGATCTGATTCAAGGTGACGCACATCGACTGCCTTCTTTGAGGCGGAGTGCGGGGGCTCTGGTGTGCGCTACGTCGGCAGTGGCCGGTGCGCACGGATCAGAGAGTTGCCATGCGTCGAGGCTAGCATTTGCCGGCGCGTGCGGACCTAAACGGACCAACAGGGCGCTGGAACCCTCGGATCCCGTGCCAAATCGGACCAATACAAGGCGGCACTTGCGGGGCTACGCAGATTTGGACCTAAACGGACCAACAGGGCGCAGACACCCACGGATCCCGTGCCAAATCGGACCAACTGAAGGTTGGGTGGGAGTTAGAAACTAGCTCTGCAGGCAGTTGGGGCCCAAGGTGGCCTTGAGGTCGCCCATCAGCGCACTCGAACGCGCCACGCGGAACTTGTCGTCCAACCGCATCGTGACCGGATCCGCAGTGCCAGTCAGCACCATGCGCACCTCGATGCCTCCCGGGTGCATGCCCAGGATGCCCTTAACCTGCTCGACCAGCGGCGGGGTCACGCGCGACGCGGGCAAGGTAATGACAACCGGCGACGTGTCCTGCACGTTGAGGTTGGGAATCCGCACCTCGACCGCACTGAACTGGAGACCACCGTCGCCTCGCTCGCGCGAGCGTGCCTTGATCGCGATCACAGCGTCATCCGTCAGGTCACGCGCGTACGTCTCGTAGGTCTTGCCAAAGAAGGAGATCTCGGTCTCCCCCGTCATGTCCTCAAGGGTCACGATCGCGTACTGATTGCCAGACTTCGCGATACGCCTATCTACGCGCGTCAACAGTCCCGCAAACACCACTTGGTCGCCGTCCTTCACGCCGTTTGCTGGTGTGGCGGCCAGAATCTGATGCGAGGCCTCGGACCGGATGATGTGGTCCAAGCCGGACAGCGGGTGGTCAGACACGTACAGGCCGAGCATGTCGCGCTCAAAGTTGAGCAGCGTCTTCTTGTCCCACTCCTCGAGCTCGGGAACGACCACCGTCACGCCGCCGCCCACATCGGGGTCGTCGCCAAACAGGTCGAACTGCCCCGTCGCTTCCTTGCGCTTGACGCCAACCACGGAGTCGATGGCCTGCTCATGCACCGCGTTGAGCGAGCGTCGCGTGTGGCCCAGGGAATCGAATCCGCCGGCCTTGACCAGCGAGTCGATGGTGCGCTTGTTGCACACGGTCGCCGGAACCTTGTCGAGGAAGTCCGAGAAGGACGTGAAGTTGCCCTTGGCCTCGCGGGTCTTGACGATCTCCGCGACCACGTTGTGCCCCACGTTGCGCACGGCGGTCATGCCAAAGCGAATGTCGTCTCCCACGGCGGAGAATCGCGCCATGGACTCGTTCACGTCCGGCGGCAGCACGGTGATCCCCATGCGGCGGCACTCGGACAGGTACAGCGCCGACTTGTCCTTGTCCGTGCCCACCGACGTCAGCAGCGCCGCCATGAACTCGACCGGATAGTGCGCCTTCAGGTACGCCGTCCAGAAACTCAGCACTCCATACGCGGCGGTGTGTGCCTTGTTGAAGGCGTAGTCGGCGAAGGGCACCAGCGTGTCCCACAGTGCCTTGATGGCCTCGTCGGAGAACCCGTTCTTGCGCATTCCGGCGCTGAAGGGCTCGAACTCCTTCTCGAGGATCTCGGGCTTCTTCTTACCCATGGCGCGACGCAGCAGGTCTGCGGCGCCGAGCGTATAGCCGGCCACGATCTGCGCGACGCGCTGCACCTGCTCTTGGTACACGATCAGCCCGTAGGTGACCTCGAGCACCTCGGTCAGCGATTCGGTCAACTCGGGGTGGATGTAGTCCACCTGCTGACGGCCGTTCTTGCGCTCCGCGTAGTTGGTGTGCGAGTTCACACCCATGGGACCCGGGCGGTACAGCGCAAGCACAGCGGAGATGTCCTCGAACGAGTCCGGACGCATCTGACGCAGCAGCTGGCGCATGGCCACGCCGTCCAACTGGAACACGCCCAGTGTGTCGCCGCGGCCCAGGAGCTTGAACGCTTCCTCGTCCTCGAGCGGCAGGTCCTCAAGAACCAGCGGGTCCTTGCCGTTGTTGACGATGTTCTCAAGCGCATCGTCCAAGATCGTCAGGTTGCGCAGCCCCAAAAAGTCCATCTTGACCAGCCCCAGGCCCTCACAGGTGGGGTAGTCGAACTGGGTAATGATTGCGCCGTCGGCCTCGCGGCGCATGATGGGGATGATGTCGATCAGCGGGTCGGAGGACATGATCACGCCGGCCGCGTGCACGCCCCACTGGCGCTTCAGGTTTTCGAGGCCCTGCGCGAGCTCCAACGTCTCCTTGGCGTCCGGGTCGGATTCGATGAGCGCGCGGAAGTCGTTGCCCTCGCCGTAACGCGGGTGCTTGGGGTCGAGCACGCCGGCCAGCGGCATGTCGCGGCCTTGCTGCGGCTCGGGGTAGGCCTTGGTCAGCATCTCGCCTACTGAGTACGGCTTGCCCAGCACTCGCGCCGAGTCCTTCAACGCCTGCTTGGCCTTGATGGTGCCGTACGTGACGATTTGGGCGACCTTGTCCTCGCCGTACTTGTCCGTGACGTAACGAATGACCTCGCCGCGGCGGCGCTCGTCAAAGTCGATGTCGAAGTCGGGCTTGGACTCTCGCTCCGGGTTAAGGAAGCGCTCAAAGTAGAGACCGTGAACGATGGGGTCCAGGTCGGTGATACCCATCGCGTACGCAGCCATCGAGCCGGCGCCGGAACCACGCCCGGGGCCCACCCGAATGCCGTTGGCCTTGGACCACTGGATGAAGTCGGCAACCACCAGGAAGTAGCCGGGGTACCCCTTGCCCGCGATGACCTCGATCTCGAAGTTCGCGCGTTCCTGCACGTTGCCGGGGATTCCCGCGGGATAGCGCTTCTCGAGACCCGCTTGGACCTCCTTCACAAACCACGAGTGCTCGTCCTCGCCCTCGGGAGTCTCGAAGCGCGGCATGTAGTCCGCCTTGGTGTTGAACTCCACCTCGCAGCGCTCCGCGATCAGCATGGTGTTGGTCAGCGCCTCGGGGTGGTCGCTCCAGACGTCCCACATCTCCGCGGCGGACTTCACGTAGTAGCCGTCGCCGTTGAAGGCAAAGCGCTTGCCGCCCTGGTCGTAGGTGGGCTCGTTCAGTGTCGAGCCTGACTGCACGCACAGCAACGCCTCGTGCGCGACGGAGTCCTCACGCCGCGTGTAGTGCAGGTCGTTGGTCGCGACCAGCGGCGCGCCAATCTCCTTGGCAATCTTCAGCAGATCCGGAATCACCCGCTTCTCGATGCCAAGCTCGTGGTTCATCAGTTCGACAAAATAGTTTTCCTTGCCGAACAGGTCCTGGAACTCGGCGGCGGCCTTGACTGCCTCCTTGTACTGTCCCAAACGCAGCCGGGTCTGCACCTCGCCGGAGGGGCATCCCGTGGTCGCGATGATGCCCTTGGAGTAGCGCTGCAAAATCTCGCGGTCCATGCGCGGCTTGTGGAAGTGGCCGTCGAGGCTGGCCTGGGAGGCGAGCCGGAACAGGTTGTGCATGCCGGCGGTGGTTTCCGCCCACATAGTCGCGTGCGTGTACGCGCCGTTGGCGGAGACGTCGTCCGACGACTGTGACTGGTCGCCCCACTTCACACGGGTGCGGTCGGCACGCGCGGTGCCGGGCGTGAGGTAGGCCTCAAGGCCGATGATGGGCTTGACGCCCGCGGCCTTTGCCTTGGACCAGAAGTCGAAAGCACCAAAGATGTACCCGTGGTCGGTGGTCGCGATGGCGCTCTGGCCCTGAGCCTTGACCTCGTCCATCAGGTCGCCAATCCTGGCCGCGCCGTCCAGCATGGAGTACTCGGTGTGGACGTGGAGGTGAGTGAAATCCTGGCCGGGCATAGCCCCGATTGTAGGCGCGCCGACCGACACCGCGGTTACCGAAACGCCCCTTCGCGCCGCCGTCTCACGATGCGGTCGCAGCGACACCCGCACACGGCCGATGCCGTCGTCGCCGCCGAGTTATGAGTCGCGCCTGGGACTTGCGACAATGGCAGGCATGTCCCCCGAGCCCGATGCTGCGAAGTCGCCTCAGCGACCCGCGCCAAAGAACGGCGACGACCGCGCGCGCCGCAGTGAACAGCGCGGCGACACTCCGGGCGGCGATAGCAAGCGCAGCAACAACCGCCGCGGCAACCGCACCAAGGACAACAACGGCCGTGGCCGCCGCAATGACCAGCGCCAACGCCCCCAGCGAGTGAGCCAGAAGGAACTCGACGCCGCTGCGGCCAAGCGCGCCGCCGTCACGCTGGAGCCCATTGTCTTTCCGCCGGAACTGCCGGTCTCCGCGCGCCGCGAGGACATCGCGGCCGCGATCCGCGACCACCAGGTTGTCATCGTTGCGGGCGAGACCGGCTCCGGTAAGACCACTCAGATCCCCAAGATTGCGCTCGCGATGGGCCGCGGCCGCACGGGGCAGATTGGCCACACTCAGCCTCGCCGCATCGCCGCTCGTTCGGTCGCGGAACGCATCGCCGAGGAGCTCGGCACCGAGCTGGGCAATGTTGTTGGCTACCAGGTGCGATTCACCGATCAGTCGTCCGAGCAGACGCTCGTCAAGGTGATGACGGACGGTATCCTGCTCGCTCAGATCCAGCGTGATCCGGAACTGCTGGCCTACGACACCCTGATCATTGACGAGGCCCACGAACGTAGCCTCAACATTGACTTCCTGCTCGGCTACCTCACCAATCTTCTCCCCCGCCGGCCGGACCTCAAGATCATCATCACGTCCGCCACCATCGACTCGACCCGCTTCGCGCGCCACTTCGCGAGCGGCGGCCCGCTGCCTCCGCTCGAGGAAGAGCCACAGGCGGACGATGCCGCGTCCCAAAGCACCACGCCGTCGCCCACGCCAACGGTCCCCGCTGACGAGCGCGCCGCGCCGGTCATCGAGGTCACGGGCCGCACATACCCGGTGGAGGTGCTGTACCGCCCACTCGAAGGCGAATCGAAAGGCCAGGAGAAAGATCTCATCACTGGCATAGTCGACGCGTGCGATGAGCTATCGACGTGGGGCAACGGCGACATTTTGGTGTTCCTGTCTGGCGAGCGTGAGATTCGCGACGCCGCGGACGCCCTCGAAGGTCATTACGGTCCCCGTGCCCGCGACCCTCGCCACCCGCAGCGAATCGAGATCCTGCCTCTCTACAGTCGCCTGAGCGCCGCGGACCAGCACAAGGTGTTCTCGAGCCACACCGGTCGGCGGATCGTGCTCGCCACCAACGTCGCCGAGACCTCCCTCACCGTCCCGGGCATCCACTACGTGGTGGACCCTGGCACGGCCCGCATCTCGCGGTACTCAAAGGCCACCAAGGTCCAGCGCCTGCCTATCGAGCCCATCTCGCAAGCCAGCGCCAACCAGCGCTCGGGCCGCGCGGGACGTCTCGCGGACGGCATCGCGATCCGCCTGTATAGCCGCGAGGACTTCGATACCCGACCGCCGTTCACCGAGCCGGAGATTCTGCGCACCTCGCTCGCCTCCGTGCTGTTGCACATGATCAGCGTGGGTGTGGTGTCCTCCCCCGCGGAGGTCGCCGACTTCCCGTTCGTAGAGTCGCCGGAGACCAGCGCGATCCGCGACGGCGTGCAACTGCTCGAGGAGCTCGGCGCGGTTACGGCGGGCAAGGGCGTGCACGCGCGCACCGTGCTGACCGACGTGGGTCGCAAGCTCGCACGCCTGCCGATTGACCCGCGCCACGCGCGCATGATCGTGGAAGGCGCGCGCCGCGACGTGGCCCGCGACGTCACGGTGATCGCGGCCGCGCTGTCTATTCAGGATCCCCGCGAGCGCCCCACCGAGCAGCGTGAGAAGGCCGACCGCGCGCACGCCCGCTTCGCCGACCCCGCATCCGACTTGCTGTCCTACCTGAACTTGTGGGAGTACTGCCGCGAGCGCCAGCAGGAACTCTCGGGGAGCGCATTTAGGCGCATGTGCAAGGCCGAACACCTGAATTTTCTGCGCATTCGCGAGTGGCAGGACCTCGTCGCCCAGATTCGCCAGCAGGCGCGCCCCCTTGGTATCGACATCCATCACCGCGCCCCCACCCCGGTGGTCGACGACCCCAAGGCGGCCGATGCATCGGCCGGCACGAGCGGCGGAAAGAACACCCAGGGCGAGGACGCCCCCGGCTCTATTCGCCACGTGTGGAATGACGAGGCGATTCACCGCTCGGTGCTCGCGGGATTGCTCTCACACATCGGCATGCAGGAAACGGCCGCACCCAAGGCGTCAAGCTTTGCGCACCTCAAGGGCAGCGCACGGGAAGCCGCGGTGCGCCGCGCGAAAAAGCAGGGCCGCAACGACTACATCGGCGCGCGCGGCGCGCGATTCGCGATCTTTCCGGGCTCTGGGCTGGCCAAGAAGCCGCCCGCGTTCATCATGGCGGCCGAGCTTGTGGAGACCTCGCGCCTGTGGGCGCGCGACGCGGCCCGCATCCAGCCCGAGTGGGCCGAGGAGCTCGCGGGACCGCTCGCCAAGAAGACCCACTCCGAGCCTCACTGGTCCACCAAGCGTGGGGCCGCGCTCGCCCGCGAGAAGGTACTGCTCTACGGCGTCCCCATCGTCACGGACCGCACGGTGCTGTGGGCACAGGTGGACCCCGAGGCCGCGCGCGACATGTTCGTGACGCATGCACTGGTGCAGGGCGAGTGGACCACCCATCACAGTTTCTGGAACGACAACCAACGGGTACTCGCGGAGGCCGCGGACCTCGAGGCCCGCTCGCGCACACGTGGACTCGTCATCGACGATGAGGCGATCTTCGCCTTCTACGACGAGCGCATTCCGGCGGAGGTGGTCTCCGCGGCCCACTTCGACAAGTGGTGGAAGGACGCGCGCCGCGAGAATCCGGACCTGCTCTCCTTCTCTCTGTCGCAGTTGGCCCCCGAGGCCGGGGAGGCGGACCCCAATGAATTTCCCTCGGACTGGCCGCAAGGCGAGTTGACGCTCCCCCTGACCTACCAATTTGAGCCCGGTACGGAAGCCGATGGCGTCACCGTTCACCTTCCCCTCGAGGTACTGCCGCAGGTTGTCGCGGATGGCTTTGACTGGATGGTTCCCGGGCTGCTGGACGAACTCACGACGGCCACCATCAGAGCGCTTCCCAAGGCCATTCGTCGGCTCTTGGTACCCGCGCCCGACACCGCTCGCGAGGTGCTCGGCTGGCTCGACGCCCACACCCCCGAGTGGGCGGACATCGTCCGGGCTGGCGACATGGCGAACTCGTTCCAGAGCGAATTTGGCCGCGCGGTGCGCGACATCCGCGGCGTCGACATCCCGGACGAGGCCTGGGACGAGGCCACCGAGCGTCTGCCTGCGCACCTGCGCATGACGTTCCGCGTGGAGGAACGCATCACCGAGCCCGGCCGTGGGGGCCGCACCCGCACGCGCGTGGAGGTGGTGGGCGAGTCGAGCGACCTGCTATCGCTGCAGCGCCACCTCGCCGACCGCGCCCGCGCCGCAGTGCAAAGCGCGGTGCAGAGCACCCGGACCGGCACGGGGAGCCCATCGCCAACCCGCACGCCGACGCCACACCCGATGCCAGGCCTCAGGAATGAGGACTCCGGCACGCCACCCCGTGCACCCGCCGCAGGGGCGGCCTCGGGTGCCGGCGCCGCCGAACCCTCGTCAGCGACCTCGAACCCCACGTCATCGGACGCCAAGGAGGTGGCCTCACTCCCCCGCAGCATCGACGAGCAGGCGCACCTCTCGACCTGGCCCGCGGGCCTGCCCCAAGGCGCCCTGCCATCCGAGGTCGCCACGCAGGTAGGTGCGCTCGTGGTCCGGGGCTACCCCGGCATCGTCGAGGAGGGCGCCGCCCCGTCCCTCACCGCGGCGCTCCGAGTGCTCGCCGACCGCTCCCGCCGGGATGCAGCTCATGCGCGCGGCGTGCGCCGACTCCTCACCGAGGAGGCCGCGCTCGGCACCAAGCGCATCACCTCCCGCTGGACCGGAACCGAGTCCCTCACCCTCGCGGCCTCGCCCTACCGCTCCACCGAGGCACTGGTGGCCGACCTTCAGTTCGCCGCGGTATGGGCTCTGACCACGCCCGATGCCGGGGCGGCCGCGGCATCGGCCGGTGGCTTTGACGCGGCGGCGGTCCGCGACGCCGAGACCTACGCCAAGGCCCTCGCCCACGTCCGCGCGCACCTTGAGGACGAGGTGTACGCGCTGGTGGGGCGGATCGTCCCCGCGCTCGCGGCCGGTCGCGACATCGACGTGGCGGTGGCGAACACGTCGAGCCTCGCGATGCTGCCCATCCTGGCCGACGTGCGCGACCATAAGGCCGAACTGCTCACCGAGGGCTTCCTCGCGCGAGTCGCGCCGCACCGCATTCGGCACCTGGCGCGGTACCTGCGGGCGGACGTCCACCGGCTCGACAAGGCACCCTCGGATCCCAACCGCGACGCCGAGCGGCTGTGGCAACTCCGCGGCGTGGCCGACGAGGTGGCTGCCGCTCGTGCGGAGTATGAGGTGGGTAGGAGCGACCAGGAACGCGAGCAGCAGCTCGAGCAGGCGCGCTGGATGCTCGAGGAGCTACGCGTGTCGCTGTTCGCACAGCAGCTCGGTACCGACGGACCCGTCAGCGACAAGCGCATCCGAAAGATGCTTCATGGCTGACACGTCAGATCACCGGAGCATCGACCCTGACCAGGGTGGCAACGCGTTCACAGCACGCACCGCCCCGGCCCGCACGTGGCTGACCTGGACCGGCCGTACGGTCTCCGTCGCCGCGGTCGCGGTGGTGCTGTGGGCCTGCCTCACGGCGTGGGGCGCCATCGTCCACGGGCACCCGGCCTACGCGATCCTGCTGGGCCTCACCGTCATGGGTGCGGCGTGGGCGTTGTGGCGTTCGTTCGCGGCGCGCACACGCGCATCTGGCTGGCGGCTCGTGCTGCGCATCGTCCTGCTGGTGGTGGCAGTCGCGTGGGTGGGCGCCATGTGGTGGCTGCGACCGTTCACTGCCCAAGAGCCCGCTCTGAGTGCCCTGGAGTCCGATGCCACCGTCACGGTGAGCGAGTCGGCAACACAGATTGTCCTGACGCCCAACGCGGTGCCGAGGTCCACGGGAGTGTTCTTCCAACCCGGCGCGCTGGTTGAGGCGCGAGCGTATGCGGCAATACTGCGCCCCCTGGCCGAGTCCGGCTACACGGTGGTCATTCCCAAGCAACCCCTGGGCATCGCGTTCCTCGCCCTCCCGGCCTTCGACAGTGCGCGCCCTCGCTACCCTGACATCGATCGATGGGTGCTGGGTGGCCACTCGCTGGGAGGCGTGGTCGCCGCCATCGAGGCCGACGACAATGACGCCGACGGCGCCGAATCCGACGGCGCTCCCGCCGTGGGACTGATGTTCTTCGCCTCCTATCCCGCGGGCAACATCAGCGAGTCGCTGACCGCCTCGGTGGAATCCATCTCGGGCACCGAGGATGGCCTGTCGACACCCGCGAAGATTGACGCGTCACGCGCGAACCTGCCCGCGGACAGCACCTTCACCCAGATCGAGGGCGCATCGCACTCCCAGTTCGCGGACTACGGACCGCAACCGGGAGACGGAACTCCCACCATCAGCCATGATGAGGCCCGCACACGAATTTCGGATGAGGCGCTGCGGTTCCTGGCCTCGCTCGAGCCCGGCCAGAACTAGAGCGGAACATCCTCGTCGGTCACGACCTTGTACGCGTCGTGGTGCGTGATGCCCTCGTCGAGGTACCCCTCGCCAAACGCCGTGTAGCCAAGGCGGGCATAGAAATCCATCGCCTGGTCCTGCGCGCTGAGCTCGACACGCACCTCTCCGGAGGCGCCGTGCCGCTCAAGAGCAGCCTCCTCGAGGAACTCCATCACCGCACGCCCAGCGCCGGTGCCCCGCGCCTGCTTGATCGCCGCCACACGGCCGATGTGCGGCAGCGCGGGATCCATGAGGCCGTGAGAGGTCCCGGCGCCGTGAAACGTGTCCGTGTGGGGAGCCAGCAGGCGCCCGACCGCTAGCGGGGTGCCGTCATCCGCGTAGGCCACGCAGTGCAGCGTGCGCGGGTCGTCGTCAAGGTTGTCGCGTTCCGACTCGGGATCCACGGCCTGCTCGTCAACGAACACCGCGAAACGAATCGCGAGGGCGTCGGCGAACTCCGCCTCATTGGTCACTGCCTGAACGCGCATGGGCGCCTGTCCTTCCCGGCGCTAGGCGCCAGATTCAACCGACTAGGAGGCCCGCAGCTTCTCGAGTGCGGCGGCCAAATCCTCGGGGTACTCGCTGGTCACACGCAGTTCGCCGCCACGCGTGGGGTGCTCGAACGCGAGCTCCTTCGCGTGCAGCCACTGACGCTTAAGTCCCAGGCGCTTGGCCAGGGTGGGGTCCGCGCCATACTGCAGGTCGCCCACGAGCGTGTGACGCATCGCGGTCATATGCACGCGGATCTGGTGCGTGCGCCCGGTTTCGAGGTGAACCTCGATGAGCGAAGCTGCGGGGAACATCTCCATGACCTCGTAGTGAGTAACCGACGGACGGCCACCCTCAATCACGGCGAACTTGAAGTCGGAGGACGGGTGACGGCCGATAGGCGCGTCGATGGTGCCCTCGGTGGGATCCATGTGCCCCTGCGCGATCGCGTGGTAGATCTTGTCGACCGTGCGCTCCTTGAATGCCCGCTTGAGAGCGCTGTATGCGGCATCGGACTTGGCCACCACCATCAGCCCCGACGTCCCCACGTCGAGTCGGTGGACAATTCCCTGACGCTCAGGCGGGCCGGCATCGGCGAGCGTGTGACCGCTGGCAGCGAGGGCACCGACGACCGTGGGGCCTTCCCAGCCGGGAGACGGGTGCGCGGCGACGCCCACGGGCTTGTTCACGACCAACAGGTCGTCATCCTCGTAGACCACCTCGAGTCCGCCGGGCACGGCTGGCTCAGGGCCGCGCTCACGCTCGTCCGGAATGGTGATTTCGATGACTCCCTCGCCAATGCGGGAGGACTTGCCGAGCTCGGCACCGTCCTGGGTGGCGGCTCCAGCCGCGAGCAGGTCGGCACACTTGGTGCGGCTGAGGCCGAGCATGCGCGACAGCGCCGCATCGGCGCGATCCCCTACGAGCGAGTCGGGAACGGGAAGGTAACGGGTATCACTCACTGGGGCGCGCCTCTGGGCTGGTGCTATCGCCAGCGCCGAGCGCGTCGGAACCGGCGGCCGCATCGGCGTTGGTAGACGTTTCGTCTGTGTCGCTGCTCGCGGGCGCGAGCAGGTTCTTTCCTAGGATTCCCATCAAGACCACCACGATGGCAGCGCCAACGATCGCAATATCCGCGATGTTGCCCACGAACCAGCCGTTGTAGTTGATGAAGTCAACCACGTGGCCCTGGCCAAAGCTGGGGGCCCTGAAGAGGCGGTCGATCAGGTTGCCGATGGCGCCGCCCAGTCCGACGCCGAAGATCCATACGGCCGCCGTCGTCTGCGCGCGGCGTGCGTAGTAGACAATGGCGACGCTCACGATGATCGCGACGATAGTCAGCAACCACGTCGTGGAGTTGCCGAAGGAGAAGGCGGCACCGGAGTTAAAGACTAATTCGATGCCGAGCCAGTCGCCGAGCACCGGGTGCAGTTCGCCGGGCACCAGGTTATTGAGCACCCACTGCTTGGAGAGCTGGTCCGCGAGGACCACGCCGCCTGCGACCAGCCAAAGGGCTGGCCGCCAGGTCAACGCCGCTCCTCGCGCTGCTTACAGGTGACGCAGTGTGAGGCGCGCGGGAATGCCTGCAGGCGTGCCTTGCCGACACCCTTGCCGCAGACCCGGCACGCGCCGTACTTGTGCGCCTGCACGCGGCGCAGGGCGTCAACGCTCTGCTCCAGCATGTCGCGCGTGTTGTTGACAATGCTCATCTCCTGCTCACGCTCGAGGGCGGTGGATCCGGCATCAGCCTGGTCGTCACCCGCACCCTCAGAGGTGTGGAGGAGATCATCGAGTTCAGTCTCAGTCGCGTGGAACTCGGCGACCAGTCGCTCGACGTCAGAATTGAGCGTCTTAACGATGTCGCGGAGCTCCGCAACCTTCCATGGCTCGTCTCCGTCGCGGACGGGGAGCTCCTTCGCGTCAGCCGGCTTAATTTCAGCCGGATCGACCACGATGATGTTTACGTCAGTGCTCGTCATTCCTCATCCTCGATTGACTCCAGTGGAGTGAGACTAGTCCCGTTTGTCCCCCGACGCAAAGCGCCGCACCGCTGATGTCAGCGGTGCGGCACCTCGCGTGCGGGGTTTTGCTAGAAAGCAGTGGGGTAACGCGGCGGCTCCTGGCCATTGCCTTCGGGGGCGTTGCCGCCTCCGACGATGGGCTGCTGCGCGGTCACCGGAGCGAAGGGGTTGGCGAAGTTCTTCGCCTCACCGTTGTCGTCGCTCGGGGAGTCCTGCGCCGGCGCCTGGTAGCCAAAGCTCTGACGGACAGGCGGGGCGTCCACGGCTGGGGCGTCGGAGCCACCGTCCTGTGGAGCGTCGTTGCCAGCAGCGGTGTCCGACTCGTCGGCGGCTTCCCCAGGGGTGAACTCCGTCGAGGGGGCATCGGTCGCGTCGGCTTCGTTGGCTTCGTCGGCAGCATCGTCGGCAGAGGCATCGTCGTCTGCCGCGTTGCCCTCGGGCCACTGCACGCCAGCTGCAGCGGGAACGGCTCCCGCAGCATCGTCAGATGACTTCGGGGAGGCCGCGGCCTCTCGCGAGGTGCCGTGGTCGAGGTCGCCAAGCAGGTTCTCGAGGAACGTCTTGATGCGGGCGCGGTAGTCACGCTCAAAGCGACGCAGATCGTCGATCTTGCGCTCGAGGTCGCCGCGCTCGGCCGCCAGGTCGTCCATGCGACCCTTCGCGTCCTGCTGCGCCTGCTCGACGATGGACTCGGCCTTGGTCTTGGCCTCGTCGATGATGCGGTCCTTCTCCTCCTCGCCGGCGTTGACGTACTCGTCGTGGAGCTTCTGCGCCATCGCGAGCATGCCTGCGGGGCTGGGCGGGTTGGGGTCGGTCGCGGCACCCAGGAGACCGGACGTGCCGGGCACGCCACCAGCCTCGGTCAGCGGTGCGGCCTCGACGCCCTGCGACGCTCCCCCACCTGCCTGAAGGCGGGCGGCGAGGTCATCGCGCTCAGCAATCAGTGACGTGATGGTGTGAGCCACCTCGTCCAAGAAGTCGTCGACTTCATCCTGGTCGAAGCCTTCGCGGTACTTGGTCTTTGAGAACGCCTTGTTGAGGACGTCTTCAGCGGTGAGCAATGCCATCTCGTCTACCACCTATTACAGTCGGCCGGCCGCGGGTGGGCCGGTACGGGATCAATTTTCGGTCGGACATCAAACGCGTCATTCACAATTCACTCTACTCACTTACGTATCGGCACGCACTTGAGCATCCGTAAGCCCTACGTCGGGATGTACGCCAGTACCACTCGCAACATGAACAGCGCGACGAACACGATGAGCATGGACAGGTCAATGCGCATCTGACCCAAGGTCAGTGGCGACACAAAGCGGCGCACAAACTTGAGGGGCGGGTCGGTGACGGTGAATACAGCCTCCGTGAGCACCAGCATCACCCCAGTGGGGCGCCAGTCGCGGGCGTAGGCCATCACGAAACCAAGCACGATGCGACCAAAGAGGCACAGCGTAAAGAGGAAAATGGCAAAGTCGGCCGCGTTTACAAATACTTTCACGCAGTGAGCCTAACCGAGCCTAGGCCTGATTGAAGAATGCCTGATCCTCTTGGTGGGGGTCCGAGTCCATTCCGATCTCGACGTGCGCCGGCGACAGCAGGAAGACTGCGGTCGTCACACGCTCAATCGATCCGTGCAGGCCAAAGGACAGACCGGCGGAGAAGTCCACGAGGCGCTTGGCGTCGGCGTCGGACATCTCGGTGAGGTTCATGATGACGGGGACGCCCTGACGGAACGCCTCTCCGATCAGACGCGCGTCATTGTACGAACGCGGCTTGATGGTCTGGATGCGGCGCAGCTCCGCAGCGGACATCGGTGCGGGGGCGGCCTCGCGGTGGCGATCGTGACGCTCGGAGCGCGACGCCTTCTGCTTGACCTCTGACACGTCGTGGAGGTTCGTCACTGGTGCGAGCTCCTCTTCTGCGTAGTCGTACTCCTCGTGCTCGCTTACGTCGAACCCGAGGTACTGAATTGCCTTTCGCATTGCGCTCATGGCACTCCCCTTAATCACATCAGTTGGCACGAAAAGTTATGTGTTCTCACGGTACGGCGGCTATTTGAATTCCCTCGTGCGACACGCCGCGACTATCGCGCGATGCGTGTAGAGCCCCCCGGCCCCTCGCACACGATGACGCCCGCATGGCGCCCCGTCACGCCGTCCCTGCGGTGAGAGAAGTAGCTCTCGTCCTCGAAGGTGCACGACGTGGATCTCACCACGTCCCCAAAGCCGAATTCGGCCAGGCGTGACTCGATCGCCCGCGGAATGTCGAGCGCGGCAGTGCCCTGCCGGGTCGAGGCGCGTGCGGCCGGATGACGCGATGCCACCCGTTCCCGCATCTCTACGGGGACCTCGTAGCATCGGCCGCAAATTGAAGGGCCGATGCTCGCGGTCAGCAAGGCACCGTCAGACCAGCCACCGCGCAGGTCAAAGATTGCCGCCATCGCGGCGTCAATGACTCCGCGGTACAGGCCCTCTCGCCCGCAGTGCACGGCCGCCACCGCGCCCGATGCGCCGTCATGGATCAATACTGGCGCACAGTCTGCGGCGATTGCGCCCAGGGCGACTCCGGCCTCCGACGCCACCAGGACGTCCGCCAAGGGAAGGGTCCGCGTCTGTGCCGTCACGTGGCCAACCGCGATGCCGTGGGCCGCATTGAGAAACCTGACGGGCGCGCCAGCCCGCTCCGAGACGATGCCGCGGTTGCGTTCCACCGCGACGGCATCGTCCCCGACGTGATCGGCGACGTTGAGGGACTGGTACGGAGCCAGGCTGACGCCTCCCGCACGGGTCGTGAAGAACGCGGTGACGGGAAGCCCAGCGTCGCCGTCACGGACGGCAGAACGGTCGTGGCGGGGCACTACCGCGCCCCGGCCACGACTCGACCTAGCGAGACCCGCGACTCAGCGCAGGAACTCCGGCACGTCAAGCGCGTCGTCCTCTTCCTTGGTCGCCGAGATATCGATCGCGTCCGTCTCCGGCGCGGCCTCGTGAGAGGAGGCCGCCTGCGGTGCGGAGTGGAACGTCACCGGGATGGCGTCGGCCTCGATGGGGGCGTCGACGGGCTCAAGTTCGGCAGCGGTGACCGCCTCTCCCTGTCCGTCGACGCTGCCGAGTGCTCCGTCGTGCTTGCGGAAGGGAGGGGATCCGCCATCAAATCCGGCGGCGATAACGGTGATGCGTAGTTCATCGCCAAGCGAGTCGTCGATCACGGTTCCGAAGATGATGTTGGCCTCGGGGTGTGCGGCCTCGCGCACGAGGCGGGCGGCCGTCTCCACCTCCCGAATACCGAGGTTAGACCCACCGGCGACCGAGAGGAGCACGCCGTGGGCACCCTCAATGGAGGCCTCGAGGAGCGGCGACGCGATGGCGCCTTCGGCGGCTGCGAGCGCGCGACCCTCGCCGCGCGATGAGCTGACTCCCATGAGGGCCGTACCAGCGCCCTGCATGACGGACTTCACGTCATTGAAGTCGACGTTGATGAGGCCGGGCGTGGTGATCAGGTCAGTGATGCCCTGAACGCCGCCCTGCAGCACCTGGTCAGCTGCGGCGAAGGCGCCCAGCACACTGAGTTCCGCGTCCGCAATGTCGAGGAGGCGATCGTTCGGGATCACGATGAGCGTGTCGACCTCGTCGCGAAGCGCCTTGATGCCGCTGTCCGCCTGGTCCGAGCGGCGAGCGCCCTCGAAGCCGAACGGGCGGGTCACCACACCCACGGTCAACGCGCCGAGGCCACGTGCGATGCGAGCCACGACGGGTGCGCCACCGGTTCCGGTACCGCCACCCTCGCCGGCGGTGACGAAGACCATGTCGGCTCCGCGCAGGGCCTCCGCGATCTCCTCCTCGTGGTCCTCCGCGGCGCTTTTGCCCACCTCAGGGTCGGCGCCAGCGCCGAGGCCCCTGGTGAGCTCGCGGCCGATGTCCAGCTTGACGTCGGCATCCGACATCAGCAGGGCCTGGGCATCGGTGTTGATCGCGATGAACTCCGCGCCCTTGAGTCCCACGTCGATCATGCGGTTGACGGCGTTAACGCCACCTCCACCGACGCCGACGACCTTGATGGCGGTGATGTAATTCTGCGGTGCAGCCATGATGTTCTCCCCTAAACATTAACCCTCTACCTGAAGGTTATAGTTATGTCAACTAGATCCACCATGAAGGTACGTCCAGGGCGCGGACGAGCGTCGCATTGACGCGCGTGTCGCCGATAATCGTGCCGCGATTTCCTTGCCGCCCCGCGCGACCCACCTAGGCGACTACTTAGATGTGATGGGCAGCGTCGGAGCGCTGACGTCGATGACCTTGGCGTCATCCGCGTCGCCCGAATTCAGCAGCACCTCGAGCACCCGTGCCTTGAGCGCAGACTGCTCCGAACTGCCCCACTCGACCCGCGGGCCCTTGCGCAGCGTGAACGTGACGGAGTCCTCGGTTGCGGCCTTGATGTTGTCCACGCGTCGGCTCACCTCAACGGGCAGCTGGTCCACCACACCGAGCACCGACTTCAACACCCGCACGTGATCCTCCCCTACTGGCACCTCAATCGCGGGCAGGTTGTCGGGAGCCTCGTCCGAGCGGCCCACTTGCACGGCCTCGTCGTCGATCAGCAGATACCCACCCTCGGGGTCGGGCACCGCAGCGACGGGTTCGCGCGACTCGATCGTCACGGCTAGGCCCGCCGGCCACTCGCGCTCGATGTGCACCGCCCTGACACCAGGGACGTCACGAATCTCGTTCGCGAGGTGGGTGGTATTCAGCAGCGCGAGTGAGGTGCCCTCGTGAGTCGCGATTGCGTCGTTGACCGCGGCAGGATCAACGACTGTCCCGAATCCGCTGGCCTCCACCTTGGTCGGATCCAGCGCGAAAACCGGAGACAGTAGCAGCAGCCACACGGCGAGCACGGCGGCGCCCACGTAGGCAGCTCGCTTGGCCCACGTGATGAGCAGAACTCGGTTCTTGGCCTTGGACCGTTCTCGCAGGCGCTCCTGCATGCGCGTGGTCACGTTGCCGAGCGCGGTCTTCGAATGGTTGATGGTCGCGGCCAGCGGAGACAGCGTCTCGGTCTCGCCCTTGTCGACCGGACCCTTGCGAATCTGGCTGGACGTGACAATCGCCACGCGTGACCATGCGCCAGGAGTCTTAGCGTCGGAGCCCTCCTTGCCCCCCTCGGACGGCCGCGGCGCACTGGGAGGACGGGCAACAATTCTGGTGGTGCTGACCGGCACCGAGTCCGTCGCGGGCGATGCCGTGGCTTTGGTCTTCTTGGGCGCCCGCCGTGGCATCGCCGGCTTGCCGGTGCGCGGCTTCGCCGCGGGGCCACTCGTGCGAGGCGCCGCAGGTTTGCGCGAACTAGCGGGGGTGGCCTTGGGCTTCGCCTTGCGCGCTCCCCCGCCGCTGGGCGCGGCGGGACGTTGCTTGCCACCTGGGGCAGGGCTCGATTGCTGGGGTGACGGGGGCCGGCGCTGATCAGTCACTGGTCACCGCCATCGCTGGCGTTGGGTTCCGCGGAACCTCCTGCCGAGCGTCGCTCGAGCGCGCCAAGGATCCAGTCGGCCGCGAGGGTCACGGTGCCCGAGCCCACGGTCAACACGGTGTCGCCCGGTCGCACAAGATTCGCGGCCACGCCGGCGGCGTCGGCAAGATCCTCGACCACCGTCACCGTCGAGCCCACACCCGGTACCACCTGATCGGCGATGAGTTGCGAGTTCACCCCCTCGATGGGGTCCTCGCGATCACCATGGACACCAGCGATCACCACGTCGACGTCGTCGAGCGACAGGGCGTGCGCAAAATTGCCCGAGTGCGCCTGCGTGCGGGTGAAGAGCGCCGGCTGGAACAGCACCACCATGCGTCCCACGCCTGATTCGCGAGCCGCGCGAAGCACCGCCGTCACTTCGGTGGGGTGATGCGCATAGTCGTCGATAACCTTGACGTCGTCCACGATGCCGCGCAGCTGATAGCGCCGACCCGTGCCTGCAAACGTAGCGAGCGCCTCGGCGGCACGATCCGGGTCAGCGCCCACCTGAGTGGCCGCAATCCAGGCCGCCGCCGCATTGAGTCTGTTGTGGTCTCCGGGCATCGTCAGCGCAGTCAGGAAGCTTTCCCCGTCGCGCGTCATCGAGGCGTCGGCGACGATCACGTCGCTGTTGGCGTCGTGCCCATAGGTCACCACAGCATCGGCCGCGTGGCCGGAGGCGTCCGCGATGCGCACGGCATGCTCGTCATCGCCGCACACCACAAGGGTGTTGGCCGCCGTCGCGAACGTCGCGTACGCGTCCTCCATTGCCTCGGCGGTGCCGTAGTAGTCCAGGTGGTCGGGCTCAACATTGAGAAGGATCGCGACGTCGGCGTCGTAGCGCAGAAACGAGCCGTCGGACTCATCTGCCTCGACTACCGCGATGCCCGAGGTTCCGGCGTACCCGCCCGCGACCGCGCCCTCGATGCCGAAGACTCGTGCGCCCACCGCGTAGCTCGCGTCGATGCCGCAGTGGTGCAGCACGTGCGCCACCATGGCCGACGTAGTGGTCTTGCCATGCGTCCCGGCAACCGCGATGATTCGCTGACCCTCGAGCGCACGCACCAGGGCTTCCGAACGGTGCCACACGTCAATTCCGAGCTCGCGCGCGCGGGCGAGTTCGGGGTTGGTCTCCCGAATCGCGGTCGAGACCACGACGGCCCGTGCTCCCTCGACGAGCGCCGGGTCGTGCCCCACCCGTACGTCCATGCCGGCGTCACGCAAGGCGCGGAAATAGGCGCTCTCGCCCCGGTCCGAGCCGCTGACGTCGTAGCCACGGGCGGCGATGAGGCGAGCGACCGCGGACATTCCGGAGCCGCCCACGCCGATGAAGTGAACTCGGTCGGCCGTGGTCGCGTTGTCCTGACTCACGCGGCGGCCTCTTCGATCATGTCCGCGAGCCGGCTCGCACCGTCAGCGATGCCGACCGTGGCTGCGGCCGCCCGCATGGCTGCGGCAACCTCGGCGTCCAGCACCATGCGCTCGGTTGCAAGCACGAGCTTCTGAGGAGTGAGGTCACCGTCGTCAATCAACTCGGCGGCGCCTGCGTCAACCGCGCCGCGAGCATTGAGGGCTTGTTCCCCGTTGCCGTGCGGCAGCGGCACGTAGAGCGCGGGGATGCCCATCGCGGTGGTCTCAGCGACGGTGCCGGCTCCGCTTCGGCACACCACGGCATCGGCTGCCGCGAGCGCGGTGGCCATATCGTGTAGGTATTCATGAACGGCGTAGCGATCACGCACCGTGGCCTTCAGATCACCCTTGGCGCGCAGCGCCTCGTCGTCCTTGCCCCGGCCCGTCGCGTGAAGGACGTAGAGGCCGTGGTCCAGCAGGGTCGGCACGGCATCCACCACGGCGGCGTTCACGCTTGCGGCGCCCTGCGACCCGCCGGTGACAAGCACCACCGGCGCGTCCTCGGGCCAGCCCAGGGACTCGCGTGCCGCGGCGCGCGCAGCCTCGCGAGACGTGGGATCGCCCAGCGTGCGGGCGAGCTCGGTAATCTCGGGGCGCAGAGGCAACCCGGTCTCAACAGCACCCTCGAGAGGCGTGTCCGCGAACGTGACTGCGACATGGGACGTGAATCGCGCGCCCAGCTTGTTGGCCATGCCGGGACGGACATTGCCCTCGTGCACCACCATCGGCACCTTGAGGCTGCGGGCCGCGACATACGCGGGAGTCGAGACGTACCCTCCGAACCCCACCACCACATCGGCGTCGGTCGAGCGAATGGCGTCCTTGGCGGCGCGAACGGCGGCATTCCAGCGCCCGGGAAAGCGGAACATGTCTCCCGAGGGACGCCGCGGCATGGGCACGCGCGGCACCACCAGCAGGGGCAGGCCGGCGCGTGGCACCAGGTCCTGCTCGAGACCCTCGGCGGTACCCAGCACGGTCACGGAATGCCCACGGCGGGTGAGTTCGGCGGCGGTCGCCAGCAGCGGGTTCACGTGCCCGGCCGTGCCACCCCCTGCAAGCAGGAAGGACTTACCCACGGCGCCCCCTCGACAGCACGGTGAGTGAACGCTTGATGACCGAAGGACGCGCGGCGAAAGCCTCCTGGGCGCCCGGTTCGTGTCTGGCGAAGGCCATGAGCACGCCCAACGCAGTCATCGACATGATGAGGGACGACCCTCCCGAGGAGACGATGGGCAGCGGCACCCCGGTGACGGGAGCGAGCCCGACCACGACGGCGATATTGACGCAGGCCTGACCCACGATCCAGACGCCGATGGCCGCGCCGGCGATCTGTACAAAGGGATCGCGCGAACGGCTGACGATGCGCGTGACCGCGATCACGATCATCGCGAACGCGAGCAGGACCAGCACCGTTCCGATGAGGCCGTACTCCTCGCCGAGGACGGCAAAGATGAAGTCGTTGTCCGCGGCGGGTAGGCCGCCCCACTTCTCGCGGCTCATGCCAGGGCCCAGGCCCCACAGGCCACCGGAGGCGAGCGCCCAGGTTCCGTGCGTGGTCTGCTGACACGCGGCCTGAATGTCGCAGCCCTCGGGCTTAAGGAACGTCTGGATACGGTCAAGCCTGGTATCGCCAATATTGATCAACGCGAGCACCCCCACGCCGCCCAACACCGCGAAGAGACCGAAGAATCTGGCGGGCAAACCGGCCACCCAGTACGCGGCGGCGATCATCATGGCCATCACCATTGCCGTGCCCATGTCGTGTCCAGCAAGCACGAGAGCCAGGACGATGCCGGCGCCGATTCCCCCTGGAACCAGCGCGCGTTTGAGGTTGGTGAGTTCGTTGCGGAAGGTGGCGAGCACGACGCCCAGATACAGGGCAATCCCGAGCTTGCCGATCTCGGACGGCTGCATGGTGATCGGTCCGACCTTGAGCCAGTTCTTGTTACCGCCGGACGACGTACCGGCCACGTACACGAGCATGAGGAGCGCAATCGAGCCGAACAGGATCCACGGCGCGAGGCGCTTCCACGTCTTGACACTGAGCCGGGAGCCGATAATCAGGGCCACCAGGCCCACGGCCATCGCCATCGCCTGAACCATGAAGAGTGCATAGGGGTTGCCGTCGGTCTGGCGGATCGACAGAATCGACGAACTCGACAGCACCATCGCGAGGCCAAGCACCACGAGGATGGTGGTCGCGGCGACCAGCAGGTAGTAGGAGGTGGCGGCCGAGCGCGTAGGGGATGCGGCGGCGTCACGCTTTGATGCGGTTGCCGTCATGCCCCAGTCCTAACTCCCTAGCGCCTCCACCGCCTGAGCGAAGGCTTCCCCGCGATCCGCGTAACTGCGGAACTGATCCATCGATGCACATGCCGGAGACAATAAGACTGTGTCTCCCGCCCGTGCCACGTCGCGCGCGGCCTCAACTGCCCGCGCCATCACAGTGTCCCCCGGTTCAATGCGCGTCACAGGGATATCTGCCGCGTGTCTTGCGAGCGCCTCGCTCAACGGAACTGGGTCGACCCCTATCAACACCACCTCACGCACGCGCGCAGAGATGGATCGGATGAGGTCGTCGAACTCCTGATCCTTGTCCAGCCCGCCTGCGATCCACACCACAGACTTGTCCTCGCGTCCTCCGAAGGCCGCGATCACGGCGTGGGCGTTGGTCGCCTTCGAGTCGTCCACGTACGTCACCCCGTCCAGCTCCCTCACGGTGGCGGTGCGGTGAGCATCAAGAGCGAAGGCGCGCAGCCCGTCACGTACGGCGGACGTGGGCACCCCCGCGGCTCGCGTGAGGGCCGCCGCACATAACGCGTTGAAAATGAGGTAGGGCGGGACGGCACCAGACACCAGGTGCTGGAGGTCATCGACGTGGCCGAGTTCGAGCGCCTCGGTGCGGCGGTTGTCGGTAAATGCTCGCTCGCACAGGACGCCATCCACGACGCCAAACTGCGAGATGGCCGGGGCTCCAAGGGTGACGCCGATGGCGCGGCAGCCGTCCTGCACGTCGGCATCCGCGACCATGGCCTCGATGCTGGCATCGTGCGCCGGATACACGCACGCCTTCTCGACGTTGCGGTAGACGCGGGCCTTGGCCGCGCGGTAGTTCTCGAGGCCACCGTGCCAGTCCGTGTGGTCGTCGTCGACGTTGAGTGCGACGGCGGCGAGCGGCGCGATCGTGGAACTGAAGTGAAGCTGCAAGCTGGCGATCTCCACGGCCACCAGATCGTGTTCCTCGCGCCCCGCGGCGATGACGGGTACGCCCATGTTTCCGCACACGGCGACGTTCAGGCCCGCGGCCGATGCGATGGCGCCGACCATCTGCGTCGTGGTGGTCTTGCCGTTAGTACCGGTGATCAATACCCACGGCACACCCGCCCGGCGCACGCGCCACGCAAACTCCATCTCGGACCAGATTTCCAGCCCTGCAGCCTCGCACGCCAGGACGGCCTCGCTGTGCGGCGAGAATCCGGGGGACGCCATGACGACGTCGAACTCGGCGAGGTTGACCTCGTCGGTGCTCGCAGCATCGGCGTTGCCGTTGGAATCCACCGTGGTGACGGTCGCGCCAAGGTCCAGCGCTGCCGCGCGGGCGGAGGTCCCGGCGACGCCCACGCCCAAAATCAGGACGCGCTTGTCAGCGAGCGTCACAGCGAACTGACCCATTCCGCGTAGAACAGCCCCATGCCGATGCCTGCACAGAGCCCCGCGATGATCCAGAAGCGGATCACGATGGTGACCTCACCCCAGCCCATGAGTTCGAAGTGGTGATGCAGTGGAGCCATCTTGAAGATGCGCTTGCCCGTGAGCTTGAAGGACGCGATCTGTAGCACCGAGCTCATCACGATGATGACGAACAGGCCGCCGATGATGCCACCCAGGATCTCGGTGCGCGACACGATGGTGAGACCGGCGATGGCGCCACCGAGGGCGAGCGATCCGGTGTCGCCCATGAAGATCTTTGCTGGGCTAGCGTTCCACCACAGGAAGCCGAAGCACGCACCCGCGATGGCCGCGGACAGAATAGCCAGGTCTCCCGGGTCGCGAACCTCGTAGCAAAGACTGCTGCTGTCGCTGAGGCCGCAGATTTGATTGCCCTGCCAGATGTTCAGCAGCACGTACGCCCCGAAGAACACGATCGAGGCGCCGGTGGCCAAGCCATCCAGTCCGTCGGTCAGGTTGACCGCGTTTGACCAGGCGGTGATGAGGAAGTTGGACCACACGATGAAGAGGATGAGGCCCACTGCGGGTCCCCAGTACGCGAGGTCGAGCGCCGTGTCGCGCAGGAACGAGATGGACGTCGAGGCGGGCGTCAGCCCTTCACCGTTGGGGAACTGCAGCGCGAGGATGCCGAACGTGATGCCGACGACGCCTTGACCAAGAAACTTCCAGCGAGCCCTCAGCCCAAGCGAGCGTTCGCGAGTGATCTTGATGCCGTCGTCGAGAAAGCCCACGAGGCCGAGGCCCACCATGAGGAAAACCACCAGCATCGACGATGCATTGGGTAGTTTTCCCGTGGCCAGGTTGGCCACCAGCCATGCGATGACCGCCGCCAGGATGATGACGATGCCACCCATGGTGGGGGTGCCACGCTTGGTGTGGTGACTGGCGGGACCGTCCTGGCGAATGAACTGGCCGTATTGACGCCGTGTGAGGTAGCGAATGAGCAGGGGCGTCCCCAGTAGGGACAGCACCAGCGAAATCGCTCCCGCAGCTACGACCGCTCTCATTCATTCACTCCCACAAGTTGGTCGGCTAGCTTCCACAGTCCCGCACCGTGCGAGGCCTTCACCAGCACGGTGTCTCCGGCGGCCAGACGCTCGTCTACAAACGTGCGGGCCTCCTCAATCGTAGCGACCCAGGCGGCCTCGTCGCCCCACGACCCCTCGCGCACGGCGGACGTGAATGCTGGTCGTGCGCCGTCGCCAACGACCAACAGGTGGTCGACGCCCAGGCGCACCACGTCAAGTCCGATGTCATTGTGCGCGTCAATCGACGCCTCGCCCATCTCCAACATCTCGCCGATGACAGCGAACGTGCGTCCCTGGGATCCGACAGCCATCAGGGCGCGCAGTGCCGCGCGCATGCTCTCGGGGCTCGCGTTGTACGAGTCGTCGATCACGGTGACCCCATCCGCGCGAGTGGTGACCGCCATGCGGTGGGCGGACAGGGGCCGGGCGGCAGCCACCGCATCGATCGCCTTGTAATACTCCATCCCGCACGTCAACCCCACGGCAATGGCCGCGAGAGCGTTGGTCACATGGTGCTCGCCCACGAGTCCCAGGTGGATCGCGTACGGCACGGCACCGTCGACAAATCCGTCGCTGGCAGAGCCTCCCCCACCCTGACCGGGGTCATCCGGGTCGTGGAAGCTCGCGCTGGACGCGAACGATGCCTGCACCATGGGAGTGAATTCCGCACGGCCGTCGACCAGGCGCGCACGCGAGGCGATCAAACTCACCTCGGCGTCCTCTGTCGCGCCAAAGGTCCGCACCGTCAGACTCTTGTCGTGCACGGCGGGCACGTCGCGCATGCCGGCCACGCGACCATCGTCCGCGTTGAGCAGCACCGTCCCCCCGGGGATCACACCGTCGATGATCGTCGATTTTTCCGCGGCCAACGCCTCGATATTGCCGTAGCCACCCACGTGTGCCGATCCCACAGTGAGCACCACCGCGATGTCGAGCGGCGCGATCGACGTCAGGTAGGCGATGTCGCCGGGCGCGCTCGCGCCCATTTCGAGCACCAGGTGGCGCGTCGAGGCGTCCGCACGCAACACGGTCAGCGGTAGGCCGATCTCGTTGTTGAAGCTACCTACGGGCGCCACCACGTCGGGAAGCACCTGGGCCAGCAGGTCTTTGGTAGTGGTCTTGCCGTTCGAGCCGGTGATGCCGATCACGGTGAGGTCCCCCTCAACGCGCAGCAGCGCAAGGTAGGCGCGAGCCAACCGGCCCAGAGCCTCAGTGACGTCGTCAACCATGATGTGAGGCGCGCCCACTGGGTGCTGCACAAGGCACAGGGTCGCACCGGCCGCGATGGCCTGATCCACGTAGTCGTGGCCGTCCACCCGGTCGCCGATGAATGCCGCGTACAACGCCCCGGGCTCGACATCTCGGGTGTCCTTCTCCACGGAATCGACGCGCACGTCCACGTCAGCGACGAGCGTTCCGCCCACGGCATTCGCCACCCACTGTGCCGTCAACTGCCTCATGACTCTCCCCCGGTGCTAGCGCCGTGACTGCCTGTGCGGCCGGCGACGATGCGTTCGTGTGCCTGCAGGTAGGCATCGCGATCGTTGTAGCGGTAGAACACTCCAGCGATCTCCTGCGTGGGCTCGTGGCCCTTGCCTGTGACAATGACGGTGTCTCCCGGTCCACCCAGGCGCAGCCCGAATTCGACGGCGGCGACTCTCGGCTCCACCTCGTGGACGTCCGTGAGATCCGGGCGCACCTGCTCGATGCCGGCGCGAATCGCCGCGCGCACGGCGGCGGGCTCTTCCGAGCGTGGGTTCTCGTCTGTGAGGACGATGACGTCGGCTAGCCGGGCGGCAATCTCGCCCATCACTGGCCGTTTGCCTTGGTCTCGGTCGCCGTCGGATCCGAAGATGAGGATCAGCTTGCCGGGTGTGATGGGTCGTACGCCCTCGAGTGCGAGCGTCAACGCATCGGGCGTGTGGGCGTAGTCGACGATCGCCAGCGGGTCGACGTCGCTGCGCTCGATGACGCGTTCCATGCGGCCGGGAACGCCGTGCGCGGTGGAGACGCCCTCGATCGCGGCAGCCAAGTCGATGCCCGCGGCGTGAGCGGCGACGATGGCGACCATAGCGTTCGACACATTGACGAGGCCGGGCAGCGGGCTGTGCGCTTGGTGGAGCACGCCCTGCGGGTCACGGAAGGTGAACCGCGAGCCCACGCCGTCGAGCCCAACGTCCGCGTCGGTCACAGCCCAGTCGGCCGATGCCGCTGCGGCGAGCGCTTCCTCGTCACCGGTTCGATCGGGACGTGTCGCGACTGTCTCGACGGGGATCTGCACCTCGCGTGCGAGCTGCCTGCCCCACGTGTCGTCCACGTTGATGACGCCGCGCCGGGCACGGCCGGGGGCGAAGAGCTTGGCCTTCGCCTTCAGGTAGTTGTCCATCGTGCCGTGGAAGTCCAGGTGGTCCCACTGCAAGTTGGTGAAGACTGCCACGGAGAAGTCTGCGCCGCTAATGCGCTCGAGCTCGGCGGCGTGCGAGCTCACCTCGGTGATGGCGGCTGTCGCGCCCTCCTCCCGCATGCGGGCGAGCAGCGCGTGCAGCACCGGCGCCTCGACCGTGGTGCGTGGGCTCTCGATTGCTTGATCGCCGATGCGCAGCTCGACGGTGCCCATCAGGCCCCGGTGCGGGTGCGCTGCGGCGAGCGCGTTGTCGATGAAGTAACTAGTGGTGGTCTTGCCGTTGGTGCCGGTGACACCCACAAAAACGAGATCATGTGACGGATCACCGTAAATCAGCGCCGCGGCCTCGCCCATGGCGAGCCGCGCATCGTCCGCCACGAGGACCGGAACTCCAATGTCAGCCAACTGTGCTGCACCGGCCCCGTCGGTGAGGATAGCCACGGCACCACCGGCCACGGCATCGGCCGCATAGACAGCACCATGGCGGTTGAAGCCAGGGAACGCCCCAAAAAGGTCTCCCGGCGCGACGTGTGTGGAATCGACAGTCGCCCCCGTCACCAGGACAGCCGCTGATGGGGTGTCGAGCTCAGCAATGCCGGCGCGGTTGGCGACGTCCGCCAAGGGGGTGGACGGAACACTGGCGGGCCGTAGCGCCATCTCAGCCAAAATTACTCCCAGGTGGTCGGGTACAGCTTGGCGGGCGTGCCGGATGGCGGCACACGCAGCGCCTGCAGTGCGAAGGTGGAGACATCTTTAAACAGCGGTGCTGCGACCTCACCACCATAGATCGAAGTCTTGGGCTCGTACATGATGACCGACACGACGATACGCGGGTTGTCCGCGGGGGCGACGCCCACAAACGAGGCGATGATCTTGGTGAGCTTGCCGCTGGCATCGGCGGCCTGCGCCGTACCCGTCTTGCCGGCTACTCGGTAGCCCTCGATCTGAGCGTTCTTGCCGGTGCCGTCCTCAGTCACGTCCTCGAGCATCAGCATGAGCTCCGACGCCGTCTTCTCCGACACCACCCGCGTGGGCTCGTCCAATTCGCGCGGCGTAAACGTTCCGTCCGGGTGCTGGAGACCCTTGACGATGGTGGGCTGCAGGCGCACGCCTCCGTTCGCCACCGTCTGGTACACCTGTGCGGTCTGCAGTGCGGTCACCGAGACTCCCTGGCCATAGAGCACCGCGTACTTGGTACGACCGTCCCACTCCTCCCAGGGGTGCAGGATTCCGCCGGACTCGTCGGGTAGACCCACATTGGTGGGCTCTCCAAACCCGAATGCCGTCAAGTACTTGTAACGGGTTTCCTGAGAGAGCTTTTCACCGATCTGCACGGTGCCCGTGTTGGACGAGTGCACCAGCACTCCCGCGAGCGTGAGCTTCTGAGTACCGGAGTCGTGTGAGTCGTGGAACGTCTGGTTGTTGGGTGTCGTGTACTTGTAGGGCGCCTTGTACTCCGACAAGGGCGTGGCGACACCTTCCTCGAGCGCCGCAGCCATGGTGATCACCTTGCCGGTCGAGCCCGGCTCGAAGACTGTCGACACGGTGCGGGCACCACGGGCATCCGCCTTGGTCGCGCCGGGGTCGTTCGGATCCACTGAGCCGGAGTCGACCAGGGCCAGAATCTCCCCCGTCTGGACGTCCTCGACGGTGACCATCGCACGCTCGGTACCGGTCTTCTTGACTGCGGCCTCGACGAGCTTCTGCGTCTGCCACTGGATGTCACGGTCGAGCGTCAGCACCACAGTCGAGCCGGGGACCGCTGGAGTCTCCTCGTGCGTGCCGGTCGGGATGATGGTGCCTCCGCCACCCTTCTCGTACGTGATGGATCCTGGCTTGCCGAGCAGTTCGTCCTCGTACTCGAGTTCCGTGCCTGCCGCGCCGCGTTCGCCTGGGCCGTCGGCGCTACCTGCGACAAAGCCCACCACGTTGCCGGCGATGTCGCCGTTCGGATAGATGCGCTCCGAGGTGGGTTCAGGCTCGATGCCGTAAATGTTCTCGTCCTGGATCAGTTCCCAGGTCTCGGGGGTGATGTCTTTGGCGATGTACTTGAAAGTGCTGTCGCCGACCATCTGAGCGGCGAGCTCAGATTCCTTGAGCCCCAAGATGGGAGCCAGAATCTTGGCGGCGTCGAGCGGCCCCTCGGCAACTACCTGCTGATTCTCGGTGCGCTTGAACTGGGCAATGAGCTTCTGGTTGACGCCAACGTTGTACCGCTTGACCGAGGTTGCCAGGACCACACCGTTGCGGTCGACGATGTCTGCTCGCTCGGAGTCGACCTCGGTAGTGACGAGCCGCGAGGCCAGCGCCTCCTCGGAGAGTTCAGCGGCCTGGACTCCCTGCACGAGCACGAGTCGACCGGCGAATACCACCAGCAACGCCAGAAGCAGCACCGCGAGGATGCGCTGGCGTTTGACGGGCTTGCCTACGGTCGGTGCGACGGAGCGCTGAGCCGATGCCATCGATCTACTGCCCCTCCGACTCGAGTACAACCGCATCCTTGAGAGAGACAAATCCCAATGTCTCTGCGGGAACCATACCCATGTCGGCAGCCTCATTCGCTAAGAATTGCGGCGAAGAGTTCGATTCGAGTTGCGTGACGAGCGAAGCACGCTCCTGGTGCAGGCTCGCGATCTCGATCTTGAGGTCGCGGCGCTCGTAAGCGCCACTCGCCATCGTGGTGTTGAGAATCAGCACCGCCACCATGGACCCAAGCACGATCGAGACGCACAACCAGGCGAACGGCACCATCGATCGCACCTGCTCGGGAGCAGCGACGGCACGCAAGTGCTCGCGGCGGCGTGCGGCTTGCCTCGGGCTTGCCTGGGGCGCCCCCGCGCGCGCCGAGGAACGCTGCTGTCGCAACGGTGCTGCACTCATGCTGTTCTCCTCAGTCGCTCGATGGGGGTGAGACGGGTACGTTGCGCGGCCCTCAGCCTCACGGGCTTGGAGCGAGGGTTGTCTTCGGCCTCTGCCTCGGTGGCCATCTCCGCGCCACGAGTGAGGGCCTTCAGGTACGGCTGGTCCTCGTCGGGAATGACGGGCATCCCGGGGGGCGCGGAGGACACGACGCCTGCGGCGAAGGCCTGTTTCACAATCCGGTCCTCGAGGGAGTGATAGGACATCACCACAATGCGGCCATCGACCGGGGTGGCCTCGATTGCCGTGGGAATGGTTCGCTCCAATACCTCAAGCTCGCGGTTGACGGCAATGCGCAACGCCTGGAACGTGCGCTTGGCCGGATTGCCGCCCTTCGCGCGCGCCGCGGCCGGAATCGCGACGCGGACCAGTTCGACCAGGTCAGCGCTGCGCGTCACCGGCTCGGTCTCGCGCCGGCGCACGATGGCCCGGGCAATACGTGGAGCGAAACGCTCCTCGCCGTACTCGCGGAAAATGCGGGCCAGGTCTCGCTCAGGAAGATCGGCAAGAAGATCGGCGGCCGTCACCTCATCGTCGCGATTCATGCGCATGTCCAGCGGAGCATCCTGCGCGTAGGAAAATCCGCGATCGGCCTCGTCGATCTGCAGCGAACTGACGCCCAGGTCGAGTAGAATTCCGTTGGCGGTGGTCGCTCCCACGAGCGAGAGGGCACCCGCAATATCGTCGTACTCCGCGTGGTGGGCCACAAAGCGGTCGCCAAAGGGCGCGAGACGCTCGCTCGCGAGCGCGATCGCATCGGTGTCACGGTCAATACCCACGACGGTCACGTGGGGACAGCGTGTCAACAGTGCCTCGGTGTGGCCGCCCATGCCCAGGGTGCCGTCGATCGCAATCGAGCCGGGCGCCTCCAGCGCTGGGGCAAGGAGATCGACGCAGCGCTTTAGCATGACCGGCTGGTGCCGGGAAGCTGCGCTGTGTGTCATTGCCCCTCCTTGCTGGTTCGTGTTGGTGTACATGGGCGACATGTCCCGAGGTCTCCCTCCGGCTCTCTGTCGGGGGGAAGTCCGTCAGAGCGGCGCGGGAGGAGGCCACGGGGCATGTCGGTGTTACATGTCGTCAAAAACTTCTGCTGCAGTGGCGGCATATTCGTCCTCGCCGCGCTCGAGGTACTCGTTCCAGGCGTCGATGTCCCAGATCTCCACGCGTGAGCCCAGGCCCACGACTGCGACCTCACGGTCGATGCCCGCGTACTTTCGCAGCGGCTGCGACAGCAAGATGCGCCCCTGCTTGTCGGGGATGTCGTCGGAGGCGTAGCCCAGGAAGTTGCGCAGGTAGTCACGCGCATTCTTGTTCTCGAGCGGCGCCTTGCGCAGGCGGTCGTGGATGCTCGCGAACTCGTCAAGCGGGAACAGGAAAATACAGCGATCGAGTCCGCGCGTTGCCACGAGCCCCGAAGCGAGGCGGCCACGGAACTTGGCCGGCAGGATCAGGCGGCCCTTGTCGTCCAATTTGGGCGTGAACGTGCCGAGGAAGACCCCGGTAGGGCCCAACCCATGTGCGGTTGTCTCCGACACGTCCAATCACCTCCCCAACGCCACGACTCGCCAGTTGTCCCCACATTACTCCACTTCTCTCCACATTTGGGGGGATTCGAGAGAGTTGACGACCAATCCCAGGCATATATCCAGGTAACTCAGCAGTTAATTAAGTGGAGTGACATTGTCACTTGCGCGTATCGCATAGGCTCGTGGGGTTACGTAAAGGAGCGCACATGTCACAGCCGCTGCCCACTGAGGCGGAACTGACCGAGGTTGCGGACGTCACCTCGCAGATCCGGGAGTCGATTTCCACCGTGCTCTCCGGCATGGACACGGCAGTTACTGCCACCCTCGCGACGATGCTCGCCGAGGGCCACCTCCTCATGGAAGACGTCCCCGGCGTGGGAAAGACCACGCTGGCCCGAGCACTTGCCGCGAGCATCGACTGCTCGCTCGGACGCTTGCAGTTCACGCCGGACCTACTGCCATCCGACGTCACCGGTGTGAGCATTTTCCGTGCGGCCGATGCGTCGTTTGAGTTCCGCCCCGGCCCCGTCTTCGCGAACGTCGTCATCGCGGACGAGATCAACCGCGCGTCGCCCAAGACTCAGTCCGCACTACTCGAGGCGATGGCCGAGCGGTCCGTGACGTCCGATGGCACCACGCGCCCCCTTCCCCGTCCTTTCCTGGTGGTGGCGACGCAGAACCCCATCGAGATGGAAGGCACGTACCCCCTCCCCGAAGCACAGCGCGATCGCTTCATGGCGCAGGTCTCGGTTGGTTACCCCTCACCTCAGGACGAGATGTCGATGCTCGAGTCCCACGACGGCGTCGACCCCCTCAGCCTTGTCACTCCGGTCGCAGACACCGAGACGATTGCGCGCTTGGTCGACATCGCGCGGCGGGTGTACACGGCGCCAGCCATCAAGCAGTACATCGTCGACCTGGCCACGGCGACTCGCACGGACGGCGCTCTCCGCCTGGGCGCGTCGCCGCGAGCGGCCCTTCAGCTCCTCGCCGCCGCGAAGTCACGCGCAGCGATGGCGGCCCGCAACCACGTCTTGCCGGATGACATCAAAGCGCTCGCGGTGCCGGTCTTTGCCCACCGTCTGATCTCGTCGACCGAGGCGCGCCTCGCCGGGCGCACGTCCGACCAGGTCATCCGCGAGATCCTCGCACGTACCGCCGTCCCCTCCGAAGCCCGCGACGTGGCTCCGCACCGTGAGAGGGCGTTCACCCGCACCCAGGCCGCGCCAGCACAATGAAGCGACGCCGC
Source organism: Demequina aurantiaca (assembly GCF_000975135.1). GTDB lineage: Bacteria > Actinomycetota > Actinomycetes > Actinomycetales > Demequinaceae > Demequina > Demequina aurantiaca. The sequence goes on along the minus strand of NZ_BBRF01000001.1, from coordinate 1,767,437 downwards.
TCTCGCGACCTGGGGACCATCACCGTGATGACCCCCCGGGGCATCGGCATGGGAGCATCCGGCGTCGTGATCGTGATCCTCGGCATCGGCCTCGCGAGCCCCGTACTCGTCTGGATCGGCGTGTCGATGGCCGCCACGGTGCTCATCGCAGCAACATGGCTGCTCGCCTCCGTGGCAATGTTCCGCCGGAGATTCCCCGATGCGTGGCGGACCGTTGTCCCCCATCCGTTGTCTGCCGGCGGTAGCGGAACCGTCAACGTCAGCATCCGTACCGCGCGGCACCGCCAACGACTCGGCATAAGCAACGCCCTAGCGTCCGCCCTCGACGTACGCGAGCAGGCAGCGGCGGAGCTCACCGGGGGGCTCTCCACCAAGGCCACGGTCGGCCGCTCCGCCGAGGAGCTACGCCTCGACTATCAGGTGCATCCCTCCCTCCGTGGCCGGTGGCCGCTCGGACCCGCGCTCGTTAAAGTTTCCGAACCGCTCGGCATGATGTGGGCGGACGTCGCCGCCGGCAGCGTCGAACACGTACCCGTCTGGCCGCGCATCATCGACCTCACGGCGGCGACCGGCGCGTTGATGGGTCAGGCCGATCAAGTGGTGCTGGGGGCACGTATGCCTTCCGCCGACGACTCATCCCTACGGGACTATCGGGACGGCGACGACCTTCGCCGGGTGCACTGGAAGAGCACCGCACGGCGCGGAACCATGGTGGTGCGTGCTGACGAGCGAGCCGGCGTCAGGCCCGCCACTGTGTTGCTGGACCTGCCCGTCAACCCGGTTGCCGCCGAGTGGAGCATCAGTGCCGCGGCATCGGTCGCGGTTTCCGTGCTCGCGTCTGGTCACCCTGTGCGCCTCATCGGCTCCAATGCTCCCCCGGAGGTAGGCGAGGTCAACGATGCCCACAATCACGACAGCGCCCGCTCTCGAATTCTCAATGCGACACTCGACCTTGAGGTGCCGCTTAGTCGCGAGAACGCACTCGACCACACCCGTGCCGCGGTCCGGATTGCGACCCACGAGGCAACCCAGGGAGAAGTCGTCATCGCCGTGTGCGATCCGCTCGCGGACGACATCCTCGCATCGCTGGTACCGCTGGGCGAGTCCGGCCGCGCGTGGGCAATCGTGCGCAACGGCGACGGCCCTCGCCACGACGAGCGTGCCGAGAATACCGCCGCAACGCTCAACAGATCCGGCTGGAAGGTGGTCACGGCGTCGGTGCGAGACGACTTGGCCTCCGTGTGGACTGAACTTGTTGCCGGAGGGTCGCAATGAGTCGCCGCCCTAAAAACTCACGCGCGTCACGCGCTAACCGACCCTCATGGCTCGTCACTATTCTGATCGCCGTCGCTGCCCTGCTCGGGCTGGGCGGACTCTCCGTCATGATCCACTACGACACGTGGTTGCGCACCGTAGTGGTGACCGTCCTGGCGGTTGCCGCCGTGGTGGCATTCGCGCGGACTCGGACGGCGTCCAGGTGGGTTCCGACTGCCATCGGCGCGGTCGCCGCGTTCATGTTCATGATCTGGGACTTCGCGGCCCGTGAGGATGGGTCACATCACACGTTCCCCACCATTGGCGCGTTGCGAGACCTCGGGGCCGCCCTCGGCCAGGGAATACATCACGCCGAGGTGTCGACCATTCCCGTCACCGCGACACCAGGGTTCGCGGCGATCATTGCTGGCTCGGTGCTCGCGCTGTTCCTGGTCAGCGAATATCTCACAGTCTCGTGGGGCCTCACCGCGACCGCCGGCATTCTGCTCCTCCTCGCGTGGCTCCCGGCCGCGATACTGCAGCACCAGGTTTCCATCACCCTGCTCGTGGCTGCCATTGGCTGTTGGGTGGCAGCAATGGTGCTGACCCGTGCCCCCACGGGGCGAGGTCGACCCAACACTCTCACCGGTGCAGCGGTGACCGCTGGCGCGGTGGTGGCGATTGCTGCGCTCGTCGCCCCCCTGGGCGTTGGGGCCCCCGGGTGGGGCATGATCCCTCGATTCGAGGCACCGGGTGGCCTCGATGGCACCACACGCCTCAACCTGGCGCTCGACCTGCGCAGCTCGCTCACCACGAAGTCAGGAACCGCCGTCATGGTCTACGCGACCTCGGGCTCGCGCCCCGAGGCGCTTCGCCTCTACACGCTGACCGACTTCGACGGCAATTCGTGGGAGCGCGACGAGCCGATTGACGAGTCAGTGCCGGCGACCGACGGCGTGTTGTGGCCCACAGCGGTGGACGACTGGTCTGGCCGCAATCGTGAACGTCTCGACATTCAGGTCCGCTCACTTTCCGAAAGCAACCTGCCGCTGCCCACCGCTCCACGCACGGTGGACGTGGGCCCCGGGTGGTCGTACGTACCCTCGCGTGACGAGGTCACCAGCTCCGACAAGACCACCAACGGACTGACCTACTCAGTGGTGACCGACCTGGACTACCACGACAAGGATTCACTGATCGAGGAACAGGGACAGATCGACGAGGGGGCAGACGAGGGTCTCGACCCCCGCTACCTCGAGGTGGCACCGGACATCGATCTCGACCGCGTGCACACTGTGGCTCAGAACGTGACTGACCGGGCGGACACGCGCTATGCGCAGGCACTCGCGCTCCAGCAGTATCTACGCAGTCCGCTCGACTTCACCTACGACACCACGGTGAGTCCCACTGGCGACGATTCGGTGTCGGAGTTCTTGGACGCACGGTCTGGATACTGTGTCCAGTTCGCCACGACGATGGTGGTCCTCGCGCGCTCACTCGGCATCCCAGCCCGGCTGGCAGTTGGCTTCCTCGGTGGCACCGTCACGGAGGATGAGACGTATGTGGTCCGTGGTTCAGATGCACACGCTTGGCCTGAGCTCTACTTCGCGGATCAGGGATGGGTGCGCTTCGAACCGACTCCTGCGATTCAGACCGGCACGCCGCCCATCTACGCGGACCCCACGCAAGGCATCAACGAGCCCGTCATTAACCTCCCCGAGGGACGCGCGCCGGAGAATCCCGGCGATATCTCCAACCCTGATCTGGGCGTTGACCCCGGCAGTAGCGTCGACACCACCGCCGCTCCGGTGACCAGCTGGTGGGCGGTGGCCGGCCTGATCGTCGTAGCTCTCGCCGTGGCCGCCGCCTTGTGGTGGCGCCACAGGGTGCGCCCCGTTCATGCCCTGACAGAGCCCGAGCGCGCCTGGCGCATCCTCTCCGACCGACTCGCTCCGCGCATCGGCTGGCCGGACACGCTCACACCTCTCGAGGCACCCACACACATTGACGAGGGTCTGCGACCACTACGCACTCGCCTGAGCGACGACGCACAGGCCGCGTTGGCACGGGTATGCGGCGCAGTGTCAGACGCACGCTACGGCTTTACCGGTGACGCCACCGGCACAGATCACGCCGACAGGTCGCTGGGGACGGACGCCCGCCTCGTGGCGACCGAGGTCGAGCAGGCAATCAAAGGCAAGCCCGTCTCGAAGTAAAAGATGGGGGCCAGCGGAACTGACGAACTGCGTGCTTAGAGGTCGCCCTCTTCGCGGCGGCGCTCAAAGCGGTCTTCGACGCGGCCCATGAAACCCTTGTGATCCTTGGTCGCGGTCTTGGGAGCGGGGCCCTTGGCATCGTCCGCCCGCGGCTCAGCCGCCTTGGAGGACGTTGGCTTGCCGCCCGTCAGTCCCCAGACTGCGAACCCAAGCATGATGGCAAAGCCGGCGATGCCGAGCAACGTCAGCTGAGTCATCACTCCTGCTAACACCACTCCGAGGCCAGCAACGACACCAAACACGGCCCACGTGAGGTGACCGCGAGACTTCTGTCCGCGAGACATGGCGTGACCCAATTTGGGGTCGGAGCCGAGGTCGTGCTCGAGCTGCTCAAGCACGCGCTGCTCATATTCTGAAAGCGGCACCGTGACCTCCTTAGGTTCCTGTGCGGATAAGTCTAGTTGATATTTTGCGCAGACACTAGACCGATGTGAGCACGGTCGTAGGCGGAGCGGTGAGCACTCTTCTACGTTCGCCATCACGTCGGGTCTACAGTGAACGCCATGGCCCGCCGCGCACCCACAGTGATTGCCCCGAACACACCTCGCAACACTCCGATCGCGATTGGCTCGGGGACCGTCGAGTTGCGTGACGAGTCTGATGGGTCAACGACTGTATGGGTCAATAATGTTCCCAGTTCGAGCATGCGACCTGAAGTGGACGTGCTCGACTTCGAATACATGCGCCATATGGCGGCTGCGATCGCCGCGTGGGCACCGTCGGGTCGTTGGCTCGCTCTCCACGTGGGCGCGGCCGCATGCTCACTCCCCCGCTACCTGGCTCACGCCTACCCAGAGTCTGGCCACATCGCCGTGGACATCGACACCTCTCTGCCCGAGCTAGTCCGCGAGTGGTGGGACCTCCCTCGCGCGCCACGCCTGCGCATCCGTGCGCAGGACGGGCTCGACGCGGTGGCCAGTCGCCGCGACGACAGCCTCGACCTCGTGGTGCGCGATGCCTTCGCGGGCGATGCCACCCCCAATCATCTCGCCGACGCCCACTGGTGGGAGCAGGCCCGTCGGGCTGTGCGCGCGTCCGGATTGGTGGTCGCGAACGTCGGTACCCGCCCGGGCACCATCATGGGCCGCGACGACGCTCGCGCGGCCCGGGCCACGTTCAACGACGTCATTGCCGTGGGCGAACACGCGGTTCTCAAGGGCAAACGACGTGGAAACGTGGTGGTGGTGGCAGGCGACGCGATCGACTCGCGAGCGCTAGCGCGGTACGCGGCATCGGCGCCGCTGCCCACGGGTGTCGACCCGGGCTGGAACCGCTAGCCCCCTCCCCTGGGTCGCCACCGCATCGTCCGCGGCAGTGCTCCACCCTTGGCAGAAAGACAAAAATGGCCGCTCTCCCGAAGGAGAGCGGCCATCGTTGCGCGTAGTCACGGCACGAGTGCCACGAACTACAAATGCCTGTATTCAGCTGGCGTCGAGCGGGCCTAAGCCTGCGTCAACTGCCAAGACTGAGAAGACTTAGAGGGGACGAACCTGCTCGGCCTGGGGACCCTTGGGGCCCTCGGTGACCTCGAACTCGACGCGCTGCGCCTCTTCGAGGGACTTGTAACCGTCGGTCACGATCGCGGAGTAGTGCACGAAAACGTCGGCGCCGCCGCCGTCCTGTGCGATAAATCCGTAGCCCTTTTCGGCGTTAAACCACTTCACAGCACCCTGTGCCATTTTTAATTCCTATCTGTACTGCCCGGAGACGGGAAGCAACGACACCATGTCCCTGCTTGTCGCCGCAATGCTTTGTTCCACGCCCGGAAAGCCAGACAGGTTTCGCACACTACGTTCTTGCAACCAACCCAATTGTGTCACGTTTTATGGATTTGGGGGGAAGTCAGGCCGTTGTTGTTCAAGAAATTGCTCAAATGCCGCTCCGAGCTCGTCCGCGGAGGGCAGCGAACCGTCCATCGGGATGACTCCTTCGCGAGACTCAACCAGCGCGTCGTACTGCCTTTCAAGCTGTTCAACCAGGCCTTGAATCTCCTCCGACTCGGCCATCTGCCGGTTAATCTCCTCGGTCGCCGTCGACGCGGCATCGTCCAGATCGCCGGTGGAGAGGACCAGTCCCGAGACGTCCTCAATGGCGCGCATAGCGCGCTGGGCGGCCTGGGGGTACGAGCTCTGAGCCAGATAGTGAGGCACGTGGATCGCCACGCCTACCGCGTCAAGATCCCATTGGCCGAACCGGTATTCCATGAGGTTTTGTGAGGATGCAGGCACTTGAACAGTGCCGAAGATGCTGGGCGCGTCAGGCAGGATCTCTTGACGGGTTCCGTGCACCGTCGCGATCAGCGGCCTGGTGTGCGGTACTCCCATGGGGACACCGTGGGTGCCCAGAGTGAGACCGACGCCAAGGGTGTCGACGATCTCACGGACCGCTCGAATGTAGCGCTCCCACTGCACGTCGGGCTCAAACCCGTGCAGCAATAGGAACGCGGTTCCCTCGGCATCGGTCACCATGTCCAGTTCGAGGTGCGGTTCGTCGTAATCGGTCCACTGATTCACGGAGAACGTCATCTCAGGACGGCGCGACCGGTAGTCGAGCAGTTGATCGATGTTGAACGTCGCGACGCGCACGGGTTCGCTGTGTTCGAGTACGTGGTCGGCGACGTGTGCGCCAGCACGGCCAGCGTCAATAAACCCACGCAGCGAATACATCAGCACCGCGGAACCGTGTGACGACCGTGCTGTCCACGCCTCGACGCCTTGCGGGTCCCACGTCAACAGAGAAGTGTCAGTCATAACCTCATTGTTTCACGGCATCCCCGGCCGGGGGTCAGACCTCGCTGCGAGCGAACGACCAACCGCCGCTGGTCGCCACGCTCGAGCATCTTTGCGATAATGGTCAACTGTCTCGGCGACTTACGTGACGAAGATGCAAGGGGTGAAGATGCACGAGGACAACGCGGTGAGCACTGACCGGCGCGGACTCGCTGGCGAGCAAGAGGTCATCGACGTTCTCTACTCCCGTGTGGATACCTTGCGCGATGAGGCCGACGAACGCCTGACAGAAATACGACGCACAGGCCCCAGTGGCTCCCCACAGAATCGCTCCGAGCGCGACGCGTTCGCCACACTGTACGAGGACCGCATCGCCCAGTTGGATGCAGTGGAGGATCGGCTCTGCTTTGGCCGCCTTGACCTGCGCGACGGCGACCATCTGTACGTGGGCCGCATCGGGCTGTCCGACGCCGACCACGCCCCTCTGCTGACGGACTGGCGCGCCCCAGCCGCCCGCGCGTTCTACTCTGCCACCGCGGCGAACCCTGGGAATGTGGTCAACCGTCGACACCTGACCACTCGCCGCCGTGTTGTCACCGCCGTCGAGGACGACGTGTTGGACGTCGAGGCGCTACGCGAATCCGGCGCCGATGCTGCCCTCGCTGGCGAGGGAGCGCTGCTCGCCGCGCTAGGAGAACGCCGCACCGGACGCATGGGCGACATTGTCGCCACCATTCAGGCTGAGCAGGACGACGTGATTCGAGCGCCGATGCAGGGGGCGCTGGTCGTTCAGGGTGGCCCCGGCACGGGCAAGACCGCCGTCGCTCTCCACCGCGCCGCATACCTGCTGTACCACCACCGTCAGCAACTCGAGAGCCGAGGCGTGTTGCTCATCGGGCCGTCGCGGTCCTTCCTGAACTACATCGACCATGTGCTGCCGTCGCTGGGAGAGACCGGCGCGGTCAGCACCACCATGAGTGGGCTCGTCAAGGGCGTTGATACGTCCACCATGGAGGGCGACGAGATCGCGGCTCTCAAGGGCCGGACCGAGATGGCTACGGTGATTCGCAGTGCAGTCCGCGAGCGCCAGCGCCTCCCGCGTGCCGACCAGGAATTCCGCCTCGACGGGCGCACGGTTGTCATCCGCCGCGCCGACGTCAAGGACGCCCAGGCGCGTGCACGTCGCGACGGCAAGCCTCACAATCAGGCCCGCAAGGCGTTCGCCAAGGACATGATCGGTCGCCTGACCATGCAACTGATGGAGCAGCTCGACCACTCGCTCGGCGACGACGACCGCGCCGAATTCGAGCGCGACGTCCGTGACGACAAGAACATTCGCGTCGCCATCAACCTGTGCTGGCTGCCGGTCTCCCCCGTTCAGCTGTTGCGCGATCTCTTTGCCAAACCACACCTGCTCGATTACGCCGCGCAATCCCTCTCGCCGGTCGAGCGCTCACTCCTCATGCGCGCCGCTGACGCGCCTTTCACCGACGCCGACGTGCCCCTGCTGGACGAGGCCGCCGAGCTCCTGGGCGATATGCCCGGCTCGAACAAGCGCACCCGAGACGAGGCACCCTCCGCGGAGGAGGTCCAGTACGCGAAGGACGTGCTCGACAGCTTTGGCGCGGAAAGCATGATCAAGGTGGATGCCGAGGTGCTGGCCGCCCGCATGCAGGCCGGACCCGGACGCATGTCTGTCGCGGAGCGCGCGTCCGGCGACCGCCGCTGGGCCTACGGCCACGTCGTCGTCGACGAGGCCCAGGAGATTTCGCCGATGGGCTGGCGGATGCTCCTGCGACGATGCCCCACAAGGTCCTTCACGATCGTGGGCGACGTCGCGCAGACGACAGCGAGCGCCGGCACCCGCTGGTGGCCGGAAACCATGGACCCCGTGTTCAAGGACTCGTGGAACCTTCGTGAACTCACCATCAGCTATCGCATTCCGGCCGGGGTGGCCGAGGTTGCTCAGTCGTTTGCCCGTTCTGCCGGCCTGCCGGTGAGTGACCTGACGGCAGCTCGTGACCTCGACGACTCGGTTGCTGTGACCCAGGACGCCGATGCCGTGACACGTGCCGTACGCATCGCCTCCGAGCACTCACGCGCGCTGGCGTCGACAGGGGGCGGACTGGTCGCGGTCATTGCTCCGGACGCACTGCTGGCCAAGGCCGGACGTCAATTCGTCGACGCCGGAGTCGAGGATGTCACCCTGGTGACCGCGCGCGGCGCCAAGGGGCTTGAGTTCGACGTGGTGGTGGTGGTTGAGCCGGCACAGATTGCTCAGCACCCCGGCGACCTCTACGTCGCGCTCACTCGCTCGACACGCCGCCTGGAAGTGGTCCACACCGGATCGCTACCTCTCGGAATGTAGCAACCCGGGCCGCCACCGACGCGGCCTAGACATCCTCACAGGGACCTGCCCCCGCGATGGCCAGGCCCTCCAGGTCGCCCCCTCCCCACGTGGTGAGTTTCGAGTTGGACGCGTTCATGAGTTCCGCCGTGTCGTTCACGTGGGCGAGCCCCACGACATGGCCCCATTCGTGCATCACAATGGCTTGGGCGAGATCGTCACCCCCGGGAACCGACATCAGCCGAACGATGTCCTCGCTGTCGAGCACGATCACCCCAGCGTGCAGGTAGCGCTGCGAGCCGTACGCGCCGTTGACCGCGCTCGATCCCCCCACCCCGGTCACCGCCCCGGCGAGGTCTGGGGTTTCCCCCTCCGTTGACCAGCCCACCACGACCGGTGCAAAGCGGTCGCCGTAGCGCTCCTGGAACAGTTCACGTTCAAAGTCCGCCGGCTCCGTGGTGGTGCCTTCATAAACCAACTCAATACCCGTCGCCGCGGCCACCGCATCGGCCGCGCTGTGAAGCAGCGGCTCGGCGCCCGGCGGCATCCCCTCCGGAGACAACACCCACCCAAGCGGACGGCAGGGGTCATAGCGCACGGGCCCGGCGTCGGGATCGTCGAACAGGAACGAGAACGAGCCCTTGCCCTGCGGAACAATGACCGCGCTGTGCCGTTCGGAGGGCCCGTCCGGCAACGGAATGGTGCGTTCAGCATCGCCTTCGATCACCGAGTTGCGCGGAGTGCCCAAGTGCTTCAGGTCCTCCAGTTCGATGCCCTGCCAACTTGCCATCGCCCACGCGCCCGCGACGGCGCAAGCAAGCATCGCGGTGACGTTCAAGGCACGGGACATAGGTCTAGCCTGCCACGGTCGCGCATACGAATTGGAAACGGCGGCAAAGTGCGAGACAATCAGCCACGTGCGAGCACTCTTACTTGAAAACCTTCACCCCAAAGCCACCGAGATCCTCGAGGGCGCCGGAATCGACGTCGAGAACCATGGCGGTGCCATGGACGAGGACGAACTGATCGAGGCCCTCAAGGGCGTCGAACTGCTTGGACTGCGCTCCAAGACACAGCTCACGGAGCGCGTCATCGAGGCCTCCCCCTCGCTGATCTCCGTTGGAGCGTTCTCCATCGGAACCAACCAGATCGACCTCGCGGCGGCCGCCCGTAAGGGAATCGCCGCGTTCAACGCGCCATTCTCGAACACGCGCTCCGTCGTCGAGATGGCCGTATCCGAGATGATCTCGCTGACGCGTCGCCTCCCCGACCACAACCGCATGCTGCACCAGGGCATCTGGAACAAGAGTGCTGACGGCGCACACGAGATTCGCAGCCGCACGCTTGGCATCGTGGGTTACGGCAACATCGGCTCGCAACTGTCCGTCATCGCTGAAGCGCTCGGCATGAATGTAATCTTCTACGACAGCGCAGAGAAGCTTGCGCTCAGCAACGCCACGCGCATGCCGACGCTTGAGTCGCTGCTTGCCGAGGCAGACATCGTCACCCTGCACGTCGATGGGCGCCCAGGCAACCAGGGTTTCTTTGGCCCCGATCAGATCAACGCCATGAAGCCCGGCGCGCTGTTCCTCAACCTGTCGCGCGGCTTCAACGTCGACATCGACGCCCTCTGCGCGGCTCTCGAGTCGGGTCACATCGGCGGCGCTGCCATCGACGTGTTCCCCGAGGAGCCCAAGAAGAAGGGCGACCCGTTCGTTACCCCGCTGCAGAACATGCCCAACGTCATCCTCACCCCCCACATCGGTGGCTCCACTGAGGAAGCACAGCGGGACATCGGCATCTTCGTGGCGACGCGGCTGCGCGACTACGTTCAGAACGGTTCCACGTCGCTGAGCGTCAACCTGCCCAACCTTTCCCTGGAGCAGGTCAGCGGTTCGTACCGCATTGCTCACCTGCACTCCAACATTCCTGGTGTGCTCGCGGCCGTTAACCACGAGCTCGCGCAGCACGACGTCAACATCGAAGCGCAGTTGCTTTCAACGCGCGGCGACCTTGGCTACGTTGTCACCGACATCGCGGCCGGCACTGACTCCGGTGCACTAGAAGCACTTGCCAGCATGCCTGGCACCGTGCGATTGCGAGTTCTCTCATAAATAACCCCACCACCAACGAAGCCGTCGCCTTCTCCGACCTCGGTCTACCCGACGCGCTCGTTGAGGCACTGTCGCGCGCCGGAATCGAGACCGCGTTTCCCATTCAGTCGGCGACCATCGCCGATGGTCTAGCCGGCCGGGACGTCCTCGGCAAGGCCCGTACCGGTTCAGGAAAGACGCTTGGCTTTGGCCTGCCCGCGATCGCGCGCCTCGCCGATACCGGACGCGCCGAACCGAACAAGCCCCGTGCCATTGTGCTGGTCCCCACCCGCGAGCTGGCCATGCAGGTCAACGACGCGCTCGAGCCCTACGCGCACGCCATGCACGTGTCGCTACGTCTGGTGGCCGGCGGCCTGTCGATGTCCAAGCAGGTTCAGGCCCTCGACCGTGGCGTGCACCTGTTGGTGGCCACCCCTGGGCGCCTCGCCGACCTGGTGCGCCGCGGCGACGCCAACCTGTCCGACGTCTCGCTGGTCGTGCTCGATGAGGCCGACCATATGGCCGAGATGGGGTTCATGGACGAGATCACCGAGATCCTCGCCGGAGTGCCCAAGGGCGGGCAGCGACTGCTGTTCTCGGCGACGCTCGACGGCGACGTCGACCGGCTGGTCAACGCGTACATGAACGACCCGGTGCTGCACGACGTCACCTCTGGTGACGACGCGACTGCCACCATGACGCACGTGGGCCTCAACGTTCCGCCCCACCTGAAGTACCAGATCGCCAACCGCATCGTCTCCCGCGAGGGTCGCACCATCGTGTTTGTTCGCACCAAGTTGGGGTGCGACCGCATTGCCGGCCAGATGCGCGAGGCTGGCGTCAACGCGATCGCCCTGCACGGCGACAAGACGCAGGCGGAGCGCAATGCGGCCATCAGCGGCTTCCGTGCTGGCACCGTTCCGGTGCTTGTGGCGACCGATGTCGCTGCTCGCGGCATCCACGTCGACTCGGTCGACCTGGTCATGCAGATTGACCCACCAGCAGACCACAAGGACTACACGCACCGCGCCGGTCGTACCGCTCGCGCGGGCGAGGCCGGCATGGTCGTCACGCTCGTGTTGCCGCACCAGCGCAAGACCGTTGACCGCCTGTTTGAGAATGCCGGAATCGAGCCGCTGTTCCGCAAGATTCGCGGAGACGATGCAGAATCCATGGCCATGGTTGACGCACTGACGGGAGGGCACGAGCCCAGCGGGATACCCGTTCCCGAGCCGCGTGCGCCCCGCCCCGAACGTGGTCGTGGACGCCCGGAGCGTGGGGGCGGCTCGCGTGGTCGGGGTGACTCCGGTCGCCGACCGAGCCGCAATATGTCCGACGGCGGACGGTGGGATTCTCGCCGCGAGGACGCCGGAGCGTCGCGTGCACGTGATGATCTCGCGCGCAAGGAGCGCGAGCTTGCCGAGCGGGAGCGTCAGCTGACCATGCGCGAGCAGGAGTTCTCGTCCCGCGCGCAGGCCCCACGCGCCTCGACGGGCGGCGCGCCTTCCGCACGCCGCGACGAAGGACGCCCCGCTTACGAGCGCAAGTCGTCGGACCGCAAGCCTTACGGCCGGGACGACCGTTCTAGCCGTTCCAATGGACGCGACGAGCGCCCCTCGTACAAGCGTGACGACCGCTCAGGCCGCCCGACGAGTCGCGACGACCGTCCAGCAAAGTCATCCTCATGGGACCGCAAAGACTCCAAGCCCCCACGTGACCGCGACGACCGCAAGCCCTACAGTCGTGACGACCTTGCGTCGTCGGATCGTAAGTCCTACGGCCGGGAGGACCGCCCCTCATACAAGCGTGACGACCGCTCAGGCCGCCCGACGAGTCGCGACGACCGTCCAGCAAAGTCATCCTCATGGGACCGCAAGGAATCCAAGCCCTCACGCGACCGCGACGACCGCGGCTCGGCCAATGGCAGGAAGTTCGACGGACCCAAGAAGCCCAAGGCCGTCAACGACACTCCCGGCAAGGGCAAGAAGCCCAAGAAGACCTCTAATCGGAGCGGGAAGCCTCGTCCAAAGAAGAAGAAGTAGCCGCAGCATCCTCTGCCCTTAGCCGTGCGATCGCGGCGTCGAAATCGTCGAGCGTCTCGAACGCCTGATACACGCTCGCGAAACGCAGGTACGCGATCTCGTCGAGTTCGCGCAGTGGTGGCAGGATGGCGAGTCCGATGTCGAGAGCGTTGATCTCGGCCTGACCGTTGGCACGGATCGATTCTTCGACTTTCTGTGCCAGCAGGGCGAGGTCGTCTTCGCTGACAGGCCTCCCCTGGCAGGCCTTCTTCACTCCGGACATGATCTTCTCGCGGCTGAAGGGCTCAGACACCCCCGCTCTCTTCAGAACTGACAGGCTCGCGGTCTCGACGGTAGTGAAGCGTCTGCCGCACGAGGGGCACTCGCGGCGGCGGCGGATGGAAGCGCCATCGTCCGAGGTACGCGAGTCGACGACCTTGGAGTCAGTGTGGCGACAGAAGGGACAGTGCATTCCCGCATTGTCCCATGTCGAGCAAGGCGCCTGCGAACCGGCGTAAATGCAGTGGGCGCTTTGCCTAGACCTTAGACGGAAGCAATAGTTCCTGGCCGGCACGGAGCGACGAGGACTCCATCACGTTCAATCGCTGAATGTCACCCACCGTCGCCTGGACGTCGTTTCCACTGGGGGTGATCGAGCTGGCGATATCCCACAGGGTGTCCCCCGGCATCACGACGTAAGTGTCGGTCACCACCGGCACCGTCGAGGCATCGGCGGACGTGTCGTTGGCGAAAGCCTGAGGTCCGACCACCACTGCGACGGCCAAGAGTACGACCACCAGAGCGGCGCGCTTGGCACGGGCTGCGGGGTTCTGCGGTGCGTAGATCTTCATGATTCCCTCCATTCGAACACGTGTTCGTCGAACACTTGTTCTATTTCTAGCATCTAGGACCGACAAGTGCAAGACACGCTCGAACATATGTTTGATTAATTGCTCGACGTGCCCTACCGTCATGTCCTAAGAGCATCACGAGGGTCTGACAATGACTGGCCCGGCAAACGTGCGGTTCAGGACCTAGAGGAGAGGGAACGCTCATGAGTGACGACGCGAACCACGCACCTGGCGGTGCGACCATTCATCAGTTCCCCAACGTCGGTGGCGGTGACACGCTCACCGAGCGCCAGCGACAGATTCTCGAGCACATCCGCGACGCAGTCGCTGATCGTGGGTACCCGCCCAGCATGCGTGAGATCGGCGAGGCAGTCGGCCTCAACTCGACGTCGTCCGTGACCCATCAACTCCGCACCCTGCAGGAGAAGGGCTACCTGCGCCGCGACCCCAACCGCCCGCGCGCCATGGAGGTCGTCCTGCCCGGCGAGCCCATCGAAAGCCTCGAATCGATCGACGACTCACCCCCAGCATCGGCGCCCGCCATTGCTGTGGACGAGAACGTCTCGAGCGTCCCACTGGTGGGGCGCATCGCCGCAGGTGGCCCCATCCTCGCGGACCAGGCCGTCGAGGATGTCTTTACGCTCCCCACCCAACTCACCGGCCACGGCGACTTGTTCATGCTGAAGGTCTCCGGTGACTCGATGATCGACGCCGCCATCTGCGACGGCGACTGGGTAGTAGTGCGCAAGCAGAACACCTGTGAGAACGGCGACATCGTCGCGGCGTTGCTCGACGACGAGGCAACGGTCAAGACGTTCCGTCAGCGCGACGGTCACGTGTGGCTTATGCCCCACAACCCCGCGTATACGCCGATCGACGGCGACCACGCCACCATCATGGGCAAGGTCGTCTCGGTGATGCGGCGCCTCTAGTCGTGACGCCGGATGGCGCTACTTCGAGTCGCGCCATCCATCAAGCCAGTGGAACCCACCATTGATGGCGCGGCGCATCGCCTGCATCGCATTCGCGATGGTCGTCTGATAGACGCGAGACTCTTCGGTCTCCGCCGCTTCCGCCTTGGCACGGCTGGTCGTCATGAAGTGCTCAAGGTAAGCAGCGAAGCGCTCGCGCTCGGCCAGCTGTCCACGGACAAACTCCTCGGACGGTTCGTTCTCTGTCATCGTGTCAGCTCCTTGAAGACGGTCAACCTGAATAAAGCCTATGGGGTGCGGCGCAGCACCTGCACCTAGACATCAACTGCCGTTGGCCCTTGCCGCCGCATCCAACCGGCGGAGTGCGTCTAGCACCTTGTCACGGTCGTTCGTCGGCCACAGCGGGGGCATTGACTTGGCAAGAAAGCCACCATATCGCGCAGTTGCCAAGCGCGAGTCGAGCACCGCCACGACGCCCCGATCATCGGCTCCACGGATCAGGCGACCCGCGCCTTGCGCCATGAGCAGTGCAGCCGATGTCGCGGAGACCGCCATAAAGCCGTTGCCTCCGCGTCGCCCCACCTCCTCGGTGCGCGCCTGAGAGACGGGGTCGTCCGGTCGCGGGAAGGGGATGCGATCGATGATGACGAGCGACGATGAGGGGCCCGGAATGTCGATTCCCTGCCACAGCGAGGTCGAACCAAAGAGGCACGCGCGCGGATCCTCACGAAACTGCTCCACGAGCGTCGAGACCTGATCGTCGAGCTGATAGAGCACGGGAACGTCGAGGCGTTCACGCATCGCCTCAGCGGCGGCCAGTGCGGCGCGGTGCGAGGAGAAGAGGCCTAACGTGCGCCCACCCGCGGCACGGATGAGCTCTTCCATCTCGTCCAGGGCCTCGGCCGAGATTCCGCCGGGCCCGGGGCGAGGCAGGTGGGCCGCGACGTAGAGGATGCCGGCCTTTGAGTAGTCGAAGGGACTACCCGCGTCCATGGACGTGGGGCCATCGAGCCCCAGGTGACGCGCCATCGCGTCAAACTTGCCGCCCAGCGCGAGGGTGGCGGAGGTAAACACGGTGGCCTTGCCGTCCAGTAGACCGCCGCGGATGAGGCCGGCCACGTCCAACGGCGCGGCGACGATGCGCGACGGACGCGGGGCCTCATAATCGCCATCCGCTGGGGCAAGCCAAATCACGTACTTGCCGTGCTCACCTTGGAGTTCTTCGCACACGTCGAAGACCTCCTGCAGGGCCGCCATCGCAATCTTGGAGGCCGACCCACCGGCCGCCTCGGTCACCTTGCCCACCTGTGTCAGGGCCGCGCGTGCGGCCCCGCGAATCAGCTCGACCGCCTCCGCAAGCGCATCGGGCAGGCCAAGGCGCAGGCGACCGTTCTCGGAGTCTCCCAGCGCGCCATCGAGGCGGCGTGCCGCTGTGTCCAGATTCTCGGTGGTCACACCGCACCTGCGGGCCGCCCGTGCGGCCCGGTCGACCGCCGCCACCGTTAGCTCGTGGGTAGCCGATGACGTGATGCGCTGCACCAGCTCGTGAGCCTCGTCGACGATCAACACGTCGTGCTCCCCCAGCATGTCGTGGCTCGTCGCCTGGACCCCGAGCACCGCATGATTGGTCACCACCACGTGGGCCTTCGCCGCCTCGTCGCGCGCCTTCTGCGAATAGCACTCGTCAATCATGGGGCACTTCTTCTCGAGGCACTCGCGCCCAGACACGCTGACCTGCGCCCACGCGCGACCGGAGACGCCGGGAACCAGATCGTCACGGTCGCCCGTCTCGGTCTCCTTCTCCCATTCGTTGATGCGCGCGACCTGCTGACCGAGTTCACTGGTGGGCCCAGCCGTGAACGGCAGCATGTCGTCGTCCGGCTCGGGATAGCCACCTGCCATTTTGTGGACGCATAGATAATTGCTGCGGCCCTTGAACAACGCGATGCGAGGCTGTTCCCCAAGGTCGTCGGCTAGGGCATCCGCGACCTGCGGAAGGTCCTTGGTGTAGACCTGGCGCTGCAGCGCGAGCGTGGCCGTCGAGACGATCACGCGCTTCTTAGTGCGCACGGCGTGAACCACGGCAGGCACGAGGTAGCCGACTGACTTACCTGTGCCGGTGCCCGCTTGGATGAGCGCGTGTTCGCGGGTCTCGATGGCCTCGTCGACGGCAACAGCCATGTCGCGCTGCCCGTCACGCTCCTGGCCGCCGAGCGCGGCAACCGCCTTGGCGAGTAGCGCCGTGACGTCGTCGCTCACGCCGGAGCGACCGCCGCGGCGTGCAGCCGCGCGGCCAGTGACTCGTCGACGAGGGCTTCCATCCACGTTCCGTCGGCGTCGTGTCGTTCGAGCAACACCTCGCCGTGCTGATGGATCTCGCTCACCAGGTCACCGCGCGTGTAGGGCACCGTGAGGTCTACGCGGACGGACGGACGTGGGAGAGCTTCCGCGATGGCGTCCATCAGTTCTGGAATGCCTGCGCCGGTCATGGCGGACACGTCGATGGTCTGGTCTCGTCGCGAGCGCAGACGCATCAGCGTCTCAGGGTCCGCGATGTCGGCCTTGTTGAGCACCAGCACCTCGCGCACATCCGAGGCTCCCGGTACGTCCGCGAGCACGGTGTGCACTGCGGTGATCTGACCCTCCGGGTCCGGGTGAGCTGCGTCGACGACGTGCAGAATGAGGTCGGCATTCGCGGCCTCCTCCAGGGTCGACGAGAACGCGGCGACCAGCTGGTGTGGCAGGTTGCGCACAAAGCCAACCGTGTCGGACACGGTGAATTCGCGGCCGTCGGGGGTCTGCGAGCGTCGCACGGTGGGGTCAAGGGTCGCGAACAGCGAGTTCTCCACCAGCACTCCGGCCCCCGTGATGCGGTTGAGCAGCGAGGACTTGCCGGCATTGGTGTAGCCGATGATCGCGACATTCGGCAGCGCCAGGCGCCGATCGCGACGCACCTCGCGCGCGGGCGCCATCGCCTTGATCTGGCGGCGCAGGATGGCCATGCGGGTGTGGATGCGGCGGCGGTCCAACTCGATCTTGGTCTCACCTGGGCCGCGCGAACCCATTCCGGCGGCCGCGCCACCCACCTGGCCACCGGCCTGGCGAGACATGGAGTCACCCCAACCACGCAGGCGCGGCAGCAGGTATTCGAGCTGAGCGAGCTCGACCTGAGCCTTGCCCTCCTTGGACTTGGCGTGCTGGGCGAAGATATCCAGGATCAGCCCAGTGCGGTCGATGACCTTGACCTTGACGACGTCCTCGAGTGCGCGGCGTTGGCTGGGTGCGAGCTCGTCGTTGACCACCACCGTATCCGCGCCCACCTCGGCAACGATTGCCTTGACCTCGAGCGCCTTGCCCTTGCCGATGTACGTGGCAGGGTCGGGGTGAGCTCGACGCTGCAGCACACCATCGAGCACCTCGGATCCTGCCGTCTCCGCGAGGGCAGACAGCTCTCTCAGGCCCACCTCGGCATCGGCAAGATCGCGCTGGTATTGACCCACCAACACCACCCGCTCGAGGCGCAGTTTGCGGTACTCGACCTCGGTGACATCCTCGAGCTCGGTGCTGAGGCCGTAGACACGGCGTAGCGCGGCGCGTTCCTCGCGGTCAAACTGGTCGCCGTCGTAGTCGGTTCTCGCGGTGCCACCGGCGCCAATCGCCGTTCCCTCGCGCGAAAGGACGCGGTCAATCACCGCATCGGCGCGGGACGTTTCGGGCAGTTCTGTCTCGTGGGGTTCATTCATACTCCCTCTATTGTCGCACCCTGCCGCGCGACGCGGGGTACGCTCGCTTACCGTGAGCGACGACCACTATTTCACCGCCCAGCCCGCGTCCGCCGACGAGCGGCGCGTCATTCCCGTGACCCTTGCGGGCTTCGACATCGACGTGGAGACGGCGCCAGGGATCTTCTCCCCGGGTCACGTCGACGCCGGCACCGCAGTGCTGCTCCGCTACCTACCGACGCCACCCGCAGGTGAGTTGCTTGACCTCGGTTGCGGTTGGGGTCCTATCGCTCTCACTGCGGCCTTGTCCAACCCTGAGACACGCGTCACTGCCGTCGACGTCAACGAGCGCGCGCTCGACCTGTTGCGCCGCAATACGGAGCGCATCGGCTCGCGTCACGAGCTTGGAGCCATCAACGCCACCACACCCGATGCTGTGGCGGCCGATCTCCGCTTCGACGCCATCTGGTCCAACCCACCCATTCGCATCGGCAAGGCGGCGCTCCACGACCTCCTGACGGCCTGGATCCCGCGGCTCAAGCCTGGCGGCGAAGCGCATCTGGTGGTGCAGAAGAATCTGGGCGCCGACTCGTTGGCGACGTGGATCGCGGCTCAGCGCGATGAGACTGGCCCCTGGGGTCACATCGAGAAACTCGGCAGCTCCAAGGGCTTCCGGGTGCTGCGGCTCACGCGCGCCAGCTAGCCGCTGATGACCCCGTCGGCGATGAGAGCCGCGGGCCCCTCCAGCACCGTTTGATCCCCGACGATGCGCACGGTCACCAGCCCACCGGGCACCTCGACATCCCAGACTGTGGGCGCCGCTTCGCCGGCCCATTCGCGCACCGCAAGGGCCACCGCGCATGCGCCCGTGCCGCAGGACTGAGTCTCGCCTGATCCGCGCTCGTGAACGCGCATGCGCACCCGGCCGCGCGGTACCCCGTCGACCAGCGATCCGCCGCGTGTCACCACAAATTCGACGTTGGAGCCGTGCGGGGGCACGGGCTCGACCACCGGAGCATTGGAGAGGTCCAACGCCTCGAGCGCCTCGAGCGATGGCAGCGCCACCACGTGGTGGGGGTTGCCCACGTCCACGCTCAACGCGGGATGGGGGTGCGCCAGCCCCTGGACGGTCACCTCGGCATCGAACCCCTCGGGGGCCTCGCCGAGGGCCCATGTGCCCATACCGACGGCGTAGTGGCCGTTGTCGAGCCCCGTGAGGGTGCGAGGACCGCCTCGGGTTCCGATGGTCAGTCCCGACCTCAGGTCCTCGTCCGCCTCGCGCTCCACATAGGCGGCGAACACGCGCGCGCCATTGCCGCACATTTCCGACGTTGAGCCGTCGGCGTTCCAGTAGTCCATGAACCAGGTGTCGGGTGCGAAGTCTGCTCCCGCGTCCAGATTGCCGGCGCGCACAGCGCGAATCAGCCCGTCACCGCCGATACCGCCGCGGCGGTCACATAGCTCGCGCGCCATTTCCGCCGTGACGTCCACGTCGCCGTGCTCGTCAAAGATCAGCACGAAGTCGTTGCGCGTGCCGTGTCCCTTAGTGAAGCGCAGACCAGCGAGAGTGCCGAGGGGGCGGGCGGCAGCGGACGTCGTGTCGTTGGACGGGGTGGTCTCAGGCATGCCATCAGCCTACGCAGTCAGAGCCCTGCGGCCCGAATCGCGTCAGCCACGGCGCGTGGAACGTCGTCCGTGTCCACCGGACCGTCCACCCAATTCACTCGGTCGTCCGGGCCAAACCACCGGTGCTGCTTGCGAGCCAGTCGGCGCGTGTGCTGCGCAATCAGGTCGATGGTCTGACGCTCGGTCAGTTGGCCGTCAAGGTGGCTGAGCGTCTCCGCGTATCCCACGGCCCTGCGAGCCGTGATCGCGCCACGGATTCCCTGCTCCTCGAGCCGGCGCACCTCGTCCACGAGCCCAGCGGCCCACATGTGTTCCACCCGCGCGTCGATGCGCGCGTCGAGAATCTCGTACGGCACGCGCAACCCGACCTGCACCGCGGGGATCGCATACTCCTTGACGGGTAGCGAGCTGGAGAACTTCTCGCCCGTGATTTCGATGACCTCGAGCGCGCGCGCAATGCGCTTGGCATTCTGCGGCTGAATCTTGCTTGCCGCGTCAGGGTCCACTGCAAGCAGTTCACGATAGAGAACACCGGGTCCCTCGACCTCGGCGCGCGTCTCGAACTTCTCACGCACCTGGGGGTCCGTGGGCGGGAAGTCGAACTTGTCGAGCAGCGCCCTCAAGTAAAGGCCCGAGCCACCCACCACAATGGCGCGACCCCCACGAGCATGAATGTCATCGATCGCGGCACGCGCCTGGTCCTGAAACTGGGCGACCGTTGCATCCTGTGACACGTCGAGCGTGTCCAGCAGGTGATGGACTATCCCCCGCCGCTGCGCCATGGGCAACTTCGCGGAGCCGATGTCCATTCCGCGATAGAACTGCATCGAGTCCCCGTTGATAATCTCGGCGGGGGTCCCCCGCGCGATGAGGTGCTCGGCGATCCCGACACTGATCGCGGACTTGCCCGTGGCAGTCGCCCCCACGATTGCGATCACCTCGGGCGCACTACTGGCGGCCGTTGCTGGGGCCGAGTTGATGCCGTCGGCGGGCTCGGTCACGGGTTGCGGCGCAGGCTAGGCATGCCAAGGCCCACCGGTGCGCCCGGGGTGCCGTTGCCGGTCCCGCACGCGTCGCCACAGCCGCCGGAGGCGTGCTCATGGTCGCCCGCCTGCACCGAGTCCCAGGCGTCCCCCGCACGGGTACGCCGAACCGAGTAGGTGCCTCCGTCCTGAGCGTCACTGTCGAGAACCGAGTCTGCGACCAAGTGGAACGGGGCGCCGTACGTGACGTCAACGGTGACCATGTCACCAGGTCGCGGCGCGGCGTCGGTGCCTGCCACCCCATCGGGGAGGCTGAAGTGGACCAGGCGATTGTCGCGGGCTCGGCCTGTCATGCGTTCCGAGGCGTCGTCCTTACGGCCGGCGCCGTCAAGCACCATCAGCTCCACCGTGGTGCCGACGAGGGCCTGGTTCTCCTCGAGGGCGATGCGCTTCTGCAGGTCCAACAGGCGCACGAAGCGCTCCTGGACGACCTCCTTGGGAAGTGGCTCGAGCTCGAAGGCGGGCGTGCCGGGACGCGGCGAATACTGGAACGTGTATGCGCTGGCGAAGCGCGAGGCCTCGACCACGCGCATAGTCTCGAGGAAGTCGTCCTCGGTCTCACCAGGAAAGCCCACGATGATGTCCGTGGTGATCGCAGCATCGGGCATCGTGGCACGCACCCTGTCGAGGATCCCCAGGAATTTGCTGGAGCGATACGAGCGACGCATCGCTCGCAACACTGCATCCGAGCCTGACTGCAGCGGCATGTGCAGGCTCGGCATCACGTTGGGCGTCTCGGCCATCGCGTCGATCACGTCGTCCGTAAAGGCCGCCGGGTGTGGCGACGTGAATCGCACCCGCTCGAGTCCCTCGATCTCACCGCAGGCTCGCAGGAGTTTGGCGAACGCGCCCCGGTCGCCGAACTCGACGCCATAGCTGTTGACGTTCTGACCCAGCAGCGTGATCTCGACGGCGCCCTGCGAGACCAAAGCCTTGATTTCCGCCAGGATCTCGCCGGGACGGCGGTCACGCTCTTTGCCGCGCAATGACGGGACGATGCAGAAAGTGCACGTGTTGTTGCAGCCCACAGAAATGGACACCCAGGCTGACGCGATCGCATCGCGACGAGAGGGTAGCGTCGAGGGGAAGACCTTGAGCGACTCCTCGATCTCGACCTGCGCTTCGGCGTTGTGGCGCGCACGCTCGAGTAGGGCCGGGAGCACGTCGATGTTGTGCGTGCCGAAGACGACGTCCACGTAGGGCGCGCGCTTGACGATGTCGCCGCGGTCCTTCTGCGCGAGGCATCCGCCCACGGCAATCTGCATGCCCGGGTGCTCGGCCTTGATCGACGCCAGTTGACCCAGGTTGCCGTAGAGCTTGCCCGCCGCGTTTTCACGCACGGCACACGTGTTGATCACGACAACATCAGCGATATCGGCTGCTTCCGGGGCTGCGATGTAGCCGGCACCCTCGAGCAGACCCGCCATGTGCTCGGAGTCGTGCACGTTCATCTGGCAACCGAGCGTCCTCACCACGTAGGTGGGCGCTGAAGTAGCCTCGACGGCGGTCACGTCTGATGAGGCGAATGGTGCGGTGGTGGTGAGGGGCGTCTGGGTCATACCTATCCTGCGACGGCGTCCGCGCGTAGTTCGCGAATCACCGTCACTCTGATCTCTCCGGGAACGTTAAATTCCTTGCTGATGTGATCAGCAATTGTACGCGCCAGTTCCCGCGTGCCCTCATCGTCCACCTCGTCGGGCTCCACCACGACGCGCACCTCGCGGCCCGCCGCCATGGAAACGGCCTTCTTGACGCCCGCATGCTCGCTCACGAACTTCTCGAGGTGGTTCATCCGCTCGACGTAGTGCTCGACGTCCTCACGCCTCGCGCCCGGGCGCGAGGCGGAGATGGCGTCCGCCACCTGCACGATGACGGCCTCGATGCTCGCGGGCTCGACCTCGTCGTGGTGGGCCGCAATCGCGTTCACGACAGTCTCGGTCTCTCCGGCCCGTTCGGCAATCTCGGCGCCGATAGCGGCATGTGTTCCCTCGCGCTCGTGGCTGTAGGCCTTGCCGAGATCATGCAGGAAGGCTCCGCGGCGCGTGGACTCCACGTCGGCGCCGACCGCCACTGCGATGTCGGCAGCAATCTGCGCGGTCTCCACCAGGTGAGCGAGCACGTTCTGGCCGTACGAACTGCGCAGGCGCAGCAGGCCGAGCGTATCGACAATCTCCTGAGGCACGCCCTTCACCTTGGCCGCTTCTAGTGCGTCGAGGCCGGCGTCTCGGTGACGCTGGGCGGCACCCGCCACGGCGCGCGCGTAGGCGGCCTCCACCCGCTGGGGCTGGATGCGGCCGTCCTCAACGAGTGCGGCGAGTGTGACCTCGGCAATTTCGCGCCGTTCCACATCAAAGCAGGACAGCTGTACCGCGTTCACGCCTTCCTCGACGATGACGTTAACCCCGGTGAGCGCTTCGAACGCCCGGATATTGCGGCCCTCACGGCCGATGATGCGGCCCTTCATCTCCTCAGAGGGAAGATCGATCCAGGTCACTGACGCCTCCGCGGCCGTGGGGGCGGCCTGGCGTTGCATGGCCTCGACAAGTATTTTGCGCCCTCGTTCGTCGGCGTCCCGTTTCGCGGCCTTCTCAATGCGACGCACCTCGGCGGCGGCGTCCGCGCGAGCGCCGCCGGTCAGTCGCGCTACGAGCTCGGCCTTGGCCTCGTCGGCCGTTGTCCCGGCGAGGGCGGCGATCGCCTCCACATGAGCCGCTCGCTGCTGCTCACGTTCTGCGGCAATACGCTTCTCGTCCTTGGCGACCATGGCCACGCGCTCTTCCAAGTTGCGCGAGTATCGCTGCGCATTGCGATGTTCCTCGGCAGTCTCCTTCTCGCGCAGCAGTGCCCGTTCCTCACGATGCTTTGCCTCGTCAATGCGTTGACGGGCATCGTCGCGGATGTCCTTGGTCTCTCGCTGCGCGGCCTCGCGGATAGCCTTTGCCTCGCGGCGCGCGAACATGACGAGCAGGAGGGCGATGAGCGACGCGCCAAGAAGTAGCACGATGATGGTCGACTGCAACATCTGCCCCACTCCCCTCGACAACTGCCAAAACGCAGGCCCCCCTCTGCGTCACGCGATCACAGAGAACGCGTTTCTTCACTATCGGCATTATCCAGGGATTTCACAACCCCAAAAGCCACACCAGGGGCGTAACCCTTACGCCCGAGCATGCCAACGGTTCTGCGGACTCGCACCTCATGGTCGAGGCCCGCGAGTTTTTCCCAGCGTTTACGTGCTAGTTCGCGCGCACGTTCGAACTCGTCGTCGTCATCAATTTGACTCAACGCGGCGTCAATGTCGTGCTGTTCAAAGCCCTTGCGGCGCAGTTCGGCGCCGATGGCCCGACGTGACGCACCCCGCTCGTTGTGTCGGGTACGGGCGACTGTCGCTGCCAGTTGCGCATCATCGAGGAGCCCCACCTCGACGTAGCGTTCGATGATCTCGTCAATGATGGGCTCAACGACGTTGCGCTTGCGCAGACCTTCGCGCAGTTGCTCAGCGGATCGCGGCGCGCTCCCGAGAATCCGCAGTGCGATCTCCCGCGCGCGCTCGGCGGACTCCACCGGTGTCGTGGTGGTGGAGTCCTGCCGAGCACGTGGGGCCATACCTAGAAGGAACTCCGCTCCTTCTTGGCGGCGGGCTTTGCCTTAGGCGCGGCTGCGGCCGCAGCCTCCGCCGCATCCTCTGGCGAGACGTCAGGAGCCGCGGCGGTCTCATCGAACGCCACCACTCCAATGCCCAACTTGCTCTTGATCTTCTGTTCGATCTCGATCGCGAGCTCGGGATTGTCCTTGAGGAAGGTGCGCGCGTTCTCCTTACCCTGACCCAGTTGGTCGCCTTCGTAGGTGTACCAGGAGCCGGACTTCTTGACGAAGCCGTGCTCGACGCCCAGGTCGATGATGCCGCCCTCAGCAGAGATGCCCTGGCCGTAGAGGATGTCGAACTCCGCCTGCTTGAACGGTGGTGCGACCTTGTTCTTGACGACCTTGACGCGGGTACGGTTGCCGACCGCATCGGTTCCCTCCTTGAGGGTCTCAATACGTCGCACGTCGAGGCGAACGGAGGCGTAGAACTTCAGCGCCTTGCCGCCCGTGGTGGTCTCTGGGGAGCCGAAGAACACACCGATCTTCTCGCGCAGCTGATTAATGAAGATCGCGGTGGTGCCCGTCTGGGCGATCGCACCGGTGATCTTGCGCAGTGCCTGTGACATGAGCCGCGCCTGCAGGCCCACGTGGCTGTCACCCATCTCCCCTTCGATCTCGGCCTTGGGCACCAAGGCCGCGACGGAGTCGATGACGAGGATGTCGACGCTGCCCGAGCGGATCAGGATGTCAGCAATTTCGAGAGCCTGCTCACCGGTGTCCGGCTGTGAGACCAGCAGGTTGTCGGTGTCGACGCCAAGCTTCTTGGCATACTCCGGATCGAGAGCGTGTTCGGCATCGATAAAGGCCGCGGTACCACCCTGCTTCTGCATGCTCGCGACAGCGTGAAGCGCCACGGTGGTCTTACCGGAAGACTCGGGGCCGTAGATCTCGACGACGCGTCCACGGGGAAGGCCGCCTACGCCGAGCGCGATGTCCAGCGAGATAGAGCCGGTCGGAATCGCTGCGATGGCAACCTTTTGGCTGTCGCCAAGTCGCATCAGCGACCCCTTGCCGAACTGGCGGTCAATCTGTCCGAGTGCCGCCTCGAGTGCCTTGGAGCGGTCTGGGGTTCCAGCCATGGTCTGTGTCCAATCTTGTCAGTGCCCTGCGTGTGGGTAGTCCGCGTAAGGCGAGTGCCTCACCCGGACCGTTCGTGTCCAAGTACGACGCTATGTTGCGCCACTGACATCGGCGCTTCTCAGGCTCTGAATCACACGACCCTGAGGTTCGCTCCACGTCTTGTGCACCACAGTAATCGAACGAGTGTTCGAATGGAAGCGACACGCCGCATTCTCGAATCCCACGCGAGTTGACGTGGCACCCAGGCCCTCGGGCGACGCCTCGGGTATGCCGTGCGCGGCCGTTACTCGCTAGCGAGGCGGAGGCACCATACGCTCGCGGTCGCCGCCGTCGCGGCGCGCGAGAGGAACCTGCATCTGATTGCAGATGGCGTGCCATACGTCCCTGGGGTCAAAGCCGTCCTCAAGCCCCTGGGCCGCAGTGCGTGAGTCCAGTTCGTCGAGTGCGAGCTCGCGCGCCAGGGTGCGCGAATACGCCTCGCCAAACACGTGGTCCATGAGTTCCCAGAATTCGCTGAGCCTCACGGCCTTGCCACACTTTCCCGCTGAGGCGAGATGTCAGCGAGCGCGCATCGAGCTGAGCAGCTCGGGCACCGTGTCGGGGATTGACGGCATGACTGCGACGTCTGCGAGCGACTCGGCGGTCTCGAAGCGGCCGGAGACCTCACGCAGGATGGTCGACATCGGCACGTCGAGCGCTTCGCAGATCGAGGACAGCAGTTCTGACGATGCTTCCTTCTGTCCACGCTCTACCTCGGACAGATAGCCGAGCGATACTCGAGCTCCGGAGGAAATGTCGCGCAGGGTCTTGCCCTGCAGCAGGCGGGCGTCGCGAAGTACATCGCCGATCTCATTGCGCAAAATAGGCATACGCACCGCCCTTCCGTTGACGTTCGCTTTGGGAAGCGCCGCACCCCTCGCGGGAATCGCGGTGCTCTTCTTGTTGAACGTAGTTCCTTGGTTCATGCTGACACAACGCACATTACCTTAGAGTTGTTCCCCAATTCCAGGCGCCTCGGCGGTATGTCCGCCCATGGCGGACAAAAACACCGTCAAGGCCGCGTCAACGGAGCGCCTCACGATGGCCCCCCGGTCGCCTGTGAACGTAAATTCCTGGGCTCGCGCGATGCCCGGACCGGCGACACCGATGAACACCGTGCCCACCTCCCGGCCATCGTGGGCCCGCGGTCCGGCAACGCCCGTCGTCGACACTGCGATGTCCACACCAAGTCTGGCTCGCGTGCCTTGTGCCATCGCGAGCGCCGTATCCGGAGAGACGGCTCCCACCTCGTCGAGCACATGCGCGGGCACCCCCAGCAGGTCGCGCTTCACGTCCGCGTGGTACGCCACCACCGCGCCGCGCCACACGTCGGAGGCACCCGGCACCGCGGTGATGGTCGCGGAGAGCGCGCCGCCCGTGAGCGACTCGGCCGACCCCAAGGTCAACCCTCCGGCGCGTGCCAAGTCAATGACGTGTGCTGGTTCAGGCCGCCACATCAGGACGGCTCCCCTGATGTCCGCCGTCGACTGCCCGCTGATGGCGCCGGGCGGCCACGATGCGCCGCATGTAGTCGTATCCGGTCACGAGCGCGAGCACGACCGCGGCGACGAGCAACACGTAGGCCACCACATCTACCCACGGTGCAGCGTTCGGCCACAGGAAGAGCGTGATGGCGCCCGCCTGAAGCGCCGTCTTGATCTTGCCCCCTTGCGACGCAGCGATGACGGTATCCCCGGCCACCATCAGTCGGCCCACTGTCACGGCGATCTCGCGCAACGCGAGCACGATGAAGGCCCACCAGCCGATGCCATCGATCAGTGAAATCATCGCCAACGCCGCCAGGATCAGGACCTTGTCGGCAATCGGATCCGCAAGCTTGCCGAACGTCGAGACCACGGCCCAGCGACGGGCGAGGTAGCCGTCCAGAAAGTCCGTTGCGCCCGCGATCAAGAAGACGAGCAGTCCCCACCATCGATCCGGCCCCTCGGCGCCGTCGTCCGCGAGCAGGAGCAGCACCATCACCGGCACCGCCACTAGGCGGAGGGCCGTCAGGATGTTCGGAAGGGCTGCGCTCACAGGTTCACCCTACTGGCGTACCCGCCCCGCTACCTCACAGGCGATAATGGTCGGCATGTCTCCCTCGCGCGCGCCCTCGCATTCCACGAGTCCGCGCACCAGCCTCGGCCTGTGGCTCGTGGCCTCACTGGGTGTGGTCGCCGTGGTCGCCACTGGCATAGTCATCGGCCTGAACGTGTCCTCCCCATCGGGGGGCCCCACCACTGTCGCGGGCCCGGTTGCTTCTCCAGGGGAATCGTCGAAACCCGACGCTGCCACGGACGCAGTCGTGCCGCCTCCCGCTCCCGTGAGCGAGGTCAACAAGACACCAGCCGATGAGACGGTCACCTTTACGCTCGCCGCGGCTGGGGACGTGCTCACCCACGGCCCTGTCTTGAGCTCCGCGAAAACATCGGATGGCTACGACTTTGACCGGCTCATGGATCCGGTGCGTGACTATGTCTCCGGACCCGACCTCGCCCTGTGTCATCTTGAGGTCCCGATCGCGCCCCCGGGCACCCAGCCCACTGGCTATCCCATCTTTGGCGCCCCCAAGGAGCTCGTGGGCGCCCTACAGGACGAGGGCTGGGACGGCTGCTCGACCGCGTCGAATCACACCGTCGACCGTGGTTTCGCGGGCCTTGAGGCCACCCTGGACGAGTTCGACACGGTCGGAATGGGGCACGCCGGCTCCGCCAGGACTGAGGACGAGGCCGACTCGGTGCAGATGTATCGGGTTCGCACCGGGGAGCGGCTGATCACGGTCGCAAACATTTCATTCGCCTACGGCCTCAACGGCTTGCCCAAGCCCGAGGGCAAACCGTGGGCCGTCAATACCTTCGACGCCAATGCGGAGGACGCACAGCCCATCATCGACCGCGCCCAGGAGGCGCGCGACGCGGGCGCCGACATCGTCATCGCATCGGTGCATTGCTGCGTCGAATACCAAACCGAGCCCACCGCCGCTCAGCGTTCGATCGCGGAGAAGATCGCGTCTTCTGGCCTGGTAGACCTATACATCGGGCACCACGCGCACGTTCCACAGCCCATCGAGCTACTTCCTGGCGGCCCCACGGGTGACGGCATGTGGACCGCCTTTGGGCTCGGCAACTATCTGTCGAATCAGGATGCGAATTGTTGCGTCCCCAATACAGACTCGGGCATCCTGCTGACCGCCACCTTTGACGTGTCCGCTGACGACGATGTGGGCGTGGGGGTCGAGTGGACAGCGGTCACGGTGGACCGCCGAGATGCGCACGAGATGCATGTGCTGCGCGACATTCCCGACGGCACCGAGACTCTCACCGCCAACGAGGTTGCTGCTCGCCTCAAGCGCGTGAGCGACGCGGCCGGGACGCAGGCATCGGAACGGACCGAGCCCGCCGAGGCGCTGGCGGACGACTCCTATTGGGTCCCGCGCGGCAAGAAATAGCGCCGCTACTCCACGCTGGAGTCGACGGCGTCCTCCTGCGGGAGGGGGTCAATCATGCTCGTGGAGAATTGCGTGGTGGCCGCGCAAATGGCGGCCGCCGGCTGCGCTACGCCGAAGAGCCAGCCTTGGCCGTAACGCCAACCGCAGTTGCTGAGGAACTGCGCTTGGGCTTCCGTCTCAATGCCCTCGGCGATGGTGGCAAGGCCGAGTTCGCGCGCGAGAGCTCCGAGAGCACGTGACACCCGGGCTCCCGCGGGGTCCTCGGGAATTCCAGCGACGAACGACATGTCCAGCTTCACTCCGGACACGGGTAGGTCGCGCAGGTAACTCAGCGGCGATACCCCCGTGCCGAAGTCGTCCAGCAGGATGGGAACGCCGGCATTGCGCAGTTCGGTGAGTTCATGTCGGATGCGCGTGTTGGGCGCGACCAGCGACGCCTCCGTGAGCTCCACGACGATGCGCTGTGCGCTCAGCCGGTGGCGCCCAATGGTGCTGAGAACACGGTCCGCGAACTCTGAGTCGCCCAGTTGATCCGCGGACACGTTCAGCGAGACCCACGCAGTGTCACTCGCTACTCGTGCCAGGAATCCGGCCGCCTGATCCACGAGCGCGGTGCCGAGTACGACGGATAGCTTCTTGTCGTTGATGAGTGGCAGGAACGCCCCGGGAAGCAGGAGCCCGCGGGTGGGGTGTTGCCAGCGCACCAGCGCCTCATAGCCCACCACGGTGCGCGTGCTGAGTTCCAGAACTGGCTGGTAGTGCAGCACCAGATCGCCGTTCTCGATGGCTCGCGCGAGTTCCGTGGCAAGGGCGCTGTGAGTGTCAGTGGAGGTACGCATGGAGGCGTCGAATACCTCCGTACGCGACTTGCCGGACGACTTGGCTCGGTACATGGCGGCATCGGCGGCGCTCAACAGTGCCGGGGCTCCGCCGTCCACGGTGGTCTCGTCGGCCATCGCGATTCCCAGTGACGCGTTGACGGCAATGAGGTGGCGTTTCACCTGAAGAGGTTGCTTGAGGCCGGTGTGAATCGCTCCGGCAATTTCGAACAGCGCCTTGGCACAGTCGTCGTCCTGCACCACAATGACAAACTCGTCGCCACCGATGCGGGCTACGGTGCCACGTCCCGCGGTAGCCGAACGCAGCACTCCCGCGACGTGAACGAGCGCGTTGTCCCCCGTCGCGTGACCGAAGCGGTCGTTGAGTCCCTTAAAGCCATCGAGATCCACCGCGATGACGCCCGCACGGCCTTGCGCATCGGGCTGCTCGAGGACTTGCTGGAGCACGTCGTGGAGCAAGGTGCGGTTGGCCAGACCCGTCAGTGGGTCGTGCATGGCCCGGTGGGCAAGCAGCTCGGAATGCATGCGATCGTCCGTTGAATCACGCACCTGCACCACGTAGTGGTCGGGCGCTCCCCCGGCGTAGCGCACTAGTCCCACGTCAAGGACGGCCCACACGACGTTGCCGTCTGCCCGCACGTAGCGCTTTTCTAGCGAGAAATGGTTCTGGTGTCCGTCGTAGAGTCGCTGGAGCTGGTCGCGCTCAGCCTGCAAATCCTGAGGATGCGACAGCGCCGAGAATGGCGTGCCCCGCAGCGCTGCCACCGTTGAGCCCATCATCTCCGCGAACGCACGGTTGGCCTCCATCAATCGCCACTCAAGGTCAACGAGAGCCATGCCGGTGGGTGCGTTCTCCATCGCCTTGCGAAACTGCACGTCTGACCGATTGAGCGCCTCGGCCGCCTCTCGCAGCCCGCTAGTGTCCATAATGGTGGTGACGGTGATCGAGGTGCCGTCGTGCTCGCTCTCGACGTTGGCAGTGCGCACCTGAATCCAGCGCACGTCGTCCGCACCTCGGCGGCCGGGAACCCCCACGACGCGAGACTTCCCTGGCTCGGTAGGCGCGAAGGCCTCGTTGACGAGGAGCGGATGCATCTGTGCGTCCAACGCACGCACCGGAAGCCTCATCATGGGCTTGCCCACCGCATCGGCCGCGTTCAATCCCAGAATATGCGCGGCCATGTCCGAAATCATCGCGATCTCACCCGTTGACCGGGAGATGATCACGCCGTCACGTGCGGAGGACATCACCGCATCGAATTGCTGTCGCAGTTCGCGCTCGTGGATCAGGGCGTCGTCGTGTGCTTCGCGTTCCTTGTGCGAACGCCAGAAATAGTAGAAGGCCGCGAGCGCGAGGACTACCAGCAGGCAGGTGACAGCAACGACAAAGCTTGGTTGCTGAAACAGATCTACGAGTCCGCCCATGGCCCTTCCTCAGCGTCGTCCTCGACGTCTTCAATGCTTACACTAGCGGGTGTTTCGCCCCGAAGAATCGCTAGTGTGCCAGCAAGGTCATCAGCCATGACGAGCACGTCGCGTGCCTTGGAGCCCTGCGAGGGTCCCACGATCTCTCGACTCTCCAAGAGGTCCATCAGACGGCCGGCCTTGGCGAAGCCCATCTTGAGTTTGCGCTGAAGCATTGACGTCGACCCGAGCTGGGTGGTGATGACAAGTTCGGCCGCAGCACAAAGGTCGTCTAGATCATCTCCGATGTCCTCTGCCACGACGGCAGAAGAGGTGCTCTGGATCACGTCGTCACGGAACTGCGGTTGTGCCTGGTTCTTGACGTGCTCCACCGCTTCGTGAATCTCCGTCTCCGTCACCCAGGCACCCTGCACGCGCATCGGCTTGGATGAACCCATGGGCAGGAACAGCGCGTCACCCTGGCCAATCAGCTTCTCGGCACCGGGCATGTCGAGCACCACGCGCGAGTCAGCGAGGGACGACGTAGCGAAAGCGAGGCGGGACGGCACATTCGCCTTGATGGTTCCCGTGATGATGTCCACCGAGGGGCGCTGCGTCGCCAGCACCAGGTGAATACCGGCGGCGCGGGCCAGCTGCGTGATGCGCTGAATCGACTCGTCGACGTCGCGTGGCGCGACCATCATGAGGTCGGCAAGCTCGTCGACAATCACCAGCAGGTACGGGTAGGTGGTGATCTTGCGTTCGGAGCCCGGCAGTGGCTTGACCTTGCCCGCGCGGACTGCCTTGTTGAAGTCGTCGATGTGCTTGTAACCGAACAGCGCCAGGTCGTCGTAGCGCATGTCCATTTCCTTCACCACCCACTCGAGGGCCTGGGCGGCCTTCTTCGGATCGGTAATGATGGGGGTGATCAGGTGAGGAATCCCCTCGTACATGGTGAGTTCCACGCGCTTGGGGTCCACCAGCACCATACGCACCTCCTGCGGGGTAGAACGCATCAGGATGGAGGTGATCATGGAGTTCACAAAGCTGGACTTACCAGCGCCGGTGGCTCCGGCGACGAGCAGGTGGGGCATCTTGGCGAGGTTCGCCATGACGTAGCCGCCCTCGACATCCTTGCCAATGCCGATCGCCATCGGGTGGTCATTCTTGATGGCCACCTGCGAGCGCAACACGTCGCCTAGCGCGACGGTCTCGCGGTCGACGTTGGGAATCTCGATGCCGATCGCCATCTTGCCGGGAATCGGGGACAGAATGCGAATGTCGGCACTGGCGACCGCGTACGCGATGTTCTTGGACAACTGGGTGATCTTCTCGACCTTGACGCCGTGACCCAACTCGACCTCGTACCGCGTGACCGTGGGTCCGCGGGTGAATCCGGTCACGTTCGCGTCCACACCAAATTGCTCAAGCACGCTCTTCAGTGACTCGACGACGCGGTCATTCGCTGCCGAACGAGTCTTGTGCGGCGCGCCGGCGACCAGCATGCTCGGGTCAGGCAGCACATACGGGCTGGAGTTCTCGAGCTGGCCCTGTTCGCCGGCGGGCACGATACTCGTTGTCTCGGGCGCGCGGAGCTCGGTCTTCGCGCCCGATGCGGCGGCAGCCAGGGCTGCGGCATCCGCGGAGGTCTCGATCACCTCAGTGACGTCATACGGGGACACGCCCTCGCCGGAATAGACCGTGGTCGGGGACATCTCCTCGTCCTCCGGCACGGCAGGCTTCATGCCCGCCTTGGCGTCGAGCTTGGCCTGCTTGGCGGCCTTCGCCTCCGCCTCGGCGCGGGCCAGTGCGGCTCGGTGCTCTCCGCCGGGGTCAATGATGTCGTCGAAGGGGTCGCCGTCAATGGCAGCAGCAGCGGCGAAGGCCTCATCGGCCTCGTAGCCGTCGAGACGTCGCTCGTCCTCGGCGGACGTGCCGGTCATCTTGTCGCGAGCCCGGTCCATGAGACCCGGCTTGCGCTGTTTGACGGGCTTCTCCCCGGAGCGTTCCAACGTCCGGTGCTCGGGCAGGTCCAGTTCGGGGTCATCGTCGATCTCCTGGCCCCTGCCAAAGAGATGACGAGCTCGCGGCCCCACCTCGCGCAGCGGAATTCCAGCGATGATAAGAACCGACCACAGGCCGAGGAGTACCAGCACCACGACTGCCAGTCCGCTGGTGAGGATCGCCGCAAGTGGGGTTCCCACCAGGAAGCCCATGATGCCCCCGGCGGACTGAATGGCGTCCATCCCGTCTGCCTGAGGCGAGGGGGATCCCTTGGCAATCTGAATGATGGCGTCGACGATGACCGTCAGCATCAGCACACCCAGCGCGATGCGGTTATTGGTGTGCCCCTCCTGCGGCGCCCGGAACAGCCGGAACGCCATCACGAGCAACACCACCGGCATCGCGACGGCGAGCACTCCAAAGATCCCGGCCGCGACGAAGTGGACGGCGGTGCCGGCCCAACTCGAGAGTCCAAACCACTCACGTGCCGCGACAATGATCGCGAAGATCAGCAGCGTGATTGCCAGGCCGTCGCGACGCACCTCGGGACTCACATCGCGGGCGCCGTGGCCGATGTGACGAACGGATCCGCCCACGGCGTGCGAGACTCCAGCACCGGCCGACTTGATGCCACGCACAAGCGTGGGAGGCTGTTCGGCCTGCTTCTTCTTGGCGGGCGTGCGGGGCTTAGCCCCCTTGGGGGCAGTGCGAGCTGGACGTGACTGTGCCATGTTTCAGCACGCTACTCCTCGCATCGGACAAGGCGAGGTTGCCATGCCGCGTGTGACTGCATCAGCCGTGGCATCGGCGCGGACCCGCCCACGGGCGGGACCGCGCGTCACACTGGCTACGCCTCGATGACGATCGGGATGATCATGGGGCGACGACGCAGCTTGGTGCCGGCGAAGCGGCCGAGCGTGCGGCGCATCACTTGCTGAAGCTGATGATTGTCGGTGGACCCGCCTGCCGCAGACTCCTCGAGAGCCGCCTTGATTTTGGGCAAGATCGCGTCAAAGACGCTGTCGTCCTCAGCAATGCCCCGCGCGTGCACGGTGGGACCGGAGACCACCTTGCCGTTGGACGAGTCGACGACCGCGAATACGGACACAAACCCCTCCTCCGACATGATGCGGCGGTCCTTGAGCTCGGCATCGGTGATCTCGCCCACGGACGACCCGTCGACATACACGTTGTGCATCTCGACCGCGCCCACGACCTTGGCCTTGCCGTTCTGCAGGTCGACCACCACGCCGTTCTCCGCGAAAACGACGCGGTTCTTAGGCACGCCGGTCTTCATGGCCAGATTGCCGTTCGCGAGCAGGTGACGCACCTCGCCGTGAACCGGCATCACGTTCTTGGGGCGCACGATGTTGTAGCAGTAGAGCAACTCGCCGGCGCTCGCGTGGCCGGAGACGTGAACGCGCGCACTACCCTGGTGGACCACCGTCGCGCCGTGACGCATGAGGCCATTGATCACGCGGAACACCGCGTTCTCGTTGCCCGGGATCAGGGACGATGCCAGGATCACCAAGTCGCCCTGACCCACCTTGAGCTTGTGGTCGAGATTAGCCATGCGGCTGAGGGCGGCCATGGGCTCGCCCTGTGAGCCGGTGCACATGTAGACCACCTTGTTGGCTGGCAAGTCGTCGGCCTTCTTGGCATCAACAACGAGGCCCTGCGGCACATCGAGGTATCCCATCTCAGAGGCAATACCCATGTTGCGCACCATGGAGCGGCCCACAAACGCGACCTTCCGACCATGCGCGTGGGCGGCATTGAGGACCTGCTGCACGCGGTGCACGTGGCTGGAGAACGACGCCACCACGATGCGGCCGGTGGCGTTCCCAAACTGCTGGTCCAGGACCGGGGTGATTTCCACCTCGCTCATGGTGAAGCCAGGGCTCTCTGCGTTGGTCGAGTCCACCATGAACAGGTCGACGCCCTGCTCGCCTAGGCGGGAGAAGCCACGCAGGTCGGTGATGCGGCCGTCGAGCGGCAGCTGGTCCATCTTGAAGTCACCCGTGTGGAGCACGGACCCGGCAGGCGTCTGAATGAACACGGCCAGTGCATCGGGAATCGAGTGGTTGACGGCGACGAACTCCAGATCGAAGTCGTGAAGCTTCTCCTTCTGCCCCTCCTTCACCGCGAGGGTGACGGGGGTGATGCGGTGCTCCTTGAGCTTGGCCTCGATGAAGGCGAGCGTCAACTGCGAGCCGATGATGGGGATGTCGCGACGCAACCGCAGCAGGTACGGCACAGCGCCGATGTGATCCTCGTGGCCGTGCGTCAGCACGATTCCCTCGACGTCGTCCATGCGGTCCTCGATGTAACTGAAGTCCGGCAGGATCAGGTCCACGCCTGGCTGGTTGTCCTCGGGGAATAGCACGCCACAGTCGACGATGAGCAGCTTGCCGCGGTACTCGAAGACGGCCATATTGCGGCCGACCTCACCCAGGCCACCCAAGGGGACGATGCGCAGAGCGTCGGGGTTGAGTGCGGGTGGTTCTTTAAGTTCGGGGTGAAAGTTCACTTAGTTCTTCAATCCTGCGGCAATCAGTACCGCGGTGAGGGAGTCGTACTCCTCGGAGGTGGCCGGGAGCAGCGGCAGCCGCATGTGGCGCCCGCTCAAGACGCCAAGCGCCTGCATCCCGGCCTTGGCCATGGTTGCGCCCGGACCTGGTGACATGACCGCGTCAGTCACCGGTGCGATGCGTTCGTTCAATTCGTCGGCGAGCGCCGTGTTGCCGGCATCGTGAGCCGCGATCATGTCGCGCACCCACTCGCCTGCCACGTGACTCACGACCGAGACGACGCCGACGGCGCCCACTCGTAGAAATTCGAGGGTCAACGGGTCGTCACCCGAGTACCAGACCACGTCGGAGCGCTCGATGCGGGCCTTGGCCTGAGCCACGTCTCCCGTCGCGTCCTTGAGCGCCGTCACGGTAGGAATCGCGGAGATCTGGTCGAAGGCGTCGTCTCCGATCGCCAACGCAGTGCGACCGGGGATGTCATAGAGCATTACCGGCAGGTCGGAGGCGTCGCAGATCGCCTTGAAGTGGGCAACGACGCCTGCCTGCGAGGGCTTCGAGTAGTACGGCGTCAGGGCGAGCACGCCATCCGCTCCGCATTCCTTTGCCTGGGCAGCCATCATCACGGCGTGAGCCGTGTCGTTGGAGCCCGCGCCGGCGACGATGGTCGCCCGGTCTCCCACGGCCTCGACGATCGCACGCGTGAGGTCTTCCTTTTCTGGCGCGTGCGTGGTGGGTGCCTCGCCCGTGGTGCCAGAGATGACTAGTCCGTCGCTGCCATGGTCAACCAAGTACCTGGCGACATTCTGAGCGCCCTCGATGTCGATGGTTCCGTCGTCGAACATTGGGGTCACCATCGCGGTGAGCACCGTGCCAAAGGGGCGCTGAGCAGAGGTCATGTGCCTAACTTACCGCGTACGCCACGCCATGCCTGCCCGGCGGGGCCCGCCGGGCCATCGGCCGGAAGCTTGCTACGTGGCGCGAGTGGCCACCGTCAGCAGGAACGCGGCATCGGTGGGCGCGTGCACCGAGTGGCGCAACGGCGGAATGAGGTAGTAATCCCCCACCGCGAGGCGCACCACCTCGCCGCCCGCGGTGATGTCGATGGCGCCCACGAGCACCTGGACCGTGGCCTCGCCCGGGCTGGCATGCTCGCTGAGCCCGTGCCCCTCCGTGAGGCAGATCAGCGTCTGGCGAAGGTCGTGCTCGCGTCCTCCGTAAATTGTTTCTGAATGACGGCCATTGCCCGACTCCTGCGCCTCGGTGAGGTGCTTCTGCGCGAGTTCGTGAAGGTTGACACTAGTCATGGCATGCCTTTCATCAGTAGCCCGTAGAGCCGGGCGAGCATTTCCATCGTGGCACGCGCACCAGGTTGGCGCGAGCCGACTAGTTCGCCTGCGACTCCTTGAGCTTGGCCTCGACCAGTCCCTTGTTGTCGATCAGTAGCGTCACCGCGGTGAAGTCCGTCTGGGCGAGTCCGCCGCCCACGATGGTCGAGCCCTCAAAGGTGATCGACGTCGCGGTCGCGGTGGGCTTGCCCAGGTTCACGATCAACGAGTGGTTCTTGCCGCCGAGGACGCCGGTGATCACTGCGCGAGGCATGGTGTCGCCGAACTCGCTGTCCCAGTCCTGCACGAGCTGAGAGACGGACACTGCGTTGACTTCCTGGCCGTCCTCGACGCTGACCTGCAACACCGAACCACCCACGTTGTCGAGCTCCACTGCCTCGGTCGAGACGGAGGCCGTTTGCGATTGCACCACCCAGACGTCACCTTCGTCGGACTTCGCCGTGGTGGCGGCAGCAATTGCCCAGCCACCAAAGAGCCCGAGCGTGAGCGCGATCAGAGTCACCACCGTGATGGTGCGGATGGTGTTCTTCTTCTTGGTGTCCTCGGTCATGGTGCGACGCGTCCGTTCTTGTTGAAGGCCGCGTAGGTCAGCGGCATGAGGGTGGCCCACTCGTCTTCCATCTGCTCCGCGACCATCTCGATCTCGCGCTGAGGGAAGGAGGGGAAGTGCGTGCCCTCGCGCGTGGTGCGCAGGGACAGGAAATTCATCAGTGCGCGGGCATTCATGGTGACGTACATCGAGCTGTACGTGTTCACCGGCAAGACCGCGCGGGCGACCTCACGAGCAATGCCAGCATCCAGCATGCGCTGGTAGGCCTCGTAGGCGTGCGTGCAGCTCGAGCGAATCTCCGCATCGGCGAGCGCGTGCTGCTCCGCAGTGCCGTCCTCAAAGCTGTAGGCACCAGGCTTGCCCACCTGGACCAGTTTGCGCTCGGGCGCGGGCGTATAGAAAACGGGACGCAGGTTGCGGTAGCGGCCCGATTCCTCGTTGTAGCTAGCGATGCGGTGACGCATGAACTCGCGAAACACGAAGATAGGCGCCTGGACGTAGAACGTCATCGAGTTGTGCTCGAAAGGGCTGCCGTGGCGGTCGCGCATCAAGTAGTTGATGAGGCCCGCGCTCTTCGACGCGTCGGCGTCCACGTCGTCGAGGGATTGCTCGCCCTTGGTGGACACGCGCGCCGCGAACAGCACGTCCGCGTCCTGCGCGTTGGCGCGTACCAACTCGACCGTCATGTGGGACTTGAATTCGATTTCCGGTGTCTCGCTCACGCCGCCCAGCCTAGCGTTGTCCACGTGAGGCGGGGACGCACGGCACGCGTGAGGTCGACTCGTGGCCACCTCTCGCAAGCTTGCGGTACATGAGTGCGGTTTCGATGCCCCAAATCAGCACTCATGTACCGCCAGCAAGCACCACGCGCCGGAATCGCACCCACACACCGTGCCAGGATGTACCCATGCCAGCAATGCCCCGAGCGGTACCCCACCGCGTCGTGACCGAGCGCGTCGTGATTCGCGCGTATGAGGTTACCGACGCGGAGGAGATGGATGCCGTCATGGTCGCCAACCACGTGCGCCTGCGGGAGTGGATGGCGTGGGCGTGGGACGAGCCGCAGATCCTCGAGACCCGCCGCAACTTGCTCCGCTATTTCCGCGAGCGCTTTGACGCGGGCGAGGACTGGACCATGGGGATGTTCGACCGCTCGTCGGGTGCACTGCTGGGCGGTACTGGTCTGCACCCCCGAGGCGAGCCAGGACTTCTCGAGATTGGCTACTGGCTCGCGGCCGATGCCGAGGGGCGCGGGCTGATGAGAGAGGTCGCCGCAGCGCTTACTCAGGTGGCTTTAGAGGTCGCGCACGCGAATCGCGTCCAAGTCTGCTGTGACCCAGCAAATGTGCGTAGCCGTGGGGTGCCGCAGTCACTCGGCTATACGCGCGTGGGAGTACGGACCGAGCCCGAAGGGGCGGAAGTCGGCCGAGAACTGACAGAAGTGTGGGCGATGACCGACCTCTCCCCTGACTCCCCCGTGGCGGCGTACCCGCGGCCAGGCTTGGCCGATGCCGACGGTAGGGACATCGCTTGGCCCGCCTGAACGTGGGGAGGCTGAGTCTGCGCGGGCTCGACCCCGCGCGCCAACAGGCTGTCTCAGTCTCCGTCGCGACCGGGGCCTACGCGATCAGCTTTGGCGCGCTGTCCGTCGCCGCCGGCCTGGACGTATGGCAGACGATGGCGCTGTCGCTCCTGGTCTTCAGCGGCGGCTCGCAGTTCGCATTCGTTGGTGTGATTGCCGCGGGAGGCGGGGCTGCGGCGGCCGTCGCGACTTCCACGTTTCTGGGGCTGCGCAACGGCTTTTACGGGGTGGGACTCGCGCCCGTACTGCGACCCATGAGTGGGTGGCGGCGTGTGTGGGCGGCGCACATGACCATCGACGAGTCGACGGCCGTCTCCCTCGCCCAGCCCGCCGACGACGTTGAGGCACGACGTGCGGGTTTCTGGTGGACTGGCGTGGGCGTCTTCATCCTGTGGAACGCGATCACGGTCGTGGGTGCGCTCGTCGGAGAGCGCATCGGCGACCCTGCGGACTGGGGCCTCGACGCGGCGGCCGCCGCGGCGTTCCTCGGCCTGGTGTGGCCGCGCCTGGCGTCGCGTCCCGCTCAAGCGGTGGCCGGGGCATCGGCCGTCTTGGCGCTGTTGCTCACCCCAGTGACCCCGGCAGGAGTGCCAATTCTTGCCGCCGCCCTGATCGCCATCGTGGTCGGTTGGCGCGCCCCCACGTCCAAGGACGAGGTGCCCGAATGACTTCATACATGTGGATGTGGGTGGCGATCGTGGGCGCCGGGCTGCTGGCCTGGGCGACCAAGTACGCGGGTCACGTGGTGCCGGAGCGGTTTTTGGAGAACCCGCGCGTGCACCGCATCGCAGCGTACGTGACCGTCGCATTGCTGTTCGCACTCTTCGCGGTGCAGGCGTTCACGACGGACGGCGCGATCGTGTTCGACGCGCGCGTGGTCGCGGTCGCGGTCGCCGCGGTACTGCTGTGGAGGCGAGCGCCGTTCATCGTGGTGGTGGTGGTTGCCGCAGCCGTCGCCGCGGTGCTGCGGCTGATCTTCTAGCGCCCACGGTCGGTTCGGTCACGGCTGGTGTGCCGCGTACGCTTGAGGGCATGCCTACCGCCGATGTTTCCGCCCGCCCCGCCGTGCTCGGCGACGAGCACGCGTTCGCCGCGATCCAGTTGGCCGCGTGGCGCGAGACGCTTGGCGACGAGGCGGTCGATGCTCTAGATGCCGACGAGGTGCGCGACACCTGGGGTGCGGCGATCGAGTCTCCTCCTACGCGCGACGACCGCATGTTCGCCGCCTGTGACGGTCCGCGTGTGGTGGGCTTCGCGGCCATGACCGCCGCCGGCGACATCATCGCGCTCGAGGTTGCCCCCGAGCACCGCCGCATGGGCCATGGGTCACGCCTCATGGCCGCCTGCGTGGACACCCTCCGCATCAGGAATGCGCCCGTCGTGCGCGCCTGGGCACTCGAGGGCGACGAGGCGCGTGAAGCGTTCCTGCAAACGGCTGGACTTGGCGAGGGCGGTGTCCGGCGCACCCTTGAGGGACCCCACGGCGACCTCGTCGAGCGGCTCTGGCGCGCAGAGGTCTAGCTCTAAGCGTCGGTGCGGGAGGCCTTGCGCTCGGCACGGTAGAGGTCCGCAGCGTGACGCAGCGTCTTGCGGGCCTGAGAACGCTCCCCCGCCGCCTCGTAGGCGTAGGCGAGGTGGAACCACGCCGACCAGTCCTCCGGGGCGTCCTCAACCTGGCGCGACGCCACCTCAAAGACCGCCTCGGCGGACTCGCGCGTGAGTTTGCCGCTGGGCTTGGTCTCGCCGTCGTGGATGGGCAGCCGACCCTCGCGATCCAGCGTGTCCGCCATCTGCTGCACGGACGTCCCCAGCCGGAACTCGTGCACCAAATACCAGGCACCAAGCAGCGGCAAGAACAGCAGCGCGGCGCCGATCCCCTTTGCCGCCAGCTCGTCGGAGCCAAGGAACAGGAATGCCTGGTTGGCGATCAACACGAAGTACAGCGCCAGGATCAACGTGATGGCGACGGCGGCGAGGAAGCCGCGATTGCGCATGAGCTTCATCTCTACAGGCTCATGTACTTGTCGAGTCCGACCGTCAGCCCCGAGTAGTTGCCCACCTCGCGAATACCCAGCAGCACTCCCGGCATGAAGCTCACGCGGTCGAACGAGTCGGTGCGGATGGTGAATTGCTCACCCGGATTGCCCATCAGGATCTCCTCGTGGGCGACCAGGCCTCGCAGACGAACCGAGTGCACGCGCACGCCGTTGACGTCCGCGCCGCGAGCGCCGTTGGCGAAGTCCTCCGTCGCATCGGGCGATGCCGCGATGCCTGCCTCCGCGCGTGCGGCGGCGATACCGGCGGCCGAGTGCACCGCGGTTCCGGAGGGCGCATCCACCTTGTCGGGGTGGTGAAGTTCAATGACCTCAACGGACTCGAAGTACTTGGCCGCGAGGGCCGACATGCGCATTGCTAACACGGCGCCGAGCGCAAAGTTGGGGGCGATCAGCACACCCAGGTCGGGACGCTCACGCAGGTGCTCTTCGACTCGCTGAAGCGCGTCCTGGGTCCACCCCGAGGTGCCGACCACGGCACTGATGCCGAGGTCGATCAGCGCGTGGACGTTGGCCTCCGTCGCGGACGGCACGGTGAAGTCCACCGCGACATTCGCCTGCGCCTTCGCGGCGGCAGAGATGTCGTCACCGTCATCGAGAGTCGCGACGACGCTCAGGTCCTCGGCCGCAGATACGGCGTTGACGACGTGGGTTCCCATGCGCCCCGAGGCGCCCAGCACAGCTACGTTAATCATGCGTCCACCTTACTTGGGAGCAGCGGGACTAGACCGCGCCCGGGCCCACGCGCACGGCAGTTCGCTGGCGGCCAGCCAACTCGGCGGCAAGGCCCACTACCTGATCCGCCGTCACGGCACGCACCTGGTCCAGCACCTCGCCGATGCTCCACAACTCGCCATAGACGAGCTCGGCCTTCCCGAGCCGCGACATACGCGAGTACGAGTCCTCGAGGCGCAGCACGGTTGAGCCGCTCAGCTGGCCGATGGCGCGCTCCATCTCCTCGTCCGTCACACCCTCGGCCATGCGCTCAAGCTCGGAGACCATCAGGCGCGACACCTCGTCCGCTTTGCCCGGCGTGCAGGCGGCGTACATGCCAAACAAGCCAGCATCGGCGTTGGGTGCACCGAATGAATAGACCGAGTAGGTGAGACCGCGCTTTTCGCGAATCTCCTGGAATAGGCGCGACGACATGCCCCCGCCCAGGATGGTGTTGAAGACGGCCAGGGTGTTGCGGCGGTCGTCGCTAGCTTTGAAGCCGCGCGAGCCGATCACGACGTGCGCCTGCTCAAAATCGCGGACGATGCTGAGGTCGCCGCCCTGGGTAGCCGTCACCTGGTTCGTCGAGTCGCGCCGTGACAGTGGCGCTCGCTGCGACGTCACGTCCCAGCCTCCTAGTTCTAGGGCAGCCATCACTTGCTCGCACACGATGTCGTGGTCCACTCCCCCGGCGGCCGTCACGATCAGACCCTCGGGGACGTAATGCTTCTGGTAGTGGTCCCAGACAGCGTCGCGGGTCACCGAGCGGATGATGTCAGGGGTTCCGCCGATGGGCCGGCCCAAGGGGTGCCCGCCAAAGACCAACTCCGTGAACTTCTCGTGCGCCACGTCCCCCGGGTCATCGTCGTTCATGGCGATCTCCTCGAGGATCACACCACGCTCCATTTCGAACTCGTCTCGGTCCAGCTTGGGGCTGGTGACCATGTCCAGGATGACGTCGATCGCCATCGGCAGGTCGGTATCAATCACCCGCGCGAAGTAGCAGGTGAACTCCTTGGCCGTCATCGCGTTGGACTCGCCGCCCACGCGGTCAAAGGCCTCGGCGATCTGCAGCGCGCTACGACGCTGGGTGCCCTTGAACAGGAGGTGCTCGAGGAAGTGCGTGGAGCCGGCGTGCTCAGGGGTCTCGTCGCGCGAACCCACACCCACCCAGGCGCCCATCGTGGCGGACCGCATCCCAGGGATTTGCTCGGTGAATACCCGCACTCCTCCCGGTAGCACGCTGCGGCGCACCACGGCACCGTGATCCTGTTCGATGGAAATGGAGGAGCCGATGGATTCGGCGGAGACAAGGGGAAGGGCGTGAGGCATGGTCACGAGCCTAACCCCGGCCGCCGCTGCTCTGGCGCAGTTTCGCTACCCGCGTTGCCCTGGCCGGCATCGGCGTTCCATCCTGAAGGACGATTAGCCAGATAGTCCTTCGACAAGACACTGAGGGACCATCGGGAAGGACGAATGAAGGTTTCGTCCTTCGGGACCGGACGGGACCGCACAGGGCGGGACGGGGCCGGACCGGACAGGGCGGGACGGTACAGGGCGGGACGGGACGAGGACGGAACAGGGCGGGACGGGACGAGGATGGAACAGGGCGGGGCGAAACAGGGCGGGTACCACGTGTAGGGGCCTACTCGATGTGCGGCCGATGCGCTGGCCCGGTCGTGCCTCTCGAGCGATTGGCGCAGGTCAGGGTTCAGAAACGACGAAGCCGCCGGCCCCTTGCGGGAACCGGCGGCCTCGTGAACCGTCTAGTGAAGGGCTGCGACTAGTTGTCGTCACCCTCAGAGTCGGCGCCCTCGGCACCGGCCTCTTCGACGACCTCGAGCGACAGCTTGCCGCGCGGGTCAACTTCACCAATCTGGACCTGAATCTTCTGACCCACGGAGAGGACGTCCTCGACGTTCTCCACACGCTTGCCACCGACCAGCTTGCGGATCTGCGAGATGTGCAGCAGTCCGTCGCGGCCGGGGCTGAGCGAAACGAAGGCACCGAAGGCGACGGTCTTGACGACCGTTCCAACGAAACGCTCGCCGACCTCAGGCACGTGCGGGTTGGCGATCGCGTTGATCGCCGCGCGGGCAGCCTCGGCCGAAGGGCCGTCGGTTGCACCGATGAACACGGTGCCGTCGTCCTCAATGGAGATGTCGGCGCCAGTGTCGTCCTGGATCTGGTTGATCATCTTGCCCTTCGGGCCAATGACCTCACCGATCTTGTCAACGGGGACGCGCACCGAGATGACGCGAGGAGCGAAGGGGCTCATCTCGTCGGGCTCAGAGATGGCCTCCGCCATGACGCCCAGGATGTGGATGCGAGCATCCTTGGCCTGGTCGAGTGCTCCGATGAGGACCGAGGACGGAAGCCCGTCGAGCTTGGTGTCGAGCTGGATGGCGGTGATGAATTCCGAGGTACCTGCGACCTTGAAGTCCATGTCGCCGAACGCGTCCTCAGCACCCAGGATGTCGGTCAGCGCCGCGTAGCGGGTCTCACCGTCAACCGTGTCGGACACGAGGCCCATGGCGATACCCGCGACAGGGGCGCGCAGCGGCACACCAGCGTTGAGCATGGCGAGGGTTGATGCGCAAACCGAACCCATCGAGGTGGAACCATTGGACCCGAGGGCCTCGGACACCTGGCGGATTGCGTAGGGGAAGTCGTCACGCGACGGGAGCACGGGCACCAAGGCACGCTCAGCAAGCGCACCGTGA
The DNA here is from genome assembly GCF_000975135.1 of Demequina aurantiaca. Classification (GTDB taxonomy): domain Bacteria; phylum Actinomycetota; class Actinomycetes; order Actinomycetales; family Demequinaceae; genus Demequina; species Demequina aurantiaca. The sequence goes on along the minus strand of NZ_BBRF01000001.1, from coordinate 1,722,584 downwards.
CCGATCTCGCGGCGCTTGGGGCTGCCCACACGGCCGGTCTCGCCCGTCGAGAACGGCGGGAAGTTGTAGTGGTGCATGTAGCGCTTCTTCGTCTCGGGGCCAAACGAGTCGATCTGCTGCTCCATCTTCAGCATGTTCAGCGTGGTGATACCCATGATCTGGGTCTCTCCGCGCTCGAAGATAGCCGAACCGTGCACGCGCGGAATGGGGCCAACCTCTGCGGCGAGCGGACGAATGTCCTTCAGGCCACGGCCGTCGATGCGGATGCCCTCCGTGAGGACGCGCTGGCGGATGGTCTTCTTCGTGACGGCGCGAACCGCTGCGGAGATTTCCTTCTCGCGACCCTCGAACTGAGCGTCAAGAGCGGTGTGAGCCGCGTCCTTGATCTCGTCGAGACGGTCCTCGCGCTCTGCCTTGTCAGCAATCTTGAGCGCTGCGGACAGGTCCGCCTCGGTGGCCGCGGTCACGGCGTCGAGGACATCGTCCTGGTAGTCAAGGAAGCGGGGGAACTCCTTGGGAGCCTTCTGCGACTTGCCGGCGAGTTCGATCTGGGCGTCGCACAGCGCCTTCAGGAATGGCTTGGCAGCCTCGAGGCCCTCGGCGACGACGGTCTCGGTGGGAGCCTGGGCACCCTCGGAGATCAGGTCGAACGAGTCGTCGGTCGCTTCTGCCTCAACCATCATGATGGCGACGTCGTCACCTGCGATGCGACCGGACACGACCATGTTGAACACGGCGCGATCCATCTGGCTGTACTTGGGGAACGCGACCCACTGACCGTCGATCAGCGCGATGCGCACGCCGGCCACAGGACCCGTGAAGGGCAGGCCGGAGAGCTGCGTCGAAGCCGATGCGGCATTGATGGCGAGGGTGTCGTACGAGTCATCGGGGTTGATGGCGAGCACGGTCACGACGACCTGAACCTCGTTGCGCAGGCCCGACACGAAGGTGGGACGCAGCGGGCGGTCGATGAGGCGGCAGGTCAGGATCGCGTCGGTCGAGGGACGGCCTTCGCGGCGGAAGAACGAGCCGGGGATCTTGCCGGCGGCGTAGGTGCGCTCTTCAACGTCAACCGTCAGCGGGAAGAAGTCGAAGCCCTCGCGAGGGTGCTTGCCGGCGGTCGTCGCCGACAGCAGCATGGTGTCGTTGTCGAGGTAAGCGGCGACCGTACCGGCTGCCTGCTGAGCCAAGCGGCCCGTCTCGAAGCGCACCGTGCGGGTGCCGTACTTGCCGTTGTCGATAACGGCTTCAGCGAACTGAATTTCGGGACCTTCCATGTGGAAGTTTCTCCTTAATTTGTGAAGCAGGGAATGCGAACTTAGCGACCTTGTGCCGCCACTGATCGTCAGTCGAAATGCTCAGAAGTAGTCCGCGAGAGTTCGCGGAGAGTCTGCCCATCACCACCGAGGACCAGCGTTCTACTTGCCTGCCAGGTGTATGTGTGCGGCTCTGCCTACAGTGGAGAGCCGGTTCTATGCTATCAGGGATGCCCCACACGGGACCCGTGCATCGCGGGACCACGAGCAAATGACAGATGCGCGAAACGTACGTGGTGGGACCGCCACGTCGCTAGAGCCCCGCACCCTTCGCGCGCCGGGCCCCAAAAAAACAGAAACCCGACCGCTCAACCCCCTGGTGGGAGGAGCGGCCGGGCTCTGATATGAAGCTGTGACTAGCGACGCAGTCCGAGGCGCTCAATGAGTGCACGGTAGCGCTCGATGTCGACGCGCTGAAGGTAGTTCAGCAGGTTGCGGCGCTGACCGACCATAAGGAGCAGGCCACGACGGGTGTGGTGGTCGTGCTTGTGCTCCTTGAGGTGCTCGGTGAGGTCGAGGATGCGCTGCGAGAGCATCGCGATCTGAACCTCGGGAGAACCGGTGTCGCCTTCTGAGCGGGCGTAATCGGCCATGATGGACTTCTTGACTTCAGGGGTAAGCGGCACAGCAGTCTCCTTCGTAATGTCTTGTTGCGCGGCGCACCCGGGCATATTCTCCGGGGCACTGGGATCCGCGGCCGTTATACGGCGACGGTCAATGTTACCCGAAGACGCGCTTCCCAGCCACCACGCAACTAGAGGGCGCTATCCCCGGTGCGTGTGTTGGCGCCAATACCCGTGGCGGTCACTCCCCCGGGCGGGCCATCGGCCTTGCCCTCCACATGAAGTCCACCGACTGTCTTGCTCTTGGTCCGCATGCGGCCCTCGATGTAGGTCGCGAGCCTCGACACCGACATGTTGATGAGGATGTACAGCACTGCGACCACGAAGATGAAGACCACCTTGGTGGACTCTCCAAAGAAGTTGTAGTTGTCCTTTGCCGACTTGAGGAGCTCCGAGTAGCCGATGATGAATCCCAGCGAGGAGTCCTTCAGCAGCACCACGATCTGGCTGATGAGTGCGGGGAGCATGATGCGCACGGCCTGCGGCAATTGAATTCGGAGCAGCGTCTGCAACGGCGACAGGCCGATGCTGAGGCCCGCCTCCTTCTGCCCGCTTGGCAATGCGGCGATTCCAGCTCGCAGAATCTCCGCCACCACAGCCATGTTGTAAACCACGAGGCCGAGCACCACGGCCCACAGCGGATCGATGTTGAGCCCGATGACACCGAAGTACATGATGAGCAGCACGGGAATGCCGCGGAACACCTCGGTCACCACTCGGGCGGGCACCCGCGCGATCCAGTATGGCGACTGGCGGAGAATCGTGAGCGCCAACGCCAGTGCGAGTGCGATGGGGATGGCGATGAGGACGGGCTTCAGCGTGCCCCAGATGCCGCTCATCAGGATGGAGGTGATCCACACGTCGGACACGGACTGGCCGCGCGGCGGATCCCACAACACCGCCCAGCGGTCGTCGAAGATGCCGTTGCTGTAGGCGGTATAGCCAGCCCACACCAGCAGTCCAACAAAAATCAGGGTGAAGACAACGGTGAAGATTCTGTCGCGAGCCTTGGCGCGCGGTCCGGGTGCTTCGTAGAGCACTGACGTTTCATTGCTCATCGGGCGATCGCCACCTTTCGCTCGATTCGCTGACTCGCGACGCCCATGGGAATGGTGATCACGAGATAGCAAAGGCCGATGCCCGCGAACACGCCAACCACGTCTGCGGGATTGCCATTCGCGAGACGCTGCGCGGAAGCAGTCAGCTCGAAGACCGCAAAACCGGCCGCAACCGACGTGTTCTTCACGTGAGCAATGTAGACGTTGATGAGGGGCGGGACCACGGAGCGGAACGCCTGCGGTAGCACGATTTGGCCGAGGGTCTGGAAGAACGTGAGGCCGATGGACCGGGCGGCCTCGGCCTGACCAACGCCCACGGAATTGATTCCAGAGCGCACCACCTCACAGACGAAGGTGGAGGTATACAACGTGAGCGAGATGATCGCCATGGGGACGCCCAGACCCACATGCAGGCCCAAAACGGGGACCGCGAGGTTAAGCATCACCAGAAAAATCAGGGTGAGTGGAGAGTTGCGGAAGATGTTCACGTACACGGTGCCAAAGGTGCGTAGCGGGCCTATCGGGGAAACGCGAAAGGCGGCCAGCATGACGCCCCAGATGAACGACAGGACTCCGGCGGAAACCGACAGCCACAACGTCATTTTGAACGCCGTCCAAACGACGTCAGCGTTGTCTATCAGTGCTCCCATAGTCCTCTCCGAGTGACGTACTTAGTTGGGCTGGTAGGTGCCCGGCCAGGAAGGCTCTCGGTGCGCTCCGCGAGGGAGCGCACCGAGGCCCACTTACTGGCTAGTTTTCGTAGCGGTCGACCGAGGGAGCGGTCGGCTCGGGAAGGACCGTTCCAGCGGTCTCGTTCCACGCGTCGAGCCACGAACCGTCCTCGAAGGACTCTTCGAGAACGTCGTTGATCCACATGCGGAAGTCGGTGTCGTCGTGCGCGACACCGATGCCGTAGGGCTCCTCGGTGAACGGTTCGCCAGCCACCTTGAACTCGCCGTCCGACTCGGACACGTAGCCCGCGAGAATGACGTTGTCAGTGGTCACCACGTCGACTGCACCGTTGCGCAGCGGCTCGAGGCAGTCGGTGTAGGCACCGAACAGCACGAGGTTGGCGTCGGGGTAGTTGTCCGCGATGTTCGCGGCGGGGGTCGAGCCCTCAACCGAGCACACGTTCTTGCCCGCGAGGTCATCGGGGCTGGTGATGTCCTCGTTGTCGGCAAGCACCATGAGCGCCTGGCCTGCGTTGTAGTACGGTCCGGCGAAGGAGACTACTTCCTTACGCTCGTCGTTGATGGTGTACGTCGCCACCACCATGTCGACCTGACCGCCCTCGATGAAGGGCTCACGGTTGGCGGACACCGTCTCGACCCAGGTAATGCCCGAGTCTTCAATGCCAAGCTTGTGAGCGATGATCTTCGCGACCTCAACGTCGAAGCCCTCAGGGTCACCGCTGGGGGCCTTGAGGCCGAACAGGGGCTGGTCGAACTTGGTACCAATAGTGATGGCACCCGCATCCGCGAGCTTAGCCATCGTCGATCCCTCGGGGAACGACGACGGGTCGACGTCGTCTCCGCCACCGGAATCCGACGAGCACGCGCTCAGCGCGATCGCAGCAGTCGCTGCCAGCGCCGCTACCTTTACCTTGGTGTTCATGTGATCTCCTTTATTTTTGGTCCGAGGGTCTCCCGGGCCATTACTGCAGCTCTGTGGGTAAGAACAGACGTCAGTGGGTCAGGATCTTTGACAAGAAGTCCTTGGCGCGCTCTGACTTCGGGTTCGTGAAGAACTCCTCTGGCTCCGCCTCCTCTAAGATCTGACCGTCCGCCATGAAGACCACGCGGTTTGCGGCCTTGCGGGCAAATCCCATCTCGTGGGTCACGACGATCATCGTCATGCCCTCGTGAGCGAGGTCCGTCATGACGTCGAGCACTTCGTTGATCATCTCGGGGTCGAGCGCCGAGGTTGGCTCGTCGAACAACATGACCTTGGGCTGCATCGCGAGTGACCGGGCAATGGCGACGCGCTGCTGCTGGCCGCCGGAAAGCTGAGCCGGGAACTTGTCGGCCTGCGCGGCAATGCCGACTCTCTCGAGCAACGTCATGGCCCGCTCCTTGGCCTCCGCCTTCTTGACTCCCTTGACCTTCATCGGGCCAAGCGTGACGTTCTCCAGGATGGTCTTGTGAGCGAAAAGATTGAAGGACTGAAACACCATGCCGACGTCCGCGCGCAACTGTGCGAGCTGCTTGCCCTCCGCGGGCACCTCGACGCCGTCGAGCGTAATGGATCCGTCGTCGATGGTCTCGAGTCGGTTGATCGCACGGCACAGCGTCGACTTGCCTGAGCCTGACGGCCCAATGACCACGACGACTTCGCCTTCACCAACGGTCAGATTAATGTTCTGGAGGACGTGCAACTCGCCAAAGTGCTTGTTCACGTCCTTGAGAACTACGAGGGGCTTGTGGTCACCCTGCTGCATTGCATCGTTGGCCTTGTCCATTTAAAGACTGTAGCCCCAAAAAGTGGGCGAATGCCAGGGTTAACGGGGATTTAACACGAATCGTGACCTTGGCTTAATACTTCACGGGTCCAGCTGACGTCTTCATCGAGCGCGGCGGTCAGAGCCTCAAGCGACCCAAAGTCCAGCATCGGCCGACGCCACTGCACCAGGTCCAGGGCGACTTCGGTGTCATAGATGTCGATTCCGACCGCGTCCAGGGCGAAGGCCTCCACCCGTAGGTCGCTGCCTCCCACGGTGTAGTTGTGGCCCAGGCTCACCGCAGCCATCATCCGTGTGCCCACCAGGGGCTTCGCCAGCGCGTTGTCGCGCGCGTCGAGCACCGTAAGCCACCCGGCGTAGACGCCATGGCGCGGAATCATGCCGGCGGAGACGTCCAGGTTTGCGGTGGGGAAGCCGATGGTGCGTCCGAGGGCGTCGCCGTGGATCACGGTTCCGCGCAGCCGGTGGTGCCGCCCCAACACGTCGGTTGCCGCTGGGAGGTCCCCGGACTCGAGCAGTTCACGCACCCAGGTGGACGACCAACGCCGCCCCGACTGGGAGATGGCGCATGCGTCGTCAATAACCTCGACCGCGAAGCCGTACTTCTTACCCAAGTCACGCATGGTGTCTACGTCGCCGGCGTTGCCGCGCCCGAAGCGCGTGTCCTGACCCACGACCACCGTGGCGGCGTGCAGCCCCTCAACCAGGTAGCGAACCACGAACTCCTCCGCGGTCTGCTGCGCGAAGTCGAGCGTGTACCGCACGACCAACGCGCCATTGAGTCCGGTCGCTGCGAGGCGCTCAAGCTTGTCCTGCGTGCCGGTGATGAGCACAGGCGGGTGCGCGGGATCGTGCACGGCCTTGGGGTGGGGATCGAAAGTCATCGCGATGGCGACCTCGCCACGCTCGCGGGCGTCCGCGACCATGCGCGTTAGCACCGCCTGATGACCCCGGTGGACGCCGTCGAAGTTGCCCAGTGTCACGATGGTCGGGCCCAGCGACGTCGGCACGTCCGCAAGCGAGCGCCACGTCGTCATGGAATCCGTAGGCATGGTTGAGTCAGCGCGCGTCACGTGTGTCATTGTTGCCTACCCTCGGAGGAATCTAGAACTCTCACTCGCCAGCGGCGAGCGGGCCAGCCTCAACCGAGCTGGTCTCAAAGACGACCACGGGCGCGAGCTTGCCACGGCGCGGGCGCAGTATGGCGGCCAACGTTCCGGCGGCCGTGATGGCAGCAACCTCTCCCCCGCTGGGGGCCACGACGCCCGCCGATGCCGTGGCTGGCTCGGCGACCTCAATGGCCTGACCGAAGCCCAGGGCCCGCGCTTGCGAGGCGTCGATCGTCACGACGGGCAGCGCCGATGCCGCGGCATCGGCGAGCGGGAGCAGCGGCAGCGGTTCGCCGTCGTCCACGAGGGCGCCCAGATCCTCGAGCGAGTGCCCGCTCGACAGCGGGATATCTCCTACCGCGGTACGCCGCAGCGCGGTCAGGTGGCCGCCCACGCCCAACGCATCGCCCAGGTCACGGGCGAGCGCGCGCACGTAGGTCCCGGAGGACACGTCCACGCCAACGTCGATGTCGATCACACCGCCGTCGCGGCGCACGTCGAGCACGTCGAAGCGCGACACCGTGACCGGACGCGTCGGCAACTCAACGTCCTCGCCGTCACGTACGCGCTTGTACGCCCGCTGGCCGTCCACCTTGATCGCGCTGACGGAACTGGGCCGTTGCTGAATGTCCCCCGTCAAGCCTGCGACCGCATCGGCGATCTGAGCGTCGGTGACACTCGCGGTATCGGCCGTCTCCACGACGTCGCCCTCGGCGTCGTCAGTCACGGTGGACTGGCCGAGCCGAATGGTGGCGTCGTAGGTCTTGCCGTGTCCCACGAAGTACGTGAGCAACTTGGTGGCCTTGCCGATGCCGATCACCAGCACGCCGGTGGCCATGGGATCAAGCGTGCCCGCGTGACCAACCTTCTTGGTCTGCGCGAGACGACGCATACGGCCAACGACATCGTGAGAGGTCCAGCCCTGAGGCTTGTCGACCACCACGATGCCGGGAACCGGCTCGGGCTTAGGCGTCCTCGTCATCGGACTCGGGGTGCTTGTACGGGTCCTCATCGCCGGCGAACGTGGCGCCCTCGCGCATGCGCTTGAGCTCCTCGTCCCGCAGCCGTGCGGCCTGCAACGACTCCTCGAGCGAGGCGGCCGTCTCCGGCACCGCGTCAAGGTAGAAGTCGAGCGTGGGAGTCAGCCGAATGCCCAACTGCCCACCCACGAGCGACCGCAGCCGGCCCTTGGCCGAAGCCAAGGCCGCTGCCGTGGAAGCCTGCTGTTCCTCATCGCCAAAGACGGTGTAAAACACGGACGCCTGCTGGAGGTCGCCCGTCATCCGAACATCGGTGACGGTGACGAATCCCAGTCGGGGGTCTTTTATGTCGTTCTCAAGCGCGCCGGCGACGATCCTCTTGATCGTGCCAGCGAGCTTGAGCGCGCGTGCGGAGTCAACCATTAGTTCCTCGGAATCTCCACCATCTCGAACGTCTCAATGACGTCTCCGACCTGGATGTCGTTGAACTTGCCAAGACCGATACCGCACTCGAAGCCGTCCTTGACCTCGGTCGCGTCGTCCTTGAACCGGCGCAGCGTGTCGATCTTCGCTTCGCCGATGACGTTGCCGGCACGCACCACGCGAGCCGCCGCGTTGCGACGAATCGTTCCGGTGCGCACGAGGCAACCTGCGATGTTTCCGAACTTGGAGCTGCGGAAGATCTCCATGATCTCAGCGCCACCGCTCTGGCGCTCCTCGAACTCGGGCTTGAGCATGCCCTTGAGCGACGCCTCGACGTCCTCGAGCACGCGGTAGATGACCGAGTAGAAGCGCATGTCGACGCCCTCGCGGTCCGCGAGTTCCTGGACACGCTCGGCGGGGCGAACGTTGAATCCAAGGATGATCGCGTTGTCGACCGTCGCAAGGTTGACATCGTTCTGCGTGACAGCACCCACACCACGGTGGATGATGCGCAGGTCGACTTCCTTGCCCACATCGATCTGGAGCAACGCGTCCTCGAGCGCCTCGACGGCACCGGAGACGTCACCCTTGATGATGAGGTTGAGCGTGTCGACCTTGCCATCTTCGAGAGCCTGGTTGAAGTCCTCGAGGCTGATGCGCTTGCGGCGCTTGGCCAGCTGAGCTGCACGCTCGGCCGTCTCGCGCTTCTCCGCAATCTGACGCGCGGTACGGTCGTCGTCGGCCACCAGGAAGGTGTCGCCGGCGCCGGGCACCGAGGTCAGACCGATGACGAGCACCGGACGAGCGGGAAGGGCTTCCTTGACGGGCTGGTCGTGCTCATCGAACATCGCACGCACACGGCCGTGAGCCGTACCCGCGACGATCGAGTCACCCACGCGCAGCGTTCCGGAGTTAACCAGTACCGTCGCAACGGCACCTCGGCCCTTGTCCAGGTGAGCCTCGACTGCCACACCGCGAGCGTCCTTGTTGGGGTTGGCTCGCAGGTCAAGGCCGGCGTCTGCTGTCAGCAGCACGGCCTCGAGCAGCGCGTCGATGTTCTTGTTCTGGATAGCGGACACGTCGACGAACATCGTCTCTCCGCCGTACTCCTCAGCGACCAAGTTGTACTCGGTGAGCTGCTGGCGAATCTTGGCGGGGTTGGCGCCTTCCTTATCGACCTTGTTCACTGCTACCACGATCGGCACGTCGGCCGCCTGGGCGTGGTTGAGCGCCTCAATGGTCTGGGGCATGACGCCGTCATCCGCTGCAACCACGAGGATCGCGATGTCGGTGACCTTGGCACCACGGGCACGCATGGCGGTGAACGCCTCGTGACCCGGGGTGTCAATGAACGTGATGGCGCGGTTGACGCCCTCGTGCTCGTGGTGAACCTGGTACGCACCGATGTGCTGCGTGATGCCGCCGGCCTCGCCGGAGATGACGTCGGCGTGGCGGATCGCGTCCAGCAGGCGCGTCTTACCGTGGTCGACGTGACCCATGACGGTGACGACCGGTGGCCGCGCCTCGAGCTCCTCATCGGTCTCCGCCTCAAGTTCGGCGTCGATGTCGATGTTGAAGTCCTCGAGCAGCTCGCGGTCCTCCTCCTCGGGAGACACGATCTGGATCTTGTAGCCCAGCTCGGCACCCAGCGTCGCGAACGTGTCCTCGTCCAGCGACTGCGTCGCGGTGGCCATCTCACCGAGGTGGAACAGCACGGTCACGAGCGACGCGGGAATCACGTCAATCTTCTCGGCAAAGTCAGCCAACGTCGCGCCACGGCGAAGACGAATCAGCGTCTCACCGTTACCGCGAGGAATGTTGACGCCGCCGATGGCGGGCGCCTGGCTCTGCTCGTATTCGGCCCGCTTCGCGCGCTTCGACTTACGCGAACGTGCAGGCTTGCCTCCCTGGCGACCGAAGGCACCTGCGGTGCCGCCGCCACGTCCACGTCCACCTGCGGCCGGACGGCCACCGGGGCCGCCGAACCCGCCGGGACGACCAGGGGCTCCACCAGGACCGCCGCGGCCGGGTGCGCCACCTGGGCCACCACGGTTGGGGGCCTGAGCGGGCATCTGCCCCGGAGTCGGGCGTGCGCCACGAGGTCCGGGCGCGCCGCCTGCACCTGCGGGACGACCACCCGGCGCGCCGCCGGGTCGACCCTGCGGGCGAGGAGCCTGGAAGGGGTTGTTGCCGCCCGGACGCGGGCGAGGGCGAGGAGCCGACGCCTTGTCCGAGAAGGGGTTATTGCCGCCGGGACGCGGACGCGGACGCGGCATGTCGCCGGGGGTCGGTGCGTCAGTCTTGGCCGCCGCGGCAGGCGCGTCGGCCGGAGCGTCCGCGGGAGCATCGGCTGGCTTGGCGGGGGTTGCCGCTGCCGGAGCCGAAGGTGCGGGCGCCGGTGCGGCGGGGGCCTCGTCCGGAACCGGCGCCTCAGGGGCGGCAGGCTTAGGAGCGGCAGGCTTGGGTGCCGCAGGCTTCTTAGCTGCGGGCTTGGGGGCCTCGGCGGGCTTCTCGGCGGGTGCCGGGAATGCCTCCTTGGCCTTTCGCACCACTGGTGCTTCAAGGGTGGAAGACGGACCCTTCACGTACTCACCGATTTCGGTGAGCTTGGCGATTAGGTCCTTGCTCGATACTCCGAGCTCTTTCGCGATCTCATGGACGCGGGGCTTTGCCACAATTCTCCTGTCTTGGTTCGACCAAGACAGGGTCGAACCATCGTTACTGCTGGGTACTCATCGTGAGGCACTCATCGGGTTGCCATGGGCTTTCGTCCCGTTCTATCGATGGTCATCAAGGGCACAGTCTCTTAGCTCTCCAGCGTGATGCCGGAGGCGTCTGCCTGTGGTGCGCGCAGTGCACGCCCCAAGGCTCGACGCTGAAGCGCCGTCGCGAGGCATTCGTCGCTGCGGTGCAGCCACGCTCCTCGCCCCGGCAACGAGCGGCTCGGATCGGCCACCACGTGGTTGCCGTCCAATGCCACTCGCATCAAGACTGACTGAGCGTCCGTCTTCCGACATCCGACGCACGTCCGTATCGGCCCTGTGGGGTCCGACGCGGGGGTGCGAGATGCCAGCGGCTGGCTGCTCAGCGTCATCAGTCTACCGGGTTGCGCTAGTGAGCGGCACCGGGCGCGTCGGAATCGGCCGAATCGCCGTCCTCCACGCCGGTCGCCACGGGGCCGTCGGGCGCCTCATCCGAGCGGATATCAATGCGCCAGCCCGTCAGTCGTGCCGCCAGGCGGGCGTTTTGCCCCTCCTTGCCGATCGCGAGAGACAGGTGGAAGTCAGGAACAATCACGCGAGCCGCGCGTGCCTCGAGGTCGACCACCGTGACGGACACCACTCGCGACGGGGACAACGCGTTGCCGACGTACGTGGCGGGGTCCTCATCCCAATCGACAATGTCGATCTTCTCGCCGTGCAATTCGCTCATGACGGCGCGCACACGCGCACCCATGGGACCAATGCAGGCACCCTTGGGGTTCACGCCCGGGATCGTCGCACGGACGGCCATCTTGGTGCGGTGGCCGGCCTCGCGGGCGACGCTCATGATTTCGACCGTGCCGTCGGCGATCTCCGGGACCTCGAGTTCGAACAGTCTGCGGACCAGGCCCGGGTGGGTCCTGGACAGCGTGATCGACGGGCCCTTCATGCCACGCGAAACGTCAAGCACGAACGCGCGCAGGCGCTCGCCGTGGGTGTATGTCTCGGTGGGCACCTGCTCGTGGGACGGCAACAGACCTTCGACGTCTCCCATGTCGAGGTGCACGTTGCGCGGATCCGCGCTCTGCTGGATGACGCCGGAGACCAGGTGGCCCTCCTTGTCGGCGTACTCACCCAGCACGGCATCGTCCCCCGCCTGGCGCAGGCGCTGGAAGATGACCTGGCGGGCAGTGGACGTCGCGATGCGCCCAAAGTCGTCTGGGGTGTGGTCAAACTCGGGCGAGAGATCGACGAGTTCGCCGTCCTCCGACTTGTTCTCCTCGCGGGCGAGGATGGACACCTTGCCGCTCGCGCGGTCCACGTGAGCGCGGGCGTGAGAGTAGGCCCCGGGGGTCTTGTGGTAGGCCGACAGGAGCGCCTGCTCGATCGCGTCAATCAGGACGCCGAGCTTGATGTCCTTTTCCTTCTCGAGCCCCTGCAGGGCGCGCATATCAATGTCCATCAGGTGCGTCCTCTTCCTCAAACTTCGCGTTCTTCAGCTTCTTCATTTCTACCTCGATGCGCCCGTCGGCAATGTCGCTCAGGGCAAACGAGACGCGCTCGCCGGCGGTTTCCAGCACCACCGCATCGTCCTCGACGTCCACGATGCGACCCGTGGCCGTCGCGCCTTCCGCGAGGTCGAGCGTGACCAGGCGGGTGCGTGCGCGCAGGAAGTGACCGCGCTCCGTGAGCGGACGGTCAATGCCCGGGGTCGAGACCTCGAGCGTGTATTCGTTCTTGGGGACGTTCGCCTCGTCCAGCGCCGCGCCGATGGCACGTGAGGCCACGGCGATCGAGTCGAGGCTGGCGGAACCGACCTCGGTCTCGGGCAGGTCCAGTGTGATGAGCACGCGTGTGCGCTTTCCCGCCGGTGAGACGGCGACCCCGTCAACGACCAACCCGGCGGCGTGGGCCCCCGGTGTCGCGAGGTCGGCAATCTGGCGTGAGATGTCCATAGTCATCGCCTCCCCGCGCGCGGATGCGCGCTCCGTTTCTGAAATTCGTCAGGACACAGTCTAAGCCCAGGCCAAGTGCGTGTCATGATGGCGGGCATGAGCGCCCGCCGAGCCACCAACTCTACCGTCCGACCGTGGACCGCGGCACTGCTCGCGGGCGTACTGGTGGTGGGCGTCGCGGGATGTTCCTGGCACCTCGAGAAGGAGCCCGTCGTGTACCCGTCTGCCGACGCGGTCACCCTTGAACGCGACGATGCTGCCGCGCGCGAGCAGCATGTGCTTGACGTTCTTGGTTCAGGCTCAAGCGATGGGGTGTCTGCATCCGATCTCGCGTCCATCGAAGCCCAGGCTGCCCCCGCACATCTGGAGGCGCTGGGCGGCGTCTATGTCGCGACTCCCTCCCCCGCCCCGTCGCCCTCTCCGTTCACCGGTTCTCTTGACGACGCGGTCACGCAGGCGCGTGAGGGAGCCTTGGAGACCGCGACCACGACCACTGACTCAAATCTTGCACTCTTGCAGTCCAGCATGGGCCTGACTCATGCCTTCGCGCTGTGGTGGGCGCAAAACACCGCCCTGGCCGAGACGGTGCAGCCCAGTCCTTCCCCCACCCCTCTCGCGTCCCCCAGCGGCGCGCTCCCGGGTGAGCCAGAGCCGAACGGGACCGGCGAACCATCCACCAGCGAGAGCGCTATTCCGGCGGTGAGTTCCTCCCCGGAGCCCATCCCCGTGACCGCCGCCGAACGGGTCCTGCCCACCAGCGTCGACCTTGGAGATACGTTCCTCCCCGCCAGCGCCGACGCCATCTCCCCTGTGACCCTCGGCGACCTCGCCGTGGCACACGACCGGGCGCGGTTCCTCTACGAGGTCATCGCCGCCAAGTCCGCAGGTGAAGAGCGTGCGAATGCGCTCGCCCGTCGCGACATCCAAGGGGCGCGTGCCGACGAGTTCGGCATCCTGGCCGGGACCCAGGATCGCCGCCAGGAGCTCTACGACATCCCGCCGACCATGGTGGACACCGCACTGTCGCGTGCGGCGACCGCCAGGGACACGGAGTTTGCCCTAGGCGCGACTTATGCAGCCATGCTGGATGGCGTCACCCCTGACGACCGTGGGTGGATCCTCAACGCGGCATTCGACGCCTACGCAGCAGGGGCCCTGCAGCCGGGCTTCACGCCCGACAAATTCCCGGTGCTACCAGGACTACAACCCGCGTCCTAACACCCCAGGCCACAGCACCCCGCACTTCTGTTGGTCCGTTTTGGCACGCTTTTCGGGGGCTCGAGCGCCCTGCTGGTCCGATCCCCACCGTGCCCGCGGTTACGCAGGTTGAGGCAGATCGGCACGAACGGCTGCGGCCACGTGCTCAATAACGTCGCCGACGGGCAGGTTCTCGCTCGAGCCGGTGGCCCGCACCTTAAACTCCACGTGTCCATCAGCCAGTCCGCGGCCCACGACCACTGTGAAGGGCGCGCCGATGAGCTCGGCATCCTTGAATTTCACGCCCGGCGACACCTTGGGACGGTCGTCGTAGCAGACCTCGATGCCGTCGGCCTCGAGAGCTTTGGAGATCGCCTCGGCCTTGTCGTGCATCGCGTCGTCCTTGCCGGCCGCGATCACGTGCACGTGATACGGAGCAACGTGCGTGGGCCATTTGAGACCCAGCTCGTCGTTGTTGTTCTCCGCGAGCAGGGCGAGTGCGCGCGTGACGCCCACACCGTACGAACCCATGGTGACAATCTGCTGCTTGCCGTTGACGTCTAGCACCTTGAGGTCCAGAGCCTCGGCGTACTTGCGGCCCAGCTGGAAGATGTGGCCAATCTCGACGCCGCGTGCGAGCTCGAGTGGCCCCGAACCATCGGGAGCCTCGTCGCCGGCGAGCACTTCGGCAGCCTCGATCACACCGTCGCCAACAAAGTCACGACCCATGGTGAGTTCGAAGACGTGCTTGCCGGGCGCATCGGCGCCGGTAATCCAGCGGGTACCGGGGACGATGCGCGGGTCCAGCATGTACGGGATCGTCGCGTCCTCGGCGGACAGGAATTCGACGTCCGCGGGCCTCGCCTGGGGACCAAGGACGCCGGGGCCGATGTACCCCTTGACCAGCTCGGGGTGCTTCTTGATGTCTTCCTCAGTCGCGGGCTCGACGATCGCGGGCGCCAGCGCGGCCGCGAGACGCGTCATGTCCACCGCGCGGTCGCCGGGCAACCCCACCACGAGGATGCCCCGCTCGCCGGCGGGGTTGGTGGCAGCGATGACCACGTTCTTGAGCGTGTCCGCCGCCGTCCAGGGACGATCCGCGCGGGGGTGGAGCGCATTCGCCGCATCCACGAGTGTGTCAATCGTGGGGGTCTCAGGCGTGTCCTCGACGTGAGCCGCGGGTGCGTCGGAGAAGTCAATCGCGTCGGGCACCGGAGTGGTGACGGCCTCGACGTTGGCTGCGTAGCCACCGGGTGAGCGCACATACGTGTCCTCGCCGATGGGGGTGGGGCTCAGGAATTCCTCGGACTTGGACCCACCCATGGCTCCCGACGTCGCCGTGACGATGACGTATTCGAGTCCCATGCGGTCGAAGATGCGCACGTAGGCTTCACGCTGCGCCTGGTACGAGGCCTCGAGCCCGGCATCGTCGATATCGAAGCTGTATGCGTCCTTCATGATGAACTCGCGGCCACGGAGGAGCCCCGCACGCGGGCGTGCCTCGTCGCGATACTTGTTCTGAATCTGAAAAATCGTCAGCGGCAGGTCCTTGTACGAGTTGTACAGGTCCTTCACCAGGAGCGTGAACATCTCCTCGTGCGTGGGCGCGAGCAGCATGTCGGTGCCCTTGCGATCCTGAAGGCGGAACAGGTTGGGGCCGTACTCGTCCCAGCGACCCGTGACCTCATAGGGCTCCTTGGGCAGCAGCGCGGGGAAGTGAACCTCCTGCGCACCAGCGGCCTCCATCTCCTCCCGGACAATGGCCTCAACCTTGGCGAGAACCCGCAGTCCCAGCGGCAGCCAGGTGTAGATGCCGGGAGCGGCACGACGGATGTAACCCGCGCGAACCAACAGCTTGTGCGAGGCGACCTCCGCCTCGGCGGGGTCTTCACGGAGGGTACGGAGAAAGAGAGTAGACATGCGCAACATGGGGCTAAGCCTACTGGCGCATGTGGCCAGTCTCGAGCGCCTGTCAGAACATGACCGTGGCGAAGGTCCCGACCTCTTCAAAGCCCACTGCACGGTAGCCCGCCACCGCGGGCGCGTTGAAGTCGTTGACGTACAGCGACACCGTGGGGGCGATCGTCGCGCGCACGGATTCGACGACGGCGGCCATTCCCGCCTTGGACAGTCCGCGCCCGCGTACAGCCGGGTTGACCCACACGCCCTGTACCTGCGCCACATTGCAGCCCACGGCACCAACGTCGGCCTTGAACAGAACCTGCCGGCTCCCCTCAAGTGTCCCGAACTGAACAAAAACGCGACCACCACGCACCAACGCGCGCAACCGATCCTCGTAGGCTGCACGCCCGTGATGCATCGGGTCGTAGCCCACCTCCCCTACGAACATGTGGACAGATGCCGGCAACAACAGGTCGTAGTCCACCATGGTGGCCGGGCGTACGGCCGCGAGCTCCAGGCCAGAACCGTCGCTCGCCACATGCTTGGGGCCCGACGCCAGCGCCATCGACAACTGCCTGTCGCGAACCTCACGCGCAGGACCCCACCAGGGCTCCACGCGACCCCACAGGTCAAGCATCAACTCCGCGCTACCGACGAGCGCCGCAGGTCGGTTGAGCCTACCCACCATCGCCGCCGCGACCTCGGCGCGGACGTCGTCGGTGGAAAAGGCACCAGCATCGGCCGCCTCAGGGATGACCGCCGTCAGATTGGCGCCATTCCAGATAATGCCCACGCTCTCGCGATTCATGCCCGGCAGTCCACGGATGCCACGGCGCTTGACGGCCCACAGGTATGGGGGGATGATTCCGGAGTCACGCGCGGTCTCGAGGTGCATCGCGAGGACGCAGTTGCTGACCGGGTCCTCCGCACACCACTCGAGAGCCTGGGCGAGATCACGCCGCTGCAGGGGCGCCAGCGAGTGCTGCGCGCGCCTGAGCAGCGAGTCGGTCATTGTGCGGCCATCACCTTTGGCGACGAGCCCTCCACGGGTTCCATGGTCTCGGCGATCTTCATGGCTTCCTCGATGAGGGTCTCCACGATGTCCTTCTCGGCCACGGTCTTGATGACCTCACCCTTGACGAAGATCTGGCCCTTGCCATTGCCCGATGCGACGCCCAGGTCGGCCTCGCGGGCCTCCCCTGGTCCATTCACGACGCAACCCATGACGGCGACGCGCAGCGGCACCTCCATGCCCTCGAGGCCGGCGGTCACCTTCTCCGCGAGCTCGTACACGTCCACCTGAGCGCGGCCACATGACGGGCACGACACGATCTCGAGCTTGCGCGGGCGCAGGTTGAGGCTCTGCAGAATCTGGATGCCGACCTTGACCTCCTCAACAGGAGGCGCGGACAGCGAAACACGAATGGTGTCGCCGATGCCCTGGCTGAGTAGCGCTCCGAACGCGGTTGCGGACTTGATGGTGCCCTGGAACGCGGGGCCGGCCTCAGTGACGCCGAGGTGCAGCGGCCAGTCGCCGCGCTGGCTCAGCATCTCGTACGCCTTGACCATGATCACAGGGTCGTTGTGCTTGACGGAGATCTTGAAGTCGTGGAAGTCGTGCTCCTCGAACAGGCTCGCCTCCCATACCGCGGACTCGACGAGGGCCTCGGGGGTCGCCTTGCCGTACTTCTTGAGCAGGCGCGGATCCAACGATCCTGCGTTGACGCCGATGCGGATCGAGGTGCCGTGGTCCTTGGCCGCCTGCGCGATCTCCTTGACCTGGTCATCAAACTTGCGGATGTTGCCCGGGTTCACGCGCACCGCGGCGCAGCCGGCCTCGATGGCGGCGAACACGTACTTGGGCTGGAAGTGGATGTCAGCGATCACGGGGATGTTGGACTTCTTGGCGATCGCGGGGAGCGCGTCAGCGTCGTCCTGCGTCGGTACCGCAACGCGCACAATGTCGCAGCCTGATGCGGTGAGCTCCGCGATCTGCTGCAGCGTCGCGTTGATGTCGGTGGTCTTGGTCGTGGTCATCGACTGCACGCTCACGGGTGCGTCTCCGCCCACGTCAACCGTGCCGACCTTGATCTTGCGGGTCTTCTTGCGGGGGCTAAGCGTCTCCGGCGGCATGGCCGGCATTCCGAGTCCAATTGCAGTCATAGTTCTAGTATCAACCACTCGCCCACCCTGGATGTTCCCGACTCACGCGCCAGGCCGAGAGGACGACATCAACTTCATCTGATATTGTTTCAATCATGATTGAACTAAATCGCATGGAGGTGCTCGGGGCCCTCGCGGAACCTAGCCGTCTCGCGATCGTGGATGCGCTGGCGTTGGACGACCTCTCGCCCAAAGAACTGAGCGCACGGACTGGCCAGCAGCCCAGCCTCCTGGCCCACCACCTCGCCTGGCTAGAGAAGGCGGAGGTAGTCCGCCGACGCCGCTCGGATGGCGACGCCCGCCGGTCCTACTTCACACTTGCTTGGGACAACCCCATCGTCGCCGCGACGGCCGCCCAAACGCTCGCGCCCGAGGGTGCCCGCGTGGTTTTTGTGTGCTCCGCCAACTCCGCGCGGTCGCAGTTCGCCGCCAGTCTCTTTGCACGCCGCACCTCGCTCCCGGTCGCGTCTGCCGGCACCGTTCCGGCGGCCCGCGTGCACCCACTGGCGACTGCAGCCTTGGCCAGCGAGGGCCTGGCACCGCTCACCTCACGACCACAGCCCGCGTCCGAGGTGTTGAGAGACGGCGACGTCGTCATCGCCGTGTGCGACCAGGCCTTCGAGGAAATGGGTCGCGATGTCATCGACCTCCACTGGTCGATACCGGACCCCGCACCAGGCGGCCCGGCCGAATTTACCAAAGCTCTGAACACTATCAACCCCCGCGTCGCGCGCCTCGCCGATGCCCTCACGATTGGATAAGCCCATGACCAACCCGCTCTCTCGCGAACACACGCTCACCATCGACCAAACCCACGCGCTGGAGACCGCCGCTGCACGCCTCGAGGCCCACTTCGATGGGATCTTTGGTCGGGAGACCATCGCTAACTTCCTGGCCACGTCGTATGACCAATTCGCGGGAAACGCCAAGGTCACCAACTACTTGCCCCTCCTCGCGGAGCGATTCGCACGCCAGCGTCTGCAGGCGTTCAGTCGCGTCGAAGGCTTCGTCAGCGACGGCAAGCCGGTGGTGCTGTTCCTCTGCGTGCACAATGCGGGAAAGTCGCAGATGGCGCTCGGGTTCTTTGAAAAGCTCGCGGGCGACCGCGCCATCGCATGGTCCGGTGGATCCGAGCCTGGCAACGCTCTCAATCAATACTCGGTCGAGGCGATGAC
The DNA here is from genome assembly GCF_000975135.1 of Demequina aurantiaca. Lineage (GTDB taxonomy): Bacteria > Actinomycetota > Actinomycetes > Actinomycetales > Demequinaceae > Demequina > Demequina aurantiaca. The sequence goes on along the minus strand of NZ_BBRF01000001.1, from coordinate 1,703,523 downwards.
CGAGGTGGGCATCGACATCACTGGTGAGTTCCCCAAGCCATGGACCGAGGAGACCCTACGCGCGGCCGATGTCATCGTCACTATGGGTTGCGGGGACGCGTGCCCCGTGTATCCCGGCAAGCGCTACCTGGACTGGGACCTCAACGCTGCTCCCGGCACCAGCATCGAGAACGTCAGGCCGGTTCGCGACGAGATCGAACGCCGCGTCCGCGCGCTCCTCAATGAGCTTGGCGTCGCTGTCGAGGCTACCGATTCGCCGACTCACGTGTAGCCGCACCACGGTGCTGGATGGGACTAGGTCACACTCACGGGTGCCACGATGTCGGCCACGATCAAGACCAGTCCCATCACCAGCAACAGCCCGAACACCCCGTACGCGAGCGGCATCATCCTCGCCACGTCTACGGGTCGCGGCTTGGGTAGCGCACGCGCCTTCGCCCAGCCATTCTTGATGGCCTGCCAGATAGCCGATGCGATGTGCCCACCATCGAGAGGGACCAACGGGATCATATTGAACACGAAGAGCGCCAGGTTCAGACCGCCGAGCAGCATCAGCATGTCCGCGATCTTCTCGGACAAGCCGTAGCCCTCGACATCCGCGGAGGCTACGTCGCCGGCAATTCGGCCCACTCCCACCACTCCGATGACGGACTGGGTGTCGCGATCCTCTTGCCCCAGTGCCGCCAGGGTCACGTGGTAGAGGTTCTGTGGCAGGTGGAACACGACGTTGAAGGTCTTGCCCAAGTAGTCCCAGGTCAGAGCCGCACCGGCACCGATGCCCTGGGGCTGGTTGACCACCTCGGGCGCCACACCCAAGTAGCCAACCGTTTCGGTCTCGACATCGCCCGATGCATTGGTCACGACGACGCCGTCGGCATCCGTCACCGCGCGCTCGCGTTCGGTAGGTGTCACCGTGAGAGTGAGGTCCTCACCGTCACGCACCACGTCCAGTGGCATCGTCTTGCCGGGGTTCGCCGCGACATACTCGGTGAGTTCGGGCCATTCGGTGACGGCCAGGCCGTCAATGGCGGTGATCTGGTCTCCGGGCTCGAGGCCTGCCGCCGCGGCGGGTGACTGCGGGTCCCCCGCCTCACATTCGAGCGCGCCCGCTGCGGGGATGCAGGGCACGGTCTCGTTGACCGTGAGGGTGGGGGTGGGTGATCCGAATCCCACCAGCACGGTGGTGAACAGAAGAAGTGCGAGGAACAAGTTGACCAGCGGTCCACCGGCCATCACGATGACCTTCTTCCACCAGGCGAGGTGATAGAACGCCCGGTAGTCCTCCCCTGGCAGGACCTCCTCGGTCGACGCCGCACGCGAGTCGCCGATCATCTCCGCGATGCGGCCCTTCACCTTGAGGGGCTTCACCGACTCCTCAGGAGGAATCATTCCCACGAGCTTCACGTAGCCGCCAAGGGGGATCGCCTTGATGCCGTATTCGGTCTCCTTGCCGTGGCGGGACCACAGTGTGGGACCAAAGCCCACGAAGTATTGGCTCACGCGCACGCCAAACTTCTTGGCGGGGATCATGTGCCCCATCTCGTGCAGCCCGATCGAGATCAACAATCCGAGCACCAATACCAAGATGCCTACGACCTGCGCCATGTCCGTCCTCTACTTCTACACTTGCACCGCGATGACCGCGGCAGCTTGGGCTCGCGCCCACGACTCGGCGGCGTCCACAGCCTCGAGGGAAATCTCGGCTGGCGCCTCGTACTTTTCGACAACGCTTCGCACCGTGTCAACGATCCCGAGGAAGGGCAACTTTCCTGCAACGAAGGCGGCGACGCACTCCTCGTTGGCGGCGTTGAACACCGCCGGGTGCAGGGTGGACTCGGCGACAGCGGCGCGCGCCACGCGGATCGCGGGGAACGCTTCCTCGTCGAGCGGCTCGAAGGTCCACTGCTGGGCCTTGGTCCAGTCCATGCCGTCAATCGCGCCGGGAACGCGCGCGGGCCACGTGAGGCCCAAGGCGATCGGTAGTCGCATATCCGGCGGAGATACCTGCGCCAGCGTCGACCCGTCCACGAATTCGACCATCGAGTGCACGATCGACTGCGCGTGGACCACCACGTCGATCCGGTCCATCGGAATGTCGAAGAGCAGGTGAGCCTCGATCACCTCGAGCGCCTTGTTCATCATGGACGCGGAATTAATGGTGACCACGGGGCCCATGTCCCAGTTGGGGTGCGTGAGCGCCTGCTCAGGCGTGACGCCGGCAAGGTCGGCTCGTGTCTTGCCCCTGAAGGCGCCGCCCGATGCGGTGACGACCAGGCGCTTGACCTCGGCGTGGGTGCCACCCAGCAGTGCCTGCGCTAGCGCGGAGTGCTCCGAGTCCACGGGAACGATCTGATCAGGGCGCTGCCTCGCGGCATTGACCAGCGCTCCCCCGGCCACCAGCGATTCCTTGTTCGCGAGGGCCAGCGTGCTGCCGGCTGCCAGGGCCGCGAGGGTGGGGCGCAGACCCACCGAGCCCGTCATGCCGTTGAGGACGACGTCGGCGCCGATGCCCGCCACAGCCTCCACGCCAACGGATCCCGCAAGAATTTCAACGCCGGGCAAAGCCGCGCCGATGCGCTCGGCAGCGACAGCATCGGCGACGGCGACGGTGCGAACGTCGAGCGCACGGGCCTGCGCGACCACAGCCTCGGGATCGTTGCCGCCGGCGGCGATTGCGACCACGTCGAACTCATCGCGGTTGCGCTCAATGACGTCGATGGCTTGGGTGCCGATCGAGCCCGTCGAGCCCAGTAGCGCGATGGTGCGGGAGGTCATGCGGGAATGACACCCAACAAGATGTCAACGGTGCGTGCAATGAAGGCGTCGACGGTGCGCTCGTCGTACGCGCGGGTGCCAGTCTTCGTGGAGAAGGCGATCGCACGGAGCTCGTCCGCCTCGAGCGGGGCGCCGGTGTCAAAAAACTCCGTAATGCGGGCCATCACAGCGTCAACTTGGCGGACGTCGTAGCCGTGCTTGAACGTCGCCGGGTGAGCGAAGCGCTCACCGACAGGTCGCCGTAGACGCGGATAGAGCACCTGGGCGCGTTCTGCGAGGTGCGCCATCCACTCCTCCCGGCTGTGTGCGCGGACGTAGATGTCTCGGGTGCGCTCGGCGAAGGCGAGCTCAAGGCGGTCCAGGGCGGCATCGACCGCGGCCGTGGAGTAACCACCGTGCTTGAGGTCGAAGGCCGCGCGGCGCACGTCCAACTGCGACACCTCGGCGTCGGGACTTCCCGGACGCTCATAGGCGAGGCGTGCCTCGTCAAAAAAAGCCGCCACCTGCTCCGGCTTGTATCCCAGACGCAGTGCATTGGTGCGGGGGAAGAGGTCGTTCATTCGTTCTCCTTGATGGCCAGTTGACCGCAAGCGCCGTCAATGTCGCTACCACGAGTATCCCTGATAGTCGTCGGAATTCCGTGAGCGCGAAGCCTTCTGACAAATTCCTTTTCCACCGCGGGGTCCGACGCCGTCCAGATTGAGCCCGGAGTGGGATTCAACGGGATGGGGTTGACGTGGACCCAGCCGTCGCCGCGGGCCTTCAACTTCTCGCCCAACAGGTCGGCGCGCCAGCCGTGGTCGTTCATGTTGCGGATCAGCGCATACTCGATGCTGACGCGGCGACCGGTCTCGGCGTAGTACCGGTACGCGGCGTCGAGCGTCTCGTCCACGCTCCAGCGCGTGTTGATGGGCACGATCTCGTTGCGCAGCTCGTCATCCGGGGCGTGCAGGCTCACCGCGAGCGTCACGGGGATGCCCTCCTTCGTGAGCTTGTCGATCGCGGGGACCAGGCCCACGGTCGACACGGTCACGTGGCGCGCGGACAGGCCGAAGCCGTTGGGCTCGGGCGCCACGAGGGCGCGCACCGTCTCCATGACTGCCTTGTAGTTCGCGAGCGGCTCGCCCATGCCCATGAACACCACGTTGGACAGTCGCACGGGCTCGCCGAGAGATCCGTCCCGTGAGGCGCGTGCCGCGAGGCGGACCTGCTCGATGATCTCCGCGGATGACAGATTGCGGGTCAACCCCATCTGCCCGGTGGCGCAGAACGGGCAGGCCATGCCACAGCCCGCCTGGCTGGTGACACACAGGGTCGCGCGCTCGGGGTACTTCATCAGGACGGACTCGACCTTGACGTTGTCGTGCAGGCTCCACAGCGTCTTGACCGTCTCACCACCGTCGGCCTCGAGCGTACGCACGGGGCTCATCAGCGTGGGGAACATCGCCGCGGCGATCTCCTCGCGCACCCCCGCGGGCAAGTCAGTCATGTCCGCGGCATCGGTCGTGAGGTGGCTGTAGTAGTGCGTCGCCAACTGTTTGGCTCGGAAGCCGGGCTGGCCAATCTCCTTGAGCGCCTCAATCCGGTCGGCCGCGTTGAGGTCCGCGAAGTGGCGAGGGGCCTTCTTGCCTCGCTTAGGGGCGGCCATCTGAAGTACGGGGCGGTCGGTCATGTTGTCCTCATCACATAAATATGGCGAACACCACGTACACCGCGGGGCCAGCAACTAACAATGAATCGATCCGGTCAAGTATTCCGCCATGACCGGGAATGATCCCGCTCATGTCCTTGACCTCCATGTCGCGCTTGAGCGCGGACTCGGCGAGGTCGCCGATGATCGAAGCTATCGCCGCGGCAACTCCGGCCGCGACTCCAATCCACCATTGTCCGTCAAAGAAGAAGTAGGACACAATTCCGGCGCACACGGTTCCGAGGATGAGGCCACCGACGGCACCCTCCCACGTCTTCTTGGGGCTCACGCGGGGCGCCAGTTTGTGCTTGCCCCACGCCATTCCGCTGAAGAGGGCGCCCGTGTCGTTGCCGGAGACAGCCACCACCAGGATGATGACCCGTTGCCAGCCGTCTTCGGCGACCTCGAGCAACATCAGGAACGACCCCAGGAACGGGATCCACATCAAGGCGAAGATGCTACCGACGGACTCGGAGAACGTGTTCTCGATGCGTTCGTCGACGACGCGCCATGCCACCATGCCCGCGCAGCCGATGAGCATGGCCACCACCAGGCCCTCCGCGGCGCCCGGGCCCTGCTGAGCCCCGTACCAGGTGGCCACGCCCATACCGAAGGTCGCGATCGCGATGGGGACGAGCGACAGGCGTTGCGCCTGCTTACGCAGCACGTTGCGCCACTCCACCACGCCCGCGAAGAGGAACGAGTAGAGCAGCAGGCCAAAGACGCGAGGGTCGTACCAGGCGGCCACCACTGCGATTCCGAGCAACAGGATGCCCGCGCTCGCCGCCGCGGGCATATTGCGACCCTTACGGGGTGTGGGGACCGGGATGGTCTCCTCGAAGTCGGTGACCGCTTCGCCCTGCTCGTTGAACGGCTCAACGTGCGGAACCTCGGGAGCGATCGAGTCCGGCACCACCGGGTCCGTGGCGTCATCAGCTGACCAGGTCGACAGATCCGGCACCACGCGTTCCGCGCCTTCGCTGCGCTCGACCGACCCGTCGGACGCCTGCGTGGGGTGAAGCCGAACTTGACCCGCCTGAGAAGGCTGGGCGGCATCGGCCGTCGTCTTCTGGGTGACAGGCGCGAAGTGCCTCGGCGGTGAGACCGCCGGTGCGCGTTCCGAGTCGCTCGTCGACGGATTCCCGCGACGTCTGGTCCACTTCATGGTGGTGGTGTGCGAATCTCGGGGGTTAGACCTCGAGCAGTTCGCTCTCCTTGTGAGCCAGGAGTGCGTCGATAGCGTCCACGTGCTTCTTGGTGAGCGCGTCCAGGTCCTTCTCGGCCCGCGACCCCTCGTCCTCGCCAACCTCGCCGTCCTTCACCGCGGCATCGATGAGGTCCTTGCCCTTGCGGCGCATGTTGCGAACAGTGACGCGGGAATCTTCTGCCTTCTGCTTGGCAAGCTTCACGTAGTCGCGACGGCGCTCCTCCGTGAGCTGCGGCATGTTGACACGTAGCACGTTGCCATCGTCCGACGGGTTGATGCCCATGTCGGAGTTGCGCAGGGCCGTCTCAATGTCCTTCTTGGCGCCTGCGTCGTATGGGGTGATCATGACGGTGCGCGCCTCGGGGACGTTGATCGCGGCGAGTGCCTGCAGCGCGGTGGGTGCGCCGTAGTAGTCCACGGTGATGTTCGCGAACATCGCAGCCGACGCCTGGCCGGTACGAATCTTCGCAAAGTTGTCCTTGGCGACCTCGACGGCCTGGTCCATGTTTTCCTCGACATCGAGGAGGATCTCGTCAATCACAGTTGTCTCCTTAAAGGGGTAGCGGCGTTACGCCGTTACCAAGGTCCCGATTCTCTCACCCATCAGGGCTCGCGTCACATTTCCAGGCTCTTCGAGGCCGAACACGACCATCGGGAGGCTGTTTTCCATGCACAGACTAAAGGCGGCCGCGTCCATGACCTTGAGACCCTGCTGGAGGGCGTCAGAGTAGGTGACGTGATCGAGGCGTTTCGCGGAGTCATCCTCGCGCGGGTCCGCGGTGTAGACGGCGTCGACGCCGTGCTTTCCCATCAGCACCTCGGTGCAACGGGTCTCGAGGGCGCGCTGGACGGAGACGGTGTCAGTCGAGAAATACGGCATGCCGGCGCCGGCACCAAAGATGACGACACGGCCCTTTTCCATATGGCGCATCGCGCGACGGGGAATGTAGGGCTCGGCCACCTGGCCCATCGTGATCGCCGTCTGCACACGGGTGTCCACGCCAGCCTGCTCGAGGAAGTCCTGCAGGGCGAGGGCGTTCATCACGGTGCCCAGCATGCCCATGTAGTCCGCACGCGCGCGCTCCATGCCGCGCTGCGACAGTTCCGCGCCGCGGAAGAAGTTACCGCCGCCTACGACGATGCCGACCTGGACACCGCCGGCGACGGCCTCCGCGACCTCGCGGGCCACGCGTGAGATCACGTCGGGGTCGAGTCCAACGGACCCACCGCCAAACATCTCACCGCTGAGCTTAAGCAAAACGCGCCGCGCCGTAGGAGGGGAATCGACCTCCGGGACCAGATCACTGTTCTCGGGCATCAATTCCTCCTGAAGGCGCGGCGCGTTTATTGAAAAGCTTGTTGTGGTTAGGCTCCCACACGGAAGCGAGCGAAGGCCGAAACCTCGCCGCCAGTGTTCTCGATGACCTTACCGACAGTCGTCTTGGGGTCCTTCGCGAAAGCCTGGTCAACCAGGGTGTTCTCCTTGAAGAAGCCCGTCATGCGACCCTCAACGATCTTGGGCATGGCAGCCGCAGGCTTGCCCTCTCCAAGAGCCGTCTCCTCAGCAACACGACGCTCGTTCGCGACCACATCGGCCGGAACTGCATCACGGTTGAGGTACGTGGGTGAGTACGCCGCGATGTGCATGGCGATGTCGCGTGCGACCTCGCCTGCCTTCGCGTCCGCTCCGACCAGCACGCCGACCTGCGCAGGCAGGTCCTTGTTGGTGCGGTGCAGGTACTCCTTGACGACGGGAGCTTCGATGCGAGCGACGCGACGCAGGACGATCTTCTCGCCCAGGATGCCAGCGTTCTCGTCAATGAACTCCTGCACAGGCTTGCCGTCGACGTCGGCCGCGAGGGCCTTCTCGGCGGAGTCCGCGCCGGCAGCGACGACAGCTGCCAGGACCTTCTCCGCGAGAGCGAGGAACTTCTCGTTCTTCGCCACGAAGTCGGTCTCGGAGTTGATCTCGATGAGCGTGCCCACCTGGCCTCCATCGACATCGTCGATGGAGGTCAGGACGAGGCCCTCGGAAGCCGAGCGGCCTTCGCGCTTGGTGACGCCCTTGAGGCCCTTCACGCGCAGGATGTCAACGGCGGCGTCGAGGTCGCCGTCCGCCTCGTCGAGTGCCTTCTTGACGTCGAGCATGCCCGCGCCAGTGCGCTCACGGAGCGTCTGGATGTCAGCAACGGTGTAGTTCGCCATAAATGGGTTCCTTACTTCTCGTCGGTCGTGGCCGCTGCGTCAGCAGCAGGCTTGGCCGCGGGCTTCTTGGGAGCCGGCTTCTTAGCGGCAGGCTTGTCAGCCTTGGCCTCGTCAGCGTCGTCCTTCTTGGCTGCGGCCTTCTTCGGGGCAGCCTTCTTGGCGGCAGGCTTCTCGTCTGCTGCCTTCTGCTCGGCCGCGGGGGCCTCGGTTGCGGCGTCGTCGGCCTTGGCGTCGGCTGCGGGAGCCTCGTCCTTGGCATCGTCCGTCTTCGCGTCGTCCTTCTTGCCGTCGAGGAGCTCCTGCTCCCACTCGGCCAAAGGCTCAGCCTCGCCGGTTGCCTCAGCATCGTCGCCAGCCTTAGGGGTGTGGCGGATCTTGAGGCCCTCGGCCACGGCATCGGCGATCACACGGGTGAGCAGACCCACCGAGCGGATAGCGTCGTCGTTTCCGGGGATGCCGTACTGGACGTCGTCCGGGTCGCAGTTGGAGTCGAGGATGCCGACCACGGGGATGCCGAGCTTGCGTGCCTCGTCAACCGCCAGGTGCTCCTTGTTCGTGTCAACGATCCACACGACCGAGGGAACCTTGGGCATGTCGCGGATACCGGACAGCACCTTCGAGAGCTTGTCGCGCTCGCGGCGCATCATGAGCAGTTCCTTCTTGGTGCGACCGGAGCCTGCGACGTCGTCGAAGTCAACGAGCTCGAGCTCCTTGAGGCGCGTCACGCGCTTCGAGACGGTCTGGAAGTTGGTCAGCATTCCGCCGAGCCAGCGCTCGTTCACGTAGGGCATGCCCACGCGAGCGGCCTGCTCTGCGATCTGCTCCTGGCCCTGACGCTTGGTGCCGACGAACAGCACCGTGCCGCCGTGAGCGACGGTGTCGCGCACGAAGGTGTAGGCGTTGTCGATCATGGCGAGCGACTGCTGCAGGTCAATGATGTAGATGCCGTTGCGCTCGGTGAAAATAAAGCGCTTCATCTTGGGGTTCCAGCGGCTGGTCTGGTGTCCAAAGTGAACACCCGAGTCGAGCAGCTGGCGCATGGTCACGACGGCCATTGCGCATCCTTATCTGCACGCCGTGGCGGCGTGCTTGTCTTGTTCGGGTTCGCTCTGAGAGCTCACCCGAGGGTTCGGTTGATGGCTTCCTCGGTTGAGTTGGCCCCTAGCATCAACGCGGTCTGGCACCGAGCGAACTCGGACCTTGCCATTCCGGCGCTATCCCCCTGGCCTTGCGGCACGAGCGAAAAGCGAATGATGCGCGATGTCATTCGGGCATGCCGAATGCAGGGTCAATGTTACCTGACGGCGCGGCATGCGCGCGACCTCGAGCGCGCGGGTGTGCGGCAGCTGCGGTCCACAGGACTTTGGGACCGGCGTCCGTTCCCCCGATCCTACCGGCGGCCGATGCTGGGGCTGGCTGAGGGGCGACGATTCAGTCATGAGGCACACCCGAGGATTGGTCGCGTTATCGCTGGCACTTGTGCTCACCGGCGTGGGACTTGGTTACGCGCAGGCGCAGGTGGCGTCAGGATCACCACCATCGGTCGCGGGCGCGGTCTTCAACGGTGCACACCCGGCCGGCGTGGCGGACACCAGTGCTCACATCGCGGGTACTGCTCGCCCTGTGCTCACCTCACCGGTGACGCCGATGCGCGCGGTGCGCCTGTTCGATCCGCCTCCGGAGCGATGGAACGCGGGCCATCGTGGCATCGACCTGCGGGCGGGGTCCGGCGTAGCGGTGCGCTCCCCCGGCGCGGGCACGGTGGCATTTGCAGGGGTCGTCGTCAACCGCCCGGTGCTCAGCATCGACCTGGATGTGGGCCTACGCGCATCGCTCGAGCCCGTCGCAACGGACCTCCAGGTAGGCGACCGAGTTATTCGCGGGGAGCCGGTGGGCACCGTCGTTGATGCGCCGGGGGCAGGCCATTGCGAACCGCAAAGGTGCGTACATTGGGGGCTACGACGCGGGGATGACTATGTGAATCCGCTGGATTGGCTCGAGGGCTATGGACCAATCGTGTTGCTTCCGCTCCATGGGTCGCCAGGCTGACCCCGACCACATCGGTGCGTCGCTAGAACGCACCAGTCTTGAGCAAGGAATCACGTAGCTTGCGCACCGCTCCAGAGTGAATCTGGCTGACACGAGACTCGGTCACTCCGAGAATCTGACCGATCTGCGACAGGGTGAGGTTCTCGTAGTAATACAGGCGCAGGACCTCCTGCTCGCGGTCGCGAACATCCTGGACTGCAGTGGCGAGTAGGGACCGGGTCTCACGCGCCTCGACTGAGGTTGACGCTCCCGGCACCGAAAGCGAGGCGACGGTGTCGATTGCCGAGGTGTCGGAGTCGGAGGTGCCGAGTGAGTCCAGCGCTGCGACGTGACTCAGCGCGACTTGTGCTCGCACGGTACGCACCTCATTGGTGCGCCAACCAATGCGCTCGGCGACATCGCTGTCGGTAATGGGGCGCATCAGCTCCTGTTCGAGGGTGCGGGTGGCCTGCTCCACGGTGCGTGCCTTGGACCGCACGGAGCGGGGAACCCAGTCGGCCGCACGCAGCTCGTCGATGATCGCTCCGCGGATGCGGGTGGAAGCATAGGTCTCGAACTTGAATCCGCGATTGAGTTCAAACTTCTCAATGGCGTCGATGAGGCCGAACATTCCATAGGAAACCAGGTCGCCCAGTTCGACGGTGTCGGGCAGACGCCCGATCATGCGGGATGCCACCTGGGTGACGAGAGGAGCAAAGTGAGTGATAAGCGCGTCTCGGGACTCCCTGCGCGCGGCCTCGTTGCCGTCGGCGAGCTGACCCCACCACTGCGCCGTGACGTCAATCTGCGGTGTTTCGAACCGTCGTGCGTCCGCCACACTTGGCGACTCTGCCAGTTCCGTGGGCACTGTGTTGAGAGTGGACATTGTTCTCCCTAAGCGCGCGGGTGCGCGAGTTGGTAGGTGGCCCGCAAGCGTTCTGCGGACACGTGCGTGTATCTCTGCGTGGTGGTCAAACTGGCGTGACCGAGCACCTCTTGGACCGAGCGGAGATCTGATCCGCCGTGCAGGAGGTGCGTGGCCGCGGTGTGGCGCAGCCCGTGCGGTGCGATGTCGCCGATCTCGGCAAATGCACACAGTTGATGAATGGATTCGCGGATCTGCCGCTGATCGACACGGTGACCTCGCCGTCCAAGCAAGAAGGCCGAGTCCGTGACCTCACTGACAAGCTGCGGGCGTCCTACCTCGAGCCACGCGTTGGCGGCGAGGGCTGCCGGAACACCGAATGGCACCACTCGCTCCTTGGAGCCCTTACCCATGACGCGCACGAGGTGGTCATCGAGGTCTACATCGCCGACGTTGGTTCCGGCAAGTTCTCCCACACGCATACCGGTCGCGTACAGCATTTCCGCGGCGGCCCAGTCGCGCAGGTGAAGCGGGTTGCCGTCATCGGCCCGTGTCTGGGCGGCATGCAGCAACGTGATGACATCGGCAGGGCTCATCACCGTAGGAATCGTGGAGGCAGGGCGGGCCGAGGCGAGGCGTGCGGCCGGGTTGGGTGTGATCTCCTCGGCGTCCTCGGCCCAGGCGTAGAAGGCGCGCACCGATGCTCCCCGGCGGGCGAGGGTGGTGCGGCTCAGTCCACCGGTCGACATGGCCGCGAGCCAAGCGCGCAAGTCGGCGATCGTGAGCGACCGAAGGGTCTCGTCGACGCCATCGCCGCCGCAAGAGAAGTTCACGAGGTGGGAGAGATCCCCCAGGTAGGCGCGCACGGTGTTGGCCGCAAGCCCGCGCTGATGCACCAGGTGGCGCTCAAAGCGCGCGAGCAACTCGCTGCTGGCTACGTCCTCCGTTATCGGCATAACGACACTCTGGCACCGTCACACCTGTCAAATCAACCCCTTAAGTAACATTTGTCACATCAGTTTCATGAATTGACCCCACTTTGTCCTGTTATGTCCGAATATTTCTTCATTAATCGGGACTTGCACGGCGCCATGTGCCCGCATCGCGTCGTGCCATACCTGCAATTTCCAGGCCGCCGAGAGCCGATCGAGTCTCGGCCAACGTCAAGCCGGCCTCCCTGGCGACGTCCTCGATGGACGTTCGCCGCCCGCCCAGCGCCCCGAACGCCTGGCGCTGTTTGGCGTCGGCAAACTCCTGAACCGCGGCGTGGGTGCCTGCCCGACGTCGCTCTCGACGCGGCTGCTTCACCTCTCCGCCCGAGGCCGCATCGTCGGCGACCCCGACGAACCCCTCCGCGTCCCGCCCCATCGCCGCTATCGCCGACCCAATGGGCTCGACCATCGCGAGCACGTCGGCGCCGGTCGTCACCAGCGAGGCGAGCCCGTCGCGAATGAGTCCGTGACAACCGGCGGACGACGCGGAGGTCACGGGTCCTGGCACCGCGCCCACCGGACGTACCATCGCGGCAGCGTGGCGGGCGGTGCTGAGCGCACCGGATCTGAAGGCCGCCTCGACCACGACGGTTCCGCGCGCGGTGGCGATCAACCTATTGCGGGACAGGAAGCGCGCCCGGTGTGGAGCGTAGCCCGGCGGCACCTCGCTCACCACCACTCCCCCATCGAGCACTCGTTCCAACATGTCCGCATTGCCGGCCGGGTACAGGCGATCGACTCCCCCGGCCATGACCGCAACGGTAGGACTGCCAACCGCGAGCGCCGTTCGGTGCGCGGCCGCATCGATCCCGTACGCGCCTCCCGACACCACCGTCGCTCCCCTGTCACAGAGTTCGGCCGCCATTGTGGAGGTGACGTGCTCCCCGTAGGCCGTGGCGGAGCGCGCCCCCACGATGGCGATCCCCGTGGCCATGAGATCCGCCAGATCACCCGCGCCGCGTACCCACAGCGCGAAGGGCGCGAGCGGCCCCAGGTCATCGAGGCACCCCGGCCACTCTTGTGATCCTCTCGCCACTACCCGCGCACCGCACCTGGCCGCATGCTCGAGGTGCATCTCGGCATTGGCCGTGTCGAGACGCGCCACCCATTTCTCGCTAATTCTGACGGCCTCGTCGACCTGATGCTGCGGCGCTACCTGGACGAGTTCCATCGTTGCGCTCACCGGGTTCGCCGCCACCAGCCGCACCCAGTTCAGCGCCCGAGCCGGCCCCAGCATCGCGACGAGCCACGCGGCCCCCTGATCCGCAGGCTCGGCGAGCGCGCTCCACGCCACGAGCGCATCCGCATCGGCAGCGCTTGAATCGGGGTCCTCGTCCGCGGCCCGCATTCGGTTGACGCTCGCCCGCCTGCCTTCTCCCACGACGGAGTTTGCCCCTGGGCCCGCGAGGGGTCTTCCCACGGCATCCCCGCTCATGACGACAGCTCTCGCGTGCGCAACGTCATCGCCTGATTCACGTGATCGGCGTTGGGGGTGACGGCGCCCGCGAGGTCGGCCAACGTCCACGCCACCCGTAGCGCTCGATCCACCCCACGCGCCGTGAGCGCGCCCCTATCCATCGCCCCATAAACTGGCTTCATCACGTCACGTGGCGTATTGGCACGCAGCCACGCTCCCGTCGCTTGTGAGTTCACGGCCCACCCATGCGCACCCAATCGGTCGCGCATCGCGTCTCGCGCCTGCCTCACTCGCGCCGCGACCACCGCGCTCGACTCAGCGTCATCCTCAGCGTCGCGGCGCACCGGGCGCACGTCCACATGCAAGTCGATCCGATCGAGAAGCGGCCCCGACAGCCGTCCCATGTACCGCCGCCGAGTTATCGCGGTGCACGAGCAGTCGACGCCCGTGCCATAGAAGCGTCCACAGGGGCAGGGGTTGGCCGCCAGCACGAGTTGGAACCTCGCCGGGTAGCGTGCCGCACCTTGGGCGCGATGGAGCACCACCTCGCCGGCCTCGAGCGGCTGACGCAGCGTCTGCAACACTCGCGACGGAAACTCGGGCGCCTCGTCGAGGAATAACACCCCTCCATGCGCACGAGAGATCGCTCCGGGGCGGGCCATCAACGACCCGCCGCCCACAATCGATGCCGCCGAGGCGCTGTGGTGCGGGGCCTCGAATGGCGGCCGCGACAGCAGTCCTCGCTCGGGATCGAACGTGCCCGCCAGCGAGTGCACCGCGGTCGCGGCCACCGCGTCCGTCGCACTGAGATCCGGCAGGATCGTGGGCAACCGCGACGCGAGCATCGTCTTCCCAGCACCGGGAGGGCCAAGCATGAGCAGGTGGTGTCCGCCGGCTGCAGCGACCTCGAGGGCCCACCGTGCCTCCTGCTGACCGCGCACTTCCGCGAGATCCAGCTCTCGCGGCGTGTGCGATCCCACGACCGGCGCGGACACCGCGTCAAGCGACGAGACCTCGGCATCCTCGTTTCCGTAGTCGTGAGCCAGTTGAGCCAGCGACGCGACAGCGTGCACCTCAGCCCCCGGGACCAATTGCGCCTCACGCGCGTTGCCGGCCGGCACGACGACTCGCGGGTGACCCGCCTCGACGGCCGCCACCACCGCAGGCAGGACCCCACGCACCGGCCGCACCCGGCCATCGAGTCCCAACTCTCCGAGGTGAACCGCACGCGCCGCGACGCTGGCGTCGACCATTCCAGCGGCGGCCATGACGCTGACGGCTATCGCGAGGTCCGTCAGCGATCCGGACTTAGGCAGTGACGCCGGTGAGAGATTGACCGTGATGCGCCGCGTCGGCCACGCCAGACCCGAACTGGTCACCGCCGCCCGGACGCGGTCCCGCGACTCGCTCAGTGAGGCATCGGGCAATCCCACCACCGAGAACGCCGGAAGCGAGGCTGCCATGTGCGCCTCTACGTCGATCACGTGGCCGGCGAGCCCCGCGAGTGCGATCGACCTCGTGCGGCCTATCACTCGACACCCCTCAGGTGCTCGACGGTCGCGGCCCCAGCGCGCGCCACCGTCACCGCAACTACGTCCACCCGCACGCCCGGAAACGACCTGTCCTGCGACGCGAGCCAGGCGGCAATGAGCCGGCGTATCCTGTGCAGCTTGCGCCACGTCACCGCCTCTTGCGGACTTCCGAAGGCGCTGCCGCGCCGCGTCTTGACCTCGACCGCCACCAGGTCGCCGCCGTCAACCGCGATGATGTCCAGTTCACCGTCTGGGCATCGCCAGTTGCGCGCCAGCACCTCCCACCCCTGCTCCGTCAGCACCCTCGCCACCACGTCCTCGCCGTAGCGACCCACCTCGTCCTTCGCGGCCATGCGCCACCTCCCAAGGCGAGCCTCACGCATCGGGACGTGCCCGGGGGACCCGGCCGCAGCATCGGCGGAAATCCTCTCAATCGACGCTGCCTGTGCACATCAGTCCGTACACAGAAAAGCCCCCGCGGGTCGGCTTCTCGCCGAGTCACGGGGGCCCACTGCTGTGAGGAAATTAACTACCTCGTCGATTCAGTCTCCGGCGCTTCGGACGAATCGACGCTCTCGTCGACCACTCGGGCACCAACAGTCTCAAGCTCGCGAGTATCGAGGTAGGCGCTCGAGCTGCCGTCGATCTCGAAGGACTCCGGCACCACGTCACGCTCGATGGTGGTCGCCAACTTCTCCTGCTTGACGAACAGCAGCAGGATGAAGCTCACCGCGAGCAGCGGCACCATCAGCAGGAACACGGGGGTCAACGCATCGTTGTACGAGCTGACAATCGCGTCCTGAATCTCCGCCGGCATGTCCTGCACCGCGGACGGAACCAGTGTGTTCAGGTCTGCCTCGGTCCCCACGCCTGCGGGCAGGCGCTCGCCGAGCAGGTTGATGAGGTGCGAGGTGAACAGGCTACCCACAGCAGCGGAACCAACCGAGGCACCGATCTGACGGAAGTAGTTATTCGCCGCGGTCGCGGTGCCCACTGCCTTAGCGGGGAATGAGTTCTGCACGATGAGCACCAGGATCTGCATCGTCAGGCCGAGTCCAAGACCCATCACCGCGAGGTAGGCGCAACGGATCCACAGCGCCATGTCCGGCGTCATGGTGGAGAGCAGGAACAGGCCGAGCGCGATGAATACCGAACCCATGATGGGCAGGAACTTGTACGTTCCTGTCTTGGTCACGTACTGACCAGAACTGATGGACGTGATGAGCATGGCGGCCATCATCGGGATCATCAGCAGTCCCGCCTGGGTCGCCGTCACTCCAGTAACCATCTGCATGTACGTGGGCATGTACGCCATCGCACCGAACATCGCGATACCGGTGATGAGACCCGCACCCGTCGTGAGGTTGAAGTTGCGGTTCTTGAATAGGTACAGCGGCATGACGGGCTCAGCGGCGCGCTTCTCGATGAAGACGAAAACGATTCCGACGACGATGCCAGTAGCGAACAGGCCCACGATCTGCCATGAGCTCCACGCGTAGGTGTTGCCTCCGAGAGAGGTGGCAAGAACGACGGCGGACGATGCCACGGCCAGGGTGATCATTCCGGCCACGTCGATCTTGGGCTTGCCCTGGTCACGCTTGGGCAGGTGCAGGAACATCACGGCCGAGACAATCGCGGCGATGCCGAGTGGAATGTTGATCCAGAAGCACCAGCGCCAGTCCAGCGACTCGGTGAAGTAGCCACCCAGCAGCGGGCCAGCCACGGAGGCCAGGGCGAAGACGCCACCCATGACTCCCATGTACTTGCCACGCTCGCGGGCCGGGACGACGTCGGCGATGATCGCCTGCGCCAGAATCATCAGGCCACCGCCACCGAGGCCCTGAATGGCGCGACCGGCAATGAGCTCGGGCATGTTCTGCGCGAGGCCACCCACGATGGATCCGACCATAAAGACGGAGATCGCGAAGATGAAGAGGTGCTTCCGGCCAAAAAGGTCGCCCAGCTTGCCGTAGACCGGCATCATGATCGTTGCGGCCAGGATGTATGCCGTGGTCACCCACAGCATGTGTTCGACGCCTCCGAGCTCACCGACGATCGTGGGTAGCGCAGTGGAGAAGATCATCTGGTCGAGTGCTGCGAGCAGCATTGCCAGGATGAGACCCACGAAGACAAGCAGGATGTGCTTGCGATCAAGGGTCTCCTCGGCGGTCGCGGTCGGCGACGCCTCAGGTTGGTTACTCATAGGGGTCTCCTTTTAAGAAGTGCTCTCGCCGGAAGGGCGAGGAGTCTGGGTGATGTGACGAATAGTGACGAACGCCTCGCGGAGGTATTCGTGGACGGACATGTCCGTGTGGCCGTGGAGCCAGCCACGGCCAATGACCTGCATAGCTCCCATGGTCAGAGCGACGATGTACTGGGCACGAGTTACGCGCTCGTCTGGCTCCAGGCCGGGCTCGACCACAGCGACGCGACGGGAAACAATCTCGGCGTATTGCCCGCGCGCCTCGGTGACTCGTGAGAAGTTCAAGGTGGCGAGCTCAGGTGAGACGTCCATCAGCTCGCGGCGCTTGCGAACCAGGTCGCGGTCCACCTTCTCGCTATTGAACGTCTGGGCGATGAGGGTCGCGAACTCCTCAACCTCACTCGCGCCAGTGCTGTCGATGTACGCCTGAATGGCGTCCTCGCTCGGCATCGGCTTGCTGTCTCCCAGGAGCGCAGCCTCACGGGTACCAAAGTAGTTGTAGAAGGTACGCGCCGAGATCTCGGCGGCGTCGCAAATCATGTCGACCGTTACCGCCTCGAAGCCGTGCTCCAGGCTCAGGTCGATCGCGGCATGTTCGGTACGTAGGCGACTCTCAGCCACTTTGCGTTCCCGCAGGCCCACTTCACTCATCGCGCACCACTCCCATCTCGTTGCATACTCTGCATTGTTGCAGACTCTGCAACGAGTTGCAAGCGAGGGGACGGCGGCGTGCTGCTACTTACTGCGCAATTGCCTCATGTCAGGAATCGCGTCCTCATCCTGCGAGAGCTCCTCAATATTGACGTCCTTGAAGGTCACCACGCGAACGTTCTTCACCAGACGCGCGGAACGATAGACATCCCACACCCAGGCGTCGGCCATCACGACCTCGAAGTAGACGTCACCCCCTGAGGCCCTGACCTGCAGGTCAACCTTGTTCGCCAGGTAGAACCGGCGCTCCGTCTCAACGACGTACTGGAACAGGCCCACCACATCGCGGTACTCGCGGTACAGCGCTAACTCGGCGTCTGTTTCGTAATTCTCGAGGTCTTCGCTACTCACGTGTCCATCATGGTCACAAAGTGCCCTTGAGCGCACCTGGCGCGCCGCGTCTGGCTCTCGCGCCGGCCTAGTTTTCGCGCTCGGGCAGCTTCCACGAGCGCCGATGGTAGTCGGTCGCTCCGAGAGTCCGAATCGCGGCGAGGTGGCTCTCTGCGCCGTAGCCCTTGTTGCCGCACCACCCGTACTCGGGGTGCTCGTCGTGAGCGACGGCCATGAGTCCGTCGCGCTCTACCTTGGCAATCACGGACCCCGCCGCGATCGACGCGCAGAGGTTGTCTCCTTTGATCACCATCGTGACCGGAGGCAGGGGTGCCGGCGGGGATTGCTCAGCCCCAGCATCGGCCGATGCTGCGAACAGGTCGTCGGCGGGAGGCGTCAGCCAGTCGTGCTTGCCATCCAGAAGGATGGCGTCAACGACGATGCCCGATGCGGTAACGGCGGCGAGAGCTCGGTTGCCAGCCAGGCGGAGAGCGCCATTGATGCCGAGGTCATCAATCTCTCGCGGCGTCGCGTGGCCGACCGCACGGGCGACGCCGAAGTTGGCCAGGGTCTCATTCATCGCGATGCGGCGCTTGAGGCTCAGCAATTTGGAATCGGCCAGACCCTCGGGCCAGGTGTCGCACCGCTCGAGCGCGCATACACCCACCGAGACGGGACCGGCGAGTGCGCCGCGTCCCACCTCGTCGATTCCTACGACGACCCGCGCGCCCGCGTCCCAGAGCACGGACTCATGCTCAAGCGAGACGGGCATCGCGCTAGTTCGCCGTGGTGGGAACGGGAGTGGTGGAGATGGGGGGAGGCGGTGCGGTCTCGTCCGTGAACGGGTTGCCAAGCCCCGTCCAGTGACTCAGCGGCCACACCACCGCAAACGTGGTGCCCACGACGTTGTCAATGGGAATAGTGCCGCCACCCGGCTCGCCCATGTGTGCGCGAGAGTCCGCGGAATTGTCGCGGTTATCGCCCATCACCCACAGGTAGCCGTCGGGCACCGTGATTTCGAACTCGCGGCCGCAGGGCTCGGTCCCCGGCTTGATGTAGGGCTCGTCGATCGCGGTGCCGTTGACGTGGACCTTGCCCTCAGGGTCGGTGCAGGTAACGGTGTCGCCAGGAAGGCCTACGACGCGCTTGATGAGGTGCTCCCCGGCATCCTCGGGCAGCAGGCCCGTGAAGGTGAGGATCTCGTTGCCGACCTTGTGCAGGCCGGTCGGGTCATCGGCGGGATTGTGGCGCAGCCAGTTGTTCGGATCCTTGAACACGACAACGTCGCCGTGACGCAGCTCCAACGGACCGGGGCGCCACTTGGTCACGAGGATGCGGTCGCCGTCGACCAGTGTGTCTTCCATCGACTCTGACGGAATCCAGAACGACTGGAAGAAGAAAGTCTTGATAATCAGCGAGAGCAGTAACGCACTCGCGATGATGATGAGAAGTTCGCGTACCCACAGCCACACGCGACGGCCGGCGGAGGGCTGCTGCCCGTCCGCCGGCGCGTCGGTGGTGGTGCTGATGTTTAGTTCTCGCGCTTCTCGCGGATACGAGCTGCCTTGCCGCGCAGGCCGCGCAGGTAGTAGAGCTTCGCGCGACGGACGTCGCCGCGGCTCACGATTTCGACGTGGTCGATCGTCGGGGCGTTGATGGGGAACGTACGCTCCACACCGCAACCGAAGGAGACCTTGCGGACGGTGAACGTCGCTGCGACACCCTGGCTCTGGCGGGCGATGACGATGCCCTGGAAGACCTGGATACGCGAGCGGCTGCCCTCGACGACCTTCACGTGGACCTTGACGGTGTCGCCGGCCCGGAAGTTTGGCATATCGGTGCGGAGCAGGTCCGCGGTAATGGCGTCAAGCTTCTGCATGACTTATCTCTCCTCGCACACGCCACAGGTCCCGCGCGGTATCTGCCTTACGGCAATCAATAGATGGTGATGCGCATCGAATGATGCATGAGCCCCCTGTGGCAGGCCAATGCGTCGTGAGCACCGAGGGTCTATTCTGCCACAGGTTGAACCCAGGACACGAGCCCTGGCTACGGCTAGACGACTCCCTGCGCGCGCATCGCGTTCGCAACCTTGAAGAAACCGGCAATATTGGCGCCGTTGACATAGTTGCCCGGCGTCCCGAAGTCGTCGGCCGCCGCCTGGCAACGATGGTGGATGGTGGCCATGATCGACCGCAGCCGAGAGTCGACCTCACCGCTGGTCCATGACAGCCGAGCGCTGTTCTGCGCCATTTCGAGGCCCGACACTGCCACGCCACCCGCGTTGCTCGCCTTGGCCGGACCATAGAGGATGCCCGCGTCGAGGAACACGTGCGCCGCCTCCAGCGTGGAGGGCATGTTGGCGCCCTCGGCCACGAGTTGCACGCCGTTCTTGACTAGGTTGCGGGCATCGGCGCCGTTGATCTCGTTCTGGGTCGCGGAGGGGAAGGCACAGTCGGCCTCGTGATCCCACAGCGGATTGTGGTCGGCGTCCGCGTTGACGGGAGTGAAGACCGCGTCCGGGAATTTGTCGACGTACTCCGAGATGCGTCCGCGTCGCTGGTTCTTGATCTCCTTGACCCAGGCCAGCTTCTCGCGATCAATCCCGGATTCGTCATAGATGTATCCACTGGAGTCGGACACGGTGACGGCGGTCGCTCCCAGGTCGATGAGCTTCTCCACCGTGTACTGCGCGACGTTTCCTGAACCCGACACGAGCGCGATCTTGTCGTCGAACCGCTCCTTGCGCGTGTGCAGCATCTCCTCCGCGAAATACACGCAGCCGTAGCCCGTGGCCTCCGGACGAATCAACGACCCGCCCCAGTCGAGACCCTTTCCCGTCAGCACGCCGGTGAACTCGTTGCGAAGTCGCTTGTACTGGCCGAACAGGTAGCCAATCTCGCGGGCACCCACGCCGATATCTCCCGCGGGAACATCAGTGTTGGGGCCGATGTGGCGGGCCAACTCAGTCATGAAGGCCTGGCAGAAGCGCATCACCTCGCCGTCGGACTTGCCCTTGGGGTCAAAGTCGCTGCCGCCCTTGCCGCCTCCGAGCGACAACGAGGTCAACGAGTTCTTGAGGACCTGCTCGAAAGCGAGGAACTTGAGCACGCCTAGGTTGACCGACGGGTGGAAGCGCAACCCGCCCTTGTACGGCCCGAGTGCGCTGTTCATCTCCACGCGGTAGCCGCGGTTGACCTGGACCTCGCCGGCGTCGTCCGTCCACACGACGCGAAAAGTAATGATGCGCTCGGGTTCAATCATGCGGTCGAGGATTTTCTCGGCAACGAACTCCGGGTGCCTCTCCAAGACCAGGTCAAGAGACTCCACGGTCTCCTCGACCGCCTGTCGAAACTCGACCTCACCCGGGTCCTTCGCGGTCACGGTGGCAAGCAGTTGTGCGGCGTAATCACTCATGTGAGTCCTTTGGTTTGCGTGCTCCTGTGGCGTATGGAAATTCCACCGAGCCTACACAGGTCGGAACAGCGGAATTTGCCTCAGTCGAGAGGCGGGAGCAGGTCGGGGCGGCGCTCGCGCGTGCGCTTCACCTGTTGCTCGTGGCGCCACTGCGCGATCTTGCCGTGATGGCCGCTGAGCAGGATCTCCGGAACATCGAGGTCGCGCCACGACGCGGGTCGCGTGTAACTCGGGTACTCGAGCAGCCCGTCGGAGTGCGACTCCTCGACGATGCTCTCGGCGTTGCCCATGAAGCCCGGAATGAGACGCGTGATGGCCTCGATCATCGCGAAGGCCGCAACCTCTCCCCCGTTGAGCACGTAATCACCCAGCGATACCTCGGTAACGGCGAATCCGGCCGCCGCATAATGCTCTGCGACCCGCGCATCGATGCCTTCGTAGCGCCCGCATGCGAAGGCAATCTGAGGCGCCTGTGCGAGTTCTGCCGCCATCGCCTGGGTGAAGGGAACGCCAGCCGGACTGGGAACCAAGAGGTGGCCGCCAGGCTGGAGCACGTCGTCGAGAGCCCGGCCCCACACATCGGCTTTCATGACCATGCCAGCGCCGCCGCCGAAGGGCGAGTCGTCGACCGTTTTGTGATTGTCGGTGGTCCAATTGCGTAGGTCGTGGACGTGGGTCTCGACCAGGTCCGCCTGGCGTGCCTTGCCCAGCAGGGACACGTCGAGAACGCCAAAGAACTCCGGGAAAATCGTGACGACGTCAATGCGCATCAGTTGTCACCGTCGCCACTGGCGTTGCCGTGGGTCTCGCCGGTCGCCTCGGGCTCCTCGCCAGCCAGCAATCCATACGGTGGCGTAATAACCACCCGGCCACCGTCGATGTCCACCTCCGGAACAAACTCATCAACGAACGGAATCATGGCTCGTTCACCGCTTGCCTGCTTCACAATCAGCAAATCCTGAGCCGGCATCGACTGCAGGTCGACGACCTTGCCCACCTCGGTGCCGTCGGGACGCACTACGGCGAGCCCCACGAGTTCGTGGATGTACCAGGCGTCATCCTCGTCGGACTCGTCCCCCTCGATCACTAGTTCCGCGCCTCGCGCGGCATCGGCGAACTCGCGGGAGTTGATCTCCTTAAACACGACATACCAGCGGCCCGCCTGGGTGCGCGTCTTGACGACAGTCAGCGGCCCCGCAGCGACGGGCTCCGTGTCGAACGTCGCGCCCGCCGTGAGCCGCTCCTCGGGGATGTCGGTGTGCAACTCGACAGTTACCTCGCCCTTGAGTCCGTGCGCTCGGCCGATGCGGGCAACAGTAAGTTTCATGACTCAAGCCTAAATCACCCGCGCGCGGAGACGTTGCGCGCACTACTATCGAAAAAACGTCATCGTGCCTGAAAAAGGGGAGAGTCATGAGTTCGACAGCAGTACGTCCAGGTAGCGTCACCCTCGTCGTCGTGTTGATGTGGCTCTCCGCACTCGGCAGTGCAGTGGGTGGCGGGCTCCTACTGTGGGCCGTCGCGAATCCCAGTAGTGCGACCGCGGACGGCGATGGCGCCCTCTACGGGTGGATCTCGCTGGGCATTGGACTGTTCATGGCGATCCTCGCCGTCGCGCTGTCCGGTGGGTCGCGCCTGGTGCGTTTCCTCGTTATTGCGACAATGGCGATTCGGGCCGTCCTGGACGTCTACGCCTTGGTCAGTGTCGAGGACGCCAACGTCATCGTGCTCGTCGTCTCGTTGCTCTTCGCACTCGGCATCATCGCGTTCCTGACCACCAAGCGCGCCTCAGCGTTCTTCCGCCGCTAACGCGCCTCGTAACCACTGATTTTCCCCGTGCGCAGCGGCGCTGGCGGCAGTACTATCGAGAAAACGGCACCGTGCCGAAACGGGGAGAATCATGAGTTCAGTCGCAACTCGTCCAGCGAGTGTCACCTTTGTCGTGGTCCTGATGTGGATCTTCGCCCTTGGCAGCATCGTCGGTGGCGTGCTCGTCCTCACGCGCCAGATAGATCTGTCTGCTGCCGAGAGTGGCGGCGACGGCACGGCCTATGCGTGGGGTTCCATCTTCTTTGGCGTCATTATGGCGTTGCTGGCGATGGCGCTCGCACGCGGATCTCGCATCATGCGAGTACTCATCATCATCGTGATGCTGGTTCGCATTGCCACGGACGTGTACGCGTGGTTCGCCGTGAGCAATCCGCCGGTCTTCCAACTGGGGTTGTCCATTGCGTTCGCGCTACTGATCATCCTGCTGCTGTCGACCAAGCGTGCGGGAGAGTTCTTCCGCCGCTAGCGGGCACTCTGCTCCGCGGGTGGTGTTGCGTACCCGGGGGTGGTGCTGGAGCGCGGGTAGCCGGTTAGCGCGGGGCTACGTCCACAATATTGACCCTCACGTCGTCGCGGGCAATGGCCTCCACGACGGTGCGGATGGCGGACGCCGTGCGTCCGCGACGACCAATCACGCGGGGAAGGTCGTCGGGGTGAACCACCACGTTGAGCGTGGTTCCCCGACGCCCGGAGCGCTCGGTGACGCGCACGTCGTCCGGGTTGCGGACGATGCTACGGACCAGGTACTCCAGGGCGTCGAGGGTCACGGTTACTTCTCCTCGGCCTCTGCGGCGTCGGCGGCAGGCGCCTCTTCAGCGGCGGCTTCCTCTGCAGGAGCCTCCTCTGCCTCGGCGGCCTTTGCCTCGTCAGCGGCCCTGGCCTCTGCTGCGGCAGCCTCTTCGGCAGCCTTAGCTTCTGCTTCGGCTTCCTTCTTGGCCTTTTCGTTCTCCTCGGCCTTGGCGGCCTTGAGCTTCTCGGCGGCGTCAGCGTGAGCCTTGATCTGGTCCTCGGCGCTGGCCTTGCCAGCGGAGAGCTCAACGGTGCTCTTGGCGTTCTTGTCACCCTGGTGGATGCCCATGTCGCCCGTGAGGGTCAGCAGCTTGCGCACCTGGTCGGAAGGCTGTGCGCCAACCGAGAGCCAGTACAGCGCGCGCTCGGAGTTGATCTCGATGATCGAGGGGTTGTTCAGCGGGTGGTAAATGCCGATCTCTTCGAGGGCCTTACCGTCGCGCTTCGCGCGGCCGTCCATGACGACGACGCGGTAGAAAGGCGCCTTCTTCTTACCAAAACGCTTCAGACGAATCTTGACAGCCATAGCTGTATCTCCTTGTTATTCGGTGTGAGCCGGCACCCATCGTCCGGGGAAATCGGACGATGTCGCTAGCAAGACGAATTGGTTCATGTGGGTTAGAGGGCCACAATCACCAGCGCCCTATTGTGCCAGATCGCCAGGGCACTGGGCAACCACAGCACACACGCCGGCCGATGCTGGGGCTGGCTTTCCTGGCCCGCACACTACTCGAAGGAGCCGGGGACCTCGGCGTCGAGCCTGAAGGCTGTTCCACGTACCGCACTGGGAGGGTGTCTAGGGGGCAATCCGCGGCCACCCGGGACTGCGCTCCGCGAAGATCTTGCCCTCGCGCGCCGAGCACGTCAGCACATGCAACCCCTCGGCTTGCGCCGCGAGCGCGACCTTGCGTCCTCCCGCCATGATGGCCGTCGCCCACGCATCGCACTGCACCACATCGCCTCCGGCCACAGAGACCTGCGCGTAGTGGTGTGCCGCGCTTCCCCGGCGTGGGTCCCAGATGTGTGCTCCGCTGTGAGCCGTACCCGAGGTGGCCACAGCAACAGCAGTGCCGAGCTCGATCGCGTCGACAGTGGCGCCAGTACCGCGCGGGTCTGCGATGCCTACACGCCACGGCGCCGTGGCATCCGGCCGCCCCTGGGCGGACACGTCACCGGCACATCCCCACAGCCACGCCGATGCTCCCAGGAGTGGGAACCGCCATCGCACCCGTTCCATGGCCCAGGTTTTGACGATGCCGGTGGGGTCGATCACCCCATCGGGGCGGCGGGCATCAAAAGCCCCGCCCGTCTCGTCGCGGTACTTTTCGCACAGGTCGAGCACCTCCGCGACGGCGGGCACACAGTCGCCGATGCTGGCCTCGCCACGCCCCAGCCGTGACAGTTCGGAGTCGGGCTTGTAGAGGCTAAAGATGGAGTCCGCCCACTGCAGGTCGGACTCGATAAAGGGCATCACCGTGTCGAGGGCGTCGTCGGATACGGATGCCGGCACGTCCAGCGTGAAGTCCATGGTCATCGCGGTGACTACGCGACGCTTGAGTGATTCCCTCATGGCCTATAGGCCGGCGTCGTCGAACGCGCCCTGTGCGGATTCGACCATTGCCGGCGAGGTGAACGAGGCGCCGCTGACGTAGTCCACGTCCCAGTCCTGGGCCTCCAGGATCTCCTCGCGAAGAATAGGCAGTGCCCTGGCGTTAATGGAAACGGACTCGGCGGCCTCGGTGCCCGCCGCGAGGAACTCCACGTCGGTCACCACTGCGTCGACCACCACGATCTGCAGTTGGTAGTCCCCGCGGATGTTGGTGACGACGGGGCCTGGGTAGGTGCCGTCCGCGGCTTCCTCGCTGACGTCCGGGGGCGTTGAGGTTTCGGGTACGGGCGAGGTGTCGGGAGCCGCGGTGGCTTCAGTGGTGGGCTGGTCGGTCGCACCCGAGGCCGTCTCCGCACCCGGGTCGGTGAGTTCCAGAACCGCCGCCTCGGGCGCCGCCGCGAATCCTGCACCTAGGATCACCACGGAGGCTCCGCCCACCATGAGCTTTCTCGATGTCTTCATCTCTACCACCCAAACTCTTCGCGATGTATTGCCTCGGCGGGCACGCCAGCCGCGGCAGCATCGGCCGCAACGACCGTCGACCAACCGGGCGGGCCACAGACATAGACGTCGGTGGCGGCGGGATCGGCAACGAACTGGCCGATGCTCGCCGGCAACTCAGCGGTACCCCAGGTCGCACCGCGTTGGCCCTCGAGCACGTGCAGCGTGGCGCCTCTGGCGTTTGCGAGTTCCTCCACCTCGTCGAGCAACGGCGCCTCGGCGCGCGAGCGCACCCGCACCACCACCGTGCAGTCATCGCCGGGCTCGACGGCCTCAAGCATGGAACGTACCGGGGTGATGCCGATGCCCGCGCTGACCAGCAGGAGTGCCGACTTGGCGCGCCGCGAGTGGGTAAAGATGCCGAGCGGACCCTCAATCATCACGCGTGTCCCGACCGGCACCTCCGCCACGCGTCCGGACCCATCTCCCGAGGCCTTCACGGTGATCCGGAGGCGGTCGCCGGGTGCCGCGGACAGCGAATAGGGGTGCGACTGCCAGCGCAGCCCAGGACTGAGGAAGCGCCACAGAAAGAACTGACCAGCCTGGGCGCGCAATCGGGCCACGTCGCGCCCGGCGATTGTGACGGACGTCGAGCCGTCCCCCAGCGTGTCGACGGACTCGACAGTGAGGTGATGCCTGCCGGTCAGGAGCAGCGGGCGTATCAGTCGATAGACGACGAACGAACCGATGCTCACGGTCCACAACGCTGCCCAGAACCACCACGCCACGCCCCCGCCTACAAAGGTGGTCCCCTCGAGGAACTGGTGCGGGACGGCGAAGGCCACACCCACATAGACCAGCAGGTGGACCGCGTGCCAGCGTTCGTATCGCCAGCGCAACCGGACAGCCGTGAGCGACGTCACCAGCACCACCAGGAAGCTCACGGACGCGATCTGCGCGAATAGCATGAACCAGCCGTAGTCCTGCCACCTGATGGTCTGCTCAACGAATGATCGGTCGTCGAAGGCCGCGGTCGTCGCCGTCATCAGGATGAGGTGCACAAACATCAGCAAGATCGCTACCTTGCCCAGACGGGTGTGCTTGGCGATCGCACGGTCGTGACCAATGACCTTCTCGATCCACGGTGCCCGCGAGGCCAACAACACTTGCGTCATCATCATCACCGCGGCGACGATGCCGATGGCGCGACCCAACGTGTTCCACCAGTTCGCAGCGGTCGCCACGGTAAATCCGCCGCTGGCGATCATGAACGCAATGCCGGTGATCGCAGCAAGCCACATCGCGGCCTCCAACGCGTCGGACCATACGCTCCGTCGGGCAGCGCGATTCGCGCGTTCACGCCCCACGTCGATTGCGGACATATGGTCCTCCTAGGTATGAAGACGGTTCGTCTACGAGCGCCGTGCGGATTGCACGGTCTCGCTAGGCTCCGGATCCTGCACTCGCCACGACGCTTCCCCGCAGCACAATGGTCGCGGGCTCACGCAAGGCAGTGATGTCTCGGCGCGGGTCGCGTGGGTAGATCACTAGATCCGCGCTGGCGCCCTCGGTGAGGCCACGTGCACCCAGGAAATGCCTGGCTGACCAGGAGGCCGCGGCGACGACCTCGGCAGCGGGAATGCCCGCCTCGACCATCAGCTCGGCCTCCTCGGCGATCGCGCCGTGGCCGATGGTGCCGCCGGCATCGGTGCCTACCAACAGCGTCAGTCCCGCGTCACGGAAGGCCCTCACTTGAGCGAAACGATTGTCGTACATGCGCTGCATGCGCTCGGCATAGGCAGGAAACTTGGCTCTCCCCTGGGCCGCGTAGTTCTCGAAGTTGGCCACCTGCAGCAGGGTGGGCACCACCGGCACCCCGGCTGCCGCGGCCCGCTCCATCTGCCCGCGAGTCATGCCCGTGCCGTGCTCGATGCAGTCGATGCGTGCGTCCAGCAGAGGGTCGATGCTCTCCGTGGCGAACGTGTGGGCCGTCACCCGAACCCCCAACGCATGGGCGGCGGCGATGGCCTCCGCAAGCAGGTCAGCGGGCCACAGCGGTTCCAGGTCACCGGTGTCGCGGTCAATCCAGTCAGAGATGATCTTGACCCAGCCGTCGCCGCGCTTGGCCTCCTCAACCACCACGCGCACCAAGTCCTCCACCTCGATCTCGCGGCCGTAGCCGCGCAGGTAGCGCTTGGGACGGGCGATGAAGCGACCCGCGCGAATCAGCCGCGGCAGGTCCTCATGGGCCTGGACAAAGGAATTGTCGATGGGTGACCCGGCGTCCCGAATCAGCAGCGTGCCAGCATCGCGGTCCACAGTGGCCTGCTTGAGCGCGAGTTCCGGGTCGACGGCTCCACCCGAGTCCAGCCCGACGTGACAGTGGACGTCCACCAGCCCGGGAATCGCCACCCCGGAAATCTCCACCCAGGGTTCGTTCTGCGTCGTGGTGCCGCTAGCCCCAGCATCGGCCGTCACTGGCCGCGTGAACGTAATGTGACCGTCCTCCACCCACGCCTCATCGTGCTGCGTGGCGGCGTCGACCACCACGGTGCCGGTCAGATGAAGGCGGGCCACAGGGCGCCTAACGTCCCAGGTACTTGCCGAGGTCGGCGTTCAACTGGGTCGGGTCCACGTCCTTGGGCTCCGGCGCGGTGCCCAGGCCGAACGCGCTGCCCGCGGGCGCCGAGTTCGCCCCTGACTTGGCCGCGGCCTCCTGCTGAGCGCGCTTGGCCGGGTTGCCGCTCTTGCCCTTGACCTTGCGCTGGGGGGCCTGCTTGCCGCGAGACTTCTTGCCGCCGGGCATGCCGCCGTACGCACCCGGACCTCCGCCGGCACCGGGCATCTGCGGCATCCCGCCGCCCTTGCCAATGGCACGCATCATCTGCTGGGCGTCGCCAAAACGCTTGACCAAGGTATTGATCTGGGCGACCGACGTTCCGGAACCCTTGGCGATGCGCAGGCGGCGCGAGCCGTTCAGGATCTTGGGATTGTCACGCTCGGCGGGAGTCATCGACTGGATCATCGCCTCGGTCCGCACCAGCTCCGCCTCGTCGAAGTTGTCGATCTGGTCGCGCATCTGACCCATGCCCGGAAGCATGGTCAGCATCTTCTTCATGGAGCCCATGTTCTTGAGTTGCTGCATCTGGCTCAGGAAGTCGCTGAGGGTGAAATCTTCCCCCTTGGCGACCTTATCCGCCATGCGCTTGGACTCATCCTCATCGAAAGCCTTCTCGGCCTGTTCGATGAGCGACAGCACGTCACCCATGTCCAGGATGCGCGAGGCCATACGGTCGGGGTGGAACACCTCGAACTCGTCGAGCTTCTCACCGGTGGAGGCGAACATGATGGGTCGGCCGGTGACCTCTGCGACGGACAGTGCGGCACCACCGCGCGCGTCACCGTCTAGCTTGGTGAGCACGACGCCCGTGAAGTCCACGCCATCTTGGAACGCCTTGGCCGTGTTGACCGCGTCCTGACCGATCATCGAGTCGATGACGAACAGGACCTCGTTGGGCTCAATTGCCTTGCGGATGTCCCCCGCCTGCTTCATGAGCTCGGCGTCAACACCAAGGCGGCCGGCGGTGTCGACAATCACCACGGAGTGCTGCTTGGCCTGGGCCTCCTTGAGACCCTTCTTGGCGACCTTGACGGGGTTGCCCCGCTGCTTCTCGCCCTCGCGGGTGACACCGGGCTCGGGGGCAAACACCGGCACGCCAGCACGCTCACCGACCACCTGGAGCTGCGTGACGGCGTTGGGGCGCTGGAGGTCGGCGGCCACGAGCAGCGGCGTCTGCCCCTGCTGCTTGAGGTTGTGCGCAAGCTTTCCGGCCAGCGTGGTCTTTCCGGCACCCTGCAGACCCGCAAGCATGATGACCGTGGGGCCGTTCTTCGCGAACTTGAGGTTGCGGGTTTCGCCACCCAGGATCGCGACGAGCTCCTCGTTAACGATCTTGACGACCTGCTGGCCCGGATTGAGGGCCTCGGAGACTTCCATGCCGAGCGCGCGCTCGCGGATGTTGCCAGTAAAGGTACGGACCACGGGAACGGCGACGTCGGCATCGAGCAAGGCGCGACGGATTTCACGAATGGTGCCGTCGATGTCGGCCTCGGAGAGGCGTCCCTTCCCGCGCAGGTTGCGGAAGGTCGATGTCAGACGGTCGGAGAGGTTTGCGAACACTGGTGCCCTTTCAGAAAAGACTTGCGTTCTAGCCTACCTGGGGCGGCACCTGGGCTTGGTCCACGATTCCTGGATCCACGGCTGGCGGGTCAAGATCGGCCGATGCCGGGGGGAGGTTCTCACCGTCCAGGTGGCCGTGGGTGAGGGCTTGCTTGGCACGGTGCGTCAAGTCAGAGATGAGCGTCTCGCGCCAGGTCGTCCAGGCCTTGGGGCCAGCCGCCTTGGCGTCTGCCTCGGTGAGTGCGCGGAGCACCTCGAGCAGGTCCTCGCGTCCCTCGACGGCGGCAAGCAGGTCAGCCACGGTCTGCGGGTCGTCCAGGTCCCGCGTGGTGGCGAACTGCGCGAGGGTCAGGTGCTGGCGCACGAGGACCTCGATGTCGTGCGCGAAGTCTTTTGACAACCCAAGGCGGTTCGCGATGCTGGGAATCAGGTCTGCGCCGTCGAGTGAATGGTTGGTCGCCCCGGCGCGCTTGCCGATGTCGTGCAGCCACGCGGTGAACACCAGCAGATCTGCGTCCTCGACGTGCCTGCGCGCCTTACCCGCGAGCACCACCGCCTCGATGGAGTGACGGTCCACGGTGTAGCGGTGCACGGGACTGCGCTGAGGACGGTTGCGCACCCCCTCCCACTCGGGCAGCCACCGCACGGCGAGCCCCGCGAGGTCGATCGCCTCCCACACGGACACCAGATGCGCGCTCGCTCCCAACAGGTCGCGGAGGTACTCGAGGGCCTCGTGAGGCCACGGCTCCGGCAGGTCCGGGCACTTCTCCAGGGTGACCAGCAGGTTCGGGGTGAAGGTGAGCCCGGTCTGTGCGGCCGTTGCGGCGGCGCGCAACGGCAACAGTGCATCGGCGGTCGCGTCATAGTCCGGCGCGAGGGCGAGCTCACCGTCCACATCGATCAGTCCGGTAGCCACCGGTACGTGACGGGGCGGGCCGCCACGGCGGCGAGCCTTCCATCCTCGCGAGCCAATGCCGGAGCGCTCAAGCGAGCGGCGAGCGCCTCGCTCCGTCGTGTCCAGCGCATAGGCGATGGTGCGGCCGGCCTCGGCAAGCTTGGCCAGCACGTCGTCGGCATCGGACTCGCCCAGTAAGTCCGCGACGTCGCCCGCGATGTGACGGCCCAGCACGTTCTGCGGCCGCTCCGTCACGGTCTGAATCGCGTCACGGACGTCCAGAAGGTAGTTGCCAGCAGCATCGACCGCGCCGTGGGGTTTGTCGGTCAGCCAGGTGGCGGACAGCGCCTTGAGGCTCATCCAGTCGCGCAGTCCACCACGGGACTCCTTGAGGTGCGGCTCGATCAGGTAGGCGAGCTCGCCATGCCGTTCGGCACGGGCGCGGGAATTGCTGAGAAGTTCAGGGAAGCGCTTCCGTGCTGCCGAGCGCCAGTCCTGGTAGATCGCGGCGCGTGCCTGCTTGGCGAGGGCGTCATCGCCGGCGATGGCCTGCAGGTCGAGCAGCCCGGCTGCAGCGGCAAGATCCTTGGACGCCACCTGGCGACACTCGGTGATTGACCGCATCGAGTAGTCGAGCTCAAGGCCAGCGTCCCAGATGGGATACCAGAGGCGCTCCGCGAGGTCGGCCAGCTCCTCCTTCGAGAAGGTGTTGCCGTCGTGGATCAGCACCAGGTCGAGGTCGGATTCGGGTCCCGCGTCGCCGCGTCCGATGCTGCCCACGGCGCCAAGCGTCGCACCCTCGGTGAGGCCGTCGGTGATCAGGTTCCAGTGCTCGGCGAGGCGGGTGAACGCGAGTCCGGACAGTGCAAGGCGTCGGGCCGGGCCCGACACCTTGTCACGGTAAAGCTCGGCGGCGAGTTCGCGCCGCTCACGCTTGAGGTCCCGCACCCCAGAAGGATGCGGGACCTCAGCGTGGGAGCCATCGCGAGCGTCGCTAGCGTGGGGCTCCATTGGTGTGATGTGTAGCGGTGCGGTTACAGCGCGTCTGCGCCGTGCTCGCCGGTACGGACGCGAGCCACGTCGTCGACGGGCACCGTCCAGACCTTGCCGTCACCGATCTTGCCAGTCTGTGCGGCGGAGACGATGGCCTCCGTCACGACCGCAGCATCGGCGTCCTCAACGAGGATCTCAAGACGAGTCTTGGGAACCAGGTCGACCGTGTATTCGGCACCGCGGTAGACCTCGGTGTGGCCCTTCTGGCGACCGTAGCCGGCTGCCTCGGAGACCGTCACACCCTTGACACCGGCGGCCTCGACGGCTGCACGAACTTCGTCAACGCGGTGCGGCTGAATGATTGCTGTGACTAGCTTCATAGTTACTTAGCCTCCTCGTATGCGGTCTCGCCGTGTTCGGCGAGGTCGATTCCGGCAACTTCGATCTCCTCGGAGACTCGGAAGCCCATGGTGTGCTTAATTGCCAGACCAATGATCAGCGTAGCGACTGCGGAGTAGGCGATGGTGACGCCGGCCGCAACGATCTGGGCCCAGAGGCCGCCGAAGCCGCCCCCGAGGAACAGTCCGTCCCAGGCACCGAACGTGGTGGTACCGATAAGACCGATGGCCACGGTGCCCCAGAGACCAGAGACCAGGTGGACACCCACGACGTCGAGCGAGTCGTCATATCCGAACTTGTACTTCAGGCCAACGGCGAGCGACGAGAACACACCGGCGAGAACACCGATGACCAGCGCGCCCCACGGGTCCACCGCGACTGCGGCAGGCGTAATGGCGACCAGACCAGCGACCACACCGGACGCGGCACCAAGCGAGGTGGCCTTGCCGTCGCGGATCTTCTCAACGAGCAACCAACCGAGGATGGCGGCAACCGTTGCTGCGGTGGTGTTCACCCAGGCGGCGGCAGCCGAGTCGTCGGCGGCGAAGGCCGAACCGGCGTTGAATCCGAACCAGCCGAACCAGAGCAGTGCTGCACCGATCATGACGAAGGGAAGGTTGTGAGGCTTGAAGGGCTCCTTGCCGAAGCCCTTGCGGACACCGAGCAGAAGCGCGAGAACCAGGCCGGCGACACCAGCGTTAATGTGCACCACGGTTCCACCGGCGAAGTCCTGGGGGAACCAGTCTTCGTTGAAGATTGGACCTGCGTCGCTGAGGATTCCGCCGCCCCAGACCCAGTGCGAGACGGGCGAGTAGACGAGGATCGCCCACAGGAAGGAGAAGACGAGCCAGGCGCTGAACTTGGCGCGGTCGGCGATCGACCCCGAGATCAGCGCGACGGTGATGATGGCGAAGGTAGCGCCGAAGCCTGTCGAGATGAGTGCCTCGCCGTCACCGGAGACCCAAGAGGCGTTGAGGAAGAGGTCCGAGGTGGGGTTTCCGAAGAGCCCTCCCGCCATCGACTCGCCTACTGAAATGCCGTTTCCGACGAAGATCCAAGCCACGCCGACGACTGCCATCGCGCCGAAGCTCATCATCATCATGTTCAGGACTGACTTGCTTCGCGACATGCCACCGTAGAACAACGCCAGTGCAGGCGTCATCAGTAGCACGAGTGAAGCGGAAGTCAGCAGCCATGCAATGTTGCCGCTATCCATGTTCCGTTTTCTCCTTTTCCCAGCCACTCGGCTAGTCAAGAAACAGAGTCGCGTAGAACTGTTTCGCGCGAACGGCCCCAATGTTTCGGGAGCGTTACAAACGAGCCACTGCGGTAAAAGGTGTGTTGCGAGGGGGGCGAAATACGGACATTCCGCATGGCGAGTCGCGGGCGCAGTTACCCGGCGCGTCGGTAGCGAACGGCTAGTCCTCGGGGTACTCGAGCGAATCGAACAGCCATTCGCCGTCGATGTTCACGAGGGTGTAGACCGCCTCGCCGCCATAGAACTCGCCGTCCAGGGCATACGTCTCGTAGGCCGTCAGTGTGGCGTGACTGCCCAGGATGTCACCCGACTCGGGGGTGCCCTCAAACCCGGTCTCCTCCTCGTCGAGGTTAAACACATCGACGCACGACGTGGGGTCGAGCCCGAGCGACTCGAAGTAGTTGGGGGTCGTCACGGCCATGAGCGCGGGGCAAGAGTCTTCGCGGTACGCGGCGTCGAGTTCCCAATAGACGGACTCGAGCTCGTAGGGCAACGCCGCGGCGTAGGGGTCCTCAAAGTCGTCGAAGACCGAGTCGTTGAGGTCCGCCGCGCCACGAACCGCGACCACGATCAGCACAATGACGCCGACGATCACACCAATGACGGCGAGAACACCCACAATGATGAGCGCGAGCCCCCAGCCGGGGAGTTTCTTTCGCGGCGCAGACGCTGCGGCGTGGTGGGCATCTTGACGCGGCGGCATAGCGAACGGGTCGGAATAGGCGCCAACCTGACCGTCGGCGTACGTCGGCCCGGCATGCTCGTGCGTTCCGGGTGCATCGGCCCACGACTGAGGCGCGTAGCTCTGCGGGGTCGCTGCCGCCGAGGGTTGCGCGGGGCCGAAGCCCTGAGCGGGCGGTGAGGCTTGCTGAGCATCGACGGCCTGCTCGGCGAGCGGAGCCTGCTGGTAGTGCTGAGCCTGCTGCGCGGGTGGGGCCTGACCGGCAGGAGGTGCCGCAGGGGCCGGAGGCACGTACGTGTCCGCGAAGTGCTCGGTCCAGGCTTGGCCGTCCCAATAGCGCAGTCGCCCCGAGCCGTCGTCGTACCAGTTTGCGGGAATCTCAGGCATGGTGCTCCCCTACTCGCCCAGTAGGCCGTCGACGAACTGCTGCGGATCAAATGGAGCCAGGTCGTCGACGCCCTCGCCTAGCCCCAGGAACTTCACGGGCACGCCGAGTTCGCGCTGCACGGCGATGACGATGCCGCCCTTGGCTGTGCCGTCCATCTTGGTCAGAATGATCCCGGTAAGCGGCGCCACCTCGCCAAAGATGCGCGCTTGGCTGAGACCGTTTTGCCCGGTCGTCGCGTCGAGAACCAACAACACCTCGCTGGGCGGGCGCACCTTGGACACCACGCGCACGATCTTGCCGAGCTCGTCCATGAGTCCAGCCTTGTTCTGCAGGCGGCCGGCGGTGTCGACCAGGAGCACGTCCGCCCCATCGGTACGCGTCTTGTCGGCGGCCTCGAAGGCGACCGACGCGGGATCCGCGCCCTCCTTGTGCGAGCGCACGACGGGCACGCCCACGCGAGAACCCCAGGTCTCGAGCTGATCGGCAGCCGCGGCGCGGAACGTATCCGCGGCACCGAGCACCACCGAGTAGTCCTCGGCGACCAGCACGCGAGCAATCTTGCCCACCGTCGTGGTCTTGCCCACTCCGTTGACGCCCACCACGATCGCGGTGGTGCCCTCCGCCGCGCCGGGTGTCCCGAGCGAGAGGGAACGGTCCAGCGTGGGGTCGACGATGTCGAGGAGTGCGTCGTGCAGGGCCCGCTTGGGCTCCACGTCGGGCTCGCGGGTCAGCCGGGTCTTGAGCGCCGCGAGGATGTCGTCCGTGGCGGCCGGGCCCACGTCCGCGAGGAGGAGCGTCTCTTCCAACTCGTCCCAGGCATTGGCGTCGAGTTTGCCGCGTCCAAAGATGGAGAGGAGGCCGGCTCCTAGGCCGCCGCCGAGGCGGGATCGCAGTCGCGCGAAGCGGGCGTCTGGATCCTCGGGACGGTCACCCTTGGGTGCCGGAGGCTGGACGTCTGGCTGTGCTGGCGCGGTGCCTGAGGGAGCCTCGGCACCCGCCGGGGGCGTGGTGACATCATCACTCGGCTTGGCCGGCGGCGTGAATTTATCGAGGTCTCGGCGGTCACGACTCTTCGTGACGAAGACCGCGGCACCCGCGACAAGAATGGCGACGCCGGCAATTGCGGCGACGATTGCGTCCTGGTCACCAGGAATCCATGAAATATCCACGGCGTCAGTGTGTCAGGTGCGAGCCGTTTGCGTCACGTCGACGCTCAGGCTGCGGCGTTTCCCTTGCCGCGCTTGAGCTCTGCTTCGATCGCAGCGGCCACTTCAATTTCGGTGGTGTCGCGGCTGAACTCCTCGAGACGTGACATGTCGGTCACGAGTCGCAGGTTGTTGTCCTCGCGCTCCACATCGGCAAAGAGTTGTTCCTTGCCTCGTTCACCCTCGAGTCCGAGGATGACCCTCAGCAGGTGCTGCCCACGGCCCTCAGCGGCGACGGCCGCGATGAACACGATGGCGGACAAAATAAACGCGATGGTGAGCGTTGACTCCATGTTCGTGAACATTTACCACTCCTTCGGACCTAGACACTTCTCATATAGGACAAATCGTCTCTCGCGATCAGCCGTTGCGCAAGCCCCCAGAAAGGGTGGCTTTTGGGCGCCAACTTCCCGGCGGCCGCCTACCGGCCTTCCCTGTTTGGGGAACGCAGGAGAGCTCTACTCTGTTCCATGCGCGCAGGCAGAGATTGACTGCTGGGGGTGAGTGGCTCTCCCTGACGCGGCTTGGTGGCTACCGGATCGGGATCGTAGTGCGAGCGATCGGAGCGCGCTCACCGCGACGGTGAACGGCGACGGCTACTACGACGTCGGGTGCGAGTCTATAGGGTTTGCCCCGTCAACGTAAGGGTTTAGCCGCAACTGACACGACTACTAGCCCAAAACCGCCGCACGTCCCCCCCATTGGTCCGATGTCGCACGTCCCGGGGGCGTGTCGGTGTGCTGCTGGTCCGTTCTGGACCGGAAGCTACTCAGACTCCTTGAGCCTTTGGCTGATCACGGTGGTGACACCGTCCCCACGCATCGTCACGCCGTACAGCGCATCCGCGATTTCCATCGTGCGTTTCTGGTGCGTGATGACGATCAGCTGGCTGTCTTCTTGTAGTTCCGTAAAGATCTCCAGCAGCCGGCCCAGGTTGACATCGTCCAGCGCGGCTTCAACCTCGTCCATCACGTAGAACGGGCTGGGGCGCGCCTTGAAGATGGACACCAGCAGCGCGACCGCGGTGAGCGAGCGCTCACCGCCGGACAGGAGCGACAGCCGCTTGACCTTCTTGCCAGCCGGACGCGCCTCGACCTCGAGCCCCGTGGTCAGCATGTTCGCCGGGTCGGTGAGGATCAATTTTCCCTCGCCGCCGGGGAACAGGCGCGGGAAAATGCGCTCGAACTGCGCCGCGGTGTCGTTGTACGCCTCGACAAAGATCTGCTCAACCCGCTCGTCGATCTCGCGGACGATCTCCATGAGGTCCTCGCGCGACTTCTTGACGTCCGCGAGTTGGTCGGTGAGGAATTTGTGTCGCTCCTCGAGCGCCGCGAACTCCTCAAGTGCGAGCGGGTTCACTCGGCCCAGCTGGTTCATCGCGCGCTCTGCCTGCCGGAGCCGCTTCTCCTGCTGCTCGCGCACATACGGCACACCCGAGGCGTCGCCTTCCTCGGTGACCCCAACGACTTCCGTACCCTCGGCACCGGTGCCCGCCGCATCGTCGCGTCGCCGCGGCACCGGCAAGTGGGGCCCAAACTCCTCGATCAGTTGCTTGGGATCCACGCCGAGCTCATCGATGGCGCGCTGCTCAAGCTGCTCGAGGCGCACCTTTTGTTGCGCGCGCGCCACCTCGTCCTTGTGGGCGTCGTCGGTCAGACGGCGATATTCCTCGGCGTACTCCTCGACACTTCGGCGCACCTCGGACAGCTGCCCCGAGCGCTCGGTGCGCGCCTGCTCGGCGGCCGCCCGCGCATCGTCTGCGCGTTGGACGGACACGTCAATCTGGGCGAGCGTCTCGTTGGCGCCTTGGATGACCTCGCGCGCGGCCTGAGCCTGACGCTCGCGGCGCTTGGCCGCCTCTTCCGCTCGGGCGCGGGCGTCGCGCTCGGCCGTGGCCGCACGTTCCAGGGACTCCGCTCGGGCGGTCAGGGCACGTGCGCGCTCCTCGGCGGTGCGCAACGCGAGTCGAGCCTCTGTCTCTCGGGCACGGGCCGCGACCGCGTCCTGAGCGTGGGTGTCGCGCTGCGCCTGGGCCGCGATGGTGTCGGTCTCGGTCTGCTCGGGTGCTGCCTGCGCTGCCGCGAGTCGTTCCGTGAGGCCGGTGAGCGTCTCCTGGTCGCCGGCAATGCGTACCGCGGCCTCCTCGAGTTGCACGGTGAGCCGCTCGGCCTCCCCCTTCGCGGCGCGGGCCTGGGCGCCAAAGTGACCCAGCTGTTCGGCGACGGCCGCCATGCGTGCGTCGGACTCGTTCAGTCGTTCCATGGTGATGCCGTGATGCGAGCGGGCCGCTGACTCGCGCTCCTCGGCCGTACGGGTCTCGAACTGCGTGGCCTCAACCACCACCGTCGCGGCGGCGCGCTTGGTCTTCGCCTCGTCGAGTGCGGCCTGCATGTGCAGCACGGACGGCGCGTCTCCCGCGCCACCGGAGGCGTTGCGCGAGCCCAGCAGGTCCCCTCGTCGCGTGACGGCGACGACGTCACGATGCTGGCTCACCACTGATCGTGCGGTGGCGAGGTCGTCGACCACCACGACACCGGAAAGGAAGGCCCGGACGGTGTCGACGATGCCACCCGAGCCGGAAATGAACTCCGATGCCCAGGACACACCATCGGGCAGCGTCACGTTGGGGTTGTCGACCGTTGCGGTGGAGTCACCGATGAGGAACTCCGCGCGCCCGGCATCCTCGTCGCGCAGCCAGCGAATCGCATCGACCGCGTCCTCTACGCTTTCCACCGCGAGGGCATCGGCAAGCGAACTGAGTGCCGCCGCGATGGCATCCTCAGCATCGGCCGCGACGTCAATCTGCGCGGCCACCGTGCCGCGCACCGAACGTGATCCGGAGGCGAGGAGTTCGCCTGCGCCATCCTTGCGGGTCAACGTCAGCTCGAGAGCCTCGGCCTTGGCGGCCCAGGTGTCGCGCTCGCGCATCGCGGTGTTGAGCTTGTCTTTGAGATCGCTAAGGGCGCTCTTGGCGTCCTCCCATTCCTCGGTGGCGGCCTCGTGTGCCTCGTCGAGGTCCTCCTCGCCGTCCTCGACTGAGGCAACGGACGTCTCGAGGTGCTGGAACTCGGTAGTGGCATCGTTTCCGCGCTTGATGGCTGCGGCGAGGGCCTCATTGAGGCGGCCGATCTCGGCCTCGGCGGCCTCGACTCGCGAACGCCGGGCGGCGACGTCGCCGGCAATACGGGCCACGCCCTCGCGGCGGTCTGCCACGGAGCGCAGCAGGTTAGCCAGGTGCCGCTCGGACGTCTCTGCCACTGCCTCGGCATCGGTTCGGCCTGCCTCGGCGGCGGTGAGTGCCTCCGCGGCCGCGGCGACTTCGGCGGCAAGTTCCTGGCCCGCCGCCCGCGCGCGTTCGAGTTGTTCGTCTAGGTCCACCAGGTCGGTGGGCGGCGAGTGGTCGACGTTGGAGCCCAACATCCGCACGCGCTCGTCTGCGAGGGCGGCGAGGTTGCGCAGCCGCTCACGAATCGAGCTGAGGCGGTAGTAGGTGTCGTTCGCCTTGGTGAGCGCGGGAGTCGCCTCGGCGGATGCTCGCTCCAGGTCGGCGAGGCGGTCACGCATCTCAGCCAGTGACTTCTCGACTGCGGCGCGGCGTTCGAGCAGTGCGGTCTCGTCGGCCTGCTCCTGCTCAAGGGAGTTGCCCAACTGAGACAGGTCGTCGGCGAGAAGCCGAGACTTGGCATCCCGCGCATCGGCTTGGATGGTCTGTGCTTGGCGTGCGACCTCCGCCTGCTTGCCCAGGGGTCCGAGCTGGCGGCGGATCTCTCCGGTGAGATCCTGAACGCGTGTGAGGTTGGCCTGCATCGCGTCGAGCTTGCGCAGCGCCTTGTCCTTGCGCTTGCGGTGCTTGAGGATTCCAGCGGCCTCCTCGATGAAGTGGCGGCGCTCCTCGGGGGTGGCCCGCAGCACAGCGTCGAGCTGGCCTTGGCCGACGATCACGTGCATCTCGCGGCCCAGGCCGGAGTCGCTCAGCAGGTCCTGGATGTCCAGCAGTCGGCACGAGGTGCCGTTGATGGCGTACTCGGAGCCGCCCGAGCGGAACAGCGTGCGGCTGATCGTGACCTCGGTGTAGTCGATGGGCAGCGCACCGTCGGTGTTGTCGATGGTGAGGGCGACTTCGGCGCGACCCAGCGGCGCACGGCCGGAGGTTCCCGCGAAGATGACGTCGTCCATCTTGCCGCCGCGTAGCGTCTTGGCGCCCTGCTCACCCATCACCCAGGCGAGCGCGTCCACGACGTTGGACTTGCCGGACCCGTTGGGGCCCACCACGCAGGTGACGCCCGGCTCAAACTCTAGGGTGGTCGCCGACGCAAAGGACTTGAAGCCCCTAAGCGTCAGCGTCTTGAGATACACGGTGTCAGCCTAGGGGAAAGTGCGCCCGATCCAACGCAAGCCAGGGGGTACGGACGCGAGAGCGTGCCAAAAAGGACCATCAGCGCGCACGCGCGGCTCAGGGCGTGCGAAATCGGACCAATAGGGGGTGGGGCGCCATAGCCGGGAGGGGGTGCCCGCCTAGACCTTGCTGCCCCGCCGGACTACAGGCTGGGGAACCAGATGCCGATCTCGCGAGCCGAGCTCTCCTCGGAGTCCGAGCCGTGCACCAGGTTCTGCATGACCTTCAGGCCCCAGTCGCGGCCCAGGTCGCCACGGATGGTGCCGGGAGCCGCGGAGGTGGGGTTGGTGGTGCCCGCGAGCGAGCGGAAGCCCTCGATGACACCGTTGCCCTCGGCAACGATGGCGAGCGTCGGGCCCTCCATCATGAAGTCGACCAACGGCTGGTAGAACGGCTTGCCCACGTGCTCGGCGTAGTGGTCGGCGAGCAGTTCAGGGGTGGCGTGGCGAAGCTCGACGGCGACGAGCGAGTAGCCCTTTGCCTCGACGCGACGCAGGATTTCGCCGGACAGTCCGCGGCGGACTCCATCGGGCTTGACAAGGATCAGAGTGCGTTCAGTCATGTCCGCGAGCCTACTAGCCGCATGAGTATTCCCGGTGCGCGTCCCCCGTCTCCCCCTCCAGCGTTCAGCAAATGGTTAGTTTTCCGGCGCCCTGAGCCGCCATGTTCACCTCGTGGTTGCTTTCGCCGGAGCAATGGGAGGATGGAGCCCGTGATCACTCTCGCTGACTTCGACACGTACCCCGACTTCCCCGTCCCAGGGATCCTCTTCTACGACATCTCGCCCATCCTGGCGAGCCCGCGGAAGTTCCGGGAGGCGTGCGACGCCCTCAAGCCCGTCGCCGGCACGCAGGTGGACATCGTGGCCGGCGTCGACGCACGCGGCTTCATCTTCGCCCCGGTGGTCGCACAGGACCTTGGAGTGGGCATGACGATGATCCGCAAGAAGGGCAAGATGCCCGGCGAACTCCTCGAGGCCGATGCCACGATCGAGTACGGCGCGAGCGAACTGGTCATGAATCCGTCGGGGATTGACGGCAAGCACGTGCTGGTCGTGGATGACGTGCTCGCCACCGGCGGCACGGCGACCGCAGTGGCAAAGATGCTGCTCACCGCCGGCGCGGCGAGCGTGCGCTTTAGTTTCCTGATGGAGATAGAGGCGCTGCCGGGTCGCGACGTCCTCGCGAACTACGACGTGAAGTCCGTGGTGCTGGTGTAGCTCAGCGAGCCAAATCTATGCTTCGCTGACCTGCCGCTTGTACCCGGGCGCCCACCGCACCCCCACGAGCACCAGCGGGATCAGCACGAGCGCGCCCATCACGACCTCGTAGAGGATGAGCCCCTCGTTGACTGTGGTTGGCACGGGGTCCTGATCATTGAGCCAGGCGGCATGAATCGCGATGCCGGCAATCAGCGCGCTGGCGGCAACGACGACGATGATGATCGCTAGCCACAACGGCATCTGGCTGGTCTCAGGATGCTCACGAAGGAACCTGGACCACCGCACCACCGCGTAGAACAGCGAGAAGTTGATCAGTAGCAGGCCCGCAAAGAGCACCAAGTAGACGGAGAAGGGCGCACGCGCGGTTTCGGCGTTGCCACCGTCCGCGAGCGCCGTCAGGGAGGTCTTCTCCAGCGCCCAGAACAGCATTCCCATACCGATGAGCCCGGCGACCAATGCACCAGCCATCTTCCACATGAACGTGCTCATCGTCACTCCCCTGTTGCGCCAGCGTCCTCGCCGTCTCGCGTGTCCCCGACTGTAGCCTCACCTTGCGCCTCGATCCGTTCGGCGCGCTCACGGTCAATACGACCACCGATGCGCAGCCCCATGATCCACAGCACCAAGAACATCACGCCGATGACGGCAATAGCAGGAAGGATGACGCCCGCGGCGATCATGGGAATCTGCAGAATCCAGCCCGCGACACGACCCCAGCGTTCCTTCTGCTTGCCCGCGACGTAGAACAGCGCCACCATCAGCACGGTGCCGCCGCCCCAGATCCATCCGGCGGTCAGCGAGACCTCGGTGGTGCGCGACAGTCCCCACGTGACGAGCGTCGCGAACAGGGCCGCGAGGGCCTGCAGGCCCAACACTGCTTGGGTGAAGGTCAGGGTCGCGGGTCGCTGCGGCTTTTCAGCGCCTGCGGGCGCCTGGTCGGCCGATGATGCGGCTGGGTTGTTCGTATTCGCGTCGC
Organism: Demequina aurantiaca; assembly: GCF_000975135.1. Classification (GTDB taxonomy): domain Bacteria; phylum Actinomycetota; class Actinomycetes; order Actinomycetales; family Demequinaceae; genus Demequina; species Demequina aurantiaca. The sequence continues at coordinate 1,660,888 of NZ_BBRF01000001.1, read as the reverse complement.
CCGTGGGTGGGGTGGGCTCAGTTGAGTCGGTCACCGGGCGCGCCCCGTTCCCTTGCGCTTGTCCGCCCCTAACAGCACACGTGCCTCGGCGATCACCGTGACCGAGCCGACCACGAGTACACCGGCACCCATGTCGTGCTCGGCCTCGGCCAGCTGTACGGCCTGATCCAGGGCATCGGGAAGTGATTCCGACCTACGCACACGGTCCTCGCCGAAGAGCTTCTCGGCAATCTCCGCGAGTTCATCCACGGGGATCGCCCGTGCCGACGCCGATGCGGTGATGACCACCTCGTCGAGCAGCGGTTCGAGTCCGGCCAGAATGCCCTCGGCGTCCTTGTCGCTCAGGATGCCGACGACGCCGACGAGCGCCTCGAACGCGAAGGACTCCTCGATCGCGCCCACGAGCGCGTCGATGCCTGCGGGGTTGTGGGCGGCATCTACCAGGATCATGGGCGAGGTGCGAACCGCCTCGAGTCGACCGGGCGAGGTCACGGCGGCAAAGCCGGCCTCGAGCGTCTCACCATTGAGCGCCGCGAGTGGGCCACCATCGGCGAGTAGCGCCTCGACGGCGACGACGGCCAGAAGTGCATTGTGCGCCTGGTACTCGCCGTACAGGGGCACAAAGAGTTCCTCATAGCGGGCGGCGGGAGTGCGCAGCGTCACGAGCTGCCCACCCACGCCGGGCTGGCGGTCGACGACCTCCAGGGTGTCGCCCTCCCACAGTGCGCGAGCCTCGCGCTCGGCGGCGGCCTTGATGAGCACCGGGGTGACGGATTCCGATTGCTCGGCGATGACCGCGGTGGCGTTGGGCTTGATGATGCCGGACTTTTCCAGGGCAATGCCGGCGAGGTCGTCGCCCAGCCACTGCTGGTGGTCGAGCGCCACGCGGGTGATGACGCTGACGTCACCGTCGGCCACGTTGGTCGCGTCCCAGGCCCCGCCCATGCCGACCTCGATCACGGCGACGTCGATGGGCGCATCGGCGAACGCGGCGTAGGCGAGCACCGTCAGCACCTCGAAGAAGCTCAGGCGCGGCCCGTGCTTCTCAGCGGACTTGGCATCGACCATGTGGATGATGGGCGCGACGTCGTGCCACAGGCGCACGAACTCGTCCTGCGCGATGGGCTCGCCGTCAATCTGGATCCGCTCGCGCACGCTCGTGAGGTGCGGCGAGGTGAACAGTCCGGTACGCAGCCCGTGCTCGCGCACCAGCGACTCAATCATGCGGGCGGTCGAGGTCTTGCCGTTGGTGCCAGTGAGGTGGACCACCTTGTACGCGCGTTGAGGGTCTCCGAGCAGTTCAACCGCCTCACGCACTCGCGAGATCTTGGGGTCGAAGTCGTGCTCGGGGTTGCGGGACAGGATGTGGGCGTAGATTTCGCGTTCGGCCTCGTCGAGGGTGAGACCGCCGAGCGCGAGGTCGGCATTGGGGTCAGTCATGGCGTCAAGTCTCCCATGACCACCCATGCCCACCCCACTCACCACCGTGTCGCCACGTACGAGAAGCGGCTGTGGGTCGAATTCGAGCCACCATCCTCACTGCGCCACTCCTCGACTCGAGCGAAGGCGCTGTGGCCGAACGCGGTCGGGCGAAAAGTGCACCCATGCACAACGTGGGCCCGTGTGGTCGCCGTCACTGCTATACGACGAGCCGAAACAAGTATGCCCAGGCTGGCCTCGTGTATTGGAGCCCTCGTCCGTCCGCGCGGATCAGATCGGCATCCGCCAACTCTGGCCTTTTGGGGATCAGGTATTCGTCGAGAGACGTGTCTGCCAGGCTCCACTGATCCGCGTCACGCTGCACCACGCCCACCAGTTGCAGCCTGGCGTCGAGTCCCGCGATGCTGGCATCTCCGTGGCTCGCGTTGGCGAGCAGTAGCCCACCGGGAGCGAGGTACCGCTGACAGTGATCCCAGACCGGGCCCGCGAACAGCGAGATCAGTAGGTCAAAACTGCCCTCCTGACATGCGAGCGGCGCCGTATAGTCACCGTGCACAAAATCCACCTCGGGTGCCAACGCGGGAGGCACGTGCCGCTCGAGCTCGGAAGCCACGAGCGCGCCATCCGCGAAGTATTTAGCTGCACGGCGGTCCATGTCGAGGAAGGTCACCGCAGGAATTGCGGTAGCTGGCGACAGGTCTACGTAACTGCCCGCATACAGCGCCCGCTTGGGAGCCCACGTCCTTGCGATCTCGGCAAATAGCGGCGAACGGTCCCCGATCGACTCTCGGTAGGCCTCCCACGACACCGTGGCCGCGCGCCCGCTCCTCCGCGATGAATTCACCATGTTCGAACCGTACCTACCCTGCGCCCGCGCCGCAGGGGCTCACGTGCTGGGGCTAGCATCGGGCCATGCCTATCGCCGATCTCAGCCACCGCATCGCCGATGCCGATGTCACCACTCCCGGCCAGCCGGGTCCGCGCATCGGCTATTGGAAAACACATGCGGACACGCGTGGGCTCTACGCGGAAGGCACCTCGTTCTCGTTCTCGCACCTGGACATGATCGGAGGCACGGGCACCTACTTGGATGCCCCGCTGCACCGCTTCGAGAACGGCGCGGACATCGCTTCACTGCCGCTTGAGCGGCTCGTCAACGTTCCCGGCATAGTCGTTGACGCGCCCTGGCAGCACGACGTCACGCTTGCGGCCGATGCTGTGGCCGGCTTGGACGTGCGCGGCAAGGCCGTTCTAATCCGCACCGGGTGGGATGCTCGCTTTGGTACCGCCGAATACCTGGGCGGACACCCCTACCTCTCAACCGAAGCGGCCGATGCCCTGGTCGACGGTGGTGCCGCGATCGTCGGAATCGACTCGGTGAACATCGACTCCACCGAGGGCAACGAACGCCCCATTCACACGGCCCTGTTGGCGGCGGGCATACCAATTGTTGAGCATCTACGCGGCCTCGAGCTGGTGCCGCACAACGGCTTCCTGTTCACCGCGACGCCGCTGAACTTTGTGGGCCTAGCAACGTCGCCGGTGAGGGCAGTCGCGAGCTGGTGACTCTCACTCCCACCGTGCGTAATGCCTGGTAAAGAAAGAAATTGAGCGCTACGCCGGCTGCGACTCCGTCTCCGAGGCACCGGCCGTATCAGAGGTGCCCCTAGGCTCGACCCTGCCCCTCATGAGGGCGTCGGTGGCAGCAGCTTCGGGTACATCCGTCGCGTTCTCTACATCCGCGGCTCCGAGGGCATCGGCCGCGCTCTGCACATGGCGTCGCGCCTCGCCCACCAACGTGATTGATCCGGCGACCACGACCCCGTTCCTGTCACCTGTCCTAGTGGTCGCCATCTGAATCGCGAGCCGCATGGCCGTTGGCACGTCCTCGGCCTCGCTGACGCGTGCCGCCCCAAACACCTCGCGCGCGGCCGCAGCGAGTTCGGCGACCTCCATGGCACGCACGGACTCGGTGCGGGTAATAACCAGGTGGTCCATCACCGGCTCGAGACCGACAAGGATTCCATCGGAGTCCTTGTCCGCCAGGACGGCGACCACGCCCACCACGCTGTCGAAGGCGAAGGTTTCGCCCAGCGCCCCTACCAGCGCGTCCACGCCGTGGGGATTGTGCGCGGCGTCTACCAGGATGGTGGGGTGTTGCGCGAGGACCTCGAGCCGCCCGGGACTCGTCGCCGCGGCAAACCCCTGCGCGACCGCGGGTAGCTCAAGCGACCGCGGAATTCCTTGCCCCAGGAACACCTCGCACGCCGCGAGCGCCACCAGTGCATTCTGCGCTTGAAACTCGCCGTGGAGCGGCACGAAGGCATCGACATAGGTGAACGCTGCGGTGCGCAGTGTCACCACTTGCCCGCCAGCGACAACGCGGCGGTCGTCGACCGACATGTGGCCGCCCTCCCAGAAGACCGAGGCCGAGCGCACTGCCGCGTGAGCGGAGATGACGTGTGCGGCGACGTCGTCCTGTACCGCACTGACGACCGTGGCGCCATGCTTAATGATCCCGGACTTCTCTGCGGCGATGCCGGGCAGCCCACCCGTGAAGTAGTCGGCATGGTCCTCTGCCATTGGCGTCAGGACTGCCACCTCACCGGTCACAACGTTCGTCGCATCTCGCTGACCACCAATGCCTACCTCGATGACCGCGACATCCACGTTTGCGTCGGCGTAGGCGACAAGACCAAGAACGGTGAGCACCTCAAAGAAGCTCATCCTCGGACCGCCCGCCTGGATCGAAGCCGAGTCGACGGCGTGGACGGCCGGAGCCACGCGCTGCCACAGACGCACCAGCGCCTCTTGCGGCATGGGCGCTCCGCCGATCATGATGCGCTCGCGCAGCGACGTCAGGTGGGGCGAGGTGAAGAGTCCGGTGCGCAAACCGCTGGCGCGCAGTAGCGATTCGATCATGCGACTGGTCGAGGTCTTGCCATTGGTGCCGGTCACATGAACGACACGGAGCCGTTCGTGAGGATTCCCGAGTTGGCTCAGCGCCTCGGCAACACGGCGAAGCTTGGCGTCGTGGTCCTGCTCGGGAGTACGAGAAAAGATGTGTGCGTGGATCTCACGCTCAGCGTCGTCCAGGCTCAGCCCGGGGAAAACTGCGGGGGTCATGGAGATAATTGTGCGGCAAGATTTGGCGTGCTGACGACCGAAATCAGCAACAATTTTTCCAGCTTTCGAGGGGGACGAAAAGCCCCTGATAGATGGCTGGTGGCGGCTCGTAGTGACGACATTTGCACACTCCTCTATGCACACGCGCCATAAGCAACTATGGTCAGACAAAATGGGGGCCTGAGGGAGGCAACATGTCAGACGTCGCACAACCACGATCGGGTTGGTACCTAGATCCCGAGAACCAGGATCTTCAGCGGTACTGGGACGGAAGCGCGTGGACCACCAAGACGGCGCCCGCGCCCGGGAGCACCCAGCCCGCTGCGCCCGGGAGCGCCCAACCCGCTGCGCCCGAGAGCACCCAACCCACTGCCGCCACGACGCCTCCACAGGCGCCTGCAGGGAGTGAAATCCCGACGTCAGGTCAGGCACCAGCCGCGCCCGTCCAGAGTGCCGAGACAGCCGCCTCGGAGCCCGAGCGCCCTAGTCGACGCATCGGCCGAGGCACCATCGTGGTGATCTTTGTGGGGGCGATCGCAATCGCCATCGGCGGCAGCATGCTGCTCACCGGCGGTTTCCCTAGTTAACTCACTCCGTGCTGACCAGGCGGAATTGCGTAGCCTCCTGAAACTTGCGCGCAGCCTCGGGGTCGAGCTTCACGTTGACGAACTCGGTGCTGTTGTCTGCGTAGCGCAGCTCCACCTCGATCACTCGGCGCCAGTCAGTCTCGAGGTTGAGCGAAAGAGTCTCAATCGCCCGGTGGACGCGGCCGGTGTGGAATCCCGGGGGCGCGATGTCCTGAACTTGGCGGAACATCATCAACGCGCGCTTCAGCGCCATTCGATAGGCAGATGTCGTCATGTTCAGCGTCGTCACCTGTCGGAGCGCGTCACTGGCCGAGTCGAAAGCAATTTCATGAGGCAACGGGGCGTCTGCCCTTCGAGGCGTTCCCGCAGCGGCGGCGGCGCGCATCGCCGACGGCACCCCGCCAGGGTGGTCAGCCATGGAGAACAGGGTGGGCTGCACGTCGACGCCTCCGGGCCCTTCGACGTCCGACTCACGGGCGCTGCGGCGGCGCTTCGCGAACACCGGGTGCATAGACGTGAGCGAGCGATTAGCGTCTCGCACCTCGTCAGCGTCAGTGAGATGGCGCGGGTTGCGAGGGTTGTAGTGACGTCCGTTCATTGCTGACTCTCCTCTCGAGTCAGTGCCACTATCTCACCGGGGTCTGACACGACCAGGAGTCGTGTCGTGTGCCGTGCTCGTCACCTTCGGCGTCTGCTCCTGCGTGCCCGGCGCTATGGCGTCTCGTCGTCAAAGATCCCCGTGGACAGGTAGCGGTCGCCGCGGTCGCATGCGATGAACGCCACGGTGGACCCGGAATTCTCGCGGGCAATGTCGAGCGCGATCGCGGCCGCACCCCCGGAGCTCACTCCAAGCAGCAGCCCCTCGTGACGCGCGAGGTCGCGAGTGGTCGCGACGGCCCGCTCCTGGCTGACGGTGCGGATCTCGTCGATGTTCGTGGGGTCGTAGATGGCAGGCAAATATCCGGGCGACCAGGCCCGAATTCCTGCGATCTGCGAGCCGGGCGCGGGCTGCACCCCAATGACTGTCACCGCCGGCGACAGCCCCTTGAGGGCCTTAGAAAGCCCCGTGATGGTGCCCGTCGTCCCCATCGAGGACACCACGTGCGTCAGCGTCCCGCCGGTTTGCTGCCACAGCTCGGGTCCAGTGGTCGCCTCGTGCACCGCGGGATTCGCGGGGTTGGCGAACTGGTCGAGCCGCAGCGCCGAACGTTCCGTGGCAATCGCTTCCGCGACGTCCCGAGCGTGCTCGATCCCCAGGTCCTGGTCGGTCTCCACGATCTCGGCCCCGTAGGCGCGCATCGTGGAGAACCGTTCCCGGGACGATCCCGCGGGCATCACCAGAATCATGCGGTAGCCCTTGACCGCCGCAGCGGCCGCGAGCGCGATGCCCGTGTTGCCGCTCGTCGCCTCCACAAGCGTCGCGCCCGGAGCGAGCACGCCACTCGCCTCGGCGGCGGCGATCATCGCAAACGCGGGGCGATCCTTGACCGACCCCGCAGGATTGTCACCCTCGAGCTTGGCGAGAACGAGCGAGCCGCCGTCACCAGCCGGAAGGCGCTGCAGTCGCACCAGTGGGGTGTTGCCCACCACCGACTCGACCGTCGCGTACCGACTCGGGTCAGGAACACCGCTCGCCATGACGTTCAACCCGCTATCGCGCGTCGTTCTTGGCGACGGAGACTGCCAATTCGTCGCCCGATGCCACGGTCACCTGGGCGGCGCCCGTCACCGGATCCTGGGCCAGGGTCTCCCCCGCGATCAGCTCCGTGTGAGCCTCGACGGCCGCGACGCGGTCGGCGGGCACCGTCAGTTGCAGGTGAATGCGGTCGGAGACGTTGAGCCCGGCATTCTTGCGCTCGTCCTGGACGGCGCGCACCACGTCGCGGGCGTAGCCCTCGGCCTCCAGTTCAGAGGTCAGCGCCGTGTCGAGCAGCACAAAGCCGCCCGAGGGCAAAACCGCCGCAGCGGACGAGCCCGCCGCCGCATCGTCCGCCGCACCGATCACCGTGACGAGGTCGTACTCGCCCGCGACCAGGGCGATGCCGCCGGAGGTAACCACACCATCGGAGGAGACCGACCAGTCGCCGGACTTGGATCCCTTGATGGCCGCCTGCACCGACTTACCGATGCGCGGGCCTGCGGCGCGCGCGTTGACGTTCAGGCGCTGCTCCACGGGGTGCGCGGCGGTGAACTCGTCGGCGGTCACCCACCGCACTGCCTTGACGTTGAGCTCGGACGCCACCAGGTCTCCGTACGGCGCCATCGCATCGGTGTCCGCGACGGCAACCTCGAGCGACGACAGCGGCTGGCGCACGCGAATCTGCTCCTTCTTGCGCAGCGCGTGAGCGGTCGAGACCACCTCACGCACCTGGTCCATGACCCCGCCCAGCGACGAGTCACTCCACGCCGCGGGCGCCGTCGGGAAGTCCGTCAGGTGCACGGAGCGTCCGCCGGTCAGGCCGCGCCAGATCTCCTCGGTCAGCAGCGGCAGCAACGGTGCACTCAGGCGCATCACGGTCTCAAGCACGGTGTACAGGGTGTCGAACGCGTCGGTGTCCTCGCCCCAGAACCGGTCGCGCTGGGTGCGCACGTACCAGTTGGTGAGCAGGTCAAAGAAGACGCGCAGCGACTCCGAGGCGCCGGGGATGTCGAACTCCTCCATCTGACGCGTCACGTCGGCGACCAGCTCGGAGGCCTTAGCCAACACGTAGCGATCCATGACCGGCAAGCCAGCCACGGCATCGTCCGCTACTGCCTTGGCGACGTAGCCGGAACCACCGTTCGCCGCACCCGCATACATCGTGAAGAAGTAGTAGGTGCTCCACATGGGCAGCATGACCTGGCGCACACCCTCACGGATGCTCTCCTCGGTCACCACTAGGTTGCCGCCGCGCAGGATGGGGCTGGACATCAGGAACCAGCGCATCGCGTCGGAGCCGTCGCGGTCGAACACGTCCTGGACGTCCGGGTAGTTCTGCAGCGACTTGGACATCTTGCGACCGTCCGAGCCCAAAACGATGCCGTGGCTGATGCACGTGGTGAAGGCCGGGCGGTCGAACAGCCCGGTCGCGAGCGCATGCATGACGTAGAACCAGCCACGCGTCTGCCCGATGTACTCCACGATGAAGTCCGCGGGGTTGTGGCTGTCGAACCACTCGCGGTTCTCGAAGGGGTAATGTACCTGCGCAAACGGCATGGAACCCGAGTCAAACCACACGTCGAACACGTCGGTGATGCGGCGCATCGTGGACGTGCCGGAGGGGTCGTCGGGGTTGGGGCGCGTGAGGTCGTCGATGTACGGCCGGTGCAGGTCGGGCTCGCCGGTCTCGTTCAGCGGCAGGCGGCCAAAGTCGCGCTGGATCTCCTCGAGCGAGCCATACACGTCCGTGCGCGGAAACTCGGGGTTGTCGCTGACCCACACGGGGATGGGCGTGCCAAAGTAGCGGTTGCGGCTGATGGACCAATCACGCGCGCCCTCGAGCCACTTGCCGAACTGGCCCTCCTTGATGTGCTCGGGCACCCAGGTGATCTCATCGTTCAGCTCGACCATGCGGTCGCGATATTCGGTGACGCGCACGAACCACGAGCCGATCGCGCGGTAGATCAGCGGGTTGCGGCAGCGCCAGCAGTGCGGGTAGCTGTGGTCGTAGGTCTCGTGGCGCACCACGACTCCCCCGGCCTTCAGGTCGGTGATGATCTGCGTGTTTGCCTCGAAGACCTGCTGGCCCTGGTACGGAGGCACCTCGTGCGTGAAGCGACCGCGTGAGTCGATGGGGATGACCGGCTCGATGCCGGCGGCGAGGCAGACGGTCATGTCGTCCTCACCAAAGGCGGGCGCCAGGTGGACGATTCCGGTACCGTCCTCGGTGGTCACGAAGTCCGCGACCAGCACCTGGTGGGCGTTGTCGCGGCCGCGGAACTCGCCGAACGGCGGCAGGTACTTCTTTCCCTCCAGTTCGCGCCCGAGGACAGTGCGCACCACGACGGCGTTTTCGGCCGATGCTTCGGTGCCTTCCGCGGCTACTTCACCGATTTCGCGGGCATAGGCGCCGATGCGCGCCGTCGCCATGATCACTCGCTGGCCGGAGAAGTCGGACTCTGAGCCGGGCTCGACCACCGAGTACTCGATGTCGGGGCCCACCGCGGTCGCGAGGTTGGAGGGCAGCGTCCAGGGCGTGGTGGTCCAGATGATGAGCGACTCTTGCTTGCCGTCCACGACCTCGCGGTCACCCTGGGCGTCGAGCAGCGGCAGCAGCACGGTCAGCGCCGGGTCCTGGCGCATCTGGTAGACGTCGTCGTCCATCTTCAGCTCGTGGTTGGACAGCGGGGTCTCGTCGCGCCAGCAGTACGGCAGCACGCGGTGTCCCTCGTACGCGAGGCCCTTGGTGTGCAGCTCCTTGAACGCCCAGATAACGGACTCCATGTAGGTCACGTCGAGGGTCTTGTAGTCGTTCTCGAAGTCCACCCAGCGGGCCTGGCGAGTGACGTACTCCTCCCACTCGTCGGTGTACTTCAGGACGGAGTCGCGGCACGCCTTGTTGAAGGCGGCGATCCCCATGTCCTCGATCTGGCTCTTGTCGGTGATGCCCAGGATGCGTTCGGCCTCCAGCTCGGCGGGAAGCCCGTGCGTGTCCCAGCCGAACCGGCGCTCCACACGCTTGCCGCGCATCGTCTCGAAGCGGGGCACCACGTCCTTGGCGTAGCCCGTCAGCAGGTGGCCGTAGTGGGGCAGTCCGTTCGCGAAGGGCGGGCCGTCGTAGAAGACGAACTCGTTGTCGCCCTCCTCGCCGCCCTCGGACGTCACGGGACGATTGTCGATGGACGCCTGGAACGTGTCGTCGGACTTCCAGTACGCGAGGACCTCCTCCTCGAGCGCGGGGAAGCTGGGCGAGGGGCTGATCGCGGCGGCGCTTCCGTCGGTGGAGGTGCGGTGCAGCGGGTAGCGAGCGTCGTGGGTCACGGCGGCGGTCCTTTGGTGGCGTGGCCTGTTCGTGTGAGAACTGACCTGGGCGGTACGGGCATCTAACTGCGTCACTGATTTCCCTGACCGGGAAATCGGCCTTGCCACGAGGACGCCTGCTAGAAATCCAGCCGCGCGGTACCACCTCGCTTGCCCGGCGCATCGGCGCCGCACCACTCTGCTCTCGCTATAACGGGCTGCCCGTCCGGTTCTACTGAGCATCGAGGTGCAATGCCGTTCTTCCGGAAGCTCGCCGGTGATAGCCGGGTCTGCGCTGGTTCGCCCAGTGTACGCGGAGGCCTGAAGATGCGGCAACGTCCTGCTCGCGGGAGTCGCGACATGCGGCCCGGAGACTGCCCGCGCGCGGCGGTCGAGGCGCGCCAGAATCCTCTCGCAAACCGTGCACACAGGAGTGAACTTTTGGTGACCGCCGATCGTTGACTACGTAACGGCTTCGGGACAGCGATCACGGGGTCCCGATGTTGTTTTTTTATCCGTCATTTCGCCCCCATAATGGGAGTGAAAGACACCCTCTGGGCGGCGCCGCCCCACGCATCGCGCGCCGCGCCCATCGGCGTGCGACACACACCCTGGCCTGAACTAGTTTTTTGGATTGTTGCTTTGTCGCCCCTCACGCAAACGCTGGAATTGCCGATTCCCGCACTCGCCGCCTCTGATGTAGACGCGGAACCCGAAACCGACGCACTCGCCGAGGCGTTCGGCGTCGACTCGACCCACGAAACGTGGTACGACCCCGAGCCCACGACCATGTCGATTCCGATGGCCGGCGGCGCGGAGACGCTGGTGGTCGACGAGTCCGTCACCGCTGAGCGTTCGTTCGAGTCGCTGACCATCACGCCGCGCCGCGCCAAGTTTGCGCTGGCGGCTCTCGCGATTGGTGCCTTCGCGATGGGTGCCAACGAGTCTGCCGTCGTGGCGCTGAGCCCCCAGATCGCCACAGGGCTGGGCACCCCCGTCGCGACCATCGGCCTGTTGGCCACCGCCTTTGCACTGACGATCGTCGCCGCGACACTGCCGCTGACGATGCTCACGCAGCGCCTCAGCCGCCGCCTCACCCTGACCTCGACGCTCGGCCTCTGGACCGCCGGTGTCGTCGTCGCGGCCACGGCTGGCAGCGTCGCTCACCTCGCGACCGGCCGCGTCCTGTCCGCTGCCGCACACGCCCTGTTCTGGGCAATCGTCGCCCCCACGGCTGCCCGCCTCTTCGCTCCGCACCTGCGCGGGCGCAGCGTGACCCGCATCCTGGTGGGCGCGGCGGCCGCCGGCGTTGTCGGTACTCCGCTGGTCACCGTGGCGGGGAAGAGCATCGGCTGGCAGGCGCCTTTCTGGGCCCTCGCGGTCTTTGGCGTGGTACTAACCATTGCAATGGCCCTGACCATGCCGGGCAAGCACCACATCACGGCCGATGCCGCGGCCGAGTCCGGCGCCGCAGCCACCGACGAGGCGACACCCACCACCCCCATTGCTCGCGGTGACTTGCCGTCCAAGAGCGCCTTCGCGCGCGTCCTCGCGGTCGCATTCCTGGCCTCCATGGCAATGAGTGGCACCTGGACGTACATCGTGCCGTTCTACACGGGCGAGGCACGCGTCACCTCCGGGTCGGTGCCCCTCATGTTCGCGCTGGGAGGCGTACTCGCCGTGGGTGCGACGCTGGCCGTGTCGCCGTACCTCGCGCGACGAGCCGTGCGTACCGTGGCCGTGGGCATCCTCGCCCTCATGCTCGGCTGGTCGCTGTTGGCACTCGCGCAACAGTGGAGCGCGATTGCGGCACAGGTGGTGTTGTCCACCGGCTGGGCCATCCTGCTCGCCGCGCTCCTGAACTGGGCCATGCGGCACACGCCGTGGCGCACCGAGATTGGTGCCGGCGCGTACACGATGACCATGAATGCCGGGGCTGCCGCCGGGCCGATGCTGGGGGCGGCGATTGTCGCGCTCTGGGGCATCGCGTGGCTACCCGTGGTGTCGTTCGGTCTGACGTTCGCGGCCGCGGTGGTGACGCTAGGCGCGGACAAGTCGATGCGCCGTCGCTTGCACGTGGAGCGCCGTATCCGCATGGCACGGCAGGAGCGCGAAGCTCTGCGCGCACGCCGCCGCGAGTGGAAGCGACGCTCTGAGGAGGAGTTCGAGCGCCCCAAGTGGAAGGCCAGTTCCGTCAAGCACGCGAGCCGCGACGTCGCCAAGCGCGCTGGGGCGGGAGCCGCCCGCGCCGGGGCCGGGGCCGCGCGCGCCGTCAAGCGCAAGCCGCAGTCGAACCGCCACACCGATCCCCACGGCAGCACGGGGCCCAGTGCGACACGTCCAACCAGACAACCCACTGATTTCGACGCAGAATAGTGGGAGGCGCCGAGCCTCGGCGCAGTCGAGAAAGGGCGCCGTCATGTTCGGTTCAAACTCAGGATTCGCGAGCTTCTCCACCAACGATCTTCCCGCCACTTGGGACTTCTACAAGGGCAAGCTGGGGTTGCAGGTGCACGCCGTGGGCGACAACCTCAACATCACCTTCGCGAACGGCACTCACGTGCTGATTTACGGCAAGGAAGACCACGTGCCGGCAAGCCACACTGTGCTCAACATCATGGTCGACGACATTGACGAGGCCGCTGCCCTGCTCAGCCAGGCCGGCATTGAACTCGAGAACATCCTGGACACCGGGGAGGACGGCATCTCACGATCGACAGGTCAGGGAATGCCGAACATCGCCTGGTTCCGGGACCCCGCGGGCAACTGGCTGTCGATCATCGAGACTACGGACAAGGCGATTTCGTAGCGCCGACCGTCACCAGGCCGTGTGTGTCGATACGGCGCTCGCCATCGCCGATGTTGTCGCGGTGGGCACTCCTGCGGGCACGGCATCGTCACCCGAGGCAATCAGCCACCAGATAATCCCGCCCAGGACCAGAAGCGCGATCACCACCCAGAAGGCAATCCAACTCCCCTTGCCGGCAGGGTCCTCGCCGCTCGACGGCGGAAGCGCGCCGCCATCCTCATTGGGGTGCTGCATGCCGCTCGGGTCGCTGGTGTTGCGACCTACATTTGCGTTCGATTCCGGCTGGTTTGCTGACATGGTGCGCTCCTCACGCTTCATCGACTGACTGGCACGTCCGCAATGCTCACTGTCCAATTTACGCCCGTTGCCCCTGGTGAGGGGAGGAGGCGTGGAGAAAATGCGTCAAAGGCCCCTATTTTCGGACTGCTAAGGCACATTTCGTATCGATTCGCAACTTTGTCTTGACCCAAAACCGTACGTAGCATTAACAAGTTATGACTATTCGCAGATCAGTATTTGCGGCGGCCACCTTTACCGCCCTCATCGCTGTGACGGGATGTTCGTCAGCAGATCCTGACGTATCAAGCTCCGCCACCGCGTCGCAGCCCAGCACCACGTCGCAGCCCAGCATCTCTGCTTCGGGATCGCTCGAGCCCATCCCCGTGCCGAGCATCGTCGTCGACGGTGCCGCCACCGCGACAGTGACCTCTCAAACCAAAGTGGTGAGCAGCCTCGCTGCCCCGTGGGACCTCGAACCCATGCCCGATGGATCGATGCTTGTCTCGGAGCGTGACACCGGCGCGATCAAGCGCATCCGCGCCGGATTCGCGACCTCGCTCAACGGCCCGGGCGCTGAGGCGCTCCGCAACACCGTCGTCGCGGAGGGAGAGGGTGGCCTGCTGGGGCTCGCCGTTGATCCCTCTCATCCGTCACACATGTACGCCTATCTTTCGCGAGCCGATGGCAACGCTGTGGTCCGGATGACGCTGACGGGAGAGTTGCTGTCCGCCCCCGTTGACGTCGTCACCGGCATCCCCCACGCCGCCAATCACGACGGTGGGCGCATCGACTTTGGGCCCGACGGGTACCTGTACATCGCAACCGGCGACGCCGCCGATGGCGACCTTGCGCAGGACAAGGACTCGCTCGCGGGAAAGATCCTGCGTGTCGTCGCAGATGGCAGCGACGACGATGGCACCGCCCCCACGGACAATCCGTTCGACTCGCTCGTGTGGTCCATGGGTCACCGCAATGTCGAGGGCTTCGCCTGGACGGCCGATGGACGCATGTATGCGTCTGAATTCGGACAGAACACCACGGACGAACTCAACCTCATCGAGCCCGGCGCGAACTACGGCTGGCCGGATGTCGAGGCCCGCGAGGGCGCTCCCGCCGCTACCGAACTGAGCGACACCGTCGACGGGTTGACGTACCCCGTCGCGGAGTGGCCGGTCGCGGACGCCTCGCCATCCGGGGTGGCCATCACCGAGGATGCCATCTACGTCGCCGCGCTCAGGGGCGAGGACGTGTGGCGCATCCCGTTGACACAGGATGGCATCGGCACGCCTGCACGACTCGATCTCGACTTGGGCCGCATCAGGGCGGTCGCGCTCGGCCCCGAAGGTTCGATCTACATTCTGACGAACAACACCGACGGTCGCGGCGAGCCTCGTGACGAGGACGACCACGTGTTCCGCCTCGACATTTCGTAGACCCCTTGGCGGCATCGGGCCGTGAGTCAGCAGTTGACGTCAGGCAGTCGTTTCTCCTAGACGCCACTCCTCATCGCCTCACGGCTGAGGCGCACCACGCCCACACCAAGCAAAACGAGCAGTAGTGCCAGCGCCACGGCCCCCACTACGTTCGCGCCGGTCCCCGACAGTGCTCCGGTATTGGGGGGCGAGTCGGGACCGGACGCAGGAGGAACGTTGGGCGAGGGCGTGGGCGTCGTCTCAGGATCGGGTGCCGACGGGGGCTCGGGCACGGAGACCACCGTGGTCGTTTCCGCGCACTCCACTCCGGTCGAGGTCACTGTGCCGTCGTCACACTCATCAATGCCAGGGGGATCGACAGGTACGGGGGGAACACACAGCCCATCGGGCGAGCACACGTACGGCGTCGGCGGCTGGAAGACCACGTTGCTCACTGTGCCGTCGCCGCCGTCCATCAAAGTCACCGAGTACGTCAGTTCTACACTCGCCCCCACCGCTAGCGGCCCGATCCATTGCAAGAACGGTTCGGTATAACTGAGCACGCCAGGCAAAGTGGCCGCCGCATCATCTGCAAAGACCGCGTCGTCGATCACCTGCGAGAGGTCGTCCACAAGGTGAGCTGGATGCGCGGTGGTGTAGGGGGCACGCCCCACATTCGTAGCGGTCACGGTAAACGTCACCGTGTCGCCCACGTATACGGATTCGACCACATCGGTGGACTTGGTGAGCGAAAGGACGGGCGCGTTAACCTGCGTGGACGTCGAGCAATCGGGATTAATGAAGGCAAGCAGCGCGGGCAGCGCCCCGACTGCAGACATACGCGGCGCGCTCATGGAGGGGTCGATGGCACACACGGACTCTGGTGGTCCGCTCACGGTGTTGGCGAGGAGCGCGTTGCCGAGCGTTGGCTCCTGAACTAGGACCGTGTAGCGAATCTCCACGCTCTGACCGGGTGCCAGGGGGCCTCGCCACGTGATCTCGTCAGTTTCGTAGGACAGCTCACCGACCCCCTCGACCACTGTCACGTCCGTCGGGAAGGTGGCGTCGTCACCCACGTCGCTCAGATCATCGACAATCTCTGCCGGATCGTCGACCGTGTAGGCAAACGTGCCGGTGTTGGTCACGACGATGGAGTAGGCCACCGTGTCGCCGGGATCGACAGCATCCACTGCGTCGGTGGTCTTGACGATGCCTAGCGCTCGCACGTCGGTGGACGTCGTGCACGCGGCGGCGGGCGCGTTCGCTCCGGAGGGGCACGTCGACTCAGGCGGACCGCTGACTGAATTGGCAAGTTGGGCGCCGGCAGGCGGGGGGTCCAGGACAGTCAGGGAATACGTCAGTGTCACGGACTGACCAACGTCGATGGGGCCGTCCCATGTCAAGAGCTCTCCGGCTACCTCGAACTCACCCACGTTCGGGGCTGCCGCGGCGTCGTTGTTGTACGTGGCGTCATCCAGGACGTCGGCCAGGTCGTCCTCGATGTGTGCGGGGTGATCCGCATCGTATGGCGCGTTGCCGCTGTTGGTGACCACAATCTCGTAAGTAATGGTCTGCGCCGGACCAATCCAGGAATCCCGGTCGCTGCTCTTCTGAATTGTCATCGCGCGGACCGGGAGCTCGTGGGTGCATTCGGGGGGACGCACCAGGTCCTCGACATTGCAGTTGGACGTGGGCTCCCCCAGCACTGTATTGACGATGGTGGGCGCCGGGTTCGTCGGAAGTGGACGATCCACTGTCACTGAGTAGGTGACGGTGACCGTCGCTCCGCCCGCAAGCGGGCCGGTCCACGTCAGAGATTCTGCTCCTGCCGTGTCTGCGAAGGCCAGCGAGCCCGCCGTCGCGTCCTGGGTGCCGTCCCAGGTGGCGTTGTCCAACACATCACGAAGGTCGTCCACCATCGAGGCGTCGGTTACCGGCAGGACGCCCGGGTTAGTGATGGTCAGCACGTAGTGAATCTGGCCACCGGGCGTCGCCTCCTCCTCTAGCGCGGTCTTGGTGATCTCCACCTCGCTCTGCGGGAGTTCTGTGACGCATGCTGGGGCGATGGGCACGGCGCCTGCCGGGCAGTTTGACTCGGGCGGGCCGGTGACCTCGTTGGCGAACACCGTGTCCCCCGTGTTCGGGGCATCGATACTGAACTCCGCAGTAATGGTGACGGTTTCTCCGACTGCGATGGGGCCGGTCCACGTAAACGTCGTGGACTCCTCGGTGAGGTTTCCCGGCTCCTGGGAGTCGACGTCGATACTGCCCGTGACGAGAGTTGCATCCCCCAGGAGCTCCGTGAAGTCGTCGGTGATGGCGGCATTGGTATACGCAAATGAACCATTGTTGCGGGCGGTGATCGTATAGGTGATCACGCCCCCCGCCGCGGCGATCTGCTCAGCGTCGGTGACGGTTTTGTTGAGGACCAGTGACCTGACGGGAGTAGTGAGAGAACATTGCTGCTCGACGTAGGTGGCGGAGCCGGGGTCACAATTGGATTCGGGAGGTCCGGTCACCGCGTTGACGAGCACTGCCCCGTCCTTCGCCGGTTTCGCCAGACGCACCGCATAGTCCACGGAGATGCTCTCGCCAGGATCCAGCGGCCCGGTCCACGAAAGCGTGGTCGGTGTAACCTCGACGGTCCCGGGCGCGGTGGCGGGATCCGTGTCACGAATGACGGGCTCACCTTCCAAGACTCCGTGCTCAAGCACCGCGGATAGGTCGTCGCTGAATCCCGCAAGGTCATCGCCGGAGTATGCATTCTCACCGGAGTTCGTCACGGTCACCGTGTAGGTCACGAGATCCTGGGGAGCCGCGGAGTCTCCAGCATCTGAGGTCTTGGACAAGGTCAGTGCCTTCACGTCGCTGGTGGTGGTGCAGTCGTCAGCAACGGTCGCGGCCGTGGCCGGACACGTGGACTCCGGCGGACCCGTCACCACATTCGTCACATGACCGTCAGCATCGGGCCCCGGCGGCGAATCGATCGTGACCGTGTAAGTGATCGTCACGAAATCGCCAGGCTCGAGCGCGCCCGCCCACGTCAACTCCTCGTCCACGTCACTGTACGAGGCATCGCCTGGCTGATCCGACGTCACTCCCCCCACGTCATACACCACAGCATCGACCTGCTTGAACGTCGCATCGTTCACCACATCAGACAGGTCGTCCACCACCGTCGCCACACCCGTGACCTCGTCGTACGCCACCTGCCCAGCATTCGTCACCACCAACGAATACTGCACATCCTGCCCCGCCGCGACCACCGCCCCGGAACCGGAAGACTTCACTACCGTGAGCGCCCGGATGGGATCGTCAGTACTGCAGTCGTCGTCGCCACCTTGTTGAAGTTCATCGCAGGTCGACTCCGGTGGCCCGACCACGGCATTGGTCAGGCGCCCGTCTCCCCGACCGAGTTCGTCATCGATGGTCACGGAATAGCGAATGGTGACCGTCTCTCCCATCGCCAGTGGGCCACTCCAGCTCAGGGCCGCTGTGCCCGCATCGACGTCTTCGGAGTAGACCGCATCGGGCGGAGTGCTCGCCCCCGTGGTGGTGACGGTTGCGTTGCCGTCCCACGTCGCGTCGTCCACCAGGCCGGTAAGGTCGTCGCTGACCGCTGCCTCGTCACTGGGCGAGAAGTAGTCTGCGTTGCCCGTATTCGCAACGGTAATCTCGTAGGCCACCTGAGCGCCGGGCACCAGCGGCTCCGTGCTCACGAGACTCTTGGACACGTCGAGCGAGCGCGCGGGTACATTGGTGTCGCAACGGGAGTCCGTAGGTGTTTGATTCACGTCGCAGTTCGACTCGGGCGGTCCTACGACGAGATTGTTCAGTTCGCCGTTGCCGTCTTGTGGCGGGTCAAAGGTCTCGACCGAGAAGGAGATGACCGCGTAATCGCCAGGCTCGCGGGTTGCGCCCACGGCGCTAAGGTCGCCGGCATTCAATGGCCCACTCCAGGACACCAGGTCGTCAGCGGCCGCGAACGTCGCTGACCCGGCATCGGCGATGGGTGTGCCGTCACCAGAGAATCGTTCCACCGTGAGATCTCCCACCCACCGTGCGTCGTCGAGCACGTCGGTGAGGGTGTCTTCAATCTGCGCGAGCGCGGGAGCCGCGTAGTCGACTCCGCCGGTGTTGGTCACGGTGATGGTGTACTGAACAGACTGTCCCGCATCGACCTGTCCGGTGGGGTTCGCTTCCTTCAGAATGTCGAGGGACTGGATTGGCACCTCGTGGGTGCAATTGCTCGGATCCGCGGGCGACTGTTCCGCGTCACAGTTCGATTCGACTGGACCGGTCACGGTGTTGTAGGCAAGGCCGTCGCCGCGCAGCGGATCGTTGGCGATCACGGCGTAGGTCACCGTCACAGTTCCGCCCACCGGGATTGGACCCTCCCAGTGGAGGATCGGCTGGTTGAAGATGGGTGCGGGCGATCCCTCAGGCGAGATCGACTGCACGCCGGCCCACGCCGCATCGTCCACGACTGCCTGGACGTCGTCCTCGATGACCGCGGGCGCGGACGCCGTGTACGGAACCTGACCGGTGTTGGTGATGTCCAACTGATAGAACACCGTGTCTCCGGCCTTGACCGGCTGCGCGGTCAGTGACGACTTGACGATGTTGAGCTCGCGCACCAGGGTTTCCGTCGAGCACAGCCCCAGGGGGTCGTCGCCGCTTGACGCACACGTGGACTCCTCGGGTCCGGTGACCACGTTGACGAGGTGGTGGTCGCCCGGTGACGGATCCTTCGCCGTCACCACGTAGGTGATGGTGGCCTCATCTCCCGGATCGAGGGGACCGTCCCAGCGCAGGCTTTCGCTTCCCGTCGTGAGATCGACGGTGGTCACGCCGTCATTGGGCCCCTGAGACACGATGGTGACGTCGTCGCTCCAGGTGGCGTCGTCGAGGACGTCAGACAGGTCGTCGCCGAATCCCGCGAGGTCGACGCCATCGTAGGAGACCTGCCCGGTGTTCTTGATGAACACGGAGTAGGTCACGTCCTCACCCGCCGCTACGGACCCGCTTGGGGAGGCCGACTTTGACATCGCCAGGTTTCTCACCGGCAAGCTCGACGAGCACTCGGGAGCAGGGTTGGGATCGTCGGCGGAACAGGTTGATCCCGGCGTGCCGGTGACCACGTTGCCGAGGAGCCCGTTGCCACTGGGCTTGTCCACGACTACTGAGTAGGTCACCGTGACGGCGTCGCCCGGATTGAGCAGGCTCGTCTCCCAGTGCAGGGTGCTGGAGGCCGGGTCAAAGGCCACGATCCCCTCGTCTCCTGTGCTCGTTGAGCCATAGACGATGGCAGCTGTCGCGTCGTCCTGATACGTAGCGTCGTCGAGGACATCGGTCAGGATGTCGTCAAAGTAGGCACCCTCCGGTGGGGCCAGCGGGATACCACCCGTGTTTTCCACCCGAATCGTGTAGGTGACTGTCGCTCCGGCCAACACCTCTACCGCCTCCGAGGCGGACTTGGCGATGGTGAGAGATCCGACGGGCGACTCCGTCACACAGGTGGGATCGGGGATCAAGGCCCCCTCCGCACAGTTACTACCGGGTGCAACCACCGCGTTGTCGATGAGCCTGTTGCCCCCTGGCGGACTGTCCACGACCACGGAGAAGGTGATGGTGGCCAGCTCCCCCGCCGCGAGCGCTCCCTCCCAACTGAGAATCTCAGTGGCCGCATCCCAGGACACGGCTCCCACGTCGGCGCTTTCATCGTCTTGATAGGTCGCGTCGTCGACAACATCGAACAAGTTGTCGGTGAGTGTCGCAAGATCTGGACTTTCGTATGCGACTGATCCGACGTTGCGCACGGTGAGCGTGTAAAACAACTGAGTGTCCGGGGTCACGATACCCGCGGGCGTCACCGACTTCTCGACTTGCAGTCCCTTCACGGGCACTGTCGCGGTGCACTCCGGAGCTGGATCGTCTGCTCCGATCGGGCAATTGCTCAGGCTCGAACCGCTGATGACGTTGAGCAGGCTGGCGTCGGTGGTGTCGTCGTTATCGTCTCCCGGTGGCGGTGTGCCCACGATGACGGTGTAACTGAAGCTGGCCGACTCGTTGATCGCGAGTGGGCCACGCCACACCCACGCCGACGCCGAGGTAACCACCTCGCCTGCGTCGGCGTTCTCCGAATCCACCGTGACCGCCCCGTCCCAGGTGGCATCGTCGATCACGTCGATCAGGTCGTCTGCCACCCGGGCCGGCGACCCGGCGGTGAAATCCAGGTCCCCGCTGTTCTGGACGGTCACGGTGTAGGTCACTGCGCTGCCGGGCGCCACGGTCTGGGGGTCGCCATCAATGCTCTTGCTCATGGTGAGACGTGGGTACAGCGATGTGACGCGGTAGTCCTCCACCTCTCCGCCGACCGCAGGACCCGTAGGTTGGGGGTCCGCCACCGTGCCCGAGTACAGTCGCAAGCGCCCATAGGTGGTGGCGACATTGGCGTCAGCAGGGAATTCGAGGCGAATAACCTGGATGCCCGGGGTGTCGGCCACCGGCACGATGAATCGCTCGTCGTCGTTGTCGTAGTCGCCACTGCCGTCGATGTCGATCCACGCGGCAAGCGTCGCAGGTAGCCCGGTGTTGTTCGTGACGGTGACGTCTACAAGCAACGGGTCGCCCAACTCGGTTCCACTGACCAACGCGATTGAGGACTCGTCGTCGGCGCCAGCCACGTCGTCGCCGTCCGACGCTACGCCGGGGACGCCATCATCCTCCGCATCGATGCCGTTGACGCCTCCGCCGAGCATGAGCGGCGCCTCCTGTGCATTGGCGTCGTAGCCTTCAATGAGGTGGCGGGCGCCGTCGGTCGACAAGGTCGTGCCGTAGCTGTCGGGGTTGTCACCAAAGTCCATCGGCAGGGGCGAATAGAAGCATCGCGCCCCATCGCTGACGTCGGACACCGGCCCGTACGCGAAGAAGTCGGCGGTACCCATGACCGCATCGGCGCGCCAAACCTGGCCGCTGGCGTTGTGGGTCGCGTAGATGAACCCGTCGGCGTCGGCGAAGGCTGCACCAAACTCGGAGCCGTCGGTCGCTTCCTGGTTGGGTCCAGTAAGCACCCCCAGATCGCTCACCACTGCAAACGAGTGAGCGCCCGTGTCGAAGGCAACCAGCGACCACTCGTCGTCACTGCCCACCGTGCGGCCGATGCCGTAGAGGAAGGTCGTGGCCGCTCCCGTCTGGCCCTGAGCCCAGTCGCCGATGCTATCCACACCAGGATGCGCGGCTGCGCCATGGTCCACGACAGTGAGGTAAGTTGCTGAGCCGGGCGCGAGGTCAATCTGGGCCCAGTCCGCCGGCGCGCCATTAACGCTACGGGCAATCCACAGCTGACCACTGTCATCGACCTCTCCCACGTTCCACCCGCCCGCCGGGATGGAATCTCCGTCGGCGACGGCCGGCGCGCCCAAGTTCTGAACGGTGCCGTCGCTGCCGAGACGAACAATCTGGGCGCCCTGCTCGGCGTCTTCAACCACGCCATAGACGTAGTTGTCCAGCACGTTGTAGCCGATGGCATTGATGTTTGAGGGATAGATGTCCGCAGCGAGAAGGCTGTCGCCACCGGTGACGAGACTGAGTTCGTAAACGTCACTGGGTCCGCCGCTGCTTTCGCTCTGGACGAGGTACCCGTCCGCCAGGCACATGAACGGCCCAGGCAACTCCTCGACGATGACGTGGTCCTCGACCTCACCTCCGGCGATCGCGCCCGCCGGAAGCGGATTCGCTATGACACCAGGCATGATGCGCAGGCGAACGGAGGCACTGACGCTCTGATTGGTGACAGGGCCGAACGCCACCGTGACGCTGGTGGCCGCATCGGCGACGGTGACCACGGTGAGTTCGTCAGCTTCAAAGGCCCCTGAACCGTCGAGGTCTACCCAGGCGGCGAGTGTCGCATCGGCGCCCGTGGTGTTGGTGACGGACACGGGCAACACTACATTTTCCCCGCGTTCGTACGTCAGGGAGTCCGGCAGCCCGTCCTCGTCGTCGGTTTCCGCGTCGTCATCGCCCCTGGCAGCGGCGGACGGGGCACCATCAAATTCAGCGTCCACTGAGGCACCCAGCATGAGCGGCGCCGTGTGCGTCGCCGCGTCGTATCCGACGATGCTGTGGCGGGCTCCGTCGAGCCCTAGCGTGGTGCCGTAGGAGTTCGGCAAGTCGCCAAAGTCGACAGGCAATGCCGCGCCAGCGCATCGGGCACCATCGCTGGCGATGGAGGTGGGACCGTAGGCGAAGAAGTCGGCCGCGCCAGTGCCAACGTCAAACCGCCAGATCTGCCCCGAGCCGCTACTGGACGCATAGATCGTGCCGGGCTCGCCGGAATATGCCGCCCCAAAGGAGGGATTGGTGGAGGCTCCTGCGTTGACGGATTCGCCGTCGGGGGCGACCAGTAGACCGAGAGACTGCTTCTCGGTCAGGGTGCCGGCCGCCGGGTCGAAGTCGAGCAGGAACCAGTTCGGGTACTGGGGGGCAACGGCGTAGAAGTGTTGAGTCCGGGGGTCGAAGGCCCAGTCGGAGATGTTTGTCGTCCCCGACGGGCGGGAGACGGTGCCTGAATCGGCGACGGTGGGGGCGCTCGCAGGAGTTGCGTCGAAGCTGATCTTGTACCAGGTTGGGGTGGATGCGCTGCCGCTGAGCACCCACAGGTTTCCGTCCGCATCGAAGTCGCCGGTGTTGATGCCGCTCGCCAGCGTCGCCCCAGCGGGAACTCCCAGGTCGACCACACGCCCGTCGGCGGAAACGCGCAGGACATGTCCGCTGGAATTGACACCGTAGAGATAGCCATCGAGGGGGTTGATGCCTACGGCGTTGAGGTCGGCAGCAATGTCGGCGAACTCCTCGTCAAAGGTGCCCACCGCAAGGTCCACCGCAAGGAGGTCAGTGGGTGTGTTGCGTAGCAGGTATCCGTCCGCCGTGCACGGGAACGGCGGCGCCACCACTTCTACCTGCCAGTCCTCGACCTCGCCGGTATCCACACCAGCCCCGGACGTCTGTGGGTCGTCGGGTAGGTCATCGGCCGAGCCGTTCGCCACCCGCAGACGCATGTAGGTGGTCGCTCGGAAGGTCGCGGGAATGCCCGACCAGGAGAGCGTCACCCTTCCCGTGGTGTCGCCCGCATCGACGCTGGCGCGCTCGTCCGCGTCAAACGTGCCGCTGCCATCAAAGTCGATCCACCCCACCAGGGCTGCGGTCTCTCCGGAGTTATTGGTGACGGGGACGTCCACGCTGGCGCTGCCATCATCAGCGAGCACAATTTGGGGCACTGTTCCGGGCGAAAATGCGTCGTCCCCGAGATCGGCGTCGGCGCCGACGGAAGGGGTGCCGTTGAGCTCGGTCGTCACGGACGACCCAATCATGACGAGCGGCTGATCTGCATCGTTGGTGAGCACCCAGTGAAAAGGGCCTCCGGCGTTGATGGTGGTGCCGTAGGAGTCAGGGGCGTCGCCAAAGTCAAGATCGATGGAGGCGTCCGCGCATCGAGCACCGTCGTTGCCGTCGGACGAGGGACCGTACGCCACGAAGCTGTAGTCGCTGGGGTCGCTCATGCGCACGCGCCAGATGTGTCCGCTGCGGTTTGCCGCCGCGTAGAGGTAGCCGCTCGAGTCTGTGTACACCGCACCATAGGTGTTCTCGGAAAGGTTCCATTGAGGGTATTGCGAGTAGTTCCCGTTGGGGGCACGCAAGCGGGATAACGCTTGCTTGACCCTGGTGCGGTTGTCCTTGGTAGTACCCGGCTTGATACCCGGGTTGTAGGTAAAGAGCGAGGACCGGAGGTACGGGCCGTTATTGGGATTGTTCCACAACCCCATGGAGTACATCAGGCCGTCGTCCGGGTTGTACGCCCAGTCGGCACCCAGGTTGTAAAAGTCGTTGGTGGGAAGCGCGACACCATTCGCGATGACCTTCATGAAATCGGGGGAGCCAGCGTTGACGTCGACGGCAATCCAGGCCGCACCGTCGTAGCGCCGCCCTAGCCAGATTCCCTCCGGGGTGACGTCACCCACGTTGATCCCCGTGGGGAAGTTGGCGCCGCTGAGCCCGCTACCGTTCCAGTCCGGCTCGCCCAAGTCGATGACGGTGTCGTAGTCGGGAGAAATCGCCAAGATGTTGACATTGGGAGCCGAGGCGTTGTTGCCGCCTGTTCCGTAGAAGTACCCGTCCTGCTCACTAAAGCCCACGGCATTGACCACATAGCCGTCGGGAAGGGTCCCCTGGGGCGTGCTCTCCCCCGTCACCAGGTTGACATCAACGGGAGTAGTGGGGGCGCTCCCGCCCGGCCAGGTGAAGAGGGCGGCTGTCGTGGGACAGGACGTGCCCTCCGAGACCACCACCTCTGCCTCGGCCGGTGGAAGCAAGCCCGAGGCGACGATGTTGTCAGGGCCATTCGTGTAGGTGCCCCCGGCGTCGGCGGTGACGTTGATCGACAGCGTGCAGCTCACCAGTGACGAGTTCGCGAGGTTTCCCGAGGCCGCGATCCCCGCTCCGCCGTCGCTCGCAACAATGCTCCCCGCGTCGCAGTCGGTCACCGGATCGGCATCGGTGGCAACGCTGAGGCCGACAGGCAAGGTGTCAGAGAAGGACCACCCCATCTTGTCGCCGCTGGGTTGACTCGGGAGGGTGGGGTTGTACGTGTTCGTCACCGTGAACGTCATGCGCGCGCTGTCCCCCGGCAGATACACGCCGGCCCGGAATGACTTGTCGAGCTGAGGAGTCGTGTCAACTACCACGACGTTATCGAACCCGCCCTGGGTATTCCGATTTACTGCCTCGGTTTGGACGAGGGACAGCGCCGTGGGCGCGCCAGTGCTGAGAAGCGCCTGGTCGCCGAAGAAACTACCCGCGCGGCCCATGATGTTGCCAGAGCCACTCTGCGTATAGGTGCCGGCTGCGGGGGTACACGTGTTCGGCACCGCGGAATACGCGTTCACCGAGGTGGTTCCTTGCACCATCGTGATCTGCGGATCGAATCCGTCGTTGTTGCCGGACCCGCCATTGATGGCGCAGTCCATCGTGACAAAGTCGACGGAGGGCTGGTAGTAGTGCCCCTGCTGGGTAGGAATAACGGCATCGGTGCCGAGCAAGAGGCCGGCGGCGGTGGACGTCGTCAGTGCCTGTGCGCTGACCATGTTGTTGTAGTTGTATTCGGCGGTGCCGTTGAGCCGGAGCTCGGGGTAGCCATAGTTGCCATTGATCATCCACCCGGAGACGTACTGGGACTGCAGGCGGGCGCGGTTCCACACGTTTGTTCCGGAGCAGTCAGTGGCCACGGCGGTGCTGGGGGTGTTGTGCGACGGACTCAGGCCGTTCATCGCCACCAGACGGGCCACCAGCAGGCCATTGCAGGAGGCGCCTCGCGCCCACTGGTCGTCCTGCGTATAGGTCTCGCCGTTGACCCCGGTGTAGCCTGCCTGGGCCTCGGGCTCCGTGGCGGGCGGGATTGGTTCAAGAATGGGCAACACCGTATTGACGAACGTGCCGGAATTGACTTGCGCCACGTTCTGGAAGTCCTCGGACCAGGCAATCGAGGGCGCCTGCATCACACCCGGGTTGCCCGGCACGGCGGCGGCGGGAGCCGATGCGGTGAGGACCCCACCCACCAGGGTCGTGGCAACCAACACCGCGCTCAGAGTGGCGGCCACCCAGGGCCGCAGATGCCCCATGGGTGTAGACCCAGCCAAGGGCATCGACCTCACGAACGGGCGCGGCGTCAAGGCGCGCTCACGAAGAGGTTTGCCGGCGCGTGGTCAGCGCCCGTTGCCTCGATCACGCCCACCTCCCGCAGTGGGTTTGAAAAGCGCATTCACCCGGCGCTTCGTCGCGCCGAGCTTCAAAATAATCCCCGGTATGGACCGTGGACCCTCGAGCAGTTGCTACGCCTCAATTAGAAACACAATCGAACCCAGTATGCAATTCAATCGCCTCTCGCCGGGTCACGGTTGGGCATCGGTATTCCTCGGGAGGCTACTGGCGCAGCGATGCGGGTCGATCTCAGGCTCGGCGTGCCACCTTGCTTGCACCACCCTGCTCGCGCGGGCGCACCACCATCTGGTCGATGTTGACGTGGTGCGGGCGAGTCAGCGCCCAAGAGATGGCATCGGCGATGTCGTCCGCAACCAGCGGATCTATGCCCTGGTAGACGGCATCGGCCCGTGCCTGGTCGCCCTCGAAGCGGTTCAGCGAGAATTCTTCGGTGTGCACCATGCCCGGCGCGATCTCGATCACGCGCACTCCCGTGCCGGTGAGCTCGAGGCGCAGCGTGCGAGCCATAGCGACCTCGGCGGTCTTGGCAGCGACGTAGCCCCCGCCATTCTCGTACGCCTCGTGGCCCGCGGTCGAGGTCACGATCACGATGTCACCACGACCCGAGTCGCGTAGCGCGGGCAGCAGCGCCTGCGTGACGCGCACTGTGCCCACCACGTTGGTCGCGTACTGCTGAGTCCACGTGTCGAGCTCCGATGCGGCGATGGTGTCCATGCCAATTGCGCCCCCGGCGTTGTTCACCAAAGCGTGCACAGGGCCGCGCGCCGTTAGCTCGGCGACCATGGCGGCCACGTCATCGTCGCTCGTGATGTCCGCGGTGAACGTTGCGCAGCCCACCTCCTTGGCGAGGTCCGCGAGGCGCTCGGCGCGGCGCGCCACGGCAGTCACGTCCCAGCCCTCGGCGATGAGGCGGCGGACAGTAGCGGCGCCGATGCCGGACGAGGCTCCGGTCACGACGGCATGCAGTTCGGTCATGGTTGAGTTCCTTTGAACTAGACGGGAAGCAGCTGGTCGAGGAGCAGTAGCCCGTCCTCGTCGAGTTGCACGCGGTCGGTGTGGATGACCGCCCTCTGCATGATGGGACCGAACAGGTGCGGAAATGGCAGCTCGTGGTCGGGCGACTTCTCGAACTCGACGCGCGAGTCAAGCAGCTCCGAGTCGATGGTGAGCAGAATGACGTCGTCGCGACCCTTGTAGAACTTGTCCGCGACGTGGCGCACCTGACTGGCACGAGAGAGGTGAATGTAGCCCTCTTGCTGAAGGGTGGAGTCGATGCTCGATCGCTCGTAGGGCTCCCCCGGCGCAGGCGGCCAATACTCCGCGAGCGCTAGGTGGTAGTAGTACTCACGGTTCTCGAGATTCATGAATGCGGCGCCTTCTTGGTTCCATACGATTGCATGCGCTTGAGTTCGCGACGCGACAGTATTTGTAACGGGTCAGGGTCGGAAGCCCGGCGGGCGTCCTCGAGTACCAGACTAGCGACCTTCAGGTCGATGTCCCCATCCGGATCATGAAGGCTCACGGTGGGCGGCTCGGTGAGCGAGGTGAGCCCAAATTCAGCGATAAGTTCACGCGCCACGAGGTGCGCATGCGACCGCAGGGACTGGCGTCCACCGAGCGTCGTGGTGAAGATCACGCGCCAGCCCAGCACGCTCTGGAAAAGCTCGTACCCGGCGGCCTCGAGGCGTGCCGCCACGTCCGCGGACGGGCGCGCTACCTCGACGGACAGTTCAATGGTCGCCATGTCACCATCGTGGCACCGCGTACCGGAAACGTCACGCGATACGCGGTGTTCACGTGCACGACGGTGGAACGCCGCTTGGGCTAGGCGCGCCGCTTCCCGATGCCCGGCAGGAACTTGCCCGTGTGTGACGCGTACTCCGCATAACCGTCATACGCCTTCACCAGGTACTTTTCCTCGGACCGCGTCTTCACTTCGAAGAAGACGACAAGCGCGAGCACCACCACGTAGACCTGAATCTTGCCGGCGCCGACCGCGACGCCCAGGCAGATCAGCAGAATTGCGGTGTACATGGGGTGACGCGCGTACTGATAGATGCCCTTCGCGGCCATCCCCTTGCCGTTGGGCACGGGCAGCGGCGTGAGCGATTCGCCCAGGTCGCGTCCGGACCACAGCATCCCGGCCGCACCCACAAGGATCAGCACGATGCTGAGCGGAAGTGACAGCCACACCGAGGGGCCCATGGTCGGCACTAGCGCCGCGACCACGACCAGGAGGAAGAGCAGCCCTTGCAGGGCGACCATGGCCCATGCGCCTACAGTTTTGTCAGCCATGCCGCCAGCGTATGCCCCTCGTGACCCGTCCGGCTACGGATGTGCCGGGCCCGCGGCCCGTGCATCATCGCAAGGACACCCCCGTCCCGAGTAGGTCAGTCACGTCGCGCGCGACGAGCCTCCCTCGGTCTCGGGCTCGTGCTCGTCGATCCACTTGTCTACTCGCTCCCACCACGAGTACAGCCACGCCTCGCGCTCGTCGCGACCCTCCGGGATCTCGTCTTGATCCGCAAACCATCCCATAAAGGTAATGGTCTTGTCTGTGGGTAGTTCACGCCAGATGTCGTGCACCGTGGAGAGTTGCTCGAGACCGGTATGGGCGACCACCACCACGGCGGCCTCAGGGCACGCCTCCATGGCGGCGAGCACACCGCCGGCGTGTGGCGGCATCACGTGCGGCATGGCTTCGGCACGGTCGGCCAGCTCATGGTGACCGGCGGCCCTCAAGTCAGCGATGCGCTTGGTGCGTCGCTTAGGGGTGGCGTTTGCACCCTCGGGGAAGATCAGTAGCGCGTCCTCGGGTCCCAGACCCGCGGCAAGGCTGGCGATTGCTTGTGTCCCTCCCGGCGAACCCGCCCTCCGTCGTCTGAAAGGCGTAACAAATCGAGTGGGAACTCGGTTGAGCAACGTGTCGACGGCCGGGTCCCACTGCAGCGTGTCCTTGAGCACGATCGCAGGGTGGCGGCGGAAACGGTTGATCAAGCCTTCCACGATGATGAACGAGTCCGCGGGCCCTGCGTGACGCGAGACCACGATGATGGGTCGGCCTTTAGCTCCACCGTCGAGGTCGACGTGCGACCCGTCGATGGTCAGACGCAGCGTCCACTTGGCCGCCGCGAAGAGTGACTTCAGCATGCGCCCCGCGAGTCTGTAGTGAGCACGCTCAAAGACTGGCTCGTGAATCTTCCAACCAAAACCGGACCCCACCCACATGATCCACATCCAGACCAAGGCCATGGCATCCCAAAGCAGGTAGACACCAGCAATGAAGAGCACGCGCAGGATGCGCGCACCGCCTGGCATGGCCCAACTCACGACGCCAGCGACGATGATCAGGAGCCAGAATGCGATGGGCAGCCACAGGAACGCGGCCAACACGATGAGAGGTGCAACCACGCATCTACGTACCCACCGTGGCGGGATACCCCACGAGATTCTGCGCGCGGTACGCCGCTGCTGGAACGTGCCGTGCGGGTCCGGGGTTGGTGCCCCCGTAGATTCAGTTTTGGGGCCAGTAGTAGGGCCGGGCTTCGACCCGGGGTTGGACGCCGCGATGGGTTCCGTGGTTGCTCGTGCGCCGTCGTCGGTCACTTTCCTACCCCTGCCTCAGCGAGGTACGCCACCGAGGCCCGGTATCCCGCGTCGATTCGTCGTTGCGTCTGGTCGAGTCTCTTGAACGCGGTGAGCTTCTGGTCGCCCTCCTGCCTTCCGCCGTACGGCAAGATGTGGACGACCACTCCCTCGGGAACCCTGGCAAGCTCGCGGGCGAAGCGGTGGCGACGTGAAATCTCGAATGCGATCTTGGCGACATCGGATGGCTTCTTGGGCGCCACCAGCGGCTCCTCGATCCGGCCCACCTGGAGCACGTAGACCTCGTCGGCGCCGCGCGAAATGGCCTCGCCGAGCGGGATTGAATTGACCACTCCGCCGTCGATGTAGTGCTCACCGTCGATCACCGTGGGTGGCAGCGCGGCGGGAACCGAGGCAGAGGCCAGCACGGCGTCCATCACAGGGCCGGAGTCGAACCAAGTCTCGGCTGCACGCTCGATGCTCGCGGCGCACACCGCGAGCGGCACGGCGAGGTCTTCGAAGCGCGCGTCCGCGCCCACCACTTGAGCGATCAGGTCACGCAGCGGTCCCGGGTCGCTGAGATGGGTGCGAGATTTCACCAGCCTGCACAGTTGGCGCGTCCAATTCTCGCCGTAAATGGCACCCGCCGAGGGCGACGACCAGGCCGCCTCCATGGTGTCGACCACCGATGGTGTCGGGTTTGCCGCTACGGCGGCCCCGTTGATGGCCCCGATCGAGGTGCCGACAATCACGTCGGGAGTGACTCCCGCCTCGAAGAGCGCGCGCACCATGCCCACTTCGACCGCGCCGCGAACGCCGCCACCGCCAAGTACAAGGCCAACTGTCATGACAACACGCTACCGCCCCGTCCTGCTACGACGCCTCACCACGCCATACGCGGATACGTCACCGCCAGGGAAATCCGGCTCGGTCGCGGATGCACCTCCAGGTCCAGATCCAACTCCGGCTCCAGCTCCAGTTCCGGCTCCAGCTCCAGCTCCCGCTCCGGCTCCCGCTCCAGTTCCAGTTCCAGATCCAACTCCGGCTCCAGCTTCAACTCTGGCTCCAGCTCCAGCTCCGGCTCCGGCTCCGGCTCCGGCTCCGACCGGTGCTGGCCCGAGGCGCGGCCACGACCTGGTCACTGCGTCGTCGTGCTCACACCAGTCACCTTCCACATGTCGTCCTGCCACACCAGTTGCATATTCAGTGTCTTCTCACCTCCGTCGGTGCTCGCGCTGAGTGAGCCGTCCGTATTCCACACGAGCGTGGGTTCCTCTCTCACTGGGATGTGCACCACCACCGAGCCATCGTCAATGCGGCCGCCGTCAAAGCTGTCCCCCAGCGCCGTGAACGTCCCGCCGGTGACGCGCAGGTTGGAGGCCGCGGCCGTTCGTGCGGTGTCGACCACCGACCCACACCACCCGCACTCATCCGCGCTGATTGCGGCAAAGAATGAGAGGTCACCGGGACGGTCGGCCGCCGTGGCGTAGACGTCATCGGATGTGTTCATCAGGGCAAATGCCGTATGGAAGGCGGCCTCCTCCGTGTCTTCCAGCGGCACGGGCAACATCTCTGCCACATCGGCGGCCGAAAGGGTGTCCTGGGAGACGGTCAGGAACGACCCCTCCTCCATGGGACCCGGAGCAGTAGTGTCCTCACCGAGCGCCTCCATTGCGGCGCTCGGCTCCGGCGACACCCACGGTTGCGGGTCGTCGGGCACCGCATCGGCTTCTACCTTCGTGTCTGTGCCAGTATCCGGACCCTCTCCGCTCGCTTCGCCAGCCTCCCCTGCCGCATCAGCCTCGGGATCGGGAGTTGGGTTTGGCTCGGCATCTGGGCTCAGCATCGGGGACGCGCTTACCGCCCCCGGGCTCTCGCCACCGCCTGCCTCGCCCGCTCCCGCACATCCGGTCATTCCCGTCGCGAGCGCAATCACGCACACACTCGCCGCCGTCTTCGCCACTCTTTTTTGCATCGTCTTCATGAAGGCGACGCTAGTGATAGAGCCAACCCCGGCATCGGCCGCCAAAGCAATCTGTGGATAACTCGCCGCAGCATCGGATTTGCACCCCACCCCATCCCCGCGGGATTCGGCGCCGAATAGTGGTTATGTTCACACTCATACTCGTCGGACTCGTGTCCGGCATCATCACTGCCATCAGCCCGTGCGTGCTGCCGGTACTGCCCGCGATCCTCACCAGCTCCATCCAGGACGGGGCCGCAAACAAGCGTCGGCCATACGTCGTGGTGGGTGGACTGGTGGTGAGTTTCGCGGTCTTCACGCTGATCGGTGGCGTGCTCATCAGCCTGCTGGGACTGCCCGACGACGTGCTGCGCTGGGCGGGAATCATCACGCTGGCGATTGTGGGACTCGGCCTCGCAGTGCCTGCCGTCGGCCACATCCTGGAGAAGCCGTTCGTCAACACCAAGATTCCCACGCTCAACCGCGACGGCAATGGCTTCATCATGGGGCTCGCGCTCGGACTCGTGTTCGTCCCGTGCGCCGGACCGATCCTCGCGTCCATCACCGTGCTCGCAGCGACCAACGGCATCAGCTGGGGCCTCGTGGTACTGACGATGTCGTTCTCGCTGGGCATCGCGATCCCGCTACTGCTGTTCGGCGTCGCTGGCCAGTCGATCGGCAAGCGCATCAAGGCCGTCCGCGAGCGCCTGCAGGCCATCCGCATCGCCTCCGGTGTGATCCTCATGCTCACCGCGCTGGTGATCGCGACTAACCTTGCTGAGCCACTCCAGCGCTCCGTGCCCGGCTTCCTGGCGAACATCCAGGAGTCCATCGAGAACAACGGCAACGTGCAGGGTGAACTCGACAACTTGGCGGGCCGCGAAGCCGCTGCCCCAGCGACCGGCAATGCGCTGACCTTCGACGAGTGCGAGAAGGGAGACGCCACCGTGCTGCAGAACTGTGGTCCGGCGCGCGACCTGCCGGGAATCCAGGAGTGGCTCAACACCCCCAACGGCGAGGCACTCGACCTGGACAACCTGGAGGGGCCAGTGCTGCTCGACTTCTGGACCTACTCCTGCATCAACTGCCAGCGCACCTTCCCGTACCTCACAGCCTGGGACGACCGCTACCGCGACGATGGCCTGACCATCATTGGCGTGCACTCCCCCGAGTTCAACTTCGAGAAGGTGGTGGGCAACGTTGAGGACGCCACCGAGCGCTATGGCATCGAGTACCCCGTTGCGATCGACAACGACTTCACCACGTGGCGCGAGTGGGACCAGCGCTTCTGGCCCGCGCACTACCTGATTGACCAGACGGGCACCGTGCGTCAGGTTCACTATGGCGAGGGCAAGTACGAGGCCACGGAGAAGCTGATCCAGCAGCTGCTCGACGCGCCGCCGCAGGAGGCCGTAGTTGCCGACACTGGCGGACACACCCAGGGGCGCACGCCGGAACTCTACGTGGGCAAGGGTCGGCTCGCGGCTGCGGACAATGACGAGATCGTGTCCGGCGAAGCCACCGTCTACACCGGCAACGCCACCCCCGCAGAAGACGAGTTCAGCTTTGGTGGACAGTGGACGGTCGAGGGCGAATACTCCACAACCGGCACCGACGCGACACTAGATCTCAACTTCTACGCAGCCGATGTCCACCTGGTCATGGCCGGCGAAGGAACCGTGACCGTCACGTTGGCCGGGGACTCCTCCTACAACGAGGTCGTCGAGATTGACGGCACGTCCGATCTCTACGACTTGTACGTCGGTGAGCCCATCGATGACACCATGCACCTCGAGTTCTCGGAGGGCATTGAGGTCTACGCCTTTACCTTTGGTTAGGCGCTAGCTTCGGTCTCGTTGGCCGGCCCGTTCCCTGTGAGGGGGACGGGACGGCTTTCGCGTTCCCAGCGCCCGCGCACGCTCGCCCACTGGCCCACTGGCCCACTCGCCCACTCGCCCACTTGCCGACCTTCCTGCGTTCAGGTTTTGGTTGAGAATCCGCGGCCTGACGCTCCAGCGTTCACCTGGTGGTTAGTTCAGCGGTGTTAGCGTCTCAGCATGACA
The DNA here is from genome assembly GCF_000975135.1 of Demequina aurantiaca. GTDB lineage: Bacteria > Actinomycetota > Actinomycetes > Actinomycetales > Demequinaceae > Demequina > Demequina aurantiaca. The sequence goes on along the minus strand of NZ_BBRF01000001.1, from coordinate 1,626,910 downwards.
ACTGTCGCAGTGGTTTTCGCATCCTTTGCTGGACTCATGCACGTCGGCATCTTCCTCGCGGAGAGCGTGTTCTGGCATCGGACAGTTGTGCAGCGGGCATTCGGCGCGGGCGATGCGGAGACGGCTCGCATCCAGGGGCCGGTGTTCTACAACATCGGCTTCTACAACCTTTTCCTGGGCCTCGGCACCATCGTGGGCGCGTGGATGCTCGCAAACTCGGGTGCGGTCGCGCTCGTTGTCTTCACCTGCCTGTTCATGGTGGGCGCAGGTCTCGTGCTCATCACGAAGTACCCACAACTGTGGCGCGGAGCGCTCGGCCAGGCCGTCCCGCCGGCATTCGCACTGATTGCCCTGCTGCTGAGCTAGCGGTCAACCCACGGATTCAACCACCAGGTGAACATAGGGCGACGCGAACCCGAGATTTCAACCAAAACCTGAACGCAGGGAGAGAGGTCGAGTCAAGGACACCTGAGTCCACGCCAAGAGTTTTGCAAGCCCCGCCCTCGGTACCCTCAAGCCCCACACGTGACCCCGGCAAAATCTTCGTAAAACGTCGCTAAATCTTGCCGATGTCCGGAACATACCTTTTGTGCCAGAGCGTTCCCTCACACAGCGGGCCGAGTGGCCCGTCCAGTGAACAAGGAGGCACCAGATGAACATCCGTCATGCTGCAGTTCCCGCCCTGATCCTCGTTGGAGGAGCACTGCTCGCCGGTTGCGGCGACACGAACGACGATGGCGGCACCACGCCGGGCACGACCATGGAGTCGACAATGGCACCCACGATGGAATCAACAATGGAGTCCACCATGGAGTCAGACGGCTAAACAGCCTCGAGTTTCAGATTGGGAACGGTCCGCCATCGCCGGCGGGCCGTTCCTTTTTTGTGCCCGCAACGTCGTACCCATCCCTCGCCACTAGGACTCCGAATAGTCACATGTAGGGGCAACCGGCCCCGTGCCGACAATCACGGAGGAATCATGAAGACCATGACCAAGTTTGCAGTTCCCGCCCTCATCGCAATCTCCGGGTTCGCCCTGGCAGGATGTGGCGACTCGAACGACGACAGCGGCACCACGCCGGAATCGACCATGGAGTCAACCATGGAATCCACGATGGAGCACTCCATGGAGCCCGACGCCATGATGAGCGATGACGCGATGATGGAAGACGATTCCATGGAGAAGACCGACGACGATGCGATGATGGAAGACGACAAGATGGAAGAAGAAGGCTAAGCCGACACTGACGTAGGGGGCGAGAACCACGGAGACGGAGGACGACGACATGAGCGCAGCGCGACACTTGCACGCGGTGTCGTCTCCCGTCGACCCCACGGTCCCCACCGGTGAGGCGACGCAGACAGCACCGCCCTCATCCGTCCGCGTGGATCTCGCTCCCCTGCTCACGGCGACTGGCCGCGGCTCCGCTGTCGCCTACGAGCAGCTGTACAACGAGGTGGCCGGAGCCGTCTACGGGGTCGCCCTGCGAGTGGTCCGCGATACCCAAATGGCCGAGGACATCGCCCAGGAGGCCCTGATCGAGGTCTGGCGTCACGCGGCTAGGTATCGCGCCGATGCCGGGTCGGCCCGGTCGTGGATCCTCACCATCGCGCAGCGCCGCGCCGTCGACCGCGTCCGCTCCGAGCAGTCGCACACGGACCGCGTCCTCAAGCACGCGCCGCGCGACGACGTCGCACCGGCCGAGCAAGACAAGGTGGTCGACACCCTGTTCGCCGAGTGGCAGGCGGCCCGCGTACGCGTCGGCATGGAGCAACTCACGGAACGCCAGCGCGAGGCGCTCGAACTTACGTATTTCAAGGGATACACGCACCGCGAGGTGTCCCAGGCACTCGACATTCCGCTCGGCACGGCCAAGGCACGCGTGCGCGACGGACTCATCAAACTACGCGACGCATGGGAGGCAGGAGCATGAACGACAACGTGCACTCACTGCTGGGCCCGTACCTGGTCAACGCCGTCTCCCCCGCGGAGCGCGATGATTTTGAATCTCACTTGGCCACGTGCGAGGACTGCCGCGACGAGGTCGCCTCACTGCGCGACGTGACCGCCACGCTCGCCGATGCCGAGGCAGTCTCTCCCCCTGCGTCACTTCGCGCGCGGGTCATGGCCGAGGCCGCCCGCACCGCGCAGTTGCCGCCGCTTGACGACGAGGCCAGCGTTGCCGACACCGCCAGTTCGGACGATGCCGTGGCAGCCCCGTCCTTCGTGGCGCCCGATCCCGCCCCCGCATCGGCGTCGGTGACCCCCATGACCAACGCCAGGCGCAGCCGTCCGGCACGCCGGCGTAACGCCTTCATTGGGGTTGCCGCGGCGTCGGTGCTGATTCTGGGCGCGGCGGGGATTGGCCTGTCGACGCAGAACTCCCGCGATGCGCACCAGCAGGAGCTCGCCGCGGAGAAGGAACTCATGATGGTCACGACGGCGCCCGACGCGCATTCGATGGACCTGGATCTGGGAGCATCGCACCTGGTCATGAGCGCCAAGATGGACGGTGTGGTGGCGATGGGGCACGACGCGCCAATGCCAGACAAGGGCATGGAGTATCAGTTGTGGCTGATGATGGACGACGGCAAGTCGATGCCCGGCCCCACCTTCATGCCCGAGGGCGACGGCGAGTTCGTCACCATGATGCACTCCAGCTTTGACGACGTGGAGATGATCTACGTCACGCAGGAACCCATGGGCGGGTCGGAGTCCCCGACGTCCGCACCCCTAACCGAGGTGCATCTCTAAGGGTCGTTCGTGGCCGCGGCTCACCACGGTCGATTGTGGTGCGCACGTTTCACGGCCCCGCGGCGATGCGGTGCGGCGACGTGGTGCGGCGACGTGGTGCGGCGATGCGGTGCGGCGATGCAGTCCACGCCGGCGAAACCACCGTCAGTCGTGGTCGTTGCGCAGTTCCGCCGAGATCTGGTCGGAGTCCAGCACCCGCAGGGCATGGCGGAGCGCATCGGTGCTGTGCGCCCCCACGGCACGCGCCTCCATCAGATACTCGCGTTGCTCGGCGATCACCTTGAGGCGTAGTTCGTTGATCTGGGCGCCATAGACCGGACGGGACTCGCGGTCCTCCTCGCCGCGCTCGCGCACCAACGCAACGCGCAGCCAGCGGACGGCCCGCTCGTCATAGGGAGTGCCGTCGGGCCGCCGCAACTCTGGGTCCTCGAGAACCTTGGAGGCCGTGTCGGAGAGCTCGTCTAGCAGTCCGCTCTCCTCGGCATCGTCCGCGGCGGTGGTGTCGGAGACCAGCCCCAACTTGCGCACCAGCCACGGCAGCGTTCCACCCTGGATCAGCAGCGAGCCAGCCGCCACCACGAACGCGATCAACACCAGCGTTGACCGTGCGGGAGTGTCCGCGGGCAACGTCTGGGAGGCGGCGAGCGTCAGCGCGCCGCGCATGCCCGCCCACACCAGCACCACTCCCTCACGCCTACCCAGACGGCTATCGGTGAGGTAGTCGACGTCCGCGACACGCTTCTCTACCCGCTTGGCGAAATGCCGCTTCTTGCGGTCGTCGTCGATCTCCCCAGCGAGCGACGCGAAGTCCTCCAGTTCACTCCTGGAGGCGTCTGCCTTGCGGGCGCGCCGTCGCTCGAGCACCAGCACCATGAATACGTAGAGCGAGCGAATCGCGAGCACCAGCACGAGTGCGATCCCTCCCAGACCGACTGCGAACCAGACGCTGCCGTGGCGCTCCTCGACGCTCTCGACAATGCCGATCAACTCGAGTCCCATCAGCGAGAAGATTGCACCCTCGAGCAGCAGTTCGACGGTTCGCCAGTTGGTGGTCTGGGAGATGCGGTCCTGCGGGCTAAGGTACTTCGCTGACAGCGCGCTGGTCACCAGGCCGGCCGTCACGGCCGCCACCAGGCCCGATGCGTCGAGGGCCTCGGCGGGAACGAAGGCCACGAACGGCAGCACAAAGGAGATCGCGGTGCTGGCGGCAGCGTTAGAGATTTTCTTTCGTACGCGCAGGCCGATGTAGCCGACCAGGGCACCGATCGCGACGGCGAAGATGACCGACTTGGCGAAGTCGAAGGCCACTTGGATGACGGTCACACTCACAGCCGCCGCGGCGATCGCGGAGCGCAGCAGCACCAGCGCGGAGGCGTCGTTGAGCATCGACTCACCCTCGAGCACCGTCACCACCCGCGGCGACACCCCCAGCCGCTTGATGATGTTGGTCGCCACGGCATCGGTGGGGCTCACGATGGCTCCCAGCGCGATGGCGATGGGCAGCGAGATGTCGGGTATAACCCACCAGAAGAAGAATCCCATCAGCACGGAGCCGACGATCACCAGCAACACTGACATCCCGCTTATGGCGCTGAAGTTTCGCCTGAACTCCATGGTCGGCACGGACACCGCGGCGGAATAGAGCAACGGGGGTAGCACGCCCGCCAGGATCACCTCGGGGTTGATGTCGATGTGTGGGACGCCGGGAATGAAGCTCACGGCGACGCCCGCGGCCACCAATACCAGGGGTGCTGCGACACCCACGCGCGGCGCGATCGAGTTGACCGCGACGATCCCCACGACGGCGAGCACTGCGATGACGGCGTATTCCATGTCGACCCTCCGTAGTGACTAAAAACCTATGACAACCATAGGGCTCGCATCGTCCAGCCTGGTTGATGTGCCTTGGAGGGTTTCACCGAGCGAAGATGCCCGTGTCACGCAAGACTGGGGTGATGGCAGAGATTTTGCTCTTTCACCACGCGCTGGGCCTCACCATTGGGCTCCAGTCCTTTGCCGAGCGGTTGCGCGCGAACCATCACGTGGTTCATTGCCCGGATGCCTACTCGGGCCAGACCTTCAAGAATCTGGACGACGGCTTGCGTTTCGCGCAGGACATTGGGCACGACGCGCTCGAGGAGGTCGCCAACCGCGCGTACCGCCAACATCGGGACGCCGCGGTGGTGATCGGCTTCTCGCTGGGTTCCTCGCAGGCGCAGCAGCTCGCGCAGCACAAGCGGCGCATCAAGGCCTGCCTGCTCATGGGCGGCGCCCAGGCGCCCGAGTCACTGGGAGGCGACTGGCGACACACGTGTCACCTGCAGCTTCACGTCGCGGATCCGGATGAGTGGGTGGACCCCGACGTGGTCGAGGGACTCATGTACCGCGCACCCAACGGTGAGCTGTTCCGCTACAACAGCAAGGGTCACATGTTCGTCGACCCCTCAAGCAGGGATTACGACGCCGATGCCGCGGACCAGTTTGAGGATCGCGTGGTCGATTGGCTGGCGACGATTGACGCCGATGCCGGGGAGGCCTGGGCGCGTTTCTAGCCCTGCGACCGTTCCGGCTTGAATCGCTTAAGGAGTTGCTCGGCCGCCGGACCCGAGGCAGAGCTCAGCGCCCGGTTGGCGTCCGTGAGTCGTACCGGCACTTGACCTTGCGCGAGTTCCTCGCGCGCCTGAGGGACGTCCCGGTACAGCAGCAACGCCAACATCAGGAGGAGCGGATCGAGGTCGAGCGCGATGGGCTCGATGTCGATCGAGTCCTTGCGCCGAGCGAACGGATGGCGCCACTGCTGGGTCAGGGAGGCGGCCCCCGGCACGAGGCCCATGCGAAAGACCATGGTGCCGTTCATGCCCTGGACAAAGGCGATAGACGTGACGTCGTCCCAGGCGAGTGTCCACTGACCGCGGAACACAGCGACGGAGAACCCATCGCGTGTGAGTTCGAGGAACCTCGGCCGCCGCACGGTGAGCGCGAAGTCGACCACAACGAGCGCCATCCCGGCAACCAGGATCGCCATGACAATCACCCAGCCTCCGTCGACCGCCCACAGGGCGGCCACCAGAACCGCCAACGTCAGGAGCGCGGCGACAAAAGTGGTCACGACCAGTCGTCGACTGCCAGGTATCAGCACTCCACCCTGGCGTTGAGCATTCGCGTCCTGCAGACTCTCGTGGCTGTGCCGGGGACGGTACAGCACCAGCACGCAGAGGTCGACGCAGAGCACCCACCACCACACCGCCAGCACCGCGACCAACACCGTCACGGCCAAGCTCCAGGTGCTGTCTCCTGTCAAGCTCGCCACGGCACCTACCGTCAATAACGCGGCAATCGCCACGTTCACGGGCAGCGCGAGCCAGAACACCACGCGCCCAAAGATCATCTCGAATGCCGCTACTGGCATTCTGCGTTTCCGCGCCACCGTCACCACGTCCCCACGTTAGAAAATCGAGTCCCAGACACCGGTGGCCAGATCGCCGATTGCCTTACCCGTGTCCGCCACCTCATTCCACCCTGACTCCAACGCGTCGCCCACTCCGGACAGCCCGTCGCCCCAGCCGTCCTCAAAGAAGTGATCGATCATGCCAGACGTGAACAGGCCGATGCCGGCTCCCACCACCGCGCCGACGATGGTCCCGGCGGGAGGCGCAATGAAGGAACCGATCGCCGCGCCAGCGCCCACTCCCGCGAGGAACCCGCCCACGTTTGAGGTAGCGGCCTGCGCGACGGATTCGCCATGCTGAATGTCATCGTAAATTCCGTAGCCGGTGCCCGCTATGCCGAGGACCAGGAGCCCCTTGCTGAGCTTTGACCCCACGCGCACGCCGTCCTTCAGCAAGTCATCCGCCGAGGTCGCCGCGGTGCGCGCGGCGAGCGCGTCGTCGGCCATGCCGTAGTACGCGGACTTGGGCACCACCACACGGCCGTCCTTCACCATTTGAGCGAGGGTGGCCTCGGCACTCGCGAGGCGATCCAAGTTGAGTGCCCGCACCCCCTTCAGCTGGTACGTAGTGTTGGCGATCGCGCCGGCACTGATTCCCCCGGTGAGCAGCCCGGTGGTCACGCTCGTGAGGTTGCTGCCCTTTTCACTCCACGTCGCAGAGAAGGCGTCGAGCGCCTCCTGCCACATGTCGAACCCGCTGGTCGCCTGCTGCACGCTCGTGTTCCAGGCCTTGACCTTCTTGGAATACGCGCTGCCGGCGGCCGTGCTCGCGGGGGTCTGCGTGTAGGGCGCAGTGGTCGCGAATTGGGTCGCGGGCGCATTGCCTGGACCATGAATTTTGGTTCCGGAAACCGTCAGTCCACCGGCCGATGCTGTGGCTCTGGCATCGGTCATCTTCTGTTGGGCGTTCGTCAGGCCCGTCGCGAGCTTGGAGACGGCGGCGGCCACCGCGTCGGTCTCGTCGCCAAACGAGGTGATGGCCTTCTTTGCGGTGCCTAGCCGGCCGGCAAAGGCTTCGGCGGTTTCGCCAGACCATGCACCGGAGGCTTTGGTGCGCCCGGAGGCCACGTCGCCGGCCCAGGTAGAGGACGCGCCGGATAGCGTGGTGCGCAGGTACGTAGCAACCGCCTCGATCGCGGCGGGCGAGCCCTCGATCTGGGTGTCTTGTATTTGACTCATTCCAGTGACCAGCCCATGCCCTGCAGGTTGGTGGACATGCTCCGGTCAAAGGTGCTCAGGTCCGCGAGGCCGGCATCGGCGCTGATCGCGAGGGTGTCAACCTCGTGTACCAGGCGCAACGCCACGTCCGCCGAGGTGGCGAGCACGTCCGCGAGCATTGCTTGCGCCGCGCCGGTGTCGCCGGGCTCGGGGTTCTTGCTCGCGGCGGCCTCGTCAAACTCGGAGGTCGCGTCGCGGATGGCCTTGACGGCCGCCGATGCTTTGGCGTAGTCGACCTCGATCATTCGTCGCGCTCTGACTCGCCCTCGGCACCCATGGCGGCACGAGCCGCCACCCCCTCGGGACCGTTGCGGTGTTCCGGCGGAATCTCCACGTCGAGTAGCACAGTGTCGAACTTGTCTGCTTCCCAGACGGTCTCCAATTGGACCGTCGGGAGCACTAGCCACGGCTGGGTCGCGCCCATTCCGGCGTGCAGGCGGTCAAGCGCGGAATACGCCAGCAGCGCCTTCCGGCCGTCCTTTGTCTTGCGATACTCCAACTGCGCGTCGTCGGGTCTGGCGACGACCGCGGCGGTAGGGACGTAGAGCACCGGTGGGTAGTCGGCAGGAAGTTGCACGGGACGCTCCTCGATGTCGGGTATATCCCGATTCTCGCACGGTTCCGCGCATGGCTTGCGGCGTGGGCTAGGCCCGGAAGTCCGCCTCTGCCTGCGCGATCTGCTCGGCGTTGGGGGTGGGCAGGCGGCGGCGCGCCTCGCTCGCGGCGCGCTCAAAGCTGGTTAGTGGCTCGCCACTGAGGGCCGCCTTGATCGCGCTCATCACGTCGTTGCTGTGAAGAGCGCCCGGGGTCAGGTGGAGCGGGTACCCCAGACGATCGGTCGAGTCGAGCGCGTCCATGGTGACATTCCAGTAGGGCGGCTCGGCGTAGATGACGGCCGGATCGGTCACGTCCGCGACCTCGGCGTTCAGGTGGTCGATCAGCGCCTCGGCCGCGAGGGTCGCGGAGACACCCGGCGCTCCCCCGCCGATGCTGACCTCGGCAAATGGTGCCGCGCCAGTCTCGCTTGCCCCAGCATCGGCCGCGGTGCCGTTGGCTGAAATTCCAGCGCGGGAGGCGATCAGGGCATCGGCGATGACGGGCCACGGCGTGCCATCGGCGGAGCCCTGTGAGCCGAACGGCGTGATGGTGCCGCGCACGTAGCCGGTGACCTCGAGGGCCTTGTCCGCATCGGGCATCGAGATGCGATTCACGCCGAGGTGCTCGCGTATCTTGGGCCAACTGATCTGGCGATCGCCTGGCACCAGGATGAAGAGATAGTCGCCGGAGCCGCGGCGCACCACCAGGGTCTTGAGCACCTGGCGGGGGTCGAGCCCACGCGCCTGGGCGGCCTCCTCGAGAGAGTCCACGTTCTCGTGGCGGACCACGTGATACTCCAGCCCCGACTGCGCGAGCGCGGCGAGCGCCGGATTGGTGGAGGCGTCGTCGCTGGTGGACGCGGAATCGGTCGAGTTGTCCGTCATTCCTCCACGGTAGCCGTAGAGGCGCGGTCGGGGTAGGTTGCCCCCATGCATGTCATGACAAAAGTGAAGTGGTGGATCTACGCCTGGTACGTGGTGGTGGCGCTGGGGATTGGCGCATGGGCCGGCAATACCTTCAGGACGTTCGATGTCGACGTGTACGGCAATTCGGTGTTCAATTGGACGGCCTTCGCCGTGGGTGCGTGGGTCGCGGCGGTACTGACATTTCCCGCCCCACTGATCGCGATGGCGCTGGACCGCCGCCGTGACGAGCGGGACTTCCAGCGCGAGGAGGATGTTGCGCGGAGCGCCACGCTCGAGGCCAAGGTGGACGCACTGCTTGCCGCGAACGGCGTTGAGTCACCCGTGAGTGACTCAACCGCTCAGGGTGAAGTCGAGGAGCCGGTCATGGAGTTCACCTCAATCGAGGTTGGTGCCCCGGTACGCTCTCCTTATGAGCCGCCTCCGGGGCATTAGCGATCCAAACCGTCGCGCTCGGCACCCACGTGCGGTGGCGCCGAGCGCCGTCAGCTAGCCCGCGAGGTAGGCGCCGGGCTGACGGTTCGCGCCGCCCTCGCCGTTGAAGCCCTGTCGGCAGATTCCCCGCAGCGCGGCGACCATCCACTCGCAGATCATCTCGTCGTAATCACCCTGCACGCCACTGAAGCTCACGATCAGGCCTTCGCGGATGATTGCGCCCGGGTACTTGATGTCGCCGGCCTTGTAGAGGTACGGGAAGTCCTGCCCCACACGGGAGCTGTCCAGGCCGGTGCGGATGGTGACCGCAACCTTGCCCTCGACGTTGATGAGGAGCTGGGGGTCTTCGTCGCCAATGGTTGCCATGAACAGCGGGTTCTTGGGGTCGGGGTTTGCGGGGTCCAGCACAATCAGGGTGCCGCAGAGACCGTTGGTGACGCCAAGTTCGGCGGCCCTCTCGATGGCGGGCACGATGACATCCCACGCCTGCGCGCAGACCTCCTGGTTGAGTCCGGTGAACATAGGGTGCTCCTTCGTTGAGACGCGGGTGGGGCTTTCGTTTAGCGTAGCGGCGGACGATGCTGCAGGTTATTTTTGTTGTGTGCGTTCGTGCCGCGCGGCGCAGTTTCCAAGGAGGCAACCGATGGCGAACAAGATTGGCAACATCGTCTTCTACGCGGAGGACCCGGTGGCGCTGTCGGAGTTCTGGGCGGCGGCCTTCGGCTACGAGGTGCGGCGATTTGAGGGTGAGCTGCGCGACGTGCTGCTGGCGAGTGGCCTGACGGATGACGACCTCGCGACGAGGGGACTTGCCGAGGATCCCTCGGGAGTGGGGCCACGGCTGTTCTTCCACCATGCAGACGGACCCAAGGCGGGTCGCAATCGCCTGCATCTCGACGTCAACGTGCAGGTCGAGGGTGAGACCACGCTGGCCGACCTCGACGCGGAGCGGGACCGCCTCGTCTCGCTGGGGGCGAGCGTGGTGCGTCTCATCGAGCAGAAGTGGGGCCCATGGCCGGAGCTCTATTACCAAATGCGCGACCCCGAGGGCAATGAGTTCTGCCTGCAGTAGCGGTCGCGAACGGTTCTAGCGGTCTGCTAGCCACAAACGTTTCTGGCCGTTCTGCTGGCCATCGGTACTGGGATCTCGGCGGTATCCACGCCGGCGTCCTTCCTCTGTTTTTCGCTGGCAGCCAACGCGGGTGGACAGCACTCGCCGCTCCACTACGGTGGATGTATGACTTCTGAGAACCACGACCCTTCATCCAGCGACGACGCCTCGCAGACGGGCACTGCCCCGGAGGCGCCCACCAACATCCCCACGAATGCCGCCGAGGCGGATGCCTACGCCCAGCAGTTCCAGGCGTCGGCTGAGAAGGTTCTCGAGGGCATGAAGCGTGACGTGCAGGCGCTGCTGGACTCGTTCCCGGCCGATGCCGCGACTCTCCTGATCAATGACCCCGAGCGCGAACTCGTTCCCGCGGAGATTCTGCTGGCGACCGGGCTGGAGCACATGCTCGACTCTGAGCGCGGAAACCGCTTCCTCAGCGAGGATTACGTCGCGTTCTTCAAGGCCGCCGTCGCGGTAGACCCCGAGGCTCTCGCGATCAAGGACAAGATCCAGTCGATCCTCGAGGTGCTGGACGAGGATGCCGCGATCTCGCTGGTCCGTGACCCGTACCGAGTGCTGACCGCGGAGGAGACTGCGCAGATCGACGCGCTCGACGGAGAGGACCTCACGCAAAGCACCAACCACGCTGCAGTTCTCCACCCGCAGTTGTCACGTTTCCTCGCCGACAACGTGCGTGTGGCGGACGACGTCGACGACGAGTAGTCGCAGCACAGGCGACTTCAGGGACTTCAAGGACTCCAAGGACTCCAAGGACTCCATGGAACCCCAGGAACCCACGAACTCCAGGAACTCCAGCGTCCTTCAGCTCCGCTGGAGTTTCTGCCTTCGCCTTACTATCGCGAGTTGTCCATGTTGAGCCTTCGTCGCTCCCGTCGTACCTACCTTGCGTCCCGTTGTCTAGGCACGGCAGTCCCCCGGGCAGCGGCACTCGACCGTGATGTCGCCATTGGGATGCCACGTTACGACGCATTTCTCCGGGCACAACTGCTTGTCTCCCATTGCGGCTCCCCCACCTAGGCCGCGAGCGCGAGCTCGTGGCGCATAGGAGTGGCGAGGTTGATGACGCGGTCGGCAATCTCGGCCAACGTGCAGTTCAGTCCGGCTCCCCTCGAGGCGACAGTCGTCACGACGTTGCGGTAGCGAAGTTGCCCCACGGAGCGCACGAACTCATGGTCGCCACTCGCGATCACTACCTCAGTGAAACGACGGGCGATGAAGTCGTAGTCACTCAGAACCTCGCACAGCGCGATGTCGGCTCCCGACTCCCCTGACCTGGTGACGAGACGCGCCGCTGGTGCGAGGTCGAACACCGTGAAGGCCCACTGGGGATCGACGCCGATCACGAGCTGGTCGACTTCGGCATCGAACGCGATGCTGTCAACGAGACCCTCGAAGGCCTCATCCCACAGCGAAGGCTCGGCATCGGCCGGCTTGCAGCCGAGCAGGTTCTCGAGGTCGGCGACGATCAGGCGGCGACCGGCAGCGCCGCCGTGCGAGATCGGTTCAAACTCAGAAATGATCGGTGCGGCCCGACGGTCGACCAGTGCGACTTTATGGTCGACCGGCACGACCTGACGGTCAACTGGTACGACTTTACGGTCGACTGGTACGACCTCGTGGGCAGAAATACTGGCGACGGTGATGCCGATGACGTTCATGGTGTGGTCCCCTCAGACTCGTTGGCGGTGCACGTAGTGGTGCAGTGATTTCAATGTATCTAGGGGGTCTGACACGTGCCGGGCGGCCGTAGGCCAATAATCACCTCCGTGGCCGGGCGACCTTTTTCGTCCATGCCATTGAGGTGATCGAGGTAGCCCGTGAAGAGTTCGAATGCGGTCTTGGTCAGGAGGAACTCCCGGTCCATGGGCGACTTCGCGTTGGTCAGGATGGACAGAGCGCTCCGGGAGTCGAAGGCCAGCGTCACGGTGAGCTGAATCTCATGCATTTCGATATGTTCCGGGTGAGCAAATGGCTGCGTTTCGGCGTGCGATTTCACAGAGTTCTCCTGACGTCAGTTGGTGTGGGGAGGGCTCGACACCCAATCAATTGGCGTCGAGAAGCCAGGACCATACACCCACTGCGGCCGATGCTGTCAAGGCCACATTGGCGCCTCGTCCGAGTGCCCCGTAGGGGCAAAAACCTTGACGAATCGGTCGCACCTCTGTGGTCGTGGATTCGTCCCGGCCCCACCAAACAAGGGCTCGACGGCAGGCTCCGCGACGTCAATTCCCCTCAAGAAGTACCGATACGCAGGCGCCAAGTATCTGTGACTACGCGGCTTCGATCTTGGGTGGCCCAAATCTTGCTCGGCCGCCTAGTCGCGGTTTGCGTTCGGGATCAACGGCCGCAGGCGGCCTGAACCACACCTGGTTGTCTCGGACGCCTATTTCCCAGTCGTCGCGATGAACGCGATGGTGGCAAACCGAGCACAACAACACACCGTTTTCCAGGTCGGTTCGGCCTCGGTCTCTGGCCCACCATCTGATGTGATGTGCCTCCGTGTAGGCCGGCGGAGCACCGCAGAAGGCGCAGCCCCCATCGCGTTCAATGAGAGCGATGCGTTGCGCGTAGCTGAAGGGCCGTGAACCGCGTCCAAGGTCAAGAATCTCGCCCTTGCCACCGAGCACAACGGGAATCACGGCACCATTTGCGGCCATTCTGCGGGCGGTGGAGATGCAGACCGGCTGGCTTCCACCGTCGATCTCGGCGACCCCGGTGCCGTCCTGCAGGTCGGCCAGGCTCAACCGCACCACTACCGTGGTGGACGCGAAGGGCAGGTCCTCGCTCTTGCATCCCAGGCAGTGGCGGGCAAGGGCGGCGAGGGCATCCGCGCGGATCTGCGGGACGGATCGGTCATCCGCCATCACCTGGCCGTCGTCAGTGGCCACGCCGTTGTTGTCGCGCCGGTTGTGTAAGGCATTGCCCACGAGCGAGTCGAGGGCGGCCCGCACCGGAGCTGCCGTCTCCGCATCCAGCCGCGCCCGCAGTACGAACATCCCCTCCTGGTCCTCGTACATGGTCACCGAGCGTTCCTGGCGCTGGAGTTCCTCGGTCAGCGCATGACGCCCAGCATCCATCTGGGCCTCCAGTTGACGCACGATGCGTGCAAACTTGTTGGACGACAAACCGTGGGCTCGCTCCACGAGCATGCGCTCCACCCGCTCGATGTCACACAGTTTCACGCCCAGGTCCTTGCGTCGGCCCCAGATCCGAGTCAGCATTCGCTTGATGAGACGTCCCGCATCGGTGTGGAGCTTGCCGGCCCGCACCCTGTCACTCACTATGGCGAACCGCGGGGAAATCTCAACCACCCCGGCCTCCTGCAAATCACCTGAGCCTTCGCCAGCACACGCCTCGCGCTCATCGGAAGCCAACATGTCGCCCACTTCGATGAGACCGCGGGCCTCGCCCGTGCTGCCACCCGAGATGCTCGCCAATAGCTCTTCAGGTGTCCGGTATCCCTGGCGCTTGGCCATCCCCTGCTGCCCGTTCTCACGCATGGAACGCCGGGCGATCGCGGCGCTCGAGGAGGCAACCATCGCGTCAAGTTGACGTCTCATGCGGGCCAATTCACGGTGGGAAGCGAGCAGATCATCGCTCGGCAATGAATCCAGATCTATGCCTGTCCACCCGGTGCCCGACACCAACCGCTCGCGCACCCGCACGACCGCGTCGCAGACAGCATCGTCCCTGCTATCAGTGTCGAGATCGGCTTCAATGCCGGCGGTCGTGCTCATAGGACAATTCAACCAAAAGGGACTGACAGCCAGCCCGCGCGCCCCAGAAATCTGTGGACAACCCCCGCGCAACGCGGGCCTGTGAACACCCGCCCGGCACGGCAGAGACCACGCGTCCAAGCCCCTAAGAACTACGCATCCGGCACCCTACGCGACAAGCGAGCACGCGCCACGCGCCACGTGCCAGAAATTACGCGTCCACCCCTGACCATCGGCGGCGTGCAAGGACCAGCCCCCCGGCCCCGGCGAGCATCAAAGCGGCAGCGAGCCACAGCATCGGGCCGATGCCCTCGGCACCGGTCGTCGAAAGCTCACCTCCGGTCGCGACGGGGGCACCGTCGGCCACCGGGTCGGCTGCCTGCGCGGTGACGGTCGGAGCCACTTCCGCCGTCACCGGTGCGGTGATCGCGACGGGCGCCCAACCAACCAGCCCACCATCCGCGCCATAAACAGCAATGCGGTGGTCGCCGGCGGCCAGCGCGGAAGGAATGGTGACGGGTGCGGCGCCAACCCCAAGGAGTATCGGCGACGAGAACGCCACAATCCGCGAATCGTCCTCAAGCGCAGCACCGCCACACGCGTCCAAGACCACCGTGACGGAGTCGCCCTGAACGGCGCTACCTACATGCTCGCCCGCCGCGGAACAAATCGCCACGCCGCCTTGCGCGACGCCATCAAGGTCGGACTCGTACGCGGCAAAGGTCAGCGGCGAAACCGAGCCAGTCTTCGTGAGCGTCGTCATGCCATCGGCGTCCACCGTGGGCGAATAGGACACGGATCCGGCGGCAAGATCGGCTGGGGTCACCACGTGCGTCGCACTCCAGGCGGCCGATGCGCCAGGCAGCACAGCATTCACGGCAAGAACGGCGGGATCAAGAGTCGCACCCCCGGCCTCACCCAAGGTCACCCCGGTCAGCGGGTAGGTCCCGTCGTTGGCGACAGTGACGTCGAAGGTCACCGTTTCGCCCAGCGACGCCTTGCCGTCGCCGTTCAGGTCGTCAAATGAGCCGACAACCGCGAGTGACACGGGAGGTGCCACGTACTCGCCGAGAGCCACAGCATCGGCGCCGGCAACCGCTTTACCCTCCGCATCGTCGATGTCACCTGAATAGGACAGCGTCGCGGTGTAGTCGAGCGCGCCGGAGGCAAGCCAGGCGGCATCGATCGTGACGGTGTCGGTGTGCGTCGACGACTCGCCGGGCGCCAACTGAACGCCATCAAACGCGGCCCCCACGGCACCAAACTGACCCGACTCGGTCACCGCGCCGAGCGTCACACTCTGGTCAGCATCGGCCGGAAGGGCGGCGGTCCACGTGAGTTTGACCTCCTCGCCCGACTGGCCCACACCGTCGCCATTGGTGTCCTGAAGCTCGGCGTCGGCGGTCCAGCTCACGTCAGCCGTCAACTCGCGCAGAAATACACGCGTGGTCACTGGCCCAGAACTTCCCCACGCTTGCTCATCGAACGAGGGAGATACCCCCATTCGCCCGGACACATCGACGTAGCCTCGTTGAATGTCTGCCGCTGTGAGAGTGTGGCGGTCGGATTCGAAGTAGCCACCCGGCAGGCTCGTGCCTTTTGCGAGATCGTTAGACGTACTGAGACCGGATTCGGGAATCGACTCTCCAGGTTTCAGGCCCACATCGTAGAAAAAGTACCCCGAGTGGGAGTTAGTCATGGCGAAATAATTGAGAACCACGTTGCCCGTGTTGGTGGCCACGTAGGTGCGGTCCAGGAGATCGCCGACTTGCGCGTCACCGAAGGCGCGTTCCACGCCATATCCGGGGCTATGGATCACCGTGTCAAAGTGGGTGGTGTAGCTGACCACAGGCACCGCAGTTGTCGCGCTCACTGCGGCGACAGGTGCCGATCCGCTCAAGCTCTCCACGCTCCACTCCACCGAAGTTGCGGCAAACTGCACTGAGCCAGCACGCATATCCGCGAACGTGACCGTGTGCCACGCGCCGTGGAGGGTGGTCGTATCGCCGGCGGCTAGTGACGTAGGAAGCGAAGGCGATGAGTCAAGCCTCGCGGCGCCTCCCAGCGAGACGGCCACTGCCGACTCGTTGCTCACCGTGGCGGCGAACCGGACGCGGTCGCCCTCCACCAGCCCGTCGCTTGGCAGTGTGCCGCCTCCTTCGAGTTCAACGAAGCTTGCGACGGTCACTGGCGTCGGAGGCGTATAGATCAACGGAGGCGGGCTCAGGGGCACCCGCAGTGTGGCGCCCGAACCGATGCGGTACCTGAAGTTCACTGGGCTGTAATGAGGGCCGCCACCCAACGGGTCGAGGTCGTCCGCGGTCACCAGTGCCGAAAAGTTGACGGTGTGCGGCAGCGCGACAACCTGGGGGCCGACGGGCTCGTGGTCGCCTCCAACCTGCAAGGATTCGAGCGTGATTTCCGTCAGACCAGAGCCTAGCGCCGCCGAGATCTCGTAGTGCACCACGACGACGTCGCCCGCGTCAGGGCGGCCGTTATTGTTGCCGTCCGTGTGAAACGTGGTGTCGAGCCACGTAGCAGTGACGTTTCCATCGGTAACGGAATCTCCAGTCGCGGCCCGTGCGGGAGCTGCTACAGCAACTGCACTCCCGACGACCAGCACGAGGGCCAGTAGCATCGCCACCGCTCGGGACACAGACAGGTGAACGGACTTCAACAGCATTGCGACTCATCCCCATTAGGCACCCTCATCAACCGCGATGAATGCGCGTGACCACTCCTCAGCGGTGGCCATCAGTCCATCAAACCAGGACCGCACGGTCCGGTCAATAGGACAGTCTTGGCATGTGGACTATGCCACTGGTCGCCTCGGCGGGCATGGGCGATTCTCACCGTGGCTCCCCAAAAAAGATGCGCCGATGCTGTGGCTTGGCCCGGCAACCACACTGGCCGAGGAAATACCTCACCTCTCGCCCGCGTTGCCCAGAGGTAACCCCCTGCGCTCCCCGTCCCCACCCGGGACGCTGCGCGCTCCCATCCCACCCGGAAGGCCTCATCATGCATGCACTTGTTCAGCACGAATTCGGAGATCCCACCACCGCCCTAGCCGTCGAGGACGTCCCCACGCCCACGCCCGGCCCCGGTCAGGCGCGCGTCCGCCTCGTGCTGTCGCCCATCCACAATCACGACCTGTGGACGGTCAGCGGCAACTACGGCTTCAAGCCCCAGATGCCCGCACAGGCAGGCACCGAGGCCGTCGGCGTCGTGGAGGAGCTGGGCGACGGCGTCACTAACCTCGAGGTGGGCCAGCGGGTCGCCAGCGCCGGCACCTTTGGCGTGTGGGCCGAGCAGTTCGTGGCAGACGCCGCTGCACTCATCCCGGTGTCGGACCAGATCCCGGACGAGGTCGCCGCACAACTGGTGTCCATGCCGTTCTCCGCGATCAGCCTGCTCGACTCGCTCGACCTGGCCGAGGGCGACTGGCTGATCCAGAACGCCGCTAATGGCGCCGTGGGCCGCCTGGTCGCACAGCTCGCCAAGGGCCGCGGCATCAACGTGGTGGGCCTGGTCCGTCGCGCCGACGGCATCGAGGAGCTCGCCGCTCAGGGCATCGAGCGCATCGTCGCGACGGACTCCGACGGCTGGAAGGACCGCGTCGCCCAGATCACCGGCGGCGCACCCGTCAAGGTAGGCGTCGAGTCGGTGGGCGGCGAGTCCGCTGGCGACGTCCTGTCGCTGCTCGCAGAGGACAGCACGCTCGTAGTGTTCGGGGCGATGGCCTCGCCCGTCCTGAACCTCAGCTCAGGCGACGTGATCTTCAAGCAGGCCACCGTGCGCGGTTTCTGGGGCAAGAAGGTCAGCGAAAACATGCCGGCGGACCACCGCACCCGCCTCATGCAGGAACTCTTCGCACGGCTCGCCGATGGCACCATCACCTTGCCGGTGGAGGCCACCTTCCCGCTCAGCGAGATCGCCGATGCTGCACGCGCCCACTTCACCCCCGGTCGCGCGGGCAAGATTCTGCTACGCCCGTAACTACAGCTATTGCCATGGAGGCGCCCCGGCACATCGTTCGCCGATGCTGGGGCGCCTTCACTCCTCGCGCGCGGTTTCCCCGCTTTCGAGCTCCGCAAACTTCCCCGCCATCGTCGGGTTGCCCCGCGTGAGCTTCTTGATAGTCACGTCCTGAGCCTTGTCGTTGGCCAGGCGGAGGTTGCGCTCCGACCCAAGCAGCGCATCCTTGGTCTTCTGCAGGTGGTCGATCGACTTGTCGATCTCGTCGATCGCCGTCTGGAACCGCCGCGACGCGAGGTCGTAGTTCTTACCGAACGCCGCCTTGAAGCTGTCGAGCTCGTTTTCAAAGTTGGTGATGTCAACGCTCTGCTCTCGCACCAGCTCGAGCTGGGTCTTGTACTCCATCGCACCCTGAGCGGCGTTGCGCAGCAAAGAAATTACAGTGATGAACGACTGCGGCCTCACCACATACATCTTGGGGTAGCGGTGGGAAACGTCCACGATCCCGCCGTTGTACAGCTCGCTCTCGGGCTCCAGCAACGACACCAGCACCGCGTATTCGCAGCCCTTCTCGTTACGGTCCTTATCCAACTCCTTGAAGAAGTCCTCGTTGCGCTTCTTGGTGGCCGTCGCATCGGCCTCGTTCTTCATCTCGAACATGATGGAGACCAACTCGACACCGGCATCGTCCGACTCGCGGAAGATGTAGTCGCCCTTGCTGCCCGAGCGCGCGTCGTTGTCCTTCTCGAAGTACGCCTTGGGGAAGGCGGTCGCGCGGAGCTGATTGAACGTGTTCTCGCAGTGCAGTTCCAGCGTCTCGCCCACCATCTTGGTGGACAGCCTGGCCTTCATGTCCCGCAGTCGCTCGATCGCCTCGTCGCGGTCCTTGAGCTGCGTCTCGTACTTGTCCTTGAGGCTGCTCTCCGCCAACTTCTTCTCGAACTCGGCGCGCTCCAGGCCGCTCTTCAGTTCCTGAATCTCGGCGCTCGTCTTGGCCTTGGCCTCTTGCAGTTCGTTGGCGAGCTTGGCCGCCGCCAATTCGGCCGATGCCTTCTCGGCAAGACGCGCCTGCTCGAGTTGGCTGGCGAGCGCGTCGCGTTCCTTCTCCACCGCACCGAGCGCCTCCGCGACAGCGAGCTTCTGCGAGGACTCCCCCGCGCCCAGCTTGGCCTTGAGGTCCTGGATCTCGGCGTCCTTGGCGGCTGCGGCCTTCTGCTGCTCGGCTTCCTTGGCCGCGGCGGCTTTCTGCTGCTCGGCGGCGAGCTGAGCCTTGGCGAGTTCGACGGCGCTGGCTTTGTCCTGCTCGGCCATCTCGAGACGCTCGTGCAGGGCGCTCTCGAATTCGCGGTCGCGGACCTGCTTCAGGATGTCCGCGTAGCCGGCCTCGTCGATCTTGAACGCTTTCCCGCAGTGAGGGCAAACAATCTCATGCATAGTGGCTGTCTCCTTTGACTGCCGAGTCTAGAGCCCGGGCCCGACAACGCCGCAGCACCTCGCGCCACCGCGTGTAAAGATGGGCAAATGACCACCACCGTTGCAGTCCTGGGAACCGGAATCATGGGCGCCGCGATGGCCCGCAACCTCCTACGCGCCGGGCTCGAGGTGCGCGTGTGGAACCGCACGCGCGAACGCGCGCTCCCCCTGGGGGCCGACGGCGCCACGGTCGCCTTACATGCGGCCGATGCCGTGGCCGGGGCCGACGTGGTCCTCACCATGCCTTTTGATGGCACGGCGGTACGCGAGGTGATGGCGGAAGCGGGCCCAGCCATGCGCGAGGGCGCCGTGTGGATGCAGAGCACCACGGTGGGCGTGGACGAGGTCCCAGCGATGGCGGCACTGGCCAACGACCTGGGCGTGACCTACGTGGACGCCCCCGTGCTCGGCACGCGCGCGCCCGCGGAGGCGGGGCAACTCACCGTCCTGGCCGCCGGACCGCTCGACGCCCGCGAAACGCTCGACCCCGTGCTTGATGCCATCGCCAGCAAAACCGTCTGGACCGGCGAGGACGGCGCACAGGCCGCATCGACAAGACTGAAGCTGGTCGCCAACAGTTGGGTGCTCGCGGTCTCCAACGCCGCGGGCGAGATGGTCGCACTGGCCGAGGCGCTGGACGTGGACCCGCGCCAGTTCCTCGACCTCATCGAAGGAGGCCCGCTCGACAGCGGCTACCTACGCGTGAAGGCGGGCCTCATCATGGACGACGCGCTCACTCCCCCGAGCTTCTCGGCCGATGCTGCGGGCAAGGACGCGGCGCTGATCGTCGCCGCGGCGCAAAACCGAGGCGTCCGGCTGGACGGGGCCCAAGCATCGGCCGACCGCTTTGCCCGCGCCGTGGAGCAAGGCCACGGCGGCGAGGACATGGCCGCGGCGTACTTCGCGAGCTTCGAGGGAAACTAGCCACAGCATCGGCGAGCGCAGCCGACCACAACGCAACCTACGCGCGCTCGGCCTCCGGCAGGCTCCTGCCCACCACCGCTCCGGCGATGCCCAG
This sequence comes from Demequina aurantiaca, assembly GCF_000975135.1. GTDB lineage: Bacteria > Actinomycetota > Actinomycetes > Actinomycetales > Demequinaceae > Demequina > Demequina aurantiaca. The sequence goes on along the minus strand of NZ_BBRF01000001.1, from coordinate 1,606,220 downwards.
CGCCGCGAGTAGCAGCAGCGCCCACTGGTTGCCCAGCACCGCCAGCCCTGCGGTGATCGCGCCGACGGCGAGCAGCAGCACCCCCATCAGCGTGTTGGACACGGCCACATATTGCGTGCGCTGGTCGCCCTCGGCGATGTCCACCACGTAGGTCTTGCGGGCCAACCGGGCGCCCACATGGACCAGGGCCAGCAGTAGGTAGGTGGCGGGTGCGAGCCAGAACGCCTTGGCGAGGTCGCCCACCATCAGCAGGCCGAGGAACACGACGATGACCGCGGACGATGCGAGCGAGGCGCCGATCATTAGCCGCCGCGACGACTTGTCCGCGAGCCTGCCGGACAGCTGCCCGCCGAGCAGTCCCGCGATGCCCTGCGCCATCACGAACAGGCCCAGCGAGGACAGCCCGCAGGCGCCCTGCTGGATACCCAAAGCGATAACGAACGGCGGGCTGAGCGCCGCGACCAGCAGGAGCGCCCGCGCGATCACGAAGCGCTGGAACACCGCGTCGCCGCGCCACAGATCCCGTGCTTGGGCGACCCAGCCGGGACGGTCCTCTGCGCCGGTCTCGACGTCGCCGGCGGGTTCGCGAATGGTCGCGTAGATGAGGGCCGCCACCACCCACGCGAGCGCCGCGCCACCGAGCAGTGCGGCCAGCACCCCGGCGCCCAGGTTGTCGCCGCCCCAGAGCCGCAGCGCGAGGCCCAAGGTCAGGGCCACGGCGGCCGATGCGACGGTGGTCACTCCCTTGATCTGGCCTCGCTGCCCCTTGGGCACGGTGCGGCCCAGCACGTCCTTGCTCGCGATCGAACTGAGCGAGCGGGCAAGGGCGAAGACGGCCAGGAAGGCAAGTACGCCCGCACCCGCGATCCAGCCCGATGCCGTGGCGGCTACCGCTGCCAGGCCGGCAGCCGCGAAGGCCTGGCCTGCCGCGCCCAACACCCAGACCTGCTTGCGCTCGCGCCGCGCCTGCACCCGTGGGGCCCACGCGGCCTGGGGCAGCATCGATCCCGACTCACGGATGGGCACCAGGAAGGCGACGAACGCCCCGGGAGCACCGAGCGCGCTCAGGAGCCAGGGCAGCACCGTCTTGGCATTGACCACCTGGTCGCCAATGGACTGCAGCGTGAGGGCGCCCATTTGACGGAGAGCGTTGCCGGCGACGTGTGGGCGCGCCTCCTCGGCGAGTGTGTCGAGGTCGGACTCGTCGGTGTGGATGAGTCGCTGGTAGATCCATTGGGAAGCCACGAAATCATTATGACGGGAGGGAGCCTATGCGCGGGCAGGCTGGTACGGCCTTGCGACAGTGGGTCCCACATTTGAGCCAAAGCAGTAGCAGACCGCACCGATCCTCTAACTCCCATACGCTAAGCCGCCGATAGCGTCGAGGGTCGCCATGTCGTCAGGACAGAGCGACACCCCGGTTCCCTCAATGTTCTGCCTCAGACGTGCGCCATAACGACCGGGCATCCAGGCGAACCTCAGGCAATGCGCTATTCAGAACTCTCGCGCCTGATCGCCGGGGTCGGCAAAAAGATGCAGACCCAGATCCTGCGATCCCTGGAGCGCGACGGTCCCATCACCCGCGAGGTGGTCCCTACTGTGCCGGTGACCACCTCCTACTCGCTCACCGAACTCGACGCTTCGCTGTACCAGGCCACACGTCACATTCGTGGTTGGGCGCACAATCACTTGGGGGATGTTCAAGGCAACAGGAAGGCCTACGATGCTGCCGTAGAGTGAACGGGAGCAGTCACTTTTTGGGTAGGCGGGCCCTCGTTTCAGTCCTTGTCCCTATACAACCGCTGACCCATCTGGGACGACTCCTTCCCCACGTCCTCGATCCGTTCGAGCTCATCGCCCGGGTAAGCGCCCGCTTGGAAGTAGAAGGCAGTGCCGATGTCCACGAAAGGTCGCGCCAGGCACTTGGGCATATCTGTTCGGTTGGCGTAGTGATCGGTGAGCCGATCAAACACGTCGGTGAGCTCGCTGTAAGCACCCTCGTCCAGGTCCTCGTGCATGCGAAGCTGCAATGGAATCGAGTATTCAGAGACCAGCAGACGGTCGACCGTGGCGAGGTCGATTCCGAAGCTCACTTGGTGCTCTTCCAATGGAGTCGGGCCCATTACCGAGTCTTACTCAGAAGGCACGACGAGACGCGGCACCTGAAGCAGGACATACGCGGATCGCTCCGACACGGTACGGTATTGGAAATTTCAAAAAGCTACCGGAAGATCACCGGGAATCCAAAAGTGTAAAAGGGGATAAGCATGACAACCGCTGAGATGCTATCGAGTCCCAATCAAACGGATTTCGCGTTTGTTAGTGCTGTCCACGAATTGGTCGACTCTCGTCGAGCATCGACAACAGCTGATCTCATACTGTCCGCTATCTGCCATGCATTGCGACCAGGAAGCAAGTCCGCTACTGACCTGCATGAGGTAGTCGCTCAGATTTGGCCTGGCTCTAGAACATCTCAGGCCGATATCGAACGTGCGCTATTACTAGGCAAAGAACTTCGGCACGTCCACCAAGAGCAAGGCCTCCAGGAAAGCCTGTGGGCGCTAACTGCGACAGGTCTTGAAGATGTCGCCCGGCATGAAACTTGGGTCACCGGCATCAGAGAACAAACTTGCAAAGAGATAGTCGTGCGCGCATGGGTGGGACTCCGGATCGAGATCGATCTCGACAAAGCCGAGCTTTGGCTCGACGCGCTTGTGCGCTCACTCGTTGAGGGTATCCAGGCATCACAGGACGCGTACATGGGCCAAATCGGTAGGGTCGGTCGAGACACTCTTAGCCCGCGCGGACTTGATCCGAAACTTGTTATTCAGTCCCTCGAAAACAAGCTAAGCAACAGTTCCGATGTCGACTTCCTCAAATCTCTTGCGGTGGCAGCGTTAGACCCACTCGACACTTTTGGCAATGAACTTGTGTCGCATATCACGGTTGGGTGCGTCCTCCACTCGTACGTGGCGGGCCGAGATGGTGCCGCCGCTCGAAGCAGGCTTGGCAAACCCGTTGGTCAACGGGCACTCATCGACACTCCTGTACTAGTCGACCTCCTTGGCCCGCGCCGGGTCTTGAAACCCGCCGAGTTCACCATCGCTCAGGCAGTCCAAGCAGGTTGGGAATTAGTCGTCTGCGAGCATTCACTCGATGAACTATCTCAGCTTATAGAACGCGAAGTACCAAGAATCAAGCGTGCTTTCACTGAAGCTCACGAAAACGGCGTGCGCAATGAATGGTATGCATCATTGGTTGAAGATCAGCTTCCAAGCTACTGCGTCGAAGGTCTCCGGGACGGAACGTACTCAAGCCTCGACGATATGATTTCAGCATCCAACGAAATGCGCGAGACGTTGGAACGCCTCGGGGTCGAGGTGCGACCACATGGCAATGACCGCGATCAGTCGTCCGTTGAGCTTTTCGAGCGAGCGCTGCGAAGAGATCTCGGTACCGGACGTACTCGGTCCGATGAGGTGCTGCAACGCGATGCCAATTCTATGGCGATGGTCGCGCGTCGTCGTCGTCGCGAGAAAGGCAAGACTTGGCCCGGGGGTTGGATTGTAACTTCGGACAAACATGTCTCACCTGCATACGCGGCCGTTGAAGCATCCGACAGCATCCCGCTCGCACTTACGTTGGCTCAGTGGTCGACGCTGCATTCCGCGTCTATCGAGCCTACTAGCATCGTGGACCTTGCCCAAGCAGCTGCAAGCCAGCTAATTGATGAGGCAATGCTTCTACTACCCGCGCGCTTTCCAGCGGATGTAGCGATGGACCTCGCGCGGCAACTTTCGCCGGAACGAGGAGGCTCCGAGATGGACTTCAGGCTCGCGCAGCTCTCTCTAAACTCGGTCTTGGACGAGGCCGGACACAAGCGATCGGGGGCCTCACTTGCTTCTGAGGTACTTGAATCACGGGTTAAGAGAATCGAGTGGCTTAAAAATCAAGAGTTGGTTAGCGAAAGGCGCAGGAGGACCAACGCTGAGCAGAATGTTCTCGCGGCGAAGGCGGCTGCCCAACACGCCGATAATGAGGCCGCGAGCGCCCGTGCGTCAGCAGCAACTCAGACTGCGGAACTAGCCAAGCTCAGCGATAAATACGCATGGAGTCAACGACGATTCACGCGGTTGCTGCTTTCCGTGTGCTCGTCTCTGCTGATGCTGGCGGGCTTCATTGCCGTCCTCTATTTTGATGTCGCTCCAATTATAAAGATTGTTAGCGGAGGAACATTCTTTGGATCGATTCTTGCTGGCTGGCGGTGGTGCCTTTCTGAAAGTAGATCCTACTGGGCCATCCTCCTAGTGACAATTGCCGGAATGCTAGCGTTTGGGGCAGACTCCGTAGGAGTCTACTGCGCACTCGAATCCAACTGTAATTGATCGAATTTTCATTCAAATCCGCTTGCCTGTAGCCCTCTCCGAAAAGACACCATTAAAGTACTCGGTTACGCACGGACTAGTTCGCGCTTGCGCGAGCCTTAGTTTGCGACGTTGACAGCCTGCCTCGAACGCCCGCGCCACTGAGTCACACTCGTCCATGGCTGAGGGCGTACGCCGATGCACCAAAGAAGATCGTCGACAGGTACTTGGCTCATACGCTGGTCGCTATCGAGGCGGTTTACACGCTCGGGCTCCGAAAGGTGCGGGACCGATTCCCGACGCTCGACGACGACGTGAACGACGTCAACTTGATCGAGGAGCTCGTGATCGTAGCTCGTAGCGCGGCGCAGGTTGATGAAGGTGGTGTAATCCTAGACATCACCCGCGCGGTGGAACGTCTCGGGGCTATCGTGTTGCCTCTCGAGAGCGAACGTGGGCGGCATCTCGGCATGTTGAGGCAAGTTGCGGAGATTCCCGTAATGCGCGTCGGTCGTCCGGACGCGGACCTTCCGGGCGATCGTCAGCGGTCTACTGTCGCTCACGGACTTGGTCACCTGCTTTTACACTCGGGCTGCCCTCCTCCAACGGACTCGGGCGAGTCTCGTCGCGTAGAGCGCCGGGCGCACCGCTTTGCGTCGGCGTTCCTAATGCCTGGCGACTCGATTCTGAAGGATCCGGAGGAGGGTTGCCCAGGGAAGGGTCACTCTTTCAAGTCTGATGAAGCTGAAGGCCCGCTGGAGCGTCGCGTTAAAGTCGTTGGCGGTTCATTTCAACTAGTTGGGCGGCGTCGATGATGATCATGCGCGTAGCCTCTATGAGCAGGTTTCGGCGCGTGGATGAAATAAAGGCGAGGCCGTCCATGTGGGCAACGAATGCGCCGTTTGGTTCGAAAAGGCGCTGGCAAGAAAATACCCAGATGACGACGCACCTGGTCTAGCGGCATCCCACACGGGGTTGCATCGATCATGGTTCGAGCGGTGGACGGCTTGGGAAGTGGCGGAGTCACTGCTCGCTGAGGTCGTGGCGCTGCGACGCGAAAGAAGTCCGGTTGGGCGATGAAATGCTCTAGGTCGATCCGCCCCCAAGGAGCACTTCCGATCCGTGCGCATCACTGTGCTGGCGGAGCACCCGTCCTCAGTTCGTCAAACTCGAGGATGGGTTTTCGTTGCCCCGAGGGCGGTTTAAGTCGGTTTTCCCAGTTAACCGTAGTCAGTTGGAGTCGCGATAGTGCTCGTGACCTTCGAGCGGCGCCAGGGTTCTCTATCCCTGGGTCACGCACTCGCGTGCAACCATAGGACGAGTAGCCACTAGTGAAAGAGGAATTGTGAGAGGGAGAATCCCAGCGCACCTAGATGTGTGGCCTGTCAGTGACAGCAAGACAGGCAACACCGTTTCGTGGGCGTATGACGTCGAAACGAAGTCAGCGTACGTAGTCTTCACCGCGGGGGCTACTTACGAGTACTTGGGCGTGCCTTCAAGTGTTATCGCCGAGGTCCGATCCTCTGGATACGTGAGCAAAGCGATTGCGAATGCAATAAAAAAGTACCCGAACCAGAAACTCGCCTAGGCGGACAGAACTCAAGAGCTGCGGTAGTCATGGATCTCGTTCATTTTGACGTAGAGGGCTATCGCGCGCTCGCAGATGTAAAGAACATCCCTGTGGGTAAGCCAGCGATTCTCACGGGCCACAACGACGCAGGGAAGAGCGCGTCGCTGCGGGCTCTCGGGTTCTTGCTCGGCGAAGGGTTGATTGGGGAGCACGACTACACAAGGTTTGACGTCACGGAGGGAAACTCAGACGAAGACCTCGACGCCGAAGCCACAATGGTTGCACGAGGATTAAACGGCAACGATGCGCTTCCGATGGGCCCGGTCCCCCGAGTCGCGGTTACTGGAACCTTCCAACTTCGAGATAGCGAGGTCGCGTCTCTCGAATTGGCAAAGCGGCTACGTTTGCGCCGATCTGTAGAGCGCGGTTGCGCCCCGCGGTATGAACTGGAGGGCGAGTTCCCTCTCGAAGAACGACTTCGAGGCTTCGAGAACTTGTCACTCACCGAATTGAAGAAGCGGTGCCATGAACTAGGGATTGCCCCAACGGGACCGGCCAACACCAAGACGAGTTTCTTGGAGCCGCTCCGCGCTGCGGCCACTGCAGCCAAGAAGTCCACCGATTGGGCCGAGTGCCCGAAAACGGTGTTGGAGCGATTGCCGCGCTTTGTGTTGTTCTCGAGCACTGCGGAGCCGGATCCTGCCGCCGACGTGAGAACTGCGCTTGCGGCGAGCTTCAAGGTTCACATGGCCGAACCGTCAGTTCGAGACAGCATCGCCACAATTGAATCGAACCTGAACGCAATGCTGGCGAAAGAGATTGAAGATCTCAAGGAACATGTACTTACTTCCGTTGACGACCTCACGAGTCTTGAGATTGCCCCATCAGTGTCGCTAACGGAGAGCTTCAAGAATGTCGACTTCAGCGCTGGGCGCGAGGGCAACGCGACCGTATCTTTAGCGCAGTCCGGCGCGGGGCGAAAACGTCTTGTTACGTTGGCTGTGTGGGAATGGTCATCTAAGATCCTCGGCGGATCTGACCCAGACGATCCCGGTGTCGTCATTGCCTATGACGAGCCAGACACACACCTCGACTACGGTCGCCAGCGGCGACTGATGGACCTGTTCCATCTCCAGTGCTCGCGCGAAAATGTCCGAATGGTTGTCGCAACTCACTCGCTAAATCTCATTGATCGAGTAGACATCAGCGATGTCGCCCACTTCGGACTTGAGGCGGGGCTAACGCGAGTCGACCGGCTGATCGGAACTGAGGATCGCGACATCGCTACGTACCTGTCAGATGTCTCGTCGGCGATGGGTCTCAGGAATAGTGTATTGCTACACGAGCAATGCTTCGTCGTAGTCGAGGGTGCTACAGAGCAGCAGTGCTTTCCCGTGCTGTTCAGGCTTGTAGTGGGCCTTCCGTTGCAGTCAGTCGGACTCGTGCTTATGGCGGCAGACGGAAATGAAGGCGCGATTAAGGTAGCCGGTCATCTCAAGAAACTGGGCCGCACAGTCCATTTAGTTATCGACGCCGACACAAAGGCCCAAGACAGCACGAAGAGGATGTTCAGGCCCAACATGCTAAGAAGGGTTGGAATCGACCCATTGGTAGACGTAACATACCTAGGCAAATTAGAACTTGAAGACCTGTTCTCCGACGCGACGTGGGCTTCAGTCGCCAATTCTGTGTGGCGGCGTGTTGATGGCAAGGATTGGGCGAATAGCGATTTCTCGGTGCACCGGGAGGGCGTCAAGTTTTCATCCGATGTGCTATTGATGCTCGGCAACGGGTCCGAGAACGGCCCGCGCACAAAGCCCGCAATGATGAACGAAATAGTGAAGCATCTTGCAAATGCATCCGATGTGCCAGCGGATTTGGCCGATGCAATGAGGATGCTGAGTGCACTTACCCGCGAATCGTAGTGGTCTTTCGGGGCTTTGCCGTGCGCTGGACTCTCACGCGGCCTCTTCGGGCGTCGTGTCATAAGAGTTGCCGACTGCCTCAGTTATCGCGATGCGATTTCGAGGCCCTTCGCAGATGATTGTGGGGTCATAGTTTGGAGCCTCCTGCGCTGCGGAACATGCGGATCGCTACGCAACGTACGTCGCCTTCCCGACTTACTGGTCAGACTTAGCGGCCGGCAGGCAAGTTGACGATGTAGAAGAGGCCATACTTGATGTCGGCCAGGGCTATAGGCAACCCACACCGGCGCCCGAGCACGACATCGACAAAGTCCTGCAACGCTAGTTCCCCGAAACGCCAAAGCCGACCAGTTTCGCGGAACGTCCCATGGACTACCGGCTGTACGTCCGCGCGCCCGCGTGTCACCCACCCCCAATAGGATGAACGACAGACCACCACCGATGTCCACAGGACGCCGCACAGTCGCGGCATCCACGCTGAGGAGTTTCACCACATGAACGCCACCACCAACGCCCGCATGGCGTCCCTCATCTGGTCCATCGCGGATGACGTCCTCCGCGACCTGTACGTCCGCGGCAAGTACCGCGACGTCATTCTCCCTATGGTCGTCCTGCGTCGCCTCGACGCGGTCCTCGTACCCACCAAAGCACAAGTCCTGCAAGCAAAGACAAGCCTCGACAACGCAGGCATCACCAACCAAGACGCCCCGCTCCGCCAGGCAGCCCAGCAGGACTTCTACAACACCAGCCAGTTCACGCTCAAGGACCTCCGATCGGCCACCAGCCAAGCGCAGCTTCGCCAAGACTTCGAGGCCTACCTCGATGGCTTCTCCCCCAACGTCCAGGAGATTCTCGAGAACTTCGAGTTTCGCAATCAGATCCCCCGCCTCACCAAAGCGGACGCCCTGGGCACCCTTATCGAGAAGTTCCTCGACCCGTCGGTAGACCTCTCCCCAGACGCCCTCGACAATCACGGCATGGGCAGCGTCTTCGAGGAACTGGTGCGCAAGTTCAACGAGGCCAACAACGAGGAGGCCGGCGAGCACTGGACCCCTCGCGACGTCGTCAAGCTCATGACCCGCCTCATGTTCGAACCAATCGCCGACACCGTCCCCGAGGGCACCTATCTCCTGTATGACGGAGCCATGGGAACCGGCGGAATGCTCACCGTCGCCGAGGACACCCTCAACGAACTCACCGGCGACAAGAAGCTCTCCACCCACCTCTACGGCCAGGAGATCAACGCTGAGACCTACGCCATCGCCAAAGCCGACCTAATCCTCAAGGGAGACGGTCGCGCGGCGGACAACATCAAGGGCGGGCCCGAGTACAGCACCCTGTCCAATGACGCGTTCGGCAACATGGAGTTCGACTTCATGCTCTCCAACCCTCCGTACGGCAAGTCGTGGAAGACCGACCAGGAGCGCATGGGCGGCGCCAAGAACATCACCGACCCCCGCTTCAAGGTCACTCACGCGGGAGACTCAGAGTTCAGCCTCGTCACCCGGTCCAGCGACGGCCAGATGCTCTTCCTCGCCAACCTGATCGCGAAGATGAAGCACAACACCCCTACGGGTAGCCGCATCGCGGAGATTCACAACGGCAGCAGCCTCTTCACGGGCGACGCCGGCCAAGGCGAGTCCAACATCCGTCGCTACGTCATCGAGAATGACCACCTCGAGGCGATCGTCGCGCTGCCCCTCAACCTCTTCTACAACACGGGCATCGCCACCTACATCTGGGTGGTGAGCAACCGCAAGCAGGAGCGCCGCAAGGGCAAGGTTCAGCTCATCGACGCCACCAAGTGGTTCACGCCGCTGCGCAAGAACCTGGGCAGCAAGAACTGCGAAGTCTCCACCGCCAATATCGAGCAGATCATGGAGGCCTTCCACGCCTTTGACGAGGCCGATGCCGACGTCTCCAAGGTCTTCTCCAACGCCGACTTTGGCTACTACAAGGTTGCGGTCGACAGGCCTCTACGTTTGGCCGATGCCGAGCCCGGCCGGGTCTACAAGGCAGCCGAGATCAAGGCGCTCAAGGAAACCTCCAAACGATCGGCCGATGCTCCCGCCGTCACCAAGAAGGTTCATAGGGTGGGCACGGCAGCAGACCCGATGCGCGGACTATTCGAGATCGAGATCGCGGGCAAGACGCGCGTGGTGGAGTACGAGCGCGACAGCGATCTCAGCGACACCGAGCAGGTGCCTCTGACCGAGCCCGCGGGCCAGTACGCGAACGGTATAGAGGCTTTCGTCGCGCGCGAGGTCCACCCCTACGCGGCCGATGCGTGGATCGACGACTCCAAAACCAAGATTGGTTACGAGGTGAGCTTCACCCGCCACTTCTATAAGCCCACACCGATGCGCACCCTCGACGAGATCCGCGCCGACATCCGCGCGCTTGAGGAAGAGACTGACGACCTGCTGAACGAGATCGTCGGCTGATGTTCAACGGTTTGCAGCGGTCCGAGGATCTGATCGGCAACCAGAAAAACTGGTTCGGCGCAACACCTTCACGGTGGCGAGTACTGCCCGGCCGCGCTGTGTTCGACGAGTCGAAGATCCCCGGCCACGAGAACGAGCCGATGCTTTCGGTAACGATCAGCCGTGGTGTCATCCCGCAGGCAACGTTGCTCGCTGGCTCGTCGAAGAAAGACAGTTCGAACCTCGACAAGTCCAAGTACAAACTCGTTGAAGTCGGCGACATCGCCTACAACAAGATGCGCGCTTGGCAAGGTGCCATCGGACTCTCCAAACACCGAGGAATCGTGAGTCCTGCCTACGTGGTTGTGCGCCCTCGCGACACGGACGCGAGGTACCTCGAGAATCTGATGCGAACGCCGGCATTCGCCAAAGAGGCAGAACGTTGGTCGTACGGAATTACGTCGGACATGTGGAGTCTCCGACCCGAGCACTTCAAAATGATCTACTTCCCAATACCCCCCGCCGACGAGCAGGCCGCCATCGTCAAGTACCTTGGGCACGCCCACGCGCGGATCGACCGGGCGATCGCCGCCAAGCGCAAGCTGATCGCGCTGCTCGAGGAACAGAAGCAGGCCATAATCCACCAGGCAGTCACCCGCGGCCTCGACCCGACCGTGCCGCTCAAGGACTCGGGCATCCCCTGGCTCGGTACGATACCTGCCACCTGGGGCGTTACTCGATTGCGAAGTGTCGTAGAGATGCGTGTGAGCAGCATCGACAAGGTTCCATCCGTAGACGAATCCCCAGTACGTCTCTGCAACTACGTCGACGTTTACAAGAATGAATTCCTTACAGACTCGCTCGAGTACATGACCTGCACTGCCACAGACAATGAAATTTCGCGCTATGCGCTAAGAGATGGCGACGTGCTAATCACAAAGGACTCTGAGGACTGGCGTGACATTGGCGTTCCCGCATTGGTAGTCGATCCCGGCCCAGACCTAGTCTCGGGCTACCACCTTGCGCTTCTGCGCCCTGACCAGGGATCCCTCTCCGGCGCCTACTTGCTCCGAGTCCTTCAATCGGAAATTCTGGCCTCTCAACTGCATGTGCGCGCGAATGGCGTGACGCGCTATGGCCTTCAACACGCGGCGATCAAGAATCAGTTGCTACCGCTACCCCCCTTCCAAGAACAACTTCAAATTGCCGAGCACGTCGAAACTGAGTGTGGCGTTGCCAGCAGAGCCCAGCATCGAACCACCCAGGAAATCGAGCTGCTGCGAGAGTTCCGCACCCGATTAATCTCGGATGTCGTCACCGGTCAGGTCGACGTGCGCGAGATCGCGGCCACGCTGCCGGAACTTTCCGACGACATGCTTGCAAACTCCAGCGACGATGCAGGAGACTCGCTGGAGGACATCGCCGAGGAGTCCGTTGAGGGAGCAGAAGACTGATGCCAGCCAACATGAACGAAGCCAGCCTCGAGGAGCTCATCGTTGCGCAGATGGTCGGTGGCTCGACCTCCACACCTGCTTGGAAGCAGGGCGACCCCAAGGACTTCAACGCCTCCTACTGCGTCGACCTCGCTACGTTCCGTGAGTTCGTCCGCGACACCCAGCCAGAGAAGTTCGAGGCCCTCGCACTTGGTGGCGACTCCCCCACGGTTCATAAGTTCCTTGCGAGGCTGCAGGGTGAGATCACCAAGCACGGCATCGTCGCCTGCCTGCGAGATGGCGTCTCTCATGGACCGCACCACGTCGACCTCTACTACCCCTCGCCGACGACGGGCAACGCGAAGGCCGAGGCACGCTTTGCGGCCAACCTGCTGACCATTACCCGCCAGGTGCACTACAGCCCCACCGACACGTTGAAGTCGCTGGACCTGGTCGCATCGGTTAATGGCCTGCCCATCGCGACATTCGAACTGAAGAACGCGATCACCCACCAGACAGTCGAGGATGCGGTCAAGCAGTACAAAACAGATCGAGACCCGCGGGAGTTGATCTTCCAGTTTGGGCGGTGCATGGCGCACTTCGCCGTGGATGACTCGCACGTGCGCTTCTGCACCAAGCTCGCGGGCACGCAGTCGTGGTTCCTGCCGTTTGATCGCGGGTACAAGGGTGGCGCGGGCAACCCGCCCAACCCCGACGGCGTGATGACGGACTACCTGTGGCGCGAAATACTCGAGCCACGCAGCCTGGCGAACCTCATCGAAAACTATGCCAGCATCGTCCGCACCAAGGACGCGAAGACGGGGAAGAAGACAGCATCGGCGATCTTCCCGCGCTTTCATCAACTTGACGTGGTGCGCGCTCTGCTCGCCGACGTGTCGGCTGTCGGAAGCGGTAAGCGCTACCTGATTCAGCATTCGGCAGGCTCGGGTAAGTCGAACTCGATCGCGTGGTTGGCTCATCAGTTGGTGGGGGTCAAGCATCAGGGCTCGAACGCCTTTGATTCGGTCATCGTGGTCACGGACCGCGTGATTCTGGACGGTCAGATTCGCGACACCATCACGGGGTTCACCCAGGTTGGCTCGACGGTGGTGCACGCGGAGTCCTCCAGTGACCTACGCGTGGCCATCGAGAGTGGCAAAAAGATCATCATCACCACGGTCCAGAAGTTCCCCTTTATCGTGCGGGACCTGGGCGGTGCACAGCGCGACAAGAACTTTGCCGTGATCATCGACGAGGCTCACTCCAGTCAGGGCGGAAAGGTTTCCGCGGCGCTGGCGCGGGCACTGTCCAAGGACGGCCTGGATACGGATGTGGAGGACGTCGAGGACGCGCTGAACCGCCTCATGTCGTCCAAGAAGATGCTGCCGAATGCGTCGTATTTCGCGTTCACCGCGACGCCCAAAAACAAGACTCTCGAGACGTTCGGCGAGCCACTCGACGTAGACGGCGTGGTGAAGCATCGGCCGTTCCACAGTTACACCATGAAGCAGGCGATCCAGGAGAAGTTCATCCTGGACGTGCTGGCGAACTACATTCCCGTGGACACGTATTACAAGCTCATCAAGACCGTCGAGGATGACCCGGAGTTCGACGCCAAGCGTGCTTCGCAGAAGCTGCGCACCTACGTGGAGAGTCAGAAGCACGCGATTCGCCAGAAGGCGCAGATCATGGTGGATCACTTCCACTCGCAGGTGTACCAGCCGCGCAAGATCGGTGGCGAGGCACGCGCGATGATCGTGACGACGTCGATCGACCGGGCGATTGATTACTACGAGGCCGTGACCGCGTACCTGGCTGAGACCAAGCGGCCCTATAAGGCGATCGTGGCGTTCTCCGATGTTGAGCGTGACGGCGTCAAGGTGACGGAGTCGCAGTACAACGGCTTCCCGAGCGCGCAGATTCCGTCGATGATCCGCGAGGACCCCTACCGGTTCCTGATTGTCGCGGACAAGTTCCAGACCGGGTACGACGAGCCGCTGCTGCACACGATGTATGTGGACAAGCCGCTGTCGGGCGTCAAGGCAGTGCAGACGCTGTCGCGGCTGAACCGGGCCCATCCCAAGAAGCACGACTGCGCGGTACTGGACTTCGCGAATGACGTTGAAGGTATCGAGGTCTCCTTCCAGCCGTACTACCAGACGACGGTGCTGGCGGATGAGACTGATCCGAACAAGCTGAACGACCTGGCTGCTGTACTGAATGCCTCCGGGATCTACACGGCGGAGGACGTCGATGAGTTTGTCTCGCTGTATCTGAGCGATGCGCCTATCGACGAACTCCACCCGTTGCTCGACGCGTGCGTCGCGGAGTACAACGAACGCGACGAGGATGATCAGGTCGAGTTCAAGGGCTCGGCCAAGGCGTTCGTGCGGACCTATGGATTCTTGAGTGCCGTGCTTCCCTATACGAATGCCTCCTGGGAGAAGTTGTCGATCTTCCTGGGATTCTTGGTGCCCAAGCTGCCGTCGCCGCCGTACGAGAACCCTTCTGACGAGCTCCTAGAGACAATCGACCTGGACTCGTTCCGCGCGGAGAAGCGGGAGGCGATGAAGATCGCGCTTGACGAGGACGACGGAGAGTTGGATCCGGTGCCGAATAGCGGTGGGGGCGGTCGCGTCGATCCCGAGTTCTCACGCTTGTCGGAGATCCTCGACTCGTTCAATGCCCACTTTGGGAACATCCCCTGGGAGGACCGCGACCGCATCATGGAGCGCATCACCAATGAGGTGCCCGAGAAAGTCGCGCAGGATGAGCGCTACAAGCTCGCAATCGCGAACAATGACAAGGCGAATGCGAAGGTCGAAATGGTCCGGGCGCTACAAGGCGTGATGTTCGGTCTGCTGTCCGACGAGACACAACTGTTCAAGCAGTACTCGGACAATGAAAGCTTCAAGCAGTGGCTCGAGGACTCTGTCTTCCGCCAAACCTACAATGGAGCAACATGAACGCCCCCGATTGGGTTGCTTTGCTGAGCACTAGTCTGCTCGCTGGCGTGGGCGGCGGTGCAATCACGGCCTACTCGGGATCCCGTCTATACACCCGCAAGCGCAAGGACGAGATCAACAGTGAAAAGCGCCAGGTGATCAAAGCAGCGATCAAGGAAATCTCCGAGAGCTTGAACGCAGCTGAAGATGCAATCCGCCTGTACCAAAAGGCTGACCACGGGTCATACCCGTACGATAAAATTCGCGAGTCTGTCAGAAATTTGCAGATCGTCGCCGCGGTACTCCCGGGCCCGGAGCCCGCAACTCTGTTCGAAGACGTGGGTTGGTGCCTCATGCACGCTCCGATCGGCGAGTCGCGGTCCGTAAGCGTAGGCGAAACTACCTACCCACTTTTCGAGCTGAGTCGCGCCTACTTGAGTGCCGTTGCATCTGAGTCGGCGCTACCTAATACTTCGATTGCGAGAGATACGCGAGAAGCGCTCGATGACATCTGGCAAGAGAACTACCCCGAATAGACTCGGAGTGCCCACCAACCACTATTTCGATCCTCAATCCCACAGACTTGGATCACGGCTGGCGAGTTATGGGGAGTCTGCTCCGTGATCGATTCGACCTCCAATTCGCAATCAAGGTCGAAATCACCATGCGCCCAAGTGTCAACACCTCCCGGCACTTCCTCAACGCGTTAACTGCTCAACAACACCCCGCACTATATGGCGAGCGCGTGCCCCATAGTCTCCACGCCGCAGTGGTTTGCCGGATACGCGGTTGCCACGGAGGGTGTCCTCGAATAGGCCTGCACGCAGTGCAGCAACACAGCCGTAACCTGGGAGCGAAAATCATCCATGGCGTCCACCGCCTGCAAGAAGGCCGGTTAGACACTGGTTTGCCCCTAGTGCAACCCTAACCGCCAACCGGATGATGCTACCTCTACTTTGAGACGCTGGCTCTTCCACCCGTGTCCTCGAACGGTTCAATCTCAACCAACGTGTAACGATTCCCGATATCGCCGGGTTCGCCCGCAAAGGGTATCTCCTCGATCAGGCGCGCGCGAACATAATTATGGCTGCCAACGCGCTGACCGTCGATTTTGGTTTTCGCCTCGGATGAGACTTTACCTTTATATGTTTTCCCGAGAGTGTTGTCGTAAAGAACGAAAGACTCGCTCGGTACGACTGAGCCAACCAGGGCTCCGCGGCGGACCTCGATTCCGACTTCCTCGGTCGGCGCGGCCTCCACCTCGGCGAGTGTGCGTTCCACTTGGGCACGGGTGACTGTGGACTTCGCAAGTTCGCCGCCATCTTGGGGGGCAGACATTAGAGTCAAACCCGTTTTGCCCCGTTCAAGTGCCGCTAGTAGATCCCGGAACCGGCCTTTCACCCGAGGGGAGTGCCCACCCAAAATTTCGAGTATGTGACCAGGAGTCTGGCTTGCTTCGAGGAGGTCGAGGAGGTCTCCGATCACTGCTTCGAGCTTGCCCGGCGGAGCGAACATAGCGCCTTGAGTATTGGCACTCAAGATCGCGGCGAACGATGCAGCCTGTGCGCCGACGAATGAGAGTTGCACACCCGCCTTGACGTCGCTAGGAATGGCGCCCCTAGTCGTAGCGATCCCAAACGCTTCCTGCGCAAGCGCGTCAGCGGTGCCCTGTGTCTCGATCAGGATGCTGCCCAGTTCGCGCGCTCCAAACTCCGAAGCACCTTGCCCCTCAGCGTTCAGCTCGACCACAATCACGTGGCGCATGGATGACCGTGCCTTCCTGCGCAACTCCAACTCGTCGAGAGGCTTGAGGGTGTGCGTCGGAAGGTTCAGTGCCGCACCAGGGCGAGGAAGCTGCCACTCAGGGACTTCGTCGACACGCACCTGTCGTGACAAATCCTGCTCGAAGGTGTCACCGTCACGGAGCATCCACAGAGTGCCGGGGTCGGACTGAACTATGGCGTCGCGCATGGCGATCGCACCTGACCGCAGTTGTTCAAATCGGGATTGGTCGAGCACGAGGCAAAGAAAGTCAAAGCCTTCGTCGTTCTCGTCAACGCAGTTCGCGAGAACATAAAGTGGGAGCCCTTGAGCTCGCATGGAAAAGAGCTTCGGGCCGTCGTGAGCGAAGTAAACCTCGTGCATGACGAGCGGACCGTAAGGGAGTAGTTTTGACGCCTTATCGATCATGACGCGACTCCACTATCGTCGCGTCCGGCACTCGACTGGGCGGCTCCGGCCACCAGTCGCAGTGCGAGTCGCCGACCTCGCTGGGTGTGTCGAGCACGAGGCCGTGGTCTTCGTCGAGATCGACCATTGCGATCGACTTCCGCGCCGCCCAAGCATTGAGTTCCCGAGCTTGCCGCAGTGACTCAAGGTCTCTGAAGAGCGAGAAGGCATGAGCGCCGCAGCGCGAGGAGTTTCCGTAGTGAGGACCCTTGCGGGTGTTAAGTGGCAGGACCCAACTGTCCTCGGTTGTCGAGTCGCCAGGCGAGTGGCGTGGGGCGGATAGCCGGTAGAACGAACCGGACTCGGGTACCGCGCCTTCCGGCGGGCAGCCACTTGGTCGACCGGCGTCGGAGTGCATACACGGACGTTAGCACTACTTGAAGCCGGATTGGCGCTTGCCCATCGCCCGGCAATCTCCATTTGCCTCATTCTGGGCGGCGGGTCCGACAATCGTGGCCCAGCCAAACCCCAGAAAACCTGCACCACTAGTCAAGTCCCGTGGAGTGGTGTGGCGGTTTTCTTCATTAGGCACTGAGTACCACGTGTGTAGTTCACCTCTTCGGTGTTGAGGCCTGGCAGTAGGTTCACGCAGGACTTGGCGAGTATTTCGAGGCCGAGCTGACCGTCGTGGTCGTTAACGGGCCGCGCGGTACCCACCGCCTACCAGGCACCGTCCTGCACGATCACGAGCACGAGCACGAGACGCTCGCCGGTGCCGTGCGCAGGTCGCTCGCCAACAAGGCCGGCTTCTATGGCCTGGTTTCCAGCTCCAATTAAGGTATTCGACGCCCCAGACCGCGACGAGAGCGGGTGGGTGCTGACCGCGGCTCACCTGGTCGCCATGGCGCCCTAGGCCGTGGGCGAGGCGAGAACGCTGTCCATCCGCGGCATCGGCGAATTTGCGTACGACCATGCGGCAATCCTGGATGTCGCAGTGCGCCGCCGGCGCGCTTCGTATGTGGAAGAACCGGACAGTGGGGGATGCTGGACGACACGATAACCTAGTTGGATCTCGAACGGCTTCGCCGCGCAGTCGACCCCGACGGAACTCCGCTGCGCGACACATCCTGTGGCGCCATCGACCCGGCGCGTCACGGGCATCGCGACCGCGACGAGTGTCCGGGCACCCGGGTGTGAGTGCGGGCGCAACACCGCGCCCGCTATGTCCCCTCGGCGATCGGCATCCGGCCGCTCTTGACCGCGGCCAGCAGTGCCTCGTGATCGGCTTCCGTCTGGTCGGCATATGCCTGAGCAAATCGCGCCATCGCATTGTCCAGCACGGTGCCGCCTCCTACGTAGCCAGCAATAATTGACGCTCCGCTGGTGCGAGCGTGGCCCTTGGCGAGCAGGTGA
Source organism: Demequina aurantiaca (assembly GCF_000975135.1). Classification (GTDB taxonomy): domain Bacteria; phylum Actinomycetota; class Actinomycetes; order Actinomycetales; family Demequinaceae; genus Demequina; species Demequina aurantiaca. The sequence goes on along the minus strand of NZ_BBRF01000001.1, from coordinate 1,587,978 downwards.
CCGGCGATGCCCGCGTACTCCGCGAGCGACCGCGCGGAAATCTCGTCGAGTGAGACCGAGCCCTTCATGTTGCGGAATTGGCGCACGTAGAACTGCCTGTCATCCACGGTGGTCCACCCGAGCAGCGGGTCACTCACCGTCTGTAGGGCGCGCTGGTACTCCACCACGCGCTCACCCTGGTGGCGGTGCCACGCGTTGTCGCCGTGCACATACTTCGCGAGCACCGACCTGCGAGCCTGCTTGAGCTGAAGGAAGATCACGTCGTCCTCGCTCGATCCCTCCAGCAGCGCAACGTACGCGCGCAGGCCCACGGACCCCACGCCCACGACCTTGTGAGCCACGTCCACCAGCGTGTAGCCCCCCAGCACGCGCCTCCAGTGCGCATCGAGGGTGTTCAGGTACTCATCGAGCCCGTCGGCGAGCATGCCGGCTTCCGCAGACGACAGCCGGGTGATGAGCGGCGGTTCCTCGACGATCTGGCGCTCTCCTTGGTGCTCGGTGGTGAAGCGGGGCAGGGCGCGGTCCGAGGTGCGCTCACGCGCCCGCTTGGCCGCCCGCTCAAGCTCGACCGTGAGCGGGCTGTCCGGAGCGTGCTCGGCCATCCGGGTGATGTCGATCCGCTCGAACGAGCGAGTGAAGAGCGGCTGGTTAGCGAGGTGGCGCATCTCCTCGCGATACGACCGAGCGCACGTGAGCACTGCCTCCTCGCACTGCTCCTCGGTGGAGCCGTTGTGGCGGCCCGCTACCCAGGTGCTCGCGACCAGCCGGCGCAGGTCCCACTCCCACGAGCCAGTGTGCGCCTCGTCGAAGTCGTTGAGGTCCAGCACCAGGTCGCGCTCGGGTGAAGCGTAGAATCCGACGTTGCCGAGGTGGGCGTCGCCGCACACCACCGGCATGATGCCTGTCGCGGGTAGACCCGCCACGTCGCTAGCCATGACCACCGCGGAGCCGCGAAGAAAGCCGTATGGCGAGTCCGCCATCCGAGCGACCCGCACGGGAATCAAATCCGAAATACGGCCTTCGTGACTCGCCTCGACGAGCGCGATGGGGTCCCGGTCGTCACGGCCGATGCGCCACTCGCCCAGCGAGGACCGTGGAACCTTCTTCCGGAGTGACCGACCCACCGCGTATCGCTCGGCGCGGGGACTCGAACGCCTGCGTAGCGACTCGTACGCGTTCCGGTCAGTGTCATTGAGAATGTCGAGACTCTCGGCCGCTTCGCTGCTCATGTCTCACGTCCTCCCCGACCCGCTCTATTGGCGGGCAACAGCACTCATCCTGGCAGGGATGCGGCCAGCATCACGCCACTGATGTTCACTTCCGAGGTTTGCTCCGCACCACCGAAACCTTCTGTTTCCCATCTCCCGGCGAGCGTAGCTCCACATCGTATCCAGGATGTGCCTTGAGTAGGTCCGTGAGCTTCGCGTAGCCCCACGTACGGGTATCGAAGTCTGAAGCGAGCTTCGAAAGCTTGGAACCTACAGTTCCCAGATTTGCCCAGCCGTCGTCGTCAGCCGATGTCTCGACGGCCTCAGTCAAGAGCTTGGCGAGCTTCTTATCGCTGTTCAGGGTGGGCGTCGCCTTGGCCTTCGCCTTCGGCGCCGTGGACGCTGCCGTTGCCCCCACTTGAGGCGCGGCCTTCGGCTTCGCCGAGACGTCCTTTCCGGCCAGGTTCTCCACGTACACAAACTTGGTGCATGCCGCCACGAACGGCTTGGGCGTCTTCATCTGACCAAAGCCATAGGCCATCAGGCCCTGCTCGCGGATCCGCGCGGCCAGCCGCGTAAAGTCGCTGTCGCTGGACACCAGGCAAAAACCATCCACAGTGCCGCCGTGCAGCAGGTCCATCGCGTCAATGATCAAAGCGCTGTCGGTCGAATTCTTTCCGGTCGTATAAGCAAACTGCTGGATCGGCTGAACCGAATGCTCCAGCAATTCGTTCTTCCACTTCGCCAACTGCGACGACGTCCAGTCGCCATACGCCCTGCGCACCGTCGCCGTGCCGTACTTCGCGATCTCCACCAGCAGTCGCTCAACGTGCTGGGCGCTCGCGTTGTCCGCGTCGATGAGTACCGCGAGCCGGGCGTCGTGCGTGGTATCTGCCATGGACTCATCGTGCCACTGATCCGGATCTGGCGCGGAGAGCCAACCAGCGTTCAGCACTGCCCCCATAAGAGGGGGCTTTCGCTCGAACCCTTCCCGTCTTACCCTGATGCTCCAGGCCACACCGTATGCCATGGTGACGGTCCATCGTGGAGGAGTCGCAATGACGCGCAAGTACCTCTTGATTTGCTCCGGCGCCGTATTGGCCGCCGCCGGCCTCTACCTCTTCGCCAGGTTCTGGAACCTGTCAGGCGCCGAGACCCCGCCCAACGGCAGCGGCATGCTTTCGAGTATGGACTGGGGGACGTTCTTCATCAGTCCAGTGCTGTTCCTGGGTGGAGTCGCCATCGTGTTCGTGGGCGCCCTCAGCGGCAGACACCGCCATCACCGCTCCCCCACCCCAGCCGACACCAACGCGCAGATGCGCATCCTGGAGTCCACACACTAAAGCCCTGCGACGTCGCTACCGCCCCAAGGTGACCTTGGCCACATGGCCGCCACGGCATCGGCCGCGCGTACCTTTCGCACCCAAAACCGCGCCATACGATGGCCCTCAGTACACAAAGTCGAGGGAGCACCACCAATGGCGACAACGCCGGACACTGCGACAACTCACCACAGCCTGATCATCGGCGCGGGCCCCGCCGGCCTCGCCGCCGCGAACGCCCTCGCCGCGCGCGGCCTGCCCTACACGCACGTCGAGCGCCACAGCGCCGTGGGCGGCATCTGGGACATCGGCAACCCCGGCTCGCCCATGTACGAATCCGCGCACTTCATCTCCTCCAAGACCCTGTCCGCGTTCCCCGACTTCCCCATGCCCGACGACTACCCGGACTACCCCAGCCACCGCCAAATCCTGGCTTACCTGCGCAGCTTCGCCGATGCTCGTGGCCTCACCGAGCGCATCGACTTCGGCACCACCGTCACCGACGTGCAGAAAGACGATGCTGGGGCCTACCTGGTCACGACCAAGAAGGGCCGGGCTAAGCCCAAGACCACAAAATACGCCCAGGTGATCATCGCCAGCGGCGTCCAGTGGACCCCCAACATCCCCGACCTACCGGGCAACTTCACCGGCGAGATCCGTCACAGCTCCACCTACCGCGACCCGTCCGAGTTCAAGGGTAAGCGCGTCCTGGTGGTGGGCGCGGGAAACTCCGGCGCCGACATCGCGTGCGACGCCGCCCGCTCCGCCAAAGAGGCCTCCATCAGCGTGCGCCGCGGCTATTGGTTCATCCCCAAACACATCTTCGGCATGCCCGTGGACGTGTTCGCGGACGGCGGCCCCGACATACCGATGTGGCTCGAACAGGCCGCGTTTGGCCGCATGCTGCGCCTCATCAACGGCGACGTCACGCGGCTCGGCCTACCCAAGCCCGACCACAAACTCTTCGAGACCCACCCCCTGCTGAACACGCAGCTGTTGCACCACCTGCAGCACGGCGACATCACCGCGCGCGGCGCCATCGCGGACACCAAGGGCAAGACGGTCACCTTCGCGGACGTCACGACGGGCGAGCAGACCAGCGCCGACTTTGACCTCATCCTGCTCGCCACGGGATACAAGCACGCGGTTCCCTACGCGCAGGAACTTGCGGGCGACGAACAGCAGCCCGACGTGTACCTCACCGCGTTCTCCAAGCACGAGGGCATCTTCGCGCTCAGCTTCATCGAGACCAACGGCGCCGCCTACGTAATCATGTCGCAGCTCGCGGCCATGGTCGCCCAGCACATCGAGGATCGCACCAAGCTGCCCAAGCGCTGGAGAGCATTCGAGCAGGTCATCGCGACCGACGAGCCCGACCTCCAGCGCGGCATCAAGTTCGTCGACTCGCCGCGCCACACGGGCTACGTGGACGGCGTCGCGATCACCAAGTACATGCGCAAGCTCTCACGCCGTATGGGGTGGGACTTCCCGGAGATCGGTGACGAGCCGCCCGCCTCCCAGGTGGAGGCGAACGCATGAGCAAGCAACCGTTCGACGCCACCGGCAAAGTGGTGGTCGTCACGGGAGGCGGCGGCGGCATCGGCGGCGCGTTCGCCCGCCAGATCGCCGAGCGCGGCGCCACGGTCATCTTGGTAGACATCCGTCCAGAGGCGGCCGATGCCGTGGTCGCCTCCCTCGCCGACACCTCCGGGGTGTCCGCTCACCGGGTGCTGGTGGGAGACCTCACGTCGCGCGCGGACGTGGAGCGCATCCTGGCGGACATCGAGGCGAACGAGGGCCGCATCGACGTGCTGGTGAACAACGCCGGCATGACGTCCGCCGAGCGCTTCGACGAGCGCTCCGTGGAGTCCATCGAACTGGAATTGGATGTCAACCTGTACGCGCCGCTGATGCTGACCAACCTGGCCATCCCGCTGCTGCGCGCCGGCACCGACCCGCGCGTGGTGACCACGGTGTCGCTCGGGGGAATCTTCCCGCTGGGCGAGACACCCATCTACACTGCGTCTAAGTTCGGCCTACGTGGGGCGATGCTGGCGATCTCGTTGTACCTGCGGGACAAGGGAATCACCGCGGGCTCGGTGTTGCCCAGCGCGACGGACACGCGAATGCTGCGCTACGAGGCGCTCGAGGGCGGCAACGAGTTGCAGTTCCAGGACCCGCCGCAGAGCCCAGAACACGTGGCGGCGACAATGATCAAGTTGCTGGACAAGCCGCGGCTGGAAATCTACCCGCGGCCCAGCGAATCGTGGCTGGTGCGCACCGCCCTGCTGGTTCCGAACCAACTCCCCCGCCTCATGCCGCTGTTTCGCGGCAAGGGCGAGCGCGGCGCCAAGAAGTACATCGCGAGCCTGCGCGAGCGCGGGATCGTAGAGACAGTCGACGGCGTGGACCGGCTAGTGGGCTAGGTCCTCCCAGACGAGCCCAAAGCAGCACTGAGTGTCTTTACCTAATCGGTAAAGACTGGTATCCTGCCTGAATGGAGGTGGCCTATGACGACCCCAAACTTGAGGCCCTGCTTGGCGATGAACGCGCCCTTCGCAAAGGATTCGGAGCACCCATTGCCGGCCGCCTCGGAATCCGGTTTTCTGCAATCAACGCGGCGTCTTCTCTAGCTGAACTACATCGGCTTCCAGGACGCACCCACCCACTTAAGGGCAATCGATCCGGCCAGTACGCAATGGAACTCCCTCAAGGATTCCGATTGATTATCCGCCCCACTGACCCCGTTCCGACGCTGCAAGATGGCGGGATCGACATCAACTCGGTGACTCGCGTCACCGTCGTAGAAATTTCCAAACATTACTCGTAGCCGGTCCCTGAATTGGAGGCTCATTATGAATACCGCTATTCCTACACATCTCGTCGCCTCCCCAGGCGCCATCCTGGACGAATGGCTCGATGAGAGAAACATGTCTCAGCGCGATCTTGCAGATCGAATAGATAAGTCTGAAAAGTTCGTGAGTCAGCTGATCAACGGAAAGGCAACGCTTTCCGACAACACGGCTCACGACCTCGAACTGATCACGCAGGTCTCCGCTGAGTCCTGGCTACGCATGGAAGGTGCCTATCGAGCTGCGCGTAAACGTACGGCCGCGATCGCGGAAGCGGCGACTGCAGAGTCTCCCGTGGAGGCTCAACTCATGCGCCTGCTCCGATCATGCGGAGTTATCACGGCGCCCCGTGGCAATCGAGGCGAGCAGGCAATTCAGGTCTATGAATTTTTGGGGGTCACATCAGCTAGCGCACTTGCGCACGTGACCACACGACGAGCTGCCGCTTTCCGCACGTCGAATGCGTTCACTCCGGATCCTGTCGCCACCGAGGTGACTCTCGCGCTATCGAGGCGTCAGGCGGACCACCTCACCACTAGTCCCATCGATCTGGACAGAGTTCGTGACTGCATCGGAAGGATTCCTCCGCTGACCCTTGAACAGCCGGCCAGAGGTGCCATCGCTGCGCGTGAGATGCTTGCTCACGCAGGCGTCGCTTTGGTATTCCTGCCCAATGTCCCGAAAGCCCACTGCAACGGCGTCACGCTGTGGGACAATGACCGAGTCATTGTCGCGATCACCGACCGTGGCAAGCGAGAGGACATCTGGTGGTTCACGCTCCTTCACGAGTTGTGCCACGTGCTTGAGGGGCCCACCGATGCTATTTATATCAATGGTGGATCCACCAAGGGCCAGGGGTCGGAAGCAGAGCTCAGGGCAGATGCCTTCGCAACCGACACCCTCATACCTCCCGAGAAGGCGCATCTCCTGGAACTAGTCCAAACCTTCGCGGATTTAGAAGACGTCGCGAATCGTCTAGGTGTGTCACCCGGAATCGCAGTCGGACAACTTCACCATCGCAGACTCAAACCCTACAGTTGGGGAAATGACTACTTGCGGCGAGTGGAAGTGGCTGTCTAGCCGCTGTACCGTCAGCGATAGGTGCCACGATGAGACGATGCAGCTCACTGAGGGAGCCCCAAGATGACCAGCCACAAGAAGAAGATCCTCTACGTCGACATGGACAACACTCTCGTCGACTTTGGCGCGAAGGTTGGCCACGTCGCGCCGTCGGTGCTCGAGCAGTACGAGGGCCGCTATGACGAGATCCCGGGAATGTTCGCGCTCATGCCGCCGATGCCTGGCGCGATCGAGGCGTTTAAGGAACTCTCCGAAGTCTTCGACATTTACATCCTTTCAACGGCACCCTGGGGAAACCCCTCAGCGTGGGAAAACAAGGTCGACTGGGTCAAGCTCCACCTGGGATTCGACAAGAGTTCGCCGGCCTTCAAGCGCCTCATCCTGTCTCATCACAAGGAGCTCAACCGCGGCGACTTCCTGATCGATGACCGCCTTCACCACAATGGCGCGTGCGGGTTTGAGGGCGAGGTGATCTGGTTTGGCAAGGAAGATCTGAACGACCAATTGCCAAAGGACCATGAATGCGAGCGCACCAGCAACATCACGCCTTGTATCGACTGGGCGGCAACGGTGGAGTATCTCAAGCTCCGCGCCTGAGTTCCCGTCAACGCCCTCGCAAACGCCAATTACAATTCAGTTCACCGGGCGTAAACTGAGAGCATGACCATCGAGATTCGGGACCCAGAGACCATCGAGCTCATCCGTGCGCTCGCCGCGCGCACCGGCCACTCGGAAGAACTCGCCGTAGAGGCCGCCGTTCTCAAGGCCCTTAGCGCGCTCGATGCGCAGGGCACCTCGTACCGCGAGCGCCGCAACTCGCGGGTCCGCGCCCGCGCTCTAGACGCACAGCAGTCGCCGGAGCCGCAGTCGGCGTAGAGACGCGCGCGCCGCGGCGACAAGCGAGCCACTCCTCTACGTGGGCGATGGTTTCTCGCACACCGACGTCGTCTCTGCCCTCCGCCCTTAAAGGCGGCGTCTCGGCTTGGGATGAGAACTGATCGCACCTACGGCCGTACCCTGAGAGTGTGCCCACCCCAGCATCGGCCGCCCCGGACAAGGCCACCCGCGAACAGAAGATAGTCCTGTGGATCGCGATCATCGCGTCCTTCGTCAGCTTCCTCGACGGGACTATTGTCAATGTCGCACTGCCCGCGATCCTGGACGACTTTGGCGGCGGCATCTCCACCCAGCAGTGGACCGTGGACGCCTACCTTCTCACCCTGGGCAGCCTGATCCTGGTGGCGGGCTCGGTGTCCGACACCTACGGTCGCCTGCGGGTGATCCGCTGGGGGCTGATCGGCTTTGGCCTCACCTCTGTGACCGTCGCGCTCGCCCCCACCGCCGAGGTGCTCATCGGCGCCCGCCTGCTCCAGGGCGCGGCTGGCGCGCTGCTGGTCCCCTCCAGCCTCGCGCTGATCATGACCAACTTCCGGGGCGCCGCACAGTCGCGCGCGATCGGCACCTGGACCGGCATGACCGCGGGCGCGATGATCGTGGGCCCCGTCATCGGCGGGCTATTCGTGGACTTCGCGTCGTGGCGCTTCGCATTCCTCATCAACGTGCTGCCCATCGCGGTCACCCTCTGGCTGCTAACCCGCCTCACGCAGAAGGACGTGCGTGTCGACGGCGCCCACATCGACGCCATCAGCGCCATCCTGTGCGCGGTCGGATTAGGCGGCATGGTGTTCGCGCTGATCGAGGAACCTAATTACGGCTGGGGTTCGGCGCAGATCTGGCTGCCAGCGGCCGTTGGCGTCGCGGCGTTCGTCGCCTTCATCTGGCGCCAGGCCGTGGTCGAGCGGCCGATGATGCCGCTGGATTTGTTCACCGCGCGCAACTTCGCCTGGGGGAACCTTTCCACGTTCCTGGTCTACGGCGCCCTGTCCCTCAACGGCTTTGTCCTTGCCGTCTACCTGCAGGAACAGGCCGGACTGTCGGCTACCGCTGCGGGCCTGGCGAGCCTGCCCATCACCGTCATCATGATCCTGCTCAGCTCGCGCGTGGGCGGACTGGCCGGGCGGTTGGGGCCGCGCATCTTCATGACGGCCGGACCCATCGCGATGGCGGCGGGCGCCCTACTGATGCTCGCCGTCGACACCGACTTCAACTATTGGTGGCAAGTGCTGCCCGGCATCATCGTGTTCGGGCTGGGCCTGACCGCCACCGTCTCCCCGCTGACCTCCGCAATCCTTGGGGCGATCGACACGTCCCGCTCAGGCATCGCATCGGCCGTCAATAATGCGGTCAGCCGTATCGCGGGGCTCGTGGCGATCGCGCTCATCGGAACCATCGTGGGTGGCCAACTGGATCTCGCGGGCTTCCATCAGGCGATGATCGTGACGGCCGCGCTGCTCGCCGCCGGAGGCGTCGTGTCGTGGCTGGGAATCAGGAATCCCGCCGTACGTGAAAACTAGGCCCTTCCCAACACATCATCCGTGGTTGGGATCCAAACCCTCATAGTAGAAGACCCCCGGTTGCCCCAACTAAAGTACGGGACGAGCGGCACGCCGCTGGCTCCCCCAACTGGGGACGCGCTGATTTCGTCTGTGTATGGCCATGCACGTTCGGGGGTGTTGATCGAAATCATGGGCACACGCACCACCCCGTATTCGTCCACCATTGGCGCACCTGCGACACGCAATTCATCCACCTTCTGCACATCGGGCGCATCGACAGACTCCACGCATAGAACTAAAGGCCCACGCTCAAAGGCAATTTGCCCGCGCAGGGCGTCGACACGTACATCTGGCCTCACGACGCGCACGCCGAGCGGTAGCTCAAGTTCAATCACCTCACCCACAGCAAATGGTCCGGCTACTTCAACTAAACCCGGCTGGACGCGCTGCTCTTCACCGCGTACTCGCAGTATTGCTGACTCACCTGCCCAGGCCGGAACACGAAGTCCGATAGTCCACGCATGGTCGATGGTCTTGGCCACGGTAACGACTATCGTGCCGTCATTCGGATAGTCCGTCTCAACGCGCAGTGCCACTCGGCCGTTGGATAGCTCTGCAGCAATCTCACCCTCGGCGTACTGCAACACCTGTACGCCGTCTGCTGTCGACGTCGCGACATACGCGCCCAATGAAGCAACAGTCCGGGACACGTTCGTCGGGCAACAGGACACGGCGAACCAAGGCGCACGCATGCTCGATGAAGCACGTGCGGAAACTTCGTCTTCTGCCGGGACAGTTCCTGGCTCACGTTGGTGCAGCGTATTCGCGTAGAAGAAACTACGGCCGTCCTCAGCCGGCGACGTGGCGAGCACGTTAAATAGTGTCCGCTCAATCACGTCGGCGTACTTCATGTCACCTGTTGCCAACAACAACCGATAGTTGGTCATCATTGATCCGATGCCAGCACACGTCTCGGCATAGGCACGATCAGAGGGAAGCTCAAAATCAGCCCCGAAGGACTCCCCCTCGTGGTGCGCGCCCATTCCACCGGTAATGTACGTGCGGCGCGCCAGCGTTGCATCCATCTGTTGCTTCACGGCGCTGAATAGCTCATCGTCGCCCTGCTCAATACTCAAATCGATAGCCCCTGCAGCGAGGTATGTCGCGCGCACCGAGTGACCTCGGAGTACGACCGAGTCCCGGATCGGCTCGTCATCCTGGTAGTACGCACGACCAAATTCGATGTCTTCCAGCACGCCATGGCCGCGTCGATCGACAAACAGTTTCGCCTGATCGATGTAGCGCTCCTGGTCTGTCATTCGGCCAAATTCGACGAGTGCGACTTCGACCTCCGCGTGTCCACAGACTGACAGAATTCCGTCCGGACCAAAGGTGTCGCACACGTGGTCTGCTGCGCGTCGCGCAATGTCAACGAAGGGGTCATCTAGGCCGCGCGTGCGTCCCCGAGCCACCGCGGCTTGCAGAAGGTGACCGTAGCAGTAGAGCTCGTGACCCCACTCAAGGTCGCTGTACCGCGGTGGCTGCCCAGCGCGACCAAAGCGGGTGTTCAGATAACCGTCTGCTTCTTGCACCGGTTGGATCCGCCCAACGAGTGCCGTGAACCTCGAGTCCAGCGACCCATCGCCGCTGCGGCCAATTTCCCATGCCATCGCTTCCATGAGTTTGTAAACATCAGAGTCTGAGAACTCACGACCTTGCCGCTCGGTAACGATACGGCCGTCGACAACGGCGTCAAAGTTGCCGATCCAGCCGAGGCGCTCCATCCATTCCTCACAATGCTGGATCATCGCTGTCGAGTTAAGGTTCTGCATCTCCGCCCAGAAGCCACTCTCGATACGCACTTGCTCTATGCCAAGAGGGTGGAGCATTCCCCTCGACGGCTGGACTGGGACGAGACGGACTTGTGACGGAGAGTTCAATGTGAGGTTCCTTATGAAATCGGTGGCTGAGATGTGGGATGAAGCTGTCACTTGACGGCTCCTAACGTGAGTCCCTCGCGAAGCAATCGGTAGGTAAAGGCGAACAACACCATGATCGGAATCGATGTGATGACCGCGAGCGCCATAAGACCGGGCCAGTCGATGCCAAATGCAGACACCTGCTGTGCCAGTAGCGCGCTGAGCGGGTAATTGTTTGGGGTAAGGAAGAAGTTGACCGCATAGAGGAATTCCCCCCATGCGAGCAGGAAAATCAACGTGCCTGTGGTCGCAATTCCATTGCGCGCGATGGGCATCATGATGGAAAAGAAGGTACGAAACGTGCCCGCACCGTCCAGCTTTGCAGCCTCTTCAAGTGCCACCGGCACGGCGCGGAAGAACGGCCGCATAAGCAACACCCCAAACGGAACCAGCATGGCGGTGTCCGCGATAATCACGCCCGCGTTGGTATTCAACAAGTTCCACTGGCCAAAGATCTGGTAGAGCGGAATGACGTTGGAGGTTTGTGGCAGCATCTGCAGGACGATCAACATTCCTAGGCCGACAGTTGTAATGCGCGAGTCCACTCGAGCCAACCCATAGCCAGCGGGAATTGCCAGCAGCAACGTGAGCACCACTGTGCCCGTCGCAATTACCAACGATTGCTGAAGCGCGGTGTACAGCCCGGAATTGCTGAGCGCCTCGGAGTACGCGTCGAGGGTAGGTATGAACACGAACGAGGACTGCGAAGAAATTACGTCACTCGGTGACTTCAGCGATGTCAACACAATCCACAGCATCGGGATGCCATAGATGAGGAAGAGAACGAACCGTAGCGGTGTTGCCACGGGCGACTTAAACCGTGCTTTGATTCCCGACGGTCGACTCGAGTCGCCGGACTTGGCAACCGATTCATTCACTGCGGTGTTCACGAATTCGCCTCCTCACGGCGGACGCTTCGGGCATAGAGGACTGCCAGCACAATCACCATCGCGACAGCTATCACGGCGGTCGCTGCTCCTAGACCAAAATCGAAACGAACAAATGCCTGGATATAACCCAAGAACGGCAATGTGGTGGTGGCCACCCCTGGCCCGCCGAAGGTCATGACATATATGAAGTCGAAGGATCTAAAGCCATAGACCACCGTGAGAACTAGCAGCACGAGCGTGGTGGGCTTCACGACGGGAACGATAATGTGGCGAATCTCTTCCCAACGCGAGGCCCCATCCATCCTCGCGGCCTCAAACACTTCTGGCGAGATGCCCATAATCGACGCGCGAAACACCAGCGCGTTGAAGGGGATTACCGCCCAAGCATTCACTAAGGCAACGGAATACAGTGCAATCGAGTCGTCGAAGAGGAAAGGAATGGGTTGTGTCGTCAACCCAGTCTCAAGGCCTATGGAATTGAACAGGCCAGAGCTTCCCAAGAGAAACTTCCACACTGAGCCATTGACGACCGGCGGCAATGCCCAGATGAAGACCAATAGGCCCAGGATGAAGCCGGTCCACCTGCCCGATTTCGACAGCAGAATTGCCGCACCCAGGCCACCTGCCAGACCAAGCAATGTGACGATTGTGACGAAGATAACCGTGTTGAGTACCGTCTCACCAAACGCGGGGCTAGCGAAGTCCGTTTGGAAATTCTCTAGGCCCGAGTACTGCCACGGATCATTGAGCGTGGAAACGGTGACATCGCTGACACTCATCCGCATTAATTGCAGGAGCGGATAGATCGCGAAGATTGTCAGGAAAACGGCCGCCGGCGCAGCGAAGAGCAACTGCCTGCGCGACGCGAGACGGCGGATGGAGTGAGGCACGCCCCGCCTCCCACCACGGTGGGCGCCGTGGTGGGAGGGCCGAGTCGCCTGAGGTTCTATTGCCATGACAGCGATGTCTCCTAAGCTCGGGAGCGAATTATGGTGTCTGTTACTTCAGACCTGCGAGCGCGGTGACAACCTGTTCAGCTGCAGCATCAGGTGTGAGCTGGCCGCCAATGACGGAACTCCACACCTGACCTACCTCCAACTGCTGATCTGCGACCGACTCGGGTGCAATGGCAGGGGACGGGTAGTTCGCACCGTTGCTGTCGATAGACGTTGCAAACGCATCCAAAAGCGCATTGCTGGTGACCGCGTCGTCCTGCGCAGCATCCGCACGGGCAGGGATGCTCCCTACGACATCTGCCGCGATCAGCTGGCCCTCGGTGCTGAAGTAAGTTTCAGACAGGTACTTCCACGCGAGATCGGGGTTCTGGCTGAAGGCACCAATACCTTCCCCTTCGCCACCCAGGTATACCTGTCCAGTTTCTCCCACCGGCAATGGAACAACGCCGTACTCGAAGTCAGCTGTCGCAGCCGCGGTACCCATCTGCCAGTTCCCATTCTCGGCGAAGGCAACGTTTCCTGCCGCGAACGTCTGGAACGGGACGGTCTGGTCCCACGTCACTGCCTCGGCAGTCAATGCTCCGGAGTCTGTCCAGTTCTGAATCATTGAGAACGCATCAGTCAGTGGCTGCACCTGTGGGTCGTCGTAGTTGAAACCGAACGCTGACATCCATGGATAGCCTTGCCACTCGCCCTGCGAGTTAGGAAGTCCTGACAAGGTAATGCCTGAGTAGCCAGCGGCGACAACCTTGTCCAGTGCTGAGTTGAGTTCGTCAATGGACGTAGGCGGTTCGACGCCCACCTCGGCGAGGATGTCTGCGTTGTACCAAAGTCCGAGCAGGTTCACATAGCCCTGGACCGCATATGCGGATCCATCAAGACTGTGAACAACCGACTCCGGGAATTGTCCCGCATCTGCAAAGTCTGCCCAATAGTCATCGATTGGAGCAAGGACGTCACCAAGCGCGAGCGTGCTCGCATCTGCGCCGTTGAATACGACCACATCGGGTCCAGTTTCAGTGCTGGCACCGGTGATTAGCCGTGAATTGAGTTGATCGTAAGGAACGAAAACATTCTCGACAGTGGCACCTTCGTTGTTGGCCTCGAATAGGTCCTTATAATCATCCATGACCTTGACCTGATTGTCGTCGCTGAAGTAGTGCCACACCGTGATGGTTTGAGTACCACTGTCGCTAGAACCACTAGCTGCGTCACTGGCGTCCCCATTGTCGGGAGTGCATCCAGCGATCACCAAGGCGCCTGTCGCGAAAGCCGCAGCTGCAAGAGCCGCGCTGCGTCGGCGTGGGGAACTGTGATTGGTCATTTGCCTACCTGCCTCTTATCGTCGTTGATGTGCAGCTCGATGGCCACCATGCGAACCACCGCTGCCCAATTTCGGAAACTCTACCGAAACGGGTTTCTGTAAACTAACACCGGTTTTACGGGCAGTCAAACTGAATCCGTGTGAACATTTGCGAAACTTCCGAAACCCCGTGCATAATGGGCGAGGGCACCTCGATGTGCCATGCGGATTCAAATGAGGAGGCGCAAGGATGTCGGCAACACCATCGTCCGAACAAACCAACACCCGTGCGACCCTCAAGCAGGTGGCGCAGCTCGCGGACGTCTCAATCGCAACCGCCTCCAAGGCTCTTAACGACCGCGTACATGTGCGCGCGTCGACACGCCAACGCGTGTTGGACGCAGCCGCGCAATTGAGGTTTAGCCCAAACGAGCAAGCGCGCAGCCTTTCCATGGGACAGACCGGCACGGTGGGACTGATCACAGGTGACCTCGAGGGCCGCTTTAGTCTTCCAATTCTCATGGGAGCGGAGGACGCGTTCGGAACCGGACGAATGTCAGTGTTTCTATGCGACGCGCGCGGCGATTCAATTCGCGAGCAGTACCATCTGGACGCACTTTTACGTAGAAATGTCGACGGAATCATCGTCGTCGGAGCCCTCACCAACGCTCGCAAGCCAATTGGACGCGATCTTCCCGTGCCGGTGGTTTACGCGTACGCCCCGTCAGAGGACCCTAACGATGTTTCTGTCGTGCCCAATGACGTCGCCGCCGGCGCTGATGCAGTTCGGTACCTGCTCGATCAGGGCCGCACACGGATCGCACATATCTCGGGCGTCTCGAACTACACAGCAGCCATTGAGCGCTCACAGGGGGTAACAGCGGCGCTGCAAGAGCGCGGGCTAACGCTCCTCGACGATATGACCCATTTTGGGAGTTGGTCCGAGCAATGGGGTCGCTCAGCAACCGAACGGCTGATTGAGCGCCACCCCGACCTCGACGGCATCGTATGTGGCAATGATCAGATTTCACGTGGAGCGCTCGACGCGCTGCAACGTGCGGGCTGGAACGTGCCTTCTCGTGTCGCTCTCTTAGGATTCGACAACTGGGAGGTGCTCACCACCGGTTCGAGACCTCAGTTGAGTAGCGTGGATTTGAACTTTGAACTTGTGGGAAGGGAAGCTGCGAGTCTTCTTTTTGGGATGATGAGTGGCACCGTGGAACCGGGTATTCGACGTATAGATTCGCGAATTGTCACTCGCGAAAGCGCGTAGCGAACTCCCTAATTCGAGCGACGCCGCACCAACGCATACCCCGCGCCCAGGCCCACCAGGAGCGCAACCCCTCCCGAGATCTGCACCGCCAGGTTGAAACTCAGCGCCACGCCCGCAATTCCGAGCACCAGCAGCAGGGCCGAGGCCTCCACATCCAGCCGACCGTTGCGGCCGATGTCCGGGTCGCGCAGGTGAGCGATGGACCGCACCAGCCACCACGAGGCGACAGCCACGACAACGACGATGAGGACCTCGTTGATGATCATTGGCTATATGGCGTCTTTCTCATCGTCGGTCAGCAGGGCAACCCAGCCTTCGTACTCTCCCTTGTGAGCATCGGCTAGGGCGATGCACAGGTCCACGCGATCACGGAGGAAGTCGGGCACCAGCGGCTGATTCCTGACAGTCAGCATGATGGTCCACTCGGGAACGTCGTGGCTGGGTAGCACCACCTCGTGGCACACGCGATCCGTGCGCAGGGAATCCGCCGCAGCATCGGCCGTGGCTTGGGTCTTAAAACAGACGGCAAACTCGCTCTCGCGTGGCGCCGTGATGTCTACCCCGCGCGACTCGAGGCGAGCCAACTGTTCGGCGTCGTCCTTGAGCAGGCCATGCGGCTCAACACGCTTCTTCGATGAAGAGAACAATCCCATGTGCCCACGCTAACCCTCATCCGGCATCGACTGTGCCAGAGTTGGGTGATGACGCGTCTCTCCCCCACTGCCCCGCTTCGCCCCGTCGGCGCCTTCTTCACCGCCGCCATCTTCTGGGCCCTCATCGCCGCCGTGATCTTTGGCCTCGTCGCCGGACTGGTCTTGGGCGACAAGAGGGACGACGGGTCGCTCATGTTCTCGTGGATCTGGGCGCTCGGGGGCTTCGCGCTGAGCGGCATCATGTTCCTCCCCATCGTCATGGGATTCGAGGCGTTGCGACGCGTGGGCCACAACCAGGAGATCCTGGGCGCCAAGCTCGACGCCATCCACGACGAGCACACCAGTGAGCCCCGTTTAGACTGAGGGCACGTTTGCAACAGACTCCCACGACTGAAGGAATCACCTATGTGCTCCCCCGCCAACTGCGACACCTGCGGCAAGACCACCTGGAAGGGCTGCGGCCTCCACATCGACGAGGCGCTCGAGGGTGTCGCCGAGCAGGACCGTTGCGCGTGCGAACGCGTTGACGCCTAAGGAGTCGCGATGGCCTACGTCAATGCAGTACTTCCCCCCAAGTCCACCGGCGTCACCTACGTGCTCTGGTTCTTTCTCGGGATCCTCGGCATCCACCAGTTCTACATGGGCAAGATTGGCCGCGGAATCCTCTACCTGTTGACCGGCGGAGTGTTCGGCATCATGTGGATCATCGACCTCTTCACCATTCCCGGCCAGCTGCGCGAGGTCAACGCTCAGCGCGCGGTCGGCATCGGCTAGAACTCGACATCGACACCCCGAGGGCCCTCATTGCACGTCGCAATGGGGGCCTTTGTCATGCACTGCGTACCGATGGGTCGCGAGCGCCGACTCGCGAAACGGGTGGGCGCGATTGCGTGCCCGCGTGGGGGTTCGTTGGTTAGAGTCGAATCAGACTGAAACCGCGAACCCCCACGAAGGGACTCCCCCCATGACGTACTCCATTGATGCTCCTGCCGACCCGGGTCTGCGGGAGCGTTTTGGCGTCCACTCCGAGGTAGGCAAACTGCACAAGGTGCTGGTCTGCTCCCCGGGGCTCGCGCACAATCGCCTGACTCCGTCCAACTGCCACGACCTGCTGTTCGACGACGTCATGTGGGTGGAGAACGCCCGCCGCGACCACGCGCAATTCGTGGACCTGATGCGCGAGCGCAACATCGAGGTGCTGGAGCTGCACACACTGCTCGCCGAGACCATGGCCTTCCCCGCGGCCCGCGAGTGGCTGCTCAACCGCAAGGTGACGCCCAACGAGCTCGGCCTCGGCCTGGTCGCGGACGTGCGGCAGTACCTCGATGAGCTGGACTCCATGGAACTCGCCACGTACCTGGTCGGCGGCCTGTCCACGCAGGATCTACCCCGCGACTTCGCGCCGCCCACGGTGCAACTAGTCCGCGAGGAGTCCGGCATGCGGGACTACCTGCTGCCGCCGCTGCCCAACACGCTGTTCACCCGCGACACCACCTCCTGGGTCTACGGCGGCGTCACCCTCAACCCGCTGTTCTGGCCCGCCCGCCATGCCGAGACGCTCATCATGAAGGCCATCTACTCGTTCCACCCGGACTTCGCAGGTGCCGGCGGCGCCGATGCCGTGGCCCAGCCGGATTCGCGAGATTCGGCCGGGGTGAAGGTCTGGTGGGGAGACCCCGAGGTGGACACCGGCATGGCGTCGTTGGAAGGTGGCGACGTGATGCCCATCGGCAATCGCACCGTCCTGGTCGGCATGTCCGAGCGCAGCTCGCGCCAGGCCATCACGCAGCTCGCGGCCGAGCTCTTCATCGCCGATGCTGCGGACCGGGTCATCGTCGCCAAGATGCCACGCCTACGGGCAGCCATGCACTTGGACACCGTGTTCACGCTCGCTGACCGCGACGTGGCCACTGTTTTCCCCGGCATCGTGGACGGCATCGAGACCTACTCCATCCGGCCCGAGAGCGCACCGGTCGTCCTCGACGTGCGCCGCGAGTCCGAGTCTCTGACCCACGTGGTGGCCAAGGCGCTGGGCCTCGGGTCGCTCAACGTGATCGAGACGGGCGGCGACCGCTACGCATCGGAACGCCAGCAGTGGGACAGCGGCAACAACGTGCTCGCGCTGGAGCCCGGCGTGGTGGTCGCGTACGACCGCAACACGTCCACCAACGACCGCCTGCGCGCGGCGGGCGTGGAGGTCCTCGAGATCACTGGGGCTGAGCTGGGGCGCGGTCGCGGCGGGGCACACTGCATGACCCAACCACTGGTGCGCGAGGCGTAGCAAGCCTTCCAGATGAAATTACGCAACCACGGAGTTGCGTTTATTAATGACTTGCCGATAGTCTCCAGGTAAGGCTCGCCTAAGTGGGCCATGCAACGCCTTTTTACGCACCGACCACACCCCACACCTGGAGCCTAACCGTGCCTCACGTCTCTACTTCAGCGCGCCCTCGTGCCGCTGTCTTGGTAACCCTAACAACCATATTTGCGCTGGTATCTTCCCTGTTCGTCGGATTTCCCGCACAGGCAGCCGATGCCGCCGCCGGTTCACTTACGTGGGGCACCAAGTCATCCTTCCGTGGCTACGTCGTGGGCTCGGGCGGGAGCGTCATCGGAGGCCAGGGAGCCGCGGACAATGGCACCGCCACCAACTATGGTGCCGTGGACAGCACTATCGACCTCGACGCTGGAACCGGCTCCGCCTCGTACTACGGGACCGTCAACTTCACCGTTGCGAGCCACGGCGTCGACATCACGTTGGGGTACCCGGTCGTGCGCATGACCGGCTCCGACACGGCAGTACTCGACGTCACCTACGACGACGCCACCGTGGCGCTGGTTGAGGTCGATCTCACCACGGCCACCATCGCCGACGTCGACGGCATCACCACGGTGCGTGGCGCGTCCACCGCAATCACGGCCGCTGGTGTACCGATTTTTCAGCAGTACAGCGAAGGCACGGCGATGGACGACCTGACGTTCTCCTTCGCCTCGCCTATCGAGGACGAAGTGGGCACAGGCGACGACGCCACCGGTGACGGCGATGAGACCGGAGATGACGCCGGCGATGGCGAAGACGGCAACCCCGCTGGTGGCGACGACTCGGCTCCCGGCGATGGCCAGGACACCGGCGACGGTGCTGGCGAAGGCGACGACGAGGCGCCCGTGACGGACCAGCAGTTCGGGGTGACCGTTGCCCCCGCAACGGGACTCGCCGATGGCGACAGCGTCACTCTCCACGGCACCCTGCCGGCCCTCACCGACGGCCTCAACACCTCGGTCTACGTTTTGTTCTGCGCCAACGGCGAGGACGAGATCGGCACCGCCGCAGGACGCCTCAGCGGCGCCGACTGCGACGGTTCACAGCAGTGGCTCATGCACACCTCCGTCTACGGACAGCCCACTACCGGCACGGTTACCGACGGCATCTGGACGTTCAGCACCACCCTCAATGTCACCGACGCTTTTGGAGACAAGGTCTGCACCACCGCGTCCCAGGACGGGGACGAGTGCGGAATTTTCGTCCGGCTGCCTCACACGTTCACCGCGAGCAACAGCGCCAACCCCTATGTCCACGACCAGTTGGTGCCCGTGACATTCGCGGCACCCACCCCCACGGTCACAGTTTCTAAGACTCAGGGGCTCGACGCTGACGGCGAGACAGTGACGGTCCATGGCGAGAACTTCTTGCCGTCCGACCCCGCCACGTCGGGTACACGCCCCCCACTGCTCGGCAAGTTCACCGGTACCTACGTCGCATTCGGACGCTATGACGACGTCTGGAAGCCCAGCGAGGCGGCGCCGCGAGACTCGCGTCGCAACGGCGACAACAGGTGGGCGCTCCTCGCGGAGGATGTCGCCACCATTGGCGGCGCGGCGGCGGGCGCGATTACCCTCAATGCCGACGGCAGCTTCGATGCCACCCTGTCCGTCACCGACGACTTCGCGGCCAACACCGGAAGCGGCAACTACGGCATCTACACCTACGCCGCGGGGGGCTCGACGTACGCGCCTTTCGAGACCTTCACCCCCATCACTTTCACGGCGCCCACCCCCACCGTGACCGTGTCAAAGACCACCGGCCTTGATGGAGACGGTGAAACCGTGACGGTCACGGGCACCGGATTCTCCCCCCAGGCCCCCGCCACCAACTCATCGGCACGCCCGCCACTGTCAGGGCTGTTTGGCGGCACGTACGTCGTGTTCGGCAAGTTCGCAGACGCTTGGCAGCCTTCGACTGGCGCCCCGGCCACCGACCGCACCGTCCTCGACGGACAGCAACAATGGGCACTCGACCCCAGCTTCCTCAACGTCGGCGATCCCACCAACCCCATCGACCCCCGCTTCCAGGCAACAGTCGCCGCAAGCGGGATTCCCATCGACGCTGACGGCGCCTTCACAGCCACCATCAAGGTCTCCGACCTCGCGCCAAACGCCAATGGCAACTACGGCATCTACACCTATCCCGGAGGTGGGGCTGTCTACGCCCCATACGAGACGTACACACCGGTCTCGTTCGCCTCGACACCCGTGACTCCAGGGCCAGATCCCGAGCCGGAGACCCCTGTGGGCGACCTGACCTGGGGCATCTACGGGCCGTTCACCGACTACGTCGAGGGCCCCGGCGCAGCCGGCACCGTCACCACTGTGGGTGCCACCCGCACGGGTGACGTATTCGGCTTCACCCAGTCGGGCGGCAACGCCAATGCGCCCGCTGGAACGGGCACCGCCACCTACGCTGGCTCGGTGACCTTCACCGGTCACCACGGCGCCCTGAACCTCGCCCTTGCCGATCCCCACGTGGTACTCACCAGCACGACGACGGCAACGGTCTCGCTGCTGGTCGATGGCACCCGGGCAACCTTCGCGACGATCAACCTGGCCGCTGCCACCAAGAAGGTTAAGGACGGCGCGACCACCTACTCAGGCGCGAAGGCAACGCTCACGTCCGCCGGAGCATCGGCGTTCCAGAACTTCTACCCAGCCGGCACTCGGCTGGATGACCTCACGTTCACCATCGGCGCATCGGACACCACGGTGCCGACCACTCCCGAAAAGCCGACTACGCCCACCACCCCTGATAACGGAAACACGGGTAGTGGCGGTTCCACCGGCGGATCAACCACTACCGGCGGAGGCACCTCGACCAGCACGAGCACGCCCTCCACTACCGCGGTCGGCTCCCTCACCTGGGGAATCTCGAGCGCGTTCCGCAACTATGTCACCGGCCCCATCGCAAGCGGCGCCATCTCCGTCTCCGGCGCCAGCTTCAACGGCCTGACCTTCACGTTCATCCAAAACGGCGGCGAGGCCGACCCCGCCAAGGGAACGGGCACCGCTTCGTACGGCGGCGCGGTGACATTCTCGGGTCACCATGGTGACCTCAATCTGCGGTTCTCTGACCCGCACATCCGACTCACTGGTCCAGACAGCGCAATGCTCTCCCTCGATGTGGGTGGCTCTCGCGTCGACTTCGCCACCGTCGATCTGGGTGCGGCATCGCAGACCACCAAGAGCGGTGCGACCCGATTCACCGGGGCTCCCGTGACACTGACCGCTGCCGGAGCGACGGCCTTCCAGGGTTACTACAGCGCCGGAACTCGCCTGGACTCGCTATCCGTCACCTTCGGTGCCGCCGCAGAGGCAACCTCGAGCAGCGGAACACGAGTCGTCGCCGCATCCATCACCCGCGCGCCTGCCGCGCAGGCAATCCCTGACACACCTCCGTCGTCCACCGGAATCGAGCTCGACGACGCGACCCTCGCGGCGCTGATCGCCGGCGAACAGGTCACCATCTCGGTGCCCGGCTTCGAGCCCAACGAACAGGGCATCATGGTCGTCATCTACTCCACCCCCACCATCCTCGCGGCGGATCTCAACGCGGACGCAAGCGGAGTCGTCACCTGGACGGGTTCGCTCCCTGCCTCACTGACCGGTGAGCACACGCTGACGTTCCAGGGGTCCGTGGACAAGGGCATTGTGCTCGACATCCCCACCTCCACCGTGGGCATGTGCCTCGCGACCGATGCCACGCTCGATTGGGGCTTCAAGGAAGGCTTCCGTGCCTACGTCGAGGGAATCGCCCATGGCGAATGGACATTGTCAGGCAACGTCGCCGAGGTCACCGGCGGCTACCAGTTCACCGGCGGCTCGGGTTCGCTCACCGAAGCGGCTACCGGCACCATTGGCTTCGAGGCCGGCATTGAGTTCACCGGCCACGAGGGCGCTCTCGACACCACGGTCTCGAACCCCGTGATCGAGTTCTCCTCCGACGGCGCTTACCTGTTACTCGACGTCAACGGCGAAACCCAACAGGGCGAGCCGATCAACCTCCAGGCGGTGCGCTTCGGCACCATCGACCTGGACTCCGCCACCATCAGCGCTGACGGGAACACCGTCACCATCGCCGATGCCCCGGTTACCCTCACCGCAGACGGCGCCAGCGCCTTCGGCACCTACCCTGAGGGTGAAGCGCTCGACGCGCTCACCCTGGTCGCGACCGGCGCCGACGGCTGCCTCGCCACCCTGGCCGGCGTCGTGGTCGAGGAGCCCGCAGTCGAGGCTTCGCCCACCGAGGAGCCCGCAGCCGCCGAGGTGACGAGTGTCGAGGTCGCTGACGAGGAGGGCGGCAGCAGCACCTGGCTGTGGATTGGGGCTGGCGCGCTGGCGCTGATCATTGCCGCTGGCGGGATCTTCCTCGTCCGCCGCGGCAGGGAGTAAGACCTGCGTCCTCGCGGGCTTGGGACACACGCTCCACAAGGGACGCATCAGAGGAACGGGGTCGCCGAGAGGCGGCCCCGTTTCTTTGTCTGCGGGGCGCAACCTCTGATCGAGTCCGCATCTGCGCGCTTGTGCGCAGGAAGGGGTGGAGGCCGACGCGCGGACCCGTCGGAGAAGTCGTTCAACGCCGCACGGGCACGATGACGGGCGAGCCGCCAACGGGGTCGTCGAGAACCCGAACCGCGATGCCATAGACGCGCTCGAGCAGCTCCGCGGTCATGACGTCGGAGGGAACACCGAACGCCGCCAGCTCTCCCCCGTCGAGGATCGCGATGCTGTCCGCGTACGCTGCGGCGAGGCTCAGGTCGTGCAGCACCACCACGACGGCGCACCCGGCCGACGCCCGTTCGCGCGCAATACCCATGACGTCCTCTTGGTGACGCAGGTCAAGCGCAGCGGTGGGTTCGTCGAGCAACACGATGTCCGTTTGCTGCGCGAGGACTCGAGCGAGCGAGACGCGCGCCTTCTCGCCCCCAGACAGCGAGGGGAAGGACCTCTCGGACAGGTGGGCGACATCTGTCGCCGCCAATGCGGCGTCCACCGCCACTTCGTCGCCATCGGCCTCGGGCCTGCCTTGCCAGGGAGCGCGGCCCATCGCAACGACGTCGCGCACCGTGAACGGGAACGACACTTGATTCTCCTGCGTCAGCACCGCGCGGCGGCGCGCTAGATCACCGTGGTGCCAGTGCGCAAGATCCTCGCCGTCGACCTGGACGCGCCCCTGCCCCGCGGCCCGGTCGCCGGTGAGCACGCTGAGCAGCGTGGACTTGCCCGCACCGTTGGGGCCCACGAGTGCGAGAACTTCACCGTGCTGCACCTCTACCGTGACACCGCTCAGAATGGCCTTGTGGCCCAGTTCGACGCTGACGTCTGCGGCGCGAAGCGCAGGCACCGAAGTGTCCATGCGACTGGCAGAACTCATGCCCACCCCCCGGCCTTGGTCCGCGCGGAGCGCAGGAGGTAAAAGAAGAACGGTCCACCGATGAGGGAGGTAAGCAAGCCGATGGGCAGGTCGGCTCCCGTCACAAGTGTGCGTGCCAGCACGTCCGAGTAGACCAGCAGGGCGGCACCGCCCAGGCACGATGTCAGAATCAGCCCACGGTGGGCGGGCCCCAGCAGCATGCGCATCAGGTGCGGAATCACGAGACCCACGAACGCGATGATTCCAACGAACGCGACGGCGCCTGCGGTGAGCACCGCGACCACCACGATCGACACGATGCGCAGACGCTCGACGCGCACTCCCAGGTGTCCCGCGGTGCGCTCGCCCAGCGACAGCAGGTCGTACTGCTTAGCGAGGTACAACGCCGCCGCCGTGCCCAGCACCGTGACGACAGCCACCACAGCAACTTCGTTCCAGCGCGACCCATTCATGGTGCCCAGTTGCCAAAACACGATCTGCTCGCGCGAGGCGGTGTCGCCCACAAACAGCAGCATTGCCAGCCCGGCACCCGCGAAGGCGTTGATGGCGATGCCTGTGAGCAGGAGGGTCACCACCTCAGTACGCCCATTGGACCGCGCCATGAAGTACACGAGCAGCGTGGCGCCCAGGCCACCCACAAAGGCGAGTAGCGCGATCCCGGTGGCTCCACCCAGGGTGAAGCCGGTGACGATGGCGACCGCCGCGCCCAGGGCTGCACCCGAGGACACTCCCACCACGCCTGGCTCGGCAAGGGGATTGCCAAAGATGGCCTGCATGACGGCCCCGGCGACCGCGAGCGCTGCCCCCACCAGCAGCGACATCGCAATCCGAGGGAAGCGAATTTGCCAGAGCGCTTGCACGGTCACATCGTCGGCGGGCGCCCACGACGTATGGATGCCCATGCTCTGCAGGACAGTCCCGACCACGTCGGTCGGCGACATCGTGAGCTGACCCACGACCGCACTCAATAGGACACCGCCGATCAGCACGGCGACAAGTATGACGACGACGGCGACGTGCCGCCTATGCAACCGGCTCACTCGCTATCCGGCGCGTAGATCGCACGCGCCAGCGCGCCAACGATCTGAGCCGATCGCGGCCCAAAGGACAGAATGTCGCCGTCTGCCATCTCGACGAAGCGGCGATGCTGGCCGGCGCTCGTGAGCGCGATCGCGGGCTTGGCGGCCAAGAGACCATCCACGCCGCCCACGGATTCGAGACCGTGCGACATCACCATGATCACGTCGGGATCCGCCGCCAACATGGCTTCATCGGTGAGTGGCATCATGCCCTCGATTCCCGCGTCCCCACCCGCGTCGACACCGCCAAGCGCGTCGATGAGCTGGTCGGCGCCGGACTCGTCGCCAAAGAGGTAGTACACCCCAGAGCTACCGCGGAGGTAGAGGAACGCAATCCTGAGCCTGTCTGCGTCGGGTGGCGCGATCTCATCAATCTGCGCCTGCACCTCCGCCACTTCGGAACCGATGCGCTGGGCCAACGCCTCCCCAGCATCGTCCGCCCCAAAGACGGCGCCCACCTGGCGCGCCATCTCCTGCGCTCCTGCAAATGACGGATCGTTGTCGACGTACACGACAGTGATGCCCGCGTCGCGCAGCTGCTGGAAGGAGTCGGACGGGCCAATGCTGCCGTCGGTAATCACAACCGTAGGGTTGAACTCGAGCACTGCCTCGGGGTTAATGGTGTGGCTTGCCGCCGTCGCGATGGGCAGATTCACGGCACTGAGGAACTCGGTCGACACGTCTCGCGCCACGAGAGTGTCGCCAAAGCCAAGGCCATACACGGTGCCCGCGATCGACCCGGAGATGTCCATCGCGATGACCCGGGACGTGTCCTCGACTGTGACCTGAATATCCCCGTCGCGTTCTCGCGATGTGACCGTCGCGGGCAAGACCTGAGTCAAGGTCAGGTCGATGGGATCAATGTCCGCGTCGGGTATCGACGCCGTGGTCGGACCCTCGTATGCGGCTGGGTCCGCGAGCGCCTGGACCTGGTCGAGGGGCTGTAACGCCTGTGTGACGGCGCCCGATGCTCGGTCGACGGTCACGTCCGGCGCGGCCTGAGCGCAGCCGGCGAGGGCCAGCGCGACAGCTGCAGCAACGATCCCCGCCTTGTGGCGCGAGAGTCGAGAAACGTTCGGGGACACGAAGCGGCTACAGGACTACGCGGAGGCGCCTAGGGCGTTAAAGATGTCGCCGTTGTAGACGAACGCACTCTTCGCCTCGGCGATCATCGCATCGATCTGATCCTCACTGAAGGGCAGCGCATCAAGCTGGTCGCGGTAGTCCCGCTTGTACTGAACGGTGCTGGGGACGTCGGCAAAGTCGTAGAACGCGAGCTGGTCCGCCGTAGCGCCGTAGTGACGTGCCACGAGCTTGGAGATTGCCTGGCCGCCGGACATGTCGCCCAGGTACCGGGTGTAGTGGTGCGCGACGTAGCACGGCAGGTCGTCGCTCCCAATCTGATGCAAGCGCGCAACGTACGCGGCCGTGGCTGGAAGTGCTGGGTGCGCGCTCTCCCAGTCTGGGGCACCCAACGCGGCGAGGTCGGACTCGATGCTCGCCGCGCGGTTGAGCGCGGGGTCGTTTACGAAGGCGGGGTCGCCGGGCTGGGCCGCCCGGGACTCGAGGGCTCGGTACACATACGCGTACTGAGCGAGATAGGTCACATAGTGATCAAGCGACAGTTCACCACTCATCAACTGCGTGATGAACGAGCGCGACTCGGTGTCCTTGTGCTCCATCGCAGTGGCGTTGCGGACACGCTCGGCAATGCCGGGGGCGGAGGCTTGTACGGCGGCTTCAATGGTCGTCATAAGGGTTACCTTACCTTAATTACGTAAGAGTACAGTTCCCTAAATTCATGAGCCGAAATCCTGGCTAAATCCCTTGGTATCACCGTGTCGAGATCGGCAACGCCCAGGAAATCTGCGTCCGGTAGAATCAGCAAATGTTGCACCATGCGCCCCTGCTGACCACCATCGCGGCGGGACTTGGCGCCGCTTTCATTCTTGGCCTGATTGCGCAGAAACTGCGCCTGTCCCCCATCGTCGGATACCTCGCCGCAGGAATGGCCATCGGCCCCTTCACTCCCGGCTTCGTGGGCGACCCCGAGATCGCGATGCAACTGTCCGAGATTGGCGTCATCCTGCTGATGTTCGGCGTTGGCCTGCACTTCTCCTTCAAGGAACTCCTCGCCGTCCGCAAGGTCGCCCTCCCTGGTGCTCTCATCCAGATGCTCGTCGCGTCCGCCGCCGGAACCGGTCTGGGCCTTTTCCTAGGCTGGAGCCTCGGTGCCGCCCTGCTGTTCGGCCTCGCCCTGTCCGTCGCATCGACCGTCGTCATGCTGCGAGCGCTCGAGGACCGCCAACTTCTCGACACCCGCGCGGGACACATCGCGATCGGCTGGCTGATCGTCGAGGACCTCGCGATGGTCATCGCGCTCGTCATCATCCCCGTCGTCGCAGCCGATGCCGTGGGTCCGCTGGAATTGACCAAGGAGTTGGCCATCACCGGCCTCAAGGTGGGCGCGTTCGTCGCTCTCATGGTCGTCGTGGGTCGCCGCGTCATCCCTTGGTTGCTGGCCAAGGTCGCGGACACCGGCTCGCGTGAATTGTTCACTCTCGCCGTCCTCGCCCTCGGCATTGGCGTCGCCGTGGGCGCGGCGTGGATGTTCGACGTCTCCTTTGCCCTCGGCGCGTTCTTCGCCGGCATGATCCTGCGCGAGTCCGAGCTGTCGCAGCGCGCCGCCGAGGATTCTCTGCCCCTGCGCGACGCATTCGCCGTGCTGTTCTTTGTCTCGGTCGGCATGCTCGTGGACCCCGCCGTGTTCATCGAGCAACCGCTCGCGCTACTCGCCACGGTGCTGGTCATTGTGGGCGGCAAGTTCGCCATCGCGTACCTGGTCGTGCGCGTCCTCAAGTACTCGCGGCGGATGTCGCTGGTGGTCGCGGCGTCCCTCGCGCAGATCGGCGAGTTCTCCTTCATTCTCGTCACGCTGGGCACCGAGTACGAGATCCTGCCGGGCGATGCCGGCGATCTGGTGCTCGCAGGCGCCATCGTCTCGATCGTCATCAATCCGTTCCTGTTCGCGTGGGCGTCGCGCGCCTACCGGGCCTCCGAGGCGGACGATGCCGCCCCCCGCGAATACGAGGGACGCGGACACGTGATCGTGGTCGGGTTTGGGCGCGTGGGATCTCGGGTGGCCGCCGGGCTGTGGGAGCGCGACATCCCCGTCGTCGTGGTCGATGACAACGAGAACCGCGTCAAGGTCATGCGCGACGAGGGGCGCGAGGCAATCCTCGGCAACGGCGTGCGATCCAAGGTGTTGCACGCGGCCGGCATCGACGAGGCACGGATGGTGGTCGTGGCCATTCCCGATCCCCTCAACGCCGGCGCCGTCGTGTCCAAGGCGCGAGCGCTGCGACCCGAGGCCGTCATCCTAGCCCGCGGCCACCGCGACGTCGACATCGCCTACCTCACCGAATTGGGCGCCTCGCAGGTCCTCGTGGGAGTCCACGAAGTCGCCGATCTCATCGTGCAGCAGGCGGCCCTGCCCCACGACGCCACACACTAGCGTTCGCGCGCACTCGCCAAATCAGTCAGAGTAGGCGAAGGAGCGACCTCGGCAATGACGTAGATTCGACGTCGAACCCTGGCCGCATTTGAGCCGAGCCGGCGTCCCACCCGTGGGGCGCACGTAGTGAAAGGCAACACGCATGACCGACCCCTCGACGCCCGCAGGACCCCACGAGGACAGCGACACCCCTCGCGACGGCAGCACTCCAGAGGAAACCGGCACGCCGGGGCAGCCGGTGGAGTCGCACTCGCCCACGGGACCGCAGTTCAATGTCCCTGACAACGACTTCGAGTACCGCCCCACCACGCAGGCGACACCCACGGTGTCGCAGTCCCCCGCTGCGGACGGCTCCTCCCCCGCGCCTGTCGCCGCGACTCCTGCACCCATGCCGTCACGCGCCGCCGGGACTCCCGGCCCCGTCGCCGAACCCGTGACTCAACCCGTGGCTGAACCCGCCCCTGAAACCGTCACTACGGCGGAGGAGGAAAGCGAGCCAGCGCCGGCCCCAGCATCGGCTCCCCTGACGGAGCGCTACGTCGCGGTCACGCTCGGGCTGGTTCCGGTGGCGCAGCGAGAGTTCGCCGAGCCGGCCCTGCGCGCGGCCATCGAGGACGAGATCGAGCACCGCCACGACCAGTTGCTGGGTGAGGAGGGGATCACCAAGAGCGACATCGAGGTGGATGTCCTCGAGGAGATGGGAGATCCCGAGCAGGTCGCAGCGGCCATGACCCACCGACCCAAGGTCCTGGTGGGCGCCCGCTTCTACGTCGACTACAAGCGCATACTGCTGTGGGCCCTCGCGATGGTCATCCCGGTGTCCGCCGCGCTGGCAATGGTCTCCACCGCACAGGAGAACGCGGAACTACGGCCGATGATCGAGCACGGCTTGGCCGTCGCCCTCACCGCCGCGGTCTACGCGGCAATGTGGGTCACGCTGGGCTTTGCCATCGCGGAGCGGGTGGCTCGCCATCGCTCCGAGGTCTCGAGCGCGGACTGGACTATCGACCGCCTACCGACGCCCGCACGCACGGTCATCTCCACCTCGCAGACGGCCTTCGCAGTGGTCATGTCCCTGGTGGTCGCGACCGCCATCATCCTGCAGCAGCTCGACCCCTCGCTCTTCTCGGACCAGGGCGAACCGGTGACGTTCTTGAACCCCGACCACTGGCCCCTCGCGTGGAGTGCAGTGGTGGTGTTGCTGGGGATCAATGCACTGGTCGCCATCGGCCGCCACGTGCGTGGCTATTGGGCCATGCGCGCCGCCTTCGGCAACCTCGCGTTGCTGACCGGGATCTACGGCCTGCTGGCATGGATGCTGGTCGACCACTCGCTGCTCAACGACGCCTTCTTTGACCAGGTGGGCTGGCCGAGCGACAACCTTCCGCCGGCCCAGATGGAGGATTGGGCCGCGATTGCGATGGCCGTGTTCTGGTTCATCGGTGTCACGCTGGGCTTTGTGCACGCCTTCCGGGCCCGCGCAAAGTCCTAGCGCGCGACGCTTCCAGGCGAGGCCTTACCCGGGTAGGGCCTCGCCAGCAGGACGATCACCGCGACGACGGTCAACCCCACCAGGGGGAGGGTGACGAGCCCTCCAACATTTGCGAGGTCGCTGTCCGACGCCTCGTACGCAAACGAGGAAAAATCCCACGCGGCGTGCAGCAGCATGGCCCAGATCAGCGAACCGGTCACACGCCGGGTGACATA
This sequence comes from Demequina aurantiaca, assembly GCF_000975135.1. Classification (GTDB taxonomy): domain Bacteria; phylum Actinomycetota; class Actinomycetes; order Actinomycetales; family Demequinaceae; genus Demequina; species Demequina aurantiaca. Next base: position 1,558,064 of record NZ_BBRF01000001.1, on the reverse strand, counting down.
GAACGCCGAGCCGAGGAAGAACACGATCACCATCTGAGAGATGGTGGCGCTCACTCCTTGGCCCACGAACGCGTTAATCGCGTGCAACAGGGAAAAAAGCACCGTTGAGATGAGCCACACGAGGCGCTCGCCAAAGCGTGCGCGCAGGCCGACGAGCATCACTCCCCTGGTCACCAATTCCTCGGAGAATCCCACCAGCAGGACGCCGACGGCGAGGTTGAGTAACAGGTCCGACCCGACGTTGCCCCAGTCCGTGGCCACCAGGCTAAAACCGATGGGCAGGAGTAGGAGAAGGGGAAGTGCGATCATCCACTTGGGCGCGGTGCGCCCCTCCACCATGGCGGGCTTCCACCACCCCAGGTAGGTCGTCGCCACCACGAGCAAGACGGCACCGGCGCCAATGGGAACAATCAGGGCATCCCGAATGGTGGCCGCGGAGTCCGAGATGGCCAGGTAGTCGACGTCGTTGATCTTCCACAGCGTGAAAACCACACCCACATACGTGACGAAGAGAGCAATCGGGATCCAGGCCCGAGGCTGTACGCGCATCGACGTGAGTGTCACGGGCTACGTGCGCTTCTGCGCTTGGTCCTTGAGCAGGAACTTAGGCAGCAGCCAGGCCGCGAGCGCCGTGATGGCCCACACCAGCAGCGTGGCAAACACCCACGCGACGATGCCGCTGATGCTGAGGCCCTCGAGGAACAGGTCGGTGAGCAACAGCGCCACGAAGGTGGAGACCACCCCCACCAAGCCAATGAACCCGTCCGCGTACTTGCGCGCGGCCTTAAGAATGAGCGGCGCCAACAGCGCCTGGAGCACCGCGAAGATGATCGCGACAAAGACCAGGCCCTCGAAGGTGACCTCGAAACCGTCGACAATGAGCGACGTCACCCATACGGCGAGCGCGGCCGACCCCACGAAGATGGCGGCACGGATGAGGAATCTAATCATGCAGTGGAGACTACCCCTGCTGACGTATCACCGCAGGTTCATGACTACTTGATGAGCGATGCGGTTACTCGCTGCCGCGCGTCACGCGGTTCCAGGCATTCACCACCGCGATGATCTCCACGAGGGAGCCCAGGGCCTCGGCATCGAAATACTTGCCGGCCTCGTCGCGAGTCTCGATCTCCAGCCCGCGCGGGTAGTCGGTCAGCACCTCCGCGAAGCGCAGCGCCGCGGCCTCGGCCGGGCTGACCAGGTCATCGCGCATGAGCTTGACCGGGCGTGCAAGCGCGCTGATCAGGTGCGTGCTCGCACCAAGTGAGGCGAGCTGCTCGGAGTGCAGGCGGATGCAATACGCGCAGCCGTTGATGTAGGAACACCGCAGTCTCACCATCTCGCGGACCCGCGGTTCGACGCCCTTGCCGATGCGCGCGTCGAGGCTTTCCATGGCTTTGAGGAACTGGGGTCGCATTGTCGCTTCGCTCACTGGTTGAGGCTAACAAGAACTTCTGACTTTTCAACCAATCCGACCGCCCCCGGCGCACGAATCATTCACGTACCTCGCCTCACACTCAATGCCCCCGAGTGTGGGGCGGGGGCACCCGGCCGCGGAAGCCCGCGACCGCATCGGCCGCGTGAAAGGAGCCTGATCATGAGCAATCCTCATGGCCGCAGGCCCCCGAATCGCGGGGACGACGGACCCCTGGCACGAGCAACACGAATCGCCGCCATGTCCGAAAGGTTGGATCTGGGCCCCCGGGGTGCTTGGATAGGTGACACGCGATGAGTGTCGCCGTTCTCGAGTACCGAAAGGTGGGCATGGAACCCAGCCAGCACCTGCGCGCTGTTCCCGACAGCCCGCCCACGGTTTCGCGACACGCACCGGATCCCGCATCGGCGCAGCGCCTTGACGACCTCCTGGTCGCCTCCGGTCGTGGCTCCGCCCAGGCTTTCGAGGGCGTGTACACGACCATGCTCAACCAGGTGTATCGCCTGGCATTGCGCGTGGTGCGAGACCCAGGCATGGCCGAGGACATCGCTCAGGAGGCCCTCGTCGAGGCGTGGCGCAAGGCTCCTACGTTTGAACCGAGCCGGGGCTCCGCAAAGTCGTGGGTACTGACTATCGCCCACCGGCGCGCCGTGGATCGCGTTCGCCGGGAGCAGCGTCAGCGCCAGCAGATGGAGGCCGAGGCGGCCGTCGCCGAGCGCGAGGCCACACCGGCCGAGCAGGACGCCGTCGTTGAGCGTGACTTCGCCGAGTTCCAGAACGCACGTGTTCGAACCGCGGTAGCCACGCTGAGCGACAAGCAACGCGAGGCGGTAGAACTTGCCTTTTACCAGGGGCAAACGCACGTGGAAGTGTCAGAACAGCTCGGCATTCCGCTGGGCACAGCAAAGACCCGCATCAGAGACGCATTGACCAAACTGCGCGACGCATTGGAGGAGGTGTAGAGCCATGAACGATTCACAGGAGTCCATCCACGACCTGGTTGGCGCGTACGCGCTCAACGCCATCGACGACGCCGAGCGCGTCACGTTCGAGGCCCACCTCGACGAGTGCGCCCAGTGCCGCGAGGAGCTCGCCAGCTTTGGCGACGTGCTCGACGCACTTGCAGACGATGCCGACGACCAGGTCCAGGCCCCGGCCGGCCTCGCCGACCGCATCGGCGCGCAGATTGCGCTGACCCCTCAGGTTGCCTCTCCGTCGTCGACATCCGGCGTCACCTCCGACGACGTCGACCATCTCGATGGCGCGACCGTGGGCGGCGCTCCCGTCAGCGACGGCAACACCGCAGACCTTCCCCGCGTCGAGGCCGAGATCAACGACACCTCCGCGCAGAGCGCGAACGTGGTGTCCTTTGACCGCGCCGTCTCTGCCGATAGCCCCAAGACCTCCGGGGAGCGCACGCACGCCGACCCCGTTGGCCGGCGCTCGCGATTGACCATGATGCTCGCCACTGCGGCGGCCACCGTTGCGGTGGCTGCGGTGGGAATCGGCTTCCTGGTCTCGAACGGATCGCCCGACTCCAACATTGCGGCGATCGACGCGGTGCTCACGGCTCCCGACGCACGCGTCATCGACCTCGGCGTAGGCGATGCGCAGATCACCGTCTCCGACGAGGCCGGCGGCTTCGCGGCCACTGGCACGGCACCAGACCTGCCCACGGGCGAGGAGTACCAACTGTGGATGGTGAACACGGATGGCACGATCTCCGCTGGCCCCACCTTCGAGGCCGGCGACTTTGAGACCGCGGTGCTGGCCGACATGTCCAGCGTGACCGCGATCGCGGTGTCCGTGGAGCCCGACGGTGGCTCACTGCAGCCCACCACGGACCCCATCGCGGCAGCCGAGCTCTAACTGGCTCCCGCCCAGCTCCCCTGCCGCCCAGCTCCCCACTGCCCCTCCCCACTCCCCACTGCCCCTCCCCGTATTGGTCCGATTTCGCACGCTTATGAGGGGTCGGGGCGCCCTGCTGGTCCGATTCCCACCGCGACCCAAGTAGCCAGGCCGGTAGGCGCATCGGCCGACGTCTGAAAGAATGACCCCATGACTTCGCGTATTCCGGAAAAGGCCACCGTCGACGGACTCGAGGACCGCTGGAACGCGGCCTGGGAATCCCAGGGCACCTACCGCTTCAACGATGACGTGACGCGCGAGCAGGTGTACTCGATCGACACTCCCCCGCCGACCGTCTCGGGCTCGCTCCACGTCGGCCACGTCTTCAGCTACACGCACACTGACGTGATCGCGCGCTTCCAGCGCATGCAGGGCAAAGAGGTGTTCTACCCGATGGGCTGGGACGACAACGGCCTGCCCACCGAGCGCCGCGTCCAGAACTACTACGGCGTCCGATGCGACCCGACCCTCGCGTACCAGGAGGGCTTTGTGCCCCCGCACGACGGCGGGGACGGTAAGTCCGTGCGCGCCGCGGACCAGCAGCCCATCTCGCGCCGCAACTTTATTGAGCTGTGCGAGCGGCTGACCGAGGAGGACGAGAAGCAGTTCGAGGCGCTGTGGCGCCACCTGGGTGTGTCCGTGGACTGGTCACTGACCTACCAGACCATCTCACCGTCCTCGCAGGCCGTCGCGCAGCAGGCCTTCCTACGTTCGCTCTCCCGCGGCGAGGCATACCAGGCCGAGGCACCCACCCTGTGGGACGTGACCTTCCGCACCGCCGTGGCGCAGGCCGAGCTCGAGGACCGCGAGCAGCCAGGTGCGTATCACCGCCTTGCATTCGAGAAGGCGGCCGATGCTGAGGAGGCCACCGGCTCGTTCGATTCGGTGTACATCGAGACGACTCGCCCCGAACTGCTCCCCGCATGCGTCGCCCTGGTCGCGCACCCCGATGACGAACGCTACAAGCCACTCTTCGGCAAGCACGTGCGTACCCCGCTGTTCGATGTCGAGGTGCCGGTGCTGGCGCACCACCTGGCCTCGCCCGACAAGGGCTCCGGCATCGCGATGATCTGTACGTTTGGCGACATCACCGACGTCACCTGGTGGCGCGAATTGCAGTTGCCGACGCGGCCGGTGATGGGTTGGGACGGGCGATTCGTGTCCGAGCCTCCTCAGGGGCTTGAGACGCCCGCAGCCACGGCCGCCTACGCGGAACTCGCCGGAAAGACCGTCTTCTCCGCGAAGGCTCGCATTATCGAGATGCTCACCGAGGCGGACCTGATCGAGGGCGAGCCGCGCAAGATCAGCCACCCGGTGAAGTTCTTCGAGAAGGGCGACAAGCCGCTCGAGATCGTCACCACCCGCCAGTGGTATATCCGCAACGGCGGCCGCGATGCAGACCTCAACGCCGAGCTGGTCGCGGCCGGCAAGAACGTCGACTTCGTTCCCGACTTCATGCGCGTGCGCTACGAGAACTGGGTCAAGGGACTGACCGGAGACTGGCTGATTTCGCGTCAGCGTTTCTTTGGTGTGCCCATCCCCGTCTGGTACCGCGTCGACGGCGACGGCAACCCCGACTTCAACTCGCCCCTGGCTCCTTCCGAGGACATGCTTCCCGTGGACCCGCAGGCCGACGTGCCCGCAGGCTTCGACGAGTCGCAGCGTGACCAGCCCAACGGCTTCACTGGCGAGAAGGACATCATGGACACGTGGGCGACGTCTTCGCTCACCCCTCAGATCGTGTGCGGCTGGCGCGACAACCCAGAGCTGTTCGCGAAGACCTTCCCCATGGACCTGCGCCCTCAGGGCCAGGACATCATCCGCACATGGCTCTTCTCCACCGTGGTGCGCTCGCACCTCGAGCACGGCGAGTTGCCGTGGAAACACGCGGCCATCTCAGGCTGGATCCTGGACCCCGACCGCAAGAAGATGTCCAAGTCCAAGGGCAACGTCGTCACCCCCATGGGGCTGCTCGAGGAGCACGGCTCCGATGCTGTCCGCTACTGGGCGGCCTCGGCTCGCTTGGGCACGGACGCGGCGTTCGACACCGGCATGATGAAGATCGGCCGTCGCCTCGCGATGAAGGTGCTGAACGCCTCCAAGTTCGTGCTGGGCGCGACGGGAATTTCGACCGCCGCTGACTCATCCCTTGAGGCCGGCGTTGAGGCCGCGGCTCACGTGACCGGGGGCGCCCTGCGCGGCTCGGGTGACGCGGCCAACGACGCTGTGCCCGGCATCGTGACTGAACCGCTGGACCGCGCCATGCTCGCCGGCCTGGCCGAGGTGGTTGACGCCTCAACCAAGGCGCTCACCGCGTACGACCACACCAAGGCGCTCGAAGTTGCGGAGACGTACTTCTGGACCTTCTGTGACGACTACCTGGAACTGGTCAAGGCGCGCGCGTACGACGGCGCGGCTCCTGGCGAGGCCATCGATCCCTACGCGGACTGCTCGCGTGAGGCGGCCTCGGCACGAGCGGCATTGACCATCGCGCTCGAGACGTTCCTGCGCCTGTTCGCCCCCGTCCTGCCCTTCGCGACCGATGAGGTGTGGTCGTGGTGGCGCGAGGGTTCGGTGCACCGTGCTCCGTGGCCCGTCGCGGAGCCCCTGAGTGACGCGGCCGGCGCCACGCACTCCGCTGGCGCTCCCGACCCCAAACTCATCTCGATTGCCGGCGCCGCCCTGGCGACACTGCGCAAGATCAAGTCCGAGGCCAAGGTGTCACAGCGCACCGAGATTGCCTCGGTGGATCTGCTGGTGCCTGCGGCTCAAGTTGCTGCGGTCAACGCCGCCAAGCCAGATCTCATGGCCGCCGGTCGGGTCCGTGCCATGCAGGTCATCGACGCGGTCACCGCGCTGGAGCCCGGCGTGGATGGCATGCAACCGGAGGATGGTAGCCCCGACGAGATTGCGGACACCACCGTGATGCGTACGGAGAACGCGGAACTAGTCCAGGACTAGCCTCAGCCAACTCCCCCGCCACCGAGCCTCCCTAGCGGTCTGGGTCTGGAGTTGGGGCAGGGTCTGGGTCTCCTATTGGTCCGATCTCGCACGTTTTGGGGCCTCCGTGCGCCCTATTGGTCCGATCCAGCACGTGGCGAGCCTAGGCAGCAGGACTACGGCTGGCGAGAATCGCAAGTAGACGTTCACGGCACCACTGCGGTCTGTCGTGCAGGTCCCGATAGCTAAAGCGCACCGTCTGAATTCCGAGTGATGCCAGGTCCGCATCGCGGCGTAGGTCGCGTTGCCAGAGGTCCGTTCCAGAGTGGAATGAAGCGCCATCCGTCTCGACTGCGACGCGCGTCTCCTGGTCGTACATATCGAGCCGATACTCCCTGCCGTGTGCAACGACTCGATGCTGCCTGACAAGCCGATCGAAGGGCTTGCCTACAAAAACTCTTTGGGCCGCGTGCCACTCAAGATAGCTCTCAGCCCCCGCAGCACACTGAGCAACCGTGCGCAGCAATGCCCGACGGCCTTTCACTCTCGGCAAGGTATCAACGGCCTCGACAATCGCGGTCGAGCTCGCTCTTCCGGTCGCCATCGAACGCGCCACCACGCTGACCCCTACGTCAGGAGCGCACTCACCAAAGCCTTGGCAAATCGCGATCTCGGTTGGCACCACCGACCAACGCCCTACGTGCTGAACTGGCGCGTCGTAAGTCACTCGCCTCACTCGCACCCACCCGGGACGCGCACGCATGCGTCGTTCATGCCACACCACCACCTCGATCCGCGGTGGTTCCTGATCCAGTACGCCATGCAGATAGAGAGCTGCCAGCCCGCCAACGGCACTCGACGGCCCTGCCCATAAGATGGCCGCATCCACGCGCGTCTGGAAGGACGCTGCGTGAGTTGATCCGGCGTAGACATTCGGTGCAAGTCGCGTGACATGGCCGGCCTCCAGACCCGCCCGCAACTGTCTGCGGCTGAAGATCGCTTCCAACTCGGCGGCGCTGTACGCCTGCCAGGTTGCCCGGAGCCAGGTCGCCAAGTCTTGGCCCGGTGTAGGGATGTTGAGTGCTCGCAAAGTGACCATCAACCCAGTGCAGTACTGACAACGGCATTCGGCGCGTCAAGGCTCCAACCTGTGGACAGGCGCAATGCACGTGCACGATGTGCACATCAGTCTCGCGGACGACAGATCTCGTGTCATATCGGACCAACAGCGCGCAGAGACCGCTGAGAGCGTGCGAAATCGGACCAATAGCGGGTTGAGGGGTGGGGCCGAGGTAGCGGGTTGGGGGTGGGGCGAACCCCGCCGGGCAGAACTAGGCAAGCGGAACTAGGCAGGCGGAACTAGGCGGCGCCTGATTCTTCTATCTGCTCCACCGAGCGAGCCACGAAGGCCGGGGTCACGCGGTTGAGCACCACGTCGCGCGTGACTAGCACGCTGCCGATGTCTCCGCCGGGGACCTCGAACATGGTGTCCTGCAGGACCTCTTCGAGGATGGCACGTAGCCCACGCGCACCCGTGCCGCGCTCGAGCGCCTGCTCGGCAATAGCCGCAACGGCTCCCTCGTCGAACTCCAACTCGACGTCGTCCAACTCGAACATGCGCTGGTACTGCTTGACCAGGGCGTTCTTGGGCTCGGTGAGAATCCCCACCATGGCGTCCACGTCGAGCGGCGAGACGGTCGCGATCACGGGCATGCGGCCGATGAACTCGGGGATCAGGCCGAACTTGTGCAGGTCGGCCGGCGTTACGTGGGAGAACAGATCCGAGTTGTCGGCCTCCTTCAGCGAGGCACCGAACCCAATTCCCTTGCGACCCACGCGCGACGAGATGATCTCCTCGAGGCCGGCGAACGCGCCTCCCAGGATGAACAGCACGTTGGTGGTGTCGATCTGGATGAATTCCTGGTGGGGGTGCTTGCGCCCACCCTGCGGCGGAACGGAGGCCGTCGCTCCCTCGAGAATCTTGAGCAGCGCCTGCTGGACACCCTCACCGGAAACGTCGCGTGTGATGGACGGGTTCTCCGCCTTGCGCGCGACCTTGTCGATCTCGTCAATGTAAATGATGCCGCGCTGAGCCTTCTCGACGTCGTAGTCGGCGGCCTGCAGCAGCTTGAGCAGGATGTTCTCGACATCCTCACCCACGTAGCCCGCCTCGGTCAGCGCGGTGGCGTCGGCGATGGCGAACGGCACGTTGAGCATGCGGGCCAGCGTCTGCGCGAGATAGGTCTTACCGGTTCCGGTGGGGCCAATAAACAGCACGTTGGACTTAGCGATGTCCACGCCGTCCTCGGTGGCCTTAGCCTCACCTGCGCGCACACGCTTGTAGTGGTTGTACACCGCGACGGACAGCGCGCGCTTGGCCTGGTCCTGACCGATGATGTATTGGCCCAGGAAGTCGAAGATCTCGCGTGGCTTGGGCAAGTCGGTGAATTCTGCCTCGACCGCCTCGGCAAGCTCCTCCTCGAGGATCTCGTTGCACAGTTCGATGCATTCGTCGCAGATATAGACGTTGGGGCCCGCGATGAGTTTCTTGACCTGCTTCTGAGTCTTGCCGCAGAACGTGCACTTCAGAAGGTCACCTGTGTCGGTGGGACGAGTCATCGGAAAAGCTCCTTTCGCGCCCTCAGCTGCAGCGCCATCTTTACCAGGCTACAGATGCCCCCTGACACGCGCCTGCCGACTCGCCGCTACGTTTCAGGCGAGACACATCACAGATTCGGAACCCGCGCCCCTTTGGATGGGCCCAACGCCGGCCGATGCGCCGCCCACCTCCCCATGTACCTCCCCATTCGGGTAAGTTTCCAGTAGGCACAAGACCACGCGCAACGCATCCGGACGGAGATCCCATGACCGCCACTTTAGGCCAGCACACGGCAGACTCTCACGACCTGATCCGAGTCCGCGGCGCCCGCGAGAACAACCTCAAGAACGTGGATCTGGAGATCCCCAAGCGCCGGCTCACTGTATTTACTGGCGTGTCCGGCTCCGGCAAGAGCTCTCTTGTCTTCAAGACCATCGCCGCGGACTCGCAGCGCCTCATCAACGAGACCTACAGCGCGTTCTTGCAGGGCTTCATGCCCACCCTCGCCCGCCCGGACGTGGACTCCCTCGAGGGCCTTACCACCGCGATCATCGTCGACCAGGAGCGCATGGGCGCCAACTCGCGCTCCACGGTCGGCACCGCGACGGACGCCAACGCCATGCTTCGCATCCTCTTCTCCCGCCTGGGTGAGCCGCACATCGGCTCCGCGCAGGCCTTCTCCTTCAACGTCGCATCGATGTCCGGTGGCGGAGCATTCACCACGGAAAAGTCGGGCAGGACAGTCAAAGAACGGTCCAGTTTCTCCGTCACGGGAGGCATGTGTCCGCGCTGCGATGGCATGGGCGAGGTCACCGACATCGATCTCGCGGAACTCTACGACGATCAGAAGTCCCTGGCAGATGGCGCCATCACCATTCCCGGCTACACCGCCGATGGCTGGGCCGTCCGCCTCTACTCCGAGTCCGGTTTCTTCCCCGCGGACAAGCCCATCGGCGCCTTCACCAAGAAGCAACTCAACGACTTCCTATACAGGGAGCCCACCAAGATCAAGATCGGCGGCATCAACCTCACCTACGAGGGCCTGATCCCCAAGATCCAGAAGTCCATGCTGTCCAAGGACCGCGACGCGATGCAACCGCATATCCGCACGTTCGTCGACCGTGCCGTGACCTTCCAGACCTGCCCCGAGTGCGACGGCAGCCGCCTCAACGAGGGCGCGCGATCGTCAAAGATCAACGACACCAACATCGCCGATGCGTGCGCCATGCAGATCACCGACCTCGCCGATTGGGTGCGCACCATTACGGACGATGCCGTGGCTCCCCTGCTCGTCACGCTCCAGGAGCTTTTGGATTCCTTTGTTGAGATTGGGCTCGGTTACCTCTCCCTGAATCGCCCGGCGAGCACGTTGTCCGGTGGCGAGGCGCAACGCACCAAGATGATCCGCCACCTGGGGTCCTCACTCACGGACGTCACCTACGTGTTCGACGAACCCACCGCCGGGCTGCACCCGCACGACATCGAGCGCATGAATGCCCTGCTACTGCGCCTGCGCGACAAGGGCAACACCGTCCTGGTGGTGGAGCACAAGCCGGAGACCATCGCGATAGCCGACCATGTCGTGGACATCGGCCCCGGCGCCGGTACGGACGGCGGCGAGATCTGCTTTGAGGGCTCCGTGGACGGACTGCGAGCCTCGGACACCATCACCGGCCGCCACCTGGACGACGCCGCCGACACCAAAGAATCTGTCCGCAAGCCCACGGGCGCCATCGAGATTCGCGGCGCCAACTCGAACAACCTCCAGGACGTCGACGTCGACGTCCCCCTGGGCGTCCTCACCGTCATCACCGGTGTGGCCGGCTCCGGCAAGAGCTCGCTCATCCACGGCTCCATCGCCGCACAGGACGACGTCGTCGCCATCGACCAGGGCGCCATCAAGGGCTCGCGGCGCTCCAACCCCGCGACGTACACCGGCCTGCTCGACCCCATCCGCAAGTCCTTCGCCAAGGCCAACGGGGTCAAGCCCGCCCTGTTCAGCTCTAACTCGGAGGGCGCGTGCCCAGTGTGCAATGGCGCCGGCGTGATCTACACCGACCTCGGCGTCATGGCCACCATGGAGACACGCTGCGAGGAGTGCGAGGGCAAGCGGTTCCAGGCCGCGGTACTCGAGTACACGTTTGGCGGTAAGAACATCTCCGAGGTGCTCGGCATGTCCGTCGCGCAGGCGGAGCAGTTCTTCCAGGAACCGGATGCCAAGACCCCCGCCGCCCACACCATTCTCAAGCGTCTGCACGACGTCGGCCTCGGCTACATCAAGCTGGGCCAGCCCCTCACGACCCTGTCCGGCGGCGAGCGTCAGCGCCTCAAACTCGCCACCCACATGTCCGAGAAGGGTGGCGTCTACATCCTCGACGAGCCCACCACCGGCCTGCACCTCGCGGACGTGGACCAGCTGCTTGGCCTGCTCGATCGCCTCGTCGACTCCGGCAAGTCGGTCATCGTGATCGAGCACCACCAGGCGGTGATGGCGCACGCCGACTGGATCATCGACCTGGGCCCCGGCGCTGGCCACGACGGCGGCACCGTGGTCTTCGAAGGCACGCCCGCGGACCTCGTCAAGGACGCCTCGACGCTCACCGGCCAGCACCTGGCCGCCTACGTCAAGAAGTAACGCCCACACGGCCGATGCCACGGTCACCCGAGCGCGCAGCCCCGTCACGGCATCGGCTTGGAAAGAGAAAGGGCGGTCCGGGCCGAAGCCCGAACCGCCCTGCCCTATTGAGTAAGTCTTAAGATTCGATGCCCTCGACTGCCTTGACCTTGCGGCTCTCCAGAACCTGGTCGACGAGGCCGTACTCCTTGGCCTCGGCTGCGGTCAGGAAGCGGTCGCGCTCGATGTCCTCGCGGATCTTGGACGACTCCTGACCCGTGTGGAACGCGAGGGTGTCCTCGAGCCACTCGCGCATGCGAATCATCTGCTCGGCGTAGATCTCGATGTCCGAGGCCTGTGCGCGCGAGCCACCCTCAATGCGAGGCTGGTGAATCATCACGGACGCGTTGGGTAGCGCGAGGCGCTTGCCCGGGTGTCCGGCGGCGAGCAGCACGGCAGCTGCCGAGGCGGCCTGGCCGAGGCACACGGTCTGGATCTGCGGCTTGATGTACTGCATCGTGTCGTAGATCGCGGTCAACGCGGTCTGCGAGCCACCAGGGCTGTTGATGTACAGCGTGATGTCGCGCTCGGGGTCCTGGGACTCGAGCACCAGCAGCTGCGCCATGACGTCGTCCGCGGAGGCGTCGTCGATCTGCACGCCGAGGAAGATGATGCGGTCCTCGAACAGCTTCGCGTAGGGGTCCTGGCGCTTGAAGCCGTAGGCCGTGCGCTCCTCGAAGGTAGGCAGGATGTAGCGCGATGAGGGGCCGGCGGGTGCCGCTCCGCCAAAGTCGCCAGCGGTGCGACCCGCAGCCTGAATGGCCTGGTATTCGTTGGTCACTTCTTGCCTCCCTGCGACGAGTCGCCAGCATCGGCCGCGTGCGTGATGACGCCGTCGATGAATCCGTATTCGAGTGCTTCCTGGGCCGTGAACCAGCGGTCGTGGTCCGCGTCCTTGGTGATCTGCTCGACGGTCTTGCCGGTCTGCTCTGCGGTCAGTGCCGACAGCGTCTTCTTCATGTGCATGATGAGCTCGGCACCGATGCGGACGTCGGTCGTCGTGCCGTAGATGCCGCCGGACGGCTGGTGCATCAGCACGCGGGCGTGGGGCGTCGCAAAGCGCTTGCCCTTGGCACCGGACGCGAGCAGGAACTGCCCCATCGATGCCGCCATACCCATCGCCACGGTGGCGACGTCGGGCTTGATGTACTGCATCGTGTCGTAGATCGCCATGCCAGCGGTGATCGAGCCGCCGGGGCTGTTGATGTAAAGGTAGATGTCCTTGTCGGGGTCCTCCGCGGCCAGCAGCATGAGCTGCGCGCAGATCGCGTTCGCGTTGTCGTCGCGAACCTCGTCCCCGAGCCAGATGATGCGCTCGCGCAGCAACCGGTTGAAGATCGAGTCGTTCAGAGCCATCCCGGCCCCGTCACCCCTCGCGGTGATCTCTTGTGACGTGTTGTCGTTCACGTGTGTCCTCCTATAGAGCGTCTTGTGAGACAGTAACGCGACCCACCCCCCGTCCGATGCCCATTTGGGCCTGGTTTCGCTACGGGGTGAACGTTTTTGCGCCGATGCCGGGGTGGGCACCCCAATAGGCCCCACCATGGCGCTGGGTAGCCTATTAGTCAACGTGTTAGACGACCACGTAGGCTTAACTCAGCACCCAATCGACCCCCGTGAGGCCCTGGCCTCGGGAAAGGCACCCATGGCTACGCCCAACAACACCACACCTGACAGCTCGGATTCCGAGAACCTCACCCCCAGCTCCGAGCCGATGATCATCGACGGCAAGGTAGTCGATGGTGCCCCGAGTGCCGAGTCGAGGGCCGCGGAGTACAACGAACGCAGCAACCACTTCCCCGACGCTGACTCCAGCGTCGAGCAGACCATCCTGCCTCCCGCGGAAGCCGAGGACGCGGACGGAGACGACGCCCCCGCCCCGCCTCCGCGCAACGCGATGGCTCAGATCGGCATGCTCGCCGGTGTCGGCTCGCTGATCATCAACCCCTACGGCGTCATGTCGCTCGTCGCGATCGTCGTGTCGTTCATTGGGCTGCGTCGCTCAATCGCCATGTTTAAGAGCGGCGAGGTCCCCGTGGGCCGCATTCCCGCGACCATCGGCCTCGCGTTCGGCGTGGCCACGGCGGTCTTCGCGGCCTGGATTATCTTCACGAACCCCACCGTCTCGTAACGCCCCACCACACGGCGTAACGCAAAGAAGGGCGGCACCCAGTGGGGTGTCGCCCTTCTTTGCGTGTGCGGCCCTGCCTGTGACCAGGCGGTAGCCGCGAAGAAACTAGGCGATCGGAGCGCCCTCGGCTGCTGCATCGGCTTCCGCAGTCTCGTCCTCTATGGAGCCGATGACGCCACTGAGGTCGACCTCGGCGCCGGCGGTGTCCTTGATGGTCGCGCGACGCAGGGCGTACGCGGTGGCCTTCGAGCGAGCAACCTCGGACACGATGGCCGGAATCTGGCCACCCTGCTCGACCTGCTGGATGAACTCGTTGGGGTCCATGTTGTACTGACGCGAAGCATTGAGCAGGTAGTCGAGGAGCTCGTTCTGCTGAACCTCGATCTCGAGGTCCTCGCCAAGCTGGTCGAGGAGGATCTGCGCGCGCAGTGCCTTGTGAGCTTCCTCGGTGACCTCGGCACGGTGCTCGTCGTCCTCAAGGCGGTTCTCGTTCTCGAGGTGGCTGTGCACCTCTGCCTCGATGACCTTCTTGGGGAGCTCGAAGTCGGTGGCGGCGATGAGTGCTTCAAGCAGCTTCTCGCGTGCCTCGACGGCCTGGTTGTTGGTCTTGATCTTGGCGGCCTGCTCCTTGAGGTCCTCACGGAGCTCTGCAACCGTGTCGAACTCGGACGCGAGCTGGGCGAAGTCGTCGTCCACCTCGGGGAGCTCGCGAGTCTTGACGGCGGTCACCTTGACGGTGATTACGGCGTCCTGGCCGGCCTGGTCGCCTGCGGCGAGGGGACCCTCGTACGTGGTCTCCTCGTCTGCGCTGAGTCCGAGCAGCGCGTCGTCCAGGCCCTCGAGCATGTTGCCCGAACCGACCTGGTAGGACGTGCCCTGAACGGCGTCGACGTCCGCGCCGTCAACCTTGGCGGACAGGTCGATGGTGACGAAGTCGTCGTTGGCCGCAGGGCGGTCAACCGTGACGAGCGAACCGAAGCGCTCGCGCAGTGCGTCAACGCGCTCGTCGACGTCAGCGTCGCTGACCTCGATGGGCTCGACCTCAAGGGTCAGCGTGTCAGCGGCGGGAAGCTTGACCTCGGGGCGGATCTCCACGATGGCGGTGAACTCCAGTCCCTCGTCTCCCTCAACGGAGCCGGGGATCTTGGTGACGTCGACCTCGGGCTGGCCGAAGGGGCGCAGCTCAAGCTCCTGGACGGCCTCGGAGTACCAGCCGGGCAGACCGTCGTTGACGGCGTGCTCAATGACGGCACCCTTGCCTACGCGCTGCTCAAGAATCTTTGCGGGCACCTTGCCCTTACGGAAGCCGGGAATCTGCACCTGCTCGCCAATG
The DNA here is from genome assembly GCF_000975135.1 of Demequina aurantiaca. GTDB lineage: Bacteria > Actinomycetota > Actinomycetes > Actinomycetales > Demequinaceae > Demequina > Demequina aurantiaca. The sequence continues at coordinate 1,543,044 of NZ_BBRF01000001.1, read as the reverse complement.
TGCTCATAGGCGTGCTTGAGGGCGGGCGCGAGGTCCTCCTCGGTGAGGTTAACCGTTACTTTGACGGTCGTGGCGTCGATGGTCTCGAAGGCGCTGGTCACTGACGTACTCCTGGGTGCTGGAAGAAGGCTCAGCCATACACGAGGGTTTCCCGCGGCAGAGCAACCCGGCAATTCTACCGGTTATAAGCGTGCGTCCCCAATCGGGGGGTGGCATTCATCGCAGTACGGCTCAATTGACCTGAGTCCGGTGCCGAGCGACCATGCGCAATATCAATCCAATAGTGAGAGCGAGAGCTGCCACCACCACCAGCCAGAAGGCCACCGTGCCGCCGGTTGAACTGAGCTCACCGCTCACTGGCCCCCCACCTTGGGTGGTGGCCGGGCCGGTTTGCCCAGCCTCGCTGACGCCTCCGTTGGAACCGGCGCTGCCAGTGCCCGCGTCGGGGTCAAGGTCGGAACCATCACTGCTTCCTGGCTCGCCATTTCCGTCGCCAGGCGTTCCAGCATTGCCGTCGGTCTCGCCTACGGGCGGCAGCACTCCGTCCGGGTTCAGGAGCTTCAGGTACGGCTCGGCACCGCTCACCGCGAGCGACAGAACATAGCCCTCCAAATCTGCCTGGGGGAGCTCCATCACGAACTCCAGGGCTCCAGCCGCATTAAGGGTTGCCTCGTCTACAAAGACGATGCTGGTCTCACGGGGCGAGGTCCGGTCAGCGTCTACGCCGAAGACGAGGATTGACACTGCCCTCCCCGCGCCGTCCGAGCCTGCCGCCACCTGCACAGTCGCCGTAGAGCCGTCTAACTGCGCATCGTGGTCAAGGACCGGCACCGCGGAGGCGGCGCCACCCGCAGCGACTGCGAGGCTTAATCCCATCGCGAGTATGGCTGCGATCCGACTCTTTGCATTCACGCGCCTATTGGATTGCTTCACAGTCACTTCACTCTCCTCGCAGCACGGGGCGCTGCAGTTCGTCGTTCCATTGCCACACGGCGGTGAAGTTCCAGCCAAGGCCGTCTTCCCACGTTGATTGCACAGCAGAATTCTCACTCGTGACCGTTTCGCCGTTAAGTGTTGCCGCCCCCACGTCGGTGACACGTTGGACGCTCGCTTCCACCACGTCACCAGCACGGTTATCGACAATGGGCGGAGTCGCGTCACCGCCCACTCTGCCCACAACTCGGTGCGTATTGCGTGAGCCGCTGACAGTGGGGTTCAATGCGAAGCTCTGTTCGAGTCGGGTATCCGTATAGACATAACCCGCAATTCCACCAGCGGTATTGCTCGATTCGACTGCACCCGTGGCGTAAACCCGCTGCACTGTCGAACCGTGGTCCGCAATACCCACCACGCCACCGGCGTAACTGCTGGAGGAACGCACCTCTGCTTCCGAATAGCTGTCCCGTAAGTTCCCGGTCAGGTTCCCTACGATGCCGCCGATGCGTTGAGTGCCAGTCACTGATCCGCTCGTGTAGATACGGTCTGCGTCGCCCGCAAAACGGTTCGCGAGGATTCCCACGTGCGAAGTGTCTACCTCGACGCCCGCGCCCATTACTGACAAGTCAAATACTCTGCCGCCCACACCCACTTCGTCAAAGAGACCCCCGGACGTCGACGTCAGGCCCAATATTTTGTAGCTGGCGCCGTCGAAGGTGCCGGTAAAAGGGACCGTCGATCCTAAGGGCACAAAGTCATCCACGCCCGAAAGGTCAATGTCCCCGCTCAGCACGAACCAGTAGTCCGGATGATCGGCAACTGCCTGGAGCTCCGCGACAGACGAGATCTGTATCGCGACATCCACACCCGGCACCTCGGCGGAACTCAATGGCTCCGGCGTTGACTGGAGCAGCGGGCGAAGCGCGCCGGAATCCCACTGCCACACCGAGTCGAAATCCCAACCCAGGTCACCCTGATAGAGCGAAGCCGACTTGGCGATAGCGTCGGGCACGCTGGTCCCCATCAAGGCGGGTATTTGAGCGTCGAGCGCGGACACCGACACAGCGTCGGAATGCACATTTGCGCGGAGAGTCGGAGAACCCTTGACCTTTCCTACAATCGCGTTCGCGCCGTTGCCGCCGGCGGCGACCCCCTGGTTAATTGCCACAGCGTCCGCGACGGTGGTGTCGGTATACGCGTAGCTGGAGATGCCCCCAGCGCCCGTGTGCCCTGCGCTCACTGCCCCACTCGAATAGACCCGTTCAGTCAACGTGCCTGCCGACGTAATTCCCACGACTCCACCTGAGTAACTACCGTCAGCCCTAACCGTCGCGGTGGAATAGGCGTCACTCAGCACACCATCTGTGTCGAGCTGCCCAATTACCCCACCCACACGTTCGGAGCCATTGACGACGCCTGTAGTGAACACTCTCTCTACCGTGCCGCTCGAACGATCCGCCAAGATTCCTACGTATGTCGCGTCGGCGTCGATTTTCGCTCCGACAATGCCTAGGTCAGTGACCGTGCCTGCCATGGAGCTGAAGAGACCTCCCTTAGTGGACGACAGCGCCTGGATTACACGGCCATTGCCGTCGAGAACCCCGCCGAACGGCGCGAGCACGTTCAACGGTTCAAAATCGCTCACACCACCGAGATCAATATCAGCCACGAGCCTGAAGTTTGCACTGGGGAACAGATCAACCTGCGCGAGGTCCTCGACCGAATCAACCTCATAGAACCCGTCACTGGCGAGAGGAAGCTCAGGTGTCACCTCGACATAAGGCTCGGGAACTGCACGAAGCATCGGCCTGTTCGCCTCAGAACTCCACTTCCACACGTCAGCCAAATCCCACTCGAGAGTCGCCGTGAAGTGGTTTGCACTTCGCAATTGCCGCGTATCGACGACCTCCCCGCGAAGAGTGTCGTGTCCAGGACCTGGAACCTCAGTTACGGGGCGCTCACCCGCCACAGGAACAGCACTGCCCACTTCGTTGCCCTCAAGTGAAGCCACCTGTCCGGCTGCCACGCGACCCACAATTGCGTGGCTCCAGTCAGGCGATGTCACTTGAGAATTCAGCGAAACTGACGTCTTCACAATGGTTCCTGTGTACCCGTAACTCACCACGCCACCAGCGTTCCGGTCGTCAGCGACGACTGCGCCCAAGGCATACACATCTTCGACGTGTGCCCCACTTGAGGCGATGCCCACGACTCCGCCTGCGTAGCGATACGTCGCCCGGACATCGGCAAGGGTATAGCTGTCTCGCACCGTTCCGCTTCCCTCTCCTACGAGGCCGCCTACTCGATTGGTGCCTGTCACACTTCCCGTGACGTACACACGCTCAATAAGGCCGGAAGACTCCCCGGCAACAATGCCGACTCGATCTCCATCGACGTTGACGTCGGCGCCAACAAGCCCCAGGTCGTGAACCGATCCCGCCAATATGGCGAATAGTCCTCCGCGGCTAGAGGTGAGTCCGCGAATGACGTGCCCGTCGCCGTTCAAATCACCCGCGAACGGAACCGTTGCGTTGAGTGGTTCGAAGTCACTTCCCGTGAGGTCCAGGTCCGTAGTGAGGATGAAGCGTTCACTCGGGAAATCGGAGAGCGCGCTGAGATCCTCGACCGTTCCGATTCGATAGGCACCGCTCGCGTCCCGCGGCAAGTTCGGACCAACCGAGGTTACTGCCTCTGGATTTCCGGTCAACGTTGGCCTACCCGCTGCATCGTTCCATTCCCACGTCGCCGCAAAGTCCCAGCCGAGCCCAACGAAGAGATCGGAACTCTGCGTCGCCGCAGCAGTCACGACGGTACCCATGAGGGTTCCGACCCCCGTGACCGGCTGGCTCTGGACTGCCACGTATGTCAGTTCAGACACCGAGTTGTCTTCCAGTGCCGCTTCCTGGCTCCCATAAGCGCGCCCCAGGATGGCGTGCGACCAACTGGGGGCCCGCACGGCCGAGTTGAGTGAGACGCTCGTGCGAATCGTTGGCTCGTCACGTGCGTAGCTCACGAGCCCTCCCGCGTTGCGCACTGCTGCCTGCACCAGCCCAGTGGAATATACGGATTCCGTCAGAGCGGCCTCGCCGCGTTGCAACGCGACGATCCCGCCTGCGTATGAGCCAGTGGCCGTGACGTCGGCCGTGGAGTAACTGTTAAGCACTGCGCCATGCGATTCGCCTGCGATACCGCCAACGAGGTCTAGCCCAGTGATCGAGCCGGAGGTCCAACTGTTTTCAACAGTTCCGTAGTTTAAGTCGACTATCATCCCCACGGTCGATGCAGTGGACGTGAGATCGCTGTCAACATGAACGTTGCGAATAGTGCCGTGATTAACCGCGAAGAGTCCCATCCCCGTGTCGTTCGGTGCGACGTAACCCGTGATCACATACCCAGCACCATCGAACACTCCAGTGAAGGTCTGGCTGATCCCGATTTGATCCACGTCAACCCCGCTGAGGTTGAGGTCATTTGCGAGAGCGTAATACCCCTCGGGGTCATACCCGATCTTTGAAATGTCTGTCCCGGTGCGGATGAGGTACGGATCGTCAGCAGTTCCTGCACCTTCGAGACCCTCGCGCAGGGTCATCGCGGGAAGCGCTGAGGGTCCACCCACTAACGAATCCCACAGAAAAATCTTGACCGTATCGCTTGGCCCCACAGGAAGCGGGCTTGCGAACTCCACGAACTGTTCCACGCCGCGGCCGTCAAGCGCGACGTCCACCGTGCGGACGTGGATAAGACGAGCCTGGCTCGCATCGTAAGTTGCCGCGGTGACCGTGACGTTGTCGCGTGAACCTTCGTAGCTCAGCAGACCCACGCCCGGCAGGGCCTTATCGACTAGGTCGGTCGACGAGACGCGCCAAGTTCCGGTCGGCTTTTGTACGGTGAATTCGTCGACGACGTCGCCGTCGATGGTGTACGAGGTGAACTTCAGCCCATCGCCCTCCACTTGAATGGCAGCGCCTAGTTGAGTGTCTTCGTCAAACACCACGTCATCCCAGGGATGAACCACGTTGTCGTAGAACTTTGGGCCCGAGGACCCCATCGTCACATAAGTGACGCCAGAGGCCACTTCCTCTGGAGTCTGCGCCAACCTTCCGTCGTAAATCACCGAGCGCTTGTAGACGTGGTCGTGCGCTCCGAGGTACATGTTCACGCCTAAGTTGGCTAGCACCTTTGACACCTTCGCTCGGTCGCTCGCCATCCCTGCGTCATTACCGTGAGAGCCGCCGTAGTAGGAGAAGTGGCCCATCACCACGTGCCAGGGCGCATTGGACTCACGCACGTCCTGGACGAGCCATTCGAGTTGCTCGTCGAGGTCAAAGTTGGAATTGAGGACGGAGTAATGCACATCCCCGCGGTCGAACGAGTAGTTCGATTCGCCAACCACCCCGTTGTCAGGAGTGGCAAACATATTGGAGAAGATCGCTGTTCGGTCCGTTGTTAGCGAGTTGTAATCCAAGTCTCCATAGGTTTCGTGATTCCCCGCCACCGGCGCATACTGCACGTCAAGGCCGCTAAATACGTTGTCCCACACCTCTTGCCAATATTCCCCGCGCCCGCCGTTGTCGACCAGATCGCCTAGCTGGACCAAGGTCTCTCCCCCTGGTTGCGCAGCGCGCACCGTGTCTAGGGTGTCGCGCAAGAGCCCTAGCCCCTCGGTGGAGTGGTCGGTGACTTGCAAATCGCCCACCACGTAAACGGGTTCGTTCTCCGCGCCACCCGCGACGAACTCACCGCCCACGTCGCTCCAGGCACCCGCTTCGGCGCGATCCGCGGAGACTCCAAATCGATATTCGTAGCGCTTGCCCCCATCGAGACCGTCTACCCGGAACTCGTGGCTGCGCAACGGCTGACCCGTGATCTGATCCTTGTACTCGGCCGCGTCGCGGCCGATGGTGGAGACTTCATAGACGTCACCAGAGTCCTCCCGGAGTACGGGAGTGTCCACCCAAGCCGAGCCGCCGACGGGCCGCACCTGGGCGAACACCTGCGGGATGGTGACATCCGTTGAGATTGAGATTCCAGTTCCGCCAGCCTCCGCCGCGACGACTGCGGTGGAACCGAAGTACTGGAAGACACCCGTCGGGTCCAGGTCGTCAGTGTTGACCGAAATGCGGAGGAGCTCTGCGTTGATGTTCCCCGTAGAATCCTCCGCTTTCACCACGATGAAATGGTCGTCGTAACTGCGCACCTGAAACTCGCCGTCACCGACGGGCACCTCGCCGGCGGAGTCGTAAACCTCGAAGGTGACAGCGACTGGATTTCCTGAGCGATCGACGGCGGTGACGTTCGGTAACTCAACAGAATCGTTGTAGTTCGCGCGTGCCGGCACCCCTGCCGAAACCGAAATCACGGGCGCATATTCGGCACCTCGTGTGGTCTCTCCGATCCACAACGGGGCAGAAACGACGAAGTCCCCATCCGCCTGGACGGCCTTCACGAAGTAGTAGTCACCGTCCTCCACTGCGAACGTGTGGTCGAGAGTCAGGGAGTTGCCCGACACCGCCCCAAAATCATGCGCCACCTTGCCGTTATTGGTCAGGATCTTCACGGAAGTGAACTCGTCCGTGGAGTCCGCGTCGTGTAGCGCAATATCGGCGGCAAATGTCCTGGTGGTCGACGGCAGGACCGTGCCCATCATCCGACCGTTGGCGCCGAACGTGAGCTCGATGTTTTCATCGAGAGTCGAGTAGGTGCTACGCGCCCTCATGGCCGAATAGAGCCCGTCCAACGTCTGCTCCTCGGCCCAAATCCCAGTGATCGCGTCCGCCCCCGTCACCCAGTTATCCCCGTGCTCGTCGCCGTTGTACGTAGGCGACAGGTGCCAGCCCTTGTCTAACGCAAGTTGATACTGCTCAAGCTGACGGTCGATCTTGACCTCAATGAGGTTCATGCGGGCATCCACCACGGGGTCCAGACCGTTGAAGTCGAAGAAGTTGCCCTTGCTGGTCGTAGAGGGGTGATTGAATTGACCGATCGCTTCGGGATCCAACTTGAGGCGCGCGAAGTACGTGTACATGTCGTACTTCAGGTCCCCAGTTCCGAACCTGTTGACGAAACCATCAATGGACCCCTCCGACTGGGCGCGGGCAGTAGCTTTCCATTCCGTATTAAAGATATTGATATGACCAGTGCCGTCGTACCAGGTGGTCTCGTAGGCAGGTACCGCGACAACATCCTCCTGCGCTGCATTGAATTCACTCGCACGCTCGTGGAGGTATCGCCACTCGTCAGACTCCGCGTCAGCCCAGTCCTCCGCAAAACTGTCCGTGTTGCGTAGGTCGAACATCACGTCATGCTCCGTCACAGCAAAGAAATCAGCTGCGTGCTCGTCACGAACATGAGCGAATGCGTCGGGAGGTAGATCCACTCCGTCGCTTACTCCCGTGTGGGAGTGGAACTCGCCAAAGTAGAGCTGCTGACCCAAGTAAGTGGCACGGTCGTCGGCGGTCGCCGCAGATTCAGGGGCATTGGGCCCGAGCGCTACAACCGATATAGCTGCAATCGCTGATGCGAACATGACCATGAACTTGCGTGCGTGCGCTGAGTAAGACAAAACCAGAACTCCTCCGAAGGTGACGTCGGAGAACCTACGGCAGCAAAGCAAACAACTGGTTGGCACAAGACCACGAACAGATGAACGGGACGCGAACACCCGGCTCTGGCTCACCACGAAGCAAGAAACGCCAGGGACCACACCTCGGGCGGTATTGTCGTCCGGTCAACGTCTGGGAACCTCGGTATGGCGCTCCCGCGCCCTGACGTGAGACACCTTTTGGGTGAGGCCGCCATGGCCCGTGGATGCAGGTTCCTAGCGCGTCGAGAGAGTTTACTCACGGGTGCCTCGGCGGGAGCACTCGTTACGGCGATCGGGTACGACCTGCCCTCGCTCATCCCAGGGGCATCTGTCACGACGCTCGTGCGCGACTGTGGCGGGGCCTACCTGCCCTCGATGAGCGACGACCAACGGGTACGCGCCGACTTCGCGGACACCGAGGAGATTGGGCTGCGGCTCGCCTTCGTCGTTCCCGCGGCGGAAAGCTCGCGGTGGACCCCTATCGTGCTTTGTGGTGGCTACCTCACAACGTCATATCAATCTCGTCGCGCACCCATCCCCCGCCACCGCGCACCACATTCACAGCCAGCGGCAACTGATGGGAGGCGCTCTCCAGGATGTGCATCAGGTATCCGCCGGTGTTGATGAACGCTGCGATGTCGCCGCGCGCGACCCCGTCGTCGAATCGCAGGCGTCGTCGCATTAGCAACTCCTCCTCGACGCAATAGGCGCCCACCAGGAAGCCGTGAAAGGGCGCGCTCGGCTGGCCAGCATCGGCGGGCCGTACCCAGCGAAGATCAAGTAGGAAGTCAACGGACGTGGACCGCACTTGTGTGCGGTTCATGTGTAGCCCGACCAGCGGAATCCCGTCGCTGGTCGACTTGCGGAACGCCACCTGGGCCAGGGTCATGCCGCACCCGTCCAGGACGGAGCGCCCAGGCTCGCATCGCAGTTCGAGGCTCCGCTTGGCTAGGTCGGCCGCAATGGTCTCTCCGTTGATTCCCGGCGCCCGCAATATCTCTCGTAGCCAGGCACCCCTGACCGGTTGCTGCCAATACGGGTAGAGCGTGCCCGATGGACGTTCGGCCTCCGGGTCGGTGAGTCCCAGGCGGTCCCCGCGCCACGTGAGAGTGCCGGCGCCGTCGGCCGCGAGGCTCCTCCAGAAGTCGCGCCACTGGCCCTCGTCTGCCAGGTAGCTCATGGGAATGCCACCACCCATATCGATGAACGCAATGGGGTGGCCAGCGACACGTAGGCGGTCCGTCCACCCGAGGGCCTCGCGCAAGACCACCGCGCGATCCTGGGCACTGTAGGCGTTGAGATGGAAGTGAATGCCCTCGATTCGCAGTGTCTTGGCGTCTACTTTGGCAAGCGCGCTGTCCCACTGAGTCGCCGTGAGGCCAAACCTTGTAGGCGGGATCGATGGGTCGGAGGACGCCAGCCGCATTGCCACCTTTGCGCGGCTCCGGCCCCTGCTCGATTCCATCACCACGTCGTCGAGCTCGTCGGCATTGTCGAGGCTCACGGTCGCCCCAGCATCGATAGCGAGCCGAATGAGCGCTCGCGACTTCACGGCCGCGGTGACGATGATGGCGTCACCTGCAACACCCAAGTCCAGGCACTGGCGTAGCTCGGCGAGCGACGCGACGTCGAGTCCCAGGCCGGCGGCACTGGCCGCCTTGACCAGTCCGAGCGCCTTATTTGCCTTGCGCGCGACGTAGACGCCAAGCCTCACTCCGTCCTGTTGCGCAGCATCGATCAACTCGGATGCGTTGCGGGCAAGCGGCGAGAAGTCGAGGACGTTGAGGGGAGAGCCATGCTCTTCGAGCAGCGTGGCGCACTCCTCAGCGTCGTCGAGCAGGTCTTCCATCCACGCCTCTGTTCGTGCTTTGAGAGGAACCATCCCCTCGCACCTCACTTGCGCCTGATCAGTCACGTGTTCCCACCTTTGTCGGTTCAGCAAATTTCTGGTCGAGTTCCTTGAGCCACGTGCTCGCGAGCGCCCGGGCCCATCGCCGTGAGTCACCGTGCAGTCGCCTCTGGAGAGAGTCATGACCAATCACCGGATCCTCAGTGGGCCTACCTAGCGTCGCGAGTCCCTCACTCAAGGCTCCGTCGGAGTTCACGCAGGTCGCCTCCCGCGAGGTCAGCACCCCACGCTCGCCAGGGCGCACCATCACGTTTCCATCAGCCAGCAGTCCGTCCCAGGGCTCTCTGCCCGGTCCTTGCTGCTTGGCCTCACCATTCCAAGGCTGTGGGGAGTCACTGACACCTGGCGCTCGGGTGAAGGCGTCGATCACGACGGCTTGGGCGCCATTCACGGCTGGGCCCGTCCCCCGCACGACGCGCAAGAGTCCTGCTTCCCGCAGGGCAAGCAGCCGACGATGTGTGTCGAGTGGCGGCCCAAAGGCCCACCGTTCGAGCGTCACGGCGCGGGCGCGCCATCGCATCCATGAAGCTCGGTCGCGCGGGGCTCGCTCGAGTGAGCGCACTACGTCCGCGTATCCCGCGGACCAGGCGCGACCCCACCACCAGGCGGGGTCGTCATCGACCTGGCCCACAGCACGCGCCACGTCGCGGTCCCAACGCTCGTCAACGCGCTGCGGCGCGGGACCGTCAAGACGCTCCCAGAGTCGTCCCGCGCTTACGTTCACCCCGGCCGCCTCTGCAGCCGCCACCGCCGCATCGGCCAGCACTGACCACCACGCGTCATCCGGGGTTGAGCCAGATAGCAAACCCGACGTATGTTCCCGCACCGCCTCGGGAACTGAAGCTGGAAGGTTGACCGGCTTGGGTAGCATCGGCTCCCCGGAGCGCGAAACAAGCGTGATCGACGAGGGCTCGGCCCCCGCTCGGACGTAGCGGACACCGGCAATCACCGAGTCGTCCTCGACCCACGCACCGCCGCGCCCCACCGTCAGGTCCATGACCACGTCGAACGCCGTGAGCGATGCCCCAAGCACCACCACCTCCACGCCTGGAGCCGGCCCGCGCGACGCATCGGCCATGGCGGCATGGTCGATATTCGCGCCGCCGGCGTGCCCAGTGGCGAGCAAAACATGGCGCGAGCGCTCAGGGGCGGCCCGCTGTCCGTCCGCATGCTCCGTCTCGCACAACCACCACCCGCCATCGCTGCGCACGGCAGTCACCCGAGCACGTCGGCGGGTCACCTCGAGGCGTGGCGACTCGCTCAGACGCGAAAAGGCCCACGCGAGGTAGCGCCCCACCTCCGCGCGCGGTGGAAAGGACGGTCGGTCGCCCCCTTGCCACTGTTCGAAGGTGTGGGAAACGGAAGCGCACGAGGCATCGACAATCCGCGAATCGACGTTCATGAGTAGGTGATCGGGTTGGCTGGGCTCCCACACGGCACCAGCTCCGGTCGTGCCGGTCTCGAGCACCGTCACGCGCAGTCGGCGGCGGCCGGCCACGCAGTCGCGGCGCGCCAATTCGTCGTCGAGGTCTGCGAGCGCGTAGAGCGCACGAGGCCCCCCGCCCACTACGACAAGGTCGGCCACCTCGCGCCTCGACTCCAGACTCATGCCTTGCCGGCGAAGGGATTGGGTGCTTCGGTCACCGCGATGGCCGCCTCTGCGCCAGCGATCTGGGCGCGCACCCAGTCGTCGTCGTACACCGTGGGAAGGTAGGCGCCACCGCCGTCATGCACAAGCATCGCGACGGACGCGCCGGGCCGCAACGTGGGCAAGTCGTAGCCGATCGCGGCGACGATTGCTCCTGTTGACGCACCCGCCATAAGTCCCTCTCGGCGAGCAAGGAGCCGGCACCCGCGGACCATGTCGGCCTCGCTGATGCGATGTATCGCGTCGGGACGAGCCTGCTGTGAAAGGGGGGTGGCGAACCCTGCGCCCAGGCCAGGCAGTTTGCGTTCCCCCAACGCTCCACCAAAGAGCGCCGAGCCCTCCGCATCAACTCCCACGAGTCGCGTCGCCCAGCCTGCACGCTCAATAGCCAGCTGGCAACCGAGCAGGCTTCCGGTGGTGCTCATCGCGACGTAGAGGTGGTCAGGCGGGCCGCCCAGGGAGGCGACGAGTTCGGGCAGCGTGGTGCTGGCATGGGCGGACGGATTGGCGATGCTGCCGTACTGATTGGTGGTCACGGCCCCGGGAATCTCCGCCAACAACTGCTCCACTCGTTGCACACGGGCGCGTAGCCGGTTGCCGTCGGAAGGAGTCGCGACCATTTCCACTCGTGCGCCAAAGGCCGCCATGGTCTTGGTCGCCGCAATGTTGGCACGCCCATCGATCACCGCGACAAATGCGTAGCCTCGTTGCGTGCATTGGCGTGCAAGTGCCATACCTAAGTTTCCCGAGGTCGATTCCACTACGGTTCCGCCTGGAATCAAGGCTCCGCTGTGCTCAAGGGAGTCCAGCAAAAACTGCGCAGTGCGCTCCTTGGTGCTGCCCGACAGTTGGAGTTGATCGAGCTTGGCATGGAGCCGCACTCCGCTGCCAGGAAATAGCTTGTCAAGCTGGGTCGCTGGCGTGGGGAGGTAACCCCCATGAATCGCGACGCTCGGCATGCTCAGCGCCTGCACTGTTCCATCAGTTGTCATCGCCGCGTTCCTCCCTTGGATCGCCCCGCAATGGGACGGTGAGCGGATCAGGCCGTGAGACCTAAGGCACTGTCCTTAGGATCAAACCTTCTCCCGTTCATCCGCATTCCTCACGACGAACAAATTGGGCAACGTCACATCAACGGATTTTTCTGGGGAACACGAGACATCGACGTCCCGCCAAAACTCCGCTTGCCTAGATCCTGCAGCACATTCCAAAAAAATGACTAAGGGACCACCCGCAGGCAGTCCCTTAGTCAGTATGTCGGGGTGACAGGATTTGAACCTGCGACCCTCTGTTCCCAAAACAGATGCGCTACCAAGCTGCGCTACACCCCGTCCGGCTCAAACTTCGATCCGGTTTCCCAACATCGGCCAGGCTCCGCTACTCTAGTACGCGCCGGTGATTCTTCCTAACGAAGGTCCCCGTCAAATGCGGGTGTAGCTTAGTGGTAAAGCCTTAGTCTTCCAAACTAATGATGCGAGTTCGATTCTCGTCACCCGCTCCACGAGCAGCGCGGCCGGACTTCTCATCCGGCACGACGCACGTGATTGAGACAGCAGGAGCCGGGTCCCTAGGGCCCGGCTCCTCGTCTTTCTCCGGGCACCTCGATGAGATCCCTAGATAAACGCACCGATAACAGCGCCCACGGCAGCAAGCGCCACCATGTCCTGCAGGCCGTCAATGACGGACAGGCGCTGGCCGCGCAGCGCGAAGCCGTTGTGAATGACGTGGGCACCGAGGCGGAATACTGCGCCAACGAAGAGCCCAAAGACGATGCCACCGACGACGGAGCCGACACCAAGCTCCCACATCAGTACGTTCATGACGACGGCGGTAATGAGCGCCACTACACCCGTGGCCACATAGCGACCGGGCCCACCATCGGCGGACGCTACGTCCTGCTCGTTGAGCCCTACCTGCTTCATCCAGGCGCGCCCCACCACCCTGGGGTGGTACCACACGGCGCCCACGACGAACTGGGCAATGGTCGCGACGATCACGGCTATCCAATTGATGTCACCAAAAGAAAACCAGCTCATGTCCTTACCTTCTGGCGCTCTCCGCGGCCGTGGCGATGTCTTCGAGATCCTGTTTCAGGGCATTCTCGGTGGCCTTCATGCCGATCTTGCCGAACACTGCCCAACCAACGCGTTGGCCCAACTTCGGATGGGGCGTCGATGCCGAGAACTCTACGCTCAGCTCCACGCCCAATTCACTAGGGACACACGTAAACACGGTGGTATATCGCGTGCCGCCGGAATCCGCCACGATGGTGGTGGATCGCGGCTCGATCGCCTCCGTGACCCACATCTCCTCGATCTCGACCTTGCCAAACATGCGGCGAGTCTCGCGCCACCGCGTTCCGACGTCGTAGTCGGGGCCCCCTACTCGCTCCACCGAGACGACGCTCGACAGCACTTTGGGCGCCGCATCGATATCCGTGAGCACCGCCCATACCTGTTCGGGCGCGGCCAGGATCTCCCTCGCTACCTCAACTTTATGACCAGCCATGGCCTCCCCCTGCTCGACTCCCTCGTCGACAAGACCAGCGTAGTCCCGTTTCGCCGAGTCTCGCCGAGCGGCGGCGAGGGGCGCGCGGTGCCGCTTGCCGCATCGGCCGTGCGCCGCTACTCTGACAATTACCGCACACGAGAGGTCAGTGAGATGAGCAACCGGAGCCACGTCGTCATGACGTCCGCTCCTGCCGTCCTGTCCTGTGCCCAGCCCTCCTGCATGTGCGCTTGCATGTGTACCGAGGGCTGCAGCTGTCAGTAGAGCGCTGACAACTCACGCCCCGCGGCCACTGGAGCCCCGTCAGGCACGTTAGCGCTCGCCCCGGTATCGATTCGCGATACATCTGCGTTGTTCATCACAGTTCACACACGGCACTACTCCCTTAAGGAAACCCTCATGGCAAGAATCTACGAAAACATCACCGACCTGATCGGCAACACCCCGCTCGTTAAGATCAACGCGCTCGCCGACGGCGTCGACGCGACGATCCTGGGCAAGCTCGAGTTCTACAACCCCGCCAACTCTGTGAAGGACCGCCTGGGTGTCGCGATTGTCGATGCTGCCGAGGCATCGGGCGAGCTCAAGGCCGGCGGCACCATCGTCGAGGCAACCTCGGGCAACACCGGTATCGCGCTCGCCATGGTCGGCGCGGCCCGCGGCTACAACGTGGTCCTCGCGATGCCAGAGACGATGTCGCGCGAGCGTCGCGGCCTGCTCCGCGCCTTTGGCGCCGAGTTGGTGCTGACCCCCGGCCCCGAGGGCATGTCCGGCGCTGTCGCCGCTGCCGAGAAGATCGCCGCGGAGCGCCCCGGCTCGATCCTCGCCAAGCAGTTCGCAAACGCCGCCAACCCCGAGATCCACCGCAAGACCACCGCTGAGGAGATCTGGGCCGACACCGACGGCAAGGTCGACATCTTCGTTGCCGGCATCGGCACCGGCGGAACCATCACCGGCGTAGGCGAGGTACTCAAGGCCAAGAACCCGGAGATCCAGGTCATCGCCGTGGAGCCCAAGGAGTCCGCCATCCTCAACGGTGGCGAGGCCGGCCCGCACAAGATTCAGGGCCTTGGCGCGAACTTCATCCCCGAGATCCTCAACCAGGAGATCTACGACGAGGTGTTCGACGTCGACTCTGAGACCGCCATCGCCACCGCACGCGCTGCGGCTCGCAAGGAGGGACTCCTGGTGGGCATCTCCTCCGGCGCGGCCATCCACGCTGCCATCGAAATCGCCAAGCGTCCCGAGAACAAGGGCAAGACCATCGTCACGGTGATCCCGTCGTTCGGTGAGCGCTACCTCAGCTCGGTGCTCTACGCCGACCTGATGGACTAATTCACTACCCAAAGGACACCCCAGGTCTCACTTCATGAGTACACGCATCGGCTTCCTGAAGCTCGCCGTCGAAGACATTCGCACGGTGCACGACCGCGACCCCGCGGCCCGCTCCACGCTAGTCATTGTCGCGTCTTACCAGGGCCTTCACGCCATCTGGCACCATCGTGCTGCGCACTGGCTGTGGAACCACGGAATGAAGACCTATGGGCGTTTGTGGTCGCAGGCCGCCCGCCGTCGCACCGGAATCGAGATTCACCCCGGTGCGACGCTGGGCCGTCGCGTCTTCATCGACCACGGTATGGGCGTCGTCATCGGCGAGACCGCCGTGGTCGGCAACGACGTCTTGCTGTTCCACGGCGTCACGCTTGGCGGGACCACCATGAGTCCCGGCAAGCGCCACCCCACTGTGGGTGACCGCGTGGTCATCGGCGCAGGAGCGAAAGTACTTGGAGCCGTGCACGTGGGCTGCGACGCCCGCATCGGCTCCAACGCCGTGGTGGTCAAGGACGTGCCGGATGGCGCGACCGCGGTGGGAATTCCCGCCAAGATCCGCAACCACCCCGCCGAGAAGGAGGCGTCCACCGCAGCCTCCGCGGTTGACTCCGGGGACTCGCACAAGCACCCGGACCTCGACGAGCCGCCCGAGGTGCGCGAACCTGCGATGTACTACATCTAATCGGGTTTTTGAGGCAGCGGTTTTTGGTGGGTTTCACGAAATTGCTGAATCAGGTCACGCTGAGGGGCGCTAGCGCCTAGTCTGAACCCGAACCACTGCCCCCCATTTGGGGGGCATGGCTCCCCAAACTCGGGTGTGATCCCTCAGCCACACCCGACAATGCAAGCCCTCGGCCACGCGGCCGGGGGCTTTCATTGCTTCACGGCCGCTTCTTGCGGGAATGACCTACGCCGTCGCGTGGTTTGATTCGGTATGAGCGAAACCACGATTCCTGGCGCCGGCATCACGGTCCCGTCCGATGCCCCCGCCGAGTCCTGCCCGATGCCCACCTCGGCTCAGGCCCCCGGCGACGAGTTGCTCGTTGAGGCGCTCGCCGCTGCCAAGACCATCGCAGTTGTGGGTGCCTCTCCCCACGAGGAGCGCACGAGCCACCAGATCGCAGTCTGGCTCATCGAGAACACTCCCCTTGAGGTCTTCCTGGTCAACCCTGCGGGCGGCGAGGCCGAGATCCTCGGGCACGCCTTCTACGACTCCATCGCCGACCTCCCCACGCCCCCGGACATCGTCGACGTGTTCCGCCGCGCCGAATACGTCGATCCCATTGCGGACGATGCCGTGGCGGCCGACGCTCACATGCTGTGGCTTCAGTTGGGGGTCGTCAACGACGCGGCGATCGAGCGCGCACGCGAGGCTGGCCTGGTAGGTGTGCAAAATCGCTGCATCAAGATCGAGTGGGCTCGACTGGCGGCGCAGATTGATACGGTCCGCACCGAGCGCGAGGACTAGGGTCGGTGCCAGAATTGGCTCATGGCCTCTACAGACGGCTACGAGCCGCTTGACCTGACCCCGGACCGTTGGGACGACATCGTCGACCTCGACGAGTGGGCGTTCCTCAACCCGTGGCTACCCGAGGAGCGCAGGGCGTTCAAGAGCGCCTTTCCGTGGGACCGGGGCCGCGGCATGGCGATCGCCGACCCGACTCTCGGCGAGCCGGGAACCCTGGTGGCGATTCGCGCGAGCTTTCCACTTGAGATGGTGGTTCCCGGTGGTGAGCGGGTGCCCACCTCCGCACTGAGTTGGGTGGGAGTGCACCCCGGCCATCGCCGGCGCGGACTCCTCACGTCGATGATGCGCGACCACTTTGAGCGTTCGCTCGCTCGCGGCGAGTACATCAGCGCATTGGGCGCTGCCGAGCCGCAGATCTACCAGCGCTTTGGCTATGGGGTGGCCGCGTGGCATGCGCGAGCCAAGTTCAGTCGCGGTGCGGAACTGCGCGACGTTCCCGGCACCGCGGAGCTCAACGTGCGCCTCGAGAAGCTCACCGCTGATGACCACTCAGACCTGATGGCTGACCTGCAACGCCGCGTGACCAGACCTGGGGCGATGGTCCGCGACAGCGTGCATTTGGCCCGCGAGGTCTTCGCGTCGGACGTGAATGAGCGTCGCGAGGAGGAGGGTTTGCGAATAGCGGTCGTGAGCGACGCCAGCAACGAGGCACTCGCGTACGCCATCTTCAAGCGCAAGGCGAAGTGGGTCGGCAACGTGTCGAATGGTTCGGTCACAGTGAACGAGTTCGTCACGACGACGGGTGCCGCCTCGAGACGGCTGTGGGGTGTGCTGTTCGACCTCGATCTGACCGACGACATTCACGTCGAGTCGTTGCCGCTGGATGATCGACTGATGTGGCTCGCCATGGATCAGCGCGCTCCCAAGGCTGTCATCGAGGACGATCTATGGGTGCGAATCCTTGATGTGCCGCGAGCGCTCGAGGCGCGCACCTACGAGTCTCCCGTAGACATGGTCATTGAGGTGACTGACTACCATGTGCCCGCCAATGCCGGACGATGGCGGATCACCACCGAGCCGATGTTTACCTCTGACTTTGACGACGGTACAGACGATGCCGTGGCGGGGTCTCCCGACGCCGACGGCGGTATACAACTGGCGCACGTCGCCAAGGTCGGCGAGAGCGACAACGACGCCGCACACCTGCCAGACCTCAGCATCGGCATCCAGGAACTCAGCGCGGCCTACCTCGGCGGCGTGACGGTTCAGACTCTGACGGAGGCTGGGCTAGTTCTCGAGCACACCCCGGGCGCATCACGCCTGCTATCAGTGGCCATGCAATCACCGCAGGCGCCGATGTCCTCGTTCCAGTTCTGACGACTTTCGTCGCCGGTTTCCCAAAGGCAGGTAAACCTGAAACGATTGGCAGGTGAAGAAATCAGAGGGTTATCAGTCAGTCAGCATCGATGAATCGCGTATCGACGAGCTGTTCCAGGTGGTCCAGTGGGCCTTCGTGGGCGAATGGCTCAAGGAGGATCGTCAGGACTACATCGACGCCATTCCCGTCGAGCGGTCGCGCGCGGTCGAAGTCACGGACGAGCGTCGCGGCACGGTAGGCGAACTCGCCGGCGTCCACGCCAGCTTTGGTACGGACATGATCACGCCGGGCGGCCGCCGGGTCTCCACCGCGGGCCTGTCCTGGCTGGGAGTCCACCCGGCCCACCGCCGCCGCGGGCTCATGACCACCATGATCCACGACCACTTCGCGCGCAGCATTGCACGAGGCGAGCACGTCAGCGTGCTGTACGCCATGGAGTCCGAGATCTACTCACGATTCGGCTACGGCATGGGCGCCCAGACCGTCAAGGCCTCGATCCCCCGCGGTCCCCGGATGTGGCATGTCGACGGCACCGAGGAGCTCACCGTCCGCCTCGAACGCGCGGACTTTGACCAGCACGATCAATTGGTCGCAGACCTGCAGGCCAAGCTCGAGCGCCCCGGCACCATCCTGAACCCGGTGGGCTCCGGCCGCAACGCACGCTTTACCGACCCGGTAGGCAACCGCCACGGCATGGAGAAGTGGCGAATCTGCATCATTGAGGACGCCGGCGAGCCCGTGGCGTACGCGTTCTTCCGCCGCAAGCCCGACTCCTCGCTGGGAATCCACGACGGCGTGGCCCAGGTGCGCGAGCATGGCTCGCTCACTCCGGCGGCTTCCCAGAAGCTCTGGCAGGTCCTCACGGACTTCGACCTCGTGGGCACCACGAACACCGAGAACCTCGCGACCGACGACCCGCTCCTGTTCCAGCTCAAGGACGCGCGCGGCGCACGTACCAAGGTCATCGACAACATCTGGGTGCGCCTGCTGAATGTGCCCGAGGCGCTGATGTCACGCGAGTACTTCCACGACTGCGATGTCACGTTCCACCTCAGCGACAAGCACGTGGCGGAGAACGCCGGCTCGTGGCGCATCGTCGTCAAGGACGGGGACGCCACGGTCACTCGCGTCGACGGTACCCCCGCCGATGCTGACCTCCAGATGGATATCCGTCACCTGGGCACGGTTTACTTGGGCGGCACCTCACTCGAGGCTCTCAGCGCGGCTGGCCTCGTCAAGGAGAACACCCCCGGACAGGCACGTGAACTCGCAATCGCGATGCTCTCGCCGGTCGCACCACTGACCAACTGGGACTTCTAGACCCGCGAAACGCGAGAAAGCCCCTGTCGGGCCTGGAGTCATCCGGGCGTCCGGCGGGGGCTTTCTCGCGTCGCGCGCTAGCGCTACGAAAATCTACGTGGAGGGCGTGTACGCCATCATCTCGTCGATGCGACGCTGGTGGCGCTCATCCTCACTAAACGGCGTGGCGATGAAGGCCTCCACGATCGCGGTTGCCTCCTCCTGCGTGTGAAAGCGTCCGCCCACGCTCACCACATTGGCGTCGTTGTGCTGACGCGCGAGCTGCGCGATCTCAACGCTCCAGGCAAGTGCGGCGCGAATACCCTTGACCCTGTTGGCGGCCAGTTGCTCGCCGTTTCCGGAGCCGCCGATCACGATGCCGAGTGTGCCGGGCTCTGCCATCACTGCCTCGGCAGCAGAAATGCAGAACGAGGGGTAGTCATCGAGCGCGTCGTACTCAAACGCGCCGTGATCCACGACGTCATGCCCCTCGGTGGTGAGGTGAGCAATCAAGTGCTGCTTGAGTTCAAACCCAGCGTGATCTGATCCAATGTGTAGGCGCATACGAACATTGTGCCAGGCTCCTCCTCTCCTCGCGGCGCTTAGCCGGGGGCGAAACTTGGGCCCCAGCATCGGCCGCTCGCCCTAAGGTAAAGGCATGGCACTGAACTCAGGCATCGACGCGTCCACCTTCTCCCCCACCGTGCGCCCCGGCGACGACTTCTTCCGTCACGTGACGGGCCCGTGGGAGGAGTCCCACGAGATTCCCTCGGACCGCAGTGCCGATGGCTCGTTCTACAAGCTTCGGGACGAGGCGGAGGCTCACGTGCGCGCACTGGTCGACGTGGCGCCCACGGGCAGCCGCATCGGCGCGCTGTACGCGTCGTTCATGGACGAGCACCGCATCAACGAGATGGGTGTCGAGCCGCTCGGTCCGGATCTCGAACTCATCGATGGGGCGACCACCCACGCGGAACTCGCAAGCGCGATGGGCCAGTTGCAGCGCACCGGCGTGGGCGGGGCGGTGGGCTACTACGTTCACGCAGACGCGAACTCGCCCGACGAGAACGTGGTCTACATCATGCAGGGCGGCATTGGACTGCCCGACGAGGCCTACTACCGCGAGGACGCTCACGCGGACATTCGCGACAAGTACATCGCGCACATCGACCGCATGGCGGGGCTGACTGGCCTGGACTTCACCGGTGCCCAGGTCTTCGCACTCGAGAAGCGGATCGCAAGCTTCCACTGGGACAACGTCAAGACGCGCGAGGCCGACCTCACGCACAACCCCACGACCCTGGTGGCGCTCATCGAAACCGCGGGCGGATTCCCGTGGCGCGAGTGGGCGGACGCCATCCGCATGCCGCACGCGGCCGAGGACCTGCTCATCGCCTCGGAGCCCAGCTACCTTGACGCCCTAGGCGAGCTGTGGCCCGCTGAGTCGGTCGAAGAGTGGAAGGCGTGGTTGCGCTGGCGCGTCGTGCTCGGTCGCGCCGCGTACCTGACTGACGAGATCACCAAGGCCAACTTCGAGTTCTACGGCACCGTGCTGTCCGGCGCACCCGAGCAGCGCGAACGGTGGAAGCGCGGCATCAGCCTGGTCGAGGGCCTCGTGGGCGAGGAGGTCGGCCAGCTCTACGTCGAGAAGCACTTCCCGCCGTCCCACAAGGAGCGCATGGACACCCTGGTGGAGAACCTGGTGGCCGCCTACCGCACGTCCATCGACGGACTCGAGTGGATGACCGACGCGACCAAGGCCAAGGCCCTCATCAAGATCGGTCAGTTCACCCCCAAGATCGGCTACCCCGAGAAGTGGCGTGATTACTCAGCTCTCACGCTGAGCGCGACGGATCTGCTGGGCAACATTCGCGCCGGCGCTGCGTTCGACGAGGATTGGGACTGGTCCAAGATCGGCAAGCCCGTCGACCGCACCGAGTGGTTGATGACCCCACAAACGGTGAACGCGTACTACCTACCCACGGCCAACGAGATCGTGTTCCCAGCGGCCATCCTGCAGCCCCCATTCTTCGATGCCGATGCTGACGACGCCGTGAACTACGGCGCCATTGGCTCCGTCATCGGTCACGAGATTGGTCACGGCTTCGATGACCAGGGCAGCAAATTCGACGGCACCGGCAAACTCACCGACTGGTGGACCGAGGAAGATCGCGACGCGTTCATGCAGCGCGCCCGTGTGCTGATTGAGCAGTTCGACGGCTATACGCCCAAGCAGCTCGAGGGCGAAGACGGCGACCACAGCGTCAACGGCGCGCTGACCATCGGGGAGAACATCGGCGACCTCGCCGGGGTCATGATCGCGCTACGTGCCTACGAGATCGCCTGCGGCGGTGACATCACCAACGCCCCCGTCATCGACGGCTACACCGGACTGCAGCGCTACTTCCTCGGCTACGCACTGTGCGAGCAGATCAAGGTTCGCGACGAGGCGCTCAAGACCCGCCTCGCCACGGACCCACACTCCCCCAGCGAGTTCCGCGTCAACGGCATCGTCCGCAACATGGACGCCTGGTACGAGGCCTTCGAGGTGGGAGCGGACGACGCTCTCTACCTCGCCCCCGAACAGCGCGTGACGATCTGGTAGCGCCATGACCGAGACCCCGGACCTCAACGATGGGCGCACCATGCGCGAGCGCATGGAGGCGGGCGACCTGTACCGCGGTGTTGACGACGATATGGCTGCTGCGATGCGGGGCGCTCGTGCACGTGCCTCGCGATACGGGGAGCTCTACGACAGGGACCGCCATGAGGCGACCGTGCTGCTGCACGAGCTGCTCGGCCACGTCGGAGACGACGTTGACATCCGGCCGCCGCTGCACGTGGACTACGGAAGCAACATCAGCATCGGCTCGGGGACGTTCGCGAACTTCGGGCTGATGGCCCTCGACGTGGCCGCCATCACCATTGGCCAGGACGTGCAAATGGGGCCGAACGTGCAGTTGCTGACGCCCACCCATCCCGTCGAGGCCGACCTGCGGCGCGACAAGTGGGAGGCCGCAGAGCCCATCGTGATTGGCGACAACGTATGGCTGGGCGGCGGCGTGATCGTGTGTCCAGGCGTGACGATTGGTGAGAACACCGTGGTTGGCGCCGGGTCGGTGGTGGTGAAGGACCTGCCCGCGAACGTCGTCGCGGTGGGTAGCCCCGCCCGCGTGGTAAGGAATTTGTAGCCAGCGGGGTTACAGTGTGAACAGGTCCATATTCGGGGCCTGACCTCGAGCGAAGGAGACGCATATGGCTGACATCAAGAACATCGACCTGATCGACATCAAGGCAGAGAAGCCTGCCGCCGAGGACAACACCGGCGGATGCTGCGGCGGTTCATGCGGCTGCAGCTAGTCGACACGCACTTCTAGAAGAGCGGCGGGACGGGGCGAAAGCCCAGTCCCGCCGTTTTTTTATGCCCCGACATGGGCCAGAATCCTGTCTAGTCGCGCTGCTGCTCCGCCAAGCGCGCATAGAGCCCACCCAACGCAATGAGTTCGGCGTGAGTGCCGGTCTCCACGATCCGCCCCGCGTCCACCACGTGAATCACGTCGGCGTCCGCCACGGTGGACAGCCGGTGCGCAACGGTGAGTGTGGTGCGCCCCTCGGCAGCCCGGTCAAGGGCGGCCTGCACCACTCGCTCGGACACGGTGTCGAGCGCGGAGGTCGCCTCGTCAAGCAATAGCACCGGCGGATCCTTAAGCAGCACGCGAGCGATCGCGATGCGCTGCTTCTCTCCACCGGAGAGGCGATAGCCGCGCTCCCCCACCAGCGTGTCGTATCCATGCTCAAAACTCGAGATGGCGTCGTGAATGTTCGCCTTGCGGCACGCGTCCTCGAGTTCCTCCTGGGTGGCGTCCGGCTTGGCGTAGCGCAGGTTCTCCGCAATGGTCGCGTGGAACAGGTACGTCTCCTGGCTCACCACGCCCACACGCTCCACCACGGATTCGTGGGTCAGTTCGCGCACGTCTTGCCCGGCAAAGATCACGCCTCCGCCCGATGCCTCGTGGAGACGGGCGGCCAGGTACACGATGGTGGTCTTGCCGGCTCCACTGGGGCCGACGAACGCGTGCGTGCTGCCGGGCTCAACAGTGAACGACACCCCGTCTAGCGTGGCGCGCGAGTCCGCCGGAGCATCCGGGTAGCGGAAGGTGACGTTGCGAAATTCGACACGCCCCTCCGGTCCGGGAGCCTCAGACACATCGCGGGCGTCCGGAGCGTCTTCGATGGCCGGGACCAGGTCCAGATATTCGAAGATGCGCGCAAAGAGCGCCTTGGAGGTCTGCACCTCGAGGGCAACGCGCATGAGCGCCATCAGGGGAAAGAGCAGCCGAGACTGGATGGCAGTGAAGGCGACCACCGTTCCGGCGGTGATGGCCGGCGCGGTGCCGGAGTCAGTCGACCTGGCGATCAGGATCCCAGCAAAGAGGTAGATCACCGCGGGCACCGAGGACATGATGACGGTAACCAGCCCGAAGAACCACTGGCCACTCATGGCCTGGCGCACCTGTAGCCGAATCTGGTTGCGGTTCTCCGCCGAGTAGCGCTCGGTCTCGGCGCGCTGGCGGTTGTAGACCTTGCTCAGCAGGATGCCCGAGACACTGAGCGTCTCCTGCGTGATGGCCGTCATCTCGGACAGCGACTCCTGCGTCTGTGCGGCGATGCGCGCGCGGATCTGGCCCACGCGACGCTGCACCACCACGAGAGCCGGCATCAGGACCACGGCAATCAACGTGAGGCGCCAATCCAGCAAGATCATGGCGATCAACGACGCGATCACCGTGACCACGTTGCCGACGATGGAGCTGACAAATGTCGTGAGCACCCCTGCCACGCCGCCCACATCGTTCTGCAGGCGAGACTGAATGACGCCGGTCTTGGTGCGAGTGAAGAACGCGAGATCCATGGACTGCAGGCGAGTGAAGAGCTGCACCCGTAGGTCCCCGGTGACGCGGTTTCCCACCGTCGAAGTCAGCAGCGTCTGCCAGACGCTCAGCCCCGCGACGGCAATATAGATCAGCACCATCACCAGCACGAGTTCGCCCAGCAGCGGCAGGTTGACCCCCGAGCCGTCCGTGGGGAACAGCGCGTTGTCGAAGATGCGCTCCACGATCAGCGGCGGGATCACTGCGGCGCCAGCCGTGAACATGACGAGCACGGCCGTCATTGCCAGCGAACGCTTGTACGGCGCGAAGAGTTTGCCCACGCGGCTCCACAGGTGCGGGATGACGGGGGCCTCGGCGTTCAGGCGTCGCTGGGTCTCCTCATCCATGCGTCGCCCGCCGTGGCCACCGCCGGGCGGCGTCCCGATTGCCGCGCGGCGCGAACCCGGGGGTGCCGGCGTACTCATTCGGACTCCTCACTGAGGTGACGGTTGAGGCCAGGGCCCCCGCGTTCCTCTGGGCCGCCGGGTTCACGTCGACGCCCTCTGGACCCGCCGCGCCCGCCACGACGGCCGGGACCACCGTGACCCTCCGCTTCGGGATGAAGCTCACGGAGATTGGCGCGCACTACATCAAGAACGCGCCATACGGCATCGAGGTCCGCGGGCGCGGCGCCTGCGGTGAGGCGGTCGATCTCAGCGCGGTTGCGCTCTCGTTGTTCGGCGAGCAGCGTCGAGCCCGCTACGCTCAGCGCGACGATGATACGCCGACCGTCGTCGGGGTCGTCGGTGCGTCCGATCAGTCCGTCGTCCTCCATCTGCTCGAGGCGGCGAGTCAACGTCGATCCGGCAACTCCCACCGCACGAGCGAGATCCGCCTGCGTGGTGGGACCGTGGTGGGAGAGGTGTCGCATCACGGCCCAGGCACTGGTGCGCCCGGGAACCTCGTGCATCGAGTGGTCGAGGTGGCGGCGCATCGCGTGCGCCGTGCCGCCCATAGCGCGGACGATGTTGTCGCGCCCCCTGGCCTGTGGCTCAAGGCCCTTGTGGTGGTGTTCGTTCATGATGTTCCTCCTTGGCTTCCATCAGCCGGCCACCGGACGCGGCACCATCGGGCGCGGTTTTTTAATTCGTTAGCCAACTAACATGTTTACATCGATGGCGCGCCGTGTCAACGCCAGGACCGGGAGGCCCTAGAGCCCCAACGTGAGCATGTCTGGAGCGGACGGCTCCCCCGCCGCCTCAGCGAACAGCGTCATGCCAATACGCACCGCCTCGCGGTCCGCGGGATCGAGGTCGCGCAACACGGAAGCGATCGCACGACGGCGCGTGCGCGTCACCTCCGCAACCATGCCGTGCCCCTTGTCAGACACCGCCACGATGACCTCCCGACGACTCTCCGCACTCACCTCGCGCGAGATCCAACCGCCGGCCTCTAGCCGGTCCACCGTGCGGCTCAGCGTCGACGGATGCACGCCCAGCGATACCGCGAGGTCGCCCATGCGCTGGGGCCCGGCACTGTCCAGCACCACCAGCAAACGGAACTGCACCAGCGACAGCTCCTCGAGAGCGCCAGACATCGACCTGGCGACGATGCCGAGCAGTGCCCGTGAGGACGTCACCGTGGCCGTGATGGCGGCCGATGCCGCGTCTCGCGAAGAAGTCATGCGGACATCCTACGGGTCATCGCCTGCTAACATACAAAAGTTGCATAAGTACAAATGTCTGGAGATTGAGTGTTCGCCTCCATCGGAAAAAACCTTCGTGACGCGCTCGCGTGGCGCCCCACCCCGAACGCGCAGCGCTCCGAGTACGCGACCATCATCGGCTTGTCCCTCGTGGTCGGCGTCGGTGCCGGATTTGGAGCCATTGCGTTCCGCTGGCTGATCGAGAAGGCCACCCTCATCTTCACCGGCACGGAGGACTACTCGGCTACCACCGGCCACCCGCCCAACCACTGGGTTCCCTGGCTGGGCGCGTTCTTCGTCGTCCTCGCCCCCGCCGTCGGTGGCCTGATCTACGGCCCGCTGGTCCACAAGTTCGCTCGCGAGGCCCGCGGCCACGGCGTCCCCGAGGTCATGTACGCGATCCACAAGCGCGGCGGACGCATCCCCGCCAAGGTTGCGGTCGTCAAGGGACTGGCTTCCGCCATCACCATCGGATCCGGTGGCTCCGTGGGACGCGAGGGCCCTATCGTTCAGATCGGCTCGGCGATGGGCTCATCGCTCGCCCACCTGGCCCGGCTGCCCGAGTCGCGCGTGCGCATGCTGGTGGCCTGCGGCGCCGCCGGCGGTATCGCGGCCACGTTCAACGCCCCCATCGCGGGCGTCTTCTTCGCGCTCGAGCTGTTGCTCGGGTCGTTCGCGGTGAGCTCGTTTGGCGCCGTGGTGCTGTCCTCCGTGGTTGCCTCGGTCATCGGGCGCGCCTTCCTGGGCGACGACCCGTTCCTGGTGCTGCCGGAATTCTCGGTCAACAGCCACGCCGAATACCTGCTGTACATCGTCCTTGGCCTGCTCGCGGCCGGGGTGGCCCTGCTGTTCGTCAAGGTGCTGTACGGCATCGAGGACCTGTCCGACAAGATCTGGAAGGGTCCCGAGTGGCTGCGGCCCGGCGTCGGCGGCCTGCTGCTCGGCCTCGTCCTGCTGGTCCTGCCCCAGATGTACGGAGTTGGCTACCCCGTGCTGGAGAACGCCGTAGACGGCAAGTACGTCATCGGCTTCCTGCTCATCCTGCTGGTAGCCAAGATCTTCGCCACCTCCCTGACCATCGGCATCGGCGGCTCGGGTGGCGTCTTTGCGCCATCCCTGTTCCTCGGCGCCATGCTGGGCGCAGCGTTTGGCCAGACGATGAACTATGTGTTCCCGAGCCTCAATATCAACCCTGGCGCCTACGCGCTCGTCGCGATGGCGGCGGTCTTCTCCGGCGCAGCCCGCGCGCCCATCACGGCGGTCATCATCCTTTTCGAGCTCACGGGCGAGTACTCAATCATCCTGCCGCTGATGCTCGCCGTGGTGGTCGCCACCGGCGCCTCGGCCGCCCTCAGCAAGGACACGATCTACACCAAGAAATTGCTGCGCCGCGGCATCGACATCAACGCCCGCAAGCAGACCTCCGCACTAGCCACCACCACCGTGCGCACCGCGATGGATCCTCCCCCACGCTCGCTCAACACCGAGATGAGCCTGAACGAGGCGTCCAAGGTGCTACTGAGTACCCGCCGCCGATGCTTGCCCGTCGTCAGCGCCGAAGGCGAGTTTGTGGGGGTCGTCCGGGCAGGCGCGGCCGTCTCGGCGCTCGCCGAGGACGATGACGCCCCAGCAGTCACCGTGGCCCAATTGATCGAGTGGCGCAACTACCTGTCGCCAGACGCCACACTGGACGTGTGCCTCGACGCCATGCTCGAGGAAGATGCTGATGATGGCCTGCCGGTGCTCGACGGCGACGGCGACCTGGTGGGCTGGTTGCAGCAAGATGCGGTGCTGCGCGCAGTGACGGCTCCGTCGCGCTAGATCACCACCCAGCCGCAAGCGCCAGGTATTTGCCGCATCGGCCGCCGTAGAATTACGCTCGACAGTAGATCCCCAGGGCGAAAGGCGACTCATGAGCGATTTTGAAGTGACCAACATCGGCGCGCTGCACGAGTGGCGCTCGCACTTTGGCGGTTTTACGGATCAGACCCAGCGCGAGGGCCGGCGCGTCGTCGACCACGCGCTCGACATGCAGTACATCGGCCTCACCGCGAACGCGCTTACTCCTGGCGAGCAGGCAGGCTATTGGCATGCGCACTCGGAGCTCGAGGAGCTCTACGTCTTCCTCGACGGCGAGGGCGAGATGGCGCTCGACGAGCAGATCATTCCGGTCGCGGCGGGCAGCGCGGTCCGGGTGGGCCAGGGCGTGCGCCGCACGTGGCGCTGCACTCCCGAGAGCCCCACTACCCTCAAGTGGATGTGCATCCGTGCTGGCGGCGGCGAACTCGACAAGATCCCCACAGACGCCAAGCGCGACACCGAGTCGCCGATGCCTTGGTAGCTCGCGCAACCGCCTCCCACGGCCCTCAGGGACCCAAGCTCCGGGAAGTCGAACTCGGCCACCTCACCGAAGCTGACGCATACGACATCGACGAGGACACCACCCTCGAGGGGCTCCGCTGGGCTGATGCGTCGTTCGGCGACCGGGCATTGCGTGGCGTCGCGTTCGTGGGTTGCGAGTTTGTCAACGTCGCTCTGGGTGACGCTGACCTGACCGCGGCACGCTTTGGCGAGTCACGCCTGACCCGTCTCAATGTCCCCGTTCTCCAGACGCCCGATGCCTCCTGGGTTGGCGCTGAGATCACCGCCTCGCGCATCGGCGCCTGGGAGGCGTACGGCGCGAACCTGCGGGCGACGCGCCTGACCGAGTGCAAGGTCACCTATGCGAATCTACGCGGCGCAACGCTGACCGACGTGCTGTTGACGGGCTGCACGTTCGACGAGCTTGACCTGATGGACGTCAAGGGCGCGCGGGTCTCGTTCGTCGACTGCACCATTGGCGTGCTGACCGCGCACCGCACGCAGATCTCCGACCTGGACCTGCGCGGCGCGAGCATCGGCGCGGTGTCCGGCATGGACGGGCTCAAGGGCGCGACGATGAGCGACACTCAGGTGGCGTTGCTGGCGCCGCAATTCGCGGATCACCTGGGGATTGTCGTCCAGTAGCGCCGATCAATCTTCACGCGACTTCTTGCCCCGCGTGCGTGAAGCCGTCACACTAGTCCTACCGTTCTCACCACTTCACGCGAGGAACAACCCATGCAAACGTTCGTCATCATCGTCCTCGTACTCGCGGGCCTGCTCTGCATCACGGCGCAGATCGCCATCACGTATCTGAACTCGCGCCCCACGCCGGCAGCGCCGGAGCCCCCCATAGCCCCCGCCGCCACTCGCGCGAAGCCGGCCCGAGCATCGGCCGCGAAGACCGCTGGCGCCAAGACCTCCGCGGCGAAGGCGGCAGCAGCAAAGGCGGAGGCGGAAGCCGCCGAGGCAGCGCAGGCGGAGGCCGACGCGGAAGCCGCGGCAAAGGCCGCAGCAGAGGAGTCCACTAAGGACCGTCTGCTTCGTCACGCGACCATCGCGCTCGGCTCCAAGCAGGCCTCCGATGCCAAGCTCGGAATGCTCGGCCTGGGCCTCATGCTGATCGCCGTGGCGCTGGTGGTCAACATCTCGATCTCGTTCACGATCGCGACCTAGGGCAGGCATGGCTGCTGCCGCCGACACGGGTGCTCAATCGCTGAGCGCCGCACCGTCGCTCGCCTACTATGAACCGCGCATCCCTGAGAACACGGGTGCCGCCATTCGCCTCTCCGCGGTCACCGGGGCGCACCTGCACCTGATCGAGCCGCTGGGATTCGACCTTTCAGAGCCCAAACTCAAGCGCGCGGGGTTGGACTATCACGACCTCGCGACCGTGACGGTGCACGCCTCATTCGAGGCCTTTCTGGCGGCCGTGCCCCACGCTCGCGTCTTCGCGTACACGGCCAAGGCCGACACCGTGTACTCGGACATCGAGTACCGCCCGGACGACATTCTGCTGTTCGGTCCCGAGCCCACCGGCTTGCCCGAGGAGGC
This sequence comes from Demequina aurantiaca, assembly GCF_000975135.1. Lineage (GTDB taxonomy): Bacteria > Actinomycetota > Actinomycetes > Actinomycetales > Demequinaceae > Demequina > Demequina aurantiaca. Next base: position 1,513,492 of record NZ_BBRF01000001.1, on the reverse strand, counting down.
GATGGCCCACCCGCGCATCACGGATCGCGTCCGCATCCCGATGCTGCCCGGACGCCGCTCGCTCAACCTCACCAACGCCGCATCCCTGGTGGTCTACGAGGCTTGGCGGCAGTCGAGTTTCGCCGCCACATTGGACACCCCGTGAGCGCACGCCTGGAGGAGCTCGGCTACGCGGATACACCCATCGGCGAGGTGACCCTGCGCCGGCGCTACGACCTCGTCACCCAGCAGGACGTCTTTGAGGTCAAGCTGAATGACGAATGGCTCATGTCCAGCCAGTTCACCGCCGCCGAGATCGCGCTGTCCCACCTCGGTCTCGCCAGGCTTGCGGCAAATGCCTCCCAAGCGGACGATGCTGCGGCCGGGCGCCGCTTCGACGTCGCCGTGGGCGGCCTGGGGCTTGGCTATACGGCCGTCGCCGCACTGGAGCACCCGGAGGTCGGCAGCCTGGTCGTCGTCGAGCTCGTTCAGCCGTTGATCGACTGGCACAACGACAACTTGGTGCCTGCTAGCCCGGCGCTGACCGGCGACGACCGGTGCAACTTCCAGCAAGGCGACTTCTTCGCAATGTCCTACGGCGAGGGCTACGACGCCTCCGAACCCGGGCGTTTGTTCGACGCGGTGCTGCTCGACATCGACCACTCCCCCACGCACCTGCTGGCGGACGGCAGCGAGGGTTTCTACGGGCTCAACGGGATGACCGCTGTAGAACGACAGTTGCGACCGGGGGGCGTGTACGCGATGTGGTCCAACGACCCACCCGAGGACGAATACCTGTCCATACTCGAGGCGGTCTTCACGAATGTCGCCACTGAGGTCATCACGTTCCCCAATCCGTTGCAGGGCAGGGACGCGACGGCGACCATCTACATCGCAAGCAAACGGGACTAGCGCGTGTGCGGAAATGCACAAACATGGACGCTCTTGACCTGTTAGATTCAGCCCATGGACCAGCCGTTACCTAGCGATCCGATGTGGGCGACGTTCCGGCGTGACCACCCTGACGTCACATTGGTACTACTCCCGCAAGATGCCTCCCACGCGCCCGACGAGAGCGAGCCAGCCTCAGCACCGGCGACCACAACAGTCGACGACGCTCAACGTGCGTTCGACACCCTTCAGCGACGCATCGCGCTGATCGCCGAGATGTTGCACCTGAATGAGACGCCGCGCGGCACTTGGCGCGGGATCGGTGACGACGCCGTCGAACCGCAGTCGTCAGTGCGCGCACCCGCCTCCGGCGACACCCCCACGGACCGCGAGATGCTTTCCTTCCGCCTTCAGCAACTGGGGTGGAAGCCCGAGGCGCGCAATGAATCCGAGGTCGTGTGGGTGGACGCGACAGCTGAACGGATGTTCGTGCGTGTCACGATCTTCGACGGCATGGTCTCGATTCGCGCTACCGGTGAGGAGATGCGTGTGGGAGCCGAATCCGCCTCCGCGCTGACGGGACGCGACGATGCCTGAACAGTTCGTCGATATCCCCGTCATCTCCAACGCGGCCCTTCTGTGGCTCGACCAGTCACAGGCGGTGACATCCGCGTCCAGTGCCGTCGCCAACGCAGACTCGTCAGGATTCGACCCCGCCGTTGGCGCGGCCGTGACGGCATTCCTTTCCACGTGGTCCGAGGCGACCCAGGGGATCGCGGAGCGCGCGGAGGACACCTCGGATGCCCTCAACGCCGCGTGGACGGCGTACATCGACAACGACTACGCGGGTCAGGAAGAGTTCAACCGGCTGTTCGGCTACATGTCATGACCCACGTCTCGGTCCCTGAACTCGTCGACTCGGTGCCTCCACTCCACGGCAACTCGGCTGCAGTCAACGAGTGCGCTTCCGAACTCCTGCGAGCATCGTCGGCACTGGACGACCTCGATACCGCGTGCGCGGCCAATAACATTCTTGATGGCTGGGTGGGCGCAGGTGCGACGGCCTACGGCGACAGAGTAAAGGCAAGCGCCAAGGACGCCGATGCCGCCTCGCTCGCGATCCGCCGCGCGGCCAAGGCGATGTGGGACTACGGCGACACGATGGAACGCCTCGAATCCACGCGCGAGACCCTGGTGGACTGGCACACTTCGCTCAACTCAAGCATTCGGTCGCTGGCGGCAGAGGTAAGGATTGCCACCGACGACGACTCTTCTGCCCTACAGGGTTGGGCGCAGGATCTTCGCCTGTCACGGCGCAACTACGTCTCCTCTGTCAATGAGTTTGAAGCCTCGATCGACGCGAATAACTCGACACTTCGCGCGGCGCTGGCAGCAGTCGACACAGTTTCTGAGGCGCGCAAGATAGCGGCCAAGGGCGACGGTGCAGATGCCGCGATGAAGCTCCCCGGCGCGCCAGGTGGGGGCTCAAGCCCGCAGGAGGTCAACGACTGGTGGGACTCGCTCACTGAGGACCAACAATTCGCCGTGATTGCCGCGTACCCGGAGGTGATAGGCGCTGCGGATGGTCTTAGCGCGGAGGTTCGCGATCAGGCCAACAGGCTCCTGCTCGAGAACGACGTCGCGCAGCTCGACCTGGCCGAAAGCCGCGGGGAACTTACCTCAGAGCAGAGGGTTCATGGGGACAACATTCGCGCGGCACAACGGGCGTTGGACGAGTCAGAGGGCCGCAGTGGCGACGACGCCACCACCATTGATCCCATCACGGGTGAACCCATTCCCGTCTCCCTGATGCTCTATCAGCCAGCGGCCTTTGGAAACGATGGTGCCGTCGCTATCGCGGTCGGCGACCCGGATACGGCAGACAACGTTTCCGTGAGCGTTCCGGGAATCATGACAGACGGCTCGAGCATTCCTGACTACGCGGCGGATGCGCGAAACCTGTACGAGTCCGCACGACTTTCCGACCCGTATAGCACCAGCGCCACCATCGCCTGGATTGGCTACAACAACCCGAGTGACTTTGATCTGGGCCACACGGTGACGGAGTCGGCCGCCATCGACGGCGGCGAGCGGCTGTCGAAGTACGTGAGTGGGATCCAGTCGGTTCGCAGTTCACATCCGCCCCTGATGACCGTGATCGGGCACTCATATGGGTCGACGACTTCAGCTCACGCCGCATCCGACGCGGGCCTCGACGTCGACAACCTGGTGCTCATTGGCAGCCCCGGCGCCGGAGGGAGTGTTGACCAGGCGTCCGACCTCCACGTGCCGCGGGTGTGGACCGGCAATTCCAGCCGCGACGTCGTGGCTGCCCTTGCCGACAACGGCTGGGTGGGAGGTCACACCTTGGGAGGCGCGGGCCTCGGCAACGATGTTGCTGAGGACGACTTTGGCGCAACGCGTTTTCAGGCCGAAGACGAATCCAGGGCATCCTGGCATCGAAATATAGATGACCACGTCAAATACTACGACCGCGGCACCGAAGCCATTTTTAACATGGGGCAGATCATGGTGGGCGACTACGACGAGGTGAACCAGGCGGAGTATGTGCATGATCCTTGGTGGGGCCCGCCGCAGGACCCCGAAGCATCCCGCACGCCCACCCCCACTTTGTCAACAGACGATGAGATTCGGATACGACGCGAATGACACGAGCAACCACAAACTGGCTGGCGACCGGCGCCGCATGTATCGCGTTGTTGTCGGCATGCACGGCCGGGGCCACCGGAGACGCGGCCGACGTCGACGCGGCGACCGCTTCGCTTCTAGACGCGGCGGAGTTGGCTCTGCCCCAGATTACCGATGACCTCGACGCGACGATTGTGCAAGCAGACCGAGGAATCGAACAGCGGGGCGGAATGGAAGGCACCAACGTCACCGTCACGGCGAAGGTGGGCGCGAGGTTGATGGGCCCGCCGCCAACGCAAGAAGACATGGAGGCGGCCTTCGTCGACGCCGGGTACGAGGAGGTCACCTCCTCGACATCCGACGGAACTGGAGCCACGGTAGCGAATATCACCGTGAACGGCGTCAGCGCGGACGGGAGCGCGGAAGCCAGTTTGCAGTTCATCGACGATGAACAGATGAAGTACGACTACTTTTTCACGCTCACCAGCACCGAGGAGTTCGTCCTCACTCCCGGCGACTTTGACACCTATCAGACCTCCGAGCACCGACAGTTTGACCAAGCACTTGTCACGCCACTCGACGAGTAATGGAAGCAGCCCAAGGCATTACGGAACGGGATTGAGCGCGTCGTAGTCGCGGAACGTCTGGCCCGAGCGCGCACGGTGGACGCGCGTCAGGATCGCGATGAGCGCGACAATGGCGATTCCTCCCACCAGCGGAGGGAACCACAGCGCAACCGCCGTCGCGAGGACGCCAGCGTACATATCCCCGATCCGTGGGCCACCCGTGACGACGACAATGAATACCCCTTGTAGCCGCCCCCGCATCTGGTCGGGCACGGCCTGAATCAGCATCGTCTGCCGGAAGATTGCGCTGACCTCGTCCGAGGCCCCCATGCCGGCTAGCATCAGGCCTAGCGTGATGAGCGCCGCCCAGTGGATACCACTCCAGCCGGGAGCGGCGGTAAAGTCGCTCACTCCCACTGCCGCGACGATGACGCCGAAGGCCAATCCAAAGAGCCCAAACACTGTGATGGAGCGCGCGATGGCGATGCCGTGGCGATGAACGCGCGCGACTGGACCGGAGAAGAGGCTGGTCAGAATGGTGCCGACGGCGCCCGCGGCCGTCAGCGCACCCACGGTCAGCGCGCCTCCGCCAATCACGGTGGCACCTAGAGCGGGAAACAACACGTATGGACGGCCGAAGGTCATGGCCACGATGTCGACGATGAAGCTCATGCGAATGTTGGGGGCGCGCTTGAGGAAGGAGAACCCCTCTCGCATGACCGCCCAGCCAGCGCGGACGGGCTCGCCGATGCGCGGTAAGGCTGGCAGCATCCATACGCCCAGGAATCCCGCCGTGAACAGCACCGCGTCCGCGGCGAACGTCCACGGAAGGCCAACGGTCGCGGCAAGGATGCCGGCGAAGGCGGGGCCGATCGTGAGGGTGAGGCCGAACGCAATACCGTTAAGTGCAGCGGCACGGGAGATCATGTCGCTGGGCAGGATGCGGCCGATCAGCGCCGAGCGAGTCGCGCTGGAGATGGTCGCGGCGACCGCGTTGATCGTCGTGATAACGAGGAAAGGCCAGGCCTCCACGCGCTCGCCCTGGGAGAGCATCACCGCGTCCCACGTGGACAGGGCTACAAGGCCGAGCGTCGACAGCCAGCCCACCAGAGACGACACGATCAGAATCTTGCGACGGTCGAACACGTCGGCGAGCATTCCGCCCCACAGCCCCGCCGCGATCATTGGCAGCAGCGCCGCTCCCCCGACCAGGCCCACCATGAAGGTCGACTCAGTGATGTCATAAATCTGCAGTCCGACCGCGACAATCGACATCTGGGCACCGATACCGGCAATCGCCCCGCCAAACCACAGCCGCGCGAACGCGGGGGATGCACGTAAGGGCGCCAAGTCCACCATCCGCCGTTGGCGAGGCTTCGACTCCACTGCGCGGGAAGCATCGGGCGTTGAATCAGGCACCCGAGCATCATAGGCTCGCGTCCCACTTCGCTGACACCAAATAATTGGCGAGATGTTGACAATTTCACACGAGCACAAACGAAACGTTTTGGGCTGCAACTTTCCCGTGTGGAGTGTGACAATGTCGACACGAAATTGTATGGACTACACAATTTTGGGGACAAATCCGTTTGACTTTATTGTGGGCCAGGCGCAGGCTGGGACCGATCACAAAGAAGCGAATTGCTAGCGCCGAGGGAACGCACATGGCTCCTGTACAGACCGCGTCAAGACCAGTTGCCGCATCAACTAGCTCCGCCTGCGCGCCGGTCACCCGTCGCCGCCGGATGAGGCGAAAGCGCGTCGAAGCCGCAATCATCCTCGGCGCATTCGCAGTGGCCTTGGCCTTCATGGGAAGCCAAACCACCGCAGTAGCACCCTCGTGGTCGTGGAGCACCGTGCAGTCGTCGCCGGCCTACGAGGCCCTCCAGTCGGGGAGCTGGGTTCCCCTTGGACAACCCGTGGATGTGAGCGACGGAGCGATGTATCAGTTCTGTGTCACGACCCAGGGAGTGGGGACGATGCTCATGCTGCCGAGTAGGTTGGTGGCGAGCGTTGCGCTCACCTCAAGCGCTCCGGTGACGACATGCGCGGACACTCACGACTTGCTTGACGTCGGAGTCATCCAGCCGAGTGCCAGCGTGTCCCACGGCGCCGTCACAGTCCTCTCAAGCACATGGCATCGGCTGGAGATCAACGGGAGTTAGTGCTCCGGTTGCGCCTGAGGCGAACAACCGCGTGCCAACGTCAGGCGAGGGTGCCAAGATAGGCACATGCCAGGAACTAATCTCACGCGCGTAGAGGCGGAAGCCCGCGCCGCCGTCATCACCACCGACAGCTACCAGGTCGAGCTGGACCTCACCACCTCCGAGGACACCTTCCGCTCGACATCGACCGTGCGCTTTTCTGCGACCCCCGGCGAAGCCACCTTTATCGACCTCATTGCTCCGCGAGTCCACAGCATCGTCCTCAACGGGACCGAGCTGCCGCTGACAGCATTTGAGGACAGCCGCATCGCGCTCAGCGACCTGCAGGCGGAGAACGAACTGACCGTGGTCGCCGACTGCGCCTACATGAACACCGGAGAGGGACTCCACAAGTTCACCGACCCCGAAGACGGCGAGGTCTACCTCTACTCGCAGTTTGAGGTCGCGGACACTCGCCGCGTCTACGCCGTATTTGAGCAGCCCGACCTCAAGGCCTCGTTCCAGTTCACCGTCACCGCGGCGGCCCACTGGCACGTCATCTCCAACAACCCCGGTACCAAAACGGCAGCCGATGGTTCAGTCACCATCGCGGGCACGTCTCACGACGTCGCGCGCTGGGAATTCACCCCCACCACGCGCATCCCCTGTTACGTCACTGCCGTGGTCGCGGGACCCTATCACCGTGTCGAGGGCACCGTGGAGTCGCGCAAGGGCACGCTCAGTGCCGACGTGTACTGCCGCAAGGCGCTCGCGCAGTACCTCGACTCCGACGTGATCCTTGGCGACACCCAACTCGGCTTCGACTTCTACGAGAAGACCTTCCAGATGGACTACCCATTTGAGAAGTACGACCAGTTGTTCGTGCCCGAGTTCAACGCGGGAGCCATGGAGAACGCCGGCTGCGTCACGTTCCTCGAGGACTACGTCTTCCGCTCCAAGACCGCTCAGGCCCGCATCGAGCGCCGCACCGTCACCATTCTGCACGAGCTCGCGCACATGTGGTTTGGCGACCTGGTCACCATGAAGTGGTGGAACGACCTGTGGCTCAACGAATCCTTCGCCGAGTTCGTCTCCACGCTGTGCGCTGCGGAGACCAAGTACTCCAACTCCTGGGTGACCTTCAACTCGCTGGAAAAGTCCTGGGCCTACCGCCAAGATCAGCTTCCTTCCACGCACCCGATCATGGCGAACATCCGCGACCTCGAGGATGTCGAGGTCAACTTCGACGGCATTACGTACGCCAAGGGGGCCTCCGTGCTCCGCCAGATGGTCGCATGGGTGGGCCAGGACAAGTTCTTCGAGGGCGTCGCGGAGTACTTCCGTAAGCACCACCACTCCAACACCACTCTCAGCGACCTGCTTGTGGAACTCGAGAAGGCATCGGGCCGCGACCTCGACGCCTGGAGCGACGTGTGGCTGCAGAAGGCCGGCGTCACCACGCTGCGCCCCGTCATTGAGGTGGACACCCACGACGACATTGCGGCGTTCTCCATCAAACAGGAGGTCCCCGAGGCCTGGCCCACGCAGCGTCCCCACCGCATCGGAATAGGTGGCTACGACGTCAAGGTGGAGACCAATGGCGAGACCACACTTGAGCGCACGATGTTCGTGGAGATTGACATCGATGGCGCGTCCACCGACGTCACCGAGCTGATCGGAGTCCACCGGCCGGCGCTAGTCCTCGTCAATGATGGCGACCTCGCCTACGCGAAGGTGCGCCTCGACGCGGACTCGCTCGCGACCGCCGTCGAGCACCTCAGCGGGTTCGAGGACCCACTGCCTCGCTCCATGGTCCTCGCCGCGGCGTGGGACATGACCCGGGACGGGGAAATGCCGGCACGTCAGTTCATCGAACTCGTGCTCAAGAACATCGGCGCGGAGGACCAGTCCACCGTCGTGATGATGCTCCTGCGACAGCTCCAGTCCACGTTGGGACTCTTCGTAGCGCCCGACGCCGCTGAGGCCGCTACTCACGCGGCGGCGGACACGTTGTGGAGCCTCGCCATCAATGCCGAGGCGGGCAGCGACAACCAGTTGCAGTTCGTCAAGGCGTTCGCGGCACTTGCCTCCACCGAGGGCCAGCTCGACACCATCCAGGGCCTGCTCGACGAGAAGGTCAGCCTGGACGACCTCGACATCGACGCCGACCTCGCGTGGGATTTGCTGACCGCGCTGGTCGCCGGCGGGCGCTGTTCCGAGATCGCCATCGAGGTGCAGCTGTCCAAGGACGCCACCGCATCGGGCGAGCGACGTGCCGCTCACGCCCGTGCCGCCATCGCGACCGCCGAGGGCAAGCGAGCCGCGTGGGACCTGCTCATCAACGCTGAGAAGGATCTGCCGAACGCGCTGCAGTCCGCGGCGACCATGGGCTTCAACCACGTCAACGACACCGCTCTGCTCGAACCGTACGTGGACGAGTACTTCGCGTCCGTGCGCCGCATCTACAAGGAGAAGACCAACGAGATGGCGGCGAACCTGATCGAGGGCCTCTACCCCACCCAGCTCGCCGGTCGCGTGGACGGCCTGCAGGCCAAGGCCGACTCGTGGCTCGACGAGAACGATGACGCACACGACGCGCTCAAGCGCCTGATCATCGAGGGTCGTGACGGCGTGCGCCGTGCGCTCGAGGCGCAAGCCAAGGACGCATAGCGCGCCACACAGCAGCAACCCCCTAGCGGTCCGCGAATGTTCGTTTCGTGGGCCGCTAGGTGCGTTTGTGGTCCCCCACTGTTTGCGTCCCCTGCCGGGGGCGCGCATGCCAGACTGGGCACATGGCCACCACCCTTACCAAAGACGAGGCTCAGACCAGGGCCCAGACCGTGTCGCACGCCACCTACGCGCTGGACTTCGATTTCACAGGGGCGGGAGACAGCCCCACGTTCCGGTCACGCACCACTCTCCGCTTTGACGCCACCGAGGGTGTCCACACGTTCGTGGAACTGGTGTCGCCATATGTCCACAGCATCGTGCTCAATGGTGAGCCTCTCGACATCCTGTCCGTCCATCGTGACGACCGCATCATGCTGACCGACCTACGCGAGCACAACGTGCTCGAGGTCGACGCCGAGTGCCGCTATAGCACCTCGGGACAGGGAATCCACCGTTTTATAGACCCCGAGGACGGCCAGGTCTATCTGTATTCACAGTTCGCCATCGACGACGCGCGTCGCGCCTTCGCGGCCTTCGACCAGCCGGACATCAAGGGGACGTTCACCACCACGGTGCTCGCACCCGACCACTGGCAGGTGCTGTCGAACACGGTCGCCCCTACTCCTGTGAGTGCAGAGGGGTCCGCCCCCATCGCGGGGCAGGACCACGGCGTGCAACGCTGGGAGTTCGCCGCATCGGTACCGATCCCCTGCTACGTGGCCGGCATCCACGCCGGTCCGTATGTCTTCGAAGAAACCACGCTGCAATCCAAGAAGGGACCCATCCCTGCCCGCCTGTATGGACGCCCCCAGCTGCGCGAACATTTCGCGGCAGACGACGTCTTCGCAGACACCCAGCGGGGCTTCACGCTCTACGAGGACATCTTCGAGACCGAGTACCCGTACGACAGCTACGACCAGATCTACGTGCCCGAATACAACTGGGGTGCGATGGAGAACGTGGGCTGCGTCACCATCTCCGAGGACAAGTACCTGTTCCGCACCCGCGTCTCCGACGCGGACCACGAGGCTCGGAGCAACGTGGTGCTTCACGAGCTCGCGCATATGTGGTTCGGCAACCTGGTGACCATGCGCTGGTGGGACGATCTGTGGCTCAATGAGTCCTTCGCCGAGTTCGTCTCGACGTACGCCTGCGTCGAAACCACTGAGTGGATCGACGCCTGGGTGGGCTTTGGCGCCTCGCGCAAGTCGGTGGCGTACGTGCAGGACCAACGACCAACCACCCATCCCGTGCTCGGCGACGTGGCGACTGTCGAGGCCGTCGCCGGCACGTTCGACATGATCACGTATGCGAAGGGGGCGTCGGCACTCAAGCAGCTCGCGCTCACTCTTGGCTACCCCACGTTCTTCACCGGCGTCGCCGCCTACATCCGCGCGAACGCCTTCGGCAATGCCACTCTGGGCGACCTGTTCACCGAACTTGAGGCGGCATCGGGCCGTGACCTTGGGCCGTGGGCAACCGCATGGCTCGAGACGCCTGGCGTCACTACGCTGTCTGCAGAGTTGGTGACGAGTGACACCCTGGACGACGCCGGGACCGAGGTCATCACGCGCCTCGCCGTGCGTGAGGAGACCCCGGCTGACTATCCATCGCAGCGCCCGCATCAGCTCGAGGTCGGCGGCTATTCATGGCGCGGCATCGAATTCATGCCGGTCTTTCGGATTCAGGTCGAGACCAGCGGCGCCGTCACCGACGTGCCCGAGGTGGTGGGCCAGCCGCGCCCAGACCTGGTCGTCGTCAATGATCGTGACCTGACGTACGCCAAGATGCACCTCGACGAGGCATCACTCGCGACCGTCGCCGATCAGGTCGGAGACATCGACGACCCCATGCTGCAGTCGGTTGTGCTCGACTCCCTGTGGCACATGTGCCGGGACGGCGCACTACCTGCCACGAAGTACATCGATGCAGTGGTGACCGCATTGCCCGTGGTGGAGCACTCGCAGGTGCGGGCCTCACACTGTGCAAACCTCATCGTCGCACTACGTCTGTACGCTCCCCCCGCCACGACCGTCGCGCTGGCTCAGGCCACCGCCGCCCAGGTGTGGACCGTGCTTCAGGAAGCCGAAGGAGGCTCGGATCTGCAGCTTCAGGCACTCGAGCTCTTCGCAGCGATTGCGGCATCAGCCACCCAGGCGGACTCCCTTCAAGCGCTGCTCAATGGCACCACTCAATTAGACGGCTTGCCCATCGATTCGGATCTCGCGTGGTCGCTCGTGTCTGGGCTGGCGCGTGCAGGTCGCGAGGGCGACGCGGAAATTGATGCCCGCCTGGCCGTTGACAACTCCGCTGCGGATGCCCGTCGTGGTGCGGGCGCGCGCGCCAGCATCGGAACGCTGGACGCGAAACGACGGGCGTGGGCGAGGCTGTCCGCCCCCAAAGGCGCTCCACTGCCCAACTCGCAGGCCTATGAGGTTGCCCTGGGAATCTCGCGAGTGAATGACCCCGCCATGCTGGTGCCGATGGCCACCGAGATTCTGGGATCACTGCGCCCCACGTATGAGTCGCTCGACTCCTTCATGGCGATGCGCGTCGTGACCTATGCGTTCCCGCATTGGGCCGCCGGTCGAGTACCGGGCTTCGTGGAGATGCTCGATCAGTGGCTCGCCGACAACTCGGATGCCGCGTCTGTGCTGATCAAAATCGTCACGGAGGGAAGGTACGAGGCACTGCGCGCCGAGGCGGCCCAGCAGGCTTAGGCGGAGGAGACCGGCGCCGCCTACTGCCTGGCGGCAGCGATTGCTTTCAATAGCCGCTGCGCTCGAGGCAGGTCGAAGAGGTTGTCCAACAGCACCGGCACCCCATTCGCGTCGCACAGCGGAATCTGCCAGTTGGGATATTCGCGGTGAGTGCCCGGCTGATTCTGGGTGCGCCGCTCCCCCACGAGGTCGGTGAGCGCCACTCCCGTGAGGAGCGCGGGGGTGTTGAGCGCCAGGATGTTCAGCCCCGCGACCAGGTCCTCGTCGTTGTAGTCCTCGATTACCCAATCGCGCTCGCGCAGGAGCGCAATCATGCGGTCGCGCTCCTCGCGTGCGTCAGCCCGTGCCGCATCGGGATCGCCCTCAAGCAACCCCAGTTCCTCACGCAATTCCACGTGCTCGCCATTGAGGTAGGCCACCGTGGGAGGCAGGTCGTGCGTCGTCACGGAGGCCAAGACATCGTGCCGGTAGTTCTCGGGGGCTCGTGGCGTGCCATCGGGCTCCTGCTCGAACCACACGATGGCGGTTCCGAGGATCCCGCGGTCGGCCAGCACCTCGCGCACATAGGGCTCGACCGTGCCCAGATCCTCACCAATCACCATCACACCCGCGCGGTGCGCCTCGAGGGCCAGGATCCCCACCAGAGCGTCATGATCAAACCGTACGTAGACGCCGTCTGCGGCGCCGTGTCCTGCCGGCACCCACCACTGGCGGAACAGGCCCAGCACGTGGTCGATCCTTAGGGCTCCAACGTTGCGCATCGCCGCGCGCAATAGGTCGCGGAAGGGGATGTACGCAGCGGCCTCAAGCGCACGCGGCTGCCAGGGTGGCTGCGACCAGTTCTGTCCCAGCTGGTTGTACATGTCCGGCGGCGCACCTACGCCGATGCCCTGTGCCAGCACGCGCTGAAGGGCCCACGCATCGGCCCCTTCGGGGTGCACGCCCACGGCGAGGTCGGCCATCAGTCCAATGCTCATCCCGGAGGCCAGCGCGGCATCGTGGGCACGGGCAAGTTGCTCGTCTGCCACCCATTGCAGCCACGCGTAGTAGAGCACCCGTGACACGTTCTCGTCGCGCCAGGCAGCCACGGCGGGCGATGCGGGATTGTCCAGCTCGGCGGGCCACGGCAGGCCCTTGTGCTGCTCGGCGATCGCGCACCAGGTGGCGAAGTCCTCGAGGGCACGGCCCTCGTGCAGACAGAACGCCTCGAACTGCGCCTCTCGACCGGCCGACCGCGGTTCCGCATACACCTGCTCGAGTGCCGCTGACTTGGCGCGCCACACCCCATCACGGTCGAGCGGCTCGTCGGTGTTGTTGACCCTGCGGGGGCGCTCCGCCTCCCACTCGATGAGCGCGCGCCGCTGGGACGGCAGGTAGGCGACCTCAGCGATGTCTTCGACGCGGATGTATAGCGGCGAGATGAATCGTCGCGAGGTGGGCAGATAGGGGCTGGGCTCGATGGGCGTCACGGGCTCGCCGGCGTGCAGCGGATTGACCAGCATGAAGTCGGCGCCGCCACGCATCTTGCCTAATGCACACAGGTCCGCGAGGTCGGCGAAGTCACCAAGTCCCCAGGACTGCTCTGAGCGCACTGAATAGAGTTGGGTAAACAAACCCCACGGTCGGTCCTTGCGGACGGAGACGGGCGGCTCCAGGCGACGCGGCGTCACCACCACATAGCCACGCCCGCGCCGGCCGGTCGTCGATGCCTCAACACGATGCCAGCCAAGAGGAAGGTCGCCGGGGACCTCAAACGTCGCTCGACCAACGGTCGTAGAACCAATGGTGCGCGGCTCGACCACACGGTCGAGCTGCTCTAGCTCGCGCACCTCGCCGCTTTCCAAGTGAAGGGTCGCTGCGGCGGGGTCGCCGTGCCGTACGTGAATGGGTAGTTCGCGCTCGTCACCCTCGCGCAGCACAGTCACCGGTGGAACCAGTCGCCGCCACGGTAGGTCCGCTAGGTCGGCCAAGGACGCGTCACACGCCTCATCCGTCGATGCGTCGATTCCCATGGCGGCCAATGCATCGCGGATGGCCGATGCCGAACACTGCTTGTTGACGCCATTCCAACTGAAGTACTCGACCGACACACCGCACTCACGCGCCAACCGCGCCAGCGCGGGCGAAGGCGACTCGGCGGGGGTTTCGGTGGTGGTCACGAGTCAATCCTGCCAGGTCTGACCCCTAAAGCAATAGTCCCGATGCCCGTGCGGGACTTTCGGCGGCAACCATAACCCGGTTACATTGGACGGGTGCTACTTTTCGCGACCGAAACCTGCCCCGAATCTGACCCCGACTGCAATCCGCTCGGCGTCATAGAGAACTTCTTCGCCGACGCCGCGTACAAGACCGTGAATTTCGGCATCACGCTGCTGATCGTGTTGATCCTCTGGGTGATCGCACGACGGATCGTCAAGAGCATCACGCGGTCGATCGAAGAGGGAACTCCTCTGCAGAACCGCAAGACGCGCAAAGCGCTCGCCAAGGCACGTATCAAGATTCCGGACCTCGACACCACCGAGGCCAGGCTAGAGGCTGAGCGCCGCCGACAGCGCGCGCACACCATCCGAACTGTTCTCAACTCCGCGGTGACCGTTGTGGCCATCGTGATTGTGGCCGTCTCGCTGCTCACGGTTCTTGGAATCCCGGTCGGACCACTACTCGCCTCTGCCGGTGTCGCCGGCGTGGCGCTTGGATTTGGCGCCCAGTCCCTCGTCAAGGACGTTCTTTCTGGAATCTTCATGCTGCTTGAGGACCAGTACGGCGTGGGCGACATCGTTGACGTCGGTGAGGCAATCGGCACTGTCGAGGAGGTGGGCCTGCGCTCCACTCGACTTCGTTCGATTGACGGCACCGTCTGGTACGTGCCCAACGGCGAGATTCGACGCGTGGGCAATATGACGCGACTGTGGTCGCGCGTGATGATCGAGGTCCGATTCAGCTACGACACGGATATCGACTCCGCGCGGCAGGCGATGCTCGATGCCGTCGCGTCTGCACGCTCCGATGAAGAGATCGACCAGTCGATCCTCTCCGAGCCCGAAGTCCCGGGCATTGAGTCCTTCGAGTTCAACGCCTTCATGCTGCGCCTCATGGTCCAGGTCAACCCGGCCACCCAGTGGGACGTCCAGCGTGCGATCCGCCGCCAGATGCGCGCCATCTTCGCCCGTCGCGGACTGCGCCTCGCCGTGCCCGACCAGGCAATGATCTACGACAATGACTCGAAGATCTCCATTGGCCAGGACGTCCTCGCGGACGAGTACGCGGCTATCGACGACGCCGACGCAGCGGCGGCCGAGAAGAAGGCTCGCGGTACGGACGATGCTGCCGATCCCGACGCGACGGCCGTTCCCAAGGCACAGGGAGACAAGCCCGGCGCGAGTGGCCGCAACATCCCCGCTGGGGACGACGGTGGCGACGAATGAACATAGGCGACGGCCCCCCAAGCGAGGCCGAGCAGAGTTTCTATGACGCCATCGGTGGCCACGACACCTTTGTGCGAATCGTCGACACGTTCTACGCCGGCGTAGCCGAGGACACGCTTCTTCGCCCCATGTACCCAGAGCAGGACCTCACGGGAGCGAAGCACCGGCTGGTGATGTTCCTCGAGCAGTTCTGGGGCGGCCCCACCACGTATTCCGACGAGCGCGGCCACCCGCGCCTCCGTATGCGGCACCAGCCGTTCCACATCAACCCCGAGGCCCGCGACCACTGGATAGGCCACATGCGCGACGCCGTCGCCGCCGCGAACCTTGCCCCCATTCACGCGGTCACGCTGATGGATTACCTGGAGCGTTCAGCTCACTCGCTCGTCAACACGTTCGAAGAGACACCCCTTCCGGAAGGACACTGACATGGATCACATCGAGGACACTTGGGCAGATCAGGCCGTTAATTCCGGACTGGCAGCACTCGACCTGCGCAAACTCAGCGAGACCGAATTCGAGGGCGACTCTTTGCCGATGCCCGGCGGCCGGGTCTACGGCGGCCAGGTGCTCGCCCAGGGACTCCTCGCCGCTGGTCACACCGTGGAGGAGGAACGCCACCTGCACTCCATGCACGGATACTTCCTGCGCCCGGGCGACGCCTCGAAGCCCATCACCTTCGAAGTGGAGAACCTACGCGACGGCCGCTCGTTCTCAGCCCGCCGCACCCACGCCTTTCAGGGCGGCAAGCCCATCCTGTCGATGATCTCCTCGTTTCAACTGCCCCAGGACGGACCCGAGCACTCGGTGAGCATGCCCGAGGTGCCAGGACCCGAGACGGTGCAGTCAGGCGTGGACATCCTGTCGCCTTTTGCGGGAGACGCGACGGCGGACTACTGGCTGGAGCGCACCCCCTTCGACATGCGCCACGTGGAGGGCTCGCTACTCTTCAAGCCCGATGCCCGCCCCAAGCAGTACCAAACCACCTGGGTTCGTCTGCGCAAGACCATCGAGGCCCCAGACATTCTTCACCGCGCACTCCTCGCGTTCGGCTGCGACCAGATCATGCTCGAGCCACTGCTACGCCGCCACGGCGTGTCCTGGCGCACCAAGGGATTGAACTTCGCCAGCCTCGATCACGCCATGTGGTGGCACCGCCCCGCACGCGCCGACGAGTGGATGCTTTTTGTACAGGACGCCCCCACTGCGCAGGGCGGACGTGGCCTTGGCGGGACGTGGATCTTCTCCGAGGACGGCCGCTTGGTCGCGTCGGCCTCGCAAGAGGGAATGTTCCGCCTGCCCACTGACTTGTCGTAGCATCGGGCGTATCCTGCCTGGTAGAACCAGGAAGCGACGATAGTAACTGTTACCCTTTCGGGGCCATTCCTTGACCAACGATTTGCTATTGGTCGCGCGACCTTGTTACGGTGAAGAAGCCGTCTCGAGGTCCGCGTCAGTCGCGATCGGGGCGCCAACGAATAGCCCAGGCCTCGCGCTGCACCACGTGTTTGATGTGCGCGCATGGCTAGCGAGGCAGCCTCCCCGATGGTGGCGCCCAGGGGTCCGTGATTGCCGTACGACGGCTGCGAGTCCGTCGCTACGCCGAGGCCGCGAGCACCACCGGGAAGCAATTCCTGGGAGCTGAGGTAAGAAAACGTGAGCGAGAACATCGCCCTGCGCGCGCAGGGACTCTATAAGGTCTTCGGCCGCCATGCGGACGATGCCGTGGCCAAGTTGCGCGACGGCGCGAGCCGCGACGACTTGGGCGGTGCTACTGCCGCGGTCATCGACGCCTCCTTCGAGGTCAAGACCGGCGAGATTTTTGTGGTCATGGGACTGTCTGGCTCCGGCAAGTCCACTCTCATCCGCATGCTCAACGGCCTACACCCGCAGACCGCCGGCACCGTCGAGATTGGTGGCACGTCCATCACCGGCGTGAACGCGGCCGAGTTACGCGACATCCGCCGCCACAAGGTGTCGATGGTGTTCCAGCACTTCGCGCTGTTGCCCCACCGCACCGTGATTGACAATGTCGCCTACGGCCTCGAGATCCAGGGAATCGGCAAGGACGAGCGTCAGGCTCGTGCCCGCAAGATCACCCAGATCGTGGGACTCGCAGGCTGGGAAGAGAAGTTCCCCAACCAGCTGTCCGGTGGCATGCAGCAGCGGGTGGGCCTTGCCCGCGCGCTCGCCGCAGACACCGACGTGCTCCTCATGGATGAGGCGTTCTCCGCACTCGACCCGCTCATCCGCCGCGAGATGCAGGACCAGCTCCTGGAGCTACAGTCCGAACTCGGCAAGACCATCGTCTTCATCACCCACGACCTGAACGAGGCCATGTACCTGGGCGATCGCATCGCGGTCATGCGCGATGGCCGCATCGTCCAGATTGGCAGCCCCGAGGACATCCTCACGAGCCCGGCCAATGAGTACGTCGAGCAGTTCGTCCAGGACGTGGACCGCTCGCGTGTCCTGACCGCGGACTCCGTCATGCGCAAGCCGCGTGCTGCCATCCACGAGGGTAGCGGCCCCCATGCAGCCCTCACCGTGATGCGCGACGAACAGCTGTCCGCCGCCTATGTGATCAAACGCGACCGCACGCTGGTCGGATGGGTACGCGATCGCGACGTGCTCGACTTGGTGCGTGCCGGAAAGAAGGACCTCACGCCTGCGATCCAGTCGGATCACGGAGCGGTAGCCGCAGACACCTCACTGGCAGACCTCTTCATCCCGTCGCTCGAGTCGGCTCTGCCACTGGCTGTACAGGATCCTCGCGGCAAGCTGGTGGGCGTCATCCCCCGTGTCACGCTGCTCGCGACGCTCGGCGGAGAGCCCGATGCCGCTGCGTCCGCGACACCGAGCCCCGACCCGTTACCGACCGCCATGGTCACGAAGGCGCTTGATGCCTCTGACGAAGGCTCGACCACCACCGCGAAGGAGGCCCGCTGATGGATTTCCGACTCAACGTAGGTGATTGGATCGATTCGTTCTTCACCTGGATCGAGGACAACCTCGCCTGGCTCTTCGACGCCCTCAAGTCGTTGTTCGTCATGCTCTATGACGCACTCAACTGGGTATTTGCCACTCCCCCGGCCTTCGCCGTCATCATCGTGATTGCCGTCGCCGCACTCTTTGCGCGCGGCTGG
The DNA here is from genome assembly GCF_000975135.1 of Demequina aurantiaca. Taxonomy (GTDB): domain Bacteria; phylum Actinomycetota; class Actinomycetes; order Actinomycetales; family Demequinaceae; genus Demequina; species Demequina aurantiaca. Next base: position 1,495,302 of record NZ_BBRF01000001.1, on the reverse strand, counting down.
AAGTTCGCGGTTGGCGTCGCCATCGGGCTGACGTTCATCATCAGCGTCGACCAATGGGACAACGCGATGGATACCATTGCGTTGGTCCTCGTGGCAGCCTTCCTCGCCGTCCTCCTCGCCATCCCCCTCGGCATCTGGGCTGCCCGCAACACCACGGTCTCCAAGATCGTCAAGCCCGTCATGGACTTCCTGCAGACACTGCCTGCCTTCGTCTACCTGATCCCTGCGCTCGCACTGTTCGGCATTGGCGTCGCCCCCGGCATCATCGCCACGCTGATCTTCGCGATGGCGCCTGGCGTGCGACTCACCGAACTCGGCATCCGCGGCGTGGACTCCGAGGTGGTCGAGGCCGGTCAGGCATTCGGCGCGTCGCCGCGACGCATCCTGCGCCAAATTCAGTTGCCCCTGGCAATGCCGTCCATCATGGCCGGCATCAACCAGATCATCATGCTGTCGCTCTCGATGGTCGTCATCGCGGGACTCGTCGGCGCCGGCGGACTGGGTGGCCAGGTCGCCAAGGCGATCAGCTCGCTCGACGTGGGACTCGGCTTTGAGGCCGGTCTGTCCGTGGTCGCACTCGCCATCATCCTGGACCGCTTCACCGGGTCATTCGGCCAGAGCATGGGGCTGTTCTCCAAGCTCCGCAAACGCCGTATCGACGCAAAGTCCGCCGACGAGCAGGCTCGCCTCGATGCCCAGGAGATCATCGACAAGGGAGTGCGTTACCCCGTCGGTATGGCCAACTAAGCACCGACCGCATCGGCCGTCCTCACTGAGGCACGTTGCCGGTGCTCCCTACAAACTTCGCGGCAGCGTTTGACGCCGCCGCGCGCACCGTGCCGAATGGCATCGGGTGCAGCACAGCAAGCGGAAATTCTGCTTGCAGGAAAGGAAATACATGTTCAAGCGCACTACCGCGATTGTCGCGGCCACTGCAGCTGCAGGACTGGTTCTCGCCGGATGCTCCTCGAGCGACGACGACGCCACCACTGAGCCCTCCACCTCGGCTTCCAGCACCACCGACTCCTCGGCCATGGCCGAGGGCGGCGACATCACGATGGCCGTCTTCAACGGCTGGGACGAGTCGCTTGCGTCATCGCTGCTCTGGCAGTCCGTCCTGAACGAGAAGGGCTACAACGTCGAGCTCGCTTACGCGGACCCGGCCCCCGTCTTCCAGGGCGTCGCCGATGGCGACTACGACCTGGTCACTGACGTCTGGCTGCCCAAGACCCACGCGGAGTACATCGACACGTTCGGTGACGACATCGTGGACCTCGGACACTGGTTCGACAAGGCTGCTCTCACCATGGCAGTGAACGCCGACGCGCCGATCGACTCGCTCACCGAGCTTGCCGACGCTGCCGACGAGTTCGACAACCGCATCGTGGGCATCGAGCCCGGTGCCGGCCTGACCGGAGCTGTCGAAGACGGCGCCATCCCCACCTATGGCCTTGAGGGCATGGACTTCATCACGTCGTCCACCCCCGCAATGCTCGCTGAGCTCGACAAGGCACAGAGCGACGGCGAGAACATCGTTGTCACGCTGTGGGAGCCGCACTGGGCCTACGGCGCCTACGACCTCAAGAACCTTGAGGACCCCGAGGGCACCCTTGGAGACGCCGAGCAGATCCACACGTACTCACGCACCGGCTTCGCGGAAGACATGCCCGACGTTGCTGCCTGGATCGGCAACTTCCAGATGGACTCCGACCACCTCTACGACCTCGAGAACGCCCTCAACGGCGCCGACGAGGGCGACTACGACTCCATCGTCAGCGACTGGATCGCAGCGAACCAGGAGTGGGTTGACGCGCTGACCGCTTAAGGTCCGCATCACCACACCGCGTTGAACTAGACGCAACACAAGCGCCGGTCACCCTGCAAGGGGTGGCCGGCGCTTTTCGCGTCCGACGTTGGACGGAGGCGTCAGCGCTGCCGGAACTGCACAGGTTCGTCGATGTACTCGCCCCAGGCCCCGCGCTCGGCATCCGTGAGCCGGCGTGGGCGCTCGGTTGCTGCGTCGACCAGGACGAGCGTCGTCGAGGCACGGGCGTAGACCACTTGATCGGCGTCCCCGATGGGCGAACGCACCTCGTAGCAAATGTCTATGCTCGCGCCACCCAGGCAGCCAAGCCACAATTGCACGTCGAGCGGGCGGCGACCATACGGTGCCGGCGCGAGGTACTCGATCTGCTGGCCCGCGATCAACGTGATGGTCTCGGCACCAGGGCCCCCCGCTATGAGGGCGGTGGCGTGCGCGCTATCGTCCGTCGCCGTATCGTCCGCCCAGAAGGCCCGGATGCGCGCCTCCTCGAGCAGGCGCAGCATCTCGGCGTTGTTGACATGCCCGTAGGCGTCGATGTCGGACCAGCGCAGGGTGACGGGGACGTGGATGCGAGTCATTCCCACACGATATCCCGCACACGGTCGGGCCCCCACCGAGTGATCTGTGGGGGCCCGACCGTTGCGACGTACGGCGCGCGATCTAGCCGCGCGTGAGCTTGCGGTACGTGACTCGGTGAGGGCGGGCAGCGTCGGCGCCCAGGCGCTCGACCTTGTTCTCCTCGTAAGACTCGAAGTTGCCCTCGAACCAGTACCAGTTCGACGGGTCCTCCTCGGTCCCCTCATAGGCCAGGATGTGCGTGCACACCTTGTCCAGGAACCACCGGTCGTGAGAGATCACCACGGCGCAACCCGCGTAGTCGAGCAAAGCGTTCTCGAGCGACCCGAGGGTCTCGACGTCAAGGTCGTTAGTGGGCTCGTCAAGCAGCAGCAGGTTTCCGCCCTGCTTGAGGGTCAGCGCCAAGTTGAGGCGGTTGCGCTCTCCACCGGAGAGCACGCCGGCCTTCTTCTGCTGGTCGTGGCCCTTGAATCCAAACGTGCCGATGTAGGCGCGGGACGGCAGCTCGACGTTGCCGACCTTGATGAAGTCGAGGCCGTCGGATACGACCTCCCACACGTTCTTGTCGGGGTCGATGCCGCCGCGGCTCTGGTCAACGTAACTGAGCTTGACGGTGGCACCCACCTTCAGCTCACCGCCGTCGAGGGGCTCGAGGCCGACGATGGTCTTGAACAGGGTGGTCTTACCCACACCGTTCGCGCCGATCACTCCAACAATGCCGTTGCGCGGCAGCGTAAAGCTCAATCCATCGATCAGCGTGCGACCGTCGAAGCCCTTGTTGATGTCCTTCGCTTCGATGACGACGTCGCCTAGGCGCGGGCCGGCCGGAATCTGAATCTCCTCAAAGTCCAGCTTCTTGCCACGCTCGGCCTCTGCGGCCATCTCCTCGTATCTCCCCAGGCGGGCCTTGGACTTGACGCGCTTGCCCTTGGCGTTGGAGCGCACCCACTCGAGCTCCTCCTTGAGTCGCTTGGAGAGCTTGGCGTCCTTCTTGCCCTGAACGGCCAGGCGCTCCTGCTTCTTCTCGAGGTAGGTCGAGTAGTTTCCCTCGTACGGGTACAGGCGGCCGCGGTCGACCTCGCAGATCCACTCCGCGACGTGATCCAGGAAGTACCGGTCGTGAGTCACGGCGAGCACGGCGCCGGGGTACTTAGCCAGGTGCTGCTCGAGCCACAGCACTGACTCAGCGTCAAGGTGGTTCGTGGGCTCGTCAAGGAGCAACAGGTCGGGCTTCTCCAGGAGCAGCTTGCACAGGGCGACTCGGCGACGCTCACCACCGGAGAGGTGCGTCACGGGCGAGTCCGGCGGCGGGCAACGCAGCGCGTCCATCGCCTGCTCGAGCTGTGAGTCCAGGTCCCAAGCGTCAGCGTGGTCGAGGAATTCCTGCAATTCGCCCATCTCCGCGAGCAACTTGTCGTAGTCCGCGTCGGGGCTGGCCATCTCTTCGGAGATCTCGTTGAAGCGCTGAAGCTTCTCCATGGTCTCGCCTGCACCCTCCTGGACGTTGCCCAGGACGGTCTTGTCCTCGTTGAGGGTGGGTTCCTGCATGAGGATGCCCACGGAGAAGCCGTCTGACAGACGTGCCTCACCGTTCGACGGCTGTTCAAGGCCCGCCATGATCTTGAGGATCGTCGACTTACCAGCGCCGTTGGGGCCAACGACGCCAATCTTGGCACCAGGCAGGAAGGACATGGTGACGTCATCCAGGATGACCTTGTCGCCGTGCGCCTTGCGCGCCTGATACATGGTGTAAATAAACTCAGCCACTGATACTCCGTAGGGTCTGGGGTCGGCGCACGAGCGCCCGAGTGGGATACCTGTACAGCCTACGCGGTTGAACCCTCACACCCCAGCGCGGGCCGGCAGCTCGTCGCCACCGTCCCGCGCGGGAGCGCCTCCTGGTCGCCGGACCTAAGCGGCGGCGTCCTCCAACTCGGCGTCGCCCTCCTCGACCGCCGCTAGCTCCTCGCTCAACTCAGCGGTGTCATCGACAGAGACCTCAGCAGCATCGGACGATGGCTTCGGCTCCGCATCGGCGTCCTCTGCGGTCGCGCGAGTGAAATCAGCGACCCCTCGGGTCAGGTCGTGGCCCACGGTGATGGCATCGATCACCAGGTCGGTTCGTGGGCCGTCCTGCGCCTCCCACTCGTTGGTCTTGAATCGCCCCGTCACGCTGACCGGCTGGCCCTTCGCTATCGACTTCGAGACCATCGTCGCTGCCGCTCGGAACACGCGCACCGAGAACCATTCGGTGCGCCCATCTACCCAGTCGTTCTTGTCGCGGTCGAAGTACCGCGACGTCGATGCGAGGCGAAACGTGCACATATTGACGCCCGATGCGCTGAGTACGAGCTTGGGGTCTGTTGCTGCCCATCCTGAAACTGTCATGGTGAGATCATTCATGGCGCCCTCCTTTGACGCTGTCGCGATCTGCGACTGCGTCAAGGCTCGCGCGCTACGACCAGGCGTCACCGGCGATCCGCAAGGACAGTGGAGACGGCATCCCGGCACAGGGCCTGGGGACAACGGTCACCACAGCGCGGAGCAATCATGCAAGGCAGACCGCACCGCGCGGCTCCGTCAATCTAAGCGGGTTTGCCCATCGACTTGGCCTTGGCCGTTGCGGCGGCGATCCCCGCGCCAACGACCGCCTTCAAGTCACGATCGTCGAACACGGCGATTGCCTCGGCAGTCGAGCCACCCGGGCTCGTCACCTCGCGCCGTAGGTCCTCGGGCGCGCGACCGGTGGACTCGAGGTATTCGATGGCCCCACCGATCATGGCGGGCACCACGCGGGCGGCGACCTCAGCGGACAACCCCTGCTCGACGGCGGCGGCGCGCAGCGCTTCGACAAAGTAGTAGACGTGGGCCGGGCCCGACCCGACGACGGCCGAGAAGGCGTCAATTAGGTCTTCGTCGAGCACCTCCACGGACCCCGTGGGCGCGAGGAGTGCAGCGGCACGCTCAAGTACCTCCGGCGCCGTTCCGGGCACGACGGCGATAGCCGTCACGCCACGATTGACGGCCACCGGCGTGTTGGGCATCGCGCGCACGACCTCGACGTGGTCGGGTAGCGCTGACCTCAACGTGTCCAAAGTGATGCCACCAGCCACACTTATCACCAGAGTGCCCTCCGCGAGGGCAGGCGAGATTGCCTCAGCAAGCTCCACGATCGCGTAGGGCTTCACGCCAAGGATGACCACAGCCGCGCCCTCGACAGCGCGCAGGTTCGCGTCGGGGGCATCGGCCAGCGACTCATGCGACACCTGGCTCAAGCCGTCGATCCAGGCGGGTCGTGAGGAGCCGGTCGTCAGCCGAATCCGCGGCGCACCGGGCTCACTCGCTATTCCCTGCGCAATGGCTCCCGCCATGTTTCCTGCGCCGAGGAAAGCCACGGGTCCCTGGGTAGTGGTTTGAGCCATCGTGCACCGCCTTCTTGGTTGGGTCCCGCCGCGTCGGCTATTCGAGTTCAGTCAGCTCGTCGAGCACGCGGTAGGCCTGGTGGATCATTTCGGTTGGCTCGATGACCAGGGGCGTCACCACCTGGCGCACGGCATCGCGGCCCATCTTCAGCACCGCCTTGGATGCGGAGGAGCCGCTGGTCGCGCGCGACATCCATCCCCGGATGCCGCCCACATGCGTCACCTCGGGCCACTCGAGCGAACTCATGGTCGCATTCAGTTCGTCCGTCAGTTTGAGCGCCCCAACGACGGCCTCACCCACCACGATCCGCCACGACACCGGCAGGCCCGTGGTCGCCTCGTCCACCCAGTCCAGGCGCTCGCGCTCGACGGAGGCGAGTGGCACGGGCCGGAGGGGCGGAACACTCTTCGCGCGGCCAGCGGCGACTGCCGCGGAAGCCTCGGCGCGCGCGTCCACTCCCGCCGCTCGGGCGAGAGCGCCCACAAATTCTTCGATGTCGGGAACGCGCGGCTCGGCGTCGCGCGACAGTGCGCGGGCCAGGTCCCTGCCGGCGGAGACGAGGTCTGCGCGCACCGCCTCCGCCGCCACGGTGCGCTGCGCGGCTGCACCAGCGAGCTCCGCTCGCAGCACATCCATGCCCTGGCCGGTCTTGGCGCTCACAGGAATGACCGGCACATGGGTGAGCCCATCCTCCTCGAGCAACTTCTGGAGGTCCTTGGCCACTTCCCAAGCATCGGCGGTGGTCAGCCTGTCCACCTGATTCAGGACCACGAGCGAGGGCTGACCGTGGTCACTCGCGACGCGCAGGTAGGCCTCGTGTAGCGCGTTGTCCGCGTACTTCTGCGGGTCCACCACCCACAGCAGTAGGTCCGACATCGGCACGATGCGGTCCACCACCGCGCGGTTTGCCGACTCCACCGAGTCGTGATCGGGCAAGTCCAGCAGAATCAGTCCACCGAGCGGACCATTCTGGGCGGCGTTACCGGTGCCACCGTGGTGAGAGTCAGTCTGGGGATATGCGGCCGGCGACCGTGGCGCTGAGTCGTCAGCCTCGTCAACAACGGGCGCCACAAAAACGTCCACTCCGAGCCGCCGGTTCGGGGCGACCTCGAGCCAGTCGAGAAGCGCATCGGCCGGCGCACCAAAGGTCACCGAGCTCGTTTGCGAGGTGGTGGGGCGGGCAACGCCGGGGATAGCAAAGTCCTCTCCCGCCAGCGCGTTAAACAGCGTGGACTTGCCGGAACCTGTTCCGCCCGCGAGCGCCACCACCGTGTGGTCCACGCCCAAGGCCAGCCGCTCGTCGCAGCGCTGAATGGTGGCGTTGACCTTGCCCCGAACATCGACCGGGATGGCCTCCTTGGCCCACTCCATCGACGACCGCAGCCTGTCGACGCGGTCCTGCAGGTTGGACGTCTCATCGCGTGGGGCGACGTGTTGGAACGTAGGGCTCACAGCAGACCCCGCAGCTCGGCGCGACGCAAGCGCACGCGAGCCGACGCGTCTGGCATCAGCGACGCCACGTCGGTGGGCTTCATCATGTCCAGCGCCTCGCGATTGATCGCGTACCGGCGGGCGGCGGCGAGCTCCTCGCGGGCTCGCTCGAGTGCCTCCGACATCGATGGTGCCACCAGCAGTGACAACGCGGTGCGGGCGGCCTCAACTCCCAGTGCCGCCGATGCCATGGTGGTCTTCAGCCCCGGCTCGCCGACCACGGCGATGCCGTGCTTGGCACCAGGAAGGTTCGTGACGATCTCGTCGCACGTGGCCATCCATGCCCGTGTGGCATCGGCCGCTGCCCGTTCCCGGGAAGTGCGGGCGTCACGAGGATCACGCTGGGATGCGAGCCACTGGCCCGCCCCGCCGTCGTCTCCAGTGAGCGCGGCGACCATGGCATCGGACGCCGATGCTGCGGAGAAGGTCAGCGACGCCTCAACCGCCTCGATGACGTCCCGTTCGATCTCATGCAGTGCCTTTTCACGGGCCTCGCGGGCGGTGCGACGCTTGGTCCACAGAGAATTGCGCAGGCGGAACAGCGCGCCGCCCTCCGCCGTCGACTGCTCCCAGCGCGAGCTCACCGCTCCGGTCGGAATCTCGCGATACCAGTCCGTGCCACCCTCGGCCTCGGCCTGGGCAGCGCATCGGCGCACCTCGGATCGCACGTCCTTGGCGACGGCCGCCTGGTCGTCCATGGCCTCGGCCAGGGTCTCGAGCCACTCCTTCACCGATTCCGTGGCGCCGTGCAGCGTCCGCTCAACAATCGTGGCGGCCGATGCTGCAGCGACGGAGTCCAACCAGCGGCCGAGGCCGCCGACGACATCCTGCGGCACGGTGCCGCGTGAGTCGGCATCCTCGGGAATGACAAAAAGTGGGAGGGTCTCGAGGCCCTCGCCGCTGAGCCGATCCACAAGTTCGCGTCGCACCTGGGCCGCCACGTCCACACTGACGCGGTTAAGGACGATCGCAATGGAGGCGCCGCGGTCGGCACCCTGGCGGATGGCGTCCCACGGCACAGCGTCTCCGTAACGCGCGGCCGTCGTGACAAACACCCACAGATCAGCAGCCTCGAGCAGCATCTGCGCAACCTCGCGGTTTTCGCCGCGCACTGAGTCAAGGTCCGGCGAGTCGACAATCGCCAGCCCGCGCGGCACCGCCTCCGTCGCAATCACATCGGCGCGTTTGGCGACCTCGCTGAGGACAGCCCCGTCGAGTGGATGGTGGAACACGTGAGGCACCATCGTGGTGGGGCGCAGTACGCCCGATGCGGTGAGCTGTTCGCCCAACAACGCGTTCACCACGGTCGACTTGCCGGCGCCAGTGGAGCCAGCAACCACGACGATGGCGGGCGACGCCTCCTCGCGCACGCGCGGAATCAGGTGGTGATCGAGCTGGTCAAGCATCTTCGCGACGAGTTCGGAGATCTGTTGCTCGTTCTCGGTCGGCAGGGGCAGTTCGACCTCAGAGACCACGCGTCGCGTGTCTACCAAGGCGTCAAGGAGCGCACCGGGGTACGCCCACGTCTTGATGGGCCGAATACTCATGCGTGCCGCGCGCCTCCTTACAAAGCCTGCACAAGGTTATCGCGCCTGGCTTTACGTACAGTTCACCACTGAACGCACCGGTCGCGCGCGTCGGGGGTCGTTCACGTTTGTGCCGTCGTCCCGATAATCTAGTGCCGTGACTCGGCCCGAGCGGCCGCGGCGCACGCCCCCGTAGCTCAAGGGATAGAGCAACGGCCTTCTAATCCGTAGGTTGCAGGTTCGAATCCTGCCGGGGGCACCCAGACTCTCGCCCGTGAGCCCCCTGCGCTTACATCTCGGCGCTTGGAAGCCCAACAATGCGCCTGGATGTAAGCGCAGGGGCGACAGGTGGAAAATTCAGCTCTGTGAACCATGTCGGAATAGCCGCGGCGGCTGCGAGGTTGCCGGAGGCAGTCAGCCCCGCACTTACCTGAAAGGCCCCCATGCCCACGTCAGCCCTGTTCTCTTCGATGACACTGCGGTCGCTCACCTTCCGCAACCGCCTCTGGGTCGCCCCGATGTGCCAATACGCGGTCGAGGAGAAGGACGGGACCCCCACCCCGTGGCACCTGGTCCACTTGGGCTCGCAGGCGCGCGGCGGTGCCGGGCTGGTGTTCTGCGAGGCCACGGCCGTCGTCCCTGAAGGGCGCATTTCAGCATGGGACACGGGCATCTGGAATGACGAGCAGCGCGACGCGTGGGCCGGCATCGTTGACTTCATTCATTCGCAAGGCGCGCACGCCGGCGTGCAGCTCGCACATGCCGGCCGCAAGGCGTCGACGTACCGCGACGGGGCCGGTACCGGGACGATGCCCGAGTCGGAGGGCGGCTGGCAGGCGGTTGCCCCCTCTGCTGTTGCGTTCGACGGTTACGACACCCCGCGTGAGTTGTCCGTCGAAGAGATCAGCCAGATCGTCGCATCATTCGGCGTGGCGGCCCAGCGCTCACTGGACGCGGGCTTCGACGTCCTTGAGGTGCACGCCGCGCACGGCTACCTGCTGCACGAGTTCCTCTCCCCGCTGTCGAATAAGCGCACTGACGAGTACGGCGGCACGCTCGAAAACCGCGCCCGGATAGTGCTCGACTCCATCCGCGAGGTTCGCCGGGTGGCCGGCGAGGATGTCCCCGTGTTCGTGCGCTTCTCCGCCACCGACTGGGTCGAGGGCGGCTGGACCGTCGAGGAGACGGCGACCGTCGCGGCCTGGGCAAAGGAGGCGGGTGCCGACCTTGCCGACATTTCCAGTGGCGGCTTGACCGCCGATGCGAAAATCACCGCCGGCCCCGGCTACCAGGTTCCGTTTGCCAAGCAGGTTCGCGAGGCCGGAATCCCGGTCAGCGCGGTTGGTCTTATTACAGACGCGGCACAGGCCGAGGAGATCGTGGCGAGCGGGCAGGCGGATGCAGTCATGTCCGGCCGCGAGTTCCTGCGAGACCCGCACTTCGCGCTGCGCGCGGCTCACGAACTGGGCGTCGAGGTCGAGTGGCCCACGCCGTATGTGCGCGGAAAGTGGCACCGCTAGTCACTCGACCGTCGCCTCGTGCCCGAACGGCATTGCCACCCATGTAGGGGGCATTCCATGCGACGTCAGGTGACATTTGCGTAACGGCACAGTCCGTCCGCTTGTGGACGCACAGTGAGCATGCCAGGCTCGAACGTATGCGTTACTCGCGAACGGCAGGGTCGTGGGGACGCCGATGCTGGGGGCATCATGAACATCCGTATCGCAACACCCATCGCCATTGCTTTTGCCGCCGCCACCATGCTGACCGCGTGCAGTAATCCGCTCGACGACATTGGCAATGACATCGCCGAGGCGGGCGCCGAGAAACTCGCCGAGGGCATCACCGGCGGCGACGTCGACATTGATGTCAATATCGACGGCTCGGGCGCATCGTTGCCCGACGACTGGCCCTCGGAAGTTGTCGTTCCCGATGGCACCATCCTGGCCGCGTTCTCGGCAGAGGGCAATCATGTGGTGCAGATGAAGGTTGCCGGCCCCGAAGCTCTGGACCAGATGGTGTCAGACCTCGAGTCAAAGGGCTTTACCGAGAATGGAACGCAAGATCTTGGCGACCTGATGGTCAAGCTCATGCAGAATGAGGACCTTGCCGTGTCCATTGGCCTTACTGAAACTGATGGCGAGTATGGGCTCAACATGACCGTCGCTCGGATCGACGAGTAGGACCGACCCACATGTCTCAACGAGCACGCACGACCATCCCGTCCGCCATCGCCGGCCCGGCAGCCGCCTTCGCGGCCCTCATCCTCGTGGCGGGATGTTCTACCTCTTCTGATCCCGAACCGGCGGACGACGTCGCCGACGTGGAAGTCTCCTCTCCTGCTAACGACCCGACTGACGACACTACGAGTGACGATACGTCTGGCGACGGCGGCGCCAACAACGTCGACAAACCCGACACCGATGCGCCCGATGACGCGACCTCAGAGAACGATGCCGTCGACGACTCCGCTAGCGACGACCTGCCCGAGGGCCTGCCCCTGCCGGCCATTCCCGCGGGCCACGCCCAGGCGTTCGCGCCGGACTTCTGGATCTTCGAGTACTACGACGGCGTCGATGACACCGTCTACACGGATCTCATGTCTGACCTCGAGGCCGCTGGCTATTCGGTGACGTCCCAAACCGACGAGGTCTTTGGCACGACCACTGACATGTCGAACGGTAGCGAGTACCTGGTCCGTGTCGACTACGTGAATTCTCCGCCGGACGTCACCATCTCGTACTCCATCTTTACTGAAGACTTCGCACCGAGCGCGTAAAACCTCTAAGGAGAACACCATGACGATCAGGACCAAGATCTCTGCTTTCGCCATCACGGGACTCGCGGCCACCATGCTCGCAGGATGCGGAGGAAGCGACAACACCACCGAGGACTCCGCCGCCGTGGACGACACCGCTGCTGTGGAAGCAACCGATGCCCCCGAACCCGACGGGGATGAAGGCGACGACGCCGACGACGACCTGCAGGCCAAGGCGGACGAACTCCTCGAGAAGCTCGCCGAGGACAGCGACTCTGGTGACGACGGCGACAAGGTCGCAGCTGGCTCCCTGCCCGACGAGTGGCCAGCCGCAATCCCGACCCCCAGCGACCAGATTCTCATCGCTACGTGGACTGAACTCGGTGGCTCGTCGCTGGGCAATGCGACGTTTTACGTTGCGGATGCAGCCGCACAACGGTCCTACCTGGACCAGCTGGCCTCATCCGGGTTCACGGTAGAGGAAAGCGCCACGCAGCCCAAGGATGGTGTCATGTACACCGTCAAGTCCGCGGATTGGCTCATGAATGTGATGAACGACGAGATCGATGGAAATGCGGCCGTCCTGCTCGTCAATGTTTCTCCGCTGGGGTAGTTGGCAACACATCACGGTGCGTGATCGTTAAGAGCACGACCAACTCCTTACTCGACATCAAGTGTCGGGCCGCTCACCCAGATTTTGCTCCGGCGAGGCGCGCCCCGAGCGAGCCACTTCGGTTGATAATGGAGTGACCAGCCTTCCCGTTGCGGGGAGACGCGAGACGCACGAGGAACCTCCATGCCACGGCCAGTAACATCAGCCGGCCGTTACCGGCCAGGACTTGATGGAATCCGCGCTATCGCAGTCGCGGGGGTTCTCGCCTACCACTTCGATGCGCCGTGGCTACCCGGTGGTTTACTCGGCGTGGGCGTGTTTTTCACGCTCAGCGGGTTCCTGATCACGTCAATTCTGATGTCCACGTGGGAGCGCCGCGGCAATCTCAACCTTGGAAATTTCTGGTTGCGTCGTGCTCGTCGTCTCCTGCCCGCGCTCGTGCTGGTGCTGTCGTCGGTGATCGTCGCGACCCTCATCGTTGCACCGTCACAGGTGGGAGCAAGGCTTCGCGACTCCTTCGCTGCCACGTTCTACGTGACCAACTGGGCCGACATCTTCAGCGGCAACTCCTACTTCGAGCAAACCGCTGGCCCCTCCCCCTTTGACCACTTGTGGTCCCTCGCGGTGGAGGAACAGTTCTACCTAATTTGGCCGCTGATCCTGCTCGCGTTGCTCCACCTGCGGCGCGGACAGTACGTGCGCGTGGGCATCCTGACGAGCGGGCTGGCCGCCATATCGTTTGTGCTCATGTACTGGCTCACTGAGCCGGGCTTCGACCACACCCGTGTCTACGAGGGCACCGACACCCGCGCCGGTGGCGTGCTCATCGGCGCCGCCTTGGCAATATTCCTGCACGCCGCACGCACGCGATCCGCGCGGCTCGGCGTGCCTGCATGGGACGAACGACCAGCCCCACGTTGGCTCGACATTGTGGGCGTTACCGGCCTGGCGGTCATCGCCTACTTGGCGATCACCACCGACCAGTACTCGACCAGCCTGTACACCTACGGGATCTTAGTGCTCTCCCTTGGCACGGTGGCGGTCATTGCTGCGGCCGCCCACCCAGGGTCAAGAGTCGCCGGGTGGCTGTCGGTCTCCCCCTTGAGGTGGATTGGCGAGCGGTCGTACGGTATCTACCTGTGGCACATGCCCATCATCGCGCTGATGCCCGCAGCGTTCCTGGCTGACCAGCCATGGTTGCGTGGCAGCCTCGCCTTGGCGCTCACCCTCGCGCTAGCGACCGCCAGTTGGACTCTCGTGGAAAACCCCATCCGCATCTACGGTCTGCGTGCCTCACTCCAGCGCTCCTTCCGCTCCCCGCTGTCTCCGGTGCGGGTCACGCCCGGCGTGGGCGCCCAACACGTTCACAGCACATTCGCTGACGGCGAGGCGGATGCCTTGCGTCACGGGGTGAAGCCCCCGCGAATCCACGCCGTCGTCGGCAGCGTATTGGTGGTCGCCATGGGTGCGACTCTCGTGTCGTGCAGTGCTGTGGTGTCCAATTCGTCCGAGGCGCAGCTGGCCTCAAGTCAATCCCCTGTCGCGGAGGTGTCGCAGACACAGAGCCCGACCCCGGTGGAGAGCGGGTCGAGCACGCCGTCCCCGACCCCGACGCCCACGGACCACGTGCCCCCTGTCGTCGCGGACACCAGCGCTACGCCCAAATCCACCCCGGACGACAAGGTGTCGGCCATCGCCGATCCCCCCACGTCAGCCACCATGACCTCGTGCACGGAGGTCGTGCACGTGGGCGACTCAACCTCGCTCGGACTGATCCCCGGGGGCGGCCTCGCGGAGTCCGACCAGGTCATCGCCCAATATAAGCGCGTGGGCGTGCAAGACGCCTCTACGGACGTCAAGGGCGCCCGGTCCATCGTCGAGCGCTGGCACGACGAGCCCAACGCGCAAGAGGCCGTCAAGGCCAAGATCGACTCGGGCTACAACGGTTGCTGGGTCATCGCAATGGGCACCAACGAGGTCGCCAACCAGGCGGTAGGCGGCTCCTACCCCCTCGCCAAGCGCATCGACCTCATCATGGACGAGGTCAACGGTGCGCCCGTGCTGTGGCCCACTGTCAAGACCCTGAAGACCAAGGGCCCGTGGGACGACTCGGGCATGACCGAGATGTCGGACGAACTCAAGAAGGCTTGCGAGCGCTACCCCAATCTGAGGGTTTACGACTGGCGCTCCGAGGTTAAAGACGCGTGGTTCATCAACGACGGCATCCATTTCACGAGCGCGGGATACACCGAGCGAGGAAAGCGGTTTGCCGATGCCCTCGCCAACGCCTTCCCCGAAGGCGGTCAGCCGTCCAGCTCGTGCTTCGTTTCCTCGGACTGAGGGCAGCAGAACCAAGCCGGCCGATGCATCGGCCGGCTTGGCATTAGGCCCGCGGCGTAGCGCGGCGCAGGAACAGAAAACCAGCGACCGCGCAGATCAGGGTGAAGGGCAGCGTCCCCGCCGCCAGTTGTACTGCCGAGTGTCCCGACAGGTAGTCCCACACCGCTGACCAGTTATCCGTTGCTGTGACCAGCCAGCCGAAACCAACGACGATCACCGCCAGCGTGAGGAAGAACGCGTACAGTCCGTAGGCCTTCCAGCGGACCCACAGCGTCGCGGCAGCCACACCGAGGAAGAAGAACAGCAGCAATCCCAAAACGAACACAGCCCACACTGCGGCCAGGGGCTGATTGACGAGACCCCAGGGGGCGAAGAACGCCGCGTGCATTCCCCACCCATCCGTCGCGCGCTCCACCGCGGCCATCACGGTGATGCCGGTCGCGTACAGCACCGACAGCATCGCGAAGTACAGCGAACTACCCAGGTAGAAATCCCGTCGAGTGACCGAGAATCCCAGCGCGAAGCGGAAAGTCAGGTTCATGGCCTGTACCGCGGTGATCAGCATGAAGATGGCGATCCAGCTGATGCCGCCGTTGTATTGGAACGCATTTTCGTCGAGGTTGTCGACGCCGCCGGCGGCTCTGACCACCATCAGCTCGATGGCGAGGTTGAGACCAAAGATCGCCAGGGTGACGAGCCACGGCATGACGAGCGTCGGGAAGGGGTTCGCGACGTGCATGCGGACCACGTTCCAGATACGGTGCGGGGCCGCCGGAGCCACGCTTGGCGCTGGTGCTGTCAACGTAGAGGTCATGCGACATTCTCCTGAGGTGATTCGGTGCCACCGGTGCGGCGCACAATGAGTTCCTGCAATGACACGGGGCCGAGCTCGAGTCCGGCCGATGCCGCGGCGCGTCGGTCCGTGTCGCTCAGTCCGGCTACGGTCGCCGTGGCCAGCCCTCCGAGCCGGGACCTGTCCAGGACCTCTCGTCCTTCAACAAAGTCCTCGACGTCAGCGGCCTTGCCGGCCAGGGTGGTGGCGGACGCGCGCAGTTCGTCGGCATCCGCGTCGATGACGATCGTGCCCTCATCGATCACCAGCACTCGCTGCAACAGGTTCGCTGCCTCGTCGATGAGGTGGGTCGACATGACCACGGTTCGCGGGTGTTCGGCGTTGTCGGCAAGCAGGTGATCGTAGAAGCGGTGACGGGCCACTGCGTCGAGCCCCGCGTAGGGCTCGTCAAAGAACGTCAGGTCGGCACGCGAGGCGAGGCCCACGATCACTCCAATGGCGCTGCGCTGACCGCGCGACAGCTTCTTCATATAGCGATCCAGCGGGACGTTGAAGTCCGCGACCAGACGGTCAGCGAACTCTTGATCCCAGTTGCGGAAGAACCACGGCGCAGATTTGAGGACGTGCTTGCCTTTGAATCCGTCCGGGTATGCCTGCGACTCCTTAATGAAGCAGATGCGACTGAGCACGTCGGGATTCTCGACTGGGGATTCGCCGAAGATCCTCACGGACCCGGCCGTTGCGAAGTCCTGGCCCGTGAGCAACTGCATCACGGTGGTCTTGCCGGCACCGTTGCGGCCCAGCAGACCGTGAATGCCGCCCTCCTCTAGTTCAAAGGTGACGTCCTGGACGGCCTTGACCTTGCCGAAGCTCTTGGTGAGGTTCTTAACCTCGACGATGGCTGTCATCGCATCTCCTCTTGTGTCATGTGCTGTAGTTCCGTGATGGTGATGCCGAGCGCCTTGGCTCGGGCGGTGAGTGGGGCGACATGAGCGCGTTGAAATTCAGCTCGGCGTTGTGCCAGGAGTGCCCCCCGAGCACCGTCGGCGACGAACATGCCGATGCCGCGGCGTTTGATCAGTAGGCCCGCGTCTACCAGCATGTTCACTCCTTTAAGAGCGGTGGCGGGATTGATGCGGTGAAACGCCGCCAGCTCGTTGATCGAGGGCACCTGGGACCCCTCTGCCATCGAGCCGTCAAGAATCTGGCCCTCAAGGCTCTCCGCGATCTGCAGGAAGATCGGCCGTCCGTCGTCCACACTTGCCCCTGTCAGTTGGTTAGTTACCAGACCAACTAACCACTTCATCGGCCGACTGTCAACCGCAACTGGAGCGTGGCCGGGTGCCGCGAACGGAAAGTGAGCGTGGGCAGGGTTCGTTAGAGTGCAGGTATGCCTGACGTACCCCTTGTATGGATCGACTGTGAAATGACCGGCCTGGACATCGAAGCCGATGCGCTGGTTGAGGTCGCCTGCCTCGTCACCGATGCCGAGCTCAACGTGCTTGGCGAGGGGGTCTCGGTCATCATCAAGCCGTCGCCCGAGGCACTCGAGCAGATGGGCGACTTTGTCACCAACATGCATGTCGAGTCGGGCCTGCTTCCCGAACTCGCCGGCGGCACCACGATGGAAGACGCGCAGCGCCAGGTGCTCGACTATGTGCGCGCCCACGTGCCGCACGGCAAGGCGCCCCTCGCGGGCAACACCGTGGGCATGGACAAGATGTTCCTGGATCGCGACATGCCGGAACTCATGGACCACCTGCACTACCGAGTCGTCGACGTCAGCTCCATCAAGGAGCTCGTCCGACGCTGGTACCCCCGCGTCTTTTTCAACGCCCCTGATAAGACAGGCAATCACCGCGCCCTCGGAGACATTCAGGACTCGATCCGCGAACTGCGTTACTACCGCGAAGTGGTCTTTGTGCCGCAGCCAGGACCGGATTCCGACACCGCAAAGGCGGGTGCCGCTGCGGTGAGTGACGACCCGGCGTCGTCGGCATCGGCGTAATCAAGGTACACTTTTCGCTGGCTCGCTTATGCGGCCGATGGTGGCTATAGCTCAGGTGGTAGAGCACCTCGTTGTGGTCGAGGGGGTCGCGGGTTCAAGTCCCGTTAGCCACCCACAAGTACGTAGGCCCCGGAACCTCACGGTTCCGGGGCCTACGTCGTTTTACTGCCCTAGGGCACGAACCCGCTCGACGTGGTCGTGAGCGCTCAGGCAGGCTATCGTTGAGCGGACGCCACCGGATGGGGCAGCAGGAGGACAACGCATGATCGCAGCACTTACGGGCGCGGGCCTAGCGGCCGCGGCAGGGCTCAACGCCTTCATTCCGCTCGTCATCGTGGGCCTCTTTGCACGCTTTACATCCTTCATTGATCTGCCGTCGCAGCTCGCGTGGCTCGAGTCGTGGCCCGCGATCATCATCGCTCTCGCGCTGCTCGCGCTCGAGCTGGTACTGGACAAGATCCCCGGTGTCGACCACGTCAACGACCTCTTGCAGTCGATCGTGCGCCCGGTCGTCGGCGGCATTATCTTCGCGGCCGCAGCAGCGTCGACCGTCGTCGATGACTCGAACTTTTGGAAAGAAAACCCTCTCATCGCAGGTGTCGTGGGCGCGCTCATCGCTGCGGCCGTGCACATGGGCAAGGCCGCCTCTCGGCCCGCCGTCAATGCCGCCACGGGCGGCACCGGCGCCCCCCTCGCATCGTTCGCCGAGGACGCCACCGCTGTGGCACTGAGCCTGATCGCGATCTTCGTCCCCATCCTGGTCTTCTTCATCTTCATCGGCATGGGCTTTGCCTTCTACCGCATCATCACGACCGGGCGCCGCCGCCGTCGCCGGCGGCTCGAGCTGGAGGCCGAGGGACGCGCTGAGCGTGAGGCCGAGGCCTTGGCCTCGGGGCGCGGTTCCTGGTGGCGTCGTCGTTGGCGTGAGGGCCGCGACAAGGAACCCCGTGCCGCTCGCGACCGTGGAACATCCAAGTCGTCTAAGTTGCGCGACTCCCTCAGTTCCTCAACACTCGCGGCCAAGACCCGCGCGGCGAAAGCGGGCGTCAGCAAGTCAACGACCAGCAAGTCTCGTGCCGACAAGCCGAGTGGGGGTTCACGACGAGAGCGGCGCGTGGCGGCTGCCGAGGCCGCCGCCACGCCGGACGCCGATGCCGTAGTGACCGACCAGCCCACCACGGGCACCGTAGACGCGCCCCTCAGTGCCGATCGTCAGCACACCGAACAGGCCGGCGACCGCGACAACTAGCCCAGCGTTGCCGCTGCGGACTTACTTCTTGGGCGCGGCGTCGAAGTCGGCGAGGAAGTCTTCGACGAAGTCATTGGCCGGGCGCTCCGTGACATCCTCCGGGGTGCCGAGCTGCTCGAGGACCCCTCCACGGGAGAACACCGCGATGCGGTCGGCCAAGAGCACGGCTTCACGAATGTCGTGGGTCACCATCATGACGGTGGTGCCAAGGGACCGCTGGAGTTCCCGGAATTCGCCCTGCAAACGGCGGCGACCCTGCGGGTCCACCGCGCCGAACGGCTCATCCATCAGTAGCACGGGCGGGCGCACCGCGAGCGCTCGGGCCACCCCCACTCGCTGACGCTCGCCGCCGGAGAGTTCGTGCGGGTACCGGGGCCCATAGGTATCCACTGGAAGCCCCACGAGGCTCAGCAACTCCTCTACCCGGGCGGTGGTGTCCTGCTTGGACCAACCGAGCAGTCCGGGCACGGTGGCGACGTTCTGGGCGACCGTACGGTGAGGGAACAGCCCCACATGCTGAATTACGTAGCCGATGCTGCGGCGCAGTTCCACCGGGTCCTGGCTCAAAATGTCGGTGCCGTCAACGGTGATGCTGCCGGAGGTGGGCTCCACGAGCCGGTTCACCATGCGCAGCGTTGTCGACTTGCCGCACCCCGATGGCCCCACCAGCGTCAGCACCTCGCCCGGCTTGACCGTGAGGTCGAGCGAGCCCACCGCGACAGTGCCGTCGGGGTATTCCTTGCGAACGTCGGTGAACGTGATTCCGGAATGCTCCATGCCGACACGCTATCGCGTCCGGACCCGCGGCGAATATGCGGAATCGGTGTGTCGCGCGGTAACGTCGGGCGTATGGATGCGCCTCCGAACCCGTGGTTCTCGTGGCAATACCTGGAAAGAAACTGGAGCGAGGTGGTCGATGCGCTCGTCATCCACATCGAACTGACGGTGCTCGCGGTGGTCATCGCGGTCGCAATTTCGCTACCCCTCGCGATCCTCGCTCGTCGCATCCCTCGCCTGTCCGGCCCCATCATGGGCTTCACCGGGGTGCTGTACACGATTCCGTCCTTCGCCCTGTTCGCGCTTCTCGCCCCCTACACCGGCATCGGCCGCACCACGGTCCTCATCGGACTCGTCATCTACGCGCTACTCATCTTGGTGCGA
The DNA here is from genome assembly GCF_000975135.1 of Demequina aurantiaca. Classification (GTDB taxonomy): domain Bacteria; phylum Actinomycetota; class Actinomycetes; order Actinomycetales; family Demequinaceae; genus Demequina; species Demequina aurantiaca. The sequence continues at coordinate 1,475,539 of NZ_BBRF01000001.1, read as the reverse complement.
AACATCGTCGTCGGTCTCGAAGGGGTAGATCCGGACGTGGTTGATGCAGCAAAGGGCCTGGGCTACTCCCCCACCAAACTTTTGTTCTCGGTCGAACTTCCGAACGCCCTGCCCAGCATGATCGCTGGGTTGCGCCTCGCGACCGTCTCCACCGTTGCGCTGGTCACTGTTGGCGTGGTGGTGGGCTACGGCGGGCTCGGTCAGTTGATGTTCCGCGGCCTGCAGTCCGACTACCGCGCCCAAATCGCCACCAGTGCACTGCTCTGCTTGGCCCTAGCACTGATTCTGGACGTGCTGCTGCTGGCCGTCGGGCGGCTCGCCATGCCGTGGAACCGGCCCCAGGGTAAGCGCGGCTCCCGCGCGTCTCGTCAGGCGGCACGGACCCAGGTGGAGAGCGCCTCATGAGCACCATAGAAGACGCCTGGAGCTACCTGACGACCGCCCAGAATTGGACCGGCGCCAATGGAATCACCACCTCCACATTCGACGGCGGCTGGACGTGGGCGAACGACTCGATCATCGCACTCGGCATCGAGCACATGCTGATGTCGATCGCCGCCGTCACGATTGCCGCGATTCTGGCGCTGCCCCTCGGCGTCTACCTAGGTCACGTGCGCAAGGGCGGAACCGCCACCGTCATCGTCTCGAACGTCTCCCGCGCGATGCCCACACTCGCGCTCCTCACCCTGTTCGCCGCATCGGCTATTGGCTTTGGCAATAAGGCCGTCATCATCGCGGCGGCAATCTTCGCGTTCCCACCCATCCTGACCAACTCCTTCACTGGGATGGCGGACGTCGACCCGGATGTACGCGACGCCGCCCGGGGCATCGGGATGACGCGCTTCCAGATTGCCACCCGCGTGGAGTTGCCGCTGGCGGTGCCACTCATCGCCGCGGGTCTGCGCACGTCCTCGGTACAGACGGTCGCCACCGTGCCACTGGCCGCGCTTGTCGCAGGCGGCGGGCTAGGCGTCATCATTAACACTGGAATCGCCACACAGCGCTACGGGCAAGTCCTGGCGGGCGGCATCATCGTCGCAGTCGTGGCGTTGACCACCGACGCGGTGCTCGGGCGCCTGCAGCGCCGCGTCACGCCTCCACAGTTACGGGCCGTCGCGGCCGCCGCTAAAGCGAGCGCGTAGACCGTCAGTCACGATGTGGTCACGTTCGCCCCATCCGGACTGCAGCGGGCCGCGAACGTCAAATACCCTGGAAATGTGCGCCGCGGGGAACAATTGCCCTCGCAGCGTGGTTCTCAAGGTGTCCGTCCCTAATATCGAGGAGTCCCCATGCACATCCGACAAGGCCTTATGGCCGCTTCGGCAGTAGCAGTTCTTGCACTTGCCGGCTGTTCTTCCAGCTCCGACGACGACGCATCCGCGGCACCGTCAACGTCCAACACCTCGGCCCCCGCGACGAGCGACTCGGCCATGGCTCAGGAATGCCTGCCCGTCCCCGGCGACAAGCTCGTGGTGCTCGCCGACGACCAGCAGCTACAGAACTCCGACAACCTGATCCCCGAGATCGGCGCGGAGTTCTACGACGCGCAGCCCGCCGTCGCCGAGGCCCTTAACGTGGTGTCCGCCGCGCTCGACACCGACCAGCTCATTGCCCTCAACAAGGCCGTCGACATCGACCGCCAGACGTCCAAGGACGTCGCCCAGCAGTGGGTGGATGACAACGCGCTCAAGGCGCCCAGCACCGGCTCCGGTGACGTCATCGTCGGTGCCGCGAACTTCACGGAGAACATCACCGTGGCGGAGATCTACGCCGTGATCCTGCGCGACGCGGGTTACGACGTCGAGGTCCGCGACGTTGGTAACCGCGAGACCTACATGCCGGCTCTCATCTCCGGCGAGGTCAACATCGTGCCCGAATACGCCGCCACCGCTGCGGAGTACTTCAATATCGCTGCCAACGGCGACGATGCTGAGCCGGTTGCTTCAGGTGACATCACCGAGACGGTCACCGCACTGACCGAGCTTGGTGGCGACGCAGGACTCAAGTACGCCGAGCCCTCGGCCGCTCAGGATCAGAACGCCTTTGCCGTCACCACGGCGTTTGCCGACCAGTACGGCGTGACTTCGCTCAGCGAGCTCGCCTCCACCTGTGGCCCCATCTCGCTTGGTGGACCTCCCGAGTGCCCCGAGCGCGCATTCTGCCAGCTGGGACTCCAGGACACGTACGGACTGGAGTTCAACGACTTCCAGTCGCTGGACGCCGGTGGCCCGCTGACCAAGACCGCGATCCAGCAGGGACAGGTTGCCCTGGGACTCGTGTTCTCGTCGGACGGTTCGCTCGGCTAGACGTTCCCCCAACGCAAAGAGGGCCCGGTCCACGTGGACCGGGCCCTCTTTGCGTTGCCTGCCTTCGCTCGCGAGCCGCGCATTGCCGCGACACAATGAAAAAGTGACGGAAGGACCAACATCCCGCATCTCACAGGAAGGTAGGCGAAACCCATGAGCACCACACCTGAGCACACTGAGCCGCACCGTGCGTTGGAAGTATTCCTGGGCGACTGGCACGCCGAGGGAAGTTCGTACGGCGGTGACGACCAGTCCACATTGAACCCCCATGCCGGATCCACGCCGTGGACGAGCATCCATTCGGCGCGATGGCATTCCGGTCACTACTTTGTGATCCAGGACGAACGCGCAAACGGCCCGTTCGACACGTTGACACTGATGGGGTGGGACGACGATGCCGAGCGATACTTCGCGCGCAGCATCGAGAATCACGGCTTTGCGCGCGACTACACCATGACCGTGGATGCCTCCACCTGGACAATCACCGGACCACACGAGCGCGCGACGATTGTGTTTAGTAGCGACGGGAACACTCAGCGCATCTCGTGGGAGTGGCGTCCTGAGGACGGCTGGCTGCCCCTGTGCGATCGCACCGCCCATCGCATCACTTAGCCACACGCAGAAGGGCCCGGTCCGTGTGGACCGGGCCCTTCTGTCTATCGGTGCGCCATCAGGGACTCGAACCCCGAACCCACTGATTAAGAGTCAGTTGCTCTGCCAATTGAGCTAATGGCGCATTTGCACCGGCAACCGGTGCGACTGACAACTTTAGCAGGCAGATGGGCGAGGTGTGAAATCCACGTGTGCTGGCGCTGTTCTGCTAGCCCCCCACGGGCGATATCGTGGATCGTATGAGCGAAAACAAACTGAGCATCGGCGATGAAGCTCCTGACTTCACCGCGCCCACCGACGAGGGCACGTTCACGCTGTCCGAGCACCGCGGCAAGAACGTGATCCTGTATTTCTACCCGGCCGCGATGACTCCCGGCTGCACCACACAGGCCTGTGACTTCCGCGACTCGCTGAGAGCGCTGGCCGCCGCAGGCTATGAGGTTGTGGGCATCTCCAAGGACACCCCCGAGAAGCTCGCGACGTTCCGCGCCGAGGAGGGGCTCACGTTCCCTCTGGTGTCTGACCCGGAGAAGACCGTGCAGGACGCCTACGGCGCGTGGGGCGAGAAGAACTCGTACGGCAAGATCGTCACCGGCTCCATCCGGTCCACCTTTGTGGTGGACATGGACGGCCGTATCGCGCTGGCGCAGTACAACGTCAAGGCGACCGGCCACGTGGCCAAGCTCCGCCGCGACCTGGGGATCGACTCCTAGCCGCGACGGACGATGTGCCGAGGCACACGTGGGACGATGCGCCGAGGCACACGACGGACGATGCGCCGGTGCAAACGCGCGCGAGCGACGTGCGTTGAGCCATGGCCCGGCCATCGCGTATTCTTTACGCGCGGCCTGCCTCGGTAGTGCTGCGCACGCGCGAGTGGCGGAATTGGCAGACGCGCTGGTCTTAGGAACCAGTGTCTTCGGACGTGCGGGTTCAAGTCCCGCCTCGCGCACCACCCCAGCGGTGTTTCTGGCCCGCTATGTTCCTGCGCTTGCATCTGGGAGCAAGAACGTCGAAAAAGTGGCGCTGATGTAAGCGCAGGTGCAGCACCACCGCTGAAAAGCGACGTAGGCCCCCACCCGGTACCGGGTGGGGGCCTACGTCGTTGAGTCTTCCGAGCGCCTCTCGGCGTGGCGGGGACTTAAGTCTTAGTGCTCGGTCGCGTCGTGCTCGTCGATCTTGGCGCGGACCTCGTCCATGTCGAGCGTCTCGACGGCCTCGACCAGCTGCTGAAGCGCGGGGCCGGGAAGTGCGCCGGCCTGGTTGAAGACCATGACGCCGTCGCGGAATGCCATCAGCGTGGGGATAGCGGTGACGCCGAACTTGGCGCCGAGCTCCTGGTGGGCCTCGGTGTCAACCTTGGCGTGCACGATCTCGGTCTTGTCCTCCGAGGACTGCTCGAAGATGGGCGCGAAGCGCTTGCAGGGGCCACACCACTCGGCCCAGAAGTCAACGAGGACAATGCCGTCCTTGCTCACAATTTCGTCAAACGTCTCGGTGGTCAAATCTACGGTTGCCATCTGTTCCTCTCTTGTGGGGGCTGTCCCTCTGGTCGCTGTAACGCGACTTCGCAGCGCTTCATTCCCACCCCAGGTTGGCATGCCACGGCGCGCATTGTGTGGGCCACGCGGAGACCCTGTAGAACAGAGGGTATGACCGACATGGCCGAACTCCCGTCCGAACCCTCAGGGTGGCTCTCCGAGAACGAACTTGAGCAGATTCGTGGCGAACTTCCGCTGCTCTACATCAACGCGATTCCCGTACGGATCAACCCCATGGGAGAACTCACCGAGGTGGGGCTCTTGCTGCGCGTGGACGACGGAGTGATGTCCAGGGCAATCGTGGCTGGGCGCGTCCTGCACCACGAGCGGATTCGCGAGGCGCTGATGCGAAACCTTGAGAAGGACCTGGGTGGTGTCGCGTTGCCGCGCATTCCCACGAACCCCCAGCCGTTCGCCGTTGCCGAGTACTTCCCGACCCCCGGCTTTGGCCCCTTCACCGACACCCGTCAGCACGCCGTCGCGTTGGCCTTTGTGGTCCCCGTCGATGGCGACTGCGAGCCCAGCCAAAACTCCCTCGACATTGTGTGGCTCAGCCCCGAGGAAGCCGCCAGCGAAGAGGTGGCTCGCGAGATGACCGGCGGCCAGGACGTGCTGCTGCGCCAAGCCCTCGCCCACTGCGGAGTGTTGCCCTAGCTCTCGCCATCACCACCTTCTCCCCGAAATGCAACTCCAGGGACGCCAAGGTGCGCCTTAACGACCACTGAGTTGCGCCGGAGGAAGGACTAGCCGAGCACGGCGGCGACGTGGGGCGCCAGCGCGCGAAACGCGGCTCCACGGTGCGAGATCTCATTCTTCTGCTCGGCGGTGATCTCCGCGGTGGTCACGTCGAAGCCCTCGGCCACAAAGATGGGGTCGTAGCCGAATCCCCCGCCGCCGGCAGGCTCGCGCGTCACGTGACCCAGCATGCGACCCACCTCGACGTACTCGTGGCCGTCAGGCGTCACGAGCGCCGCGGCGCAAACAAACTGCGCGTCCCGGTGTTCGTCGGGCACGTCGCCCAGCTGGTCGAGCAGCAGTTGCAGATTCGCCGCATCGTCCCCGTGAGACCCCGCCCAGCGGGCGGAGAACACTCCGGGTGCGCCACCGAGGACGCCCACCGAGATGCCGGAGTCGTCCGCGATCGCGGCCACTCCCGTCGCCTCGCACAGCGCCCGAGCCTTGATCAGCGCGTTGGCCTCAAAGGTGACCCCGTCCTCGACGGGAGCCGGGGCGCCAAGCGAGCCTGCATCGGCTACGGCGTCGCGGGTCAGCCCCGGGACGAGCGGCTCCAGGATGGACCAGATCTCCCCCACTTTGTGCGCATTGTGCGTCGCGATCGCGAGACGCACGCCGGCGGCCGTGCCGCCCGATGCATGGGAAGCCATGGCTACTTGCCCAGGTCGACCGCGAGCGCCGCCTGCTGCATCAGCGTCAGCTCGAGGTTGCCGGTGGTCGCGAGTTCAAGAAGCTCGTCGAGCTCGGGCTTGGAGAACGTCTTGCCCTCCGCAGTGCCCTGCACCTCGACGAAACCGCCGGAGCCGGTCATCACCACGTTCATGTCGGTCTCCGCACGCGAGTCCTCCTCATAGGGCAGGTCAAGCATGGGCAGGCCATCGATGATTCCTACCGAAATCGCGGAGATGGAGTCCGTCAGTGGGTTGGCGTTTGCCTTGATGGCGCCGCTGGCCTTGCCCCAAGCGATCGCGTCCGCGAGCGCCACGTAGGCGCCGGTGATCGACGCGGTGCGCGTGCCGCCGTCGGCCTGAAGCACGTCACAGTCGAGCACGATGGTGTTTTCGCCCAGCGCCTTGACGTCGACGATGGCGCGCAGCGAGCGGCCGATCAAGCGACTGATCTCCATGGTGCGGCCGCCGATCTTTCCACGCACGGACTCGCGACCGTTGCGCGTGTCGGTGGCGCGGGGAAGCATCGCGTACTCGGCGGTGACCCACCCCTCGCCGGAGCCCTTCTTCCAGCGCGGAACTCCCTCGGTGAACGACGCGGAGCACAGCACGCGGGTGTTGCCAAAGGTCACGAGGCACGAGCCCTCCGCGGAGGGCTGCCAGCCGCGCTCAAAGCTCACAGGGCGGAGTTGGTCAAGGGAACGGCCATCGGCGCGGGGTGTAGTCATGGCACGAGCCTAGGCGATGAGCGCTTAGACGACGATATGCATGCCTGGGCGCGCGATGTCGAGCGCCCCCCGGTAGTGCATCCCGACCTCCACGCGTGTGGCATTGGGATCCGCCCACGGGGGAAGATGCGTCACAACCAGCCGGTCGCACGCCGCCTGCTGCGCGACTTTGCCCACGTTCAGCGCGGTGATGTGCATCCCCTCGGGCGCGTTATCGCTATCGAGAAAACTGGCCTCGCACAGGAACACGTCGGCGCCGGAGGCAACCTTCTTGAGACCGGCGCACACGTCCGTGTCGCCGGAGTAGGCGATGACGGCAGACTCGCGCGACTCCAACTCGCTCGGACCCTCGATGCGCATCGCATACGCGGGTACGGGGTGAACCACGGACTCCACCTCGATGGTGATGGGACCAACCCGGACGGGTGTGCCCGTCTGCCAGGCAAAGGTCGTCAGCGCGCGGGTGTGGGTACCCTCACCGCGCAGTTCGTCGATGCGGCTCGCAGTACCGAAGGGGCCGTAGACGAGCGTCTCCGCCGGTCCGTCGGGGTGGTACGAGAGGTACGTATGCAGGCCCGCAAGGTCCGCGCAGTGATCGGGATGCAGGTGCGAGATTGCCACCGCGTCAATCTCCAACGGGTCGCAGTAGCGCTGGAGCGCCCCGAGCGCGCCGGAGCCCATGTCGAGCACCAGTCGCCAGGTGCGACCGTCCGCGTCGTCGGCTTCGATCAGGTAGCACGATGCTGGTGATGCCGGGCCCGGGACGGCGCCGGAGCAGCCCACAACTGTCAGTCTCATGCGCCCAATGATTCCACTTGGGTGACCACGGGACCTAAAAACCGCTGCGCGTGGGACTCAAAGTCCGCGCGTTCCCCGGTCGCAAAGAAGCGGTGGATCGGTGGCGCTGACGCGGTGCGCTCGAGGCCGTTCGCCGCCAGTGCGCGGAAAACGTCGATCGCGGTCTCCGTCGCGCTGTCCACCAGCGTCACCCGTTCGCCCATCACGTAGCCGATCGCGCCCTGGAGCATCGGGTAGTGCGTGCAGCCCAAAATCAACGTATCGATGTCCGCTTCCTGCAGGGGCACGAGGTATTCGCGCGCCACCTCGACCACTTGTGGGCCCGCGGTGATGCCACTCTCGACCAGCGGCACAAAGCTAGGGCAGGCCTGCGAGAACAGGGTGACGTCGGGTGCCGCCGCCAGCGCATCGTCGTACGCACCAGAGGTGATGGTGGCGGTCGTTCCTATGACGCCGATGCGCCCCGACTTAGTCTGCGCGGCGGCGCGCCGGACGGCTGGCACGATGACCTCGACCACGGGCACCCCGCGTTCGCGGCTGAAGCGCTCACGGGCATCCCTCAGGACGGCGGCCGATGCGGTGTTGCACGCAATGACCAGCAGCTTGACCCCGTCCTCGACGAGCTGGTCCATGATGTCAAGCGCGTGCGTGCGTACGGCCGAAATGGGCAGCGGGCCGTAGGGACCGTTCGCGGTGTCTCCCACATAATGGATGGACTCCGCCGGCATCATGTCCATGATGGCCCGCGCGACCGTCAGGCCCCCCACGCCTGAGTCAAAGACGCCGATCGGTGAGTCATTCATTGCTGTCACTCTCCTCGCTGTTCACGACGAACGTGACGAGAGACTCCTGCAGCCACGTGAGCGCCTGGTACAGCATTCCGAGCCACACGCGCTCGGGGTCCACCATCAGGTCGTCCTCGGCGTCCGTGTCGAGGGCATGCTCGGCAAGTTGAATCTCCGTATGGAGCCGGTCCGCGTCCTCGTCGGTATTGAGCGAGAGTCGCGAGGCAAGCACGAGCCGAATGTCGGTCAGTGCCGCAGCGGTCGCCATCGCGTCCTGCCGCTCGACTTCCCACTCGGGTCCGTCCTCGCTCAATTGCTCCCACATGGTGCGCAGTCGGCGCACCTTGGTGTCGCGCAGATCGCCTTCGGTCAGGCGACGGAACTCGCTCGCCACCTCGCGGTCGGTGGGTGCGGCGTTGGGAAGCAACCGCAGGATGGCCGGGTCGTTCGGCTCGGCGAGCGAATCCTCCAGTCCGGCCAAGTGAGCGAAGATCTCGTCTGCCTCGTCGCGTTCGGGGCGGACGGGCTCGGACTGCATTCCGAAGGCCTCTCCCCCGAGGAGTAGCCCCACGTCGGCGACGATGCGCGCCACGACCGCCCGTTCATCCTCGTCTAGTTCGGCGACGGCTACCCCGTCGCGCTCGGCGAATCCTCTCACTGGCCACTCCGCTGCATGGTCGCCCATAGTCCGTAGCCGTGCATCGCCTGCACGTCGACTTCCATCTTTTCGCGACCCCCGGAGGACACCACGGACTTGCCGTGCTCGTGAACCTCGTGCATGCGCGCCTCGGCCGCCTGACGAGTGAAGCCAAAGTAACTCTGAAATACGTGGGTGACGTAACTCATCAGGTTGACGGGATCGTTCCACACAATGGTGACCCAGGCATCGTCCAGGCGTGTTACGACGTTGCCCTCGGGCTCGAGCTGTTCCTGGGAATCCACGCTCTTAGCCTACGGCGCGGTGGCCACACCTTCAGGCATTGAGCCGATGCGTCGCCGCCTCAGCGGCAATCGTCAGGTGGTTGGGGGCTACTCGCCGCCGTCCTCGGGACCAAAACGGCCGTCAATGATTTCCTTGCACTGCGGGCACACGGGGAACTTCTGCGGGTCGCGACCTGGCGTCCACACCTTGCCGCACAGCGCAATCACGGGCTCGCCACTCATCGCGGACTCCATGATCTTTTCCTTGCGCACGTAGTGCGCGAAGCGTTCGGCATCGCCGGGCTCGGCCAGTTCGCGCACCGTGGTGCGCTCGATCGTGGCGGTGCCGCCCTGCGGGAGGTCGGTCTGGGGCGCGGGGGTCATGGGCTCACTCATGCGCACCATGGTACGACGTGTGCCACCAACATGCTCGCTCTCCTAGGTCACTGCCCCGAGCAGTTTGCCCGCACGGGAGTCGTAGGCCCGACCGGCGAGGCGCACGCCGGCAATGTACGCGGCGGGCCCCAGCGCAAGTCCCGCGATGCATGCAAGCCAGGCCCAGCGGGGATCCACCGCGAGCGCGAGCACCAGTGGCGCGATGACCAGTGGCAAGAGCACGACGGTGGCCGCCGAGGACACGAGTTGGGCCACCAAGCCCGCTCCCACGGATCCCACCTCCGCCCCGAGGGGGTTCTCCCCCGGCGCCGGCGCTCGGTACGGGAACACCACCGAGGACACCGCGGATACTCCGAGCGTGAGCCCCAGCACCCCTACGCATGCCCCCACCAATGCGGGGGCAACCTGCCACAGCCCGCTCCACGCGACTATTGCGGCGCACGCCACCAGGGTGGCGGGCAGTGCCCAGGCCACGATCGCGGACATTCTGCCGCGCAGGACGTCAACACCGATGCGGCCCGAGACCACGTCCAGCCACAGCGCACTCGAGTCGTACGCCACGTCGTTGTGACGGCCCCAGCCGATGGAGGCGGCGAGTAGCACGGGCGCCAGGAAGGACCAGCGGACGTCCAGGCCCGTCACCGGCATCACCAGGGCAACAAAGACCACCGGGAAGACGAAGACACCCATCATGTTTGCCAGGTAGCGCGGGTCGGAGAACCAGTAGCGCAGCAAGCGGGCGCGCACGGCGGTGGCCGCCATGGACCTGGTCGGAAGCACCCCGCGCATCGGCGCATTCTTGACGGCGGCGATGATCGTGTCGTCCCTGCGGCGCGTTCCCGCACCACGAAACTTGGGGTTGACGAGCGCATACGCGACGTTTGCTCGCCATGCGCCCCACAGCAGCAGGACCCAGAGGGCGAGCTCGCCGAGCCGCCACGTCACGCCAAACCAGTCGCCCACCGCGGCGGCATTGGGAGCGGACATGCCTGCCCCCACCGGCGTCACAGCCACCTGGTCGAGGAACACCACCAAGTAGTTCTCGAGCACCGCATCCAGTCCGTCGCTAAACAGCACCCACGCCAGCGGCGCCATCAGCCCGAGTCCCACCGCAATCCCCGCGACGGCGGCCCCACGTGCGCGGCGCGACGCCAGCACCCTGGTGCTCCACATCGCGGCCACCCGGGCGACGAAGACCAGTGACAGCACCGTGAGCACCGCACCCACTATCGCCACGATCACCGGCCCAGCCCCCAAGTCCCGCCATACCGAGGTCAGGATGAGGAAGAACACGGTGAAGAAAGCGACAGGGATGGTGAGCAATGCCGCGACGGTGAGCCCAGCCATGATCCTGCGCGCGCCCACCCCAAAGGACGCGAAGCGTCCCGGGTCAAGCGTGTCGTCGAGCCCCGTGATGAGCACCGGCACGCTCACCCAGCCGAGCGTCAAGATCAGGGTGGCCCCCACCAGCACGTCCTCGCGAAAGTCCGAGCCTTCCGCTGCAAGGGCACTCGCCCCCCAGAGAGTCCAGGGCAGCAGCACCACCGCCCAGAGAGCGCCACCGATGACGATCAGGATTCGCCAGCGTTCACGCTCCAGCACATGGCGCTGCGTGCGGAACTTGATGGCTAGGACTGACGCAACCACGCCAGGTCCCGCTGATCTGCTACGTCGCCAATCAGGTCCACGAACCGGTCCTCAAGCTCCCGACCGCCCCGCACCTCGTCAAGTGTGCCCTCCGCGAGGATGCGGCCCCCTCCGATGACGGCCACCCGGTCACACAGCCGCTCAACCAGCGCCATGACGTGCGAGGACATCACGACCGTCCCGCCCGACTCGACGAAGGCCGTGAGGATGCGGCGAATCGCGCCCGCTGAGACGGGGTCGACGGCCTCGAATGGCTCGTCGAGCACCAGCACGCGCGGGGCGTGCACCAGTGCGCATGCGAGAGAGATCTTCTTGGTCATACCGGCGGAGTAGTCCGTCACGAGCGTGCGCCCGGCCCCCTCGAGATCAAGCGCGGCGAGCAGGTCGTCGCGCCGAGCCTCCACGGTGTCGCGGTCCATGCCGCGCAGCAAGCCAGCGTAGGAGATGAGTTCGGCGCCCGTCAGCCGGTCAAAACTATGAAGCCCGTCAGGCAGGACACCGAGCATGCGCTTGGCCTCCTCGGGTACCGCCCAGAGGTTGACGCCGTGGATGAAGGCGGTGCCCGAGTCGGGAGTCAGGAGTCCCGTGGCCATCGACAGGCTGGTGGTCTTGCCGGCGCCGTTGGGGCCCACCACGCCGTAGAAGGAGCCCGCGGGGATGTCCAGGTCAATCGTGTCCACCGCGAGCGTCGCCCCAAACCTCTTGGTCAGTTTGCGCAATGCGATCGCGGGCACGTCCACGCCAGGGTTCTCGCCCGGATGCGGGGGCGCCGTTGCGCTCGCGTGACTCATGCCGTCAGGCTATACGGCGCCGTCAGCCCGCCGTCACCAACAGCAGCGTGGTGTAGGCCAGCCACGCGGCGAGCAAGACGGCACCCTCGATGCGGTTGATGCGCCCGCGCCCCACACGCCCCCACGCGAAGACCACCAACAGGATCGTCATGATTCCAACCATGGGCAGATCTCGCGTCAGCACCTCGCTGTCGACGGCGATGGGCGTGATAACACCCGCAATTCCGATGACGCCGAGCGTATTGAACAAATTTGAGCCGATGATGTTGCCTAGTGCCAGGTCATTCTCACCCTTGCGCGCGGCAGCTAGCGACGCGGCCAACTCCGGCGCGGAGGTACCGATGGCCACCACCGTCAGGCCGATGACCAAGTCCGACCACCCCAGGGATTGTGCGATCTCCACCGCGCCCCACACGAGCAATCGCGAACCGGCGACGAGCAGCACTAGTCCGACCACGAGCCAGGTCCACGCGGCCTTCTTGCTGAGCTTGCTGGTTTCGGTGTGCTCGGCTGCCTCCTTGGCGAGGTTGTCGCCGCGATGAACGCGCGCGGACATCACCGACCACGTGATGAGCACCACCAACAGCACGAGCAGGATGGACGCATCGGCAATGGAAATGGTGCCGTCGAGCATCAGCAGCCATGCCACAGCGGTCGCAGCAATCAGTACTGGCAGCTCCTTGCGCAAGATCCCGCGGTGAACCATGATCGGCAGCACTATCGCCGTGACACCCAGGATCAAGCCAATATTCGCGATGTTGGAGCCCAGCGCATTGCCGATGGCGATTTCGGGATTCCCGTCAACGGCCGCGAAGGTGGAGACCACCATCTCGGGCGCGGAGGTGCCGAATCCGATCACCAACATGCCGATGAGCAAGGGGGCCATGCCCAGGTAGCGAGCAACGCTTGCAGCGCCCAGCACAAACTTGTCGGCACTCCACGCAAGAATGGCCAGTCCGCCGATGGTGGCGAGAATCGCAAAGGTCATGGCATGAGCGTAACGATCCCCGGCATCGGGCGCGGTTTTGTGGCTTTTTCCGGTGAGGCGTGTCGCTTTGCCCCACGTAGAACGGCGACTTTCACAAACCCGGCGTTCCGCGCTAGCCATCTAACCTACGGCACCGTAGGATAGGGGCAACTGAACCACGGGTGTTCCGCCCAGTCCTCGACTGAGAAGTCGTTGTCCGACATCTCAGGAGAGACATGCCGAATCAAGCCGCACCCGAAGCAGGGTTTGCTCCGACCGCGACAGTCACGTCCTGGCCGTTCCCCGTGAACTCGATCACGTCGACGTTCACCGAGCTCGCCAGCACTGTCCGCGACTTGGGCCTTCTCCGCCGCCACTACGCCTTCTACATTGGCTCCGCGGCCGTGCTCACCCTCGCTCTGGGCGGAATCATCACCGGCTTTATCCTGTTGGGCGACTCGTGGTTCCAGCTCCTCATGGCGGGCGCGCTGGGTCTCTGGCTCACGCAGGCCGCCTTCCTCGGACACGAGGCCTCGCACCGCGTCATCCTCGACTCGGGCCCCAAGAATGACCGACTGGGCCGCTGGATCTCCACGCTCGCCGTGGGCATCAGCTACCAGTGGTGGATGAACAAGCACTCGCGTCACCACCAGAGCCCCAACACCAAGGGCAAGGACCCTGACATCGAGAAGGACACGATCTCCTTCATCGACGAGGACGCCCAGGAGGCAAAGGGACTCATTGCCGCGATCACGCGCAAGCAGGGCTACCTGTTCTTCCCGCTGCTCACCTTCGAGGGCTACAACCTTCACTACCGCTCCGTCGCGTCGCTGTTCGCCAACGGCACCACCAAGCAAAAGTGGACCGAGCTGTCGCTGATCGTCGCGCACTTCGTCATCTACCTGGTGCCCGTATTCCTGTTCCTGCCGCTGGGCATGGCCTTCGCATTCGTGGCAGTCCAGATGGCCGTATTCGGCGTCTACATGGGCGCATCGTTCGCACCTAACCACAAGGGCATGGCGATCATTCCGGCCGATGCCAAGGTTGACTTCTTCTCCAAGCAGGTCTTGACGTCGCGCAACATTCGCGGCGGCTGGTTCATGACCATTCTCATGGGTGGCCTGAACTACCAGATCGAGCACCACCTGTTCCCCAACATGGCGCGCCCCCACCTGGCCAAGACTCGCGAGCTGACCATGATTCACTGCGAGACGCACGACGTGAAGTACACCGAGACCGGTCTCTTCCAGTCCTACGGGATCGTCATCGACTACCTGAACCGCGTCGGCCTGCAGGCCCGCGACCCATTCGACTGCCCCATGGTGAATAAGTGGCGTAGCTAGTCTCGCGCAAGTTCGCGCAACACCAAGAATGGCCGTCAGCTCACGCTGGCGGCCATTTTTGCGTTCTCGGCGGGCGCGGTTCCCTGCGCTTACATTTCGACCAGTTTTTTGCGCAATAGGCGTCGAGATGTAAGCGCAGCAAACATGGCGCGGGCAATCGAACTCGCGGCGCCCAACGCATCGGCGGCTGGCGACCTCTCCGTTGCCACCTCTGAGACGGCGTCTGCGGTCAGTCCGGAACTTGCAGGAACTGGTGTCGATGGGGCACGTCAGGCCGGAGTCGCCTCAGTTCTACTCGCGGCTGGGCTCGGGTTGCTTGCTCTGCGCAGCAGAGCATTCACTCGGTAGCTCGCGCCCCGCCTTCAACCCCATTGTGGTGGACTCAAAAGTCCGGTAGTGTTCACCACACACTCACTTGGGGGATCAATGCAGATTTTGAAGAGACTCACCGTCGCCGCGTGCCTGGCGGCCATCACCGGAGCCGTCGTCACTGCGCCAGCGAGCGCCGCGGCAGTCGAGTCAGATGGGGGATTCGCCTTCACCTGCGACTCCTCTGACAACGCCAACATCACGGACTACTTGGCGGCCTCCATTCTGGACGTGTCCATTCCCGCCACGCTCACGACTAGCGGAGGGACCAACTGCGACGTCATTTCCATCGACTCCGGCGCCTTCAAAGAAAACGAACTGAACTCGGTGGAGATCCCGGCGAGCGTGACCTTCATTGGCGGAGAGGCCTTCGCGGGGAACGAGCTCACCAGCGTGACCTTCCTTCCCCGCACGACCAATCTGTCGGTTTTCGCCGGCGCATTCGACGGACAACAGAATTCCAACGGCATTGTCACAGGGTGGCTCAACGACAGCGGAGGACTCCTCAAAGCAATCCCGACGTCGTATTCGGCCGGGGATACGTTCACGGCGGTCTACACCCCGATCTACAACGTCACCCTCGACTACGCGGACGGGACTCCCACCGTGAGTTATCTCGTCCCTCAAGACACCCGGCTAGATGGCACCGAGATTACCGGGCCACTCCTCACCGGGGAGAAGTTCGACATTCTGTTCGATGCCGTGATGGACCCAGACCACCCGCTCACCGGATGGAAAAACAGCGCCGGAGCCGACTGGGATCCGGCCACTCCCGTCACGAGTGACATCACCCTGACCGCGCAGTACGGCGATGGCTCCACTCTGCCGCCGGAATCCCTTCCCGAATGGGTCGTTACGTTCGATCCCGCCAACGGCACCGCCACCATCTCCACGACGGTCAAGGACGGCGCCACGGTGAGCGCGCCTGCAGATCCCGTATCAGGGGACAACGGTGACTCACCTTTCCAGGGATGGTTCGATGCAAACGGCAGCAAATGGGACCCCAGCACTCCGGTCACGGGAAATGCCACTCTGGTGGCGAAATATACGTCGACCGAAACCACAGAGCCGGCCGAGGAGCCCCTCAAAATGGAAAGCGTCACGGTCCCCGTGATCACCGGGAATTTGTTCCCCGGAGGAACCTCGACAGTTGAACTCAACTTACGATTTGATGGCGAGACTCTCAGGATCCTCGAGATCGACAAAGCTGAGTACGAAAAGGCAAGCGAGAGCAAAACGCCCGGCACCTATCTCTTCAGGCGAACGGGCCGCGACCTCGAAGTGACAGGGTGCTTTGTGCCAGCTTCCGAAATCTCCGCTGACGGACTGATCAAGCTCGAGAACCTAAGCCCCGGTTGCCGCACCCCCGAGCCAGCGACCGTCACCGTGCCACCACTGCATGCGACAGCAGACGAGGCATCATGCAAGCCACAGCAGGTGCTCGGGCAGTTTTTCTTCTACTCCGCCGTCTGCCTCAACATCCACTCAGAACCGCTGT
The DNA here is from genome assembly GCF_000975135.1 of Demequina aurantiaca. Taxonomy (GTDB): domain Bacteria; phylum Actinomycetota; class Actinomycetes; order Actinomycetales; family Demequinaceae; genus Demequina; species Demequina aurantiaca. The sequence continues at coordinate 1,459,434 of NZ_BBRF01000001.1, read as the reverse complement.
TTCTTGGCGCCACCACGCTGTCCGCCGACGGTAACGCAACCTTCACCTTCACGCTTCCTGAAGGCTTTCCCCCCGGCAAGCACACGCTGGTCTTTTCAGTTGCAGGCGAAGAAGTGAGCGTCCCCGTCACTGTCGTTCCGGCACTGGCCGGCACTGGGCCCGAGGACGCGGTGCTGCTTGGCAACGCCGCAGCGATGTCAATCGCGCTCGGCCTGTACTTGGTGTTCCTGGGACGCTCGCGCAAGCGCGGCTTCGCAGGACGCAGCAACGGGTCGGGAATGGCATAGCAACCACAAACAGCACGCGAAAGTGGCCACTACCCCTATCGGGGCGGCGGCCACTTTCGCGTAACAACAGGGATGATCTGCCGTGGCAAAACGACAGAGTGGTGGAGATGCCGGGAATCGAACCCGGGTCCGCATGTCCATAACCAGGTCTTCTCCGGGCGCAGCCTGAAGAATATTTCTCGGCCCCTCACCAACATCAGGCAAGCCGATGAGATGGGCCCAGTCATCTAAAAGTCCCGAACCTCCCGATGACGGAGAGATTCAGCAAGTTCCCTAGATGACGCCAGGAACCAGGTCGGGAACTACCCTGGGCTGACGGACTTCATTGCGCTCGCTTAAGCAGCGAGGGCGAAGTCGGTGCGCTTGGAATCGGCACCTATTAGTTTGCTGGGAGCGTTAACGAGATAACCCAACATCCTCGGCCCGCTTCCCCTGGGAAGTAAACACACGTCGAAACCGATCATCCCCTGTGCAGTTATGTCTCCAGTCTACCGGGGACGCCCGACAATCAACACCCCTACTCTTCTGGGTCAGCACAAAGAGAGAGTCGAGGCCCAATAGCAAGGCGACTCAGCTGACTTGGCCTCACACTAACGCTTCCATCTTGGATTGCTCTGATTGCGGATGTGACGCCCTACCCGGGCGCCACCAATTCCACTGACCTAGCAAAGTCATGGTCGCAGGCAGCAACAAACCACGGATCAGGGTCACGTCAATCACGATTGCGACCACCATCCCGATGCCGACCTCCTTCATGGCGGTCAGCGAGCCCAACGCGAAGGCTAGGAACACGATCGCCATCGCGACAGCGGCGAGCGTCACCACGGGACCTGTTTTTGAGATTCCTTCGAAAACAGCGATCCGGTTCGCTTCACGTGGATCCAAGGATCGGTCCCTGCGTCTCCACTCCTCGTTGATACGCGCGAGGAGGAACACTTGGTAGTCCATCGATAGTCCGAAGGCGAGCATCCCGATGAACAGCGGCGTCGTCACATCAAGGGCTCCCCAGGGATCGAACCCCAGCAACTCACTCGCCCAGCCCCATTGAAATATCGCGACGAGAACTCCCAAGGTAGCGGTGATTGTCAGGGCGTTGAGTAGCAACGCCTTCACTGGCACCACCACCGACTTCGTCAGGACAAACAGCAATACGAACGTCGACCCAATGATAAAGAGCAGGGCGAACGGCAACCGCTGTGTCAGATGATCAACCGAGTCCACCACCTCGGCGGCGGGTCCGCCTACCGCAAATGCAAGTGAAGAGTCGATCTGACGAATAGCTCGCACAAGCGTTTGAGCCTCAGCTCCCGTAGACGTTCCCAGCGGGGTGAACTCCACTACCGTCACCGAATTCGGAAGGTCGGGAACCTGCCGCGCGTCATCAACCATCGCGAGTGACGCCGCCTCGTCAAGGAGAGCATGGACGTCCGGGTCGGATACAGGCGCCTCGACAATCACGGTCACCGGTTCAACTCCGAGATCGTGGAATCCGGTAGTGATCGACTCGTATGCCCCTCGCTCCTCGGTGTCGGCCGGAAGTGAGTGGATGTCGGAACTGCCAAGTGTGAGTGCCACCAAGGGCGTAGCCATGAACAACAAAACACCTGTGACAGTGACTGAAACGTAAATAGGTCGGCGTTGAGCAACCGTGGTGAGGCGCGCCAAAAGTCCTCGTCGATGCTGTGCCGCTGGGTCTCGGCGGCCCCACCTTCGCTCTCCTCGTGCCGGAACTCGAGCGTGAATCACGGCAATGATTGCGGGTACGAGAGTCAACCCGACTGCCGTCGCTCCGATCACCGCTACCGACCCACCGATGGCCATGCCACTGAGCATCGGGTCACCCAGGACGAGCATCCCGCCCAGGGCAATGCAGACGGCAATGCCAGAGACAAGGACAGCCCTGCCAGCTTGCGCCATGGTACGACCCAGAAGAACCACCGGACTTGCTCGTGGATCAAGCTCGCGTTCTTCCTGAAAGCGGGCAATCACCAGGAGGCTGTAGTCGACGGCCAAACCGAGGCCCAGAATCGTCATGATGTTGATCGCAAATTCGCTAACCGAAACTACTGTCACAGCCACCCTCATCAGGAGCAAAGCACTCGCGATCGCTACGAGCGCCGCAAGGATTGGCACACCTCCCACTCGAAAACGCCCGAGCATGAGAGTCAGCAAAACAATCAAAACTAAAATTGCGCCAGCCTCACCGATCGACGCCTCGCGCACAGCTCGGTCGACGAACTCCTGCTCGCCGAGCAACTCTCCGCCTACTTGGACGAGCGGGGCTGGCATAGTACGGAGGATCTCCGCTACCTGATCTGCCACCTCAAGCGCGTCCTCGTCCTCCAGGTCGCCCGAGAGTTCGACGCTCACCAGCGAACTGCGACCATCGTCGCCGATGAGACCGCCAGCCGTGTATGCGTCAATTACCTCAACGACGCCCGGCACTTCGCGGACGCGCTGCATCACGACGGGCGCAGCGGCGACCAATGGTGGCGAGTAGAAATCCTCGCCAGAAAACACTCCCAGGACCATCGGCCCCTCAGGATCCAGTTCGTCTAGGTGCGCGTCGACCTGCATTGACTCAACACCTTGTGGAGCTGCGTCAATATCGACCGTCTTGTCGAAGACAGCGCCACCGAAGATTGCGCCAACGAGGGCAATGACAGTCCACGCCCCAATAAAGACGTACGGGCGGAGCGCCACGGACTTGCCGAGTCTCTCAAGCATGAAATCGAGCCTATCCGCACCATTGATGTGAAGCGTCAGGGTCCCGGCATCGTCTCGATGCCGGGACCCTGACGCTTTAGGTGCTACTTGGTGTACTGGTCGTAGCGGTACAGGAATGCCGCCATGGCGTCACGCTTGGTCAGTGCAGTGGGACGGAACTCCTTAGAGTTGCCCACCGCCCAACCAGTGGTGATGCCGGTGTCAGCAAGCCATGTGATCTCCTCGTAGAACTTGTCGCTGGACTTCAGGTCCTTAAACGGCGACTTCTTAGGAGCGGTCCACGCGGGGCTTCCCGCCGAGCGGTACAAGAACGCAGCGATCGCTTCGCGCGTGATGGGCTCGTAGGGTCGGAACGTCCTGCCCTCCCCAGGTGAGTACCACCCTCGCGAGATGCCTTCCTGGTTCAGCCACACCATCTCCTTGTAGAACTTGGTACTTGGAGTGATGTCCGCAAACGGCGACCGGGCGGGCAGCCGTACTGCAGGCGAACCGGCCTGCCGGTACAAGAATGCTGCCATAGCATTCCGGTCGATCGAATCAAACGGACGGAACTCCTTACCGTTCGGTGTCGACCAACCAGTCGAGATACGCTCAGCGCTCAACCACGAGATCTCCTTGTAGAACTTCGTCGACGCATTCACATCGAGGAACTTCACAGGAGTTGGCTCAGGGTCCGGAGTAGGCTCCGGATCGGGAGTCGACTCCTTGGAGACCGTCACGTCGAACGACGTCGTGATCGATGCGTCCGCGTCGTAAGTCACCGTGAGCTTCACGTCACGTGCAGTCGACGAATCGAATCCGGTCACGGTGAACTCGTCATCGGTCAGAACGTCGGTGGCCGAGTCGGTCCACGTAGACGTGACCTCCAAGCCATCGAGATCCAGTTCGTCACCCACCGTGTAGTCGGTCTTGGTCGGCAACTGCGTAATCTCGATCGACTCCACCGTGGCCGGCTCCTCGGTGTCCTGGCGTTCGCCGAGCGACAGCACGTCGAAGTTGACGTTGCCGTCATCCCCCGACTCGAAGCTCAGCTCGATGGTGTTCGCACCAGCATTGAGTTCCACGTCACGGGTGACGGTCGCCCACTTGTTCCAGGCCCCGGTCCTGGGGAATACCCAGTCCCCGAGGTCCTCACTATTGACGAACAGGCTCACGGCCTTATCGCCGTCGAACGGGTTGGGCCCGTTCGCGTAGCGGACGTTCACCGGATAGGTGCCTGCCTCGTCAACATTGATCGTGACCGAGGTGGAAGAACCTTCGTTCCAGGTGCCGCCCACGTAGCCGGCGCCCGAGTAGCCACTGTGCTCGGTGTCGACGAACGCGCCCGAATCGAGCGTGCCCTCCTCCGCCTCGTACCAGTCGTTCTCCTCAAAGACCGAGACATCAAACGTCGTCGAGATTGACTCGTTCGCATCATAGGTCACCGTGAGTGTCACGTTCCCTGCGCCCGACGAATCGAAGCCGGTCACCGTGAACTCTTCATCGGTCAGCACCTCGCTGGCCGAATCCGGTCCATTCGCCGTGACCTGCAGACCACCGAGGTTGAGTTCTCCACCCACCACATACTCGGTTGTGGTCGGGAGCTGAGTCACCTCGATCGACTCCACGACAAATTCGGGGGCCTCGATCGCCTTGATCTGGATGTCGCGGAACGACACTGTTTCGTTGGAACCGTGGTTCTGGATACCTACGAAACCCCGGGTGAGGTCACGGGCCGGGTCGGTGCTCGCAAAGTCGTTCACGAGCGTCCCGTTGAGATAGACCTTGATGTTCTGCCCGGTCACCTGGATGTCGTAGGCGTTCCACTGACCCACGGGGTTCAGCGATGCCTCGACAGCGTCCGCATCGGCGCCCTGGAACGTGTAGATAGCACCGGTGGTGCGATCTGCGGCGTCTGTTGCGTCGATCTGAATCTCGTAGCCTTGGTTGATGGCGATGTTCGGGTCGGTCCCGGGGTTCGGGAAGCCAACGAACACGCCAGCGTTGTGGTCTGCCACGAGCTTCCAGTCAAGCGTGAGGCTGTAGGACTCAAACTCCTGCTCCTCGTACCACAGGAGGCCCAGGCCGCCCGAGGTCATCAGAGTGCAGTCCGCCTGCCGTCCGAATGAGCCAGTTCCCGCGTGCTTCCAGTTCTCGAAACTCGCGAGAGTGCCGTCGAACAGTGAGGTGTAACCCTCGTCGGGATCCAGCGGTGTGCAGATGTCGAGCGTATCCCCCACCGACAGGGCGTCGATGTTGACGTTGCCGTCATCGCCCTCGTCGTAACGAAGGGCGACGGTGTTGACGCCCGCGTTGAGCTCAACGTCTCGAGAGATCGTCGTCCAGGTCTTCCAGTCGGGAAGGCCCGGCAGCGTCCACGGTCCCACCTTCTCGCCGTTGACGTACAGGGACAGATCCTTGTCACCGGGAGCGGGATTTGGTCCGCTTGCGTATCGCAAATGGATGGGATGCGTCCCGGCTTCATCGACGGTCACGGCGAAGGAAACACCGGTGCCGACCTCCTGGATGGCGTCAACGAAACCGGTACCGGAGTAACCGTTGTGCTCGGTGTCCACTCCTGCGGTGCCGGTCAGCGCCGACTCCTCGGCCTCGTACCAACCGTTGTCGGCCGGGGCCTCGTGGCCGGGAAGCGAGTTGAGCGTGTACCAGGCTTCGGTGCTCCACAGCTCCTTCTCGGTCGCGGATTCGAACGGTCGCGGGGACCGCAGGTGAACCACATGTCCTGGCTGGAGGCCGTCGACCGCGAGGGTGACCGTGCTGCCGTCCTCCGAGACGGTGGCATCGGTGACGAACAGCGACTCTTCGCCGATCTTCGGTCCGCCGTACTGAGCCGTGGGCGTGTAGCTCCACTGCTTCACTGCGTAGGAGTCCGCGATGTTTGTCGCCGTCTCCGCGGAGATGGGCTCCGTGTACTCGATCTCAAAACCGCCCTCGACGACGCGCATCTCCTTCATGTCGAAGGTGTCCTCGCTCAGGGGAGAGAGCTTCTGGAGGCCGTAGCGCAACTTGCCCGACTCTCCCCAGTTGCCACCCTCACCGGTGCCGCCGATGTACAACGAACCGTCCGGGCCGTAGAGCACGCGGTTGACACCGACCTCGAGCCCTGCGGTGTGGCGGAAGGCCGCACCCTGGTACTCGCCGTCGACCTCTTCAATGAAGGCGCGCTGCACACCGCCGTAGGTCACATCTCCGAACAGCATCTGTCCGGCGAAGTCACCGTTCTCCACGAGCACGGGCGTGCTCGGGGAGTTTCCGATCTCGTTCTGCGGCAGCCACACGACGGGCGGCGTCACCGGGTTCGAGTCGAAGGGTCCGGCCGGGTTGGTGTAGTGGTTGAAGAAGCGATCCTGCTCGACGTGCACGAGCTTCGAGCTTGGCAGCCATCCTCCCTGGTTGTCCATCGCGAAGATCTCGCCGTCGGGGCCGAAGCCGATGCCGTTAGGGGTACGCAGGCCACCGGCGACGTAGGACAGGTCTCCGGTTTCGCGATCAATCGCGATCGTGGTGCCACGGTTTTCGGCAGGCTGCGGGTTGGTAGTCGCACCGCCGTTGTTGATCGCGACCGACAAGTTGACGTAGAAGTTGTCTTCGTCGTGGATCAGGCCGAAGGCAAACTCGTGAAAGTTGCCACCATCGGGCCATTCCGCGAGCGTGGTGTGCACGTCGTAGAAGCCATCGCCGTCGGGGTCGGTCAACTCGGTGAGCTGGTGTCGCTCCGAGACGTAGATCGAGTCGCCGATCACATCGACGCCCATCGGGTTGAGCAGGTCGGTAGCAACCTTGGTTGCGGTGACATCCTCGGGTCCGTTGGCGTCGCCCGCTCCCTCGACAAGGAAGACCTCGCCAGGCTCTGCGTTTGGCACCCATCCACCCGAGCTCACGGATCCGGTGGTGCTGACGATCAGCTCGCCATCGTCGTTGAACGCCATGCCGGACACCTTGGGCTCGAAGCCCTCGGGACGGATATCCACCAGGTCGTAGTTGGGGTTCACGGTGTCAAGGCGGAGGCCGTCACCCGCGGTGTCCTGCGCACCCTCGCAGTACTTGAAGCCCGGTGCGGTGACGCGGACCACGTTCGCTTCGGTGCTAAGCACGCTCTCGGGAACCACGTTGTACTCGCTCGTACCGGGCGGGCTCCACTCGAGGGTGAGCACCTGGTCGAATCGGTCGTCGAAGTGCTCGACGAACAGGTCATGCTCTCCGGCGGTCAGTGAAACGCTGCCATCGACCGTTTCGGGACCGTGGAGGCCGTCGTTGATGATGATCGGATCACCGTTGATGTGCAGTGCCGAGCCGTCGTCGCTGGTGAGGCGGAAGCCATAGTCACCGTCGGTCGGCACTGTGAGCGTCGCCGTGATGTGGGTGACGAAGTAGTCCGTGCCACCGAAGTCCTCATTGGACTCGAGGTCGATAACGGAGATAAGCCGGTCAACGTTAGGGGTCTGACCTGACTTCAGCGTGCAAAGTTCGGTCATGCCGGGCGGCATGTGATACGTGCGCATGGTTGCGCCAGGTTCTTGCTCTGTCTCGGCTGCGGCGGGAGTGCTCAATCCGGCGACGAGCAGGCTCGCGCACAGCGCGCCCACCCCGATTGATCGAGGTTTCACACCTTGGTAGGTGGTGCGCCGATTTGGCGCTCCATGAAAGAGGGGCATCGTTGCTCCTTGTCGTAGGGAAACTGGAGATCGAGGCATCCTTGCCACCTTCTCCAGCACATTACGTCGCCACGCTACACAACTTTTGCCTCAAAAACGACCACTTATGTACTTTCTTCGACAAAGGCTCGTTGCTTCCCATTTTGTAGGGACATCAACATGGCAAGAGAGCATTCTCCATACGAATCCGCCCAAGATTGGAAGGATTTGGTAACGATAGATAACGGTGGGACAGCGAAAGTTCGGTACTTGTGTATCGGCCCGCCAATCTTTGGTTTTTAATTGACCATCTTTTGCGTGTCTAAAACCATATCTCGACACGAGATTTGGTGAAGCCCGTCATTTTGAGTGTCTTTGGACCGGTTCTCACTACCGTGTTCGTCTCTCCCCGGCCGACGCTTCTCCTACCAGAACCGCGTTTGTCTGAGGAGATCCGCGGGCGTCCTCAACGGTCTCGGCGTATCTTCCATCGCCACCCACTCGGGCGGCACCTCGTGGTCGCCAGACGGCGAACGATATCGATGGCCGAGCAGTGGGTCCCAGTAGCGGTGCAGTCAGAGGGTCCGGTCTACCAGCCGCCGCCACCGCCGCCAAATGAGCCCCCGCCGGAGAACCCGCCGCCGCTGAAGCCGGAACTTCCACTCGTGCTGGGGGTCGGGGCGCTGATGGCAGAGTCGACCTGCGAGGCGAAACTGTCCATCTGGTGTCCGAAGCCCTGAGACGCGAGCCAGAAACCGCCAATCGCATAGCCGCCGTACCAGGCCGGCTCAGGCATCGAGTACCCCTGAGCGGCGAGCGCCTCAAACTTCTTGGACCACTTGTCCGCGATTCCGAAGGCGATCGCATACGGCAGGTAGCGACTGAAGATGTCCTTGCCCTCTTCAAAACGCAACTGTTCAGCATCGGCCGTCTCGAGGTACAGCTCGAAACCCTGGGTCTGCGCGAGGACACGCGTGCCCTCAGCGGTGCGCGCTGGGGCTGCCTTGATGGTGGCCAACATCATCACACCGAAGATCACAAAGGGAACTGCGATCAACGCGTACGTAGTCGTGGCGAAGAGGAAGATGAGCGCGCCAAGGCCGAACAGCAGCATGAAAGTGCCCTTCATCCCCCACGCCATGCGCGCCGTCGCTGGGTTTCCTCGGAACCACCCCAGGTCGGTCACGTTCGCGTACATCTGGGACTGCACCATCCCCATGTCCGCGGCGAACGTCGTCTTCAGCGCGGAGAGCGTCACACTCTCGCGGCCCTCGAAGATCGCCTCAAACAGGCTGCGCTCGTACGCGACCATGCGCCCGTCGGTCGGGAGTAGCTTGACGAGCGTGTAGTCGGACGGTTCCGCCTCGGGGCGAGTCGCGTCCACCACCGGGTCGATGCGCAGGAATCCTCGCACCGCGAGGTCGACGATGGTCGCGGTGACGTCGCGTGGGTCGGCCTTCTCGTCGATCAATGTCCCCAACTGTCCGGGGTGCAGGCCGGGCGGCGGTTGAAACTCGACCGCAACGGGAGTCTTCTTGTCGCGCCTGGTGACCCCGGCATCGTCTCCCAAGCCGGGGCGCAGCCCCGGGGTGAGGTCCGCGAACTGTTCGTCGGTCGCCTTGCGCCGTAGTGACGGGATCAGAAGCAACAACCCACCGGCGAGGATGACGAGGCTGCCACCCACCGTCAGTGGCGTAATAGCGACCAGGTCAGAGAAGTCCTCGCGCTCGTGCAGCGAGGGTGTCGTGTCGAACGAACCCTGCGGGTACAACGTGTCGACGGTGAACGGCGTGTAGGCATCGATGTGCCCCTGTCGGAATACAGTGGTCGCACCGTTCTCGGTGACGGCGTCACATGCTGTGTCACCGCCGGCTTCACCGGTGAAACACTGTGCTCGGGTCGCGTCGATGGGCGAGTTGACGGTGACCGTCATGCCCGAGATAGGGGTCGCCCACGAATCGCCCACCACGTTGAGATAGAACTCGTCGCCGAGGTCCGATGTGTTCATGACGTGGTCGACCGTGTACGTCAACACGTAGGTCTGGGTGCCAGAGACATCGTCCACATACTGGGAGCCCACCCGGAACTCCATCCAGTTGTCGCTGTAGTTCACGCTGAGGGTGTCTGGCGCGCCGGAGGGCGACGTCACCGCTACATCGGTAATGAAGTAAGAACGATCGTAGTCATCGTCATAGTGCACCCGCGTGGGGAAGGTCCAAATGACCCCGTGACCCGGGTCGTCGCCAAAGTCGAAGTCGATGTCGGTCGTCACGTGAATCGGCCCCTCAGCGGTGAGGTCGTACGTGGCATCCCAGCGCGTGACCTGGCGGCCCGGAAAGTCGTCCGGCTCTGTCGTGGCTGCGCCATGTGCCGCGGTAGGGACGAGCACCGCGACTGCGGCGAGTACGAGGGAGCCAAGAATACGCATGGCTCCCATCATGCCGTGGTTAGTGGCCTTGCTTGCGCAGGCTCATCGCCCGCTGGGCCTCACGGTTGTCCTGCTGCTCGCGCAGCGTCTGGCGCTTGTCATGCAACTTCTTACCGCGGCCGATGCCGATTTCGATTTTGGCGCGGCCCTTCACGAAGTAGAGCTTCAGCGGGATGATGGAAAAACCCTTCTCACGGGTCTTAATCGCCAACTCGTGAATCTGAGCGCCATGGAGCAGAAGCTTGCGCCGACGCTTGGCCGCGTGATTGGTCCACGTGCCCTGCGCATACTCGGAGATGTAGACGTTCTCGAGCCAGGCCTCGCCGTTGTCGATCGCGACATAGCCGTCGCCGATGGTGGCTCGGCCCGCACGCAGCGACTTGACTTCGGTGCCCGTGAGCATCAACCCGGCCTCAAAGGTCTGGTCAATGAAGTAGTCGTGGCGCGCGACGCGGTTCGTTGCGACGACGTTGATCTTTTCCTCGGCCATGACTCACCTCCTCGACTCGTAACGACGCATGGCTTGCGGTGCGACCTACGAGTGTATGCCCTTCTGTCAGGGTATGGACCCCAGCAGGCTCATCGGATCAACCCAGGAGCCATTGACGTAGACCTCAAAGTGCAGGTGGCAGGCGGTGGAGTCGCCGGTCGTGCCGGAGTAACCAAGCAACTGGCCGACCTTAACTTGCTGCCCAGTGCTGACCGCGAAGCCGGAGAAGTGGTTGTAGTCGGACATCACGGAGTTACCGTTGACGATGCCGTGGTCGATCATGACCTGGTTGCCGTAGTGGGGGCGGTACTCCGCCCACAGCACCTTGCCATCCGCCGCTGCGTAGATGGGAGATCCGCAGTACGCCCGGAAGTCCGTACCCGAGTGCAGACGCGTGTAGTGGAAAATCGGGTGGTAGCGCATCCCGTAGTTCGACGTAATGTACGGGACTTTAGTGGGGAACTTGAGGAACCCGGACCCCACGACGCCCTGCTCGCCGGCTGCCTTGGCAGCGGCCTCGGCCTCTTCCTGGCTCTTCTTCTCGGCTAGCGCCTTCTTGCGAGCGGCCTCCTCGCGGGCCTTCTTCTCCGCGGCCACCTTCTTGGCCGCGAGGTCCTTGACCTCGGCCTTGGCCGCGGCCTCGATGGCCTCCTGCTTCTTCTGGTCCGCGATGAACTGCTGGCGCTTGGTCTCGAGGAGGTCCTTCTGCTTCTGCACCTGGTCGAGCAGCGCGTCGACAGCGTCCTTCTTGCGCTGGGCCTCGTCGCGAGCGGCGTCGGCGATGACGACCAGCTCGTCTGCCTGGATCTTGAGGTCGCTGATGTAGTCGCGCACGGCCACCTGGCGCGTGCCGCGGTTGCGGTTAATGGCGGCGATCTCCTCGACCTCGCCCAGCGCGTTGGACTCGACTCGCGACAACGAGTGCTGCACGGTGAAGTCGTTCACAAACTCGGAGGAGGTCTTGGCGCCAAACACCACCGACAGGCTGTCTTCCTGACCGGCGCCCTTGTAGGACTCGCGGGCTAGCGCTGCGACGGTGTCCTGGAGGGCGGCGACCTTCTCGTTGTCGCTGTCGATCTCCTTGGTCAGAGCCTCGTCCTGCGCCTCCGCAGCGTCGAGTTTGTCAGCGACGATGCCCTGCTGAACGATCGCCGAATCGACCCGGTCCTGCGCCTCCTTGAGTTCCTGCTGAAGCGGAGGTAGCTGCTCGTTGAGTTCGGTCAGTTTGTCGTTCGCCTCGATGATGCTGGCGTCCGTGTCCTCGAGCGCGGATTCCAGCTGTTCCTGACGCTTCTTGGCGGCCGCAGCTTCGTCGTTCTTCTTGTCGATCTCCTTGTCCCAGTCGGTCTCCGTGCGGACCTCGTTGGGTGACGCGATGGCGGTGGAGAAGGCGTAGCCAGACACCAGCAGCACCAGCACGATGGCTGCGGCCAGGGCGATAATTCTGCGGGAGATGATCATGCGCGCGTGTACTTTCCGAGCGTGATAAACGAGGCGACAGCCGCGAGCCCGATGGCGATCACGAGCAGCCACGGCGCCACGTTCAGGACATCATCACCGCCCACGTATTGGACCCAGTCAACCGACTGCTTGAGCCAGTCCTCCACCAGGTAGCGCACGCCAAACCAAAGGGTGACGACGGCGAGCACGGCACCGGCAGTCGCGGCCACCGCGCCCTCGAGCATGAACGGCAACTGGATGAGCGAGCGCGAGGAACCTACCATCCGCATGATGTTGGTCTCCTTGCGCCGGCTCAACGCGCTCAGCCTGACGGTGGTCGTGATCAGCAGAATGGCGGCCACCAGCATCACGATGGCGAGCCCGGCCGTCACGAGCGTCGCGGCGTCCATGAAGCGGAAAAGATCGGAGAAGATTTCCCGTTGGTCCTGCACTGTTTCTACGCCGGGTAACCCGGCCGTGGCATCGGCTACTACCTGGAACTGTTCGGGGTCCGCGAGCTTGACGCGGAAAATGGGCTGCATCTGGTCCGCGGTGAGCGAGGAGAAGACGCCGTCGGAGTCTTGCGCAATGAACTTCTCGTAGGCCTCTTCGCGCGACTCGTAGTAGACGCTCTGCACCAGGTCGCCCACGGCGCCGTTGTCGAGCACTTCCTTGATGGAGTCCTCCTGCACGGTGGTGACGGGACCGGCGGCGCACTGCTCGGTGCGCGCGTTCTCCGGACACAGGAAGATCGACACCTCGACCTTGCCGTACCAGTCGTCCTGCAGCTGGCCCAGCTGCACCTGGATGAGCGCGGCGGAGCCCACAAAGGTGAGCGACACAAAGGTGACCAGGATGACGGACAGCGCCATCGTGGAGTTGCGGCGCAGTCCATTCCAGACCTCACCAAAGATAAATCGGAGCCTCACGCGCGCTCCAATCCGTACACACCGCGGTCCTGGTCACGTACCACGTGTCCGCCCTTGAGCTCGATCACGCGCTTGCGCATCTGGTCCACGATCTCGTCATCGTGGGTCGCCATCAGGACGGTGGTACCGGTGCGGTTGATGCGGTCCAGCAGGCGCATGATGCCCACTGACGTGCCGGGGTCCAGGTTTCCCGTGGGCTCGTCGCACAACAGGATGGGCGGGTGGTTGACGAACGCGCGCGCGATCGCGACGCGCTGCTGTTCACCACCGGAGAGCTCATGGGGCAGGCGCTTCTCCTTGCCGGCCAGGCCCACCAGTTCGAGCATCTCCGGGACAGAGGAGTTGATGGTGGCGCGGTTCTTGCCGATCACCTGTAGCGCGAACGCCACGTTTTGAAACACGGTCTTGTTGGGCAGCAGGCGGAAGTCCTGGAACACGGCGCCAATTTCGCGGCGCAGGTGAGGCACGCGCCAGCTCGACAACTTGTTCAGGTGGCGTCCCGCGACGTACACATTGCCGGACGTGGGTCGCTCCTCGCGCAGCACCAACTTGAGGAACGTCGACTTGCCGGAGCCGGACGAACCCACCAGGAAGACAAAGTCTCCACGCTCGATTTCGACGTCCACGCCATCGAGGGCAGGACGCGCACCACGGGTGTAAACCTTGCTTACGTTATCTAGTCGAATCATGTTTCCGGGCGCGAGGGGAAGGACTCGTGCCACCGGCATCGTAAGCAAGCCCCTCGAGGCGCTCGGGAAGGCGCGCCGATGCGTGTCGTGTGGGGGTCGTCACACGCTCGTTTCCCGTTCGGAAACGCGTTCAGGCAGACGATGCCGGGGCCGGCTTTCCCTGTCGCGCTCACCAGTCTTCCGTGGGCAACCCGCTTCCGCGCGTTCCGTCGTGAAGGACCGCATCCACCTCGTCCTTCGCGAAGGGCACTACGTCCCGTAGAGAAGGGGCAAGTGGCAGGACGTCCTTCACGACGGCACGCAGGGCGCTTCAGTATTGATTGGCTCGGTGCATCGTGGGGAAGCCCCGGAGTCCAGAGAGGCCAGGAGCCGGGAGCCTGGTGCCGCGCGCGGGGAGCGGTATGCGGGGACCTAGTCGTCCTGGCCGCGGCGCCAGCGAATGCCGGCGTCGATGAAGGCGTCGATGTCGCCGTCGAACACTCCGGTGGTGTTGCCCGACTCGTGCTCCGTGCGCAGGTCCTTGACCATTTGGTACGGGTGCAGGACGTAGGAGCGCATCTGGTCGCCCCAGGACGCCTTGATGTCGCCCGCGAGCTCCTTCTTCTGCGCGGCCTCCTCCTGCTTCTTGAGCAGCAGCAAGCGGGACTGCAGCACGCGCATCGCGGCGGCACGGTTCTGGATCTGGCTCTTCTCGTCCTGCATGGACACCACGGTGCCAGTAGGAAGGTGAGTGATGCGCACGGCGGAGTCGGTGGTGTTGACGGACTGGCCGCCGGGGCCGGACGAGCGGAACACGTCCACCTTGATGTCTGTGTCCGGAATCTCGATGTGGTCGGTGCCCTCGATCAGGGGGATGACCTCGACGGCGGCGAAGGAGGTCTGGCGGCGGCCCTGGTTGTCGAACGGACTAATGCGCACCAGGCGGTGCGTGCCGGCCTCGACGGACAGGTTGCCAAAGGCGTAAGGGGCGCTGACCTCGAAGGTCGCGGACTTGAGTCCGGCCTCTTCGGCGTAGGACGTGTCCATCACCTTGGTGGCAAATTCGTGGCGCTCGGCCCACCGCAGGTACATGCGCAGCAGCATCGCGGCGAAGTCGGCGGCATCCACTCCGCCTGCACCCGCGCGGATAGTGACGACGGCGTTGCGCTCGTCCCACTCCCCCGTCATCAGGGTGCGCACCTCCATCGCAGTGAGGTCCTTCTTGAGGGTGGCGAGTTCACCCTCCGCCTCGGTGAGGGTGTCGGCGTCGTCGCCCTCCGTGCCCATCTCCACCAGCACCTCGAGGTCGTCGATGCGCTGCGTGAAGGAAGCGAGCCGGTCCAACTCACCCTGCGCGTTGCTGAGCGCGCTGGTCACGGCCTGAGCATTGTCCTGGTCGTCCCACAGGTCCGGCGCGGTGGCCTGTTGCGAGAGGTCGGCGACCTTCTCGCGCAGTGCATCCGGGTTGGAGACGGCCTCGATCTGCGCGAACGTCGCGCGCAGCGCGGAGATTTCAGCAGGAAAGTCGATGGCAGCCACAACGAGCCATTCTAGTCCGAGCGCGAGGCAGTGCCCGTATGCTCGACGCATGAGTAGCGAAGTAGCCGAGAAGCGAATGCACCGTCAGCTCATGCGTCTTGCTATCCCGGCTATCGTGATCGGCATCCTGTCTGCGGTGTTGCTGTGGGCGATCGACACCTTCGCGGAGGTCATCGAGCACGCTATTTGGGAGTCGCTGCCCGATGCGCTGGGCGCGGCACCCGACGCTGCGTGGTGGATCATCGGCGTGCTGTCCGTGACGGGCGTCGCGGTCGGCGCGATCATCAAGTTCGCTCCCGGCCATGGTGGACACGACTCCGCGACTACCGAGTTGATCGCGCCCGTCCTGAAACTTAGCGCGCTCCCTGGGGTCGCCGCCGCGCTGATCCTGGGCCTGGCCGGGGGCGTCAGCCTGGGCCCCGAGAGTCCCATCATCGCGATCGCCGTCGCCCTCGCAGTCGCGCTGTGCCGCAAGTTCGCCCCGCGCGTTCCTCCGGCCTATGTACTGATGATGGCCGCCGCCGGAATGCTCGGCGCGATGTTCGGCACGCCCGTCGCCGCCGCCCTGCTCCTCACCGAGACCGTGGCCGCCGCCAAGAAGGGCGGGCTGCTGTGGGACAGGCTCTTTGGCCCCGTCGCCGCCGCGGGAACGGCCGCGCTAGTCGCGGACGAGCTTGGCATCTCGATCGCGGGTGGCGGATTAGTCCCCACCTACGCAGGGCCCGAGTGGTGGCACGTCCTGCCCGCCATCCCTATCGCGCTGGTCGCGGCGCTCGTCGGTATCGCGGCCGCGTGGGCCATGCCTCGACTTTGGCGCCTCTTCCGCACCCTGAAGAACCCGCTGCTCTACGTGACCGCCGGAGGCGTCATCCTAGGGATCCTGGGAGCGATCGGTGGTCCCATCACCCTCTTCAAAGGAAGCGACCAAACCGCCGAGCTGATCGGACAGGCGGACTCCATGAGCGCATGGGCGCTCATCGGCGTTGCTGCGATCAAGGTGGCGGCACTGGTTGTCGCCGCCGCTGCGGGGTTCCGTGGCGGCCGCATCTTCCCCTCACTCTTCATCGGCGTCGCCATTGGTCTCACTGTCCACTCGCTGTTTCCCGGCGTTCCACTCGCCCTGTCGTTGGCATGCGGAGTCCTGGGCGTAGTACTCGCTGTTGGGCGCGACGGCTGGCTCGCCCTATTCTTGGCGACCGCCATTGCCGGCGACGTGTCGATCATTTCCATCATGTGCATCGTCGTGTTGCCGGTATGGCTCCTGGTCACGTCAGCCCCGGAGATGATCGTTCACGATGAGAAGGAGCTCGAGGCGGAGAAGGCCGACCCGCTCTTCTAGCCGCGGGCCCCTCCCTCCCAGCTACGCAGCGGTGCGAATGAGCTTCTTGTTCACGAACTCGTCCGCCGCCAACAGCCCCATCTCCCGCGAGGTGCCGGACCGCTTGACCCCGCCAAAGGGCAGCTAGGGACTGTCTGCGAGCACGCAGTTGATATAGACCATGCCCGCGTCAATAGACTCCGCAACTCGCGTGGCCTGGTCGGGGTCCGTGGTGTACACGTAGCTGCCCAGCCCGTAGTCGGTAGCGTTGGCGAGGTCCACGGCCTCCTGCTCGCTAGTCACCTTGTAGATCGTCGAGGCCGGCCCAAACAGCTCCTGGCGGCACAGGTCCATCTAGAGCGTCACATCAGTGAGACCGGCACGGCGTCCCCACGGAACTCAAAGTGATAGGAACTGGGCGCAGCAACATTCTTCCAAGCCAAACCCGAAAAGCTAGCCAAGTGAATTGTCACCAATCGGTGCGGCAGTCCCGTGCGGCAGACCCGTCGGGTCTGAGAGCGCTAATAAAGGTGCGGCCCTGGAAGGTACTTACAAAGTTTGCTGCGGGATTCGAACAGCAAACGGTAATGACCCAGTCCACTTGGCCAACTGACGACGGGTGAGTTTACCATCGAGCGGTTTACCGTTGGTCGGATGGCCATGTAATGTCCGGGTCTTTTCGCTCCCAGTCGGTTGACCTAGTTTGGCAAATTTATACAGCACTTATCGGGTCACTTTGGCTGCTCCGGTCGTAGGAGGAACGGACTTAGGAACCGACTTGCCTCGAGGACCTCGATGCCAACGAGTAAACCTTCTGCGTCAAAGTCGAGGTTGATCATCCCATCGATCTCCTGGGGATCAACGGGAACGGTTCTGCTCACGCTCCCGGAGTCAATCTCTGAGGCGAGGTAGATATACGCCGCGTCGACGTCAGCATCGTAACTGATTTTCATGGTTTTGCTACCTTCAAGTTGTCGATGTACTTGGAGCTGGCCCCTTTTATGACTGTGGTTAACTTTCCGCGCACGGAACCTAGAAAAACTTGAGTAGCCGGGTCATAGAAGCCCGTTTTCCAAGTGCCTTGGTGGAAATAGGAGAACGGCTGGTGAGCCAACGCGGACTCGGCCGCTTCAATGGAAATTCCTCGCTGTGTCATGCGCAATGCAGCATGTTCCGACACTTCGAGTGAAGAAGGGCCGGCGCGCAAGTACATGGTCGCTTCACCAGCAGAGTTGACTATAAACCTTGCAGCGACAGGTCCGGCCGCTCCCGTTCCGAGCTGTGAAACTATCGCGCTCGGCGCTCGTGTAACGAAGGCTTCGGCTGCCGCGCCGGGTGCAATTAAACTAGCTACGAAAAAGGTACTGCTCCCAGACCAACTGGAGTACTTCTGTGTGTTGTAGTCCCCTGCGATACCGACAGAAGGGATGTCAAAACTCATCCCAGTTGCACATTCGACGGCGTAACGTTGAGGAGTCATGGTGGCGCCATTCATCAACGAGATCGCGCCGTTAAGCGCACCGCCTCCGAAGTTCAATAGTCCCAAACCACCCGCCTTGACGGTCGACCCATCGGGTGTGAGGAATGCCTCTAATTGCGATGGTGCATTGGCTTGCTGTCGGTTGAGTTGTTTGATCGTGGTGAGCGAACGTAGCGTGCGGGAACTGTTTTCCGGGATGCCTGAGATCCGCTCGTCACCCCAAGCGCGTGCCTCGAGACCGTTCGCGTCGGTGAACATCAACGAGTTGCTATGTGCGTATGAGTAGCCCGCGAAGAATGGGGTTCCTGTGGCCACATCGACGGGGTCGTTGGCGGTGAAGGCACCGGTCGATGGCTGGTAGTCGCGGGCGCGCATGTCATACAACCCGGTCACACTGTCGAGGTATTGGCCAGCAAAGCCAAGCTGACTGTCGGCCATGGTGCCGGTGGGTGCATTCAGGTTCACACCAAACGCGTCTGTGGTGCGTGTTCCCGACAACGCGGTGCCAGTCGTGGAGACCGACGCAACAGTGTTCGCGAACGGGTCAGACAACAACCAATCACTGACACCACTACTGGTGTGTGCCAGGGCAGATCCAGTGGCGGAGGTCGGGTCAGGCAACCATGCCGTCTCCAACGCACCGGTGTTGTCGTATTGACCCACACGGGTCGGTAGTGCGGATATGGTGTCCCACACCCACGACACATCCAAGCTTCCGTTCACAGTGCGTGAGGTGCGATTACCGGCCGTGTCATGGGTATACCCCACGACAGTGCCATCCACCAGCGTGCTCGAGACCAGTTCACCAGACAGGTCAGTGTCATACGACTGCGTGCCCGCCGTAGTGGTCGACGACGCGAGTTCACCGTTCGGTGTCCACGTATTCGTTACTGCTGGGGCGCCATCAACACTTTGAGTGAGCAGCTGGTCACCGGCATCAAAAACAGAGGTCGTCACTACCGTCGTAGCGGTAGTGCCCACCACGGTGCGACTAGTCACACCGGTGCGGTTACCGACCGTGTCATACGTGTACGTGTTCCTGGGTGACTTTCCCGTGCATGAGTTACCCGCGGTCGGGTAGCACTCATACTTGAGCCTGTTCGCCGGGTCATACGCATACAACGCCGTCGACTCAGTCGCACCCTTCGTGGTCGTCACCTGGGTCGGATTACCCACCAGGTCACGGGTCACATCAAAGCCCTCAAGAACCGTGCCACCAGACGCATGCTGGAGAGGTTCAAGCTGCCCGGCAACGTCGTAACCCACGCTCGTCACCAACGGGCTCGCTCCTTGACGAGTCACCGTCTTGACGCGCCCCGAAGGGTCATACGCGTAAACAACCACGGGCACAGCACCCACACCCGACGACGTGACCTTCGTGAGTTCACCCACCGCGTTGTAGTCATAAGAGGCCGACATTCCAGTCGAGAACGCCGCCCCCGACAACCTACCCGCCGACGAATACGAATAATTCGCATCCGAATCAACACCACCCGTGTTCACTGCGGCCACCACCCGACCAGCACCGTCATACGTGAACACACTCGACGCGATGACACCGGATCCTTGGACCCGGGCCGCAGTGTCCACACGGCCCGCAGGGGTGTAGTCATAGGTGAAACCAGGGGTCGCGTCGGAGAACGTCGTCGCGACGGGACGGTTCAGCTCGTCGTATTCAAACGACACGAGTCCGTCGGTCGCATCTTCGACCGTTGCTGTGCCCGAGGGTTTCACCACATCTGTCACGTTACCGACAACGTCATATGACATGGACGTCACGCGCCCAAGCGGGTCGGTCTCGGTCAGGACGTTTCCTGCACCGTCATAGGTGTATGTGGTGTGGCGTGACTTGGAATCCACGCGCGTGCGGACGTTGCCGACCCTGTCATAAACATAGCGGGTTACCCCTGAACCCGGTGAGCGCACCCATGCGAGCAACCCCAGTTCGTTGTAGGCACGGCTCGTCACACTGCCATCGGGGTCCGTGAGCGCCACCGGGCGACCGGCCACGTCATACTCGGTTGTGGTGGTTCGTCCCAAGGGGTCCGTGGAGGTCACGGCGCGACCATCGGCGTCATAGGTCGCCGTCGAGGTGAACTGTGAGGGGTCGGCGCCTGGCACGTTGCCCCGTGGTTCAACCGTCGAGGTCAGCAGACCATCCGCGTCGTAGGTATATGTTGTGCGGTCCTCGTAGTAACCAGCGACGTAGTTGGATGTGGCGCGCGGCTTGGTTTGCTCGATGAGTTGCCCCGCCAAGTCGTAGGAGTAGCCGCCATACACGCCATCGGAGTCCTCGGTAGCCTCGGGGCGTCCCATGGAGTCATAGAAGGTCTGCTGGAACCCTCCCATACCATCCGTCACCTGTGCGACGTGTCCACGCCGGTCATACGTGGTGGTCTGTGTCACCCCATCAGGATCGGTCATCGACGTCACCTGGCCAATGGCGTCATACGTGTAGGACGTGACACCGCCGCCGGCGTCAGTCACGGATGTGACCTGACCGAGCACGTCGTAAGCCGTCGTGGTGGTGTGTCCCAGGGCATCCGTGGTGGTGGTGAGTCGACCGGCGTCGTCATACTCATACGTGGTGACTGCACCGAGCTCGTCGGTGGTGGTCGCGACGCGACCTGCCCTGTCGTAGGAGGTCCGAGTGATGAAGTGCTCGGCGTCTCGGGTGCGGATCAGCCGGTCTGCAGCGTCGTAGTTGAACTTGGTGGGACGCCCCAGTGCATCGGTCGTCTGGATCAGTCCACCAGCCGCGTCGTACGTGTTTGTGGTGGTCGCCCCAGCGGGGTCAGTCGCGGTGAGCAATCGTCCTGCGACGTCATACGAGTAACTCGAGACTGCTCCCGAGGGACTCGTCGTCGAGGTCACCCGGTGTGCATTGTCATAAGTGGACGTGGACGTACGCCCGCCCGGGCTGGTGGTTGAGACCATGTCACCGGCAGCGTCGTAGGTGAACGTGGTGGTGCGACCCAACGGGTCCGTGGTGCTCGCGAGCAGATTTGCGGGTGCGGCACCTGTGCCATCGGTGTAGGTGTAGGCAGAACTTCCACCATCAGGGTTGTCGACCGAGGTCACCAGTCCTGCGGCGTTGTACGTGTACGTGGTGGTGTACCCGTCGGCATCGGTGTGGCTTGTGACACGGTCCTCTTCGTCGTAAGTCCACTCCTCCGTGTAGTTCAAGGGCGCCGGGGCGATCCGTTTCACCAGGCGGTCGCGCTCGTCATAGTTATTTCGGAATAGTTTGCCAGCGGCATCAACAACCGCTGCTTGGTTGTTGTCGCCATCGTAGAGTTGCTCGACGACCTGGCCATTGCCGTCAATCTGCTGGACGAGGTTAAGACCAACGTATACATCTGTGCGCACCTTGCCCGTCGGGTCAGTAATGGTGGCAGTCTGAGTGGACTCATCCCACCCGAAAGTGGTCTTCGCTCCTCTCTCGTCACGTTGGCTTGTGATGCGGCCAGCGGCGTCATACTTGTTGCGTGCGCTGACGTGGCCGAGCGGGTCTGTAATCGCGGAGATTCCACCGGTGGACGCATAGTCGTAAGTAGTGGCCGTCCCGTCAACGGCGGTCACTCCCGTGAGGCGCTTCGCACCGGCAGTGCTCGCGTAGGTGTAGCCCACCGCTCTGCCATCAGACGTGGTCGCAGAAGAGATACGTGCATCGTCTCCCGCGCCCGCATCCCATACGAACGTTAAGGACTGCCCCAACTCATCTGTGATGGTGGTGAGCTGGTCTGCGGTGTAACCCATAGTCAGACCCTGACCACGCTCATCGGCAGTAGCGATCAACGCACCGGTGGCATCAAACGTCATGGTGTCGCCCGACAAGTTACGCATCACCCTCGTGCCGTTCGGCCCGTCAGACAGGTCCGCGGACACCGCCGCATCGATGGGCGCATACCCTCCACCCAGAAGTGCACCGAAACGTGTTTGAGTACCAGAACCGTCACTGAACACAAACTCGCCGGCCTCGTTCTGTATCAGCGTTGCGCCGTACGCGTAGGACCAGCCCGGACCAAACGGCCCCGATGACGTATCCATCGAGTTGTAAGTGCGGGTCAAATTGATGGACTGGCCCAAACCCGCGAGCGACACGTCACCAAATATTTCCATCAACGCACCCGTAGCAGTGTTCACCGGGTCGGCAGCCAAAGCCTGATTTGTTGTCGACGTTCCAGCCCAACACGTGCAACCAAACGTCTGCTCAAGGGTCAGTGGACGTGGCACGGGGTAGCCGTCGTACACCAGACGTAAGTCGGGATCGGTTACACGAACCTCGTTTCCGTCGTGCCCAAGAGCAAAACCTGCGACTGGTCCGGTGGGGCCCTGTCCACTAGCCGCTGCTTGGACCGTTTCTGTGACGTCAGCCGAAAAGCGCACCGTCCCTTCGGGATTTGGGTCGTTCGATGGCCAAGTGAGCTCCGTCCAGCCCATTCCCGCGTCACTTTCCGCGCATAAAGCCCCCGCGAGGTCCGCACCCGAACTATCGGTGGTGATAGGGGAGCACAGCGGCTGAAAGGATCCTTCTTGCTGGTAGTACTCGTAACCACCCAAGACTGCCGATGAAATGTCACGTCCAGCCAAACCAGAGACATCAGCGCCGGGGACTCCGACGGCACCTACGACCTCACCAACCTCGACGCGTTCTACGACCCCATAGCAGTCGCACGCACCCACGACATCGTCATCGGAAACCGCCTGTCACCTCGCCCCAGCCGAAACTCCATGAGCAGCGTCAACTACGCCGGCAACCAGGCACTCTCCGCCCTCACGCGCATCGCAGCACGTACACCTGTCGGGACATCCACTGTGGTCTGCGGTCCTTCACACGCAGCTCAATGATGGACCTGCCCACCTGGAGCACCGGCATGGAGTTCGCAACCCACATGCTCACCCACGCCCAACACCACCAATTGTGCATCACCGAAACCCCGACCGCCCTAAAACCCGCCGCCCCAGGACGGCGATCTCACCTGCGCCCGTTTCGAGATGGACTGCGCCACCTCGCTGCTATTGCGCGCAAGGCCTGACCCGCGAGCCTTACTGGCGCAGGGCAACTCCTGTCACGGTGCGGTGCGAATGAGTTTCTTGTTCACAAACTCGTCCGCGGCCAACAGACCCATTTCACGCGAGGTCCCCGACCGCTTCACGCCGCCAAAGGGCAACTCTGGGCTGTCCGCGAGCACGCAGTTGATGTAGACCATGCCGGCCTCAATGGCATCGGCTACACGCGAAGCCTGGGCGGGGTCCGTGGTGTACACGTAACTGCCCAGCCCGTAGTCGGTGGCATTGGCGAGGTCGACCGCCTCCCGCTCCCCGGCAACCTTGTAGATGACCGAGGCAGGACCGAACAACTCCTGCCGGTACACGTCCATCTCAGGAGTGACATCGGTGAGCACGGTGGGCGCATAGAAGGCTCCATCGCGGGTCCCGCCCAGGGCCAAGGTGGCGCCCTGCGCGACGGCATTGTTCACCTGCTCCTCCAGGCGCTCCGCCGCGAGTAGCGAGGACAGCGGGCCGATGGTGCAGTCGTCAAAGCCGTCGCCCATGGTGGCGCTCTTCATCGCCTCGGTGAACTTTTCCACAAAAGCGTCGTAGATGTCCTCGGCGACAATGAACCTCTTGGGCGCGTTGCAGGATTGTCCGGAGTTGTCGAGGCGCGCCTCGACGGCCTGGTCAACCACCGAGCCCAGGCCCTCGGTCGACAGCACGATGAACGGGTCCGAGCCGCCCAGCTCGAGCGCGACCTTCTTGAGATTCGCTCCCGCCAGTGCGGCGACGGCGGACCCGGCACGCTCGGAGCCGGTCACCGACACGCCCTGCACGCGGCGGTCAGCAATGATGGTGGCCGCTTGTTCATTGGAGGCGTACACGTTGACGTAGGCACCCTCGGGGAAGCCGGCGTCCGCGTACATCTGGGCGATGGCCGCCGAGGACTCGGGGCACTGCGGGGCGTGCTTCAGGATGATGGTGTTTCCCAGCACGATGTTGGGGGCCGCGAAGCGTGCCACCTGGTAATAGGGGAAGTTCCAGGGCATGATTCCCAGCAGTGGGCCTATTGACGAGCGCTGGATGACCGCAGTGCCCTCCCCCAGAATCTCCAACGGGGTGGCACCCGTGAACTTGTCCCAGTTGTCCGCGTAGAACTCCGTGATGTCAGCCGCGAACTCCACCTCTCCGGTCGCGTGGGACAGCGGCTTGCCCATTTCGCGCACGATGATCGCGGCCAGGTCGTCCTTGCGCTCGCGGTGCAGCTCGGCCACCTTGCGCACCATGGCGGCCCGTTCCTCGGGAGAGGTCTGACGCGACCAGGTGCGGTGTGCGGAGTGGGCGGACGCGATCGCGGCCTCAATCTCCGCATCCGTGGCCTCCGGGTATTCGGCGTGGACCTCGCCGGTCGACGGGTTGGTAACTGCGTAGCTGCTCATGACTCTCCTCTATTGCGCGCTAATTCGCGGGGATCAGCGTGTACTTGGTGGACAGATATTCGTGAATACCTTCAAGGCCGCCCTCACGACCGAGGCCGGACAACTTGACGCCTCCAAAGGGCGCCGCGGCATTCGACACCACTCCAGCATTGAGGCCCATCATGCCGGTCTCCATGAGATCGATCATGCGGTGCCCGCGGGCAAGGTCCCTGGTATAGACGTAAGAGACGAGGCCGAACTCGGTGTCGTTCGCCAGCGCCACCGCCTCGGCTTCATCGGTGAAGGTGGCGACCGCGAGCACCGGCCCAAAGATTTCTGACGTGAGTATCTCGCTGCCCGGCTGCACATTCGCCACCACGGTGGGCGCGAAGAAGGTGCCCGGACCGTCGATGGCCTCCCCGCCGGTCGTGACGCGCGCGCCCTTGGCGACCGCATCGGCGA
Organism: Demequina aurantiaca; assembly: GCF_000975135.1. Lineage (GTDB taxonomy): Bacteria > Actinomycetota > Actinomycetes > Actinomycetales > Demequinaceae > Demequina > Demequina aurantiaca. Next base: position 1,434,616 of record NZ_BBRF01000001.1, on the reverse strand, counting down.
TCAGGTTGGCCGAGGTCTCGACGGCGGAGTCGTTGATCAGCGGGCCGATGTTCACGCCGTCCTCGGTGCCCCGGCCCACCTTCATGGCGGAAACTCGCTCAGTGACCCGCTTGGTGAATTCCTCCGCGACGGACTCGTGCACGATGAAGCGGTTGGCGGCCGTGCAGGCCTGGCCGATGTTGCGGAACTTCGCGGCCATGGCGCCCTCGACCGCGGCGTCCAGGTCCGCGTCCTCGAAGACTACGAATGGGGCATTCCCGCCGAGCTCCATGGACACGCGCAACACGCGCTCCGACGCCTGCGAGATGAGTTTGCGGCCCACCTCGGTGGAACCGGTGAAGCTGAGTTTGCGCAGCCGCGGGTCCGCGATGATGGGGCCGGAGACCTCTCGCGAGTGGTGGGTAGTGATGACGTTGACGACGCCGTCCGGCACGCCCACTTCCTGCAGCACCTTGGCGAAGTACAGCGTCGTCAATGGGGTCAGTTCCGCCGGCTTGACTACCACGGTGCATCCGGCCGCGAGCGCGGGGGCAATCTTGCGCGTCGCCATCGCGAGCGGGAAGTTCCAGGGCGTGATGAGGAAGCACGGCCCCACGGGGCGTTGCGAGACCACCATGCGGCCGGTGCCCTCGGGGTTGAGCCCATAGCGGCCGGTGACTCTCACCGCCTCCTCGGAGAACCATCGGAGGAACTCGTTGCCGTAGGTCACTTCTCCGCGCGCCTCCGCGAGCGGCTTGCCCATCTCCAGCGTCATGAGCAGCGCGAACTCGTCGGTGCGCTCGCGCACCAGCTCGAAGGCGGACCGCAAGAGTTCGGCGCGCTCACGCGGCGCCGTGGCCGCCCAGTCGTCTGCCGCCGATGCCGCGGCACCCAGCGCTCGCAGGCCGTCCGCTTCTCGCGCCGATGCGATGGTCCGGAGTGTCTTGCCCGTCGCGGGATCGCTCACGTCGAGGGTCTCGCTGTCTTCGCCGTCTACCCATTGACCGCCAATGAACAGTTGATTAGGCACTGAGGCCAATAGGTCGTGTTCAGTGATCATGAGATCTCCTTCAAGGCCGCGGCAACCACGTCGAGGCCCTCGTCGAGTAAGTCGTCGCTGATCGACAGCGGCGGCAGGAAGCGCACCACGTTGCCGTACGTGCCGCAGGTGAGTAGCACCACCCCTTGCGCGATGGACGCCTTCGCCACGGCGACGGCGAGCGCCGCATCGGGCTCCCGCGTTCCCGGCCTGACGAACTCGGCCGCCACCATTGCACCGCGACCGCGCACCTCTCCAAGGCGCGAGTCGGCCGCCTGGATCTGCTGGAGCCTGTCGACGAGCTTGGCGCCGATCTGGCTCGCACGCTCCACCAGCCCGTCGTGCTCGAAGGCCTCGATGGAGGCGAGCGCCGCGGCACACGCGATGGGATTGCCGCCGTACGTGCCGCCCAGGCCACCCACGTGGGGCGCGTCCATGATGTCCGCGCGTCCCGTGACTGCCGCGAGGGGTAGACCGCCCGCAATTCCCTTGGCCGTGGTGATCAGGTCTGGGACGATTCCGAACAGCTCGGACGCGAACATCGCTCCGGTGCGCGCGAAGCCCGTCTGCACCTCGTCCGCGATGAAGACCACGCCGTTGGCGGTGCACCATTCGCTGATGGCGAGCAGGAAGCCATCCGCGGGGACGATGAAGCCGCCCTCGCCAAGGATCGGCTCAATGATGACTGCCGCGAGATTGCTCGCTCCCACCTGCTTGTCGATGACTGAGATGGCGCGCGTGGCCGCCTCGGCGCCGCTGAGCCCATCGTGGAAGGGATAGCTCACCGGGGCCCGGTACACCTCGCCGGCGAACGGGCCGAAGCCGCTCTTGTAGGGCATGGACTTGGCGGTGAGCGCCATCGTCAGATTGGTTCGGCCGTGATACGCGTGGTCGAAGGCGACGACCGCCTGGCGGCCGGTGAACTTACGCGCGATCTTGACGGCGTTCTCCACTGCTTCCGCACCTGAGTTGAAGAGCGCCGACTTCTTAGCGTGATCACCCGGAGTGAGCCGATTGAGCGCCTCCGCAACGGCGACGTAGCCCTCGTACGGCGAGATCATGAAGCAGGTGTGGGTGAAGGCAGCCGCCTGACGCGTCACGGCCTCGACCACGCGCGGGTTGGAGTTGCCGACGCCCGTCACGGCGATGCCGGAGCCCAGGTCAATGAGCGAGTTCCCGTCGGCGTCGACGATCACGCCACCACCGGCGGCAACAGCGGCGATCGGCACCGTGTGGGCGACGCCCGAGGCGACCGCCTCTGCCTTGCGCGCCAGCAATTCGCGCGACTTGGGGCCCGGAATGGCGGTCACCATCCTTCGCTCCTGCGGAAGCCCTGGCCCGCCGAGGACCGGATCAGACGTCATGGTGTCGGTCATGATTCCGACCCTAACCCCGGTACCTCGAGTGCCGCATTGTCTGCGACCTCGAGCGCCGCGTCTAGCACGTCCAGGCCCCGGCGAAGCTCGTCTTCCGTGATGACTAACGGCGGCGCCACGTGCATCCTGTTGAAGTGAATGAAGGGCCAAACCCCACCCTTCTTAGCGGCCGCAGCGAAGGCGGCCATGGGTGCGGCATCGGCGCCGGTGGCGTTGTATGGCACCAGCGGCTCGCGAGTGTCCCGATCGCGCACCAATTCCACGGCCCAGAACAGTCCCGTGCCTCGGATCTCGCCCACCGAGGGGTGGGTCTCAAGCCAGCCCTCGAGCACCGGCCGCACCACCCTCTCGCCCAGGTCCTTCACGTGAGCCAGGATGCCATCGCGCTCGAAGACCTCGAACGTCGCGACGCCCGCCGCGCAGGCCAGCGGGTGACCTGAATAGGTCAGGCCGCCGGGGAACGCGCGGTCGTCAAAGGAGCGTGAGATGCGGTCGCTGATGACCACGCCACCCAGCGGGACGTAACCGGAGTTGATGCCCTTGGCGAACGTGATCAGGTCAGGCACCACGCGGTCGTGTGAAACGGCCTGCGACTGGAACGCGAACCACTCGCCCACGCGACCAAAGCCCACCATGACCTCGTCAGCGATGAAGACGATGTTGTACTTGTCGCACAGCGCGCGGACGCCGGCCAGATACCCGGGAGGCGGGATGAGCACGCCGTTGGTGCCGACGATCGTCTCCAGCACAATCGCACCGATGGTGGACGCGCCCTCCAGGATGATGGTCTGCTCGAGGTGCTCCAGGGCGCGAGCCCCCTCCTGCGCCTCGTCACTCGCGTGAAACGCGGATCGGTACGCATAGGGCCCAAAGAAGTGCACGACCGATGGGTCCCCCGGATCGTTTGCCCAGCGCCTCGGGTCGCCCGTCATCGACATCGCGGTGGTCGTGTTGCCGTGATAGCTGCGGTACGCCGCGAGCACCTTACGCTTGCCGGTCGCAAGACGCGCCATCCGCACCGCATTCTCGTTCGCGTCCGCCCCACCATTGGTGAAGAACACCTTGGTAAACGACTCCCCCGCGACCCCCACAATGAGCCGAGCGAGCTCGCCGCGCACATCGTTCGCCACCGATGGCTGGATGGTGGCGAGCCTGCCCGCCTGCTCCTGAATCGCGGCTACGAGGTCGGGTTGCTGGTGGCCAAGATTCAGATTGACGAGTTGCGATGAGAAGTCGAGGTACCGGTTGCCCTGGTAGTCCCAGAACTCGGCACCCCGCCCGCCCGCGACGGGCAGCGGGTCGATGTGAGCCTGCGCGCTCCAGGAGTGAAACACGTGGGCACGGTCGTCCGCCCTGACTCGAGCCTCGGCGTCGGTTGCTTGGTTTGCGGTCATGATTCTCCTCGTCAGTGCCGGATCAGTGGTTGCTCGGAAAGCCGAGGTCGAGCTGCGACTCGCTGGGGTCGGGCCAACGCGTGGTCACCACCTTGGAACGCGTGTAGAAGTGGATGGACTCGGGCCCGTAAATGTGGGAGTCGCCAAACAGCGAGTCCTTCCATCCGCCGAACGAGTACGCGCCAATCGGGACGGGCAGCGGCACGTTGATGCCGACCATTCCCACCTCGATGTCCTCCGTGAAGCGGCGCGCGGTAGCCCCGTCGCGGGTGAAGATCGCGGTGCCGTTCGCGAACGCGTTGGCGTTGATGAGGTCGACCGCTTGGTCGTAATCGTCCACCCGCACTACGGACAGCACCGGCCCAAAGATCTCATCGGTGTAGACGCTCATCTGCGGCGTCACGCGGTCCACCAGGCTGACACCCAGGAAGAAGCCGTCCGAGTCGAACTCCGCGGACCGACCGTCGAGCACTACCTCCGCACCCTGCCCGGGGGCGTCGGCCACGTAGGACGCCACCTTGTCGCGGTGCTCACGGGTGATGAGCGGCCCCATCTGTGAGGCCGGATCCGTGCCGGCGCCGATCGTCAGGGACTCGGCGCGCTCGCGAATCTTGGCCACCACAGCATCGGCCGTCGCGTCTCCCACCGCCACCAGGACGGAAATGGCCATGCAGCGTTCGCCGGCGGAACCATAAGCGGCATTGACGGCGGCGTCCGCTGCGGAGTCCAGGTCCGCATCGGGCATCACAATCATGTGGTTCTTGGCACCGCCAAGTGCCTGCACCCGCTTGCCGTTGGCCGCGGCGCGCGAGTAGATGGCTCGAGCGATGGGCGTTGAGCCCACAAAGCTCACGGCGCCGATGCCGGGCGAGTCGAGCAAAGCGTCCACCGCCTCTTTGTCCCCGTGCACCACGTTGAAGACCCCAGGCGGAACACCCGCCTCTTCCCACAGGCGCGCGAGGATCATCGCGGTGGACGGGTCCTTCTCGCTGGGCTTGAGGATGACGGCATTGCCGGTCGCGAGCGCGGAGGCACTCATCCACAGCGGCACCATCGCGGGGAAGTTGAAGGGCGTGATGCACGCGACCACCCCAATGGGCTGCTTGAGCGTGTGCACGTCGACGCCCGTGGCGACGCCCGTGGAGTACTCACCCTTGAGGAGGTTGACGAGTCCAGCGGCGAACTCGACGTTCTCGATGCCGCGCGAGATTTCCCCTGCGGCGTCGGAGAGCACCTTGCCGTGCTCGGCCGTAATGGCGGCTGCAATCTCGTCGGTGTGCTCGATCAGCAGTTGACGCATCCTGAAGAACACGCCCGCACGCTTGACCAGGCCCATCTTCTGCCACTCGACCTGCGCCGCGGCGGCAACCTTCACGACGTGGTCGACCTCGCCGGCCGATGCGAACGCCACCGTCGCACTCTGCTCACCCGTCGCGGGATTAAAGACCGCCCCAGACCGGGCGGCCTCGCCACATGGGCCACCGGCCACGTGATGCTGAATGTTGATCATCGCATTCCTTCCTCAAGCACTCGGAGTCGCGAGGTCCGCGACGTTGCACACATAGATCTTGCGAAGCGTTTCGTGGACCGTCCAGGTGGTCCGCATTCCCGCTGACAGCCGTACGACGTCGCCCGCCGTGACGTGAAGCTCGCCACCGTCGACGATCGCGATGGTGGCGCTGCCGGAGACCACCACAAAGACCTCGTCTTCTTCTACGTCCGAGCTGGCACCGGCGGTGTGCTCCCACACTCCCACCTCACAGCCATCGAGCGTCGCGAGTGGCACGAGTCCCGCGCGCGGTTCCTGCGCGTCTGCATGGATGGCCTCGATCGGGACCTCGACGGCGGATGCCGACACGACTTTTCCACTGGCGAGCACATCCGTCATGAGTCGAACCCCATTCCCACCGCGTCCAAGGTCCGCAGGAGGGCGTCGCGCTTGCCCTCGCGATGATCTGCTTTATTCAGGGAGCGGCGGGTCAGGTTGATTCCGATCGATGCGATGGGCTCCGGCGGGAACGGGAGCGGGCGGCTACGTACCATGTCGGTTTCGGTGCGCTCCGTGGACTCGCCATCCAGCAGGTCGAGCATGACGTTGGCGCCAAAGCGGGTCGCAGCGACGCCGAGTCCGGTGAAGCCGAGCGAATACGCCACCGCTCCACCTCGGGCTGTGCCGAAGAACGGGCTGAACCTGCTGCACGTGTCGATGGCCCCAGCCCACCGGTGCGTGAACTTCACGCCGCTCAGTTGCGGGAAGGTGGTGAGGAAATGGCTGGCCAGCATCTCGAAGGTCTCACGCCGGTCCTCATACTCGCGTCGCACATGTCCGCCGGCGTGATAAATCGCGTCGTAGCCTCCGAACAGGATGCGGTTGTCGGCAGTGAGGCGGTAGTAGTGGAACTGGTTTCCCATGTCGCCGATGCCCTGGCGGCCTTCCCAGCCGATGCTCGCCATCTGCACCTCGGTAAGCGGCTCAGTGACCAGGACGTAGTCGTAGACCGCGACGGTCATCAAGCGATTGCGCTTGAGGAGAGGTCGGAAAGCATTGGTGCCCAAGGCCACCTGCCGGGCGCGCACCGTTCCTACTTTTGTCACGAGGTCGGTGCCGGTCATTGTTCGCACTGGCGTGCGCTCATGAATGCGCACGCCGAGTTCGGTAGCCACCCGCGCGAGCTCGATTGCCAGCTTGTACGGATGGACCAGCGCACCCTCACCGTCGAACTCCCCACCAAGGTAGGTAGGTGAGTCAACGAAGGACCGCACTGCCGCGGCATCGAGGGCGTCCTCCCCCAGCCATTCGAGCTGGTGCGGCTCCACCGCCACGGTGATTCCACCTGTGCGCTCAAACTCGGCGTCCATGCCGTACCGGGCGACCGTGGCTTCAATCTCGTCAAGGTTCTGTGAGCCGAGTGCGTCCAGTCGGTCGATCTCGTGGGGCCAGCGGCTCTCGCCGTTGGCACGGCCATGGGTCAGGCTGGGCTCGCAGAATCCACCATTGCGCCCGGAGGCTGCTCCTCCGACGCGCCCGCCCTCGAGCACGACCACGTCCCTCTTGGGGTCGCGCTCCTTGGCAAGGATTGCAGTCCACAGTCCGCTATATCCGCCGCCCACGATCGCCAGGTCTGCGTGGGCATCGGCTTCGAGGGGTGTGTAGCGGGGCCGCGCCACCGAGTCGATCCAGAAGGATCCGAGTTTGCTGCCCTCCAGCGCTGCGGACACGGCGGAAGCATCGGGAACACTTCGCTCAAAAACGGTCAAAACCACCCGTTTGCCCCCTTCGGCCGCGTCAATTGAGAGATGCGAAATCCGCAGTCAAGCATTGTCGGAACCGCGCATTTCTTTGTCCTGGCCCAATACTAGCGAAGAATCGGTTGCTTTTGTGACGTTGAGGCGCGATACTAGCGAAATGGACTACAACCAGATGCAGACTGCCGCCAAGGACAACCTGTGGATGCATTTCACCCAGCACCACCGCTACGCCGATGCCGACGTGCCCATCATCGTCCGCGGCGACGGCGCCTACATCTGGGACGTCAACGGCAAGCGCTACCTCGACGGTTTAGCCGGCCTCTTTGTTAACCAGCTCGGTCACGGCCGCGAGGAACTCGCACAAGCCGCCGCTGATCAGGCCAAGCAGCTCGCCTTCCACCCACTGTGGTCGTACGCGCACCCGGGTGCGATCGAACTAGCACAGCGACTCGCCGAGGCCGCTCCCAGCGAACTCAACCGCGTCTTCTTCACCACGGGTGGAGGCGAGGCGGTCGAGACGGCCTGGAAGCTCGCCAAGAACTTCTTCAAGCTCACCGGCAAGCCCATGAAGACAAAGGTGATCTCGCGTGCCGTCGCCTATCACGGCACCACACAGGGCGCGCTGTCCATCACGGGCATCCCCGAGCTCAAGCAGCAGTTCGAGCCCCTCGTTCCGGCGACCTTTCGCGTGCCAAACACGAACATCTACCGTGCAGGCGAGGTCACCGGCGGACTACTCGACGGCTCGGACCCCGAGGCCTTTGGCCGGTGGGCCGCGGACCAGATCGCGATCGCCATCGAGAACGAGGGCCCCGACACCGTCGCGGCTGTGTTCCTCGAGCCCGTGCAGAATGCAGGAGGATGCTTCCCTCCGCCTCCCGGTTACTTCCAGCGAGTGCGCGAGATCTGCGACAAGTACGACGTCCTCCTCGTCTCCGACGAGGTGATTTGCGCATACGGACGCCTCGGCACCATGTTTGGTGCGCAGCGCTTTGATTACGTTCCCGACATGATCACCACCGCCAAGGGCCTTACCTCGGGGTACTCGCCTCTGGGCGCGGTGATGATCGCGGACAAGCTCATGGAGCCGTTCCTCGAGCAGAAGATCGCCTTCGCCCACGGCTACACCTTCGGTGGCCACCCCGTCTCGACGGCCGTGGCGCTCAAGAACCTGGACATCTTTGCCGAGGAGAACATCTTCGGACACGTCAACGACAACAAGGATGCCTTCCGCGCAGTTCTCGAGTCGTTGCGCGATCTGCCCATCGTTGGCGACGTACGCGGTGACGGCTACTTCTATGGCATCGAGCTGGTCAAGGACAAGGCCACCAAGGAGACATTCAGCGACGACGAGTGTGAGCGCATCCTCCACGGCTACCTCTCGGGCGCGCTCTACGAGGCCGGGCTGTATTGCCGCGCCGACGACCGCGGCGACCCCGTCATTCAGCTGTCCCCGCCACTCATCATCGGCCAGGCCGAATTCGACGAGATTGGCAGCATTCTGAGGGAAGTACTGACCGAGGCGTACGCGCGTCTGTAGTACTTGCGAAACAAGTACGACCCCAACCGCATGATGCGGCTGGGGTCGTACTTGTTGGTGGCTAGTCGCTACCGATTGGCGAGCATCTTCGCCCGGCGTCGAGCGCCAATCTCACCAGCCGCCACGATGACCAACGAGATCAAGAACATCGCGGTGCCGATGACGTTCACCTGCATCGGGATCCCGCGCTGAGCGGAACCCCACACAAACATGGGGAACGTGACGGTGGTGCCGGAGTTGAGATTGGTGATGATGAAGTCGTCGAACGACAGTGAGAATGCCAGAAGGGCGGCCGCGAGAATTCCCGGGAACACGAGCGGGAACGTGATGCGCCAGAACGTCTGCCATTCATTGGCATAGAGGTCCATCGCGGCCTTCTCGAGATTCGAGTCGAGACCCGCCAGACGCGTCCTGACGGTGACCACCACGAATGACAGGCAGAACAGGATGTGGGCAATCAAGATAGTCACGAATCCCAGGCTGCCCCCCATGCCCGCGGCAACGAAGAGCGCCAGGAGCGAGGAACCCATGACGATTTCCGGGGTAGCCATTGGCAGGAAGATGAGGAGGTTCATCGTGGAGCGCCCCTCGAAGCGGTGGCGTACCAGAGCAAACGATGCGAGCGTGCCCAGGATCGTGGCGACAATTGTGGCCACCAGGGCAATCTCCACACTGACCTTGAGGGACTCGCACATCCCGTTCGGCGCACATGGATTGAGCCAGTTGTCCCAGGTAAAGGCCTGGAACTGGTAGAGGTTTCGGGACCCGGATGAGTCGTTGAAGGACATCAACGCCACGACAAAGTTAGGAATGTACATGTAGATCAGCACCAAGATCCCGAGCGTGATCATCAGGTGCTTGCCGATCCAGTTGCCAACGCGGTGCATCACAGTAGCTCCTCCGTTCCGGCGCGGCGTACATAGACCAAGACCATCACCAGGATCAGCACCATCAGGATCACCGAGAGGGCGGACGCGTGCGGATAGTCACCCGCTGTGGTGAACAGCGCCTGAATCTTGTTACCCACCATCTGGGTATTCGGATTTCCGAGCAGGGATGCGTTGATGTAGTCACCGGATGCAGGAATGAAGGTCAGCAATGTGCCGCCCACCACGCCTGGAATCGACAGTTTCCACGTCACGCTCCAGAACCCCTTCCACGGGCTCGCGTAGAGATCCTGAGAGGCCTCGAGGAGCTGCGGGTCAATCTTCTCCAAGCTCGCGTAGAGCGGGAGGATCATGAAGGGCAAGAAGTTATACGTGAGGCCAGCGATCACTGCGAACGGCGTCGCCAGGAGCCGACCATCCTCGCCCAGGATGTGTAGCCACTGCAAGGACTCCACCACGAATCCGTTGTCCGCAAGAATGAGCTTCCAGGAGAGCGTTCGCACCAGGAAAGACGTGAAGAATGGCGCGATTACCAACACCAGCATGACGGTCTTCCATCGCCCTGCCTTGAAAGCGATCGCGTAGGCGAGGATGTATCCCAAAATGAGACAGAGCACCGTCGCGATGCCCGCATACGTCAGCGAGCGCACAAAGTACGGCCAGTAGTCCGCGATCACGTCGACGTAGTTCGCAAATCGACCCGTGAGACGGTAGCCGGCGATGGGGTTGCCCGACGGGTCGGACAGCGAGGTCGTGAACAGCGACAGCAAGGGAACCAGGAAGAACAGTCCGAGCCACAGGGCGGCGGGGGCAATCAGCCAGTAGCCGACGTTCTTGCCGAAGACTCGCTGCAGCGAAGCCACGCTACTCCTCCTCGCGCCCGGCCTGGGCGTCCTGCGAAGAGTCAAGGAGGAACACGTATTCCTGACGCCAGGACACGTCGACCTTGGTGCCGAGCTCGACGATTCCACCGCGGACCCCGCGGTTCTGCTCGAAGCACATGAGCTCCTGGCCCCACGGCATCTTCAGCACGTACTCCGTGGATACGCCGAGGTAGCTCGCCCCAACGACGACGGCGCTGGAGAAGTGGTTGCCGGGGTCGGCGAGAGACGTGCCCTCGGGCTGGATCAACAGTTTTTCCGGACGGATACCGATCCACCCCTCCTTGGAAACCGTATGCACCCGGTCCTGTTTGATTGAAATCACGGTGCCGTGCATATCGACCTTGACCACAGCATCGGCGCCGGAACCTTCGCGACCGATCACAGTTCCCTTGATGAGGTTCGAGCGGCCCAGGAAGTTCGCGACAAAGGTGGTCTGCGGGTTGGTGTAGAGCTCGTAGGGCGAGCCCAACTGTTCAATCTCACCCTGGTTCATGACCGCGACGGTGTCGGCCATCGTCATGGCCTCTTCTTGGTCGTGCGTCACGTGGACGAAAGTGAGGCCCACTTCCTCCTGGATGCGCTTGAGTTCCCCCTGCATTGAGCGACGCAGCTTGAGGTCCAGCGCACCTAAAGGCTCGTCGAGGAGCAGCACCTCGGGGCGGTTGATCAACGCCCGCGCCAACGCCACGCGTTGCTGCTGACCTCCCGACAACTGCGCCGGCTTCTTCCCCGCCTGCTCCGTCAGCTCGGTGAGCTCCAGGATCTCCTTCACCTGTGCGGCGGACTCCTTGACTCCGCGGCGCTTGGGACCGAACTCGATGTTCTCCGCGATCGTGAGGTGCGGAAACAGCGCGTAGTTCTGGAACACCGTGTTGACGGGCCTACGGAACGGCTTCTCGCTGGTGATGTCCTGGTCGCCAATCTTGATGGAACCCGCCGTGACCTCCTCGAGGCCGGCGACCATGCGGAGCGTCGTCGTCTTGCCGCAACCGGACGGGCCCAACAATGCAAAGAACGAACCCTGCGGAATCACGAGGTCCAGCGACTTCACCGCGGTGAAGCCGTTGGAGTAGCGCTTGTGCAGCCCACTCAGGCGCAGGTCGCGCCGCGACTCACTAACCGATGACACTCGTGTATTCCTTCTCGAGGACTGCCCGCTCGTCGTCCGTGATCGCCTTGAAACCGTGAGTCTTGGACAGGTACTCGTCCGTGGGGAAGATCAGGGGGTTGTCCACGAGCGATGGGTCAATCGACTCCATCTCCGCCCGCGCACCTTCAACCGGGCAGACGTACCACACATAGGCGGCGAGCTTGGCGGCGACCTTGGGGTCGTAGTAGTAGTTGATCCACTTTTCCGCGTTCGCCTTGTGCAGGCCCTGGACCGGCACGAGCATGTTGTCGGACCAGATCATCATGCCCTCGTCTGGCGGCAGGAAGACCAAGTCCTCGTTGTCGGCCGCGGCTACGTCGCCGGACCATGCCACGCATGCGGCGATGTTCCCGGCGGCCAGGTCGTTGATGTACTCGTTGCCGGTAAAGGCGCGGATCTGACCTTCCGCACGTGCCTTCGACAGCTTGTCGAGGGCCGCCGCGTACTGGTCATCAGTGAAGTTCTCGGGGTCCGCCCCGTCCGAGAGCATCAGCAGGCCCATCGTGTCTTCCATCTCCGTCAGCAACGTGACCTTGCCCTTGAGGTCGGCACGCGTGAGCAACTCGTCCATAGTGCGCACCTCTGGGACGAGCGACTTGTTGTACGCAATGCCGGTGAAGCCGGCCTGCCACGGTGCGGAGTAGTCGCGGTTCTGGTCCCATGTGGGTGCTCGAAGCGACGAGATGAGGTTCTTGTCGAGGTTCGGCACGTTTGCCTTGTCGAGCTTCTGCGTCCACCCGGCCTGCACCATGCGCGCGGCCATCCAGTCCGTCAGCACAAACAAGTCCCGGCCCGTCGGCTGGCAGGCACCAAGTTGGTTGCGTACCTTGGCGAAGAACTCGAGGTTGTCGTTCACGTCCGGGGTGTACGTCACCTGGAGTCCGGAGTCCTCCTGGAACTGGGTGAGCGTTGACACGTAGTCGCCGTCATCGACGTCGATGTACTCGGGCCAGTTCGACACCGCGAGCGTGGGTTCCGAGGCCGACAGGTCGGTCGTGACGCAATCCGCGGTTGCGCTCCCGCCGCCTCCACCGCGACCACTCAGGAATGCGAAGGCCGCGATACCGGCCACACCTGCCGCGCCCCCAATCAGCACGCCCCTGCGCGAGACGCCCTTCTTGCTGTTTTCCTCCGGCGAGACTTCAGACACGTCAACCTCCTGGTGGTCAGTTCCAACGAAGGCGAACCTAGAGGTCCGCCTCACTTCGATGTGTGCACGGATCCTGCGTCAGCGGGATTCTGAAATTGATACTGGCATGAAAATACAGTCCTGGCGAGCATTTGCGCGGAAAAGAGCGATTTTCGCCGCTAATCCAGCGTAAGTATTTACAAGATTGTAATGAAACCGTAGGACTGAACCGCCTGGCGGGTTGACCGAACCCCTGGGGGCGACCACACTGCTAACCATGAACAATGCCGATGCCGCCAAGAACACTAGCCCGCTCGACCCCGTCAACAAGGTCATCATCGAGCAGCTGCAGCACGACGGCCGGCTGTCCTACGCGGCCATCAGCAAAGTGGTGGGACTGTCGGAGGCCGCCGTGCGCAGCCGTGTCCAGCGGCTCATCGACACCGGCGTGATGCAGATCATCGCGGTCACCAACCCCGTCGAGATGGGATTCGCGCGCCAGGCCATGGTCGGTATCAAGGTGTCGGGACCACCGGAACCAGTCGCCGATGCGCTGGAATCGATTGACGAGGTGGATTACGTGGTCATCACTGCGGGCTCCTTCGACCTTCTTGTCGAGGTCGTCTGCGAGTCCGACGCTCACCTGTACTCGCTGATTAGCAAGCAGATCCGCTCTATCCCGGGCGTTGTCACGACAGAGACCTTCGTCTATCTCGAACTCCGCAAACAGACCTATTCGTGGGGGGTGAAGTGACCGCACCCCCACCCTCACTATGGTTGGACGGGCTCGACTCCCCTATTACTCCCACCCGCCCCCTCGCGCGTGACATTGACGTCGACGTCGCGATCGTGGGCGCCGGCTTCACCGGCCTGTGGACCGCGTACTACCTCAAGCGCGCACGGCCCGATGCGCGCATCACCATCGTCGACAAGGAATTCGCGGGTTTCGGCGCCTCGGGGCGCAACGGCGGGTGGGCATCGGCGCTCCTGCCCACGTCCATCGCCACCCTCGCGAAGGAGCACGGCCGCGACTCGGCACTCGCCTTCGATGCCGCGATGCGGGCCTCGGTGGACGAGCTCATCGCTGCCGCTGACGACGTTTCCGCCGATGCCCACATCACCAAAGGCGGCACGGTGGTGGTGGCGCGCACCGAGCTTCAATGGGAGCGCGCGCAGGCGGAGGTGAGCGAGGCGGACGAGTTTGGCCTCGGGGATCGCGTCCACCTCCTCGACCGCGACGCCGCGGCGACACGACTCAACGCGACCGGAACCCTGGGCGGCACCTACACCCCGGACTGCGCCGTCATCCAGCCCGCGCGTCTGGTGCGAGCCCTGGCAGCAGCCGTGCAGGACATGGGCGTGGACCTCTACGAGGGCACGCCCGCCACCGCCATCGGCCCGCATCGTGTGGCCACCCCCGGCGGTGAGATCACGGCAGCGCACGTCATCCGGGCCACCGAGGGCTACACCGCCCAACTACCCGGGTACAAGCGCGCCGTGGCGCCCGTCTACTCACTCATGATTGCGACCGCCCCGCTGAGCGACCCGCAGTGGCAAGAGATCGGCCTAGCGCAGCGCGAGACCTTCAGCGACTACCGCCACCTGATCGTGTATGGGCAGCGCACGGCGGACGGTCGCATGATCTTTGGTGGCCGAGGCGCGCCCTATCACTTTGGGTCCGCGACCCGACCCGAGTTCGACACCCACACCAAGGTCTTCGCCAAGCTGCAGGCCAGCATCGTGGAGATGTTTCCCACGCTCGCCGGTACGCCGATCACTCACCGTTGGGGCGGGGCACTCGGCATCGCGCGCGACTGGCACGCCTCGGTGGGTCTCGACGCAGACACGGGCATCGGCTGGGCTGGAGGTTATGTCGGGGACGGCGTGACGACCACAAACCTGGCGGGCCGCACATTGCGCGACCTCATCCTGGGTGAGGACACTGCCCTGACTCACTTGCCGTGGGTGGGACACCGGTCCCGGCGCTGGGAGGTGGAACCCCTGCGCTGGCTGGGAGCGAACGCCGGCTTGGTTGGATTGAGCGTCGCCGATGCTGAGGAACGCCTCACCCGCCGCCCGTCGGTGATCGCGCGGGCACTATCTCCCCTCGTAGGCGGGCATCTCTAGCCTCGGGACGCCAAAACGCCCCGACCTCTTTGCAGAAGCCGGGGCGCGGTGGTCCGCCGGAGTGTCCCCGATCCGACGGAAATCTATACGGGGCGTTAGGCCTTAGCCTTGCGACCGCCCTTCTTGGGTGCGGGGGCTGACTCAGTGACCGCGCGGTCGCGGACCTCCTCGTAGCGGGCCCCGTAGTACGCGGATTCCATCATGATCTTCATGTCGTCCAGCATGGGCAGGCGGGGGTTCGCGGGTGCGCACTGGTCCTCGTAGGCGTTCATGGCCAAGGTATCGAGACTCGACATGAACGCCGCCTCGTCCACTCCCACCTCTTGGAAGGAACCCTCGATGCCGACCTTGACGCGTAGCTCCTCGACCGCCGTGGCGTAAGCCTCGACCGCGATCTCGGGAGTCTCGTGGGCCAGGCCCAGCATCTTGGCGATCTCCTGGAAGCGCTCGGGGGCGACGTAAGTCTCCTGCTTGGGCCACGACGTGGGCTTGGTGGGGACCTTGCCGTTGTAGCGGATGACGTGCGGGAGGTAGATCGCGTTGGTGCGGCCGTGGGCGACGTGGAACATCGATCCGGTCACGTGCGACATCGCGTGGACCAGGCCGAGGAACGCGTTTCCAAACGCCATGCCGGCGATGGTCGCCGCGTTGTGCATCTTCTCGCGTGCCTTGACGGCGGTGCCACCCACCGTGACGGACTCCTCGATGTTTTCGAAGACCAGGCGGATAGCTTGCAGGGCCATGCCATCGGTGAAGTCGTTGGCGTACACGGAGACGTACGCCTCGGTGGCGTGGGTCAGGGCGTCGAAGCCGGAGTCGGCGGCCACGCGGGACGGCAGGTTGGCCGTCAGCACGGGGTCGATGATCGCGACCGTGGGGGTCAAGGCGTAGTCGGCGAGCGGGTACTTGCGGCCCGTCTCCGTGTCCGTGATGACCGCGAACGGGGTGACTTCGGCGCCGGTGCCCGACGTGGTCGGGATGCACACCAGCTTGGCGAGTTCGCCCAGCTTGGGGAAGGTGAAGGCACGCTTGCGGACGTCGAAGAACTTCTCCTTGAGGTCAGAGAAGTCGACCTCGGGGTGCTCGTAGAGCAGCCACATCACCTTGGAGGCGTCCATCGGCGAACCTCCGCCCACCGCGATGATCGTGTCTGGCTTGAAGGCACGAATGGTCTCGGCTCCGGCCTTGACCGTGGCGATGGAGGGCTCGGGCTCGACGTTGTCGATGATCTGCAGTGCCACGTTGTTGTTGCGACGGCGCAGCACGTCGATGACCGTGTCCACGACGCCGATGCGGGTCATGGTGGCGTCGGTGACGATCGTTACCCGGTCGACGTCGGGCATGTCGCGCAGGTACTGGATCGCGTTGGGCTCGAAGTAGACCTTACTGGGCACCTTGAACCACTGCATGTTGTTGTTCCTGCGTCCAATTCGCTTAACGTTGATGAGGTTGACCGCGGTCACGTTGTTGGAGACCGAGTTGTGGCCGTAGGAGCCGCAGCCCAGCGTCAGCGAGGGCAGGAAGGCGTTGTAGATGTCGCCGATTCCGCCGTGGCTTGAGGGTGAGTTGCAGATGATGCGTACCGCCTTGACCCGGCGTCCGAACTCCTGAATCAGCGCATCGTCCGTCGCGTGGATGGCCGCGGAGTGGCCAAGTCCATTGAACTCCACCATCTGCTCGGCGTAGGCCAGGCCCTGCTCGGTGCTCGTGGCACGCAGCACGGCGAGAACGGGGCACAGCTTCTCGCGGGTGAGCGGCTCGCTCTCGCCTACCTCGGAGACCTCGGCCAGGATGATGGACGTCTCGTCGGGCACGGAGAATCCTGCCTGTTCGGCAATCCACTGCGGCGACTTGCCCACCACGTTGGGGTTGAGCTTGGCGCCGGCGCAGTTTGATCCGTCGGCAGCAACACCGAAGATGAACTCCTCGAGCTTGGCCTTCTCTGCGGGGGTGACCCGGTACGCGTGAAGGCGGTCAAAGAGGCTCAACGCCTCGTCGTAGATCTCGTCGTCCAGGATCACCGCCTGCTCCGATGCGCACACCATGCCGTTGTCGAACGCCTTGGAGATCACGATGTCGTTGACAGCGCGACCCACCTTGGCAGAGGTGTGAATGTAGGCGGGAACGTTGCCGGCGCCCACGCCGAGGGCGGGCTTGCCGCATGAGTAGGCGGCCTTCACCATCGCATTGCCGCCGGTGGCAAGGATTAGCGCGACGCCGGGGTGGTTCATGAGCAGGCCGGTCGCGTCGAGCGAGGGGGTCTCCACCCACTGCACGCAGTTCTCGGGGGCTCCGGCGGCAACGGCGGCATCGCGGACGATGCGTGCTGCGGCCACGGAGGACTGCTGGGCGTTCGGGTGGAACGCGAACACGATGGGGTTGCGGGTCTTGATCGCAATGAGCGCCTTGAAGATCGCGGTCGAGGTGGGGTTGGTCACCGGGGTGACGCCACAGATGACGCCCACGGGTTCCGCGATTTCGGTGATGCCGAGGATGGGGTCCTCGTTGATGACGCCCACGGTCTTCATGGGTCCCATCGAGTGGGTCACGTGTTCGCA
This sequence comes from Demequina aurantiaca, assembly GCF_000975135.1. Classification (GTDB taxonomy): domain Bacteria; phylum Actinomycetota; class Actinomycetes; order Actinomycetales; family Demequinaceae; genus Demequina; species Demequina aurantiaca. Next base: position 1,417,304 of record NZ_BBRF01000001.1, on the reverse strand, counting down.
GGCGAAGATGTTCTTGACGGCCTTGTCCTCGAACACGCCACGTCCGGTCTCCTTGACCGCGTGGACCGCGAGCTCGCCGTGGTGGTTCAGCGCGGCGACCGAGGCCTTCTTGACGATGTGGTTGATCTGTTCCTGGTCGAACGCGTCGTACTCTGCGAGTGCGGTCTGCGCTTTGTCGACCAGGGCATCGATGGCGGCGGCAACGTCAACGACGGCGCCTTCCTGCGCACTGGCGGTCGTCACGTCGGGGTTCGTGGTGGTCATTTCCGGACTTCTCCTAGAGTGGGAACTCGGCTCGGGATTCGGGTCGATGAACTACTTCCACGCTATGCCCGCAATGGACGGCTTCCTCGGGCCCTTGGTCCCAACTTTTTAGCCCCGATGCGGCGACGGCCAGGGAATACCGGCCACAGCATCGGCCGATGCTTGGGAACAGCAAAATCGACCGGCACCATGTCCCGTGGGCCGGTCGATCTTGTGTTGTCCCAGGCGAGGTGTCCGCTCGCCTAGAAGTCTGTTTTGCCTAGAACACCGTCAGGCCGCGGCGGGCGAACTGGGCGCGCACGCGTTCCTGGAGTTCGTCCGAGGGCGGCTTGGTGTCGGCTAGGGCGTACGCCTCGTCGAGCTCGGCCCACTTGTCCTTGCCCATCTGGTGGAAGGGCAGCACTTCGACGCGCTCGACGGTGTCGAGGCTCGCGAGGTAGTCGGCCACCGCCTCGACGTTGTCTTCGCCGTCAGTCAGACCTGGCACCAGCACAAACCGGGCCCAAATCTTCTTGCCCTGGGCGGACAGGCGGCGACCAAAGTCAAGGGTGGGCTGCAGTGGGCGGCCCGTGGCCTTGCGGTAGACGTCCGGCAGGCCGGACTTCACGTCGAGTAGCACCAGGTCGGTGTCGTTGAGCAGTTGGTTCGTGGCGCGACCTCCCAGGAACCCGGAGGTGTCCAGGGCCGTGTGGATGCCGAGCTTCTTGCACTCCGCGAAGATGCTCTCCACGAACTGGGCCTGCAGCAGCGGCTCGCCACCCGACAGGGTGACTCCCCCGCCGGTTGCCTGGAGAACCGGCGCGTAACGGCGCACCTTGGCCATGACGTCGTCGAGCGTGTGACGCTCGCCGCGGCGCATCTGCCAGGTATCGGGATTGTGGCAGTACAGGCAGCGCAGTGGGCAGCCGGCCAGGAAGATAGTCAGTCGACTACCCGGACCGTCCACCGAGGTGACGAGCTCCCACGAGTGGATGGAGCCTGCCTCGCCAGGGTTGCGGAGCGAGTGACGAAGGTCCTCGTCGGCGACTGAGATTGACGGTGACTTGATGAGATCCGGGGCGATGCTCATGATGTGCTCCTAGAGTCCTGCGTGGAAGGTGCGGGAGAGGACGTCGAGCTGCTGCTCGCGAGTCAGGCGCACAAAGTTAACGGCGTATCCGGAGACGCGGATGGTGAGCTGCGGGTAGTTCTCCGGGTGCTCCATGGCGTCCTCGAGAGTGGCACGGTTGAGAACGTTGACGTTCAGGTGGAAGCCATCCGAGATGTTGTAGGCGTCCAGGATTCCCACCAGGTTCTTGACCTGTTCGGCCTTGTCGCGTCCCAGCCCCGCAGGGACCACGGTGGTGGTCAACGAAATGCCGTCCTGAGCATCGGCGTACGGCAGCTTGGCCACCGACAAGGCCGAGGCGATCACGCCGTGGTTGTCGCGTCCGTTCATGGGGTTGGCTCCGGGAGCGAAGGGCTCGCCTTCGCGGCGACCATCCGGGGTGTTGCCGGTCGCGGTGCCGTAGACCACATTGGAGGTAATGGTCAGCACGGACTGCGTGTGCTTCGCATTGCGGTACGTGGGCTGCCGGCGGACCTTGGCCATGAAGCGGTGGACGAGGTCCACGGCGATGTCGTCGACACGATCGTCGTCGTTACCGAAGGTGGGGTACTCGCCGTTGACGTTGTAGTCGACGACCAGGCCGGTCTCGTCACGCACAGGACGGACGGTCGCGTACTTGATGGCCGACAGCGAGTCAGCCGCCACGGACAGGCCGGCGATGCCGCAGGCCATGGTGCGCAGGACGTTGCCGTCGTGCAGCGCCATCTCGATGCGCTCGTAGGCGTACTTGTCGTGCATGTAGTGGATGCAGTTGAGCGCGTCCACGTAGGTCTGTGCGAGCCAGTCCAGCTGGGTGTCGAAGGCCGCGAGGACCTCGTCGTAGTCCAGGACCTCGTCGGTGAGCGGTGCGGAGACCGGCGATACCTGCTTGCCGGAGACCTCATCGCGGCCACCATTGATCGAGTACAGCAGTGCCTTGGCGAGGTTGACGCGAGCTCCAAAGAACTGCATCTGCTTGCCCACCTCCATGGCGGACACGCAGCACGCGATGGCCGCGTCGTCGCCGCACTGGGAGCGGATCAGCTCGTCGGACTCGTACTGAATCGCGGACGTGTCGATCGACACCTGGGCGCAGAAGTCCTTGAAGCCCTGCGGCAGCTTGTCCGACCAGAACACGGTGAGGTTCGGCTCGGGCGCAGGGCCCAAGTTGTACAGGGTCTGGAGAAAGCGGAAGGAGTTCTTGCTGACCAGCGGGCGGCCGTCGTCGCCGATGCCGCCGATGGACTCCGTCACCCACGTTGGGTCTCCCGAGAACAGGTTGTCGTACTCGGGGGTGCGCAGGAAGCGGACGATGCGCAGTTTGATCACGAAGTCGTCGATGATCTCCTGAGCCTCACCCTCGGTGAGTACTTCGCCGTCGAGGTCACGTTGAATGAAGATGTCCAGGAAGGTGGAGGTACGTCCCAGCGACATCGCCGCGCCGTTCTGCTCCTTGACGGCCGCGAGGTACGCGAAGTACAGCCACTGAACGGCCTCCTTGGCGTTGCTGGCGGGGCTGGAGATGTCGAAGCCGTAGCTGGCAGCCATCGTCTTCAGCTCCTTGAGCGCCTTGACCTGCTCGGAGTTTTCCTCGCGGTCGCGGATGATGTCCTCGGTGGAACGCTCCATGTCCAGGCCCACACGCTCGAGCTTCTTGGCTGCGATGAGCGCGTCAACCCCGTAGAGCGCCACGCGGCGATAGTCACCAATGATGCGGCCGCGGCCGTACGCGTCGGGCAGCCCGGTGACGATGTGGCTGGAGCGCGCAGCGCGCACGTCCGGCGGGTAGGCGTCGAACACGCCGTCGTTGTGGGTCTTGCGGTAGTTGCTGAAAATGTTCTCGAGCTCGGGATCCACCGCGTACCCATAGGTCTCCAGCGCCTTGGCGACCATGCGCCAGCCACCGAAAGGCATGATGGCGCGCTTGAGCGGGGCATCGGTCTGGAGGCCAACGATGACCTCCGCGTTGCGGTCGATGTAGCCGGGCTTGTGCGCGGTAATGGACGATGGCGTGGCGGCGTCGACGTCGTAGACGCCCTTCTCGCGCTCCTCAGGGAAGAGCTTGGTGATCTCCTCCCACACGTGCGTGGTGCGCTTGGTGGCACCGGCGAGGAAGTCAGCGTTGCCCTCGTACGGGGTGTAGTTGCGCTGAATGAAGTCGCGCACGTCGATCGCGTCGCACCAGGGCCCGGGCGTGAACGTTGCCCACTGCGTAGGCTGCTCATTCGCGGCGGAGGTGTTGGTGCCGGTTGCGCCGTTGCTCGCAGCGGCTGATACGGCTGGGGTGTCGATGCTCATGATGGTGCGCTCCTCTTGCTCGCCATGGGTGCTGGCGAGGGTGCCTGTGCGCCGGGTCCTGGTTGGGCCAACGCGATAGTTCAACGCTACGTCTGGCCGCGCACAATAAACCGGGACCAAGGGCCCTCATCGCGGTCCGGTACGTACCGAGGATCCGGGTTCGCCGCTAGGAAGCGCGCGCTGTGCCGGTCGCCGTCAGATTCACCCCGCTGAGGAACGGCAAGATGCCCTCGGCTCCGAGCATCGGATGCACGGTGAGGCCGACCGTCACGACGGCACTTTGACCATCCGGTGTCGTCACGTGAAGAACCTGAATATCAGCCAGCCTGGAGCCAGAGGCAGCAACACGATCCGCGACGGCGCGCTGCATCGCCTCACTCGACAGCACCACGCCGTGGTTGCCGGCCAAGACCTCCTCGGCTTCCCCGGTGAAGTAGGCGTCGAGGTCTGCGGCATCGGCGGCATCGAGGGCAAGTTCATCAGCGACGGCAGCCAGGCGCATGTGCTGGGTATGCACAGTCGTCACCGCGGAGACCACCAGAATCAGGGCGAGAGCGAGCACTGTCATACCCAAGGTGAGCAGCCCGATGGTGCCGTCGTCGCCGCGCGGGCCCGACGCATCGGCCGGCAGCCGTGCGGCAAGCCTTCTCATGGTCCTACGTGTCATGGCGCGCCCACCGCGAGCCACTCGTCTCCGCCGATCCCACCCACCGGCGAGGCCGCGTCCGCGCTCACCGTCACGGCCAACGGCACCGCGCCACGCAGAAATGACGGCACGCCGGGTAGCGGCACCGTCACGCTTACCCGTGAAGTGACTTCGCTTCCCGGAGTGAAACAAGGGTCCTCGGAACACGACAACTCGATCGTGCTCGTCGCGGCACTTCCCAGCCCAAAGTCCGAGATCGCAACGGAACTCGCCGCGTGGGCATAGCCGTCCGCGATTCCGAGCGCATCCGCCTCAGTTTCTCCGTCCTCCAGTGCGGCGACTCCCGCCACCACGGCGCCGCGCGCAGCGGCTCTCGCGCTTGCCTCGGCCGCGAACGTACCCGCCTGGATTTGACCGACCGCGATGACGAGGTAGACCAAGGGAACGAGCAACAGCAGGGTGAGCGCGATGAATTCGAGGCTCGCGCTGCCCTCGTCGCTCAACGTGCGCAGACGTGAGGGGCGTAGCCTACCCACGTGGCACCTCCGCGAGCGCGTGGGCGGTGATGTGCTGCTCGCCGGCGCCCCACATGCCGACAAGGGGGACGCGCGCCGTGACCGTCATTTCAATAGCGGGCAACCCGTCGATGACAGTCTGCTGCGCAGAAAAACTGGTGGGGACCCCACCCAAGGATCCATCCATCAGCACCTCGGCACGGGCCTCGCCGTCGTCCAGTGACTTGTCCGCGAGCGCCGCATACTGCGCCCCCTCGTGAGCGCTGGAAATCAGGATGTTGCGCACGTGGAGCGCTATGGCTAATTGAATGACCCCGAGCGCAACCGCCACCACCAGCACGGAGACGAGAAGAAATTCGACCGTTGCGCTGCCGGCGTCGCGGGCTCGGCTAGCCCCCGGTGACGGAATCAATGGCTGAGGTGAACACATCGGCCAGTCGGGGTCCAGCGATGCCCCAAATTAGGGCAACTAAACCAGCCGTCATGAGCGTGATGAGCACCCAGCCGGGAACATCTCCTCGGTCGGAGGAGCCACCCTCGTCACGCAGTTGGCGCAGAAACTTCTGAAACGCAGTCATCTGTTCTCCTCTTAGTTGATAGACGCGGGTCTAGCCGCCTAGGTCGATGGCAATGAGTCCGGGAAAGACCGCGAAGACGATCGTGATGGGCAAGATGAGGAACACCACCGGGACCATCATCGCGATCTCCTTCTTGCCGCCTTGCTCCATGAGCTCGCGCCTGCCAGTCGCACGCGCATCCTGCGCCTGCGCCCGCAATACGGCGGCGAGTGGGGTGCCGCGATCGATGGCGGTGGCCGTCGCATCGGCGAACCGCCGCACTCCGCTGGCGCCAGTGCGCTGAGCCAGCCCCCGAAGTTCCTCGCTCAGGGGCGAGCCACCACGCACCTGCGCGAGCGTGTGAGACAACTCATGCGCGAGTGCGCCCGACGTCGTCGCGACCACGCGCTCCAAGGCGCCCAGCGCTCCCTCACCTGCCCCCACTGAGAGCGCGAGGAGTTCGGCGATGGTGGGCAACTCTGCCACCATCGCGGACTCGCGGCGGGCGACGTCACGGGTCAGCATGTAGTCCCTGGCGGCGAATGCGGCCCCGCCCAACGCCACCGTCAGCACCAAGAGGACGAGCGGCGATGACGCGCGTGTGGACACCAATATGCCCGACACCACCAGACCCGCAACCAGACCGGCGATGGCCCACACCACCTGCTCGGCGCGAAACTGATCGACACTCAGACTCGACCCTGCGCGGCGCAGGCGAACTTCTAGTTCTTTTGTGGGCGACCCCCATTTTGCGACCACACCTACCCCGTCGCGCAGCGCGGGCGCGAGTAGTCGCTCGACGACCGAGCGTGCGGGCGCCCCGCCCCCGCGGGTCACAAGACCGTGCTCGCGCAATTGAGGCGCCACCCTTTGCTCAAGGGTCGCTCGGCGCGCGCCAAACCAAGACGCGACCAACACCAGACCAATTCCCAGGGTCAGTCCCCACGCCATCGCGGCGGGCGTCATCGAAGCACCCGCACTTCCACCGGTAGCCGGCCGATGCGCACCATGAGTCGGTAGGCCACCACAGTGACGATTCCGCCGACCGCGAGCACCATGAGGCCAGCGGGGCTGTTGAAGGCGGCAGTGTTGCTCGGCTGACTGCTGAGCAATGCGAGCACCACCCACGGGGCCGCGACCGCGAGCCGGGCCGCGTTGACCGTCCAACTCTGGCGAGCCTCAATCTCTCCCCTGGCCCGAGCATCGTCCCGGAGAAACTCGGCGAGGGTGCGCAGCACGTGCCCCACGTCGGATCCGCCGACGTCACGGGTGATACGGATCGCCTCAACGATGCGATCGGCCACGGGATCCGCGACGCGCGCCTTGAGCGCGTCCAGGCTGTCCGCGAACCTGCCGGTGGCCCGGTAGTCCTGGGCGAACGCGTCGAACGCTGGACGCACCTGCTCGGGCCCGGTCTCTGCCACCTGAGAAAGCGCCTCGGCGAGAGGGAGTCCCGCCCTAATCCCCGACGCAAGATTGTCCACCACGTCCGGCCAGACCGTGCGCATCGATTCGCGACGCCCCCGGGCACGCATCGCCACAAGAGCGCTCGGCGCGCGGCCCGCAAGGATGCCGAAGCACAGGCCGATCGGGAGAGATGCAGCCAGGCCACCCACGGTGAGCGCGACGAGGCCACCCGCAATGACCGAGGCTGCGACGAGTGCGCCTGGCGTGAGGTTCGGCATTCCCGCTTGGACCAGGGAGTCGGCGACGTTTGCCCGCCAACGCGAGTATCGCGGATGCGCGGCCGGCTCTCCGGCCCACATCGAGCGCCAGACCAGAAACAGCCCCGCACCGAGACACAATCCCCACACAGTGGTCACGATGCAGAACCGCCCAACAGTTGCATCAGGTCCAGGCCGTGGTGAGCAAACCGGTCCTCATGCGGCGGGAACCCGGTGCCACGGACCAGGCCGCCGTTCTCAGTCTTGAAGATGTCCGAGACCTCGACTACCCCGTCCTCAACGCGCCCCGACAGACCAACGATCTCGCGCACGTGGCGCTTCCCTCGATGGTCAAGGTCAAGGTGAATAACTAGATCAATCGCCGATGCGACGGTGGGCACCACGAAGCGGTCGGATACGTTCTCTCCCGCCAGGAGTGGCAGTGTGCAGAGCTTCACGACGGCGTCTCGCGCCGAGTTCGCGTGGATGGTCGCCATCCCGGGAATTCCGGCATTGAGGGCGACAAGCATGTCCAGAGATTCGGCTTCTCTGACCTCGCCAATGATGATGCGGCTAGGGCGCATCCGCAGCGCCTCCTTGACGAGCCGGCGCAAGGGAATCTCCCCGGTTCCCTCGAGGGACGGCTGGCGGCACTGAAGGCCCACCACGTCGCGCTGCGCGATTTTAAGTTCGAAGACTTCCTCGCACGTCACGACCCGTTCGCGCGGTGGAATGCATCCCGCGAGCGCGTTCAACATCGTTGTCTTACCGGCCTGAGTCGCCCCTGAGACCACGATGTTGAGTCCCGCGGCCACAGCGGCGGCGAGGAAGTCCGCGGCTTGCTGCGTCAGTGACCCGAGGTCAACGAGATCCTGCACGTGACGCGCGCGGGCAATGTATTTACGGATGTTGACCGCCCAATGCGCCCGAGTCACGTCAGGGATGACGGCGTGTAGTCGCTCGCCTCCCGGCAACGTCGCATCCACGAATGGGCTCGACAAGTCCAGCCGCCGCCCAGACACCTTGAGCATTTGCTCCACCAGGTCGCGCACCTGGGTGGCGGTCAGCATGGTGGTGGTTAACTCCGCCTGGCCGTGGCGGGCGACGTAGACCTGCGAGGGCTCGTTGATCCAGATCTCCTCGATCTCCGGATCATCGAGGTAGCGCTGCAACGGGCCCAGTCCGGCGACGTTGTCGACGACTGACTTCGCAGTCGACTCGCGGTCATGCACCGGCGCGACTGCGCCGACCAAAGCCCTCTCGTCCCAGGCCTCGAGTGCCTCCTCGACCAGGTCACGCACCATCGCGGCCTCACGCAACGGATCCACACCGCGCTCGCGGATTTGATCGCGCACCTGCGCCTCGATAGTCGCGGCGGCGTCGGCGGTCATGCCAATAGACATTAGGGGAACCACCAGTTCCTCGCATCTTCTTTGTGGATAACCTCTGCGCTCACGCACAAACGGGCCCGTCGTTGAGTCCGCGCACACTACTCAGCGCACCGTCCGCACCCTAGAACCGCACTGCGGATCCGCCGTGGTGCGTAGTGCATCGGGAGCAACCCAGATCTAGGGTGCGGACGTAGACACGGCGAGGCAGACTAGAGGCATGTGCGGCCGCTACGCGAATTTCCTGTCCGAGCAAGAGCTGATCGATGCCTTCGAGATCGCCACCCTCGCCGACGACGCGCGCCTCCTCGGCCCGTCATGGAACGTCGCGCCAACTCAGAAGGTCATCTTGGTGACCGCCTCTAAAGACGACCCAAGTCAGCGCATCGGCGAGACGGCCAAATGGGGCCTGGTGCCGTCCTGGGCCAAGGACCCCTCGGTGGGGTCGCGCATGATCAACGCGCGCGGCGAGACCGTCGCGGATAAGCCCTCCTTCCGCTCCGCCTTCGCCAAGCGCCGCTGCCTAGTCCCCGCGAGCGGCTACTACGAATGGCACACCGAGGGCGGCGTCAAGACGCCTCACTACATCCACACATCGGACGATGCTCCCCTGGCCTTTGCGGGCCTGTACGAGTTCTGGCGGGAGAAGGGCTCGGCCGATGACGCGCCATGGCTGGCCACGTGCACCATCGTGACTACCGCTGCGCGCGACGAGATGCGCGAGCTACACGACCGCCAACCCGTGATGCTCACCGAGGATCAGCGCGACCTCTGGCTGGATCCTGAATCGGACAAGGACTCGCTGCTCGACGTCATCGCCGCCCCGGCGCAAGAGGTCGAGTGGTACGCGATCGACAAGGCCGTAGGCAACGTCCGCAACAACTCCGCGGCACTGTTGGAGCCCGCAGGGTAGCAATTCCACCGCGCTGAGACGTGCCGCGGTCCCTTCCTGAAGGACAATCCACAGGTACGCCTTCAGGAAGGGTCATGAGCACCCTCGTGAAGGACGATTCTCACATTCGTCCTTCACGACGGGACGGCGCTGGTGAACGTGGGACCTGCGGAAGGAGGCGCGACGGTCGCCTGGGGGCTGGCGGAAGGAAGCAGAACGGCGGTGGTGAACGTGGGACCTGCGGAAGCGAGCGGGACACCTCTGGTGCTTGAACGTGGGACGTGCGGAAGGAGGCGCGACGGCGCTGGTGGTTGGGTACGCGAGACTCAGGCGCGACGGACGCGCACGTCTCCAGCCAATATCTCGCGGCGCTCTCCCGAGGAGGTCTCAACCAGGAGTCCACCCTGCGGGCTGAGGCCCACCGCGCGGCCGTTCACCGGCGACGCGCCAGGTACATCCACCGCGACGTCCCAGCCGATGGTCGCGCACACGGCACCCACGGAGGCGGGAATCGCGCCGCGGTCGTCGGTGCCCTCCCACATGCCCACGGCATCGGCGAGTTCGGCGGTCAGTACCCGCAGCAGCGCCACGCGATCCAGCTTGGTCGCGCCCAGCGTGGCGAGTGAGGCCGCGTGGGGCACCGGCAGCTCGCCCGGGGATTGGGAAACATTGATGCCGATACCAGCGACGATTGCGTCCTGGCCGGGCACTGTCTCACACAAGATGCCCACCACCTTGCGCCACTTGCCCCACTCGGGGATCTCACGCACACCGGCCTCGACCACCACGTCATTCGGCCACTTCAGCATGGCACCCACACCAAGCGTCCTGAGAGCGCGCACCGTCGCGAGGCCCACCACCAACGGCGCCCAGCCGTACGCATCCCGTCGAACACCCGCGGGGCGGATGACAACAGAGATAGTGCACGCAGCCGCAGCGGGAGTCTGCCACTGGCGACCCGAGCGCCCCCGTCCCGCGGTTTGGTGATCCGCGACGAGCGCGCTCATGTGGGGCCACTCGTCCGGCTTCGCCTCGGCCTTGGCCAACACCGCAGTGTTAGTAGAGGGAGAGGTGGGGACCACCGTGACCTGAGACAGGGGGCGGTTGTCCCCCACCAGCATCGAAAGCCCCTCAGTAGTAAGGGGTCGGCGGGAATGGGCGACGGCTGCAGGCGAAGGGGTACTCACCGGGCTAGGCTACTGGCAGTTCATTCAAGGGGGACACGTGTCGACCAATAGTCCAAGCAAGACCACCGCGAGCCAGCTCGAGGACCTTCGCAAGAAGACCACCGCAGCACACACCACCGCCGAGGCGACCGCGCAGGAAAAGCAGCACGCCCGTGGCAAGAAAACTGCCCGTGAGCGCATCGACATGCTGCTCGACGAGGGCTCCTTTGTCGAGCTCGACGCACTCAATCGCCACCGCTCGCGCAACTTTGGCCTGGACAACAACCGCCCGTTCGGCGACGGCGTGGTCACCGGCCACGGAACCATTGACGGCCGTCAGGTGTGCGTCTACAGCCAGGACTTCACCGTTTTTGGCGGCTCGTTGGGCGAGGTCCACGGTCAGAAGATCGCCAAGATGCAGGATTTTGCGCTACGCACCGGCGTCCCGCTGATCGGCATCTCGGACGGCGGCGGCGCGCGCATTCAGGAGGGCGTCGCGGCCCTCACCCAGTTCGCGGAGATCTTCCGCCGCAATGTCGCAGCATCGGGCGTCATCCCCCAGATCTCCATCATCCTGGGCCCGTCCGCGGGTGGCGCGGTGTACTCCCCCGCGCTGACCGATTTCATCGTGATGGCCGATGGCACGTCGCAGATGTTCATCACCGGGCCCGACGTCATCAAGTCGGTCACCGGCGAGAACGTCACCTTCGAGGAACTGGGCGGCGGCCAGACCCACAACCAGAAGTCCGGCGTCGCGCACTACCTCGCCGAGGACGAGGCCGACGCCATCGAATACGTGCAGCACCTGCTCCAGTTCCTGCCGCAGAACAACCTGTCCGACGCCCCCACGTGGGAACACGAGGCGGATTTCGAGGCCACCGACACGGACACGGCGCTCGATACGATCATCCCCGACAGCCCCAACCAGCCCTATGACATGAAGACCGTCATCGAGGCCGTGCTGGACGAGGGCGACTTCTTTGAGATCCAGCCGCTCTTCGCTCCCAACGTCGTCGTGGGCTTCGGCCACGTCGAGGGACACTCGGTAGGCATCGTCGCCAACCAGCCGCTCGCCAAGGCCGGCACGTTGGACATCGACGCCGCGGAGAAGGCTGCGCGATTCGTGCGCACCTGCGACGCGTTCAACATTCCCGTCGTGACGTTCGTGGATGTACCCGGCTTCCTGCCCGGAGTGGACCAGGAGCACCAGGGCATCATCCGCCGCGGCGCCAAACTGATCTACGCCTATGCCGAGGCCACCGTGCCACTCGTCACCGTTATCACTCGCAAGGCGTACGGAGGCGCGTACATCGTGATGGCCTCCAAGCAGTTGGGTGCCGACGTGAACCTCGCGTGGCCGACCGCACAGATCGCCGTCATGGGTGCTGCGGGCGCCGTCAACATCCTGCAGCGCCGCACCCTCGCGACCGTGGCCGAGCAGGGCGGGGACGTCGAGGCCGAACGCCAGAGCCTGATAGACGACTACGAGGAGCGGATTGTGAACCCCTACGACGCCGCCGACCGTGGCTACGTGGACGCCGTCATCGAGCCGTCCGAGACGCGCGAGCAGGTGGTACGAGCCCTACGTGCACTACGGACCAAGCGCGCCGCGATGCCGCCCAAGAAGCACGGAAACATCCCGCTGTGACGCCCGACGCAACTGACCAGAACCAGGGCGCCGCAGCATCGTCCGCGGGCATGCGGGTGGTGCGCGGCACCCCCGACGATGCTGAGCTCGCGGCATTGGTGGCCGGCATGGCGGCATTTACCGTGGCCGATGCGGAGGAGGACGAGCCCGGCTCCCCCACCTCCGCTTGGATGGACAGGGCACGCAGCATGCGCGGCAGTCGCGCCAACGGCCCCTTGGGCCGCGGCGCCTCCGCCTGGCGCCACTCCCTGCGATGAACGACCGCGGCACGTCCGCGCTGCGGATCGCCGGTAGTGCCGCGCTCGCGATGGGGGCCGCCATTGCCCTGCCCACCGCCGTCACGCGAGTCACTACCGCGGCCAGCGTCAAGCCCGTCGAGGCCGACTTTGCTCATGCCGATGCCGCGCTGATCCTGGGCGCCCGGGTGTGGCCCGATGGCCGCCCCTCACGATTCCTGCGTGAGCGCGTCGAGACCGGGGTCGAACTCTTCAAGCGGGGCGTGGTCGACACCCTGATCATGAGTGGCGACGGCATCCACGCGCACTCGTTCGACGAGCCTGCCGTCATGGCCCGGGTCGCGATCGACCTGGGCATCCCGGCCTCGGCGATTACCGCGGACCCCCGCGGTGTGGACACCTACTCCTCGGCGCATCGGGCGCGGCATGTCTACGGAGTGAAAAGCGTGATTGCGGTCAGCCAGGAATTCCACCTGCCCCGTGCGGTCTGGCTGTGCGAACGACTCGGCATCTCTGCGCAAGGCGCGTATCCGCCCGTGATCGTCCGCGAGCACACCGCGATGGGCTACGTCCGCGAGACGGCGGCGACGGTCAAGGCCTTTCTGGACGTCGCTCAGCGCCGCGTGCCCGACGGCACCACGTAGGCCGATGCCCTGGGCCGGTTCGCCCCCTGGGGTTTAACCTTTCGTGGCGGGAAGTCCCGCGCGCAGCGTCTCAAGAATGTCACCGAACTGCGCGAGCTGCTCCTCGCTGAGCACCTGAAGCTGACGGCGCCGCCCCTCCCGTGCCGCCCCCACAATGCCCTCGATGAACTCGCGGCCGTGATCGGTGAGCGACAGCCTGCGGATGCGGCGATCCTGCGAGTCCTCAAGGCGGGTGACGTATCCGCGGCCCACGAGCTTCTGCACAATGCCCGTGCCGACGCTGGGGTGAACACCCACGTAGTCGGCCAGGTCAGTGGTGGTCGCGTTGTCGTGGACGAGCACGAACACCAGCGCGCGGAACTGGTGTGGCGTCAGGTTCGCCGTCGCAACGGAGTCGCCCTGCTTGGGGTTTGAGGCGCGCAGAAACTGCACCAGCGATTCGAGCGTGTTCTCGAGCAGTTCGTCCCGCTCCATGAGGTCCCCATTTCGGTTTGCAAGAAACTATAGCGAGGTCATCCTCTCAGGCGTCAGTTGATAGTTCATAAAACATAAAGTATTCTGATGACATTCCCCCGGCGCAGCGACGCGCGTTCACTCGAGAAATTTCAGGAGAACTGCATGGCCAAGCCCGTCACCACGAGCGTCACCGTCCTCCAGGCGCAAGCCGAGGCCGAGGGTATCGCTCCCGACGTGTTCCGCCGTCGCTGGACGATTCTGGCGGTGCTGTGCACCACACTCCTCACGGTGGTGCTCGCCAACTCCAGCCTCAACCTCGCGCTGCCCTCGTTGGCACGCGACCTGGGCGCCTCGCAGCTCGACCTGACCTGGATTGTCGAGGCTTTCACCCTGGTGTTTGCCTCGCTGCTGATGGTGGCGGCGGGAATCTCGGACCGCTACGGCCGCGCCAAGCTCATGATCATCGGCCTCGCGATCTACGCCATCGCCGCGGCCTACGCTGCGGCCTTCGCTGGCTCACCCGCCGAGGTGATCGGCACACGTGCCGTGATGGGCCTCGGCGCCGCGCTCGTCATGCCCAACACGCTGTCCACCGTCAACGTGGTCTTTCCCAAGTCCGAGCGCACCAAGGCCATCGCCATCTGGTCCGCCATCTCTTCAGCCGGGATGATCCTGGGCTCGATCGCGTCTGGGTTCCTACTCGAGTCCTTCAGCTGGCACTCACTGTTCATTCTCAGCGCCGTCGTCGCCGTCGCGTCTCTGGTGGGGGTCGCGCTCATCGTCCCCAACTCGCGCGACGAGAATCGCAACCCCGTGGACTGGTGGGGCGGACTGTTCGTCACCATCGCGCTGACGGGAATCGTGTTCGGCATCATGGAGTCCCCTCTCAAGGGATTGGGCTCCACCGAGGTGCTGATCGCGCTCGGCATCGGAGCGGCGGGCCTGCTGGCATTCATCGTCTGGGAGCTGCGCGCACCATTCCCGTTGCTGGACCTGCGCCTATTCAAGAACCCCAGCTTCGCCGTCTCTGCGCTCGCCGTCACGCTCGCGTTCTTCGCGATGATGGCGGCGTTCTTTGGCAATAGCCAGATCTTCCAGCTTGTCCTGGGTTACGAGCCATTGACCGCCGCGTACGCGTTCATTCCCATCATGCTGCCGATGCTCATCCTCACCCCCTTCGTGCCGAACATCGTGGCGCGGCTGGGCGCTCGCTGGACCGTGACGCCCGGACTGATCCTGGTGGCGTTGGGCTTCGCATGGATGTCGCAGTGGCCCACCGATCTCACCTACGCCGAGGTGTTGGGCGCCATGGGGCTGCTGATCGTGGGAATGTCGCTGACGATGACGCCTGCGACCGCGATGATGATGTCGTCCGTGCCCAAGAACCGCTCCGGCATGGGTTCCGCGATGAGCAACACCACGCGCCAGGTGGGCGGCGCGCTCGGCGTCGCAATCCTGGGCTCCATGATCAGCGCCGGCTATCAGACGCGCATGAGTGATGTGGTGGCGGGCACAGAACTACCCGCCCGGGCGGCCGATGCTGCCCAGAGCTCCCTCGCCGGGGGGCTTCAGGTCGCGGACAGTCTGGGCGACCAAGGAGCGGCGCTGGCGGAGGCCGCCAAGGACGCCTACATGCTCGGCAACTCGACCGCCATGTGGGTGGGAGCCGGAATCGCGTTGGCCGCGGCCTTCATCGCGGTATTCGGCATCCCCAAGCGGGTGCCGCGCGCGGCGGCTGTCGAGGCGGGTCTGGCGGACAGCATCGTCGTGGTGGACGACCCCGTCGACGAGTCAGCGGTGGTCGGCGCCGGTCTCGGTGGCCACCAGCGCCTTGCCGGTCGCGAGTAGCGAGCTGACGACCGCCGCGGCCGTCAGGGCCACGATGACCGCGACCAGCGGCTCGTTGAGCACGATCATCGCAACGCCACTCGCCACAGCAACGACGACAGCCGCGAACTTGAGGAAGTCGTTGACCCCCGAGGCTCGGGCGACCTCGGGCAGTCGCGACGACGCCCTCAGCGCGAGGATGCCGTGCACCAACATAATGATTCCAAACAGGATTACCGCGACACAGAACACACCCTGGTAGGCCACGGACGACGCCCCCGGTTCTGCGCGGGCCACGTCGATGGCACCCGCGACGCCCACGATGAGGAGTAACGGGCCCGCGATGAGCCCCACTACTCCGACTCGGCGCAGGAGTTGACGTGGTGTGACTCGAGTACGTTCGGCCATGCCCTAACCTCTCAAAGTTTTTAGTCCATCGAGAGCCTAACGCGCGCAGCCGAGGCCGCGTTAGGCTCGCCACCATGACCGTTTCTTTTGTGCTCGCCTCGCAATCCCCCGCCCGCCTCAGCACGCTGCGCGCGGCAGGCATCCACCCACGCGTCATCGTCAGCGATGTGGACGAGGATGCGGTGCTGGCGGCCACCCGCGCATCGCACGCCGCCGCCGGCCTCGGCGACCTCTCCCCCGCCGATGCCGTGCTCGCCCTGGCACGCGCCAAGGCTCAAGAGGTGTCGAATACCAATGGCACCGACGCCATCGTGCTGGGCTGCGACTCGATGCTGGAGATCAACGGCGAGATCCTGGGCAAGCCCCAGACGGCCGAGAACGCCCGCGAGCGCTGGCATGCGATGCGCGGTTCTTCCGGCACCCTCCACAGCGGCCACTGGCTGATCGACGACCGTGACGATGGCTCCTCCGGGACCCTGGGCGCCACCTCGTCTACCGTGGTGCACTTCGCCGATCTGAGCGACGCGGAGATCGACGCCTACATCGCTACCGGGGAGCCCCTACAGGTGGCCGGAGCGTTCACCGTGGATGGCATCGGCGGCCCCTACGTGACGGCGATCGAAGGCGACTATCACGGTGTGGTGGGTGTGAGCCTGCCGCTGCTCCGGGAACTGTTGCTCGAGCTGGGCGTCGCCATTCACGAGCTTCGCACCTCCTCGTCAGGCGGCACATCGCTATGACCTGGCCGCGAGCGATTGAGCTCGAGACGGAGCGCTTTAGCCTTGAACCGCTGGCGGTCCACCATGCCGTGGAGATGACGACAGTCCTCGCGCCTCTCAGCCTCTATGAGTACACCGGCGGAGAGCCACCCACCGTCGATTCCCTGCGCGAGCGTTACGGCCGGCAGAGCGCCGGCCACTCCCCCGCGGACGATGCCGGCTGGCTCAATTGGATCGTTCGCACGACCGATACTCGCGGCGCCATCGGCTATGTGCAGGCGACACTGACGCATGAGGAGGACGAATTGGTTGCGGATCTGGCGTGGCTCATCACTCCCGACGCACAGCGGACCGGCGCCGCCTCCGAGGCGGCCGCCGCGATGGTGACCTGGCTGAACACTCAAGAGGTGAGGCGCCTCCGCGCCTTCATCCGGCCCAACCACCGCGCATCGTCACGCGTCGCGGAGAACCTCGGGCTACGACCGACCGAGGCCATGCACGACGGCGAGCGCGTTTGGGAGGCATCGCGCGGCGGTGCTCCGGCCAATAACTGATCGCCACCACCGCATCTCTTTGTGGACGGCACACAACCTACGCGGCCGTAGCCGCATTTTCACCCAATTTCCTTGTGT
This sequence comes from Demequina aurantiaca, assembly GCF_000975135.1. GTDB lineage: Bacteria > Actinomycetota > Actinomycetes > Actinomycetales > Demequinaceae > Demequina > Demequina aurantiaca. Next base: position 1,400,257 of record NZ_BBRF01000001.1, on the reverse strand, counting down.
GATCCCACCAAAACGCGACGCAAGCACTTATGTTCGCTTCCAAACTTGGCGAGAACCGCCGCCAGAGATCGTCGCATCGGAGGCCCGCGCGCTACCGTGGCGGAGTGCCCGCCTTCTCTAGTGTCCTCATCGCCAATCGTGGCGAGATCGCCGTCCGCATCATTCGCGCTTGCGCCGACGCGGGGCTCCGATCCATCGCCGTGTACGCGAACCCGGACCGCGAGGCTCCCCACGTGCGCCTGGCGGATGACGCCTTTTCGCTAGAAGGAGCACTCGCCCGCGAGACGTACCTGGATATCGACAAGATCATCGCGCTCGCTCACCGCTCAGGAGCCGAGGCCGTTCACCCCGGCTACGGCTTCCTTGCCGAGAACGCCGATTTCGCGCGCGCCGTGATCGACGCCGGCCTGGTGTGGATCGGCCCCAGCCCCGCGGCGATCGAGGGCCTCGGCGACAAGGTCAGCGCGCGTCACATCGCCCAGCGAGCCGGCGCCCCCCTGGTGCCAGGCACCAAGGAACCCGCAGCATCGGCCGATGAAGTGGTGGCCTTTGCCGACGAGTTCGGTCTCCCCGTGGCCATCAAGGCAGCTTTTGGCGGCGGCGGCCGTGGTCTCAAGGTCGCGCGCACCCGCGAGGAAATCCCCGAGCTCTTCGACTCAGCCACCCGCGAGGCGATTGCCGCCTTTGGTCGCGGCGAGTGCTTTGTGGAGCGCTTCCTCGACAAGCCGCGGCACGTAGAGACGCAGTGCCTCGCGGATGCTCACGGCAACGTCGTCGTGGTGTCCACCCGGGATTGCTCCCTGCAGCGCCGCCACCAGAAGCTTGTCGAGGAGGCGCCCGCACCATTCCTGACCGACGAGCAGAACGCCAGGCTCATCGAGGCCAGCGAGAACATCCTGCGCGAGGCCGGCTACCAGGGCGCTGGCACGTGCGAGTTCCTCGTGGGCACCGATGGCACCATCAGCTTCCTTGAGGTCAACACCCGCCTGCAGGTGGAGCACCCCGTGACCGAGGAGGTCACCGGCGTGGACCTGGTCGTCGAGCAGTTCCGCATCGCCGCAGGCGAGCCGATCTCCAACCTGAACCCCGTCACCCGCGGCCACTCCATCGAGTTCCGCATCAACGGCGAGGACCCGGGAGCGAACTTCATGCCCGCCCCCGGCCGCATCTCGCGCCTGCATTTCCCGTCGGGACCCGGCGTGCGCGTCGACGCCGGCGTCGTTCAGGGCGACACCGTCTCCGGCAACTTCGACTCCATGATTGCCAAGGTCATCGTGACCGGCTCGACCCGCGAGCAGGCCATCGCACGGGCGCGCCGGGCGCTGTCGGAGATGATCGTCGAAGGCATGCCCACCGTGCTGCCCTTCCACCGTGCGGTACTGAACGCCCCCGAGTTCGCGGCGGCCGACGGAAACTTTGGCGTCTTCACCACGTGGATCGAGTCCGACTTCGCCGATGTCGTGGCTGGGTTGGGCAAGGCACCCGCCAATGGCGCCGATGACGATGAGTCAGAGGCAACCGAGCGTGTTGTTGTCGAGGTGGGCGGCAAGCGCCTCGAGGTGGTTCTCCCCGCCGCCCTGGCCCAGGCCGGTCGTGCGGGTGGCCGCAGGCCGGGCCCTACCCGCCGTGGCGCACGCAAGCCCGCGGGCTCGGCGCGCGCGGCAACGGGAACCACGCTGACGTCACCTATGCAGGGCACCATCGTGAAGGTGGCCGTCGAGGACGGCGCAACTGTGGCCGCAGGCGACTTGATCGTGGTCCTCGAGGCCATGAAGATGGAGCAGCCCCTCGTGGCGCACAAGGGGGGCACCGTGCGCGGACTGACGGCCGCCGTCGGCGCATCGGTCAGCTCGGGCACGGCCATCTGCGAGATCGCGGACATCGCCGCGGTCACCGACGCCTCGTAGTCACGACCGTCACGCCCCTTCGTGCCACCCTCTAGCAGCGCCCGTGTTTCCCTGCGGTCCATGGCTGCGGTTTTGGCACCTACATCCGCACTCACGTACCACTGGGGCGCAGGGCGCCCGGCTCAGACGGCACTCCACCTAGCCCCGGCATCGGCCGCCGGCATTTAAGCAACACCACCGTTTCTTTTCTTTGACACGCGGTCGCCCATCCCCTACGCTCGCGGTAATGAGGTAAGGCAATCCTTATTTCGTGTCCCCATGTGTGAGAGGCGACGCCGTGTTCGCGAACTACCTGATCGGCCTGCGAGAAGGCCTCGAGGCTGCACTTGTCATTGGCATCCTGGTGGCGTACCTCGTCAAGACCAACCGTCGCGAGCTCCTCCCCCAGGTGTGGTTGGGCATCGGCATCGCCGTTATCGTCTCCTTCGCGTTCGGCGCGATCCTCACCCTCGGACCTCAGGGACTGAGCTTTGAAGCCCAGGAAGCCATCGGCGGCACGCTCAGCATCGTCGCCGTGGGGCTGATCACCTGGATGATCTTCTGGATGGGCAAGACCGCCCGCTTCCTGAAGACCAACCTCGAGACCGCGCTCGAGAAGGCCATCGCGGTCGGCAAGGGCGCGATCGTCGGCATGGCGCTCATCGCGGTGGGCCGCGAGGGACTCGAAACCGCGCTCTTCCTGTGGGCCGGCATCGAAGCTGCGGGGTCAAGTACTGGGCCCATCACGGGAGCGGTCCTCGGTCTGCTCACTGCGATCGCCCTGGGATACCTCATCTACCGCGGCGCGGTGAAACTCAACCTGCGCGCATTCTTCCAGTGGACCGGAGTCTTCCTCGTGATTGTGGCCGGCGGCGTGCTCGCGTACGGCATTCACGACCTACAGGAGGCCGGTATCTTGCCCGGCCTGAACAACCTCGCCTTCGACGTCAGCGCCCAGGTGCCGCCCAGCTCCTGGTACGGCACCGCACTGAAGGGCATCTTCAACTTCTCCTCCGCGACCACCGTGCTCCAGGCCATCGCCTGGGTCGCCTACGTAGTTCCTGTCATGTGGCTGTTTGTACGCATGGCATTTGGCGGCCCCAAGCGTCCCGCCACCAAGCCCGAACCGTCGGCGCCAGCCACCAGCGCGCCTCTCACGACCACCACCGCCTAGCACCACTCAACCTCAAGGAATCCCCATGAACGCCCGTCTTGTCCTGCCCGCGCTCGCCCTCGGCACGCTCGCCCTCAGCGGCTGCGTATCCAACGACACCTCCTCCGCCGACGGCACGATCGATGTGTCCTCCACCTCCGACGGTTGTGAGCTGACCACCAACACGGCCCCCTCGGGTTCGATGGTGTTCAAGGTCACCAATGACGGCGATGACGTCACGGAGTTCTATCTGCTCGCGGACGACGGACTGCGCATCATCACCGAGGTGGAGAACATCGGTCCCGGCCTGTCACGCGAGCTCGTCGCCCAGGTCCCCGCCGGCGACTACATCACCGCCTGCAAGCCGGGCATGGTGGGCGACGGCATCCAGGCAGCATTCACTGTCACCGACTCCGGCGAAGAGGTCGGCCCCACGGGCGAGATTGGCGAACAGCTCCAAGCGGCGTCCGACCAGTACCTGCTTTATGTTCGCGACCAGGTTGCGACGCTCGTGACCAAAACTGACGCCTTCGCCGACGCGTACCTCGCGGGCGACGACCAGGCGGCCGCCGACATGTACGCGGACACCCGCGTGCACTGGGAGCGCATCGAGCCCGTCGCCGAGGCCTTTGGCGACCTGGACCCGTCCATGGACCTGCGCGAGGCCGACCTCGCGGAGAACGAGGAGTGGACCGGCTGGCACCACATCGAGAAGAACCTGTTCCCGCCCGCGGAGGGCTACGAGCTCACCCAGGAGGAGCGCCAGGCGCTCACCGACCGCCTTGTCTCTGACACCGCCGAACTGAACAAGCGCGTCAATGCTGAGGACTTCAAGATCGACGCCTTCCAGATCGGCAATGGCGCCAAGGAGCTCCTCGACGAGGTTGCCGCTGGCAAGATCACCGGCGAGGAGGAAGCCTGGTCGCACACCGACCTGTGGGACTTCCAGGCAAACCTCGATGGCGCATCGGTCGCATTTGGGGTGCTGCGCCCCGTGCTCGAGCAGACAGACCCCGACCTGGCGACGGAGCTCGACGCGCGCTTCGATGCCGTGCAGGTGCTCCTCGCGGCGCAGGGCTCGGTCGAGGACGGCTTCACGTACTACACGGACCTCACCGACGATCAGATCCAGGAACTTGCGCGCGCCGTGGACGCCCTGGGCGAGCCGCTGTCACGCCTGACTGCAGCCGCGGTTCTCTAAATGAAGGGGTCGGGTAACGCGGCGTGTTTCGTGGCACCCCGCGCGTTTGGAACAATGACCCCATGACCGACGCCGAGAAGCCCGAGTCGTCCGACGTTTCTGACGCAACGGATGGAACCACGGACGATGCCCAGGCGGCCGATGCTGCCCACGGCTCGGGCCTCTCGCGTCGCACGGTCTTTGGCGTCACGGGCGCCGTCGTCGGCGCGGCGGCCGTCGCGGGCGCCGGCGGGTTTGCGGTGGGCCGCAGCACGGCTCCCACGACGACCACGGCGTCCTATGAGTTCCTGGGCGACCACCAGAGCGGCATCGTCACCTCACAGCAGGACCGCATGCACTTTGCGGCCTTCGACGTCACCACGTCGTCGCGCGACGAACTCATTGCCCTGCTGCGTCGATGGTCGCAGGCGGCCGCGACGCTCATGGCCGGCTCGGAGCTCGGCACCGGTGCTGCGGGGGGCAACTACGCCGCTCCCCCGGACGACACCGGTGAGGCGCTAGACCTACCCGCCGCCAAGCTGACCATCACCTTTGGATTCGGCCCCACACTGTTTGAGAAGGACGGCGAGGATCGGTTTGGGCTCGCGGACAAGCGACCGGACCAACTGATTGACCTGCCAAAGTTCGCTGGCGACACCCTGGACCCCACCTTCGTGGGTGGGGACATCTGCATACAGGCCTGCTCGGACGACCCACAGGTGGCCGTGCACGCGATCCGCAACCTGTCACGCATCGCCTTTGGCGCCGCGGCCATCAAGTGGAGCCAGCTCGGGTTTGGGCGGACCTCGTCGACCACCTCGGACCAGGTCACTCCCCGCAACTTCATGGGCTTCAAGGACGGCACGCACAATATGCGCGCCGAGGAGACCGAGTTGGTCAACAAGTGGCTGTGGTCCGAGCCAGAGGACGGCCAGGCCTGGATGGGCGGCGGCTCCTACCTCGTCGCACGGCGGATTCGAATTCTCGCGGAGATCTGGGACCGCACATCGTTGGGCGAGCAGGAAGCTCTGGTGGGGCGCACCAAGGGCAGCGGCGCGCCGCTGTCAGGCGGAGGCGAGTTCACCGATCCCGACTTTGAGCGCGAGGGCCGCGACGGCGAGCCGCTGATCGCCCCCGACAGCCATATCGCGATCGCTCACCCCGACCACAATGGCGGGGCGGTCATGCTGCGCCGTGGATACAACTTCACCGACGGCGCCGACAACCTGGGGCGGCTGGACGCGGGGCTGTTCTTCCTGGCGTACGTGCGCGATCCACGCACTCAGTTCGTGCCGATCCAGGAGCGCATGGCACGCGATGACCTGATGACCGTCGAGTACCTGCGTACTACCGGCTCGGCCCTGTTCGCGGTTCCCCCAGGGATCCCGCTGGGTTCCGAGTTGGGACCGGACGGCGCGTACATCGGGCAGACGCTATTCGCCTAGGCGACAACCCCCCAACCCACCGGGCGAAGGATCCCGGCCACAGCATCGGCCGGTGAAGCATCGGCGCCTCGTCGCCCTCAGGCGACGCTAGACCTGGGCCTTCTGTGGGTCCGTCATGTTGTGCAGGCGGCGGGCGGCTTCGGAGATGGTGCCCGACAGCGACGGGTAGACCGTGAACGCCTCGGCAATGTGGTCCACCGTGAGATGCTGCGACACCGCGAGGGACAGGGGGAAAATGTGTTCGCCAGCACGCGAGCCAACGATCACCGCTCCCAGCACCTGACCGGTCACCGTGTGACCGAAGATCTTGACGAAGCCCTGATCGATGCCGAGCATCTTGGCGCGCGGATTGCGCGCGAGATCCATGCGTGAGACCTCGTAGAAGATGCCGCGCTCCTTGAGCTGCGCCTCTGTCGCTCCCACGGACGCGATCTCCGGCGTGGTGAAGACGTTCGCGGAGATGTGGCCCAAGTCGAGCGGGGAGACGGCGTCGCCGAGGGCGTGAGCCATGGCGATGCGACCCTGCGTGGCGGCCACCGATGCGAGGGGGAACACGCCGGTGCAGTCACCTGCCGCGTAGACGCCTCGCGCGCTGGTGCGCGAAACCCTGTCCACTTCGATATAGCCGTTCTTGTTCAGGTTGACTCCGGCATCCTCGAGCCCGGTGTCGGCGGTGTTGGGGATGGAACCCACCGCCATAAGGCAGTGCGAGCCTTCGATGACGGTGCCGTCTGAAAGCGTGACCTTGACCCCGTCGCCGGTGCTGACGGCCGCACTCGCGCGCGCGCCTCCCACCACCTTCATGCCGCGGGTAGCGAATACCTCGGTGATGAGCGCGGAGGCCTCGGGGTCCTGATTCGATAGCACACGGTCGCCCGAGGAGATCAGGGTGACCTCGCTGCCGAGCAGTCGGTAGGCGCCGGCAAACTCGGCACCGGTGACACCGGATCCCACCACAATCAGGTGCTGGGGAAGTTCGGTGAGGTCGTAGAGCTGGGTCCAGGTGAGAATCCGCTTGCCATCGGGCTCGCAGGTCGGAAGCGTGCGGGGGCGGGCGCCGAGCGCGAGGAGGACGGCATCGGCTTCAAACGTGTCGTTCTCGGTCTCGACGGTGGTGGGGCCGACCAGCCGGCCGGTGCCCTCGACCACTTGCACGTCGTTCTTTGCCATGCTCTGGGCGATGTCAAAGGACTGCTTGAGCACCAGCTTTTGGATGCGCTCGTTGACTGCTGCCATGTCCACGGAGTGCTCCGAAAACTCGGCGGTGTCGGAGCCGTCGGAGTCGCGGATGCCGAGCGACGGGGCGCGGTCCGCAATGGTGCGCCACTCCGCCGTGGCGATGACCGTCTTGGACGGCACCACGTCCGTGAGAACCGCGTTGCCTCCAAGTCCCTGACGCTCGATGAGCGTGACCTCGGCCCCTTGCTTACGGGCGACGATTGCCGCTTCGTAGCCTCCGGGACCTCCACCAATAATGACGACGCGTGATGCCATGTACCTATTGTGTCTCACGTTTCGCGTGCGCGTCTCCGCCTCGGCATTGGCCGCTACGAGGGGCTACGCTCGAGTAATGGACACTGCCTTCGAACTTGCCTCAGAATCAGCCGCGCAGCTCGCCTCATCCACCGGGGTTGAGCACCACGACATCGCGTTGGTGTTGGGATCCGGATGGGGTGGCGCTGCCGACCTCATTGGCGAGGAGGTGGCATCGGTGCCGGCGGAGCAGATCTCCGGCTTCAACACGCACGCCGTCGCCGGTCACAGCTCGGTATTTCGGTCACTGCTGACGCCCAACGGCAAGCACGTGCTGGTGCTGGGCGCGCGGCAGCACTACTACCAGACGCTCGATGCGGTGCGGGTGGCGCATGGCGTCCGCATGGCGGCGGCCGCCGGGTGCAAGCAGCTAGTCCTCACCAACGGTTGCGGATCGACGCGGCCTGACGTGGGGCCAGGATCGGTAGTGCTGCTCGAGGACCACATCAACCTGACGGGCGTCACCCCGCTTGAAGGTGCGACCTTCGTGGACATGACCAACGTGTACACGCCGCGACTTCGCGACGTGGCGCGGGCAGTAGACCCCTCACTGCCGGATGGCATCTACGCACAATTCACCGGGCCCCAGTATGAGACTCGCGCCGAGGTGCGCATGGCCGCCATCCTGGGCGCAAACCTGGTGGGAATGTCGACGGCTCTCGAAGCGATTGCCGCGCGCGAACGGGGCATGGAGATCCTGGGACTGTCACTCGTGACGAACCTCGCCGCCGGGATCGGTGGCGAGGAACTGAATCACCAGGAGGTGCTGGACGCCGGCCGCGACGCCGGGCCGCGGATCTCGGCGCTGCTCGCCGAGATTGTGAAGGGCATGTAATGGACGCGTCGCTTCACGAGATTGCCGAAGCCTGGATCGCCGACGATCCCGATCCCGCGACGCGCGCTGAGCTGCGCGCCGTGCTCGACGCCGATGCGGCGGGCGACTCCGCCGCAGGGGTTGACCTCGCGGACCGTTTCCGGGGTTCACTGGAGTTCGGCACCGCCGGCCTCCGAGGACACATCGGAGCCGGTCCCAACAGGATGAATCGCGCGGTCGTGATCAGGGCTGCTTCCGGCCTCGCCACGTACCTCACTGATGCGTTGGCGGAGCTTGGCGTCGAAGGGCCCGCTCGTGTTGTCGTGGGATACGACGCGCGCCACGGATCGCAAGACTTCGCGGTCGACACGTGCGCCGTCATGGTCGCCGCCGGGCACGAGGCGATGCTGATGCCACACCTGCTCCCCACTCCCTTGGTCGCGTATTCGACGCTCGCCCTCGAGGCCGATGCTGGGGTCATGGTTACCGCGTCGCACAACCCACCGCAGGACAACGGCTACAAGGTTTACCTGGGGGGACGGGTCGTGACCGACTCCGGACAGGGGGCACAGATTGTGCCACCCTACGACGCGGAGATCGCGTCGCGCATCGCCGCCGTGCCAACCGTTGAATCGGTGGCGCGTGCGACCGAAGGCTGGTCGACGATCGACGACTCCGTCGTCGAGAAGTACATCTCCTCGGTGGCAGCACTCGCAGGCCCGGTAGCTGGTCACGAGACCGAACGTGAGGCCATCCGCATCGTCCTCACGCCTTTGCATGGGGTAGGCGACGCCACCGTCACTTCAGTACTGAGGAAGGCGGGATTCACCGACCTCCACTCCGTACCCGAGCAACGCGAGCCCGACCCCGACTTCCCCACCGTGGTGTTCCCCAATCCCGAGGAGAAGGGCGCGATCGACCTCTCGCTCGCGCTGGCAACCTCGATTGATGCCGACGTGGTGATCGCCAACGACCCCGACACCGATCGCTGCGCCGTCGCCACCGTCATCGACGGCAAGTGGACGATGCTGCACGGAGACGTCGTGGGATCGCTGCTGGGGGAGCGCGTCGCGTCCGGCTTGAGCGAATCCGAGCGGGCCGACGGCGTTCTGGCGAACTCCATCGTCTCTTCGCAGCAGTTGTCTGCAATTGCGGCGCGGCACGGGCTCGACTATCGCGCCACCCTGACCGGGTTTAAGTGGATCGGCCGGGAAGAAGGCTTGGTCTATGGGTACGAAGAGGCGCTCGGATACTGCGTCGCTCCCGATCTAGTGCGCGACAAGGACGGAGTCTCGGCGGCGGTGCTGATCGCCGACTACGTCGCGGAGCTCAAGGCCGCGGGGCGCACCCTTTCCGATGCGATTGACGATCTCGCGCGGGCGAATGGCGTGTATCTGACTCGTCAGGTCGCGGCTCGGTTTGCCGACGTGTCGCTGATCGGCGAGACGATGACGCGGCTGCTCGATGCTCCCCCGGCGACGCTGGGCGGCTCGCCGGTGACCGCGACGGACGACATGTCCAAGGGTCTCAACGGTCTGCCAGGAACGACGGGGCTGCACCTGGCCACGGCATCGGGTGCGCGAGTGATTGTTCGTCCGTCCGGCACAGAGCCCAAGGTCAAGGCGTACCTCGAGGTGGTCCAGTCCGTCGACGGTGACGACGTTCGCGCCGCGCGCGATGCCGCCACGGCTGCGATGGACGAACTCGAGTCTGACGTGCGTGGGGCGCTGGGGCTTTAGGCCACTGCTGTCGGTTGTTGCTGGTTGCTGGTTGCTGGTTGCTGGCTACCGGTTACTGATTGCCGGTTGCCGGATGCCGTTCACGCTGCGCACCGCCCGCCGGTCGACGGTTGCCGTTCACGCTGCGCACCGCCCGCCGGTCGACCGCTCACCGCTCACCGCTCACCGCTCACCGCTCACCGCTCACCGCTCACCGCTCACCGCTCACCGCTCACCGCTCACCGCTCACCGCTCACCGCTCACCGCTCACCGCTCACCGGATCATTGTGGTGCACAGGAACTCATTTGAGGTATTTTTCCACGTTTAATCCGGTTTAATGTATTTACACCCCATTTGTCAGACGCCAGTGATTGACTGTGGGCATGACCATTTCACTGGAGTCTCTCGCCGCAGAGGTTGGAGCCTTGCGCGATTTCGAGGGCCGCGAGGAGTCAGACCTCACGCCAGCGGAGCTTCACGAGTACACGGCGGGGATGGGTCGGATCAAGAGGTCCTACGATGGCGCTGTGGCCGCTATGTCGTGCGAGGTCGCCCGCCGGAGCAAGCCAGAACTGGGAGCCGGCGGAATGGCTCGCAAAGAGGGATTTTCAAATCCTCAGCAATACCTCGCGGACACCTTGGGCACCACGCCTACTGAGGCGAGCAAGTTGATCGATGCTGGTCGCGCGCTTACACCGCTCCCGCCATCGAGTGATGAACTCGCCATGCTCGCGGGGCTGGAACTCAACGACAATGCCGCGCCCACGCCCTCCAGTGAGATCTCAGAGGGGCCACGCTTCCCCTTCATCGCGCGGGCGCTACTTGCCAAGGCAATTGCGGCCGATGCCGCGGCGATCGTCACTCGTACGCTAGAAGCAGTCGCGAGATCTTTGGTGGAGGAGCGGGCCGCGGCGCGCAATCCACAAGCGAAAGGCGATGCGCCAACCTCCTCCCGGGCTGACCAGGACTCGCTCCGTACCGACTTGGCCGGACTTGAACGCAGACTCGTGGAGAAGGCTCAAACCCTCACGCTGTCCGAGCTCCGCAAGGTATGCGAGCGCGAGCGCGCATGGCGGTTCCCCAAGGAACTGGCGGCAAAGGAAAAACTGCACCGTGAGGACCGTGCCCTTTATTTTCACGAAGATGCCGATGGCATGACGGTGATGACGGCACGGATGGATGCCGCCAGCGCTGCGCCCATCAAGGCATACATCGATGCCCAGACTCGCTGGGCGTTCCAACAACGCAGAAATGTCGAGCACGGCGGTAGCGGAATCGACGACCCTCGATCGGCCGCGCAGATTCGCATCGACGCTCTCACGTCCCTAGCGCTTCATGGGATGGACTGCGAGTCGCCCACGTCTGGCGTGAAGACCACCGTGGTGATCCGCATCAACAAGAAAGACCTTGCGGACGACCTCGGTCTTGGCGAATGCGACGAGATTTCGAGTCCCATCACCATAGGAACGCTTCGTGCCATGGCGGTGGACGCGGCCATCCTGCCCGTCACCATGGGAGGAGATTCACTCCCACTCGACCTGGGACGTACACGAAGACTGTTCTCGCCCGCGCAACGCCTCGCACTGGCGGAACGGGACGGAGGTTGTAGTTGGTGTCACGCCCCACCTTCATTCTGCGAGGCGCACCACATCAAGTGGTGGGATAGAGATGGAGGGAAAACGGATCTCTCGAACGGGGTCTTGCTCTGCACCAGATGTCACCATCGGGTTCACCGTGATGGCTGGAAGGTCGACATCAATGACGGCCAGGTGTGGATCACCAAACCGGGCGAGCCCGATCGCGGAGTACATGACGCAACCCCGAGACCGCGACCCGGGGGCAAAGCGCACCTAGCGCTGAGCACCTAGACATGAGCGCTCAGTACGTAGCCGACGGCGCTGGTCACATGAACACGCGAGTCCGACGTACAAAGGGTCCGTGAAACTAGTAGCCCGAGGAGTCCTCCGCGCTGGCGTTGCCGGTGCCATCCGACGATGATCCGCCCGCATTAATCTCGTCCAACCCGTCGAGCACTGCAGCCGTGCCCGACAGACCAAGCCGCGTGGCCCCCGCCTCAATCATCTCGAGCGCTGCCTCGGCCGTACGGACCCCACCTGAGGCCTTGATCCCGAGGCGCCCGCCCACAGCCTGAGCCATCAATTCGATCGCATGCTTGGACGCGCCGCCAGCAGGGTGGAAGCCGGTCGAGGTCTTCACGAAGTCGGCCCCCGCGGCCTCAGCCGCGTGGCATGCACCCGTGATGGCCTCGTCGGAAAGCGCCGCAGACTCGATGATCACCTTGAGTATCTTGCCCTCAGGCACCGAGGAACGAACGGCCGCGATATCCGCTTGAACGGCCGCAAAGTCACCCTCGTTGGCTGCGGCAATATCGATCACCATGTCAATCTCGTCGGCCCCATCTGCGATGGACTGTGCCGCCTCCGCAGCCTTCACCGACGAGTGGTGCTTGCCCGACGGGAATCCACAGACGGTGGCCACCGCAAGACCAACAGGAACCTCGAGGGGGAGCATCGACGGCGAGACGCAAACGGAGAAGACTCCGAGCTCGGCCCCCTCAGTCACCAGCGCCGCCACCTGTGCAGGGGTAGCCTCCGGCTTAAGGAGAGTGTGGTCGACGTACTGGGCGAGTTCGCTACGAGTGAGAGTCATGTCTTCCTCCGGTTTAGTGCGCGACGCGACGCCCCGGCGGGGTGCGCGATGCATCTCCCTTCAGCCTACGCGGAACACACCCAAGTACGCACAAGGTGTGAACACGGGCCGGCCAACCTGCCACAGAATCCGGTCGCGGCGGCTTCACTCGTGACGACGATGCACAGCGATGGAGCTGGGTGCGATGACCACCGGCTCCGGCACCTCGACCAGGAAATGCGGGTCACTGGTGGTGAGAAAAGTCACCACCACTGGCCCCCGACGTACCTACGTGCGAGAATAAATTCAGAGCCCAAAACCGGCTTCCGGACGAGTGGTGACGTACCCGGCACGCGACAAGACGACGCCCGAAGGGTTCCTCATGTCTTGGCTCATCCTCATCCTCTCCGGCGTCCTCGAAGCCGTCTGGGCAACCGCGCTCAGCAAGACCGCCGGGTTTACCAAGCCGGTGCCCATCACGGTCTTCCTCGTCGCACTCGCAGCCTCTATGGCCGGCCTTGCGTATGCCATGCGTGACCTTCCCGTGGGCACCGCCTACGCGGTGTGGGTCGGCATCGGCGCCTCGCTGACCGCCGGATACGCGATGGTGACGGGCGCCGAGGCATTCTCGGTGGTCAAGCTGCTCCTGCTACTCGGCATCGTCGGCTGCGTGATTGGGCTCAAGCTCACCCACTAGTCGCCACCGCGCACAGCGCACTTCACCATGCCGACCGATCACCAAGCACGATGCCCCACACGCCCGCGCCACTCACCCCACAGCGCGTGCAACGCAAGACCCGTCACCTGGCACACAGGACGCTCTGTGCACCACCGCCAGGCGTCAGTGAGCACCCATGAAACGCAACATGGCGGTCGCCGAACCGAAGTTCAGCGACCGCCATGTTGCCGTTCGAGTAAAACTAACGACCAACGGGTCGCACGATCAAAGTGCTACAGATCGCCCAAGTCGACGCCGAAGCCCTCCAGGACCAACTCGGCCAGATCCCCACGCTCCTCGTATGGCAGGAAGGCGGCCCAGGCGGCAATCAGCGTCGCCTCCAGCAGGTCCTCCTTGGTCCAGCCCACCTTGACGAGTTCCTCGAACTCACCGCTCATCGAGACACCCGACACCAGTCGGTTATCGGTGTTCACCGTGACGGCAAATCCCAGGTCGCGCAGCGCGTGCATGGGGTGCCCCTCGAGCGAGGGTGCCGCCCCCGTCTGCACGTTCGACGTGGGGCAGCATTCCAGCGGAATCTGCTGGTCGAGCGTGTGCTGAGCGATCACGCCCAGCGTCGGCGCGTCGGAGTCGATGTCCGTGATGTCCTCGTGGACACGCACTCCGTGACCGATACGACGCGCAGCACCGAGGCCCAGCGCCTGACCTACGCTCTCCGCGCCGTCCGCCTCACCGGCGTGAATCGTGACGGGCATGTGGTTGTCACGAAGCAGCTCGAATGCCGCGCGGTGGTTCTCTACCGGGAAGCCCAACTCGGGACCCGCGATGTCGAAGCCGACGCAGCATCGGCCGCGGTTCTCGAGCGCCAGCTCGGCGATCTCGAGCGATCGGTCCAGGTGACGCATTGCGTCGAGCAGCGCACCCACACGAATCGTGTGGCGCGCCTCGCTGGCCTCCGCCACACCCTCGTCGATTCCCGCCTGCACAGCCTCAACGACCTCCTGCAGCGTAAGCCCACCCTCGAGGTGCTGCTCGGGTGCATAGCGAAGCTCCGCATAGATCACGCCGTCGGCGGCAAGGTCGACCACTGCCTCGCGCGCAATGCGACGAATGTTGTCGGCACTCTGCATCACAGCAGCGGAGTGCGCGAACGCCTCCAAGTAGCGCACGAGGTCACCCGATGCAGCGTTGGTCGCGAAGATCGCAGCCAGTTCGTCGGGGTCGGTCGAGGGCAGCTCGTGGCCCACCTCGGCGGAGAGCTCGATCAGGGTCGACGGGCGCAGACCGCCATCGAGGTGGTCGTGCAGCAGGACCTTGGGCAGGGCAACAATCTCGTCAGGTGTAAGTGTCATGCCTCAAGTGTAGGAGCCAAGTCCTCTGCGGGAGCCAACGAGGTCGCGCGGACCGCACCCCGACTAGTTTCTCTTGCGGGGCACCGGCAGCACCAGGCAGCAGATTCGACTCCAGTGCCCGAGCGCCGGGCGCACCGTGCCGTCCTCGAGCCACAGCGCCGCGGGTAGCTCCCGCAACTGGCCCGACGAGGGCTCGTAGATCAAGAAGACGTGATCCGTCACCGAGGTCAGCAGCACCACGTGGCGGGGCACCATGGCCGCCACCCCCATGCGCGAGTCGCCACCCGTATACATCGGCACCGGAATCGACTCCCGCAGCGCGGCCGATGCATGGGCCACCATTGCGGCCACGTCGTCAACGCGTGAGTCGTCCAGCAGGGCAGTGGCAAACCTTAGCCCTGCCACACGTGTGACATTGTCGACCCGCCACGGCGCCGTCCCCCACGCCCGCGGCCAGGGCAATCCCACCACCGCGCGACGGGACGTCGCCAGGTGGAGCGAACGCTGCAAAGCACGCCACCGTCGTTCCGTGGAGCGTAGACCCCGCCCAAAGTCCTCGATCGCGGCAATCTCCGCGGGAACGTAGCCGCCGAGCAGCCGGCCGCTGGTCACCCACAACGCCACGAAGGGATCCGTCATCATCAGTTCCATGGCGATGACTGCCGCGCCACACGTGGTCTGGTCGACCTGCTTGGCCGTGGTGTCGCCCCACGTCACCGGACCCGGCGTAGTGCGCCCCAACGGATTGCGAACCAGGTCGCGCGTCGCTTCAGGAAGGCGATCCCAACCCTCCGCCAGGGCGGCGATTGCCGCCAAGGGGGCGCCCGATGCTGCGGCTCGCTCGATGACGGCACCATCGAGCACTACCTGGTCACGGCAGGCGGCGAGGGCCTTGCGATCGGCCGGGCTGGAAGCAGTCATCCGCGCGTCGTACACGCGCGCGTACACGGTGTCGCCCGTGGCCCGCGAGCCGCGCTGCGCTACCCCGGCGGCGTGGGAGACGGAGTACGGCGAGCGCCATCGCCCGCGCATTCCGACGGAGTGAGCGAGACGTGCCACGGAGGCGGAAAGCGACCAACCCATGAACTAACAACCCATCCTGTAGAGATCCGCGGCGGGCGACAAACCCCACGCTAGCGGCCCGCCCCGGAGACGACCTCCTGGGCGAGCGTGAAACCCGAGGCTAGCGGCCCGAACCGTTCGTGTCCTCCGCGCCAATACGGTCCAGGATGATGCGGCGGTCCACCGGGGAACTACCAATCTCCACCGTGCCCGCGCCCTCGCAGGCCTCAGTCAGCGCCGCCAGGCCACGCGGCATCTTGTCTTCCGACTCCGCGTGCAAGGTCATGATGACGTCGCCCTGACGCACCTCGTCACCCAGCGTCTTGTGCAGAAATACTCCCGCGCTCAGGTCGAGCACGTCATCCTTGCGCGCGCGCCCAGCACCGAGCCGCCACGCAGCAAGGCCGGCGCCCATCGCATCGAGTCGCGTGATGTATCCGTCGGACTCCGCGCGTACTTCCTCGACGTGCGGTGCCGTGGGCATCGGCGCATCGGGGTCTCCGCCTTGGGCGGAAATCATCTGGCGCCACTTGTCCATGGCGCGCCCGTCCTTGAGAGCCTCTGCCGGATCGACACCTGTGACGCCCGCACCCTCGAGCATCGCGCGTGCCAGCTCGACGGTGAGCTCGACCACATCAGCAGGTCCGCCACCGGCGAGCACCTCGACCGACTCCGTCACCTCCAGTGCGTTGCCGATGCCCTGGCCGAGCGGAGTCGACATGTCCGTCAACAGCGCAGTGGTCACCACGCCCGCGTCCGTGCCGAGCGCCACCATCGTGCGCGCCAGCTCGCGCGCGTCGTCGATGTTCTTCATGAACGCGCCCGTGCCGACCTTGACGTCGAGGACCAGTGCCCCCGTGCCCTCCGCAATCTTCTTGGACATGATGGACGCCGAGATCATAGGGATGGACTCGACTGTCCCAGTCACGTCGCGCAGCGCGTAGAGCTTCTTGTCGGCGGGAGCGAGTCCCGTGCCAGCCGCACAGATGACGGCACCCACGTCGAGTAGTTGCTGGCGCATGTCGGCGTTGGACACGTCAGCGCGCCACCCCGGGATGGACTCGAGTTTGTCGAGCGTGCCTCCCGTGTGGCCGAGCCCGCGACCCGACAACTGTGGGACAGCTACGCCGTACGCAGCCACCAACGGCGCGAGCGGCAACGTGATCTTGTCTCCGACACCGCCCGTCGAGTGCTTGTCCGCCGTAGGCACCCCCAGGTCGGTGAAGTCGAGTCGCTCCCCCGACGCGATCATCGCGGCGGTCCAGCGTGCAATCTCGCTGCGGCTCATGCCGCGCTGCAGGATTGCCATGGTGAGCGAACTCATCTGCTCGTCGGCCACCACTCCTCGCGTGTAGGCGTCGACCACCCAGTCGATCTGGTCGTCGCTCAGCGTGCCCCCGTCGCGCTTGGTGACAATGACGGAAATCGCGTCGTGACGCTCAGCCATGAAAAACCTCCAGGTGGTCGGGGCCGAATGCCCCAGGTAGCAAGTGATCGACGGTGACAGGACCGTCCGCGGCGTCAATCAGCATCGTCGGCCCGCCGTGCTCAAAAAGCAACTGCCGGCATCGGCCACACGGGGTCAAGACCTCGCCGTTGCCGTCCACGCAGGCGAGCGCCAGCAGGCGCCCACCGCCGGACGAGTGCAACTGAGAGACCACCGCACACTCGGCGCACAGCGTGAGACCGTACGAGGCGTTCTCCACATTGCAGCCGGCAATCACGCGGCCGTCGTCGGTGAGCGCCGCAGCGCCCACCGGGTACTTTGAATACGGAACGTAAGCGGAGGCAGTAACCGCGCGCGCAGCGTGGCGTAGTGCTTCCCAATCGATGTGCGTCATGACGCTCACTTCTTGTAGGGGATGCCCTCTGCCGCGGGTGGTCGCGCGTGACCCACGAGTCCGGCCACGGCAAAGATGGTGGCAATGTACGGGAGCATCGCGAGGAACTGCGATGGAATGGGTGAGCCGATGATTCCCAGCTGGTCCTTGAGCGCGATCGCGAAGCCGAACAGTACGGCGGCGCCGAGCGCACCCATGGGACGCCAGCGTCCAAGGATCATGGCGGCAAGGGCGATAAATCCTGTGCCTGCCGTCATCTCCTTGCCGAAGGCGAGTCCCGAGGCAACGGTGAAGAATGCGCCACCGAGTCCAGCGATCGCTCCACCCAGGATGGTGTTGCGCACTCGCGTGCGGTTCACCTTGATACCGACGGTGTCGGCCGCGGTGGGGTGTTCACCCACGGCCCGTACTCGCAGGCCCCAGCGTGACTTGAAGAGCATCACACTCAGGATGGCAACGACAATGTACATGAGATAGACCAGCAGGTTGTGGTCGAACAGTACCGGCCCAATGATTGGGATCTTGGACAGCACCGGGATGGGCAGATCAGCCATTCCGAGGTTCTTGTTCAGGTTGCCGCTCTCGCGCAACAAGGTGCCGAACAGGAAGTTCGTGACACCAATAACGAGCACGTTGAGCACCACACCAACGACGATCTGGTTGACCCAGTACTTCACGGTGAAGAGCGCGAGAAGCATGCCGACCAGGGCACCCGCAATGGGAGCCGCAACGAGGCCGATGTAGGCGTTTCCAGTTGCCGATCCGACTACGGCCGCGAGGAACGCGCCAGCAAGCAGCTGGCCCTCGATCGCGATGTTGATGATTCCCGAGCGTTCACACACCACACCTGACAGCGCACCGAACACCAGCGGCACACTCAGCACCACCGCGCCGGTCAGCAGTCCAGTGATCTGAATGTCGGTCGCTCCACGACCCGCGCCGGCCCATGCGAGCAGCGCAAACATGATCGAGATGCCGAACACCACCGGCAGCCACCAGCCAGCCTTGCGCGACTGCGACACGGTCCAGGCGCTGTACGCGGCCAGGGCGAGTGCCACCAGCGACGCCACAATGGCTGTGGTTCGTGACGGCAGGTCGAAGGTGTCGACCGTGAAGAAGTCGGTCGAACGAGAGATGGAGAACGAGGTAATTTCACCCGCAACGGAACCGAGGCCGAACACCACCAGTGAAAGAAGCGCGACAACCGCCAGGATGATCGGCGTGCGCCACCGCTTGGCGGCGACGACGGGATCATCCTCGAGCGGAGCCGTGGACGCTGGAGCGACGGCGGTCATACCGTGACCTCCTTCTCGTGCTTGGGTGTAGGCAATCGGAACAGGAATCTGACCAGCGGCGGCGCCGCGATGAACAACACAATCAGGGACTGCACGACGAGCACGATGTCAATGGGCAAACCTGCCTGGACCTGCAACGCCGGGCCCGAGGCCTTCAACCCACCGAACAGGATGGCGGCGAACACGATCCCTAGGGGCCGAGATCTACCGAGCAGCGCGACCGTGATGGCGTCGAATCCAATCGAGGCCGCGATTCCGGTCGTCAGCGACGGCTGCGTCCCAAGGACCTGGGCCGAGCCAGCGAGTCCCGCCAGCCCACCCGCAATCACCATGACGAGCACGGTGGACTTTGAGACGCTCATCCCTGCCGTACGCGAGGCGGAGGGGTTAGCTCCCACGGCACGGAACTGGAAGCCGAGTGTCGAGCGCTCCATGAGCCACCAGACGCCCCACGCCGCGAGGAGCGCGACGAAGAATCCGAGGTGCAGCGGGAACGACTCCCCGAGCACGTGCGGGTACTGCGCGTTGGCGTCGAGGATGGGAGTCTGCGGGTTGTCGCTGTCGGGACGCTGGAAGGCGTCGAGCGTCAGCAAGTAGGCCAGCAGGTTGAGGGCTATGTAGTTGAGCATGATGGTCGTGATGACCTCATGCGCACCCGTTTTGGCCTTCAAAATACCGGGGATGAAGCCCCACATTGCGCCACCAAGGATGCAACCCAGGATGGCGACAAGCAGGTGGAGACCCACCGGCAGGTGCCACATGAAGCCGACCATCGCGCCAACAGTGGCGCCCATGATGATCTGACCCTGGGCACCAATGTTGAACAGGCCGGCACGGAAGCCGATGCCCAGGCCGAGTCCCGCGAAGATGAGCGGGGTGGCCATGGTGAGGGTATTGATGAATGGCCGGACCTTGGCGGCGAAGGTATCCGCGTCGGCGTTGAAGAATGCGCCCTTCCACATGGCGGAGTAGGCACTCGAGACCGAGTCCCACATCGCCGAGAACGTGTCTGCCGGGCGCGAGAAGAAGTATCCCGCAGCCGTACGCACCTCTTCGGAGGCCAGGATGATCAGGATGCCGCCGATGACCAGCGAGGCCAGGATCGCGAGGATGACGACGAGCGTCGAACTCTCGGTGATCTGGCGGAGCATGGACCGGGCGTCCTCGGAACGTGTGGTCGGCTCGCCACCCTCCCCGCTCTCGCCCGTCACGGCTGACGTGGGGGCGTCGCCGCCGTCGTCACTGCCGCCCACCAGGACGGAAGACTCGGCTGCCTTCTTGGTGCCGTCGGCACTGGCACTGCTCTCGCCGTCCTGCGACGCATCGGGAGTCGTGGGATTCTTGTCGTCGTCGCTCACGCTGCATCCTCCTCGTGGGCTCCGGCCATCATTAGGCCGAGCGTGTCGCGGTCAGTGTCTGGCGGCACGATGTCAACGATCTTGCCGTGGTACATCACCGCGATTCTGTCGGCGAGCGCGACCACCTCGTCGAGCTCGGAGCTGACGATGATCACCGCCGCACCGTTGTCGCGCTCCTGAACGATGCGCTTGTGAACAAACTCGATCGAGCCCACGTCGAGACCGCGGGTGGGCTGCGAGGCGATCAGCAACTTGAGCGGCCGCGACAACTCTCGCGCCAGCACCACCTTCTGCTGGTTTCCACCGGACAGCGAGCCCGCCGTCGCGTGCACGCCAGTGGTGCGCACATCGAACTGCTCGACGTTCTTCTCGGCCTCACTCACCACGACCGAGGGCCGCAACACGCCGCCCTTGGAGTAGGGAGCCTGGTCGTAGATGTCGAGGATCAGGTTGTTGGCGATGGAAAAACCGGCGACGAGGCCGTCCTCAGTACGGTCCTCGGGCACGAACCCGATGCCGGACATCAGCGTGTCCTTGATCTTCTTGCCCGTCAGCACCTCGCCGTCGAGCTTGACCGTGCCGGCGGCCGTGGGCACGACACCCAGGATTGCCTCGGTAAGTTCCGTCTGACCGTTGCCCTGCACACCGGCGACCGCGAGGATCTCCCCCGCGCGCACGTTGAAGGACACATTGCGTAGCTGTGGGTGGTCGAATTCGTCGAGGACGGTGAGAGATTCGACCTCGAGCATCACGTCGCCGGGCTTGGCCTCGGGCTTGTCGACCGTCATGCTGACGTCGCGGCCCACCATGAGGGAGGCGAGTTCCTCCTGCGAGGCGGTGGGCAGGGCGGTACCGACCACCTTGCCGCGCCGGATGACCGTGATGTGGTCGGCAACGGCCTGCACCTCGCGAAGCTTGTGAGTGATGAGCACCACCGCGGTGCCCGAGTCACGCAGTTGCTTCACGATGGCGAGCAACTCGTCGGTCTCCTGCGGGGTGAGGACAGCGGTCGGCTCGTCCAGAATCAAAATTTCTGCGCGCTGCGACAGCGCCTTGATGATCTCCACGCGCTGCTGTGCACCCACGGAGAGGTCCTCGACCACGGCATCGGGATCGACGTGGAAACCAAAGCGGTCCGAGATCTCCTTGACGCGCTTACGGGCGTTTCCAAGGTCGAGCAACTTGGCCGGTCCACGGACCTCCTCGTGACCGAGCATCACGTTCTCGGCCACGGTGAACGGATGCACGAGCATGAAGTGCTGGTGCACCATGCCGATGCCGGCCGCCATCGCGTCGCCTGGACCCTTGAAACCTGCGGGCTCGCCATCGACAAGAATCTCGCCCTCGTCGGCATCATAGAGTCCAAAGAGGACGTTCATCAGCGTCGACTTCCCGGCGCCATTCTCCCCGAGCAGCGCGTGCACACTACCGGGCTCAACAATGAGGTCGATCTTGTCATTCGCAGTGAAATCACCGAATCGTTTGGTGACTCCTCGAAGTTCCAGTCTCACGCCCTGCTCCTTTGCCGGTGCATAACCATGTATTAGTCAGTCAAGCACGAGGGGCGCCCCGCGTCTACGCGGAGCGCCCCTCGTCCCAGGCATCACGCCTGGGTAGCGCTACTTAGTTAACGGCCACCGAGATGGAGCCGTCGATGATTCCGGCCTTAAGGCCGTCGACTGCGCCGGCAACGTCTGCGGGAACCGCTGCGTTGAGTTCGGCCAGGCCAACGCCGTCGTTCTCGAGCGTGCCCTCGTAGGGAGTCGAGTCGAACGAGCCGTCAACCGATGCGGCCTGGATGACGTCGAACACGGCGTTACCGATGTTCTTGAGGACCGAGGTCAGGATGATGTCCGTGTAGTCAGGAGTGGTCTTGGTCCAGTCCTGGTCAACACCAATGAACCAGCCGGAGCCGTTGTCCTGGATGGCAACCTGAGCGCCACCGCCGACGGGGCCGGCGACGGGCATGATGATGTCTGCACCCTGGTCGAGCTCACCCTTGGCAGCGGTCTGACCCTTGGTCACGTCGTCGAAGGTGTCGGTGAACGAACCGGTCTCGCCGTCCCAACCGAGGACCTTGACGTCGCCGCCGGTCTCCTCGTTGAAGTAGTTCGCGCCGGCGAGGTAGCCGTTCATGAAGATGGTGACCGGGGGAATGTTGACTCCACCGAAGGTACCGATGGTGCCCGACTCGGAGGTTCCGGCGGCGACGTAGCCCGCGAGGAACGCGGCCTGGTCGGTCTCGAACAGAATCGGCTTGACGTTGTCGGCCGCGGGGTCGACGGTCGAGTCGATGAGCGCGAAGTTAACGTCGGGGTTGGCTGCGGCGGCGGTGGCCGTCGCGTCTGCGAGCAGGAAGCCAACGGTGATGATCATGTCGCAACCGTCGGCGACCATGGCGTCGATGTTGGGACCGAAGTCGTTCTCGTCCTTGGACTCTGCGGTGTTGATCTCGATGCCGAGCTCAGACTCGGCACGCTCGAGACCCTCGTAACCCGACTGGTTGAAGGACTTGTCGTCGAAACCACCGGCGTCAGAAACCATGCACGCCTTGTAGTCGACGGACGCCATTGCGCTCTCCGACGTTTCTGACGTGGCGGCGCCAGTGGACTCGGGAGACGTGGTCTCCTCGGGAGCCGACGAGCACGCCGCGAGGGCGAGAGCCGAGGCCGCGACAACGGCGCCGATGCGAATTGCGTTTTTCATGAGTGTTTCCTCACTTGATTGGAGCCCAGGATCGCCAGGCTTGTGCGTATCTCAATGCTACGTGGCAAATGTTTCATCCGCGCACCCAGCCAGTCTCAGGACGGACACAAATCGGCAACAAATGCCCCGCTAATTAACCAAGTTTCCCTAAAGACCTGCGGTCGCCGCGTCCTTGACCTGCTGTGCTGCTGCTCGCGAGAGCACCAACAGCGCCTCGTCCGACTCCACAATGACAACATCGTCTAAGCCAACGACTGCGAGGACTTTGGTCCCGCCCACCGCGACCACGCCCTGAGATCCAAATGTTCCGACCACAGCGGTGCGGCCGATGCGAGTGACGCCGTCGGCATCGGGTGTCAGCAGTCCCACGAGGGAGTCAAAATCCCCCACGTCGTGCCAGTCGAACGCGCCGGGCACCACGGCCACGCCCCCGGCCGCCGCCACGGGCTCCGCGATGGCGTGGTCAATCGCGATCTTGGTCAACGTGGGCCATACGCGCTCAAGCGTCGCCTGTCGGTCGTCACTGTCCCACGCCGCCGCTATCTCGGTCACGCCCGCGTAGATCCCCGGCTGCAGGCGCTCGAGGTGTTCCAGCAGGACTGCGGTGCTGACTACGAACATGCCAGCATTCCAGACGTAGCCGCCGCTGGCGAGCATCGTCGCCGCGGTCTGGGGATCCGGCTTCTCGGTAAACTCCCGCACCGCGAAAGCGCCCGACGCATCGGGCAGCTCATCGCCTTGGGCGATGTAGCCGAAGGCGGACGATGCCTCGGTGGGGTTGATCCCAATCGTCACGACCTTGCCGGTTCTGGCGGCGACGACGGCGGTTCGCACCGCCGCGCGGAACTCGTGGGGCTCACCAATTACGTGGTCCGCCGCAAAGGAGCCCATGATGCGGTCACCATGCCGGAGCTGAATGATGGCGGCCGCGAGTGCGATCGCGGCCATGGAGTCACGCGGTGTTGGTTCCGCGACCAGGTTCGCGGCCGGAACCTGCGGCACCTGAGCCGCCACGGCATCGGCGTGACGTTGGCCGGTCACCACAATGGTCTGGGCGGCCAAGGGCGCGAGTCGGGTCACGGTGTCCTGGATCAGCGTGGTGCCGGTGCCGAGTAGATCGAGCAGAAACTTGGGTCGGTGAGGCTGGGACAGCGGCCACAGGCGCGAGCCCACTCCCCCGGCCGGGATGACGGCGACGAAGTCGTCGATGACCGCCTCGCTGCCAGGACCGGAGTCGGTGCGATCGGTAGTCGAGGGCGCCGGGGAAGAATCCGCCGCATCGTGGATGTTGTGCGAGCCTGTCATGGAGACCACATTAGGATGCTAGATAGTGTTCCGAGTAAACCAAGGAGTTTCTGTGTCACCCGCGACAACGCTGTATAGAGGCCGTGAAGGCATGTGGATGTGGGTCGTGCATCGCACCACCGGCGTCGCGATCTTCTTCTTCCTCGTGGTGCACGTCCTCGATACCGCGCTCGTGCGCGTGTCTCCCGAGGCCTACAACGACGTGATTGGTACCTACAAGACGCCCATCTACGGGATCGTCGAGGCCGGCCTGGTTGCCGCGATTGCGCTGCACGCCTTTAACGGCATCCGCATCATCCTGGTCGACACGTGGCCCTGGGCCCTCAAGCACCAGCGCCTCATGGTGTGGATCGTGTGGGGCCTGTTCGCGCTGCTGATGATTGGCTTCCTGCCGCGACACCTGTCCCACGTGTTTGGGGGTGCGTAATGACCACCGCCGAATCGAAGGCCCCCGAGGTCGAGCCCCTGCGTCCCATCCGTTCCGGCCGCTCCCGCAACCACGCCGAGCAGTGGTCGTGGCTGTTCATGCGCGGCTCCGGCGTGCTGCTGCTCGTCCTGATCTTCACGCACCTGTTCATCAACCTGTTCAGCGGCGACGGCGTCAATCAGATCGACTTCGCGTTCGTCGCGGGCAAGTGGGCCTCCCCGCTGTGGCAGATCTGGGACTTCGTGATGCTAGTGCTCGCGATGATCCACGGCGGCAACGGCATGCGCCTGCTGATCAACGACTATGCCCGCCGCACCTGGATGCGCAAGACGCTCAAGACGCTACTCGCGGTCTGCGTCACAACCATCGTGGTGCTGGGCTCGCTCGTGATCTTCACCTTCGACCCGTGCCCCCTCGACGCCTCGGGTGATCTGCTACCCGGCGTCCCGACCTTCTGTGAGGACGTTCGATGACTGAACACGAATATGACGTAGTCATTGTGGGTGCTGGCGGCGCCGGCATGCGCGCGGCTCTGGAGAGCTCGCAGCGCGCCAAGACCGCGGTGCTGACCAAGCTCTACCCCACTCGTTCCCACACCGGTGCGGCGCAGGGCGGCATGGCCGCGGCACTCGCCAACGTCGAGGAAGACAACGTCGAGTGGCACGTGTTCGACACCATTAAGGGCGGCGACTACCTGGTCGACCAGGATGCCGCGCAGATCCTGTGCGAGGAGGCCGTTCAGGCCGTCCTCGACCTGGAGAAGATGGGCCTTCCGTTCAACCGCACCACCGCGGGCAAGATCGACCAGCGCCGCTTTGGCGGCCACACGCGCGATCACGGAAAGTCCGCGGTTCGCCGCGCCTGCTACGCCGCCGACCGTACCGGCCACATGATTCTGCAGACGCTGTATCAACAGTGCATCAAGCAGGATGTCGAGTTCTTCAACGAGTTCTACGTGCTGGACCTGATCCTCAACGACGACCCTCAGGCTGCCGAGGGCAAGGACGTCGCGGTGGCCGGAGTGGTCGCATACGAGTTGTCCACCGGTCAGATCCACACCTTCCGTGCCAAGTCCGTCATCTTCGCGACCGGCGGTGCCGGCAAGGTCTTCAAGACCACGTCGAATGCCCACACCCTCACGGGAGACGGCATGGCGCTCGCGCTGCGCCGCGGCATCCCACTCGAGGACATGGAGTTCTTCCAGTTCCACCCGACCGGCCTGGCCGGGCTGGGCATTCTGCTGTCCGAGGCCGCCCGTGGTGAGGGTGGCATTCTGCGCAACTCCGAGGGTGAGCGCTTCATGGAGCGCTACGCCCCCACCATCAAGGACCTGGCCCCGCGCGACGTCGTTGCCCGGGCCATGGCCAATGAGGTACGTGAGGGTCGCGGTTGTGGCCCCAACAAGGACTACGTGCTGCTTGACCTTACCCACCTCGAGCCCGCGCACATTGACGAGAAGTTGCCGGACATCACCGAGTTCGCGCGCACATACCTGGGCGTGGAGCCGTACACCGAGCCGGTGCCCGTGTTCCCCACCGCGCACTACGCGATGGGTGGCGTGCCCACCACGAACAATGCCGAGGTGCTGCGCAACAACCACGACACCATCAAGGGCCTGTATGCGGCCGGCGAGGTCGCTTGCGTGTCGGTCCACGGCTCCAACCGCCTCGGCACCAACTCACTGCTCGACATCAACGTGTTCGGACGTCGCGCGGGTATTGCCGCGGCTGAGTACGCGCTGACCACGGAAGGCCACGACCTTCCGGCCGATGCATCGTCCCTGGTCACTGATCAGGTCGAGAAGCTCCGCGCCACCGTGGGCGGCGACGGCACTGAGCGCGTTGCGGACATCCGCCGCGAACTACAGGCGTCGATGGACCGCAACGTTCAGGTGTTCCGTACGTCAGAATCCCTGGCAGAGGCCCACAAACTCGTGGGTGAACTCCAGGAGCGTTTCAAGAATGTCGCCATTCACGACCGCGGCGCGCGCTTCAACACTGACCTCCTCGAGGCCGTCGAGCTGGGCTTCCTGCTCGACCTCGCCGAGGTGGTCATCCTGGGTGCCGAGCACCGCAAGGAGAGCCGCGGCGGTCACTATCGCGAGGACTTCCCCACGCGCGACGACGAGAACTTCATGAAGCACACGATGGCCTACAAGACCAAGGATGGAATTCGTCTCGACACCAAGCCGGTAGTTGTGACGAAGTACCAGCCCATGGAACGTAAGTACTAGGCGGAGGACACGATGACTGCAACTGCCGAGGCACCCTCGAAGGCCGGCGAGGTCCCGAGCTTTGACGTAACCCTGCGCATCCAGCGCATGGATCCGGATGGCACGCCCGACCACCCTGCGGGCGAGGAGTACTGGGAAGAGTTCACCCTGACCATGCACGGCACGGACCGCGTGCTCGACGCGCTCCACAAAATCAAGTGGGATGTGGACGGCTCGCTCGCGTTCCGTCGCTCGTGCGCGCACGGCGTGTGTGGCTCCGACGCGATGCGCATCAACGCCAAGAACCGGCTGGCATGCAAGACGCTGCTCAAGGATCTCAACCCCAAGCGTCCCATCACCATCGAGCCCATCAAGGGCCTACCGGTGGAGAAGGACCTGATCGTTGACATGGAGCCGTTCTTCGCGAGCTACCGCGAGATCATGCCATTTCTCATGACGTCCGGCCCCACCCCCGAGCGGGAGCGGCTGCAGAGCCCCGAAGAGCGTGCACGCTTCGATGACACGACCAAGTGCATCATGTGTGCAGCGTGCACCACGTCGTGCCCGGTGTTCTGGACCGATGGACAGTATTTTGGTCCTCAGGCCATCGTGGGCGCGCACCGCTTCATCTTTGACTCCCGCGACGAGGGCGAGTGGGATCGGCTCGAGATTCTGAACGACAAGGCCGGCGTGTGGAAGTGCCGCACGGCGTTCAACTGCACCGAGGCGTGCCCTCGCGGCATCGAGGTCACCAAGGCAATTTCCGAGGTGAAAAAGGCGCTCAATACTGGTGTCGTCTGACGTTCACAGAAACGGACACTTCACGTTTAGAATCTCCTCATGGTGAAACGAAAAGATGCTGTCGCGAACCGCGAACGGCTCATCCTCGCTGGATTTGAGATCCTTGCTGTCCGCGACGCGGACCTGACCGTCCGTGAGCTCGCGATTCAAACGGGCCTGGGAATTGGCACCGCCTACCGTCACTTTCCTACGCACGAGGACCTGATCCGCGCGCTGTACGACCGTGGGGTGATGATGCTGGGCGAGTCACTGCGGGCCAGCGGCGAGGACGCTACCGCATGGGACACGATTGCGACCCTGCTCGAGTCCGCGGTGTTTGCTTTGGCGGACGCTCCCGGCCTACGCACCGTGATGCGACGCATGTATGACATCGACCCTGACTACCGTCCCGCGGGCTCGTTCACCGATAGCCTGACCGGCCTGATCGAGCGCGCGCAGGCCGAGGGCACCCTGAGGGAAGGCGTTACGGGCGGCGACCTAGCACTCATGATGTTCTCGCTCGGCGGCATGGTCGGCAATCCGACCGACCACGAGGCCAACTTGATGCGCCGTCAGCTGGTGATCTTCCTTGACGGGATCCGCGCGGACGGCAAGGGCACCGAGCTCCCAGGAACCGCAATGGATGCGGTGGAGTTCCACGCCTTCGTGCACCGCTCCAACGCCCCACACGCGTAGCGCGCCGAGCGTCCGGATGCGTGGCTACTCACGATCGCGCTGCATGGCGCGTGCCGTCGTCACGCTTCCGTGGCCGCGGCGCGGGATCGATTCCATCTCTGTCGAGCTGAACTCTCCTGGCCCCGCCTCTGAGGGAGCCAGCGTGCCGAGCCAAGCAGCGGCATAGAGAACGATCCGCGCGACAAAATTCACGAAGATCATGATGGCGATCACCGACGCGGCGGAGGCGAGCACCGCGTTGTCCTTCACGCCGCCAATCACCAGCGACACGGCTTGGCGCAGGATGCCGATGCTGATGGCGGCCGCGAGCAAGGTCCAGATCAGCGGCACTCGCGGGCCGCGGTAGCTCCCCAGCACCACGATCGCCAAGGCCACGAAAGCCATGTCTACCAGGACACCGACGGCGAAGGCAGGACCACGAATGAGCCAGTCGGACAGCGGCTGATCCGACACCCATCCGGCAATCACCGTGGAAAATTGTGATGCGGCCACCTGCAGCAAGGCCCCGAGCAGCACCAGGATCAGCAGCGCGAGGAGCGCCCCGAAGTCGCGCAACTTGCCCTTGACTGGCGAGCCCGCCTGCGTGTCCAGCATCGCGATGGATCCGATGCGCGTCGCGCTCAGGTAGCGCGACGCGGTGTTGATCAGAATCAAGAAGGTGACGATTCCCACAATCCCCGTCAGGGTCTGCGGCTCGAGCGAATCGGGATCTACCAGGCCCGCGCTGTCCGGACCGTCCGCCTTGATCACACCCGGAATTGTGTCGTCAATGAAGCCGTAGAACGCCTCGTTCCAGTTCGCGTTGAAGTGAACGAGGTAGGTCGAGATCGTGACGCCAATCACGAGCGCGGCCGCGAGTGACGTCAACGACAAATAGGCGATCCCGCCAGCGATGATGTTGCCGTTTCCCTCGCTGATGCGCTTGAGCATCCGTCCCGGGTGCGTACGGTCGAACCACTCCTTGCGAGACTTGGCCTCCTTGAGCGCGGCCTTGCCCTTCTCGACCGCGGACGCCTCCTCCAGCGCGACGGTGCGTTTCATCTTGCCGGGAATGTAACTGCGCTGCCTCATGGGTCTACCTGCGTCGTGCGGGCGCGAGGAGTCCCACACGGTCATAGAGGCGGGCGAGCATGGGCTCCGCGAGCGCCGTCGCCTTCTCGGCTCCTTCGGCCAACACTGCATCCAACTTGTCGGGCGACTCGATCCAGTCGAGTGTCGCGTCACGAATGGGAGTCAGAAAGTTCACCGCGACCTCTGCCAGATCCACCTTCAGGTGGCCGTACATCTTGCCGTCGTAGTCGGCGACCAACTGCTCGACGCTTCGCCCGTCGAGCGCGGAGTAGATGGTGAGCAGATTGGAGACCCCCGGCTTGTTGACCCGGTCGAATGCAATCACGGTGTCACTGTCGGTCGCCGCGGACTTGATGCGCTTGGCGACCACCTTGGGCTCATCAAGAAGGTCGATAACACCGTTGGGGCTGGTCTTAGACATCTTGGCCGTGGGTTCCTGCAGGTCGTAGATCTTGGCGGTGTCCTTGACGATGTGCGGCTCGGGCACCACGGCCGTGCCCTCGCCAAAGCGGGAGTTGAGGCGCTGCGCCAGGTCGCGCGACAGCTCGAGGTGCTGGCGCTGGTCCTCGCCCACGGGGACCACATTGGTGTCGTACAGCAGAATGTCGGCGGCCATCAACACGGGGTACGTGAAGAGTCCCACGGTGGTGCCGGCGTCGCCCTGCTTCGCAGACTTGTCCTTGAACTGCGTCATGCGTCCGGCCTCGCCAAAGGCGGTGAACGTGCTCAGCAACCACGCGAGCTCTGCGTGCTGGTGGACGTGCGACTGAACAAAGATGAGCGATCGGGTGGGGTCGACTCCCGCGGCCAGGTACTGGGCAGCCGTCGCTCGGGTGCGCCGGCGTAGCGCCTCAGGGTCGGGAGAGACGGTCAGGGCGTGCAGGTCGACCACGCTGTAAATCGCGTCATGCGTGTCCTGCAACTTGACCCACTGCGCGAGCGCGCCCAAGTAGTTGCCAAGCTGGAGGGAGTCAGAGGTGGGCTGCATGCCCGAGAAAACGCGTGAAGTCATGCGGTCATTCTTCCAGGTTCTGCGGAAGGTCACACCCGGCATCGCCTACGGCGCACAACCTCCGGCCGATGCTGGGGTTACGTGGCGTCCTCGTCGAACGGGGCGGGCGTGCCTGCCGCGAGTGGAACACTCGCGGCAGGTCGCGCGACCGGCGCCGGCTTGGAAGCCGGCTCGTACAGTGCCTCGCGAACGATGGTGCGCGGGTCGTACTGTCGTGGATCGAGTTTCTCCCAATCGACGTCCCCGCCCACCTCGCGCTCGAGCGTGTCACGCCCGTCACGAAGCATGTCGCGTCCCTTGACAATCCAGGCACGCAACTGCCGCGAGTACTCAGGAAGCCGTTCCGGCCCAATCACGACAATCGCGATCAGAAGCAGGACGACGAACTCCCCGCCGTTGATTGAGAACATAGACCCTATTCTGACGGTTGAGGAGCGGGTTCGTCCACGTTGACTTCAGAGTTGGATCCCAACGTCACGGTGACGTCCTTGGTCGAGTCACCCTGCTTGATGGTCAGCACCACGTCGTCGCCAGGAGCCTTGGCGCGAATCGCGACAACGAGTTCGTCTGACCGAGTCACTGGGCGACCATCAATCTGGGTGATGATGTCACCGGGCTCGATGCCTGCCACGTCGGATGGGCCGTCCGCGATAACTCCGGAGGAATCGTCGACGACCTTGATGCCTTCACCGGTGTAGCGCTCGTCCAGCAGCACTCCGATCACGGGGAACGTCGCCTCGCCATCGTTGATGAGCTGCTCGGCGGTGCGGCGTGCCTGGTTGGACGTGATGGCGAAGCCGAGGCCCACGGAACCGGCCTGCTGGGTCAACGACCCACCAAGCGATGCGATGGCCGAGTTGATGCCAATCACCTCGCCCGCAGAATTGATGAGCGGGCCTCCCGAGTTGCCGGGGTTGATCGCGGCATCGGTCTGAATCGCGTCGATGTAGGCGGGTGCCTGCGTGCCGTCGCCGGCGGTCACCGGGCGGTGCAGTGCCGAGATGATGCCGGTGGTCACCGTGGAGTCGAGACCCAGCGGGGAGCCGACTGCGATCGCCGCGTCTCCCACCACCACCTGGTCCGAGTCCCCCAGGACCAGCGGGGTGAGACCCTTCTCGTCGATCTTGACCACAGCAAGATCGTACTCGGGCGTGGTGCCGATGACCTTGCCCTCTTCAATGGTGCCGTCGGACTTGAGGACCTTGACGCTGTCATTGCTGGCGCCGTCGACCACGTGATTGTTCGTGAGGATGTAGCCGTCCTCTCGAATCACGAAGCCTGTACCAGTCGCGGAACCCTGAGCAGTGGTGGTCTCGATCGAGACCACTGAGGGCATGACGGCGGCAGCGATGGAGGCGACCGAGCCCTCGGGCCGGTCGACCGACGCACCGTTGACCGAAGGAAGCGCGACCGACGACGACGAGGGGCCCCACTCGTTGTAGGCCCACGCCCCGCCGGCGCCACCGAGGATGCCGAGGCTCAGGGCGCCAATGCAGATTGCGGCGACCGTGCGCTTGCGCACACGACCCACGGGCGCCTTGGGTGCCGCAGGTGGAACGTCTGCGGGCGGCGCTTCCCAGGGGAAAGGCTGCCCGGGAGCCGTCGCAACGTCGGTGCCGGACTGCGAACCTACCGCGGCATCGGCGGGCGTCTCAGCATCGGCCGTAGGGGCGACCTCGTCGCGCGTTGAGGACGCGGTGACGACGGCGCTGCTTTGCTGCGCGTCATCGCCCGCCTCGGGACGTTGCGATTCCCCTCCCACGGGGGTGGGTGGAGCGAAGGGTGAGTCAGACATGGGGACGGCCTTTCAGGACTAGTTGCCGGTAAGGGTGCCGGCAAATGCTCCGAGCCCGGCGTGAACACGATCAAAGAATCCGGGCTCGGTGTTGGTGGGGAAGGTGCCTGCCACCGTTTCGAGGGTCACCATGGCGCAGCTGCACGACACGGAAACCACTACGTCACCTGTCTGCCACACGAGTTGGGCAGGGTCGAGGCGAACGATGTAGACATCGATGCCCGGCACGTCGGCGCGCGGCAAATCAGCCACGCGCTCCTGCACCAGGTCGCCATGCTGCTCCGTCACGACCACCGGGTCGACTCCTGCGAGCAGCGAGGCAACGAGCATGTGAGCGCCGCTGTCGCCGCGCACCACCCTCGCTTCAATAGGGACGAGTCCACTGTCCTGCCAGTCCGGATGGACCCACGTCCGCATATTGTCCGCAGAACGCATGTCCTGTGGACCCATATACGCGACATTTGGTGCCGTGCCCTCTGCTGAGGCTGCGGCAAATTCAAGAGGAACCTGATCGGGACCGCCGGCGTAGTACGCGGCGCCCACGCCTACGGCGGCGAAGATCAGAATCGAAAATGCGATGGTGACGGAGCGGTGCCGGCTCGGCCTGGCTCGTGCGGCACGGGCGCGATGCTTGGACTCGCCCTGAGCGATCTGAGCCATCCGGTCTCGGTCCAGGAGCTGCTGGGCGAAGCGCATGTCAATGCCCGCACTGGACGTATTGAGGGCCTTGCGCGCATCACGCAATTCAGTCCATCGCGCGTTGCACTCATCGCACTCATCGAGGTGCGACATCGCTTCTGCGGCGTCGACTGTAGACATCCTGCCATCGAGCAGGTCGTGAAGGTTTTCTCCGAGGTGCTTTTGCGTCACTCGCCACCCCGCACCGGAGCGCGGTGCGCGAGAGACTCACGCAACTTCGCGCGGGCGCGAGACAGTCGAGAACGTACGGTACCCATCTTGATACCGAGCGTGGCTGCAATTTCCTCGTACGACAGTCCCTCGATGTCGCTCAGCACAATGGCCGCGCGGTATTCGGGGGGCAGGTCGGCGAGGGCGGCCACAATGTCGTCACCGAAGTGAGACATCTCAAACGCGTCTTCCGGCTGGCCCGAGCGCTCGTGGCGGTCGAAACTGTCCGACGTGGACACAGCCGCGTCGTCGTCCGCCATGAAATCGAAGCGAATTCGCTTCTTGCGTCGCATGCGGTCGAGGAAGAGGTTTGTCGTAATACGGTGGAGCCAACCCTCAAAGGTGCCCGGCTTGAACTGCGACAGTGAGTTAAACACGCGGATGAACACATCCTGCGTGAGGTCCTCAGCATCGTGCTGGTTGCCGGTGAGGTGGTACGCCAATCGGTAAACGCGACCCGAGTGTTCCTCGACGATGCGCTCCCACGTGAGCTCGGGGGCGAGCTCAGGGGCATCGGTGACGGACGAAACGACGGTGTCTTTGTTAGCGGTGTCTGTTGGCACGGCTGCAATAGTCATGGTTTCCTCCCTCACAATCTGCTCAACGGTTGGATGTACCTCTATGTTCCCATGATTCGTGCCGCGGCGGAAGGCGGATTGGTGGAATGTGACCCATATCATGTCCCTAGGAGGTGTGCCATGACTCACGAGGCCGCGAACTGGGCTTATGCCGAGGATTTTATCCACGAGGACCGAGTTCTATTGAGCGCGCGCGACGCCGCTGACGAACTCGGATGCGTGCCGGTATTGCCGGGCGCCGGACGCACATTGCAGATCCTCGCGCGGGCCATGAACGCTAAGTCGATCGTCGAAATCGGCACTGGCGCGGGGGTGTCGACCACATACCTGCTGCGGGGCATGCACCCCCAGGGAGTCATCACCACGATCGACGTCGAGGCCGAGCACCACAAGGCCGCCAAGCAGACGCTCGCCACCGGCGGTTTCGCGCCCGCTCGCGCACGAATGATCACCGGACGCGCCCTCGAGGTCCTCCCCCGTCTCACCGACGGCGGCTACGACCTGGTGTTGATCGATGCTCGCAAGTCGGAATACCCCGCGTACCTCGTGCAGGCCCTGCGCCTGCTGCGCAGCGGCGGCATGCTGGTGATCGACAACGCACTATGGCACGGTCGCGTGCCCGACCCGGCGCAGCGCGACGCGGACACCACTGCGGTTCGCGAGACGCTCAAGGCGATCCGCAATAACGAGAGCCTCACTCCCACGCTGCTGCCGACCGGTGACGGCTTGCTGGTCGCCATCAAGGACTAGCGGCGCCGGCCGCGATAGTCTCGGTTGATGTCTACGCCACTCGACGTTATTGACTCTCCGGACTGCGGCAACGCGCCACGCAAGGCAGTGCTGCGGGACATCGCCATTGGCCTCGCCCGCGCCGATGCGGCCGCACTCGGCCCCTACCTCGCGGACGATGCCGTGTGGACGCTGGTGGGCGACCGCGACCTGACCGGCGCGCAAGAAATCCGGGCGTGGGCGGCATCTGCGCCTCGCGCAGCTGAGCTTCGCTTCGCCTCCGTCCTCACCCACGGACCGGAGGCGAGTATGTCCGGCACCGTGACCCTCGCATCGGGCGAACGCACGTTCTTTAGCCACGTGCTCCGCTTCGCGTCGGCCGGCAAGTCTGCAAAGGCGAAGCGCGTGACGAGCTACCTGATTTCCGCGTAGGAAGCCGGGTCTCCTACGCACGCAAAAGCCCGCGCACCTCGACGGGTGGCGCGGGCTCGTGCGGTTAAGTCTGTGCGCACCTAGGCGATGGCACCGTTCAGTGCGGCGCCGAGCTCCTTGACCTCGTCGGCCGTGATCTCTACGACCAGACGTCCGCCGCCTTCAAGCGGGACGCGCATGACGTAACTGCGGCCCTCTTTCACGACCTCCATGGGGCCGTCACCAGTGCGGGGCTTCATTGCAGCCATCGTGTGTGTCTCCTTGGGGAAGTCGCTCGCCGCGGATTCGCGGCGTCTGGCGACTATTCTACGCGGACGCGAGGGCACTCCAAAATCAGCGCATTTCGCTGAACTCCAGCTACATCCCCTGGCCCTCTTGTTCCGAGGCCGCGGCCGCCCGCTCCTGGGCACGCTTCTCGGAGTAATCCTGCACAATGGCCACGGCCTCGGCGGGGTCGTCGGTCACGGTGAAGAGGTCGAAGTCGGTGTCGGAGATGGTGCCCTCGGGCAGGACTGTATTGCGCAGCCAGTCCACCAGCCCGTCCCAGTAATGGTGGCCGACCAGGACGATCGGGAAGCGCGTCACCGTGCGCGTCTGCACGAGCGTGAGCGACTCGAACAGTTCGTCGAAGGTGCCAAAGCCACCTGGCAGAACGATGAATCCCTGCGCATATTTCACGAACATGGTCTTGCGCGCAAAGAAGTAGCGGAAGTTCACGCCCAGGTTCACGTACTCGTTGACGCCCTGCTCGTGGGGTAGCTCGATGCCAAGCCCTACCGAGGTCCCACCCGCCTCGGAGGCACCCTTGTTGGCCGCCTCCATCACGCCGGGGCCACCGCCCGTGATGACGGAAAATCCGGCCTCCACCAGCAGCCGGCCCACGGTCTCGCCAATCTCGTAGTCCCGCGTGCCCGGCTTGGTCCGCGCGGAACCGAAAACCGATATCGCGGGCCCGACCTCCGCGAGCGCGCCGAAGCCCTCAACGAATTCCGACTGGATGCGCAGCACGCGCCACGGGTCGCCGTGGAGCCAGTCTGCGTCGCCCTGATCGTCGAGCAAGCGCGAGGACGAGGAATCCTGCGGAACGTGCTTGCCGCGAAGCAGCACCGGTCCCTTGCGGTAGTCATTCATGGTGCGTCTCCCTTAGGTCGTTGATGTCGTTGGCTTGTCTTGTGGGTGGACAGTCACTACGCCCGATGCTGTGGCTCAGGTGGTCAGCCAGGCCGCAAGACCGGCACGGCACTGGTTGATCTCATCAATTGCACACCACTCGAGGTCCGCGTGCGCGAGTTCGGGGTCGCCGGGACCGTAGTTGACGGCCGGTATACCCAGAGCTCCAAAGCGCGCGACGTCGGTCCATCCCAGCTTGGCGCGCGGTTCGGGCGCCCCCGTGCTGGCCACGGCGTCCACGAATCCCTGCGCGAGGGGCGCGTCCAGGCCCGGGCGGCAGGCGTCGGCGCGATCGGTCACCACGGTTTCAAACTCCCCCACGCCCGATGCCGCGATAACGTCGCGTACGTGCTGCACGGCATCGTCCGTGGTTTGGGAGGGAGCAAAGCGATAGTTGACGGTCACCGTGCACTGGTCGGGAATGACGTTGCCGGCGATGCCTCCCGTCACTGCCACGGCATTGAGTCCTTCGCGATATTGGAGTCCGTCCACCTCCACGGTACGAGGCTGGTAGGCGGCGAGGGCAGCCAGCACGGGAGCAGCGGCGTGAATCGCGTTCTCTCCCTTCCACGACCGCGCCGAGTGTGCCGCCTTGCCCGGCAGCACAATGTCCATGCGCAGAGTGCCATTGCAGCCACCTTCGATCTGCGCCTGCGTGGGCTCGCACAGCACGGCAAAGTCACCGGTGATCAGCTCGGGGTGACGGCGCGAGAGGCGTCCTAGGCCGTTCTTGGTCTCCTCCACCTCCTCGTGGTCATAGAAGACCCAGGTGATGTCGCGGGTGGGCTCGATCAGGTCCACGGCGAGGGAGAGCATGACGGCCACGCCGGCCTTCATGTCGACCGACCCGCGGCCGATGATCCCCAACCCGTCCGCGGTAGGGGTCGACGGCACGTTGCCCTTAATCGGCACCGTATCGAGGTGACCCGCGATGATGACTCGTTCGTCGCGGCCCAGCGTAGTTCGGGCCACGATCGCGTCGCCGTCTCGCGTGATTTCCAGGTGATCGCACTCGGCAAGGGCGGTGGCCGCAGCATCGGCGATGGCGGCCTCTCCGCCGCTCACGGACGGGATGTCGATGAGTTGCCGCGTGAGGTCGTCCACGGGCGCGGTCAGGTCGAGGGAGGTCATGCCGCCACCCTACCGATGCCCAGTATCCTTGTGCCCATGACTCGCACTGCATACGGATACGGACTTGCCACCACGGACGCGAACGGCACGGTGCTCGACACCTGGTACCCCTCGCCCACCTTGGGCGAACCGCCCGCGGGGCACAGTGCCCCCGCCGAGTTGAATGGCGCGGCGCGCGTCGACGAGCTACGCGACGTGACCGTGTCGGTCGTCTTCACCGAGATTGACTGCGACGCCGCCCCTGCGAGCGTCGAGGACGCATACCTGCGCCTCCACCTGCTCAGCCACCGCATCGTCCGCCCGCACGGCATTAATCTGGACGGCCTGTTCGGTGCGCTCACCAACGTGGTGTGGACGTCTGAGGGGCCCTGCGCCATCGATGGCTTCGAGTCCGCACGCGTGCGATTGCGCGCCGCCGGCAAGCACGTCACCGTGTTCGGGGTGGACAAGTTCCCCCGCATGGTTGACTACGTGGTGCCGTCGGGCATTCGCGTCGCCGATGCCGACCGCGTCCGCCTGGGCGCCCACCTTGCCGAGGGCACCACGGTGATGCACGAGGGCTTCGTGAACTTCAACGCCGGCACGCTCGGCCACTCGATGGTCGAAGGACGCATCTCGGCTGGCGTCGTTGTGGGCGACGGCTCCGACGTGGGCGGCGGCGCATCCATCATGGGCACGCTATCCGGCGGCGGCAAGGAGACCATCACGGTGGGTGAGCGCTCGTTGCTGGGCGCCAACTCCGGACTGGGCATCTCCCTGGGCGACGACTGCGTGGTCGAGGCCGGGCTCTATGTGACCGCCGGTTCCAAGGTGCTTGTGGTTGGCGTCTCCGACGACGACGGCAAGCCCGTCTGGGTCAAGGCGAAGGAACTTTCCGGCAAGGACGGCATCCTCTTTCGTCGCAACTCCACCAGCGGCGTGATTGAAGCCGTGGTGCGCCAGGGCAACGGCGTCGAGCTCAACGCCGCACTTCACGCGAACTAGACGCCGGCCAGAACCATCGCAGGCAGCGGGCACCAAAGAGTCCGTCCAAGCGTTCACTAGAGACGGTATTGGAGGCGGAGTTGGCGCGACACGGTAGGGACGGCGCGGGCCACCGCCGCCGAGGCGGCGGGCTCGTGGTCCTCGCACTCATCGCTGCCGTCACCGTGACCGCCGTCATTGTCGGTCCTGACCTGTGGCATCGTTACGGCGACCGTGTCTTCTCCTCGCGCTGCTCCGTCACCGTGGGCGACGAGACCGCAAGCCTGACGGCCGAGCAGACCGATAATGCGGCGTTGATCGCCGCCGTCTCCGTGGAGCGCGGCCTACCCGCGCGCGCCGCGACCATCGGCATCGCCACCGCCATCCAGGAGTCGAGCCTGCGCAACATCGACTATGGCGACCGCGACAGCGTGGGCCTGTTCCAACAGCGTCCTTCACAGGGATGGGGAGAGGTCGAGGAGATTCTCGACCCCTACTACTCCGCCAACAAGTTCTACGACGGCCTCATCAAGGTATCTGGCTGGCAGGACATGGCGGTCACCGTCGCAGCCCAGGCCGTTCAGCGTTCGGGATTCCCCGATGCCTACGCCGATCATGAGGCCGAGGCCCGCCTTTGGGCGTCCGCGCTCACCGGAAACGGCGGGCGGGTCAACTGCGACATCGGTGACGCTGAACCGACCACCGCACGGGCATTCATCGAGCGGGTGGACCTCGACTTTGGTCCCGGAGCGTACGCCGTCGAGGTGCTTGACGTGAACTCAGACACCACAGTGCTGGGACTCAGCCCGGGTGACGGTGAAAGTGCGCAGACGCCGCTGCTCTCGGCTCAGTCCATGCGCGAGTGGGCGGTGGCCGTCTCCTCGGTGCAATCCATCATCGAGTCCTCGTACGACGGCAAGGGCTGGCTGCGCGAGGAGGGCCTCGTAGACGATGCGCCGGCCGAAGACTCCCCCGCCGCCGACTTTGACGGCGCGATCGTCACCATTCGCACGGCCTCCACCTAGCCTGACCCCGCGGCACCGCTCGACCTGCGGCGTATGGCAGGGTCGCCGTGCCTTTCAATGCGCCTTGCGGGCCTCAGTGCGTCTCGCGGTGACGCCGGGCGTTGCGGGCTTGCCCGGATTCTCGGGGCGCCTTGCGGGCCTCAGTGCGCTACGCGGCGTCCCTTCGTGAAGGACGATCCGCTGAGACACCTGCGTGAAGGGTCGCCTGTCCCTTCCTGAAGGACAATATGTCAATTCGTCCTTCAGGAAGGGACAAGTGAGCGCACTGTCGGGCACGGTGAGGCGCGCAGGTGGGCGGGCACAGGGGGCACAGCGGGCGCAGTGGGTGCAGGTGCGCGCGTCTGGGCACGACTCGCGCAAACTGGGACACACCACCCGCGCATGTTAAGCAGGCGGGTGAGCGAAACGGAGCGCGATCACGCCCGGCCGTGTGACCGGGCGAGTCGAGCTAGGTGGCTAGCCGCGCTCGCTGAGCGGGGTGTAGTTGCGGTCCGTCTCGCCGGTGTAGATCTGGCGCGGGCGGCCAATCTTGGTGCGAGGATCGTTCAGCATCTCGCGGTAGTGGGCAATCCAGCCGGGCATGCGGCCCAGCGCGAAGAGCGGGGTGAACATCGGGGTGGGGAAGCCCATGGCCGAGTACAGCAGGCCGGTGTAGAAGTCCACGTTGGGGTACAACTTGCGCTCGATGAAGTACTCGTCGCTGAGCGCGATCTCCTCGAGGCGCTTGGCCATATCGAAGGTTTCGTTGTTGCCGCCCAGGTCCGCGAGCACCTTGTCGGCAACCTTCTTGACCTCGGCTCCGCGCGGGTCGTAGGACTTGTAGACGCGGTGACCGAAGCCCATGAGGCGGGCACCCTCGACCTTGTTCTTGACGTCGGAGACGAACTGCTCGACTGAGCCGCCGGAGGCCTTAATGTTGTCGAACATCTTCAGTGCGGCCTCGTTGGCGCCACCGTGGAGCGGGCCGGACAACGCGCCGATGCCCGCGGACACGGCCGCGTAGATGTTGGCCTGCGAGGAGCCGACGATGCGCACTGTGGACGTCGAGCAGTTCTGCTCGTGGTCCGCGTGCAGAATCAGCAGCAGATCCAGTGCCTTACGGATGGTGGGATCAATGTCGAGCTCACCAGATGCGGGCGAGAACGCCAAGCGCATGAACTCGTCGACGTAGTTGCCGTCCTTGCGGGGCTCGATGAGCTCCTCGCCGGTCGCGCGACGTTGCAGGTACGCCACGACCGTTGCGGACTTGGCGAGCAGCAGCACCGTCGCGAGCTCGAGCTGCTCCTCGTCGCGCCCCACCGACTCGGGGTAGAACGTAGAGAGCGCGGAAATCGAGCCGGACAGCACCGCCATGGGGTGCGCGTCGCGAGGGAAGGCGTTGAGGAACGTCTTGATGCCCTCGTGCACGTGCATGTGCCGTGCGACGCGGTTCTGCAACGCATTGAGCTGGTCCTCGGTGGGTAGCTCGCCATGAATCAGCAGGTACGCGGTCTCCAGGAAGTTCGAGCCACCAGCGATCTGTTCGATCGGGTAGCCGCGGTACTTGAGCACTCCTGCGTCGCCATCGATATACGTGATCGCGCTTTCGCACGCGGCGGTGTTCATGAACCCGGGGTCCATGGTCACCAAGCCGGTGTCACTCAGCAGGGTCGGGATTGCCAGCCCGTCATTGCCGATCGTCGCGCGCTCAATTCCGAGCTCGCGTGAATTTCCGTCGACAATCAGCCGAGCGTCTACAACCTGTGCCATGAACAACCTCCGGGTGCACGCCAAAGGCGCCTTCGTCCGTTTGCTTTGGCCTCAGTTTACCTGGCTTTGACGAGCCGTCGGGCCGCGGCGCTGATGCGCTCATCAGTAGCCGTCAGTGCGATACGCACGTGATTGGCAGCTGCAGAACCATAGAACTCTCCCGGTGCCGCCACGATGCCGTGGTGGGCGAGGAAATCCAGGGTCTGCCAGCAGTTTTCGCTCCTGGTGGCCCACAGGTAGAGCCCCGCATCGGAGGCGTCAATCCGGAAACCGGCCTCGCGAATCGCGGCGCTGAGAACCTCGCGACGCGCCCGATACACCTCACGTTGGGCCGCGACGTGAGTATCGTCACATAGCGCCGCAACTGTGGCCGCCTGCACGGGCGCGGGCACGATCATCCCCGCGTGCTTACGGGTCTCAAGCAGCCCGGCGATGATCTGCGGGTCACCCGCAGTAAACGCCGCCCGGTACCCGGCAAGGTTGGATTGCTTGGAGAGCGAGTAGACGGCGAGCAGGCTCTCGTGCGAGTCACCGCACACGGCGGGGTCGAGGATCGACGCCACCCCGTCGCTCACGAACGGTTCGTTCCACGGCAGTTCCGCGTAGCACTCGTCGGACGCCACCACGGCGCCGATGCTGCGGGCGGCACCCACGACATCGGCCAGGTACTCGCGGCTCGCCACCGCACCGGTGGGGTTGGACGGAGAGTTCACCCAGACGAGCTTGACGGCAGGGTTGCCCGCCCAGTCGGACACGGCATCGGCCGGCATGGGCGTCGCGCCAGCGAGCCGCGCGCCCACGTCATAGGTGGGATACGCGGCCGCGGGGTGAACCACGATGTCGCCTGCGCCAAGGCCCAAGAGTGCCGGCAGCAGGGCCACAAACTCCTTGGAACCCACGGTGGGCAGCACGGCGGCGGGATCGATCCCCGACACACCACGCCTGCGAGCGAACCAGTCCACAACAGCCTCGCGCAGTGCCAGGGTGCCATGAGTCGTGGGGTAACCCGGAGCATCGGCCGCTGCGGCCAGTGCCTCGCGCACCACCCGAGGCGTGGGATCGACAGGAGTGCCCACGGACAGGTTCACGATGCCGTCGGGGTGAGCCGAGGCGCGCGCGATGTACGGGGTCAGCGAGTCCCAAGGGAAGTCTGGGAGCGCGCCGGGATGAAGACCCATGTGAGTGGCGGTTAGCCGTTCTGCGGCGGGAGCGCCTTGATGATGTCGTGATCGTGCTCGATCAGACCCATCTTCGCGGCGCCGCCAGGCGAGCCAATCTCGGAGAAGAACTCGACGTTTGCCGTGTAGTACTCGGCCCACTTGTCGGGGGTGTCATCCTCGTAGTAGATAGCCTCGACGGGGCAGACCGGCTCGCAGGCACCACAGTCGACGCATTCGTCGGGGTGAATGTAGAGGCTACGTTCGCCCTCGTAGATGCAGTCCACGGGACACTCGTCGATGCATGCCTTGTCCTTGACGTCGACACAGGGCAGAGCAATGACGTATGTCACTTTGGTTCCTCCTACTTGGATGGTACGAACACCGCCATCATACAAGCGATGCGCCGCCGTTTGGTGCGGGGACGCGGTGCTCAGTGGCGCCTACGTGCACACAATCTTGTTGGTGGGCTTGTACGTCCACTTGAGGACGTTGGTATCGACCAAGTCGCCATCGAGGTAGACGGTACGCGTGTTGGTAATCGAGAAGCCAGCCTCGCCCGAATTACTGGGCTGACAGTCATCACTGTCAATCTCCACGGTGGTGGGCTGCACCACGTTGGTCTTGGGTGACGCCTTGGTCTTGACCTCGAAGTAGGGCGTGGACCAGACCTCGACGTACACCCTGTTGTCCTT
The DNA here is from genome assembly GCF_000975135.1 of Demequina aurantiaca. Lineage (GTDB taxonomy): Bacteria > Actinomycetota > Actinomycetes > Actinomycetales > Demequinaceae > Demequina > Demequina aurantiaca. Next base: position 1,357,749 of record NZ_BBRF01000001.1, on the reverse strand, counting down.
AACGTAGCTGCTCATGACGGCGGCGTACGGCGTGTTGTTCTTGAACACCATGTTGATCTGGCCCGTGTAGATCGTCGACTCGCGACCAGCTGGGTAGCGCGGGAACCACTGCGAGTGCGGGCGGTGATCGATGTCCTCGTAGCCCGCGAAGTAGCCCGCGTTAAACGTGGTGGTCGCCATCTGCGAGAGGCCGCCACCCACGGCAGTCTGCACAATGCCATTCTCGATCACGTGGGCGGGGAAGTACCCGCCCTCCGTGGTGATGGGCAGCAACACGTCAGCCAAGTTGAATTCCTTGCCAGGCATGATGGTCACGCCGGTGACCTTCTCCGCGGCCCGCACCAGGTTCTTGGTGCGGATCGGCTCGTTAGTGAGCGGCGTCGAGAACGAGGAGACGATCTCCTTGTAGTCGTCAATTCCGAGGTCCGTCGACGACACCTTGGGGTGGACTTCGCTGTAGGCGATGGGCGCCGTGTGATCAATCGCTAGCGTCGCGTCCACGAGCACGGGCCCCATGGCGTCCTGATCGAGCGCGCGCCCGTTCTCGCTCTCCGTGGTGACGAGCTTGTGGCTCTTATTGAAGGTGAGTGTTGCATCCGTCGCGTCGTTCTCGAGGTCCGGGTCCGCGTCGAGCATGGCCGTCGACAGTGCCGGACCGTCTGCCACAACCTCCAGGCGAGAACCTGATGGCTCGGCGGACACAAACGGCGCGAACTGCGTTGGCGTCAATGACACATCCCCATTGGGTCCAGTCAGCGTGACCGAGGACGCGAGCACGGTGTCGTTGAGGGTCTCGACCATGCGGTCTGCCTCATAGTCCGAGATGTCCGCGTCCACGACCGCGGCCGCGGCGTCGAAGTCCGTCTGTGCCGGCCACCCGTTCTCGATCCGAGCCGCGGTGTCGTCGTGGTCCACCGTCACCGAGGGCTCACCGGGGTTCGCGGACGCGGTCGTGCCAGTGATGACTACCGTGGCGTTCTTGGCCGTGGTGTCGAGTTGCACGGAGGCGCTCTTCATCGCGACGTCCATCGCGTCGTCATCGACCACGACGACCGGCTCGAGTTCCGAACCTGTGGTGAAGTGGGCGACGATCTTGACAGGATTGAGGGTAAAGCCCGTGGCTTCCTCGACCATCGCAGCGGTGTCGATGCTCAGGCCGGATTCGCTGGGAACGATCGTCGTATCGACGCCACCCGCGGTCAGCGTGATCGGCGCCGACTCCATGACAGTTGCCGCCTCGTCGAGAGTCTTCGTGGCGGTCGCCACGTCCATCTCGCCGATCTCCACGCCGAGCGCCTGGGTATTCGCAGGTACCCGGTCGCCAAAGTACGTGGCGAACGCGTAGTACGCGGCGGCGAGCACCAGCAGGATGACCAGCACGATCCAGGGCCAACGGCGGCGCTTCTTGGGCTCGATCTCCACGGGCTCGTCGATGACCGTCGCCTCGAGGACGGTCTCCTCCTCCACCGCGAACCGGTCGGCGGCATCGAGCCCGACGGGCTCCATGACCATCGTAGTCTCTTGCGCCGATGCCGGGGCATCCTCAGGCGGTGCGATGACTTCGGGTTCGGCGCCAGCGTCCGAATCGCCAGCCACGTTGGGGTCATCTTCCGCGTCGACGTCGCCTGCGCCTAGCTCTCCCTCGGAAGGATGCTCGATAGCGAGGTCCGCAGCGACCGCCGCGGCGGCAATACCCGCGGCCGCATTGTCATCGGAATCGTCTTCACCATCAACATCTTGGTCGGATTCCGCGACTGCGACGGCGTCGGCATCGGCCTCGGTTTCGGTTTCGGTTTCGCTGTCAGCCTCACCGTCCGTGACCTCGATCTCCTCCGAGGTGCGCAGGAACTCGGGGACTCGCGCAAACACCACGGTGTCGGTGGGGGCCTCGGCGGCCTCGTCCACGGAATTGTCGGCGACGCTGCTGGCGTCCGCACCGCCGGCTACCCCGGCATCGGCGGCTGCCTGGCGTTTTTCCGCACGTTTGCGCAGCGATCGGTGCGCGTTGCTGCGCCGCCTGGCTTCCGCCTGCTGGTCCCGCAGTGCCCGCTCGGCATCGCGCTTACGCGACATCGTTCCTCCCAAAAAGCACCCGACGCGGGATCAGGCAGACCACGACGATGGCGAGCGATCCGCCAAACAGCCAGCCGTATCCGTAGCCATCGGTAGCGATCAGCAACGAGCCCCCCGGCCCTTCGAGGGATAGGACATACGTCAGCACGGCCCACGCACCAGCGAAGACCGCGATGCCCGACCATTCCTTCCACGTACGCGCGAAGACGGTGGCGACGAGCATCAGCAGGATGCACAGGACGAGGCCGAAGGGTGCAATCGCTCGGTAGGCACTCGCCCCAACCAATGCGGCAATCAACCCAACGATCGCGAGCACCAGGTAGCCGAGGGCGGAGCGAATCATGCTTCCCAGGATAGGCGGGAACGACAAGCCGCAACGACAACGCGGCGGCGACCGGTCACGTTTGTGACAGTCGCCGCCGCGTTGAGTGACGGTGTGTGCGGACTAGTTGTCGCGCTTTGCCTTCGACGCGGTGCGTGCACGCTCGTTTGCACCCAGGATGACCTTGCGAATCCGGGTCTTCTCCGGCGTGACCTCGACACACTCGTCCTCGCGGGCGAACTCCAGGCACTCCTCGAGCGTCAGGTGACGCGGGGGCGTCAGGTTCTCGAACGAGTCGGATGAGGCTGCACGCATGTTGGTGAGCTTCTTCTCCTTGGTGATGTTGACGTCCATGTCCTCGTTGCGCGAGTTCTCGCCCACGATCATGCCCTCGTAGACCTCCGAGGTGGGGTCGACGAAGAAGGAGCCGCGCTCCTGCAGGTTGATCATGGCGAACGGCGTCACGACACCCGCACGGTCAGCGACCAGCGAGCCGTTGACACGGAACTCGATGAAGCCGGCCCAGGGCTCGTAGCCGTGTGCGATGGAGGACGCGATGCCGGTGCCACGCGTGTCCGTCAGGAAGATGGTGCGGAAGCCGATCAGGCCGCGGGCGGGCACGACGAATTCCATGCGGACCCAGCCGGTGCCGTGGTTCGACATGTTCTCCATGCGACCCTTGCGAGAGGCGAGCAGCTGCGTGACGGCGCCGAGGTGCTCCTCGGGCACGTCGATGGTGAGGTGCTCCATCGGCTCGTGCTTCTTGCCATCGATCTCCTTGGTGACGACCTGCGGCTTGCCGACCGTGAGCTCAAAGCCCTCGCGACGCATCTGCTCGACCAGGATGGCCAGCGCAAGCTCGCCACGGCCCTGAACTTCCCAAGCGTCGGGACGCTCGGTGGGCAGTACGCGGAGCGACACGTTACCGATGAGCTCCTTGTCTAGGCGGTCCTTGACCTGGCGGGCCGTGACCTTGGCCCCCTTGACGCGTCCGGCGAGCGGTGACGTGTTGATACCGATGGTCATGGAGATCGCAGGGTCATCCACTGTGATGAGCGGCAGCGGGCGGGGGTCGTCGACATCGGTCAACGTCTCACCAATGGTGATCCCCTCGATACCCGCGACGGCGACGATGTCGCCGGGGCCAGCCGACTCTGCGGGGACACGGGTCAGGCCCTTGGTCTCCAGCAACTCGGTGATTTTGACGTTCTTCATGGTGCCATCGGCGCGAGCCCAAGCGACCGTCTGGCCCTTGGTGATGGTGCCGTTGAAGACACGCAGCAGCGCGAGGCGACCGAGGAACGGCGAGGCGTCGAGGTTGGTGACGTGAGCCTGAAGAGGCGCATCATCGTCGTAAGACGGCGCGGGGATGGTGTCCATGATGACCTTGAACAGCGGCTCGAGGTTTTCCTCGGTGGGCAGTTCTCCGTCGCCGGGCTGCTCGATGCTGGCGCGACCCGCCTTGGCGGACGCGAAGACTACGGGCACCTCAAGCAGCGCGTCGACGTCGAGGTCGGGGACCTCGTCCTCAAGGTCTCCCGCAAGGCCGAGCAGCAGGTCGTGGCTCTCTTCGACCACGGCGCTGATGCGCGAGTCGGGGCGGTCAACCTTGTTGACGACGATGATGACGGGAAGCTTGGCCGCGAGCGCCTTACGGAGCACAAAGCGCGTCTGCGGAAGTGGGCCCTCGGATGCGTCGACCAGGAGCACAACGCCGTCAACCATGGACAGTCCACGCTCAACCTCGCCACCGAAGTCCGCGTGACCTGGGGTGTCGATCACGTTGATGGTGACGCCACCCTCGATCGAGTGCGCACCGGTGTAACGGATCGCCGTGTTCTTGGCGAGGATCGTGATGCCCTTTTCGCGCTCAAGGTCGCCGGAGTCCATCGCACGGTCCTCGACGTGTGCGTGGTCACCGTAGGCGCCGCCCTGTACGAGCATGGCGTCAACGAGGGTGGTCTTACCGTGGTCAACGTGGGCCACGATGGCGACGTTGCGCAGGTCTGAGCGCAAGGGCATAGAAAACTCGATTCAAAGATTGGGGGTCCGGTCCCTCATGGGCCAGCACTCCAGTCTAGCGGTTGTACGCGCTTTTGGGGAGCACCCCCTATTCGCCCGCCTCATCGAGCCACTGCGCACCTGCCACCCTGTCTCCCAGCTCCGCGAACGACCAGCGATCCACGATCGTCACGAGCCCCTCCGCGCCGCCCACGCTCCACTGGCGCTGCTGAATTGCGATTGCCCCCGCGCCGTCAGCGTCAGCACACGTCACATCAAAGACCTGCACCGTGCCCGTGCTTCCGGCTACCGGAGTGGCTTGCGCCGATGCGGGGGTCGCGCTCACCGGCATCATTCCCTCTCCCCCAGGACAGCCGATGCCGTCGTCGAGGATCGCCTGATCGGTCGCGTGAGCGCCCGCCCCGCTCACCACGGCGAAGGCCGGGCAATTGGTCCCGTCCTCACAACCGCCGGCGGTGACCACGGCAATCGAGCCAGTGTCCTCGCCAGGCGCCCAGAAGTCGGCCGCCGGAATCGCTAGCGGTCCGACGGGCATGAGCGGCGCGTCCGCGATCGAGTCCGAGCCTGCCTCCCCCGCGGCCCCGCTGGACGATGCGGCGCTACTGTCCGCAGCATCGGCGTGCGGCGCGCCGGGCGCGGAGACGCCCCCCGCGCACCCGACCGTGAGCAAGCCCACGGCGAGTGCGACGGGGAGCATCCGTGCTGTGTTGCATGTTAGCAAGCGCCAAGGTCCTTCCACGGACCCCACTGAGCGGCGCCGGGCTGGTCACCCTGCGTCCACCACTTTGCCTCGTAGGCGTGGCCGCCGTACGTTGCGGTGGCTCCGCCTACGTAGACCGCCGATGCGGACCAAGCGGCCGCGCACTCGCTGGGCGGTTCCGTGGGATCCGGGTCCGGAGTGACCGTCGGGTCGGGATCCGGCGTCACCGTGGGGTCAGGGTCCGGAAGCGGGTCACCACAGGTGTCCACGACCTTCCATGGCCCCCACTGAGCCGCACCAGGCTGGTCACCCTGCGTCCACCACTTTGCCTCGTACACGATGTCGTTGTAGACAACCGTTGCACCACCGGTGTACGCAGTGGCCGCGGCCCAGGGCGTGATGGTGCACGCGTTCGGCGGGTCGGTCGGGTCGGGATCCGGCGTGACCGTGGGATCAGGGTCCGGCGTTACCGTCGGGTCGGGATCCGGCGTTACCGTCGGATCGGGCGTGGGCGTCGGCGTGACAATGGGACCGCCATCGATGGGTCCCGATGCTCCGGTGCCCAGCTTGTTCATCAGCGCGGTCGTGAGCACACCGTTGCGGTCGCCCGAGAGCTCCCACCACATGGCGCCACCGAGGCCCTTTTCGCGGATGTAGTCGGCCTTGATCGCGACCGACTTGGGGTCATCCAGGCTCCACCACTGGTCGCCGTTGTAACGCCACGAGGCACCAATGCTGGCGTCGTAGTAGCTGGTTCCGAGGTTCTTGAGCTTGTCGTAGTCCTCGTTGCCAGCCTCCCAGGTGCCGGGGCCGGCGCCATTGGCGGCGGTCCATGCGTCGGCGCTGGTTGCGCCCTTCCAGCCACGGCCGTACATGGCCATGCCCAGCCCCAGCTGCTCGGGCGCGATGCCTGCGTTGATGTACTCCTTGACGGCCTTGTCGACCGAGAACTTCTTGGAGGCGGGTCGCGTGTCGGCCGGGTCGTCGTACAGGTTGCCCTGGTGCCCCGTCAGCGTCGGGTCCCAGGCGCCGTGAAGGTCATAGCCCTGCACGTTTCCGTAGTCGAGATCCTCGAAGATACGGGGGTCGTTCCAGCCACCCGACGCGATGTCCGCGGGGTTGGCCGGCAAGAAGGCCGACAGCACATAGTGCTTGCCCAGCGGGTCGCCATAGGCGTCCAACTGGTCACGGAACTCCTGGATAAGGAGGCGGAAGTTCTCCTTGTCGTTGACGGCGTCTACGACGTTCCCTTCCAGCCCGTTGGGAGATCCCGGCCATTCCCAGTCCAGGTCGATGCCGTCAAATACGCCAGCCGCGGCACCGGGGCCACCCTTGCCATCAATCGTGGGCAGGTTGCCCTTGATGTAGAGGTCGATGCAGGAGGAGACGAACGCCTTGCGCTTCGCGTCGGTGGAGGCGACCGTGGAGAAGTTCTTTGACCAGGTCCACCCACCGAGCGAAATGATGGCCTTGACGTTGGGGTTGAGCTCCTTAATCTGCTTGAGCTGATTGAAAGAACCGGCGAGGGGTTGGTCCCACTTGTCGGCAGTGCCGTTAACCGAATTGGCGGTGGTGTATCCCATGCCGAAGTCGGCCCAGGCGTCGCCGGCACCATCGGAACCGTTGGGGCCGGTTCCCTGCGCCTTGTTGGCGATGAAGCACTTACCCGTCTGGTGGTGGATATTGCCGAACGAGTAGTTGATGTGGGTGATGTCCTTGATGGTGCCCGAATCCTGCAACTGCTTGAGCTTGTAGTCGCGGCCGTACACACCCCATTGGGTGAAATAGGCGACGTTGCGGAATCCATTGATGTTCGTGGAGTCCACGGTTTGTTGCGCCGCCGTAGGAGCCGCCGCGGGGGCTGGTGTCGCGGCCGATGCTGCGGTGGCTGCGGTGCCAATGATCGCGAGCGACGCGACGACGGAACCAACGCGGCCCCATGGGCCGAGCCGACTTGTCCTCTTGGTTGAGGTCATGTCTCTTCCTCTTCTCTGAGTGTTGAGTACCTGATCGTGCATAGGTTGTGGGGTTCTGCGGGTGGGGTACTACGTACTTGATGGTGCTAGGGGCGCTCGGGGCAGGTGCGGCCACGAGCGCGTCCCGGACGTGGTTTGTCCGGAGGATGAAGCAGGTGGCGGGACACCGGGCATCGATGGCCCGCCACCCCAATCAGCAGCTACCGGCGTCTGCCCACGGCCCCCAGGGGTCCGCGATGCTCGGCTCGTTGTTCTGCGTCCAGAAGCGCGCAGTCCACTCGTGACCACCGTGGCTCACCTTGGCGCCGCCGTTGTAGACAGCGCCGCTGTCCCAGGCCGCGGAGGTGCATGCGCCGGGGTCACCGCCGTCACCACCATCGCCGTCTCCGTCGTCGCCGCCACCGCCGGTCGAGGCGTTGACCACGGTCACGCCACGCGGGTGGTCGTAGGTGGTGGCGTAGTCGGTGCCATCAACCGTGACGATCACGTTGGAGAACTGCGCAACAGGCAGCGCCCACTTGAGCTGGTTGGTGATCGACCCGCCAGCGGGGATGCCGCCGGTAGGAACGGTGAAGGCCACGGTGTGGAAGTCGCCGTCGAGTCCGCCCACGTTGTTTCCGGTGTGGCCCTTCTTGGTCACCTTGGTGCCGTAGCCGCTCCAGTCGCTCATCTCGCCAGTGTCGGTGGTGCCGTACTGGAAAGAGATCGTCGAGCCTGCCGGGATATCCGACGAGCCATTGTTGCGGAAGACGACCTTGGGAGAGATCGGGTAGTTGTTGTCTCCCAAGGCGAACTCCGTGTAGTCGATGCTGACGTCAAGAGCCTGCGACGGCATCGGCCGGTCGGCGTTCGCCTTGCTCGCGCCGTAAGGCGTGGTGCTGGTGAACTTGTCGTGCATGAGATCCACCAGGGTCTCGCCCATCTCGTACTGGCCCTTGGCCTCGTTGAAGCCGTAGTCTCCCGCGAGCTCCCAGATCATCAGGCCGCCCAGGCCGGTGTCGTTGACGTAGTCGGCCTTGGCCGTGATCGCGTCGGTCGAGTCGCCGGACAGGAACACCTTGGTCTGCGGGTTCCACCACCACTCGTTCTTGGTGACCGGGTCAAAGTGGTGCTCGTAGTTGCCCTCGATGGTGGTGGGCACGTTGTACGCCGCGGCGTAATCCCCCACGATGTCGTTTTCGAGGTTGAGCGCGTGCCAGATGGGATTGACGCCGGCGGGAACCGCGTTGCCCTGCGGGTCCGTGTCGTACCAGAGGTTGTCGATCCCCTCGGCACCCCAGCCGCACTTGCCGTTGGTGCCTGCGGGGCAGGTGAAGCCCGCGGGTGCTGCCGCCGTGCCTCCCATGCCGTAGGTGCCGCCGGTCACTCCCTGGAAGCCGCGAGTGTAGAACGGCACGCCCAGATTGATGCGGCCGCCCTGCATGGCACCGCGGAAGTAGTGCGAGGCCCAGTCGGCGTTGAGGTAACCGATGCCCTTGTACCCGGTGTAGACACCGCCCGCAGCGAGTTCGGCGTCCTTGCCGTCGTCGTAGAGCGCCGCGTTGCCGCCCACGAACTTGTTCCAGGCACCGTGCAGGTCGTAGGTCATCATGTTGACGTAGTCAGCGTATTGGGTGATCTGGAAGACCTCCATACCGCGCAGCAACCACCCGGAGGAGGGCGTCGCGGTGGTGAGCATGTAGTACTCGCCGTCCTCGGCGCCAGCCTCGTCGAGCTTCTCACGCAGCGTCTTCATGAGCGCCACGTAGCCCTCGAACAGTTCTCCACGCTTAGCGTCGGAGAAGGCGAAGTCATCGGGGTTACCAGCCTGGTTGTTGGACGTGGGGTATTCGTAGTCAATGTCTACGCCGTCGAACCCGTACTCGCGGATGAAGTCCACGGCGGAGTCCGCAAAGGTGTCGATCTTGGCCTGCGACTCCGTCATGGTGTAGAAGCCGCCCGATGCGACACGGTCGCCATTGCCGTCAAAGTAGCCGCCGGTCTCGGCCCAACCGCCCACGGCGGGAAGTACCTTCACGCCGGGGTTGGCCGCCTTGTACTTATTGAGCAGATTGAAGTGCCCGGTGTACGGCAGCGACGGGTCCATCTCCGCACCAGGCGTGCCTGGCCACGTCATGTCCGTCGACGAGTTGCCGGCGACGTCAGCGTTGACCGACACCTTGTTGTCGGGGCCCACGTGCGCAAAGGCGTAGTTGATGTGGGAGAGCTTGTTCCACGGAATGTCACTGGCCAGGTACTGCGGGGCGCCGTTCTTGCCGGTCCTCCAGTTGGTGAAGTAGCCGATGACGCGGCGGTCCAAACTGTTGGGCAGAATCTCGCGTCCGTCAGTGCCGTACACGTCGCAGTACGGGGTGTCGACGCCGGGAGTCTGCGCCATGCCGTCGGGGCGACACTGCTCGTCCGGGTTGGCGTTGGGATTGGGCTCTGGGTCGGGAGTGACCGAGGGCTCGGGATCGGGCGTCACCGACGGCTCCGGGTCTGGGGTGACAGAGGGCTCTGGATCGGGAGTCACCGAGGGTTCAGGATCCGGTGTCACTGAGGGCTCCGGGTCGGGAGTCACGGAAGGGTCGGGGTCCGGCACGATGCCGCCGCACTCCCCCTGCGACTTCCACGGGCCCCACTGTGCTGCACCCGGGGTGTCGCCAAGCGTCCACCACGCAGCGCGGTAGTTCTCTCCGTCGTAGGAGGCGAGATCTCCGCCGACGTAGGTGGCGCCGGCGGACCACGCGGGTTCACATTTTGCAGTGGCGGCGCTCGCGCCCGTGGCGCTGGCCGTGACGGCCACCGCAGTCAGAGTTGCCCCTAACAGGCTAGCCAGCACGGTCGCCGCGATCCCCCTAGTGGGGCGGCGAACTGCTGACGGTTGATGGGTGGGCGGGTGCATGGTGGCTACCTTCTCTTCCTTACCGCGACATCATTGTGCGGATGGTTCGGGCCCTCAGCCGTAGAACCAAAATAGGGAGAGTCCGGGCGACTGCGCTATGCGCATTCACCACATTGTTAGGTTTCCTCACATACTGCACGTACGTAGATATACGTACGAAACGATGCGAGTGTGGCTACATGCTCGAGTCGGGGGTGTGCGCCAACACCACGAGCTCAAATCGCGATCGCAAATCGAGCTTGCGATACACACGCCCCAGGTGCACCTCCACGGTGCGAACAGAGCAGAACAGCCGTGCGGCCACCTCGCGGTTGGCCAACCCTTGCGCCACCAGCAACGCCACCTCAAGCTCGCGTTCGGTGAGTTCCGCCGCCCAATCGTCATGATGGGACGGCTCGACCTCCACCGGCGCGGTAACCCGCTCACTGGAAGACGTGCGGGTCGCGTCTGCTCGCGCAGATCCTGCTTGAGGTATCGAGGCGCGGTCCGACGCGCCACGCCCCGCACGCTCCCCTTCGAGTCCCACCAACGCGACCCACGCCTGGGCTCCCGACTCCTCGAATAGGTCCTGAGCCGCCATCAAGTGGGCCAACGCGGACTCGCGAATCTCGAGGCGGGCCATTGCCCGGCCGATGCTGAGTTCCACCTTGCCACGCTCGTACGCCGACTCGAGTCGCCGGCCGGCAAGCGTCGCCCTGGACGCTAATTGGGCCACGTCCGTCTTGGTGGCGAGCGCGAGCAGAGCTCTGGCAAGTGAGGCGTCGCGCACGGCGGGTGAAAGCGCAGTGAGGCTTACCTGAAGACGATCAAGCGCGCGCCGAGCCTCATCCGGGCGACCCGCCATGGACCACGTCTCGACGGCGTCAAGTCCTGGCACCGCCATCACCACGCCTCGCTCACGTGTCTCGCGCTCCGCTGCTAGTTCGAGCAGGGTGGCCGCCTGGACGTGTTCCTCTCGGAACGATGCGGCGAGCGCCCGGTCCACAAGCATTCCCAGCCGCATAGGCGCACCTGCTGCACACGGCGAGGTGGCGGCTAACGCCGTGGACGTCACGCCGATGCGTCCGTCGCGTACCGTATCAAGCCGGCGGCTCAGCGTCACGCCTAGTCCCGCAAAGACCATCCCGACCGGCAACTTCGCTGCCGCATCGCGAAGAGTCATCGCGGCCCGTGCGACATCTCCCGCGCGCATCTCCACGAGCGCCTGAACCACCCGGAGATGAGCCTCGACCAGGGGCGAGACAGCGCGGTCGGCCCCGTCGAACCAGCGACCACCGTGGCGCAGCGGCGCGAGCTCCGCGACCGCGCTCGCGAGCACGCGTGCCGCCGCGGAACTCTCGTCTCGATGCATCAGAGTGACGGCTCGCGCCACCGCTCCCAGGGCTTCGTCATCCACGAGCCTGGTGTGCTCCGGGAGGTCGACCTCAGCGGCGAACTCGTCCCCATACATCGCGAGCCATGCCCGCGCGAGCGATGTCCCCTCGTGGGCGCAGCGCTCCTCCACTCCAACGAGGGCGGCCGCCTCGGCCAAGCGGTCGCGAGCCGTGTCGATGTTTCCGCGCTCAAAGTGCAGGCACGCGGCCACCGTGAGACCGCGCGCCACCTCGGTCACCGTTCGTTGGTCCGCCTCACTCGTGCCCTCGAGTCGCGCAGCTTCCGCTCGCGTGCGCTCGAGCAGATCGTCGGGCACCCGACCCTCGGTGAGGGTCAGAGTCATGGTCAGGCCCAAGAGCGTCCGCGCTCTCGACGTCAGGTCGCCGCTGCGAGCCGCGTGCGGGAGCCAGTGAGCGGCGTCGTGAATGTGCCCACTCAGCACCGCGGCGAGTCCGGAGAGTTCACAAGCCCGCAACCGCTCGTCGCCAGTGGCATGGCCCACAGCCTCACGGGCGACGGCGTGGGCCCACTCCGTGTCGCCCCGGTCGAGATGACGGTGAGCGAGGCTCAATAACTTGGGGACGACGGCTGAATCTCCCACCAGCGTGGCGAGGGCCGTATGCCAGGCTGCGATCTCCTGGTCCCCCGCCGCACGGTGCGTGGAGGCCAGTGCGACGTGCGCCGTGGTCCGTTCGGCAAGGCTCGCGTCCCCGTGGATGAGTGCGCGCAGGCGAGGGTCCGCGAAGGCAAAACGACCGGCGATGGGATCCAGTTGATCGGCCAACTTTCCCTGGGTAAGCGCGACGATAGACACTCCCGTCGCAGCCGTAAGGATGTCGAGGCGGTCCACCACCGTCACGGCGGCTGCGAGGAGCACTCCCCTGTCGCGGGCGGTCAGGCCCTCGAGCTGGGGCGCGAGGGCACCGCGGACCGCCGGAACCACGGGCAGCGGGTCGGGCAATAGTGACGTCCCGGCCAGCTGCTCGCCGGATAGGACTCGAGCCGTTTGAATCAGGCAGGCCGGGTTCCCATTCAACTTGTCCACCAACCGCCTCGCGACGTGGGGTGCCACCGGTAGGCACCCCGCACTCGCCAGGACCAGGAGTGCGGCCTCGGTGGTCAGCGGCGGCAGCTGTCGCACGTCGACGTCGTGTGGGGGACGCTGGCCAAACGGCGAGCACACCGACGTTGCCAACAGGACTCTCCGGTGCGATTCGCTGCGCGCCATCAGCAGGAGACGGTTTAGGACCGCGGGCGCACTGTCCTCGAGGTCGTCGACCACGAGCACGAGCGTACGGTCGCCCACCAGCGACTGCAGCGTCGTCGAATCTCTCCCATCTCTGTCCGGCTCGGCCCCTGATAGAACCCGTGTCAGCGTTCGCGCGATGCCGTCATGGGGTTCTCCAGGGGCACCTTCAACCTGGAACGCGACAAGGTCGCCGATTGCGCCCTGCGGACCACCACGGCCCGTCGTGCGGCTTTCCACGGTCAGCCTCGCAACCATGACGTCGGCCGCCACGCCTCCGCGGCGAATGCGCTCACCAATCGCATCGAGAAGCGTGGAGCGGCCCATGCCGTACTCGCCGGTCCAGACGATGCTGCCATGTCCGGCGTCCACCGCGCCGAGCGCACGATCCACCTCGACTTGGCGGGCATCGGGAAGAATGTCTACCGCCTGACCGCTCACGCCGTCTGGAGTGCGCGATGCGAGCGTGCTCAGCCGGGTACTCGACTCCACGTGCCACCTCGCTATCCGCGCATCATTGCAACGATGTTCACAGGGTAACAACGTCGGCGACACCCGGACTCCGCGAGATGTCACGGTTGCACAACGGCACGACGGAACAAACACATGGGGCCCCAACCGATAGGTCAGGGCCCCACGTGCGTCACGTTGTTCTAGTAGCGCCTGCGCCGTGCAATCATCAACAGCATCAGCGCTCCAAGCCCAGCGAGTCCAATGGCGGCGGCAAGCTGCAGGCCGGAGTCCGCGCCGGTTCCCGACAACTCGGTGACCGTGGTCAGCAATGGAGTCGGAGCAGGCGCTGGCGTCGTGGACGCCGCCGGCGTGGGCACGGGGCTCGGCGTAGACGAGGGATCCGGATCCGGGGCAGGCGCCGGGGGCACCTCCGTGGGCGGCACGTCCTCGGGACTCGTCGCACACTCCGGCGTGGCCGGCGGGTACTGCAAAGTCACCGTGTACTCCGGGTTGACCTGGAACAGCACCTCGACACCATCACGGGTCCAGGCGTAGTTGCCATCGGTCTCCACATACGAACCGTCGGCCAACTGCTCCCAACCGGGCCACTGCAGCGGCGCGGTTGCCGATGCACCAGGCCACAGGATCTCTCCTGCGAGCGGCTGGTTCTGAATCACGTAGTCCTGCGACGGGTCTGTCGGGTGCTTGAACGTGATGGTCAACGGCGTCGCATCCTGGGTGGTGAATCCCTCCGGAAGCTGCAACGAGTAGTTGAGCCACGGAATGTCGCCCACACACTGGGCCACGATGTCGCCGGGGAGGAGCTCACGCTCTCCCGGGGGAATCGAGTAGAACAGCAGGTCAACCGTCAGGTTCGAGTTGGGCTGCAGCACACCATACGCGGACTCGGGGTCCCCAACGGGCTCGCGGTTTTGAGACAGCGCGAATGACTTGGTTCGCACCGGCCCCTGAGAACGGGCGTCGCCGGACACGGGGTAGCCGTTGTCGTCCAACTCGATGGGGTTGCCGTTCACGTCCGGCGCTGAGGCGTCGTTCTCTGGGTACGTCGACGATGCGACGTACTGCATGGCGGCGCCCACCTTGAAGTACGCCTCGGGAATTTGCACAAAGTAGTCACCCTCGGGCAGGCCGTGGAATGAATAGTTGCCGTTCTCGTCGGTGACTGACACCAGCGGCTGGCCGTCACGTCCGAGCACCGGTGTACCGGCGTTGTCGTTGACGTCGCTGCCGTAATTACTGTGACCGTAGATGAGTTGCACGCCCACGCCGGCAAAGCGGATGGGCTCGTCCTGATCCAACACACCGCTGTTGTCCGCGTCCAGACCGAGGAGGCCTCCAACCTCGAGGTTGTAGAAGGCGAAGTCCACCAGCAGGTTGGTGCTCGCGTCTGAGAACTCGTCGCCGTTGCCCTCCGCCTGGAGCGAGTCCTCCCCGGTGGGCATGCCGTTTGCGATGGCCGTGAAGGGTGCGCTCGACACGTCGGCGAAGTCTGCGCCATTGATGCCGCGGTCATAACCGTCGTCCAGCGATACCCATGATCCGGACACCGAGTAGTAGCCGTCCAGCACCGCTCCTACGGCGAAATTGCTCGCCGGAATGGTGACCTTGTAGCTGCCGCCATCGAGGAGGCCGGCGAACAGGTAGAGACCTTGTTCGTCGGTCACAGTCGTGTCGACCACGTCCCCGGACTCGGCGTCGATCAGCAGTACCGTGACGCCCACCGCGGGCGCATCGATGCCGTCCTCGTAGATTCCGGACTCGCCGCTGTCGAGCCAAACCTGGTTGCCCACGGACAGGCGGTAGAACCCCGCGTCGACGGTGAAGTCGGAGCGGTCGTCGTCGATGCGAGGACTCGCGTCTCCCGCCTCCTGGCCTGCGTCCTCGCTGTCGTGGTCGTCCTCGCCCGAGCGCGATACCTCGTTGGTCGGCGCGCCGTCGATCGGAGTGCCCACTGAGAACTGCGCAGTACGCCACCCGATCAACTGCGTAGCATCGTTCGGGTTGTAGCCCGCCACAAAGTTGGAGTCGTTGTCGACGCCGTCACCTGGCGTGACGTTCGCGTTATCGGAGACTCGGAAGCCCTCGAAAAGCCCGGTGTCGGGATGCTGTTCCCCTGCCACCGCGGTATCCAACTGGTCCACCGGGATGTTCACCGCGTAACTGCCGGCCACCAGGTTGGTGAACTCGTACGTGCCGTCGTAGTCCGTCACCGTCTCGCCAATGACGTTGCCCGTGGAATCCAGGAGCTGCACGAGCGCTCCGTGGAAGCCGGGCTCGCCCTGTTCTGCCACGCCATCGTTGTCGATGTCGTTCCACACCAGGTTTCCGATGCGGTAGGTAGGAACGTTGATGAGGCCGAAGTCCACGTTCAGGTACGAGTTGACGTCCGGAACGGGGACGCGCGGCGAGGCGTTCGCCGCGGCCTCGGCGGTTCCGTCTTCGTCAGCGGAGGCGTCGTCCTCGGCGATGGGTGCATTGCCGACCGTCAGCACGATGGGTCCGGAGACGGAAAGCTTGCCCGATGCCGGGGCACCGTCGTTGTCGTCGTCGGCTTGGATCGCACTCGAGGAGACCACGGAGGACGCCTGGAGATCAGACTCCCCCTGGGCGGCATCAATCGAGTCGATCGCCGCGAAGTAGGTGACGCCTGCACTGAGGCCCACGAATTCATACAAGCCCCCTGCGCGGGTCGTCGTGGTTCGCACGGGCTCGCCGGTCAGGTCGTCCACGTACAGGTTCACGGTGACACCCGTCAGTCCGGACTCGTCTTCATCGAAGATGCCGTTGTTCTGGTGGTCACCAGCGCCTTCGTCGAGCCAGACGTTGTTGCCCAGACGCAGCCCTGGAACAAAGCCAAGGTCGATCGTGAGATCCGAGCGGTTGTTAGCGTGATCGCCGACGGAGTCGTTCGCCCAACCCTCGGCGCCCTCGTCGGTAGGCTCATCCGCCTCAAAGGGATCCGCCTCGTCACCCAGAGTGAACGCGCCACTCACCACGGTGGTGTCCGCGATGGCCGGGCTGGGGGCGATGCCGACAGTGATGTCGTCGTCCTCCAGCGGCGCAGCATCGGGGTTCTTGACGCCCGCGACCGGGGTGGACGGCGCGTAACTGCCGAGCTGACTCGCGTTGACCGCGGTCGCGATGCGTACGTAGTAGTCACCCTGGGGCACGTCGCTGAAGGCGTAGTTGCCGTCCTCGTCGGTCGTGGTGGTGTCCACAGCATCGTCCGTTTCGGTGTCGTCTCCCACGTTGCGGAGCTCGACCGTCACGCCTTCGATGCCGACCTCGTCATCGTCCTTGACGCCGTTGTTGTTCGCGTCCTCCCACACCAGGTTGCCGACGCGGTATGTCGGTACCTCCGTGAAGATGAAATCGATGTTCAGATTCGACTGGGCATCCGAATAGTCGCCACCCGCCGCAGCGAGGTCTGCCTCGGACGATTCAGGGTTGCTACCCTGCGCCATCGAGAACGCAGCAGAGATTGCCAACCAACCCGTAGCCGGCGCACCGTCATCCTCGGCGTCGCCAATCTCGGTGTTGGTGGTCGACGGGTTCGTAGAAACACCCGGGACGGAGATGAAGCCGTCGAGGACTTCGTCGTCTCCTTGTGCCAGGGTCTGATCCGTCGGCACTCCCACGCGGTACTCGCCCGCGCTCACGTCGTCAAAGAAGTAGTAGCCGTCGTCGTCGGTCAGCGTCGTCGCGACAACGACGTCGTCTTCTTCCTCCTCAGTGCCCTTGGTGTCGATGAGCTGGACCACGGCACCCGATCCGACGCCCGATGCGGCGGTGAAGTCGCCATCGTCGTCGAGGAACAGGCGCGAGCCGATTCGCATCGGGTTCACTGTCACTTCTGCGGTGTCCTGGTCGTCCTCGTCGCCAACGTCGTTCTTGGGCGTCGAGTCGACATCGAGGACGAAGGAAGGCAGGTCGTTCTCGAGGTTGGCGTCGTTGTCGAAGTCCACGATCTCTGCCGTGTTGATGTACTTGGCGCGCGTGTCGCTGGTGACGTCGACGAGAACTTCGAAGGTCACGGACTCTCCAGCCGCGAGGTGATCGATAGTCCACTCGTCGTCACCGCTGTACGTGACGGTGTGCTCCACGTCGGTGGGCTCGCCGACCACTGTCTGCGACGTGGGGTTGTCCGCGGAGGGATCCGTGACAATCTCCATGTCGGTGCCCGGACGATCCTGGACCGCAATGGCGAAGGCAGTGTCTAGGCCCTCGTTGGTCACGGTGACGTTAAAGGCAACCTGCTCCGGCATCGGCCCATTGAGTGAGCTTGCCTGGTCGGAACCCAGGTTCTTCTCGAGCGCGAGGTCGAACAGCGGCACCTCGGCCACATCGTGGTCGTCCTCGTCGAGGTCGCCCTCGGTGTTCGCGGTCGACGTCTCACCATCGTTGGTGAAGCGCTCGCCGTCCGTGTCGTCGTCGGTGATGTCGCCGTCGTTGTCGGCCACAGCATCGGCGATTGAATCGATGTCGTAGACAATACCGGGCACCACGCCGCCATCGGCGGAGTCGCCGTTGTCCGCGTCACCATCAGTGTCGAAGTAGCTGATCTCAGCGGTATTCAGCAGCGGACTGTCCGATGCCTCGGGGTTCGCGGCGGCTTGCAGCGTGATGGAGAACGTCACCGACTCGTCGCCGGCGAGCGACGGAATCGTGAGGGACGGAACCGACTCGGAGCCGTTTCCGGACACCACCCAGTCTGCGTCCACGTCGGTGGTGGCGCCATCGAAGTCAAGCGCCACGGTTTGATCCGCGGCGAGATCCTTGAACGAACTCGCGTCGATGTAGTCCACCACCCGAACGGGCTCGACCGCCTGGTCGCTCTGGTTTGTCACGGTGATGGTGAAGGTCACGGCGGCGTCGCCGTCCACGTACGAGCCCGTCATTGATTCGAAGGTCTTGGTCAGCGCCAGGTCGACGGGAAGGTAATCGACCTTGTCCGCGAACCCAGCGTCGAGCGTGTGGTCGTTTTGGCCCGGGTTGGTGTCCTCCGCAGAGATCGCGATGTCCGGAAACCAGTCCGTGGCAAGCGCACCGGACTCGGGCGTTGCTGGGTTGGAGTCGATCGCGTACGACTGACCGGCATAGGCGTCGTCGGAACGATCCGCACCCAGAGTCTGCTCAGCCTTGGTCAGCATCAAATCCGAGAGCGGGCCGGTGGCGTAGTCGGCGGCGCTTCCAATGCGCACGGTGAAGGCCTGGCGGTAGGCAAGCCCGCCGCCGATGCTGTCGTCGTCCAACGCATTGGCCTGCGTTGCGTCTGTGGTGAAGAGATAGTAGCCATCGGCGTCGGTGACCGCGGTGCCGACCGGGGTGGCTGAAGCATTGAGTAGCTGGACGGTGACACCCTCAATGCCACGCTCGCTGGGGTCCTGAATGCCGTCGCGGTCGGAGTCCTTCCAGACCAGGTTGCCAATCTCGAGCGGTGCGGAGTCGCAGAGCGCCTCGAGGTCGCCAAGCCCGTTGGCCTTGCCCCAATACGTCTGTGGGTTGGTAGCCAGGTTGGGGTTGGCGCTCGCCGGATTGGTCTTTCCGGTGTTGTTATAGACGGCATAGGAGCCGAGTTGACCACCGTTGTCGCTCTTCTTGAGGTTGATGATGCCGTTCTCGTCGTAGCGGTTGTTGACCTGAGCCTGCGCCGCGTTGCTCGTGTAGCCTCGCGGGTCGTAGGACGTGGACAACAGGCCCGCCTTGAGCGGCAGATTAACCAGCGCTCCCATCGCGCCCTCGTCCCAACTGTCGGATGCGTCGTCGCCGTTGAAGTATTCGGTACCAGTGTGGGTGCAGCCGGTGGCGCCCTCAATGGCGTATGAACCCCCACCGACCGAGCACGCGCGGAGCGTGTCACCGAGCCCGCGCGGGTACGGGTTCGAGGCCTCAATCTTGTCGTTTCCGGGGATCTGGTCACCGTAGCGGTCTCGGATACCGAGGATGAGGTTGGCGCCATCGAACTCGATGTCCGTCAGCATGGGCTGCGGCTGGATTTCACGACCGAGGCGCGAGTTGTCGGTCGCTGTGCCCCGGTTCTGATCGGCCCACGCGTGCTCAAAGTGCCAGGCATTCCACCGATCGATTTTGTCAGTAGGGAACTCGTCATTGCGACGAATCTGCTGTTCGTTGTCCACGTCGGCGTCGAGCACCAAAGTCCACGTCCCCGAGCCGGCCGGGTCGAGGGTCCAGACGTAGTACCGGAGCGTGTCGTTCGCAGCGTCGTTGAAGGTCTCGGACTCGCCGGAACACACGGCACCCACGTGAAGTACCCCACCCGGGCTCATACCCAGCCCAAAAGGACGCACGTCGGCTGGCTTGCAACTGTTAACACTCGTGGGGACCGAGAACGACGTGATATCACTGGCGACCAATGCGGAGCTCTTGGTGGTGGGCACCTGGTAGACCTTGCGGTCATTCAGGCCTACCACGTAGAGCAGGCGCCCATCATTCGAGGCCTCGAGGTCGCCTAGCCCTCGCTTACCGATCAACTGCGCGGTGTCTTTGGACGCATCTGAGAGGTTCGAGTCCTTGAACCAATCGACGGCGTTCGCACCCGTCGCCGGCGACTTGGGGTGCGGGTTTGCACCGCCGGGACTGTTCGAGAACAGCGCATTGAGGTCAACGAGCGTAGAGAAGGTCGAACCGCTCTGACGATAGATGGTGGCAACACCGCTGTCCGTCAGGAACGGTGCCTTGCGACGGAGATAAGACGACGTGAAGATGTCCTTGGTGACGGGATCTGACGCGACGCCGTACAGCGCACCCGTCTTGTCGCCAGTCGTGAGCTTCGTGTTCGCGTTGCTGCCATTCGCGTAGATCTCAGCCTGGCTGTAGCTGAAGCTCAGCAGCCCCGTGTTGCTCAGGTAGTTCTTGTTTGCGTCCGACACTGCCCACGGAAAAACGGTGGTGCACAGCGTGGGGTTGTCCTGGCAATAGTCACCGGGCTGCTCTACTGCAAAGTCGACTCCCGAGGCCGAACTGTCGGCCGCGAGGGGCACAATCTGGACTGAGGTCCTGTTGTCGGCGCCGATGCGCGAGGACTCGTAGCCGGACGGGACGGCCATTTCCACTCGCAGGAAGCCGGCGGCGCTGCCGGTGGCGATCGTGTACGTGCCATCGGCACCGGTGGTCGCGGCTAGCTCAGTCCCCGCGTCGTTGTACGCGTAGATCTTTACGCCCGCGACGCCCACGTCTGCGGCGTCTTTGACTCCGTCATGGTCGTAGTCGTTGAAGACTGTGCCCGTCAATTGGGACGCAGCCGCCGATGCGGGGGCCGCGACCAGCGTCAGCCCAAAGCTAGCGAGCACCAACGCCATGGCGCCGGCAACAACGAGGCGGACCGACTTGGCGCGCAACAACAGACCAGAAAAGTTCACAACACTCCCTCAGCATTCGTAAGAACCGAGTGAAATGTATCGGAGTAGCAGGCCTCATCCCTAGCAAAAGTGTGACGTAGGCCACTCCGTTTACTCAATCGTTACAAGGATGTCCGATATGTCCTGGATGGAGGTCACTTCTGGCGTCGCTGGCAGGTCGATGTCCCGCGGACCTTGGTCAGCCAACTCGACCACCACCGGCCGATCACCGTCAGAGTTGTTGCCTTCAAACCGCATCATCATGATGCCGTCGGCCTCGAGCCAGACCCTGGTCGCGTCTCCATACTGGAACACGTCCGCCTCCACACCGCTGGAGTCGTCGGTGCGCAACCATTGCACGCCATTTTGTTGAATCAGCAACGAGTTTTCCCGCTGAGGGGCCGCGAGCGCCATGACGACTGCGACGAGCGAGTCCAGGTCGTAGGTAGCGGGGTCTGCCGGGCGTCCCACCCACGGCTGCGCGTCGCGGCTAAAGGTCGCCGCAGCATCGGGCAGGCCCGGGTAGTGCACCAGCACCGAATCGCCCAGCCAGGCAACCTCGTCAGCCGCCGCAAGGTCGCCGTCCGCCTGCACGAGCGCGCGACCCGCACCGCCCACAAAGTCGACGTCGCCGTCCAGGGTGATGCTCTGACCGTCGGGCATCACCGCGCGCACCACAAAGCCGGCGCCACCGGCATCGAAATTTTCAAAGAACGTGTCCGCGATGCGGTCCGCCTCGTCATTCGTCACGGGACGCGGGCCCTCCTCTGCGGAGGAACATGCCACGAGCGTGAGCGCGGCCACGACGGCAAGCGCGCCGATGCGGATCATTGACTTC
The DNA here is from genome assembly GCF_000975135.1 of Demequina aurantiaca. Classification (GTDB taxonomy): domain Bacteria; phylum Actinomycetota; class Actinomycetes; order Actinomycetales; family Demequinaceae; genus Demequina; species Demequina aurantiaca. The sequence goes on along the minus strand of NZ_BBRF01000001.1, from coordinate 1,336,482 downwards.
ACGCGGACGGCACCGTGATCGCGTCAAGGTCGGGGAACGTGGGCTCCGTCGGCAGCGGAGCAGGCGCCACGGTCAGGTCTCCCGGCATGGTGGTCTGCGCGGGTGGCGCGTCCATGGTCCGGTAGTCGACTCCGGCTGGATCACGCGGGTAGCGCAGGTCCACCTCATCGAGAGGGTGGTCCTGCTCGTCGCACGGCATCAGGGTCTCGATGTCCTCAGGCAGTGACGTCGTGAAGTCGTTGCCCTGGAAGCAGTTGCCTGCGCTGGTCGAAACCGCAGACGATGGGCCATAAATCAGGTCCGTCCCGTTATCGCGGAGCACGTTGCCTTCGACGACGTTGCCCTCGGGGTCAAATGGGTTGAACCCGACCACACCAATGCCGAACACGTCGTGCCCGGTCACAAGGTTGCGGGCGACGTAGTTAGCGACGCCGCCGCCAATTGCGATGCCGCCGCCAAAGAAGCCCCGAGTGATGGGCGGGGTGTTCGCGTTGTCATTGTCCTCGATGACGTTGCCTACGACAAAGGTCTCGCGCTGCGGGCTGAGTAGCTCCTGCGTCTGCGAGTTGGGCGTAAGACCCAGGCGGTTGCCACGGAATGTCGAGTTGACCACATAGACCTTGCCCGAGGCGTTGGTGCCGTAGTACCCGATCGCGTTGTCTTCCATGGTGACGGCGTCGATCACGGTGTTGCACGGGTCGCACTGGCCCACATAGAGCCCGGAGTCGGGGTGGCCGCTCGCATACACGTTGTCAATCACGCCGTTGCGACTCTGGAACGCATACACGCCGTACAGCCCGTTGTTGTAGCTCGTGACGTAGGACACGTGGAAGCGTTCCAAGTGCGGAACCGTACCGTCGTCCTCCGTCTCTGGGGGGTCGCGGTAGTCGTCCTCGAAGTGGCCCAGCTCGCCGGTGCCGGTGAAGATAACCCCGTTGTGCCGGTACGAGTGGACCGTCATGTTCTCGATGCTCACACCGTCACCGGTCACGATGAACGCCGAGCGCAGGTCGTCGCCACCGTCAAAGATCACCTCGTTGCGGTCGAGCCCTCGCACAGTTACGTCGTCGACGTCTACGGTGATCTCCTCGGCATATGTGCCAGGCGAGATCAGGATCAAGTCACCGGGCACCGCGTCGTCGACTGCGTCCTGGACAGTGGCGTAGTCGCCCGGGACCGCGTAGGTGCCAGGGTCGCGCGCCGAGGAGCAGGCGGACAAGCCAACGGACGCGAGGAGCGCGCAGACAGCGGCGGCAATCGAGCGAATCATGCTGACAGTGTAGGCAACGCCGCGGCCGAGCCCGTCCGGCCGGTTCGCACCGACCTTCCGGCCGATGCCGGGGCTAGATTCGCAGGCGGGTGAGGCCCACGCGTCATACCGGTACGGCGACCACCGGGTCGGTCACGGCGCGCTTGCGCTTGCCTCGCGGCTTCTCTCCCACCTTCACCAGCACCACCCCAGCGAGCACCAAGGCGGCGCCGCCCATCTGAATGGGCATGGGCGCCTGACCCAGGAGCAGCCAGGCAAAGATGGCGGCGGCGATGACCTCGGAGAGTGCCACGAACGACCCAAGTCGCGAGCCCAGACGCCGGGTCGCCGCGATGCCGGTCACGTAGGACACCGCGCCGGTAATCACTCCCAGCACGAGCAGCACCGCCCACCAGGGCGCCGCGAACGACACGAACTGCACGTCGCCAAAGCCGACCGTGATCGGCAGAACGCCGACCATCGCGGCTGCTCCGAGCACCACGAGGGCCACCAGCAACCCGCCAGCGGCGAGCGTCATCGGGGGAAGGCCGTTGCCCTCGTCTCCGGAGATCACAAAGTAGACCGCTGCGCCGACCATGGCGGCCAGCGCCCAGGCCACGCCGACCAGGGAGATGCGACCGCCGCCTAGGACATCAAGCAGCAGCACCAGGCCGAATGCCGCGACGCCCGCCCCCATCACCGTCAGCGCGGAGGGGCGTGCCCCCTGGCGCACCCACAGCCACAACACCACGGCGACGGGCGCCGTGTACTCGATCAGCAGCGCGACGCTCACGTCGAGGTATCCGATGGCCAGGAAGTAGCACAGCTGAGCGCCGGCCACGGCGAAGACGCCGTAAGCCACCACGGTGCCGATGCTGCGCCTCAACAGACCCCAACGGCCGCGAAGGGCGAGGATACCGGGCACGATGAGCACCGCGGTGGCAATAGCCACACGCACCAGAGTCGCCGCTCCCGCGCTCCACCCCAGGTCCATCAGGCCACGCGCGAGGCTGCCGGACAAGCCAAACGACGCGGCGGCGGCGAGTGCGAAGAGCAGGCCCGACCCCAGGCGCGAGGGAGCGCCAGCAACCGCGCCTTCGGAGGCGTCTACGGTCGGCAAGGATGCCGCTCGTCCACTAGCGGGCACAATGATCCGCGGTGCCTTCGTCATGCTTGATTTCGTCGCGCTTTTCATTGTCGCCTCCCTAGATGAGTCATTAGTCAAAGTCCCTATGGCTCATTACGATAATCGGCCAAGTGGTAATGTGTCAACATGACGTTTGCCAATGACACGCTCGAGGCGTTGGAGTCCGGCGTCCTGCTGTCGAACTCAGAACTCGAGCCCGACACCCTCAGCACCATGGACGAGCTCGTCGAGTTTTTTGACGGCTTCACGTACACGGGTGCGCGACCCACCGCACGCGACCTCGACGAGGTGCGTGCGATCCGCTCGACCTTGCGTTCGCTGTTCACCGCGTCGCGCGACGGCGCCGTGCCGCTGGTGAACGAGATCCTCGCCGACCAAGGCGCCCTGCCGCAGCTGGTGCGCCACGGCGACGTCGACTGGCACATCCATGCCACCGACGACGATCGCCCACTCGCGGAGCGCATCCTCGTGGAGACCGCGATGGCGATGATCGACGTCATTCGCGCGGATGAGATGAGCCGCTTTGGCCGCTGCGAGATGGATGACTGCGACGGAATCGTGCTCGACCTCTCGCGCAATCGCTCACGCAAGTACTGCTCCACCACGTGCACCAATCGAGCCGCGGTCAGCGCCTACCGCGCCCGTCAGGCCGACGAGTAGCCACTGACCCATCCCCCGTGTGCGCTGGCGGTACATGAGTGCGGAGCTGGAGCCGAATCCCGTACTGATGTACCAATTGGAAGCAAGCGGCGGCATCGGCCGGCACAAGGGGCGCGCTAGACGTGCCCGTCATCCCCCGCATGGGCCTCAAGAAATTCGTAGAGCTCCCGGTCGTCGACCCCCGGGTAGGTACCGTGCGGCAGCGGCGAGAAGATGTGTGCGTGCACGCGGGCACTCGCCCACGCCTGACCCGTCCACCGCTGCGCGAGACCGTCGTCGGGACGCCGGCAGCAGGTGAGGTCCGGGCACCGCGACGTGGCACGGTGCGGTGACTCGCGCCCGCGGAACCATTTGGACTCGCGGTAGGGAACCCCGAGCGTAATCGCGAACTCCTCGTTAGAGCCGATGCCGGTCTGCGTGGACTCGAAGAAGGTTCCGTGCGGGGTATCTGTGTACTGGTAGTGCTCGGTGGTGCGGGTGGTGCGCCCTAGTGCCTGACGCGCCCCCCAGTACCGGCACACAATCTCACCTTCAGTGGATCCGGTGGCATCCAGGGGCAGAGGTAGGCCGTCGTTCTCGTATGCGCGCACCACGGCGCCGTCGCCGCTGACCCGCAGGAAGTGCAACGGGATACCCAGGTGCACAGTCGCGAGGTTGGTGAAGCGCAGGGCCGCCGCCTCATGGGTCACGCCAAACGCATCGCGAAAGTCCTCGATCGCGATGGACCGGTTGTCCTTGGCGGTCTGCAGGAAGTCCACCGACGCGCGGCGCGGCATCAGGCACGCCGCCGCGTAGTAGCTCGCCTCCAGCCGCTGGAGGAGAAAGTCTCGGTAGCTGGTGGGAGCCTTGTGCTCGAGCACCACGTGGGCAACGGCCTGCAGCGCGAGTGAGCGCAGCCCGTGCCCACCGGGAATGGACGCCGGCGGGATGTAGATACGGCCGTTCTCCAAGTCCAGCACGGAGCGCGCCGAGTGCGGCAAGTCATCCACGTGAATGATGGATAGCCCCACCCGGTCCGCCATCTCGGCGACCGTCCGGTGCGTCAGTGCGCCCGTGGTGTGCCCCACGGCCGCGGTCGCCTCGTCCGCCAGCACCTCAATCTCGGGCAAATAGTTGTTCTGCTCGCGCAGCCACCAGCGCATCTTGGTGTTCGCACGCCGAGCCTCCTCGGGTGTCGCAATCGCCAGCCGCGCGCGTCGGTCCAGCTCGCGGTGCATGCCCACGATGGCCCGCAGGGTCTGGTCGTTCATGCCGCGGGTGGCCTTGATGGTCGGTAGCCCCAGCTCTTGGTAGGCGGAGTTTGCCTGCGCCCGGTGCAGGTCGAGTTCGAGCGCGGCGCGCTCCGAGGGTGGGGTCTCCTCGATCAGGTCCGCGACCGAAACATTGAACACGTCCGCGAGCGCGGTGAGCACGGACAGCCGCGGCTCACGCTTGCCGTTTTCCATAAGCGACAACTGGCTGGCGGCCACGTCGACTCGCTCGCCCACTTGGTCGAGGGTGAGCCCGGCCTCGGTACGGAAGTGTCGAATTCGCAGGCCAACCATTGCAATATCGGGCATGAACTTCTCGCAATCTAAAGAATTGCAATTCTTTCGCCCAATCGTGCCACGACTTGCCGCGAAAGTCACCGTAACGTCGTGAACAAGAGCAACTTTAGTTGGAATCAAAGGAGACACCATGACCTTCACCGACATCCGCCCCCACATCTCCCACCGTGCACCTCGCATCGCGACTCCGTCAGTCGTCGCCTGGGTCGAGCGCATCGCCGCCCTGACCGAACCTGACGCGATTTACTGGTGCGACGGCTCCGACGCCGAGCGCCAGCAGCTCCTCGCCGGCATGGTCGCCTCGGGCACCCTCACCGCCCTCAACCCAGACCTGCGCCCGGGCTCTTACCTCGCGCGCTCCAACCCTGACGACGTGGCGCGTGTCGAGTCCCGCACCTTTGTGTGCCCCAAAAACGAGGCCGATGCTGGCCCCACCAACAACTGGGTCGAGCCGGGCGAGATGCGCGACAAGATGAAGGACGTGTTCGAGGGTTCGATGCGCGGACGCACCATGTACGTCGTCCCCTTCGCCATGGGTCCCGTTGGCAGCCCCATGGCCCGGTACGGCGTCCAGGTCACCGACTCCCCCTACGTCGTAGTGAGCACCGGCACCATGACCCGCATGGGCGCGGCGGCCCTCGGGCAGATTTCTGAGGCCACCGCCTGGGTGCCGGCCGTGCACTCAGTGGGCGCTCCGCTGGCCCACGACGAGGAGGACGTCGCTTGGCCGTGCAACCCCACCAAGTACATCGTCCACTTCCCGGAGACCCGCGAGATTTGGTCCTACGGATCGGCCTACGGCGGCAACGCGATCCTCGCGAAGAAGGCCTTCGCGCTGCGCATCGCCTCCACGTTGTCTCGCTCCGAGGGCTGGATGGCAGCTCACATGCTGCTGCTCAAGGTGACCGATGCGGCGGGCACCGTCTCCCACGTCGCGGCTGCCTTCCCTAGCGCGTGCGGAAAGACAAACTTCGCGATGATGACCCCCACCGTCCCTGGCATGAAGGTGGAGACCATCGGCGACGACATCGCCTGGCTCGCCCCCGACTCCGACGGCAAACTGCGTGCCATCAACCCCGAGGCAGGATTCTTTGGCGTGGCCCCCGGCACCGGCGTGGACACCAACCCCATCGCGATTGACACCCTGACGCACGACACGATCTTCACCAACGTGGCGCTGACCGACGACGGCGACGTCTGGTGGGAGGGGCTCACCGAGGAGGCGCCGGAGCACCTGATCGACTGGAAGGGCAACGACTGGACCCCCGACTCGGCCTCCCCCGCCGCGCACCCCAACTCTCGCTTCGCGGTTGCTGCGGCTCAGTGCCCCACCATTGCCGACGACTGGGAGGCCCCCGAAGGCGTCGTGGTGGACGCCATCGTCTTTGGTGGGCGCCGCGCCACCAACATCCCGCTCGTCGCACAGGCGCGCAACTGGGAGCACGGCGTGTACATCGGCGCAACGCTCGCCTCGGAGCGCACGGCAGCAGCAGAGGGCACCCTGGGCGAGCTGCGCCGTGACCCGTTCGCAATGCTCCCCTTCGCGGGGATGCACATGGCGGATCACTGGCAGCACTGGCTGGACCTCGGGGACGTACTGAGCAAGACCTCGACTCCCCCGCCCATCTTCCAAGTGAACTGGTTCCGCAAGGGCTCGGACGGCTCGTTCCTGTGGCCCGGATTCTCGGAAAACTCGCGCGTGCTGGAGTGGATCCTCGCCCGTGCCCACGGAGAGGTCGCGGCGGACTCTGGGCCCTTCGGACAGGTGCCGCGCGAGGGGCAGATCGACTTCGAGGCCGCCGGCATCGACCGCGACGCGTGGAGTGAACTGTTCGCGCTCGACCACGGCGCGCTCCGCGCCGAAGCTCGCGACACGGCCGGCTACCTCGACAGCATGGGCTCGCGCGTGCCTCACGAACTCCACACTGAGCACCGCCTCATGCAGGACAGGCTCGCGAACGCTCGCCGGCGCAGCAGTGAGGACCAGTAGACCAAGCCAAAGCCCACCGGGGTGAGACTCACCCGCGGACGGCGGGGCAGCACCAGCTGCCGTCCGCATGGGTCTGGCGACGGGCATAGAGTCCCACAATCAACCACACGAAAGTAGTGCAGAACTGCTTGCCTCAGTGATTGACTGGACTCATGGCGACAAAGGATACGAACAAGGGCGGCTTCACCGACGACGAAAAGGCGGCGATGAAGGATCGCGCGGCGGAAGCCCGTCGAGAGGCGAAGGCGGCCAAGGGCGCAAAGGCGCGCGAAGCCGACTTACAGGCGGTGATCGACAAGATCGAGTCGATGGAGCCGGCGGACCGCAAACTGGCCACGAAGGTGCACGAGATCGTCACCGCAACGGCGCCGGAATTAAACCCCAAGACCTGGTACGGCATGCCCGCCTACGCGAACGCCGACGGCAAGATCGTGTGCTTCTTCAAGGATGCCGCCAAGTTCAAGTCGCGCTACTGCACGCTGGGCTTTGAGGAGGCCGCGGACCTGGATGAGGGATCAATGTGGGTGACGAGCTACGCGTTAACCGCCGTTGGCGCCGCCGAGGAGAAAACCATCAGGGCCCTGGTGAAGAAGGCAGCCGGCTAGGAGCATTCCATGCTTCCCAGCTCCTGGTGATGGTTGCCCCTGCGAGTAAGAGCCTTCCCGCACCATTTTGGTCTCTGAGTGAAGTTCATATTAGGATTTCGTGTCGTGTGACGGACCGCGATACGAGCGGCGCGCACTCAATGAAAAGAATACTCTTGAGAAAACAACGCGCCCTTCTGCTCACACTCGCAGGCTCGCTGCTGCTCCTTCCCCTGGCAGCCGTGCCGGCCTCGGCCCACACCGCCGACTCCGTTTCGGTGAGTTCCCCCAACGTTGTCGCTGGTGGAACGGTGGACGTCACGATGTTGGCTACAGCAGCGGCTCCCGGGAATCAAGGTGCGAATCAGGAAGTGCAGTTGGCAGCACCAGGGCTTATCGCGGTGTCAGCCGGCGCAGGTTTCGCGGATGTGGTGACAAATCCCGTGCAAACTGCATGTCTGCCTGTGGGTTCGACCCTGGAGCCCGAGGCGACGTGCCTTTGGCGTGACCCCGCCGAGAACGACACGCTGTCATTCAAAGCAACGCTCAGTATTCCAGTAACCACGCCTCCCGGCGAATACACCATCACTGGCACGGTCTTGGATCAGGACCCACTTTCAGTAGCCGAAGCTAAGATCAGGGTGCTGGGTGCGGCGGTGCCGACCATCGCTGTTGATCCGTCTAGCACTCAGCCTGGCACCAGCGTCAATGCCACTGGCTCCTTCACCGCATCGACACTCGGCACGTTCTCGGTAGGCGTCTACCTTCGAGGCACAGGCGGTCAGGGCACAGTTGCTGAGCCGGCCTCGGTTCCCGCCGGGCTGACGAACTGCACCTTTGATGGACCACGTGCATATATTTGCGACTGGGCACCTACAGCCATAGGCGACATGGTGACCCTCACGGTGCCGACCAATGTCGCGGACACAGCGTCAGCTGGCTCGTCGTTTACGGTCGAGGCCTGCGCTACGTCCACACCACGCCCCGCGCCCGCTACATGCGCCCCCACCACGCTCAACATCGTTGCGCCTGTGGTGCCAACGCCCACGCCCACGCCCACGCCGTCTCCGACAGTGACTCCAACCGTGACACCCACGGCCACTCCCACGGTCACGCCGACGGCCACTCCCACGGTCACGCCCACCACTCCGGGTACGGACAGCGGCACGGGCAATTCCGGCGGCGAGGAGCTAGCAGGCACCGGTGCCTTTTCGGGAATTCTGGCAGCCGTCGCGGCCGCACTAGTTGCCGCCGGATTCGTTCTGCTGCGGACCCGCCGCACTACTCGCTAAGCAGTCACTCCACGCACCAAGGCTCCTCGCCCTCCTACAACGGAGGCGGGGAGCCTTGGTGCGTTGGCACCCCATATCGAGGCCTCAAATGCCCCCACTCTGCGTTAATTGACCAAAAGGTCCTAAACTGGATAGGCGTGACGCCAGTACGGCCGTCCTGGCGAACCTCCGATGAAGTGGGTCCCGCCATGAATATCACAACCAAAATCGTCATCGCTGCCATAGGTGGCTTGACGCTCGCCCCGCTGGTAGCCACACCTGTTTGGGGTGAGACCGTCACATCGGGCTTCACACAGGGTGTCCCTACGGTGGTCCCCGCACCCGCCTCGGCGACTCCCGCAATATCGGTGGCGCCAGGCGCCGCCCAACCGGGAACAAGCGCGACTGCCTCCGCAATCTTCACCGCTGACACGCCAGGTGACTTTGAGGTCACCGTGAGCCTCAACGGTACGGGCGGAACCGGAACGTTCACCGCGCCCACCCCCTCCGCGGGACTCAGTAGTTGCGGTCTCGATGCCTCGAGCCTCGTTTACAGTTGCAATTGGACGGGGGCGTCTACCGGCGACCAGCAGACCATCGCGCTACCGGTGGCCGTCGGTTCTGCCTCCACCACAGGCGTCTCTTGGTTCGTCAATGCTTGCGCAAACATTGCGACGGGAGAGACTTCCTGTATCGGTGCGACGCTTGACATCGTCGCACCCACGCCCAGGACCACACCAACGCCTTCGGTCACTCCTTCGCCGAGCGCTAGCCCTAGTGCCACTCCATCACCCGCACCGTCCGCATCCACGACTGGGGTCGCTGATTCGGGCGAGAGCAACTCCACCAGTCAATCCGGTGGCTCAGACGGTACGGATGGGTCAACAGTCTCCGGTGACGCTAGCGCGCCCGAACTCGCCGGGACGGGCGCCTTCTCTGGCGGACTCGCCGTCATCGCCCTCGCCCTCGTGACCAGTGGCCTCTTGCTGATCGGGACGCGACGCTCGACCACAAATTGACCGCCACGACATGCGGCGTGTCCGTACGATGTGGTTATGGCCGACCCCACCGCCGCACGGTTCCGACTCACCCGCATGGTGCCGCGCAGCGCGGACGAGGAACACCGGGCCGCGACACCGCTTGAACTCTTCTTCGACCTGGTGTTTGTCATCGCGGTGAGCATCGCCGCCTCCAACCTCCACCACGCACTCTCCGAAGGCCACCCGGCATCGGGCCTCTACTCGTACCTCTTTGTCTTCTTTGGCATCTGGTGGGGCTGGATGAACTTCACGTGGTTCGCCACGTCCTTCGGCACGGATGACTGGTTCTACCGGGTGCTCACGTTCGTCCAGATGGGTGGCGTACTCGTCTACGCTGCGGGAATCGGTCGGGCCTTCAACGATCACGACTACCGCCTGCTGGTCGCTGGCTACGTGCTGATGCGCATCGGCATGGTCGCCCAGTGGCTGCGCGCCTCCCGCAACGCCGGCGAACTGCGCCGCACCACTCAGATCTACGCGTTCGGCATTGCGACCACTCAGGTGCTCTGGCTCGGATGGCTTCTGATCCCCGAGTCGCCGCTGTCGACGGTAGTCCTGCTGCTCCTGATCGCGGCGGAGCTCGCAGTTCCCATTCTTGCCGAGCGCGAGACGAGTACACCCTGGCATCCGCATCACATCACCGAACGCTTTGGCCTCTTCACCATCATCGTGCTGGGCGAGAGCCTGCTCGCCTCCGCCAACGCCATCATTGAGGCACTTCAGGGAGACGGCGACTTGGCTTCTCTGATCTCACTATCAGTGCTGACCCTCGTGGTCACTGCCTCCCTCTGGTGGATCTACTTCTGGCCCCCGCACCACCGCGAGATCGGGTCCTTCTCTCGTTCGGTGCGCTACGGGTATGGGCACTACATCATCCTGGCCGCTGCGGCCGCCGTCTCCGTGGGGGTTGAGGTCGAGATTGATGCGCTGACCGACGAGGCACACATCGGCGAGATGGCAGCATCACTCACCATCGCAATTCCCGTCGCGGTGTTCATGCTCACGGTCTGGTGGGTGACGGTGCGCGAACACGCGGATCGCACCGTCAATATCGCCATCCCAGCGGGCGCGGCGCTGGTGCTTGCCGATCCGATCATTCCTATACCCATCGCGATTACCTCGATCGTGTTGGTGGCCCTTGTGGTGATACTCGTCCGCCATCCTCCCCTCAAGAAGGACCAAGAACGGGGACACATCACGGGCGACGACTCAGACGAGCCCTCGCTGGCGACAGGCTCATAAACTGGACCCCATGAGCAACTTGGACGCAACTCCGCGCGAGGTCGTGGGCACCTCCGAAGAATCACACGGCAGTGCCGAGATGCTTGAGCCCCGGCGGGTCCCCCTAGGTGGGCTACGCGCCATGAACGTCCGGCGCACGCTACCGCAGCGCCGGAGAAGCCTGATCGGCTCGTGGTGCTTTGCGGATCACTACGGCCCTGCATGGGGTTCAACTGTGGTTCGCCCTGCCGGAGACGACCAGGCACATGGCGCCCACTTTTCACCACTACGCGCCCGATGCCGTGGTTGGCGAGGGCACGCGACTACGGGTTTTCCTTGGCTCGCTGGCGGGTTCGACCTCGCCAGTGACGACGTATACCCCGCCGCTCCTGGGAGCCGAGGCGACCCTCGCCGCCGGAGCGACTCTGGAACTGGACGTCGATCCGTCCTTTGAACACGGAATCCTGCTTGACTCGGGCGACCTGAGGGTTAACGGCGAACCGGTACCCCAGGACCACCTCCTCTACCAGCCGACGGGACGCCGTTCTTTGCGGCTAGAGGCGGGCGACTCGCCCGTGCGTGCACTCATTCTGGGAGGCGAACCACTGGGCGAGCATATCGTCATGTGGTGGAACTTCGTCGCCCGCACCCACGATGAAATCGTCGCCTACCGAACGGCCTGGCAGGCGGAGATCAGCGCCGAGCCAGCCACGGCATCGTCCTTTAGTCCGAGCCCCCGCTTCGGAACTTTTCCCGAGGGACAGCCCCCTCCGGTGCCGGCGCCCGAGCTTCCTCACGGTCGGCTGCGCCCGCGCGGCTAAAGGCGGCTCTCGCCGTCCACGAGATCCGTCTCAGCATGCCAATCATCGCCATGGTCCAGACCGTGACAGCGACCACCAAACTCACCTTGCCGATGTTCTCGACAATGGGCAGTGCGTCGAGCTGGCCCAAACTGATTGATGCGACGGCGAACATGCCCATCGGGAAGACCATCGACCACATCGTCGGCACGTAGCGCAGCGGCACCTTGTGGATCCAGTGGCGCCACACGCCCGCTCCCAGCAGCATGGGGATCAGCCAAGCGGCGATGCACCAGAAGATCACCACGGTCCCGCCGATGATCGCGCTCGCGACGTCCACCATCGGCGTTGAATCCATCCCCACCACGTTCACGCCGGCCACGACTGCGATCGCGAGCGCACCCATAGACACCCAATACGGGGGCTCGAACTCCTCGGGGGTAAGCCCATAGTGAATGATGCGCAACATCACAAACAGTGCGACGGCCAGATACAACGCGACCCCCACGGACCAGGACAACACCGCGAGTAGCCCCACCCAATATGTCGATCCGTTGAGGAACGGCTGCGACTGTGCGAGACCGATGGCGAGGGACTGACTGGCGACCGCCCAGATGAACCACGTGCCGTTGGTGTGCGTCAGCACCGACTTGCCGTCGCGCGCCATCAGCACTTGCCAGGGCAGCACATAGCCAAAGACGAACCAGAGACCGGCACCCACGAACACCAGTGGCATCGCGACGTGCGGCCGCTCCTCCAAGAACAAGCGAACTGCCAGTACGTCGGTGGCTGCGACGATGGTGAAGAACGCGAACACCTTCTCGGGGTTGCGTACGTCCGCGAAGAACTCGCGCCTGAACGCGATGGCCCGCCAGAGGAACAGCACCCACAGCACCGCGTAGGCCACTAAGGCGATCGTGAGCAGCACGCCGGAGAACGAATCGAAGCCGAGGTCCTTGAGGCCGACGGAAATAATGCCCGTACCCATGACCAGCGCAAAGTACCCGGGCGAAAGCTGCGCTACCGCCTGCTTCACGGGGGCCAGACGATGCTGTGTGACTACTGCTGCCTCGGCCATTGCTCCATAGTAGGGAGTTTGGAGCGAAGGCACCCGCACCGGGGGCGCGGAAAGTTCGCGGAGGCGCTCCCCCGACTCCGAGGCGCCGCCAGCGGCGACCTAGACTTGCCCCAGAAGGCCACCCAATTCGAGGAAGAGGGAATCGTGAAGATCACTATCATCGGCGGCTCACAAGGCACCGGCGCCCAGGTCGCATCCCTTGCCCACGCGGCCGACTTCGAGGTCACTTCTCTCTCGCGCTCCGGCACCGGACCGGATGGCATCCGGGCCATCGCCGGCGACGCGACCAACCCAGCCATCGTCGCGGACGCTGTGGCCCGAGCCGATGCTGTGGTGGTCACCGTGGGCGGCACCAAGGGCGTCTCCCAGCCGCGCACCGCCATCACCGAAAGCGTCATTGCCGCCATGAAGGAGTCGGGCGTCCGCAGGCTCGTCATTCTGTCGTCACTGGGCGCAGGCGAGTCCATCACCCAGCTACCCGCCTTGATGCGCCCCTTCATCACATTGCTGTTGGGCAAGGCGCTAGCCGACCACACCGAGCAGGAGGCCGCCGTGAGGGCATCGGGTTTGGATTGGACCATCGTCCGACCCACGAGCCTCAACAACAGGCAACCGACCGGTTCCTGGACCGCGCTGAGGGTAGGAGAAGAGGGGAAGCTCTCGGGTTCAATCTCCCGCGGTGATCTCGCCGCCTGCATCCTGGAAAGCGTCACCGACCACTCCACCATCGGTGGCGCCCTAGGCGTCAGCGGCTGATAGCGTCGGAACGCATGAGACGCACCGGGTTGCCTATTGCCGTGATCGCGCTGTGCGGCGCGCTCCTCGCGGCCTGTTCCCCATCGTCCGATGGGAGCGAGGGTGGCGACTCGTCATCGGCGCCTAGCGTCAGCAGCTCCGCGACGCCCCCCGGCCGGTCGGGCGACGCCTTGGAACAACAGTTCCCGGATGTGCTCGAAGCGGAACTCAGCGCCAGCCGCGACGAATTCACGATCGCGGTGACGATCTCCTCGCCGTACGACACACCCAGCCGCTACGCCGATGGTTGGCGCGTGCTCTCCCCAGACGGCGAGGTGCTGTCCGAGCACCAGTTGGGCCACGATCACGCGAGCGAGCAGCCGTTCACCCGCACCAGCGCCGCGTTCGCGATCCCCGACGACGTCGCCGAGGTCACCGTCGAGGGGCGAGACCAGGCCAACGGCTACGGCGGCGGAACCGTCACCATTCAAGTTCCGCGCTAATGCCGCCACGCTCCCCGCTGCCGCAGCGTGATGGACTCGATGCGGCATGGCTACGAACGCCGGGCATTGCCGCTGGCGAGGTGCAGCCCTGGACGACGATGCGTGAGTTCCTCATGGATCGCCTCCCCGCCAAGGCAATGGTCGGGACCATGCTGGAGGCCGGCGAGTTCGTCGATCAGTCGGGACGATCGTTGAGCGGAGACGAGGACTTCCGGCCGCACAGTTTTGTGTGGTTTCACCGCCCGCTCGCACCCGAGATTCCCGTGCCGTTCCCCATCACGGTCCTCGAAGCCAATGAGCGCTTTGTGGTGGTCGATAAGCCTCACTTCATGGCCACGACCCCGCGCGGGGCTCACGTACAGGAGACCGCCCTAGTCAAGATGCGACTGGCGCTGGACCTGCCCGAACTGGCTCCGGCACATCGACTGGACCGACTCACCGCTGGAGTGCTGGTATTCAGCGCACGCCGCGAGTTTCGCGGCGCCTACGCCGGGGTGTTTCAGTCACGTACCGCCGTCAAGACGTACGATGCCGTGGCGCCGTTCGACCCGACTCTCGAGTTTCCGCGGCGTCTTGTAGGGCGCATCGAGAAGCGGCGCGACAGTCTGCAGGCCGAGCTCGTTCCTGGGGAGCCCAACGCGGAGACTTTGGTTGAACTCATGGAGACTCGCGGCCAGTACGCGCGCTACCGGTTGTCGCCCGTCACGGGCAAGACTCATCAACTACGCCTGCAGATGTCCGACATCGGATTGCCCATCGTCGGAGACTCGCTCTATCCAAGCATCCAGGATGTCGACCCGGCCGACTTCTCGAGCCCGTTGCAACTCGTCGCCCGGCGCCTGGAATTCACGGACCCGATCGACCATTCGCCTCTGGCCTACCAGAGCGAATGCGCGCTCGAATGGCCACTCGCTCCTGCGGACTAGCGTGCGCCGGACACTTCAGCCCGCGTCGGTTACTTACGCGCGATACTTGGTCAGCAGTTCCACCGGGACGTGACAGGAATCCTCAGGGAACCGATCGAGGCGATGCTGATGCTCGTCCGCGCTTGGCACATAGTTGGCACGCGGCAGCACCTCGATGGCGACCCGATGGGCGTCGTCTCTGGCGGCGATAAAGGCTCGCGCGGCCTCGAGGTGTGCCGGGTGCTCGGAATACACCCCGGTCCGATACTTCTCTCCGACGTCTGGGCCCTGCCGGTTCACGCTATACGGGTCGATGATCTCAAAAAGGTACGTCAAGAGTTGCTCGACGGTCACGACACGTGGATCGAACCGTGTTCTCACGCATTCGGCATAGCCGTCGTAGTCACCGTCGAGGCGCCGACTGGTGCCATTGACCCGGCCGGCCTCTGTGAACGTCACCCCAGGTAGCGTGGCGACGAATGCCTGCACACCCCAGAGACAGCCGCCCGCGAGGAATAGCTCTTGGTCCCGGCTATCTCCATTCACCACACGATCGTACGCTTCAGGACTGGCGACGCGCCCAAGCCAACGAGCCCTCGCACCGGGCCGCATCAGCCTCGATCTCATCGAGGGGTACAGCAGCCGTCCTCGCAAGCGTCAGCCTCACGCTCCCCGGTGAGTGCAGCGACCGGCGTGACGCAACAGGCGTCGCCCTTCCACGCCTCAATGCCCTCGCGGACGGCCAAGGCCGCGATCACCAAAGCAGCCACGGAGTCGGCCCACGCCCATCCGAGCAGACTGTTCAGCAGCAGGCCAACCAGCAACGTCGCACTTAGGTACGTACAGATGAGCGTCTGCTTCGAGTCGGCGACGACCGATGCAGAACCGAGCTCCCGACCGGTGCGTCGCTCGAACCAACTCAGGAACGGCATCACGACAAGGCTCAGCGCCGCGATCGCGATTCCAACCGGGGAGTGCTCCGGCTCTCGCAGCCCCGTCAGCGACAACACCGCGTCGACCGACACGTACGCGGCGAGGGCGAAGAACGACACGGCGATGGCTCGCAGTGCGGTCTTCTCCCGCTTCTCGTGGTCCGGGATGGCGAACTGCCAGGCCACCGCGGCGGCGGAGAACACCTCGACGATGGAGTCGAGCCCAAAGCCGATGAGTGCTGCCGAGGACGCAACACTGCCAGCGATCAAGGCGACGGTCGCTTCAATGACGTTCCAGATGATGGTGATCGCCACGACGATCTTGATCCGCCCCCGTAGCACCGCGGTGCGCTCTGGCGAGAGTACTGCAGCGGTCACTGCTCAGCTCCCTCATCACAGCAGCCGGGAACGGAGCACGCCGCGTCGATGCACGGTGCGCTCTCGTCGACGGCGAGGGTCGCGTCCACCAGCGCCGTGAGCGCCCTTGCTAGGTGGGGGTCGGCGATCTCGTAGCGCGTTTGCCTTCCCTCGGGCTCCGCCACCACAATCCCGCAGTCGCGGAGGCACGCCAGGTGATTCGAGACATTGGAGCGCGTCAACCCCAACTCCCGAGACAACACCGCGGGGTAACTCGGCCCCCGAAGCAAGGTCATCAGGATGCGGGAACGAGTCGGGTCGGCCATCGCTCGGCCGAGCCGATTCATCACGTCAAGGCGAGAGGTAATAGTCAGCATGCACTGACTATACAGTGAGTGCTGACTAATTTGCCAGCGGCCTCATGGTGACCCTGCTCCTCGGAAGATACCCGTAAGGATGAGAACTAGGTTCCGCAGAAAGTTCTATACGCGCCAAAGTCGGCGGGAGCCGGCGCGGCATAGCGTTCTAGCCCCGGGCGCTCCTCGTAGGGGCGGGTCACGGTATTCAAAAGCTGACGCAACGGGGCCAGATCCCCCTCGGTGGCCGACGCAAGCGCCTCTTCGACGAGGTGGTTACGAGGGATATAAATGGGGTTGACATGGCTCATCAAGTCGCGGTCGGGGCCAAGCTGCAGCCAGCGCTCCATCCAATCATCGAAACCTGCGGCACCATCGAAAAGGAATCTCGCCTGCTCGGCTGAACCGGAAGCGGCGGCGCCGAGGCGGTGGAAGGCCAACGTGAGGTCTGCCTGATGTTCCTCGAGAAGAGCAAAAAACTCCTGCACCAGCACTGATGCGGCATCGCCGTCCGCCTCGTGGCGCAGACCGATCTTCTCGCTCGCACCCCTCGACCAGGCGGCCAGGTAATCTGCCTCGAAGCCTCCGATCGCCGCGGTAGCAATCTCTACCGCTCGCTGTTCATCCTCGTGAAGGAGCGGCAGCAGTGACTCCGCAAGACGGGCGAGATTCCACTCGGCTGCAGCGGGCTGGTTGGCGTAGGCGTAGCGCCCCGCCTGGTCGATTGAGCTGTAGACCGTGGAGGGGTTAAAGGCGTCCATGAACGCACAGGGCCCGTAGTCGATGGTCTCTCCCGAGATGGTCATGTTGTCGGTGTTCATCACTCCGTGAACGAAGCCAGTCAGCATCCACTGAGCAACCAGCGACGCTTGAGCAGAAATGACGTCCGTAAGCAAGGCACGGTAAGGATTCTCGTCCTTCGCTGCAGCCGGGTAGTGACGGTCGATTGCATGATCTGCGAGTCTGCGCAGAAGCTCGACGTCGCCCGTGGCTCGCGCGTATTGGAAGGTCCCTACGCGGAGATGACTGCTAGCCACCCGTGTCAGCACAGCCCCCGGAAGCTCGGTGTCACGATAAACGGACATACCGGTGCTCGTCACCGCGAGCGACCGCGTGGTGGGAATACCCAAGGCGTGCATAGCCTCGCTGAGAATGTACTCGCGCAGCATCGGCCCCACTGCCGCTTGGCCGTCGCCACCACGGGCGAAAGGTGTACGCCCGGACCCCTTCAGGTGGACGTCCCGGAGGTTCCCGCTGGCATTGACGATTTCACCCAACAGCAACGCGCGTCCGTCACCGAGCCGAGGAGAGTAGTGGCCAAACTGATGCCCTGCATATACCTGCGCGACTGGAGTGGCGCCCTCGGGGACAAGGTTGCCGGTCAGGAGGCGCGACCCGTCAGAACTTTGCAGGGCGGCGGGGTCGAGGCCCATCTCTGCCGCCAGGGGCTCGTTGAACACCAGCAACTGAGGACTGTGAATCCTTTGCGCCTCCCATGGGGTGCACATTTCCGGGAGCGCCTGGGCGAAGCGATCGTGGAAAGCCACTGTGGATTGTGCTGAAGCACTCATCTCACGAGACTACCCGCGCGCCGGCGCGTATTCGCCACCGCGTCCATCACCGGCACCCTGCAACGAGCATAGGATGGCAGGAGCCAAATGAAGGAGACGTATGTGCCGCGTGCTCGCCTACCTCGGTCCTGAGACACCCCTGGAGAACCTCCTACTCAAGCCACAGAACAGCCTGATCAATCAGGCACTCGACCCCGAACAGCACCCCGAGCTCCAGTTGGCCGGGTGGGGATTCGGAATCTGGGGCGAGCACTTGCTGAAGCCCGAAGACCCCTTCATCTACCGCCGACCCATGGCGGCCTTTTACGACGACAATGCCAGCCGGATGATCCCCAGCCTCCAGGCCAGCACGATGCTGGCGCACGTGCGGGCCGCGGCGTACAACTCGAAGGTCGTGATGGTCGACGAGAACTGCCACCCGTTCTCCTTCGCGAAGACGCCGTGGATTGTCGCCCAGAATGGATACCTTCCCAACTGGCAGCTCCTGCAGCGCGAGTTGCTGCAGCACTGCGAGGATCGGTATCTAAAACAATTGCGCGGAAACACGGACACCGAGTTCATCTACGTGCTGCTTCTCTCGCTGCTCGAAGGTGACAGCAACGAGGACGTCCAACGAGCGATCGAAAAGCTCATCAAGCTGATCGCCCAGGCGATGAAAGAACTCGACCTCGGCGCTCTGACCAAGCTGAAGATGGCCCTCGTGTCGGCCGGCCGCATCATCGGTGTCAACGTCGGCCTCGGTCACCACGGTGAGACCAACCCCGTCGGCGACTGGAAGGAGCTGCGAAAGTCAGCCCCTGACAGCGACGACTTCGCCCTTTCGATGCTCCTCGAACCGATGTACCTGCTGATGGGGCGCAACTTCGAACACGACGCAACGACCTATAACTTTGAGGAGTGCGGCGAGGATGACGCGACTGGTGTCATATTCGCCTCCGAGCCCTTGACCGAGGGTGACGACTGGTCGCATCTCGAGTTCGGCGAGATCGTCTTCCTCGAGAAAGACGGTGAGCGCGTCACCAAAACCATCAACACACTGAATGTCTCAGCGGGCTAGGTGTTCGTCTTACTGAGTTGGTGAGCAGCCTGGCGTGACGGAATAGGTGAGGACCTCCGGTATCGATGTGGGGCACCCGCTCACGCTGCCACAGTCATTCGGCGATGTTGCTGCCGAACGATCTGATCGCGCTCACTGCATAGCGAAGAGGGCTACTACCGCTAGACGTTAAAGCGGAACTCCACCACGTTCCGTAGCCGAATAACCTCTGTGCTGCATCGTTCACCGGTGCCCGCACGGCAGCATCTTGCCGAAGTGTCTCGAGCGACCGCGTCCTCCTGGGTGTCATGAGGTAGTGTGCCAGCGCGCGGGCACTGTCGGTCCCAGAAGCTACATTGTTCAACATGACCGAACTACTGGCAGCACTCTTAGGCGCGCTGGTTGGTGGTGTCCTCTCTGCCTGGGTAGGCTCACGCCAAACGGCCAAGGTGCTGAAGCATGAGACGGACCTCGCCGCGAAAGAGCGGCAAGAAGCACAGCGCGTCGAAGAAGATCGGCGCCGTTCCTTCGCAGCGGACCGGCTGATCGCGGCGCTCGCGGATTTCACGACCGTGAAGCAAGATGACGAAGACCGCTCAGCCTCCTTCGTGAGAGTCCGAGCCACAGCGGACGTTCACCACGAACGCAACCGACGTGCTTCGGTGCTGCTGCAAGCAGGGTCTAGCGAAGCTCACGCGCTTCCCGCGGAGGTCCGCGAGCGATGGGACGGGCTTATCTGGTTGGTCCGCTACAACCAGTCAAAACAACCGGATCGCCCCGACGAGTTGCGGCGCCGCGACGCCAGCGACCTGCTGAACTACATCGAATATGTGCGGCGGTCCCTGTGCGCCGTAGGCGGGGGCCACCGAACGCCTTCAGCATTCCCCCCGCCAGATGTCCGCCGCGAAGAATCTCGCCCATGGGGGTTCAAACCGGAGGTTGGGAACAACGAGCCGGACCTCACCGGTTGGGTCCACGGCGACAGGCTTGTCGGCGAAGTGAGCTTCACCTCAGGGGAACGGCGTTGGTACGGGCCGAACGGTCTCGTGGCAGATCTGCCACGAGACCCCAGCGCAGTCACAAAGGACTCGCAATAGAGCGTGGGGGCGAACCAGTGAGCGCAGACCTGTTCGTCTCGTACGCGTGGACGTCGGTGAAGCACCGGGAGTGGGTGCACCTGCTAGCCGCCCAACTCAAGGCGCTTGGCTTCAACGTGCTTCTGGACGCTGATGTCGACTATGGCGAAGACCTCAACGGGTTCATGAGGCGGGTTACCGATTCCAGGCGAGTCCTTCTCATCATGGACGAGAACTACGTCGAGCGTGCAAACACGCTGCCCGAATCTGGGGTCGGCAAGGAGAATCGCTGGATTGCCGAGGCCTTCGAGACCCACGAACCCTCCTGGCTAACCGCACTCTTCGTCGACAACCCGAATTGCCTACTACCCGATTGGATCGGCAGCAGGTTGCCTAGGGGGTTCGTCTTCAACTACGCTCCAGCGAGTCTGCAACAGTTCCCCGGCTCCGAACAGATCGAGGACCTATGGCGCTGGGTCGCCGGGCTCCCTGCCAACCGAGACAGCGCCACGTCGATCGCGACTTTACGCGAGCGAGCCACTCGGCTAGACCACCAAGCCGCACGAACAGAGCCCTCCCAATGGCGTAGCCCAGAACTAACGGGCGAGATCCAATTTTCCTACGACGACGCACCTCAGAAGACATTCCGATGGGGCTTTGGAGTCTCCGAGTTTGCACTTCACGTGAGCGGTTGCGGCAATGACTCGGTGTACGTCTACAGGGACACGGTGAAGGCCGTCGGACTGGTCCGTAGCGCGACGACCGACGACGGGGCGCTGGAGGAGCACCTCGTACCCGGTCGCACTGTGACCCCGCGCATCGGCGAGCGCGTAGTACTAATGAATGAACACGGTCGGCTCGCTGTCGTAGAGATACTGGACGTGCAGCGAGAGAGCACGGACGTCCTCTACATCGCGCCGTACGTCACGTTCCGCTGGCGGGTCATCGAGTCTTCGTGATCCTGCAGAGCGCAAGCCGCGGTCCTTCTTGCATAGGCCACATACCCGCGCGCCGAGTGAAAGAGCCCAGGCTGGTGAGCAGTAGTGGCGTCACCGTCACAAGACATTAGGGCGCGAAACCTAAGGCCACCACGTTCCGTGACCAAATAGCCTCAAGGCATACAACCGCCGTCAGGTCCTTGGGTAGCTCTCCTCATACTCACGCTCCACGGAGTTCATCAAACTTTGATCGAGCATCTGGTAGCGCTTCAATCAGACCCGCCAGCACTTCGCGCGACGCTTCCACGAGCTCGTCCGGACTCGCGTCGCGTACGTTTCGGTAGAGCTCCCGCCGGTCGTTGCCTGCTATTCTCCATTCCTCCGTCGTGATGCACGCATGCAGTCGCCCTGCGCCGCTTGGCATGATCTGGAGAGCGATCGCCATGACCCAAGTGAAGCTGTATTGCGGTTGATGTTCACCGACCATCATGAGCCCAGCCTCGTAGGCGATGACTTCGCCCGGAACTCCCGGACGCTTGCACCGCTCTTCCTCTGGGATCGCAGTTGCATGGGGATAAAAGTTAACGAGAATGCGCGACCAGTCCGCACACAGCTCAGGCCGCTCCCAGAGGCCTTCATGCCATGTCTGGAGCACGGGTGCAGCAACCTGAATCGCTGCCTGTCGGTCGGTGCCCGCGGTCCGTTCCGCCTCTTCAAGCGAGTCCAGTCGATGGGCGAGATCCCCGGGGCGCCGCGGCGGAATCGTTGAAGCGGTCGTCGGCATTGGCGTGGGTGGTGGCTCGGGCTCAGCAAGCGCTTCTCTAGGGAACAGATGGAAAGCGCGGTTGTGGAACCTAGCCTGCAGCAGCTCCACATCGTCGAAGTTGGCCAGCATCGCGAGCAACGCCGGCATCCGGTCGTTCGGGAATGCATCTCCCAACACGACGCCGGTGAGGGCATCAGTGATGTCGAAATAGTGCGGTTCGGTGGAAAGGTCTGTTCGGACCAATCTGAATTCGGCCTCACTGGCCCAATCCGCATGCTTGCGGAAGAATACTCGGTCGCGATGAACGTGTGCGTATCGAAGCGCAACAGCATCGATACCGAACTCCTCAGCTTGCTCAAGGCTGATGCCATGGGGTCCGTCTCCAAATTCCGCACTGCGATACCGGACCGACCCGTGGAATTGATGGATGGCGTTCTCCCGCCCGGCCTCAAAAGCGGCTACAAGCCGGTCTCGGTCGAACCGAAGACACACACCGGTGTGCCTGGCTCCGTAATGCGCCCATAATGACAAGTGGGCCCAACCGCGAAGCGCATCTGGCCGCATTGCTGAAGCTGGCAGTTCCCAGTCTTGGGTGAAGCACGCCACCTTCGAGTATCCCCGAATGTAGCGATCGATGTCCTCCCAGATACTGACGACATCCTCGTGAGTGGACTCGCCGCGGCTAGACTCGCCCTCAAGGTTCGGCCAAAGGGGCCGAGACTCCCAAAGATCGTTCGTCCCCTGGAAAGGAGACATCCGGATGCTTCGATTGGCAAGAATTCCCAGAATGGCAGCGTCCGAAGAGGTGTAGTGATAGAGGCTCGACGTCAGCACCTTTGGAGCGGCGACGAACTCCCGCTCGAGAAAGCCATCGACTTCGTCGCCACTGCTCAAGTTCCCCCCGTCCAAGAATCTCCCCCAAATCAAGGATCCCAACCACGCTGCATACTGCTGGCACGGTGAAGCGCTGTAGAACCAACCTACTGGCTACTCACCAGGCACTCAGTAGCTAACTTCAGCCAGCACGTTGCAACCGAAACTCGATTCGGACAGATCTCGCGAGGAACCCGTCACCAGATGTTAGAGCGCGAAGCGGAACTCCACCGCGTTCCGGCACTTGCCAAGCTATCGCGAGTTGACAAGCGAGTCGGCCTGCATGGCACTATCCCGGGCCTCAAACAATTAAACGGCGACACCTGTCAGAAGGACATTGTCGACTGGAGTCCGCGGTTGAACGACGGGTGCCCCTTCTTGAAGACGCCGAGGTAAATGTCGTTGAGGGCTTCAACAATCGCGCCTAAGAACCTCTGCACGTCCGACAACTTCAGCACGATGGCGTCACGGGGATGGACGAGAGAGTTGCGCACCTTCATCCCGTCGCGCAGGGAGGACCACCAGGTAAAGGCCGAAGGCGCCTTGCCGGAGTATTCCGCAGCCAGGAACGCTATCCGGTCTTCGAGCCGATAGAACTTGTCCTTACCAAGGTTCCACACTCCGTTTTCAATCTTGATGTCTTTTTCAAGAAGGATCGCTTTGTGGAGGAGGTCTGTATTGGTACGGGATGACAATTCTTCGGCGATGCCGTTCAGGTGTGATTCAAGCGCACTGAACCCGACAATCAATGCCGCGTGAAGGCATGCGTCCTGCTCATCGCCGGACGCCACTTCCGCTTTCTCGAGAAAACGCTTGGCCTCGTCTAGCAGACGGATTGAGAAGCCGTCAGCTTCCATACTCATTCGGACTTTGCCTTCGCAGATGCCTTGGATACTTCGAGCAGCGCTTCCTTAGCAACGGCTTTCTTGATCGCCAGATCGATCTTGGCGGTTGTGATCTGGGAGCCGTCCTCTGCCTGTAGGTAGAAGAGCTCCACGAGGCGGTTGCGCTCCTTCGCGTCTGTGCGATACCCGAGGCCGCGATAGTTTTCCTGATCAGCTTTGTGTCGCCCCTTCCCGAGAGCGGCGGCGTTCAGTGGGTCCTTGTTCTGCACTGTTCTCAGTGCAAAATGCCGCCTCTGACGTGTCTTGTTCTTACTCAGGACACCCGCGACGTACGCCCACGCGCTCAGCACGGCATAGTTCATCGCCTTCTCTGCCGAATCCGCGGACCCTGGTTTCAGTTTTCCTGCGGCCGTTGTGAAACGCTTGCGCTGAGCATCCACCAGAAGTGCGAACTCCCGACCTGCTGTTTGCAAGTTCTTGTCTTCCCACAACGTGGGGTTCTGCGCTTTAAGCGTCTCCCATTCTTCGACGTTCACGCCGGACTTGAGCAGCGCTGGAGTCGTAGCCGTTTTATCGAACTTCTTCGGCTCCACTTCAGTGCCGCGATAGTAGTTGACGATAAAAGTCCGAGCGGCGCGCACCGTGATCGGATTGCCTCGGGCCCGGCGGTCGGCGAAGTCTTCGTCCTTCTCGAGCAGCCCGACCTTCTGGCACCATTCACGCAGTTCCGGCCCTGCGAGTGTTTCGGTCATGCGGTCGAACAAGTCTGTCGAGACGGCGATATTGGTATTCGAGATCAACTGGACGTCGAGTCTCTGCTCGTTGTCCAGGGCGAAGTAAAGCTTCACTCCATGGTGCTCGTTGACGCCGTTCTCGAGCGCTTCCTGGATGGCAGTGAATCGGTGCTGACCGCCGATTACCTTCAACGGATGATCTTCATCGAAAGCGGTCGTAAACTCGCACACCAGGTTGCTGAACGCACGAGCGTTCGTGGCATCTTCCTTCATCTTGGCGAATGCCACGTGGTCCTCGACTACCTCGCGGTTCGCGCGGTAGTCGCCGGAGTCATCCGGATCCAGGGGTACGTCGAGAGTCGCTACCCGCACGAGTGCGTCGGCGAGCAGGTGAACTTCCACAAAGACCGCCGCAGTCGCGTTGTCACGCAACACGAGGATCGGAAGAGACTCGACGGGGTGACAGACCTCAACGAAATCCTCGATTATCGTTTGCACGTTGGGATCGAGAGGCCCCACCAGTCTCGTGTCGAGTTTTTCCGCTACGTCGACCATCTTGTCCTTTGCTAGATCGGGTCCGTCTCCCCCCACCACACGGGCCATATGAACATCGTGCCATATCAAACACACTGCGAGCAGTATCACTGGCATTTCACTACACGCGCAGTCGCAAAGTCACGATGGATCTACTGCTTCTGCGACGCAAGTTCGGAGGTGATGCCTGCCAGAACGCTCAGCAACCTTGATGCGATCGCTGATCGCGAGATCCAGACTGCCTCTGCAATGGCGCGGGAGTACCTACTCACGCTGCGATGGAGCAAGAGATGACGGACGAGCGCGTCGCTGACCGAAATGACAAGCGGAGAAGTCTCCGCCATGCCCCCAGGGGTTAAAGCGAAAAGCGGAACTCCACCGCGTTCCGTAGCGGAATAACCCCTGAATCTCTCGCACAGACCCCTCCACGGAGGCTTTGGCGTGGCCGACCTCGGCAGGCCAGATTCCCCTCGGGAACACGCACCCAGCGCGGCCCCCTGTCACGGCTGTGGCACACACAACCCGACGCTATGCGGCAGGTGCACGGTTTGGGTCGCACAGGTTGGATCCCTGCTCCGGTGGCTAGGCTGTCGCCATGGACACGATGCCCGATGCCACCGCCGGTGAGTGGCTCAAGCCGTTGCTGGACACGGTGTGGCATGACATGCACTCCGTCGTACCGCGAGGCTTTCCCGCCTACGCCAGAATCTTCCATCCGGTAACGCGGGACCGCCCGCAGGGCACCGGCACGTGGCACGGTCATCCCCGAATGGGAGTCGTCGCCCTCGAAGAGCAACAGGTTCGGTGGTCAGACATCGCGAGAACCTTTGGTACCAAGATGCACCCGTTGGCCCAGTTCCATCGGCTCATCGGGCAGGAAATGAGCGAGCAGGAAATAATGGACAGCGAGGGCTGGCGCTACTCGGAACCCGAAACCGGGAACCTCGCACCGGACACCCTGGCTGCAGTGGCCGCCTGGCTCTGCGAACACACATCCACCCCAGACGACGGTGTCTCCGCCATCTGGGAAGGGTGGGGTGGCCTCACAAGTTCGGCCGGCTATGCCATGCTCACATTTTCAGACGACGGGCGTGTCCTCAAAGACACTTCCCCGCTCTCCACAGGGGAAGTCGGACCTGGTTCTGGCCTCCTGCCGGCGGAAGTGGTCAATGGCGAAAAGCTGGAACTGCCAGGGCGCGCCTACTACCTATATAAGTGTGCACCGCAGTTCTACCGCCAGCAGAGTTGGGTGAATCAGGTGCCCTGGCACCATTCCGCGCAATTCCCGCAATCTCCGAGCATCCTTTGGCCCGCGGACAGAAGTTGGGCCATGGTGACCGAAATCGACTTCGACTCCACATTGGTCGCCGGCAGCCACGAACTCGTATTGGACTTAGTCCAGGACCCCGCCATTGAAGCGCTCCCCCTCAATGAGGGAGCAGACCTGACGTGGGATGCCGACATTCTCAACCGTCCAGGGCAGTAGCCGAGCGTCGCGGTCAGGTTGCGCTACACATTAAACCTAAACTCGACCACGTCGCCGTCGTGCATCACATAATCCTTGCCCTCAATGCGCACCTTGCCAGCGGCCTTCGCATCGGCCATAGTTCCGAACTCGACCAGGTCGTCGAACGAGACCACCTCAGCCTTGATGAAGCCCTTCTCGAAGTCCGTGTGGATGACGCCGGCGGCCTGCGGCGCGGTCCAACCCTTGCGGATGGTCCACGCGCGCGACTCCTTGGGGCCGGCGGTCAGGTAGGTCTGCAGTCCGAGGGTGTCGAAGCCCACGCGCGCAAGCTGGTCAAGCCCTGCTTCCTCCTGGCCGGAGTCCGCGAGCATCTCGGCGGCCTCGTCCTCGGTGAGGTCCACAAGCTCGGACTCGAACTGTGCGTCGAGGAAGATCGCCTCGGCGGGCGCGACCTGGGCGGCGAGCTTGGCCCTCAAAGCCTCATCGGCGAGCCCAGCATCGTCCGTATTGAATACGTAGATAAACGGCTTGGCCGTCAGTAACGACAGTTCCTTAACGTCCGCGAGGTCAAGCTTCGCTTCCTTAGCGCCCGCGCTGAGCGCCTTGCCGGATTCCAGGATCTCCTTGGCGGTGAGCACCGCGGCGAGGAAGGCGGGCTCCGCGCGCTTGATCTTGACTTCCTTCTCGAGGCGCGGGATAGCCTTCTCGATAGTCTGCAGGTCGGCGAGAATTAGCTCGGTGTTGATGGTCTCGATGTCCGAGGCAGCGTCCACCTTGCCGTCGACGTGCACCACATCGGGATCCTCGAACGCTCGGGTCACCTGACAGATCGCGTCGGCCTCGCGGATGTTCGCGAGGAACGCATTTCCCAGGCCCTCTCCCTCGGAGGCGCCCTTGACGATGCCGGCAATGTCCACGAAGGACACCGTCGCGGGGAGGATCTTCTCCGAGCCGAAGATTCCGGCCAGCACCCCGAGGCGCGAGTCGGGCAGTGACACCACTCCCACGTTGGGCTCGATGGTCGCGAACGGGTAGTTCGCGGCGAGCACCCCCGCACGGGTCAGCGCATTGAACAT
Organism: Demequina aurantiaca; assembly: GCF_000975135.1. Taxonomy (GTDB): domain Bacteria; phylum Actinomycetota; class Actinomycetes; order Actinomycetales; family Demequinaceae; genus Demequina; species Demequina aurantiaca. The sequence goes on along the minus strand of NZ_BBRF01000001.1, from coordinate 1,309,190 downwards.
GGTGGACTTGCCAACGTTGGGCAGTCCGACGATTCCGATAGTTAAGGCCACGGGAGTCAAGTCTAGTTGCCATGTGGAGACTCGTGACACGATGTCTGCATGAAACAGTTCCGAGCCCGCTCCTCGCTCATCTACTCCACCATCGTCATGGGTCTCTGCGCCGTCATCGGCATCATGGTTCTCATTGGCGGCGGCTGGTACGAGGCTCGGCCCGCGCTCGGCTTCCTCGCTGCCCTGGCGGGACTCGCCTTCGCCGCGTACTTCCGCCCTCGCGTCGATGTTTTCTCCGACCACGTCGTAGTGGTCAACGTGGTGACGATCTCCACCGTGCCGTTCGCGCGGCTAGAGTCCATCCGCACCCGATGGGCGCTCGAACTGGTGACGGATGATGCGTCCAAGACCAGCGCTTTCGCCGCACCTGCTCCCGGCGCCATGAAGTCGCGACGAATCACCCCCGGCGAAACAGGAGGACACCCCGAGGCCCCCACTCTGATCTACACGAACGGCCCCAGCAGCTCCCCCGAGAGCGCCTCCGGAAGCGCCGCACACATGGTCGACGACGCGTTCCAGGCGTGGAGGAAGGGCGGCGAAGCGCCCTCGGCGACCCTCACCGCGCAGCCAGCCGATGCATCGGCCGCCGTGACTTCCCCAGCCACCACAGCATCGGGCGCGGAAAATACCCTGTCGCCGGAAACGGCGACAGCCAGTGAGAAGGCGATTTCTCGCCGACCCAACTGGCTGTCGATTGCTGTGCTGGTCGCGGGCTTCGGACTGTTTGTCCTCAGCTTCTAGAGCGGTCTACTCGACGTCGCCCCACTCGATGCCGGCGCCAGGAATGGCCTCCAGCAACTTCTGGGTGTACTCGGTCTGGGCGTTGCTGAAGATGTCGTCAGCGGTGCCGGACTCAACGATCTTGCCCTGCTCCATGACCGCGATCTCGTCGGCCACCACACGCACCACCGCAAGGTCGTGCGTAATGAACAGGTAGGTCAGATCGAGCTCAGACTGCAAGTCCGCGAGGAGCTGCAGAATCTGCGCCTGGACCAGAACGTCAAGCGCTGAGACGGCCTCATCAAGAACCACGATCTCCGGCTTGAGTGCCAGGGCGCGAGCAATTGCCACACGCTGACGCTGACCACCAGAAAGCTCGTTGGGGTACCGCTTGGCGACCGCCGTGGGCAGCGACACCTGCTCGAGAAGCTCCTTGATGCGGGCCTCACGCGAGGCGCTGTCGCCCACCTTGTGCACCTTGAGCGGCTCGCTGATGATCGCACCGATGGAGCGCTGCGGGTCGAGCGATCCATACGGGTCCTGGAACACCGGCTGCATCTTGCGACGCACCTTGAAGAGTTCGCTGCGCGAGGCGCCCGCCAGGTTGGTGCCATCGAGGAAGATGTCGCCGCTCGTTGGCTTCTCGAGTCCCAGCACCATCTTGGCGGCCGTGGTCTTACCCGAACCCGACTCCCCCACCAGGGCGAGCGTTCTGCCCTTGGGAATCCTGAACGAAATATTGTCTACCGCACGCAGCGGCTCGGACTTGAAGTTGCCCTTGCGGATCGAGTAGATCTTGGTGAGATCCTTGACCTCGACGACCGGCGTGGCTGCCTGGTCCGCCTTGGCGCGCTCGTGTTTAGCCGCGAGGTCCGCGACATCGATACCCGCCTCTTTCCCGCCCACGTGATCAACGTGGGTGCCGGAAATGCGCTGCGACGCAAGCGACGGAGCCGACGCGATGAGGCGCTTGGTATACGGGTGCTGAGGGCTCTGCAGGATCTTAAGGCTGGGCCCAGCCTCCACGATCTTGCCCTGGTACATCACGATGAGCTTGGTGGCACGCTCGGCAGCCAGCCCCAAGTCGTGCGTAATAAGCAACAACGCCGTGTTGCGCTCGCGCGTGAGGGCCTCGAGGTGGTCGAGGATGACACGCTGCACGGTGACGTCGAGGGCTGAGGTGGGCTCGTCGGCGATGAGCAGCTTGGGGTTGGCTGCTAGGCCGATGCCGATCAACACGCGCTGACGCATACCGCCCGAGAACTGGTGCGGATACTGCGCCATACGGCGCTCAGCATCTGCGAGCCCAGCCTCCTTGAGCACCTCAATGGCCCGGGCGTTCACGTCCTTCTTATTGGTTGCCAGACCATTGGCCTTGACCGCCTCACGAACCTGGAAGCCAACCGACCACACCGGGTTCAGGTTCGACATCGGGTCCTGGGGAACAAAGCCGATGTCGCGGCCGCGGACCTTGTAAAGATCAGCCTTCTTGGCGGTCGCGAGGTCCTTGCCCTCGAACTTCACGCTGCCACCGGTGATCTTGCCGTTCTCCGGAAGCAGGTTGATGATGCCATGGGCAGTCGTGGACTTGCCGGAACCCGACTCACCCACGATGGCGACGGTCTCGCCCGGGAAGATGTCAAAGGACACGCCCTTGAGCGCCTCGACAACACCACCCTGGGTGGTGAACCCGATGGCGAGATCGCGAATCTCTACCAACGGCTTGTTGGGGTCGACGTTGTGGCTGTCGTGCACTAGGACATCCGTCTCTTGATTCATGTCTATGGCAGTCACGGGTGAGTCACTCATCGGCGTGCCCTCGCCTTCGGGTCAAGCGCGTCTCTGATCAGCTCACCGAGCACGATGAACGCGAGCACGGTCAGTGTCAGCGCCAGCGACGGCCACACCAGTGACATCGGCGCGGTGCGAATCGACGTCTGCGCCTTGGAGATGTCGTTACCCCAGGACATGACGGTATCTCCCAAACCGACGCCGAGGAAGCTCAGCGTGGCCTCCGCGACGATGGCCGCGCCCAGTGCAATCGTCAGCGTCACAATCACCGGCGTCAGCGAGTTGGGTAGCGCGTGACGCATCAGCGTCGACATCCGCCCTCGGCCCACGGCCTCTGAAGCCATGATGTAGTCACTGTTCTTCACCTGAAGAATCTCGGCCCTCAGGATGCGAGCGAGAGACGCCCAAGCGAAACCACCAATCGCGAGCGCGATGGTCCAGACGCTACGCAGGTCCGACAGGACCGACATGACGACGACCGCCGCGAGGAAGTAAGGAATGGAGAAGAAGATGTCGCCGATGCGTGAGAGGAACGAGTCGATCTTGCCCCCAAAGAAGCCGGCGATCGCGCCCATCGGAATACCGATCGCAGCGGTAATGGCGACGACGAGCACACCAACGGCGAGCGAGGTGCGCGCGCCCCACACCACACGGGCATAGATGTCACATCCCTGACGGGTGAACCCCATCGGGTGGCCGGCGACTGCGCCGCCGTTGCTGTTCGACAAGGAGCACTCGGAGTTCGGCGGCACGTCGGTAAACAGCGTGGGCCACAAGGCCATCAGCGTGACGAGCAGCACCATCGCAACTGCCGCGTAGAACAGCGGGCGCCGACGGAGGTCACGCCACGCATCGAGCCACAGATTGCTCTTGCGCTCCTTGAGCTTGAGCGCGTCGACCTCGACATTCGCGTCCTCAATGGGCGCGACATAATGCTCAGATGGACGATTAGACATAGCGAATCCTTGGGTCGAGGACGGCGTACAGGAGATCGACGAGGATGTTGACGATCACATAGATCACAGTCAGGATCGTGACGAACGTGACCACGGTGGGCACTTCACTCTGCGTGATGGCCTGATACAGCACCTGGCCGATACCCGGGATATTGAAGATTCCCTCGGTCACGGTGGTACCGGCGATCAGCGCACCAAAGCTAGCGGCCGTGTTGGTAATCACGGGGATCAGTGAATTGCGAGCAATATGCACCGGGACGATGCGCTTGTGCGTCAGTCCCTTGGCGTAGGCGGTGCGAACGTAGTCAGCTTGTCGCGACTCAATGACCGAACCGCGCATCAACCTCATTCCGGTGACATACACGGTGAGGGCGATCACAGCGGCCGGGAGGAACATCGCTCCCCAGGTGGTATCCGCACCGACCGTTACCGGCGCCAATCCCCACTTGATGCCGACGAAGTACTGCGCCACGAACATGGCGACGAACACGGGGACCGAGCTGAGGACCAACGCGACGACCAGGCTGATGTTGTCGAAGAACTTGCCCTTGCGAAGACCGGAGATCAGACCGATCACGACGGACAAAATGAACTCGAGCACCACGGCCATGAGGACGAGCTTGAGGGTAACGGGGAACGCTCGTGCCAACACATCGCTGACCTGCTGGCCAGAGAATGTCACGCCCAGGTTGCCCGTGAAGAAGTCCTTCATGTACAGGAGGTACTGCATGATGAACGGCTGGTCCAGGTTGAACTGCGCACGCAGAGCATCGGCCACTGCCGGGTTCGGCGTCTTGTCGCCGAACAGACCGGCAATGGGGTCGCCGGGCATGGCGAAGACCATGAAGTAGATCAGGAAAGTCGTGCCAAAAAATACAGGGATCGCTTGAAGCACGCGACGAAGGATGTACGTCAGCAAGTGCGCGCCTCGTTTCTTCGTTGAATGGTGAGAACAGTGAGAAAAGTCTAAACCGACATTACCGCGCGTCACACCGCTAGGTCGCGGCAGGGCAGCTAAGTCGTGACTTGGTGCAAGGCGCAGAGCGCTTACACCAGAAGTTTGGATCGGGCGTCAGAACGGCCCGCCCCTCCACGATGGAGAGGCGGGCCGTTCTTGTGACTAGCCCTTGGTGATCTCGTAGTACAGCGGGACGGAGTTCCATCCGAACTGCACGTTGTTCACACCCTCGGCGTAGCCGCCGTTGACGTTGGAGTACCACAGCGGGATGGCGGGAAGGTCCTGGAGGAGGATTTCCTGTGCATCCTGGTAGAAGCCGTTCGCGGTAGCCGCGTCCGCAGCAGTGTTTCCCTGCTGGAGAAGAGCATCGAAGTCGGCGTTCGAGTAGTCACCATCGTTGGAACCAGCGTTGGTGGCGTATAGCGGGCCGAGGAAGTTGAACAGACCCGGGTAGTCCGCCTGCCAACCGGTACGGAACGCAGTGTCAATGGTGCGGTCCGTCACGTCAGTGCGGAACTCACCGAAGGTCGGGTAAGGGTTACCCGATGCCTCGATGCCGAGGGTGTTCTTGATCGAGTTGTTCACAGCGTCGACCCAGGCGTCGTGCCCACCGTCAGCGTTGTAAGCAATCTGGAACGTACCTTCCCAGGGGCTCATTGCATCGGCCTCTGCCCAAAGCTTCACAGCCTCGTCGGGGTTGTATGCGAGAACCTCTGCACCATCGAGGCTGTCAGACCAACCGTCGATCACGGGCGACGTGAAGTCGCTCGCGGGGGTACGGGTGCCGTTGAAGATCACGTCGGTGATCTCGTCACGGTTGATGGCCATCGACAGCGCCTGACGACGCAGCTTGCCCTCTTCGCCCTCAAAGTGCGCGAGCGACTGCGGGATCGTGAAGGACTGGAAGATGGCGGCAGGCTGGTTCACAGCGCGGTCACCAAGGTCAGCCTCGTACGTCTGCAGCGAGGAGTCCGGGATGCCGTCAATGACGTCAACCTGGCCAGCGAGGAGGTCTGCATATGCAGCGTCCTGCGTCGCGTAGAAGACGATGGTCAGACCATCGTTTGCGGGCTGGCGCTCACCGGTGTAGTCCGGGTTCGTGACGAGCTCGATCTGAACGTCGTGCTGCCAAGCGTCGGGGCCGGCAAGCATGTACGGACCGTTACCCACGGGGTTGGCACCGAACGCGTCCATGTCCTCGAATGCCGAGGCGGGGAGCGGGTAGAAAGCCGAGTAGCCGAGGCGCAGCGGGAAGTCAGAGGCTTCCTTGTTGAGCTTGACGTCGAAGGTCAGGTCGTCAACAACCGTGAGGCCGGTCAGTTCACTGTCCTCCTCATAGCTGAAGCCCTCGATGTCCTCGAAGAAGTAGCTGGAGTTCTGTGCGTTGCTTGCCAGAGCACCGTAGTTCCACGCGTCCACGAAGGAGCTCGCGACAACGGGCTCACCGTTGGTGAAGGTCTGGTCGGGCTTGATCTTGATCTCGTACGAGGTCGGGTCCACCTGCGTGATGGACTCGGCGAGGTCGTTGTGAGCGGCGCCGGTGCCGTCGTAGTACACGAGTCCTGCGAACATCGCGTCGAGGATCTTGCCGCCACCGGTCTCGTTGGTAGCCGTCGGGATCAGCGGGTTCTCGGGCTCCGAACCGTTGGTGCGGATCACTCCGCCGCTGGCCATCGCGTCGCCAGACGTGGCGGCGGACGAGCTGGGGGTGCTGTCGGTGTCGTCAGATGACGAGCAACCTGCAAGCACCAGGCTTGCTACTGCGGTAGCAGCGAGTCCTGCAAGGACTGCCTTACGTACCTTCATTTTTCCTCCTGTTAGCCCGGATGCGGGCCGTCACTGGTAAGCCGATTCGGGGTGAATAATCGACCGGAATTCTCACGGAGAGTTTCTCCGCTTCGTGATAAGCCTAAGAAACCTAAGGTAACAAACGCATTTCGAAGGCATGTTTGTGGGCCTTTTGTGACTCAAATGTGATGAATGTCACAGTGTTATGGTCGATTTGTCCGGCTGTTTTGTTGAATCAGGACCGCTCAGAGCGCCGATGCCTCACCTGTCAGACCCGCATGCCACAGTGAGCCCATGGTCGAAGTCATCGTTGGTCTCCTTGCCCTCATCGTCGGAGTCGTCGTCGGGTTCCTCATCGCGTCCTTACGCGCGGCGCGCGGTGGCTCCAATGACTCGAGTCTGCGGACCGCGGCGGCCGTCGAGCGTGCACGCGCCGATGCCCTCGAGGTGCGAGTGCGTGAGGTAGCCGACGCTTCCGTGGTGCGCGAGCGGGAGATTCGAGCAGACCACGAGCGGTACGTCGCGCGTGTGACTGCCGACCAGGAGGCACTCAAGGAACAGTTCAAGTCGCTCGCTTCTGACGTACTCAAGTCGAACAATGAGCAGTTTCTCGAGGTCGCGGGCGAGCGCATCAAGCGCGCACAACAGGTCAGCGACGCGGAGCTCGCCAAGCGCGAGGAATCCGTCAAGAAACTCGTCGAGCCGATGGCGAAGGCCCTGGACGACGTGCGTCGGCAGACCACGGAGGCCGACAAGGCCAGAGCGGAAGGCCAGAGCACTCTCAGCGAGCAGGTGCGCCAAATGGTCGCCGCATCGGAAAAACTCGACAAAAAGACATCGGACTTCATCAACACGTTGCGCCGCTCCGACGTGCGAGGCAACTGGGGTGAAGTCCAGTTGCGCCGCGTCGTGGAGTTGGCCGGCATGATCCAGCACGTCGACTTCGAGGAGCAGGAGAGCGTTCGCGACTCCGACGGCAAGAACCTTCGACCCGACATGACCGTGAAGCTCGCCGGTGGGCGCACCATCGTGGTGGATTCCAAGGTCGCACTGTCGGCACTGCTGGAGGCGTTCGAGACAGAAGACGAACTGGTGCGGGCCGACCGCCTCGTGGCCCACGCGCGCCACGTCAAGAAGCACGTGGACGACCTCTCGGGAAAGAAGTACTGGGACCAGTTCGACTCTGCACCCGAATTCGTCGTGATGTTCTTGCCCTCTGAGGCCTTCTACCAGTCGGCCGTCGAGCAGGATTCGGCTCTACAGGAGTACGCCTTCGGCAAGAACGTGGTGATCGCCACACCGACCACACTCGTGGCCATGCTGCGGACCGTGGCTCACGCCTGGCGCGAAGACACCCTTGCTCAAAATGCGCAGCAGGTCCTCGCGACCGGCAAGGAACTATACGAGCGCCTCTCCGTGATGGGCGGGCACCTGGCCAAGGTCGGCAAGGCGCTCGACAGCGCCAGCAGGTCCTACAACGCCACCGTCGCTTCTATGGAGTCACGGGTGTTGGTCAGCGCACGCAAGTTCGGTGACATGCAGGCACTCTCCGCCGACATCGCGCCAAGTGTCCCCTCCGAGGAGTCCATTCGACCACTGTCCGCACCTGAACTATTGGACTCCGCGTCTGGTGCAGAGCAGGACGACTCGTCCCCTACCGCCGACACGTCCGACGCGGGCGAGCTAACTTCCGCGCACACCGGGCAGGCCATTCCGGCGGGACCAGGCGAACAGGCCGACGCCGCGAAGCCTGCAGACCTCGAACCTGCCAAGCCTGCGGAGTCTTTGGGTCTAAGGCTGGGCCGACCAGCACCGGTGCTGCCGGCCGAGTTTAATTAGGCCGATCCCCACACCCAGCACCCCGGACGCGCACCCGGCACCCGGCACCCAGCACCCAGCACCCAGCACCCAGCACCCAGCACCCAGCACCCAGCACAGTATTGGTCCGATTTGGCACGCTCTCAGCAGTCGCCGCACCGTATTGGTCCGATTTGGCAGGCAGACGCTGCAGGCCCACCAAGACACCCGCGTCCGGGATAGGCGATTTCTTCATTCAGAACTGGTCCGAATAGGACCAACAGGGCGCAGCGAAGCGCGGATCCGTGCCAAATCGGACCAATACAGAGAGGGGCGGGATGCGCAGAGCAACTAGGCGCGCATGGCGTTTTCGGCCTGCTTCTCCTTCAGGTCAGCACGGATCTCACGCGGCAACGAGAACATCAAGTCCTCGGTCGCGGTGCGAACCTCCTCCACCGTCTCGAAGCCGCGGCCGGCAAGCAGGTCCAGCACGTCACGCACCAGAATCTCCGGCACCGAGGCGCCCGAGGTCACGCCAACCGTAGAGACTCCCTCAAACCACGCCTCGTCGATCTCAGTCGCACGGTCCACGCGATACGAGGTGCGCGCGCCGTACTCCAGCGCCACCTCCACGAGTCGCACAGAGTTTGAGGAGTTCGCAGAACCGACCACGATCACCAGATCGCACTCGGGCGCGAGCTTCTTCACGGCGACCTGACGGTTCTGAGTTGCGTAGCAAATGTCGTCGCTGGGCGGATCCTGCAACTTGGGGAATCGAGCCCGCAGGCGCTTGACGGTGTCCATGGTCTCGTCCACTGACAGCGTGGTTTGCGAGAGCCACACGACGTTGTCGGGGTCCGGAACCTCAACCGTGTCCGCCTCCTCGGGCGAGTTCACGATGATGGTGTGCTCCGGCGCCTCACCCGCGGTGCCTTCGACCTCCTCGTGGCCCTCGTGGCCGATTAGCAAAATGGTCTGGTCCTCGCGTGCGAAGCGCACCGCCTCCTTATGCACCTTGGTGACCAGGGGGCAGGTGGCGTCGATGGACAGCAGGTTGCGATCGTCCGCAGCCTGACGCACTGCTGGCGAGACACCGTGAGCCGAGAACACGACCCGCGCACCCTCCGGCACCTCATCCGTCTCGTTCACGAAGATCGCGCCGCGTTCGGACAGCGTCTCCACGACGTACTTGTTGTGGACGATCTCCTTGCGCACATATATAGGTGATCCGTGCAGCTCGAGAGCCTTCTCGACCGCGATCACCGCCCGGTCTACGCCGGCGCAATATCCGCGCGGCGCGGCTAGTAGGACTCGCTTTTCAGTGGTGTCGGGCATGTTCTCCATCCTACGTGGCACGCTAGAGGGCGTGACCGAAGCTTCTATGGCCCACGTGGGCCCGTCCAGTCAGGGCAACGCCTCCGCCCCCGCGTCCGTTCCCGGAGAAGGGCCCGGCTCGGGATCGGCCTCACACAACGGCGCCCCTGGCGGCCCGCAACGGAGCGCCACCCTGCCAGCAGTCGCCGCGGACACTACCCCGGAGAGCCCCTGGCCGGTGCGCCACCTCTCCCCCAAGATCGGCGCCTACATCTCCAAGATGTCCCCGGTGTGGGTCGAGGGCCAGGTACTGAACGTCAAACGTTGGAAGCACATGGTGTTCCTGACCCTGCGCGACACTCAGGAGAACATGTCGCTCAAGGCCACGCTCCCCGCCAAAGAGGTCGACGCGCTAGGAATCGACCTCACCGACGGTGCGCGCGTGGTCATCCATGCCAAGCCCGACTGGTGGACCAAGAACGGCGACCTTCAGATGGCGGGCAAGCAAATCCGTACGGTGGGCCTCGGAGACCTGTTGGCACGGATCGAGTTGCTCAAGGAAGCCCTCGCCGCCGAGGGGCTGTTCGCCGACGACCGCAAGATCCCTCTGCCCTACGTCCCCACGCTCGTGGGCCTCGTGTGCGCCAACCAGGGCGATGCCGAGCACGACGTCATCGAGAACGCGCAGCGCCGGTGGCCGTCGGTCCAGTTCGAGATTCGCCGTGTCACCGTCCAGGGCGCCCGATGCGTCCCCGAGACCACCGCAGCCATCGCCGAACTCGACGCCCACCCCAAAGTCGACGTCATCGTGGTCGCGCGCGGCGGAGGCTCGCTCGAAGACCTGCTGCCGTTCAGCGACGAGAAGATGATCCGCGCGGCGGCCGCCTGCGGCACCCCTCTGGTCAGCGCCATCGGGCACGAGAAAGACTCGCCCCTGCTCGACCTGGTGGCCGACTACCGCGCCTCGACCCCCACCGATGCCGGCAAACGCATCGTTCCCGATGCGGCCGAGGAGGGCCGCGCGATCGCCCGGGCGAGACTACTGATGCGCGCCGCGATCGAGTCCCAGCTGGACCGTGAAGCCCGCGGCCTCGAGTCGTTCCTCACCCGCCCAGTCCTGCGCAACCCGCATGCGCTCATCACGCCACATCTGGAGCAGCTCGGGCGCGCCCGCCACGCCGCGGGCGCCTCCCTGGTCAACATTCTGAGCCGGGCGGACGCTCAGACCCGCGAACTGGCCGCCAGCATGCGCGCGCTTAGCCCGCAGTCCACGCTCGACCGCGGTTACGCGGTGGTGCGCGACGCCCAGGGCGCCGTCATCCGTGACGCCGCAAAGGTCGCCGTGGGTCAGTACGTCAGCGTCAGGGTCGCCAGCGGCGAGTTCGCCGCCGTCACTACGGCCGATGCATCGGCCGGCAAGAATCCCTCCTCGCCTAAAAAACCCGTGGCAAAGAAGCCAGCGAACAAGAAGTCAGCCGCGACCAAGCCGGCCGCAAAAAAGCACTCATAGGGCGCCGACTACCAGGTAAGACGCACGCGTCACGCCGTTGTGACACGTACGCCAGCTTGGAGGCCGGCGACGCGCTATCCCTACCTGGAACCCAGTCCCACCATACCGAGGATGCCGGACTTGCCCTTCGAGGCGGACAGGCGCTGGCGCGCGGAGGCCGAGTAGTCCTTGCCACGGTGGCGAGCCAACTTTGAGATGACCTTGTCAGGTACCGAGGGGTTGGCGATCAGGGCCGCGATGACCTCATGAGCCTTGTCGCCGGCCAGGTCTTCCCAAATTTCGACGGGCATGTCGTGGCGCTCGTTGCGGGCGACGCCGGCGCGGACGGCGGGCGACTCGTCGGTCAGCAGACGAAGGATCGACGTCAGTGGAGTCTTGGTGCGGGCGGCAACGGTGGCGCGCACCTTAGCCTCGGGAGAGCGTGCGAGCTGGGCCAGTTCACCCTCGGAAATTTCGTCTGGGACGGCGCCGCTCGCACTCGCGTTAGCGGTTTGCCGTGAATAGTTTTCGCTGAACATGTTCCTTCACCTCATTGTGAATAGAAGACTTTGTACTAGGTGAGAGGGCTACCCCTGCTAGTTATGACGCGGTAGCGTGGAAGTCGTGAAAAACCCCACAGATGATGTTGCCGCCCTCAGCTACGAGGATGCCCGCGACGAGCTGATCGCAATAGTAGCGAAGCTCGAGACCGGTTCCGCCACTCTCGACGAGTCACTGGGATTGTGGGAGCGAGGCGAGGCCCTGGCCGCCCGCTGCCAGGATCTTCTCGATGGCGCGCGCGATCGCATTACCGAGGCGCGCGGCGACGCCGATGCAGCCGATGCTGGGGTCGTCGGGGTAGTTCCAGCCGACGATTCATCCCTCACCGAGGCCACCGACACGGAAGAAGCACATGACTGACGCCCCCCGCACACCCATCGCAATCCACGCCCTGGTGATCGGAGAGGCGCTGGTCGACGTGGTGGTTCGTCAGGACGGCACCACCAGCGCGCACCCGGGTGGATCACCCGCCAACGTCGCGATCGGCCTGGGCCGACTGGGCCGCGACGCCGAACTCCTCTGCTACATGGGACTCGACGACAACGGCACGATCGTGCGCGACCACGTCGAAGCATCGGGCGTGCGCCTGGTTCCTGGCTCACAGTCAGCGGCCCGAACGTCGGTCGCCACGGCAACGCTTGACGCCGATGGCGCGGCCACCTACGAATTCGACCTCGCCTGGGAGATTTCCCCCGAGGCGCGCCCGCGCATCGACCCACTGGTAGTCCACACCGGATCCATCGCGGCCGTCATGGACCCTGGCGCTGCGGATGTTCGCCGCATCATCGCCGAGCACCGCGACGGCGCGACCATCACCTACGACCCCAACGCGCGCCCCACCCTCATGGGCTCTCCCGACGAGGCCCGGCCCGCGATTGAGGAAACCGTTGCCCTCGCAGATGTCGTCAAGGTCTCCGACGAAGACCTCGAGTGGCTCTACCCCGAGCGTGACGCGACCGCGAGCGCCCAGGCTTGGGCGGCATCGGGCGGCCCCAGCATCGTCGTCCTGACACGGGGCGGCTCGGGCGCGAGCGCCTTCGTCCACGACGGTCGCACACTAGACGTCACCGCACCCAAGGTCACCGTGGCCGACACCGTGGGTGCGGGCGATTCCTTCATGGGCGGGCTCATCGACGGCCTGTGGTACTTCGGGCTACTGGGCGGAAGCCACCGCGACAAGCTCCACACGATCGAGACCGCCGCGCTTGAGCAGATCCTGATCCGCTGCGCACGCATCGCGGGCATCACCGTCTCGCGCCCCGGGGCGAACCCGCCCACCGTCTGGGAACTCGGCGAGGCTTAGGCGACGATTTCCCCGGAAGTCGTCCGTGGCATCGGCGCCGCCCTGTAACAATGGACGCATGGACGACTACCGCATCGAACACGACACCATGGGCGAGGTCAAAGTACCCGCCGCCGCCCTCTACCGCGCGCAGACCCAGCGTGCCGTGGAGAACTTCCCCATCTCGGGAATCACGCTTGAGCGACGCCACATCGAGGCCCTCGCGCGAGTGAAGAAGGCCGCCGCCCGCGCCAACGCCGAGCTGGGCGTGCTGGACCAGGACATTGCCGACGCGATCGTCTCCGCGGCCGATGCCGTAGCGGCTGGGCAGTTCGACGACCACTTCCCCATCGACGTCTTCCAGACCGGTTCGGGCACGTCGTCGAACATGAACACCAACGAGGTCATCGCGACGCTCGCCACTCGCGAGCTGGGCAAGGACGTCCACCCCAACGATCACGTCAACTGCTCGCAGTCCAGCAACGACGTGTTCCCCACCTCGGTGCACGTGGCCGCGACGTCGACCCTCGTCAACGACCTGACTCCCAAACTCGAGACGCTCGCCGCCTCGCTCGAGGCCAAAGCCGTCGAGTTCGCGGAGGTCTATAAGTCAGGCCGCACGCACCTCATGGACGCAACGCCCGTGACGCTCGGCCAGGAGTTTGGTGGCTACGCGGCCGCGATCCGCTACGGAATCGAGCGGCTGCAGGCTGCGCTGCCCCGCGTCGCCGAGGTTCCGCAGGGCGGCACCGCCGTGGGCACCGGCATCAACACGCCTAAGGGCTTCCCGCAGCGCGTCATCGCTTTGCTTGCAGAGGACACCGGCCTGCCCATCACGGAGGCACGCAACCACTTCGAGGCGCAGTCCGCTCGCGACGGCCTGGTGGAGGTGTCCGGAGCGCTGAAGACCATCGCGGTCTCGCTGACCAAAATCTGCAACGACCTGCGCTGGATGGGCTCCGGCCCCAACACCGGCCTGGGCGAGATCGCCCTGCCCGACCTGCAGCCCGGATCCTCGATCATGCCCGGCAAGGTCAACCCGGTCATTCCCGAGGCGACACTCATGGTGTGCGCCCGGGTCATCGGCAACGACGCCACCGTCGCGTGGGCCGGCGCCTCCGGTTCGTTTGAACTCAATGTGCAGATTCCGGTCATGGCACTCGGAGTGCTCGAGTCCATGCGCCTGCTGGGCAACGCCTCCGAGCTGCTCGCCACGACCACGGTGGACGGCATTACGGCGAATGTTGAGCGTGCGCGCTTCCTTGCTGAGGCCTCCCCCAGCATCGTCACCCCGCTGAACCGCCTCATCGGCTATGAGAACGCTGCGAAGATCGCTAAGCACGCCGTCAAGCAGGGTCTGACCGTGCGTGAGGCGACTATTGCGCTGGGATATGTGGAGCGCGGCGAGCTCACCGAGGCACAGCTGGACGAGTACCTCGACGTGACCACCATGGTGGGCGACCACAAGTAGCCTCCGCGCGCTCCCGACTCAGGGAAGGAAATGACCCCGCGCCCGGTTGCCCCCAATGGAGGCAACACATGAAGCGTAAGAGGATTCTGATTCTGGGCGGCGGCTACGTCGGACTGTATACCGCGCTGGCGCTACGCCGTCACGCTGGTCGCAAGGCCAAGATCATCGTGGTGGACCGCCGCGCGTACATGACGTACCAGCCGTTCCTTCCCGAGGCCGCGGCAGGCTCCATCGAGCCGCGTCACGCCGTAGTTCCACTGCGTCGCGAGCTGGAGGGCGTCCGCGTCATCCAAGGAAAGATCACCGGGATTAGCAGCCAGGACAAGCGCGTGCACGTGACGTCCGACGTGGGGGATGACAAGTCCATCGCGTACGACGACCTGGTGCTCGCGCTCGGCTCCGTGTCGCGCACTCTGCCAATACCGGGGCTCAAGGAGTTCGGCCTGGGCTTCAAGTACATCGAAGAGGCCATCAACCTGAGGAACCGGGTGCTGGGCCGACTCGCGCGCGCCGCCTCGACGGACGATGCTGATTTGCGCCGGCGACTGCTCACCTTTGTGTTCGTTGGCGGTGGATTCGCCGGCGTCGAAGCGTTCGCGGAGACCGAGGACATGGCCCGTGCCGCGCTGCGCGACTTCCCCAACCTCAGCGCCGACGACCTGCGATTCGTCATGGTCGAGATGCTCGACGGCATCCTGCCGGAGATGGGCGAGGGTATGGGCGAGTATGCGCTCGAGGAACTGCGTGGCCGCGGCATGGAGGTCTACCTGGGAACCAAGTTGGTCAGCTGCGTAGACGGCCACATCGAGTTGTCTGATGGCCAGAAGTTCGAGGCCGACACCCTGGTGTGGACCGCGGGCGTCAAGCCCTCTCCCGTGCTCGCGGACTCGGATCTGCCGCTGGGGCCCAAGGGTCACGTCAACACCTTGCCGACGCTGCAGGTCGCTACCGAGGACGGTGAGGCGCTGGACGGAGTATGGGCCGCGGGCGACTGCGCGCAGATCCCGGACCTCACCAAGGAGCAGCCTGCGTGGTGTGCCCCCACCGCCCAGCACGCGGTGCGCCAGGCGCGCGTGCTCGGCGACAACATCGCCCGCAGCATCGACGGCAAGCAACTGCGCGAGTACAAGCACAGGAACCTGGGCATGGTCGCGTCACTCGGACTCAACGAGGGCGTCGCCAACATCATGGGCGTGAAGCTACGCGGCTGGCCCGCCTGGTTCGCGCACCGGACCTATCACATGTCCCAGATTCCCACCGTGAACCGCAAGGCGCGCGTGATCCTTGACTGGACCACGGCGGTGTTCTTCCGCCGCGACCTAGTCTCGATGGGGCGGATCAGCGAGCCGCGCCGCGCCTTCGAGGAGGCGGCGGACAGTTAGGCCAGCGCCATGAACACCTTCTCGAGGCGAGCCATGTTCTCCTGCCTAGCCTCAGCATCGTTCTCGGTCATGCATTCCTGAATGCCCGCGGACATCACGGCGAACCCGGCGCGGTCTAGCGCCTTGGACACCGCCGCGAGTTGAATCACGATGTCCTCGCACTCGCCACCCTCGTCGACTCTGCGGATCACTCCGGCGAGCTGACCCTGGGCGCGCTTGAGCCTGTTGCTGACCTTCCGCATCTGCTCTGCATCGAGTTCCATCTGTCCACTCTCCAGGTTGTGAATACGGCCGGTACGCCCGCGCGCTCCGGCGCCTTGGGTCATGCGCGGCCGAAGATCCGCGCCAACAGCGAGTCAGACTTCTCACCTTCGTGGCCCTGACACCGCTGAGACGCCGGAACGTTCTTCATCACACTATCGACATGCTGGCCGCAGCCAGTCCACGTGGTCTTGCCGCACTTCTTGCAGTTCATCGGGCTACACATCATCTACTCCTTCTAGGTTGGAATCTCGGCTCGACTAAATATACCCCGGGGGGTATAGTCGGAGCAAGTGCAGCAACCTCAGAACGTAAGGAAACCAAGTGAAGGTCATCATCGTGGGCGGAGTCGCCGCCGGAATGTCAGCGGCCACCAGGCTTCGCCGCCTAGACGAATCCGCAGAGATCATCGTGGTCGAGGCAGGCGAGCACGTCTCCTACGCAAACTGTGGGCTGCCCTACTACGCCGGCGGAGTGATCACCAAAAGAGATGCACTACTGCTTCAGACCCCCGAGTCACTCCACGCGCGCTTCCGTCTCGACGTGCGCACCCGCGAGCGCGTCACCGCCATCGACACTGCAGCAAAGTCGGTCACCATTGCAGTCGCCACCGGGGATACCTACACCGAGGATTACGACTCGCTCGTCCTCAGCCCGGGGGCAAGCCCCATCCTCCCTCCCATCCCAGGCATTGAGCAGGCGCTTACCCTGCGTGACGTAAGCGATGTAGACGCGCTCGTCGCTCAGCTGCCGAACGCCCGCAGCGCGGTTGTCATCGGCGCCGGATTCGTGGGACTGGAGGTGGCCGAGAACCTCAGCCACCGCGGCATCGGCGTCACCGTTGTCGAACTCGCACCTCAGGTACTTGCCCCTCTCGATGCCGAGATGGCCATACGCGTCCGGGACCGGATGGCAGCGAACGGCGCGACTATCCATACATCGGCGCAAGTCACAAGATTGGGCGCTACAACAGCCACGGTCCTTGGGCCCGGTGGCGAGCAGCAAATTCCCGCAGATGTCGTGATTGCCGCCATCGGAGTGCGTCCAGAAACCTCCCTTGCGAGGGCTGCAGGGCTCGAGTTGAGCCCCCAGGGCGGCATCCTCGTGGACGAAAACCTGCGCACTAGTGCGCCAGATGTTTTCGCGGTGGGAGACGCGGCATCCAAGCGAGACGCGCTAGGCGCTATCGAGGCAACCACGCTGATTCCGTTAGCCAACCTCGCAAACCGACACGGCCGCCACGTCGCGGACGTCATCGCCGGTCGCGAGGCGCCGATGCGCGCGTCGATCGGCACCGCTGTCGTCGGAGTCTTCGGCCTCACAGCGGCAACCACCGGACGCAATGAACGGCGCCTCCTCGCCGAGGGCCGCGACTTCGAGGTGATTCACGCCCACCCTGCCCAGCACGCCGGCTACTACCCCGGTGCGACGCCACTCGCTCTCAAGCTGCTAGTCGACTCTCACACCGACCAGATTCTGGGGGCGCAGGCTGTGGGCGAGGACGGTGCGGACAAGCGCATCGACGTCATCGCAACAGCGATGATGGGCGGAATCCGTGCCTCGGAGCTTACAGACCTGGAGCTCGCCTACGCACCTGCCTACGGCTCCGCCAAGGACCCCGTGAACATGCTCGGCTACATCGCGGACAACCGCCGCTACGGCGACTCGCCGTCAGTCCAGTGGCATGAGCTCGACGCGATGGTTGGCCACGACGGCGCCGTGGTGGTGGACGTCCGCAGCGCGGCCGAGCACGCCGGCGGCACGGTCGAGGTTGCGGGTTCCCCCGCGATCAACATTCCGCTGGACGAACTCCGGACCCGAGCCAGTGAACTCCCCTCCAAGGTCAAGCTCGTCGTGCACTGCCAGGTGGGCCAGCGCGGCAACACCGCCACACGCCTCTTACGTCAGATGGGCTACGACGCAGTGAACCTCGACGGCGGCTACCTGACCTGGCGCGATGGCACGCGCGCCGGTAGTTCTGTCGCCGCCGTCTGAGCTGGTGCCTTCAGACGGACAACCGGCTAGCTCCTCCGCCTGAAGGTGCAGTTTGTGCATTCAGACGGGTCGGTTATGCGGATGTCCGACTGAGCGCACGTGCGCACGAGAGCGCCACAACACTGCACCCTTCCGACGGCCGATGCCGGGGCGAGTTAGGCGTTGACGGCAGGCTCCGCGTCAGCCGCCGGATCGACCGCGGTACTGCGCGGCGCGTGCACCAACGTGCCCAACACTCCGATGGCGAGCAGCAGGATGATCTTTATCCCCTCAAGGGCACCGTAAATGATGTGCAGTGGACTGTCGTCCGGATCCTCGCCCGCGATTGTTGCGAGCGTGCGCTCGTGCAGGGGTGGATACACCACAAATTCCTGGATCAGCAATAGCACCACCGGTGCCAGGAGCAACCAGATCACCTTGGATGTGCGGCGCGGCCAGGCCGCGAGCAGGAACAACGCGCAGACCACGGCCTCGGCGATCCCGACTGCCTGGAACTGCACCTCGCCCACCTTGAGAAGGTCGACGCGCGGCACATCCGTGGTGAACTTCACGCCAGCCACAATCACGTTGCCCGCGATCGCAAGTCCGGCCCACAACATCGCCAGGCCAGGGCCCAGCAGCCCAAATCTGCGCAGCATCGTTGATCCCTAGGCGCCCGCGGGAGCCTCCGCCACCACGGGTCGCAGGTCGCGCCCCAAGCAGCAGTCGGCCGGGCACACGTCCTGCCAAGGCCCCAAATCTGTCAGTGACTTTCGAGCGGCACCCTGAGGAGCATCGGCCGTCGCGTGCCGCTCCTGGACGAGGTCAATCAGCCCCGCGACAAAGGCTGGGTCGATGCCCACAGTCGGAACGCGCACGGCGGCCAGTCCGCGCTCGGCGCAGGTCTCCAGCGCCTCGGTGTCGAGGTCCCACTTGACCTCCATGTGGTCGGACACGAAGCCGATCGGCGAGATCACCAGCCCGGTCACGGACTCCGGCAGCGACTCGATGGCGTCGTTGACGTCGGGCTCGAGCCACGGGGTCTGCGGCGAGCCGGAGCGCGACTGGTAGACCAATGACCACTCGGCCTCGGGGAACTCCTCCATGACGGCGGCCATGATCAACCGGGCCACGGCACGCTGCTGGTCGGCGTACCAACCGCCGGCCTCTCCCGTTGCGACTGGTGTGCCGTCGGGCAGGCCCTCGCGAGGTCCCGAGGCGTCGGAAGCGGACAGCGGGATCGAGTGCGTCGCGAACATCACATGTGGAGCCTCGGCGCGGCCGGCGCCACGAAGTTCGCGCAACCCGCCCAGTACGGCGTCGATGTTGGGGTTCACAAAGCCCGGGTGGTCAAAGTACTGACGCACCTTGTCGACCTCAATCTGACCCTCAAGCCCAGCATCGGCGATGGCCTTGGCGAGGTCCTCGCGATACTGGCGGCAGCCCGAGTACGACGAGAACGACGCGGTGACCAGCGCCAGTAGGCGCGTGTGACCTTGCGCATACGCCTCTTGAAGCGTGTCCGCGAGGTAGGGGTCCCAGTTGCGGTTGCCCCAGTACACGGGAAGGTTCAACCCACGCGCGGCTACCTCGGCCTCAAGTGCGGCCTTCAGGTCACGGTTTTGCTGGTTGATGGGGCTCACGCCGCCAAACGCGCGGTAGTGGTGAGCGACCTCCTCGAGACGCTCGTCCGGGATACCGCGCCCGCGCGTGACGTTGCGCAGATACGGGATCACGTCGTCCTGACCCTCGGGCCCGCCAAAGCCCGTCAGCAGGATCGCATCGTACTCACGCGCCGGCGCCGTGCGGCTTGACGCCGCCAACGGCTTGCAGGCGGACGATGCGTGGGCTGAGTCTGTCGAGGAGGTTGCGCTGTCGCTCACGACGCAAGGACCTCCACGGCTTCGGCAGTCTCCATGCGGCGGCCCGTGTAGAACGGCACCTCCTCGCGGACATGCATGCGGGCCTCGGTGTAGCGCAGTTCGCGCATGACGTCGACCAGGTCGAGCACGTTGTCCGCCTCCATGGGTAGCAGCCACTCGTAGTCGCCCAGCGCGAAGGCACTCACGGTGTTGGCGACGACGCCCTTGAACGCCGCGCCCTTCATGCCGTGGTCGCGCAGCATCTTGGAACGCTCCTCCTCGGGCAGCAGGTACCACTCGTACGAGCGCACAAACGGATACACGGTGAGCCAGTCACGGGCGTGCTCGCCGCGCAGGAAGCCGGGCACGTGGGACTTGTTGAACTCCGCGGGGCGGTGCACGCCGGCCGCTGACCAGGTGAGCTTGGTGTCTGCCAAGAGCTCCGTGGCGTGAAGTTCGCGCAACGCGAGCTGGAGGTCGGCCAGGTCTGGCCCATGTAGCCACAGCATCACAGTGCCGTCGGCGCGCATGCCGGACACGTCGTAGATGCCACGTAGCACCACGTCGTGCTCGGCGAGGTCCTCGACGGCGGCGTCGAAGTGCTCGACTACCTCCGCGAGCGCGTCGTCCGGCGCGTCAAGCAGGCCATCGAGGACGGAGAACAGGGTGAATCCATGCGGCTGATCAGTCATGCCTCCAGTATCCCCCGGCTTTCGCGCGGGACGAAACTCAGCCGCGGCATCGGCTCCTGCACCCTGGCAGTCACTGAGTGCCGTTCTGGCGCAGATTTCGGCACTCAGTGACTGCCAGCGCACCGCGACCGCGACCGCGACCGCTGGCGCGGTGGCGGTCAGCGGTAGTCGGCCACGGCATCGGCCGCGACAATGGCGGCGATCCCGCTCAGCCCAGCGGCGGAGCCCACCAGGTGCAGGCCAGGCGCGGGGTTAAGCGAGCCCACCTTGGCGGGCGCGGCGTCGTGCCACTCGACCTGGCTGCTCGCCACCACGGAATCGGGCGCGAGGTTCACGCCCAGCAGTCGCGACGCGTCGTCAAGCGCGTACCCCTCCACGTTCTCGCCTTGCTCGATCGTGTATGACAGCCGCAGCACGTGCCGGTGCGGGTGCTCGTCCGTCTGCACCTCGCTCGCCAGCCATGCCCACTTGGCCGTCGCGTGCGTGAGGGCCTTGGCTCGAGTCACGTCTCCGGAGACCAAAACACCGGTGCCACGCGGTGCGCTGTCCAGCGCCGGCTCGTCCACTACCAGGGTCACAAGCGCCACGAACCTGTCGTCGATCTCGGGCCGGCCAATGATGTCCGGCTGGAGTTCGTGCGCAGCCGCCCCGGGCACCGCGATGGTCACGCCATCCGCCTCGAGGTTGCGCGCTACGCCCAGACCCTTCGCATCTATGTGCACACGCCATCCCTCGGCGTAAGGCACAACGGCCGATGCCGGGGCGTCGGTTCGGATGGTCACGCCCAGGGCCTCGACTTCCGCGGCCAGCGCCTCGGTGACTCTCGCGACTCCGCCGTAGATCCCCTGCACGGCACTACCCGCCGCACTCACGGACCGCCGCGAGCGCGCGGCCTTGATGATCGAACCGTGATCCTGCACGTCCTGGGGCAAGCCGGGCGCGATCGCCGCGAGCGGCAGGTCCTCCAGCGCGCGCGAGTAGATGCCGGAGATCACGGGGCGCATGAGTAGATTCACGGCCTTGGCTCCCAGTCGTTCACGTGCAATTTTCCCGACAGTCACGTACGGGTCGACCTTGCCGATGGGCCTGAAGATGTCGCACGAGGCTCGGATCGAGCCGCGCCAGCCCAACACTGCGCGCACGTCGCGGCGCAGTGGGCGCAGCGGAATCCCCAACCATCCGGTCTTGGGCAGTGGGTATGCCCGCCCGGGAGTGACCACCCATGCGGGGTCGGCCTCCGGCGAGACCACGGCATCGGCGAGACCCAGCTCGCCCAGCAACGTCGCGACCGAACCGGCGCGCGTCGCGAACGACTCCGCGCCCGCATCCAGGTCAAAGCCGCCCACCACGTGAGACGACACCCGTCCTCCGAGTGAGTCCGACTCCTCCAGCAGCGTGACGTCAACCCCGCAGTGCGCGAGGTGGCGCGCTGCGAGTAGCCCACCAATGCCGCCACCCACGACCACCCAGGTTTTGCGTTCGAGCGGGCCGATGTACCCGCGCGGCGCAGAATAATCTGGCGCGGGTCCCTGCTGATCAGCGGTGACGGGCGTCATCAGCCGTGGGCATGCACAAGGTCGACGATGCGCTGTAGCGAGTCCGGGTTGGTGTGCGGCGGCACACCGTGGCCCAGGTTCACCACGTGACCGGGGGCCTCGGCGCCTCGGCGCAGCACGTCCGTCACGTGGGCCTCGAGCATGTCCGCAGGTGCGGGCAGCAGCGCCGGGTTGATGTTGCCCTGCAGCGGGAAGCGCCCGCCCAGCATCGCGTTGGCCTCGTCCAGCGGCGTGCGGTAGTCGACGCCCAGGACAGTGGCACCGGCATCGGCCATCGCGGGCAGCAGGTGGCCACCGTTGGCTGCGAAGTGCACGCGCGGCACGGGTAGGTCGGCCACGTAGTTGAGCGCGAGCGCCGAGCCCGGCGCGCAGTGAGCCACGTAATCCTCGACGGACAGCGAGCCCGCCCAGGAATCAAACAGTTGCACGGCCGATGCGCCGGCCATCACCTGCGCGCGTAGGAACAGTCCGGCGGCGGTCGCCGTCCAGGTCGTCAGGGCGTCCCACACATCGGGGGCGGTGAACATCAGTTCGCGCGCGGCGAGGTGGTCGCGGCTGGGCTTGCCCTCCACCATGTAGGCGGCCAGGGTGAACGGCGCCCCAGCAAAACCGATGAGGGGCGTGGTGCCGAGCTCGGCGACCGTGAGCTCGACCGCTCGGCGAATCGCGTCCAGACCCGAGTCGAACTCGCCATGATCCGCGGCGGCGCCTAGGTCGGGAAGCGCGTCGACATCGGCCATCGTGCGAATGGGTCGGTCAAAGACCGGTCCCACGCCGGGCGCGATCTCCACACCAACGCCCGCGACCTTCATGGGCACCACGATGTCCGAGAAGAAGATGGCGGCATCCACGCCGTAGCGACGCACGGGCTGCAAGGTGATCTCGGAGGCCAGCTCCGGGGTCAGACAGGCCTCGAGCATGGCAGTTCCGGCGCGGGCCTCCAGGTATTCGGGCAGCGAGCGCCCGGCCTGACGCATGAACCACACCGGCCGGTGGGCGGGGGTACGGCCCTCGTAGGCGGCGATCAGGGGTGCATCGGAGGTGAGTCCTGCGGCCTTGGGGTGGGCGGCGGACAGGGATCCGTTGAGAACTGTCATGCCCCAATTCTGCCTTGTCGCGAGAGCGTGTCAGAATGGGCGGGTGGTATTGATGTCATTAGTGGCCAGTCATCACAATCGCGACCTCGCCGTACTGGAGCAGTTGAGCGTCGGCTCCGACAAGCTTGGGGCGGCGATTGTGGCGGGAGAGCCCTCCGTGCACGCCGCCGTGGTGCTCCCCACGTGCAATCGCTTCGAGGTGTACCTCGAGGCAGATGATCCTGCCGTCGCGCGTGCCGCCGTGACCCGCACCCTGACAGAACTCACCTCACTAGATGCCGAGACCGTGGAGTCTGCACTGGTGGGCTTCGAGTCCGACGACGCCGTGCAGCATCTCTTCTCCGTCTCCACCGGTCTCGAGTCCATGGTGGTGGGCGAGCGAGAGATCTCCGGCCAGGTGCGTCGCGCCCATGCCGATGCCCAGGCCGGGGGTCACTTGACTCCCCGCCTGGATCGACTCTTTCAGTCCGCGCTGCGCACGTCGCGCGTGGTCGCCTCCTCCACCGGCCTCGGCACCTCGGGCCGCTCGGTGGTCTCCGTCGCCTTTGATCTCGCCGATGCCACGGTCACCTGGGATGGTGCGCGCGCCCTGATTATCGGGTCGGGTGCCGTTGCCGAGTCCAGCGTGGGCGTCCTGCGCGGACGCGGCGCCACCGTCACTGGCGTCTACTCCCCCTCCGGTCGAGCCGTGACTTTCGGCGCCGCTCACGGAGTCGCACCCATTTCCTTCGACAATCTGGCCGCCGAGCTGGGCAAGGCAGACATCGTGCTCGCCTGCTCGGGCGGCGAGTCCATCGTCCTCACTCCTGCCATGGTGGCCGCGGCCCGCGCCGGAGCCTCCTCCCCGCTGACCATCGTCGACCTCGCCCTGCACCGCGACGTCGCCGCAGGGGTGGCCGACCTCCGCGACGTGCACGTGGTGGATCTCACCACGGTCGGCGCGCAGGCTCCCGAGGAGTCGTTGAACTCCGTCGAGGCCGCGCGATCCATCGTTGCCCACGCGGTGGCCCGCTTCGAGGCTGGCGAGGGCGCGCGCGCACTCGACCCGGCCGTGGTTGCGCTGCGCGAGCACGTGTTCGGTCTGCTCGAGCGCGAGGTGACCCGCATTCGGCCGGCCGCCGGAGCCGACGAACAGACCATCGCCAAAGCGGATGCCACCGAGGCCGCACTGCGCCGCTTTGCGCGGACGCTACTCCACACGCCCACCGTCCGCGCCCGCCAGCACGCCGAGGCCGGCTCCGAGATGGCCTACGTGGATGCCATTCAGGCGCTCTACGGCATCGACATCGCGGTGCCCGACGACGCCTGCCCCGCGGACGAGATCGACGCGGAGTCGCCAAGCCTCTAGCGGCGATCCCTACCCGCGTCCCTGGCCACCCAGGAATCGCAACGCTGCCCCCTGCGGTGGCGCGACGCGAGCCGCGTCGTTCTCGCAACCCGTGGCCTCAATTAGCGAACGGCACCTGTCGTATTTACGGCACATCCGTGTTGGAAAAATCGCTGACTGGCGGGTAAGGTTAGGCGTACCTCACCAGGCGCCGTCGAAGTGCGCCCCACACACTTCAGGAGTCCGATGCGCAAGCGCGCCCTCATTGCGACCGTCGCCCTTGTGGTGCTCGTGGTCGCTGTTGGGCTCTCGCTGGCGATTGGCGCCCGCTCCATCGACCCCGGCACCGTGTGGCATGCGATCTTCTCCTTCGACCCCTCGGATCCCGAACAGCTGATCGTCCGTGACTTGCGCGTCTCGCGCACCGTGATCGGCGTCCTTGCTGGTGCGGCCCTCGCCATCGCTGGTGCGCTCATGCAGTCACTCACGCGAAACCCCTTCGCCGACCCCGGCCTACTTGGCATCAATGCCGGTGCGTCGCTGGCCGTGGTGATTTCTCTGACGCTCGGCATCGGCGGGTTTGCCGCGCAGGTGCCCATGGCCTTCATCGGCGCGGGTATCGCGGCCGTCATCGTCTATGCGATCGGAGCCCGCGGCGCCGCCGCAGGCGCGCCCGTGCGCCTCGCGCTGGCCGGCGTCGCCCTCGCCACGCTGGTGACCTCCATCACCTATGCCGTCCTGCTGGTCGACGACGCGACGCTTGAGCAGTACCGCCTGTGGGTCGCGGGGTCCCTGACCGGCCGCTCCGCAGACGACGTCACGGCGCTCGTGCCCATCGTGCTCGTCGCCATCGCGGCCGCTCTGCTGGTGTCGCGCCAGCTCGAGGCCGTCGCCCTCGGCGAGGACACGGCTCGCGCGCTCGGCATCAGTGTGGGAGCGACGCGCGTCATCGTCATCGTGGTCGTCACGCTACTCGCGGCCTCGGCCACCGCAGCCGCCGGCCCGATCATCTTTGTCGGACTCGCTGTGCCACACCTCGCCCGTGCGCTAGTGGGTGCGTCCCTACCGTGGCTACTGATCGTCAGCGGCCTCGGCGGCGCCGCGCTGGTCCTGGTCTGTGACGTCATCGGCCGCGTTATCGCACCTCCGTCGGAAATTGGCGTCGGCATCACGACGGCGTTCATCGGTGGTCTCATCTTTGCGCTCATGGCACGCCGCATGAAGGTGGTCGAGCTGTGAGATCACTGCGCATCGGCCCGTTCGGCATCACCACCCACCGCCGCACCTTTGTGGTGGGACTCATCCTGCTGGGGGTCCTACTCGCGCTGCTCATCTTCGCTTTGGTGGTGGGCAAGGCAAACATCGGTTTCCTCGACTCGATGCGCGCCGCGATCGGCATTTCCGTAGGTTCCCCCGGCGACTTCATCGTGGGCCAGGTCCGCGCGCCACGCGCTCTCACCACCATCCTGGTGGGCGGCATGTTGGGTGTCTCCGGAGCGATCCTGCAATCACTCACGCGCAACCCGCTCGCGTCGCCCGACTTCATTGGCATCAGTGCCGGAGCGGGCACCGGCGCCGTCCTCACCATGTGGCTCACCTCCGGCACCTCACTGTGGGTCACGGCCGCGGGCGCCGCCGTCGGAGGCCTCACCGCCGCCTTCCTTATGTTGGTGTTGTCGTGGCGCCGAGGCATCGTGCCGCTGCGCCTGATCCTGACCGGAATCGGCATCGGCTTCGTGGCGCAGGCCGCCACCCAATACACCCTGACACGCATGGACGTCCACGAGGCGGGCTCGGCACTCGCGTGGCTGGTCGGCTCCACGACCGGCAGCACCTGGACCCACGTCAAGGTCGCCGCCGCCGTCCTGGCCGTCCTCCTCCCTGTCATCCTGTGGCACGCCCGGGCACTGCGGACTATGGAGATGGGCGACGACACCGCTAAGGCGCTCGGCATTCACGTCAACCGCTCACGTGCCATCCTCGCGGTGTGCTCCGTGCTGTTGGCCGCCGCAGCCACCGCGGTCACCGGCCCCATCGGCTTCATCGCCCTCGTTGCCCCAGCCCTCGCGGTGCGGATCACCCGTGGCCCCGGTGTCACCCTCATCCCGGCAGCACTGCTGGGCGCCGTTCTGCTTCTCGTTGCAGACCAGGCGTCGCAACTCATGCCGGCAACACTTCAGTTCCCCGTCGGCATTTTCACCGCCGTCGTAGGCGCGCCGTACCTGCTGTGGCTGGTCTGGCGCTCATCAAGAGGAGGCCAAGCATGAGCAGGCTCGAGACTCGCAAGGCGGTCATTGGCTACGGTGACCAACCCATCGTCCGTGGCGTGGATGTCCACGTCCCCGACGGCAGAATCACCGCGATCGTCGGACCTAATGGTTGTGGCAAGTCCACGCTGCTGCGAGCGCTGGTGCGTCTGCTGACGCCCATGGAGGGCTCGGTGGTGCTCGACGGCGAGGACATCCACCGCATCCCCACCAAAAACGTCGCACAGATGATCGGCCTACTCCCCCAAGCCCCGATCGCTCCCGCCGGCATCACCGTCAAGGAACTCGTGGCGCGGGGCCGCACCCCACACCAGAAGCTACTGCGGCCCTGGTCGGACAGCGACGAGACGGCCGTGCTGAGCGCCCTGCACTCCACCAACCTCACGCCGCTACAGGAGGCAGTCGTGGATGAGCTTTCAGGTGGCCAGCGCCAGCGCGCGTGGATCGCGATGGCCCTCGCGCAGGACACCCCACTCATGCTGCTCGACGAGCCCACCACGTATCTGGATATCTCCCACCAGTACGAGGTTCTCGACCTCCTGCACCGCCTCAACGAACGTCAGAGCCGCACCATCGTGATGGTGGTGCACGACCTAGACCAGGCGGCGCGATACGCCCATCACGTGATCGCGATGCGCGACGGCGAGGTGGCTGCCGCAGGCGCGCCAGAGGACGTCTTCACGGAGAAAATCGTCAGCGAGGTCTTCGACATCGACGCGCGCGTGTTCCCCGACCCCGTCACGGGAACCCCCATCGTGGTGCCCTCCGGCGGACCGGGGCACACCCAATGACCCCCAGCACCCACCCCACCAACGTCCCCATGCCCTCTATTCCCGATCCCCATCAAAGCAAAGGAAATCACATGCACCAGCGCATCAACCGCGGCCTGACCGCCGTATCCGTGGCAGCCGCCGCGGCGCTTCTGCTCTCGGCCTGCTCGTCCGACTCAGACACCGACGACAACGCATCCACGGCACCGACCACCGAGGCGTCCGCGAGCGCTGGCGCCTCCGCGGACGCGACCGCGGACGCCACTGGCGCGTTCCCCGTGACTCTTGACACCGTCATGGGTGACGTCACCATCGACGCGCAGCCCGAGCGCATCGTGACCCTCGGCTCGCACGAGCACGAGTACCTCTATTCGCTGGGCGTGGCACCCGTGGCCGTTCCCGTGAGCTGGCAGGGCTACGAGAACGGCACCGGCCCCTGGGCGGATGCTGACCGCATCGCTGCCGGCGCTGAGCCTGAGGTATTCGAGCCCGGCGCAACCGCATACGACGCCGAGGCCATTGCCGCCTTCGATCCCGACCTCATCGTCGCGACCTACCCCAACCACGAGATGTCGCAGGAGGAATTCGACCTGCTGTCCGGCATCGCGCCGGTCGTCACCCGTCCCGCCACCGACTCCGACGGCAACGCGACCGTCGAGTGGGGCGTCACTCTCGCCGACGAGCTCACGCTTCTGGGCGAGGCCACCGGCACTTCGGACAAGGCGGCCGAGGTTATCGCTGATATCGACGCGGAGTTCGCGGCCGTGAAGGACGCGCACCCCGACTGGGCGGGCAAGACCTCGCAGGTGGGCGGCTACTACGAGGGTCAGGCGTTCGTCTACGCGGCCTCGGATACCCGCAACCAGTTCCTCGCAAACCTCGGCCTGGACGTCGCGTCCGTCGAGGGCACTGACGCAGCCTGGCTACAGATCAGCGCCGAGAAGCTTGACGTGCTCGGCGACCTCGACTCCGTGGTGTGGCAGGTCGCGACCGATCCGACCGCGAAGGACTCCCTCGAGGGGCTTCCGCTGTTCCCGTCGCTCACGTCCACTGAGGTAGGCGGCAACATGTGGCTCACCGACTCGGTGCTCGAGGGTGCGTACTTCGCCAACTCACCGTCAGCGATCAAGTACTCGCTCGACGCGTTCGTGCCGATGCTCGAGGCAGCCTTGGATGGCGACCCCGCCACCGAGGTTCCCGTGTACTCGGACGCTTCCTAGCGTTCAGCGGTGCCGGGCCGTCTCGCCAGAGGGCCCGGCACCGCGACACCGCTCCCCCCACGTTCTATCCGGAGATGCACAATGACTGAATCCTTCTACGCCGATGTTCTCGGTGCCACCCAGATCACCCCCAACCTGCGCCGCGTCCACCTGGGCGGCGGCACCATCGCCGACTGGGAGTCCACGGGCAAGGCCGATGAGTTCGTCCACGTCCACATCCCCGGAGACAACCCTGCCGAGGGTTGGGAGGACGACCACGACATCGCCCGCCACTACACCATTCGTTCGTACGATGCCGTGGCTGGGACGATCGACCTGGACGTGGTCACGCACGGGCACGGCTTGGGCTCCTCGTGGGCCAAAAACTGCCAGCCTGGTGATCGCGTGGCCATCAGCGATGCGAGCGGCTTCTACGGCCCGCCGGGGGGAAGCACCAAGCGTCTTCTGCTCGCCGACGCCACCGGCCTGCCGGCCGTCGCACGCATCCTCGAGGAAGCATCGGCCGACGAGGAGTTTGATGTCATTGTCGAGCTTCTCGACCTCGCCGACAAGATCGAACTGCCGAGCAAGGCCACCGTGCGTGCCGTCTGGCGCGTGAGCGGCAACGGGCGTTCGCCCAGTGCGCTCGAGACGTGCATGAGCCGCTCGGAAGCCCCGGGCGAGGACGTCTACGTCTGGATTGCTTGCGAGAGCGCCGAGTCACGTCGCGCCCGCAAGTATCTGCGCAACAACTGGGGCCGCCACCACACCTGGTACCGGATCGTGGGCTACTGGTACGCCAACCTTGACGAGATCATGGCTACCTACAACTCGCTCACGGACGAGCAGCGTGCGGCGTATGAGGCGATCTGGGACGACGAACGCTCGGACGAGGCGAACTGGGAAGAGCTCGAGCCTTTCCTCGCGGCGCACGGGCTGTAGGTCTGGGGTTCGACTCGCCCGGCACGGCCACTAGCCGTGCTGGACGGGTCCCACCTTGGCCATGTAGCACCGGCCGCACAGCGATTCGTACTCGGCGTGCTCGCCGTCGATGGCGACCTGGTTGCCGTGGCTGACGAACTCGCCGTTGACCCGGCGGGCGTTGAAGACGGCCTTGGAGCCACAGCGGCAGATGGTCTTCAGTTCCTCGACCGAGTGGGCAATCTCGAGGAGCCGCAGCGAACCGGGAAAGGCCCGTGTCATAAAGTCAGCGCGCAGCCCATACGCGAGCACTGGCACGCCGTCGGTGACGGCCATCACGAAGGCCTCGTCGACCTGCGCCGGGGTGAGGAACTGCGCCTCATCGATGAACACCGCGTCGACGGAGCCCAGTGGGGCCTTGGCGCCCACGGTGTCGCGCAGTGACTGGTCTGCCCCCAGCAGGATGTCCACGGGCCGTGAGGCGCCGATGCGGGAGGTGATCGCGTCACCCGCCTTCGTGTCGATACCAGGCTTCACGATGAGCGGTTGTTGGTCGCGCTCCTCGTAGTTGAAGGCCGCTTGCAGCAGCATCGTCGACTTCCCGGAGTTCATCGCTCCATAGCGGAAGTACAGCTTGGCCATGTCTCTCCCCTAAGCCGTCGCCCTCGTGATGGGCAAACTCATGAGGAGAGGCTACCGCGCCCGTGAGTGCGGCACGCCACTGCCATGCCGGACTCACCTAGGCGCGCTACAGGTCCAGGCGCTCCAGCAACTCAGTGACGAGCGCGGCGACCTCGGAACGCTCGGACCTCTCCAGCGTCACGTGGGCAAACAGATCGTGGCCCTTGAGCGCCTCGATGACCGCAGCGATACCGTCGTGACGGCCCACACGGAGGTTGTCCCGCTGGGCTACGTCGTGCGTCAGAATCACCCGGGAGTCCTGGCCGATGCGGCTCAGCATGGTGAGCAGCACGTTGCGCTCGAGCGACTGCGCCTCGTCGACAATCACGAACGCGTCGTGGAGCGATCGCCCGCGAATGTGAGTCAGTGGCAGCACCTCGAGCATGCCACGGGCCATGACCTCCTCAACCACCTCGGAGCTCACCATCGCACCTAGCGTGTCGAAGACCGCCTGGGCCCACGGATTCATCTTCTCCGACTCGCTGCCGGGAAGATAACCCAACTCCTGGCCGCCCACGGCGTACAGCGGGCGGAACACCATGATCTTCTTGTGTTGGCGACGCTCGAGGACGGCCTCGAGTCCGGCACACAGCGCCAGTGCACTCTTGCCGGTGCCGGCGCGCCCGCCCATGGACACGATCCCGATCGAGTCGTCCATCAACAGGTCGATCGCGATCCGCTGCTCGGCGGACCTGCCACGCACCCCAAAGACCTCTTGGTCGCCACGTACCAACCGGACCGCACCATCGGCCGCGACCCTTCCCAGCGCGCTTCCCCGGCCGGAATGAATCACCAATCCCGTGTGAATGGGAAGCGCGCGCGAGTCCTCGCCCGCCATGTCCGGGCTGGGCGCGGGGATCGACTCGTGCTCCCACAAGGACGCCATCTGGTCGTCGGTCAGGTTGATCTCGCGCATGCCGGTCCAGCCCGACTCCACGGCAAGTTCCGCGCGATACTCCTCTGCCTCAATGCCCAGAGCGGAGGCTTTGACGCGCATCGGCAGGTCCTTGGAGACCACAGTGACGGCGAAGCCGTCGTTGCGCAGGTTCGCGGCGACGGCGAGGATGCGGGTGTCATTGTCTCCTAGCCGGAAGCCGCTGGGCAACACGGCGGGATCCGTGTGGTTGAGTTCCACGCGCAGGGTGCCGCCAGCGTCGTTGACCTCCACCGCGGCGTCGAGCTTGCCGTGACGGACACGCAGCTCGTCGAGCGAGCGCAGGGCCGAACGGGCAAAGTAGCCTAGCTCCGGGTGATGACGCTTGGCTTCTAGCTCCGTAATCACGACCACCGGGAGCACCACCGCGTGTTCCGCAAACCGTTTCATCGCCCTCGGATCCGACAACAGCACCGAGGTATCGAGTACGAACGTGCGCAGGCCGACGGCGCCGTCGACGATGGATGAGGGGGTAGTGGCGGTGCTGGCGGAGATGCTCACGGGTGCTCCAGGCGTTAAGGCCGCAGAGCGCTCATCGCCCTACGGCGATTGATTTAGGTCGACACCTTTGGTGTGCGACGTTGTGCGCTAACCACGCTCATGACGCTACGCCCGAGATTGCCCAGAGATGCGCGACACGCCGCCCTTAACCTGTTCGACACACGCGCTCGGGCGCGGCGTCTCCGGCCGATGCTGGGGCGAGCCAGGCGGACTACTTGCCGCGGCGTCGCTCGCGTTGCGCGAAGGCGCGCAGCGCGCGCAGGAAGTCCACATGTCGGAATGCGGGCCAGTAGGCATCGCAGAAATAGAACTCCGTGTGTGCGCTCTGCCACATGAGGAAGCCACTGAGTCGCTGCTCCCCGGAGGTGCGAATCACCAGATCGGGGTCCGGCTGCCCCTTGGTGTAGAGGTGCTCCGCGATGTGCTCCACGGAGAACGAGTCCGCCACCTCCTCGAGCGAGTTTCCGGATTCGGCTCCGGCCCGCAGGAAGGACCGCACGGCATCGGCGATCTCGTGCCGCCCCCCGTAGCCCACGGCAACGTTGACGTGCAGGCCGGTTGCGGTCGCGGTGCGCTCGGCTGCCGCCTCCAGGCGGGCCGATGCTCCGGCTGGAAGCAGCGTGGCGTCCCCCACATGTTGGAGGCGCCATCGGCCATCGTCAGCCAGGGTCTCGACGGAGGTGCAGATAATCTCGAGCAGCGCGTCCAGCTCGTTTGCGTCGCGGCCCAAGTTGTCGGTGGACAGCATCCACAGCGTGACGACCTCGACACCCGCGTCCATGGACCATTCGAGCACCTCGGTGATCTTGTCCGCACCGCGCTGGTGGCCGTCTGCGGCGCTCGCCCCTACTTGCTTGGCCCAGCGCCGGTTGCCATCCAGGATGACGCCGATGTGCCGGGGTGTGTTGCCGTCGCTCTTGAGCGAGCGGGCAAGCTGACGCTCGTACGTGCCGTACACAAGGTCACGCAGACCCATGGGCGTCCTTTCCTGATGGCACCGCGAGGGCGCGCCGTTCATTCCGCGGCGCTGGTGTCTCAGTTTGCGCGCCGGTTCCCACGGTACCGCCCGGGCGTAACCTACGGTATCGTAGGTTCATGGAAGACAGCCTCAAGAGCATGCCCGAGAACCTCCCGATTCCCGACAAACCACTCCTTCGCGGGTGGCTGCATTTGGGAGCCGCACCCATTGTTTTCATCGCGGGACTCATGCTTGTGACGTTCGCCCCTACTCTTGCGGGGCGCGTCACGTCGGCCATCTTCACCATCACGGCCGTCATGATGTTCGGGACCTCCGCCGTGTATCACCGCGGCAACTGGCAACCCAAGGCCAAGGCTGTGCTGCGGCGCATGGACCACGCCAACATCTACTTGATCATCGCGGGCACCTACACGCCGCTGTGCGTGCTGCTGCTCGACCAACGCACCGCGACCATCGTGCTCGCGCTGGTATGGGGCGGGGCCCTCGGGGGAATCCTGTTGCGGGTGTTCTGGCTGAACGCCCCCCGCTGGCTCTACGTGCCGCTCTACGTGATCCTCGGATGTGTCGCACTGGGCTTCCTCGGCCCGTTTTACCAGGCAAGCAACGCATTGGTCGTCGCGCTGATCGCGGTAGGCGGCGCGTGCTACATCGCCGGTGCCGTCATCTACGGCACCAAGTGGCCCCGCGGATCAACCAAGTATTTTGGCTTCCACGAGATCTTCCACGCGCTAACTATCGCGGGATTCGCCTGCCACTTTGCCGCCGTCGCGATCGTCGTCTTCAGTGCCTGACGCGCGCTTGCTCTCCATGACCGCGCCGCCTTCCGGGCGCGCCGTGCGCACCTTGCGGAGTTGCTTGTTGAGCGAGCGCATCAGCACAATCGTCACCAGCACCAGCGAGAACGTCGCGACAAACGCCGCGAAGCCCGGTCCGCCTGTAAATTCCGTCATGTTGGCCACCTCTTTCACGTACTATCCTGCCTCATGATGACCTCACCAGACTCCACACCAGAACCCTCCCGCCGTAGCGGCGGGACCGCGCGACCCACCATGAGCCGCAAGGGACTGATCTGGTCTGGCGTGGGCGTCGCTGCCTTGATCGCCGTGACCGCGTGGTTTGGACTGTCCAACGCGAGCGACCCCGTGCGCTGGACCGATGTGGGCTTTGTGACCGACATTCCCACCGAGGCGACCGTGACCTACAACGTCTACCTCTACACGGACGCCTCCGCTGATTGCACCGTGCGCGCGCTGAACTCCAGCTTTGCCGAGGTAGGCGTCGCTACCCAACACATCGACCGCGCGGATGGTGTGGAGCAACAGGTCACCACCACCATCGTGACCACCGAGCAGGCCACCACCGCCACGGTGAACTACTGCGAGGCGACGCCCGAATAGCACCCGGCCGATGCATCGGCCGGCAGTGCCGTAGCGTCCAATAGGTGACGCGCACGGTTTCTCTTGATACTCTTGCCGGTCACGCTCAGAAGGAGACTCACGTGACTGACACGACTGGAACCTGGCTTACCCAGGACGCTTACGACCGCCTGCAGCAGGAATACGACTTCCTCACCGGCGAGGGTCGCACCGCGATCGCCACGGAGATCGACGAGCGACGCCAAGAGGGCGACCTCAAGGAGAACGGCGGCTATCACGCCGCCCGCGAGGAGCAGGCTAAGCAGGAGGCGCGCATCACCCGCCTACGCGAGATCCTGCGCGACGCGACGGTGGGCGAGCCACCCGCGGACGACGGCATCGTTGAGCCCGGCATGATTGTCGAGGCCGAGGTCGCCGGACGCGCCATGCGCTTCCTAGTGGGCTCGCGCGAGTCCGCCGAGGGTACCGACCTCGACGTGTTCAGCACGCAGTCCCCCTTGGGCGCCGCGCTGCTGGGCAAGAAGGTGGGCGACGAGACGACGTATGCGGCCCCCAACGGCAAGGACATCACCGTCAAGGTGACCGCCGCGGAGCCCTTCTCCGGCTAACGCCACGCACTCTGTCCGCAACAAGCGACCCGATGACGAATCGTCACCGGGTCGCTTCTTGCGTGTGAGTTCGTGCAAACGTCTAGTCTTTGTCGCCCCTCGCCGAGGCTTCGCTCTCGGCGGCGATGTCGTCCGGGGTCGCGGCATCGGCGCCGCGGTGTGCACCATCGGCAATGTCGCGCCGGTTCTTGCGCACACGAATCTCTGTGGTGTGGCTGATGGTCTCGCGTGCACGGCGGAAGGCGTCGCGTGACTTGTCCGCGATGATCGGAATGGTGGAGCTGATGGGAGGGTCTTCCTTCTCCGGGTTGAAGTCTTTTCTGTACCCAGTGACGAACGCGGTGACGAACGCGAGGAGCGGTACCGCCACGACGGCGCCCACCAGGCCCAAGATGAGCGTTCCCGCGGAGACGGTCAGCAGAATCACCATCGGGTGAATGGAGGCGGCCTTGCCGAACAGCCATGGGTACAGCACGCTGCCCTCAACCTGCTGTACGACGATCACGACGATGAGCATCACCAAGGCTGTCTTCCAGCCGCCGGCAAATAGCGCCACCAGTACCGCGACAATGCCCGAGATAGTGGCACCAAACAGCGGAATGAAGGAGAAGAGGAAGACCAGGATTCCGATGGGCAGCGCGAGCGGGACGCCGATGATCCACGCACCCACACCAATGCCCACGGCGTCGACGAGCGCCACGAAGGCCGACGTCTTGGTGTATCGCGCCAGGGTGTGCCAGGCATTGAGGCCCGCGTGGTCGACACGCTCCTTGTCCTCGACCGGAACGTGACCCACGGCCCAGACCCACATGGTGCGGCCATCGCGCATAAAGAAGAACAGCGCAAGCAAGGCGATGATGGTGCCGGCGAACATGCCTCCGATCGCGCTCGTGACGCCTACCGCGCTGCTGGCGACACCGAGGGCGTTGTCCTGCAGGAGGCCGGTGAGGTTCTTCACTCCCTCATCGATCTGGTCGCTGCTGATGTGCAACGGGCCGTCGGACAGCCAGTCGATGAATGTGTTGAAGCCGCTGATGGCGGCCTCACGCAGATCCCCGAATCCCGTCACGATCGACGTTCCCGCGAGAGTGACCAGCGCCAGGATGATGACCACGCCCAGCAGGATGGTGAGCGCCGATCCCCAACCGCGGTGGATGCCGTAGCGCTCAAGCCTGGTGACGAAGCGCTCCAGAGGGGCGGCGATCAGAAGCGCGATGATCAGCGGAACCATCAACGAGGCAAGGTTGAGGAACGCGGTGAAGAGTGCGATACCGACGATGCCGACCACCACGATTCGCCACGACCATGCGGCGGTCACGCGAAGCGGCATGGGCACGTGTAGGCGGGCGACATCATCCTCGCCGGCGGCGCGCGCGACGCGCGCTATTTCAGACGTCTCTGTAGAAGGCTCATCAGGCATGTACAGAGCCTACGCGGCGCAGTACCTGCACGTCTGTAGGCGGGCGGAACAGAATCGCGCGTCGCGGCGTTTCACCAGCCAGACAACGCCAATGAAGGGACTGCCAATGTTTGGCCTGAACAAGACGACCATGGTGACCAAGGACGAGGCACTCGCAGGACGCGATACCCCCATCACGGTTCCCGGGATCCATGCGGTGCTCGGCACACCCATCTCCGGGCCCGTTCCGGACGGCCACGAGGTCATCTACTTTGGCATGGGGTGCTTCTGGGGATCAGAGCGCATCTTCTGGCAGACCGACGGCGTCTACACCACCGCGGTGGGCTACATGGGTGGCTGGACGTCCCACCCGACATATGACGAGACATGCACCTCACGCACGGGACACACCGAGACAGTGAAGGTGGTCTACGAACCCGCCAAGGTATCCATCGAGACCCTACTGGGCGAGTTCTGGGAGAACCACGACCCCACGACGCCCAACCGTCAAGGCGGCGACGTCGGCACGCAGTACCGCTCCGCGATCTTCACCACCACCGACGCGCAGTTGGCTTCAGCCAAGGCCTCGCGAGACCGCTACCAGGAGCAGCTCACGGACAAGGGCTTTGGCACCATATCCACGCAGATTGACTCAGCGGCCGATGCTGGGGACGGCACGTTCTACTACGCCGAGGACTACCACCAGGGGTACCTGCACCGAAACCCCGGTGGCTATTGCAACCACGGCTTCTGCCAGGTCTCGTACGCGGGGGCTGACGCCTGACGTAGCACTCCGCCTAGCGGGCCCATCGTCGCGGCTAGACTGGCGGGCATTGCGTGCCCGTGGGTGCGCCCCTGCCAGGTAAGAGGAGTCACGCGTGCGCACCAAGTGGGAGCGGCGAACCCGTCCGCACGGACGCCTTGACGCGGTATACGCGCTGCACTTCTGGTCCATGCTGTGGATCATGCTGCTGGGCGTGCTACCCGTGGCAGTCGCCATGGCCATCGGCGCGTTGACGGGCACCGCGGTGGAAGGCCCTTTCTTCCCTGCACCTGACTATCCCGCCTTCACCACCTTGAGCGCAGGACTCTTGCTGCCCGCGCTCGCGCTACTCGTGGCTGCGGTGATCTCGCTGCCACTGCCGCTTGAGGACCGACGCGGGCCGCGGCGCACTGACATGGCCTGGATGGCGGTGCTCGGCATAGGGGTCACGTTCGTGTCGCTCGTGCTCGACGACGGCAGGCCTGAGTGGCTGCATTGGGCGCCATACGCCGCCGCCGCGCTCTTTGGCGTGGTCGTCGTCGTGCTTGCTGGGCGAGGGCTTCTCAGCTCCATGCAGTTGCTGCCTCGGGCGTGGCGCGGGACGTACCGCGCGACCGACTCCGTCTAGGTCAGCAGCCCGTCGAGGAACGCGCGCTGCTTCTCTATCTGACGCCACTCGCCGCCCTCATGCCCGTTGTACGGGTAGACCTCCATGGCCTTGCTGACTCCCGGGCCGGCGCGGTCGCCGTACCAATTGAAGGCGGCGTACGTCGTGGACGGCGGCACGATGTAGTCCATGAGCGCCACCGACCACAGCGATGGCGCGTGTGCACGCTTGGCGAAGTTGACCCCGTCAAAGTAGCTCAGCGTGGTGAGCGCCTGCTCGGCGTGGTCACGGTGAGTGCGCAGGTACTTCTGAATCTCGCCAAAGGGGTTGTCATCGGTCAGGGTGATCGCGCGCTCAAAGTGACACAGGAACGCCACGTCCATGCAGGCCGCCTGCACGTCGGGCACCAGGGCCGAGACCGCAAGCGTGATGGCTCCGCCTTGCGAGCCGCCGTGGACCGCGACGCGGGAGGAATCTATCCCCGGCATCGTCCGTACGGCGTCAACCGCGCGCACGCCGTCGGTGAAGACGCGGCGGTAGTAGTACGTCTCCGGTGATTCGATGCCGCGAGTCATGAAACCGGGGTGCGAGGGTCCCGAGCCCTCGGGGTCTGCCGTTGCACCTCCGTTGCCCCATGCGGAGCCCTGTCCGCGCGTGTCCATCACGAAGTATGCGTAGCCCGCAGTCGCCCAGAAGGTGTGCTCGATGGCGAGCGATCGCCCGCCGCCGTAGCCCGCGTAGTGAACCACCGCGGGCAGGTCGCCCTCCGCGCCTGCCGGGCGTAGCAACCAGCCCTTGACGGGCTGGCCAGCAAAGCCTGGAAACGTGACGTCGAAGATGTCGACGTGCGGGAGCGAATTGTCGACCGGCTCTAGGACCGCCTCACCGCCGGCCGCACGGGCCTCGGCGATGGTGCGCTCCCAGAACTCGTCAAAGTCGGCGGGCTCGCGGATGTCCGGGCGAAATGCCTCGAGCTCCGCGAGCGGAAGGTCGTAGTGCGGCAACGCCCAGCCCTACTTAGCGGCGTCCGGAGAAGATGGCGATGATGCGCAGGAACTCCACATACAGCCAGATCAGTGTGACGATCAGACCGAAGGCGGCCTTCCACTCGACCCAGGCCGGCATGCCGTTCTTGACGGCGTTCTCGATGAAGTCGAAGTCGCCGATCAGCGAGACGCAGGCCAGGACCACGGCGAAGAGGCCAATGAGGACACCCAGCGGGATGCCGAAGATCTCAACTGAGGTGCGCAGGCCCCACGCGTTCTCGCCGCCCTGAGGGCCAAAGACCATGATGAGCACGTTGACGAGCGAGAAGGCCAGATAGGAGATCATGCCGATCATCAGGAACTTCTGCATCTTGGGCGTGTAGCGCACCTTGCCGGACTTGTAGAGCGCGAGCACTACACCGAAGGTGACGCCGGTGGCGATGAGCGCCTGCAGGCCGGCTCCGGGGACGTCGTAGGCATCTTGGATCCAGGTGGTGATGGCTCCCAAGAAGTAGCCCTGAGCCATGGCGTAGAGCGCAATGAGGGCCGGCTTGGGGCGCTTCTGGAACGCCACGACCAGGCCGAGTACCATGCCGATGATCGCGCCCGCGATCATGCCGATGACGTTGGGGAACATGTAGCCGGGCACCGCGAAGAGGAGGACGAGCAGGCCAATTCCGCTCGTCTTGGTGATGACGCCCTCGTAGGTCATGCGGCCGGTGTCGGCGGGGCCAGCAGCCGGCGCGTTGAACTGCGCGTTCAGGTCGGCGGTCTGTGTTGCGGTGACAGCGCCTCCCACGGACGCACCGCTCAAGGCTGCGTTGTGCGCCTCGGCGCCACTCGCGGGCTGAAATTCTTTGCCACGCTTGAATACTGGACTGGCCACGGGTTCCTCCTGTAGGGCTGTTGCGCCGGTCAGGCGCAGCAAGCGCAATCTTACCGTTGAGGCGCGGAGCCACCAAGAACGTTCGCGCTGCGCACAATCCGCGCTTAGCTCTCCTGCTTGTCGAGCGTGCCGAGTTGCGCACCGGTGTCGTCGATCAGGCGCATGGTGTCGATATCGGTGGTTGCGCTGACGGCATTGCCTCGCCAGGTGTCGACGTTCGGACACGCCATGCGCGTCGAGGCGAACGGTCCAAACTCAATCGTGTCCCCTTCCAGCGTCCAGTTGCCGTTGAGGGTATTGCAGCCGTCGGTGCCGGTGACGGTTCCGTCACTGGCCAGAATCAACTGCGGCTTGTGAGTACCCGCGTCGCCCCAGGTCCCCACTGGGTCGGGTGCCGTAGAACTCGCGCAACCGGACATCATCAACACCAATCCCGCGGCCGATGCCGCGACCCATCGCTTTGTCGTCGCCATGAGAACCCACCTTCTGCCGATAACCACCAACCTACGCGCCACGACGTGAACGTGCCCCCGGCGGGACTTGAACCCGCACTGTGCCGATTTTAAGTCGGCTGCCTCTGCCAATTGGGCTACGGGGGCGCGGTACCTCACGCGTGCGAGCGAGGTACCGATCGGTGGTGCTTTCAGAAGGGTACTGGTGCAGCGGCACTAGGCGCGAGCAGCTACCGAGAATGCGATGCCGTCGAGGATGTCGTGTTCGCTGGTCACGGTGGTGTCCAGCGCCCCCCCGGCGGCGACGACTTGGTCGCGCACACGGCTCATGACCACTCGCCACACCAGGGCACCGGCGCCGATGACGTCGACTCGGCCCGGGTGC
This sequence comes from Demequina aurantiaca, assembly GCF_000975135.1. GTDB lineage: Bacteria > Actinomycetota > Actinomycetes > Actinomycetales > Demequinaceae > Demequina > Demequina aurantiaca. Next base: position 1,269,147 of record NZ_BBRF01000001.1, on the reverse strand, counting down.
ATGAACGGCATGGCCGCCCGCTCCTCCCGCGTCGCGCGGAGTAACGCATCACAGGACCGGATGGCCGCGTCGATCGAAAGCTCCGCGCCGTTGATGGCATCGCGGTCGTAGCGGCTCAGGCCCAGCGCGTGCGCCGTGACCGTGGTGATGGTGCCGGCGAGTCCCACCAGCGAACGCGCCTGCGCGACGGGAACCTGCGCCAGGGCGACGTCGAAGGCCTCGTTGACGTCTGCCGTGGCCGCGTCGATCTCCGCCGCGGTGGGCGGGTCGCTCACCAAGTGACGCTCTGTCATGCGCACGCAGCCCACGTCCATCGAGTGGGCACCCGCAGGCGAGCGCTCGCCCAGAACCATCTCGGTGGAGCCGCCCCCGAGGTCCACGACCAGGTAGGGCGCGGGGCGGGCGGGGTCGATGACGCTGACTGCGCCCCTGAAACTCAACGCGGCCTCCTCATCGCCAGAGATCACCTCGGGCTCAACGCCCAGGCGCGACTTCACTCCCGCGATGAACTCGTCTCGGTTGCGGGCGTCCCGCGTGGCGGACGTCGCCACAAAGCGAATCGCGTCGACGCCGTGTTCGCGGCAGGCCGCCGCGTACTCGTCGACAGCGGCAAAGGTGCGCTCCAGCGCTTCGGCCGCGAACTCGCCCGTCTGGTCCACGCCCTGTCCCAGGCGCACCACGGTCATGGTGCGTACCACATCGGTCAGCGAGGAGCCGCCAGCGCTGACGTCGGCGATGAGCAGGCGGATGGAGTTGGTGCCGCAATCCACGGCAGCGACGCGGGTCATGCGTTGTCTCCGCTGTCGTCAGACTGCTCATCGTCAAGGATCACGCCGCACGTGCAGCGGTCCGGGCGCCACTGGTGAGCAATCAATTCGAGCGCCTCGTCCCCGAGCGGGTTCACCCCGGGCCCGGAGGCCAGCGAGTGGCCCACCAGCACGTGCAGGCACTTCACGCGGTCGGGCATGCCGCCAGCAGAAATACCGTGAATCTCCGGCACCTCGCCAAGCGCGTAGCGCTCCTCAAGGTAGCGCTCGTGGGCGGCACGGTAGGCGTCGGCAAGCTCGGCGTCCTCGCCTAGGCGGTCCTGCATCGTCTTCATGACGCCATTGGCCTCAAGCGTGGATACGGCACTCGTCGCGTCGGGGTGCGTCAGGTAGTACTGCGTGGGAAAGGGTGTGCCATCGGGCAGGCGCGGGGCGGTGTGCACCACGGTGGGATTGCCACAGACGCAGCGAGCGGCGATCGCCACCACTCCCCTGGGTTCACGGCCTAGTTGCGCGCGCAGCACCGCGATGTCGGCTGCGAGGACGGGGGTGTCATTCACTCGGAGAAGTCTACGTTGGCGTCAGACGTGTCCGCCGTGCCCCCGGCATCGTCGGTCTCCGCGGTGTCCGCGGTGGACTGGTCGCCGTCCTGGGCGACCTGCGGCGAAGGCGACGCCTCAGGGACGGCAGAACCCGGAGGCGCCTGCGCATCGTCTGCCGCGTCGGTGCCATTGCCGGCCACCAAAATCGACCCCCACAGGGTGTCGTACCAGGTATTGCCCGTGACATCCGTCGAATCCTCGGCTGCCTCAGCTTGGCCCGCGTCGTCCGTCGCCACCGTCTCGGGGTCTACGACGCGGTACGGGGTCTCGCCGGGGAAGACGTATGCGAGACGCTCGCGTGCCTGGGCCACCAGGAAGGACGGGTCGTCCCAACGGGCCACTTCCCCATTGAGGTCATCGACCTCGGCCTGCGCGGTGGCTGCGTCGGCGCGGAGCTGTTGAAGTTGCTGTTGCTGCTCAAAGTAGACGCGCAGCGAGGGCATGATCAGCGCGAGGGCGAGCATCACCACACCCGCGATGACGGCCGTGCGCCAGGACAGCATTGCCGTCCACGAACCGCGCGGCTTGGCGGGTTCGAGACGGGGCTTGGGCGCCGAGGTGCTGCGTCCAGGTCCGCTTGGCCCGCCGGGTCGTGCTTGCGACGTGCGGGCTCCACTGGTGCGGACACTGCCCGTGGTGGGCGCCTTGACGCGCCGCGCGGATGGTCGCTGCCCCGCGCTTGCACCAGGGCGCGCTGCCGTCCGGGAAGACGAACGCGGCGCGCCGGGACGGCTGGGGGCAGACATGCCCCTATTGTCCCGGCGCGCCGCGCCAGTTGACTGCTGCCGAGGCAGCGAGTCGCGTAATTCAGTTATTTGCGTGCGTCAGATTTAGACGTCGTAGGTGCGGGGGAACGCGGACTTGCCGGCGTAGACCGCGGCGTCGTCCAGTTCTTCCTCGATGCGCAGGAGCTGGTTGTACTTGCCAACGCGCTCGCCACGTGCCGGGGCACCCGTCTTGATCTGACCCGAGTTGTAGGCCACCGCGAGGTCCGCGATGGTGACATCCTCGGTCTCGCCCGAACGGTGCGAGACCATGCAGGTGAAGCCGGCGCGCTGCGCCATCGTCACAGCGTCGGAGGTCTCGGACAGCGAGCCGATCTGGTTGAGCTTGACCAGCAGTGAGTTCGCAGCCTTCTCCTTGATGCCGCGTGCAAGGCGCGTGGGGTTCGTGACGAACAGGTCGTCACCCACGATCTGCACCTTCTCGCCCACACGGGCGGTGAGGTCGCTCCAGCCAGACCAGTCATCCTCGTCCAGCGGGTCCTCGATGGACACGAGCGGGTAGTCCGCGACGAGGCCCTCGTAGAACTCGATCATCTCGGCGGGGGTCTTCTGACCACCCTCCCAGTTGTAGTGGCCCTCAGAGTAGAACTCGGAGGCGGCGACGTCGAGTGCGAGTGCGACGTCCTCGCCCGGCTTGTAGCCTGCCTTCTCGATGGCGACCAGGATCAGGTCGAGTGCCTCACGGTTGGACTCGAGGTTGGGCGCGAAGCCTCCCTCGTCGCCCAGCCCGGTGGCCAGGCCGCGCTCCTTGAGCACGGACTTGAGGGCGTGGTAGACCTCGGCGCCCATGCGCAGCGCCTCGCGGAACGTCGATGCGCCCACGGGGGCGATCATGAATTCCTGGATGTCAACGTTGGAGTCGGCGTGCGAGCCACCGTTGAGGATGTTCATCATGGGAACGGGCAGCACGTGCGCGTTCGGTCCGCCAACGTAGCGGAACAGCGGGAGGTCGGCGCTCTCAGCGGCGGCCTTCGCGACAGCGAGCGAGACACCCAGGATCGCGTTGGCGCCCAGCTTGCCCTTGTTGTCCGTGCCGTCCAGGTCGATCATGGTCTTGTCGACCAGGCGCTGCTCCGACGCATCGAGACCGATGACCTCGGGGGCGATGAGGTCGATGACTGCGTCAACGGCCTGCTCGACGCCCTTGCCCTGGTAACGAGCGTCGTCGCCATCGCGACGCTCCACTGCTTCGAACGCTCCGGTCGATGCGCCGGAGGGAACAGCCGCACGTGCGAACGTGCCATCCTCAAGTGCTACCTCGACCTCAACGGTGGGGTTTCCGCGCGAGTCAAGAATCTCGCGGGCTCCAACGGCCTCAATGCTGGCCATGATGCTCCTTATATAGTGCTGGTTGATTTCTCTTGTGAGTCTATCGGCGCAGACTGCTCCCCGCGCAACGACCTAGGTCCCGGTTAAGGGCTCCTCAGGTGAATCTTGAGTGACGGCCGCCTCAGCCTCGCGGGCCGCTGCCTCGAAGGCGCGGGTCGCGTCGCGTAGTTCGGTCTCCGCGTCCACGCCTTCGGCCTGGGCACGTGCCACGAGCGCGAACAGTTGTTGCCCGATGCCGACTCCCGCCGGGTCGCGCACGTCCAGTTTGGCCCGGGTAGCGCGGCCGAGCACCTTTTGCGCACGGGCGAGAGCGGGCAACGCCGCAGGAACGCCGTCCATGACGGAATCGCGACCCTGAGTACGGGCCTTGATGTCGTCCCAGCGCTCGCGCACCGCCGATGCAGTGGTGGGCTGCGCGACACCGTCACCGGATGCCTGCCCCACCGTGACATCGTCCGCCTCGAAGACGTGCGGGTGTCGCTGGATCAACTTGTCGGCGCAGGTGTTGGCCACGTCGTCCAGGTCGAACGGTTCGTCGGAGTGCTCCTGCGCGATGCGAGCGTGGAAGACCACCTGCAGTAGGACGTCGCCCAGTTCCTCGCGCATCTCGTCGCGCGAGCCAGACTCCACCGCATCGGCGAATTCGTAGGTCTCTTCTAAGGCGTACCGCACGAGCGACTCGTGAGTCTGCTCGGCGTCCCATGGGCATCCGCCCGGTGAACGCAGGCGGTCCATGACCTCTGTCAGTCGGTCGACTCCGTTAGCCACGTGCTACCCAGGACGAGTCCGCGTCGACGAACGCGTTCACGTGCTGGAAAGGGATGTAGGACTGGGCGCCGAGTTGTTGCTGCTCTGCGGTGCCCTTGGCGTCCGCGACCGAGGCCAGGAAGGCATCTACGCTGATCTCGCCGTTGCGCGGGCTGACCTTAGCGTTGGCGGCCGCGTTCTCGATAATGGTTTTCAGTTCCGCATCCCCACCGTCGATGGCGAGCACCGCGATGGCGAACTGCGACTCAAACGCGTAAACAAAGTCGTCACTCGGCTCTGCAGCGATACCGAGTCCCTCGAACCACTGCTGCGCGAGTCGCTTGGAGTCCGCGGAGTGGATGGGGGTGCCCCGCTCGGCGCACGCCGCCAGGAGATCGTCGTGAAGCAGTTCCATAGTCAACACCTCGTCGCGCGACGAGATCAGCGCACCCTGCGTCTCCTGCGCCCACGCGGTAAACGTGGCGTCCACGTCAGCATTGGTGATGGTGGCGCCTTGGTACTCGGTCGCCGTACCGGCGGGGGCGCCCTGTCCGGGGACCGCGCACCCAGCGAGCGCGAGGGCCGCAATGGCCGCGACAACAAGGCGTGAACGAACGTGACTCATGGCTCTCATCCTAGCGCCGCTCCCGAAGTAGTCTTGATAACTTCCCGTACCCAGTCCAGTACGGCGGGCCCCTCCACTGGCTTGCCGCCGATGCGCGCCGTCGTGGGGGCGGGAACGAGGACCTGGCGCACGGCCGGCTTGATCATCGTCCCTGGGTAGAGGCGGTTGATGCGCATGGCCGCGGAGTCGGGCAACTCGAGTGGCGCGAAGCGCACCATCTTGCCCTGCGCCACCACATCCGTGATGCCGGCTTCTCGAAGCTCCAAACGCAGGCGCGCAATCGCAAACAGGTGCTGCACCGGTTCCGGCATCGTGCCGTACCGGTCGTCCAGCTCCTCCTCGACGGCGACCAGCGTGGCCTCGTCTGCAGCATCGGCGATCTTTCTGTACGCCTCCAGGCGCAGCCGCTCGTGCTCGATGTACGTGGTGGGCAGGTGCGCGTCGATCGGAAGGTCCACCGTCATTGGGGTGCGTTCTTCCTCACCCTCGCCGCGGAATCCCGCGACCGCCTCGCCCACCATGCGGATGTAGAGGTCGAAGCCCACGCCCTCGATGTGACCCGACTGCTCGCCACCCAACAAGTTGCCGGCACCGCGAATCTCGAGGTCTTTCATGGCTACCGCCATGCCGGCGCCGAGGTCCGTGTGCGCAGCGATGGTCTGCAGGCGATCGTGCGCGGTCTCGGTCAGCGTCCTATCCGGCGGGTAGAGGAAATAGGCGTACGCGCGTTCACGTGCCCGGCCCACCCGCCCACGCAACTGGTGAAGCTGACTCAGGCCAAACGTGTCCGCGCGTTCCACGATCAGGGTGTTGGCGTTGGAGATGTCCAGGCCCGTCTCGACGATCGTCGTGCAGACCAGCACGTCGTAGCGCTTCTCGTAGTAGTCCACGATCACCTGCTCGAGCGCCTTCTCCCCCATCTGTCCGTGGGCCACGGCGACGCGTGCCTCGGGTACCAGTTCGGAGATCTTGGCCGCGGCACGGTCGATGCTCTTGACCGAGTTGTGAATGTAGAAGACCTGCCCGTCGCGCAGCAGTTCGCGGCGCAGGGCGGCGATCACCTGCGCGTCCTCCTGCGGGCCCACGTAGGTGAGGATCGGGTGGCGTTCCTCGGGCGGCGTGGCCAGTGTGGACATCTCGCGGATGCCGGTAACCGCCATCTCGAGCGTGCGGGGGATGGGCGTCGCGGACATCGCAAGCACGTCGACATTGGTGCGCAGGGCCTTCAGCGTCTCCTTGTGCTCGACGCCGAACCGCTGCTCCTCGTCGATGATGATGAGTCCAAGATCCTTGAATCGCACCGAGCCAGTGATGAGGCGGTGGGTGCCGATGACCAGGTCAACCGTGCCGTCGGCCAGGCCCTGGATGACCTCCTTGGCCTCCTTGTCCGTCTGAAAGCGCGACAGCGATGCCACCTTGACGGGGAACTGCCCAAAGCGCTCGGTGAAGGTGTCGACGTGCTGCTTGACCAGCAATGTGGTGGGGCACAGCACCGCGACCTGAGCGCCGTTTTGAATCGCCTTGAAGGCGGCGCGGACGGCGATCTCGGTCTTGCCGAAGCCCACGTCTCCGCAGATCAGACGGTCCATGGGGACGGCCTTCTCCATGTCGTCCTTCACCTCGTCGATCACGCTGAGCTGGTCGGGGGTCTCGACGAACTCGAACGCCTCCTCGAGCTCGCGCTGCCACGGGGTGTCCGCGCCGAACTCGCGCCCCTTGGTCGCCATGCGGGCGCTGTAGAGACGGATCAGTTCTGCCGCGATCTCCTTGACGGCCTTGCGCGCTTTGCCCTTGGTCTTGGCCCAGTCCGCGCCGCCCATCTTGGACACCGCGGGAGCCTCGCCACCCACGTACTTGGTGATCTGGTCCAACTGGTCGGTAGGAACCGAGAGCCGGTCGCCAGGGTGCCCCCGCTTGGAGGGCGCGTACTCGATGACCAGGTACTCGCGCTCGGTGCCGCGCACCGTGCGCTTGGTCAACTCGACGAACTTGCCCACGCCATGCTGCTCGTGGACCACAAAGTCGCCGGTGCGCAACTGCAGCGGATCCACGGCGTTGCGCCGGCGCGACGGCACCTTGACCTTGGGTCCGGCGGTGGTGGTGCGCCGGCCGGTCAGGTCCGATTCGTGCAGGACCAGCAGCTTCGCCTCGGCCACCTGGAATCCCGCGCCGGTGATCTGCGGGATCACGGAGACCACGCCGTCGACGGGCTCGAACTCGCCCTGATAGCGCGCGGGAATCTCCGCGTCGGCGCACTGTTCGACTATGCGGTGCGCACTGCCGGTACCCGCCGCGGTAATCACGACTCGCCATCCGTCCGCGAGGCGGGCACGGACGGCGTCGAGCACCACGGACAGGCGACCGCGGTAATCCTCGATCTCAGAGATGCCGGTAGCCACGGCATCGGCTGCTCCGAACGGGCCGATGCCCCACCAGCTGATACCGCGCTCGGATGCTCCCTCGCGGACCTCGTCGAGCGAGAGGAACGAACCCTCACTGGCCTCGATCGGGGCGTCTGCGCCGGCGGTGGCCGCGACCCAGGCGGCGGACAGAAATTCCTCGGCGGTGCGGTGCAGGTCCTCGGCGCGGCGGGCGATGCGCTCGGGCTCGATCACCACCATTTTCGCGTTGACGGGCAGCACATCGGTGAGGGGCACCAGGCGGTCCACGAGCGCGGGGATCAGCGACTCCATACCCTCAGCGGGGACGCCGGACGCGATGCGGCCAAGCATGTCCGCGGCGGCCGGAATGCGGTCGCGCAACTCGGAGGCGCGGCTACGGATCGCGTCGGTCAGCAGGAGCTCGCGGCACGGAGGCGCCCACAGCCGGTCCACGTCCGCGAGGGAGCGCTGGTCGGCCACGGAGAACGAGCGGATTGAGTCCACCTCATCACCAAAAAACTCGATTCGCACCGGGTGCGGGTCGGTGGGTGCGAATACATCCACGATTCCGCCGCGCACCGCAAATTCGCCACGCCGCTCCACCATGTCGACGCGCGTGTAGGCGGCGTCGCCCAGCGCGGTGGTGAATTCGGTCAGGTCGATGACCTGGCCTTTGGCCGCCTGAACTGGAGCCAAGTCGGCAAGCCCGGGGACCATCGGCTGCAAGAGGGCACGTACGGGGGCGACCACCACGCGCACGGGCGGCAGACCAGTCTCGGCGTGCACTTCAACGGGGTGAACCACACGACGCAGTGTCGCGAGGCGGCGCGCCACCGTGTCCGAGCGTGGGCTGAGGCGCTCGTGCGGGAGGGTCTCCCAACTAGGGAAGATCGCGATCGTGTCCGGGTCGAGATAGGAGTTGAGCGCGTGCTGGAACGTCTCGGCGTCGCCCCCCGTCGCGGTGACCACCACGAGCGGGGAGGAATCCCCCGCGCGGTCGCGGTCGCGAACGGCCAGCGCGACCACGGCGGGTGCCGCGGAAGTGGCCGCCTGAATCAGCGCCTCGGGCGGCACCGACTCCAGCGCGGGCAACACGGCGGCATCGGTCAGCGAATCGAGCAACTGCTCAAGCACGGGGGTGGTCACGAAGGTCCTCCAGGGCACGCCGAAAAACCGGCGAATGCCGGCACCCACCATCGTAAGTCCCCTGCAGGGACTGTCCTACCTGCGTCCTGGCAGTCACTGAGTGCGGGTTTCACGCCCGTGTCGGCACTGAGCGACTGCCGGGAAGCACCAATTCTCGGAGCATATGAGCCACCAGCACGGAGGATTCCACCCAACTGCGCGACCGTAGACTTGAGCCATGACCGATCCCGCGCACGCTTCCGCCTTCGACGAGGCCTCGCGCATCATCCGTCGGTTCGCGCACGAGACAAACCTGCTGGTGGCGGGCCGTCCCGTCCGCATCATCGGCGCCGATGCCGTGGCCGAGTCCCTGCGTACCATCGCCTCGGCATTGGGCGCCCAGGCAGTGCCCGATGGCGACGAATCCGTGAGCGCAGACGTCGTCGAGATCGATACTCACTACGCCCCCGCACTGATATCGCTGGGAGGCGAGCCCCTCACCTCGCGCGGCACCGCCGCGGGCCGCGTGGATTTTGCCGGCGCCCACATGCCCGTCACTCGCGCTCTCGCCGCGGAACTGGCAGCCGCGGAAATCGTGTCCGGCCTCAGCGTCGGCGTGTGCCTGACGCTGGAACCCAAGACCGCCCAACTCGCCCTGCACCTGGCCGCGGCTGGTGCCGAGGTCGCCGTCTACGCTCACCCCGATGAGATCGACCCCGAGGTCGCCAGCGTCCTGCGCGAACGCGGCATCCCCGTGGACGGCGATGTGTCGCTCAGCGGTGAGGAGGAACGGGAAGCGGCACTGGGCTTCCTCAGGCGTGGCTTCGATGTGCTGGTGGATGACGGCTCGCACCTGGTACGCCTCGCACACCAGGACGCGCCGGACGAGGTCGCGCGATGGATCGGCGTCAGTGAGGAGACCACGAGCGGCCTGACTCCGCTGCGGGAGATGTCCGCGGCCGGCATCCTCCAGACTCCTGTGATCGCGGTCAACGACGCCGCCACCAAGACCGGCTTCGACAACCGCTACGGCACCGGGCAGTCCTGCGTGTTCGCGATCGCGGACCTCCTCGATGCGGCTCAGGTCAACATCCGCGAGCGGCCGGCACTGGTGATCGGCTACGGCCCCGTGGGCGTGGGTGTCGCAGCTCACCTGCGGGCACTCGGCGTCGACGTCCGTGTCGCGGAGGCGGACCCCGTGCGCGCCCTGCTCGCCCAGCACGACGGCTATCGCGTGGGCCGCGCCGCAGATCTGGGCGCGGGAGCGCTGGTCGTGTCCGCAACCGGAGTTGCCGGAACCATTCCCGCCCCGCTGCTGCGGGACGCGTTCGCCGTCGCGGTCGCCGGCGGTGTGCCGGGCGAGATCGCACTAGACGAGACCCTTCACACTGACCAGCTGGAGCCGGTGTCGCGCGACATCGAGCGGCTCACTACCGCCACCACGTTGGTGCTCGATCGCGGCGGCTGTATCAATGTCACCGCCGCCGAGGGCAATCCCATCGAGATCATGGACCTGTCCTTCGCCACCCAGCTCGCAGCGATTTCCGAACTCGTCAGCACCCGCCCAGAAACGGGCGTCCACGCACTGTCCGATGCCGCCGTTGCCCACGTCGGTGCGGTAGCCGCCCGCGAGCGCGGGCTTGAACTCGACACCCCACAGGCCACCGACGTCACCACCGGTGACCTCACTCCCGGCAGCGCCGATGCTGCGGCGGCGCCATCCCTTGGCGACGCCTGGCACTCTCGCCGCTTCAGCATCGGCCGGTCGGCCGTGCCGCCCTCGTCTCAGGAGACCCCATGACTGCTTTCCCCGTCACGCTGTATTCGGCGGACATGGTGCTGCCCGTCACAGCACCCCCCATTCTTGACGGCGCCATCGCTGTGCGGGGCGAACGCATCCTGCATGTGGGCGAACGGGTGTGGGTCGAACGCGCGCTTGCCGAGCGCGGGATCGAGGTCACGCACGTGCGTTGGCCCGGCGTGCTCATGCCCGGACTCGTCAACGCCCACACCCACCTGCAGTACACCGGCATGGGGGTCGTGGGCCAGGGTCGGTACGACGGCTTCGAGGACTGGGTCAAGGGCTTCAATCCGGTGTACGCGCTCGGTCACGACTGGTCGGCGGACTCCGCCCGCGGTGCACGCCTGATGATCGAGGCTGGCACCACTGCCGCCGCCGACGTGGTTACTGACCCCTCGGCCGCGCATGCACTGCACGACGCGGGCATGCACGGCATCGCGTATTGGGAGGTCCTGGACTGGACCAACGAGCAGTGGCTTGACGGCGGCCGCACCGCTGTCGAGGCTGCGCTCGACTCGCTGCCGTCGCGGCCGGGCACTGGCCTGTCGCCGCACGCCCCCTACTCCCTCGAAATCGTTCCTCTGCTGGAGATCCCGGATATCGTCCGCGAGCGCGGCAGTCGCATTCACATTCACTTGGGCGAGTCCGGCATCGAGCGCGAGTTTGCGCACGAGCACGCCGAGCCGTGGCACACCGCCGGGCTGGGCAGCCTGCGAGAGCTGCGCCAGGCGGGCTTCGGCACTTCCGCCACCGACTACGTCGACCACCTGGGTGTGCTCGGGCCGGACTGCCATGTGGCACACGGGGTCTACATGTCGGACCGCGACCGCGCAATCTTGCGGGCGCGCGGCACCACGGTCGCACTGTGCCCTCGCTCCAACGCCGTGATCGGCCTCGACGCCCCGCCCGTGGCCGCCTACCTCCGCGAGGGCAGCCCCATCGCGGTAGGCACTGATTCGCTCTCCTCGTCCCCCTCGCTCGACCCAATGGCGGACGTGGCCGAACTGATGCGCATTGCGCGGTCGCAGGGATACAGCAACGACGACCTCGCCGAGCGCCTGCTGCGCGCGGCCACCCTGGGTGGCGCGCACGCCATGGGACTCGACGACGGCCCGGAGCGTTCCGGCTACCTCGCCGTAGGAGCGATCGCCAACCTCGCCTTTTTCGACACCCCCGTGACAGGCATCACCGAGACGCTCACCACGCTCGCCGAGTCGGGCGAGGGACGGGCGGCGGCGACTGTCATCGACGGCCGAGTCCGCGCAGCCACCGCAGGTTTCACGGCACAGACCGGGGTGGCGGCATCATGACATCCCGACCGCGTACCGCAGAGACCTTCGACCTCGCTCCCCACCCCGAGGGCGGCTGGTTCCGGCGCATGTGGACGTCCGATCGCCCCGTCGACACCGCCGGGGGCGTGCGCCCGGCCGCCACCTGCATCCACTACCTGCTGACGCCCGGCGAGCACAGTGCCTGGCACGTCGTCACCAGCGACGAGATCTGGCTATGGCACGGTCCCGGCCCGCTCACCCTTTCACTAGGCGGATCCGGCGATGCGCCGGGCGAGGCCACCGACTTTGTCCTGGGACCCCATCATCACGACGGAGACCTCGCGCAGCTCGTGGTCCCCGCCGGCGTGTGGCAGTCAGCACGACTCGCGTCCGATGTCGAGGCCCTCGTGAGTTGCGTCGTCTCCCCCGGTTTCGACTTCGCGGATTGGTCGCTGGCGAGCCCACCGGTAAACTAACTGACGCGTAGGCAATGGCGCCACAACGTTTTCACGCTTTTTCATCACATACACAGGAGAACCCATGCCAGTCACGCCTGCCTTCCGCAGCACCATTGTCGCTACCACCGCGATCGCCGCGATCGCCCTCGCCGGGTGCTCCTCGTCCTCCGACGACGACGCTTCGGCCACGCCGGCCGCATCGACCCCGGCCACCTCCGCCACCGCATCGGCTCCCGCCGCGGCGACCCTCGAGACGGTCACCGCCGACAAGCTGACCATCGCCACGGGGCAGCCGGCCTACGAGCCCTGGATGGTCGATGACGACCCCACCAACGGCAAGGGCTTCGAAGCCGCGATCGCCTACGCGGTCGCTGAGCAGCTCGGCTACGCCCACGACGACGTCGAGTGGGTTCGCGCCTCCTTCGAGTCCTCGATCGCTCCCGGCCCCAAGGACTGGGACCTCAACATCCAGCAGTTCTCCATCACGCCCGAGCGCGAAAACGCCGTCGACTTCTCGAGCCCGTACTACACGACCTCGCAGGCAATCCTCACGACCGAGGGCTCGCCCGCCGCGACCGTCACCACCCTCGACGACCTGTCACACGTCAAGGTGGGTGTCGCCAGTGGCACCACCAGCTACACCGTGGCTGCCGAGGCACTCGGTGCCGACAACCTTGCGGTATTCAACTCCACCGAGGACACGGCGCTCGCGCTCACCTCAGGCCAGATTGACGCGTTCGTGACGGACCTGCCCACCGCCTTCTACCTCGCCTCCGTCGAGCTCGACAACGGCGTCATCGTGGGCCAGTTCGACTCCACCGAGGGAGGCGACGAGTTCGGCTTCGTCCTTCCCAAGGGTTCGCCCAACACCACGACTGTCGCTGCGGCCGTCGACGCATTGCGTGAGGATGGAACCCTGGACGCCATCAAGACCGAATGGCTCAGCACCGCGGTCGACATCCCCGTCCTCAACTAACCCGCGCACCACACCAACAGAAGCGAGTCACACGTGACGGACGGAGTGCCCCGGGTTTCCTGGGCCCCCAGCGACCTCGAGATCGCCCGGCAGCACCATCGCCGCAAGGCATCCGGGCGCTCCGTCCTCATCGCGCTCGTCTCCACCCTGGTCTTCACCGCCGTCGTGGTGGTGGTGTTGATCAACTCGCCCGGCTGGGAGAGCGTGAAGACCACGTTCTTCGACTTCGAGGTCGCCAAGGACAGTTTCCCTGCGGTGCTCGAGGGCCTCTGGCTGAACATCCGGGTGCTCTTCTTTGCCACCATCGGCGTCGCCATTGTGGGCACCCTGCTCGCCGTGATGCGCTCGCTGCGCGGTCCCGTATTCTTCCCGCTACGCGCGCTCGCCACCATCTACACGGACCTCTTCCGCGGCGTGCCTGTGCTGATTGTGCTGTTCCTGGTGGGTTTCGGTGTCCCCGCGCTCGACATCGTTCCGCGCGTCCCCGCCGCCGTGTGGGGCACCGTGGCCATCACCCTGTGCTACTCGGCATACATCGCCGAGGTGCTGCGGGCCGGCATGGAGGCCGTTCACCCCTCGCAGCGCATTGCCGCGCGGTCACTGGGCCTGAGCCACGCCGAGACGCTGCGCGTCGTCGTCATCCCGCAGGGCCTGCGCAAGGTGATTCCGGCCCTCATGAACGACTTTGTCTCCATGCAGAAGGACGTGGGGCTCATTTCGGTGCTCGGCGCCGTGGACGCCGTCCGCGCCGCACAGATCGAGGTGGCCGTGTCCTACAACTTCACTCCCTACGTGGTTGCCGCCCTGCTGTTTGTCGCGATGTCCTTCCCTGTCATCAGACTCACGGACCACGTGTCCGCGCGTATGGCCCGCCGCGAGCAGTCCGGAGGCACCGTATGAGCGTGCTCACCCTTAGCAATGTCTGGAAGCGGTTTGGTGACGTCGAGGTGCTCAAGGGCGTCGACCTCACGCTCGAGGAGCACGACGTCGTGGTGCTGATTGGCGCGTCGGGCTCCGGCAAGTCCACCCTGCTGCGCACTATCAACCTCATCGAACAGGTCGACGATGGCCAGGTTATCCTCAGCGGGGACGACATCACGGATCCGCGCGTCAATGTGGACAAAGCCCGCGCGCGCATCGGCGTCGTATTTCAGCAGTTCAACCTGTTCCCCCACATGAAGGTCATCGACAACGTGACCCTCGCTGCCCGCCGGGTTCACAAGTGGCCCGCTGACAAGGCGCGAGACAAGGGCGTGGCGCTGCTCGAGAAGTTTGGGCTAGGGGACAAGGTCGACGAATACTCGGACCGTCTTTCCGGCGGTCAGCAACAGCGCGTCGCGATCGTGCGAGCCATCATGACGGACCCCGAACTGCTCCTGCTCGACGAGATTACGTCCGCGCTGGACCCGATGCTCGTGGGCGAAGTCCTCGACTTGGTCCGCGACCTCAAGGAGGGCGGCTCGACCATGCTGATCGCCACCCACGAGATGTCGTTTGCCAGCACCGTGGCCGACCGCATCGTCTTCATGCACGGCGGCCGGATCCTCGAGACGGGCACTCCTGAGAAGATCTTCAGCGCACCCGAGCGTCCGGAGACGCAGGAGTTCCTCGCGCGCATCATGCACCGCTAGGGCGCACGCCTTCAGAGTGCACGCGCGAGTGGATTTGCCCGCTGTTAGTCTGGCCGGATGGTGCACCTTCGTCTCTCCGCCGCGATCCTAGCGATCGCCTCCGTTGCCCTGGTCGGATGCTCGTCCAACGACTCGTCCACGCCGTCGCCGAGCGCTCCATCACCCGCCGCTCCGTCCTCCTCGGTCGCGGCGCCAAGTCCCGCTGCCAGTGCACCCACGTCACCCAGCACCACCACAGCATCTCCCACGCCCAGCCCGTCCGCCTCTGCCAGCGAGGACGGCGCAGAGACAGAACCCACCACTGTTGACTACGGCGACCCCGCGAGCTGGACCATCACCACCACCGGCGTCGGCCCGCTTACCATCGACATGACCGCCACGGAGATCAGCACCGTGACGGGCGTGGATTACTCGGCGGACATCGATGAGTCGCGACAAGCCTTCGGTGGATCCTGCGGGGTGTGGCTGCTCGGGCCACACCAGCCCCTGTCATCCATGTCGGTGCTGGTCGCGAGCGAAGGTCTCGATGGCCCGATGGATGTCTACATGGTCGACCCGTTCGAAAGGACTGACGCGGCGTTCCCCACCACGGCCGAGGGCCTGGGGGTGGGTTCGAGCAAGGCCGACGTCGAGTCGGTTTACGGGAGCGACCTACAGCGGGAGGACTCGCTCTATGTCCCCCGTGGCGAACGACTGTGGATTGAAGAGGCTGGCGCGGGGATCCTTTTTGAGACGGACGGCAATGGCGTCGTCACCTCGGTCAGGTCCGGGCGCCTGCCTCAATTGCGTCACGCCGAGGGCTGCGCCTAGGCCGCTGCCGCTACTTGGTGTGGAAGCGCATCTGCGCGGCCTCCAGGCCGTCGATCACCACAGCCTCCACGGCATCGGCGCCGTCACTGATCAGCATCGGCAATTCCTTGCGCTCGGCAGCCCCGAATGTTTTGAGGACGTAGGTCGCCGCGTCCATACGACCCGGCGGGCGGCCGATGCCGACACGCACGCGCACATAGTCGGGCGTGCCCAGCGCCTTGGTGATGTCCTTGAGCCCATTGTGGCCGCCGGACCCGCCGCCACGCTTGAGCTTGATGGTGCCAAAGGGGATGTCGAGTTCATCGTGAACGACCACCACCGCGGTGGGCTCCACGGATAGATACTTCGCGAGCGCACTCACCGGACCTCCAGAGACGTTCATGTAGGAGGAGGGCGTGGCCACCGTCGCCGAGACTCCCGCAGGGCCGATGCCGCCGATGCGCACCTGCGCGACGCGTGCGTTCACCTTGCGGTTAGCCGACAGCGACGCTCCGCCAGCACGGGCGAGTTCGGCGATGACCATCTGCCCGATGTTGTGACGGGTTTCCGCGTATTCGGGGCCGGGATTGCCCAGACCGATGACTAGCGCGCTCATGTGACACATCCTTGACCATTGCGACGGGAAAGCGCAACGCCCGCCACCTGGGGTGACGGGCGTTGCGGCACTCATGGATGAGCCTAGCGGCTCTGGCAGTGGCCCCGGTGAGCTAGAGGCCCAGGCCGTGCCCAAAGCGGAACAGTGGGTTCTCGGTGTCGAACGGTGCGTCCTCGCGGCTGGCTTCGATGGCCGCCATGGACCGCGGAAGGTCGAACGGCAGCTTGCCGATCGGCTGCTTCTTGCCGGTCAGGGCCTCGAGTAGCGAGGTATCCGAACAGCCGTAGTTAGCGACCACCGCAGCGGGTGCATCCACGATGGCAGTCAGCACTGCCGCGCGGTCAAGGTAGACATCCACGACGGTGGGAACCGCAGCCGACACCTCAGCAATGTGCGCGGCTTCCTCTGCGGAAAACTCGAGGTTGCCCTGGTGGAACATCTGCTCCATACCCTCTCCACGAATCTCGAACGGAGCCTTGACCCGCAGCAGCGCAACGTCGGCCTCCGCGGGAGATTCCACCACCGTGCCGTACTGGCCGGCGACCTCAGCGTCCACGCCCTCCACGTAGATCTTCTTCCCTGCCGCGAGCGGGAGGACGGACTCGTTCTTCAGCACCGTGACGGATGCGCTCTGCGCATCGAGTCCGGCCTGGACGAACTCGGCGTTGCCGACGATGCCGTCGCATGCATCGACGTCGGCGAACGGGTTCTCGAAGAGTCCCAGTTCGAACTTCTCGACGAGCAGGCGACGCACGGACTGGTCGATGCGCTCCTCACTGACCTTGCCATCGCGCACGAGCTCGACGAGCAACTCAGGGCGGTGTTCTCCGCCAAACTGGTCGACGCCTGCGTCGATGATCTTCTGCATGCGCTCAGCGTCGGACAGGTGCTCGGCACCCCACGCCCGCGCGGGCATGTCAGCCTCACCAAACTTCACGTCGGTGACCAGGCCCCAGTCAGTGCAGACGATGCCGTCAAAGCCCAGGCGCTCGCGCAGCAGACCCGTGATGACCTGCTTGTTAAACGAGAAACCGACTTCTTCGTACTCGGTACCCACAGGCATGCCGTAGTACGGCATCATCTGACGCGTACCAGCGGCGATCGCACGCTTGAACGGCGCCATGTGGTGCTCGAACATGCCGGCCGGGTATACCTGCTCGCGACCGGTCTGGAAGTGGGGGTCAGTGCCATCCTTCTGTGCGCCGCCTCCAGGGAAGTGCTTGGTCATGGTCGACACGGAGTCGGCGCCGAATTCAGTGCCCTGGAAGCCGTAAATATAGGCCTCGACCAGGTCCGACGTGAGTTCCGCATCCTCCCCAAACGTACCGGCGACTCGCGACCAGCGCGGCTCCGTCGCAAGGTCAATCTGTGGGTGAAGTGCGACGCGGATCCCCACGGCCAGGTATTCGCGACGGGCAATGTCTCCGAACCGCTGCATCGTCTCCGTGGAGGCGATGGCCGCTAGGCCGAGCGTCTCCGGCCACTGCGAGAACGGACCCGCCATGAGGCTCATCAGGGGGTTATCCGTGAAGTGGTGGCGAGGGTCGGTCGAGAACGTGATGGGGATGCCCCAGCGCTGTGACAACGCGATCTCCTGGCATGCGTTTTGCCACGCGGCCAGCTCGGCGCCACTCGGGGCGCCGCCCAGGATGTTGAAGTGCGTCATACGGCGCTCGACGATGTGCGACTGGATGGACGGCAGGGGGAACATCTGCATGGGCTTGGTGGGGTCGCCAGGGCCAGTCATGGTGTGGAACATGAGGCCGGCCTTGTCCTCGATGTCGAGGCGCGCGAGAAGATCCTCAACGCGCTCGCTCACGGGAAGGGTGGCGTCCTGGTATGGGTAGGTGGTGCTGTCAGTCATGCGCTCTGAGACTCCTTTGTCTGACGCCGGCCACCGTGGCCGGCGCTGAAGAACACTGCCTCCGGACGTGCCGGGGATCGCGATAAACCTGACGCTACCACAAAAACCTAGCGCTTCCTAGATTTTGGCACGTGAGCTGTGCTGAGGAGCAGATGCGCTTGCCCCACACGCAACGAAGCCCGCCACCAAGGTGACGGGCTTCGTAAAAAGCGGGAATCGCTAGCTGACGACTACGCGCCCTCTTCTTCGGACTCAAGGGCCTGAGCTGCGGCCTCTGCAGCCACTTCCTCTTCAACCTGCTCGTCCTCAGCGGACACGCGAGGAACGGTGATAGCGACAATGAGCTGCTCGGGGTCGCCGGCAAGTTCGCTTCCCTTGGGGAGCTCGACCTCGCCAGCGGTGACCTTGGCGCCCTCTTCGAGACCCTCAATCGACACGGTGACCGAGTCGGGGAGGTTCGTGGCCTCTGCGAGGATCGACAGCGAAGAGTTCTCGAGCACGTGAATGGTGCCCGGAGCCGACTCGCCCTCGAGGTGAACCTGCACGTCGACGGTGATCTTCTCACCCTTGCGGACCAGCAGCAGGTCAATGTGCTCGATGATCTGCAGAACTGGGTCGCGCTGGACGTCCTTGGCGATGGCCAGCTGCGGCTCTTCGCCCTCGATGGTGATGGTGAACAGTGCATTCTGGTGCTTGAGCGCCATCATGGTCTGGTGACCGGGGAGCAGGACGTGCGCGGGCTCTCCACCGTGACCGTAAAGGACTGCGGGGATCTTCCCGGCGGCGCGTGCGCGACGGGCGAAACCCTTACCGAACTGGGTGCGGACTTCCGCGGCAAGCTTCAGCTTGTCAGACATATTGATTCTCCTGGTGACGTCAGATGGTGGCCGGGGCGAGACAGGGGCCACTTAAGCATCTGCCGCGTCGATAACGCCAAGCCGCTTGGGCCCAGCCTCGCCGAGGAACTGAGCAAGTCTACCTGCTCTCCGGCGCGTAGTCGAACCTGGGAAGAAACTCGCGTTGCGGGATGTTTGCACATGCATGACAACCTCACATACGTCAGAAGCACGTTCCGGTTCGAGTGGTGACGCCTGGGAGATCGCAGCGCGCGGCGGCTACTTTGTCTCCGGCGTCCTGCACATCTTTCTCGGTTTCATTGTCGCGAAGATTGGGTTTGGCTCCGGTGGCGAGGCCGACCAGAGCACGGCGCTCAGCAGCATCGGCGACGCGCCTCTAGGCAACGTGATCCTATGGATCTCCGCCGTGGCGTTCATCGCACTCGGCGCGTGGCAGCTCGCGGACGTGTTCCACAGCGGTCAGGAAGCGAAAGACCGTGCCAAGGCGGCCGGGAAGGCGGTGCTGTACGGAGCGCTGGCCTACACGACGATCTCCATCGCGATGGGCTCCGGCGGTTCCGACGGGGACGAGCAGAGTGAAGGATTCGCCAGTAGCCTGATGTCTGCTCCGGCCGGACGCTTCCTCGTGGGTGCCGTGGGACTCGGCATCATTGGGGGCGCGGTGTATCACGTCTACAAGGGGTGGACAAAGAAATTCCTCGAGGACCTGAGGGGCACGGGCGGCCGCGAGTTGTCGAAAGCCGTCCGCACCCTCGGCACGATTGGATACATCGCCAAGGGCGCGGCGCTTGGCGTGGTGGGCGTCCTCTTCACCTATGCGGCCATCACCGCGGACCCCGACAAGGCCAAGGGCCTGGACGGCGCGGTGGAGACGCTACTGGGCGCTCCCGGCGGCCAGATCCTGGTGGTCTTGGTCGGAATCGGGTTCGCGGCGTACGGCCTGTACTCGTTTGCCCGCGCACGTTACGCAAGGATGTAGCCGATGCTAGGACCGGGACCGGGGACGATTGCGCCCTCTGGCGCCGAGGTAGGCCGAGGCCTGCTCAAGCGCGTACTTCTGCCCAGCATCGTGCTGTGGGTGACGGTTGCTGGAGTTGGCTTCCTCATCGTTGACGTCTTTCAGTTGGACGAGCATGCGCTCAGTGAGTCGTTCGTCGACGCAAGATCCGACCAGTGGGACACCATCACTCACTATGTCTCTTCGATGGGCAATACCCCCATTTTGATGGGGACCTGCGCCGTCATTGTGCTGTTCATCTGGTGGCAGTCCCGGATGTGGTGGTTCGCGATCGTGCCTGCTATCTCGCTGACGGTGCAGGTGAGCATCTTCCTCACGACCTCGCTGCTGATTGGGCGCGAGCGCCCGGACGTGGAGCAGTTGGACCAGGCGGCGCCGACGTCGAGTTTTCCGAGTGGTCACACGGGGGCGACGACCAGCGTGTATCTGGCCGTTGCCCTATGTGCGACGCGGATTCAGAACGTGTGGCTACGCGTCACCGTGCAGATCATCTGCGTGCTGGTGCCCGTCGGCGTCGCCCTGTCGCGCGTGTATCGCGGCATGCATCACCCCACCGATGTGGTCGTGGGGTTGGGCATCGGCGCGACGTGCGCGATCATCGCCTGGAACTGGCTCCCCGCACGGACCAAGGAGGAGACGCCGGCGGTGGGCGGGACGACGTTGCCCGCCACGGCATCGGCTCCCTAAGAGGTGCCGCGCGGACCCCACCGTGCCCGCGCCTCACACGAAGAAAGCCCCCAGTCGCCACATGGCAGCTGGGGGCTTTCTCGTGATGTTTTAGACGTTGCCCTGAAAGAGGCTGGTGACCGAGCCATCGTCGAAGACCTCGCGCACTGCGCGGGCAATGAGAGGGGCGATGGACAGCACAGTGAGCTTGTCGAATTGCTTGTCGTCACTGATGGGCAAGGTGTCGGTGACGACGACCTCGGAGATTCCCGAGTCGCGCAGGCGATCAACGGCGGGGCCAGACAGTAGGCCGTGCGTGGAGGTGACGATGACGTCTTTGGCGCCGTTCTCGAATAGTGCCTCTGCGGCCTGAACGATGGTCCCGCCGGTGTCGATCATGTCGTCGACCAGAACGCAGGTACGGCCCTTCACCTCACCCACCAGCTCGTGAACCTTGACCTGGTTGGGCACGGACGGGTCGCGGCGCTTGTGGATGATCGCGAGCGGGGCGCCCAGGTAGTCCGACCACTGGTCAGCCAGGCGCACGCGGCCAGCGTCGGGAGAGACGATCGTGAGGTTGTCCGAGGCGACGCGGGTACGCACATACTGCGCGAGCAGGGGCATGGCCCACAGGTGGTCCACGGGGCCGTCGAAGAATCCCTGAATCTGCGACGTGTGCAGGTCCACGGACATAATGCGGTCCGCACCAGCGGTCTTGAAGAGGTCGGCCATGAGGCGGGCCGAGATGGGCTCACGGCCCTTGTGCTTCTTGTCCTGACGCGCGTAGCCGTAGCAGGGCATGATCACGGTGATGGCCTTGGCGGAGGCTCGCTTCATGGCGTCAACCATGATGAGTTGCTCCATGATCGACTCGTTGATCGGAGCCGCGTGCGACTGCAGAACAAAGCAGTCAGCGCCACGGACACTCTCGCCAAAACGCACGTAGAGCTCGCCGTTGGCAAAGGTGTAGGCGGTGGTGGGAAGAAGCTCAATGTCCATCTGCTCGGCAACGGCGGTCGCGAGGTCCGGGTGAGCCCGACCCCCAGCCAGCACCAGGCGTCGCTCGCTCGAGTTCGAGATAACGGCGGTCATTCTTCTCCCTTAGTGTCGGCGGCCGCGGAGGCACGCTCCTCCTGTGCTCCCGACGATAACCCGTCGCGAGTGCCATTCGCCTCCGCAGCGCGTGCGGCGGCATCGGCCGATGGTGTGCCAGGCCTGCGTCGTTGGACCCAACCCTCCACGTTTTGCTGCGGTGAACTGTTGATCGCGAGTGCTCCGGCGGGGACGTCGTGACGAATGGTGGTGCCTGCGCCCGAGTACGCACCGTCACCGATAGTCAGCGGCGCGATGAGCGTGTTGTCGGAGCCGATGCGCACGTGGCTACCCACGTTAGTGTGGTGCTTATCGACGCCGTCGTAATTGACAAAGATGGTCGCGGCGCCGATGTTGGTGCCCTCGCCCACGGTCGCGTCGCCCACATAACTGAGGTGCGGAACCTTAGAACCGGGGCCGATCTTTGCGTTCTTCGTCTCAACGAAGGCGCCGATCTTGCCGTCCGCTCCCAGCTGCGTACCGGGACGCAGGAACGAGAATGGCCCCACCGTGGCACCCGCCTCGATCACGGCGAGCGTGCCGTGGCTGCGGACCACGGTCGCTCCCTCGCCCACCTCGACGTCAGTCAGCGTGGTGTCCGGGCCAATGACCGCGCCGGTCGCGATGGTCGTCGCGCCCTTGAGCTGCGTGCCCGGCAAAAGCGTGGAGTCGGGCGCGAGAGTGACGTCCGAGTCGATCCAGGTGGTCGCGGGGTCCTGGACTGTCACACCCTCGCGCATCCAACCCTCAACGATGCGACGATTCATGGCCGTGGCAGCCTGCGCCAGGTGAACCCGGTCGTTGACGCCTTCGACCGCGGCAGCATCGGGCGCAATCATGGCACCCACACGACCGCCCGCCTCGCGAGCCAGGGCAAGCACGTCGGTGAGGTAGACCTCGCCCTGGGCGTTGTCCTGACCCACCTTGGCGAGGCTGTCGCGCAGGGTTGCTGCGTCGAAGACATAGATGCCGGCGTTGATCTCAGCAATCGCGCGCTGGGCGTCGGAGGCGTCCTTCTCCTCCACGATTCCCAACACGGCGCCGTCGTCACCACGGACGATGCGGCCGTAGCCCTTGGGGACGGCAACCTCGGCGGTCAACACGGTCGCGGCATTACCGGCGGCCTGGTGGGCCTCCACGAGGGCCTGGAGGAGCGCTCCATCGACCAGCGGAACGTCGCCAGAGGTGACGACGATGGCGCCATCAGCCTGGGCGTCGAGCACGGCGTGGTCGCCGACTGCGCCGCCCGCGACTGCTGCCGCGATGGCGGTGGTGTCCAGGGCGCTGAGGCCACAGAAGACTGCCCTGCCAGTGCCCGGGACGTCATCCTGGTCGGCGATCAATGCATCGGGCGCGATGTCTTGGATGTGAGCAGCGACGCGGTCGCGGTCATGGCGAACCACCACGACCGTGCGCTGCGGCTCGAGTGCCGCGGACGCTACGAGCGCGTGATGCACGAGCGAACGGCCACCGATTTCGTGAAGAACCTTGGGTGTCGATGACTTCATGCGTGTGCCGGCACCGGCCGCAAGAATCATGACGGCTACGGGTCGGGTGTCGCTCACCGGCCCCCCTCGTCTCGCCCCCAGTGGGGCGGTTGCGATTGATGTTCCTAGCCTACCTGCCACACACGGTTGCTCGCGTCGCTCGGGACGTGAACCAAGCCATGCGGCGAGTGTTCCGCCCACAGGATTCGAACCTGTACCGCAAGGCTCCAAAGGCCTGCATGCTGCCGTTACACTAGGGCGGACCGAGGGACTCACGCCCCCACGGCGTACAGTCTGCCAGGATTCACGGCACACTATGTACGTGAGCACCGAACCCAAGAAGGCCCCCCGCGCCCGGATGACCGCGCGTGATCGCCGCGAGCAACTGGTGAACGTGGCCCGGTCGCTCTTCGCCGAAAAGGGCTTTGACGGCACGTCCGTCGAGGAGATCGCCCTCCGCGCCGATGTCTCAAAGCCAGTGGTGTACGAGCACTTTGGCGGCAAGGAGGGCATCTATGCCGTGATCGTGGACCGCGAAGTGGGGGACCTCACCGGCGCGCTCACCCAGGCACTCGCGCAGCGCGGGCACCCCAAGCAACACGTCGAGCGCGCGGCTATGGCGCTGCTGACGTACATCGAGGACAGCCCCGACGGATTCCGCATACTGGTGCGCGACTCCCCCGTCGCGCAAACCACCGGCACCTTCTCCTCACTGATCGGTGACGTGGCGACCCAAGTGGAGGGACTGCTCGCGGGCCAGTTCATCAAACGCGGCCTGGATCCAGCAGTCGCGCCAATCTACTCGCAGATGCTCGTGGGCATGGTCGCGCTTACCGGCCAGCACTGGGCCGAGGTGCGCGAGCCCTCCAAGCAGGTCGTGGCTGCGCACATTGTGAACTTGGCCTGGAATGGACTGTCTGACTTTGACCAGCAGCCGCAGTTGCCGTCGAGCCAGGGCGAATTTGACGACCGTGAGCCAAACCCCTCAACCGTCGCCCCCTAGGACGCGAAGTTACTCGCGGACCCTCGCCACAGTGCGCAGAATTCGCTAGCGTGTGAGGCAGGACCTTCTCACCTCACTACCCAAGGAGAACGACACCATGGTCAAGGGCTTCAAGGAATTTATCTCTCGCGGCAATGTGGTCGACCTCGCGGTCGCGGTCGTCATCGGCGGAGCGTTCGCCTTAGTCATCCAATCCATTGTCGAGGGTTTGATCAATCCGCTCATCGCCGCGATCTTCGGGCAACCAAATCTCGCCAGTGTCGGTAATTTCGTCATCAATGACGCCCAATTTAGCTTCGGCGTTGTCCTTCAAGCACTCTTCAACTTCCTTGCGGTGGCTGCCGCGATCTACTTCGTGGTGGTCGTGCCGCTGAACAAGCTTGCGGAACGCCGCGCAGCCAAGGAAGAGCCCGTCGTGGACGATGGGCCCACTGAGATCGAGCTTCTCATTGAGATCCGCGACGCCCTCAACAAGCAGTCCTAACCACCGGCCGCCCTCCCCGTATTGGTCCGATTTGGCACGAATCCTGGGACTGCTGCGCCCTGTTGGTCCCTTCTGACCCGGAACTCTGCATAGCGGCGTCAAGCACCCATGGTCGGTGGGCCCGAGTTCAGCAGGCCCAGAGTTGTCGTCGACTGCTTGCTTGCCAGGCGCCCTGAGCCAAAGAGGACCAACAGGGCGCCGAAGCACGCCAGAACGTGCGAAATCGGACCAATAGAGTGGCGGCCGGGATTTTCCCCTAGCGACACGCGCACGTGAGGGATCGCGCGCAGCCGGGCGACCGGGGTGCAGTTAGCTAATCACCATCGCGCCCGGGGCCGGGCCGCTCACCGTCAGCACCGCGTCAGAGTCCCCGACAGCGGAAATATGCGCGGCGATAGCCAAGGCATGCTGACGAGACCGGGCGAGGGCGGCCACCGTGGGTCCGGAACCGGAAATCATCACACCCAGCGCCTCGGCGTCACGCGCAAGCGCCATCGTCCTTTTCAGATGCGGCGCCAAGGCCAGTGCCGGGCCCTGGAGGTCATTCACCAACGCGGAGCCGAGGGCCCGCGGATCTCCGGCCATCAGTGCGCTCATCACGGCATCGGACAGACGTGGTGCGCGTGCCACACGCTCCCCCGCCGCTACCTGGCGGTCGAACTCCGCATAGACCGCCGGCGTGCTGAGCCCATGCCCCTGCGTGGCAAATACCCAGTGAAACTCGCCGTGAGTCATGGCGGGCGACAGCTCGTCCCCTCGTCCAAGCCCCACAGCGGTGTGGCCGTGCAGGGCGAAGGGCACATCCGCGCCCAACCCTGCAGCCAATTCGTCCAGCTCGTCGCGCGTGGCGCCCACGTCCCAGGCCTCTGCACAGGCCAGCAAAGCCGCGGCCGCATCGGCGCTCCCGCCGGCCATACCGCCTGCCACCGGCACTCCCTTGACAATGCGCAAGTTCACGCCGTCGGTGATGCCGTACTTCGTGGCTACTGCCCGCGCGGCCCTCATCACCAGATTGGTCTCGTCCAACGGCACCGCGCCGGGGTCCGCCTTCACCGTGGGTAGCATCGTCATCTCAAGAACGTATTGGTCGTCCTCGCGGGCAGACGCGGTGACGGTCTCAAAGAGATCCACTGCCTGGAACACCGTCGCGAGTGGGTGGTAGCCATCGGCCTGCTGAGGCCCCACGGACAGCTGCAAATTCAGCTTTCCGGGAGCGCGGACGGTCACCTCACGCGTCATGCTTCACCGGCGTTGTCGTACTGGAATGTCATTGCTCAAGAGTGGCAGAGCCTGCGGCCTCACGCCGGGCAAGCTCCTCGGCGATGCGCACAAAGTCTGCGATCCCCAGTGCCTCGCCGCGGGTGAGCGGCTCGATGCCGAGCGCGACCAGCGCTTCCTCGGCCTTGGCATTGGTACCAGCGAGCTCGGCCAGTGAGCCACGGAGCCCTTTGCGCCGATGCGCGAAGGAAGCGTCGATCACGGCCCACACCTGCTCGCGGCTCACGGTGGTCTCAGGAATGTCGCGGCGTTGCATGAGCACCAGCGCACTGTCGACGCGCGGCACGGGCCAGAACACGGCGCGGCCCACGTCTCCGGCCCGACGCACTGAGCAGTACCAGGCGGCCTTGGCGGAGGGAATGCCGTACGTGCGCGACCCGGGAGGCGCAGCGAGGCGATCGGCCACCTCGGACTGCACCATCACCAGAATGCGTTCGAGCGACTCGAAGGTCTCTAGGAAGTGCAGGATCACCGGCACGGACACGTTGTACGGCAGGTTCGCGACCAGTGCGGTGGGAGGCTCCGGCAACGAGTCGACCTTCATGGCGTCCGCACCAATCACCGTCAGGTTGCCAGCAAACTCCGGAGCTCGCTCGGCGACAGTCTGCGCCAGCGCGGCAGCCAGGATCGGGTCAATCTCCACCGCGGTCACCCGCGCACCCGTCTCAAGGAGCGCGAGCGTGAGCGACCCTAGCCCGGGGCCGACCTCGACGACGTGGTCGCCGGCAGTCACCCCAGCAATGCGGACGATGCGCCGGACGGTTCCGGCGTCAACCACGAAGTTTTGTCCCCACTTCTTGGTGGGGGCGGTGTTCAGTCCCTCAGCAAGGTTGCGGACATCGTTCGGGCCGAGTAATTCGGCCACCCGCTAGTACCAGCCGACGTTCACCGAGTGCGCCCAGCCACCACAGGGGGTGCCGTAGCGTCCCTTGATGTAGCCAAGACCCCACTTGATCTGCGTCGCGGGGTTGGTCCTCCAGTCGGAACCGGCGGACGACATCTTGGATCCAGGGAGTGCCTGCGGGATGCCATACGCGCTCGAGGAGGGGTTGGCCGCTCCGGTACGCCAGTTCGACTCCTTGGTGAAGAGAGCGTTGAGGCACTCCCACTGCTCACCCGTCCAGCCATACATACTGGCGGCCATCGACTTGCCGAGAGCACGGTTGGAGCCGGAGTTGGACGTCACGGGGACGTAAGCCACCTTGGGCTCGGTCTTGGTGCCGATCGCGATGACCTCGTCCGTGGGCTCGTCGACGAGGACGCGCAATGACTCCTCGCGCTCGACCTCGACGCCATCCACCTTCTTGACGGTGTAGCTGACGAGTTCGGAGCCATCCTTGCCCGGGGTCACGACCTTCTTGGTTCCCTTTTCGATGGAGGAGTCGTCCTTTTCCACCGAGTCAAACTCGAGTTCGTTCTCCACGGTCTCCGTGGTGACCTCGACGTCGGATTCATCGGCAGCCACGGGGTTGACCACGGCGGCCAGATCTTGGGCGGCGAGATTCTTGTCTGCCGACGAGTCGAGCGTGTTGGCGCCCGCGGAAGCGAAGGAACCGACGGCGAAAGCGACGATCGCGGTCGTCACTCCTACCTGGCGAAGGGTGCGAGTGCGCGAGGTGGTGCGCTGGCGGCGATCACGGCGACCCCCAGACACAGGGTGCGTACGGCGGTAGCTCAAGTGAGTCCTCTCGTCGCGTTCGGATGAACGCTTGGCCGGCAAGCGCGGCAACAAACCGCGCATACGTCAGCGTCTTTTATCTCATATTCATAACGGTCGGCGCCAGCCGAGATTCTTGGAGGTGACCAATCGCACACCGATTATCGGCGTATTACCAGGGCCCATAGAGCGTATTGGAGGTATCTGACACAGTTTCGCAGGCAGTCTCCAGCGTCACACCTGTCACATCAGCAATGGTGCGCATGGTGAGCGGCACCAAGTAGGGCGAGTTTGGTGCGCCCCGGTGCGGATGGGGTGTAAGGAACGGCGCATCGGTCTCGACCAGCACCTGGCTCAGGGGTGTGACCGACAGCGCCGCACGCAGTCCGTGCGAGTTCTTGAAGGTGACGGTGCCCGCGAAGCTGAGGAAGTAGCCACGGTCCACACACAGCCGCGCCATGCCCGCGTCACCACTGAAGCAGTGAAATACCGTTTGGTCCGGGGCACCGTCGCGCTCAAGCACGTCGATGACGTCCCCGTGCGCATCGCGGTCGTGAATTTGCAGCGGCTTGCCAAGCTCCTTGGCCAGCGCGATGTGGTCGCGGAACGAGCGAATTTGCGCGTCGCGCCCCTCGGGACCCGTGCGGAAGTAGTCGAGACCGGTCTCCCCGACCACACGGATCCGCTCCCCGCGCGCGAGCTCCGCGATCTCGGCGAAAGCCTCGTCGTAGCTCAGGCCGCTCTCATGCGTGCCCTCCGCGTGCTGTGGCGCGTCATTCGGGTGCAGAGCGACGCCGCCGAGCATTCCGGGATACTCCTGGACGGCCGATGCTGTCCACCGAGCCGATTCCACGTCGCACCCAATCTGTACGACGCGATCAACCCCCACGGCCGATGCATCGGCGAGTTGCCGCTCGACGGACCTGGGTTCGTCGCCGGCTGGCCACTCAAGGTGGCAGTGGTTGTCCGCCACCGGGAACGGCAACGCATCGGGAACCGGGGGCCACTGGCCCTGACGGCTCACGACGTCACCGCGTCATCGTCGCGAGGACCAAGCCACGCATAGCGATCAGTTGTCCCCGTTCATGCGCTCGAGCTCGGCCTCGACGATGTCGTCGTCGAGCTTGGTGAAGATGGGGCTCGGTGCAGGTACCGGGGTGCCGGCAATGATGGGGTTGCGCGACCAGAGTCCCGCCTGACCCGAATAGTCGCCCTGAATAACCGGGTAGTGACGGTCTGGCAGGTCGAGGTCCTGGACCTCGTTCATCTGCGGCATGGGTGAGAACACTCCCGTGCCGCCGAAGGCCTCGTGTACCTTCTGCGAGCTGTGAGGCATGAAGGGCGAGAGCATGGTGTTGGCATCGGCGATCAGCTGCGTGGCTACGCCGAGGACCGTCTTCATGCGCTCGGGGTCTTCGTTCTTGAGCTTCCAGGGGGCGGTGTCCGCGAGGTACTTGTTCGCGTCACCGACCACTCGCATGGCCTCGTTGATGCCGGCGCGCTGACGGTGAGTGCTCACCAGGTCGCCCACGGTGCCGAAAGCGGCCTGCGACGCGTCAAGCGCGGCACGGTCCACATCCTTCAGGTCGTTGAGCGCGGGAATCTCGCCTACGTTCTTGTTGACCAGCGACGCGGTGCGGTTGACCAGGTTGCCCCAGCCTGCCACGAGCTCGTCGTTGGTGCGTCGCTTAAATTCGGACCAGGTGAAGTCGGCGTCCGACGTCTCGGGGCCGGCCGTCGCGATGAAGTAGCGCAGTGCATCTGGCTGGTAGCGCGCCAGCATGTCGCGCACGTAGATGACGTGACCGCGCGAGGAAGAGAACTTGGCGGATTCCATGGTGAGGAACTCGCTCGACACCACCTCGGTGGGCAGCTGCAGGTCGCCAAATTCGCTGACCTTGCCGCCCTTGGTGCCACGACCGTTGGCCGCGATGAGCTCGCCGGGCCAAATCTGGGAGTGGAACGTGATGTTGTCCTTGCCCATGAAGTAGTAGGACAGGGTCTCGGGGTCGTTCCACCACTTGCGCCAGGCCTCGGGCTCGCCCTCGCGGCGTGCCCATTCGATGGATGCGGATAGGTAGCCGATCACGGCATCGAACCATACGTACAGACGCTTGTTGGGGTTGTCCTCCCAGCCGGCAAGCGGCACGGGGATTCCCCAGTCAATGTCGCGCGTCATGGCGCGGGGGCGCATGTCGGACAGCAGGTTGCGCGAGAAGTTCATGACGTTGGGGCGCCAGCCCTCGCGTGCGCCAAGCCATTCGGACAGGGGCTCTGCCAGCGCGGGTAGGTCCAGGAAGAAGTGCTCGGTCTCCACGAACTTGGGGGTCTCGCCATTGATCTTGCTGTGCGGGTTCTTGAGGTCGATCGCGTCGAGCTGGTTGCCGCAGTTGTCGCACTGGTCGCCGCGGGCACCATCGTCGCCACAAATGGGGCACGTGCCCTCGATGTATCGGTCGGGAAGTGTACGACCGGTCGACGGCGAGATCGCGCCGCGCGTCGTCTGCTCGATCATGTAGCCATTCGCGTTGACGGCCTTGAACAGCGCCTGCGCGACGGCGTAGTGATTACCGGTAGTGGTACGAGTGAAGAGGTCGTAGCTGAGCCCCAGCGACGTGAGGTCCTCGACGATGACACGGTTATAGCGGTCGGCGAGCTCCTGGGGAGACACCCCCTCCTGGTCGGCCTGCACCAGGATGGGTGTTCCGTGCTCGTCGGTGCCAGACACCATCAGTACATCGTTGCCCGCCATGCGCATGTAGCGGCTAAAGACGTCGGAGGGAACACCAAAACCGGCCACGTGGCCGATGTGTCGGGGCCCATTGGCATACGGCCAGGCAACAGCGGAGAGGATGTGTGACATGGCGTTTATCTTACTGACCCCGTAGGCAGAGGGTTAGCGCCGTGGGGCTCAGTCCCACGGCGCCGAGCGCCACTACAGCGCTTCCTCACCGGCGGAATTACTTATCAGAGCCCTTGGCTCAGGCGGTAGTACGCAGCATTCCACTTCATTTCACGCTCAAACTCAACGAGCGTGGTGCTTGAGTCTATCGTGAGCATCTCCACACCCGTCATGTGAGCGAAGTCCTGGAACACAGCGACATCGAGCTGGTTCGACATCACGGTGTGGTGCGCTGCCCCCGCCGCAAGCCACGCTGAGGTCGCGGTACGGAAGTCGGGGGAGGCCTTCCACACCGCGTGTCCCACAGGGAGGTTTGGCATGGGCGAGGGCAGCGGCACGTTCTCGACGACGTTGGCCACCAGGCGAAAGCGCTCGCGCATGTCGCTCAGGGCCACTACGACCGCCGGCCCGGGATCTGCAGTGAAGACCAGCCTGACTGGATCTTCCTTA
Source organism: Demequina aurantiaca (assembly GCF_000975135.1). Taxonomy (GTDB): domain Bacteria; phylum Actinomycetota; class Actinomycetes; order Actinomycetales; family Demequinaceae; genus Demequina; species Demequina aurantiaca. Next base: position 1,238,486 of record NZ_BBRF01000001.1, on the reverse strand, counting down.
CCGCCAATGCCGAGCGGGTGCACCTCGAGTCGAGGCACGGACGAGGTGAGGCTAGGACTCACCTCGAGCATATGGGCGCCCAGGCTCAGTTCCTGGCCGGGCACCAAGTGGTAGGTGTAGTCCTCCATGAGGCTCGCGCCACCAGGAAGTCCTGCGCCCATAACGGCCGACAAGCGCACCAGGATCGCAGTCTTCCAGTCGCCCTCGGCACCAAAGCCGTAGCCATCAGCCATGAGGCGCTGAACCGCGAGGCCAGGCAGCTGGCGCAGCTCGCCAAGATCCTCGAAGCTCGTGGTAAACCCGTGGAAGCCACCCTCCTCAAGGAACGACCGCAGGCCGATCTCGACGGCCGCGCCGTAGCGGAGCGAGTCCGCGCGCTCGGCTCCGGGAAGCAGCTCCTCCGCCACGTCGTAGAGCTCGACGTACTCGGCAACCAGGGCGTCGATGTCGGCCTCGGATGCGGCGTGGACCGCCTCCGCGAGCTCGTTGACGCCCCACGTGTTGATCTGAGCGCCGAAGACGATCTCGGCTTCGGTCTTGTCGCCCTCGGTGACCGCGACGTAGCGCATGTTGTCGCCAAAGCGGGCGAGCTTGAGGTTTTTGGAGGCAGCCCGGCCCGACGCGGCGCGGGTCCAGGTGCCGATGCGCTTGGTGACCTCGGGATCGGACACGTGGCCCACCACAGTGGTGCGCGCGATTCCCATCCGCGCCTCGATGTAGCCAAACTCACGGTCGCCGTGCGCGGCCTGATTCAGGTTCATGAAGTCGAAGTCGATGCTGTCCCACGGGAGTTCGACGTTGGCCTGCGTGTGGAAGTGCAGTAGCGGCTTCTGGAGCGCGTTCAGGCCGGTGATCCACATCTTGGCGGGGCTGAAGGTGTGCATCCAGGTGATGACGCCAATGACGTTCTTGGCCGCGTTGGCCTCCAGCATGATGTCGTGAATCGCGTCGCGTCCGGTCAGGACGGGCTTCCACACCACGGTCACCGGAATGTCCGAGGACTCCTGGAGCTGACGCGCGACGTCCTGTGACTGCTCCGCCACCTGACGCAAGGTCTCCTCGCCGTAGAGGGTCTGGCTACCGGTCAGCAGCCACACTTCATACGTGGCGAGGTCGGGGACGATGCTGGTGCTCACTTGTTTTCTCCTTGCGGGGTTTGCCCGTAGACATTCTGATAGCGGTCGAAGAGGGAGTCGATCGCCTCTTGAGGAATGGGGATCAGGTCACCGGCCTGGCGCGCGATGTGGACGGTGCGCGCCACGTCCTCACACATGACGGCCGCCTTGACGGCGTCCTTCGCGTCCTTGCCGATGGTGAACGGGCCGTGGTTCTGCATGAGCACGGCGCGCGACCGATGTCCGTCCAGGGTTTCCACGATGCCACGACCAATCGAGTCGTCTCCGATGATGGCAAACGGGCCGAGCGGGATGGGCCCGCCGAACTCGTCGGCCATTGCGGTGATCACGCAGGGGATCTCTTCGCCACGGGCGGCCCAGGCGACCGCGTAGGTGGAGTGCGTGTGCACGACTCCGCCGACGTGAGCCATGTGGCGGTACACGTACGCGTGAGCCGCAGTATCACTCGACGGGCTACGTTCCGAGCCGTCGGAGCCCTCGATGACATTGCCGTCGAGGTCACACAGGATCATGTTCTCCGGGCTCAGCTGGTCGTAGACCACGCCGCTGGGCTTAATCACAAACAGGTCGTAACCGGGCACGCGGCCGCTGACGTTGCCGCCGGTCCAGACGATCAGCTGGTTCTTCACGAGCTCGTCGTGCAACTCGGCCACCTGGGTGCGCACGGTCGCAATGGCCTCGATGGCCTCCGCAGGCGCGGCACCATTGGTGGTGGTCGGGTTCGCGCTGGTCATGACAGGACTTCCCTTCGGCGCTGCTTGAGTCTGCGCATGACGTCGTTCGCGCCGCGCCCAAAGTAGTCATGCAACTGGCTATATTCGGCAAAGAGCGCGTCGTACGCATCGGCCGCCTCGTCGTTGGGCGTGTACGCCGCCTTGATGACCTTGCCCATGACATCGGCTGCGGCCCGAACGTCGGGGTACGCGCCGGCCGCGACGGCGGCGTGAATTGCCGAACCGAGCGCGGGGCCCTGATCCGAGTCGATGATCGAGATGGGCATGCGCAGCACATCGCAGTACGTCTGCATCAGCAGCGGGTTCTTGAGGAGGCCACCCGCGACCACGAACTCGGTGACCGGGACTCCGGCCGTATTGAACGTCTCGACGATGGTGCGGGCACCAAAGGCGGTCGCCTCCAGCAGCGCGCGGTACACCTGCTCGGGTCGCGTCGCGAGCGTGAGCCCCACGATGGTGCCGCTGAGCTCGGTGTTGACCAGCACGGAACGGTTGCCGTTGTGCCAGTCCAATGCAACTAGACCGTGGGCGCCAACGGGCTCCTCGTACGCAAGGTCAGTCAGGTATTGGTGAACCGACTTGCCCGCGGCCGCCGCGGCATCGTGCGATGCCTGGGGGACCTGGTTGTTGACGTACCAGGCGAAGATGTCGCCCACGCCAGACTGGCCCGCCTCGTAGCCAAAGAGGCCGTCGACAATTCCGCCATCAACGACGCCGCACATGCCGGGCACCTCCGCGAGGTGATCGCCATTCATCACGTGGCAGGTGCTGGTGCCCATGATCGCGAGCATCTGGCCTGGCTCGACGGCCTTGGCAGCGGGGGCCGTGACGTGAGCGTCCACGTTACCGACCGCTACTTGAATTCCCTCGGGCAGCCCGGTCCACAGCGCGGCCTGAGCGGTCAGGGTTCCGGCCGATGCGCCTAGGGCGCCGATGTTGTGGGCCACCTTGGTGGTGGCAAAGTCGGCAAATTCTGGATTGAGAGCCGCGAGGAACTCGCTGGAAGGCATCTCGCCGTCCTGCAGGATTCCCTTGTAGCCGGCGGTGCAGGCGTTGCGGACGTACTCGCCGCACAACTGCCACACGATCCAGTCGGCCGCCTCGACCCAGTGGTCCATGCGGTGGTAGATCTCGGGGTCTTCCTCGAGCAACTGCAGGCCCTTGGCGAACTCCCACTCGCTGGAGATGAATCCGCCGTAGCGCGCGAGCCACTTCTCGCCACGCTCGGCCGCGAGCTCGTTGATGCGATTGGCCTGGCCCTGCGCCGCGTGGTGCTTCCACAGCTTGATGTACGCGTGGGGACGGTCCGCGTACTCGGTGAGCTCGTTCAGCGGCGTACCGTCAGCGAGTACCGGCATGGGAGTGGAGGCAGTGAAGTCAGTAGCGATGCCGATCACATCTGCCGGGTCGATGCCCGCTGCTTTGACGGCCTCCGGCACTGCCTTCTGCAGCACCTCGCGGTAGTCCTGGGGCACCTGTAGCGCCCATTCGGGCGGTAGCGATGCGCCGGTCGCGGCGAGCGTCGTGTCCATCACCGCGTGGGGGTATTCATGAACCGCGCTGGCGAGCTCGGAGCCGTCGCTCACGCGGACGACTAGTGCACGCCCAGAGAGCGTCCCGTAGTCCACTCCGATGACGTACTTGTGGTCCTCGTGTGCCACTGAAGGCCTCCTTGCCTATTGGTCATTCACGCTTAGATTAACGTTAACATACCGCTCGCCACGCGGCATTGCAATGTTCGTATGGGGTATGGCCACCTCATGCGCGGCGACCGACGCACTTAGATTCGGGCGACCGACTGACGCTCGACCAGCCAAGGGGTGAGGGGGCCGCCCTCGGGCGCCGGCTCATCGTCCAACTGCGCGAGAATAAGCTCGACCGCGCGGTGGCCCACGCCCTCAAAGTCCTGGTGGATCGTTGTCAGCGGCGGCAGGCTGTGCGCGGACTCGGGGATGTCGTCAAAACCCACCACCGACACGTCGCCCGGCACGCTGCGGCCCGCATCGCTCAGCGCGTGAATCAACCCCAACGCCATCTGGTCGTTCGAACAGAACACCGCCGTCGCGTCGGGGTCAACACGGGTGCCACAGGCGTAGCCCGAATCGGCGCGCCAGTCCCCCTCGAGGGTCTCGAACTCCGCCAATCCGTGCGCCGTCACGGCCTCGTCGAACGCCGAGCGACGCAACTGCGCCTCAAAGTAGTCCGAGGGGCCTGAGAGGTGCTGGATACGGGTGTGACCCATGGACCTCAGGTAGTCGATGGCGACGCGAACGCCGTGGGCCTGGTCGATCGCCACCGCGTGGCCCGCGTCGTAGCCACCGGTCTGCAGGGTAATCACCGGAAGGTCAGCCTTCATGCCCTCCAACTGCGTCAGCACCATGTCGTGCGGCGCGACCACTACGAGCGCCTCGATCGAGCGGTTATTCAGGAACTCAAGCGCCTCGGCAATCGACTCGGACTCCGAGGCGGAACTCGTCACGAGCGGGAAGTAGCCCGCCTCGCGCATGGCGTGCTCAACAGCCTGAACGGAGGACATCTTGCCGAAGTTTGGCTCCCCGGGCGTGAGAACCCCGATCGAGTGCGTACGGCCGGTGACGAGCGCGCGGGCCGCCATGTTGCGGCGATATCCCAGCTCCTCGATAGCGGCGAGGACTCGCTCGCGGGTGGCTGGACGCAAGTTGGCGGAGCCGTTGATCACGCGGGAGACAGTCTGGTGAGAAACGCCCGCGAGCGCGGCGACGTCATGCATGCTCGGACCTCGACTAGTTCCGTTCACGATGCCTCCTTTGGCTTCCGGCTACCGGTGCGCGCCGCGATGGACACCCTATCGTCTATGTGAACGCTCACTCTGCAACATGCCGTCACACTGCACAACCCGTCGTGCGTCACCGCAACCGTCCCGTGGAGGTGTGGCGTTGCGTGACTGGAATGCCTGCCGGTGGGGCGGTGGATGCGCGCCGAATCAGCGCCGGCATGCGACGCGTAGGGTCGGCAGCGTCCTCATCTTGCAGCACCGACAGGAGCAGCGAGAACGCGTCCCGACCAAGCGTCGCGAAGTCGAGCCGCACCGTGCTGAGGGGAGGGGTGACGTACGCCGCCAACGGAATGTCGTCAAAGCCCATGACTGATACATCCTCAGGGACGCGCCGCCCTTGCGACTGCAGCCCGTGCATCACACCCAAGGCCATCTCATCGCTCGCCACAAACACCGCAGTCATGGTCGAGTCGCCGGCAAGTGACAGCCCATGCTCGTAGCCCGATGCTGGGGACCAGTCCCCCGCGAGCGCCGGGACGATGGGAAGCTTCGCATCGGCAAGGGCTGCCCGCCAGCCACGCTCGCGCTCGCCCGCGTTCATCGAGCCGACGGCGCCCGAGACGTGGCGGATCTCGCGGTGGCCCAATTCGATGAGGTGCTCGACCGCCAGCGACGCTCCCTGGAACTGGTCGAAGGCGACCTGATGAGTGTCCTCGCGAACCGCCGCCAACTCCGACGCGACGGCAACGAGCGGAACACCAAGCTCGATGTTCTGGATGACCTCGAGGGCCTCACGCTCGTCGGAGATGACCACGATCGCCTCGACCTTCTGGCCCAGCAGCAGCTCGATCGCTGCGCGCAAGGACGTCGCGTCACCGCTGACCATGCTGGACGCGCTCACGGCGTAGCGGGCCTCGCGGGCCGCCGTCGTGAAGTGGACCGCGGTGGTGGACACACTGAACGAGGGCACGCCAGTCGACACCAACCCCAGCACGCGCGAGCGCTTGGTGACGAGGGCACGTGCCGCGGGGGACGGCACATAGCGCAACTGTGCAATCGCCTTCACGACGCGGTCGCGAGTCGCCGGACGCACGTTGGGCAGGTCATTGATGACCCGCGACACCGTCTGATGGGACACGCCCGCGAGGCGGGCCACATCGAAGATGTTGGCCGCCTTTGCTTGCTTGTCGTGTTGCGTCACAGTTCCCTCGGTTTGTCAGGGCTTTGGCTGCCCCCACGCTGACTAAGTATGCCGTGTGGGGGCAAGGGACTGGGTCAATTTCGCCTTCGCGTCAGCACCTTCTGAAGCACGATGAACACCAGCAGCAGTCCGCCGATGAAGATCCTGGTCCACCACGAGCTGAGCGTGCCCTCGTAGCTGATCATGGTCTGGATCAGGCCCAGCACCAGGACACCGAGGGCGGAGCCCAGGACGAACCCGTAGCCGCCGGTCAGCAGCGTGCCGCCAATCACGACGGCCGCGATGGCATCGAGCTCGGTCCCCACCGCAGTCAGCGAGTAGCCCGACAGCGTATAGAAGGAGTAGAGCACCCCGGAGATTCCTGAGCACAGGCCGCTCACGACATACACGAGCACCTTAGTGCGGCCCACGGGAAGACCCATGAGTGTGCCGGACTGCTCCGACCCACCAAGTGCGTAAACCGTGCGGCCAAAGCGGCTGTAGTGAAGGACGTAGAACGCAATCGCCACCACGAGAAGCGCGATGATCACGCTGATGGTGATCGAGGCGCTGCCACCGAGTGGAATGCGCGTAGACGCCATGCTGACAAAAAACGGGTCGTTAATCGAGATCGACGCCTCGCTGATGACATAGCAGAGGCCGCGGGCAAGGAACATGCCCGCCAGCGTGGCGATGAACGGTTGGACCTTAAAGACATGGATCATCAGGCCCATCCCCAGCCCAAGCAATGACGTTGCCACCAGCGTGACCGCGATCACTCCCGCTGCGGGGACCCCTGCCTCAAGCAGCTTGGCGCAGATCATGGCGGAGAGCGCGATGACCGATCCTACGGACAGGTCAATGCCGCCCGTCAGGATGACGAACGTCATTCCCACGGCGAGCACTATCAGGTAGGCGTTGTCCACGAACAGGTTCAGCAGCACCTGCGGCGACCAGAAGTTGTCGTATCGCACGCCGCCGGAGACGAACATCGCGATGAACAGCCCGAGCGTCACGAGTACTGGTGCGTACTTGGGGCTCGTGATGATACGGCGTCCGGCGCTCAGGGTGCCGCGGGTCGCGGCATTTGCGGGCAGTCTTTCCATCACAGTGTTGCTCATGCGGAGACCTTCTCTCGCTTCGGTTCGATTGCCTTGGTGGGCGTGGGCCTTCTTCGGTCCTTACGCCAGTTCGCAAACTTCTCATTGGTGGTGGGCGACTGCAGCAGCGAGACCGCGATGACCACCACAGCCTTGAACACCATGGTCGCGACGGGTGGAATGCCCACGATGTACACGGTCGTCACCAGGGTCTGGATTACGAGGACTCCCACCAAGGTGCCGATGAGCGAGAAGCGGCCACCCATCAGTGAGGTGCCGCCGATGACTACGGCGAGGATCGCATCGAGCTCAATGAACAGCCCCGTGTTGTTCGCGTCCGCCGCGGTCTGGTCGGAGGTGATGATCAGACCCGCGAGGGCCGCGAGCAAAGCGCAGAAGGCATAGATGCCCAGCAACAGGCCCCGCGATCGGATACCCGCCTGGCGGCTGGCCTCGGGGTTGATGCCCACGGACTCGATGAACATGCCGAGCGCGGACCGGCGAACTACGAGCATCGTCAGGATGAGCACCACCGCTGCGATCACGACCGCGACGGGGAAGCCTACGATGAAGCCCGAACCGAACCACTCAAAGGGCTTTGAGTGAAGCGTCAGGATCTGCCCCTCGGTGATGAGCATCGCCACGCCACGACCGGCGGTCATGAGGATCAGCGTCGCGATAATCGGCTGGATCTTGAGGTATGCGACCAGCGTGCCATTCCAGACACCCAGGATGAAGCCCAGGATCAGCGCGATGCCAACGGCCTGAACAACGGTCCAGGGGTTGTCGGGTGTGGGCGAGTTTAGTAGTAGGGCGGAAACGACTGCGCCAGATATTGCCGCGATCGACCCGACGGACAGGTCGATGCCGCGGGTGGCGATGACGAGCGTCATTCCCACCCCGATCAGCAATGTGGGTGCACCGTTGCGCAGGATGTCGATGGGAGCACCGAAGAGGTGTCCCTCCTTGACTGTGATGTCGAGGAATCCGGGGAAGGCGATCACGTCAACGATGACGAGCCCTACGAGGATGACCACCGGCCAGAAGATGCGGCTGCCGGTGAAGTTTCTCAGTTGCGCGCTCATGCGACGACGTCCTTTTCATCCTCGTCTTCGGATCCCTCGGCGATGAGCGCGAGCAGATCCTCGACAGACAAGCTGTCATTTTCAACCATGGAAACCATGTGCCGGTCCCGCATGACGCCCACCCGGTGACTCAGGCGCAGCACCTCCTCGAGCTCGGCCGAGATGTAGAGCACGCTCATGCCGTTCTCCGCGAGGTTGAAGACCAACTTTTGAATCTCGGCCTTCGCGCCGATGTCGATACCGCGCGTGGGCTCATCCAGAATGAGTAGCCTGGGCGCCACCGCGAGCCAGCGGGCGAGCAGTACCTTCTGCTGATTTCCACCGGACAGGTTCCGCACCAGTGCGTGCGGGTCGGCGGGCCGAATGTTCAGCGCGTCGATGTAGTGCTGGGCAAGTTCCGTGACGCGCTTGGGTGCGATGGGACGGTACCAGCCTCGTTCGATCTGCAGCGCGAGCGCGATGTTGTCACGCACCGACAGGTCGCCGACGATGCCCTCGCCGCGGCGGTCCTCGCTCGCAAAGGCGATGCGCTTGGACAGTGCCTTGCGTGGCGAGGTGAGCTTGACCGCCTTGCCGTTGACCTCACTCGTGCCGGAGTCTGCGCGGTCGATGCCGCCCAGGAGGCGGGCAATCTCAGTACGTCCGGAACCGAGCAGGCCGGCTAGTCCCACGACCTCGCCTTCGTCGATGCTGAAGTCGACCGGGCGGATTGCACCACGACGGCCGAGCCCCTTGGCCTCGAGAAACGGGATCCCGGTACCGGCGATTTCCTCCTCGGATTCGCGGTGGCGCTGCTCGAGCTCCGAGAAGCTCGCCATCTCCTTGCCGATCATCTTCTGGACAAGGTCGATCTTGAGGATCTCCTCGGTGCGGTACTCACCCACAAGCCTTCCATTGCGGAGAATCGTGAGGCGGTCGGCGATCTCGTAGACCTGGTCGAGGAAGTGCGACACAAAGAGAATGGCGCAGCCCTGTTCCTTCAGTGTGCGGATGACGCGGAAGAGTTCCGCGACCTCATCGGTGTCGAGGGAAGACGTGGGCTCATCAAGGATCAGGACAGTCGCGTTGACGTCAACTGCGCGTGCGATCGCCACCAGCTGCTGGATGGCGATCGAGTGCGAGCCGAGCAGGCTCCCCGGGTCGATGTCCAGGTTCAGGCCCTCGAGGAGTTCGGCGGCACGTCGGCGCATTGCGCGCCAGTCCAGCGAGCCAAAGCGTCGGGGTTCGCGGCCAAGCATGATGTTCTCGGCCACGGAAAGATTGGGAAGGAGGTTAACCTCCTGGTAAACCGTGCTGATGCCGGCGTCCTGCGCCTGTGCGGGCGTGCTGAAGGAAACCTTGCTGCCAGCCAGGTGCATGTCACCTGCGGTCGCCGAGTAGACGCCCGTCAGGACCTTAATGAGCGTGGACTTGCCGGCACCGTTTTCTCCCATCAGCGAGTGGACCTCGCCTGGATACATCCGGAAGTCGACGCAGTCGAGGGCCATCACCCCGGGGAACTCCATCGTCACGCCCACAATGTCGACCACTGCGTCAACGGGGCTTAGAACCTGTGTCATGAGTTGCTCTCTCCTTTGAGGGCCAAGCTGAGACGCGGTGTGGGTGCGCGGCTGGAGCCACGCACCCACACCCTACTGAGAAGGGGTAAGTCTTCTTAGTAAGCGCGTTCGGGCAATGCTGCGATTGCCTCGTCCTGGGTGAACGTGGTTTCCTCGGTCACGATGCGCTTGTCAACCGTCTCGCCGTTGTAGACCGCGGTGGCGATCTCCACGAGCTGGTCACCGAGCAGCGGTGAGCACTCGACGATGAAGTTGATCTTGCCGTCAGCGAGGGCCTGCATGCCGTCGTGCACCGCATCAACGGTGACAATCTTGATGTCGACGCCAGGCTCGAGACCAGCGGCCTCGATTGCCTCGATGGCCCCCAGACCCATGTCGTCGTTGTGTGCGTAAATCAGGTCGACGTCGGGGTTGGACTTGAGCAGCGCCTCGGTCACTTCCTTGCCGCCTGCGCGAGTGAAGTCACCTGTTTGTGACGCCACGATCTCGAACTTGGGGTCCGCGCCGATGATGTCGATGAAGCCCTCGGCGCGGTCAATCGCGGGAGCGGCACCGGTGGTGCCCTCGAGCTGAATGATCTTGACGGAGTCTGCGTCGGCGTACTCGTTGACGACCCACTCGCCCGCCTTGTTTCCCTCGAGCACAAAGTCGGATCCAAGGAAGCTCTCGTACAGCGAGTCGTCCGTGGAGTCGACCGAGCGGTCGGTGAGGATGACCGGGATGCCCGCGGCCTTCGCCTCGTTGAGCACTGCGTCCCAACCTGTCTCAACGACCGGCGAGAAGGAAATGATGTCGACGCCCTGCTGGATGTAGGAGCGGATCGCCTTGATTTGGTTTTCCTGCTTCTGCTGTGCGTCCGAGAACTTCAGCTCAATGCCCGCGTCCGAGAATGCGCGCTGAATGTCGTTCGTGTTGGCGGTGCGCCATCCACTCTCCGCGCCAACCTGTGCAAAGCCCACCACCATGTCGCCGGCGTCACCCGCAGCGGCGGCCTCGGTCTCGCCGGCGGCTGCCGTCGCTCCCTCGGTGGCCTCATCCGTTCCACCATCGCTGGAGCAACCAGCGAGGGTGAGTGCTGCGGCGCCAAATGCCGCGATTGCTGCGTACTTCTTCATAGTCGAACCTCCTTGTTCGGTGCCGCCGCTTACTGCATCGTTGCCAGGCGTCGGCGACCCAGTGACTCTGGGCTTGGAAACGACACTAGGGCAAAATGTTAACCCTCACAACCGGAAATGTGAACCTTAACAATATCGTTACATTTCGTTCTTTTTGCCAGTATAGGCAAAATTACCAGGTCTTTTACCTCGCGCTGACGATATCGCGCTCCGGTTCTCCGAGAGTTTCAATGTGATGAAGGCGGATGTGACTACAACAGAACGTGGGTCAGGAGGCATACGACGGCGCATCGGAAAGCCCAAAGAACTCCTCGAGCGTGTCCACCCCACGGTCGCGCATCTCCATCGCAAGATCCACGCCCACGTAGCGCACGTGCCACGGCTCGTAGATGTACCCGGTGATGTCCTGATCGCCCTCGGGGTACCGGACGATGAAGCCGTACTCGGCGCCGTGGTCAGCGATGAAACGGCCTACCTCAGTGTCTCCAAAACATGCCAGGAGCCGGCACGCGGCGGTGTCGTAGAGGTCCGCGGACCAGCCCGTCTGATGCTCGGAGTAACCGGGTCGGGCGGAAAAGGTGTCCGCCTTGGCGGTACCAGACCGGTTCACATAGGTGCTGTAGAGGCCGGTCTGACGCGTAAAGCTTCGGTAGGCACTCGAGACTCGGAAACTGAGCCCCTCCGCCTGGGCGCCCTCTTGCATCTTGGCGAGGGCGTCCCCGGCCTCCGCGCGGATGCTTCCGCCGTCCGTGAAGCTCACTCCCTGGACGCCGCCCAGGTCGTTCGGCACGTACGTCTTGGGCTCGAGCGGTCGGAGCTTGTTCACCACCACCCATGGCGAGTCGGGCTCGTCGATCGAATACCTATCCATATCGAAGACGGTGGACGGTGCCACCACCGGCTCCGCGGTTCCAGAAGCCGATGCGGTCACGCGCGGGATAGCCGATTCGGAGGGAGCCGCCGTGTGAGCCGGCGCCGTCGACGCGTCCCCGCTGGCGGCAGTCGAGGGTCCCGCGGCGTTGCCGTGGCCCACGCCCCACGCGACCACCAAGCCGAGCGCAAACCCGGCCACGGCCGTCACTGCCGCCGGGAGAAACCGGGCGACGCCAGCATCGGCGTGCTTGGCGCGTCCCACTACTTCTCCTTGCGCGCGGAGAGCACCGCCGCGTACAGCTCGCGCCGCGGCACTCCCGCCACACCCGCGAGGTCGGCCACCGCGTCCTTTGCCCGCTCCCCCGACTCGACGCGTCGCAGCGCCTCGTCGACCAATTCGGACATCGACGGTTGCTCGGCAGGACGCCCGGCCACGGTAATGACGATTTCGCCGCGTGGCTCATCGTCGCTCGCCCACTGGGCCAACTCAGCGAGCCCGCCCCGCATAGTCTGCTCGTAGGTCTTGGTGAGTTCGCGCGACACGGATGCCCGACGCTCCGGCCCGAACGCCTCCGCCATCGCCGTCAACGTGGCCGACAGCCGGTGTGGCGCCTCGAAGAAGACCATCGTGCGCGCCTCCGCGGACAGCGCCGCGAGCGCGCCCGCACGTTCCCCCGCCTTCCGCGACGGGAAGCCCTCAAAGCAGAACCTGTCGGTGGGCAAGCCAGACAGCGCTAGGGCGGTCAGCACAGCGCTCGGCCCGGGGGCCACGGTGACCCCAACCCCGGCATCGGCCGCCGCCTCGACCACCCGGAACCCCGGGTCAGAGACCGTGGGCATGCCAGCGTCGGAAACCAACACCACCGTCTTGCCCGCAAGTGCCTCGGCCACCAGGGCAGCCGCCTTGTCGCGCTCGTTGTGATCATGCACGGCGATAACCGGCGCGGTGATCGTGAGTCCCATCCTCGTCGCGAGATCACGCAGTCGACGCGTATCTTCCGCGGCGATGACATCGGCCGTCTCAAGGAGCTCGCGCAGGTGAGCGGAGGCATCGGCGATATTGCCGATCGGCGTCGCTGCAAGCACGATGCGTCCGGTCATGGGTTAAGCGTGACACACCGCGAAGTGCCGTTGCGGCAACGCGCACCAACTAGGCTTCCATCTGTGCGCCTCTTGACCGACTCGCGGTATACCGCCCTCGTGACCTTCGCGTGGCGTTGGCGAGTAGCGATCATGGCGTCCGTCGTAGGAGTGCTGGCCGCGATGCTGCGCTTCGTCGAGCTGGGGTGGCCGCACTCGCTCGTGTTCGACGAGGTGTTCTACGTCCGCGGCGCCTACTCGCTCACCGCCATCGGCTATGAAGGCAACTGGACGGGCGACAACGACCTCTTCGCTCAGGGTGATCTCTCCGGCTTCGAGACCGAGGGTGACTTTGTCGTCCACCCCATGGTCGGCAAGCTGCTGATCGCGGCGGGCATCGAGATCTTTGGCAACAACCCGTACGGCTGGCGCTTCATGGGTGCGTTACTCGGCACCGCGATGTGCGTGATGATCGCCTTCATCGCCCGCCACCTACTGAAGTCCACGCTGTGGGGACTGGTGGCCGGGGTCTTCATCGCCGTCGACGGCCAGTCGATCGTGCTGGCGCGCACCGCCCTACTGGACATCTACCTTGCAGTGTTCGCCGTCGCGGGCTTTGGCGCGATCCTGATAGACAGACACGTCACCCGTCACAAGCTAGAACGACGGGCGGCCGATGCACGGGTCGCCGCGGGCCTCGCCCCCGACGCTACCTTGCCGGGTATGGGGCCTCATCTGGGCATTCGTTGGTGGCGCTGGGCGGCCATCGCGATGTTCGCGTTGTCCGGATCGGTCAAGTGGTCCGGCTTCTACTTTGCCGCCGCGTTCCTGCTGCTCTCCGTGGCATGGGACCTGATCGATCGGCGCGCTGCCGGCGTGGAACGCTGGGCGTGGGGCGCCATGCTGCGGGCGGTTCCCGCCGGCCTGCTCACCATCGCCACGACGCTGGTCATCTACCTCTTGACGTGGATGCCCTGGTTCACCTCTACCGACTCCTATGGTCGCCACTGGGCGGAGAACAACCCCGGCGAGGGTGCCACGTGGCTGCCCGACTCGCTCAACTCGCTGGTGCACTACCACCAGCAAATGTGGACGTTCCACGAGAACCTCACCACCGAGCACACCTACATGTCGAACCCGTGGGCGTGGCTTTTCCAGTGGCGACCCACGGCATTCTTCTTCGAAGATGCGCCCGACGCGCATTGCGCCGCCGATCGCTGCGTGAGCGCAGTTCATGCGCTGGGGAACCCGCTGATCTGGTGGGCAGGGGCGCTCGCGCTCGGATTTGCCGCCTATCGGATGGTTCGCTACCGCGACATGCTCGCGCTCACGGTGTCGCTCGGGGCCTTCGCCGCGTGGATTCCGTGGCTTCCCTACGCGTACCGCACCATCTTCACGTTCTACACGGTCGCAATGGCGCCGTTCGTGATCCTTACGCTGGTGTGGGCGCTGAAACACATCGCCCAACCGGAGCGGCTCCGGGGCGGATGGTCGCGCACGGGCACCATCGTCGCGGTCGCCTTCATTGGGGCAGTGCTGATCATTGCCGGGTACTTCGCTCCACTGTGGCTCGGCACCCCCATCCCGTTCGGATACTGGCAGGCCCACATGTGGCTGCCCAGTTGGGTCTAGAAGTGCCTGCCTAGCGGCGCTCGATCAATCTCGAGAGCACTATCGCGCTACGCGTCGAGTCCACCTGCGGCGCGAGCCGCACCTTTTCCAGGGCGACTTCAAGGCTGGCGGTATCCCGCGCACGAATCCTGACCACGGCATCGGCCGCGCCCGTGACCGTCCAGGCCTCGACAACATCGGGCAGCGCCGACATGATTTTGGTGAGTTCAACCGGGGCGACGTTGCCTCGACAGAACAACTCCACGTAGGCCTCGGTACCGCGTCCGTCGATCTCGGGGTCGATGAGCACCGAGAAGCCCCTGATAACTCCCGTGTCGCGCATGCGATCCACCCGGCGCTTGACCGCCGACGCTGACAGCCCAATGCGTGCGCCCATGTCTGCGTAACTTGCGCGGCCATCCTCGCGCAGTGCCTCCAGAATGCTCCGGTCCAGATCGTCGATTGCCATGGTGCCAGCGGTCCTTTCGCTCAATTGGTGCGCGGAAGCGGCGATTTATTGCGTGATTGATTCAATACTCGCACGTTTCTAGCGTCGGATGAGCGCAAATCGCATCAATTAGCAGTCATGCTGGGGAGATGACCACCATTGACACGGCCAACACGGTGACCACCGTCAGCGCCGCACCCGCCCCGGCGCGCACCGCGACCGCCACCACAGTGTTGCTGTGCGCCCCGGAGCACTACGACGTGACCTACGCCATCAACCCCTGGATGGACCCCTCGGTCCCCACCGACACGGCGCTTGCCCTCGAGCAGTGGCGCGCCCTGCGCGACACTTACCGCAGCATCGGCTTCGTTGTTCACGAGATCGAGCCGGGCGAGGGCCTGCCGGACATGGTCTACGCCGCGAACGGCGCGACCGTGGTGGACGACGTCGCATACTCGGCGAGCTTCCGCTACCCCGAACGCCAGCCCGAGGCCGATGCGTACGCGGCCTGGTTGTCTGCTCACGGCCTGCGCGTGGTGCCGGCCACCCACATCAACGAGGGCGAGGGTGATTTTCTGGTGGTGGGTGACGTGGTGCTGGCAGGCACCGGCTTCCGCGCCTCCCTGGAGAGCCACCACGAGGGCAGCCGCGTGTTGAACCGTGAGTTTGTCACGCTCACGCTCGTGCGCCCCGAGTACTACCACCTGGACACCGCCATCGCGGTGCTCGACGCCCGCCCGGGGCACGAGCGCATCGCTTACCTGCCAAGCGCGTTTGATGCCGCAAGTCTCGCCGTCCTCCGTGAGCGCTACCCGGACGCGATCATCGTCTCTGAGCAGGACGCCGCCGTGCTGGGACTCAACGTGGTCTCCGACGGTCTGCACGTGGTCATGCCCGTCCAGGCAGGCGACTTTGCCGAGCAACTGCGCGCCGAGGGCTTTGAGCCCGTCCAGGTCAACCTCAGCGAACTACTCAAGGCCGGCGGCGGCGTGAAGTGCTGCACGATGGCCTTGCGCTTCTCTCGCCCCACCGATCTGTCTCCCGACCCTCGTTCCATCGCCGTACCTTCCGCAACAACCACCGCAACAATCCCCGAGTAAGGAGCCGATCATGGTGCAGTTTGTCGACGTCCGCCACATGCGCGACTGGATCACCGCCGAGGGCGTGGAGGCCCGCATCGCGGGAATCGCGCGCTACATCGAGCAGGACTTCCTTCGCTGGGCCAGCTTCGACAAATCCGCACGCGTCGCGGCCCACTCGCCAGTGGGCGTCATTGAACTGATGCCCACCTCCGACGGCGAGCTCTACGGCTTCAAATACGTCAATGGCCACCCCCTCAACCCGTCACGCGGATTCCAAACCGTCACCGCGTTCGGCGTGCTCTCCGAGGTCGACACCGGCTACCCCGTCCTCCTGTCAGAGATGACGTTGCTTACTGCGCTACGCACCGCCGCGACCTCCGTGGTGGCCGCGCGCGCCCTCGCCCGCCCCGACTCCTCCGTCATGGCCATCATTGGCGCGGGCTCGCAGTCGGAGTTCCAGGCGCTGGGCTTCAAGGCCGTGATGGGCATCACCCAAATTCGCGTCTGGGACACCGACCCCGCAGCCATGGACAAGTTCGAGGCGAACCTGGGATCGCTCGGATTCGATATCGTGCGCGCCACGTCCGCGGCCGATGCCGTGGCTGGCTCGGACATCGTCACCACCTGCACGGCCGACAAGGCCTACGCCACCATCCTCATCGATGACATGATCGAGCCCGGCATGCACCTCAACGCCATCGGCGGCGACTGCCCGGGTAAGACGGAACTCGATGCGGAGATCCTCCGCCGCTCAAGCATCTTCGTGGAGTACCCGCCGCAGACCCGCATCGAGGGCGAGATTCAGCAGCTGGCAGCCGACCACCCCGTGACGGAACTGTGGACGGTCCTCGCCGGCCACGGCATCGGCCGCATGAGCGGGTCCGACATCACGGTGTTCGACTCCGTTGGCTTCGCGATCGAGGACTTCTCGGCTCTGCGATACGTGCGCGACACCACCGTCGGCACCAACTTTGCCGAAGAAATCGACTTGGTGGCGGACCCCGCCAACCCCAAGGATTTGTTTTCGCAGGTAGTCCCGCAGGAGGCTCATCGCGGCTGATCCCGCCGTGTCCCGCGCCCCAACCTCACACGACTGGCAGGATGACTGTCATGACGAAGAAGCCACGCCCCAGCACCCCGTATCCACGTAGCCCCGGCCAGGGAGTGTCCTCCATGCCTAAGGACGTCCTCGAGGAGGTCGAGGCGCAGGCTGAGGCGCGCGCCAATCGTTCAGCACGGCGCGACCCCGCGATGGACCGCTTTGTATGGTCCATCCTGGGCAAGGTAGTCGCCGCCGCGGCGATGGTCACCGTGGCCTGCTTCGTGATCTATCAGACACGACACCTGCTGGGGCTCGTGGTGATCTCCACATTCTTCGCGCTCGCCATGATTCCCGGCATCAACGCGCTGGTGCGCCGCTGGCAGATGAGCCGGGGTGCCGCCGTGGGCATCATCTACCTCATCGCCGTGGTGGTCGTCGGCCTCTTGGTGGGCCTACTCATCCCCGCGGTTGTCAAATTTGCAGCGGCCGTGGGTGCGAATGTCGGTGTGTGGGTGACGAACTTCAACGCCTGGACCGCCGACACCTTCGGATCTCCGCTACTTGACGACACCAGCGGCCCCTCCGATGCCGTGTCGGTCACGATGCGTGCCGTCTCGGAATGGGGCGACAACGTGTTGGGCTTCATTAGCTCGGGCCTGGGACTTGTCTTTGATCTCTTCACCATCGCGGCGTTCACCTTCTACATCGCCGCCGACTTCCCCAAGATTGTGCGCGCCTTCATGCGCCGCATGCCCCCGGAGCGCCAGCGCCTGTTCTGGTGGATCGCGGATCAGTCCATCGAGCAGACGGGCGGGTACTTCTACTCGCGCATGCTGCTCATGGCCGTCAACGGCAGCCTCGGCTTTGTGGTGCTCATGGTGCTGGGATTGCCCCTGGTGTACTCGCTACCGCTTGCGCTCTTCATGGGATTCGTCTCCGAGTTCATCCCGTTCATCGGAACGTACATCGGGGCGGCGCTGCCCATCCTGATTCTGCTCGCCGTCCAGGGTCCTGGTGCGGCCCTCATCATGACCGTCTACATCATCGCGTACCAGCAGGCCGAGAATTATTGGCTGAGCCCCAAGTTCTCCTCCGAGACCATGGAGCTCAATGGTGCTATCGCGTTCGGCGGAGCCATGGCCGGTGGCGCGATCGCGGGCGCCATGGGTGCGTTCATGGCGCTGCCCATCGCCGCCCTCATCACCGCCATCATCAAGAACACCGGCAAGACGTACGAGGTGGTCGAGACCGAGGACGACGAGCCGCACTTGACCGACGGCGGACCCTTGACCAAGGAGGATGACGACGACGGTGACGACGAGCCCTCGAAGGTGGCCCAAGCATCGGCCGCGGTGGAGAGCAAACTGCACCTGAAGAAGAAGCCCAAGAAGTAGCCCTCACGACAAAGGGCCGTGGTGGTGCTGAGTTGATCAGCGCCACCACGGCCCTTCGCGTTGCGCCTGTTGGCGCCCAAGTGCTTACGAGGCCGACTCGATGTCGACGACGAACACCAGCGTGGCACCGCCGGGAATCGAGTCGCCGCTGCCCTGCTCTCCATAGCCCAGCTCCGAGGGGATGACCAGCAGCATCTTGCTACCGACCTTCTGTCCCGTCAGGCCGAGCTGCCAGCCCTGCACGACCTGGGTAAGGGGGAACGAAGAGGGCTCGCCGCGGTCCCAGGAGGAGTCGAACTTGTCGCCGTCCCACACCCAGCCGGTGTAGTTTGCGGTCACGGTCTGGTCAGCGCCCACCTCGGCGCCGTCGCCCTCAACGAGGACCTTGGCGACCATACCCTCCGGCAGCTTGGCCGCGGAGAAGTCGATGGACGGCACGCCGTCGTCGTCACGGGTCACCGTGGGAAGGTCGGCGGCGTCATCCGCAACCTCTGGCGGAACAGCGATGTCGGTGACGGTCACTGCGTAGAACACGGCAGGTGCAACGTCGCCGTCCTCCACCGTGGCGGTGGTGTCGACCTGAGCGAAGACCAGCGTCTGGCCTACCTTGTTGCCAACGATGGTCGAGTAGAGCTCCGGGGGCAACGAACCGTCGACCATGGGCACCGTGTCCATCACGCCGGTCTCGTACGTAGAAGCGAGCACCGTTCCGTCTGCGCCGGAGATCGCGACGACCTGGAGGTCTACGTTGTCACCATCAGCGACTACGTCGCCGTCGCCCTCGGTGGCGACGTACGAGGCTGAACCGGTGACGGTTAGCGGTGAGTCGAACTCGAGCGTCGGCACGTCGTCGGTCACGGTCCACTTGATGGTCTTGAGCACTTCGACATCCGCGTCGGTGCCGACCTGCATCTGCCCGGTGGCGGACACGGCTGCGTCAGACGTCGCCGCCGTCGTCGGCGAGGCCGTCGATGAGCTCTCGGTGGAATCGTCACTCGAGCTGCATGCCGTGAGGCTCAGCGCGGCGATGGCGCCCAGTGTGGTTGCGGTCAGCCAGTACTTCTTCACGCGGAGGTGCTCCTTAAGTCATTGGGGGATCCTGCGCCGCAGCGCAATACGAGGCGCGGGCAGCACCAAGTAAACCTACGGCACGCTCGAAAGGTTCCCAAACCACAAGGATTGTTAGCCAATTGCCTGGTTTGCGCATTTCCCGCACGAGGCGCCCACCCCCGATCCTGCCACCCCGTATTGGTCCGATTTGGCACGTTCTCAGCGGTCCGTGCGCCCTGGTGGTCCGATCCTGCACGCAAACAGAAAAGGACCGTCCCAAAGGACGGTCCTGATCTAGGGGTGGAGCTGAGGGGATTCGAACCCCTGACCTCCTCGATGCGAACGAGGCGCGCTACCAACTGCGCCACAGCCCCCAAGCAACTTTCGCTTGTGCTGAAAGATTACCACCCAGGCTGGGAGCGGAGACAACCCCTCAGAGGCACTGCCGCGGTGGTTCGTCAAAGATGCTGTAGCTAAAAGTGGCACCATAGTCGCGCCCATCTGCCTGCCCTCTCAACTCTCCACTATCAACCTGAACTGGGAGACAGCCCTACCTGAGTAGCATTGGTGTGGCGTCAACGGCGACGCCACCAATGTCATTCAACTGAGGAGTACCGCACCATGAGCAACGCGCCCACCGACAACACCATGTACGACCACCTCGTCATCGAGGCGAAGAACCTGACCGGTGCAGGCGTGAGTGCAGTCCGCACCACGTTCGGCATTCTGGGATTCATCGGCATCGGCCTGGGAATCGCCCTGCTCGTATGGCCCGGTAAGTCACTCATGGTGGTAGCTGCCATCTCGGCGATCTTCTTCGTTATCGGCGGCATCGCCCGCACCGCGTTCGGCATCTTCGGCCACGGGCTGTCCGGCGGCACGCGCACGCTCAACTTGATCCTCGGCCTGCTGGTCCTCGTGGGTGGCGTCGTGGTCCTCAAGAATCTCGAATCCTCCACCGAGGTACTCACCATCATCGTGGTCATCTTCATCGGCATCGGCTGGATCATCGAAGGTGCCCTCACGCTGGCTACCGCGTCGCGCACCGAGGCTAAGGGGCTCGCGTACTTCGCCGGCATCGTCGGCATCATCGCCGGCGTAGTCGTCATCGCCGTTCCCACCTGGTCCGCCCTCTGGCTCGTGGTCTTCACGGGCGCGGTCTTCGTGATCCTCGGCATTGTGTCGCTGGTTCGCGCCTTCAGCTTTGGCAAGGACTCCAAGGTCATCGACGCCTAGCCTGCACCACGCAAGCAAGAAGGAGGGGTGCCGTCCGTGAGGGTGGCACCCCTCCTTTTGTGTGTACCCCGCTAGGGCGCTACGGGGTAATCCACCACGAATTGTGGCGTACCCGTGTTGTCCATGGTCGCGGAGGTGCCCACGCCATTCACCACATGTTCGATGCTGCCGGCGGACAGGTTCACCGTCATGATGTGATGCAGCTTCACGCCCGAGGTGTCGGGGACCTCGAAGCCGTTCGTCGTCACGATGCTGGGGTTGTTCTGGTTGAACACATACACCCCAGCTCCGTACAGGTGGTGTTGCTTGACATCGTCCCCCACCTTGTAGCCGGCCCAACCCAGCGTGCCGTTGGGCTGGATCCAGTCCGCCTGCGTGGGCGGGTCATACGGCAGCTCGTTCTGGTACAGAATCGTGGTGCCGTTCTCGCCGTTCCAGATGGTGTTGTACTCCTGGAAGTGCTCCACAAAGAGGCCGGTCGCCGTCACGTTGTCACCGTTGATAACGGCGCCGTTGCGGCCGATGTTGGTGTTCCAGCGCTCCGTGTCGCCGTTAACCCCCTCGGTGAAGCCCTCGACGCCATGGTCCCCGCGCCACACCCAGGTGTGGTCGATCAGGGTGTTGTCGGCATTGACCTGCAGCGCCACGTCGGCCTTGCCGATGTGCGGCCCGCCCACCCGGAAGTAGACGTCACTCAGGGTGATGGGGTTGCTCGAGTCGGCCTTCTTGGCATGGCCCTTCTTCTTGCCGTGGCCGTTGCTCTTGTCCTCTTTGCCCACCTGAAGCAGCACCGGGGACTCCTTGGCTCCGGCATCGATGGAGACTCCGGCGATTACCACGCCGGGCACGTCCGACACCCTGATCGGGGTCGCGCCATCCTCCGCAGTGAGGGTCGCGTGGCCCATGCCGAGCACCACTGTGTTCTTGCGCTTCACGTCGATGCTGGAGCCGATGCCGTAGACACCGGGCGTCAGCAGGAGGTTCTTGCCGCGGGCAAGTTCCTTATTGATCTGCTTGACGGAGTCGCCCGGCTTGGCGATGTAGAAGTCACGGATGGACAGCGTGCGGCCCGACGTCATGTCCTCGTCCCAGGACACTCCGCTGGTGTTGGTGTGGGCCGAGGGGACGCGCACGTGGAACTCACCCGCCGAGTCAACGAACAGATATGGCTTCTCGCGGCTCACGGGAGTCTCGTCAATGGTGGTGTACGTCGGGTCGGGGAAGCCGGAATCGTCGGGAGCACCCACGACGCCCGAGAACACCTGGTTCCAGACACCATTGGTCCAGTTGCCGACGTCACTATTGCGTGTCAGCCACTGCTGCTGCGAGCCGTTCACCAGGTCGCCGGCGACGCGGGTGTCCGCGATGAATCCGCCCGACGCGTATTGAGGACCCGCGGTGCAGTAGTCCATGAGCGACAGGGTGCCGCCAGAGACATCAACGCGACGCATGGACACCGCCTGAGATACGGCCCAGAAGTTTGCCGAGGCGCGGCAACCATCCTGACCCGTACCGTTGACCTGCAATGACAGGTTCGACAACGTGCGCCAGAAGTTCACCAGCGCGATGCAGTTGGGTGCCTCGTCATCACCCAAGCATCGGTTATAGACCTCGATCTTGCCGTTCACATTGACGTCCCCGGGTGCCGCTCCCAAGCCAGCCACCTCGGTGTAGTACCCCACCTCAAACTGCAGGGGAGCATGGTCCGTGCCATAGTCGCCCGGCATGAAATAGACGGCGTGGCGCTCGGAACTCATTTCCGCGTCGCGGGTCTCGTCAGCGAGAGCGTCCACGGTCGCCTGAATTTCTGCGAGTGGAGTGTCGGGAGTGAAGATGGTGACGTTTGGACCGAAGTCCGGGTTGGCCGGGTCCGGGTTCGATGCCCCTTGAGCCGATGCCGGGGACGCCAAGGCGACTCCGGCGACCAAGGCGGCGCTGGCCGCGACCGCGGCGGCCCTCCCCCGATGATGTGTGATGGTGCTGCGTACCTTCATGCGCGTTCCTCTCCGTTGAGGTTTCCGAGACAACGCCGTCTCGGCAGGGTTGCCATCGCGGCGCCCCCTTACTGACCAGACAGTAACGAATCGTTACGAAACGCGCAAAAGGTACAAAGGGACGAGCGCGCAGGGGCGAGCGCGCCCGTTGTCCGGGAACGCTATCGAGACGCCGTCCTACAACTTGGCGATGGGGGCGAAGCGCAGCACCAAGCGCTTCACGCCGTCAGCTCCAAAGTCCACCTTGGCGGCGGCATTCTTGCCAGACCCCTCGAGGCCGATGACCTTGCCCATACCGTACTTGTCGTGCGTGACACGGTCTCCCACCTCGAATCCAAGGTCGGCCCCGTTGGCCACCCCTGGGGGGCTGGGGGGAACCTTGCGCGACAGCACCGCACCCGCACGCGAGTACGCGTTGCCATCCGGGCGGTCCTGCGAGCCGCCGTAGTTCGACGACCAGGCGTTGTCGCGCGAGGTGCCCCGATCCGAGCGCGCGCGCAGCGACGCCATCGACGTCTCCGAGCGCTTCCACTCGACGAGTTCGGACGGAATCTCGTCGGCAAAGCGCGAGGCGGCGAAGTACTGAGGCGCGCCCCAACTCGCTCGCACCTCGGCGCGCGTCAGGTAGAGCCGCTCGCGCGCGCGGGTCAGCCCCACGTAAGCGAGTCGGCGCTCCTCTTCCATGTCCTTGGCGCTTCCGGATTCGATCGAGCGCACGTGGGGGAACGTCCCGTCTTCCATCCCGGTGAGGAACACGGTGGGGAACTCGAGACCCTTGGCCGTGTGAAGGGTCATCAGGGTGACCACGCCGCCGGTGCCATCGGCATCGGGAATCTGGTCAGCATCGGCAACGAGCGCGACCTTCTCAAGGAAGTCCGCAAGCGTGCCCTCGGGGTTCTCCTCCGTGAATTCGCGCCCCACGGCGACGAGCTCCATCACGTTCTCGATGCGACTCGCGTCCTGCGGGTCGTCGGAGTTGCGCAGCGTAGACAGCAGTCCGGAGCGGTCGGCGATGGCGTCGAGCACGCCCGCCGGGCCGTTGTCCTCGGCAAGCGAGCGGATGTCGTCCATGAGGCGAACGAACCCGTCGATAGCCGCGCGCGAACGCGCGGCCAAGCCAGCATCGTCCAGGTGTCGCAGTGCCGCGCCAAAACTGACGGACTCGCCGGGGGCGGCCGTGGCGTTCAGCGTGCGGCGCACATTCTCGACGGAGTCCACAGCCGTGTCGCCGATGCCGCGCTTGGGTACGTTGATGATGCGCCGGGTGGCCACATCGTCGTCCTCGTTTACCGCGGCGGCGAGATACGCGAGCATGTCCTTGACTTCCTTGCGATCGTAGAAGCGCGTGCCGCCCACGATCTTGTACGGGATGTCGGCGGCCCCCAGGCGACCTTCAATTGAGCGGGACTGGGCGTTCGCGCGGTACATGATGGCGACATCGGACGGCTGCACGTCGTCCTCGCGAATCAGGCGGCGGATCTCGCCGGCGATGAACAGCGCCTCTTCCTGCTCCGTGTCGCCCGCGTAGCCCACGATCTTGGAGCCGGCTCCGGCATCGGTCCACAGGTTCTTGGGGCGGCGGCCGGTGTTGTTGGAGATCACGGCGTTGGCCGCGGTCAGGATGTTCTGGGTGGAGCGGTAGTTCTGCTCAAGGTGCACGGTGTGCGCGTTCGGATAGTCCTTCTCGAACTCCATGATGTTGCGGATGGTTGCGCCACGGAAGGCGTAGATGGACTGGTCGGCGTCACCCACCACCGTGAGCTCCGCGGGGGGTAGCGAGGCGTCGTCCTCGGGACCGACTAGTTCGCGTACCAGGGTGTACTGCGCGTGGTTGGTGTCCTGGTACTCGTCCACCAGGATGTGACGGAACTGCTCGCGATACTGGCGCGCAACCTCGGGGTGACGCTGCAGCAGGTACACGGACTTGGTGATGATGTCGTCGAAGTCCACGGCGTTGGCAGCCTCGAGGCGGCGCTGATAGAGACCGTAGGCCTTGCCCGCCGCATGCTCCACTGAGTGACGCGACGCCGCCTCGGAGGCCGCGAGCGCGACCTCGGGGTCGATCAACTCGTCCTTGAACGTGCCGATGCGGTTGAGGATGGATTTGGGTGTGAACTTCTTAGGGTCGAGGTCGAGTTCCTTCATGACGAGCTTCATGAGGTTGACCGAGTCCGAGGTGTCATAGATGGAAAACGTGGACTTCAGCCCGGCCTTCTCGTAGTCGCGGCGCAGGATGCGCACACATGCCGAGTGGAACGTGCTGACCCACATGCGCTTGGCGTCCGGCCCCACCAAGGCTGCGACGCGCTCGCGCATCTCCCCCGCGGCCTTGTTGGTAAACGTGATCGCAAGGATCTCGTGCGGGCGTGCGCGCCCCGTCTCCAGCAGGTAGGCGATGCGGTGCGTGAGCACACGGGTCTTGCCCGATCCTGCGCCGGCGATGATCAGCAGCGCGCTGCCGTGATGCACCACCGCCTCCGCCTGTGGTGGGTTGAGGCCCTCCGTCAATGCGGAAGGTGCGGGCTCGGTGATATCGAAAAGTGCATCCATGACCCGACGAGTCTAGGCGCTCCGCGCCTCACCAGGCTCCGATTTTCCACACCGACGGCTAGTACGAGCCGAGCTCCTTGTGGATGGCCAGTTCGATATCCAGGACGCGCTGGTTAGTGAGCTCCGGCAGTACCTGCTCGGGGTCGTCGAGCACAATGGGGGTGATTCGCACGCTCGTGTCGCCGAACACGACGCTGACACCGGTGTGCCCCACTACAGCATCGGGATCCAGGGCGTCGTCGTAGACGACAAATCCGCCTGCCTCAACTGCGGCGGCGTCTACGTCAAAGTCTCCGAAGGCATCCCCGTCAATGGGTGTCAGTGGATCGGAGTCCACGACGACCACTAGCGTGAGGTCGCCCGCTTGGAGCGCGGCCATGTATTCGTCAGTGGGCGGCGACAGTGGAGTGGTCCACCCGCAGCCGATCCCGTAGCCAGTCTCGTCGTCGTAGGACTGCGTTGTTCCTTCGGGATGCTCGCCCAGCTTTGCCGCAGTATCGCCAAAGAATCCACGCAGCGTGTCGCACGACGGCAACGTAGCGACGTTCGCACCTACAGCGTCCGTGGCTTCTATCGAGGGCTGCGCCGATGCGGTTGGGGCCGCGGGAGCGCTTGTCTCCGGGCTTGGGTCGACCGGGAGCGTCCAGGAGACTCGGGGACCCGAGTCTGCCGGCGCACAGCCGGTCAGTGCCACCGCTGCGATCGCCGTGACCGCTGTGACCGCTGTGACCGCCAGGCTCATTCTGGCGTGAGGAGAGACGCGCACGAGAATCGCTCCTTTCTCCATAATTCAGGACTATACACAGGCGATCACGAACGGATTCTCTGAATCACACAACACCACAAGTCGCCAACGTCAGTGCTGAACCTGGACTGCCTCGATAGTGGAGTCATCCGCGAGAACCACACGGTTCCGCCCCGTGTGCTTGGCCGTGTACAACGCGAGGTCCGCGGCGCGAATCACCTCGCGCGAGTTGTCCTCCGCGCCAGCGATCGCCGCCCCGGCGGAAAGCGTGACCGCAATCGGGTCGGCCCCCAAGGAGAAGGGGGACGTCGCGACGGACATGCGCAGCCGGTCCAGGACCGAGAACAACTCCTCGCGAGTGATGTTTGGGAGCACAACCAGGAACTCGTCCCCACCCCATCGACTCACCAGGTCTGTCTGGCGGAAGTGGGCACGCAATCGGCGAGCGATCGCGGAGATGAGCGCGTCACCCTCTTCGTGACCCAGGCGATCGTTGATGGCCTTGAAGCCGTCGATGTCGATGATGGCGACGGCGTAGCGCGAGACCTTTTCATCGTCGAACTCGTGCAGTTGCGCCAGAACCGGGCGGCGGTTCGCAATGCCGGTCATGACATCGGTGCTCGCCAAGTATTCGCCCAGTTCGGCGGCGCCGCTCAGGTCGCGCTGGCGGCGTGTGGAGCGATACAAGACGATCCCCATCCCCATGGCGACCACCACCACCGTCCACAGTCGATTCGCGGCGGCAAGGATGCTGTCTCGTCCGACCTCCACAAGGTGCTCGACCGCTGGTTCAGCGAAGAGAAACTCGCACGCGACGACCAGCGTGATCATGGCGCCTGCGTATACGATCCGCAATCGCCACAAGGGCTCCGGGAATAGCGCGAGCATCGCGAAGCCAGCCGCCAAATAGAGCATGTGCACGGAGGAATCCGTAGAGAGAACCGCGGTGTAGACCAACAAAATGAAAGCGGCGAACGTCACGATGCCGATGGCCAGAGGAGTGGCGAACCTGGTGCGGGCAAACGCCACACCGGAGGAAAAGACCAGCACCGTCAGCACTGAGACTGCGACCATCAGCCACCGGGGCGTGGGGTAGGCCACCAGGAACCACACGACGTAGAACAGGCCGAAGGCAAGGCCCGCGAGGGAGAAGGCGACCATGGCACGAGGACTCGTGGATTCCTGCGGAACGGGAATCTCGCCCGTGATCGCGGGCGCGTCAAACTCGTACGCGTCGCCGCGGCCCCCATTGGCCCCTTGTGGCTCTCCCACAGACCCTCCTGCATATACGTCGTAACGAGCCCCCCTCAGAGCATCGGTGCTACGCCGTCTTCACCCATGGTAGAGCGGAATTTGCCGACGCGCGCACGGAAATTGGACTATAGGTTCCACTTAAGCGTTGATGACGTGTTTTAGCGGGCTCCTACGCGGTACAGCAGACGGACCGTTCCCCCAGAGAATCGTTGCTCCTCAACCAAGTCGAGTGCAGCTCGATACCCGTGAGGAAGCGCGGCCAGCCCACCACCCAAGACGTGAGGCAGGACCAGCAGGTTGACGTAGTCAACGATTCCGGCACGCAAGGCGGTGGCGGCGATGGTCGGTCCCCCGATGCTGACATCCCTGGGTTCCGCCCGCACCATGTCATGCACCGCTTCCGGGTCAAAGACTCGTTCGAGCGAGGTGCGCTCGGAGGCGATGTCCTCAAGGGTCGCCGAATAGACGATCTTGTGCTGAGACCGCCATACCTCCGCAAACTCCTGCGCGATGGGCGACTGATCCTCCGGCCCCGGATTGGTCTCCCAATAGACCATCGTCTCGTACATGGCGCGGCCGTAGAGTGCCGTATCGAACGCCCGCTCGAAGTCGTTGAAGTACTGATGCACCTCGGCGTCCGGCTCAGAAAAGTCAAAGTTGCCCTGCGCATCGGTCGTATAGCCGTCGAGGGACATGTTCGCCGTGTAGTAGAGATCACCCATCTCGCGCTCCTTATTGGTGCCTCGCTGCACATCTCAGCATGCCACCGTTCGCGCCTTCAGGGGCAAGAAAAAGCCCGGCGCAGTCACTGCCCTTGCGGACGATGCTGCGCCGGGCTCTCCCGGAAAAATCAGTGGGGCGTCACGCCCCGCGGGCGACTAGCGCGAGCGACGGCCGCCGCTGGAGTTCGAGGAGAACGCCGCGGCGCCACCGTTTGAACCACCCGAGCGCTGCGAGCCGCTGCCACGCTGACCGTGGCCGTTGCTCTCTCCCTTGACACGAGTCGCGCCCGAGCGACCCGAACCATTGGAGCGGCCCGTGTTGTTCGAGCGTCCGGAGCCGTTGGAGCGCTCCGAGCCGGCGGGACGGTGCTGACCGTGCTCGCCTTCCGGACGGCCACGTGAGCCGGAGCTTGCGCCTCGGCTGCTTCCACCCTGGCCACGCTGGTCACGGTTGGCGCGCTTGCGCTGGGCGTTGGCACCCTGCGAGCGGCCACCCTGTGAGCGTCCGCGCTGCGGCTGCTCCGTGATGGGCGACGGCTTCACATAGGGAGCAACCTCACCGACAAGCGCGACAACCTGAGCGGACTCGGAGTTGACGGCCTCGGGGCGTACGTTGATCTTGGCCTGGCGAAGCAACTGCTCGGTCTCGCGACGCTGCTCGGGTAGGACCACGGTGACGACGTCACCCTCGGAGCCCGCACGTGCCGTGCGGCCGGAGCGGTGCAGGTACGCCTTGTGCTCGGCGGGGGGGTCGACGTGGACCACGAGCTCGACGCCGTCAACGTGGACTCCACGCGCGGCGACATCGGTCGCGACCAGCACGCGGTGCTTATCGCCGGCAAAGAGCGCGAGGTTCTGGTCGCGCTTGTTCTGCGACAGGTTGCCGTGCAGGTCGACCGCAGGGATACCTGCGGCGGTGAGCTGCTTGGCAAGCTTCTTGGCCTGGTGCTTGGTGCGCATGAACAGGATGCGGCGGCCCGTGCCGGAGGCGAGGGTGTGAACCAGGTCGCGCTTGGCATCGGCGCCGGTGACGGTGAAGACGTGGTGCGTCATGGCGGCCACGGGGCTGTTGGCCTCGTCAACCGAGTGCATGATCTGGTTGTGCAGGAAGCGCTTGACGAGCTTGTCCACGCCATTGTCCAGCGTCGCGCTGAAGAGCATGCGCTGACCGTTCTGCGGGGTGGCATTCATGATGCGCGTGACGCCGGGCAGGAAGCCCAGGTCAGCCATGTGGTCGGCCTCGTCGAGGACGGTGATGTCGACCATGTCGAGCTTCACGTGGCCCTGCTTCATGAGGTCCTCGAGGCGGCCGGGGCACGCCACGACGATGTCGGCGCCGGCGCGGAGCGCCTGCTCCTGCCGGTGCTGCTTGACGCCACCAAAGATGGTGGTCGTCTTGAGGCCGTAAGCCTTGGCGAGCGGCGCGATGACGGCGTCGATCTGCGTGGCGAGTTCACGGGTGGGCGCAAGGATCAGGCCGCGAGGGTGACCGGGACGCGCTCGGCCACCCTTGGTGCCCAGGCGCACCGCCATGGGGATGGAGAAGGCCAGCGTCTTGCCGGAGCCGGTCTTGCCGCGTCCGAGGACGTCGCGACCGGAAAGGGTATCGGGGAGGGTGTCGATCTGAATGGGGAAGGCGTTGGTCTTGCCCTCCGCGTCCAGGACGTCGGTGATGGGGGTGGGCACGCCGAGCGCGCCAAAAGTCTTGTCAGACAATGCGTTGCCTTTCGGGGCAATGAGCCGATGCGAGTGCACGGATGTGCGGTTGCGTCGCTGTCAGGTGACAGCGTGAGATTGCACCGGCGATGGTGGCGAAGGCGGAGGTGTCCGCAATCGTTCGCCGAAGAGAATTTCTACGAGCCTCATCGGTCTACCGATGGGCGAGAAGTGGAAAGCAATCTGCGACGCAGGGAGTCAAACGTCAACTCACAAGTGGAATCAGTCTAGCAGGCAAAACATTCCGCGCCTAGACAATGCGTCGCTGCGCGGCCCAGTGAGCGAGTTCGTGGCGGTTGGACAGTTGAAGTTTGTGGAGCACCTTGCCCACGTGCGTCTCCACCGTCTTGATGGAGATGAACAGTTTCTCTCCTACCTCGCGGTAGGTGTAGCCACGCGCGATCAGACGCATGACTTCCTGCTCGCGTGCGGTGAGCTTGTCCAGGTCCTCGTCGACTGCCGCCACCTCGCCACCGGCCGCACCAAAGGCGTCGAGTACAAAGCCCGCGAGCCGCGGCGAGAACACTGCGTCGCCACCACCAACCCTGCGCACGGCATCGGACAGGTCCGGGCCCGAGATTGACTTGGTCACGTACCCACGAGCGCCCGCCCGCACCGTCGCCACCACGTCCTCCGCCGCATCGGAAACGGACAGTGCCAGGACGCGGGGCGCATCGGCTCCTCCCAAGATTTCGGCGAGCACGTCCAGCGCTCCGCCTCCTGTGCCCCCGGGAAGGTGAACATCGAGGATGACCACCTGCGGCCGCGTCTCTTGAACGACCTCGATCGCGCTTTCCACGTCGCGGGCCTCACCGATCACCTCAATGTCGTCGGCGAGCGACTCGCGCACGCCGACTCTAATGACGTCGTGATCGTCGACAATGACTACTGAGACGCTCATGGCTAGTGACTCACTTCTCTAGTTCGCGCGGGATGGAGATGCTGACCTCGGTGCGGCCACCGGGGGTGGAATGAATGGACGCCACGCCGCCCTGGCGTTCGACTCGACCGATGATCGACTGCTTGATGCCCAGCCGGTCGGCCGGCACGGCGGAGGGGTCGAACCCCGGGCCCGAGTCCCTGACGAAAATCTCGTAGGTGTCCGCCGTCAGCTCCGCGTACACCGACACCGGCCCGATGCCGTGGCGGGCGGCATTCGAGGTCGCCTCGCGCGCCGCCTTCACCGCGGCCCAGAGGCGATCGTCTGTGGGAGCGTCCCCCACCGAGACCAGGTCGACGACCGCGCCCTGTGCATCCTCGACGGCGTTGACCGCGAGTTCGAGGGCGGTGGCAACGGACTCCTCCTCGGAGCGTCGGTCCTGGTAAAGATAGGCGCGCAGGTCACGCTCCTGGGCACGCGCCAGTCGCGTGACCGCATCGGGGTCGTCGGCCTTGGCGCGGATCAGCGTGAGGGTCTGCAGGACCGAGTCGTGCAGGTGCGCCGCGATCTCCGCGCGCTCGAACTCCCGGATGCGTTCCTGGCGCTCCACCCCCACCTGGCGGATCAATCGCAGCCACCACGGCGCCAGCACCAGCGCCAGGGCACCGAGGACCACGAGCGGCACCACGATGGACCGGCGTACCGGGTCATCGGTGAAGTCCCACGTCGCGAACCACCACAGCGCGCCGATGGTCATGGCCAGTCCCAACACCAGGCGCACCATCGCGTCGCGCCGGAACAGGCCCGCGAGGTTGGGGCGCCGCGCGTCGTCGGTGGTCGCGCGATCGAGGGGGCTCCACACCAGCACGAGCCCGACGACAAACACGATGGACGGGATGACCCAGGGCTCGATTCCCTCCGCTCCCGAGCGGTTGGCAATCAGCACACCAGCGATGACCAGCAACGCGACGCCCACCAGCCCACGCCACCACTGGCTAGGGGCGCGGTCACGCTCGAGGGGACGCGCGATACGGCGCCGACTGGTCTCTGTCACGGCTCAATCGTCACACAGCAGCAGCCGCCGTACGGGCTGTTGGGGCGAATATCAGGGTCAAGATCAGGGTGTCACCTCATAGCGATCCGCGGTACGCCCCGGCGAGACTGAGGTCATCATCAGTTCAGTGTGACAAGGCCCCGGCCCAGTCACTCATCGCTAGGAGCAACCGTGACCGACTCTGCACCACAGCCGCAACGCGAGGCGGCATTCTTCAGCGCCATTCGCAGCTGGGGAATCACGCGCAGTTCCCAGGGCGTGTTCGGTGGCGTCGCCTCCGGAGTGGGCGAGCGCATCGGCCTTGCCCGCGTTCCCGCCCGAATCATCCTCGTCATTGCGGCGATCATCCTGACGGGCCTCGTGTTGCTCGCCTACGCCGCTGCCTGGGCGCTGCTGCCCGACCGTGACGGCAACATCGTCATCCAGAACTTTGGACGGGGCATCACCAATGTGGGCGCGCTCGTCGGCATCGGCATCATCGCGCTCATTGGCATCATGAACCTCGACGGCCACTGGTGGAACGGCGGATTCAACATTGGCTGGGACTCCGCCGACGTGTCGGGATTCGGACGGTTCGACACTGTCTTGATGGTGTTCTTCACCATCATCTCGATTGGTTTCAGCCTGCTCGTCCTGGCAGGGATTGCCTTCGGCATCGTGTATCTGGTGCGACGCGGCGGGCGCGACTCGGGGCAGGGTTCGGGAGGCACCTCCAGTGGTCACGCGGGCACCGATGCCACCTCGGTCGACGCGAACGATCCCCCGGCCGCCGCCGCGGGCCCCCCAGCGGCGGCCGACCCCACCCGGCCCCAACCCTGGGAAGCGGCCCTCACTCCTCGCGATGTGGCCCTCGGCGCGGCCTCAACCGGAGCTGCCGCGGCATCGGCCGGAGACGGTCCGGAATCGGCGGACGCTGCCGCAACATCGTCCGGCGAGGGTTCCGCCGCATCCGTGCCGCCGGTGCCCCCCGTACCTCCCAGGCCCGCCTTGCCGCCGCGTCCACCCAAGCGACGCGTGCCGGGCCCGGGCAAGATGTTCTACCTCATCACGCTCGCGTGGGTATTGATTTCAGGAGCCGCGATTCTGATCGCGGAGTCACAGTACCTGCTGGCCGCGTCAGCATCGCTGATCTGGCTGGCGACGTTCACCATCGGCTTTGGGGTCATCCTCGCCGGCATCTCTCTCACCGGCCGCAAGCCTGGATTCCTCGGCTTCCTGTCAGTGCCGCTATTGGCGGTGGGATTGTTGGCAGCGGTCAATACCGGAGAGATTCGCGACGCCTTCGATATGGTCAGCGTGGAAATCTCGGCCGGCGGGTCCTCCGACTACTGGATTGATGGCAGGCACTACGACTCGGACGGCAATCTCATCGAGGAGGTCCCCTATGACGACCCCTCCGTCGCGGATCCCACGTTGGCCTTCACCGACGACTACCAGCAAATCTTTGTCGCGCAGCAATGCTGGGACTACGAGGCGTACCGGCAAGAAATGGAGTTCGACCCCGAGACTGGAGAGTCCTACGAGGACGGTCGACAGTACGCGACGCAGGCGCGCATGACCTACGGCGCTCTCGATCAGGACGCGGTAGTCGATGTGACGGCGGAGCGGACCCTGCTCACCATCCCCCAGGGAACCAATCTGATTCTTCGCGGCGACGCCTTCGCCCAAGCCACGGTGGATTGGCAGTCGCGGGGACTGCATTGCGAGTTCTACGACGACGGCAGCTTTGGCGACGGCTCGCAACGAAACACGGGAACCGAGTATCTGTCGGCGATCAATGCCGGCGCCCCAACCCTCACGCTGGTGGTGCATGACGACAAGTTCGCCAACACCATCGTGATCGAGGAAACCCCGGCAGTCACCCCCGACGCCACGGCAACTCCCGCACCCACGGGCTCGCCTGAACCGACCTCCGCTCCCGAAGGGAATCAGTCATGACTGAACTACGACGCACCACGTCCGGACGATTCTCCGGTGCACTGTGGGGCATCCTGGTCGCCGCCTGTGGCGGGCTGATGGTGGCCTCGATCAACGGCTTTCGGGTGGATTTCCAACTGGTGGCCATCCTGGGGCTGCTCGGGGTGGGCTTGTGGCTTCTCCTCACGGCGCTCGTGACCAGTGGTGCCAAGTCGCGTGGCGCGCGGACCGGCGCCCCGACTCCGGTGATCGAGGATGAATCGGAGGACGATGCCACCCTCGCCGATTCCGACTCGTCCAGCGACCCACGCCATTAGTTGCCGTGGCGGTACATGAGCTCGGATTCCCGCTCGATTTCAGCACTCATGTACCGCTAGCGCGCGGTAATGAATTGGGGTTGATCTGCGTTGACGCGAGGGAACGCATTGTCCATCGCCATACGTCGAACTCATGGAGGCACCATGAAGAAGTCGTTCTGGACCATTCCCCTAGCAGCGAGCCTGGCGCTCACCGCATGCTCAGGTAGCGACGGTGACCCATCCCCAACGCCCACAGTCACTGCCACCGAGTCTGCGTCGGGCGTGTCGTCGACTCCCGGCGATTCGCCCACCTCGCAATCCGAGGCATCAATCGATGTTGATTCTGACGGGAACCCCAGCGCCGATGCGCAGGACGCCTCAGGCGAGGCATCCCTGGGCACGGCCGTCGCCACCGTCAGCATCCAGTTGCCGGACGAATGGCAGTACGAGGGCACCCATGGCGACGGGGTCTTGCCGTACGCGGTACTCGTCGACGCGGGCGAGCCTTTCGACCTCTCAGCACCAGGCTCGGACGCCTACAAGAACTCGGTTTGGGTGCAGGTCGAGACGTACCGCGTGGGTGGCGAGTCGCCGTACGGGGACAAGGTTCCCGACGACGCGGACGACCTTGCCCACCAGATCGCCGATGCGACAGGCGGTGACGGCGAGACGTTCACCTCCGGCGACATTCCGATCGTTCACGTCAGCTACACCAACGACGACGGGTTGGCGACGGATGACTTGCTCGCGCGCCATGGCGACGTCTGGATTCTCGCCCGCCCGACCAACGTGGACGTGGATGACTACCTCGACGCCGTGCGTGGGGGCGACACGAACGACGGCATCCTCCACGCGGTGCTGGAGTCATCCTCAATCAAGTAGCTAGGCTCACCGCCTCCTGCGCCTACATTCAGACGCATTTGAGGCCCATTTTGCGCCCAGATGTAAGCGCAGGAGCATCAGCCGAGAAGCGCTACTCCCACTCGATGGTCCCCGGCGGCTTGGACGTCACGTCCAGCGTCACGCGATTGATCTCCTCGACCTCGTTGGTGATCCGGTTGGAGATGTGAGCGAGGACCTCGTAGGGCACGCGCGTCCAGTCGGCGGTCATGGCGTCCTCGGAGGACACCGGACGCAACACCACGGGGTGGCCGTATGTGCGGCCGTCACCCTGGACGCCCACCGAACGGACATCGGCGAGCAGCACCACGGGGCACTGCCAGATCTCGCGATCCAGTCCGGCCTTGGTGAGCTCCTCGCGAGCGATCGCGTCGGCCTCTTGCAGGATGTCGATGCGCTCCTGAGTAACCGCGCCGATGATTCGGATGCCCAGGCCGGGGCCGGGGAACGGCTGACGCCACACCATCTCGTCGGGAAGTCCCAGTTCCGCACCGACGGCGCGCACCTCGTCCTTAAACAGCGCGCGCAACGGCTCCACCAGGCCAAACTCAAGGTCCTCGGGCAGCCCTCCCACGTTGTGGTGGCTCTTGATATTGGCCGCGCCCTCGCCGCCGCCGGACTCGACAACATCGGGGTACAGCGTCCCCTGCACCAGGAACTTCACGGGCTCACCGTCGGGTGCCGCCGCCACGATCTGACGCTCGGCGGCCTCGAAGGCGCGGATAAATTCGCGGCCGATGATCTTGCGCTTGGTCTCGGGATCCGTCACGCCATCCAGTGCCTCGAGGAAGCGTTGCTTCTCGTCCGCAACCACAAGCTTTACGCCGGTGATCGCGACATAGTCTCGCTCTACCTGCTCGGCCTCGCCCTTGCGCAACAGCCCGTGGTCCACGAACACGCACGTGAGCTGGTCGCCGATGGCCTTCTGCACAATGGCGGCCGCTACGGCGGAGTCGACTCCACCGGAAAGCCCGCAGATCACACGCGCAGAACCGACCTGCTCGCGGATCAACGCGACCTGCTCGTCGATCACGTTGGCCGCGGTCCAGTCGGCACGAATGCCAGCGACGTTGTAGAGGAAGTTCTCGATGGCGGCCTGGCCGAGCGGCGAGTGCTTGACCTCAGGGTGCCACTGCACGCCGCACATCTGGCGCTCCAGGTTCTCGAACGCCGCGACGGGTGCACCGTCGGTGGTGGCGAGCACCGTGAAGCCCTCGGGTGCCTCCTGCACGGAGTCGCCGTGGCTCATCCATACTTCCTGCTCGCTCGGCGATCCAGCCAGAGCCGTGCCAGCATCGGCGACGCGTGCGGTGGTGCGGCCGTACTCGCGCAGGCCCGTCTTTGCCACTGTTCCGCCAAGCGCGGCCGCCATCGCCTGAAAGCCGTAGCAGATGCCCATCACGGGCACGCCAGCGTCAAACAGCGCAGGGTCAATCTGAGGAGCGCCGTCGGCGTAAACCGAGGACGGGCCTCCCGACAGGATCACTGCGGCGGGATTCTTGGCGAGCATGTCCGCGGCACTCATGGAATGAGGGACGACTTCGGAGTACACGCTGGCCTCACGCACGCGGCGGGCGATGAGCTGCGCGTACTGCGCGCCGCAGTCGACGACGAGGACGGGGCGCTGCTGAAGGGTGTCGGTCATGATTCGAGTCCGTTCTTGACGTCGCGGGCGAGTTTGGCCTCGACAAAGAAGCCGAGCACGGGGATCACTCCGCCGAGTGCCATATACACGAGACGGCCGAAGGACCACTTCATCTTGGTCCACAGGTCCAGGCAGGTGAGGAGGTACACGACGTAGATCCAGCCGTGGACGATTCCAATGGTCAATGCTACGGAGAGGAAGCCCTCGTTGACCCAGTCAAACGCCCAGTCGCCGATGTACTTCACGAGCGTCACGATGGTGAGGAGCAGCAGGAAACTGCTGGTGATGATCGCCATCACTTGGTAGCGCTTGAGCGCACCCCGGATCTTGCCTGCTCGCGCCTGCGTTGCGTCGCTCAACTCTGGTCCTTTCGGGCATCGGTGTCGCCGACCGCCACGGTCTCATCAGTGGTCGCCAGGTCATCGGACGCATCGGCACCCTGGGGCGCAGCATCGTCTTCACTGGAGTCGAAACCATTGTCGCGTATCCAGCGTGCGCCAATAAACACAGCGAATGCACCAAAAATCCACCACTCGAAGGAGTAGGCCAGGTACTGCAGGTTGAGGTGGCTCTCCTCGGGCAGCGGGGGCAACGGCTGCCAGGACGGCGAGCCTGCGTAAGAGACCATGACGGCTGAGTACAACGGCCCCGGCCATTCCTGTGCGAGCTCCGCGACCGACATGGCCGCGCTCCACGTCGCACCCTCCACCTCGGTTTCCGGCAGATCCGCGCCCGGCATGGACTGCTCGGCGGAGCGGACGTAGCCGTCGAAAGCCACGGTTCCGGGGTCCGCATCGGGGCCTACTGTGTCGCCCTCCGGGCGCCAGCCCACCACGACCGCAAGGGTGGCAGGCTCGCCCGTGCCGGTGAGGTCTGCATCAACAATGAGCGGTCGAACCAAGAACTCTGCCGGGGTGCCCTCGACCTCGCGGCCAGGAATGATCACGGCGTCCTCGTCGGCCCAGATTCCGGCGACGGAAACTTGGCGGCTAATGGCACCGCCGGGAGACGATGCTGGGGCGAGGACGTCGGCTAGCGGCACCGTCGCCTCGGGAGCCACAGTGACGGCCTGTTCGTGAGACCGGTTCCACTGCCACCACCCCAGCGCGCCGGTGACTGTCATAGCCGCGGCCATCACCGCGAGCGCGGCAGTGATCGATACCCACCGCGCCTTGCGACGCGGCTTGGAATACGAACTCATTGCTTAACCAAGCCTCCCGGATGCGCCCGGGGCACCCTTGTCAGCCTCATCGTCAGCCTCAGCCATCACGGACATCTGTACACCGGCTCCCCGATGCACCCTGACGCAGTCGCGGCCATCCAGTTTGGCCTCATACAAGGCGTCGTCCGCGTCCTTGATGACCAGGTGGGGACGCGCTGCGGCCGATGCTCCAGCCACCCCGATAGATACCGTCACGTGGTGCTCGTGGTCGCTGCATGGCACCGGGGTTCCGCTCACGGCGTTCCGCGTGCGGTCCATCGTGCGCACGGCGGCGTCGAGGCTTGTGTCCGTCATCACGAAGATGAACTCCTCACCGCCCCAGCGACCCAGGGCATCCGTCGTGCGAATGTCGGCACGTAACCTATCGCCGACGACGGCAAGGACGGCATCGCCACACGAGTGGCCGTACGTGTCGTTGAGATCCTTGAACCGGTCGAGGTCCGCAATGGCTACACAGTATTTTCCCACGCTTCTGGAGGACACTCGTTCAAGTACCTCGAGGATGGGTCGGCGGTTGGATAGCCCGGTCAAGGCATCGGTGTTGGCGAGATACTCGGCACGTTCCGCGCTCTCCGCTGCCTGCGCGCGCGACTCCCTCGCCCGGAAATGGGCAAGCGCCGCTAACGTGAAGAGAAGCGTCATGGCGAGCACCGCGTTAATCGAGAACATCCACGTCAGCGTCGAGCCGTCAATAACATAGCGACCACCCGTGGCGGGAAGGGCGACCTGGCACACCACGAACGCCGTCGCGGCCACCCCCAAGTACGCCCACCTCAGCAGGCGCTGTCTCTCCGTAAAGACCATGTAGACGAGCTGGCCACCGACGATGAGGTACATATGCGCGCCAGACTCCCAGCCGACGGAGCTCACAATGAAGACCACCTGCGACGTCGCGACGGTGAGCCCGATGATGGAGGCGGCCAACTGGTAGCCGATGCGCACCGTCACGACGCCGACCACGTACGCGATGGCGCACACGACGGAGTACGCCGCCAGGGGCCTCAGGTCGCTGTCGGGATACGACAGGTAGAAGGCCGCATATCCCAGTGACAGCGCGGCCGAGAACATCATGAAGGTCTGAGCGGCAGCGGCTGCACGTCCACGCTCTCCCGTCAGCCCGCCGACGGCCCTGTCGAGAAGACGGCCCATCGCGGCGACAAAACCGCTCGTCGAGTCGTCCTCTCCCCCAGCATCGTGCGTGCTCACGGTTTCCCCTCACGCGAAATCGCTCATGGACCCTCAGTCGTGCGTCAAGACTATTATTCCGCGCGTCTTGCTGCCGGGTGGGAAGACTATGCGAGGGCGCCTGCAACGACCATGTTTCGGCCCGATGCTTTGGCCTCGTAGAGTTTGGCGTCGACCTGGCGCAACACCTCGTCGCGCGCGGCGTCCTGGGGCGCGGCAATCACGCCGACGGACATCGTGACGCTACTGCCCTCGAGATCCTCACGGAACCGCTCTTCCAAATCGATGCGTGCACGTTCCAACGCAGCCTCGCCGTCCGCCAGCGACAGACCGGGCATGACGATGAGGAATTCCTCACCACCCCAACGGGCAACGGACCCCAGTCCGCCGATGGAGTCCTCGAGCGTCGCTGCGACACTCGCGAGCACCACATCACCCGCGCCATGTCCCAAGACATCGTTCACACGTTTGAAGCGATCGAGGTCCGCGAGAGCCACACAAAATTGCCCGGCCTCCGTTGCCTCGTCGAGGCAGGGTGAGATGCCCCGGCGATTGAGGAGATGGGTGAGGGCATCCGTGTGAGCCGCGATGCGGGCCTCGGCCAAGAGCGCACTATTGCGCTTACGCTCTCGATTGAAGTAGTAGTCCGCGAAGGCTGCCTGGGACATCAGCAGGATCATCACTGAGACCACCATCATCGCCGCCGACCAATGGAGCCACGTGTCACTCACCGGCACCCAGGGGTTCGCAAAAGCACCGTCGAGGTAAACCCAAACTGCCAGGATCGTTGCGAGAAGAATCATCGCTGCCCTGAATCGCCCGTGGCGACGGACGAACATCGCGAAAGCCAACGCGGGCATCCCGAATAGTGCGAACTGAAAGCCGGCACTTCGCGAGAACACGTCCGTGAGGAAGGTGTACTGAGCAATCGCGGCGACGATCGAGAGCGCAGACATCCATGGCGTGTACCCGCGCTTGTTCACCACCAGCGCGGTCACCCACACGGCGATCATCGCGAGGTGCGTCACTCCAGGAAGGACAAAGGTCCAGCTGTTGTGCGCCATGATCACTATCGCCCACGGAAGGTTCGCGAGCGCGGTGAGAATGTAAAAGTTATTGGCGCCCATGACGGCACGGGACTCGGTGCGGTCACTCGCGTCGAGGCCACGCATGCTGAGCGAGGACCAGGCTCGGCGAAGTCTGCTGAGCACACTCACGCTCCCCATCCCGCCCCCTGCACCAGAATCGGCGCCCTCACGCCGCTCTCGCCATTCCCCGACACACGTACCGGAGACATCGCGACTCTTACCAGGAGAGTCTATGGGACGGGACCCACAACGCAGCGATTCGCATCGTTGCGAGTGACGCACGCCACTTCTGGAGTCCACTACCGGCGCGATTGCTGCCGCACCCGGGACGTTGGTCAGGCGCATGAGCGGGCAGAACGTGGAATGCTGGCCATGTGGCTAAAAGCATCTATGTAGCGTCCGCCGAAGGAAACTCCGGGAAGTCTGCCGTCGCTCTCGGGATTACTGACCTGCTCGCGCGGTCTGTGGGCCGGGTGGGAATCTTCCGCCCCGTCGCGCGTGTGGCAGACGGCTCGGACTATGTCCTGGAGCTCCTGCTCGGTCATGAGGGTGTCTCCCAGACCTACGACGAGTCAATCGGAGTCACCTACGAGGACGTGCACGCAAACCCGGACGTCGCGCTCGCCACCATCGTCTCTCGATTCCACGAAATTGATGGCGCGTGTGATGCCATGGTCATTGTCGGCACCGACTACACGGACGTGTCCGGCCCCGCCGAGTTTGAATTCAATGCCCGCATCGCCGCCAACCTTGGCGCGCCGGTTGCCTTAGTGGTCCACGGCATCGGCCGTACGCCTGCGGAAATCGCGCAGGTTGTCGAGCAGTCCCGAGCCGAGATGACGGACTCGCATGCGCATGTGGCTGCCGTCTTCGCGAACCGCTGTGATTCGGGTCAACTCGACGCCGTGATGGCCGCTCTCCCTGCAGACATTGCGGTGGGCGCCCTGCCCGAGGACCCGGTCCTCATCGCGCCGCTGCTGAGCGCGCTCGTCGAAGCCGTGGACGGTCAGGTGGTCTCCGGAGATCCCGAGTTGCTGACGCGCGAAGTACGGGCCATGACCGTTGGCGCAATGAATGCGGAGCACCTGCTCGAACGCCTCGAAGAGGGCGGCATCGTGATCACCCCCGGCGACCGTGCAGACACTCTCCTCGCGCTCATCGGCGCCCACAGTGCCGAGGGGTTCCCCACGCTGTCCGGGGTCATCCTCAATGGCGGCTTTGCTACCCCACCGTCAGTCCAGCGGCTCATCGCAGGCATGGGCTCCGCGCTGCCAATCATCCGTACCGAACTCGGCACGTTTGAGGCGGCGACACGATGCTCGCAGACTCGCGGGCGCCTCTCCCGCGAAAGTGCCGTCAAGGTCGACACCGCGCTGTCCATGTTCGAGCGGCTTGTCGACACGGACACCTTGCTGGAGCTTCTGGACGTAGCGCGCACGGACGTCGTGACGCCGCTCATGTTCGAATACGACCTCCTCAGCCGGGCGCGTTCCGGCAAGCGCCACATCGTCCTTCCCGAGGGCAATGACGACCGCATCCTGCGCGCAGCCTCGACCCTCCTGACCCGCGACGTCGTCGACCTCACCATCCTCGGCAACGAGTCCGCCATCAGGACTCGGGCCGGCGAACTGGGCGTGGACATCGACGATGCCCGCATCGTCGCGACCGATGATCCCGCCTACGTCGAGCCGTTTGCGGCAACCGTCGCAGAGTTGCGCGCGGCGAAGGGAATGACCCTCGAACAGGCCCGCGACGTGGTCCAAGATGTCAGCTTCTTCGGCACGATGATGGTGCGGGAGGGCCTCGCGGACGGCATGGTCTCCGGTGCGGCCCACACCACCGCTCACACCATCAGCCCCGCTTTCCAGGTCATCAAGACCCCACCGGGCGTGTCCATCGTGTCGTCGGTCTTCTTCATGTGCCTCGATGACCGGGTGCTGGTCTACGGCGACTGCGCCGTCAATCCGGACCCGACTGCGGAGCAACTCGCCGACATCGCGATCTCCTCTGCTGAGACGGCTCGTCAGTTCACCATCGAGCCGCGTATCGCCATGTTGTCCTATTCGACCGGGGCGTCGGGCTCTGGCGACGACGTCGACAAGGTTCGTCGCGCCACTGAGTTGGTTCGCGAGCGCCGGCCCGACCTGCTGGTCGACGGGCCGATGCAGTACGACGCGGCCGTCGAGCCGAGTGTCGCAGCATCCAAGGCGCCGAACTCTCCCGTCGCGGGCCGCGCCACCGTGCTGGTGTTCCCCGATCTCAACACCGGCAACAACACCTACAAGGCCGTGCAGCGCTCCGCGGGCGCCGTTGCCATCGGCCCGGTCTTGCAGGGACTGCGCAAGCCCGTCAACGACCTCTCGCGTGGCGCCCTGGTGCAGGACATCGTCAACACCGTCGCGATCACGGCCATCCAGGCTCAACAACTCGACGCCCCCGCAACGGGCGACCACACCACGGAGGCAACCGCGTGAGCGTCAACTACCTTGGGCTCGCGCTAGTCCTTAACTGCGGCTCCAGTTCCGTCAAGTACCAGGTGGTCGATACCACGCTGGATGAGCCGCTCGTCTCTGGGCTCATCGAACGCGTGACGGATCACTCGGCCGCGATTGGCGACATCATTGCGCGACTCGGCGAGCCCGACTCGGGCGTCGACCTCGAGGCATTGACTGTGGTGGGCCACCGCGTGGTGCAGGGAGGGGCCGAGTTCTCCGCGCCCACCATCATCACCGATGAAGTCGAGCACAAGATTGCCCTACTGTCCACGCTCGCGCCCCTGCACAACCCTCCCAACCTGGCAGGCATCACCGCCGCGCGAGCAGCCTTCCCCACGCTCCCTCATGTCGCCGTCTTTGACACCGCGTTTCACTCGACGATCCCTGAGGCTGCGTATACCTACGCGATCGACCGCAACGTGGCGCGCGAGCACGGGGTGCGGCGCTACGGCTTCCACGGCACCTCTCACGCGTACGTCTCGCGGGAAACCGCCCGACTCATGGGACGCAGTGAGCGCGACATCAATACGATCGTGCTTCACCTAGGCAACGGAGCCTCGGCGTGTGCCGTTCAAGGTGGGGTGTCCATCGACACGTCGATGGGCCTGACGCCCCTCGAAGGTCTCGTCATGGGCACGCGCTCCGGCGACATCGACCCCGCCGTCACGCTTCACCTTGCGCGGACTGCCGGCATGACGGTCGACGAGATCGACGCGCTGCTCAACAGGCAATCCGGAATGCTCGGCCTGACCGGCTATTCCGACATGCGTGACGCACACAAGGCGGCCGCGGAGGGTAGTCGGGACGCCATCCTGGGGCTTGAGGTCTACGCGCGTCGCATCCGCGGCTACGTGGGCCAGTACTTCGCTCAGCTCGGGACGCTCGACGCCATCGCG
The DNA here is from genome assembly GCF_000975135.1 of Demequina aurantiaca. Classification (GTDB taxonomy): domain Bacteria; phylum Actinomycetota; class Actinomycetes; order Actinomycetales; family Demequinaceae; genus Demequina; species Demequina aurantiaca. Next base: position 1,195,444 of record NZ_BBRF01000001.1, on the reverse strand, counting down.
TTCACCGCTGGGGTGGGAGAGAACGACGGATGGGTGCGCGCGCACTCGCTCGCGGGTCTGGCCGCGCTCGGCATCGAGATTGACGACGACCGCAACGCCGGACGCATGAAGGAGGCCCAGCTCATCAGTACCGATGCGTCGTCGGTCCAAGTCTGGGTTGTCCCAACCAACGAGGAGCGCGAGATCGCTCTACAGTCGATTGCAGCGGTGAGTTAGCAGGCAGCCGCCTTGGGGCTCCAGCTCCTTGCTCCATCAGTTTGTTCCGTTTCTTGACAATCGACACTCACAACACTGGAGGTAGAGATGGCAACCGGACCATGGGTGGCGCGTCAGCGCGACTCCGTCACCGACGAACAGATCGCCGGAATCGATCGTTGGTGGCGCGCCACCAACTACCTGTCGGTGGGGCAGATCTATCTGCTTGGCAACCCCCTTCTCCGTGAGCCCCTGCACCGGGATCACGTCAAGCCGCGCCTGGTAGGTCACTGGGGCACGACGCCGGGCCTGAACTTCCTCTACGCGCACCTGAACCGCATGATTCAGGAACGTAGTCAGCCGACTCTCTATGTCACTGGTCCTGGCCATGGTGGACCCGGCCTGGTCGCCTCCAGCTACCTGGATGGCACCTACACGGACACGTACCCAGACGCGAGCCTCGATGAGCGCGGCGTCCAACACCTGTTCAAGCAGTTCTCGTTCCCCGGGGGCATCCCGTCTCACGTGGCACCTGAGACTCCGGGATCCATTCACGAGGGCGGCGAGCTCGGCTACTCCCTGTCGCACGCCTACGGTGCGGCCTTTGATAATCCCGACCTCCTGGTAGCGACCATCGTTGGTGACGGCGAAGCCGAAACCGGGCCGCTCGCCACCTCCTGGCACTCGAACAAGTTCGTCCACCCAGCTTCGGACGGCGTCGTACTGCCGATCCTGCACCTGAACGGCTACAAGATCGCCAACCCCACGGTGCTGGCACGCATCGACGAGGACGAACTCGACGCGCTCATGCGCGGCTACGGCCACAAGCCGCACGTGTTCGTTGCGGGCTTCGACGACGAGTCGCACGCCTCCATCCACCGCCGCTTCGCGGACCTGCTGGACGATGTCATGGACGAGATCGCCGCCATCAAGGCCGAGGCAGCGACGGACGACGACATGGAGCGCCCCCGCTGGCCCATGATCGTGTTCCGCACCCCCAAGGGCTGGACGTGCCCTCCCGTCATCGACGGCAAGAAGGTCGAGGGTTCGTACCGCTCGCACCAGGTGCCTCTGTCCAATGCCCGCGACACCGACGAGCACCTCGCGGTGCTCGAGGGCTGGCTCAAGTCGTACAAGCCAGACGAGTTGTTCGACGAGGCCGGCAAGATCAAGGACGAAGTGACGTCGCTCGCTCCCGAGGGTGACCTACGCATGAGTGCCACCCCGCACGCCAACGGCGGCCGGCTGATGAAGGACCTGCGCCTGCCCAACTTCCAGGACTTCGCAATCGACGTGCCACACCCCGGCTATGGCGCCGCGGAGGCGACCCGCGTACTCGGCACCTGGCTCAACGCCGTGATGGCTGCCAATCCGGATAACTTCCGGATCTTCGCTCCAGACGAACTTGCCTCCAACCGAATCGCCGCCGTCCTTGAGACCACCGACCGAGTCTGGGACGCGCACATCGACGAGGACGACGACAACCTTGCACCCCAGGGACGCGTCGTAGAAATGCTCTCCGAGCACCAGTGTCAGGGATGGCTCGAGGGCTACCTGCTCACCGGCCGCCACGGGCTATTCACCTCGTACGAGGCGTTCATCCACCTCGTGGACTCGATGTTCAACCAGCACGCCAAGTGGCTCAAGGTGACGCGAGAGATTCCCTGGCGCCAGCCGGTGCCGTCGCTGAACTATCTGCTCTCCAGCCACGTGTGGCGCCAGGACCACAACGGCTTCTCTCACCAGGATCCGGGGTTCATCGACCACGTCATCAACAAAAAGGCCGAAGTGGTCAGGGTGTACCTGCCGCCGGACGCCAACACGCTGCTGTCGACCTACGACCACTGCCTGCGCTCGCGCGATTACGTCAACGTGGTCGTCGCCGGCAAGCAGCCTCAGGCGTCCTGGCTGACCATGGACGAGGCCGTCGACCACTGCACGCGAGGACTGGGCATCTGGAATTTCGCGTCCAACGTCCCGTTGGGCGAGGAACCCGACGTGGTGCTCGCCGCCGCGGGCGACGTGCCCACGCTCGAGGTCTTGGCCGCCGTGGACCTGCTCCGCGAGCATTTGCCGGAGCTCAAGGTGCGGATGGTTAATGTCGTCGATCTCATGCGACTGCAGCCGGAGAAGGAACACCCGCACGGCATGCCGGACCGCGAATTCGACCAGCTGTTCACCACGGACAAGCCGATCATTTTCAACTACCACGGCTACCCGTGGCTCATCCACCGCCTGACCTACCGCCGCACCGGTCACTCCAACCTGCACGTGCGCGGCTACAAGGAGGAGGGCACCACGACCACGCCGTTCGACATGGCGATGTTGAACGACATCGACAGGTATCACCTGGTGATGGACGTGATCGACCATGTGCCGTCGCTCGGCACGCGCGCGGCGTCACTGCGCCAGGCGATGTTCGACAAGCGCCTCGAGGCACGCCGCTACGCCCTCGACACTGGGTCCGATCTGCCTGAGGTCAATGACTGGGTCTGGCCGGATGCTCGCGGCGACAACGCGGGCATCGCGGTCGATGCAGTGGCCGCCACCGGCGGCGACAACGAGTAGCGATGGGTGCTCGGCGTAGGCGGCAGGCATAGGGTAAAAGCATGCTCGCCGCCTACGCCACCCAATTCAGCTCCGACGATCCGGCTTCCGGCCTGACCGTTGGCGACCGGCCCGAGCCGGAGGCCCGCGAACACTGGTCGACGGTTGACGTGCGCGCCGCCAGCGTGAACCATCATGACCTTTGGTCACTGCGGGGGGTGGGGTTGCCGAAGTCCAGCCTGCCCATGATTCTCGGCACCGACGGGGCGGGAATTGCGCCCGATGGTTCTGAGGTGGTGCTCCACGGCGTGATTGGTGCAGACGGCCACGGCGTGGGGCCCGGCGAGCCGCGCAGCTTGCTGTCGGAGCGCTACCAAGGGACCTTCGCTGAAAGGGTCGCTGTTCCTACCGCGAACCTCCTGCCGAAGCCCACGGAACTGTCGTTCGAGGAGGTCGCCTGCCTCCCGACGGCGTGGCTCACCGCGTACCGAATGCTGTTCGTCGCTGCGGACCTCAAGCCCGGCCACAGCGTGCTGATCCAGGGAGCGGGAGGGGGCCTCGCATCGGCCGCCATCGCTCTGGGGAGTGCGGCGGGTCTTGAAGTGATGGTCACCTCGCGGTCCGAGGCCAAGCGGGAGCGGGCCCGCGCCCTTGGCGCAGCAGAGGCGTTCGAACCAGGGGCTCGCCTGCCCCGTCGCGCCGATGCCGTGGTCGAGTCCGTGGGCAAGGCCACCTGGGCCCATTCGGTCGCCTCGGTCAAGGCCGGCGGCACCATTGCGGTAGCGGGGCTCACCACGGGGGACCCCGAGCCCGCGCAGTTGACCCGCGTCTTTTTCCAAGAGATCCGCGTTCAGGGCGTGACGATGGGCTCGCGCGACGACCTCGCCGCACTGCTGTCGTTCATGGCGCGCACAGGGCTGCGCCCGGTCATCGATGCCGTCATGCCCCTCGAGAATGCGCGTGAAGCCGTCGGCCGCGTGGCCTCGGGCGACCACTTCGGCAAGGTGGTGCTGACCGTCGGCGCCTAACCTCACTGCTGCCAAGCGTACGGCGGTGAAGCCGAGGCAAGGGGGCAACTACCCTTGAGGCATGGCTCACCTCCTCGGCGCGGAAGCGCTTCACCTCGACTTCGGCACGGGCACCGTGCTGGACTCGGTCTCGCTCGGCCTCGACGACGGCAACCGCATCGGCATCGTCGGCAACAACGGCGCTGGCAAGTCCTCGCTCATGAAGCTGCTCGCGGGACGCCTCGAGCCGCACGAGGGACGCGTGACCATCTCACGCGGCGCGCGCATCGGCGTGCTCGACCAGTCCGACCACGTGGACATCAACCTGTCCGTGCTCGAAGCGATCGTGGGCGACGGCGCCGAAACGTACGAGTGGGCCTCCGACCCCCGCATCCGCGACATCATGGCCGGCCTGGTCCCTGACCTCCCCGGCGAGGCGATCGTGGGCGACCTCTCCGGTGGCCAGCAACGCCGAGTCGCCCTCGCGCACGTACTCGTGGGCGACCACGACGTGATCTTCCTCGACGAGCCCACCAACCACCTGGACGTCGAGGGCGTGGTGTGGCTCGCCGAGCACCTCAAGCGTCGCTGGGCATCCTCCAAGGGTGCCCTGGTGGTCGTCACCCACGACCGCTGGTTCCTGGACGAAATCAGCACCGACACGTGGGAGGTCCACGATGGCGTTGTCGACCAGTACGAGGGCGGGTATGCCGCCTACGTGCTGCAGCGCGTGGAGCGCGACCGCATTGCCAACGCCACCGAATCCAAGCGTCAGAACCTGATGCGCAAGGAGCTCGCGTGGCTGCGCCGCGGCGCCCCGGCCCGCACCTCCAAGCCCAAATTCCGCATCGACGCCGCGAACGAACTCATCGCAGATGTGCCTCCCATTCGCGACAAGGTCGCGGTGGCCCGCATGGCCGCCTCGCGCCTGGGCAAAGACGTCGTCAATCTCATCAAATGCGGGGTCACCTACGGCTCGGGCGACGATGCCAAGGAGGTTCTCCGCGACGTCAACTGGAACATCGGGCCGGGCGAGCGCACCGGAATCCTGGGTGAGAACGGCGCCGGCAAGTCCACGCTGCTGAAGCTCATCACCGGCGCCATGGAACCCACCAGCGGCCGGGTCAAGACCGGCATTACCGTGCGCGTCCAAGCCCTGTCGCAGCAACTCGCCGAGCTGGAGGAGTTCGAGGACGAGCGCGTCAGCGCCGTCGTCAAGCGCTACTCCGCGGTTCAACTGGCAGATGGCCAGGAGATGACGCCCAAGCAACTGCTCGAGCGTCTGGGCTTCACCGCCGTGCAGCTCAAGACTCGCGTCGGCAAGCTCTCGGGCGGCCAGCGCCGGCGCCTCCAGCTGTTGATGGTGCTGCTCGACGCACCCAACGTGCTGGTGCTCGACGAGCCCACCAACGACCTGGACACGGACATGCTCGCCGCGATGGAGGACCTGCTGGACTCGTGGCCCGGCACGCTCATTGTGGTCAGTCACGACCGCTACCTGATGGAGCGCGTCACCGACCAGCAGTACGCGGTTGTCGATGGCGGCCTGCGCCACCTGCCCGGTGGCATCGACGAGTACGTGCGGCTGTCACGCGAGCGCCGGACCAAAACCGAAGGCGTCGGCTCGTTCGGCGGTCAGGCGGGCACCACCCACGTGCCCGATGCGGCGGCGGCATCTGCGGCTACCCCCGCTCAGGCATCGGCCGGCAGCGGTTCCGAACGCCAGCGCACCCGCACCCGCTCCGGCGACGCGTCCTCCACGGAGTCACGCGCATCGTTCGCCCCCTCCAAGCCCTCCGCATCGGCACTCAGCGGCGCCGAGCACCGCGTCGCGACTAAGGAGCTCGCGAGTGTGGAGCGGCGCATGGCCAAGGTGGCCGGCCTCATGGCAGCGGTCCACACTGACATGGCAACGCACGATCAGACCGACTACGAGGGGCTTGCCGCACTCACCAAGCAGTTGCGCGACTACGAGGCGGAGACCAGCAAACTCGAGGAGTCCTGGTTGGAACTCTCGGAGTTGCTGGCCTGACGACGTAGCGCTAGAGGCCGCGGAGGTAGTCGCGGATGAACCGGATGCCCGCCATTGACGCCCCATCGGCAGCCGCGGCGGTCTGCGCGCGGAACTCCTCGATGCTGATCCCAAATCCACGCAGCTCGACCACGTTGCCGATCAGCCAGCGCTCGAACGACTCCGGATCCACCTCAGGGTGGAATTGAATCCCGAACCCGCTGCCCACGGAGAACGCCTGGCAGGCCGTCACGTCGGTCGAGGCGAGCAGCTCCACGTCCGCGGGTGCGGCAATCGAGTCGCCGTGCCACTGCAGAATGGGCACGCCGGCAAGGTGGCGCAGCGGCGTCTCCATCCCGGCGGGGGCGACGTCAATGACACCCCACCCCAACTCGAGTGGCCCCGGAGCTACGGTCCACCCCAGCGCGTGCGCGATCAGCTGCGCACCCAGGCACACCCCTAACACGGGGCGCCCGGCGTCGAGGCGCTCGCGGATCAGCGCGGTCTCCACCTCGATGGTGGGGAAGATCGCCGCATCCAGCACACCGATGGGCCCGCCGAGCACGATGACCAGGTCCGCGTCGCGCACGGGAGACAGATCGTCAACGCCGGCGTCGACGTACGTCACGGTGTACCCGTGAGCACGGATCTCGGGCTCCCAATGGCCGAGGTCCTCAAAGGCGACATGGCGCAGCGCAACACAGTTCATGCGCTGAGTCTAGGTCCGCGCGATGTCGACCTTGTTTCGCGGTCGCACCACGAAAAATGGCGACCGATGCCACCCCAAGCCGAGCGGCTTAGTGAGCCTGGTACGGACTCACCACGACGTCGACGCGCTGAAACTCCTTGAGGTCCGAGTAGCCGGTCGTCGCCATCGATCGGCGCAGTGCGCCCATCATGTTGGTGGTGCCGTCGGCGCGGGTTCCGGGGCCGAACAGCAGTTCCTCGAGCGAGCCGACCGTACCCACGTGCACGCGCTCGCCGCGCGGTAGCTCGGGGTGGTGAGCCTCGGGGCCCCAGTGGTAGCCACCTCCGGGCGCCTCGGACGCACGGGCGAGCGCGGCGCCCACCATGATGGCGTCCGCACCGCACGCAAAGGCCTTGACCATGTCGCCGGACTGACCCAGGCCGCCATCGGCGATGACGTGCACGTAGCGCCCGCCGGACTCGTCCAGGTAGTCCCGTCGCGCAGCCGCAACATCCGCCACCGCGGTCGCCAGCGGAGCGTGGATACCCATCGAGGTGCGCGTGGTGTGTGCCGCGCCACCGCCAAAGCCCACCAGCACGCCCGCGGCTCCGGTACGCATGAGGTGAAGGCCCGCCTGGTACGTGGATGCGCCACCCACGATGACCGGCACGTCGAGGTCGTAGATAAACTTCTTGAGGTTCAGGGGCTCCGCGTCGGAGGACACGTGCTCGGCGCTGACCGTGGTGCCGCGGATCACGAACAGGTCCACGCCGGCCTTCAGAACGGTCTCGTAGTGCTCCTGCGTGCGCTGCGGGCTGAGCGCCCCGGCTACGGTCACCCCTGCGGCGCGGATCTCCTGCAGGCGAGCGGTGATGAGTTCACCCTTGACGGGCTCTGAGTAGATCTCCTGCATGCGCGCGGTCGCGGCGGACTCCTCGAGTTCCGCGATCTCCGCGAGCAGCGAGGTGGGGTCCTCATAGCGAGTCCACAGGCCTTCGAGGTCCAGGACCCCCAGTCCCCCGTGCTTGCCCAGCGCGATCGCGGAAGCGGGAGACATCACCGAGTCCATGGGCGCAGCGATCACCGGAATGGTGAATTGGAACGCGTCGATGCGCCAGTCCAGGCTGACGTCCTTGGGGTCACGTGTGCGTCGAGACGGCACGATCGCCACGTCGTCGAACGAGTACGCGCGCCGTCCGCGCTTGCCACGGCCAATTTCAATTTCGTTGCTCACCCGGACAGCCTACCGGCACCTGCGGACACCAGGGCAGGGCTGACGTCCCACCCCACCCACCGGCGGCCGATGCTGGGGCACCTCGGTCGCCGCGCCTGGCCTTTGCTGTCGGCGGTGAGTGGCAGAGTGGTGGCATGACTTGGCTTGAGCAGACCATGGTGGGATTCGACACCGAGACCACTGGCGTATCCACCGCGAATGACCGCATCGTGACCGCGGCCGTGATCACTCGCACGGGTTCGGGGCCAGATGCCTCCGTCACGACCCGCACGTGGCTGATCAATCCAGGGATTCCCATTCCTCCCGGCGCCACAGCGGTCCACGGCATCTCCGATGCCATGGTCCAGAAAGACGGGCAGGCGCCGGCCGATGCTCTGGAAGAGATCGCGACCGTCCTCGCGGGTGCACTCAGCTCGGGCTTTCCCGTGGTCGCCTTCAACGCGCAGTTCGACATCTCGATTCTTGAGGCCGAGCTCGCTCGCACGGGTCTGCCCTCTCTGGCGTCTCGGTTGGCCACCGACGACATCAGACCCGTGGTCGACCCCCTCGTGCTCGACCGCCACCTGGACAGGTGGCGCAAGGGCAAGCGCAAGCTCGTGAACATGTGTGAGACCTACGGAGTGGAGGTCGTCGCCGAGGATCTCCACGCGGCAGATGCCGACGTGTTGGCCACGCTCGACGTCACCCAGGCCATGGCCTCTAAGTACCCGGCAATGGCGTCCGTCGCGCTGAACGACCTGCACGATCAGCAGGTTGAGGCACACCGCAAGTGGGCCACCGAGTTTTCCGCCTGGTTGACGTCCAAGGGCAAGGTAGACGACCTTCCGAGCCCGCAGTGGCCCCTTGGGGTGGCGCTGGCCAATCACGGCGACTAACAACGCAGGTGGCGGCGCAACAGCGGAAGAAACAACATTCGGGATAGTGTCGGAGAGTACGGATTCTCAACCGCAAAGCGACACAACGAGGTGCTGATGAACGCGCAGGAACAACCCGTAGAATCCACTAGCCCGCTGACCGATGCGCTCGCGCAGCTGGCCAGCGCGGTCAAGCACCTGGGCATCTCCCCAGGCGTCCACCAGATGCTCGCGCAGCCGCGTCGCGAATTGATGGTGAGCGTGCCGCTGCGTCGCGATGACGGCTCCATCGCCGTCTACTCCGGCTACCGCGTGCAACACAACTTTTCTCGTGGCCCCGCAAAGGGAGGACTGAGGTACAGCCCCTCGGTCGACATTGACGAGGTGCGCGCCCTCGCCATGTGGATGACCTGGAAGTGCGCCCTGGTCGACGTGCCCTATGGGGGCGCGAAGGGCGGCGTCGCCTTCGACCCCCGCGACCACAGTGACTCAGAACTCGAGCGCGTGACGCGGCGATACACCGCGGAGATTCTGCCCATCATCGGCCCAGACGTGGACATCCCCGCCCCCGACATGGGCACCAACGAGCAGACCATGGCGTGGATCATGGATACCTACTCGTCCTCACAGGGCCACACCGTTCCCGGTGTCGTCACCGGCAAGCCCATCAGCCTGGGCGGCTCCCTCGGGCGAGCGAGCGCCACGTCTCGTGGCGTCTCCCACATCGCGCTGATGGCGCTGGCAAGCAGAGGAATTGACCCCACCAACGCATCGGCGGCCGTGCAGGGCTTTGGAAAGGTGGGACGCGACGCGGCCCGCTTCCTCGCCGAGGCAGGCGTGGCGGTGAAGGCAATTAGCGACGTCGACGGCGCGATCTATGCCGCAGGCGGCATCAGCATCACGGCGCTGTCCGCACACGTCGACGCCACGGGCAGCGTGGTGGGATTTGACGGCGCCGAGGAGCTCGAACCCGCTGACCTGCTCACGGCCGACGTCGATGTCTTGGTTCCCGCCGCCACCGAGGGTGTGATCACCGGCGACAACGCGCATGACATCCGCGCGAGCATCGTGGTCGAGGGTGCCAACGGTCCCACGACCAACGAAGCGGACATGATCCTGCACGAGCGCGGCGTGCTCGTGGTGCCGGATATTCTGGCGAACGCCGGCGGTGTGGTCGTGTCCTACTTTGAATGGGTGCAGGCCAACCAGGCCTACCAGTGGCGCGAGTCGGAGGTCAACGAGCGGCTCGAGGAGCGCATGACGCGCGCGTGGCACTCGGTGATCGAGTACGCCGGCGCGCACAAGCTCACGTATCGTCAGGCGGCCACTGCGTTGTCCGTCAAACGCGTGGTCGAGGCACACGAACTGCGGGGGTTGTATCCCTGATGGTTGCCTCCACCTGGAGCGAGTTCACCGCCGGGTTGAATGACGAGGACCTCGCCCTGATCACCACCTACCGGGACTTCTGCCGCGAGTTGGAGGGGGTCGAGGAGCGCGTGCACAGGTCCGAGGTGCAGTACGCGGTCAAGCGCATCTTCACATCGGCATACGTGAAGAGTCACTACCTGGAGATCGGGCTCGAGCTGGTGCGCGAGGCGGAGCACCCCAAACTGCGCACGGCATTCGCGACGTCCAAACGCGTGACCATGCACCGGATCACCCTGCGCGAGGAGCGCGAATTCGACGATGCGCTTCGCGAGTTGATCGACGAGGCTCGCCAGACGGTCGGTCCGGGGTTCACCTAGCCCCGGCCTAGTCGAGGAGTACGCGGATCAGCATGCCCAGCGACATGACCACGATCAGTACGCGCAGCACCAGTGGGTTCACCCGGAAGAGCATGTGTGAGCCGGCGTAGGCACCAATGAGCTGGCCCGCGATCATCACCGCCCCCACGGTCCACAGCATGTGGCCCGCAAAGGCGAAGACCAGCAGCGCGGCAAAGTTGGTCGCAAAGTTCAGTGTCTTGGCGATTGCGGTGGACTGCACCAACGTCTTGGCGCGCAATGCCACTCCGCTGAGCGCGTAGAGCGACCCGGTGCCGGGGCCGAATGCGCCGTCATACGCGCCGATGATGGGGACGAGTGTGGCCTCGTAGGCGGGATCCGACATGCGAGGTTCCGGCGGGGGCAGGTGCGACTTGGGAACGAACAGAAAGTACGCCGCCACCAGGGCCAAGACAACAGGGATGATGATGAGCAGCGCATCGGTGTCGATGAACTGCACGGCGACAGCACCGGCGGCCGAGCCGAGGAACGCCCAAACCATCGGCCATCGAACGTCACGCCAATGCACTCGCTTCTTGCGAATCACCTGGTACGTAGCCATGCCCGTGCCGAACGAGCTTTGCAACTTGTTCGTCCCCAGGGCCTGCAGTGGGGGGATGCCCGTGAGCAGCAGCGCGGGCACGGTGAGCAGGCCTCCGCCACCTGCGAGCGTGTCCAGGAATCCGGCCAGGAGCGCGACGATAAAGAGAATGAGCAGCGCATGCCAGGTGAGATCCACAGTGCCTACTCTGCCAGTTCACGGGGCCCCTGCCTGCACCCGGGTACCCGTGGGGACGCAGCAACGCCCGTCGCGCACTACCGACGAGGGTAGAGCGCGACGGGCGTGTCAGAACTAGAAAGTCAGGATCTGGTAGCCCTCGACCATGAGCTTGCGGTTGCTTGCCTCTCCCCCGGCATCGCTGAGGAGCGTCCAGCCTGCCTCCTCGATCGCGTCCGCCACCTTGTGCGACGTGGCGCAGTAGCCGCACGCACCCGTGATGTTGTCGGCAAGCGCGGTGGCTAGGCCATTCATCGGGTGGTCTGCGTTCGAGATCGCGGCGAGGGTGTCGACTCCGGAGCCATCGAACTGCACCAGGACGTCGTCTCCGGCCTGCTTGAACTCGAGGGCGGTCTTGAGGCCGCGGTAGGCCCGTGCCATGTCCCCATCGATCGGTTCGTAAATGACTACTGCAACTTTGAACTCAGACATGTCTTCTCCTTTTCTGTCCGCCTTCAGTACTAGACGGAACCGTCTAGTAAGATTAGACAGGTTCGTCTACTATTGTCAACATGAGCACTTCTCCCACCTCGAGCCCCCTGAAATCTCGGGACCGCCTGGTCGCGACAGCGACCAAGCTCTTCTACGCCAACGGCATCAACGCAACTGGAATTGACACCGTCATCGCGGAGTCCGGAGCGACCAAAGGCAGCATGTACCACCACTTTCACAACAAGGACGGCCTTGTCGCGGCGTACCTTCGCGGGGAGGCGGACGGGTGGCACGAGGCAGCCACGGGCGTGGACGACTCATCGAAGGGCGCGGTCGAGCGGGTGGCGCTGATGTTCACCATTCCCGCGACGGCGATTGCAACGGATAGCTTTCACGGCTGCCCCTTCACCAACGCGATGGTCGAGCGCCCGGCCGACCCAGCGATTGCCGAGATCGTGAGCGACTACCGACGCGTGATGGCGGCGCACGTCGCGGAACTCATTGGCGCGGACCCCGAGGACACCGTGGTCGCTCAGGTAGTGGTGCTCTACGACGGCGGCGTCACGGGCGCCAAGCAGACGCGCAGCGCAGCACCGGTGTTAACCGCTAGCGCGATGGCGCAGGAACTCGTGCGGGCGTGGATAGAAGGCAGGCGCGGCTAGCGCACCTCGTCACAGCACCCGGCTGAGCACCGATGCCGTCTCAGGGAGAGCGTGGACCCGCTACTTCTTCCCAGCGTAGTTGGGCGCCTCGACCGTGATCTGTACGTCATGCGGGTGGCTCTCCTTGAGGCCTGCCGGCGTGATGCGCACGAACTTGCCCCGCTCGCGAAGTTCGGGAATGGTGCGGGCGCCCACATAGAACATCGACTGGCCAAGCCCGCCCACGAGCTGGCGGCCCACGTTCTCGACCGAGCCCTTGAACGGCACTCGCCCCTCGATGCCCTCGGGGATGATGTCGTCATCGCTGAGCGCATCGGACTGGAAGTAGCGGTCCTTGGAGTAGCTCACGCGCCCACGCGACGCCATGGCTCCCATGGAGCCCATGCCGCGGTAGCTCTTGAACTGCTTGCCATTGACCAGCACCAGGTCGCCTGGAGCCTCGGCGCAGCCAGCGAAGAGCGAGCCGAGCATCACAGACTCTGCCCCGGCGACCAATGCCTTGGCGATGTCGCCGGAGAACTGAAGCCCACCATCGGCGATGACTGGAACGCCCGCCGGACCGGCGGCCTTAGACGCCTCGTACACCGCGGTGATCTGGGGAACGCCCACACCAGCAACCACGCGTGTGGTGCAGATGGAGCCGGGGCCCACACCCACCTTGACGGCGTCCACGCCGGCATCGACGAGCGCCTGGGCGCCCTCGCGAGTCGCGACGTTGCCGCCGATGACCTGCACGTGGCTCGTCGCCGGGTCGGACTTGAGGCGGCGAATCATGTCGATCATGGCCTGCGCGTGACCGTGCGCGGTGTCCACGACGAGCGCGTCGACGCCCGCGTCGACCAGTGCCTTGGCCCGCTCCCACGCATCACCGAAGAATCCGACACCTGCCGCGACTCGCAGCCGGCCCTCGGAGTCCTTGGTGGCCTTGGGATACTTCTCCGTCTTAACAAAGTCCTTGACGGTAATGAGACCGGTCAGTCGGCCGTCGCCATCGACCAGCGGCAACTTCTCAATCTTGTGCTTGGCCAGCAGTTCAGCGGCCTGCGCGTTTCCGATGCCCTCCGGCCCGGTGACGAGCGGCATGGGCGTCATGATCTCCCGCACGCGCAACGTGGCGAAGTCGGCATGGTTCACGAATCGCAGGTCGCGGTTGGTAATGATGCCGACCAGCGTGTTCGACTCATCCACCACGGGAAGGCCGGAGACGCGGTACTTGCCGCACAGTTCATCGAGTTCCGCGAGCGTGACATCCGGGCTCACCGTGACTGGGTCGGTGATCATGCCGGACTCGGAGCGCTTGACGATCTCGACCTGGTGGGCCTGATCCTCAATCGACAGGTTGCGGTGCAGGACGCCGATGCCTCCCAGGCGCGCCATGGCGATGGCCATGCGCGACTCGGTGACGGTATCCATCGCGGCACTCAGGAGAGGGATGCGGATGGAGATTTCACGCGTGAGGCGCGTGGTGGTGTCCACCTCAGATGGGATGACATCGCTCTGCCCAGGAAGCAGCAAGACATCGTCGTAGGTCAGTCCGGTGAGGGCAAAGGGGTCATGTTCTGCTGGCGCCATCAGTCAAGTCTACGGGTCGCCGGCTCACTTGCCGTACGGCTCAGTGAGCGCCAGCGCTCACACGTGCATCACTCCTGGATGCCCCCCAAAATGGGGGCTAGCCAAGCCGCCCGCGGAGGAGTAGACATAGAAGTAGCAATCGAGGCAGCCGGCACTCAAGAAGTCGGGGGTTGACTGTCTGGTTTGTCGGAATTAGGTTGAAAGTACCAATGCGGTACTCGGGTCAAGGGTGACTCGGGGCCGGCCCGATACGACGCCACAGGGGGCACTTGATGGACACGGTCGCAAAGTTACCCGCACCGACGCAGGATCAATGGGAATGGCAGTATGACGGCGCATGTCGGGATGCTGACACCGACCTCTTCTTCCACCCCGAGGGCGAGCGTGGCGCCGCCCGACGGCGTCGGGCGGAGGCCGCAAAGCGCTACTGCGAGCGCTGCCCCGTCCTCGACCTCTGCCGCGAGCGCTCACTCGATGCTCGGGAGCCCTTTGGCGTGTGGGGCGGCCTCAGCGAGGACGAGCGTCACGCGATCCTGTCCGGTCGGCTCAAGAAGGCGAGCTAGCCCTCGCCGCGCGCTCCTGTCCATCGGTGGTACTGCGGCGAACACCAACTGATGTCTCACAACACGAAGGCCCCGGGACGAGTGTCCCGGGGCCTTCGTGTTGCCTCGCGCTGAGGACCGACCTAGGTCAGACCCCTGCGCAGGCGATATTTAGTTCACGACTGCGAGCAGGTCGCGCGCCGAGAGGATCAGGTAGTCCTCACCCGCGTACTTGACCTCGGTGCCGCCGTACTTGCTGTAAATCACCTTGTCGCCAACGTTGACATCCACGGGAACGCGGTTGCCATTGTCGTCAAAGCGACCCGGTCCCACTGCCACGACCTCGCCCTCCTGGGGCTTCTCCTTGGCGGTGTCCGGGATGACGAGTCCAGAAGCAGTGGTCTGCTCGGCAGCTGCCGACTTCACCACGACCTTGTCCTCAAGAGGCTTGATAGAGACCGACATTGCGGACCTCACCTTCCATCGATTATGTGTACCGAACGATTGAAACGCTTCCGTGGTTGGTGGCCCGCCGTCGCGGGGGTCAGGCCATCAGCACACTTCACGTGCCCCTTGCGAGGCGTTCTCAATTTAGCACTCTCATACGGCGAGTGCTAACTCGCCGCGTGACATTCGCTGACCGTGAAACGATGAACCCATGGACCCCTCAACCGCGCGCCTCATCACGGGCGCCGACGGCCTCTCGCTGATCGATTCGCTTCCGCCGTATTCGGACTCCGACGCCCTCACGCTGGGCGGTCAGTTGCGCAAGGCGGGAGCCGATGCCGCCACCGTCTCGGCGGCCATGACCCAGTCCCGTCTGCGTGCCGCAGCGCGTCCCAAGTTTGGCGAATTCGCCGCCGGCATGCTCTTCACCCAGGACGGCCTCGAGCAAGCCACGCGACTCTCGGTGGCTGGCCTCCACGCCGCGCGCTTTCGCGACGCCGGTTGTGCCCGCATCGCCGACCTCACCGCCGGCATCGGCGCCGATGCCATGGCCGCCTCCGCGCTCGGCCTCGCCGTAGTCGCGTTCGAGCTGGACGAGGCGACGGCGCTGATTGCCGACCACAATTTGCGCCACTGGCCCACGACCGACGTGGTGCACGCCGACTCTCTCGCGACACTTCGGGCGCCCGATACCGTGGCTAGGTTGGGCATCGACGGCATCTTTGCGGACCCCGCCCGCCGCAACGCGCGCGGCCGCCGCCACGACCCCAAGGACTACTCGCCTGCGCTCGACGAGGTGCTGGCCTTGCGCGACATCGTCCCCGAGCTCGGAGTGAAGGTCGGGCCCGCCATCGAACACGACGCCATCCCCCGCGACCTTGAGGCACAGTGGGTCAGCGTGGACGGGTCGGTGGTCGAGGCGGCACTCTGGGGCGGGAGGTTGGCCCCATCGGTCGGACACACGGCGCTCGTCATCGCCGACGGTGAGGCGCACCACCTCTCGGGCAGCACCGACCGCGCCCCCGACGGGCCACTCGGCGAGTACATCTACGAGCCAGACGGCGCCGTGATCCGCTCGGGTCTGGTGGGCGAGGTGGCGACCGAACTCGACGCCCACCTGGTGGACCCGAGCATCGCGTACCTCACCTGCGATGCGCCGGCTTCAACACCGTTCGCACGTGGCTATCGCGTGCTCGACGCACTGCCGTATTCGGTCAAGCGCCTCGCCGCGGCGCTCCACGAGCGCAACGTCGGCATCGTCGACATCAAGAAGCGCGGCATCGACATCACACCAGAGAAGCTGCGTCCACAACTCAAACTCCGCGGCGACGAGCGTGCCACTGTGATTCTGACGCGCATCGGCGGCCGTCATCAGGCGCTCCTCGTGGAACCGCTGCACCGCTAATTCAGCAAGGGCGGCGTCAGCAGGGCTCGTACGGCATGTTCTTGAGCGGCACCGGCCATGCAGATTCAGACTTCACGTCACCCATGAGGATGTCCGCTAGTCCCTCCATCACGTCGTCGGAGCCACCGTACGTCGCGATATAGCTGGTGGCCTCGGACTTGTCGAGGATCCAGGGGCCCGAGATCGCCACGACGACGTCTCCCTTGACGTCCTCACTGGAGTTGACCGCGAGTCGCACCCGAGTTCCGGGATGGTCCGCAGTCCCGATGGTGACGCCGCGTTCCTCGAGCGCCGCCGCGAGGCTGGCCCGCGCCTGGTCCCACCCGCCGGCAATGGTCACCGTGTCGGACACCAGTCGCTCGCCACACGTGGGCGTGACCACCGTCGCGGACTTCGCGGCAAACTCTTGTGCAAAGCCGTCCGAGTCGGCCGGCACCGGCTTGGGCTCGAGGCCGGCCTGCCACCGCATCAGCAGGATAGATCTCGCAGCCGCCTCGTCCAGCCGCTCGCGAGGTAGGTCACCGGACTTCACCGCGGCCGCCACCGCAGCCATGGCCTTCGCGGTGTCCGCAGGCATGAGCGCAATGTCCGCGCCCGCCTTGAGCGCCAAGACGGTCGCCTCACCCGGCTCGTGGTGGTCAACAATCGCACCCATGTTGAGCGCATCTGTCATCGCCACACCAGTGAAACCCAGCCCCTCCCGCAGGTACGCGTAGGCGTCCGGCGACAGGGAGGCCGCGTCGCCTCCCCACTCTGCGAGCGCAATGTGGGCCACCATGATGGCGGGCGCCCCCGCATCGACCGCGCTGGCGAACGGCACCAAGTCCCGCGCCTCGAGCTCCGCTACCGTCGCGCTTTGCGTCGGGAGCCCCTCGTGAGAGTCGGTCTCGACCGCTCCATGACCCGGAAAGTGCTTGACGGTGGTGATGAGTCCGGCGTCCGTGTATCCCTTGAGCGCCGCGTTCGCTGTGGCCGCGACATTGAGCGGATCCGAGCCGGGCGAACGGGTGCGGATCACTGGGTCGCTCAGGCCCGCGGTGACGTCCGCATCGGGCGCGAAGTTGGTGTTGAAACCCAGCCCCAAGGTGCGGGCGCCCTGGTTCGCGTAGACCTCGCGCACGTAGTCCTTGTCCGTCGCGGCGCCAGCGGCCATGAAGCCAGGCAGATCGGGCATCATTCCTCGCAGACGAGCGACAACGCCGCCCTCCTGGTCAACGGCGATCATCACCGGCCAGTCGCGCTCGCCGCCAGCCTCCGCAGCAGCGGCGGTCAGCGCCTGAGTGACCTTTGTCGACGATGTTGCGTCGCCCTGCAGCATGACACCGCCCAGGCCATATTTCTCGATCATCGCTTTGAGCTCCGTGGGGGACGTCCCCCCATACGACCCAACGATCACCTGACCTGCTGCGCGTTCAACGGATAAGTCCTGAGCCGTCGCGAGCGCGGAATCCCAGTCGGCCTGCGTCGGCCCCCATGCCAAGGAGTCGTTTGGCGTGGATGACGGCGATGGGGACGTGGTGGCCGATGGCGTGGCGGAGGGCGTAGCCGACGGAGCGCGCGTGCTCGAAACTGACGGCGACGGCGAAGCTGGTGCACCCTGCCGGCTAGAGATGGCGGAGGTGGCCCAGACTCCCGCGCCGATCGCCGCGATGGCAACAATCGCGACTGTCGCGGGCATACCCCAGGAACGCGCCATCAACTCACTCCACTCGGTTAGCCACCGGACTCACGCCGGCGAGGCCGTCACACCAACACTGTAGTGAGAGGCATAGACGAGTCAACGCCGATGCTCAGCTCACTCGGCGTCAGGCCGCGCCTGGCGACGGCACTGCCGAGCGCCGCGATCATCGCGCCATTGTCCGTGCAGAAACGAATGGGCGGGATGCGCACCTCGATTCCGGCCTCGGCGCACCTCGCCGTCGCCATGTCACGAAGCTGGCTATTCGCACTGAAGCCACCGCCGATGACCAGGGTCGTCACCCCGTGTTCCTGGCAGGCCTGGATCGTCTTGGCGACCAGAACATCGGCAACAGCGGCGGCAAAGCTCGCCGCAACATCGGCCGTCGGCACTTCCCTGCCGTCCGCCTCACAGGCCTCGACCCAGCGCGCGACCGCGGTCTTGAGGCCCGAGAAGGAGAAGTCATACGCGTGCTTGGCCTGGTCCTTGGGTTTGGTCAGTGCGCGCGGGAACGGGATCGCGGACGGGTTGCCCTCGCGTGCGAGGCGGTCGACGTGCGGGCCACCCGGATAGGGCAGCCCGAGCAGTCGGCCCACCTTGTCGAAGGCCTCGCCGGCGGCATCGTCGAGCGTGTGACCGAGTTCGGTGATGTCCGTGGCAATATCGTTCACGAGCAACAGTGACGTGTGCCCGCCCGAGACGACCAGGGCCATGATGCGCTCGGGAAATTCGCCGTGCACCAGTTCGTCGACTGCCACGTGCCCGATGACGTGGTTGACGCCGTACAGCGGCTTTCCCAGTCCCAGCGCGAGCGCCTTGGCTGCGGAAACTCCCACCGTGAGCGACCCGACCAGCCCAGGGCCCGATGCGACGGCCACCGCGTCGACGTCGGCCAGCGAGTGCCCGGCACGACTCAGCGCCTCCTCGATGGTGGGGATCATGGCCTCGAGGTGGGCGCGCGACGCGACCTCGGGGACGATCCCGCCAAAGCGCGCGTGCTCGTCCATTGACGACGCGACGACGTCCGCGAGCAGCTCGGTTCCGCGCACGAGCGCGACGCCGGTCTCGTCGCAGGTGCTCTCAATTCCAAGTACGAGTGGGTCCACGAGGATAAGCCTATGCGCGGGAATAGATGAGCACGAACTAGTGTCTACGGGATATGACCAATTCCGAGCACGCCCACGACTTTGCCCCTCCGATCGATGGCCTGGCAATCGACGACGCCACGCAGCGTCGCCTGTTCCTGGAAGCGCGCTCGAACACTGAATTTGCCGAGGGAGACGTACCGGACAGTGTCATTCGCAACGTGTTTGACCTGATCAAGTGGGGCCCCACCGCAAACAACACCACTCCGATGCGCGTGGCCATTGCCCGCTCGGAGGCCGCTCGCAGCGCGGTGATCGACAACGCCCTCGAGGGCAACCGCGCCAAGCTGTCCAATGCCCCGGTGTTGCTGGTGGTCGCCCGCGACGACCGGTTCCACGACCACTTCTCAGTCACGTCGCCCGGGTCGGAGGGAAGCGCCGAGCGGCTCGAGGCGGCCCCCGAACGCCGCACCACCATGGCGACCACCGGCTCCTGGCTGCAGGCGGGCTATCTGATCGTGGGACTGCGCGCGGCCGGCCTCGCGGTTCGCCCGTACGGCGGCTTCGACAAGGAAGGGCTGGACAACGCGCTCTTCTCCGACACGAGTTGGGGATCCATCGCGCTGCTCGGGGTGGGATATCCGTCGGACAGCGAGCACGGCGCGGGCCCTCGCAAGGGTCGCGTCTCGAACGACGTAGGAGTGGCCTCACTCTAACCCTGGCCGCCCCCGCCTCCACCCATCAACGCCTATTGCTCCCCACCTCCTATTGGTCCGATTTCGCACGCCTCAGCGCCTTGTCGCACCCTATTGGTCCTTTTAGGCCCAGTGCCCCTAGGAACTCAAGGCCGTTATGGTGTCCGCCCGCCTCCATCACGCGACTGCGCGGCGGCGTCCACCACTAATCCTCTGCAGGAGCAGCACAAACATCTGCGGCAGGTGCATGAACCAAATCGGACCAACAGGGCGCAGAGGCGGCCGAAAGCGTGCCAAATCGGACCAATATCGGGGGCGGGCGGTGGGGTGGTGGGCGGTAGTTCGCTAACCAGCGTGCGCCGGCGGCACGACGGCACGCATCACGATCGCATCCACATCTTCCGGCTGGTAGTACCGGGGTCGCACCCGCACGTCCTCAAATCCGTATGAGCGGTACAGGGCGAGCGCCGACGTATTCGTCACCGCCACCTCAAGCCACACCTCCCGTGCCCGCTCGGCACGCGCCTCAGTGAGGAAGTCCTCCATCAGAACCTTCCCGTGGCGGGCTCCGCGCGCGTCGGGATCGACCGCGATGTTCATGAGGTGAAAGGCATCTCCGTCGTACCCATACACCGCGTACGCGACCGGCTCGCCGTCTACCTCGACGACGCGATAGCGCTTGCCGCCGTAGCGATAGTCCTCCTGGATCAGCTTGAGCGACCATGCCGCGGCGCCAAAGATCTCACTCTCGCGCTCGGCCATCCAGGCGAGCTGACTCTCGCTCATGTCACGCAAGCATCGCCGATGCTCGGGAGCGGCCTCTGATCGGCCCTCGTCACTCACGCGCCCGGCACTCCATGCACGTCGGGGCGGCGCATATACATGGGCTCAGTGGGAAACTCGGTTTCTCCTGCCTCAAGCCTGCGCGCGGCTACTCGCGCAAGCCAGGCCGGATCGGGATCCGCCGCTGTCGCGTGGGGGAAGACGTCTGGATACAGCAATGCCCCGCGGCCCACCACGTCACCCCGCGGCTCCACGTCGATCGGCGCGCTCACCTGCGGCGCACCATCCGCGACTCCGTCGGTATACGTGGCCCAATACACTTCCCTGCGGCGGGCATCGGCGACCACAGTGACCTGGCGGCGACCGACATCGGCTGCCTGGGCTCCGACCGCGTCGAGTGAGCACACTCCGCGCACGGGGATGCCCCACACCATGCCGAGCGTGCGGGCGGTCACCAGCCCAACGCGCAGGCCGGTGAACGGGGCGGGGCCGGTGCCGACCACGATCGAGTCGATGTCCGTCCCGGCAACGCCTGCCTCGGAGAGCGCGGCCTCGACCATGCCGGACAACAACTCGGCGTGCCCGCGAGGCGAAAATTCGGTGCGCGAGGCGACGGCCTGTTCACCGTCGACCACGGCGACGGAGATGGCGGACGAGGTGTCGATTGCGAGTATCACGGCACTAGCCTAGGTCGCCGCTGGGATCAGATGCACCCACAGTGAAGTCGATTCCCGCCCACCGCTGGCCGTGCGCGACAATCGTCACCTCCCGGCGCCCACCTTCGGGGTTCGTCATGTCCAACTCGCCACCTCGCTCGCGGGCGATGCGCACGTGCAGCCGGTCCGCCGCGAGCGCCTCGGCCTTGCCCTCCCCCCATTCGACCACCGTGACGCTGTCGTCCAGGGTGGTGTCGAGGTCCAAATCATCCAATTCCGCGAGCGACGTGAGCCGGTACGCGTCCACGTGAATCAGCGCGGGTCCTCCCACCTCGCTGGGATGGGTCCTGGCGATGATGAAGGTTGGGCTCGCGATGGGGCCACGCACGCCGAGAGCGTCACCCAACCCCTGCGTGAACGTGGTCTTGCCCGCGCCCAGGTCGCCGGACAGAATCAGCAGGTCTCCCGCACGCAGGTGCGGTGCGATCACATCGGTCGCGATAGCGCGCATCTGCTCCGCACTGTCGGCGTCGAGGTGCAGTTCGGTGGAGCCACTCACGTCAGTCATTTCGTTCACTCCGCGGTCTTGGGCCGCAACCCGCCAAAGCGGCACACAATCTCGTAATCAATGGTGCCAATGGCTGTTGCCCAATCACGCGCCGTCGGCCCGCCGGGTCCTATCAGTGTGACGATATCCCCAGCATCGGCTTCCGTCTCCGGGCCCAGGTCGAGCACAAACTGGTCCATGCACACGCGCCCCGCGATCGGGTATCGCACCCCGCGTACGGAGACCTCGGCTACCCCGCCCGCGGCACGAAAAACTCCATCGGCATAGCCGGCACTCACCAGGCCCACGTGCGTGCGCTGGGGGGTGACGTACTCGTGACCGTAACTGACACCGTGACCGCCCGGCAGCTCCTTGACGAGTGCGAGGGTGCTGGATACCGACATAGCCGCGGTGAGCCCAAAGTTGTCGCCTTCGGGGTCCTCGACGGGCGGCAAACCATAGATGGCGATCCCCGGACGCACCATGTCGAAGTGCAGGTCGGGCCGAGTAAGCGTGCACGCGGAGTTGCCCAAGTGAGCGAGCTCGATGTCGAGCCCCCGGGCCTCGGCCGTCGCCAGCGCAGTGTGGAAGTTCTCCGCCTGCGCGTCGACCGTGGGATGCCCGGGCTGGTCCGCCCACGCGAGGTGCGACCACATTCCGACGACCTTGATCAGGCCCTCATCCTGTGCGGCCGATGCTGCGGTCAGGAGCGCGTCGAGGTTCGCCATAGGTACGCCCTCGCGCCCCAGGCCGGTGTCGACGCAGAGGTGAACCGTTGCTGTGCCGTGGCCCGCACGCGCGGCCTTGACTATCGCGCTCAGCACCTCAAGGGACCCGGCGGACACATCGATGTCGCGGCTCAGGAGGTCTGCGGCGTGCACCTCCGGCCCGTAGAGCCAGGTGAGGACGCGGCCCTCGTCACCGCCGTCACGCAGGGCGATGGCCTCGGACGGCTGCGCGACACCCAAGAATTCGGCGCCGCCGCGACGGGCGGCCCGCGCTGACGGCAACAACCCGTGGCCGTAGGCGTCGGCCTTGACGACGGCCATGAGCTTCGCGGTGGGCGCGAGCGCCCTCAATGTCGCGACATTGCCCGCAATCGCGTCGTAGTCGACGGAGACCTTCAGCATGCTCATGACAAGGCCTCCCCAATGACGACGGCCGATGCGATGCCGGCATCGTGCGACAGTGATAGGTGGAACGACGTGATGCCGAGCTCCCCGGCACGCGCCGCGACTGAACCCTTGATGGCCAGGCGCGGGCGCCCCGAATCCTCGCGCACCACCTCGGCGTCCTGCCAACTCAGGCCTCCGGGGGCTCCAAGCGCCTTTGCGAGGGCCTCCTTCGCGGCCCAACGTGCGGCAAGCGAGTGGGTTCCCAACTCGCGTTCGGCGGGCGTGAAGACGCGTTCAAGGAACCCCGGGGATCGCTCAAGCGCCGCCTCGAACCGCTCGATGGCGACGACGTCGATTCCCAGCCCCACGATGGCCACTGCTGGCTACTCGACCGTGACCGACTTGGCGAGGTTGCGCGGCTGGTCCACGTCGAGTCCCTTGGCGGTCGCAAGTTCAAGTGCGAACAGCTGCAGCGGAATGACGCTCAGCAACGGGGACATCAGCACGGGTGAGGCGGGTACGTAAAAGACCTGCTCGGCGTAATTGGCCGCGTCCGTGTCCCCCTCCTCCGCGATCACGAACGTGCGGGCGCCGCGGGCGCGGACCTCCTGCACGTTGGAGACCACCTTGGCGTGCAACGACTCGCGGCCGCGGGGACTCGGCAGCACGATGAAGATGGGCTGCCCCTCCTCGACCAGTGCGATGGGGCCGTGCTTGAGCTCACCGGCGGCGAAGCCCTCGGCGTGAATGTAGGCCAGTTCCTTGAGCTTGAGCGCCCCCTCGAGAGCGACGGGGAAGCCCACGTGGCGTCCCAGGAACAGCACGGTGCGCTCGTCCGCGAGCGCGGCTCCCAGTTCGCGGATCGGCCCGGAGGTGTCCAGCACCCGCTGGATCTTCGCGGGGGTCTCGTCGAGCTGCGCGAGCAGGGTCGCGATCTCGTCGGGAAACTTATTGCCGCGCAATTCCGACAGGTAGATGCCCAATAGGAATGACGCCGTGATCTGCGCCAGGAACGCCTTGGTGGAGGCCACCGCAATCTCTGGTCCCGCACGGGTATAGAGCACCGCATCGGCCTCGCGGGCAATGGTGGAGCCCTGGGTGTTGACGATCGCGATCACGTTGGCGCCCTGCTGTTGAGCGTGGCGCACCGCCATGATGGTGTCCATGGTCTCGCCCGACTGCGAGATGGCCACGACGAGAGTCTTGACGTTCACCACCGGGTCGCGGTAGCGGAACTCGTGCGCGAGTTCGACCTCGACCGGGATGCGACACCAGTGCTCGATCGCGTAGCGTGCGACGAGGCCCGCATATGAGGCGGTGCCACACGCGATGATCACGATCTTGTCCACGGAGTTCAGTACCGACTCGGCGATGATGCCACCGTCGAGCTTGAGTCGCCCGTGGTCGTCGACGCGCCCGCGCAGGGTGTCCGCGACGGCCTGGGGCTGGTCGTGGATCTCCTTGTCCATGAACGTCGCGAAGCCGCCCTTCTCGGCAGCCTCGGCGTCCCAGTCCACGTGGTACGGCTCGCGCTCCACGACGTTGCCGTCGGCGCCGGTGACCACCACGGCATCGGGCGTGATGACGACCACCTCGTCTTGACCGAGTTCGAGCGCCGTCCGGGTGTGCTCGATGAAGGCCACCACGTCGGAGCCCAGGAAGTTCTCGCCCTCGCCGATTCCGACGACGAGTGGGGAGTTGCGGCGGGCTCCCACCACCGTGGTGGGCTCGAGTGCGTCGACCGCGAGCAGCGTGAACGCACCCTCGAGTTGCTGCGCGACGGAACGCATGGCGTCGGGCAAGGAGAGTCCGCGCTCAATCTCGCGCGCCAACAGGTGGCCTGCTACTTCCGTGTCGGTGTCCGACAGGAAGTCGACGCCCTCGCCGGCGAGCTCCTTGCGAAGCGCGGAGAAGTTCTCGATGATGCCGTTGTGAATGATGGCGACTCGTCCGCCGGCTGCCAGGTGCGGGTGGGCGTTCGCGTCAGTTGGTGCCCCGTGTGTCGCCCAGCGCGTGTGGCCAATGGCGGCGGTGCCCGTGGGCAGCGGGTTGGTCGCGAGCAACGCCTCGAGGTTCTTGAGCTTGCCGGCCTTCTTGGCCATTGCGACGCGGTCACGGTCGTCGGTGACTACCGCGAGACCCGCGGAGTCATACCCGCGGTACTCAAGCCGCGCGAGGCCGCCCATGACGACCTGCTGGGGACGAGTATCGGCCGCCCCTGAACCCACATATCCGACGATTCCACACATGGGCATGAGTCTACTGGGAGAGGCGCCCCTGGCAGGGACGTGTGAACCGTGCCCCACCACGCCGGCCGATGCCGCGGTTCAGGTGCTTTTTTGACCTCGGTTACGCGCGTGGTTGGGCGTGCGACACAATGGACGCGTGACCGATAGCGCTGCCAGTCCGTTCATCACCCTTCCCCGGGACGAATGGGCTGCTTTGGCCCGCTCCACGCCGCTGCCGCTGACGGAGCGTGACATCGCCAGGGTGCGTGGCTTGGGAGACCCCATCGACCTCGCGGAGGTCGACCAGATCTACCGGCCGTTGTCGCGCCTCTTAGACCTCTATTCGGAGGCGGTGGGCCACCTGCACGACGCCTCCAGTAGCTTCCTGGGCGAGCGCGCATCGCGCACGCCATATGTCATTGGCGTCGCGGGGTCCGTGGCGGTGGGCAAGTCTACGACCGCGCGCGTATTGCGGGAACTGATGGCCCGTTGGCCCCACTCACCCCACGTTGAACTCGTCACCACGGATGGCTTCCTTCTCCCCAATGAGACGCTCCGCAAGCGTGGGCTCTTGGAGCGCAAGGGCTTCCCCGAGTCGTACGACCGCCGTGCCCTCCACCGGTTCGTCGCGGCAGTGAAGTCGGGCGAGCCCGTCGTCGAGGCGCCGGTGTACTCGCACCTGACCTACGACATCGTTCCCGGCAAGGTCGTGAGTGTCAGGCAGCCCGAAGTGCTGATCGTCGAGGGCCTGAACGTGCTGCAGCCCGCTATCCCCCGCACCCCCGGTGCCGCATCCTTCGCGGTGAGCGACTTCTTTGACGTGTCGATCTACGTTGATGCCAAGCAGTCCGACGTGCGGCGCTGGTACATCGACCGCTTCCTCACGCTGCGTGAGACTGCGTTCTCGCAGCCCGACTCCTACTTCCACTCGTACTCGACGTTGAGCGACGAGGAGGCTCGCGAGCGCGCAGGCCAGATCTGGGACTCCATCAACGCACCCAATCTTGAGAAGAACATCGCCCCCACGCGTTCACGCGCCACGATCATCCTGGACAAGGGCGCCGACCACCAGGTCGAGTCCGTCCAACTGCGCAAGCTCTAGCCGAGCGCCCCGACAAGGGCCGTGCCGCACGCCCGGACCAGCGTTGCTGGCCCACCCTCGTGTCTTGCCACCACTCCACTCCGTGCATATACTCGGCGTGGAATAATCAGGATGGAGCACGTCTGAATGGGAAAGCCCGCCTCTGCCCTCGGCCCCTTGGGCGTCGTGACTCTCGCGCTCCTCGTCGAGCGGCCCATGCACCCGTACGAGATGTACCAACTGCTGATAGCCCGCGGCGAGCAGCGCATTGTCAAGGTCCGCCCCGGCAGCCTCTATCACACGATCGATCGACTGGTCGATAGCGGCCTGGCCGAGTCCGTCGGCACCGAACGCGCAGGAAACCGTCCCGAACGTACTGTCTACGCGATCACGGACCTGGGGCGCGAAAAGCTTGATACGCGAGTAGCGGAGTTGCTGCGGGCGCCGGTCAACGAATATGCCCTCTTTCCCGTCGCCATCGGCGAGGCACACAACTTGTCCGGCGGCACATTCCGTGGACTTCTCGCGCAGCGGCTCGAGCGACTCGAGGCCGAACGGTCCGACGTCGCCTCCGAGGTCGCCGCGGCGCGGTCCCGAGGAGTGCCGCGCCGCTGGAAACTCGACAGCGAGTTCCTCGTCGCGCAACTCGATGCCGAGATCACCTGGGTCGAATCCGTGATCGGCGAACTCGACGCCGGCACACTCGACTGGGAAGAGCCGCGGCCCGACTCCCTCCGCGGTACACCCACCAGCGGCGACCCCCTCAACGACTGACAACCCTCCCCCGCGTGCTCGCACGCTGGCAACCTAAGGAAGATACACGTGACTGAAACTCGAAGCCCGTGGCCAGCGCTGTGGGCGCTTGTCGTTGGGTTCTTTATGATCCTGATCGACACCACCATCGTGGCCGTCGCCAACCCCTCAATTCAGCAGGGTCTGGACACGACGACCACCGGCGTCATCTGGGTCACGAGTGCCTATCTGCTGACCTATGCGGTGCCGCTTCTCGTGACTGGGCGGCTCGGCGACATGTTCGGGCCCAAGCGGATCTACCTCGTCGGGCTCACCATCTTCACGATGGCCTCGTTGTGGTGCGGGTTTGCGGACACCCTCCCTGGCTCCGGCATCGGCAACCTGATCGCGGCGCGCGCCGTTCAGGGACTCGGAGCCGCGCTGATGACCCCGCAGACCATGGCGGTCATCACGCGCACCTTTGCCCCGAACAAGCGCGGCACCGCCATGGCGCTGTGGGGTGCAACCGCTGGCGTCGCCACACTCATCGGTCCACTGCTCGGCGGCGTGCTCGTCGACGGCCCTGGCTGGGAGTGGATCTTCTTCGTCAACGTGCCCATCGGCATCATCGCCTTCGTGCTCGCGTGGCGCCTGGTCCCCAACCTCGAGACCCACGTCCACAAGATGGACTGGCTCGGCATCGCGTTGTCCTCCGTCGGTATGTTCCTGCTCGTCTTTGGCCTTCAAGAGGGCACCGACAACGACTGGAATGGGTGGGTCTGGGCGTCCATCATCGGCGGCCTGGTCGTCATCGCGCTGTTCATTTGGTGGCAGAAGATCAACAAGAACGAGCCGCTCCTCCCGCTCAAACTCTTCAGGGATCGCAATTTCTCCCTCGCCAACGGGACGATCAGCACCGTAGGTTTCGCCATCACGTCCATGTTCATCCCCATGGTGTACTTCTACCAGGTGGTACGTGGGCTCAGTCCCACCCAAACGGCGCTCATGACGGTTCCCACCGCGCTGATGACGCTCGTGCTCGCACGTCTGGCTGGAAAGCTCACCGACACGGTTCACCCGCGCTACCTGGTGGTGCCCGGCATGCTGGTCACCGCCTTCTCGCTGTGGCTGACCGCAGTGATGTTCACCCCCACCATGTCAATCGGACTGCTGCTCATCCCGCCGACGATCCTGGGAATCGGCAGCGCGTTCATGTGGGGCCCCATCTCCTCGACGGCCACCCGCAACCTGCCAATGAATGCCGCGGGTGCGGGGTCGGGCGTCTACAACACCACGCGCCAGGTGGGGGCCGTGCTCGGCTCGGCAGCTATCGCGACCCTGTTGGCTAACCGGATCGCAGCGAACCTTCCGGCCGCCTCCGGCGGTGCGGAAGGCGGTGGCGCGGCACTCGGGGAACTTCCCGACGCTCTCAAGGACGGGTTCAGCACGGCCATGGGCCAGACGCTCTACCTGCCGGCCATCGTTCTGGTCCTGGGCGCCGTCCTGGCGTACTTCTTCGTCAAGCCCGCGCACATGCTCAAGAACGGGGACGCTGTGCCTCAGGTCGACGCGGCCCCGAGGGGCGCATCGGCGAGTTCATCAGCCGAGGTGAAGCAGGGCGCCTAGTCCGCTAGGAGTTGTCGCGTCCGTCGCTGGCGGCGTCATTCTTGTCGCCGTCGTCGGCGGGCGCATCAACTTCCTTTGAGAGGTCGGGGACGTCCGGAGGGCTGAAGCCGATCTTCTGCATGACCCGGTCAATGACGAAGCCCATCAGCACTCCGGCGACCACTCCAACCACGATCGACAGCACCAGGTTGTCGCTAAAGAGCGACCCGGTGAAGATGCCGAGAACCACCGAGTACGTGGCCCAGATCAATGCGCCAATCGCGTCCACGCCCATGAAACGACGGTGGGGGTAGCGCAGGGCTCCGGCGGAGATGTTTGCGATGACCCGGCCCATGGGGATGAACCGGGCCGCAATGATGAAGGTCGATCCACGCTTCTCAAGCGCGGAATCGGCCCACGCGAGGGAGGCCTTGCCCTTCTCGCTGTTGAACATCTTCCATTTCGTGACGTCAAACAGGCGGCCAATACCGTAGGCGATCTGGTCACCGCACCATGCACCCGCAGCAGCCGCGAGCCAGATTCCCGGAAGCCAAGGTAGGTCCGTCTGCGCCCACGCAGTGGCCGATGCGATGATGACTGACTCCGACGGCACGACCGGAAAGAACCCGTCGATAACCGAGAGGATGTACATCCAGGGGTAGATCCAGAGCGAATCAGTGAGCTGAAGAATCCACTCTTCGAGCTGGCCGGAGAATCCGGTGATGGTATCCCAGAAGTTGTTCACGAACACAGTCTGTCAGCAACAACCGCCGCGAGGGCGTCCGCGTGACGCTTTGCGTCCTCTTTTGTGCTCGCCTCGACCATGACGCGCACCAAGGGCTCGGTGCCCGATGAGCGCAACAGCACCCGACCGTCGTCGCCAAGCTCCTTGCGGGCAGCGGCGACCGCATTCTGAAGTGGGACGTCGGTGTTGACCTTGGAGCGATCCGCGCCGGGCACGTTGATGAGCACCTGCGGGAGGACGTGGATGGTGGCGCACTGGTCACGCAGCGAACCGGCCGCCTTGACCTGCGCCCCAAGCAGGAGTGCCGTCAGGACGCCGTCGCCGGTCGTCGAATAGTCCGACACAATGATGTGGCCGGACTGCTCTCCGCCCAGGGTGAAGCCACCCTCTCGCATTGCCTCGAGCACGTAGCGGTCACCCACCGCGCTCTCGACGATGTCAATACCTGCGTCGCGCATCGCGCGGTGGAGGCCGAGGTTGCTCATCACGGTGGCCACCAGCGTGCTGTGATAGAGCGAACCCTTGGAGTTCATGGCAAGTGCGAGCAAGCCCATGATGGCGTCGCCATTCACGATCTCGCCCTCGTGGTCGACGGCAAGGCAGCGGTCCGCATCGCCGTCAAAGGCAACGCCCATGTCCGCGCCATGCTCCTTCACCGCGGCCTGGAGCGGTCCGAGATGCGTGGAGCCCACGCCGTCGTTGATGTTGTGACCATCGGGAGAGGCGTTAATGAGGTGCACCACCGCGCCGGCGGCCGTCAGTGCCGCGGCTCCGACCACGCTCGCCGCGCCGTGCGCCGCATCCACCACCATTGAGACCCCGGTGAGCGGGTGTGCTTCGCCTGCGAAGGTCGCCACGGCACCCACGAGGTGGTTGACGTAGCGCTCGCTCATGGCCGAGGCGTCTGAGATGGTGCCGACGTCAGCGCCGAGAGGACGTTCCCAACTCTCGCCCAATTGGGCTTCGATGGTCTCCTCGACGGCGTCGTCGAGCTTGTGCCCGCCGCGCGCAAAAAACTTGATGCCGTTGTCGGGCATCGGGTTGTGGGAGGCGGAGATGACGACGCCGATATCGGCGTCCATCGCTGCCGTCACGTGGGCGATGCCGGGGGTGGGCAGGACGCCCACGTCCAGCACGTCAATGCCGGCCGACGCGAGCCCTGCGCTTACTGCAGCGCTGAGGAACTGCCCGGACACACGCGTATCGCGGCCGACGACGGCGCGGGGACGGTGCCCGGAGAACTCGCCGCGCTGCGCCAACACGTGGGCGGCAGCGACGGCGAGGTCAACAGCAAGTTCGGCGGTGATATCGCGGTTCGCGAGCCCGCGAACACCGTCGGTTCCGAATAAGCGCGGCATGCGCTCGAGGCTAGCGCTTCGAGTACTGAGGTGCGCGACGTGCCTTCTTGAGTCCGGCCTTCTTGCGCTCGACGACGCGTGCGTCGCGAGTCAGGAAGCCAGCCTTCTTGAGGGCGGCGCGGTTCGTCTCTTCGTCGATCTCGTTGAGCGCGCGTGCGACGCCAAGGCGAAGCGCACCGGCCTGACCCGAGGGGCCACCACCGGTGATGCGTGCGTGCACGTCAAACTTGCCCTCGATGTCGAGCAGCGCGAACGGCGAGTTCGCGATCTGCTGGTGCACCTTGTTGGGGAAGTAGTTTGCGAGGTCGCGGCCGTTGATCGTCCAGTTGCCGGTTCCAGGAACCAGGCGAACACGAGCGATGGCCTGCTTGCGACGGCCAAGGCCGGCGCCAGGTGCCACGTTGGACGTGCCCTTGCCGCGCTCGGGCGCGGATTCCGAGGTGTACTCGGTAGGCGCGTCTGCCTCGGTGTCGGTCACGTTTTCGGTCTCGACGTCAGTCGTCGTCACATCTGCCACTAGTCAGTCCTTCTTCTCCGCGCTACTGCGCGACCTGGGAAATCTCGAACGCCTGCGGCTGCTGCGCGGCGTGGGGGTGGTCGGAGCCTGCGTAGACCTTGAGCTTGGTGAGCTGCTCGGCACCGAGCTTGGTGCGAGGCAGCATGCCCTTCACCGCGTTCTCGATCACGCGCTGCGGGTTCTTCTCAAGGAGCTCGCCGATCGGGACGGCGCTGAGGCCGCCCGGGAAGCCCGAGTGGCGGTACACCATCTTGTCGGTGAGCTTGGCGCCCGAGAGGGCCACCTTTGAAGCATTGATGACGATGACAAAGTCACCGGAGTCAACGTGGGGAGCAAAAGTCGCCTTGTGCTTGCCGCGGAGCAGCGAAGCGGCCTGGGAGGCCAGACGACCGAGGACCACGTCAGTAGCGTCGATGACGTACCAGTTCTTGGTGACGTCACCCGGCTTGGGAGAATACGTGCGCACTTGAAAGCCTTCTCTTATCTGATCTGAGGGGGCGGTAACGAATTACCGCAAGTTTTCGGTCGGCGGGTCCTAGGAAAAGGCGAGTGGGATTACACCATTCCACGGGGAACGCACAACGAGGATCTATCATACCGGCACAATCCCCTAAGGGTCAATCTGAGTAGATTCCGCGTCCCGACACGATGGCAACGAACTGCTATCGAGTCACCAATTCTAGGCGCTGAACGCGCACCAAAACCCCACTGCCGGCCGATGCTGTGGCTGGCTATTCAGCGGGCACGTCAGCGGCATCGTTCGCCTGGCGGCGACGGCGGGTGAGCTGGGCGCGGGCCGCCATCTCGGCAGCGTCCGGGTACTCCACGTGCTCAAGCACCAGCCCATGCGGCGGCACCACGGCGATGCCGGGAGAACGCTCACTGAAGTTGTCGTGCGATGCCAGCCACACGAGGTCGCGCCGGCCGGAACCCACGTCCTTCACCGCGCCCACCAGCGAGCGCACCATCGAGTGGCAGAAGGCATCGGCCTCGAGCGTTGCGACCACCAGACCCTCGTCGGGTCCCGAGGCGGGCCGCTCCCACGAGAAGCGGTGAAGTTCGCGGATGGTCGTCGCGAACTCACGAGGGCGGCAATAGGGAGCAAAGTCGCGTAGGCCTGTCACGGTCAGCGCACCGGCGTTGAGGGCGTCAATATCCAGTGCCTTGCGGTTCCACAGCACGTGACCGCGACGCAGGGGGTCCCGGGTCTCGAATCTGTCGCTGATGCGATACGTGTATCGCCTCGCTATCGCGGAGAAGCGAGCATCGAAGCCCGGCTGCGCGAGTGACACGCGCTTGACCACGATGTCCATCGGCAGGACACTCCACAGCTTGAAGCGCAGCGCGAGTGCCGGGTCCTTGACGCTGCGGTTGACGCAGCGCTCCCACGCCTCGCGGGGTAGGTCAAAGTGCGCGACCTGGTTGCGGGCGTGGACTCCGGCATCGGTGCGTCCGGCCACGGTGAGGCGGATCGCGCCCACACGCCGGATCACCTGGGTGAGGCCGGCTTCCATGACACCCTGGACGGTGCGAAGCTCGGGTTGGGCGGCCCAGCCCTGAAAATCGCCACCGTCGTAAGAAAAGTCAAGGCGGACCCTCACGACGTCACTGGAGTCCAGTTCGGTCATGAGAATCCGCCTTGTACGAGCATGCGGCTAACGCCACACGAATTCGCTACTACTTGTCGGCGCCCTCAGCGGGAGCTTCTGCGTGCTCCGCTGCGATGTCCTCGACGGGCGCAGCAGCATCCTCTGCACCCTCGGCGGGAGCATCGGCGTGTGCAGCCTCGGGAGCGACGTCGTCGTCCTTCTTAGCGGCCTTCTTGGGAGCAGCCTTCTTGGTGGCCTTCTCGGCCTCCTTGGAGACGGCCTTCTTGGCAGGCGTACCGAACTCAACGAGTTCGATCACTGCGAGGGGAGCGTTGTCGCCCTTGCGGTAACCAACCTTGGTGATGCGGGTGTAGCCGCCATCGCGGTCCGCGAAGCCGGGGCCAATCTCGGTGAACAGGGTGTGCACCACGGACTTGTCCGAGATGATTCCCATCACCTTGCGACGCGACGCGAGGTCGCCACGCTTAGCAAACGTCACCAGACGCTCAGCGTGAGGCTGAACGCGCTTTGCCTTGGTGAGCGTGGTCGTGATGCGACCGTGCTCAAAGAGGCTTTGCGAAAGGTTGGCCAGCATGTGACGCTGGTGGGCCGGGCTGCCGCCTAGGCGGGCGCCCTTAGTGGGGGTAGGCATGTTGGATGTTCTCCTTGATTATTCTTCGCTGCCGGAGAAGTACACACCAGCCGCGGAGGTGCCGTCGTACTCGACGCCACCATCCTTGAGAGAGAAGTTCAGCTCAGCGAGCTTCTCCTTCACCTCGGTGATCGACTTCTGACCAAAGTTACGGATGTCCATGAGGTCGGTCTCACTGCGTGCAGTGAGCTCTCCCACGGTGTGAATGCCCTCGCGCTTGAGGCAGTTGTACGAGCGCTGGGTAAGGTTCAGCTCCTCGATGGGCTGGTTGTAGTCCTCTTCGAGGGACTCGTCGGTGTCCGACGGGCCAATCTCGATGCCCTCTGCTGCCTCGTTGAGGCCGCGTGCGAGCGAGAACAGTTCAACCAACGTCGAGCCGGCCGAGGCGAGCGCGTCACGTGCCGAAATGGAGTTCTTGGTCTCCACGTCGATGATGAGCTCGTCAAAGTCGGTGCGCTGTGCAACACGAGTCGCAACCACGTTGTACGTCACCTTGAGAACAGGCGAGTAGATCGAGTCGACCGGGATCTGACCGATCTCGGCGTCGTAGCTCTTGTTGAGAGCGGCGGGCACGTAGCCACGTCCACGCTCGACGGTGAGCTCGACCTCGAACTTTGCCTTCGCGTTCAGCGTGGCGATGTGCAGCTCGGGGTTGTGAATCTCAACACCTGCCGGAGGCGCGATGTCAGCGGCAGTCACGGCGCCAGCGCCGGACTTACGCAGGTACATCACGACTGGCTCGTCGTTCTCCGAGGAGACGACCAGGTTCTTGAGGTTGAGGAGGATCTCGGTGACGTCTTCCTTCACACCTTCGATCGTGGTGAATTCGTGAAGAACACCGTCAAAACGAACCGACGTCACTGCTGCGCCCGGAATGGACGACAGCAGAGTGCGACGGAGTGAGTTTCCGAGGGTGTAGCCGAAGCCCGGCTCGAGCGGCTTGAGGGAGAACTGCGAACGGTTGTCCGAAATGACCTTTTCGGTCAGCGTAGGACGCTGTGCGATCAGCACGGTTCTTTCCTTTCCGAGCACCCGCTATTTGATGCTCGAGGTTCCTGCCGAGGATCTGTCTCGGTCAGGGTCAAAGTTCTGAAGTTGGAAGGTGAGGAAGGGGGCCGATGCTGTAGCAGCATCGGCGTCCCTACCCGACGAGTGCGCAGGGGTTGCCCCCAGCGCCGCGACTAGTTGCGGCGACGCTTGGGCGGGCGGCAACCGTTGTGTGCCTGCGGGGTGACGTCCTTGATGGAGGTCACCTCGAGGCCAGCGGCCGTCAGCGAGCGAATTGCGGTGTCGCGGCCCGAACCGGGGCCCTTGACGAAGACGTCGACCTTGCTCATGCCGGCGTCCTGTGCACGGCGAGCAGCGGCCTCGGCAGCCATCTGAGCGGCGTAAGGGGTCGACTTGCGTGAACCCTTGAAGCCAACCTGGCCCGACGATGACCATGACACCACGGCACCCGAGGGGTCCGTGATGGAGATGATCGTGTTGTTGAAGGTCGACTTGATGTGAGCCTGACCGTGGGCAACTGTCTTCTTGATCTTCTTGCGCGGCTTGCGCGTGGGAGCGGCCATGGCTTACTTCTTCTTTCCGGCGACGGTCTTCTTGCGGCCCTTACGGGTACGCGCATTGGTCTTCGTGCGCTGACCGCGCACGGGCATACCGCGACGGTGGCGGAGCCCCTGGTAGTTGCCAATCTCCACCTTGCGGCGGATGTCGGCTGCCGTCTCACGGCGGAGGTCACCCTCCACCATGAAGTTAGCTTCGATGTAGTCGCGCAGCGCAACCAGCTCGGCGTCACCAGCATCCTTCACGCGCAGGTCCCCGCTCACGCCAGTGGCGGCGAGGATCTGCAGGGCGCGGGTGCGGCCGATGCCATAAATATAAGTAAGGGCGATCTCCATGCGCTTATCGCGCGGAAGGTCGACACCAACAATACGTGCCATTCTTCTACTCCATTAGTAGTCAGAGGTCTGACGCCTGGTCGCCCCGCTGTACATGTGCGGGTCTCGGCCTCTGAGCCGAGAGTTCCGTCCGAGGACGGTGACCAAACGCGGTCTTATTTTTTTGTCTAGCCCTGACGCTGCTTGTGACGCAGGTTTTCGCAAATGACCATTACTCGGCCATTACGACGAATTACCTTGCACTTGTCGCAGATGGGCTTGACGCTGGGCTTAACCTTCATGGTTCTTTCCTTCGACGCCGGGGCGTTGACGTAACTTCACGCCAGCGACGACGATTACTTGTAGCGGTAAACGATACGGCCGCGGGACAGATCGTACGGGCTCAACTCCACCACCACGCGGTCCTCTGGGAGGATCCGAATGTAGTGCTGTCGCATCTTGCCTGAGATGTGGGCGAGGACGAGGTGGCCGTTGGTCAATTCCACTCGGAATGACGCGTTCGGCAATGCCTCGACCACGGAACCTTCGACCTCAATGACGCCGTCTTTCTTGGCCATAAACTCCGCTAACGTTGGTGGACAGTGCATCCGGGCGCGCAAAAACGCCCGACGAACAACTATACGGCATGCGGGAGCCCGACTCAACCGCAAGGCCCACGTTGCCTAAGCCGACGTGAAACTCGTTAGCGAAAACTGTTACGTAGACGCTGAACTGCCAAGTCCGCGACCCGCTGATTGCGGTGGTCTCCGAGGTTGCGGATGACCGACGACGGCGTCTTGGGGTTCGCGATGACGGCCTCGAGGACCACCATCTGATGATCGTGTCCAAGAGAAATGAGGGCGCCCGCAGGGCAGTCGCTTCGTGACGCGACAGCCGCACGCACCTGCGGCTCGCGGCTGGTGGCGAGTGCCAGCAGTTCTGGACCGACGACCAAGGGGTCGAGGGCCCGCAGGACATCCTCGGACGCGTCACGTGTGGACGTGGATCCATAAGTCATCATTGCTCACCCTCTTCGGTCGACAATTGCATACTACGACTTTGGCCGCCACAAATCCGAATTTGTGTGAAAAAGCCGACATACCAGGCGCGCGTTTGTTGCTCTTCCCGCCTACGCCGTGGATGGTGGGCGGAAACCGCGCACCGGAGCGGTGCGAGTGGGCGTCACCGTAGCGGGCTCCTCGAGCACGGACGCGGCAGCGGCCGGAACCTCCGCGACGGCACCCGTCGCCGTCCAGGCCGTATTGGGTGCCGTGGCGGAGGACAGTCCCTCGGCCTCGGGTGCGGTGGGTCGCGGCTGGACAGCTTCACCTGTGGTGATACTCACCACCTCCGCTCCTCCAGTATCCGTACGCTCTCGCGGGGAAAAGGCTCGGTCTCGTAACTCTGGTGTGTGCACGTCTTCCATCGCGGCCGATGCTTGGTCTGGCGCATTCAGGCGTGCCGCCGCCCTTTTCCTCACCGAGGACTTCTTGTGAAAGGCCAGCTCGCCCAGGAGGTCCGCCGGAAGGTTTGGATTGGTCAGCAGACCCTCGAGCACATCGGCGCTCCGGTCCGCACTCAAATACGCCATGACAGTTCTCGACGCAATCGGGTTTGCCGCAACCGCGACTCTGACCGGAACCACGTGGTCGTGGGCAAGGGTGACGAGGAGTCCGAGTGGACAATCCTCGCGGCGCCCGACTGCCTCGCGCACGACCTTGTTCGATGAGGCTCCTAGTTCGAGAAGCCGCTCGCGTGGGATGTTTTCCGACGATGCCTCGAGCACGTCGGGGCTTGCCCCCGGCGCATATGAGAATCCGCGTGCCATGATTGCCCCCCGCACATCGTGGCGCTCCGGGAATCGAAGCCCCATCGCAGTTCACAATCTAAGTGGCGTCGATTGCAAGCACGTCGCGGACGTGTAACAACTGGGTGTCGAAGCGCTACGGGATGGGAGTGGGCGTCACGCCGAACTCGGACAGGCCCGCTGCGCCACCATCGGTTGCCGTCAGCACCCAGATGCCGTTCTCGTGGATGGCGATCGAATGCTCCCAGTGGGCCGCGCGCGATCCATCTGCAGAGATGACCGTCCAGTCATCGGCGAGGATGTTTGAATCGCCGGTGCCGATCACCAGCATCGGCTCAATCGCGAGACACATGCCGGGTCGCAGCTTCACCCCGCGCGAGCGCGTGCGGTAGTTCAGGACATCAGGCGGCTGGTGCATGGCTGTACCGATGCCGTGGCCCACATAACCCTCGAGCGGGTACAGGCCCGCGGCATCGGCGATGTCTTCGATTGCCGCAGAAACCTCTCCGAGGCGCGACGCCGTGGCGAGGGCTGCGATGCCGGCGAATAGCGACCGGCGCGTCACCTCGACGAGTTCGACGTCGCGGTCAGATTTTGGCGTACCGACGATGAACGTCACCGCGCTGTCGCCGTGCCAGCCATCAATGATGGCCCCACAGTCAATCGAAATCACGTCGCCATCTTCGATGACGCGCGTGCCGGGGATGCCGTGCACCACCTCGTCGTTGATCGACACACAGCACGACGCGGGAAAGCCGTGGTACCCAAGGAAATTGGAGGTGGCCCCGCCATCGGCGATGGCCTTGGCGGCCGCGGCATCGACGTCAAAGGTCGTGGCGCCCACGACTGCCGCCGCCTTCGCCGCCGCGAGAGCCCTCTCCACGACCAGGCCGGCTTGAGCCATCACGCGCATCTGCGCGGTGGACTTGTATTCGATGGTGCCGCTCACGCGACGAATCTACTTGCCGTCGACGGCCGCGACCAGTCGGGAGGTGACGTCGTCGACGTCACCCATCCCGTCGACCTGCACCAGAAGGCCGTGACCCTCGTAGTAGGCCGTCAGCGGCGCGGTCGATGTCGAGTACACCTCGAGGCGCTTGCGAATCACCGGCTCGGTGTCATCGTCGCGACCATCGATCTCGGCACGCTTGATGAGGCGCTTGGTGACCTCGTCGAAGTCGGCCGTGATTTCGATTGCTGCGTCGAGCTTCACCTCCAGGTCGCTGAGCATCGTGTCGAGCTCAACGGCCTGGTCAGGATTGCGCGGGTAGCCATCCAGCAGGAAGCCTGCGTGAACGTCGTCCTGGGCCAGGCGGTCGCGAACCATAGCGTTCGTCACCTCGTCGGGGACGAGTGCCCCTGCGGACATGTACTCCTGTGCCTTGCGGCCAAGTTCGGTCTTGCCCTTGACGTTGGCACGGAAGATGTCGCCCGTAGAGATGGCTGGAATGCTGAGGCGATCCGCGAGGCGTGCCGCCTGCGTGCCCTTTCCAGCGCCTGGAGGACCTAGGAGAACTGCCCGCATTACTTCAAGAACCCTTCGTAGTGACGCTGCTCGAGCTGCGACTGGATGCGCTTGACGGTGTCGAGTCCGACACCTACCAGAATCAATACCGAGGCCCCGCCGAACGGGATATTGGTATTGAGTCCTAGCGCCACGAACATGATCGTGGGGATCAGCGCAACTATCGCTAGATACAGCGAGCCGGCCGCGGTGATGCGCGAGAGGACGTAGCTCAGGAACTCTGCCGTCGGCTTTCCAGGACGGATGCCCGGCACAAAGCCGCCGTACTTCTTCATGTTGTCCGCGACCTCGTCCGGGTTGAACGTGATGGCGGTGTAGAAGTACGCGAAGAAGATGATCAGCAGCGCGTAGAGCGTGATGTTGAGCGGCGACCCAGGGCTCGCCACGTGGTCGCGCAACCAGATGACCCAATCTGCGGGGTCGTCGCCGGAGAACTGCACGATCACTGTGGGCAGCGTCAGCAGGGACGAGGCGAAGATCACGGGGATCACGCCGGCCATGTTGATCTTCAGCGGGATGTACGTCGAGGATCCGCCCAGCATCTTGCGGCCCACCATACGCTTGGCGTACTGGACGGGGATGCGACGCTGCGACTGCTCCACGTAGACCACCGCAGCGATCACAATGCCCACCATGATCGCCACGATGATGGTGTTCTGCACTCCGTTCGTGGAGTTCCAGATGCTGCTCACGGCGCCGGGGAATGAAGCCGCGATCGAGGTGAAGATCAGCAGCGACATTCCGTTACCGATGCCGCGCTCAGTGATGCGTTCTCCAAGCCACATGACGAGCACCGTACCGGCGGTCATGGTCAGCACCATCATCGTGATGATCTGCCACGACTCGTTGGGGATGATCGGCAGGGCACAGCCAGGGAAGAACACGTCATTTCTCGCGAGAGTGACGTAGGAGGCAGACTGCAGTGCCGCGAAGCCAACGGTGATGTACCGCGTGTACTGCGTCAGCTTGGCCTGGCCCTCGGCGCCTTCCTTGTGAAGCGTCTCAAAGTGGGGAATGAGCACCCGCAGAAGCTGCACGATGATCGACGCGGTGATGTACGGCATGATGCCCAGCGCGAAGATTGACAGTTGTAGTAGCGCGCCGCCTGAGAACAGGTTCAGGATCGCGAATGCGCTGTTGGTGGTCGTCGAGTCGATGCACTGCTGCACATTGCCGTAGTCGACGCCGGGGGTGGGGATGGACACACCCAGCCGGTAAATCGCAAGAATGCCCAGCGTGAAGAGAATCTTCTTCCGCAGGTCAGGAGTGCGGAATGCACTCAAGAAACCACTCAGCATGAATCCTCCACAAATGTTGGGCTAGGGAATACGAAGAAAGTCGAAGCGGGCCCGCTCACATGGAGCGGGCCCAGCCTCGACTCTAGCCCTCGTTGACCGAACCGCCAGCGGCTTCGATCTTGGTCTTCGCGGACTGCGAAACCTTTTCTACGTCGACGATGTTCACCTTAACGGAGATATCGCCTTCGCCCAGCACCTTGACGGGCTGGTTCTTACGCACTGCGCCTGCCTCGACGAGGTCCGCCTTGGTGATCTTGCCACCCTTGGGGAACAGCTCGGCGATCTGGTCCACGTTCACGACCTGGTAGTAGACCTTGAACGGGCTCTTGAATCCACGCAGCTTCGGGATACGCATGTGGATGGGCGTCTGACCACCCTCAAAGCGCTCGGGCACCTGGTAACGAGCACCCGTACCCTTGGTACCGCGACCTGCAGTCTTACCGCGCTTACCGCCCTCACCGCGTCCCACGCGGATCTTGCGCTTGTGTGAACCATCTGCGGGACGCAGGTGGTGCATCTTCAGCGTGGAGACCTTCTCGGCTGCAGCCTCGGCCTTAGCGTCGGCGGCCTTCTTCGCGGCGGGCTTGTCTGCGGTCTTCGAAGCCGATGCCTTTGCGGGCGCCTTCTTCTCAGCCGCGGGCTTGTCCGCTGCCTTCTTGGCAGGTGCCTTCTTAGCGGCCGCGGGCTTGTCCGCAGCTGCCTTCGCAGGCGCCTTCTTCTCGGCAGCAGCCTTCGCAGGTGCCTTCTTCGCCGCGGGCTTGTCCGCAGCTGCCTTCTTTGCCGCAGGCTTCTTGGCAGCAGCAGTCTTCGCCGCAGGCTTCTTCGTCGCCTCAGCCTTGTCGGCTGGCTTCTTTTCGTCAGCCATTAGTCAACCTCCTCCACGGTGACCAAGTGGCGCACCGCTACGACCATGCCGCGAATTTCCGGCCGGTCTTCCTTTACGACAGTGTCGCCGATGCGCTTGAGGCCCAGCGAACGAAGCGTCTCACGGTGCTGCGGCTTGGTGCCGATTCCCGAACGCTTCTGAGTGACCTGAAGACGAGTCATGACTTAGCCCCCGCTGCCTGTGCACGCAACATTGCTGCCGGTGCGACATCCTCAACTGCCTTACCGCGACGTGCGGCGACAGCCTCGGGACGCTCGAGGCGCTTCAACGCGTCCACAGTTGCGTGAACGATGTTGATTGCGTTCGAGGAACCGAGCGACTTGGACAGAACGTCGTGGATGCCGGCGCACTCAAGTACGGCACGCACGGGTCCACCCGCGATTACACCCGTACCCGGCGATGCCGGACGGAGGAACACCACACCAGCGGCGGCCTCTCCCTGTACCTGGTGAGGAATGGTGCCCTGGATGCGGGGCACGCGGAAGAACGCGCGCTTCGCCTCTTCGACACCCTTGGAGATCGCAGCAGGCACTTCCTTGGCCTTGCCGTAACCCACGCCGACGTTACCTTCGCCGTCGCCAACGACCACAAGGGCGGTGAAGCTAAAGCGACGTCCACCCTTCACGACCTTGGAGACGCGGTTAATGGTGACGACGCGCTCAATGAACTTGTTATCCGGCTCGTTGCCGCGACGGTTGTTGTCGCGGCGGCCGCTGTTTTGTTCAGCCATCAAATTTCCTTAAATGTTGTGGTCCCGGCTACAGAGCCAGGCCACCCTCTCGGGCGCCGTCTGCAACCGCGGCAACGCGGCCGTGGTACTGGTTTCCGCCACGGTCGAACACCACAGTGTCGATGCCGGCAGCCTTGGCACGGTCAGCGACAAGCTGCCCGACCTTGGTTGCCTTAGCGGTCTTGTCGCCATCCAATGAACGGACATCGGCCTCGAGGGACGATGCCGACACCAGGGTCTTGCCGACGGTGTCGTCGACAATCTGGGCGACCATGTGGCGCGAGGAGCGCGTCACCACGAGGCGGGGACGAGCAGTCGTGCCGGAAATCTTCTTGCGCAGGCGGAAGTGGCGGCGCTTACGCTGGACCGCTTTGCCCTTGCCCTTAATTGCAATACCCATGGCTTACTTACCCGTCTTTCCGGCCTTGCGGCGAACCTGCTCGCCGGCGTAGCGGACTCCCTTGCCCTTGTACGGCTCAGGCTTGCGAATCTTGCGAATGTTGGCGGCGACCTCGCCCACCTGCTGCTTGTCAATGCCAGCCACCGAGAACTTGGTGGGGCCTTCGACCGCAAAGGTGATGCCGTCAGGTGCCGGAACGTTGACCGGGTGCGAGAAGCCGAGCGCGAACTCGAGGTCCTTGCCCTTGAGAGCAACGCGGTAACCAGTACCGACAATCTCCAGCTTCTTCTCGTAGCCCTCGGTCACACCGGTCACCATGTTGGCGATCAGCGTACGAGTCAGGCCGTGAAGCGACTTCGAGATGCGCTCGTCGTTGGGGCGGTTGACGGCGATGCCGTCGTCACCC
The DNA here is from genome assembly GCF_000975135.1 of Demequina aurantiaca. Classification (GTDB taxonomy): domain Bacteria; phylum Actinomycetota; class Actinomycetes; order Actinomycetales; family Demequinaceae; genus Demequina; species Demequina aurantiaca. Next base: position 1,153,309 of record NZ_BBRF01000001.1, on the reverse strand, counting down.
TTCTCGACCGTGATGGGCTTCTTGACGTTCAGGTTCAGGGTTCCCTTGGGTCCCTTGACCGTCACGGCAGAGCCGTCGATGTTTACATCCACTCCGGCGGGAACCGGAACGGCGATTTTGCCAATGCGTGACATTAGTTGATTACCTTTCCAGTTACCAGACGAACGCGACGACTTCGCCGCCGACGCCCTTCTTTTCTGCCTGACGGTCAGTGAGCAGACCGGAGGACGTGGACAGGATCGCGACGCCAAGTCCGCCGAGAACCTTCGGAAGGTTCGTCGACTTCGCGTAAACGCGCAGACCGGGCTTCGACACGCGGCGCAAGCCAGCGAGCGAACGCTCGCGGTTGGGGCCGTACTTCAGCGTGAGCGTGAGCGTCTTGCCCACCTCAGCATCGGTCACCTGCGAGCCGGTGATGTAACCCTCGTCCTCAAGCATCGTGGCGATGTTCGCCTTGAGCTTGGAGTGGGGCATCGACACGGTTGCGTGGTAAGCCGAGTTTGCGTTGCGCAGACGCGTGAGCATGTCTGCGATTGGGTCAGTCATTGTCATGAGTGTTTCACTCTTCCTCGTCGTGGTTTCCGCGCCAGCGGACCTGCGGCGTAGTAGTTACCAGCTGCTCTTTGTGATTCCGGGAAGCTCACCTGCGTGAGCCATCTCGCGGAAGCAAATGCGGCAGAGGCCGAACTTACGGTAGACGGAGTGCGGGCGTCCGCACTTCTGGCATCGGGTGTAGGCGCGCACCGCAAACTTCTGCTTGCCGGCGGCCTTGTTCTTCAGCGCAGTCTTGGCCATTGTTACTTCTCCTTGAAGGGGAAGCCCAGCTGCTTCAGCAGCGAGCGGCCCTCGGCATCGGTCGATGCGGTCGTGACGATGGTGATGTCCATGCCTCGCACGCGGTCGATCTTGTCCTGGTCGATCTCGTGGAACATTGACTGCTCCGTGAGGCCGAACGTGTAGTTGCCGTTGCCGTCGAACTGCTTGGGGCTGAGGCCCCGGAAGTCGCGGATACGGGGAAGCGCGGTGGACAGCAGGCGGTCGAGGAACTCCCACATGCGGTCGCCACGCAGCGTGACGTGAGCGCCAATCTCCTGGCCCTCGCGCAGCTTGAACTGGGCGATGGACTTCTTCGCCTTCGTGACCTGCGGCTTCTGGCCAGTGATGGCCGTCAAGTCCGCGATCGCGCCGGTGATGAGCTTGGAATCCTTCGCAGCTTCACCAACACCCATGTTGACGACGACCTTGGTGAGGCCCGCAACCTGGTTGATGTTGGAGTGAGCGAACTCTTCCTGAAGGCTCGACACAATGTTCTCGCGGTACTTGACCTTGAGACGCGGCATCGTAGTTTCGGTAGCCATTAGACGTCCTTACCGGAACGCTTGGCGACGCGCACACGCTGGGTGCGCTTGCGGCCATCACGCTCGACTTCTTCGGAACGGTAACCCACGCGGGTTCCCTTCTTGGTCTCGGGGTCAACCAGCATGACGTTGGAGATGTGCAGCGGCGCCTCGACTGAAACGATGCCACCCTCCTGGTTGTCACGGCTCGTGCCGGGCTTGACGTGCTTGGTCACACGCTGCACGCCTTCCACGATCACCCGGTCGGTCTCGGTGTTGACCGAGAGCACGCGCCCCTGCTGACCGCGGTCACGGCCGGCGATGACGACAACGAGGTCGCCCTTCTTGATCTTCGCCATTAGATGACCTCCGGTGCCAATGAAATGATCTTCATAAACTTCTTGTCGCGCAGCTCGCGGCCCACCGGGCCGAAGATGCGGGTTCCACGAGGGTCGGTGCTCTCGGAACCCTTAAGGATCACGGCGGCGTTCTCGTCGAACTTGATGTAGGAACCGTCGGGACGGCGGCGCTCCTTGGTGGTGCGCACGATGACGGCCTTAACCACATCGCCCTTCTTGACGTTTCCGCCGGGAATTGCGTCCTTGACGGTAGCAACGATGGTGTCACCGATGCCTGCGTAGCGGCGCTTGGAGCCACCGAGCACACGGATGCAAAGGATTTCCTTGGCACCGGTGTTGTCGGCGACGCGAAGTCGCGACTCCTGCTGAATCATGTCTGTCTCCTGTCGTCTGGTTCTCGCGCGTCAGCACGAGCCTGGTCGAACGTAGTTACTTGGCCTTTTCGACGATTTCGACCAGGCGCCACCGCTTTGAAGCGGACAGCGGGCGGGTCTCCATCACCACAACGAGGTCGCCGATGCCGGCCGTGTTGGCCTCATCGTGCGCCTTGAGCTTGCTGCTCTGACGAAGAACCTTGCCGTAGAGAGGGTGCTTGACGCGCTCCTCAACCTCGACGGTAATCGTCTTGTCCATCTTGTCTGACGTGACGTAGCCACGGCGCGTCTTGCGGAACGCGCGGTGGTCTTCCGTCGCCGTCGTGTGCTTTTCAGTCGACATAGTTACTTTCCTTCTTCGGACTTGGCCGCGGGAGCGGTCCGAATCCCGAGCTCACGCTCGCGCAGAATCGTGTAGATACGGGCGATGTCACGCTTAACCGCCTTGAGGCGGCCGTGGTTCTCGAGCTGGCCGGTGGCCGACTGGAAGCGCAGGTTGAACAGCTCTTCCTTCGACTTCTTGAGCTCCTCGAGCAAACGCTCGTTCTCCATCGCGTCCAACTCGCTAGGTGCGAGGTCCTTGGTACCGATAGCCATTAGATGTCACCACCCTCACGGGTCACAAAGCGGGTCTTCATGGGCAGCTTGTGCTGCGCGCGGCTAAGTGCCTCGCGAGCCAGCTTTTCATCAACGCCGGCGAGCTCAAAGAGCACGCGACCCGGCTTGATGTTGGCGATCCACCACTCGGTCGAACCCTTACCGGAACCCATGCGGACTTCGGCAGGCTTCTTGGTCAGCGGACGGTCGGGGTAGACGTTGATCCACACCTTTCCACCACGCTTGATGTGACGGGTCATTGCGATACGAGCGGCCTCGATCTGACGGTTCGTCAGGTACGCAGGCTCGATGGCCTGGATGCCATAGTCACCAAACGACACCTCGGTGCCGCCAGTAGCGTGCCCCGAACGACCGGGGTGGTGCTGCTTACGGTGCTTAACACGACGAGGGATAAGCATTACTTGCCTTCCTTCCCAGCGTCGGCCTTGGGAGCCTCTGCTGCGGCGGGCGCTTCAGCCTTGGGGGCGTCGGCGGCTGAGCGCGGGGCGCCACCATCACGACGCGGGGGACGTGAACCGGTGGGACGGTCGCCACGACCGCGCTGGGGACGAGGAGCCTTGGCCTGCTCAGCAGCCCACTCCTTTTCGGTCATGTCGCCCTTGTAGATCCAGACCTTGACGCCGATGATGCCGAACGTGGTCTTGGACTCAAAGAAGCCGTAGTCGATGTTCGCGCGCAGGGTGTGCAGGGGCACACGGCCTTCGCGGTAGAACTCCGAGCGGGACATTTCAGCGCCACCAAGACGACCGGAGCACTGGACACGGATGCCCTTGGCGCCGGCGCGCATCGATGACTGCATGCCCTTGCGCATGGCACGGCGGAACGAGACTCGCGAGGCGAGCTGCTCTGCGATGCCCTGAGCCACGAGCTGAGCGTCCATCTCGGCGTTCTTCACCTCGAGGATGTTGAGCTGCACCTGCTTGCCGGTGAGCTTCTCCAGGTTGGAACGAAGCTTGTCAGCCTCGGCTCCACGACGACCGATGACGATTCCCGGGCGAGCGGTGTGGAGGTCCACACGTACGCGCTCACGGGTGCGCTCGATCTCGACCTTGGACACGCCTGCGCGCTCCAAGCCCTTGCTCATGAGCTCGCGGATCTTGACATCCTCGCCCACGTAGTCGCTGTAGCGCTCGCCCTTCTTGGTCGAGTCTGCGAACCAGCGCGAACGGTGGTCGGTAGTAATACCCAGGCGGTAGCCGTGCGGGTTAACCTTCTGACCCATTAGTTGGCCCCTTCCTTAACGGCGCCCTGACGGGTGGCCACGGTTACCTTGAGGTGGCTCGTCCGCTTCAGGATGCGGTTGGCACGACCCTGTGCGCGCGGCATGATGCGCTTCATGGTCGGACCCTCGTCCACGGTGATTGCCTTGATATACAACTCGTTCTCGTCGAAACGCTCGCCGGCCTTGTCGGCTGCAACGCGTGCGTTGGCGATTGCCGACGAGATCAGCTTGCGGACGTCCTCGGACACGGCCTGCGGCTGGAACTTCAGCGAGGCAACAGCCTCGACAGCGTTCTTTCCACGAACCAGGTTCACGACGCGGCGAGCCTTCTGAGCGGTGACGCGAACGTATCGCGTTTGCGCATTGGCTTCCATCTCTAAACTCCTCTTACCTTCGCTCGGGCGCCTTAGCGGCGGCCCTTGCGGTCGTCCTTGATGTGGCCCCTGAACGTGCGGGTAGGTGCAAACTCACCGAGCTTGTGTCCCACCATCGACTCCGTCACAAACACGGGAATGTGCTTGCGACCGTCGTGCACTGCAAAGGTGTGTCCCAGGAAATCGGGCGTGATCACGCTACGGCGCGACCAGGTCTTGATGACGGTCTTCGTTCCGGCCTCGTTCTGGGCGTCCACCTTTTTCTGCAGGTGGTCGTCGACGAAGGGGCCCTTCTTCAGACTGCGTGGCATAAGTCAGGCTCCTTAACGCTTGTTCTTGCCAGAGGTACGGCGGCGGACGATGAGCTTGTCGCTCTCCTTGGACTTCTTGCGGGTACGGCCCTCGGCCTTGCCCCAAGGGCTGACCGGGTGACGTCCACCAGAAGTCTTGCCCTCACCACCACCGTGCGGGTGGTCGACAGGGTTCATGACAACACCACGCACGGTTGGGCGCTTGCCCTTCCAGCGCATGCGGCCGGCCTTACCCCAGTTGATGTTCGACTGCTCGGCGTTGCCGACCTCGCCGATCGAGGCGCGGCAGCGTGCATCCACGTTGCGAATCTCACCGGAGGGCATACGCAGCTGGGCGTATACGCCATCCTTGGCGACGAGACGCACCGACGCACCCGCGGAACGGGCAATCTTGGCGCCGCCACCGGGCTTGAGCTCGATCGCGTGAATCACGGTACCGACGGGGATGTTGCGCAGCGGCAGGTTGTTGCCGGGCTTGATGTCGGCACCAGCACCGGCCTCAATAGCGTCACCCTGACGGAGCTTCTCGGGAGCAATGATGTAGCGCTTCTCGCCATCTGCGTAGTGCAGCAGCGCGATGCGGGCGGTCCGGTTGGGGTCGTACTCGATGTGAGCGACCTTCGCGGGCACGCCGTCCTTGTCGTGACGACGGAAGTCGATCACGCGGTAGGCACGCTTGTGGCCACCACCCTGGTGACGGGTAGTGATGCGACCGGTATTGTTACGGCCACCCTTCTTGTGAAGGGGGCGGACCAGCGACTTCTCGGGCTCGGAGCGAGTCACCTCAACGAAGTCGGCAACAGACGAGCCACGACGGCCCGGAGTTGTCGGCTTGTACTTACGAATAGCCATGAGTGATTCCTGTCCTTACCTAGCCGACCTGGCCGGAGAAGATGTCGAGAGCCTCGCCGCCACCAACGGTGACGATGGCGCGCTTGACATCTTTACGCTTGCCAAGGCCGAAGCGCGTGCGGCGCGTCTTGCCCTTGCGGTTAATGGTGTTGACCGACGACACCTTCACACCGAAGATCTGCTCAACGGCAATCTTGATCTCGGTCTTGTTGGCGCGGGGGTCCACCTCGAAGGTGTACTTGCCCTGATCCATGAGCGAGTAGCTCTTCTCCGACACGATAGGTCGGATGAGGATATCGCGGGGGTTCTTGTTCAGGTGGCTCACTTGGTCTCCTCCGCCTGAGTAGCGGCAGCCTCGGACTCGGTGGCAACGGCCTTAGCCGATGCGCCCTTGGCGGGGCCTGCGAGGAACGCGTCGAGCGCGGATGCCGTGAACACGATGTCATCGTTGGTCAGCACGTCGTACGTGTTGAGCTGGCCAACCGAGACCACGTGGGTGTCGGGCGCGTTGCGCAGCGACTTCCAGGCGAGCTCGTCAGTCCGCTCGAGCACGATGAGTGCGCGGCGTCCGGCCGTCACCGCAGCGATTGCGGCAATAGCGTTCTTGGTGGAAGGAGCGTCGCCGGAGACGACGCTCTTGAGGACGTGCACGCGATCGGCGCGAGCCCGGTCAGACAGCGCACCGCGAAGCGCGGCGGCCTTCATCTTCTTGGGCGTACGCTGCGAGTAATCGCGCGGCTGCGGTCCGTGGACGATGCCACCGCCGGCAAACTGGGGCGCGCGGATCGAGCCCTGACGAGCGCGACCGGTTCCCTTCTGCTTGTACGGCTTGCGGCCACCACCGGATACCTGTGCACGCGTCTTGGTCGCGTGCGTACCCTGGCGAGCTGCGGCGCGCTGGGCGACGACAACCTGGTGGATCAGCGGGACGTTCGTGACGACGTCGAAGATCTCGGCGGGAAGCTCGGCGGTGCCGGCCTTCTTGCCCTTCGCGTCGACGACGTCGACAGTCTGAGTGTTGGTCATTTGAGTTACGCGCCCTTCACTGCGGAGCGGATGAGTACGACGCCACCCTTGTTGCCGGGAACGGCACCCTTGAGCAGCACCAGGCCACGCTCGAGGTCGACTGCCTGGACCTGCAGGTTCTGCACGGTCTTGCGGTCGTTACCCATGCGTCCGGCCATCTTCATGCCCTGGAACACACGCGACGGCGTCGAAGCGCCACCGATCGATCCGGCCTTGCGGTGGTTCTTGTGAGCACCGTGGGAGGCGCCTACGCCGTGGAAACCGTGGCGCTTCATAACACCGGCGGTTCCCTTTCCCTTGGTGGTGCCGGTTGCGTCGACGAGCTGGCCGACCTCGAACACGTCGGCGGCAATCTCCTGGCCGAGCGTGTAGTCAGCGGCGTTCGCGGTGCGAACCTCGGCAACGTGGCGGCGAGGCGTAACGCCTGCCTTGTCGAAGTGGCCCTTCAGCGGCGCGGTCACGCGGCGAGGGTCAACTGCGCCGAAAGCGAGCTGAACGGCACTGTAACCGTCAGTCTCTGCGTTCCGCACCTGAGTCACAACGTTGGTGTCTACCTGGACGACCGTCACGGGAACAACTCGTCCCTCGGCGTCCCACACCTGCGTCATGCCCAGCTTCGTACCTAGCAGCGCAGTTACATTGCGCTGGGCATTGGAAGTAGTCATGTTGAGTGAAGTCCTTAACAGCTCGTTAGAGCTTGATCTCGATGTTGACGTCAGCCGGGAGGTCGAGACGCATGAGCGAGTCGACTGCCTTGGGCGTCGGGTCCACGATGTCGATGAGGCGCTTGTGAGTGCGCATCTCGAAGTGCTCGCGGCTGTCCTTGTACTTGTGGGGCGAACGAATTACACAGAACACGTTCTTTTCGGTGGGCAGCGGGACGGGTCCCACCACTGAAGCACCGGCGCGCGTGACCGTTTCAACGATCTTGCGAGCTGAGGAGTCAATGACCTCGTGGTCGTAGCTCTTCAGCCGAATGCGGATCTTTTGTCCCGCCATGGCGTGGTTCTGCCTTATCTCTCGTCAATCTGTGGTCATCACCACCGACCCCCGCGCTCGGGCGTGTCGCGCAATTGCTTCGCACGCGAGCTTTACCGATCGCTCGGCGAGTCGTTGGTGAGTGTGATGGCTACCCGCAATGGGCAACCTGAATATTATGCCAGATATTTGCCTGGCATACCAACCGCAGTTCCGTGACTCCCCTCACACCGGGGGCGGGGCCTGACGGCTAGCGTGCAGATGCGGGGCCCGGATTGAACCGGACCCCGCATCTGGGGATCGCTTAGTTAAGCGAACTACTTGATGATCTTGGTCACCGTGCCGGAGCCGACGGTACGGCCACCTTCACGGATTGCAAAGCCCTGTCCCTCTTCGATGGCGATGGGCTGAATTAGCGCAACGGTCATCTCAGTGGTGTCACCAGGCATAACCATCTCGGTGCCCTCGGGCAGCGTGATGACGCCCGTGACGTCAGTCGTACGGATGTAGAACTGGGGACGGTAGTTCGTGTAGAACGGGTTGTGACGGCCGCCCTCGCTCTTGTCGAGGATGTACGCCTTGCCCTCGAAGTCGGTGTGAGGGGTGGTGCTGCCCGGGGCAACAACAACCTGTCCACGCTCGACGTCTTCGCGCTTGGTACCGCGGAGCAGGAGGCCACAGTTCTCGCCGGCCCACGCCTCGTCCATCTGCTTGTGGAACATCTCGATACCCGTGACCGTGGTCTTCTGGGTGTCCTTGATGCCGATGATGTCGACTTCGGAGTTGATCTTGAGCTTGCCGCGCTCGATCTTGCCGGTGACGACGGTTCCACGACCGGTGATCGTGAAGACGTCCTCGATGGGCATGAGGAACGGCTTGTCCATGTCGCGCTCGGGCTCGGGGACGTTCTCGTCCACCGCGTCCATGAGCTCGCCAACCTTGGCAGCCCAAGCCTCGTCGCCCTCAAGTGCCTTGAGTGCGGAGACCTGGATGACGGGAGCGTTGTCACCGTCGAAGCCCTGCGAGCTGAGCAGCTCGCGAACCTCGAACTCGACGAGCTCGAGGATTTCCTCGTCGTCAACCATGTCGGACTTGTTCAGTGCGACGAGCAGGTAGGGAACACCAACCTGCTTGGCGAGAAGAACGTGCTCACGCGTCTGGGCCATGGGACCATCCGTCGCGGCAACCACGAGAATTGCGCCATCCATCTGCGCAGCACCCGTGATCATGTTCTTGATGTAGTCAGCGTGGCCGGGGGCGTCGACGTGTGCATAGTGACGCTTCTCGGTCTCGTACTCGATGTGCGCGATGTTGATCGTAATACCGCGCTCGCGCTCTTCAGGAGCCTTGTCGATGTCTTCGAAAGGCGTGAAGGGGTTGAGGTCCGGGTACTTATCGTGCAGGACCTTCGAGATGGCGGCGGTCAGCGTCGTCTTACCGTGGTCGACGTGACCGATGGTTCCGATGTTGACGTGCGGCTTGGTCCGCTCGAACTTGGCCTTACCCATTTGGGCTTCCTCCTGATTAGTTTTAGAGACTCGGGTAGTGAATCTTAACGTCTAGCGCTAGCCGTTGGCTATTGCGGGGCGTGTAGCTTCCCTACTGGTCGTTTGTTTATTTCTATTTCAACCGGTGGGACTACTCGCCCCGGGTCTTTGCAATGATCTCCTCGGCAACTGCCTTGGGGACCTCTGCGTAGCTGTCGAAGGTCATCGAGTACACCGCGCGACCCTGCGTCTTTGAACGCAGGTCCCCGACATAACCGAACATCTCTGACAGTGGCACGAGGGCATCAATCACCTTCACACCAGTGGCTTCCAACATCTGTCGGATCTGGCCACGGCGTGAGTTGATGTCGCCGATGACCTCGCCCATGTACTCCTCGGGCGTACGGACCTCGACTGCCATCACGGGCTCGAGGATCACAGGCTTGGCGCGCTTGACGCCCTCCTTGAAGACCATCGAACCGGCAATCTTGAATGCCATTTCGGACGAGTCAACGTCGTGGTAAGCGCCATCGAGCAGAGTGGCCTTCACTCCGACCATGGGGTAGCCAGCGAGAACGCCGAGCTCCATAGCGGACTGGATACCAGCATCGACCGACGGGATGTACTCGCGAGGGACGCGACCACCCGTGACGCCGTTGACGAACTCGTAAAGCTCGCCCTCTTCCGATTCGAGAGGCTCGAAGCGGACCTGGACCTTTGCGAACTGGCCGGATCCACCCGTCTGCTTCTTGTGGGTGTAGTCGACCTTGTCGGCAATGCCCTTGATGGTCTCGCGGTACGCGACCTGAGGCTTTCCGACGTTGGCGTCGACGTTGAACTCGCGACGCATGCGGTCAACCAGGATGTCGAGGTGCAGCTCGCCCATACCGCCAATGACGGTCTGACCGGTGTCCTCGTCCAACTTCACGCGGAACGTGGGGTCTTCCTCAGCCAGCTTCTGGATAGCGATCGACAGCTTCTCCTGGTCAGCCTTGGTCTTAGGCTCGATAGCAACATCGATGACCGGCTCGGGGAACGTCATGGACTCGAGGACCAACGGGTTCGCGGGGTCGCACAGAGTGTCACCCGTGGTCGTGTTCTTCAGGCCAATGACCGCGTAGATGTGACCGGCGGAGATGGTCTCGACAGGCATTTCCTTGTTGGAGTGCATCTGGAAGAGCTTTCCGATGCGCTCCTTCTTGTCCTTGGTGGCGTTCAGGATGGGTGCGCCCGACTCGAGGTGACCCGAGTAAACGCGCACGTACGTGAGCTTTCCGAAGAACGGGTGGGAAACGACCTTGAAGGCCAGCGCGGAGAAAGGCTCGGTTGCGTCGGAGTGACGCTCGATGATCTTCTCTTCGTCACGCACGTCGCGACCCTCGATCGCACCCACGTCGAGCGGGTTCGGAAGGTAGTCGATGACGGCGTCGAGCATCGGCTGCACGCCCTTGTTCTTGAAGGCAGAGCCACAGAGAATCGGGTACGCCTCGCCGGCGACCGTCAGCTTGCGAATCGCAGCCTTGATCTCGGGAACCGTGATCTCCTCGCCTGCAAAGAAACGCTCCATCAGCGCATCGTCCGTCTCGGCGACGGCCTCGAGAAGCATGTTGCGGTATTCCGCAGCCTTCTCCTTGAGGTCCTCGGGGATCTCCTCGGTCTCGTATGCCTCACCGAGGTCGGTCTCGCCGCGCCACACCTTGGCGTTCATCTCGACCAGGTCGACGATGCCGATGAAGTCGTTCTCAGCACCGATGGGAAGCTGGATGGGCAACGGGGTGGCCTTCAGGCGATCGATGATCGTCTGAACCGTGTAGTAGAAGTCCGCGCCCAGCTTGTCCATCTTGTTGACGAAGCAGATACGAGGAACGTTGTACTTGTCGGCCTGACGCCAGACGGTCTCGGACTGGGGCTCAACGCCCTCCTTGCCGTCAAACACGGCGACAGCACCGTCGAGGACGCGGAGCGAACGCTCCACCTCGACCGTGAAGTCAACGTGTCCGGGGGTGTCGATGATGTTGATCTGGTTCTTTTCCCAGAAGCACGTCACAGCAGCGGACGTGATGGTGATGCCACGCTCCTGCTCCTGCTCCATCCAGTCAGTCGTCGACGCACCGTCGTGGGTTTCACCGATCTTGTAGTTCACGCCCGTGTAGTACAGGATGCGCTCGGTAGTAGTGGTCTTGCCGGCGTCGATGTGCGCCATGATGCCAATGTTGCGGACCTTCGTGAGGTCCGTAAGCACGTCCTGTGCCACGAGTGGTTCTCCCTAAACTTTTCTGACTACCAGCGGTAGTGCGCGAAGGCCTTGTTGGACTCCGCCATCTTGTGCATGTCCTCGCGACGCTTCACCGCGGCGCCGAGGCCGTTGGATGCGTCGAGGATCTCGTTCATGAGGCGCTCGGTCATGGTCTTTTCACGACGCTGACGCGAGAAGTCAACCAACCAACGCAGCGCGAGGGTGGTCTGACGCACGGGACGGACATCCACGGGCACCTGGTAGGTGGCTCCACCAACACGGCGAGACTTGACCTCGAGTGCGGGGCGGATGTTCTCAAGAGCGCGCTTGAGGACGGTGACGGGGTCCTGACCGGACTTTTCCTTCACGCCTTCGAGTGCGCCGTAGACGATGGCCTCGGAGACTGACTTCTTGCCGTCCAGCAGGATCTTGTTGATCAGCTGGGTGACGACAGGTGCGCCGTATACCGGGTCGTTGATGATCGGACGCTTAGGCGCCGGTCCCTTGCGAGGCATTACTTCTTCTCCTTCTTCGCGCCGTAGCGGCTGCGAGCCTGCTTGCGGTCCTTAACACCCTGGGTGTCAAGCGAGCCGCGAACAATCTTGTAGCGAACACCGGGGAGGTCCTTCACACGACCGCCACGCACGAGCACGATCGAGTGCTCCTGAAGGTTGTGACCCTCGCCGGGAATGTACGCGGTGACCTCGATACCGGTCGAGAGGCGCACACGTGCGACCTTACGCAGAGCCGAGTTCGGCTTCTTGGGCGTGGTCGTGTACACGCGGGTGCACACTCCGCGACGCTGGGGGCTCGACTTGAGAGCCGGGGTCTTGGTCTTGGTCACCTTGGGGTGGCGACCCTTCCTGACCAGCTGCTGAATCGTAGGCACTGCTTCTCCGTCTTTTAGTTCGTGTGAAAACTGGTGAAAATCTCATGTGTCATGTCCGACCCCCGCGCTCGGGCGTGTCGGTCATGATCGTGGCGCTCCGGTGAAGGCGCGCGCAAGGGGCCCGCCGACGCGGGCACGAGTATCTAAGATACCCGTCACCCGCGTCCGCGTCAAAGCGAAGTTACCAACGCTGGCCCTGACGTAGTGCTAGTCGCGAGGAATTTCAAACTCTTCGAGAGGAACGGCCTCGCCCGTACCCTCGCTAAAGAACTGTCCGTCCCACTCTTCGTAACCGAAGGTTGGGAACAGGTTGGACTTCGCTTCTTCGGTGGGCTCGACCGTCGCCGAACGGTACTGGTGCAAACCGGTACCGGCGGGGATGAGCTTTCCGAGGATGACGTTTTCCTTGAGGCCGAGCAGCGGGTCCGACTTTCCGGACATCGCCGCCTCCGTGAGGACGCGGGTGGTCTCCTGGAAGGAGGCCGCCGACAGCCACGAGTCGGTCGCGAGAGATGCCTTGGTGATACCCATGAGCTCGGGGCGAGCCGATGCCGGCTTTCCGCCCTTCGTCACGGTTTCGCGGTTGGAACTCTCGAAACGCGCGCGCTCCACCAGTTCACCCGGCAGAAGCGTGGTCTCACCCGAGTCAAGCACGGTCACGCGACGCAGCATCTGCCGCACGATGACCTCGATGTGCTTGTCGTGGATCTCCACACCCTGCGAGCGGTACACCTGCTGAACCTCGTCCACCAGGTGCTTCTGGGTGGCACGGGGGCCCAGGATGCGCAGCACGCTCTTGGGGTCTACGGCACCAGCGACAAGCTGCTGCCCAACCTCGACGTGCTCGCCGTCCTGCACCAGCAGGCGCGAACGCTTGGTGACGGGGTACTCGATGACCTCGTCGCCGTTGTCCGGCGTCACGACCAGGCGGCGCGTGGCCTCCGAGTCATCAACCTTGAGCTTTCCAGCGACCTCGGAGATCGGAGCCACACCCTTGGGGGTACGGGCCTCGAAGAGCTCCTGGACACGGGGAAGACCCTGCGTGATGTCATCGGCCGATGCCACACCACCGGTGTGGAACGTACGCATCGTCAGCTGCGTGCCGGGCTCACCGATGGACTGTGCGGCAACAATACCGACGGCCTCACCGATGTCGACCAACTCGCGGGTCGCGAGGGAGCGACCGTAGCACTTGGCGCAGGTTCCAACAGCGGACTCACAGGTGAGTACGGAGCGGACCTTGACCTCTTCCACGCCCGACTCGATCAGCGCGTCAATCAGGGCGTCCCCGATGTCGTCGCCGGCCTTGCCGATCGTGGTGCCAGAGGCGTCCTGGACGTCGGTCGCGAGGTTTCGGGCGAAGACCGAGGTCTCCACACGCTCGTGGAGCTGGCGGTTGCCCGCTGCGTCCTCCTCGATGATCGGCATGACCAGACCGCGCTCGGTACCGCAGTCGTCCTCACGCACAATGACGTCCTGTGACACGTCCACCAGACGGCGGGTCAAGTAACCCGAGTCGGCGGTACGCAGCGCGGTGTCAGCGAGACCCTTGCGGGCACCGTGAGTTGCGATGAAGTACTCGAGAACCGACAGGCCCTCGCGGTAGTTCGACTTGATCGGACGCGGGATGATCTCACCCTTAGGGTTCGCCACCAGTCCACGCATACCGGCGATCTGGCGTACCTGCATCCAGTTACCACGAGCACCCGAACCCACCATAGTGTGAACGGTGTTGTACTCGGGGAATGCTGCACGCATTTCCTTATCCACCTCGTTGGTGGCCTGCGTCCAGATCTCGATGAGTTCCTGACGACGCTCGTCGTCGGTGATCAGACCGGTGTCGTACTGGTCCTGCACCTTGGCTGCGAGAGTCTCGTAGCGGTCCAGGATGGCCTGCTTGCCCTGAGGCGTCACCACGTCCGAGATGGCGATGGTGACACCCGAGCGCGTGGCCCAGTAGAAGCCGGCTGCCTTGAGCGCGTCCAGCGATGCGGCAACCTCGACCTTGGGGTAACGCTCGGCGAGGTTGTTGACGATGTCGCCCAGTACCTTCTTGTCAACGTTGCGGTTGACGTAGGGGTACGACACGGGAAGGAGCTCGTTGAAGAGCGCGCGTCCCAGCGTGGTCTTGAGAGTGAACGCGGAGCCGGCGATGCGGTCCTCGTCCAACGTCACGTCGGCCGGCGGCACGGTGGTGCCATCGACTCGCAGCGAGATCTCCGCGTTGAGCGCGATCGTGCCGGAGTCGAACGCCATCATGGCCTCGGAGGTCGACGAGAACGTCAGCCCCTCGCCAGTGACGCCCGGCTTGTGCAGCGACAGGTGGTAGAGACCAATGATCATGTCCTGTGAGGGCATGGTCACCGGGCGACCATCTGACGGCTTCAGGATGTTGTTGCTCGAGAGCATCAGCACACGTGCCTCGGCCTGAGCCTCGGCGGACAGCGGCAGGTGAACTGCCATCTGGTCACCGTCGAAGTCGGCGTTGAACGCACCACAGACGAGCGGGTGCAGGTGGATTGCCTTGCCCTCCACCAGCTGAGGCTCGAATGCCTGGATACCCAAGCGGTGCAGCGTGGGGGCACGGTTCAGCAACACGGGGTGCTCGGTGATGACCTCTTCGAGGACGTCCCACACCTCGGAGCGCGAACGCTCCACCATGCGCTTGGCCGACTTGATGTTCTGTGCGTGGTTGAGTTCAACCAGGCGCTTCATCACGAACGGCTTGAACAGTTCCAGCGCCATCTGCTTGGGAAGGCCACACTGGTGCAGCTTCAGCTGCGGACCAACAACGATGACCGAACGGCCCGAGTAGTCCACACGCTTACCGAGCAGGTTCTGACGGAAACGACCCTGCTTACCCTTGAGCATGTCCGAGATGGACTTGAGCGGGCGGTTACCAGGACCGGTGACCGGACGACCACGACGACCGTTGTCGAACAGTGCGTCGACTGCCTCCTGGAGCATGCGCTTCTCGTTGTTCACGATGATCTCGGGAGCACCGAGGTCAAGCAGACGCTTCAGGCGGTTGTTGCGGTTGATGACGCGGCGGTACAGGTCGTTCAAGTCGGACGTCGCGAAACGGCCACCGTCGAGCTGGACCATCGGGCGCAGGTCCGGCGGGATGACCGGAACAGCGTCCAGCACCATGCCTTCGGGCGAGTTCGTGGTCGTGAGGAACGCCATCACTACCTTGAGGCGCTTGAGCGCACGTGTCTTGCGCTGGCCCTTGCCGTTGGCGATGATGTCGCGCAGCGACTCCGCCTCAGCCTCGAGGTCGAACGTCTGGAGACGCTTCTGGATGGCCTGAGCGCCCATCGAACCCTTGAAGTACGAGCCGTAGCGACGCGAAAGCTCGCGGTACAGCAGCTCGTCACCCTCGAGGTCCTGGACCTTCAGGCTCGTGAAGCGGTCGAACACTGCGTCGAGACGATCGATCTCGGCGTCTGCACGCTTGCGCAGGTTCGCCATCTCACGCTCGGCGCCGTCCTTCACCTTGCGCTTGACGTCGGACTTGGCACCCTCGGCCTCGAGCTCGGCAATGTCCTTCTCGAGCTTCTCGGCGCGGGTGTTGATGTCGTTGTCGCGCTGGTTGGCGATCGCCTTCTTTTCAACCTCAATCTCGTTGCGGAGCTGAGGAAGGTCTTCGTGGCGACCGTCGACGTCGACCTCGGTGACCATGTAGGCCGCGAAGTAGATGACCTTCTCGAGGTCCTTGGGCGCGAGGTCAAGCAGGTAACCCAAGCGCGAGGGAACGCCCTTGAAGTACCAGATGTGGGTCACGGGAGCGGCAAGCTCGATGTGTCCCATGCGCTCACGACGCACCTTGGAACGAGTGACCTCTACGCCACAACGCTCACAGATGATGCCGCGGTAGCGGACACGCTTGTACTTGCCACAGCCACACTCCCAGTCGCGGGTGGGGCCGAAGATCTTCTCGCAGAAGAGTCCGTCCTTTTCCGGCTTCAGGGTGCGGTAGTTGATCGTCTCAGGCTTCTTGACTTCGCCGTGAGACCACGTGCGAATGTCCTCTGCAGAAGCGAGGCCGATGCGGAGGTCGCTGAATTCGTTTACGTCGAGCACAGTCAGTCCTCTTCCTTAAATCTCGTCGACGCTAGAAGCGTCGGGACGGCTGGACAGGGAGATACCGAGTGACTCGGCTGCTTGATACACGTCGTCTTCCGACTCGCGCATCTCGACAAGCTGACCTTCAGCGTTGAGAACCTCAACGTTGAGGCAGAGCGACTGCATCTCCTTCATGAGCACGCGGAACGACTCCGGCAAACCAGGCTCAGGGATGTTCTGTCCCTTCACGATGGCCTCGTAGACCTTCACGCGGCCGAGCACGTCATCCGACTTGATGGTGAGCAGCTCCTGCAGCGCGTAAGCGGCACCGTAGGCCTCGAGGGCCCACACTTCCATCTCACCAAAGCGCTGACCACCGAACTGGGCCTTACCACCCAGAGGCTGCTGCGTAATCATCGAGTACGGACCCGTGGAACGGGCGTGGATCTTGTCGTCCACCAAGTGGTGGAGCTTCAAGATGTACTTGTAACCGACGGCGACGGGCTCCGGGAAGGGCTCTCCCGAACGGCCATCAAACAGTCGTGCCTTGCCGTTCTCGTTGACCAGGCGGTCACCGTCACGGTTGGGGTTCACGACGGTACGAAGACCGCTGATCGTCTCTTCCTTCAGGCCGTCGAACACCGGGGTCGCCACGGGGCGTCCGGGCTCCGAGGTGGTCGCACCCTTAGGCAGCTGTGCGGTCCAGTCGCCCTTGGCGTCCGTTGCATCCCAGCCGTTCTTGGCGAGCCAACCGGTGGCGGTCTCGAGGACCTGACCGACGTTCATACGTCCAGGAACACCCAGCGGGTTCAGGATCACGTCGACCGGAGTACCGTCCGCGAGGAACGGCATGTCCTCCACGGGCAGGATCGTCGAGATGACGCCCTTGTTACCGTGACGGCCGGCGAGCTTGTCACCCTCCTGGATCTTGCGTCGCTGCGCGATGTACACGCGAACCAGCTGGTTCACGCCTGCGGGCAGGTCGTCGCCGTCCTCCTCGGTGAAAACACGGACGCCGATGACGGTTCCGGTCTCGCCGTGGGGCACCTTGAGCGAGGTGTCGCGGACTTCGCGAGCCTTCTCGCCGAAGATGGCGCGCAGGAGGCGCTCTTCCGGCGTGAGTTCGGTCTCACCCTTAGGCGTGACCTTGCCCACCAGCACGTCACCGGCGCGAACCTCGGCACCGATACGGATGATGCCACGCTCGTCGAGGTCAGCGAGGACCTCTTCCGAGGCGTTCGGGATGTCGCGAGTGATCTCCTCCGGACCCAGCTTGGTGTCGCGGGCGTCAACCTCGTGCTCCTCAATGTGAATCGAGGAGAGAGTGTCGTCCTGCACCAGACGCTGCGAGAGGATGATCGCGTCTTCGTAGTTGTGGCCTTCCCAGCACATGAATGCGACAAGGAGGTTCTTGCCCAAGGCGAGGTCACCCTCGTCCGTGGCAGGACCATCGGCGAGGACGGAGCCCTCGACGATCTTGTCGCCCTCGTCGACCAGCACGCGCTGGTTGTACGAGGTGCCCTGGTTGGAGCGCTGGAACTTGGCGACGCGGTAGGACCCAGTCGTCGCATCGTCGTTCGCAACCGTGATCAGGTCCGAGGAAACCTCGGTGACCACGCCGGGCTTGGTGGCGATGATGACGTCACCAGCGTCAATTGCCGCGCGACGCTCCATGCCGGTACCCACGAGCGGGGCCTCGGAACGGACCAGCGGCACAGCCTGACGCTGCATGTTGGCACCCATGAGTGCGCGGTTGGCGTCGTCGTGCTCGAGGAACGGAATCAGTGCGGTACCGACCGACACCATCTGACGTGGGGAGACGTCGATGTAGTCAACAGCCTCGGGGGCCACCAACTCAACCTCGCCACCCTTGGCGCGCACGAGGACGCGCTCGTCCGTGAAGCGGCCGTCATCGGCGATCCCGGCGTTAGCCTGCGCGATGACGAACTGGTCCTCGTCATCGGCCGTCAGGTAGTCGACCTTGTCGGTGACCTTACCCTTGAGCACCTTGCGGTACGGCGTCTCGACAAAGCCGAGCGGGTTGATGCGACCGAACGATGCGAGCGAGCCGATCAGACCGATGTTCGGGCCTTCAGGGGTCTCGATGGGGCACATGCGGCCGTAGTGCGACGGGTGAACGTCTCGTACTTCCATGCCGGCACGGTCGCGGGACAGACCACCCGGGCCCAGCGCGGACAGACGACGCTTGTGCGTCAGACCGGCGAGGGGGTTGTTCTGGTCCATGAACTGCGAGAGCTGGCTGGTGCCAAAGAACTCGCGAATCGCGGCGACCACGGGGCGCGTGTTGATCAGGGTCTGCGGCGTGATGGCCTCGACGTCCTGAGTCGTCATGCGCTCACGCACCACGCGCTCCATGCGGGACAGACCCGTACGGATCTGGTTCTGGATAAGCTCACCGACCGCACGGATACGGCGGTTGCCGAAGTGGTCGATGTCGTCAGTCTCGACGCGCACGTCGCCGTTGGTGCCCGGCATGGTCGAGTGACCGGCGTGGGCAGCAGCGATGTACTTCACGGTGGCGACGATGTCGTCAACGTTCAGGACCGAGTCGTTTAGGGGCTTGTCGACGCCGAGCTTCTTGTTCAGCTTGTAGCGGCCGACCTTCGCGAGGTCGTAGCGCTTGGAGTTGAAGTAGAAGTTGTCGAGCAGGTTCTGACCGGCCTCAACCGTGGGCGGCTCACCCGGGCGCAGCTTGCGGTACAGGTCGACGAGTGCTTCCTCGTGCGTGTGGACGGTGTCCTTCGCGAGGGTCTCGAGTACAGCGGGGTACTCCTTGAACTCGCGCTCGATGTCCTCGTCCGTCAGGCCCAGGGCCTTGAGGAACAGCGTGACAGACTGCTTGCGCTTGCGGTCGACACGAACGCCAACGGCGTCACGCTTGTCGATCTCGAACTCAAGCCAGGCGCCACGCGACGGGATCATCTTCGCGGTGAAGATGTCCTTGTCTGAGGTCTTGTCGGGCGTGCGCTCGAAGTACACCCCGGGCGAACGGACCAGCTGCGAGACAACGACGCGCTCGGTGCCGTTGACGATGAACGTTCCGCGCGGGGACATCAGCGGGAAGTCGCCCATGAACACCGTCTGCGACTTGATCTCGCCCGTGGTGTTGTTCATGAACTCGGCGGTCACGAACAGCTGCGCGGAGAACGTGAAGTCCTTCTCCTTGCACTCGTCAGGCGTGTGACGAGGCTCTTCGAAGTAGGGGTCGGAGAACGACAGAGACATGGTCTGTCCGAAGTCCTCAATCGGGGAGATCTCCTCGAAGATCTCCTGGAGGCCGGCAGTCAACGGAACGTCGTTGCGGCCTTCCTCCTTGGCTGCGTCAACGCGCGCAGTCCAAGCGGCGTTTCCAAGAAGCCAGTCGAAACTCTCAGTCTGCAGACCGATGAGGTTCGGAACCTCAAGCGGCTCAGCGATCTGAGCGAATGAGACTCGTCGTGATGCGGAGCGGTTAGCGATGGCCGAAGCCGTGGGGGTGCGCAAGGCAGCCAAGGGTGGGTCCTTCCCTTTTTAATTCGAGCAGGTCACGTGCTAAAGCCACAGTTCCACCGGATCCTGGGGCGAAACCACTTTCGAGCGGACGCACACCAGGTAGGCATTTGAGGGCAGGGCAATAGACAGCGCAACTACCCAGAGTAGTGCCGAATCGCGAGATTGTCCACCCAAAATTCAAAGTCGTCAACAGTGACGCGCGTGTCGGTGGAGGACAGGAACCAAATCGCAACCCACCCGTGGGGCAAAAGCCATGTCGCCGCTTCCGCGCCGACTGCTCCTGCGCTTACATCTACGCTGCTTTCTCGCCGAAAATGGGTCCGGATGTAGGCGCAGGGGACATTCGCCGATGCCGGGAACGGCAAAGGCCGGGCCGATGCTTTCGCATCGACCCGGCCTCCGCTTCAGCGAGAAGTCGAAACTACTTGAGCTCGACCTTGGCGCCAGCGGCCTCGAGGACCTCCTTGGCCTTCTCAGCGTCTTCCTTCTTTGCGCCCTCAAGAACAGCCTTGGGTGCGCCGTCAACGAGTGCCTTCGCCTCACCGAGACCGAGGCTCGTGAGTGCGCGCACCTCCTTGATGACCTGGATCTTCTTGTCGCCGACCTCGGCGAGGATGACGTCGAACTCGTCCTTCTCCTCAACCTCTTCAGCGGCAGCAGCGGCCGGAGCGGCAGCAGCGGCAACGGGGGCAGCAGCGGAAACCTCGAAGGTCTCCTCGAACGCCTTGACGAACTCCGAGAGCTCGATGAGGGTCAGTTCCTTGAACGCGTCGATCAGCTGATCGGTGGTGAGCTTAGCCATGGTGGCTTCCTTCCTAATTCTGCGTAAGCAGGGGTTGTTTGGGGGGTGCAGCCGTTAGGCTGCGTCTTCCTGCTTCGCACGCAGGGCTTCGACGCCTCGCGCTGCCTGAGCAAGCGGGGCCTGGAAAAGATATGCAGCTCCGAACAGCGACGCCTTGAGGACGCCTGCCGTCTTTGCGAGCAGTACTTCACGGGACTCGAGGTCTGCGAGCTTGTTGATCTCGTCAGCAGACAGCACGGCACCATCAAGAACGCCGCCCTTGAGGACGAGCGCCTTGTTGTCCTTGCTGAACTCCTTCAGACTCTTTGCAGCCTCCACCGGGTCACCGGTGACGAATGCAATGGCCGTGGGACCAACGAAGAGGTCGTCAAGACCTTCTACGCCGGCATCCTTAGCCGCGAGCGCCGCGAGAGTGTTCTTCGCAACCTTGAAGGTTGCTGCGCCGCGGAGCTTGGTACGCAGCTCAGCGAGCTGGGGTACCGAGAGACCGCGGTACTCGGTGATTACGACAGCGTCGGAGTCACGGAACTGATCCGCGAGGTCCTTTACTGCCGCCACCTTGTCTGGCGTCGCCATGGTTGTCCTTCCGTTGATGCGACCGCAGGTATCCCGCTCCGACCAACAAAAAAGCCCCGCACAGGGCGGGGCACATGGGCGCATCAGACTAATCCGACAAACCTGTACTCGCTCTGCGCTGGCTTCCACTGCTGCGGAACTTCGTGTCGGTTGGTCACCTTGCGGCTCCCGCCCCGACGACCGGCGGTCTTTGGGCGTAGGCAATCGTACGGCGTTCGCTCCCCCGAAGCAAATCCCCCGTCGTCGCGGCCAACCAGCCGAGGCATCGGCGGAAAGACTTTCAAGCATCGGCCGATGCTGGGGAGACGAAGAAGGGCCGGTTCCCCTCAGGGGAACCGGCCCGGGTGACACACGCGCTGGGGGGTTGAAGGCGCGCGTGCACCATGCTCTCTGCGCTCAACCCGGGATCGCCGGGCGTCGCACGAGTGCGTTTCTTAGTGCAGCTCTACTCTGCTGCCTTCGCCAACGGATCCACGAGGATACCGGGGCCAGTGGTCGCGGAGATCGCGGCCTTGACGATGTACTTGCCCTTAGAAGCGGAAGGCTTCACGCGAACGATTTCGTCCACGATCGTCTTGTAGTTCTCGAGCAACTTCTCGTCGCCGAACGACGCCTTGCCGACCACGGTGTGGAGGTTGGCGTGCTTGTCGACGCGGAACTCGATCTTTCCGCCCTTGATGTCGGACACGGCCTTGGCCACGTCCATCGTCACGGTGCCGGTCTTGGGGTTAGGCATGAGGCCACGGGGACCCAGGACCTTACCCAAACGACCAACCTTGCCCATCAGGTCGGGGGTGGCAACAACGGAGTCGAAGTCCTGACGACCGTTCTGCACCTCCTCGATGAGCTCGTCGCCACCGACGATGTCTGCGCCGGCCTCGCGGGCGGCGTCTGCCTTCTCGCCGTTGGCGAAGACCAGGACCCGAGCGGTCTTACCGGTGCCGTGCGGAAGGATGACGGTGGAGCGAACCGACTGGTCCGCGTGACGAGGGTCAACGCCCAACTTGAAAACCGCATCGATGGTCGAGTCGGTGTTCTTGGAGGACGTCTTCTGAGCGAGGCGGAGGGCCTCGATCGGCGTGTAGAGCTGGCTACGGTCGACGAGCTGGGCTGCGTCGTTGTAAGCCTTTGAGCGCTTAGTCATCTGCTGATGTTTCCTTTGCAGTCGTGGTGGCGGGCCAGCGCGGCCCTCCCACTTGGGGTGGAACTACTTAACGGTGATACCCATGGAGCGGGCGGTGCCGGCGATGATCTTCGACGCAGCGTCGATGTCGTTCGCGTTGAGGTCTTCCATCTTCGTCGTCGCGATCTCGCGGACCTGTGCCTCGGTAATCGAGCCAACCTTGTCCGTGTGCGGAACGCCAGATCCCTTTGCAACGCCAGCTGCCTTCTTGATGAGCTCGGCTGCAGGAGGGGTCTTGGTAATGAAGGTGAACGAGCGGTCTTCGTAGACCGTGATCTCGACGGGAACCACATTGCCACGCTGCGACTCGGTCGCCGCGTTGTAGGCCTTGCAGAACTCCATGATGTTCACACCGTGCTGACCGAGGGCGGGGCCCACGGGCGGTGCGGGGTTTGCGGCGCCAGCCTGGATCTGAAGCTTAATCAGACCAGCGACCTTCTTCTTAGGGGGTGCCATGTTTGGGTCCTTCTATTGCTCGTGGCGGATGGTGACCGCCGTGGTGTTGTCCTGCCAGGAACCTAGATCTTCTGGACCTGGTTGAACGACAGTTCGACCGGAGTTTCCCGGCCGAAGATGGATACGAGGACGTGGAGCTTCTGGCTCTCGACGTTGATCTCGGAAATGGTGCCGGGGAGCGTGGCGAACGGGCCGTCGATGACGGTGATTGCCTCGTCGACAACAAAGTCGACCTCCACGGGGGTGGCCTTCGACGACTGCTCGTCCTCGACGGCTGCGGCGGTCTCGGGGGTCACCAGCATCGAGTAGACCTCGTCAATGGTGAGCGGAACCGGCTGGTGTGCGTGACCGACAAAACCGGTGACGCCAGGCGTGTTGCGAACGGTGCCCCAGGACTCGTCGCCTAGGTACATGCGGACCAGGACGTAGCCGGGCATCCGCACGCGGGTGACGAGCTTGCGCTGGCCGTTCTTGATCTCTGCGACCTCTTCCATCGGGACCTCGACCTGGAAGATGTAGTCCTCCATGTTGAGGCTCGCGATGCGGTGCTCAATAGCCTGCTTCACGCGCTTCTCGTGACCGGAGTAGCTGTGCACGACATACCAGTCGCCCTCGCGCATGCGCAGTTCCATCTTGAACTCTGCGGCCGGATCCGAGACGGGCTCAGCCAAGTCCTGGTCAGCGTCGTCGGCCTCTTCGATAACCGCTGCAACCTCGGCAGGGTCAACCGCGTCGTCGCCGGGAACGGTGTCGTCGTCGCCCTCGATCACGGCATCGGCGGGAGCATCGGCAAAGCCGGCCTCGTCGACGGGAACCTGAGCGGGCTCTTCCGCGGCCGCAGACGCCTCAGTGAGGGCTGCGTCAACGTCAGCGACCAAGGCCTCAGCCTTGTTCAGCGCGTCGTCAATCTTGTCGTCACTCATCGGTGCACCACTTCCTTTACTCGACGGCGCTTAGCCGCCGAAAACCTTCTGCGAGAGCCAGCCGAATGCCACATCGAGCACGAAGACCAGAACCATCATGACGGCCACGAAGCCAACGACCACCCAGATGTAGCGGATCAGCTCTTCACGCGTGGGCGTGACGACACGGCGCAGTTCGGAGATCACCTGGCGCACGAACAGTGCGATGCGGCCAAAGATCGAGCGGCCCTCTCGCTTTTCGTGGCGCGGGTCGTCCTCACCGGCGTCGGTCACGGCAGATTCACTCACCGAATAGTCCTTTGCTTTGTGGGAGACATGCTTACTTTCACTCACGCGGTGAAATACCGCGCTCTGCAGGGCAGGCGGGACTCGAACCCACAACCGTCGGTTTTGGAGACCGATGCGCTACCAATTGCGCCACTGCCCTTCGGGAAAGGTTGGTTTCCCTTTGGAGATCGACATTCTGTTGCTGCGTTTTGGGCGCAGGTCATCATGACGAATGTCAATCGCCGACTAGCAATGCTACGGCTTTTCGGGCCGTAAAGCGAACTCGAGTCCGCTCCGCTGATTGGGTCCTGGTCCCTGATGGACAAATGCTGGCCCCGGCGGCGCTAGGCAACTATCCACGATACGTCAGCGCGAGGCGCACGTCGAGACCACAACCGTGCACGTGCTCCGAAATACCGTGCATGCGCTCCGAACTGAGGCGACGTCAACCATGGTGCTGCGACCGTTCGTGAAGGGCGAGACCAATACTGGCCTTCCGGATCGGGCTTTTGACCCCTTCATTCAGGACGATGCTGACTTCGTCCTTCAGGAGCGGTCGGTGGCGAGGGCGGCGCTCACCTCGGCAACGATGTCGATCGCTCGAGCACCGACGAGGTCCGCGTAGGTGAATCTCATGACCCGAAATCCGCAACGCAAGAGCATACGGTCGCGTTCCCGGTCCCGCTGGAACGCGTGCGGGTCGTCGTGATGGCGGCGGCCGTCAGTCTCGACCACCAACTGCCCCTCGACCAGCAGATCTACCCGACCTACCCCATCGACAAATCTCTGCGGTTGCACGGCAAATCCCGCCTCAACCAGATCCACGCGCACCAGTGTCTCGAGTGGGGATTCTGCCCGACCATCGGCGTGAGCGACGAGCCACTCCCTGCGCTCCCGCGCGAATTCCGCGATGGCACGGCCGCGCGAGTCCACGAGTCGGCTTGAAACGGGCGCGATGTGATTGACGTTCACAAGCCCCTTGTTCAGGGCAGAGTCGAGCGCGACTAGATGCTCGCGCGGGGTAAGGCAAGCGCTCGCAGCAATAAGTGCGCGGGCGACGGAGACCACTGTCCCCGGGGTAGCTCCACGGCAGCAGTCGCTTGCGTAGTGAAGCCGGGTGCGCGCCGAGCCACGGCCCCGCGCCGCGAAGTTGCTCGGCACCTCGAGATGAGCCCCATCCGGCAGATTGATGAGTGAAATGCCGTGGCGAGCAAGGGCGCTCACGCAGGTGACCTGCGCGCCGAGCCGGACACAATCAAGCATCATCGGGGTGACTCCAGGCACCCCGTAGACACCGCGAGCGACACGCGTCATGCGATTCTCGCGAACTGCGCCGGCGATATCCCGCTTCTGAAAGCCCAGACTCAGCAACGTGCCGGTACGCGCCGCACCACCAAGGTCGGCCACTCGCTTCGCCACGTCCACCCTGCCACGGTCCCGCAGAGCGATGGTCGGCGCTGTCGCGAGAGCACATCTGTGGATAACCGGTGAGTGGTGGCAAGGTGTTCGTGGTGGGGCTGGTTCCTTCGTGAAGGTGCGTATCCGCGGGGCCCTTCCGCAGGGGACACTGGGGCCAAAACGCAGGACGATGCTTCTATCGTCCTTCACGAACGGACCGAACGATCGGGCGGAAAGTGAGACGCGAGCACAGCGGGTCGGGGCACGACTGCCGCAGGCGGAGCTAGCACTCCGGGTGAGAGCGCAACCCCCGCAGGCGGCGGGGCGTGAGTGGGGCACGACTGCCGCAGCCGGAGCCAGCACAGCGGGTGAGGGGCATCGGCCGGTGTGGAAGAATGAAAACCGTGACCTCCTCAGCCTCTCGCCGCGTCTCTGCCCGCCTCGGTGCCATCGCACCCTCAGCCACCCTCGCCGTCGACGCGAAGGCCAAGGCCCTCAAGGCCGCCGGACGGCCCGTGATCGGCTTCGGAGCTGGTGAGCCCGACTTCCCCACGCCGCAGTTCATCGTGGACGCAGCCATTGAGGCAGCAAAGGACCCCAAGAACCACCGATACACCCCCGCCTCGGGTCTCCCCGACCTGCGCCAGGCCATCGCGGACAAGACCAAGCGCGACTCTGGCTACGAGATCGACCCTGCTTCGACGCTCGTGACCAACGGCGGCAAGCAGGCCGTCTTCCAGGCGTTCGCCGCGATCCTCGACCCGGGCGACGAGGTCATCCTCCCCGCTCCGTATTGGACCACGTACCCAGAGGCCATCGCCCTCACGGGCGCGACCACCGTCGAGGTGTTCGCCGGCGCCGACCAGGACTACCTCGTCACGGTCGAGCAGCTCGAAGAAGCACGCACTGACGCGACCAAGGCGCTGCTGTTCTGCTCGCCGTCCAACCCCACGGGCGCCGTCTACACGGCTGAGCAGACCAAGGACATTGGCGAGTGGGCCCTGGAGCACGGGATCTGGGTCATCACCGACGAAATTTACGAGCACCTCCTCTACGAGGACGCGGCATTCACACCGATGCTGTCCGTTGTTCCCGACCTCGCCGACACCTGCATCGTGCTCAACGGAGTGGCCAAGACCTACGCCATGACCGGCTGGCGCGTGGGCTGGATGGTGGGCCCCATGGACGTCATCAAAGCGGCCACTAACTTCCAGAGCCACCTCACCAGCAACGTCGCCAACGTCTCGCAGCGTGCGGCGATCGCAGCGCTCAATGGCAGCCTCGACGAGGTCTACGAGATGCGCAAAGCATTTGACCGTCGCCGCCAAACCATGGTGTCGATGCTGCGCGAGATCGACGGCCTCATCGTGCCCACGCCCAAGGGCGCCTTCTATGCGTACCCGTCCGTCGAGGGACTGATTGGCCGCACGATTCGCGGTCGCAAGATCGAGTCCTCGATCGACCTAGCGGCCGTCATCCTCGAGGAAGCCGAGGTGGCCGTGGTTCCGGGTGAGGCATTCGGCCCCAGCGGGTACGCGCGCCTCAGCTACGCTCTTGGCGACGATGATCTGATCGAAGGCGTCGGCCGTATCCAGAGCTTGCTCGCCGAGGGTTAAACCCGTAGCAGTCATTCGCTAGGCGGACGCGTTTCTTGTCCTTGTGGATGATGCGGTGCCTGCGGCGTCGCGGCCATACTCGGGGAGTCAACACTCCACGGGAGAGAAATGAATCCTCACCATGTCGCTAAAGCAGCGACTTGCCTGCTCGGCGCCGTGGGCGCTGTCCACGTCGTCGCCCTCGCCGGCGGCATTCCTTTCGAGTACCTCGGCGGCGGACGCTACCCCGACGAGACCACCGCCCGCATCGGTGAACTCGGGGCGCTTGTCACGGTGTCCGCCTTTGGCTGGATGACCGCGGCGCGGGCGCAATGGCTGTCCCGCCCATCGCCGCGCATCGTCCGCGGGTCCATGTGGGCGATGGGCGGGCTATTCGCGCTCAATACCTTGGGCAACCTCGCCGCAACGACGCTCACCGAGACGCTGATCTTCACCCCCATCACGCTGGCCCTCTCTGCCGCAGGTTTCTACCTGGCATGGCGACCCGCCGATGTCCGACCCACCACTGAGGGGCATTAGCCTCGTGACTATGAACCAACCCGCGATCACCATCCGCGACCTACGCAAGACCTACGGCGAACTGAACGCCGTCGACGGCCTGGACCTCACCATCAACACCGGGGAGATCTTCGCGATTCTGGGCCCCAACGGCGCCGGCAAATCCACGACGGTTGAGATTCTCGAGGGATTCCGCAAGCGCACCTCCGGTGAGGCGACGGTGCTGGGACTCGACCCCGCGCACCCCACGCGCGAGTGGCGCGAGCGGCTCGGCATCATGTTGCAGTCGACCTCCACCAACGCACCCCTGACGGTCCGCGAGATGGTCGCGCACCAGAGCCACCTGTTCCCCCATCCGCGCGACGTCGAAGAAACGATCGCGGAGGTGGGCCTCGAGGAGAAGGCGAACGTCCGTTCCACGGCGCTGTCGGGAGGCCAGCGACGCCGTCTCGATGTCGCCCTCGCCGTCGTGGGCCGTCCCGAGCTGATGTTCCTCGACGAGCCGACCACCGGCTTCGACCCCGAGGCTCGCCGCCAGTTCTGGCACCTCATCGAGTCACTCAAAGACGGCGGCACCACGGTCGTACTGACGACGCACTACCTCGACGAGGCCGAGCACCTCGCCGACCGCCTCGCCGTTATCGCCCGTGGGAAGATGGTCGCGCTCGACACTCCCGCGGGCTTGCGCGCCCGTGCGGCCGATGCCGTGGTGGCCTGGTCAGAACCTGGCGCCGATGGCGCGGTCACCTCTCGTACCGAGGTCACCAAGACCCCCACTGCCACTGTTCGCGGACTCCTTGCTACTCACGACGGCGAGGTCAAGGACCTCGAGATTCGGCGGCCGTCCCTCGAGGACGTGTACCTCGACCTCATCGGGAAAACCGATGACGAGGCGAGTGCGGAAGGCGATGCCGCCATGCCTGGCGAGGTCATCGCTACCGAGGAGGCAACCTCATGAGCCGAATCCCTGCGAGCAAGCCAGCCCCAGCATCGGCCGCGAACAAGCGCCCGTCCATGGCGGCGCTCGTGTGGGAGCGCGCAGTGCTGGAGACCAAGGAGTTCAGCCGCTCGCGCGAGCAGATGCTATTCATCTTCATGTTCCCCATCCTGCTGTTGATTCTGTTTGCGTCCATCATGGGCGGCAACGACATCGGCGGGGGTGTGGATTTCAAGCAGTACTTCCTCGCGGGCATGATTGCCTCGGGAATCATGAACACCGGCTTCCAGTCGCTGGGCATCTCGCTGGCGATCGACCGCGATGACGACGTTCTCAAGCGCATTCACGGCAGCCCATTGCCGGCGTCGGCATTCTTCATGGGCAAGATCGTGCACGTGTTGATGGTGTCGATCATCCAGATCGCGCTGCTGCTCCTGGTGAGCGCGCTGCTCTACGACATTCCCATCCCTACCGACCCCGCCAAGTGGTTGACCTTCGCGTGGGTGTTCCTGCTGGGGACCGCGGCGTCGACCGTGCTGGGCATCGCGTTCAGCTCGCTTGCACGCAGGGGTCGCTCCGCGCCGGCTGTGCTGACGCCCATCGTGTTATCGCTGCAATTCATCTCTGGCGTGTTCTTTGTGTTCACGCAGCTGCCGTCATGGCTGCAGCACATCGCCGAGGTGTTCCCGCTGAAGTGGCTCGCGCAGGGCATGCGATCGGTGTTCCTACCGGACAGCTTCGCCGCGCAGGAGGCCGCTGGCAGTTGGCAGCACCCGGCCACGGCGATCGTGCTGGCGATCTGGTTTGTCGTGGGGCTTGCCGTCACCATCAAGACGTTCCGCTGGCAGCGCCCGAACGACCGGTAGGCGACTGGCCATCATTCCTGTGGCCGATGCCTTCGCGGCGCTCCCTGTCCTAGGGTGGGGCACGTGAGAGTAAGGATGCCCCGCGCAGGCGACGCGCTCATTGCGGTCGGCCTCTTCGCTATTGCCCTGATTGGGCTCTACGAGATCGGTAGCGACGCGCGGCCGGAGGTCACCCCCAAGGCGATCGTCCTGATCGCACTCATGACCCTGCCGCTCGCGTGGCGTCACCGGGCTCCTCGGACCATCCTGTGGGTCTCGATCCTGGCCTGGATGATCTTTGTCGCGATCGGCTATCCCAACGCCGCCAGCATCCTAGGGCTGGTGGTCGCCCTTTACGGCGTGGGCCTGTACCTGCCCCGCCGATCCGCGCTACTGCATGGAATCGGCGCCATCCTGGTCGTCAGCGCCTGGACGGCAATGGGCGTGCTCACCAGCGACAACGTGCAGGTCGCGGCCGTCATTTCGACTCTCGTAGCGCTGGTGATCGCGCTCGGGATTGGATTGTCCGACAACCGCCGTCACTTGCGCCTCACCGAACTCGAGATTGCCCATGCCCGCCAGGACCAGGCGCGCAAAAATGCAGCGGCCGATGCTGTCCGGGCCGAGCGGGCACGGATCGCCCGAGAGTTGCATGACGTGGTCGCACACGAGGTCACGGTGATGACCCTGCAGGCCGAGGGCGCCGCCAGGCTGGCGAAGGACGGCGACCCACGGGTGGCCGAGGCGCTGCACACCATTAGCGAGTCAGGCCGCACTGGATTGATGGAGATGCAACGCATGATCGGTGTGCTGCGCGCCTCGGAGGCCGAGGCGGCGGAAGGGGTGACGGGCCGGGCGACGCTTGGAGAGAGCGACGATGCTGCGGCCGAGCACCACACCGCCTTTGACCTCTTGCCCATGCCCTCGCTGGCAGCGCTGCCCGACTTGGTTCAGCAGGTCGAGGATGCGGGACTGCCCGTGTCGCTCGAGGTATCCGGATCCGCCCACGTCCCCGCGGGCGTCGAGCTGAGCGCGTTCCGCGTGGTCCAAGAGTCGCTGACGAACGCCATGAAGCATGCCGGCCCCGGTGCCAATGCGACCGTGGCGGTCGTGCGCGAAGCCGATGCTGTGACGATTACCGTCGAGGACGATGGCCGCGGCGTCATCTCCGAGGCGATGCACTCCGGTGGCCACGGCATCGACGGAATGCGGGAGCGGATCACCGCACTGGGCGGGACACTCGATGTGGGCCCGCGCTCCGGCGGCGGCTACCGTGTTCACGCGGTGTTGCCGTCCGGGGACGACCAAGTCCACTCCACGCGACCACGCTCCGCCACGCCGATCACGCCCGAAAGGGGCCGCACATGATTCGAGTTGGACTAGTCGATGACCAGGCGATGGTGCGCGTCGGCCTCAAGATGATCCTGGAGTCGGAGGACGACCTCGACGTCTGCGGCGAGGCCGCGGATGGTTCGGAAGCGCTCGCGATGGCGCGTGAAACTGAGCCCAACGTGGTGCTCATGGACATCCGCATGCCGGGAGTGGACGGATTGACGGCGACGCGCGAACTGGTCGCGGAGTGCCCCGACGTTCACGTCGTCATTCTCACGACCTTTGACGACGACGAATACGTCTATGAAGCACTGCGTGCGGGTGCGTCGGGCTTCCTCCTCAAGAGTGCGGACGGGGACACCCTGGTCAACGCGGTGCGGGTGGTCGCTGGGGGCGAGGCGCTGCTCGCTCCCGAGGTGACGCGCCGGGTGATCGAGAAGTTCGCGAGTGGAGCCCTCGCTCAGAATCCCGCGGGTGCCGACCCGGACAACCACGTGCCATCCCCCGAGGCTATCGGCGACCTGTCGGATCGTGAGGTCGAGGTGCTGCTTCTGATGGCCCGTGGGCTCTCGAATCAGGAGATCGCGTCCGAGCTCTTCGTGTCCAACACCACCGTCAAGACGCACGTGAGCCACATCCTGACGAAGTTGGGCGTGCGGGACCGCGTCCAGGCCGTCGTGGAGGCGTACAACTCCGGCATCGTGGTACCCCGACCCTAAAAACCGTTCTATTGGACGATGGCGGATCTCGCCGATGTTCGCGAGACTAGGTGACGAACGCCCGATGCCGCCACGGCATCGGCCGTCGGTTTTCCGCGCTTCCTCCCCCGCGAAAGGTAATCCCATGACCGCCACCACAACCACCAGCCTCGCCGCCCAGATGCGCGACGGCTACAAGGACTACGGCACCGGAGAGATGGCCGTCCGCGCCCTCGACGGCGTCAGCGTCGACATCGCGCGCAGCGAGTTCACCGCCATCATGGGCCCGTCGGGCTCCGGCAAGTCGACGCTTCTGCACACGCTCGCCGGGCTGGACCGCCTGACCGCAGGGGAGTCGTCCATCTCCGACATCGTCATCACCACGCTGAGCGAGGCGCAGGTCACCGAGGTGCGCCGCAACAACATCGGATTCGTGTTCCAGTCCTTCAACCTGATTCCGTCGCTCACGGCGCGCGAGAACATCACGCTGCCCATCGACATCGCGGGAGACAAGGTCGACAAGGAGTGGTTTGACGAGATCATCGGCATCCTCGGCCTGGCCGACCGCCTCACTCACCTTCCCGCCGAACTCTCCGGTGGCCAGCAGCAGCGCGTGGCCGTGGCCCGGGCGCTCGTGTCGCGCCCCGAGATCATCTTCGCGGACGAGCCCTCCGGAAACCTCGACTCGCGTTCCGGCGCCGAGCTGCTGGGATTCATGCGTCGCGCCGTGAAGGAGTTTGGCCAGACCATCGTGATGGTCACGCACGACCCGACCGCAGCATCGTACGCCGACAGGATCCTGTTCCTCGAGGACGGCAAGATCGTGGATGAAATGCGCGATCCGAGCGCGGAGAAGGTACTCGACCGCATGAAGCAGATGGGGCACTAGTACATGTTCCGCCTCGCCATCAAGTCGATCAAACACAGCCCCAAGCGGCTGATTCTGACCGCCGTGGCCGTCGCTCTGGGCGTTTCGCTCGTGGCCGCCACGCAGATCTTCACCAACTCGTTGTCCTCCGGGTTCTCGGACCTGTTCTCGGACACCTACTCCAGCATCGACGTCGTCGTCGAGGCCGATCCCAACTCAGACGTCCTGTTCTCCCCCGATGAGGAGCCGCTCAGCGATGCCGACCTCGCCGCGGTCCAGGCAACCGACGGCGTGGCTGACGCCTACGGTGTCGTGATCACGCAGGGTGCGCTCGTGGCTCCCGATGCCGCCTCCAACCAGCCCGGTCCTCCCACCTTCGTGCAGAACTGGAACGGCAACGCAGATATCGACACCGGCGCAATCGCGGAGGGTACTGCGCCCACCGGACCGGGCGACGTGGTGCTGGACGCCGACACCTTCGCCAGCGGCTACGCCCTCGGCGACACCGTGAAGATTGCGGGAAGCGAGGGCTCCTCGGAGTACACGCTGGTGGGATCGGTAGAGCTGACGAGCGGAACCTCACTTGGCGCCAAGTTTGCGTGGATGAGCACCGATGACGTTCACGCGTTCAATAGCGACATTCCCGGGTACTCCACCATCAGCGTGATCGCTGACGAGGACGCCAACGTCGACGACGTCGCGGCGGCCATAGGCGAGGAACTGCCCGAGGGCACCCGCGCCATCACCGGCGAAGACAAGGCCGCCGAGTCTGTCGAGGCCGTGCAGAGCGTGGTCCAATACGTCGACATTTTCTCCATCGCGTTCGCCCTGATCTCGCTGTTTGTGGGCGCATACATCATCGTCAACACCTTCCGCATCATCGTCACCCAGCGCACCCGTGAGTTCGGGCTGCTGCGTGCGGTGGGCGTGACCGGCCAGCAGGTGCGCCGCATGATCCTCCTCGAGGCGCTGGTGGTGGGAATCGTCGCGTCCACGATCGGGCTCATCATGGGCTATGTGCTCGCGCTCGGCATCACGGCTATCGCCAAGCTTGCCGTCGGCGACATTTTTGGCGTCCTGACGCTCCCGCCAGACGCCATCGCCTGGGCCTATGGCCTTGGCCTCCTCGTTACGATGGCCTCGGCAATCGCCCCCGCCATTCACGCTTCGCGCATCTCCCCCATGGAGGCGCTACGTGAGTCAGCCACCGAATCCAAGAAGCCGTTGCACACGCGCAACATTGTGGGATCGGCAATGGCGATCATTGGCATCGGGACCGTGTTCCTTGGCCTCTTTGGGGACTTCGACAAGCCCTACATCTACGTGGGTGTGGGCGCCGTGCTCCTGGTCTTGGGAATGAGCCTGCTCGCGGCGCAGTTCCTTGTCCCGATCGCCTTTGGCCTACGCGGCGTGCTGACACGCCTGTTCAAGGTGGACGGCAAGCTCGCTGCGAACAACATTCGACGTGAGCCGCGCCGCAGCGCAAATACTGCGGCGGCACTGATGATCGGTGTGATGTTGCTCGCCCTTGTTGCGACGTTCACCGAGTCATTGAAGACCACCGTGACGGCCCAGTTCGACTCGACCTCAGCGGACTACTTTGTCATCGACACGGCGGGCACCGGTATCCCGGACTCGGCCATTGACCTTGTCACCAACACAGACGGGGTCGACGAGGTGGCACGCGTCGGCGTGGGCCCAATTCAGTATGACGGCGCGGATAGCCGCATCGCCGTGATCGACGTCGAGGCCTCGACGGACCTCATGACCTTCGAGACGGATCCCGACATCACCGAGGTGGGCGACGGCACGTACATTGGCCAGGCCATCCAGGATCAGGGCGTCGAGGTGGGTGACACCGTGACGCTGACAGGCGGCGGATCCACCATGGACGTCGAGGTCACGGGCCTCTTCAACGACGAAAATGGCGGCGACTTCAACGTCGACTGGGCTACCGGCGAGGAGATCCTTGGCGACGTGGTGGTGGCACAACTCCTCGTCTCCGCGGATCCCGGCACCGACGTCGAGGCACTACAAACCACGCTCAGTGACGAACTGGCCGCCGAGTACCCCACGGTGCTGGTGCAGTCGCCTGGCGAATTGGCGCAGTTCGCCAACCAGTTCATCGACCTGCTGCTCGGCGTCATCTCCGCGCTTCTCGGGTCTGCCTTGGTTATCGCAATTTTGGGCGTGGCCAACACGCTGCTGCTGTCCGTCACCGAGCGCACCCGAGAGATCGGGTTGCTCCGCGCCGTTGGTCTGCGCAAGAGGTCCGTGTGGAGGATGGTGACACTCGAGTCGATGGTGATGGCGATATTCGGGGCCATACTCGGCATGCTGCTCGGGCTTGGGCTCGGGTCAGCGTTGGTACTTGCCCTGGCCGACTTCGGCTTTGATGGGGTCACGGTGCCGTGGATATGGCTGGGCATCTACACGGTGCTCGCCGCGATCGCTGGTGTCGTGGCCGCGATCTGGCCCGCATGGCGTGCCTCCAAGCTGGACATCCTCAAGGCGATCGCGACCGAGTAGGTCACAGCAGCCTCAGCGACGGCCCTCATCCCTCCTGGGATGGGGGCCGTGTGCGTGCTACGCCCGCACCCTCAAGCGACAGTGGGGGTGCTGTAGGTTCAGCGAACGCTAGAGGTCGACCCCGAGCGTGACGGGCTCCGGGATCAGGTTGATGCCGAACGCGTCGCGCACGCCTTGCCGCACCGCGCGTGCGAGCGCTACGACGTCTCCCGCGCGAGCATTCCCGCGATTCGTCAGCGCGAGTGTGTGCTTGGTGGACAGGCTAGCCCGTGCATCGGGCATAAGGGCGAAGCCCTTGCCGAAGCCGGCGCGCTCGATCAGCCAGGCGGCGCTCGTCTTGACCGCGCCTTCAGGGTGCGCACTGCCCGCCGGGTAGCGGGGAGCATCGGCGGGCAAGGCTGCCGCGGCATCGGCGCTCAAAATCGGGTTCGTGAAGAACGAACCGGCACTCCAGGTGTCGAAGTCGCCGTCGTCCAGCACCATGCCCTTGGAACCGCGCAGATAGAGGACTGCGGCGCGCACGTCCCCCATGGGCGCACGCTCCCCCACCTCGACGCCGAGAGTCTGCGCGAGTTGCGCGTACCGGATAGGCGAGGACAGCGTTCCGGTGCGCATGTGCAGCGTCACGTCGAGGACCACGTAGCGCGGGGTGGGACGCCACAGGTGACCGTCGGGACCGAGCCCGCGCATGGAGCGCTTGAGCAGCGAGTCGCGGTAACCGAACTGGCAGTCCACACGCGCGAGCGAGCGCACCCGGTTCTCATGGCGATCCCAGGTGCGCACCAGCGCGGTAGAGTCCGCAACCTCAGCGCCGTACGCACCCACGTTTTGCACGGGAGTCGCCCCGGTGGAGCCCGGTATTCCGGAGAGCGCCTCCAACCCCACCCAGCCCTCATCAACCGCGCGCGCGACCACGTCGTCCCAGGGCATGCCAGCACTGATGGTGACGGACACTCCCCCGCATGCGCCATCGTCCTGCACGGTCAGATCGTGACGGTCGTCGCGCACCACGGTGCCCGCGAAGCCGTCATCGGAGACCAAGATATTGGAGCCTCCGCCAAGCACGAGCAGCGGGGTCTGCGTGGCATCGGCCGTGCGAACAGCGTCAATGAACTCAGGCTCGGAGTTGGTGTCGACGAGCGCGCGCGCCGGGCCTCCCACCCGCAGGGTGGTGAGGTCCGCGAGTTGGGTCTGGGCCACATCAGTCATGACGCCAGCGTATCCGTCGTGAGCGGTGCTACTTGCGCGAGGCGACGGCCGAATCAGCACCCTTGGCGGGCGGCCCCTCGTCAAGCGTTCCCTCGAGCGATACGGCGGCATTGCCGCCGGTCTGGGCCTCGTCGCTTCGCACCACGGCGGCGCCCAGTTGGCGCTCCATGGCGCGACGGCTGCGGAAGAGGCTACCGCCTCGCCTGACGGAACGTGCGAGCACAAAGGACGTGACCGATGCGATGATCACCACGAGCATGGCCTCCCGCAGCGGAATGAACTCGGCGAGCTGACCCACGAGCGGCGGGACAACGAGCCCGGCAATCGTGGAGAAGGAGGCGACAGCGGCCAAGCGAGCCGCGGCGTGCTTGGGCTCGTCCGCAGCGGCGGAGAAGCCGATGGGCGCCCCCAGCGCTGCACCCATTCCCCAGAAGACAGCAGCAACCGGGATGAGCCAGAACACGGGCGCGAAGGCGAACAACAGGATGCCGATGACAACGGAAATCGCGGCGATGCGCAAACTCTTGACGCGTCCGAGCTTGCCGATGATGGGGGCGCCGAACCAGCGCACGGTCACCATCGACACGACGAAGACCCAGTAGATGACGTCGCCAACAGCCTCATTGCGGCCAAAGTCGTCTACGACGGACAGGGCCATCCACTGCGCGGCAATCATCTCCGTCATCGACGCCGCGAAGATGATGAACCCGATCAGGACGACGCGGCGCTCCTTGAACTCGTTCTTTGCGGTGGCAAAAGGCCCGCCGATGCTGGTGCCGGGTTCCGCCGGTTTGGCGACGCCGTCCAGGACGGCCATGGGAATCACGCCCAGTCGAATCGCTGTCAGGATGATTCCGGCCGCGATGAAGTGCCACAGGACTCCGACACCCATGTGGGAGACCAATGCGCCCGCTCCGAGTCCGAGCGCGACTCCCACGGAGAATGCCGCGTGGAACTGCGGCATGATGGCGCGCTCCATACGTCGCTCGACCTCGGCGGCCTCGGCGTTCATCGCCACGTTGGTGAAGGCGAAGGACACGGAGACAAAGAAGTAGCCCGCGGCGAAGAGCCACGGTACAGCGTTTGCCGTCGCGATACCCACCGCGAAGATGGCGACCAGGTAGGAGAAGCTCGACCACCACAGCACCTTGCGGGTGCCGAAGCGCGCGACGGACCAGCCCGTAACCGCGAGCGCGCAGAGGGCGCCGGCCGCACCGAAGATGATGAGCGTCGCCAGTTCCGACGAACTGACTCCTAGACCATCGCGCATCGAGGGCATGCGTGAGAGCAGCGTCGCGGACATGGCGCCCATGAGTGCAAAGAGGGACAGCACGCCGGCGCGCGCGTACTTCACCCGTGAGCGCGAGGGCTCGTTAGTGGGCGCAAAATCAGTCATGAGGACCATGGTGTGTAACTCCTGAAGGCGAACCCGCTCGCACGTACGTGGGCTCTGGGCCAACGTCGGCGGTACCGCGGCGCGTTCCGAACATACGGGGTACGCGTGCCTTGTTCACCGATAGTCTAAACGAAGCAACGCTTCCAGGAGGAATTCATGGCTAAGAATGGCCGTCCCACCATGGCCGATGTCGCGGCAAAGGCCGGGGTATCGCTTTCCACGGTCTCTCTCAGCTACTCCGGCGCGGGTCCCATCTCCCCGGAGATGAAGGCGCGCGTAGAGAAGGCTGCTGCCGAGCTCGAATACGGCGGTCCCTCCGCTGCGGGCCGTGCGCTGCGGTCCGGCCGCTCGCATGTGGTGGGCGTCGTCATTCACGACTCTCTCACGCTCGCCTTCCGCGCACCGCTGATCCTGCAGATCATGGACGGCCTGATCTCCGACCTGGGCGACATGGGGCTCGGCGTGCTGCTACTCACGTCGCCGTCTGGCATCCCCGAGGAAAACTCACTGCTCGAGACCGCCCCCATGGACGCCGCCGTGCTCCTGCGCGTTCGCGATCACGACGAGCCTGCGCTGGAGATTCTGCGCAAGCGCGGCATCCCGATCGTCGTCATGGACGGCCCACCCCCCGCTGGTGCTGGTGTGGTGACCATCGACGATGGCCCCGCGACCGTAGACCTCATCAAGCGACTCCAGGACCTAGGCCACGAGCGCATTGGCACCGTCACGCTGCCGATCGCGCCGCGGCTTGAGACTTCATTGCGCTCGCTCGAGGACTTCGAGGATTCTGCGTGGGCACCTACCCACCGCCGCCTGCTCGCGTTTGAGGACGCCGGCATCGAGCCGTGCGTCATTGTCAGCGCGCGCGAGTCGCTGGTCGAGGAGGGCATTGCCGCCGGCCACCTAGCCCTGTCCCACGAGTCGCGGCCCACCGCGCTCGTGGTGCAGT
The DNA here is from genome assembly GCF_000975135.1 of Demequina aurantiaca. GTDB lineage: Bacteria > Actinomycetota > Actinomycetes > Actinomycetales > Demequinaceae > Demequina > Demequina aurantiaca. The sequence continues at coordinate 1,115,186 of NZ_BBRF01000001.1, read as the reverse complement.
CAGACCAACTCGCGGCCGGCGTGCTTCTCGCCGCGCGTGAACTCGACATCCGTGTGCCCCAGGATCTCTCGATCACCGGCTTCGACGGACTTGACCTGCCGTGGTTGTCCCCCACCGAGCTCACCACTGTGGTTCAGGACGGCGAGAAGAAGGGCCACGCGTTGGCAGCGGAGGTCAAGGCGCTACTCGCGGGGGAGACCCCCGAGCCCGCGTTCACCCCGCTCGAGTTCCGCCAGGGCAACACCATCGGCCGCGTCAACCCCGAGCGGTAGTGAATAGGTTGGGCGCGGCCCGTCGCGCGTGCTCCCCTAGCTGCCGAGCAGACCGTTGATCGGACCCAGCACAAAGTAGATGGCGAACGCCGCCGCAGAGGCCCACATGAGCGGGTGCACCTTCTTGGTGCCGCCCGTCGCGACCTGAAGCACGACGTAGGAGATGAATCCCACACCGATGCCGATCGAGATGGAGTAGCCGAACGGCATCAGGATGAAGGTCAGGAACGCCGGAATGGCGATCCGGTAGTCCTTCCAGTCGATGTCCGCGACCTGGGTCACCATCAGGAAGCCCACCACGACAAGGACCGGGGTAGCGGCCTCAAAGGGCACGATCGCGTATAGCGGCGTGAGGAACATCGCCAGCAGGAATCCAAGACCGGTGACAACGGATGCGAGACCCGTGCGGGCACCGTCGCCCACGCCGGATGCCGACTCAATGTAGGACGTGTTCGACGACACCGAACCGAGTCCACCGGCGACCGCGCCGAGCGAGTCGACCATCAGAATCTCCTGCGAGCGCGGCGGGTTGCCCTGCTCGTCGTTCAGGCCCGCCTCGGCGCCGATGGCCGTCATGGTGCCCATGGTGTCGAAGAAGTCCGCCATCAGCAACGAGAAGATCAGCAGCAGCGCGGTGAGGACTGGCAGTGACGTGAATCCTCCGAAGAGATCTACCTGGCCGACCAGTCCCAGATCCGGGACCTCGACGATCTTGCTCGGAAGCGAGGGCTCCACGAGCGCCCAGCCACTGGGGTTGTCGACAGAGGAGCCCAGCTTGAAGATCAACTCGAAGGCAACGGCGACCACCGTGGCAACGGCAATCGAGATCAGGAGGGCGCCGCGAACCTTCTTGGCGAGCAACACGATGGCCACGAATAGGCCAATGACGAAGACAACCATGGGCCAGGTGGCGATGTACCCATTGACACCAAACGACGTCGGAACACCGGCGCCGGGCTGGATGATGCGCGCGTCCCACAGACCAATGAACGCCAGGAACAGGCCGATGCCCACGGCAATTGCCTTCTTAAGGAACCCGGGCACTGCACGGAAGACGGCCTTGCGGAACTTGGTCAGGACCAGGATGGAGATGAGTACGCCCTCGATCACCACAAAACCCATGGCCTGCGGCCAGTTCATGCCGGTGCGCGAAGCGATCCCGTAGGCCACGAACGCGTTGAGGCCGAGGCCGGTGGCGAGGGCGATGGGGAAGCGCGCCCAGATACCCATGGCAATGCTCAGCAGGCCGGCGACGAGCGCGGTGGCCGCGGCGACCATGGCGAGGTTGGGGGCGTCTCCGCCACCCAGAAACTCGCCGTCACCGCCGGCGACAGTACCGATGATGAGGGGGTTCAGCACCACGATGTAGGACATCGTGAAGAAGGTGGTGAGTCCGCCGCGGATCTCGCTACCGAAGGAGGAGCCACGTGCGGTGATCTCAAAGTAGGAGTCGAGTTTGCCCTTGATCCCCGACTGCTGTGTCGTGGGCCGATCTGTGGTGTCAGTTGCCATGGTCAGAATCATGGCAGTAACGGGGACCTCGCTGCGACGCTTGGAGACTAGCCCGTGCGCGCGTCAACTAGAGACATTCGACAATCGGCGGGAACAAACCGTTCCAAACCAACGCGAAGCACCCGCCAGGTTAAGCGCAGGGAACGATCGCCTGCGCCTTGCCAAGGACCTTCACACCGTCAAAGTCCACGACGACGTCGATGCGCGCGGTACGCAGTTCCTCGTCCAGCGCACCCACCTTGGCCGTCACGACGACGGTCGCGACGCCGGGGTTCGGCACCGGGATCGGGCGTGTGAAACGCGTCTGAAAGTCGGCCACGTTGCCCGGCCCGGCCCACTCCTCCACCACCGATGCCGCGGCGCCCATGGTCAGCATGCCGTGAGCGATCACGCCCGGCAGCCCCACGGACTCGGCCATCACATCGTTGTAGTGAATGGGGTTGAAGTCACCCGAGGCGCCCGCGTAGCGCACCAGGGTGTCACGGGTGAAGGCGACCTCACGCTCGGCGACCACTGCACCAACCTCGAGCGCGTCGAATGAAGGAAGGTTCTCGTCGCTCATCAGGCGTCCTCTCGCACGGCCAGGGTGGACAGCACGGTGGTGACAGGGTCACCCTCGGCATCGGCCAACTCGGCGCGCGTGGTCACCATGGAGATGCCGGCGCGCTGCGTGATCTTGTCGATGTGAATGGTGGTGGTGATCTCATCGCCTGCCACGATGGGCCGGTGGTGCGTGAAGCGCTCGTCCGCGTGCACCACCTTGGAGAAGTCGACCCCTACCTCGGGGTCCACCACCACGTGGAACTCGGCGCGCTGCGCGATGACTACCGCGAAGGTGCTGGGCGCCACCAGGTCGTCGTAACCCTCCGCACGGGCAGCTGCCACGTCACGGTGGGCAAAGGAGCGGGCGTCCACGGCATCGGCGAACTCGCGGATCTTCACGCGCGTCACCTCGTACACCTCTGACGGGCCGTACTGGCGGCCGACGGCTTCTGGGTTCACTGGCATGGCGCCAGCCTAGCGAACTCGCGTGCGCAGCCCGAATGCTTGGTACCCCAGTGCCCCGGTGCCTCGCCCCACTTAGGCCGCTCCGTAGGTGACGAGCAGCATGCGGTGATCCGCCCCGGGGATCGATGCGGTGCTGACGGACGTCGCCACGAAGTCCACATGGCCGACTAGCGCGTGGTCGATCGCGACAAATGGCCACGGGCCGCGCCCCTCCGGGAACGTGGGCAGGAAGCCCGCACCCGCCTGGTCCGCGGCATCGGCGTACCCCAGCGCCTGAATCTCGCGAAACGCCCTATGGTCACGCGTGGTGTTGAAGTCGCCGAGTACCAGGGTGGGCCCGCTCTGGCCCGCGAGTACGTCGGTGAGGCGCGACAGGTCCGCGTCCCAGCTTGCGTGCGCGGTGAGCCCCGGTGCGGCGGGATGAATCGCAAACACGGTCAGCTGCTGGCCGGCGACGTCGACGTCCGCCTTCACCGCCTGCGACACGTAGCCCCCCAGCTTTTCCACCTCGTCCGACGTGTCCAGCGTCGTTGCCTTGCTCAAGGGCGAACGCGACCACAGTCCTGTGCCGGTCACCCCAGGCTCCGCGGCCACCTCCGAATACGGAAGCAGGTCGTCGAGACCAGCTGCACGCAACGCCTCGACGGCCTCAGGCGTGACCTCCTGCGCCGCCAGGATGTTCACCTCGTGGTCGCGCACCAATTCCACCACGGCATCGACGTCCGCCTGCCCAAAGGTGAGATTGATGGTCGCCACCCGCACCACCCCGCCGCCCAGCGCGTGCTGGGCCGTGAACATCGGCACGGCCCAAATCAAACAAAGAACCAAGACAGCGGCCGATGCCGCGACCAGCCACCACGCCCGCGCGACCAGGGCGAGCACCACCGGTACGACGCAGGCGACCGTCACCCACGGCATCAGCGCCACCAGGATGGCCAGCGGACCGGTCTCGATGCCGAACAGTCGCGCGAGGACGGGAACCAGCACAGCGATCAGCGCGAGCGCTGCCAACACGAACCACGCGCGGCGCCAGCGAGACCAGCGCCTGCCATCGCGTTCCGTCTCCGGAGCGCGCGCATCGACGGCCGCTTCCTCAGCAAGGGCCGATGCCGGGGCGGGCGAGGCCACGGAGGGAGAATCCGCTACGGTCGGGTTGCTCTCACAGGGCTCTGCATCTGGCACGCGGATAAGCATGGCACGGTGTCACCGCTGGCGCCCGGGAACCCCGGCGCGAAGGCGCCACTCGGCCCATACCCGGCCACAGCATCGTCCGCCTGGGAGGTTACGCCAACGCAAAACGCCCGCCCCCTCGAATGAGGGGACGGGCGCCTTGACGAATCCGACAGACTAGCGAGTCTCGCGGTGAGCGGTGTGCTTGCCACACTTGGGGCAGAACTTGGAGAGCTCAACACGGTCGGGGGTGTTACGACGGTTCTTACGCGTGATGTAGTTGCGGTTCTTGCACTCGGTGCACGCGAGGGTGATCTTTGGGCGGACGTCATTCTTGGCCATGTTTTGTCTCCTAGCCTTGTGTTTTCAGCACCCACCGACATTCGGCGGATCCATTGTGCGTAGCGAGGGGGGGACTCGAACCCCCGACCTCACGATTATGAGTCGTGCGCTCTAACCAGCTGAGCTACCCCGCCATGAAAGTGGTTCGCCGCCGCCTGAATATTCAAGCGACGGCAACCATCTATCTGAGCCCCGACAGGGAATCGAACCCTGGACCTTTTCCTTACCATGGAAACGCTCTACCGACTGAGCTATCGGGGCAAGCCGGACAAGAATACACGCGAATGGCCGGCATAGTGAAATCGCCTCTAAGTCCCGCTCGCGCGCAGTGTCTGACGCCGCGATTAGGGTAGCAAAGTGACCGATACGTTGAGTGCAGCCGCGGCCCGGCGAATCTTCCTGAGCGCGCAGGGCTTGGCACGCAAACGCAGCCCTCGCCGAGTGGGCGACGCGCAGTTCGCCGAGTACCTGCGACGCCAAGGTGTGCTGCAACTCGATAGCGTCAATGTGCTCGCCCGCGCCCACTACATGCCGCTGTTCTCCCGGTATGGCGCGTACGACCGCGCCACGCTCGACTCCTTTCTGTGGGGCGACGCGGACGGCCACTCCCCGCACGCGTTCGAGCACTGGGGTCACGAGGCGTCCGTCTCGCCTCTGGCGCTGCTGCCGGCGATGCACGTCAAGATGACCGACACCGGGGCCTGGGGCTCGCGCAACGAGGCACGCATCGAGGCCGCGCACCCCGGGCTCATCGCGCAGGTCCGCGAGCGCGTCGAGGCCGCCGGCCCCTTCGACGCCGCCGGGTTGGAACACATCGCTCCACGCCTGGAGGCCTCAGGCCCGTGGTGGGACCACAGCGCGGTCAAGTCCGCGCTCGAGCATCTGTTCATCACCGGCAAGGTGGCGGCGTCGCGTCGCGGCCACTTCCGGCGGACGTACGACTCGACCATGCGCGGGTGGGGCGTCGCGCCGGCAGACGTGGGCACCTGGGGTCTCGCGCCCGATGCGGCGCGTCAGGCGCTCTTCGACCACGCCGTCTCCGCGGTGGGCATCGGCACTCCCCGCGACGTGGCCGATCACTTCCGACTCAAACCCGGCTTGGCAAAAGGACTTGCGGCCGATGCCGTGGCCAGGGGCGTCGCCGACTGGGTGGACGTCGAGGGCTGGGGCGACCGGGCACTCCTAGCAGCCGGTGCATCCGATCCTGGGCGCGCGACGGGAGCCGCATTGCTAAGCCCGTTCGACCCCGTCTGCTGGTACCGGCCGCGCCTGGAACGCATGTTCGGCATGACCTACCGCATCGAGATCTACACGCCCGAGCCCAAGCGGGTCTACGGGTACTACACGTTGCCGTTCTTGCTGGGAGATCAGGTGGTGGGAAGGTTCGACCTCAAGGCGGACCGTGGCGCGCGAACACTGCGGGTGCTGGCATCGTGGCGCGAGGAACGCACCGTGCCGGGTGCACGCCGGCGCGGCAACCCCGAGATCGCGGACGCCGTGGCGGCCGAGTTGGGTGCCATGGCCACCTGGCTCGGACTGGAAACGATTCGAGTGGAGTCGCGAGGCAATCTCGCCGAGGCAGTGGCCGCGTCCTTGAGCGAAAGCGCCACGTAGATCACCGTTTGTCCGGCCCGTTTTCGGAGCGCGGGTGGCCCCAACGGGCGCTAGTGTGAGTACTACACGCCAGGTACGTGGGTCCAGGCCCGCACTGTACAAAGGAGTCAGCCCATGGCCGCACCGGTCGATCCCACCACCCCCATCCCGGATGCCAAGCTGAACCGCAGAGTAATTGGCATCAGCGTCGGCGCCGCGCTCGGTGGATTCCTCTTTGGCTTCGACTCCTCCGTCGTCAACGGCGCAGTCGATGCAATCCAGAAGGACTTTGCGCTCGGCGATGCACTCACCGGCTTTGCCGTCGCCTCGGCACTCCTGGGTTGCGCGGTGGGCGCCTGGTTCGCGGGCACCCTGGCGAACAAGTACGGGCGCATCCGGGTCATGGTGCTCTCCTCGATCCTGTTCTTTGTCTCTGCGTTTGGCTCCGGCTTCGCGTTTGGCGTCGCGGACCTGATCCTCTGGCGGGTGCTCGGCGGTCTGGCGATCGGCGCGGCCTCGGTCATCGCGCCGGCCTACATCGCGGAGGTCGCCCCGGCCAAGTTCCGCGGCCGGCTTGGTTCGCTCCAGCAGCTCGCGATTGTCCTCGGTATCTTCTCCGCGCTGCTCAGCGACCAGCTCTTTGCCAACACCGCCGGCGATGCCTCCAACGACCTGTGGTTTGGCCTTGAGGCGTGGCGCTGGATGTTCATGGCGGCCGCGGTGCCGGCGGTGATCTACGGTCTTGCCGCCCTGCGACTGCCCGAGTCGCCCCGCTACCTCGTAGGCAAGCACCGCAACGACGAGGCCGCCGTGGTGCTGCGGGAGTTCACCGGCGAGACGGATGTGCACCTGCGCATCGAGCAGATTCAGGAGTCGCTCGGCACCGACGACAAGCGGTCGCTGCGGGATCTGCGCGGCACCAGTTTTGGCCTCAAATCCGTAGTGTGGACCGGCATTCTGCTGTCGGTGTTCCAGCAGTTCGTGGGCATCAACGTGATCTTCTACTACTCAACGTCGCTGTGGTCGTCGGTCGGAATCGAGAACCCCTTCCTCACCTCCACCATCACGTCAGTCACCAACATTGTTGTCACGATCGTCGCCATCATGCTGGTCGACAGGATAGGCCGGCGCCTCCTGCTGCTCATCGGCTCGACGGGCATGTTCCTGTCCCTGGGCATCATGGCCATTGCCTTCTCCAACGCCACGTCTGAGGTGGTCAACGGCGAGGACGTCGCCACCTTCACCGGCAACTGGGACACGGTGGCGATCATTGGGGCCAACGCGTTCGTGGTCTTCTTTGGTGCGACCTGGGGCCCGGTGGTGTGGGTACTGCTGGGCGAGATGTTCCCCAACCGTATCCGTGCGACTGCGCTCGCCGTGGCGGCTGCAGCCCAGTGGCTGGCGAACTTCGCGATCACCATGACATTCCCCGTGTTTGCGGACATCGGCCTCACGTTCGCCTACGGGTTCTACGCCGCGATGGCGTTCCTGTCACTGATCTTTGTGTACTTCAGAGTCCCAGAAACCCGCGGCATGGAACTCGAGGACATGCACGACGACATCATCGTCAAGCGCGGCAAGTTTGTGGGCGCCGTCGTCGTCGACGAGGAGCCGCCAGCAGCGACCCGGGACTAACGTCCCGCCCCTAGCCCCGCCACTACATCTAGTTTCAGTTTATTGAAACAGCACTACATGTAGTGATAGGAGCGCCAGCGCTGGCGCCAACCCAGGGGGCAAACATGAGCATCACCGAAGCTGCACATCCGGTCACGCCGCACACGATCGCGCCGCGCGTGGTCAAGCGCGACGGGCGCGTCCTACCCTTTGACGAGGCGCGAATCTCCGCCGCGTTGAGCCAGGCATTCGTCGCGGTTTACGCCGATTTGACGGAAGACCATCAAGACACCATTGCGACTCTTACCCAGAGGGTGAGCGATCTGCTGGCAGCGCGGTACTTCGACAACGTGCAGATTCACGAGATTCAGTCGGTGGTCGAGCACGAGCTGCTCGAGTCCGGCGAGCGCCGCGTCGCGCGGGCGTACATCGACTATCGCACCGAGCGCGACGTCGCGCGAAGCAAGTCAAAGGACCTCAACCACGCGATCGTGGGCCTCCTTGAGAAGGACTCGACCCTGGTCAACGAGAACGCCAATAAAGACGCGGACGTGTTCAACACCCAGCGCGACCTCACGGCGGGCGTGGTGGGCAAAGCCATCGGCCTCAGGATGCTTCCGCCCCACGTCGCCAACGCGCACGCCAAAGGCGACATCCACTTCCACGACCTGGACTATCACCCCTATGCACCCATGACGAACTGTTGTCTGATTGACTTCGAGACCATGCTCGGCCACGGCTTCCGGCTGGGCAATGCCCAGGTCGAGCCACCCAGGTCGATTCAGACCGCCACCGCGCAAATCACCCAGATCATCGCGAACGTCTCGTCCAGCCAGTACGGCGGGTGCACGGTTAACCGCATCGACGAGCTGCTGGCGCCCTACGCGCGCCTCAACTACGCCAAGCACGCGGCCGAGGCTGCGACGTGGATCGAGGACCCGGCGCGTCACGATGACTACGCCCGCGAGCGCACTACCAAGGACATCTACGACGCGATGCAGAGCCTCGAATACGAGATCAACACTCTATTCACGAGCAACGGGCAAACGCCGTTCACGTCGGTCGGCTTTGGGCTCGGAACCGACTGGTACGAGCGTGAGGTCCAGCGCGCCATTCTGCGGGTCCGCCTCACCGGCCTGGGAGCGGAGGGCCGCACCGCCATCTTCCCCAAGCTGCTGTTTACGCTGCGCCGCCACGTCAACCTCGAGCCCGAGGACCCCAACTACGACATCAAGACCCTCGCCGTCGAGTGCGCCGCCAAGCGCATGTACCCGGACGTGCTGAACTACGACAAGATCGTGGAACTCACCGGTTCTTTCAAGGCGCCCATGGGGTGCCGCTCGTTCTTGCAGGGCTGGCACGATGCGGACGGCAACGATGTCGTGGTGGGCCGCATGAACCTGGGCGTCGTGACGCTGAACCTGCCGCGAATCGCGCTTGAGTCCGGGGGTGACCGGGCCGCCTTCTGGCGCCTGCTCGACGAGCGCCTGACGACGGTAGACGACGCGCTCATGTACCGCGTCGCACGGTGCAAGGAGGCCCTCCCCGCCAATGCGCCCATCCTGTATGTGCACGGCGCGTTTGGCGAGCGCTTGAGCCCCGACGCCGACGTGGACACCCTCTTCCGAGACGGTCGCGCGACGGTGTCGCTGGGATACATCGGCCTGTACGAGGTGGCCGCGGCTTTCTATGGCGGCGACTGGGAAACGACGCCCGGGGCCAAGGACCTGACCATCGCCGTGCTGCAACGCCTGCAGGCGGCCGCCCGCGAGTGGACCGCGCGCTCGGGTTATCAGGTGTCCGTCTACTCGACTCCTAGCGAGTCCCTGACGGACCGGTTCTGCCGCCTCGATAAGGAGCGGTTTGGGTCGGTCGCGGACATCACCGACAAGGACTACTACACGAACAGCTTCCACTACGACGTGCGCAAGAACCCCACCCCCTTTGAGAAGCTCGACTTCGAGGCGGACTACGCCCAGTACACGTCAGGCGGCTTCATTCACTACTGCGAGTACCCCGTGTTACACACCAATCCCCGCGCCCTGGAGGCCGTGTGGGACTACTCGTACGACCGCATCGGCTACCTGGGAACCAACACCCCCATCGACCGGTGCTTTGAATGCGGCTATGCCGGGGATTTCAACCCGACGGCGCGCGGCTTCCGCTGCCCGGAATGCGGCAACTCGGATCCACAGACGTGCGATGTGGTCAAGCGCACGTGCGGCTACCTGGGCAATCCACAGCAGCGGCCGATGGTGCGCGGGCGTCACGCCGAGATTGCCGCCCGGGTGAAGCATCTGCCGGGATCGGTACGGGCAGACGATGCCGCAGCCGGCGTGGGCACTGCCACCACTCCGGATGGGGCGTAGCCCATGGCGCGCACGCCCGTCCCCGAGCAGTGGCAGGCAGTCAAGGTCAGCCAGCGCTACGTCGCCGACTACAAGCCGTTCAGTTTTGTGGACGGCGAGGGCGTGAGGTGCAGCTTGTATGTGAGCGGCTGCCTGTTTGCGTGCGAGGGGTGCTTCAACGAGGCCACGTGGAACTTCCGCTACGGCGAGCCGTACTCGCCAGCGCTGGAAAACCGAATCATCGCCGACCTCGCTCATCCCGCGGTTCAGGGACTCTCGCTGCTGGGCGGCGAGCCCTTCCTGAACACGGGAGTCGCGCTGTCGATCGTTCAGCGCTTGCGCCACGAGTTCGGCACGTCCAAAGACGTCTGGTGTTGGACTGGCTACACGTTCGAGCAACTCAGCCACGAGTCCGTCGACAAGATTGAACTACTCCGGGTGATCGACGTCCTGGTCGACGGGCCTTTCGAACAGTCCCAGAGGGACCTCACTCTCGCGCACCGAGGGTCACGCAATCAGCGTGTACTCGACGCGCCCGCCTCCCGCGCACAGGGCCGCGCGGTGGAGCGAACCGCTCCCTGGGGGCAGGAGTCCACCGCGCCCCGGCCCGCAGATAGGCTGAATTCATGACTGACATGGTGCACATCCCGGGCGGCGAATTCTCTATGGGCTCCCACGACTTCTATCCTGACGAGCGCCCCATCCACCGCGTCTGCGTCAGCGACTTCCTGCTCGATGCCCACCCGGTGACCAATACCCAGTTCGCCGAGTTTGTCGAGTCGACCGGCTACGTGACTGTCGCCGAGCGTCCCATGGACCCCGCCCTTTATCCGGGCGTCGACCCAACCGCGCTGGTGCCGGGCTCGCTCGCATTCACGCCCACCTCGGGTCCCGTAGATCTGACGGATTGGCGCCAGTGGTGGTCCTGGGAGAAGGGCGCGCAGTGGCGTCACCCCTTTGGCCCGGACTCCGGCATCGAGGACCGGTCCGACCACCCCGTCCTCCACGTGTGCTTCGAGGACGCGCAGGCCTACGCCACCTGGGCCGGCAAGCGCCTGCCCACCGAGGCCGAGTTCGAATACGCCGCCCGCGGTGGGCTGGATGGCGCCACCTACGCCTGGGGCGAGGAGGTTCATCCCGACGGCAAACTGATGGCCAACAATTGGCAGGGTAAGTTCCCTTACCTCAACACCGGCGCCGAAGGTTGGGTGGGCACCTCCCCTGTCGGCACCTTCCCCGCCAATCCCTTTGGGCTCGTCGACATGATCGGCAACACCTGGGAGTGGACCTCGTCCTACTACACGCCGTCGCATCGGGCGGCCGCGGGCGACCAGGCGCCCACCACTGGACCCTCTGCCAACCTGCTGTCGCCACCCGCGACTACCCCGGCATCGGCCGATGCTGGGGCCGGGGAAGCCGGCTGCGGCGACGGCTGCACGTGTGGGCCGTCCGACGCGAGGCTGGCGTCCGCGAGTGCGGAACCGGGTTCGGAGATTCCGCGCCGAGTGCTCAAGGGCGGCTCGCACCTGTGCGCGCCCGAGTACTGCCTGCGCTATCGGCCCGCCGCAAGGTCGCCTCAGGCGGAAGACAGTGGGACGACGCACATCAGCTTTAGGTGCGCCAAGGACGCGTAGTAGTGCGGCGGCCTCCCGAACCGCGGATCCTCGGCGCTGGTCCGCTGATCCTGGTCCCGGGGCCGCGGGCCCTGCGCTTACATCTGGTTCGAGTTTTCGGGGTAAATGAGCTCGGATGTAAGCGCAGGAGCAACTCGACTACTCGCAGACCACTCCGTCGCCATCGCGGTCGGTGTACCAGTCGTATTCCGGGTCGGTGCCCTTGACGTACGGTCCGTAGCCGGAGGGCAGATCCTTGCAATACGGGAAGCGCTCGTCGAGCTCAGGCTCGGGCTTGGGGGCTGGGGCCTCGGTCTTCTTAGGCGCCGGGGCCTCGGACTTCGTGGGCTCGGGGCCGCCCGTGTTCTGGGCGAGGATGGGCTGCGAGCCGAACGACGGCATCGGCTCCCCTGGGCAGGTGTCGAGAACCCGTGTCATGGCGCCGAGCTCGGCGTCGGTGACCCAGACGTCGTACTTGGTTTTCACCGCGACCTGGCGTGCCACGTAGTCACAGCGGAACGCCTTGTTGGACGGCAGCCACGTCGCGGCGTCGCCGTCGCTCTTCTGGCGGTTGGCGCCGGCATCGATGGGCTCGAGGTTGAGCGGGTCGTTGGCGAACGCGACGCGCTGCGCAAAGGGCCAGGTGGCGGCGCCCTTCTGCCAGGCGTCCGACAGTGCGACGATGTGGTCGACGTCGACCTCGCTCTTGCCGCCACGGACAAAGTGCACCGACGTGCCCGTGTACGGGTCAGCGAGATCGCCCGACATCACCTTGCACTTGCCGTCCACATTGAGCGCCGTGAGGCGCAGGATCAACATGTCGCTGCGCGTGTCACAACCGTTGCGGTCCACGTCCACCCAGCCACTGCCGAACTGCTCGCGCGCGTAGCCGGTCTTGGCCGCGCGTCCCTTGACCGCGAGCGCGAGAGCCGCGGCCAGTGCGGTGCCGTCCTCAGCATCGGGCGGTGGCGCGGGGGCGGCGGCCTCGGCCTCCACTGCGCCGGGCGTGACCGAAGGAGACGGCGACGGATCGGCCGCTACGGAGGAACTCGGCGATTCGGATGAGGACACGGGCGCATCGGCCGATGACGTGACGGTCGGTGACGCAGCGGCCGCAGTGGCGACACCGTCCGCCCCAACACTGGTCTCCGAACCGGCGGTGGTGGTGCACGCACTGAGTACGGTGCCCCACACCATCAGTGATGCAATGGACCCGAGCGCCCTTGCGAAGGGGTGGCGCGTCTTCTCAGCCTTCTTCATCATGCTCCTCAGCACTTAAACCTGGATGAACGTTAACCCTGTCGCGCCTGCTGAACCCAGCCCGTGTGGCCAACGTCTCATTCCGGATCGGCGCGCCCTGCGCTTACATCTGAGCTGGTTTTGGGGCCTAAATGCGTCGAGATGTAGGCGCGGGTGACGGAGTCGGGTCAGGGATGCATCCTGGGCAACAAAAAGGCCCGCTGCGTACGCAGCGGGCCTGAGTGTGGCGAGTACAGGATTCGAACCTGTGAAGTCGTTGACGGCTGATTTACAGTCAGCTCCCTTTGGCCGCTCGGGCAACTCGCCATGCGCCACATTGGAAACCAAGGTGGCGCGCATGGAAGGATAGCAAGTGAAACGGCCTCGGCGCGAACTGGGGTCTCATCACCGCACAGCTCGCCCTCGCCGGAACAGGCGCGGGGCCCTATTAGGAGGCACTCATGGCCAGCGATTCCTCGTTCGACGTCGTATCCAAGGTAGACCAGCAGGAGGTCGACAACGCCCTCAATCAGGCTCACAAGGAGATCGCACAGCGCTACGACTTTAAGGGCGTGGGTGCGTCGATCGAGATGTCCGGGGAGAACATCCTGATGAAGGCCAACTCCGAGGAGCGCGTGAAGGCCGTCCTCGACGTCTTCATCGGCAAGCTCGCCAAGCGCAACATCTCCATGAAGGCGCTCGATTACGGCGACCCGATCCCTTCCGGCAAGGAGTTTCGCCTCGTCGCGTCGGTCAAGGAAGGCATCGCCCAGGACGTGGCCAAGAAACTCACCAAGCTAGTGCGCGACGAGGGCCCCAAGGGCGTCAAGGCGCTTATCCAGGGAGACGAATTGCGCGTGAGCTCCAAGAGCCGCGACGACCTGCAGACCACCATGGCGCTACTCAAGGGTGCGGACGTCGACGCTGCACTGCAGTTCGTCAACTATCGCTAGCCGCCTGACGGAAAGTCGCCCAGATCGCTGAACAGCGCGAGCAAAACTCGTCGTGTTAGCGTGAAATGGAAGTCCCCTATTTGTGCCCCTGGAGTGGTTCCAAATGTTCTTGCTGGTCACTATCGCTGGAACAGCCCTTGGTTTTCTCTACGCGCACTGGCTTCACAAGCACTTTGAGTTCAGGGATTGGCACCTCTCGGCCGCATTGGCGCCCGTGTGGGCTTGGGCGATCGGCTACGTCGTGGTGACGCGGTCCGTGAATATGACGAGTCTGCCTTCCCAAGCAGTCTTCTCCTGCGCCGTCGCCTCACTTGTCGGAACCGCTCTCGCCTACGTCAACGAGCACCGGAGGGCCAGAGTCGCCCAGCGCTGAGGCTACTTTCGACTTTCGAGTGTCTCCGTGAGCTTGGCCACCGCATAGCCCCAGGCCTGAGACACCTTGGGATTGGGCGGCACGGCAATCTCGTCGGGATTCGTCACCACGTCGAGCAACACCGGGCCGTCCTGGTCGAAGGCCCAGGACATCGCTCCGTCCAGGTCGTCCGGGTCCTCTACTCGACGCGACGCCAGACCCATCGCCGTTGCCACGGCGGCGAGGTCTGGGTTGTCCAGGTCCGTACCAAAGGACGCGAGCCCACCCTCCTGCTGCTCGAGTTGCACCATTCCCAGCGAGGAGTTGTCGAACACCACGACGACCACCGGCAGCGAGTAGGTCACGGCGGTTCTCAAGTCGCCAAGCAGCATCATGAGGCCACCGTCGCCGCTCATGGAGACCACAGCGCGGTCACGATCGAGAGCCTGCGCGCCCAGAGCCTGCGGAAGGGCGTTTGCCATCGACCCCAGATTGAACGACCCGAGAAGTTCGCGGTCGCCGCGCATCTCCACAAACCGCGCCATCCAGGTGGTCGACATGCCCGTGTCGGACGTGAAGATCGCATCATCCGGAGCGTGACGATCAACCGCCGCCGCGACGGCCTCGGGACGAATGCGATCGTCCGGGTTGTCAAAGGTAGATCGCACCTTTGCCACGATGCCGGACTCCTCGTAGTCGGGGTCCGCGATGTGGGCCTGGCGCTCCTGCCACTCGGAATACGTGTCTCGACAGGCGTCGAGGTGCTTGGACGCGTCGCCGCCGGTCAGTCGCGGCAACAGTGCCTCCAGTACCTCGCGCGAGTCCCCCACGACGGGCACGTCGACGGAGGTGCGCCTGCCGATGTGCCCGGAACGCGCATCGATCTGCACGGCCACAGCATCGTCCGGATAGAAGTCGCGATACGGGAAGTCGGTGCCCACCATCAGCAGCGCATCGGCGTCCTTAAGTGCCTTGACCGCGCCGGGGTTTCCCAACAACCCGGCCTGTCCTACCTGCATCGGATTGTCACCGTCGAAGCCCGGTTTTCCCTTGATAGTGACGACCATCGGTGCCTGCAGTCGTTCTGCGACTGCGATGGCCAGTTCCCTGGCTCCCGCCGCGCCCTGACCCACCAGCATCGTCACTTTGTCGGCGTCGTTGAGTGCCGCGGCCGCCGCCGCGAGCGAATCCTCCGTGGCATTGCCCGGGGCGTACGCGGTGACAAAATGTGGCGCCGCCACACCATCGGGCAACTCAAGGCCCCCGATGTCACCTGGAATGGTCAGCACTGCCGGGCCGCGGAACTCGTACGCCGCACCCACCGCAGCCTCCAGCATCTGTGGGAGCTGGTCGGCGGAGGAGAGCGTCTGGTTCCACACCGCGACGTCCTCGAAGACGCGATCGTTGTTGACCTCCTGGAAGTACTCGGTTCCGATCTCTGCGCTGGGCACTTGCCCGCAGATCGCGAGCACGGGGGCGTGGGACTTCTTCGCGTCGTACAGCCCGTTGATGAGGTGCAGGGAGCCGGGGCCCACAGTGCCCATACAGACGCCGATGCGGCCCGTCAGTTGGGCCTGCGCGGAAACGGCAAAGGCTGCGGCCTCCTCGTGACGAACCCCGATCCATTCGATGCGGTCGTCCGTGCGGATCGCATCGGTCAGGGGGTTGAGGGCGTCGCCGACGACGCCCCACACGTGCCCCACGCCGTGCTCCGCGAGGGCGGTGACAATGTGCTGTGCGACCGTAGTGCTCATCTCGTGTCTCCTCTAGTGGTGATGCGTGGCGGGGCGAAGCTGTCCGCCGAGGCAAGTGTCCAGTCCTTTTCCCAGTTGGCGGGTGGCTGGTCGAGCAGCTCCCCTGACTTCAACCAGTCGTAGTGATCGCCGTACGACACCGTCTCGCCGGGCGAGATCACCAGCCGTAACTGGTCGGGGGTGAGGTCTTCGGGACGCTCCGCGCCCATGGAGGACATCATCCGCACCGCCTCGTCGACGGTTGCCTTCTGGTAGCGATAGACGCGTTGCGACTTGTCGCCCACGTCGAGGGCGTGGGCGCGCCGCGGGTCCTGGGTGGCGACGCCCACGGGGCAGGTATCGAGGTGGCAACGCTGGGATTGGATGCAGCCGGTCGCCATCATCATGGGACGCGCGGCGTTCGTATAGTCGGCGCCCTGGATCAAGCGCTTGACGATGTCGTTGCCCGCGGCGACCTTGCCGCTCGCGGCGACGCGCACGCGGTCTCGTAGACCCGCACCTACCAGTGCGTTGTGGACGAGCATGAGCCCGTCAGTGAGCGGCATGCCCACGTGATCCTCGTACTCGAGTGGGGCGGCCCCCGTGCCGCCCTCGGAACCGTCCACGATGATGAAGTCCGGGGCCGTCCCGACGTCAAGCATCGCCTTGACCATGGAGAGGACCTCGACGCGGGAGCTGACGCAGAGCTTGAAACCGGCCGGCTTACCCCCGGACAGGTTCCGCATCTGCGCGATGAACTCGATCAGTTCGGTGGGGGTCGAGAACACCGAGTGTCCCGGCGGGCTGACGCACTTCTCGCCCGCCGGCACCCCGCGCGTCTCCGCGATCTCCTGCGTGACCTTGGCGGCCGGCAGCACCCCGCCGATGCCGGGCTTGGCCCCCTGCGAAAGTTTGAGCGAAACCGTTTTGATCTGATCATCACGGGACTTCTCCGCGAACTGGTCGGGGTCAAAGAGTCCGTCCT
Organism: Demequina aurantiaca; assembly: GCF_000975135.1. Lineage (GTDB taxonomy): Bacteria > Actinomycetota > Actinomycetes > Actinomycetales > Demequinaceae > Demequina > Demequina aurantiaca. The sequence goes on along the minus strand of NZ_BBRF01000001.1, from coordinate 1,098,452 downwards.
TGGTGCGCGTGCCGAAGTACCCGGTGCCGATTTCCCACACCAGGTCGCCACCGTGTTCGCGGTGGTAGGGCGAGATGCCTCCCTCGCCGGTGTCGTGGGCGAAACCGCCCATGGCCGCACCTTTATTCAGGGCGCGGATGGCGTTGGCGGACAACGCCCCAAAACTCATCGCGGAGACGTTGAGCGACGACATCGAGTACGGCTGCGAGCAGTCCGGTCCGCCCACCGTCACGCGTGGAGGATTCTCCGGCGGCGACTGGGGCACGGTGGAGTGCACCAGGAACTCGTGGCCCACCTCGTAGACGTCCAACTCGGTGCCGTACGCCTTCTCTCCGTGGACGCCCTTTGCGCGCTCGTAGATGATGTCGCGGGTAGCGCGGTCAAAGGGCTTGCCGTCCCAGTCGCGCTCGATGAAGTACTGCTGAAGTTCGGGACGGAGCCGCTCGAGTCCATATCGGAGATGGCCGACGACGGGGTAGTTGCGTAAGACCGAGTGACGCTTCTGAAGGGTGTCGTAGGCGGCGAGAGCGGCGAGCGCTCCTGCGCCGGCGATGGCTCCTAGTTTCCAACCGGACGGACTCGGCATCTGACCTCCTTGACTGGAGCGTCTGGGTGGCGGCTACCAGCCCTTCCACACTAACCCCGTCCTAGCGGTTCAAACGATCCGAGAGGCGACCCACAAAATGGTCCATCGTGTTGTTGACTCCGAGCTGGTTGGTCAGCTTGTCGAACAACGCGACGGGCAACATCCGTGCGGGGGCGAGAGCGCGGACGAACCGGGGCATGATCAATTGATGGCGGCCGCTCTCGATGGCGTCAAGGGTCCTCTGGGCCACATACTCGGGCTTCAAGATCGGCAGGAGTCGCGGGTACTTGGTTTGAACCCCCTCGAACATTCCGGTGCTGATGAAGTACGGGCACACCACGAGCGAGTTAACTCCGGCATCCGCCTTGGCGAGTTCCACGCGCAGGGATTCCGCGAATCCGAAGCCCGCAAACTTGCTTGCAGAGTAATCCGTTTGCTTGGCCACCCCGACGAGTCCCGCAGCGCTGGAGATGGTGACGACGGTGCCGCGCTTGTTCTCAATCATGCTCGCGAGGAACGCCCTGGTCACCCAGAACAGCGCGAGCGTGTTCACCTGGAGGGTGCGTTCGATCTCCTCGTCCGATGCGTCGAGTAGGTTCTTGCCGGTCACGACACCCGCGTTATTGATCACCACGTCCACGGGACCGGTCGCGAGCGCGGTGGCCCTCACGGCATCGCGATCTGACACGTCGACGCTGAAGGCCTCGGTCTCTCCGCCCACGCCAAGAATCTCGTCGCGTACTGCCTCGCCAGCGGCGGCCGAGAGGTCCCACAGGATCACGCGAGCGCCACGTTGCGCGGCGCCAAGCGCGAGCAGACGCCCGATGCCGCTGCCCCCTCCAGTGATCAGGACGGTTTGGCCTTCAAGAGGGTGCGACATGGGCTGGTTCCTATCGGTAGAGGTTAAGGAGGCGGGATCCGGCGCTCAGCGCCTTCGCCCAGGTTTCCTTCTTGAGGTCCGCAGGACCGGCGATCGGTAGCAGGCGTTGCACCGCGATGGTCTGCGGTTCTGTGTACTTCAAGAGTCCCTGCGCACCGTGGCGTCGCCCAAGTCCCGAGGACTTCATTCCGCCCATGGGGGCGCCATGTGAACTCCACGTCGCCGCATACGCCTCGTTGACGTTGACCGTCCCCGCTTCGAGTTTGCGAGCTACGTTGGGCCCATTTCTTTTTGACCACACGCTTGCGCTGAGCCCATACTCGCTGTCATTGGCGAGCTTCACGCCCTCGTCGTCGGAGGACACCCGGTACAGGCTCACGACGGGGCCAAAGGTCTCCTTGCGCGCCAACTCCATCGAGTCGGTGACCCCAAGCAGAACTGTGGGCTCGTAGAAGTACGGCCCCAGGTCCGGGCGTCGATTCCCGCCGGTCAGGACGCTCGCCCCCTTCGCCACCGCATCGTCGACGTGGGCGGCAACGGCATCGAGCTGTCGCTCGCTGATCAGCGAGCCCATGTCCGCGTCCCACTCGAAGCCCGGCTCCAGGCGCATCTGTCTGACGCGTTCCCCAAACGCGGAGACAAACTCGTCCCAGACCGCGTCGTGCACGTAGATCCGTTCAATGCTGACGCACAGCTGACCCGAGTTCGCGAAGCAGCCCCGGACTGCTCCGACGGCCGCCTTGGCCACGTCTGCATCCTCGAGGACCAGCATTGCGTTCTTGCCCCCGAGTTCTGCGGAGCAACCGATCAGTCGTTCCGCGCACTGCGCCGCGACGATCTTGCCCGTGGCAGTCGAGCCCGTGAACATGACGTAATCCGCGTTGGCGACGACGGCGCCTCCCACCTCGGGACCCGGGCCAACGACAATCTGCAACACGTCGCGAGGCAATCCCGCGCGGAGCAACAGATCAAGCACCATGAGCGCCGTGTGTGGGGTCTGCGAGTCGGGCTTGAGCACCACCGCGTTGCCGGTCACCAGCGCCGGGACGACGTCGCTGGCCGGCAGCGTCAGCGGGTAGTTCCAGGGCGTGATGACGCCAACGACTCCCTTGGGGACGTGCCGCTCGTGCGTCTTCGTCAGAAGCGGGAACGTTCCCTGGCGCCGCTTTTCGCGGAGCAATCCGGACGCATGGCGGGCGTTATAGCTACTCCATAGGGACGCATCGGCGACCTCTTCAAACGCGCTCGCTCGGGCTTTGCCCGTCTCGGCCTGGACGCAGTCGACAAGGGCATCCCGCTCCCTCAGTAGCAGGTCACGGAATCGCGCCACCACCGCCGCACGCTCCTTGACGGGCCTCGCGGCCCAGTCTGTTTGAGCGACCGCGGCCTGTGCGAAGGCTCGCGCCACGTCCGCCTCAGAGGACGCTGGCAACGTCCCAACGATGCCGTCATCGAACGGACTACGGACCACGATGTCGCCGGCTTCGCCACTCGACGTCACGAGAGCTGCGAGATTGTTCATGGCAGAGGTTAGCGACAGGGTGCTCATGCTTCAATACTCACCCATCGGCCAACGAATTGCCGAGAACCCGCTGATGACGCGGTGTTAGCTGATGCCGGGACGCCCGCCGGCCATCGACTCGAGACGTGCAATGCGGTCCGCCATAGGCGGGTGGGACGCGAATAGTTTGGCGAGACCCGCGCCCGCAAATGGGTTCGCGATCATCATGTGGGACACATTCTCAAGTTGCGGGGTCTGCTGAAGCGGACGCGCGGCCGCACCGGACTCGAGCTTGCGCAGTGCCGAGGCCAGGGCCATCGGGTCGCCAGTGAGCTTCGCGCCGTCCTCGTCCGCGTCGTACTCGCGGGTGCGGGAGATTGCGGTGCGGATCAGCATGGCCGCGAACGGCGCCAGGATCAGCATGGACAGCAACGCAAGCGGGTTCGAGTTGCGGTCACTGCCTCCACCAAAGAACAACATCATCTGCGCGAAGGCGGTGATCATTCCGGCGAAAGCCGCCGCGACGGAGGCGATGAGAATGTCGCGGTTGTAGACGTGCATGAGTTCGTGTCCGAGCACACCGCGTAATTCGCGGTCATCGAGCAGGCTGAGAATCCCCTCGGTGCAGCACACCGCGGAGTTCGACGGATTACGACCCGTCGCGAACGCGTTCGGCGCGGCGGTAGGAGACACGTACAGGCGCGGCATCGGCTGACGAGCCTCGCGGGACAGCTCGCTGACAATGCGGTACATCGCGGGCTGCTCGACCTCGGTCACGGGGCGTGCGTGCATCGCCTTGATGGCGAGCTTGTCTGAGTTCCAGTAGCCGTAAATGGTGCCGCCAAGCGACATCAGCACAAAGACCCACAGGAACTTGCCTCCGGCCACAAACGAGCCGATGCCAAGCAGCACCACCCACATCACCACAAAGAGGCCCATGGTCTTGACCCCGTTGAAATACTTCTTGCCGCCCACTCAAACTCCTGATTCGAAACTTCGTTAACGCGAAAGCGTTCACGTACAAAACGCGCCGCCGATGCCTCCGGTTCCAGTGTCCGTCATGGCCCCGACGAATAGCTGGATTAGCACGCTGAATAGACTCTCGACAACGCCGGGGGTAGACGCAGAAGGGCCCCGACGCCACGGGGGAGTCGGGGCCCTTCTGCGTCGAACGGTTGCTAGTTGCGCTTGAGCGCGACGTCGGTCATCTCGTCACGCGGAACCACCTTGACACGCAGACGGCCATCAGCCTCGCCCAGTGCGAGCTCGTGGTTGTCCAGCACCTCCCAGTCGTGCCACTGGATCACCGGCACGCCGCGCTCCTTGAGCAGTCGCAGGATGTTGTCGGGGCTGCGCTGTTCGGCGCCAGCCTTGGACTCGGCATACAAGCGCTCCGCGTCTTCGACAATGTTGGCGATGGTCTCGGCAGCGTCCGACTTGGTGTGCCCAATGAGGCCCACGGGTCCGCGCTTGATCCAGCCAGTAGTGTAGATACCAGGAACGACGTCGCCATTGTTGACCACGCGGCCAGCCTCGTTCGCGATGACCCCCTTGGCGTCATCGAATGGCACTCCATCGATCTCAGTGCCGTAATAACCCACGGCGCGGTACGCAGCCTGCACGGGGTAGTCGATGAACTCACCGGTTCCCTTGACGGTGCCGTCGCCCTGAAGGGCGGTGCGCTCGACGCGCACGCCGGTCACCTTGCCGTCCTCGCCAAGAATCTCGTGCGGGCTCTGGAGGAAATGCAAGTGGATACGCCGCGAAGCACCCGTCGGCTCCTTGAGGGTCCAGTCGGTCAGCGTCTTGACGACCTGCTTGGCCTGACGGTTCTCCTCGAGCAACTGCATCGAGCCCTCGTCAAAGTCGTAGTCCTCGGGATAGACCAGGACGTCAACATCCGGAACATGACCTAGTTCGCGTAGCTCGAGCGGGCTGAACTTCACCTGCGCGGGGCCACGGCGACCAAATACGTGCACGTCCGTGACGGGCGAAGATTCGAGGATCTCCATGACGTTTGTGGGGATCTCCGTGGGCGCCAGATCCTTGGGGTGCTTTGCGAGGATGCGGGCCACGTCGAGGGCCACGTTTCCGACGCCAAAGACCGCCACTTCCTTGGCCTCGAGCGGCCAGGTGCGAGGCACGTCGGGGTGGCCGTCGAACCAGCTCACAAAGTCGGCGGCACCAAACGACCCTTCTAGGTCAATACCAGGAATGTTGAGGTCTGCGTCCTTGAACGACCCGGTGGCATAAATAACCGCGTCGTAGTGGTCTTCGAGGTCCTGCAACGTGAGATCCGTGCCAATATTTACGTTGGCGAGCAGGCGGATGTCGTCGCGCCCCAGAACGTTCGCCAGCGCGACGATGATCTGCTTGATCCGCGGGTGGTCAGGAGCCACTCCATATCGCACCAGACCGAACGGCGCAGGCAGGCGCTCGATGATGTCAATCGACACCGGGAGTTCGGTCTTGGAAAGAATGTCGGCAGCGTAAGTACCGGCAGGGCCGGCGCCGATGATGGCGACGCGCAGTGGGCGTTCGGGAGTCACGAGTCTCACAATCCTTGGGGGGCGTATACAACCGGGGGCGCTCCCGGCCGTGCTAGCCCCAGAGTATAGACACCTCAGTTTGGCGATTGTCCAACCAAGATGATGTATGGGTTTTGGCACATCGGCGTCGGGTGTGCCAGAATCACGGCATGGCTCACACGACAAACCCTTGCGCATCCATGATGCCTTGTGTTTGCTGCGCCATGTGTCCCTCGGCCTAACCGCCCACGGATACACCAACCTGTACCCCTGGGCGCTCGGCCTCACGAGCGCAACTCATCGCGCTCAAACGGCCAAGCTCCCACGAAATCTTTCGAGGAGTCTCCGTGACACCCACTGGAGCCACTGCAGCCGATGCTGCTGCGCCCAATTCCGCTACAAACGCGGAAGCCGAGGAGCGCCGCCGCCACCGCGAGGAGGCGCGCCTCATCCGCACCCGCGAGGCTTCTGCGCGCAAGAACAGCGCTAGCCGTGACGGTCAGTGGGCGGCCGGCGACAAGACTCCGCTGAACCCCAACGAAGAGATGAAGTCCGTCGGAGACCCACTCGAGGTACGCGAGCGCATCGAGAACCTGTACTCCAAGTGGGGCTTCTGGTCCATCCCTCCCGGAGACCTACGCGGCCGCTTCCGGTGGTGGGGGCTCTACACGCAGCGTCGCCAGGGAATTGATGGCGGCAAGACCGCAATCCTGGACGCTCACCAGCTCGACGACGAGTACTTCATGCTTCGCATCCGCTCGGATGGCGGCCAGCTGTCCGTGGCGCAGGCGCGCGAGATCGGCAAGATCTCCGAGGAATTCGGCCGTGACACCGCCGACGTCTCGGACCGCCAGAACATCCAGCTCCACTGGATCCGCATCGAGGACGTGCCGGAGATCTTCCGTCGCGTCGAGGCCGTGGGTCTGTTCTGCACCGAGGCGTGCGGCGACGTGCCGCGCGTGATCCTCGGCTCTCCCGTCGCGGGCATCGCCAAGGACGAGTTGATCGACCCCACGCCCAACATCAACGAGATCACCGACAAGTACATTGGCGACCCGCAGTTCACCAACCTTCCCCGCAAGTTCAAGACCGCGATCACCGGAACCCCGGTCCCCGACATCCTTCACGAGGTGCAGGACGTGGCGTTCTGCGCCGTCGAGCACCCCGAGTTCGGTGTGGGCTACGACCTGTGGGTGGGTGGCGGACTGTCCATCAACCCCCACCTCGGCATTCGCCTGGGCGTGTTCGTCAAGCCCGAGCAGGTGTCCGAGGTTTGGGCGGGCGTGGTGGGAATCTTCCGCGACCACGGCTACCGGCGCCTGCGCACGCGGGCACGCCTCAAGTTCCTCGTGAAGGCCTGGGGCGGAGAGAAGTTCCTCCAAGTGCTGCAGGACGACTACCTGGGCTACACCCTCCCGGAGGGCCCCGCCCCCAAGGTGGGCAAGCCCGGTGCGCGAGGCGACCACGTGGGAATCAACGAGCAGCGCGACGGCAACTACTTTGTGGGAGTCGCCCCCGTCGCCGGCCGCATCTCCGGCACCAAGCTCCAGGAGATCGCCAACATCACGGAGGCCGTGGGGTCGGACCGCATCCGGCTCACGCCGCTACAGAAGATCCTGGTGCTCGACATCCCCGAGCCCAGCGTCAACGACGTGGTGAACGGCCTGCGTGCTCTCGAGCTGGACTCCAACCCCCGCGAGTTCCACCGCAACGTGATCGCGTGCACCGGCATCGAGTACTGCAAGCTCGCGATCGTGGAGACCAAGGCCACCGCCCGCGAGGTCGTCAAGAAGCTCGACGACATCTTCCCCACACTCGACACTCCTATTACTGTGCACGTCAACGGCTGCCCCAACTCCTGCGCACGCGTCCAGACCGCGGACATCGGGTTTAAGGGTCAGCTGGTCCTAGACGAGGAATCCGGAGAACAGGTCCCCGGCTATCAGGTTCACCTGGGTGGGCGCTTGGGTCGCGGCGACGACAACGACTTTGGGCGCAAGATCCGTGCCCACAAGGTCACCCAAGACGGCATGCCTGACTACGTCGAGCGCGTCACCAAAAACTTCCTCGCCGACCGCGTTGGCGAAGAGACGTTCGCCGACTGGGCCTTCCGGGCGGAAGAGGAGCTCATCAAATGAGTACCGACACCACCGTGTGGAACGCTGAGGCGTGCGCCGAGGTCAACGAACGCCTGGCCGGAGCATCGGCGTCGGAAATTGCCGACTGGGCCATCGAGACCTTCGGCCAGAAGCTCATCGTCGCCGCCTCCATGCAGGACACGATCCTGCCGCACATGTTTGGCACGCGTCTGCCTGGAGCGCATGTGTTGTTCCTGGAGACCGGCTACCACTTCAAGGAGACCATCGAGACCCGTGACGAGGCAGCCCGGCGCTTCCCCATCACGATCGTCAACGCGCTGCCGGCAAAGACCGTAGAAGAGCAGGATGCCGAGTTCGGCAAGGACCTCTTCGCGCGCGACCCCAATTTGTGCTGCTTCATGCGCAAGGTTGATCCGCTCGCGCGCTCGCTCGCGGGTTACGACGCCTGGGTGACCGGCGCCCGCCGCGTCGATGCCGTGACCCGTGCCGAAATGCCGATCGTCACGTGGGATGAGGGGCACGGCTTGGTCAAGATCAATCCCATTGCCGCCTGGTCGGACATGGACGTCGAGGTTTACCAGGTAGCCAACCAGCTGCCGCGCAACCCCTTGGTCGCGCAGGGCTATCCCAGCATCGGCTGCGAGCCGTGCACCAACAAGGTGGCACCCGGCGAGGACCCTCGGTCCGGCCGGTGGTCGGGGCAAGAGAAGACAGAGTGCGGAATCCACGAATGAGCGAGGCAGTTGTGACCACAGATCCAGCGTCCACCCACGTACCGGCGCGCATGAGCACGCTCGATGCGCTCGAGGCCGAGGGCATCCACATCATCCGCGAGGCCGTGGGCACCGCGCGCAAGCCCGTGCTCCTGTTCAGCGGCGGCAAGGACTCCGTGGTGGTGCTGCACCTGGCCACCAAGGCGTTCTGGCCCGGCAAGGTGCCGTTCGAACTGATGCATGTCGATACCGGCCACAACTTTGACGAGGTCATCGAGTTCCGCGACCGCACGGTCGAGCGCCTCGGCCTGCGCCTGCAGGTCATGAAGGTGCAGGACTACATCGACGACGAACGCCTGCGCGAGCGTCCCGACGGCACCCGCAACCAGCTGCAGACCGTACCGCTGCTCGACGGCATCACGCAGCACAAGTACGACGTGGTGTTTGGCGGAGCACGGCGCGACGAAGAGAAGGCCCGCGCCAAGGAGCGCGTCGTGTCTCTTCGCGACGAGTTTGGCGCGTGGGACCCACGCAACCAGCGTCCCGAGCTCTGGAATTTGTACAACCCGCGCCACCTGCCGGGTCAGCACGTGCGCGTGTTCCCCATCAGCAACTGGACCGAGCTGGACGTGTGGCGCTACATCGAGCGCGATGACATTGACGTGCCTTCGCTGTATTACTCGCACGACCGCGAGGTCTTCAAGCGCGACGGCATGTGGCTCTCTCCGCACCCCGCCGTGAAGATGCGTGACGACGAGCAGACTGAGACCCGTTCCGTCCGGTATCGCACCGTGGGAGACGCGTCGTGCACGGGCGCCGTCGAGTCCCCCGCCACATCAATTTCAGACGTCATCGCCGAGGTCGCCTCGACTCGCATCACGGAACGTGGCGCCACGCGCGCCGACGACCGCGTGAGCGAAGCAGCGATGGAAGACCGCAAGAAAGAGGGCTACTTCTAATGAGCACCGATATCGCATACGAGGCCGCCGACTCGCGCGTCACCTCACTACTGCGCTTCGCCACCGCGGGATCCGTCGACGATGGCAAGTCCACCCTGGTGGGACGCCTGTTGCACGACACCAAGTCGATCCTCGCGGACGCCTACGAGGCCGTGGAGCGCGTCTCGCGTGACCGCGGGCTCGAGGCCCCCGACCTTGCGCTGCTCACCGATGGTCTGCGTGCCGAGCGCGAGCAGGGCATCACCATCGACGTCGCGTACCGCTACTTCTCCACCCCCAAGCGCACGTTCATCCTGGCCGACTGCCCGGGACACGTGCAGTACACGCGCAATGCCGTCACTGGAGCCTCCACGGCCGATGCCCTGGTGGTCCTGATCGACGCCCGCTTCGGTGTGGTCGAGCAGACCAAGCGCCACCTCGCCGTGGCGGCACTTTTGCGCGTCCCCCACGTGATCGTGGCGGTCAACAAGATTGACCTGCTCGACTACGCGCAGGGGCCGTTCCGGCACATCGAGCGTCACGTGCAGTCGCACGCCGAGTCGCTGGGCCTGACCAACGTCATCAGCATCCCGGTGAGCGCGCTGGAGGGCGACAACGTCGCCGTCGCCTCCACCCGCACCTCCTGGTATGAGGGCCCAACCGTGCTTGACGTGCTCGAAACCGTGCCGTCCATCGACGATGGCGCCGACCTCTACGGCGCCGCCCACAAGCGCGGCGTCAAGCACCCCACGGCCCAGGATGCAGCCGATGCTGAGACTGGCTGGCGCTTCCCCGTCCAGTTGGTGCTTCGTCCTCAGGATGCCGCGATCAGCCCCGAGTACCGCGAATACCGCGGCTACGGCGGCCAGGTTGCCGAAGGCACGGTGCGCGTAGGCGACCCGGTCACCGTGCTGCCCTCGGGGCGCACATCGACCATCGCGGGGATTGACACCGCGACGGGCCCGCTCGACGAGGCGTTTACCGGTCAGTCGGTTGCACTTCGCCTGACGGACGAGATCGATATCGCGCGAGGCGACCTGCTCGCCTTCGGTACCGACGCCCCCAAGGCGGAGCGCCAGTTCCACGCTCACGTCGCGTGGTTGACGGATCGTCCGCTCCGGGTGCGCGACCGCGTGCTGGTGCAGCACGGAACCGCGATGGTTCAGGCGATGGTCACCAGCATCGAGGGTATTCTCGACATCTCGCTGCCCGGCGGCACGCTGGACAACTCGATCGCTAAGGGTCACGAGCTGCTGCTCAATGACATTGGTGTGGTCTCGTTCCAACTCGCGCAGCCGCTCGCTGTCGAGGACTATGGTCGCCACCGCCGCACCGGCGCGTTCTGCCTGATCGACCCCCAGGATGGCAACACCCTCGGTGCCGGCACGGCTCGCGCGCAGGTGCCCGGTAGCGGCGAGGATTCGTACATCAGCATCTAATGAGCTCACCTGTCCTCCTCACCGACGTTGCCCAGCAGTTCGCCGGGCGCGGCCCCGCGCGCCTGGCGTTGGATGGCGTCACGTTGTCTATCGCTGCCGGCGAGTTCATCTGCGTCGTCGGGCCATCTGGCTGCGGCAAGTCCACCCTGCTCGACCTCGTGGCAGGTCACACGCGCCCCGTGCGCGGGTCGGTGGTCGTGGACGGTGCGAAAGTTACTGGACCCGGGCTCGATCGGGTCATGGTGTTTCAGGAGCATGCACTGTTTCCCTGGCTGTCGGTACGGGACAATGTGGGCTTTGGGCTGAAGAACGCCGGGATCGCCGATGCCGAGCGCGAGGCCACCGTCACCGAGTGGCTCGCCAAGGTGGGACTGAGCGATGCCGCCGACCTGCACCCCCACCAACTGTCCGGCGGGATGCGCCAGCGTGCGGCCCTGGCTCGCGCGTTCGCGATGCGGCCCCAGGTGCTGCTCATGGACGAGCCCTTCTCCGCGCTCGATGCACCGTCACGCGACCGCCTCCATGTTGAACTCCAGGATCTCTGGCAGGAGACCGGCACCACGATCATCTTCGTGACCCACAACGTGCGCGAGGCCGTTGCCCTTGGCTCGCGAGTGGTGGTGCTGTCGTCCGGACCCGGCCACATCATCGGCGAAGTAGCGGTGGGATTGCAGCGTCCACGGGTAGTCGAGTCCGACCGTGTCGTGGCACTCGCGCGCGAGGTGCGCGGACTGCTCGATGCCGCCGACCAACTCGGCATCTCCGCCCCCCGTGGCGGATCGGAGGACGGCCATGTCAGCATCTGAGGTCACCGCCGGTGCTCAGCCGGCCGACGCATCGGCCGGCGTCGTACGCGAGCGCGCCCAGCGCGGACGCAAGGCACTACCCATCCTTGTGACCGGGGTCGTGATCCTGGCCCTGTGGGCGTTGACCTCCGCCTTTGTCGACACGCTACCCAGCCCTGCCGACACCGGCGGCGAGCTGGTGCGCATGGCCAAGGACGGCCAGTTGTTCTCGATTTTTGGGCGCGTCACCGCGTTCATGGGAATCTGCTTCGCGATCGCCGCAGTGGGTGGTGTGGCGCTGGGACTGCTGATCGGCGCTCACCCGGCATTGGACCGCGGACTATCCCCGTATCTGGCTGCGCTGCAGGGCATGCCTACCTCGATGTGGATTCCCGTCGCGGCGGTGGTACTCGGTACGTCCGTCTTCTCGCTAGGGGCCGTGGTCAGCATCGGCGCGATGCCGGCGGTTATGCTCGCCACACGCAGCGCCGTGAAATCCGTTCCTCCCCTCCTTATCCGGGCAGGCCGGACGTACGGCGCGGACCGCGGCACGCTCATGCGTCACGTGGTGTTGCCCGCGGCGCTACCCGGCATCACTACCGGTCTCGAGCTGGGCTGGTCGATCGCGTTCCGCTGCCTCGTGGCCGGCGAGATCTTCTCAGGCGCGTTGTCCGGCTCCGTGTCGGGTACTGGCATCGGCTCGGTTATTGCCCGCTCGCGCGAGACCGGCGACCTCACCGAGATGATGGCCACCATCATGATCGTGCTCGCCTTCACGATGCTCGTGGACCGACTGGTGTTCGCTCGTGTGCACCACCGCCTGCGCGTCTCGCGGGGACTCGTGGACGCCGGGCTGCCTCACTAGGGAGCCACCACACCGAGTAACTCGAGTGAGGGACGATGCCGCTCGCCTGTCCCATCGGTGAGGTTTGCGTCACGCACTATTTACCTTGTGGACCCTACGTGGTTCACCCTCGTGCCGTAGGTTCGTTCGTAGCAGTACCGTTCGCGGGAGCACTGTTCCCGCCGCATGAGGCAGCGCCGCCATCTCGGATCATTCACACGGAGCGCCTGATACTACATGGTGCCTCCGAGACCTAGACGGAGTACCCATGTCTCCTCAGATGCACACTTCCCCTACTCCCGCTCATTCGCTTCATCAGCAGGAGTCCCACACCACGCCCAGCCCCATCCTGTTCCTGATGGTGGGTGCGGCGACGTTGGGCACGCTCCTTTACGCGGGCTTTCTCCTCGATCCCGCGCACCGAGGGGATCTCCTGCCGTACTCCATGGTGCTCCTCGCCGAGAGCGTGTTGGTAGCTCAGGCGTTTTTTGGAATGTGGACCATCCTTTCCGGGGGTCACAACCCCCGCGACTTTGCTTACTTTCATAGCCGCGACGCGCTCTTCGGTGTCAATGCGAAGCGCCGCGGGCTACCCCCGCCGCTGTGGCCAGTCGAGCTCAACGGGAGGCCCGCGAGCGTGGACGTCTTCATCACCACGTGCGGAGAAGCGCCGTCGGTCATTCGCCGAACTGTGCAAGCCGCGATTGAGATTCACGGCGTGCACCGGACGTGGATTCTCGACGACGGCCGGTCGGACGAGGTCCGCGCGATTGCCTCCGATGAGGGCGCCAGGTACGTGCGTCGGCTCAGTTCTGGAGGGGCCAAGGCCGGCAACATCAACCACGCGCTCACGCTCGCCAAGGGTGACTTCTTCGCTGTGTTCGACGCGGACTTTGTGCCGCGTCCGGGCTTCATCGAGGAGACGCTGCCTTTCTTTCACGACTCCAAGCTCGCCTTTGTGCAGACCCCGCAGAGCTACGGGAATCTCCACACCACCATCGCGCGCGGTGCGGCCTACATGCAGGCGGTGTTCTACCGCTTCATCCAGCCGGGGCGCAATCGGTTCAACGCAGCCTTTTGCGTGGGCACCAACGTCATGTTCCGCCGGGCCGCCATCGACGACGTGGGCGGCATCTACACCGACTCGAAGTCCGAGGATGTGTGGACATCGTTGATGCTGCACGAAGCCGGATGGAACTCGATCTTCATCCCGGACGTGCTCGCCGTGGGCGACGCACCCGAGACCATCGAGGCGTACTCCAAGCAACAACTTAGGTGGGCGACCGGCGGCTTTGAGATTCTGCTCACCCACAACCCCCTGAGCCGTCACCGCAGGCTGTCACTCGAGCAGCGCATCCAGTACCTGGTGACGTCCACGTTCTACCTGACTGGCATCTGTCCCTTGATCCTGCTGATGCTGCCACCGCTCGAGATCTTCTTTGACCTGAAGCCGATGACGGTTGACACCACCGTGCTCACGTGGTTCCTCTACTACGCGGGCTTCTACCTGCTGCAGATCATCTTTGCCTGGTACACCCTGGGGTCCTTCCGGTGGGAAACACTGACACTCGCGGCGGTCTCGTTCCCCATCTACGTCAAGGCGCTCACCAACGCGATCAAGCGCAAGGACGTCGGATGGCAGGCTACGGGCACAGCCAAGGGTTCGTCGCCGTTCAACTTCATCGTGCCGCAGGTACTGTTCTTCATCTTCCTGGCACTGACGAGCGTGGTGGGCATCTTCCGGGATATCGACAATGGATCGGTGGCATTGGCCACAGCGTGGAACGTCACCAACACCGTGATCCTCGGCGCATTCGTGCTGGCCGCGCTCCGCGAAAGCCGCGGCAGAGACGTGCCGCGTTCCGCCGCTTCCGATCACCGCCAAGAGCGGCCGATGCGCACTGTCGTGGCGCGGCCTGCTTCTACCTCTGTTGCTGCGCCGGCTCCGGCGAGCGCCGCGGTCCCTGTCGCCGCCAAGCAAGAACCAGCCGTTGAACCGGCGCGGTGGAGCACGCCGTTGCCCCGCCGGGTGAAGGGAGGTGTGTCATGACCTGGGCCACACGCTTCAAGCTTGCGTTCGGCACGCTTGCCGTCCTTGTCGTCGTCGCGGCGGCGACTTACGTCTACACCGAGCGGGAGTCCACGGCGGTGTCGCAGACCGCCACCATCAGCGCGCACCAGTTGCCCGTGGGCACTGACTACGGCGGAAAGGTAGTCCGACAGTTCGTGGAGGAGGGTGACGCCGTTGTCGAGGGCGACGTGCTCTTCACCATCGAGAGTCTGCAGCGCAAGCGAGATCTCGAGGCCGATGCGAAGTCCGCAATCGACGAGGACGACGAGGATGCGAAGGACTTTGAAGCCAGTCCGTTGTGGTCCGTCACCGCCAGCGCGGACGGAACCGTCGCAGTGCTGCACGTGGGCCCCGGTGGCTACGTGCCGTCCGGAGGAATCGTCGCGGAGGTCGTTCAAGACGGCTCGCTCGAGGTCACCGCAGAGTTAGTGCTGAACCCTCGCGACCTCGACCGCCTCGAGGGCGGTGCCAGCGTCGAGCTGCGGTTGCCTGACCGCAGCATTGTGCCGGGAACCGTGGGGGACGTTCAGGTGGCCACCGAGGGGGGAAACGCTCGGGCATACGTCACTGTCGACAGTGGCGAGATTGCAGGCAGCGAGCCCACGGGACTGACAGCTCCAGGCACTCCGGTCCAAGTCACAGTGGACTTGAGAGACGATGGGCCATTGGCTGGCATGCGAGACTCGGCGCGCGACTTCCTGCACCGCATCGGCATCTGACATGAGGCCCCCCGTCCTTTCTAGGCTTGTGGCGATGAGCGCCGTCTTGTGCGCGTTCACTCTTGGTCTGACAGGTTGTGATTTTGGACAGCCCGAGCCTCAACCCGTCCCGTCTAGCGCCGTCATGACACCCACGAACATTGAGCAGTTGGTGGCAACTGTGCCGCACGAGTCCGTGGCAAGCCCCCCGCCGATGTCCCTTGCCGATGGTGTCATTCCGCCAACCAACCGGTGGTATTCGGCCCTGGCATTCAACGACCAGGCGAATCCGGTTTTTGCTACTCCCCTGTCCTTCTCGCCAACGGGCGACGGCTTTGCGTTTGGGCTTCCCCGTGTGGCAGTCACCCCCGACGTCATCGCCGGGCCTGCGAACCTGGAGTTCGGCGTGGGGATTCACGGAGCGACGGCCCGCCCTCTCGTATCCCGCGCCGACCCCGTGAGCGTCGAGCTCGCGTACGTTGATCAGGGCGGAAAGAGTATCGCGAGGGTGACACTCGCGGCCGGGTGGCCGGTCGTGGGAGTGACGGCCGATGCTGCGACCAGCCTGATCATCCCCGGGGGCTTCGCCGAGCAGTCGCCGGCGGCTGGCGGCACCAGTGTGCCCCCGGAGCCGGCCCTCATCACGGGAGACATCAACGGCATCGAGTACGGGGCACTCGTCACGGGCGGCGTGTTTACCGGCGGCACGATCGACCTCCAACCCGGCGGCACCGCTCAGTTCTTCGCGACTCCGGACGGAAGTTCGGCCCAGAAGTTCGCGGCTGAACTCGGCGAGCCCGTGACGTCGGTCAACCTTGAGGTCGCGTCGAATGATGAGACGGCCACCACGCAGCTCACCTACAACAACCCAGGCGAGGGCACCGTGCTCGCGGTGCCGGCGTCGCGATCCGAGGACATGGAGTGCTCCTTGGGCTCGTACGCCACCATCAATGGCGTTGTCGAGGTCTGCGCGGGCCACCAGTCCACCTGGGAGGTGGCGGCGGTTGCTCCCGCAACGGAGCTCGATCTGTCGGACGTCTCGGAGGCGCAACGCGAGGCCATCACGACCGCCCTCAAGGAGGACCTCGCGGAGACCGGCACTCTTCCGGCGGATTCGTACTTTGGCGGCAAGGCGCTCTATCGGGTCGCGATGCTCGCCATGGTTGCCGACGCCCTCGACGAGCCGGATCTCCGCGCCTCGTTCCTCGACATTGTCATGCCCGCGCTCACCACGTGGACCGACCCTGAGGGCTGCGCAGAGCGCGACGTGCGCTGCTTTGTGTACGACGACGCGATGCGGGGAGTCGTGGGCAAGGAGGCATCGTTTGGCGCCGATCAGTTCAACGATCACCATTTTCACTACGGCTATTTCCTCAATGCCGCGGCGGTGGCGGTAGGCCTCCAGCCCTCGCTGGAGGAGGACATCGCGCCCGTGATGGACTTGCTCGCCGCAGACCTGGGCTCCGGGGCTGGAAGCGATTCGTTCCCTGAGTTGCGCACATTTGACCCCTTCGCGGGGCACTCCTGGGCGTCCGGTACCTCACCCTTCGCGGACGGCAACAACCAGGAGTCCAGCTCAGAGGCTGTGCTCGCCTGGAACGGGCTCGCGTCCTGGGCACGGGTGCGCGACGACGATGCCCTCGAGGCGACCGCGACGTGGATGCTATCCGCCGAGGCGGATGCCGCGGTACGCGGCTGGGTGCGTCCCGACCTCAGCGACTTTCCCGAATACTCGCATCCCGTGGTCGCACTCGAGTGGGGCGGCAAACGCGAGTACTCCACGTGGTTCAGCGCTGAGCCCTCCGCGATGCTCGGGATTCAACTGATCCCCATGGCGCCCATGGCGACCTATCTCACACCGCCGGACGACAAGGCACGTGACATCGCGCTGGCTTCACTGGACGAGGCGGCTGCCGGGGGATACTCCGTGGGTTTCGGTGACTACTTACTGATGTACCTGGCGCTCGCAGGGCCCGAGGACGCGGCGACGGCCTGGGACACCGCTGTTGCCTTGGACTCGGAGTTGATCGATGACGGTAACTCGCGGGCGTACATGCTGGCCTGGATTGCGAGCACCTGACCCTTCCTGCCTTGGCGGTACATGGATGCTGACACCGGCTTCAGAACCGCACTCATGTACCGCAAAGGTGCGATTCGCCTCGAGTCGCAGGCTCGGGATGGCGGGCGCGACCGCATTGAGGCACCAGCCTCCCGGCACTGGCACCTTGTTTTGGGGTCCGGTTGGCTAGCAGGGGTGGGAGACTGACAAGGTGAACGAACGCCTCGACAAGCCCGGACTGCTCTACGGCGCCGGCGCGTACCTCATGTGGGGTCTATTCCCACTTCTCATGGCGGCGCTCAAGCCCGCGAGCGCGCTCGAGATCACTGCGAACCGCGCGGTCTGGTCACTCGTGGTCTGCCTCATTTTTGTGGCCTTCATGCGCTCCTGGAGGCAACTGCGCGTTGCGCTGAGCAACCGTAGGGTAGTTCTCACCCTCGCCGCTGCCGGCGGGTTCGTCGCCGTCAACTGGTTGCTCTACGTTTACGCGATCGTGAGTGACCACGTGAACTCGGCATCACTCGGCTACTACATCAACCCACTGTTCACCGTGGCACTCGGCGTGATCGTGCTGGGCGAGAGGCTGCGCCGCCTGCAGATGGTCGCCATCGCGATCGGCCTGCTCGCGGTGATCGTGATCGGCGTGGGCCTGGGCGAGTTCCCCTGGATCTCACTAGCGCTCGCGACCTCGTTCGGCATCTACGGGCTGATCAAGAAGCGCGTGGGAGCGGAGGTCGACGCAGTCACCGGCCTGACAGTCGAGACGATGGTGCTGTTCCCCGTCGCCGTCATTGGCCTGTGGATCATGGCGGCCAACGATGGACTCACCTTTGGCCAGCGCGGCGCCGAGGGACTTGGCCTCAGCCACGACCTGCTGATGGTTTCCACGGGACTCTTCACCGCCGGAGCGCTCATTCTGTTCGCGGCTGGCGCACGTCGGCAGCCCCTCTACGTGACGGGGTTGCTGCAGTACATCGCGCCCACCATGATGTTCATCCTGGCCGTGTGGCACTTCAACGAGCCGATGCCGCCCAGCCGCTGGGCCGGTTTCGCCCTGATCTGGGTCGCACTGATCGTGCTGACCGTGGACGGCTTCCGCTCGCAGTCACGCAGGAAGATCCCCAAGACCGCCCCCGTGGGCGCGGTCGCCGAGCCGCTTTAGCCGCCTGCGCCAACTAGTCGGTGGATGAGCTGATGCCTGGGTCCGGCGATGAGCCAGAACCCGGCGTCGGTACCTGCGACGGGTCGGCATCGCCCACCGCGTCTCCGGGCTGGTCGGGAGCCATCGAAGGCGGCACTCCACCCCACAGCGATGCGGTCGGCTCGGGGATCGACGTCGGATCGGCCGCTCCTGGCAGGCACGTCGGCTCCGGGATGTCGTTCGGGTCGAAGGTGGACACGATCGAGAACGTCTCGCCGCCAGGGAGCCCGCTTACCCTCATCTCCACACGCGTGGCTCCGACCACTTCCTCGAGCGACGGACCCGGGTCGCCTTCGTGAAGCCGAGTGGTCTCGACCCCACCTTCAGACGTCACCATCACATCAGTGACAGCCCCTTCCGGAACCGCACCCTCCCAATAGCCTGTGCCGCCCCCGTTGATGGTGATGTCGAATGTCGATGACAGTGCGTCGACGTCGATACCGTCAGGCACTGGATCCGTCACGACAGTGGTCCAGCCGTAGCCGACTAGGTATGGATTGACTCCATCCCAGATATCACCGCCGGCAGTCCCGTCTGACTGCCAATCCATCACCATCGCGTAGTCAAATTCATTGGAGAACCGGGGGGCCTGGTTCGCCACCTCGTATTCTCGACCGTCGTAGTCGAGGATGTACGCACCATCGTCATTTGCGGGGACGTCCAGGTACTTGCCATCGGGATAGACCACGACGACCTTCTTGTCCTGGATCTCGGGGCGCAGGTCGACGTAGACCCTAAAGAGGCCGTACGGACTAGCAATCGAGTCCAGGTTCGGTGGCAGATACGGATTGATCTCGCAGGCATCGGCACCAGCCGGCGCGACGGGAGCGTTCCGTCCACCCGGGACCGCCCACACCGCGGCCCCTACAGCACCAATCGCCAGCGCCGAGCCGGCCCCGGTACCCACCGCCCGCGTGGTGCGACGGCGGCGGATGGACTTCACGGCCCCTCGCTCGAAATCCCTTCCCAGGCCACCGGATCTCGCCACGGCATCGGCGTGGCTCCGGAAGCCCTCGTTAAACATGTCCTGTATCTGCGTCATGACTTCTTCCCTCCGTGCACGGCGACCACGTCGGCCCGCTCGCGCGAGTCGTCCCAGTCCTCGGTAATGTCGAGTTCTTGCGCCAGGTGAACCCTGGCGTTGGCGAGGTAGCGCTTGACAGTGCCGTCAGCGAGTCCCAACTGCGCGGCGACCTGCGTGACCGTGAGGTCGTCGAAGTACCTGAGCACCACGCACACCTGCTCGCGCGGGGCGAGGGTCCTGAGCGCCCGACGCAGGTCCACGCCCGCGTCTAGGTCCGAGATCTCTTGCGGGCGCTCGTAGGAACGGTTCATTGCCCGGCGACGCGCGGCGGCGGACCTGGTGCGGTCGATCACGATGCTCGGCATCGCCTTGCGCACGTAGGCGTGCGCCTCGTTCAACGAGCCGATGCTGCGGCGCTTGGAGAACGTCTTGACGATGGCGTCGTGGACTAGGTCCTCGGCGTCGCCGTCGCGGCCCACTAGCATCGCGCCGTACGCGACGAGCTGCGGTCCGCGGTCGCGGATCAACTCGTCCACCAGTGGCTGCCAGTTCGCCATGTCTCCCCTTGTGTCGCACGGGTGACATTCGGCACGTGTGCCGGCAGCTCCCGCTGTGGTGTTCTTACTCTTCCAAACGGAGTCGGCCACCAAAGGGTTGTGGTGCCATTCTTAGCGGGTGGTCCAGCGCTCGATCAGGAAGGACTCCTCGCCACGAGTGAGACCCGCCTCGCGGTCGCGGTCGAAGCCGCGGACCCGCTCATCCTCGAGGCAGTCCTCTAAGGTCTCGCGCAACCGGCGACGGGTCATGCCCGCGTCGATCGCTCCCTGTCCGGAGAGGTGCGTGCGGCCGGTGGACGACTGCTTGGCTGCACCCAGGCCCTCTTCGGGCAGCCACCAGGGCAGCGATCGCGGGCCGCTGTTCGGCTGCACGCCTTGGTGAATGAGCCACTGTGAAGTCGCCGCGACCACGTCGCCTGTGTGCCCGCCCACGCTGCGAGCGAGAGCGATGAAGTCCTCAAACGAGATGTCCTCCCCGACCGCATTGATTGGTCCGGTGGTGCCAGCAACGATTGAGTCCAGAATCCAGTGGCTGAGGTCGCGCACGTCCAGCGCTCGGACGTTCACGTCTGGGGTGTCGGGGACCAGCACCGGTTCTGCGCCCGCGGTGTGGAAACGCGCGGGCCAGTAGCTGACGCGATCCGTCGGGTCGCCGGGTCCAGCGAGGATGCCCGGACGAGGGGCAAAGAGCTTGTCGCCCACGATGTCGCGGGTCACCCGCTCGCTGCTCACCTTTGCCTCGCCGTACACCTTCATGTCCGCATGCGAGCCACTGGGGAGCCGCGGCCGTAGCGGTGCCGACTCATCCGCGCCTGGCTCCATCCCAGCCGCATACACGGCGATCGATGAGACGTAGGTCCAGTGCGTTGCCCGCTCCCCGATGGCCTTCGCCGCGGCCTCCACCCAGGCAGGCTGCCAGCTCACCTCGATGACCGCGTCCCAGTCGCGATCCTGCACGTCGCGGTACGCGATCACCGAACGCCTGTCCGACCTGATGAACTCGACCCCCTCCGGGACCGTGCCAGACTCCCCTCGCGCGAGGCACGTCACCGAGTCTCCTCGGGCGAGGGCGAGTTCTGCGAGGGTGCGGCCCAGCCACTGGGTGCCGCCAAGAATGAGGATGTTTGCCATGTCCCCATTCAACACCGACTTCTCGCCGGCACGGACCCCCGCGCAACCGCGGGGCTAGGCGGCGCGAGCCACCAGTGCCTCGGCGAAGGCGGTCAGTGCGTTCTTGACGTCACCCTCGGGGAGGTTCGCGATCGACTCGATGGCTTGCGCGCTCCACCGACGTGCGAGCACCGCGGTCTGGTCGACCACGGGGTGCACGGCGAGTTCCGCGACTACCTCTTCGAGTGCTGAATCAGCGGTGAGGTCGCCGTCAATCTTCGCGAGCAGAGCGCGGTCGGCAGCTACTACCGCGGCGTCGAGCGGCACGCGTTCGCCACCGGGTTCAGCGGGGGCATCGGCCTCCGTGGCGATGCGTGCGCGAAGCAACAGTACGGGCATGGTCGGCACCTGCTCGCGCAGGTCCGTGCCCGGAGTCTTGCCGGTGGCCTCCGCACTGGAACGCACGTCGATCACGTCATCCGCGAGCTGGAAGGCGATGCCTGCGAGCTCTCCGTAGTTCGTCACCTGCTGGACGATGGAGGGCTCACAGCCCGCGAACATCGCACCAAAGCGTGCCGAGGTAGCGATCAGCGAGCCCGTCTTGTCCGCAAGCACCTGAATGTAATGGGCGGTGGGGTCTTCGCCCTCGACAGGTCCTACCGTCTCGTGAAGTTGACCGATACACAGGCGCTCGAAGGTCGCGGCCTGAATGCGCACGGCTTCCGGTCCTAGTCCGGCAACCACGCGAGAGGCCCGGGCAAACAGCAGATCACCGGTCAGGATCGCGACCGAGTTGCCCCACACCTCGTGCGCCGCGGGCGCGCCGCGACGCGTGGGCGCGGAGTCCATGACGTCATCGTGGTACAGCGTCGCCAGGTGGGTGAGCTCGCACACGACTGCGGACTCGACCACCTCGGGTCGCGTACCGTCGCCCAGCTGCGCGGTCAGCAGCGCGAGCATCGGACGTAGTCGCTTGCCGCCGGCGTTGACCAGATGACGGCTGGTGGCATCGGCCAGCGCGTCGGACTGCGTGACGGCGTCACGCAGCCGTTCCTCGACGATCTCCAGCCGGGGCTGGATGACGGCGTCGAGCGCAGTGTTACCGATCGGAAGGGCCATGCTTAACCGGCTACGCCGATCAGCAGGACAGCCGCGTTGTTAGCCGCGTCCAGGAACCAGCCCGGCACAATACCCAGCACCAACACGAGGATCATGGTGAGCACCACGACTGCGCGCGCGAGCGGCGAGTGGTCGACCTCGACGGCTTCCTCAGCGCCCTCGGGCACGTCGGTGAAGAACATCAGAATGATCAGACGCACGTAGAAGAACACCGATGCCGCCGAGGCGAGCACCGCGATCAACACGAGCACCCACGCCCCGCCATCAATGGCCGCGCTGAACGCCTGGAACTTACCGATGAAGCCAGCGGTCAACGGAATTCCGGCGAAGGACAGCAGAAACAGCGCCATCGCTCCGGCGAGGAGCGGTGAACGCTTGCCAAGTCCAGCCCACTGGCCGAGCCTGGTGGCCTCGCCGCCAATCGAGCCGTCCTCGGTGCGCTCGCGCACCTGAGTGACCACCGCGAAGGCGCCGATGGTGGCGACACCGTAGGTGACCAGGTACACCGGCAGCGCGCTAAGGGCCTGCGATGAGAATCCTCCGAACGCCACCAGGATGAACCCCGCGTGCGCGATGGACGAATAAGCGAGCATGCGCTTGATGTCCGTCTGGACCAGGGCCACGACGGTTCCGAGCACCATGGACGCGATCGCGACGGCCCAGAACAGCCACGACAGCTCCCAGCCGAGTGTGTAGAACGTCGTGTAGACGATGCGCAGTAAGGCGGCCGCGGCGGCAGCCTTAGTCGCAGCGGCCATGAATGCCGTCACCGGGGTGGGGGCACCCTGATAGGCATCCGGAGTCCACGAGTGGAACGGCACGGCGCCGAGCTTGAAGAGCAGGCCGACGATCACCATGACGGCACCGGTCAGCAGCAGCGGGTCAGTGCTAGCGGTCTGCTGAACCACGAGCGCGACACCCTCGTAGGACGACTGACCGGTCGCGCCGTAGAGCAGCGCCGCACCGAACAGGTAGAACGCCGAGGAGAACGCGCCCAGCAGGAAGTACTTCAGCGAGGCCTCGTGTGACAGCAGCCGGCGGCGACGTGACACCGCGACCATGATGTACAGCGGCAGCGAGAAGACCTCGAGCGCGACGAACAGGAAGATGAAGTCGGTCACCGAGGTAAACAGCATCATGCCGCCCACCGCGAACAACGCGAGCGGGAAGACCTCGGTCAGTTCGAAGCCCTTGCGGCGCGCGATGGTCTCGTCCTGCGACCCGGGCACCGAGGCGCCGAGGGGGGTGAAGGCGGACTCGCCCGCGGAGGTGCGGCTCGCGAAGAGCATCGCACCAAAGATCCCGAACAGCAGGATGATGATCTGCCACAACAGCGACTGCCGGTCGACCGTGATCATGCCGTTCATCACGATGGTGCCGGCGCCTTCGAGCGTCGCCCACTGCAGGACGGCAGCACCGGCAGCGACGAGCAGCGCGGCGATCGACAGGACGAACTGCACCACGCGACGGGTCGCGGGGTTGCGGATGATCGCCTCGAGCAGCACGCCCAGGGCGGCCGCGCCGAGCACGATCATCATGGGAATGAGCGGCGCCCATTCGATGGTGGGGGTCACGAAGGTCATGAACCAGCCTCCTCAACACTCACGATGGACACAATGTCTTGGGCGGGCTCCCGCAGGTAGTTGATGGCGATCGCCGGGAAGAATCCAAGGAGCAGCATCAGACCAATGAGGGGCCAGGCCACCAGGCGTTCGCGCAGCGTGAGCTCGCGAGTCTTCTTGAGGCCCTTGGCCGTGGGGCCGGTGAACACGCGCTGGTACATCCACAGGATGTAGACGGCGGCGAGCACCACGCCAACGGTTGCGAACGCGACGGCGACCGGAACGGCCCCCCACGCTCCGACGAGCACCATGATCTCCGAGATGAACGGCGACAGGCCCGGCAGGGCGAGCGCGCTCATACCGATGATGAGGAACGTGCCCGCGAGAACGGGCACTACCTTCTGCAATCCGCCGAAGTCGCTGATGTTTGCGGAGCCTCGACGCGCGATCAGGAAACCGACCACGAAGAACAGCGCTCCGGTGGAGAGCCCGTGGTTGAACATGTACAGCGCGGCGCCCTCGATGGACGTCTGCTGGAACGCGAAGATGCCGAGCACCATGATGCCGAAGTGGCTGATCGAGGTGAAGGACACAAGGCGGAGCATGTTCTCCTGGCCGATGGCGAGCAGGGCGCCGTACAGCACCGAGATCACCGCGAACACGATGATCACGGGCGCGGCCCAGCGGGCCGCATCGGGGAACAGCACCAGGCACAGCG
This sequence comes from Demequina aurantiaca, assembly GCF_000975135.1. Taxonomy (GTDB): domain Bacteria; phylum Actinomycetota; class Actinomycetes; order Actinomycetales; family Demequinaceae; genus Demequina; species Demequina aurantiaca. The sequence goes on along the minus strand of NZ_BBRF01000001.1, from coordinate 1,074,020 downwards.
TGAGCATGCCGAACGTACCGATCTTGTCCAGGACCGCGACCAGCAGCGCCGTGGTGCCGACGCGAGCGGTCTCCGCAACATCGGGCAGCCACGTGTGGACCGGGAACATCGGCGCCTTGATGGCGAAGGCCAGGAAGAACGCGAGGAAGATCAGCCGCTCGGTGGTGGTCGAGAAGTCGATTCCGGTGAGGTTGTCCGTCAGGAAGCCTTGCGGGCCTCCTGGTCCCTGGAAGTACAGGGCGATGACGCCCACGAGCATGATGAGCCCGCCGACCAGCGAGAAGATCAGGAACTTCACGGCGGCATAGCGGCGCTGAAGTCCGCCGAACATGCCGATCAGGAAGTACAGCGGGATCAGCATCGCCTCGAACATGACGTAGAACAGGAAGACGTCACGTGCAACGAAGATACCCACCATGAATGCCTGGCTGAGCAGAATCAGTGCAAGGTAGTTAGTGCGCTTCTTGACGTCGCGGTCCTCGCGCCAGCCGGCCAGGATGGCCAGCGGCGTAAGGATCACGGCGAGGATCACCATGGACAGGCCGATGCCGTTGACGCCCAGCGCCCACGACGTGCCGATTTGCGGGATCCAGCTGTGCGTCTCAGCGAACTGGAACGTGCCGGCCGCGTCGCGGTCGAATTGCAGGAACATCACCGCGGCGAGGATCAACTCGACGGCCGTGAAACCGATCGCGATTTCGCGCACACGGCCACGGGCCGATGCTGGCAAAGCCCAGAGCACCGCCGCACCAACGGCGGGCAGGGCGATAAGTACGGTCAGGAACGGAAACATGGTTTAGAGACCTCCCTGGACCACAATGATGACAAGTATGACGAGGCCGACCAGCATGGTCGCGGCGTAGCCGCGAACCTGGCCTGTCTGCATCTTGCGCGTGACCTCACCGGTCTTAGCAATGCCTGCGGCGGTGCCGTTGGCGGCGCCGTCGACCACTGCGGCATCGGCGTAGACGAGCGTGCGAGTGAGGTGCTGCCCCGGACGCTGGAACACAGCGCGGTTGACCGAGTCCTGGAACATGTCGTTGCGCGCAGCAATGGTGATGAGCGACGCAGGAGGCGGCTCGATCGGGACATCCGCGGCACCGTACTTGCGCCACGCCACGAAGACGCCAATGGCGACGAGGAACAGCGTGGAACCAATCAATCCGGTCACCGGTAGCACAGGCTCGCCGTGCTCGGCATGGCCGGTGACGGGCTCGAGCCAGTCCACGAAGCGGTCGCCCGACGCCAGAATGACACCCAGGAACGCTGAGCCGACGGCGAGGATGATCATCGGCACGGTCATCATGAGCTTGGACTCATGCGGGTGCTGGTCGTCCTCCCAGCGGGCCTTGCCGTGGAACGTCATGAAGAACAGGCGCGACATGTAGAACGCGGTCAGGCCAGCGCCGATGAGTGCCGAGAATCCGAACACCCAGGGCTGCCATCCCTCGCCCACGAATGCGGCCTCGATGATCTTGTCCTTGGAGAAGTATCCGGAGAATGGCGGGATGCCCAGGATGGCGAGCCAGCCAAAGCCGAACGTCACCCAGGTCACGACCATGGCGGCGCGCAGCGCACCAAAACGGCGCATGTTGACGCGGTCGTTCATGCCATGCATGACCGAGCCCGCACCGAGGAACATGCCGGCCTTGAAGAAGCCGTGCGTGACCAGGTGGAAGATAGCGAAGGCGTAGCCGATGGGACCGAGGCCCGCGGCGAGCATCATGTAACCGATCTGCGACATGGTGGACGCGGCAAGTGCCTTCTTGATGTCGTCCTTGGCCATGCCGATCACGGCACCCAGGATGAGCGTGAAGGCACCGACACAGGCGACCACCACTCGGGCATCGGGCGCGCCGTTGAAGATAGCCGCGGAACGAACGATCAGATAGACACCCGCAGTCACCATCGTCGCGGCGTGGATAAGCGCGGATACCGGCGTGGGGCCGGCCATCGCGTCGCCCAGCCAGGACTGCAGTGGGAACTGCGCAGACTTACCGCAGGCAGCGAGGAGCAGCATCAGGCCGATGCCGGTCAGGGTGGCCTCGGAGGCACCACTCACGCCACCAAAGACGGTATCGAAGTCGAGGTTGCCAAACGCGGCGAACATCAGGCCCATCGCGATGATCAGGCCGATGTCACCGATGCGGTTGACCACAAAGGCCTTCTTGGCGGCGGTCGCGTATTCGGGCTTGAAATTCCAGAATCCGATGAGCAGGTACGACGCCAAACCGACGCCCTCCCAACCCACGAAGAGCAGCAGGAAGGAGTCCGCGAGCACGAGTAGCAGCATCGCCGCGACGAACAGGTTGAGATACGCGAAGAAGATGCGGCGATTCGCATCGTCCTCCATGTAGGCCACGGAGTAGATGTGAATCAGCGTGCCGACAAACGTGATCAGCAGCACGAAGGTCAGCGACAGCGGGTCGACGAGCAACCCCGCGTCGAGGTGCATCTCACCGCCCGGGATCCACTCGAACAGATGCACGTTGATGGCGCGGTCGTCCGCAGGGCGGCCGATCATCTGGAGGAAGGCGATGAGGCCCACGAGGAACGCCGATGCCGATGCAGCGACGCCCATCCAGTGGCCCCAAGAGTTGGCTCGCTTGCCGGCCAGCAGCAACACGAATGCGCTCGCTAGCGGCACGGCAATCAAGAGCCAGGACAAGTCCAGCATGCTTAACCCCTCAGTTCTGCGGGCTCGTCGAGCGAGATGCTCTGGCGGGTACGGAAGACGGCAATGATGATCGCTAGACCAACCACGACCTCGGCGGCGGCAACCACCATGACGAAGAACGCCATGACCTGGCCATCGACCTCGCCGTGGATGCGGGAGAAGGACACGAGCGCGAGGTTCGCGGCGTTCAGCATGAGCTCCACGCCCATGAACGCCACGATCGCGTTGCGGCGGGTCAGCACGGCAGCGGAACCGATCGCGAACAGAATGGCCGCGAGGTACACGAAGTTAATGGGATCCATTACTCGCCCTTCCCTTCGGAACTATCTGGCTTACTCGTATCGACGACGGAGTCAGGCGCGGACGCAGGTGGGGTGGGGAGCGAGGACCCGGCAGCGTCCTCGAGCTGAGCACGGAACTCGGCACCATCCTGGGTCTGGTCACGCACCTCAAGCACGCGCGACACGGAGTCGGGAATCGGGTTGCCCTGAGGGTCGAGCGCCGGAATGTCCAGCGCGTTGTGACGGGCGTAGTAGCCGGGCATGGGGCGGTTGACTGGGTCGGCTCCGACCTTGACTCGCGAGGCGGAGATTTCCTTCTGCGTGTGACGCGGGCGCAGTTGCGGCATGTGCGTCATCACCAGCGCGCCGATGGCGGCGGTGATGAGCAGCGCGCCCAGCACTTCCATCACGAGCACGTACTTGGAGAACAGCACCCCGGCAATCACGTCGGGGTCGCCACTCACGGGGGAGGACGACACCGGTAGCGTCACACGGGCAATGATTGAGATGAGGAAGATGCCGAGGCCGCCGGCGGCAAACAGCGCGATCCAGCGCTGCCCCTTGATGCTTTCCTTCAGGTCCTCGCGCTGGTCGACGCCGACCAACATCAGGACGAACACGAACAGCATCATCACGGCGCCGGTGTAGACAACGATCTGGACCACGCCGAGGAAGGGGGCGTCAAGACCCACATACGCGGTGGCGAGTCCGACCATCACGAGCACGATCGACATCGCGATGTGCACGGCCTTCTTGGCGAACAGCAGCGACAGTGCGGGCGGTACCGTCAGCAGCGCGACTACCCAAAAGAGGAACGGATTAATCACGGCCGCCCTCCGATGCAGCAGCAGCCTTGACGTTCTCCGGCAGCGTCGGGTCTTCGGGACGGTGCTCGCGCACCCAGTCGACCTGCTCCTCGACGGGCTCGGTGACTTCTTGGCGGTAGTAGTTGTCGTCCGTGGTGCCCGGCACCATGGGGTGCGGCGCGGCGAGCATGTTCTTGCCCATCGGCGCGAGCAGGTCCTGCTTCTCGTAGATGAGACCTTCACGCGTGGGACCGGCGAGCTCGTACTCGTTGGTCATGGTCAGCGCGCGGGTGGGGCACGCCTCAATGCACAGCCCGCAGAAGATGCAGCGCAAGTAGTTGATCTGGTAGACGCGGCCGTAACGCTCGCCGGGGCTGACCTGGTTGTCGGGGGTGTTCGAGTCACCTTCGACGTAGATCGCGTCCGCGGGGCAGGCCCACGCGCACAGCTCGCAGCCGATGCACTTTTCGAGACCGTCGGGGTGCCGGTTCAGCTGGTGGCGCCCGTGGTAGCGCGGCATGGGCGGCGTCTTCACGCGCGGGTACTGCTCCGTGACCGTGGGTCGGAAGAAGTTGCGCAGGGTGACGCCGAATCCCGCTACGGGAGCGAACGTCTGACCGATCGCGCCCTTCTTGGGTAGGTTCGACTCGAAAGGCTTGGTCTGCCCGTCGCGTTCGCGGTTCACTTCCCAGACGTCGTCTGATTTAGGCATCGGCGTCCTCCTCTTGCGTGGCGGTGTGCGCGTCGACCGTACGGCCGGAACGCGGTGAAGGCGGTAGTGACTGGTGCGGGAGCGGCGGGACCGGGTAGCCGCCGGCGAACGCGTCAAGCGTTTCCGGCTCGGTCTCGCGTCCGGCCAGTTCCTCGTTCTCCTGGTTCTTGCGTGCGTCGCTCACAAAGCTCCACACCGCAATGACGATCAGGATGCCGATGAAACCGGCCAACGCATCGAACACGTTGAGGTCGCGGCCCAGTGAGCTGAACGCCTGGCGGCCCACGGCGAAGAAGACGAGCCAGCCAAGGCCCACGGGAATGAGGACCTTCCAGCCGATCTTCATGAACTGGTCGTAACGGAAACGCAGGACGGAGCCACGGATCCAGACGAAGACGAACATGAGCAGCCAGATCTTGAGGATCAGCCAGATGGGCGGGAAGATGCCCGAATTGAGCATCTCCGCTCCTGGCCACGATGACGCCCATGGTGCGCGCCATCCGCCCATGAACAGCACCGAGGCGACGGCGGAGACGTTGATCATGTTCATGTACTCGGCGAGGAAGAACCACGCGAACTTGATGGACGAGTACTCGGTCATGAAGCCGGCCACCAGCTCACCCTCGGCCTCGGGGAGGTCGAACGGTAGACGGTTGGTCTCGCCGACCATGGAGATCACATACAGGATGAACGCGGGAAGCAGCGGCCAGATCCACCAGCGATCTGCCTGCGAATCCACGATGTCCGCGGTGGACATAGAGCCGGCGAGCATGAATACCGTGACAAGCGACAGGCCCATGGCCAGTTCGTACGAGATGATCTGTGCGGTCGAGCGGATCGAGCCCATCAGCGGGTAGGTCGAGCCAGAAGCCCAGCCTCCCAGCACGATGCCGTAGACGCCGATGGCCGCGCACGCCAGGATGAAGAGCACACCCACGGAGATGTCCGTGAGTTGTAGCGGGGTGACTTCCTCGGTGCCGATGATGCGTGTGGCGGGCCCGAAGGGGATGACCGAGAAGATCAGCAGCGCGGAGAACACGGAGATCATGGGCGCCGCGATGTACAGCACCTTGTCTGCGGCGCGCACGGTGATGTCTTCCTTAAACATCAGCTTCATGGCGTCGGCGACCGACTGCAACAGTCCAAAGGGACCGTGCACGTTGGGGCCGGGGCGTTCCTGGAGGCGACCGATCACACGGCGCTCAAACCACACCGCGAACAGCACGGAAACCAGCAGGAACACCAGAATCAGCACGGCCTTGATGATGACGATCCACATCGAGTCGGCGGCCAGGGAGTCCTGGTCCAGCGTCGAGTCGACCGCTGCGGGAAGTAGATTCATGCCGGACATCACACGCCACCCTTTACCGTGATGGAGTCACCTGGTTCGAGGCCGAGGTCGCGCGCGACCCAGGACCCTGGAGACTTGGACGGGACCCAGACCACGCCGTCGACCATGTCGGTCACGTGCACGGGAAGTTCGAGCGAACGACGCGAGCGACCCATCAGGGTGACCATGCCGTCGGTGACGCCCAGAGCATCGGCCGTGGCCTGCGAGACCCGCGCAACTGCGGTACGGCCGGTGCCGGCGAGGTAGGGCTCGCCGTCTTGCAGCGACCCCTCGTCGACCAGCTGGTGCCACGAGGCGAGGACGAGGTCCTTCTTCTTGGCTGCCTTCTGGGCAGCTGGCTTGACCGCGGGAGCCTTGGGACGGGCCGATGCGTCGGTTGCGCCGAGCGCCGCGATCTCGTTCGCGATCGCCGCCAGCGAGTTGGTGCCGAGGTCGACGCCCATTTCACGAGCGATGAGCGACAGCACGCGGTGGTCCGGAATCGCGTCGGTGGGGATCGCCGTGGCGAACCCACGCAGGCGTCCTTCCCAGTTCACGTAGGTGCCGGACTTCTCGGTGGGAGGAGCGACGGGCAGGACCACGTCGGCATACTCGGACACCTCGGAGCGGCGGACCTCGAGGCTCACCACAAATGGGGTGTTCTCCAGCGCCTTGAGCGCGTCGCCCGTAAGGTCAGACGGCGTCACGCCACCCACGATGAGGGCGTCGAGCCGCTTGGCTCCTGCGGCCACCAGGATCGCAGCAGCGTCGCGACCACGTGCGCCCGGGAGGTCGTCGACTCCCCAGACCTCGGCGACCTCGGCGCGTGCCTTGGCGGAGCCGGCGTCGCGGCCGCCAGGAAGCAGGCCGGGCAGCGCGCCCGCGTCCACAGCTCCGCGCTCGCCCGCACGGCGCGGGATCCACGCAATGCTGGCGCCAGTCTTCTCGGACAGCTTAAGAGCCTCGGTGAGTGCGCCGGCGGAGCCCGCCGCGCGCTCGCCGACGATAATGACGGCGCCATCTTCGCTGAGTGCCTTTACGGTGTCCTTGTCGAGCCCGGCAAGTGCCGCACCCTCCGCACCGGGTACGGCGGGAACTAGGGTCGCGCCCAGCTTCGCGGATCCAGGGGAGACCAACGGCGCCACGGTGAAGACCTGCTGCTTGCCCACGGACTTGAACATGCGCAGGAACACCACGCCGCCCTCGTCCTCTGCCTCGAAGCCCACCAGCAGCACGCTGGGGGCATTCTCGAGGTCAGCAAACGTGACGCCCATGCCGGTACCTGCCACGTGCGCACCCAGGAAGGACTGCTCCTCGTCGCTCGCAATGCGGCTGCGGGTGTCGACGTCGTTCGTGCCGAGCACCGTGCGGGCAAACTTTCCGTACGCGTAGGCGTCCTCAAGCGTGACGCGGCCGCCGGGAAGGACAGCGGCGCCCTTCGAATCCTCCTCGCGGGTCGCGTGAGCGAGCCCGGCAGCGACGGCCTCAAGAGCATCGGGCCAGGGCACCTCGACAAGTTCACCCTCATCGTTGCGCAGCAGCGGCTTGGTGAGGCGGTCGTCAAGGTTCTGCCACTTAAACGCGAAGCGGTCCTTGTCCGTGATCCAGTCCTCGTTGACGACTGGGTCCAAGTCGGCCAGGCGACGCATCACTGTGCCGTGGCGGTGGTCCACGCGGATCGCACTACCCGAGCTATCGTGCTCGGAGATGCTGGCGCTCGAGACCAGGTCGAACGGCCGAGAGCGGAAGCGGTACGCAGCGGAGGTCAGGGCCCCCACGGGGCAGATCTGCACGGTGTTGCCGGAGAAGTAGGAACTAAACGCCTTGCCGGACTCGTCCTCGGCTGCGACGCCCACGGGGCCATAACCATCGAAGCCCAGCACGTCCTCGTCGAACGTACCGATCTGCTGCATCGCGCCGCGGTTCTGCAGGTCGATGAAGGCGTCGCCCGCGATTTCCTTCGAGAAGCGGGTGCAGCGCTGGCACAGGATGCAACGCTCACGGTCGAGCAGAATCTCGCTCGACAGCGGCAGCGGCTTCTCGAAGACGCGCTTGGTGTCGACAAAGCGGGACTCTGGTCGACCGGCACTGAGCGCCTGATTCTGCAGGGGGCACTCGCCACCCTTGTCGCAGGTGGGGCAGTCCAGCGGGTGGTTGATGAGCAGGAGCTCCATCACACCCTTCTGGGCTCGCTCGGCCTCTTCGGAGGTGTGCTGCGTATTGACGATCATCCCGTCCATGGCGGTCATGGTGCACGACGCCTGCGGCTTGGGGAAGGGCCGTACGTTGCCTTCGCGGTCGGGAGCGGCGACATCGACCAGGCACTGGCGGCACGCACCGGCCGGCTTGAGCGCCGGGTGGTCGCAGAAGCGCGGAATCTCGATGCCCGCTTGCTCGGCGGCACGAATGATCAGCGTGTTCTTGGGAACGGTGACCTCGGTGCCGTCAATGGTGAGTGTGACGGTCTCGACGGGGGTGGCGGTGGCCTTGTCCGCGGTGGCGGTCATGCGTGTGCCTCCTCGATAGCGGGCGCATCGGACGCATCGGCGTACTCGAATAGCGCGGATGCGGAGTGGTCGAATGGGCAGCCACCCTGGGTGACGTGGGCCTCGTACTCTTCCTTGAACAGCTTGACTGACGACGTGATGCAGGACGTGGCGCCGTCGCCTAAGGCGCAGAACGCGCGGCCCAGGATCGAGTCGCAGGTGTCGAGCAACTGCTGGATGTCGGCCTCAGTGCCGGTACCGGCCTCGAGGCGCTTCAGAATCAACGCGAGCCAGTACGTGCCCTCGCGGCACGGGGTGCACTTACCGCAGGACTCATGCTTGTAGAACTCGGTCCAGCGGGTGACGGCGCGCACCACGCACGTGGTCTCGTCGAAAATCTGTAGGGCGCGCGTACCGAGCATGGAGCCTGCCGCACCCACGGATTCGTAATCCAGCGGAGTGTCGAGGTGCTCGTCGGTGAAGATGGGAGTCGAGGATCCGCCGGGGGTCCAGAACTTGAGTTCGTGACCCTCGCGCATGCCGCCGGCCATCTCGAGAAGCTCGCGCAGCGTGATGCCAAGCGGCGCCTCATATTGACCGGGGTTCTTGACGTGGCCGGACAGCGAGAAGAAGCCCATGCCCTTGGAACGCTCGGTGCCCATGGACGTGAACCAGTCCACGCCACGGTCGATGATGGCCGGGACCGAGGCGATGGACTCCACGTTGTTGACCACAGTGGGTCGCGCGTAGAGACCGGCGACGGCGGGGAACGGCGGCTTAAGGCGCGGCTGGCCGCGGCGGCCCTCGAGCGAGTCGAGCAGTGCGGTCTCCTCGCCACAGATGTACGCTCCGGCGCCGGCGTGAACCGTGACGTCCAGGTCGAAGCCCGTGCCGTGAATGTTCTTGCCGAGATGTCCGGCCGCGTAGGCTTCCTCGACCGCCTTCATGAGACGGCGGTAGACGTGAACGACCTCGCCGCGCACGTAGATAAAGGCGTGGTTGCAGCCGATGGCGAAGGACGTGATGGCCACGCCCTCGATCAGGGTGTGCGGTGCGCTCAGCATCGTGGGAATGTCCTTGCACGTGCCCGGCTCAGACTCATCCGCGTTGACCACGAGGTAGCGCGGAAGGCCGTCGTCCGGGGGCAGGAAGCCCCACTTCATTCCCGTGGGGAAGCCTGCGCCTCCGCGTCCGCGCAAGCCCGAGTCCTTCACCGCCGCGACGATGTCTGTGGGCTCCATGGCGAGAGCCTTCTTCAGACCTGCATAGCCACCGTGATTGGTGTACGTGTCGAGGGTCCAGGAGTTCTCGGCGCCCCACGTGGCGCTCAGGACGGGAGTCAGATCGGTCACTTGCCCGCCTCCTTCCAACCCTGGTCCTTGGCGACCTTGAGGCCCGCGAGCGTCGGCTCGCCAATGCCCTGGTCCTCGTCCGCGCGACCATCCTGGAAGCCGGCGAGGACACGCGAGGTTTCCTTGAAGCTGGCGACGGTGTTGGCGCCGCGGGTGGGAACCACGGCCTTACCAGCAAGAATGTCGTCGATAACCTTGAGGGCGCTCTCCGGCGTCTGGTCGTCAAAGAACTCCCAGTTGATCATCATCACGGGCGCGTAGTCACAAGCGGCGTTGCACTCGAGTCGCTCCAGCGTGACCTTGCCGTCAGCCGTGGTCTCGTCGTGGCCAACGCCGAGGCGCTCGGATACCTGACGGTAGATCTCGTCGCCGCCCATGATGGCGCACAGGGTGTTGGTGCACACGCCCACCGCGTACTCGCCGTTGGGGCGGCGCTTGTACTGCGTGTAGAACGTGGCGACCGCGCTGACCTCGGCGGAGGTCAACTCCACCTGCTCGGCGCAGAACGCGATGCCGTCGGGGCTGACGTAGCCATCGATCGACTGCACCAAGTGCAGTAGTGGCAGGAGCGCGGAGCGCTTGACGGGGTAACGGCCGATGATCTCGGCCGCATCCTTGGTCAGGCCCTCAAGGGTCTGCTCGTCGTAACTCATCGGTCTACGCCTCCCAGCACGAAGTCCATAGTCGCGATGGCGACCACCACATCGGCCACCTGTCCACCCTGGCAGAGAATCGACAGCGCCTGCAGGTGGTTGAAGCCCGGGTCGCGGAAGTGGGCACGCCACGGCTTAGTTCCGCCGTCGCTCACGAGGTGCACACCGAGCACGCCCTTAGGGCTCTCGATCTGCTGATAGACCTGACCGGCCGGCACGGGGAAGCCCTCAGTGACCAGCTTGAAGTGGTGAATCAGCGCTTCCATGGACTGACCCATGATGTGCTGGATGTGGTCGAGCGAGTTGCCCTGGCCGTCGGGACCCAGCGCAAGCTGAGCGGGCCATGCGATCTTCTTGTCGGCGACCATGACGGGCTGACCCTCCATGGCGTCCAGACGGTCGCAGCACTGCTCAATGATCTTGAGCGACTCGTAGCACTCCTCCATGCGGAGCACGACGCGCGAGTACGCGTCCTCGTCCGTGGACGTGGGGACCTGGAAGTCGTAGGTCTCATAGCCGCAGTACGGGTTGGTCTTGCGCATGTCGTACGGCAGACCGGCCGACCGCAGCATTGGGCCCGTGACGCCAAGCGCCATCGCGGAGGACAGGTTCAGATTTGCGATGCCCTTGAGGCGGAGCTTGAAGATGGGGTTTTCGAGCTGCAGATCCGCGAGTTCGTCGAGGCGCTGCTTGACGTCGGGCATCAGCTCGCGGATGTAGTCAACCGCGCCCTCGGGTGTGTCCTGCGAAACACCGCCGGGACGGATGTAGGCGTTGTTGGTGCGCAGGCCGGTGATCATCTCGATCACGCGGAACGTCTGCTCACGCGCGATGAACGCGGTAGTCATCACCGTGGTGGCGCCCATCTCGTTGCCGCCTGTACCGATGGCGACCAGGTGGGAGCCGATTCGAGTGAGCTCCATCATGAGCACGCGCAGCACGTTGGCGCGCTCGGGGATGTCGTCAGTAATGCCGAGCAGCTTCTCGATCCCGAGGCAGTAGACGACCTCCTGGAACATCGACTGGACGTAGTCCATACGAGTACAGAACGTCACGCCCTGGGTCCAGGTGCGGAATTCCATGTTCTTCTCGATGCCCGTGTGCAGGAAGCCGATGCCGGCACGGGCCTCGGTGACCGTCTCGCCTTCGATTTCGAGCATCACGCGCAGAACGCCGTGGGTGGACGGGTGCTGCGGGCCCATATTGACGACGATGCGCTGCTGGCCGAGACGCTTGGCCTCTTCCGCGATGTCCGACCAGTCCTGGCCGTACGCGGTGTACTCGGGTGCGTCCTCGTCGGCCGAGAAGGCGCCCGTCGCGTGGGTGCTGAAAGTCTGCGGGCTCATCGGTACTGCCTCCGCGTGTCGGGTGATGGGATCGTCGCGCCCTTGTACTCGACGGGGATTCCGCCCAGCGGGTAGTCCTTACGCTGGGGGTGACCCACCCAGTCGTCGGGCATTTCGATGCGGGCGAGCGACGGGTGGCCGTCAAAGATGATGCCGAAGAAGTCCCAGGTCTCGCGCTCATGCCAGTTGTTGGCCGGGTAGACGCTGGTGATGGACGGCATGTGCGGGTCGTCGATGGCGACGGCCACCTCGATGCGGACGTGGCGGTTGTGCGTGATGGAGTGCATCGGGTACACCGCGTGGAGTTCGCGGCCCGTGTCGTCCGGATAGTGCACGCCGGAGACTCCCAGACAGAACTCAAATCGCAGGTCCTGGTCGTCCCGCAGGTGCGTCATGACGGTCAGCAGGTGATCGCGGTTTACGTAGATCGTCAACTCGCCGCGGTCGACCACGACGTATTCGAAAGCCTCGTCAGCATCGTCCCCCAGCAGTTCCTCGAGGATGTCCACGACGCCGTCGAACCACTCGCCATAGGGGCGCTCAGAACTGCCAGGCATCTGCACGGCCTGGGTAAGGCCGCCGAAGCCAGAGGTGTCACCTGCGCCGGAGAACATGCCCTCGCGGACGTTGATCAGCGTGATGGGAGCGCGACCCTCGGGGTCCGGAATTGCGGAGGAGATGTCGACATTGCTCTCCTCGATGTCCGTCTTCTTGGGGGCCGTCTCGACAGGAGACTTCTTGGGCGCGTCCTTCTTTGAGACCTTGTCGCTCAACGGAGCAGTCCCTTCATGTCGGACGTGGGCGTCGCCTCAAGGGCGGCGCGCTCCGCGGCGGCGGCCATCTCCTTGCGGTTCGCGCCCAGGGGCGTGTTGCGAATCTGGTTCTGAAGCTCGACCAGTGCATTGAGCAGCATCTCTGGGCGAGGCGGGCAGCCCGGCAGGTAGATGTCGACGGGCACCACGTGGTCCACGCCCTGCACGATCGCGTAGTTATTGAACATGCCACCCGAGGATGAGCAGACACCCATCGCGATGACCCACTTGGGCTCGGCCATCTGGTCATAGACCTGGCGAAGAATCGGTGCCATCTTGTTGGAGACACGGCCGGCGACCAGCATCATGTCGGCCTGGCGCGGAGACCCACGGAAGACCTCGGAGCCGAGCCGCGCGATGTCGAAGCGGGGCGTGCCCGTGGCCATCATCTCGATGGCACAGCAGGCGAGGCCGAACGTCGCTGGCCACAGCGAACCCGCTCGCATGTAACCAAGGAAATCCTCGACTCCACCGAGCATGAACGGAGGTGCGTTTTCTTCAAGTCCCATTTTTTACTCCCACTCAAATCCGCCGCGGCGCCACTCATACACAAACGGAATCGTGATGAGGAACAGGAAAGTCATGATTGCGATCAGACCAAACCAGCCGAGTGCTTGGTGCGCCACTGCCCACGGGTAGAGGAACACCACTTCGATGTCGAAAATAATGAAGGTCATTGCGACCAGGTAGTACTTGATCGGGATGCGACCACCGCCGGCCGCGCCCGGGGTGGGCTGCAGGCCGGACTCGTAGCGGTCAAGCTTCGCCGAGTTGTAGCGCTTGGGCCCCAGCATCGAACTGATGATGACGCCACCTAGGGCCATGAGACCAGCGATGGTAATCATCGCGACGATCGGCACGTAGGGATTCACTTCGCGCTTCCTTTCATACGTCCACCTTGGTCAAAACTGTTCTCGGACACGCGTCTAAGCCGCCGGGGCAACTTTAGTCAGGGCTGACAGCAATTTGTCGGCCCAATTGCCCCCGCGCGGCTCATAGACATCTGCTAGCAGTCTAGAAGTAAATTCCATCACTAGCGGACTCGCGAGCCCGTACCGGGTGCAGATGCGCATCACCGACGGGTGTTCCACAAGATTCGCGAACACCCGACCGAGCGAGTAGTACCCACCCAAGTCATCCTTCATCATTTGAGCGTACGAGGCCAACGCGGCCTCGGCAGCATCGTCCGTAGTCGCGGCGCGCGAGGCGACGGCCGCCTCGGTGGCGCGGCGTGCGGCCTGCATCGCGTAGGCAATCCCCTCGCCGTTGAACGGGTTGACCATGCCACCGGAGTCACCCACGAGCATCATGCCGGGGACGTAATGCGGTTGGCGGTTGAAGGCCATCGGGATCGCCGCGCCCTTGATGTCGCCGATCTGGTTGCCGAACTCCCAGTCCGCGGCGGAGTGGTCGAGCCAGTCGGCCATGAGCGCGCGGTGGTCGAGCTTGGAGGGCTTGCCCTTGGCGCTCAGGGTGCCCAGGCCCACGTTGGCAGTGCCGTCGCCTAGCGGGAAAATCCAGCCGTAGCCTGGCAGGAGCTTGGAGTTGCCGCGCTCACCGTCCCAGATTTCGAGGTGGCCCTCCATCCACTCCTCTGCGTGGCGCGGGGTCTCGTAATAGGTACGGACGGCCACACCGATGGGGCGGTTCTGCTTGCGCTCGATTCCCAATCCCAAGGCGATGCGGGCACTCACACCGTCGGCGGCGATGACCAGTGGGGCGGTGTAGGTGACCTCGTCACCCACCTTGCGGCCCTTCTCGTCAGTCTGCTTGGCCGTCACTCCGGTGACGCGTCCCGAGCGCTCGTCGCGAGTGGAGCCAGTCACGAACCAGCCCTCGCGCACGTCCGCACCGCCGGCACGCGCGTGCTCGGCAAGCTTGTGGTCGAAGGCCGCACGAGGCAGGCTCAGGCCGTAGTCGGGGAAGGACTCGAGGTCGTGCCACGGAAACTCAAGACGGTGGCCACCGCCCACCATGCGCAGGCCCTTGCTGGGGATCCAGCCGTCCTCGCGGGGGGTCTCGAGACCGATCATCTGCAGCTCACGAACGGCGCGTGGCGTGAGTCCGTCGCCGCAAACCTTCTCGCGGGGGAAGCGTGACTTCTCGAGGGCGATCACGTCAAAACCCTCTTGTGCCAGGTAATACGCTGCGGCAGAGCCACCAGGGCCCGCGCCTATCACGATGACATCGGCTTCAGTTCTCACGCGTCTAGGGTACGCGCCGTGAACGGGTGCCCGCGCACATCCTCCTGGTCATTACCAGCGCAAATAACGCAACGAAATTCGCGCGTAAATATATAGGAGGGAATTTGCATGTTTTGAGGGTGCCCGTGGCTGCCGTGTCGCCGTAGTGTGAGATTCAACGCACTGCGGGAACTCTCGTGGAGCGACCCAGTGCGCGGACAGCGCGCCTACGAGGAGGCATGAGTGAGCGACGTCGGCGGCACCTGGGCGGGAACCCATCAGTTCGCGGCGACGGGGGTCGTCTCAGCCACGACCGTCGCGGAGGTGCAGGGTGTCGTGCGCCGGGCGGCATCCTCCGGCGGCCGCGTGCGCGCCCTCGGCACCCGGCACTCGTTCACGGACCTCGCGGACTCCTCGGGAACGCTCGTGACCGTCACGGGGATCGCACCCGACGCGGTCATCGACGAGGCGACCATGACCGTCACGGTTGGAGCGGGAGCCGCGTACGGCCACCTCGCGACCTGGCTTGAGAGTCAGGGCTTCGCGCTGCACAACATGGGCTCGCTCCCCCACATCTCCGTGGCCGGCGCTGTTGCCACCGGCACTCATGGCTCCGGCGTCACCAACGGCTCCCTCGCGACCGCCGTCGCGGGCTTCGAGTACGTCAATGCGAGCGGTGAGGTCGCCACGGTCGCCCGCGGCAACCAGGACTTCGAGGCGCTCGTGGTCGGCCTGGGCGCCTATGGAATACTCACGCGAATCACGCTGGACATTCAGCCCAGCTTCGCGATGCGCCAGGACGTCTACACGGGATTACCGTGGGACACGCTGCTGGCAGACGTCGATGCGGTCGTAGGCGCGGGCTACTCCGTGAGCCTGTTCACCACATGGGCGGAGTACTCGCTCGAGCAGGTGTGGGTGAAGTCTCGGCTCGACGCGACCACGCTGCTCGTCCCCGCAGACTGGCTTGGCGCGACACGGCTGACCGGACCCACCAACCTGGTGGGAGGGGACCCCGCAGCGCTCACCGAGCAGCTCGGCGTTGAGGGTCGGTGGCTAGACCGCTTGCCGCACTTCCGCCTCGACAACACCCCCAGCAACGGTGATGAGATTCAGACGGAGTACTTTGTGCCGCTGGCCAGTGCGGCCGATGCGCTGGTTGCGGTCCAGACCCACGCCTCGGCCATCGCCCCGCACCTGTTGGTGACGGAACTGCGGACCGTCGCCTCAGACGAGTTGTGGCTCAGCGGGGCGTTCGAGCGCGAGAGCCTCGCGATCCACTTCACGTGGCGCAACAGTCCGGCGCAGGTGCAGCTGGTGCTGCCACTGATTGAGGACGCGCTGGAGCCCTTCGCCGCTCGCCCACATTGGGGCAAGCTGCACCTGTTTGACGCCGCCGACATCGAGCGCGTCACCCCGATGTTGGGGGCGACCCGCGAGCTCTTCGAACGCCTCGACCCCACCGGGATGTTCTCCAACGATCACCTCGAGCGCCTCGGCCTGCGGATACCGCGCGTTCTCTCCCCCATCGCGGACACGACCCCCTAGCCCAGCGGCTTAGGGTAGAGACGTGAGCGTGAATTCGGGAGCATCTGGGCCATTGCGCGCCCGGACAGTCCCCATACCCGACCCTGGCAACCTGCTCGACCTGTTGCCGCCGGATGGCATGTCCTGGATCCGCCGCGGCGAGGGACTGATCGCCTGGGGTATCGCCGAGCGCTTCGACGGCGCCGGCCCCTCGCGCTACACCGATGCGAACGCGTGGTGGCGTCGGGTGACACGCCACGCCGAGGTCCACGACGACCTGCGCCTACCCGGAACCGGGTTGCTCACCTTCGGTTCCTTCGCCTTCTCTGACGCGTCGTCGCTGGGCGGGACGCTGATGGTGCCCCGGTTCGTCGTTGGCAAGCGTGGCGACCAAGCCTGGCTCACCGAGATCTCTACATCCTCCGAGATGCCCATGCCCACCCTCGCGGATGCGCTCGGCGATCCCGTCTCCGTCGCACCTCTGGGCGACGTCCGGATTCAAGAAGGCGACAGGGAGACCTGGAGCCGTGCGGTGAGCACTGCCGTCACCCGCATCGTCCACGGCGAGGTGGACAAGGTGGTGCTGGCGCGAGCAGTCGCAGCCCAGGCATCGGCCCCCATCGACGTCAGGGCCGTGTTGCGTCCGCTCGCCGACGACTACCCCAGCTGCTGGACGTTCCACGTGGACGGGCTAGTCGGCGCGACGCCCGAGTTGCTCGCCCGCGTCGACCATGGTCTGGTCACCTCCCGCGTGCTAGCGGGCACCATCCGCCCCACGGGCGACGAGCTGGTGGACCTGGCCCACGCGGCAGCGCTCGCACGCTCGTCCAAGGACCGCGAGGAGCACGAATACGCGGTGCGCTCTGTCAGCGAGGTGCTGGTCGACCACTGCGCGTCCATCAACGTGCCTGAGGCGCCGTCCGTGCTGCACCTTCCCAACGTGATGCACCTGGCGACGGACGTCACCGGGGTACTGAACCACTCGGCGACGTCGCTCGAGTTAGTCAGCGAACTGCACCCCTCGGCGGCGGTATGTGGCACGCCCACCTTGGCCGCGGCGCGCGTCATCGACGAACTCGAAGACCTGGACCGCGGTCGCTACGCCGGACCCGTGGGATGGACGAATGCCGCGGGCGACGGCGAATGGTGCATCGGACTGCGTTCGGCGGAGATCAGCCGCGAGGATCCCCGCCACGCCCGGCTCTTCGCCGGCTGCGGCATCGTGGCGATGTCCGAGGTGGATTCCGAATGGGCCGAGTCGGAGGCCAAATTGGAGCCCATGCGCAAGGCCCTAGGCGCGCTCTAGCCTCACCTGCACCGCCCCTGCGCCTTCGCCCGCTATTGGTCCGATTCCGCACGCTCTGAGCAACCGCTGCTTCCTGGTGGTCCTTACCGTCCCAGTTTCTTAGGTCAGCAGTGCCTCGACGACCTCAAACCCCACCGGGGGCTCTGCGAGGGCCGCAGCCAAAGCATCGGCCGAACGCACTCCGGTGTGGGCGACGCCGTAGCCTGCGCAGATCGACGCGATGTCCGCGCCGTGGGGCGTGGTGAACACCCGCTCCACGTACTCCTTGGGTGCACTCGAGTGCTCGAGGCCCCCAAAGATGGTGCCGCCACCGTCATTGACGACGACGATGCGCAGTTTGGGTCGACTCTCGTGTGGCCCCACCAACAGCCCACCTGCGTCGTGCAGGAACGTGACGTCACCCATGAGCGCGTGCACAGGTCGCCGCGCTGCGAGCGCGACGCCCACCGCGGTCGATACCGTGCCGTCGATGCCCGCGAGTCCCCGGTTAGCGATGAATGTGGGGAGGTCCTCGGTGACCCATCCCGGCGCGATGCGGTCGACGGCGCGAATGGAGCCCGACGAACCGAGCACGGCAATGTCGCCACTGCCGAGGGCCTTCACGAACTCCGCTGCGACGGCGCGGCGGCCCCAGGCGGGCGTCTGAACGTGAGCCGCAGCTGCCGCCGCCTTCCACTCGTTCAGCCAGGAGCGGTCGCCAAGGTCGAGCTCGTCGCCTGGCGGTTCCGTCCACGACTTGGGCACGTCGCGCACCACGCGTTCAGCGTGCCGCGGCGCCTCCCGCCAGCGCGCGCCGTGCCTCGCCACCATCAGGGAGGGCGCATGAGCGATCAGCGCAGAGATCCCGCGTGACAGCGTGGGCCTGCCGACTACCACCACGAGGTGAACGCGTTCGGCCAACTTCTTGCCGGCATCGGCCGCAAGCAGGTCAAAATACGCGGGCACGCACGAGTCGCCGCAGCGGGCGCCCGAGGTGGGCTCCGCCAGCAGGGGCCAGCCATGGGCCTCGGCGACCAGCCGGGCGGCCTCGCCCGCACCGTCCCCTGCGATCACGACGCCATTGGTGACGGCCGGGAGAGGTGCGGGATCGGCATCGGCCGGCGTGACGATCGGCACCCCGATGGACGGCGAGTACTCGACGTAGGGAACGTCCGGCCAGACGCCGCCGTCGCCCACGAGCGGCTCGCGGAACTCGAGGTCGAGGTGGACTGGCCCCGGAGAGCCGGTCATGTCATCGCGCTGCGAATCACCCACCGCGGCGTTGACGGCACGGGCAGCGATCTGCGTGGCGCGGCCGGAAGCCTCGCCCGAACTGGGCGCCGGCACCTCAGTCGACCACCGCACGAACGTGCCGAAGATTCCGACCTGATCCGTCGTCTGATTCGCGCCAACGCCCCTGAGTTCGTTGGGGCGATCCGCAGTCAGCAACATCAATGGAAATCCGGAATGATGCGCCTCCATCACTGCGGGCAGCAGGTTGCCGACGGCCGTCCCAGAGGTGGTGACGACCGCGACGGGGCGCAGGTCGCCCTCCAGTGCGCGGGCACGGGCGATCCCCAGCGCGAGAAATGCGGCCGTGCGCTCGTCGATGCGGACATGCAGGTTGACGCGGGGGGCACCTAGAGGCGGGTTCGAGGAGCCTGCCTCCGCGAGCGCGTGGGCCAGCGGACCCGAGCGAGACCCGGGACACAGCACGTAATCCTCGACGCCATGAGAGGCGAGCGCGGCTATCAGTTCCCGCGCGAACTCCGCGGATGGGTTTGCGCTCACGCGATGACGTCCAGGTTCACGGGACCTAGCATTCCATTCTTGGGGACGATCGTCTCGCGCACGGTGTCGGTAGCGAGGAGTGCGCCGGTACCGAGCCCGCAGGCGTACTCGAGTTCGGGCAGCGCGCGAGCCAGGGCAATACCGGCCGCGAGACCCACCGAGCTCTCCATCGCCGATGCGACGACCACCGGGATTCCCGCCTGCTCCGCAAGGTCCAGGCATGCCTGAACGCCGCCCAGCGGGGCGACCTTGAGCACAATGATGTCCGCCGCGTGCTTGCGCACCACCGCCATGGGGTCGGTGGGGATACGGATCGACTCGTCGGCCGCAATTTTGGTGTCCACACGGCGTCTAAGTTTGGCGAGTTCATCGATCGTGGCGCACGGCTGCTCGACGTATTCGAGGCCGTCGAGTCCACCCCGGCGAGCGGCGAGTTCAAGTTCCGTCAGGGCACGTACTGCGTCATCCACGTCCCAATGCCCGTTGGCATCGACGCGAACCTTGCCGCCCGGACCCAACGCCCCGGCGACGGCCTCCACTCGGGCCGCATCCTGCATCGTCGAGCAGTACCCCGCCACCTTGACCTTGGCCGTGCGGCACCCTCCCGCGACGGCAAGGCGTGCGGCCTGCGCCGGAGGCACCTCAGGGACGATGGAATTGACCTCAACCGCGTCGCGGATGGGGGCTGGAAACTCACCGCGGGCGGCTTCCATCGCCGCCCTCCACCATCGGCTCGCGCGCTCGGGGCTGTAGTCATCGAAAGGCGAATACTCACCCCACGCATCGGCGCCATCCGGGCCCGTGCCGCGAATAAGAACGCCAGAGCGGCTCGTGACCCCTCTGAAGGAAGTCGCGAGCTCGACGCGGAACGGTCGGAACTCCATATACCTAGAGTACGAGTGAGCGGGGCCGCGTGTTGCCCCGGCTTGGACGATTAGGCTCTGTTCATGAGTGAAATTCCCGTCAGCGTTTCCAGCACCTTCGACGCATCGCAGTGGCGTTCCATCGACGGCTTCGCCGACGAGGACATCACGTACCACCGCTGGGTGCTGCGAGAGGGGTCCGGGGACACCGCTTCCGAGCGTGACCTGCCCGCGGTACGCATCGCGTTCAACCGCCCCGAGGTGCGCAATGCCTTCCGTCCGCAGACCGTGGACCAGCTGTACCGCGCGCTCGATCATGCGCGTATGACCAGCGATGTCGCGGCTGTGATCCTGACGGGAAACGGCCCCAGTCCGGCCGATGGCGTCCACGCCTTCTGCTCGGGCGGAGACCAGCGCATCCGGGGTCGGGACGGCTACCTGTACGAGGGCTCGGCGGCCGATGCGCCGGCTCACGGCGGACGCCTCCACATCCTTGAAGTGCAGCGGCTCATGCGGACGATGCCCAAGGTCACCATCGCCGCCGTCAACGGCTGGGCTGCCGGCGGGGGCCATTCACTGAATGTGGTCGCGGACCTTTCTATTGCGTCGCTTGAGCACGCGCGGTTCAAGCAGACCGACGCGAATGTGGGGTCGTTCGATGCCGGTTACGGGTCGGCCCTGTTGGCCCGGCAGGTGGGCGACAAGCGGGCACGGGAGATTTTCTTCCTCGCGCGTGAGTACTCGGCGGCCGATGCTGAGAAATGGGGCGTGGTGAACGCGGCCGTTCCTCACGCGGACTTGGAAAACACGGCGCTCGAGTATGCGAGGACGATCGCGTCCAAGTCGCCGCAGGCCATCCGGATGCTGAAATACGCGTTCAACCTGGCCGACGACGGGCTTGCCGGCCAGCAGGTCTTCGCAGGCGAAGCGACTCGCATGGCGTACATGACGGACGAGGCTCAGGAGGGGCGCGATGCGTTCCTCGAGCGCCGCGAGCCGGACTGGACCAGGTTTCCTTACGCGTTCTGACGTCACGACTCTTCCCAGGTAGGTCGGTCACTTTTAAACCTTTTGACCTAGTTTGACCTCATTTGTCAGACCCCAGTGATTGACTTCAATCATGACGATTTTGACGAGTTCGCTGGCACGGGAAGTGGGGCTGTTGCGCGCTTTTGAGGGGCGCACAGAGGCGGAGTTGTCCAAGACCGAACTCGACGAGCTGCGCGAGGCAGTCGGCGGTGCGCGGCGCGCCCTCGACGTGATCGCGGCAACCATGGCCGGCGAGGTTGAGCGTCGAAGTGCACCCGACCTGGGCGTGGGCGGGTTGGCGCGCAAGGAAGGCTTCAGCAACTCCCAGCAGTTCCTCGCCACAACACTGGGGACGTCCGCCGGCGACGCCGGTCGGCTGATTGCGATGGGACAGGCGCTTCGCGCGGAGGTGGCGGACGATGTCCTTGGGGCCCGAGATGGAGGGGTGGACGGGGAATCCGGCGTTTCGGGCACAGTCGAACCGGTGCGAGCAGCGGCTCAGCCTCGCTACCCGCACCTTGCCGCGGCCATCACCGCCGGCCGACTCGGGTCCGAGCAGTCGGCGCTCATCAAGCGCACGCTAGACGCCTGCCGCACGGCGATGACCGACGACGCGCAACGGGACGACCAGCGCGAGGTCGCGCGCGCAGCGGCGATGAAGCGGCTCGAAGAGCTCGAGCAGCGACTCGTGGCGAAGGCGCCCACCCTGCGGTTGGCCGACCTGCGTCGCGTGTGTGACCGCGAGCGCGCCTGGTGCTCGCCCCTGGCCCTCGCCGCGAAGGAACGCCGCCACGTCGAGAATCGATCGCTCTTCTTTGGCGAGGATCCGGACGGAATGACGACTATGACAGCGCGCATGGACGCCGCGAGTGCGGCACCCATCAAGGCGTGGATTGATGCACAAACCAAGTGGGCGTTTCAGCAGCGCCGCGAGATGGCCGACGGAGGTGCTGGGCTGACAGACCCGCGCATGCCGGGACAGATACGACTCGACGCCCTTGCAAGCCTCGCACGGCATGGGATGGACTGCGATCAGCCCACTTCTGGAGTCAAGACGACCGTGGTGGTGCGCATCGACGAGAGGGACCTGCGCGAACGCGTGCGCGGTGCAGGCAGTGGGAGTGTTGGTGGCACTCTCGGTACCGGTGGCGGCAGCGGCGGCAGCGGGAGCGGCGCCAACGCCAACGCCAGCGGCAGCGGCAGCGGCAGCGGCGGCAGCGCCAGCGGCGACAACATTGACAGTAGTGACCGCAGCGACCGCAGCGTGGCAGTAGATTCCTCTGATCCAGCCAGCCCGGTGCTCGGCGAATGCGATCAATTAAACGGCCCAGTCACCGTCGGAACCCTGAGATCCCTGGCAGTGGACGCGGCGATCATTCCCGTCATGCTCGGGGGCGAGTCGCTTCCGCTCGACATTGGGCGCAGACACCGCACATTCACATCCGCGCAGCGCATCGGACTGGTGGAGCGAGATGGGGGTTGTAGTTGGTGCCACGCCCCGCCTTCATTTTGCGAGGCACACCACATTCGATGGTGGGCGCGAGACAACGGCCCCACGGATCTCAGCAATGGCGTGATGCTGTGCACGGGATGCCACCATCGCATCCACCGTGACAACTGGACGATAGAGGTCAAACGAGGCGAGGTCTGGTTCACTCCACCGCCAGGAGTCAGTTCCGAGACGGGGCCTCGGCTCGGCGGCAAGGCTCACCTAGCCCTAGGCGGTAGTTCCGACCTGGCGGCCTGACGTCACCACACGGGCGACGCAGGGCAGCCAGGAGCAGGAGGTCGTACCTAGGAGACCGCAACCGAGGTGTCGTTGGAGACACCCTTGTTTGGGATCAGCTCAACCCAGGTCTTGCCCTGGAGCAACTCGACGGGGTCACCGTCCTCCGTGGTGAAGACCCACGGGTCATATTGCCCGGCCTTGGACCACTTGATCGGAAGCTGAGCATTGCCCGAGGCAATGATTCCGGTGCCATTCTGGCCGGCCACGATCGTCTCGGGAACCGAGCTCTTGCTGCTTCCGGAGGTGTACTTCACGGTCACGTCCAATACGACGACGTTGTCAGCGCCAATCTGAGTGCCGGCCGTCGTGACGTGAGGGTTGCCGTCCTCGGAGCGCATCCAGAGGTTCTTGGAGTCGTCCCAGTTCCAACTCGGGTTGGAGTACTGCGACATGTGAATCTTGATGGCCGAGGCCGCGGTGCCGGTCGCGGCCGTGGGCTCCTCGTCTTCCTTGGCATAGTCCCACTGCTGCGGCGGCGCCGGCATGTCGCCGGCCTGCTCGTAGAAGTCGGCCGTGTAGCCGTGCAAGTTGTGCGGCGAGGCCTTGTCGCTCGTGCGGTAAAAGCCGGAGGCTCCGAGGTCCGAGGTGATGACCTTCTGTCCGCTTGCGACGGTCGCCTCAGTGAAGCGCACCTGTGCGCCCGAATAAATGAGGGGTCCCTTGAATGAGCCCATGATGTTCTTGTCCATGGGGCGCATCGAGCGAATCGGTCCCACGCTCTCAGGGACATCGGAGTGATACACGGCCACGAGGCGCGAGATTCCCGACTCCACATACTCCTCGAAGACGACGTCGGCGGCGTCCAAGTTCTCCTGCGGACGCGCCGCAGCGGAGTTCTCGATCTTGATCGACAGCGCCGGACGGGCGAGGTCATCGGCCGATGCCTCGGTTGCGTCGAGGCCGGTGAGGGGCCACACGATCGCTGGTTCGGGCTCCGGAGGAGGAGAGGGCACCGCCGCCCTCGATGCACTCGGGGCAGGAGTTGCCGTCTTCGTCACGTTCGGAACCGGGTCCGCTGAACACGCCGCAAGGGTCAGCGCGGCAAGGACGATTCCGGACAGTCCGGCAAGCTTTAGGTTGATCCTCATAGGCGAAAGTGTACGTGCGTCATACCCTGGTCACATGACGTACGCGCCCCTGGCGAATAATCCCAGCGAAGCGATCGCTGCCGTGGTCAGCGGCGACGCTTCGGGCCTGTCGGTGGCGACCTCAGGGTCCACCGGAGCGCCCCGTGACGTGCTGCTGAGCATCCGGGCGATTCGTGCATCGACCTTCGCGACAATTGGACGCCTCGGCGGCCCCGGATCCTGGCTACTCGCCCTGCCGACGGACCGCATCGGTGGTGCTCTCGTAGCCATTCGTGCCGGCCTCACCGGGCAAAAGCTCACCACCATGCCCCCTGGTCGCTTCACCGCAGAGGCCTTCGCGACTGCCGCCGCGGAGGTTCCGGCCGGGCGACGCTACGTCTCGCTGGTACCGACGCAGGTGGTGCGCCTCATGGCCTCTGACCTTGGCCGAGATGCGCTCGCCTTGTTCGACGCCGTGCTCGTGGGTGGCGCCGCATTCGGCGACGGCGAGCGGCCCGCAAACGTCATCGAGACCTACGGCATGACCGAGACCACCGGAGGCTGCGTCTATGACGGTGACCCGCTGAATGGCGTTGAGGTCGCCATCGCAGACGACGACCGCATCCTGATCTCCGGCGCGACCCTTGCGGATGGCTACGCCGATGGAGACACGTCGGCCTGGGTCTCCTACGACGGCGTGCCTTGGCTACGGACCGGCGACTTGGGCCGCTGGCACAGTGGCCGGCTAGAAGTGCTGGGCAGGGCCGACGACGTGATCATCTCTGGGGCCCACAAGGTCCATCCCGTGATGGTGGAGCGCGCGATTGCGGCTCTCGACCACTCGCCTCAAGCCATCATCGTGGGCGTCGACGACCCGGAATGGGGCAAGCGCGTGGTCGCGGTCATGGAGGCACCAGCCGCCGACCACCCCCTGCCAGACGCGCCAGGACTGCGTGAGGCCCTACGTGACGCCCTGCCGCCCTACGCCCTGCCCCGTGACACCGTGCTGACGCGGTCATTGCCCCGCACGGCAGGTGGCAAAATCGATAGGAGCGCGGCGGCAATCTTGGCGTCGCAGTCGCTGGCGCGAGGCGAATAGTCCCGCACCTAGGCGACTGCGTATCCAAGTAGACGCGGCAACGAGAGATCCATTGTGCGAGGAGACTCGCGCACACCCGACGGGAGACACATGCCGACCATCAACGACTGGGTCGCGGGCTCTCGTCCCCGCACTCTCTGGACTGCCATCGCGCCCGTCGCTGTCGGAACCGCCGCCGCGAGCGCCCAGCCGCCGGGCCAAGCGGCCGCAGTGCCAGCGCTCCTCGCACTTGGTGTCGCGCTCGCCATGCAGATCGCCGTGAACTTTGCGAATGACTACTCAGATGGTGTCAAGGGGACCGACCTCGACCGCATCGGTCCTGACAGGCTGGTCGCCACCGGCAAGGCCACGCCCACCCAGGTCAAGCGCGCCGCCTACGTGTCATTCGGCGTGGCCGCCCTGCTCGGCGTCGCACTCATTCTCGTCTCTGGACTGTGGTGGCTTGCCCCCATCGGCATCGTCGCCATCATCGCCGCCTGGACCTACACCGGCAGCACCAAGCCCTACGGGTACTCGGGCTGGGGTGAGATCAGCGTGTTCGTGTTCTTCGGCCCCGTCGCAGTCCTCGGCACCGAGGTGACCCAGGCGGGCGCAGTCAGCTGGATTGGCGTGCTCGGTTCCATCGGCGTGGGTCTCTACGCGGTCGCCCTGCTGATGGTGAACAACATCCGCGACCTTGAGACCGATGCCCTCGCCGGCAAACACACGCTCGCGGTCAAGATTGGCGACCTGCGCGCCCGCCAACTGTTCGCGATCACGGTGCTGTTGCCCATCGTCATCGTGGTGATCATCGCGTTCTCGCACCCGTGGGCGCTCATCGCGACGGTCGTGGCCCTACCCTCGCTGCTGCTCGCCATCGCCATGCGCGTCAGCGCCGTCACGACTCGCATGCCGCTGATCTTCGGGGGCATCAGTGCCGTCGGACTCACCTACGGCCTGCTGCTCGCCATCGGTATCGCGCTCTAGAGAGTCACCTTGGGCACCGCCCTCGATCTCCGCATCCTCGACCGAGTCCTCGGAATGTTGGCGGGCATGGGAGCGGCTCACCCACGCGTCCATCTGCACCTTGGCGCTCTCGCGCATCGCGGGTAACACCAGGTACGAGATGAGCCACGCCACAATGAAGGCGGCAATCACGGACAGAATGTCGCGCCAGCCGACGCTCCACAGAACAATCAACACCACGACAAAGATGCCGGTGCGGGCGGCCCAATAGGCGAGAACCTTCATACGGATAACGGTACCCGGCGCTAGAGTGTGCTCATGCTCCGCCTACTACCGTTCGTGCTCTACGTCCTTCTGGTCGCGTATTGCCTCTCCGATGCCCTCCAACGCCCCGAGGACTCGCCCTACAGCCTGCCCAAGTGGGCATGGGTGCTCATCATTTTGCTGTTCCCCTACGTGGGAGCCGGCGCGTGGCTGTTCCTGAAGTTCAGCAACCGCGGAACCGGCGGTCAGCCCAAGCTTGAGCCGCGCGGCAAGGGCCCCGACGACGACCCCGACTACCTCAGTTGGCTTCGCGAGCAGGAACGCCGCCGCAAGCAGCAGGGCAACGGCAGCTAGGTAAGCCACGTTGCCCGCTGCCAGATGGCACGGCGACCAACGTGGCCCGGCCGGCAACGAGTCCCGGCCACCTGAGTGAGGCGCAGTGCCTCCTACGGGGTTCCTGAGCCCTCCAGGTGTGGCTCAGTTCCCCCGGTACAGCTCCAGCATGGCGGCGCCCGTCACATTGATGTCATAGGCCTGCAGTAGTTCGGCCTGCTCGGCGTGAATCACATCGCGCAGCTTCGAGTCGCCCAGCACCTCATCGAGCACAGCCGCGAAGGCCCCCGCGTCGCGCGCATCGATGGTCACCTGAGGCCGCTCCCCCAGCACCGAGCGATACCCCGGGTTGTCGCCGCCCATCACCACGCCCGACCCAGAGGCCATCGCTTCGATCAGCACAATCCCAAAGCTCTCGCCACCCGTGGCCGGGAACACGGCGAGGTCTGCGTCCGCATAGAACTGCGGCTTGTCCTCCTCGCTGATAAATCCCTCAAGCCTGACTACGTCGCCCAGATCGTGGGCCTCGATGGCCGCCTCTAGGTCGCCCAGCAGCGGCCCTTTTCCGCCGATGCGCACGTCCAGCCTTCGTACGGTCTCGGGTTGAAGGGCGCCGAGCGCCTGCACCAGTTCCAGCGCGCCCTTGCGTTCCACCAGTCGGCCCAGGAACGCGACCACCAGGCGGTCGTCGGTCCCTCGCACCGGTCGCTGCTGACGCACCGCGCCGGCAAAGGCGGCCACGTCCACCGCGTTCGGAATCACCGTGCACTCGATACCAAACGCCTCTCGCGCAAAGGTCGCCGCCGGCTCCGACACCGCCGCGAACGCATCGAACTTGCGAAGGTTGCGACGCAATACCCTGCCCAAGGCGTGCGTGCCCATCGAACTGACACGACCATCGGGCAGGATGTGAAACGTCCCCACGATGCGCACGGTGCGGGCCTGCACGCGCCTGGCTTCGTCAACGACGCGCGCCGCGAACAGCGGCGAATGAGGCGTCTGCACGTGAATGACGTCGTAGCGCTCGCGCTCCAGGAACTCACGCAGCGCCTTGCGGGACGTGGGCAACGGTACTCTCAAGCCGTTGCCGTTGAACTTCACGGCCATGTTGCGTGCCAGGGAATGCACCGTCACGTCGTCGCGAGATGCCTCAGAGCACACGTAGTGCACAGTGTGACCGGCCTGTTCCAGGTAGCCACCCAAGGTCAGCGCGTGCTGCTGCACGCCGTCCGGGCGGTCGATGCTGTCGTCCAGGACCAGCGCGATCTTCAGGGAGTCAGTCACGAATTCACTTTCGGCGCCGCGCGGGCGATTAGGCCTTGGCGTACGAGTGCAGTCCCTGGAACACCAGGTTGACCACGGTGAAGTTCATAATGATCGCGGCAAACCCCACAATAGACACCCAAGCGCTGCGGCGACCCGCCCAGCCCTGAGTGGTGCGAGCGTGCAGGTACGCGGCGTAGATGACCCAAATCACGAAGGACCAAATCTCTTTGGGGTCCCAGCCCCAGTAGCGTCCCCAGGCGTGCTCTGCCCAGATCGCGCCGGCCATCACGGTGAAGGTCCACAGCACGAATCCCACAGCGTTCAAGCGGAAGGCGAGCGCCTCGAGCTTCTTGGGTGTCGGCACCGCCTCAAGGAAGCGGAAGGTCTTACCCTTGATGACGCGCACCCCCGGGTCATGGAACACCTTAAGGAAGCGGTTGGAGACCACCTTGGGTTCGCTATCGCGATAGTCGCGCATCAACTGCAACGCCGTGGCAATGAAGCCCACGCCAAAGATCCCGGTCGCGATGGTGGCAATGGACACGTGGATCACCAGCCAGAAACTCTGCAGCGCGGGCTGAAGGCCGGTCGCATCCTGGTACAGCACGGTGAGTCCCAGACCCAGGGCGATGGTCGCGAGACCGGTGACTCCGGCCCCCATGTAGGTGATGTCGCGCTTGCGTTGCACGAGGAGGAAGACAACGACGGCGACGAGCGAGCCCGAGATCGTGTACTCGTACATGGTCGACCACGGCACGTGCTCCGCCTCGATACCCCGGGCGGTCACGCCCACGGTGTGCAGCACGGCGCCGACGAGGGTCGCGGCACGCGCGATTCCCAGTGCCTTGGTGGCCTTCTGATCCCCAATAGCGGCCGATGCCGTGGTCGCCTTTGGCTTCGAGGCACCCGCCTTCCCACCGGTGGGTTGGGCATCAGCAACGGCCGATGCGGCGCCCTCCTTGGTATGAGACGTGCCAACGCTGACCGTGGCCTGAGACTCCGCGCCCTTGCTTGCGGCAGCGGCGGCCCCCTTGAGTTCGGCGACACGAGAGAGGCGGATCGCGTAGGCGACCATAGCGATGGCGTAGAGCACACACGCACCCCACAGGGCCATTGCACTGAGCTGTTGCAGGTCGTTCACTCGTCCTCC
The DNA here is from genome assembly GCF_000975135.1 of Demequina aurantiaca. Lineage (GTDB taxonomy): Bacteria > Actinomycetota > Actinomycetes > Actinomycetales > Demequinaceae > Demequina > Demequina aurantiaca. The sequence goes on along the minus strand of NZ_BBRF01000001.1, from coordinate 1,044,974 downwards.
TCATCGGCGTCGGGCACGCGCCCACTCGTGGCGGCGAGGGCCCGGTCGAGGGCCGCCTCGACTCCACCATCATGCGACGGCGCAAGCGCAGCCGCCTCAACCACTGTAGTTGGCGTATCCATCGGCGCCACCAGCCAGATTCTGCGGCGGGTGGCGAACAGGCTGATCGCGAGTCCCACCAGCATCGAGATCGACGCGGCGAGCAGCCACGGCAGGCTGGGGTCGGCGCGCAGGTCCATGGCAGCAAACCGCGGGAGGGCATCAAAGCTGATGGTCCCCAGACCGTCGGGCAGGGTGACGGTGTCACCTAGCGTGATGCCAAACACGAACGGCTGGCCGTCGTCGCCACGGACGGGGCTCAGCTGGCTCTCGTCGAGCTGGTACGCGTTCTGAGGGACACCGTCGTCGAGCCCCAGGTCGCCGGTATAGGCCGTGAAGTAGATCACCGGGTTACCCGGATCCGGGTGGATCGAAACCGAGCCGCCCGGCTTGGTAACCTCGGTGGGCAGCAGTGTCCCCTTGAGGCCGATCTGCTCGCCCGAGGTCACGTCGGGCACCTTGACAACGCCGGTCGACGTGTAGACCTGGTCCTGCGGCAAGAACACCACCGGGCCCTGGAAGGCGACGTTGCCGTCGCCGTCCGTGTACGTGAACACGGGTGCGTAGCCGTTTCCCTGGAGATACATCTTGGCGCCGTCCACCTGCAACGGTCGGTTCACCTGCACGTCCTTCTGGGTCGCATCCTTGCCGGGCTCCTGCAGCGTCACGTGAGCCGTGAACTCCTTGGGCCGGCCATTGTCCTCAAACACCGCATCGAGGCCGTCGAGCTTCACCGTGAACGGCTGTAGGTCGGCAGGATCAAAGCCGCTGCCATGGGAGAACGTGTCGTAGGCCACGGCCGCGTTGGTAAACGTGCGTCCCTCGACGATGATGGCCTGGCCGCGGTACGTCAGCAGGGTGCCGGCGCCAACGGCGATCAGCACGAAGACCAGCGAGATGTGGAAAATCAAGTTTCCCAACTCGCGGATGTGCCCCATATCCGCGGTCATGGCGAGCTCGCGGCGTTCCTTGCCATCGCTCGTCGTGGCGGCGCCATCCCGAACCACGCGCTCGTCGACGCGGATGCGGTAACCCGTCAGGGCGCCAAGCCAGCCGGCACGGGGGCGTAACTCCTTGCGCGCACGTTCGATGGCCGTCGCGGCGTCGACGTCCGTCTCCTCGCGACCGGACGGCTCGTAGCGCGCGAACGAGCTAGGGACGGCGGGGACGGGAGCGCGCATCGCCTTGTAGTGCGCGATGGCTCGCGGAACAATGCAGCCGATCAGCGAGGCGAACAGCAGCACGTAGATGGCGGTGAACCAGGCCGAGCCAAACACGTCCAGGAAGCCGAGCTTGTCCAGCACCGGCCCAATCACGGCGTTGTTGTCGATGAAGGCCTTGGTCTCCCCCGGTTGCTGCGGCCACTGCGGTAGCACTGACCCAGGAATGGCCGCGAGCGCCAGCAGCAGTAACAGAATCAGCGCGATGCGCATCGAGGTGACTTGACGCCAGATCCACCGTAGCCAGCCGCGCACACCCAGCCGCGGGGCATCGGCGACGGCGTAGTTATCGATCTTCACGCGGGCCATCAGATTGCCACCCAGAATGAGTCGATCCAGCCCTGCAGCCAGTTGGTGACCTGTCCCCACAGTCCGGTCACGAGCATGACGCCCAGGATGATGAGCATCGCCCCACCAAAGCGCATGAGTGCCAGGCGGTGGCGGCGTAGCCACGCAAGCGCCGGCTTGGATCGTTGCATGAACAGCGCGAACAACAGGAACGGCAGACCCAGCCCAAAGCAGTACGCGATGGCCAGCAGCACCCCCCTCCCCTGAGAGCCCTCCGTCAAGCCGAGCGTGAGGACGGCGGTGAGCGTGGGGCCAATGCAGGGTGTCCAGCCCAGCCCAAACGCCACACCGAGCAAAGGCGCACCGGCAAGTCCAGCCTTGGGGCTGACGTGGAACCGCTTCTCGCTCTGCAGGAACGGCATCGCCCCCATAAACGCGATTCCCATCAGGATGACGACGACGCCCAGCACCCGGGTGATGATGTCCAGCTGTCCCTGCAACTGAGCACCGAGCGAGGTGGCGAGGAAGGCGAGGGTGACGAACACTGCGGAGAAACCAGCGATGAAGAGCAGCACTCCCAGTACAAGTCGCGGGCGGGAGGCGCCCTTTCCAGTCCCCGCATCCGCTCCGGCCATGCCAGACACGTAGCCCAGGTAACCGGGCACCAACGGGACCACACAAGGCGACGCGAAGCTCACCAGTCCAGCCAGGATGGCGATGGGTAACGCGGCGAGCAACGATCCGGTGAGAGCAGTATCCGCGAAACTGCTGCCGATGCCGGCGGCGAGGCCCGTCAAGAGCCCGCCTCAGCATCGGCCGATGGGGCAGTGCCCCCCGCGCTGTCGGGAATGCCCAGCGCGCCATCAAGCAAGGACGTGAGCGTCGATGGCTCCACACGACCGATCACGCGCGCGTAGATGCGGCCCTCGGTGTCGAGGATCACGGACGAAGGCACGGCGTTGACGGCGATGAGCCCTTGGAGTGCGGCCACCGCCTCGCCGTTCTTGTCGTCGATGCTGGGGTAATGCGCGCCAAAGGTGCGGTCGAAGGCCTCCGCCGTCGCGGCATCGTCCCGTCCGTTGATGCCCACCACCTGGACGTCGTCGCGCGCATCGGCCGCTACCAGGTCGGGGGCCTCGGCACGGCACGGCGGGCAGGAGGCGTACCACGTGTTGACGATGACGGCCTGGCCGCGGTAGTCCGCGACGTCGATGGGTTCGCCCGCGAAGGAGGTGCCGGTGAGCACCAGTGGATCGGGCTGGTCGGACTCGCTGAAGATCGTGACCGTGCCGTCACCGCTGACGTAGCCCGGCGACTCGACGGCCTCGCCCGGGGCGCAGCTCGCGAGCGTGAACACAATGGCGGCGATCACGGCGACGAGCAAGACCAGGCGCGCGCCGCGCTTCACTGAGGTACCTCGATGTGGGCCGCCGGCTCCGAGTAAGTCATCGCGACGGGTTTGCCGCCCTTGAACTCGAACGACGTCAGCGACGCTACCGCGCACTCACGCGAGCGGGGGTCGTGGAAAAACTTGCGGCCCTCGAAGTGCATGCGCGCGACCCAGATGGGCAACTGGTGGCTCACCATCACGGCTTCCGAGTCGGGGTTCGCGAGCGCCGCGTCGGTGATCGCGGCCCACATGCGGTCGCGCTGCTCAACATAGGGCTCGCCCCACGACGGCGTCCACGGGTTGCGCAGGCGCCACCAGTGGCGTGGGTGCATGAAGTCCTTGGGTCCCGACTGCACGGGTTCGCCCTGGTAAACGTTGGCGGCCTCGATGAGCCGGTCATCGGTGACGATGTCCAGGGAGAAGGCTTTCGCCACGGGCGCCGCGGTCTGCTGCGCCCGGAGAAGTGGCGAGGCCACCACTCGGCCGATGCTGTTGCCACCCTCAACGAGGGAGTCCGCCACGGCCTGCGCCATCGCCTCGCCAGTCTCCGACAAGCGGAAGTCGGGCAGGCGGCCGTACAGGATCTTGTCCGGGTTGTGGACGTGACCGTGACGCAGGAGGTGAACCAGGGGCATAGTTCTATTGTCACCCGCCTACGCGAGTGCCCTGCGCAAGATCCCCGCATCGATGCGCCAGAAGCCCACCACGGCATCGTCCGCAAGAACCACGGGGACCTCGTCGCCATATTTTTCCCGGAGTTTTGGGTCAGTATCGATGTCCACCTCGACCCACTCCACGCCAGTTTCAGCACAAACTTCCTGGACTGTGGCGCGTGCAGCCTCACAAAGGTGGCATCCCTCGCGAGTGTAGAAGGTCACACGGTGGCTCATGCCTCAAGAATACGTGCCGATGAGTGCCCCGCCGCTCTGTAGGGTTAGCCGAGTGAAGAAGCCAAAGAAAGTCGACGTGCCGGGTTCCGGCATTGCTGCGTTCTTTGACGTCGACAACACCATCATTCGCGGAGCGAGCGCGTTTCATATTGCGCGCGGCCTCAAGCAACGCGGGTTCTTCAGCAGTCGCGACATGATCAAGTTCGGCTGGGAGCAGGGCAAGTATGTCCTGCTCGGTGAGACCAAGGAGCAGATGGACAATCTGCGCACCGACGGCGTCTCGCTCGTCAAGGGTTGGTCTGTCGCCGAGATGGCAGCGATTGGCGAGGAGGTCTACGACGAGGTCCTCGCGCTGCGCATCTTCCCTGGTACCAAGGCTCTGCTCGATGGCCACCTCGCTCAGGGCCACGAAGTGTGGCTCGTGACCGCTTCCCCCGTCGAGGTGGGACGCATCGTCGCCCGACGCATGGGGGCCACGGGAGCGCTCGGCACCACACCCGAGCACGAGGGCGGCTACTACACCGGCCGGCTCGCAGGCCCCATGCTGCACGGCGAGGGCAAGGCCGACGCCATCAAGGTCCTGGCCGACGAGCGGGGACTGGATCTCTCGTCCTCGTTCGCGTACGGCGACTCGATCAACGACCAATTCATGCTGAACGCCGTGGGTCACCCGTGCGCCATCAATCCCGACACCAAGCTGCGCAAGTTCGCGATGGCGCAGGGGTGGGCGATCAAGGAATTTCGGGACCGCCGCAAGAGTGGGCGCCGTGGCATCGTCAAGGCGTCGATTACTGGATTTGTGTGGGTCACCATGGCCGTGGTGCGCGGGCTGACAGCCGGCGTGTGCGGACCCGTCAAAAAGCTGTTCCGGTCGCGCAAGTCGCCACATGGGCCAGCTGGCCAGGACTAGACCGAGCCGCCGTACCGAAACGGACCAATAGGAGTCGCGGAGCGCCGAAAGCGTGCGCTCAAGGACCAATAGGAGCCGATGCTGGGTTGGGTCTGGGTTGGGGCGGCTGGGTTGGGGCGGCCGCTCCACTGCGCACATGACAAAGCCCGCGCCACCAGACGGTGACACGGGCTTGCCTGATTGCAGGGGTATAGACCCTGCTACTACTTCTTATTGCGACGCTGGTGGCGAGTCTTGCGAAGCAGCTTGCGGTGCTTCTTCTTCGACATACGCTTGCGGCGCTTCTTGATAACGGAACCCACGGAACCTACCTTGATTGTTGGAAAAGCTTGCGTGCATGTGACCACACACGAGCGTCCAGAACGCGCTGGACGCGACAGACGGTTACCTAGCCTACCGCGCCGGAGGACCGATCGTCATCTTCGGCCACAAATCCGCCTTGGAGGGCGGCCTGCTCCATGAAGGTTTCGACCGCCTGCTGGGGCACTCGGAAGGACCGACCGAAGCGCACAGCGGGGATTTCTCCCGCGTGTACCCAGCGGTAAACGGTCATGCGCGAGACGCGCAGCATGTCCGCCACCTCGGCGACGGTCAAAAAGGTTGTGCGCGATGAGCCGTTGTCAGCCATGTCTAAGTTTCTCCCTCTCAGCAATCAGCCGGTCTATCGGCCGGTTGCTCCTTCTACTGTAGGGGCAGAAGTGACAGTTGTGAAGATGAGAGAACGTGCCGATGAGTCATAAGGGGACACCAAGTGGTGGCAACCTAAGTAGGTAGGCGGTCTATCACGGGCCGCAAAGGAGGCGCATGAGCACGCTGAGCAACGCGCGCGCATCGGTCGGAGAATGGATCGACCGCGTCGCCCTTGCCGCACCCGCACGCCTCACGCTCATCACCTTTGGCGCCGTCATTCTGATCTTCACCGGGCTGCTGTCGCTACCCGCCGCCACCACCTCTGGTCATCGCGCGCCCTTCATCGACGCGCTGTTCACCGCCACCTCCGCCGTCTGCGTGACCGGCCTGACCACGGTCAACACCGGCAGCTACTGGTCGGGGTGGGGTCTGGCGATCATCGCGGCGGGCATCAAGATCGGTGGCCTGGGAATCATGACCCTGGCGTCGCTGGTCGGTCTCGCCGTCTCGCGGCGGATCGGCCTCACCCAGCGCCTTCTCGCGGCCGGCGAGGCCCGCGCCAGCGGCCTCGGTGACCTGCGCTCGCTACTGCGCACCGTGGTGATCATCTCGTTCTCGATCGAATTCACCATCGCGCTGGTGCTGTTTCCGCGCTTCCTCACGCTCGACTACGGGCTGGGACGCTCCGCCGGGTATTCGATCTTCTACGGCATCTCGGCGTTCAACAATGCCGGCTTCTCCCCGGACCCCGAGGGGCTCTACCCCTTCGTGAACGACTTCTGGGTGCTGATCCCGCTTGGACTTGGAGTCTTGGTTGGCGCGCTCGGCTACCCCGTCTACCTCAACCTGATTCGCGGATGGCGGCGACCCAAGTCCTGGTCCCTTCACACCAAGCTGACGCTCATCATGGTGGCGGTCCTGGCCCTGGTTTCCGCCGGCATGCTCGCCATCCTCGAATGGTCCAACCCCGCCACCCTTGGCGATGCCGCCACACACGAGACGGTGGCGAGAATCTTCTTCCAGTCCATCAACCAGAGATCTGGCGGCTTCGCGTCGTTCGACATCTCACAGGCGCGAGAACAGACCTGGCTACTCGAGGACGTCCTGATGTTCATCGGTGGCGGCTCGGGCTCCACCGCCGGCGGCATCCGGGTGACGACCCTGGCCGTGCTGCTGCTCGCGATCTGGGCCGAGGCGCGAGGCCGTCGCGACATGGAGGCCTTCGGCAAGCGCATCGGCACCGAGGTGCTGCGTGCGGCGGTCGCGATCACGATCGTCGGTCTCTCGGTCGTGATCGTCGGCACGGGAGTCTTCATGGCACAGACGGACATCCCGCTCGATAGATCGCTGTACGAGGTCGTCTCCGCCTATGCCACGTGCGGGCTCAGCACCGGCATCACCGGCTCGCTGCCCGACGACGCCAAGACGACCCTGGTGATCATGATGTACATCGGTCGTGTGGGCTCGCTCACCATCGCGGCTGCGCTAGCGTTGAATAAGCAGCGCCGCGTCATTCGGTACCCCTCAGAAAGGCCCCTCATTGGCTAACAAGGCCTCCTCCGCCTCCGGCGTCCTGGTCATCGGACTGGGCCGCTTTGGTTCTGCGCTCGCGGACACGTTGGACACCATGGACGTCGAGGTGCTCGCTGTCGAACGCGACGCGGATCTCGTCGAGCGCTGGTCCAAACGTCTGCCGGTCGTCGAGGCCGATGCGACTGACCCCCGCGCCCTCGAGCAGATGGGCGCCCGCGAATTCGCCGCGGCCGTCGTAGGAGTCGGTACGTCACTTGAGGCCTCCGTGCTGATCACCGGAAACCTGGTCGACATTGGCATGCCAGAGATCTGGGCCAAGGCCATCAGCGACGAGCACGAGCGCATTCTGCGACGCATCGGCGCCCACCATGTGGTTCTTCCCGAGTCCTCAGCCGGCGCCCGAGTGGCCCACTCCGTTGGGGGCAAGATGCTTGACTACATCGAGGTCGAGGACGGTTTTACGGTCGTCAAGATGCGCCCGCCAAAGGAAACGCACGGCTTCACTCTCGATCAGATGGATCTGACGGAGAAGTATGGCGTCCGTGTCATTGGCGTCAAGAGCCCCGGGCGCGACTTCGAGTACTCCGGCCCGGACACCGTGGTTAACTCCGACGACCTGCTGGTGGTGGCGGGCGACGGCGAGCTGCTCGAGCGCTTCGCACAGCGCCCGTAGGTAGCACCCAGTCCAACCTGGTGCGCCCGGCTCCTAGGACTCCAGCACTCCGCGCGTGACCGAGTCGCCGCTGTGCGTCGGCACGCCGTCCAGCGGTTCCACGGAGATGTCCACGATCGGGAACGCCGCCACGGAGTAGCCATTGGGGATGACGAACTCCTCGTTAGCCTGGGTGAGGTGCCCCAGGCTGACCATGCCCTCGATGTTCGGGTCGATGAGCCACACCTCGAGGTAGCCGTCGGAGACGTCCTCAAAGTCCGTCGTGGTGTCCACCACGAGCACCTCGCGGCCGTCGTCGAGCGTCTCGACGCGCGCGGTGCCGGCGTCGGCCTCGGTTGCGAGATCAGTCAGCGCGGCCTGCGCGATGATGCTCCCGGTGGGGTCGGAATTGTCCAGAATACCGGCGACGATGCCGCCGCCTACGACCACACCCACGACACCTGCGGCGACGCCAATCAGCCAGGGGGTGTAACTCCGGTGGCTCGCGTGAGCACCCTCGGCGCCGGGCTCGCCGCGCGACTCCGCCTGTGCATCCCTGCGCGAGGAAAGGTCCGTGATGAAGTCCTCCGTAGCATCGGCCGATGCCGTGGCTTGTTCCGTGCGGTCGTCCCCACCGGCGACGGGCAGGTTGGTCACTCCGGTCGCGGGCGGTACCTCCGCAGCGGATCCGGCGAGGAGCTCGTCGCCGAGCTCGTTGGCAATCTGCTCCCACACGCGATCTGGGGGCGTCAACATTCCGGAGGTGCGGCCAAGGGCGCCAATGCGGTCCGCGAGGGTGCGCATGTGCTCGACTCTCTCCGTGCACTCCGGACATTCGGCGGCGTGGATTGCCGCCGTGGCGTCCTGGTCGTCCCCGACCGCGAGGCTGGCGACGGCCTCGTCATCAAGATGCGACATCGGACACCTCCCAGCGGTTGCGCAACGTTATGAGGCTACGGCGTATATGGCTCTTCACTGTCCCCAGCGGCATTTCGAGCTGCTCCGAGATCTGCTCGTGAGTCTGGCCGTCGACGAACGCGAGCGCCATGATGGTGCGTCGCGGGTCCCCCAGCGTCTCGAGCTCATAGGACAAAAGCACCTGGTCAAGTTCTGCATCCAGGCTCGACGAGTCCTCGACGACAGAACGCACGGCATCCACCTTGCGGTTCTCGCGACGGCGCTTGTCGAGGGCGTCTGCGATGCGGCGACGGGCGATTCCCACGACCCATCCGCGGACCTCGCCGCGCGACGGGTCGAACGTGTCGCGAGCACGCCACGCGGAGACGAATGTTTGCTGTGTCACGTCTTCCGCCTCGTGAGGGTCCCCGAGGGCGCGCACAGCGAGCGTGTAGACCAGCGCCGATGCGTCGCGATAGACGCGTTCCAGCGATCCTTCCGCTCCTGCGGCAAAGGCAATCCCAGCATCGTCCGCTGTGACGTTGTCGGCGGGTAGGTAGTCCGGGCGCTCATCAGCGGGGCCGTCGTTGGGCGGCTGTGAAACCATCCGCGTAACCCCCTGAATTGAACCGACTGTCCCGCGCGCAGCTAGTCATTGATCCGCTCCGCCCAGACAATCACATTGTCATCGTAATGACGAGTATTCCAATTAAATTCCCCTCCACACGTGACCAACACGAGGTGATGGCCCAGCGAGCCGTCCAGGATGCGTTCAAAGTCCACAGTGTCCTTGGATGTCTGCTCAACGGCCGCAACCCGGTAGCGCGCCGTGGCGCCGTCCTCAAGCCCCACATCCACCTCGGCGCCCTCGCTCACGTCCTTGAGCGCAGCAAACGGCCCCAGCCCAGTGGGCGAATCCACGTGCGCAGCCAGAAGGGCGATTCCGTCGTCGGCCCCCGGGGCGGCCATGGCGCGGTACCAACCGGCGACCGTTGCGGTCTCGGGGATCTCGAGCGTGCCGTCGCGAAGGAGTCCGACGTCGGTGACGTCCATGTCGATGCCGAGTTCTGGGACGGTGAGGCGCACCGGTTCTTGGTCGCGCTGTTCGGCAAGGTAGTCGAGGTCGGCGGTGTACACGGGGGTCCGCGGCGCGACGACTGGTGCTCCCACGCTCGGGATCTCTCCGGAGTCCGTCCCTGCCGCCGCATCGCCGCTGTCATGGGGCATCAGACTAGAGGTGGCCGCTCGCTCAATCGCGCTGGGGACACCCGAGCGCTCGCTCGTCGTGGTGGCACAGCCCGCGAGCAAAGCGACCATCATCAACGCTCCTGAGACGGCTACGGCGAGGCGACGGGGATCCGCAGAACGCATGGATCCTCCCACCGCGCGCTTACCGCGGTGGGCGAGATCTGTTGAAACACGCACCTGCTCACACCCTTCGTAAGTCCCCCTGCGTGGGCTCGCATCTGACGACGCGAGCGGCAGGGACGCCCCCGGGGGGAGAGGGACGCCCCTGCCGTGAGTGTCACGCGACAGCCACGTGACGTCCTCTTTAGCGGCGGCTACGCGCCACCGCCGCGGTTGCACCAAAGCCTGCGAGCCCCAGTGCCGCGATGATCCCCACCGTCCAGATGACGGTCGAGTTGGAGCCGGTGTCGGCAAATCCCGAGGTTCCGGCCTGGACAGCGGTGGGAGCCGCTCCAGCAGTGGCAGTATCAACCGTCTGCACCGCGAGCGCGAGGTTGTCATCTGCCGCACTGCCCCACGCATAGACGATGGTGTTGACGCCATCCTCGATCGGCACATCGGCCGGACCAATGACAGGGTCGCTCTCGCCGGCGAGCGAGACCGCCGCCTCATACGTCGCAGCGGGCACGTCGGCCATCATCTCGTTCGGGTTGGAAAGGTCCTTGAACAGCACCTCACCATCGGCCCAGATGTCGACCGCGGGAGCCGCGGCGACGTGACGGACCGTGAGGCGGCCATTGCCGGACGGGACCGACGAGATGTCGTTCGTGAAGAGCGTCGCGGTGGGATTGGCGTCCGCGTCGAGGTGAGCAACTGCGGTGTAGCTCATGTCCGCCTCAAGTTCGAGGTCAATAGGCCCGAGCACGGGATCCGAGTCGTCTGCCGCATCGGCCGCAGTGATGGCGACCGAATACGTGTCCGGCGCCAGCTGCAACGGTCCGCCCATGTCACCGGGCTTGAAGTCGTCGAGCGTGAGGTCGCCGTTCACATAGACGTCGACGGTCAGGTCGGGAACGCCGTGCAGTACTGACAGTTCCGCCTTGCCATCGTCAACAGCCATTGCGGGTGCCCCAAGTCCAGCGGCGAACACTGTGCCCGCCGCAAGTGAGGCGAAAATAGTCTTGCGCATCTTGCCTTCTCCATTCCGGGGGTCACGTTGTTGTGACCCGCCTTCATGAAGTACTTCCGACGCAGTGACCGATCTGGATGCAGCGCCTTCGATAACTTTTTGGGTAGCCCTGATACCAGGATGATTACAGTTGCACCCAACGCTTTCGCGTCGGCATGCGTCTCCCTACTATGAACACCATGACAAGCACTCGCACCCACGCACCGTCGCGCCGCGTTCGCATTGGCGGGGCCCTCACCTCACTCGTCGTCATGGCGGGGATACTCACCGGATGTTCGTCATCGAGCGAGGACTCCGCAGGCACCTTCGAGGGCGGTGAAGCGGGAGCAGATGCCGCATACATCGATGAGTCCATGGCCCAAGCGCCCGACTCTGAGATGGCTCAGATGCCCGGCTCCGAGATCACTCAGACGTCGGCCACCGACCGCTCCGTCATCGTCACCGGCTCCATGTACATGACCGTGGAGACGCCGATCGCGGCCGCAGACCAGGCGGTAGGCATTGTGCAGGGCTCGGGCGGGCGTATCGACGCCCGTAGCGAGACGGCACCCGACGAGTTCAACGGCGGCTCGGCCTACCTCACTATGCGGATCCCGTCGAGCAAACTCGACGCAGTGGTCGACGACCTGCGCGAACTCGGAACGGTGGACGAGTTCAGCACCCAGTCCAGCGACGTCACCACTCAGGTGACGGACCTGGAGGCGCAGATCTCAACTCTGCGCGCCTCGACGGCGCGCATCGAGGCCCTGCTGGTGGAAGCCGAGGACATCTCTGACATCATCAAGCTGGAAGCCGAACTGGACAGCCGCCAAGCGGAGCTTGAGAGCCTCGAGGCGCGCCAGCGCGGGCTCAATGACCTGGTGTCGATGTCTACCATCGACCTGTCTCTGACCACCGAGCCGATCGTCATCGTGGATGACGAGCCACAAAACTTCTGGGATGCCCTGGCGTCCGGGTGGAATGCGCTCGTCGCGTTCCTCTCCGGAGCTTTGATCGTGCTCGGGGTCGTACTGCCCTGGCTCGTGGTGGCGGCAATCGTCGCCCTCGTGATCCTCCTCCTGATCCGCGCCGGACGGTCGCGCAGGGCTCGCCGACCCGCGAAGCCCCAGCACCAGACTCCCGCTTACGCTCACGCTGGAGCACCACCCCAGCAATACGACGCCGCCGGATCGGACGCCCCCAAGCCAGCATCGGCCGACGAGGACAAGTAGCCAACCAAACGCCCACCAAGGCTCCTGCGCTTACATCTGAGCGCAAAATCAGCCAATCTTGGGCGCAGATGTAAGCGCAGGAACAAAGAAGCCGCCTGGCTCACCCATGGAGAGGTGCGCCAGGCGGCTACGTCTTTGAGCCGACGGGTTGCTAGACGACCGCGTCAACCACCACGGTCGAACCGGCGGGCGCATACGGCACGGTGGTGCCGTCGATGGCCTGGCCGTCCACGGTGAGCTTGGCGCCCTTGCCGCCCGAGTTCGTCACGTTGATGACGTACTCCGCGCCGCGGATCTGGCGCTTGACGGTGAACCGGTTGATCTCCGCTCCGATGCACGGGTCGACGACCAGGCCGTCGTAGTCCGCGCGCACACCCAGCAAGTACTGCGACACAGTCACGAAGTTCCACGAGGCGGTTCCGGTCAGCCACGAGTTCTTGGCCTGGCCGTGCCGCGACGCGTCCTTACCGGCAATCATCTGCGCGTACACGTACGGCTCGAGCTGGTGAACCTCGGACATCTCCTCGCGATACGCGGGGGCGATCTGCTTGTAGTACTCCCACGCATACTCGGCGCGACCCACGACGGTCTCGGCGATGATCACCCACGGGTTGTTGTGGCAGAAGATGCCGGCGTTCTCCTTGTAGCCCGGTGGGTACGTGGAGACCTCGCCCAGCTCGATCTTGTATTCGGTGAAGGCCGGGTTCAGCAGCACGATGCCGTGAGGCGTGTTCAGGCGCTCGCGCGTCGCGTCCAGCGCCTTGATGGCGCGGCCGTCCTCGACACCCAAGCCACCCATGATGCAGTAGCCCTGCGGCTCGATCCAGATCTGTGCCTCGTCGTTCTCGTGGCTGCCAATCTTGTTGCCGTAGAAGTCGTAGGCCCGTAGGAACCAGTCGCCGTCCCAGCCGTGCTCCATGACGGCCTCGCGCATCGTTTGAATGGCCGCCTCTGCGCGGTCAGCTTCGGCATCGTCACCGCGACGGCGAGCCAGCTCGACGTAGTCGGGGCCAATGGCGACAAACATGCCCGCGATGAACACGGACTCGGCGACACCTCCGGCCTGGTTCTCCGTGGTCTGGAAGGACTCACCGGGAGTGTCAGAGAAGCAGTTCAGGTTCAGGCAGTCGTTCCAGTCAGCGCGACCAATCAGCGGCAGGCCGTGGGGGCCCAGGTTGTTCGTCACGTGGTCGAACGAGCGCTTGAGGTGCTCCATGAGCGGAACCTCAGTCGCGGGATCGTTGTCGAACGGCGTGGGTACATCGAGGATCGAGTAGTCGCCCGTCTCCTTGATGTACGCCGCGGTGCCGAGCACCAGCCACATGGGGTCGTCGTTGAAGCCCGAGCCCACCGCGTTGTTGCCACGCTTGGTGAGCGGTTGGTACTGGTGGTAGGCGCTGCCGTCCTCGAACTGCGTGGACGCGATGTCGATGATGCGCTCCTTGGCGCGCTCAGGCACCAGGTGCACGAACCCGAGCAGGTCCTGGTTGGAGTCACGGAAGCCCATGCCGCGGCCAATTCCGGTCTCGAAGTATGAGGCCGAGCGCGACATGTTGTACGTCACCATGGACTGGTACTGGTTCCAGATATTGACCATGCGGTCGAGCTTCTCGTCGTTCGAGCTCACCGTGTAGGAGCCCAGCAGGTGGTCCCAGTAGGAGTTGAGCTTCGCGAACTGCTCGTCGGTCTTCTCGTTGGTGTCGAACTTCTCGAGCAACTCCAACGCGGGCGCCTTGTTGACGATGCCCTTGGACTCCCACTTCTCATCCTTGGGGTTCTCCAGGTAGCCCAGGGTAAACGTGTAGGTCTTGGACTCGCCGGGGGCCAGCGTCACGTCGAGCGAGTGTGAGCCGATCGGGTACCAGCCCGAGGCAAGCGAGTTCGCCGATGCGCCGGCAGCCGGCACCTCCGCCTCGCCAAAACCGTTCTGGTGGCCGAGGAAGGTGTCGCGGTCAGTGTCGAAGCCCGCGATGGGCGCGTTGACGCCGTACACGGCGAAGTGGTCGCGACGCTCGCGGTATTCGGTCTTGTGATAGATGTTGCCATCGACTACCTCTACCTCGCCGATGTTGAGGTTGCGCTGGTAGTTGGTCTGGTCATCCTCGGCGTTCCACAGGCAGAACTCGACGAAGCTGAAGAGCGTGACTGACTTCTCAGCATTGGATTCGTTCGTCACGGTGACCTGGTGGATCTCCGCGTTGATGTCCACGGGCACAAAGAACAGCGTGGAGACCTTGAGCCCACCGCGCGAGCCGGTGATGCGCGAGTAACCCATGCCATGGCGGGTCTCGAAAAAGTCGAGTTCTGCCTTGTACGGGAAGTAGCCGGGGCTCCATACGTCGCCGCCGTCGTTGATGGAGAAGATGCGTCCGCCGGAGTCCACGGGGGTGTTGTTGTAGCGGTACCGCGTGAGGCGACGCATCTTGGCGTCACGGTAGAACGAGTAGCCGCCGCCGGTGTGGGAGATGAGTCCGAAGAACTCCTGCGATCCGAGATAGTTGATCCACGGATACGGAGTGTGTGGTGTGGTGATGACGTACTCGCGTGCGTCATCGTCAAAGTGTCCGAACTTCATTATGCCCTTCCCCATTGAAGGCGGTGCTACCCAGCCCTCGACTGCCCGAGCGGGGCAAGAGATGCTGGATCGCGCCCAACCCGTGCGTTATCGAAACGATTCGTTATCGCCCTACGGTACACGCTCGCGGACGTATCCGGGAAACTTTCTTTCACTCAACACTACGCACCACGCGCTTCCGTGCCACCTCGTGCGCGCTCGACCGGTAGGTTTGGCACATGCTGCTGTCAGATCGCGATATCCGGGCCGAACTCGACGCGGGCCGCGTGGCCCTTGACCCCTACGAGCCGGACATGATCCAGCCGTCGTCCATCGACGTGCGGCTCGACAAGTTCTTTCGCGTGTTCGACAACCACAAGTACGGCGTGATCGACCCGTCTATCGACCAGCCGGACCTGACGCGCCTGGTCGAGGTCGAGCCGGAGGCTCCCTTCGTGCTGCACCCTGGAGAGTTCGTGCTGGGCTCAACGTTTGAATCAGTCACACTTCCCGATGACATCGCCGCGCGGCTCGAAGGCAAGTCTTCGCTGGGTCGCCTGGGCCTCATGACGCACTCGACCGCAGGCTTCATCGACCCCGGGTTCGTGGGCAACGTGACACTCGAACTCGCGAATGTCGCGACCTTGCCGATCAACCTGTGGTCCGGCATGAAGATCGGTCAGCTGTGCTTCTTCCGGCTGTCCTCCGCCGCCGAGCACCCCTACGGGTCGGCAGCGTACGGCTCGCGTTACAGCGGCCAGCGCGGCCCCACGGCCAGCCGAGGATCACAGAACTTCCACCGCACCGAGATCTGAGGCCCTCCGCAGCTGTCACGAGTCGCTGGCGAGCCAGACGCGCCTAGTCGCATCGGCCAGCCCGAATGGACCCCCGGGGCCCGTGACACGCGAACAATTGACATGTGGGACCCTACGGCTAGGCTGATGCCGTCTTGAGGAGGACCAACAATGACTGACTCCCCCGTACCCGGCTGGTACACCGACCCGCACGACTCGACCGGACTTCGATACTGGGACGGCGCACGCTGGACCGAACACACCCACAGCGCGGCCGATGCCGCGGCAGGTGCGGCGACCACTTCGCCTGTGCCCGAGCAGACTGCCGCCGCCCAATCTTCTTATGCCGCCCCGGTCACCGCATCGGGTGGATACGGGGCGGGCGTCGCCGCCAGCGAGGGCGCCGCGCCAGCTGTCGCCTACGGCTCCTATGGGTCACCAGAACAGTCCGCCGTCGGAAGCCCCCACGAGCCTCAGAGTGGCCTGAGCAAGGGCGTACTCGTCGGCATCATCGTCGGCGCTGTCGTCGTCCTTGCCGCAATCATCGGCGCCGTGATGCTGTTCATGAACAGCGGCTCCGACGACACCGTGGACAACGACCCCGTCGCCGGTGAGGACTCGGGAACCGTCACCGACGACACCACGGCGGACGATGCGACGGGCACGGATGCAGCAGAGGACGACACCCCTGCGGAGGACACCCCGGCAAACGATGCGGCATCCGCCCATGGCGCCGCCGTGATCCCCGATGGCTGGACGTCAGTCACGAGCGAGAGCGGCGCGGTCACGTTTGCGCACTCTCCCGACATGAGCGACGCCTCCGAGTTCATCGACCTGGGCGCGCTCAACGATCAGATGTCAGCTGCCCTGCCCGGCTCGACCTCCGAGATCAGCGGGATGTGGGTAGACGTCACCGCGACCGACACCTCGGGTTCGTCCGTCATGGTCCTGGCGACTGACAGCCCAGTGAACTCCAGCGACCCCTCGGTAGAACTCGAAGCGTTCGCGCAGTCCGCGACCGGGGGCGCCGAGGACCTCGTCATGGGCGAGACCGTGGACTCTGTGACGGCGGCTGGCTACGACGCTTCTACCCTCGACTATTCCTCGACGTCACTGGACGTCAAGGGGTACTCATCGGTGACGATCCTCACCAGTGACGACGCCTCGTTGTTCGTGTTCGCCTCGAGCACTCACGACGCCAACCAGGCGGCGGAGCTCAACCAGAAGACGGTCGACTCCGTCGTCATCAACCACGCGCCGTAACGCGTGCCTCGTTCGGCGACGCCTCTCGACCTCGGCGGCGCCGGTCTCTGCGACCGGCGCCGTTCGCATGCGCCCCAGTACGCTCAGAGGAACTGAGAAGGAGATGCCATGACACACATGCCCGTATCAGGCTGGTACACGGACCCATTCGACGTGAGCGGACTGCGGTATTGGAGCGGCGAGCGGTGGACCACAGAGACTCGTCGGTCGAGCGGGGTGGCTTCTGCCCCTCCCCTGGAGTCCGAACTTGCGGTTGCGGTGCCGCCTCCCGGGGCGCCAGTGCCCGACCACATGTCGGCCCCGCCTCCCACCTCACACTCCGAGAAGAAGGGCATTGGTGCGGGGGGCATCATCGGCATCCTGATCACGGTGGGCGTGGTCATCATCGCGGTGATCGTCGTGTTCGCCGTGCTGCAGAACTCGAGTGACGACGGCGGGCTGGATATCAAGCCCAGCAACATCGAATTACCTGCTGGCGGCGGTGGCGACTCAAGCCCTGCACCGTCGAACTAGGACACGTCCTTCCCTATCCGCCGGTGCGTGAACGCCGCATCGGCCCTCTCCCAACCCCCGCGGACGGGCCGAGGGGAATTCTGCTGCCGCGGCATCGGCGCTATGCTGGCGGCTTACGACAGGGGAGCGTTTCCCGCGAGGGACTAGAACGCTGAGAGTGCGGAACCGCCGCAGACCCTCGAACCTGATCCGGCTCACACCGGCGTAGGGAGTCGAGTCTCGTCCCCTCCTTGAGTTTCGGGAGGATTCACCATGCGCACACTGCGCACCGCCGCGATCGCGGCAATCACCATGTCCACGCTGGCGCTCGCCGCTTGCTCATCCGACGATCCGGACACCGAGTCGAGCGACTCGCCCACCGCCGCTGTGACCGGATCCTCTGAGCCAACCGCCGCAGCGGGAGGCCTGGGCACCGAGGTCACAGTCGTGACGCACGACAGCTTCGCCGTGCCCGATGACGTGATCAGTTCCTTTGAAGAGGAGAGCGGGCTGAAGGTCACGTTCGTCGCCCCCGGCGATGGCGGCACGCTGGTGAACCAGCTGATCCTCACCAAGGACGCGCCGCTCGGCGACGTAGTGTTTGGGGTGGACAACACATTCGCATCGCGGGCCATCGACGAGGATGTCTTCGCCGACTACACCTCGTCCGCACCGGCCGCTGCGCAGGCAGCGCAGTACGCCGTCCCGGACAGCGCCGCACTCACCGCCATCGACTTTTCGGATGTCTGCCTCAACATCGACACCACCTGGTTCGATGCTGAGGGAGTAACGCCGCCGGCGACGCTCGAGGACCTGCTCAGCCCCGACTACAAGGGCCTGCTCTCCGTGACCAACCCCGCGACGTCCTCGCCCGGACTCGCCTTCCTGCTCGCGACCATCGCGGCCGAGGGTGATGGCTGGCAGGACTATTGGAAGGCGCTCGACGAGAACGACCTGCGCGTCACGTCCTCCTGGTCGGACACCTATTTCACGGACTTCTCCGCCCCCAACTACGGCGGCGACTATCCTATTGTGCTGAGCTACGCGTCGTCCCCGCCCTCCGAGGTCACCGAGGACGGCACTCCCACCACGGCGGCACTGCTCGACACGTGCTTCCGTCAAGTGGAATACGCCGGCGTGCTGAACGGTGCCAAGAACCCAGCCGCAGCTGAAGCCGTCGTGGACTGGATGCTGTCCGATGCCTTCCAGGCCTCCATCCCAGGAGAGATGTACGTCTACCCGGTCTCTACCTCGGTCGATATCCCCGCTGCGTGGGAGGAGTTCGCCCCCCTCGCCACGACGCCGTGGACCCTGACCCCCGCTGAGATCACCGCGAACCGCGACGACTGGATTCGGCAGTGGACGGACATCGTCACGCCGTAGCGCGAGACTGAACCGTCGAGGCCGAGAAACGCCGATGCTGCGCCGCCGCCCCCTCCACCCCGCGTGGTGGGCACTTGCGCTAGCGCCCGTGGCGTTTCTCGGCCTCTTCTTTTTGTGGCCGTTGCTCACGATCCTGGGGCGTGGTCTCGTGGTCGACGGGCACCTGGACGTGGCCGGCGCATGGGAAGTACTGAGCGAGCCGCGGACCGGCAAGGTGGTCGCCACCACGATCTGGCTCGCGGTGCTCGGCACCACGGGCTCTCTGCTGCTGGGAGTGCCCGCCGCCTATGCGCTCTTCCGCCTGCGCTGGCGCGGCCAAAAGGTGGTGCGAGCGCTCGCCACCGTGCCGTTCGTGCTGCCCACCGTGGTGGTGGCCGCGGCCTTCTCCGCACTGCTGCGACCGTCCGGGCTGCTCGGACATTTCTCTCTCGACCAGTCGTTGGCGGCAGTAGCCGCCGCGCTGGTGTTTTACAACGTGGCCGTCGTGTTGCGGGTCGTGGGCGGCACCTGGGCGGGCCTCGACCCGTCAACCGTCGCCGCCGCGCGCGTCCTCGGCGCCAGCCGTTGGCGAGCCTTCCGCGAGGTGACGTTGCCAGCGCTGATGCCAGCCGTGGCATCGGCCGCCGCCATCGTTTTTCTGTTTTGCGCCACGTCCTTTGGGGTGGTGCTGGTGCTCGGCGGCACGCGTGTGTCCACGGTTGAGACCGAGATCTACCTGCAGGTCAACCAGTTCCTGGACCTGCGTGCGGCGGCGGTGTTGTCGATCCTGCAGTTGCTAATTGTGGGGCTCGCGCTGTGGGTCGCGGACCGGGCGCGCAAGCGTCGCGAGCGGGCGACATCGGGCAGGCGCCTGGATGGGACTCGGGCCGCACGGCGGCGCGACCTGCCCGTGGTCGCAATGATTCTGGTGGCGCTGGGACTAGTGTTGCTGCCGCCGCTGTATGCCTTGGTGGAGCGCTCACTGCGCACCGCTTCAGGCCATGGCTTTGACCACTACGCGGCGCTGTTCCAACAGCCGGGTCGATCGATTCTGCCCGTACCAGTGTGGGAGGCGGCGGTGAATTCCTTGGTGACGGCCGCCCTCGCCGCGGCCGTGGCGACCGTGCTGGGAATTGTCGTGGCTCATCTCGTGACGCACCGGTCACGGCGCTCGGCCCTGCTCGACACCCTGGTGATGCTGCCGCTGGGAGTCAGTGCGGTGATGGTGGGACTGGGCATGCTGCTCACCCTGAACCGCCCCATCTTTGGCGTGAACATCGGTGGCTCGTGGTGGCTGGTGGCCGCCGCGCAGGCGGTGGTCGCGCTGCCGCTGGTGGTGCGCAGCATCGTGCCGACGGCGCGGGCAGTGGACCCGCGGCTGCGTATGGCGGCATCCTCGCTGGGCGCGAGTCCATGGCGCGTGTGGCGGGCCGTGGACTGGCCACTGCTGCGTGGGACCACTGGGCTGGCACTGGGCTTCGCGTTCGCGATAGCGCTCGGCGAGTTTGGGGCGACGAGCTTTCTGGCACGCCCGGACCGACCCACGTTGCCCACGGCTATCTATCGACTGCTGGGGCGCCCCGGCCTGGAGAACATCGGCATGGCGTTTGCGGCCTCGGTCGTACTCGCCATCATGACCGCATCCGTCATGATGGCCTCGGAGCGTATGCGTACGCAGGTAGGAGCTGATCTGTGAATGATTCAACGCTGAGCGATGCGCCCACGGGGACGGCGGGAACGGGACTCGAGGTCTCGGGACTGCGCGTGACGTATCCCGGCAAGCCGCCCGTCGAGGCGGTTGCTGGCGTGGATTTAGGTGTCGCGCCGGGTCAGATCGTGGGCTTGTTGGGGCCAAGTGGTTGTGGCAAGTCGACGCTGCTGAGCGCGATTGTGGGGGTGGTGGAGCCCGATGCCGGCACCGTCGCTTGGGACGGCGTCGACGTCACGCGCACGCCCATCCACCAGCGGGGGTTCGGCTTGGTGTTCCAAGACGGACAGTTGTTCCCTCACCGCACGGTGGCGGGCAATGTGGGCTTCGGCCTCGACATGGCAGGGGTCGCCCGCGAGGAGCGCGACGAACGGATTTCCGAGTTACTCGACGTCGTGGGGTTGGCGGGCTACGGAGCTCGCGAGATCACTGAGCTGTCCGGCGGGCAGCGTCAACGCGTGGCCGTGGCTCGGTCTCTGGCCCCGCGTCCGCGCCTCTTGCTACTGGACGAGCCGCTGTCCGCGCTGGACTCGGAACTGCGCGGGCGCCTGGCAGCGGACCTAGGCGAGATCCTGCGGCGCTTCTCGATGACCGCCGTGATGGTGACGCACGACCCGCGCGAGGCGGAATTGGTGTGCGACCGCGTGGTGCGGATGCGGGACGGGGTACTGCTCTAGCAGTCGCAGGCGATGCGATTGCCGGCCTGAAGCGCCGGTGCCGTGAGCGAGTCCGGGGCGCGGGTCGCATCCACGGTCGTGGCAACGCCCGTGATGGGGTCGGAACCCGCGGCGTCCACGGGGTAGCCCTCGCGGGCCCAGTACTCGAAGCCGCCGATCATCTCGCGGACCTCGTAGCCCAACTCTGAGATGATCAGGCCCGCGCGGGTGGCACCATTGCAGCCAGGTCCCCAGCAGTACACGACGAACCTCGTACCGGCGGGGTACTCAGGGATGCGCGCGAGCATCGCGGGCTTGGGCATGTGAGTCGCGCCACGCGCGTGACCCTGGTCCCAGGCGATCTGGTCGCGGGTGTCGATGAATACGAAGCCCGCGTCCTCGCGCTCGAGTGCGGCGTGCACGTCTGAGGCGTCCGTCTCGTAGGCGAGCTTGGCCGCGAAGTGGGCGGCAGCGGCGGCCGTATGGGTTGTCGAAGCGGCATCGATTGTCATGGGGCGAATCTACCCGAGCGTCCGATTTCTCATCGCAACGGAGCCGCGTCAACCAAAGTTGAGCGCTATCGGCTCAAGTTTTGCGTTTTCGCTTGACAACTCGCCCCAGATCCGCATACTTGAGTGTAGGCGGCTCAACTTTGAGAGCCGGACTCAACCGTGGGCCACGAAGGGCCCAGCGGCGCAAGCCGCAGACAAGGAGAATCACATGTCACGTGCAGTAGGCATTGACCTCGGCACCACGAACTCGTGCGTTGCCGTACTTGAAGGTGGCGAGCCCACCGTTATCGCAAACGCAGAGGGCGCCCGCACCACCCCATCGGTGGTCGCGTTCTCGAAGACCGGTGAGGTGCTCGTAGGCGAGATCGCCAAGCGCCAGGCCGTCACCAACGTTGACCGCACCATCGCGTCGGTCAAGCGTCACATGGGAACCGACTGGGACCAGCAGGTGGACGACAAGAAGTACACCGCGCAGGAGATCAGCGCCCGCATCCTGGGCAAGCTCAAGCGTGACTCCGAGGAGTTCCTGGGCGAGAAGGTGACCGAGGCGGTCATCACCGTTCCCGCATACTTCAACGACGCCGAGCGCCAGGCAACCAAGGACGCCGGCGAGATCGCGGGC
The DNA here is from genome assembly GCF_000975135.1 of Demequina aurantiaca. Lineage (GTDB taxonomy): Bacteria > Actinomycetota > Actinomycetes > Actinomycetales > Demequinaceae > Demequina > Demequina aurantiaca. The sequence goes on along the minus strand of NZ_BBRF01000001.1, from coordinate 1,022,914 downwards.
CTCAAGGTTCTGCGCATCGTCAACGAGCCCACCGCTGCCGCGCTTGCCTACGGCCTCGATAAGGGCAAGGAGGACGAGCTCATTCTGGTTTTCGACCTCGGTGGTGGAACGTTCGACGTCTCGCTGCTCGAAGTTGGCAAGGATGAGGACGCGTTCTCGACCATCCAGGTCAAGGCAACCGCGGGTGACAACCGCCTCGGTGGCGACGACTGGGACCAGCGCATCGTTGACCACCTGATCAAGGAGGTCAAGAACTCCGAGGGTGTGGACCTGTCCAAGGACAAGTCCGCGGTCCAGCGACTGCGCGAGGCATCCGAGCAGGCCAAGAAGGAACTCTCCACGGCCAACTCGACCAACATCTCGCTGCAGTACCTCTCCATTGGAGAGAACGGCCCGGTCCACCTGGACAGCAAGCTCACGCGTGCCCAGTTCCAGGAGATGACGAAGGACCTGCTCGAGCGCACCAAGGCTCCCTTCAAGCAGGTCATCAAGGACGCTGGCGTTCAGCTCAGCCAGATCGACCACGTCGTGCTCGTGGGTGGTTCCACCCGCATGCCCGCCGTGACCGAGGTCGTCACCGAACTCACCGGCGGCAAGGAGCCCAACAAGGGCGTCAACCCCGATGAGGTCGTCGCCGTGGGTGCAGCCCTGCAGGCCGGTGTCATCACCGGTGAGCGCAAGGACGTGCTGCTGATTGACGTCACTCCCTTGAGCCTCGGCATCGAGACCAAGGGTGGCGTGATGACGTCGCTGATCGAGCGCAACACCGCGATCCCGACCAAGTCCTCCGAGGTCTTCTCGACGGCCGACGACAACCAGCCGTCCGTGATGATCCAGGTCTACCAGGGTGAGCGTCAGTTCGCCCGCGACAACAAGCTGCTCGGCACGTTCGAGCTCGGTGGCATCGCACCCGCACCCCGCGGCGTGCCGCAGATCGAGGTCACGTTCGACATCGACGCCAACGGCATCGTGCACGTGCACGCCAAGGACCGCGGTACGGGCAAGGAATCGTCCATCACCGTGACCGGCGGCTCGGCACTGTCCAAGGAAGACATCGAGCGCATGGTTCAGGATGCGGCCGAGCACGAGGCAGAGGATAAGCAGCGCCGCGAGGACGCTGAGACCCGCAACAACGCCGAGTCGTTCGCGTACTCCACGGAGAAGATTCTGGGCGAGAACGAGGACAAGGTTCCCGCCGAGGTGGCCGAGGACGTGAAGGCCGCGATCGCCGAGGTGAAGACCGCGCTCGAGGGCGAGGACACCGCAGCAGTCAAGACCGCGCACGACTCACTGGTCGAGAAGGCTCAGAAGATCGGCGAGGCCGTGTACGCGGCTCAGCAGGCCGAAGGTGCCGAGGCCGGCGAGGGCGATGCCCCCACCGGTGACGACGCCGCTTCCTCCAACGACGAAGAAGACGTCGTTGACGCCGAGATCGTCGACGACGAGGAAGACGAAGAGAAGAAGTAGCGCCCGATGCGACGGGCGGGTTGGCATTGGCCGCCCGCCCGTCGCGCGCTACCCCCACTCAACGCTCCTTAGGAGGACACCGTGAACGACACACCAGAAGACAAGCCCAACGACGACGCGACCCCCAGCGACGCCACCGAGAACACCGCGGCACCGCACACTGAGCCCGCGGTCAGCACCGGCGACGATGCGCTCGCGGACGTCGAGTCGATCCTCAACGAGGCCGGCGCGAACCTCGACGCCGACCAGGATGGCGCCGGAGACGCACTGACCAAGGCGGCAAACATGGCAGCCGAGCACCTCGAGGATCTGCGCCGACTGCAGGCCGAGTTCGTGAACTACCGCAAGCGCGTCGACCGTGACCGCGCCGTGCTTGGTGACCAGGCTCAGGCCAAGGTCATCGAGTCCCTCATCCCCGCCCTCGACGACATTGCCGCCGCGCGTGAGCACGGCGACCTCACCGAAGGTCCGTTCGCATCCATCGCCACCAAGCTTGAGGAGTCCCTGGGCCGGCTTGGATGGGAGCCGTATGGCGCCGTCGGCGATGAGTTCGATCCCCAGATTCACGAAGCACTGATGTCTCAGCCCAGCGCTGAGGTCTCCGTGCCCACCGTTCAGCAGGTTGCCCAGCCCGGCCACCGCATCGGCGACAAGGTCTTGCGTCCCGCACGCGTCATCGTCGCTCAGCCCGAATAATCATCCGCTAGTGCTTCGCGAAGGGAGGCGCCCATGACGAGTCAGGACTGGTTCTCAAAGGACTTCTACAAGACGCTAGGCGTCCCCAAGGATGCCGACGAGGCAACCATCAAGAAGGCGTATCGCAAGCAGGCCAAGGAGCTGCACCCCGACCGCAATCCGGGCAACGCTAGTGCCGAGAAGCGCTTCAAGGATGTGGGCGAGGCGTACGCGGTGCTGAGCGACAAGACTCAGCGCGAGCAGTACGACTCCGTGCGCGCGATGGGCGGCGGACCCCGCTTCCAGGCGGGCGGCCAAGGCGGCGGCGGCTTCGAGGATGCCATGGGCGGCATGTTCGGTGGCGGGCGCACGCAGAGCGGATCGTTTGGCGGAGGCCGTGCCCAGACCGGCGGTGGTTTCGAAGATATTCTGTCGAGCATGTTTGGTGGTGGACGTCGTGGGCCCACTCCGGGCCAGGATGTGGGCGCCACCACTGAGGTGGCCTTTCGCCAGGCAGCGGATGGCGCGACGATCTCACTCACGCTGGACGGCCACAAGTTCTCCACCCGCCTCCCGGTGGGCGTCAAGGATGGTCAGAAGATCCGCATCCGTGGCAAGGGACGTCCGGGGCAGAACGGTGGCCCTCCCGGCGACCTGATGCTGACGGTCCGCGTCGCCAAGCACCCCGTCTTCACCGTGGACGGCAACAACCTGCGGTTGACCCTGCCCGTCGCCTTTGACGAGGCGGTGCTGGGAGCGAACGTCGAGGTCCCCACTCTGGACGGCACTCGCGTCAAGGTCAAGGTCCCCTCCGGCACCAACTCCGGTCGCGTGCTGCGCGTCAAGGGCCGTGGCCTGAATGGCGCAACCGGGACGGGTGACCTGCTGGCGACGGTCAGCGTGACGGTGCCCGGCAAGGTCTCACGCGCAGCCAAGGAAGCGTTGCAGGCATTCGCCCTAGAGACCGCCAAGGACGACCCGCGCGGCGACCTCTACAAGGACGCCGTCAAGTAGTTTTGGCACAGTAGGCCCGGCACGAGTTCACGAAAGGAGTCAGGCATGGAACGTCCCGACGTTGACGAGCCTGTCTTCCTCATCTCCGCCGCGGCCGAGTTGGCCGGCATGCACGCTCAGACTCTGCGGCAATACGACCGTGTGGGGCTCGTCGTTCCTCGCCGACGTCCCGGAGGCGGACGCCGCTACTCCTTGCGGGATGTCGCCGTGCTGCGCGAAGTTCAGCGCCTTAGCCAGGACGAGGGAATTAATCTCGCCGGCATCGCACGTATCCTCACACTGTCGCGCGAGGTGGACCGGCTCGAGGCCGAGGTGGAGAAGTTGCGCCACCGTGCGGACCCCGGATCCCGCGTCTTTGCGACCGGTTCCCGCGGCAACGTCGTGATCGTCGAGCGTGGCCAGCGCGGCGCGCGCGATGAGGGACGTGCGCTGGTGCTCTGGCGCAGTCACCACGAGTAGCACGCGGCTCTCTCTTGACACCAGCACCAGGCCACGCCAGCATGAGGCATGGCTGACGACACCCCGCACCTGCATCACTCGTTCGACTACATCGAGATTCCCACTCATGACATCGGTGCGGCGGAGGCGTTCTATCGGGACGCGTTCGGCTGGCGCTTTACCGCCTACGGACCCGGCTACCTTGGCATCGTGAGCCCCAATGGCCGCGAGATAGGCGGCATCTCGCTAGGTGGCCAGGCTGGCTCGGGCGACCTGCTCGTCATCTTGTACTCCCGCGACCTCGAGGCCAGCCGTGACGCAGTACGGGCGGCTGGGGGAACGATTCGCCGCGATATCTTCCAGTTCCCCGGCGGTCGTCGTTTCCACTTTGCGGACCCGAGTGGGAACGAGTTGGGCGTCTGGGGCCACGAGGTTGACCACCCCGTCGCGCACTAGCGGGGCGGTCGGCCCGCATCCGTTGCCGCGTGTCGGTTCCTAGTCGTAGGCTCGTCCCATGACTTCAGACAATGCGGTCGAGGCCGAGGGCCTCGTCAAGAATTTCAAGGAAACCAAGGCGTTGAAGGGCATCGACCTGGCGGTGCCTCGCGGTAGCGTGCTGGGCGTCCTGGGACCCAATGGCGCAGGTAAAACTACTGCCGTGAGGATCCTCGCCACCCTGTTGAGGGCGGACGGTGGCCACGCCAAGGTCGCGGGCTACGACGTCGCCAAGAAGCCATCGGAGGTGCGCAAGCGCATCGGCCTCACGGGGCAGTACGCATCGGTCGACGAGGAACTGACGGGCCGCGAGAACCTGCACATGATCGCCGCACTTCTCAACATGTCCGGGCGCTCTTCCAAGGCGCGCGCCAAGGAGCTGTTGGAGTGGTTCGACCTCACCGATGCCGCCGATCGCACGCTGAAGACGTATTCGGGGGGCATGCGTCGCCGGCTGGACCTCGCCGCTTCACTCACCGGCCACCCCGAGGTGGTGTTCCTCGACGAGCCGACCACCGGCCTTGACCCCGCCAAGCGTGAGGACATGTGGGACGTGGTGCGTGACATCGTCAAGCGCGGTACGTCGGTGCTATTGACAACGCAATATCTCGAGGAGGCCGACGCATTGGCCGACGACATCGTGGTGATCAACCACGGCGAGGTCATCGCACACGACACCGCCGACAAGCTCAAGCGCGTGGTCGGATCGCAGACTCTGCGGGTACGTCCCAGCGATGCGTCTCAGGTGGACACGGTGAACGCAATTCTCGCGGAGGTCGCCACCGACGGGGCTCCCGTCGACGAATACCGTCCCGGCGAGTACTCGGTTCCCGTGGTCGACGACTCCGCTCTGGCGACCGTCGTGGGCAAGCTCGCTGCTCAGCAGGTCGCGGTCACCGAGCTGTCACTTCAGTTACCCAGCCTTGACGAGGTGTTCTTTACCCTCACCGGAGAAAGGCAACGGCCCACGGCGGACGATGCCACGGCCGGCCAGGAACAGGAGGTGTCGGCATGAGCACCGCATCCGTCACGCACGACGTCGACGTCATCCAACAAGGACCCTTCGACATGTTCCGCCACTCGTGGGTGCTCGCCAAGCGATCACTGGTGAAGACATGGCGCACGCCCGAGGGCCTGATTGACGTCACGCTGTCGCCGATCATGTTCACACTGCTCTTCACATTCATCTTTGGTGGCGCCATCGCGGGATCCACCGCCGACTATTTGGTGTTCCTCATTCCTGGGTTGATCGGTCAGAACATTGCGTTTGCATCCGTCGGCATCGGTATCCAGCTGAACTCAGACATGTCCAAGGGTATTTTTGACCGCTTCCGTGCGCTGCCGATCTCGCGCGTTGCACCGCTACTCGGCGCGGCCCTGGGCGATGTGGTGCGCTACGTGCTGCTGATCGGAATCATGGTCGGTACTGGCTATGCGCTGGGCTACCGTGTCACGACGGACCCCTTGAGCTTCCTTGGTGGTTGCCTGCTCGCCATCCTGTTTGCACTGTGCCTGGCCTGGGCGCCCATGCTCGTGGGCCTGATCGCACGTTCTGAGCGAGCGGTGCAGGGCATCGTGTTTATGACCCTCTTCCCGCTGACATTCGCATCCAACGCCTTTGTGCCCACCGAGACCATGCCCAGCTGGCTCGCCGCGTTCGCCAATGCGAACCCGCTGTCGCACCTCATTGAGGCGCTGCGCATGCTGTGGAGCGGCGGCGACTGGCACGCGCCCGTGGGGTGGACGCTGCTGTGGTGCGCGGTTTTCGTCATCATCTTCGCGCCGCTGGCGATCAGGGCATACAACCGCAAGGCGTAGCGAAAGCCGATGGGCCGGCCGCCCTGGTCGGAGCATCGGCGCCGCGTGTTTGCCATACCGGCCCCAGAGACAGGAATGGCCGATGGCGCCCTCAGCGCGCCATCGGCCGTCCTCCCGCACTGGACTATCGCTGCAGCGACTCCAGCAAACTTGTGATGTAACTGTGCTCGGCCGGCAGTGACTCGATCCAGACCCGCGGGGGCTGGCGCATGAGGTTGCCGACGCGCAAGGCGGTCGCGCGGTCCGAGATGTGATCACGCAGTGTCGCGATTCCCGTGCCGAGCGACATCCCGCGTTCGACCAGAACGGCGTAGAGGCCATCCGAGATACGAGCCATCGGGTAGCCCTCGCCGTACGCGTTCGTGAGGGCTTGGCCCACAGCGGCGTTGCGTGCCATGCGCTGCCAAGGGTCAGGGTCAGCCACGGCCACATCGACCACGACGAGCGCGTGAGTCTCCGTGACGAGATGTCCACTGCGCTGGGCTGCGCCGTAAACCTCGGCAAGGCGACGCGTCAGGTACTCGGAGGTGCCAAGTCCCGACTCGGGGTCCTTCATGGCCGGAGTGGCCACCGGTGCGGTATCGCCCTCGGTCCACCCCTCGCACAAAGCGCGAATGCTACGAATGGGGGCCGACTCGTATCCGGCTGACTTGAAGAGCACAGCCATGTCGTCGATCGCCTCGGTGATACCCACGCCTGCGACGGATCGTGCCTGCCCCAGACGGAATGCCGCGGGCGCGGTGTCGAGACGGGCTTCGAGCGCCTCGACCAGCGCCTCCGCGGCGGGCGTGTACCAGTCGCCGGGCCGGAGCCAGACGGACTCGACGCTCGCGCTCTCCCACTGGCGCAGCAGCACATCACTGGCTGGGCGCCCCGGGAGATTCGCTTCGGTGGTCATGCACTATGAGACGCGCTTCATGTTGGGTTATGACGCAACCTTTGAAAAAACTTTTCTACAGCCAACTGAGCCCGAGTGTGATCAATGCCTCTCGGAGACCCTTGCGCTCACCAGTGCATTAAGGGGACTATAGGGGCTGACTATCTATAGGCGGACGAGGAGCAACGCTGATCCATGAGTTCTGAGGCGATCGCGCTATGGACGGAAACGTCCAGCGACCCCGAGTTGATCGCTGGCGTGCGCGCCGGCGACACGACCGCCTTTGGCCTGCTCTACGAGCGTCACGCGGACGCCGCGCGCAAGGTGGCGACGCAGTACACGAATAGCGCCGCGGACGTCGATGACGTCGTCTCTGAATCCTTTTCGCGGGTGTTGCGCGCACTCCAACGCGGCGACGGCCCTGACCTCGCCTTCCGCGCCTACCTGTTTACGATTGTCCGTCGCACAGGCATGGACCTGATCAACAAGGGCATCCGTACCAAGCCTCGCGAGGATATGGGCGAGTACGAGGCGAACCTCGGATATGAGGCATCGTCCGACGAGCCGGCCCTCGAGGGCTTTGAGCACGGCATGGTCGCCGGCGCCTTCAAGTCGCTGCCCGAGCGCTGGCAGGCAGTGCTCTGGTACACCGAGGTGGAGAAGAAGAGCCCCAAGGAAATCGCCCCGCTACTCGGCCTGAGTGCCAACGGCGTCGCCGCTCTCGCCTACCGGGCACGCGAGGCCCTCCGCCAGGCGTACCTCCAGCAGCACCTCAATAGCGCCGACACGCTGAACTGCCTTGAGGCCAACACCCAGCTGGGCGCCTACGTCCGCGGCGGCCTCAACAAGCGCGAACACGGCCGCATCGACGAGCACGTCAAGGAATGCGAACGTTGCACCGCCCTGGTGCTCGAACTTCAGGACGTCAACCGCGGTATGCGCGGAATCATCGCGCCCATCGTTCTTGGCACGCTCGGCATGGGTGCACTCCAGGGCGGAATGCCCGTCGGAGGCGCTTTTGGCTCCGGTGGTGCTGCCGGAGGTACCTCGGCAGGTGCTGGTGGAGCTGGCGTTGCCGCCGGATCGTCCTCCGTAGGTGCCTCTGGACTCGCGGCCGCATTCGCCGGAGCGTCGAGCTTTCTCCTGCCCACCGCGGCTGTAGTCGGCGTCGCCGCGATCGCGATCGGCGGCGCCAGCTTCCTCGGGTTGATCGACCCGCTCCACACCAACTCGCCGGAATCCGCGACGCAGCAGACGGGGGGCGGCTCGGAGAGCGCCCCGAGTGCGGGCACCAGCTCAGCTGCGGACGATGCTGCGGATTCCGACTCCTTGGTCGATGGGCTTAGCGGCGACGATTCTCTCGTCGACGGGTCGGGACCCGGCGCCGATGCTGATGGGTTGGGCGTCGATTCTGGTGACCCGAGCTTCAGTGGTGGCCTAGGAGTCGACAGCGGAGTGGGATCTGCTCCATATCCCGGGCCCGGCAACTACTTCACGAACCCGTCTGTTGGCGGCAATGGCCCTGGCTACACCGGCGGAACCGGACCCGGAACGGGTGCGGGAACTGGAGCGGACGCCGGAAACGATAGTGGGACTGGCACCGGCGCTGGATCCGGCACCACTGCCGGGTCGGGGAGCGGAAGCGGCACTGGAACCGGGACGGATAGCGGTAGTGGCTCTGGCAGTAGTGCGGGAGCCGGCGACGGCAACGGATCGGGTACTGGGGCCGCGCCCGGACCGGGCACTGGCAGCGGAACCGATTCTGGAACGGGAAGCGAAACCGACTCCGGCACAGGTTCCGGCACCGACTCGGGCACTGACAGCGGATCCGGCACCGACTCCGGCTCAGGGTCAGACACGGGCTCGGGCAGTGGCGACGGCACAGATGCTGGCGACGGATCAGGCACTGCTTCAGGCACGGACACCGATGACGGCGGCTCGACAACGACTCCGACTACTCCCCCAAAGTCTTCGGCGAACGTCACCGTCGAGGCACCGCTCAATTTCCTTGAGGTCTCTCAGAACTCACCAAGGATCGCGGCCGCCGTGAAGAACGACGGTGAGTCAGACGCCGGCTCGGTGCAGGCGACTGTCACGCTCCCGACTGGTCTGCTGTTCTCCGCCCCCAGCGGGTCGGGTGGTGGGTCCACTGATGCGCTCCGGTCAACGCCCAGACTCGCGAGTTTCCTGGCCTATGCCTCCACGGGCACGTTCACCGCTGACGACTGGACGTGTGAGCTGAGTTCCGACCACTCCGCAGCTACGTGCACGATCGATGAATTGCTGGCGGCTTCCACTGCGGACCTGACCCTGCCTGTCTCGATTGACACCTTTACCGGGTTGGCAGACGACGCGGAAACCTCGTTCGACGTCTCTGTCGGCGAGGTCGCAGCGCGGTTCAAGGTGCCGACCGGACTCCAGCGGGTCGACGACAACCTCGACGTCGCCTTCGCAGCTCGGGGCCATGTCGCCGCTAAGACTGTCGGCTCGCCGCTGATGGGCTGCGACCTCACCAAGGTCGCGTGCCGAACCACGATGCAGTCGATCACGAGCACCGCAGGCAACAATAGCCAGACGATGGTCCCCATCAACCAAGCGGACGGCGTACGCAACTCCGCGTCCACGCGACTGGAGTTGCCCGAAGGCGCGAAGGTTCTCTATGCGGCCCTTGAGTGGTCCGCGAATGCCAGCGTCAAGGACGCGCCCCAGGGGACGGAGAGTTCGCCTGAAAAGTGGTTCGACTCCGATATTTCGAAGGCTCAGATCAAGGTGCCCGGCGCCAGTACTTGGACTGCCATTGAGGGTGCCGTGGTGTCCCCCGTGTACCTCGACGGATCCAAGCGTGCGTACTACCAATCACGTAAGGACGTCACGGACCTGGTCCGGGAGTACGGTGCGGGCGACTGGGCCGTCGGGGACATTGCGCTCAGTCTGTCGCGCAAGGACAACGACCCGACCTACTACGGCGGCTTTGCCCTCACCGTGATCTACGAACAGGCAGATCTTCCGATGGCCCGGGTAGCCATGTTTGACGGCAGCCGTTGGGTAAGCCAGGGAAATAGCGCGGAGTTCTCCTTCTTTACGGGCTCGACTTCCTCGGTCGACTTGTCGTGGGTCGCGTGGGATTCGGACCGGAACAACACTGGTGATGCCGCGAAACTTGATGGCTCCCCGCTCGTACCTCAGCGTTGGGACGGAACCAAGAGGGCCTTCACCACTGGCGGCGTCACGAAAGATGCCGCCGATGCGACGGCCGTGGGATCGGAGTTCTCGAACAGTCTCGGCGTTGACGCCAAGCCCTTCGTCACGAGCAACAACATCGCAGCAGGCAAGCACACCCTGACCGCCACGAGCAGCGGCGACAATTACCTGCTGAGCTCGGTGACCGTCACGGTGACTTCGGCGAACTAGTAGGTCGCGGTCTCGCGCCCCTCAGTTGCCCGCCACGTGCCTAGCGGACGCTGCGCTCTCCCGCGGGATCCCAGTCGACATCAAGTTGGCGTGCCGTGCGTTGTGCCATCTCACGCCCATAGTCGCGTTCGACGAGGTGCAAGGCCATGTGGATTCCGGACGTCAATCCGCCACTGGTCACGACGGCACCGGTGTCGACCCAACGAACGTCCGTGACTCCCGAGCCGATTCTTCCCTCGCTAGCCAGCAGGTCAACATCCTCCCAGTGCGTGGTTGCTGGTCGCCCCTCCAGCAATCCCTGATCGGCGAGAAGGAACGCGCCGGTGCACACGGACGCCACCACCGTGGACGCCGCCGCGATCGACGCGACGGCCTCACCAACGGCGGGGTCGTTGCGCGCCGCCTCAATATCCACGAGCCCCGGCACGATCAACGTGTGGAGGGAACCAGCATCGGGCGCTGACGTCGTTCCGGTGACCGTCATGCCGCCGAACGCGGTCACGTCACTCCCCTGCGGAGAGATCAGCCGAACGTCGTACAGAGCCGCGTCCCCATCGCGCTCCGCGAGCCTGGAAGCGGTGAGAAACACCTCGTAGGGGCCACCCGAGTCGATCAGGTCGAAACCGTCGTAAAGCAGAATGCCGATGCGTAGCGCCATGGCCCTACGTTAGCGCGACAAGCTACGCGACAACGGTGGTCTGGACACGAGGGCGCACGACGAACCAGTAGGTAGCGTGAGCAACGAGCAGGGCACCCACCATCACGATTCCCATGGACAGCACCGAGATTCCGAGGATCCCGACGAGCGGTGAAATCAGGCCCGCGATACCGAAGTTGGCTGCGCCAATAAGCGAAGCCGCCGTTCCGGCCTCCTGGCCGTGATTGGCCAGTGCGGTCACCTGCACGGCCGGTCCGATCAATCCCACGGACGCGACCACAAAGAACAGCGGGACCATGACGCCCAGAAGACCCAGGTCAAAGGCGGAGCCAATCAACAACGCGAGCGCACCGGTCATCATCACGGACAGACCTAGCGCGATCACGGCGCGCGGCGGGAAACGACGCATCAGGCGGCTCGCGACCTGCGTGCAGATCATGATGCCGGCCGAGTTCACGCCAAAGACGATGCCGTACTGCTGCGCGCTCAAACCATAGATGTCCTGCAACACGAACGACGAGGACGACAAGTACGCGAAGAGCGTCGTAAACGTCATGGCGCCAACGATGGCGACACCCACAAAGGCAGGATCGGTCAGTAGCTTCCGGTAACGCTTGCGGACGATGCCGGGCTCAGAGGTGCCGCGGCGCTCCTTGGGCAGGGTCTCCACCAGACGGGTGGTGACGATCAGGCCGATCAGAATTCCGTACGCCGCGAGCACATAGAACACCTCGCGCCAGTCGACAACGCGCAGCAATTGTGAGCCGATCACGGGGGCGAGGACCGGCGCCAAGCCCGTCACGAGAGCCATGCGCGAGAGCATGCGGATCAGCGACTGGCCAGCAAAGAGGTCACGCACCACGGCCATGGCCACGACCGCGCCACCCGCGGCACCGATTCCCTGGAACACCCGGCCAACCATGACCCACTCGACGGTGGGTGCCAGCGCAACAGCGATACTCGCCACGACGTGAAGCGTGGTGGCGATGATGAGTGGCTTCTTGCGCCCAAAGGAATCGCTCAGGGGCCCAACGATGAGCTGCCCCAAACCGAAGCCGATCATCGTGGCAGTCAGCGTGAACTGGATCGCGGCATCGCTCGCGTTGAGGTCCGCGGCCACCTCAGGGAAGGCTGGCAGGTAGAGGTCGATCGTGAACGGCCCGAGTGCCACGAGTGCGCCGAGCATAAGGATGTAGCCGATGCGTCCACTGCGTGACAGGGTCTCGCCGAGCTGGCGAGTGGGCGGCAGCGGGGGCGAGGTCGCCTCAGCGGCAGTCGTTTCGTTCGCGTCTGGCGCGGGCCTGGTGGCGAGGTCTGAAGTCACGGTGTACGTCCTTGAATGGTGATGGCATCCGGCGACGCTGCCGTGAAAGATGTTGGGCAAGACAATGGGCGTCCCGTGACGCCCTTCACAGACGAAACGTTCATGCACTCAATAAGATTCCGGCATGCGAAAAACTAACTGAATATCAAACTTACCATGTGGTCAGTTTCGTTGCCTAGTGTCTACGCAAGATAATTCGCCTGGGCACGCAAAAGGCGATGTCAGCACATGGACGTCGGTAGTAGACCACCCTCGTGCTGGCACCGCCTTGTCGCGGCCGTATTGGCTTACTTCTTGGTCGACTGCGCGTTGACCTCGTACGACGTGTTGGTGGCCTCGAAGAAGTTCACCAGCTGCAGGGTGTCGTTCGCGGTCGCCATCCACTTTGCAGGGTTGGACACGTTGTAGTGCGCGTCGAAGCCCAACTCTTCGAGACGACGGTCGGCCAGATACTTCACGTACTGGTTCACGTAGTCAGCGTTGAGGCCCAGGATTCCGGTGGGGAGAAGGTCGCGGTTGTACTGCTCCTCCATCTCGACGGCATTGATGATCATCTGACGGATCTCTTCAGCGAAGTCGGGATCCTGAAGATCGTCGTTCTCCTCGAGCACCGTCAGAATCAGGTTGATGCCGAACTGCAGGTGCAGCGACTCGTCCCGAATAACCCAGTCCATGAGGGAGCCAAAGTTGCGCAACAGGTTGCGCTGACGGAAGCTCAACGCGACCATGAAGCCCGAGTAGAACCAGATGCCCTCGAGGATGACGTTGTACGCGACCAGGTTGCGGACAAAGTCCTTCTTGCCCTCGGTCGTCGAAATGTCCAGAGTCTCTTCGGTCATCCGCTTGATGAAGTTGACCTCGAACTCTTCCTTGGCGGCCATGGAGGGCACGGTGACATGCGAGTCGTAGGCTGCTGCGCGGTCGATCGGGAACGTCTCTAGGACGTACTCGAAGGACATGCAGTGGTTTGCCTCTTCCCACATCTGCTTCGCGAGGTACAGGTGACACTCGGGAGCGTTGATGTACGGGTAGACGCCAAAGGCGAGTGCCTTGTTGACGAGCAACTCGTTCGGGTTGAAGTACGACATCAGGAAGGTGATGGCGTGACGCTCTTCGTCCGTCATCTTCTTGAAGTCACCAAGGTCCTCGCCCAACTGGATCTCGTTGGGGAACCACGTGTTCGCGACGGCCTGCTCGTACAGGTCCATTGCCCACGGGTATGTGACGGGCTTGAGCAGCAACCCATCCTGAATGCCTGTTCCTAGAATTCCCATAATCTGTTCCTCACTCTTCCTGGGCCGCTACTGGCAAGACTCGCACTGCAGCGCTTCCATGGGATCGACGGGGCACGCCACGCCACCAATCATTTCAGTGTCACCACCGGCGACACTCGAGACCACATTCAATTCGGCGACGCCGGCCGGAGCCGCCGCCTCCGACACAGGTGCGGAGTCATGTGACTCAACTGCTTCGGGAGCCGCTTCCTGCTCGGGGAGCGAGGTGGGCGGAACCGCGGGCTGCTGGGTAGGCGCAGATGAGAACGCCTGCGTAGCAACTGCAGACAACACTGCCGCGGGTGCGGTCGTGATCGCAGAAGCTGCGGGGGCCCCGGCTGGAGCGGCAGCTGCCACCGCACCGAACCCCTTGCGAGGTGCCGTCTCAGCTGCAGGCGCGGCGGAGATTGGTTCGGCAGCCACAGCCTCGGCAGGAGCGTCGGCGATGGCGTCAGCCACCACGGCCTCGACCTGTGCGACCGCAGCTGTCGCCTTGGCTGCGCCGAAGCCCTTACGAGCGCCGAAGCCCTTGCGTGACGGTCCGCCTGCCGAGCCACCGCTGGGCTTGTTGCCCGCGCTGTTGGTGGGCATCTTCTCCGACTTGTTGACACGCACCGTGGACTGCTCGGCGGTGTGACGCGGCTTCATGTGCAGGTAGTACGTGGTCTTGACGCCACGCTCCCAAGCGGCCGAGTACAGCGCCATCATGTCGTCGATGTCGCGCGACTCGAGGTAGATGTTGCGGCTGATGGCCTGGTCGATCCACTTCTGAGCGCGCGCGGCAACCTCGATGAAAGCGTACGGCGACAGCTGGAACGAGGTCTTGTAGACCTCCTGCAGGTGCGCGGGAACCTCCTCGATCTGGCTCAGGTCGCCCTGAACCTCGAGCAGACGGTCGCGCACGTCCTCCCAGATGCCCTCGGCCTGCAGGTCGCGGACCAAGTTGCGGTTGACCTCGAGGAACTTACCCGACGAGGTGGCTCGGGAGAAGATCTGCGAGAACTGGGGGTCGAAGCCGGGCGTGGTGCCGGCCACGAGGCCGATGGAGGCGGTGGGTGCGACGGCCAACAGGGTGGCGTTACGGATGCCGCCCTTGACCTTCTCACGCAACACGTCCCAGTCGAGGCGCATGGTGCGGTTGACGTCAATCTTCACGCCACGGTCCGCCTCAGTCGAGGCGATGGTGTCGAACGGCACCTTGCCCTGCGACCAGCCGGAGCCGGCGAAGTTGTTGTACGAGCCACGCTCGCGAGCGAGATCCGCGGACGCATCGATCGCGTGATACGACACGAACTCCATGATCTCGTCGATGAGGTCGTAGGAGGCCTCCGACTCATAGGCGAGGCCGAGACGCTCCGTCATGTCGGTGAAGCCCATGACGCCCAGGCCGACCGCGCGGTTCTCGCGATTGGCGTGGTCAGACTCCTTGACGGCAGACAGGGTGATGTCGACCAGGTTGTCGAGCTGGCGCACCGCGAGGCGCACCGAGCTCTCCATGCGGTCCCAATCGATCTTGCCGTCGACGAAGTGCTCGGAAAGATTCACCGATGCCAGGTTGCAGACTGCGATGTTCTCGCGGTCCTGAGGCAGGCAGATCTCGGTGCACAGATTCGACAGGTGGATGGTACCGGTGTTCGTGTTAAGAGCACGGTTGTTGATGGTGTCCTTCCACGTCAGCCACGGGTGCGATGAGCCCTGCAGCATGAGCAGGATCGACTTGTACTGCTCGCGGGCACGCATCTTCTTAAAGGTGCGTAGCTTGCCGGCCTCCGCCAGCGAGACGAGCTCGGCGTAGCGTGCGGAGAACGCGGAGCCAGTGAGCTCGACGAGGTCAGGCGCCTCGGCGGGGTCGAAGAGGTACCAGTCCTGGTCGGCAGCGACGCGCTTCATGAATTCGTCGGAGATCCACACCGCGGTGTTGGCGGTGCGGGTGCGGCGGTACGGGTCACCGGAGTTCTGACGCAGGTCGAGGAACTGCGCGAAGTCCATGTGCCAGTTCTCCATGTAGAAGCACAGCGCACCGAACTTCTTTCCGCCACGGGACACGGCGCGCAGCGTCGAGTCGATGGTGTGCATGAAGGGGATGGGACCGGTCGAGGTGGTGTTGTTCGACTTGATAGGCGAACCCTCGGAGCGCAGCTTGGTGACCGACAGGCCGATGCCGCCCGTGCCCTTGGTGAGCCACATGACGTCGCCGACGGTCTTGGCGATGTGGTCCATGTCGTCTTCCATCTGCATGACAAAGCAGTTGGACAGCTGCGGGTACGAGGTACCGGCGTTGACCAGAGTCGAGCCGGCAGGAAGGTAGTCGAGCTTGGAGATCTTGTCGTAGAACTTGAGCGCCATCTCCGTGGGGTTTTCCTCATTGAGGGAGAGCCCCATCGAGACGCGCATCCAGAAGTACTGGGGAACCTCGAGCGACTTACCGTGGCGGTCGGTGATCATGTAGCGGTTGCGCATGGTGACAGTGCCGATGTACTTGAGCAAGTCGTCGCGCTCGTGGTCGATCGCGGCGGCGAGGGCGTCGAGGTCGAAGATCGTGGTGAGGCGCGTGTCAAGCAGGCCCTCCTCCACGGCGTCGCGAATGTAGCCCGGGAAGCGTGCCTGGTGCAGCAGGGCCAGCTCGAGCGAACTGTCGAAGCCACCAAGGACGCGCTTGTAAATGACCTTGCGGAGCAGGCGAGCCGCGATGATGTCGAAGTCGGGGTCATCCTTGACGTTCTGAACGGCCACACCGATGGCGGCCTCGTCGAGCTGCTCCGTGGTGATGCCGTCGAACAGGGTGATGCCCAGCTCGGTGGCGATCTGAGTGGTCTTCGAGATCTGGTCAGAAAGGCCCTCGGCCGAGCGCTCGATCGCCTTGTTGATGCGGTCGGCGTTGTAGGGCTCGCGGGTGCCGTCACGCTTGGTGACGTGGATGCCCGGCTTGGTGAGTGCCGCGGTGGCCGAAACGTCGCCGTTGACGTCGGTGTTTGCGGAGTTTTCGGTAATCGTCACAATGCTCCCCTGCAAGTGATTGGAACGGTGGCCGTGCGGCCCTGTATGGATACTGCGTGACACTCTGAGTGAGGGTCTCGATGGGGCGTGCTCACGGCATCGAAATCCTGGTGAAGCGTTCCTAGAATGTATCTCGAATTACAACGGTGTGCAACTAGATATGGGGGTGTTTTCTTAAAACAGCCCCTAGATGTTGTGGTCCTGTGTAAAACCCTGTGGATACGTTGTGTACAACTCGGCGTGTCCTCCACAAGCGCACGAAAACTCTGGGGAAGGATAAGCCACCTCGAGTTTTTGGGCATGAGTCAAGTATGCCAACGGGGTCTGACATCGCGACTCGATGAGCCCCGATCGCCGCGCCGCACGTGACGCCACCCAGCCCCTCCAGCCAACGGCCACCCGTCCACTGCCGCGCGCCCGAAAAACCTTAAACCTACTAACCAGTCAGATTATGAGTTAGACTGCACTCGCACCCTGGCTGAGCACCGGCCAACCCGCGCCATCGACATTGGAGTCGACGAATGCACCGTCTACCGAACCCCGTCAGTTCCGACAGGACTCCGCGCACACGCGACACCTCGCACCAGGACAATCACTGTGAGTGAGACGACGGAGATTCGCAGACGCCGCAGCCCCAAGGGCGAGCAACGCCGCGAGGCCATCATCGACGCCGCCGCAGAACTCTTCGCCCAAGGCGGCCTGGACTCTGCCAGCGTTGCCGACATCGCCACCCGAGCCGGGCTGACTCAGGCCGGTCTGCTGTACCACTTCCCCTCCAAGAATGCGCTCCTGCTCGCCGTGCTGGACCGGCGCGACCAGGAACCCGCCGCGGAATTCACCCCCGAGGGCGTCGCCTTCGTCATCGGCTACCTCGAGATTCTCCGAGGTCACGAAGCCGACCGGCGCGAGATGCAGTTCTTCGCGATGCTCTCCACGGAGAGCATCGCGCCTGACCACCCAGCGCACCAGCACTTCCTCACACGACACCGCAACCTCGTCCAGGCGTTCGGTCACGCCCTGGAGACGGTGTTCGACGCGACCAAGCTCCCCAGCATCGTCCAGATCGCCGACATCGCGGACTGGCTGATCGCGATGTCCGATGGGCTCCGCGCGCAGTGGCTCCGCGATCCCGATTCCGTTGACCGGTCGGAGTCGATCATCCGCCTTCTCGAGTCCCTCAGCCCCTACATGTTCGACGATGCTCGCGCCGAGCTCGACACCTATTTCCAGGAGCGACGCAAGGAAGCGTAGCTCCGTGTTCCACTCGAAAGGGGAACCCAATGAAGGCCATCATGGTCATGTTCGACAGTCTCAACCGCAAGTACCTCCCGCAGTATGGGGCAGACTTCAACACGCTGCCCAACTTCCAGCGCCTGCAGGACCGCAGCATCACGTTCGACACCTGCTACGGCGGATCGATGCCCTGCATGCCCGCGCGCCGCGAGATGCACACGGGACGCTACAACTTCCTCCACCGTTCGTGGAGCCCGCTCGAGCCCTTTGACGACTCGATCCCGGAGATGCTTAAGAACAACGGCGTCTATACCCACCTGGTCACCGACCACGGGCACTACTGGGAAGACGGTGGCGCTACCTATCACAACCGTTTCTCCACCTACGAGTTCTTCCGTGGCCAGGAAGGCGACCCCTGGAAGGGTCAGGTCAAGGATCCTGAGATCCCCGACACCGTCAACTGGCGTGCGGGTGCGGCATGGCGCCAGGACTGGATCAACCGCGAGTACATGCAGACCAAGGAGCAGCACTCGCAGTACCAGACCGTCGAAGCCGGCGTCGAGTTCATTGAGACCAACAAGGCCGAAGACAACTGGTTCGTCCAGATCGAGTGCTTCGACCCCCACGAGCCGTTCTTCAGCTATGACGAGCACAAGGAGCGCCGCCCGCACACCTACGACGGCGATCACTTTGACTGGCCCGACTACCGTCGCGTGGTCGAGGATGAGCAGACGGTCAACCACGTCCGCGAGGAGTACAACGCGCTACTAACCTTCTGTGACGACTCGCTGGGACGCGTGCTCGACACGATGGACGCGAACAACATGTGGGAGGACACGATGTTGATCGTGTGCACCGACCACGGCCTCATGATTGGTGAGCGCGGCTGGTTCGGCAAGAACATCCAGCCTTGGTACGACGAGACCATCCACACGCCGCTGTTCATCTACGATCCCCGCAATGTCGCCGCCGGCGAACGTCGTGAGTCGCTGGTACAGACGGTCGACTTCGGCCCCACACTGCTCGGCTACTTTGGCGTGGACCTCACCGATGACATGCGTGGCAAGGATCTTGCGCCCGTCATCGCGAATGACGAGCCTGTGCGCGAGAGCGGCTTATTCGGAATGTTTGGCGGCCACACCTGTGTGACCGACGGCAAGGTGGTCTACATGCGGGCCTGCGCGACTCCGCAGAACCAGCCGCTGTTTAACCACACACTGATGCCGATGCACATGAATACTCTGATGTCCGTGGAGGAGCTATCGAAGTCCGAGCTCATCGATCCGCTTCCGTTCACCAAGGGTGCGCCGGTGCTCAAGCTTCCTGCCGGTTCGTGGGGAAGCCCCGTGGCCTTCGGCACACTGCTGTACGACCTCGAGACGGACCCCGATGAGCTCGAGCCGCTGCGCGACCCAGAGTTGGAGCTTCGCATGATCCGCCTGATGGTGGACGCTATGGTGGCCAACGAGGCTCCCGAGTCGCAGTTTGAGCGCATGGGCCTGCCCCTGACCTCCGACGCCGTCACCGAAGAGCACTTGCTCATCGAGAAGCAGTGGGCACAGGTGCAGAGTGGCCTGCAGCAGGCGCTCCCCGCGGAGGAGTTCCCCAAGGATCGCCTGGGCGTCCACACGCCCATCAGCGAACTGTTTGAGAATCCCGCAGTCAAGGGCATGCTGACCCAGGCACTCCCCATCCCGGCCGGCATGATGAGCCGTCTTGGATCCATGACGTTGTGGCAGATGTCCGTCATGAACCCCGCCATGGGCGAGCAGGCACTCAAGGGTCTGGATATGGGCATTCAGCAGGCGGTGGCAGCAGGCGCGGCCGCAGGACAACCCGCCTAGGTCACACTCCCCTCGCGTGAGAAGAAGACCCCGCCTCCTGAGGGAGACGGGGTCTTCTGCGTTGGCGACGCCCCAAAGAGCCGCGTGAGAACACCAAAGGCCGGTAGCCGGACACCACGTGTCCGGCCACCGGCATGGGAGGTCGTGGGTCAGGCCAGTTCAGGAACTGACTGACTCACGTGCGGGGCGTCGCCCAGCTCGTGCTGTGCACGCCACATCTTCGCTTCCATGTCCTTCTTCACCTCGGCGTAGGCGGGGTCGTCGGCGACATTGTTGAGTTCCTCGGGGTCCTCCTGCATGTCGTAAAGCTCCCACTCGGCGGAGTACGTAAACGGGCCAGTTCCCGGGATGCCAAGGCCATCGTTGTAGAAGTAGATGAGCTTGTAGCGATCGGTGCGGTACCCGTAGTGCGCCGGCGCTTTGTGAAACACGTCGTCATGCTCCCAATACCGGTAGTACATGCCCTCGGCATCGGGCAGCGGCGCGAACGACGGCGCAATGTCTCCAGCGAACGACCGTCCCTGCATGCGGTCGTGATGGTCCACGCCCGCGAAGTCGAGGATGGTCTGCGCGAAGTCCACGTTCGTGACGATCCCCGTGTGTTCCTGACCCGCCGGCACGGCACGCGGGTAGGACATCACGAGCGGCATCTGCAGCGACTCCTCGTACATGAAGCGCTTGTCGAACCAGCCGTGGTCGCCCAGGAAGAAGCCTTGGTCGGAGGCGTACATCAGCACCGTGTCGTCAAGGTCGCCACGCTCTTCGAGCCAATCGGACACGCGTCCCACGTTGTCGTCGACGCTCGCAACGGTGCGCAGGTAGTCCTCCATGAACCGCTGGTATTTCCACAGCGCGATTTCCTCGTAGGTCAATCCAGCGGGGGGATCAATCTTGAGGTCTTCTGCGTTGAGGTGCTCGGCGATGCGCATGGCGGCCCGACGGGCGGAGATACTGCGCGTCGACAGGTCGTCATTGAACGTCGATGGCACCGGGATGGGCTCCTTATACATGTCCTCGTACTGCTCTGCCGGCTCCCAGGGGCGGTGAGGCGCCTTATGCCAGATCAGGATGCACCAGGGCTCATCTCCTTCGAGGGACTCCACCCACTTGGTGGACAGGTCCGTGACGATGTCCGTTGCGTAGCCCTCCTCGATGCGCAGCCCTTCCTTGGAGAGCATGCGGGGGTTGTGATATTCCCCTTGCTCGATGAAGACGTCCCAGTAGTCGAAGTTCTCCGGGTTGTGGCCCTCGCCATCACCCATATGCCACTTGCCCACCATCGCGGTGCGGTAGCCCGACTCCTTGAGCTGGGAAATGAAAGTGGGCTGGCTGGCATCCAGTGGGGTCACCAGGGTGGAGACGCCATTGACGTGGCTGTAGGTGCCGGTGAGGATGCTGGCACGGCTAGGCGAGCACAGGGAGTTGGTCGCGAAGCAGTGATCGAAACGCACGCCGCGGTTGGCGATCTCGTCAATGCGCGGCGTCTGATTGACCACCGATCCGTACGCGCTGATCGAGTGAGCCGCGTGGTCGTCAGTCAGGATCACCACGATGTTGGGGCGCCGGGCGGGCGCCTCCGCATGTGCCTCGTTGGTGGTGGGATCGGCCATCATCGCACCTCGAATCCAATGGCTGCGTTGAGATCGGCAGACGACGTGCCGACGTGGAGTGTGAATGAGCCAGGGACGAAGGTCCAGCCACCGGAGTGAATCTGGAAGGCCCTGGCCGGAACCGGTAGGGAAACCACTGCGGACTGACCGGCATCAAGCTCGACACCGTCGAAGGCGGCCAGCGACGGCGCGGGCTCCTCGGCGACGGTGGGGAACTCTAGGTAGACCTGCGGAACGGCACGGCCGGCCCGGTCACCGGTGTTGGTGACCTTGACGGAGACGGTGACCACGGCATCGTCTAGCGGCACAGCCTCGAGGTCGGTAGCGGCAATGTCGCTGCCACCCACAACCACGTCGCCAAATTCGAAGGTCGTGTACGACAGCCCAAAGCCGAACGGGAAGGCTGGAGCAGGACCACCATCGGCGAGGTAGTGGCGGTAGCCCACGCGCAAACCCTCAGTGAACTTGCTCACCTTGTCCACTCCGGGGAACTGCTCGGGAGCAGCGGCGGGCAAGTCGGCATCGGACTGGGGGAAGGTCACGGGCAGGCGGCCAGCGGGCGCCGTGGCCCCGGTGAGGACCTGGGCGACTGCCGCGCCACCGCGGGAGCCTCCGTACCAAGCCTCGATGACACCCGCAACATCGTCGCGCCACGGGGTCAGAATCGCACTCGACGTGCACAGCACCACGATGGTGTTCTTGTTCGCTGCGGCGACGCGTTCAATGAGCTGATCCTGGCCAGCGGGCAGCGCGAGGCTGTCACGGTCGAGGCCTTCGGAGGCGGCGTCGCGAACAACGACGATCGCAAGATCGGCCGATGCCGCGGCGGCTACCGCCTCTGCCTCGCCCGTTCCACGCGTTGCGTCGGTACGCTCCAGGCCGACCTTGAAGGACTGGGGCGTGTGAGACATGAAACCAAGACTGTCCAGACTGCTGACCGCAAAATCTGCGTGGATGTCATAGACGCCCGGCTCGAGGTCGATCGATCCGTCGACCGAACTGAGTCGCGGTCCTTCCGCCTTCTCGAGGAAGGTGCGACCGTCGATGGAGATGGACACGCTTCCGGAGGTGGTCGCGTCAAAGCGATAGGTGCCAGCAGTGTCGATGGTGATGGTGCCGCGCCACTGGACCACGGTGGCCGTCTGAGCGGCGAGGCTCGAGGGTTCGGCGTCCAGCGGGGTACCGAAGGACATCCCAATCTGGTCAATGCGGTCGGTCTCGCGACGCTTCACCTCGGCACCTGAGGCATCGAAGCTGACCTCGGTGATACTTGGGGATCCATCGGCGTTGCGGAACATGTGGCGTGGGACCGCTGGCAGGCCGGGGATCATGTCGGTGAGCACGAGCGGATCGTGGCCAACTGCGGTGCTGATCGTGGCATCGGGAATCGCACTGGTCAACGCGCCCAGGACGGTGTCACACCCCTCAAGTGCGGCGAACGGGCCACCCGCGATCTGGTCGTCGCTGGCAGCGGCTCCGATCACGGCAATGGTGGCAGTCGAGGAGGCATCGAGCGGCAGGACGCCGTCGTTCTTCAGTAGCACGATGGCGCGTGCAGCTGCTTCCTGAACAATTGCGCTGTGCTCATCGAGGCTCTCGATTCCCGTGCGCTCGGGCGGCGAGTCGAGCATGCCGTAGTCGGCCATCGTGGTGAGGATTCGCGTGATGGCGGCATTGACGTAGTCCTCGGAGATGCGGCCCTCGGCGATCTCAGTGCGCAGGACGGCGCCAAACTTGTCCTCGTCGCGGAACTCCTGGTCGAGCCCGTAAGTGAGCGACTCCACCGTGCGGTGGGCTCCGGCGTCGGTGCGCACGATGCCCTCGAAGCCCCACTCCTCGCGCACGATGCCGCGCATCAGCGAGGGGTCGTTATGGAAGTGCTCGCCGTTGATCTGCGCGTAGCAGGTCATCAGCATCGCGGGAGAGGACGTGCGAATGACGTCGCGGAAGGGAGCCAGGTAGATCTGGTGCAGCGGGCGCTCGTCGATGTGGCAGTCGACCTCGAGGCGATCCGTCTCGACGGTATTGAGGCCCACGTGCTTGAGGTCGGCCATGATGCCGGTCGCCTGGACCGCGTCGACGTATGCGGCGCCCATGGTGGCGTTGAGCTTGGGGTCCTCGCCAAAGTTCTCGTGTGAGCGACCGTGGCGCGGATCACGCGTGACGTCCATGGTGGGAGCGTGGATCACGGCATATCCAAGTGCGCGGAACTCCGCCGCGATCACGCCGGCGGCCGCCTTCACCGTCTCCGTGTCAAAGGTGGCACCCAAAGCAACTTCGGACGGAATTCTGGTCGCCTTCTGTGCGCCGAGCAGGGGCGCAGCAGGACTATCAGCCTGGGTAAAGTCGGGCACGCCCAGGCGGTCGATGCCGTGGACGAATACCTGCCAGATGTCGCGTCCGCTCATGCGCAGGCCCGCGCCGTAGAGCAGCGACGTCTTCTCGTCGAGCGTCATCTCGGCGATGAGCGCCCTCACGCGCTCAGCCGTAGGCGCTTCGGTGTTGGCCCAGGACGCACCCTCGGGGAAGTCCACGTTGATTGCGTCACGCTGCACGGCGGATCGCGACAGGATGGCCCAGATGTCAGTTCCGGGCCCGAAGGACTCTACGTCGGAAAACTCTGAACCGGTCGGCTCTGAGGACTGCGTCATGGTTGCTCCAGTTGAATAGGTTCCGCCACGTTGCGGATCGCCATCAACGCTATGACAGTCCGTCATTTCCGTCAAAGGTCGGATTAATTCAGCGTCGGTACCCATCGAGGAGGTGAGAGGAGCGCAGCGCGAGCGCAACTCCGCCCCGTGCAGGCGCGTCGTCTCCCATGGCCGAGCGCACCAGCACGACGCCATCGGTGGCGTGGCGACCGGCAGTCGCAGCTACCTGCTTGGCGACTGCCGCGACAAACCCCGGCACCTGCGCAACCGAGCCGCCTAACACCACGCGCCCCACATCCACCACTGACACAATGCCGGACACCGCTTGCGCAACCCTGAGAGCCGCATCATCGACCGCCGGCACCACGCCCTGGGTCGCCGCCTCCGCCAGTTCGTCGCTCGACTGCAGCCGGGCCGCCTTGAGGATCGCATCCATCGACGCGTACATCTCGAGGCATCCCACGCCGCCGCACCAGCATCGGGGGCCGACGGGGTCGACACACAGGTGACCAAACTCCGAGCCCGTTCCACGCGCTCCGGTCGCGAGGCGACCGTCAAGAATGAGCCCGCCACCCACGCCGCGGTCGAGGTGAAGGTAGGCGAAGTCCCGGTATCCGCGACCGGCGCCCCACTGGGCCTCCGCCAGCGCCGTCAGGCGAGAGTTGTTGTCCCACTCGGGATGCACGCCTACTGCCTCGGCGAAAGCCTCGCCGCGTTCAGCAGGAGGTCGTCGCCGCCCCGGCCGCGTTGCCGTAATCGGGCGCGGCAGCCCCACCGCCAACGCAGCAAGGCCGTGCTCGCCATCGGCGCCTCGCAGCAAACCTGCCAGCGCCGTGGCCGCATCGGAGGTCGCCGCAGCAAGGTCGAAGGGTTCGGGGGCGGCAATCCGCGTCGCCGCTGTCACCTCGCCGTCAAGGCCGGCCACGAGAATGGTCGAACCCGCGCGGGTGAGGGCCACTCCCGCGACTCTCGCGATCTCTCCGCTGAGTCGAAGGGGTCGCGTGGGGCGCCCACGACCCTGGCGTTCGGGGGCTGCGTCAAGCTCCTCAACTACCCCCTCGGCGATGAGCGCCTGCAGGACGTCGGAGAGGGTTGAGCGCGACAATCCCGACTGTGATTGGATCTCGGCGCGACTCAGTTGAGCCTCGCTGATGAGGCAGTCGATGACCGCCTGCTGGTTCTCGCGGCGCGCACGGTGCGGCGCGCGCCCGGACGGCTGGTTCTCGACAGTGCCACTCATAGTGGCACCACCGTAACCATTTTTTCCGAAAGTGGCCACAATTCGGAAGAAGAAGGTCGGTGGAGGAGTTAGACCAGACCGTAGAGGCGGTCGCCCGCGTCGCCCAGTCCCGGCACGATGAAGCCCTGCTCGTTGAGCCTCTCATCCACCTGCGCCACGACCACAGATACGTCGACACGCTCGCCCATCGCGGTCCGGACGCGCTCGATTCCCTCGGGGGCGGCCAGAAGACAAACACACGTCACGTCAGTCGCGCCACGCTCGAGGACGTACTCGATCGCAGCCACGAGCGAGCCGCCCGTCGCCAGCATCGGGTCGATGAGGAAGACCTGGCGCCCGGTGAGGTCGTCCGGCAGGCGGTTCGCGTAGGTAATCGCCTCGAGGGTCTCCTCATCGCGCTTGAGCCCCAGGAATCCCACCTCGGCGCTCGGCAGCAACCGCGTCATCCCGTCCAGCATCCCGAGTCCGGCGCGCAAGATCGGCACGATCAACGGCGCGGGGCTCGCGATCTTGGTGCCGGTCGTCGGCTGGAGCGGCGTCTCTACCTCACATTCGACTACGCGCACCTGGCGGGTCGCCTCATATGCGAGGAGCGTCACCAGCTCGTCAACCAACAGCCGGAACGTCGGCGACGGCGTGTTCTTGTCCCTCAGGACGGTGACCTTGTGGGCAATGAGCGGGTGATCCGCGACGTGAAGCTGCATGGCTTAACCCTACTTCGTAGCGGCGCCGCGCGCGCCTGCCTGGCCCCAGCATCGTCCGCCGGCAAGTCGCCCCGGTAACCTGACCTGCATGCACGGTTTCTACGAAGCAGCCATGGGCGAGGCGCTGATGCTCGCGCGCGCGGCAGGCAACATCGGCGAGGTGCCCGTGGGGGCCGTCGTGCTGGACGCCGAGGGATCGGTGATCGGTCGCGGGTTCAATCAGCGCGCCGTGAGGTCCGACCCCACCGCGCACGCCGAGGTCTTGGCCTTGCGAGAAGCGGCCGAGCACGTGGGCAGTTGGCGCCTTGAAACGTGCACGCTCGTCGTGACGTTGGAGCCATGCGCGATGTGCGCTGGCGCGTTGCTTGCGGCACGCATCCCCCGCCTCGTGCTGGGCGCTTGGGATCAGAAGGCGGGCGCCACCGGGTCGCAGTGGGACCTGGTGCGTGACGCTCGGATTGGCGCCAAAGTGGAGGTCATCGCGGGCATCCGCAGCGACGAGTCCGCCCTGATCCTGCGTGAGTTCTTTGAACAACGCCGCTAGCGGCGCAAGCGGCGCGGCCGATGCCGGGGCCAGGCACACAGGTGCGCCCAGTTTGGTCGGGGCCACTCCCAGCAGGTATCCTCTCCCACGGTGACGTGTCCGAGCGGCCGAAGGTGCAACACTCGAAATGTTGTGTACGGTACCCCCGTACCGCGGGTTCAAATCCCGCCGTCACCGCCACTGACCCGGTCCCGATTCTCGCGAATCGGGGCCGGGTTCTTTGCGTTCTCAGCGGGGCTGGGCGGGACGCTCGTCCCGACGTAACGCGGCGCACTCTGGCAATAATGGGAGACAGGGGCCGTCAGCGTGCCTCGCGAGGGGAGCACCGATGAGTCACAGCGCCGCTCGCGAGCGCCGTGACCGCTGGACGCATGGAACGCACCGGGCGGTGAAGAGCCTGCGGACCTTTCAGCCGTACACCGGCCCTCGATGGCACTTGGGGCTGCAGGCGGCCCTGGTCATGGCGGTGCCCATCGCGGTTGGCGCGGCGCTTGGCTCGGAGACACTGGGCATCTTGGCCGCCACCGGCGGATTCACGGTGCTTCACGTCACCAACCTCAACGTCCTCGAACGGATCCGGGTCCTCCCCCTAGTCGCGGCCTTCCTGCTTTTCGCCTCTACTCTTGCGACCGTGCTCGCGCCATACCCCCTGGCGGCTTCCGTGGGCCTCGTGGTGGTGACGGTCGCCGGGGCGGCGCTGTCCTTCGGGTATCGCATGGGCGCCCCGGGACCGCTCTTTGTCGCCCTCGCCTATGGTCTGTCCGCACGCGTGACCGCGGTGGTCGACGGCGAGAGGGCCATCGCTCCGGCCTCGCTGATCATGGCGGTAGCGGCCGGCATGCTGTTCGCGCTCGCGGTCGCGGCGTCCCCGATCCTGCTGGCGCGCAATCGCCACCTCCCCGCGCGTCCGCTGCGTCAGATCTTGTCCGTGTTCAACCTGGGCCGCGACGGTCGCACCCTGTTGATGCGCGTCGCGATCGTAGCTGTGGTGGGCACGGCTATCAGCGTCACGGCCATCGATCCGGAGCGCGCGTACTGGACCGTGGGAGCGGGCATAGCGGTCATCGGCACCCGGGCGGGGCGCGGCGATGCAGCACGCCGCGGACTCCACCGCATCGTCGGCACTGTCGCCGGTGCGCTCATCTTCTTGGCCTTCGGCTCGCTCGACCTGGCGCCTCTCGCCCTTGCGGTAGTACTGGGGTCGCTGCAGTTCGTCACGCAACTCGTCACGGTGCGCAACTACGCGCTCGCGCTGCTCTTCATCACGCCGATGGTCCTGCTGTTGACAGGTGCCGCCACGGGCACCATCGGCTCATTCTCAACCCTCACGGAGCGGGTTGTAGATACCGTGATCGGTGCACTGCTGGGCACCCTGACCGGGTTGCTACACCGGCCACACGCGCGTTAGTTGTCGCCCTCCTGGGGCACGTCGCTCGCCTCTGCGCTGGGGCTGGAGCTCGCTTCAACCAAGGGGTTGTCTGGGATCACGCGAGGCGCCGGCTCAGGCGCGACTAGCTCGACTGGCACACACTGCTGGGGACGAACGAAGGGCGTCTCGGGGTCGAGCTCGGGCGCACCCTGCGCGCGCAAGGTGGTTGCGGGGTCGTAGGCGTCACCGATCACAAGGTCAGACACGGCGCTATCGCGAGTGTCCAGAACCATCTCAAACTCCGTGAAGTAGTTCGACAGCGTGTACGCCTCAACCAGCCCCTCTTCGCCGTAGATGATGCGCACGCTGCCGTCGTAGGGGCGCGGATAGTTGCCTGCTCCGGTCACCACAAAGCCACGACCCTTGAGGTCGGCCGCCGTCGTGCCGGCTAGACCGGACTTGTCCGTAGCGTTCAGCACCCGGATCGGGATCTCGGTGGGCTCCATGGGCAGGGCGCCACCGGGAGGACACGCGACGTTGACCTCAGTCTCAAACTCGCTGGCGGGAGTGACGAACGGTTCGGCGAAGGGACCTTCGGTGTCGCCCTTATAGACGGAGGCAAAAAACACTCCGGCGACCGCCATGCCGATGAGGAGTAACCCAAACAGCAGGATCTGACGCTCGCGCCGATGCCGGCGCACGGTCGCGCGCTTGCTGGCGGTTGGGTCCATCGGGGGCTGAGTCACGGGCACCACTTTAGTAGAGAGACAGTTCTTCACGGAACGAAGCGCGCTGAGTACGGTTGTCCGCACCTACAACGAACAATGGTGACCACGCGCTCCAGTTCGAATCGCAACACCCGTAAAAGCACTTTGGACCCCAGCAAAAAGCGCTGAGGTCCAAGATGCTATGGCGGAGGATAGGGGAGTCCGTCGCAGGCTCCTCCTCGAATCGCAGCACCCGTAAAAGCACTTTGGACCCCAGCAAAAAGCGCTGAGGTCCAAGATGCTATGGCGGAGGATAGGGGATTCGAACCCCTGAGGGCTTGCACCCAACACGCTTTCCAAGCGTGCGCCATAGGCCACTAGGCGAATCCTCCAGGCTCATGAATGGTACCCGAGCGGCGGCGTTATAACGAATCACGCGGTTCTGGTTAAACTTGAGCCCGGCCCCTCACGTGGCGCCATCTCGCTTAACTCCCCCAGGGCAGGAATGCAGCAAGGGTAGGTGGGCTCTAGCGGGTGCGTGAGGGGTCCTTTTATGTCCCGATGCTTTTCCACCGGCCGATGCGACTGTCGCAGGGCGGCACTAGAGTCGTCTCTGTGACTGCCGCCTTGTACCGCCGATACCGCCCCGACACCTTCGCAGACGTCGTGGGGCAGGAACACGTGACGACGCCGCTCATGCAGGCACTGCGGGCCGACAAGGTCAACCATGCCTATTTGTTCTCCGGCCCCCGTGGCTGCGGCAAGACCACGTCCGCCCGTATCCTCGCGCGCTGCCTCAACTGCGCCGAGGGCCCCACGGACACCCCCTGTGGGGTCTGCGACTCGTGCACCGAGCTCGCCCGTGGAGGCACTGGCTCGGTCGACGTGGTGGAGATTGACGCGGCCTCCCACAACGGCGTCGACGATGCTCGTGAACTGCGCGAGCGCGCCGCCTTTGCTCCCGCTCGCGACCGCTACAAGATCTTCATCCTGGACGAGGCCCACATGGTCACTCCGCAGGGCTTCAATGCGCTTCTGAAGCTAGTAGAGGAGCCGCCACCCCACGTGCGGTTCATCTTCGCGACCACGGAGCCGGAGAAGGTCATCGGCACCATCCGCTCCCGTACGCACCACTACCCGTTCCGCCTCGTTCCCCCCGGCGTTCTCACTGACTACCTTCAGAGCCTTTGCGAGGCCGAAGGCGTAACCGTCGCTGCGGGAGTACTGCCCTTGGTCGTCCGCGCGGGCGGAGGTTCGGTGCGGGACTCCCTGTCGGTTCTGGATCAACTCATGGCCGGTTCCGGCGTCGACGGCGTGACGTATGACCGAGCCATTTCCCTCCTGGGCTTCACCGATGCGACTCTCCTCGACGACGCGATCGACGCGATCGCTGCGGCCGACGGCGCCTCGCTATTCGAGGTCGTGGGCCGCGTGATTGGCATCGGCCACGAGCCGCGCCGGTTTGTCGAGGACCTGCTGGAGCGCTTGCGTGACATCCTCGTACTCACCGCGTCCGGTGAGGCCGGCGCGAAGGCCCTGGGCGAAGTGCCCGAGGACCAACTCGAGCGCATGAAGGACCAAGCCCGCCACTTGGGACTCGCGCGTGCCTCACGCGCAGGAGACCTGGTGAACGACGCGCTGACAAACATGGTGGGAGCGACGTCACCCCGCCTTCACCTGGAACTTCTTTGCGCCAGGCTCATCGCGGCCGATGGTGCGGGTGCCCCCGGTGTCACACGCGAGGCCGCGTCGGCTCCAGAGGGCAACGCACCCGTGGCTCAGGCCGCGGCCCCGTCGCGACCTGCCCCCACCACTGCCGCTGCGCACGATCCCGCCTCTTCCACGCGCTCCGCCGCCGCAGAGTCCACTCAGTCTGACTCGACCCCGCCTGCGGCGGCCCCAGCTCAGGGCGCGCCCACCGGTGCTGCGGCCGCGCGGGCTGCGGTGGCCAAGCCTGCTACCGAAACTGCCGCCCCCGTGGCACCTGCTCCCGCGCCAACACCGGTCCCGTCCACCCCTCCTTCCCCCGTCACGTCGACCCCGACCGCCACTCCCGACTCCAACACGGGTGCGGGCGATACCGCCGGTGGCCCCGAGGACTCCGAGCTGGTGCGTCGACGCTGGGACGAGGTCCTCGGCACGCTCGAGCGCCGTCGCGTGACGTGGGTACTCGTCAAGCAGAGTGCCCAGGTAGCCGAGGTCGACAACGGCGTGCTCAAGCTCGCCTTCGATGGCGCTCCATTGGCCTCCCGCTTTGCGACCGGCAATCACGCGGAGAACGTGGGCCTCGCGGTGCGCGAGACCTTGGGGCTGCACGTGCGCGTCGAGGGCATCGTCGGCCCAGCCGGCGCGTTCCCGGCCGCGGCTACGGCACGCCCTGCCGCATCGGCGCCCGTCGCCTCTGCTCAGGACTCGGACCAGTCGCCACCCACGGAATCGATTCCCACCCAACCCGCGACGAGTGCGATCCCCCAGCCTCCAGCATCAGATGTACCGCCGTGGGATGACGCACCACCGGAGGACGACGAACCGCCCCGTGAGCCCTCCGGGCGCGCTCCCTCCAAGCCCGAGACCGGCGCCGCTGCACCCGTCAGCCGTCAATCGGCACCACCATCTGCATCGGCTCCCGCGGCGCAGGCCGCAGGAGGTTCCGCGCCGTGGGACGACGACGAGGAGGTCAGCGAACACGACGCCGCTGCACCTGACGCCGGACTCAGCGGCGCGGACATGGTCGCCAAGATGCTCGGCGGCAAGATCATCGACGAGTAAGCGCTCCGGCTAGCGCAACGACCGTGGTGCGAGCGTAAGGATTTCTGCTCCTTTGGGCGTGATCGCGATGGTGTGCTCACTGTGGGCGGTGCGGCATCCGGTCTCACTGCGAAGCGTCCAACCATCCGAGTCGGTCACCAGGACGGACGTATCCGCCATGACCCAGGGCTCGATGGCGAGCAACAAACCCGGACGCAACTGATATCCGCGGCCTGGGCGACCAGTGTTGGGTACATGCGGGTCCTGGTGCATCGTGGACCCGATACCGTGCCCACCGAACTCAGTGTTGATCGAATACCCCGCCCCGCTCAAAACCGTACCGATCGCGTGCGCAATGTCGCCGATTCGGGCACCGGGCTTGGCCGCGGCTATTCCCGCGGACAGGGCGCGCTCCGTCGCCTCGATCATTGCAACGCTTTGCGCGGGTCGCGCATCGCCAACGATGAAACTGATAGCCGAGTCCGCAGCGATCCCTTGCTTGGCCACTGCCAAATCTAAGGTCAGTAGGTCGCCATCGACCAGGGCATAGTCACGCGGAAGGGCGTGCAGGACTGCGTCGTTGACCGCGGTACAGATGTAATGCCCGAACGGGCCACTACCAAACGAAGGCGCGTAGTCGACGTAGCAAGACTCTGCGTCGGCATCGAGGATCATCTCCTTCGCCCACTGATCAATTTCCAGGAGGTTGGTCCCCACCGTCACGCGCTTCTTGATCGTGTGCAGGATGGTGCCCACCAAAGTGCCAGAAAGCTTTGCTCGGCCCAGTTCGGTGGGGTTCAGAATCTCGATCATGTGCTTCCAATTCTCAAATCACGGATAACTATCCCGGTAATAGTATCCCGGTATTACAATAGGCAGCATGGTTAGATTGCCCCTCACTGAAGAAGATCTGGAGCGTGGCCAGCGACTGGGCGCCCTCCTTCGCCAAGCTCGCGGACAGCGGCCGATGCTGGCGACCGCGCTTGAGGCAGGCATCTCGCCAGAAACGCTACGCAAAATCGAGTCCGGACGGGTGGCCACGCCGTCCTTCCCCACCATTGCCGCGATTGCGCAGGTACTCGACTTGTCCCTTGACACCGTCTGGGCGCAGATCAGTCAGACCGACCCTCCCATGGGGATTCCACGTGAGGGCGACCCGGACGGCGCAATGGCATCAGTCGCTGGCGCGCACGCTTACGCTTGACCCCATGTACGACGGCGCCATTCAAGACCTCATCGACGAACTCGGGCACCTGCCCGGGGTCGGCCCCAAGAGCGCCCAGCGCATCGCGTTCCACGTGCTCGCAGCTGACCCGTCGGACATCTCGCGTCTCGCGGACGCACTGCGGACAGTCAAGGACAAGGTCCGCTTCTGTGCGACCTGTGGCAACGTCGCGGAGTCCGACCAATGCCGCATCTGTGCCGACCCTCGCCGTAGTGACGACGTCATCTGCGTGGTCGAGGAGCCCAAGGACGTCATGGCCGTGGAGCGCACCCGAGAGTACCGTGGCCGCTACCACGTGCTGGGCGGCGCTATCGATCCCATGAATGGCGTGGGACCCGACGACCTGCGCATCCGCGAGCTCCTCACCCGCCTGGGCGACGGCACGATCGAGGAGGTCATCATCGCGACGGACCCCAACATCGAGGGCGAGGCCACCGCGACCTACCTTGCCCGCATGCTGTCACCGATGGGGCTGACTGTTTCACGGCTTGCCTCGGGCCTGCCCGTGGGCGGCGACCTGGAGTACGCCGACGAGGTCACCCTGGGCCGCGCCTTCGAGGGACGCCGCAAGGTCTCCTAGAACCCCGCGACCATTGAACAGCGGTGCGAGGCGCCTCTCTCGCAACGCGGGCTGCCGGGATCTGACTCCGGAGCGTTGCCCGGCACGAACGTGGACCGTGGGGGCGTTGCGAAAGTGGCGCCTCGCGACCTCTAGGCCACGCGGGTTCCCGCGCGAAGCTTCTTGTAGGGCACGCGGAGTCGGCGTATGACGATTCCCATCGCGCCAACGAGCAGCACCGCCTGGAGCGCGAGACCCAGCCACGGGTTGCGGGGGAACAGCGCCTGCTCCTCCTGCTGCTGGTCCCACTGGTCCGACCATGCCTGGCTATTGGGATCACCGCACTCGTCATAGCCCAGCGGCGCACCCTGTGACCCCAGTTGCGCGCCCCCCACCGCCTGATGCATGAGCGCGAAGGCGCCTGGGGCGGCGCGGTCATCCTCCTCGTACGTGTTCGGGTTCACCACTGGCGCTGCTTCACCAATGACCACCACAGGGTTCAGAAGCAACAGCCACGCGATCGTGTCGGTGTGCACCACGGAGGTCTCATAGGTCTGTTCGGTGCACTGCACGGTGGAGTAGTCGAGCTCTCCCGCTTCGTACGCCTCTTGCTCGTCAGGTGTCAGCGTGCCGTAATCCACATAGCGATCGGTCACCGTCACATTTTCAGAGACCAGCGGCATCGCGAACGCGTAGATCACCAGCGTGCCAAGCACCAAGAAGCCGGTCGTAAGGTGCGCCAATGACACCGACGCGACTGCGCGAGCGGCAAGAGCCGACCACGCCAATCCAATGGCCGTGAACGTCAATACCGCGAACAAGATGGCGCCAAGCACAGCAATCAGTTCGTACCAATGCCAGCCGGAACGTGAGAAGGCATAGACCAGCAATGGGGTCGTGGTGATCAGCACCGCAACCGCAAACAGCCACGAGGCAAGCAGTTTCCCCAACGCGAGATCACCGGCGGTGAGCCGGGTCATCTGCATCGGCGCGAGGACTCCTTCGCTGGAGTCGCCATTGATGGAGGTTGATGACAGCGACGGGGCGATGAGAAGCCCCGCGCCCAACACAAGGATCAGCACGAGCTCCATGGGGGTGGAGGTCTTTCCTGGTGGCGCCAACGCCGCGACCAGTATCCCCAGACCGAGAATTGCGGCCACCAGGATTCCGTAGAAGATGTAGCCCTTGGTGGTGGGGCGGCGGCGCGTGAGCTCGATCCGGGTCACCAGGCCCACGCCACGCCACGAGGGCCACCAAGGGTTGCCGCGAGGCGCCGCAGAAGTTGTCGGTGTTGCGCGTTCCGCCGTGGTGGTCATCGTCGCTCCTCGTTCATTGCCATGTACGTCTGTTCGAGCGCACTGCCGAAGGGTCCAAAGCGGTGAACCTTGGCCCCGCCCTTGACGAGCGCCTCGAGGATCGACGCCGCGTGCTCCTTGTTCTGCGCACGAATCACGAGTCCGCCGTCCACCTCCTCGAAGGGCATGTCCCAGTGAGCAAACGCGTCACGAAGCACGCTGTCGTCGAGCGACTCGATTCGGTACCGGGTGCGGGCATCGGCCACCATGGCATCGGTGTCCGCACCCAGCGTCTTGCCCTTGGACATGAACACGGCCTCGTCGACCATCTCGTCGAGCTCGCTCAGCACGTGGCTGGACACCAGGACGGCACGTCCCTGCGCAGCGAAGCCGCGCACCAGCTGGCGCAGCTCAACCCGCGAGCGGGGATCGAGTCCGTTGGCCGGCTCGTCGAGCATGAGGACTTGAGGGTCATTCATCAGAGCTCGCGCCAGTGAGAGTCGTTGCTTCTGGCCACGCGACAGCACCCGCGCCGGCCTGTCGGCAAACTCACTGAGGTGCACCGTGCCCAGCACCTCGGCACCACGCTCACGCGCGACGGCCTTGGGCAGCCGGTAGGCGCGACCTACGAGGGTGAGCGTCTGCAGACACGTGAGGTTGTCCCACGCGCCCAGCTGATCGGGCATCCAGCCGATGGCGTTGCGCACCGCGGCAGAGTCTTTCCGTGGGTCCGCTCCCCCGACGGAGATCTCGCCGTCGTCGGGTAGCAGCAGCCCCGCGAGCATCAGCATCAGCGTGGTCTTGCCGCACCCGTTGGGACCGATGAGCGCAGTCACCGTACCCGGCGCAACCTCAAGGTTGGCGTCCACGACCGCGTGAACCGCGCCAAACGATCGCCGCACCCCATGGGCACTCATCACGGGTGGCAGAGCCACCAATGTGGCACCCGACTTTTCGTCTAGTTTCTCCATGTACCTGACCTTAGTGAGTCAAGCATCACTTTCGCGTGATGCTGCGCTATCGAGTCTTGCCCGTTCTCCGGGACCATGCCATCGGGTAATCCCCCGATATCCACCCTGATTTCTACGCGTCCACCCCTTGCGCCTAGACACGTAGCGGGATAACTTACTATTACCAATACCGAGACCAGCCAGGAGACGCCATGCCCCGCCCCGCCAGCGACAAGAAGCAACGACTCACCACCGCAGCGACCACGCTGACGCTAACCCAGGGATTCGAGCGCACATCCATCGCGGACATCGCGCGCTCCGCGGACGTCCCCTCCGGCTCGGTCTACTACTACTTCAAGACCAAGGAGGACGTGGGCAACGCGATCATCGATGCACTGCTCGCGGAGAACCGCACCCTCATGGCGGAATGGGACGGCGGGTCCGGCCCGCGTGAGCGCCTGTTGGCTTACATCGACAGTTCCGCCGGTGCTACCGAGGCCCTGGTTGCCTACGGCAGCCCTGCCACGGTGCTCGCCGCAGACCTGCGCCGCCACAGCGACGACCTGGGCGTCGCAGCATCGGCTGTCCTGCAAGAACTCATCGACTGGGCGGCGGGCCAATTCGAGCAACTCGGGTTCTCCACCGAGGCGGCGGGCGCGCGCGCCATGCACCTGGTCGCCGGCTTCGAGGGGGGCGCGGCACTGTCGCACACACTCGGCACTACGGCACCGATCGAGCGCGAGGCGGCTCACCTGCGCCGCTGGGTCGAGAACACCAAGACTCAGTAATCGCGGCCTCACAGCGCGGTTTCGGCCCCACGCATGCTTCCGTCTAGAATGGGGCACCGTGCCCCGCGTAGGCGCACACCCCCTTTTTATCTCGGAGATTTCGCATGTCCCTTGTGGTGCAGAAGTACGGAGGCAGCTCCGTCGCGGATGCGGACGCGCTCAAGCGCGTAGCGCGCCGTGTCGTGGAGACCGTCCGCGCGGGCAACCAAGTGGTCGTGACCGTCTCCGCGATGGGTGACACCACGGATGAGCTGATTGACCTGGCGCAGGCCGTCACCGACTCTCCCGACCCGCGTGAGATGGACATTCTGCTCACCGCCGGAGAGCGCATCTCCATGGCACTCCTGGCGATGGCCATCCTCTCTGAAGGCATCCCCGCTCAGGCTTTCACTGGTCCGCAGGCCGGCGTCATCACCACCGAGCACCACGGTCGCGCCCGCATCATCGACGTCACTCCGGGTCGCCTCAGCCGCGCGCTCGACGAGGGCAAGGTTGCGATCGTCGCCGGCTTCCAGGGCCTGCACCCGGAGACCCAGGACGTCACCACGCTGGGCCGCGGCGGCTCCGACACGACCGCCGTTGCACTGGCCGCCGCCCTCAACGCGGACGCCTGCGAGATCTATACCGACGTGGACGGTGTCTTCACCGCCGACCCCCGCATCGTCCCCGCGGCCCGCAAGCTGGATCGCGTCTCCTATGAGGAAATGCTGGACCTCGCAGCATCGGGCGCAAAAATCCTTATGCCGCGCTGCGTCGAGTACGCGCGACGTTTCAACGTACCCATCCACGTGCGTTCGTCTTTCTCGGGTCTTGAAGGGACCTGGGTCATGGGCGAACCTGAAGAGGGAGATGACATGGAAGACCCCATCATTGCCGGAGTGGCACACGACCGTTCCGAGGCCAAGATCACGGTCATCGGCGTCCCCGACGTGCCCGGCAGTGCCGCGCGCCTGTTCGAGGCCGTGGCCTCCGCGGACATCAACATTGACATGATCGTGCAGAACGTATCCGCCACCATCACGGGTGTCACGGACATCTCGTTCACGCTCCCCACGGCGCAGGTGCCCGAGGCCCACGCCGCCATCGCGGCCGATGCCGCGGCCATCGGGTACGCCGAACTCACCGTCGACGACACGATCGGCAAGATCTCCCTGATCGGCGCCGGCATGCGCTCCAACGCGGGTGTCAGCGCGCAGTTCTTCTCCGCACTACGCGACGCGGGGGTCAACATCGAGATGATCTCTACCTCGGACATTCGCATCTCCGTCATCACCCGGTCCGAGAAGTTGGACGATGCCGTGCGTGCCGTCCACACGGCCTTTGGCTTGGACACCGAGGACGGCGAGGCCGTCGTATATGGAGGTAGCGGACGATGACCGTCACTATTGCGATCGTTGGGGCCACCGGCCAGGTGGGTTCCGTCATGCGTGAGCTCGTCGAAGCCCGCTTTCCCGATGCCGAGGTTCGCTTCTTCGCGTCCGCTCGCTCCGCGGGCACTACCTTGCCGTTCCGTGGCCGCGACATTACCGTCGAGGACACCGAGTCCGGTGAGTACTCCGGTATCGACATCGCGCTGTTCTCTGCCGGCGGGGCGGCGTCAAAGGTCTTCGCCCCCAGGTTCGCCGAGGCCGGTGCGATCGTCATCGACAACTCGTCTGCATTCCGGTCCGACCCCGACGTGCCACTGGTGGTCTCCGAGGTGAACCCTGACGCGCTGAACGACATCCCCAAGGGCATTGTCGCGAACCCCAACTGCACCACCATGGCGGCCATGCCGGTCCTCAAGGTGTTGGCCGATCACGCGGGCCTCGAGCGCCTGGTGGTGTCGACGTACCAGGCCGTTTCAGGATCCGGGCTGGCCGGGGTGCGCGAGCTCGACTCGCAGGTTCAGGCCGTAGCGGGCGAGGCGACCAAGCTCGCCCTCGACGGCGAGGCGGTCGAGTTTCCGTTGCCTAAGACCTACGTGGAGCCCATCGCGTTCAACGCGCTGCCCATGGCCGGATCGGTGGTGGACGACGGTTCCAACGAGACCGACGAGGAGCAGAAGCTCCGCAACGAGTCACGCAAGATTCTTGGCCTGCCCGACCTTCGCGTGAGCGGAACGTGTGTGCGTGTGCCCGTGTACAGCGGTCATTCGCTGTCCATCAACGCGGAGTTCAACGAGGCCATTAGCCCGGAGAAGGCGTACGAGCTACTGGCCGACGCTCCCGGCGTCACGGTCGAGGAGATCCCCACCCCGTTGAAGGCTGCGGGCAAGGACAACGTGCTGGTCGGTCGCATCCGTCAGGATGGCGCCGCTCTGTACGGCAAGGGCCTGGTGCTCTTTGTGGCCGGAGACAACCTGCGCAAGGGTGCCGCACTCAACGCCGTGCAGATCGCAGAACTGGTCGCGGCCAAACTCACCAAGTAGTCGCGGTGCGCCGGCCACCGGCGCATCGGGTTGTCGGCGGTCGGGCCTACGATCGACACGATGACTTCCTCACCTGACCCGGCCGTGTCCACCTCCCTGCGCGAGCAGGCCGAGTCCGCGCTGCGCGCGCTGGTCGGACGTGACGACGCCACGCTCCGGGATGACCAGTGGACCGCGATCGAGGCGCTGGTGAGCCGCCATGCGCGCGCGCTCGTGGTGCAGCGCACCGGCTGGGGAAAGTCAGCGGTCTACTTTGTCGCCACCGCCTTGCTCCGCGCACAAGGGGCCGGGCCCACTGTCATCGTGTCCCCGCTGCTCGCGTTGATGCGCGACCAGGTGGCCGCCGCCCAGCGCGCAGGCATCCGTGCGGTCTCCATCAATTCCTCCAACATGACCGACTGGGACTCAATCCACGCGGACATCGCTGCTGGCAGCGTCGACGTGCTGCTGTGCTCGCCCGAGCGGCTCAACAACCCCGACTTCCGCGACCAGGTCCTGCCGCGTCTCGCCGCGAGTGCCGGCCTGGTGGTCATCGACGAGGCCCACTGTATCTCCGACTGGGGCCACGACTTCCGCCCTGACTACCGCCGTATCCGCACCCTGCTCGGTGACCTCCCCGAGGGCATCCCCGTGCTCGCGACCACCGCCACAGCCAACAAACGCGTGACCGCCGACGTCGCGGAACAGTTGGGTGTCTCACGGGTTGCCGGACTCGAAAGCGTCGCCAAGGAAGTTCTGGTCCTGCGCGGAGCGCTCGACCGAGCGTCACTTCACCTCGCCGTGCTTCGGTTGCCGGATCAGGCGACCAGGGTTGCGTGGCTCTCCAAAGCGCTCAGAGAGATTGACGGCTCAGGGATCGTCTACTGCCTCACCGTGTCGGCTGCCGAGCAGGTGGCCTCACAGTTGCGCGCTGCGGGTCTTGCTGTTTCGTCCTACACCGGCCAGACCGACCCCGCCGAGCGCGAACAGCTCGAGGCTGACCTCAAGTACAACCGAGTCAAGGCGCTGATCGCGACATCAGCGCTCGGCATGGGTTTCGACAAGCCCGACCTCGGGTTCGTGGTTCACCTTGGCGCCCCGTCCTCACCCATCGCCTACTACCAGCAGGTGGGGCGTGCGGGACGCGGGGTCGACAAGGCCCTGGTGGTGCTGCTGCCCGGCCAGGAAGACAAGGCCGTGTGGGAGTGGTTCGGAGCCCAGGCCTTCCCTGCCGAGGACCAAGTGCGGGTAGCGCTCGGCGCTCTCAGCATCTCCGAGGTCCAGTCCGTGGCGAAGCTCGAGACCAGCGTGGACCTCAAGCGAACCCGGCTCGAGTCCATGCTCAAGGTCCTCGACGTCGACGGTGCGGTACGCCGCGTCAAGGGTGGGTGGATCTCCACCGGCGCCGACTGGGAGTATGACCAGGAACGCTACGCCCGCGTCGCCCAGACGCGCCTCGACGAGCAGCAGTCAATGCTCGACTACATCGCGTCTGACGGGTGCCGCATGGCCTATCTGCGTTCCGCACTCGACGACCCAGACCTCTCTCTAGGCTGGCGATGCGGACGATGCGACGGCTGCGGCGGCATCGAACTCCCCGCTGCACCTGGGGCCGAGGACATTGCACGATCACGGGCCGACATGGATCGGGTGGGCGTCGACGTCACCGCGCGGCGCCAATGGCCCAGCGGTATGTACACGCTCGGGGTGAACCTGCGCGGTCGCATCGCGCCGTCGTTGCAGGCCGAGCCGGGTCGGGCTATCGCTCGTCTCGATGGACTCGGCTGGTCAGGTGCGCTGCGGGACCTGTTCGCGACGGTGCCCAGCGAGGACGGTGGCGAGCGCAGCAGCACTGACGGAGAGATTCCGATCCCGCTGCGCGAGGCGGCGGTGCAGGTACTGGACGACTGGGAGCCGCTTCGGTCGGCCGATGTCCTGATCATCGACGGCGTCGTCGGCGTGAGCTCCTTCACGCGACCTATCCTGACGGGCCACCTCGCGACTGGGCTTGCACGCTACCTGGGCGTTCCCGTGCTGGGTTCCTTTGGATCTGCATTGGGCCTCGAGGCCCCCGCCAGGCACGACGTGAACTCGGCCATGCGGCTCGCGAGCGTCGAGAAGCGGCTCCGACTTCACCTGTCCGAGGCCGCCGAGGGCAGCCTCGAGGGGCGCACCATACTGCTGGTCGACGACTACACCGACTCGGGCTGGACCCTCACCGTTGCCTCGCGCCTGCTACGCGAGTACGGTGCGACTGCGGTCTTTCCGTTTGTTCTCGGGGTGCGTTAGCCGCCCCTGAAGTCCTAGCTGACGAAGTAGGCGGCTACTCCCACCAGCGCGATCGCAATCAACGCCGCCGGCAAGGTGCGCTTGAGCACCTCGCCCTCGCGACCACTCAATCCCACCGTGGCCGCCGCGGCAACTACGTTGTGCGGGCAGATGATGTTGCCGACAGCCGCGCCGGAGTTTTGTGCGCCCAGCAATGGCAGCGGGTTCAGACCGGCCGACTGTGCGGTCTGATCCTGGAACTCGGTGAACAGGAAGTTCGATGCGGTGGCGGAGCCGGTCATGAACGTTCCCAGGGCACCCACGGCGGGAGCAAGGAACGGCCACGCGGCTCCCACGCCGGCTGCGGCGAGGGCCAATTGCGCCGTCATGCCGGACTCGGACATGGTGAACGCCACCGTAACCATGGCCACTAGCGCGAGGAAGACCGGGCGCAACTGGAGCGTGGCATCCACGAACGCCTGGCCCATGTTGCGCGCACCCGAGCGCTGGATCAGCCCGCCTCCCACAAACGCGAGCGCGAGCAGGATGCCCGGGTGGTAGAAAGGCTCGATGCTCTCGCCGAACGCACCAAACAGCTCCCAACTCCAGGTGACAGATCGGGCGGCGTCCCGCACCGGCGGAACCAAACGCGTCACGAGAACCAGCGCCACCAGTAGCAGGTAGGGAGCGCCGGCGGCGAGCATGCTCATCTCGGGAGCACGGGAGGCCGTCGACTCTTTTGGTGCCGGCTCGATGTGAGAGTCGCTCGCACCCAACTCGAGCGCCGGGTCAGCAATCGCATCTGGAATCTCGACGTACTCACCCCCGCTGCCGACGAGGGCCGGCACGGGCGTGCTCGCTCGACGCTTGGCGACCCAGCGAATGACGCCGATGAACACCAGCGCACCCACCAGTGACCCCGCGAGTGAGGGCAGCTCCGGGCCGACGAACTTGGCGAGCAAGAGGAATGGGATGAAGAAAGCCACGTAGGCGATGGCCATCCACCTCCACGGCGGCCCCTGCTCGGTCGACATGGTGCCCAGCAGTCGCGCGATGAAGACCGCGAGCACGGCTCCCACGATCAGTTGGTACGGAGCCACGGCCCAGGACAGGTCGC
Organism: Demequina aurantiaca; assembly: GCF_000975135.1. Lineage (GTDB taxonomy): Bacteria > Actinomycetota > Actinomycetes > Actinomycetales > Demequinaceae > Demequina > Demequina aurantiaca. The sequence goes on along the minus strand of NZ_BBRF01000001.1, from coordinate 981,225 downwards.
CGAGGCTGTAGTCGGTAAGCGCGCCTTGTGCGAGCGTCGGTGTACCGACGGCGGCGAATGGCACCGCGGTCGCGTGTCCGATGAGTGCACCCACCACGGCGGTCACCGGCTTGAAGCCGGCCGCCACGAGGAATGGTGCGGCGAGGGCCACCGGGGTACCAAAGCCGGCCGCGCCCTCGATGAACATCGTGAAGAACCATACGATAAGAAGTGCGGCGACCCGGGGGTCAGGCGTGATCCGGGAGAGGCCCCGTTCAAGAACGTTGGTGGCACCCGTCCGCTGCTGCAGGTGGTGAATGCCCAGCGCCGGTCCAATAATCAGCATCACGGTGAGCGCGGTCCATGCGGCACGCGCGACTATCCCAATCACGCCCTCGACCGATGTGAACCCCCAGTCCTCGCCCCCAAAGTCGAAGGCGGTGAGGGCAAGCACCATGGCACCTACGGCTGCGACGGCCCCCGCTGCGACGGCCGACCACTTCGCGACGACCATCAGTAGCAGCACGGCCACGATGGGGATTGCCGCGACCGCGGTTAGCACGTGTGGCTCTTGACTGGGCTACCAGGGCGATTGGACCTCATAGCCCAACTTTGCCACGGCCCGCGGCGTGCGGCACACCGTCACCCCACAAGAAGGCCGAGCTAGGACTTGGCCTTCCACCCGCTCGGGTCATGCAGCAGCGGCCCGAACGCGAGCTCCGCGGCACCCACCAACAGCAGCTCGTCACCCAGCTGTGCGCGCTCGATGCGCACGTTGTCGCCTAACGGAGCGAACGCATCGGCGAGGACGCCGGTGCGGATTCGTTCTTGGCGGGCACCGTACAAGTCGCCGAGGAAACCACCAAGAACGACAGCCTCGGGGTTGAACACGGAGATGAGGTTGGCGATGCCGTGGGCGAGCACGTCGGCCTCACGGTCCACCTCAGCCGCAAATGGCCCCGACGAGGTCGCAGCCAACTGAGCCACGGCATCGGCCGCGGCAATGCCCGACGCCTCGGCGGCGGCGTGCAGACGATTGAGGTTCACCTCGGTCTCGAGGCAACCCTTGCGACCGCAGTAGCAGGCGTCCCCCTCACTGTTGACGAGCGTGTGGCCGAGCTCGCCCGCGAAGCCGTTCGCGCCCACTAGCCTGGTGCCGCCAGCGATGACGCCACCACCAATCCCTGAGGCCGAGCCATTCAGGTACATCAGGTTGGCGGCGCCTTGCCCCGCACCAAAGACGGCCACCGCGACCACGGCGACCGCGGCATCGTTCCCCACCTGCACGGGTAGGCCCAGCGCGTCGGACAACTGTTCGCCCCAAGCGACGTCTTCCCAGCCCAGGTGCGGGGCGCGTGTCACCGTGCCGGAGTCCGCCTCCACGAGGCCCGGCACCGCCACCCCGACGCCAACGATCGTGGTGCCAGACGCAAGCTGTGAACGAACGTCCTCAATCAGTTCGAGTGCGATCTCGAGGGCCTCGCTGGGCGTCGGAACGCTGGCGGTGGCGCGACGTGCGCGCGAGAGCACCTCTCCGCCGAGGCCGACCGCTCCGACCTCGATGGCGTCGATGTCCGGGTTGATCGCCAGCGCCACGATGTCAGCGCTCGGGTTGACCATGGGGCTTGGCCGACCGACGGTCCCCGACTCCTGCGCGGCGGACTCGAACACGAGTCCCGCTGAAGCGAGTTCGGTGTTGAGCGCCCCAATGGTGGAGCGATTGAGGCCGGTGAGTTTAGTGAGCTCGGCACGGGACAACGCACCGTGGTGATGTACCAACGTGAGGAGCGTGGAGAGATTGTGGCGTCGCGTCTGTTCGTTACGGGAACCTGCACTCGCTGTGAGGTGCGAACCAGGGGTGGGGACATTCACCGGGATCGGCCTCGCCTTCGTTTGTGGTCGAAACGAACATAACCTACGGACACCCACCAGGGCAATTGTTGTTTCGCGTTGACACCGCGCCCGCGGCATGGTTATGTTGGTGCCTACAACGTTTGGTCGCCGTCGACCAGGAACAGGACTCACCATGGCTCTTACGCCCACCCCCGAAGATCGCTTCTCCTTTGGTCTATGGACCCTCGGATGGGAGGCACAGGACCCGTTCGGTCCCGCGACCCGCCCGCGTCTCGACACCGTCAAGGCCATCCACGGCCTCAAGGAAGCCGGCGCTTGGGGCATCACGTTCCACGATGACGACGTCTTCCCGTTCGGCTCCTCGGACGCCGACCGCCAGAAGGCGATCGACGACCTGAAGGGCGCGTGCGACGACACGGGCATCGTGGTCGAAATGGTGACCACCAACCTGTTCAGCCACCCCGTGTTTAAGGACGGTGGCTTCACCTCCAACGACCGCGGCGTGCGCCGCTTCGCCATGCGCAAGGTCATTCGCAACATCGACCTCGCCGCAGAGCTGGGCGCCAAGACCTTCGTCATGTGGGGCGGCCGCGAGGGCGCCGAGTACGACAGCGCCAAGGACATCGGCGCTGCACTCGAGCGTTACCGCGAGGCCGTCAACGTGCTGGGTGACTACGTCACCGACAAGGGCTACGACATCAAGTTCGCCATCGAGCCCAAGCCCAACGAGCCGCGCGGAGACATCCTGCTGCCGACCATCGGCCACGCGATCGCATTCATCAACACGCTCGAGCGCCCGGAACTTGTGGGGCTTAACCCCGAGACCGGCCACGAGCAGATGGCGGGCTTGAACTACACGGCTGGACTCGCGCAAGCACTTGACTGCGGCAAGCTCTTCCACATCGACCTCAATGGCCAGCGCGGCATCAAGTACGACCAGGACCTGGTCTTCGGTCACGGCGACCTGCACAACGCATTCTCGACGGTTGACCTGCTCGAGAACGGCAGCCCCAACGGCGGCCCGACGTACGACGGCCCGCGTCACTTCGACTACAAGCCCTCGCGCACCGAGGACGAGAACGGCGTCTGGGACTCCGTCAAGGCAAACATGGGCATGTACCTGATGCTCAAGGAGCGCGCACTGGCGTTCCGTGCGGACCCCGAGGTCCAGGAGGCTCTCGAGGCCGCCAAGGTCTACGAGCTAGGCCAGACCACCCTGGGCGAGGGCGAGGACTACGACGACCTGATCGCAGACCGCGCCTCGTATGAGGACTTTGACGCCGACGCGTACTTTGGCGGCAACGGCTTCGGCTTCGTTCGCCTTCAGCAACTCGCGTCCGAGCACCTGCTCGGCTTCCGTAGCTAGCACCTCCCAAGTCGCCCCGCTGGGGTGTGCCGCCCTCCTTGGCGGCGCATCCGAGCGGGGCGCACCTCTTCAACCCCCGCATCACTCACAACAGGACCGGAGAATCGCGCAATGACGCTCGTAGCAGGAGTGGACTCGTCCACGCAGAGTTGCAAGGTGGTCGTGCGCGACCTCGAGTCCGGTGCGGTGGTCCGTTCAGGGCGTGCCTCACACCCCGATAGCAGCGAGGTCCCACCGGCCGCTTGGTGGGACGCACTGCGCGAGGCCATCGCCGATGCTGGCGGGCTTTCCGACGTTGACGCCGTCTCAGTGGGCGGACAGCAGCACGGCATGGTCGCGCTCGACAAGGATGGCCGCGTCATCCGCGACGCGCTGCTGTGGAACGACACCCGTTCGGCCGATGCCGCCGTGGACTTGATCTCCGAGGTTGGCGCCGAGCAGCTCGCCGAACGCACGGGGCTCGTTCCTGTCGCATCGTTCACCATTACTAAGTTGCGCTGGCTCCGCGACAACGAGCCCGCGAACGCCGAGCGCGTCGCGGCGGTGGCGCTGCCACACGATTGGCTCACGTGGCGATTGCGTGGCTACGGTCCCGCGGATGAATCGCCCTTGGGGCCTGACCTGAACGCGCTGACGACGGATCGATCCGACGCCTCCGGAACTGGATACTGGAGCCCCGCCACCGGCGACTACGACCGCGGGTTGCTGATCCAAGCGCTGGGGCACGATGTGATCCTTCCGCGCGTCCTCGCTCCTGGCGACGTGGTCGATACCCAGGCCAGCGGCATTGACCTGGACAGCATCGTGATCGGCGTGGGCGCGGGAGACAACGCGGCGGCTGGCCTCGGGCTTGGCGCCCGCGAGGGCGACGTGGTGATCTCGATCGGCACGTCCGGCACGGTCTTCGCCGTGACGGACTCAGTAGTGCGGGACACGTCCGGAACCGTCGCTGGCTTCGCCGACGCCTCGGGCGCGTACCTGCCCCTCATCGCAACTCTGAATGCCGCGCGAGTGCTGGACGCTTTCACTCGTGTGCTCGGCGTCAACCACGACGAGCTGGGCTCAATGGCGCTTGAGGCGGGGCCCGGCGCGCAGGGCGCCGTCCTGGTCCCCTACTTTGAGGGCGAACGTACGCCGAACCTTCCCGATGCCACGGCAGGGCTTTCCGGGTTGACGCTGGCTTCCACGACACGTCCCAACCTTGCTCGCGCGGCAATCGAGGGCATGCTGTGCGGCCTCGCAGATGGTCTTGAAGCCATCCAGTCGCTGGGCGTCAAGGCGGACCGCGCATTGCTTATTGGTGGCGCGGCCCAGAACTCTGCCGTGTCAACCATCGCGGCACAGGTACTGGGCATCCCCGTTTCCGTCCCCACCCCCGGCGAGTACGTGGCCATGGGAGCCGCAGTGCAGGCGGGATGGTCGCTGACCGGCACGCGCCCCTCATGGAGCGTCGACGCCGTCGAGGTAACAGGGATTGAGTCGGAGCCGGTGATCCGCGAGCAGTACCGCGCGGCGCAAACCAAGGCGTGACGCACCCCAATTCAATCGTTTGACTGACGCGTCAGCGTTGGTTCCGCTGTAGGTTGAGTCTCCTGAGCAGGATCTACCAGGGAGCACCGTGAGCGACACCGCCGACATTCCGATCCGTGCTGGCCGGAAGCAGTGGCTATCGCTCATCGTGCTCGCCGCGGCGTTGTCGATGATTGTGCTGGACGGCACCGTCGTGAGCGTCGCGCTGCCGACCATGATTACGGATCTGAGCCTCGACTTCAGTGAGGCCCAGTGGGTCAATGGAATCTACTCGGTGATCTTCGCTGCGTTGCTTCTGACCACCGGTCGCATGGGTGATCGGCTTGGTCGCCGAAATCTGATGGTTGCGGGTGTCGTGCTGTTCGTGGCAGGAAGCATCATCGCCTCTACCGCCGCAGACGGCGACCAGCTGATCATCGCCCGGTTCGTCCAGGGAATCGGCGGCGCCTTCATCCTGCCGACCACGCTGTCGACGGTCAATGCCTCGTTCCGCGGTCGCGATCGTGCGGTGGCCTTTGGGGTGTGGGGCGCGGTGATTTCCGGAGTTGCCGCGCTAGGGCCCCTCCTGGGTGGCTGGCTGACCCAGAACTTCAACTGGGAATGGATCTTCCTCATCAACCTGCCGTTCGGCATCGCGATCCTGATCGCCACGTTCCTGGTTGTCCCCGAGACCCGTGCGAAAGTTATCGCCCCTGGCCTGGACATCCTCGGCCTCCTGCTTTCCAGCATCGGGTTTGGCGCCCTGGTTTTTGGTCTCATCGAAGGCGGATCGCTTGGGTGGTGGACACCCATCAAGGAGTTCGAGATTCTCGGCTTCACTTGGCCCACCGACTGGGCGATGTCGCCCGTCCCAATCGGCCTCGGCATCGGCATCCTGTGCCTGGCTCTGTTTGTCCCCTGGGAGCGCCACCGCGCGGCCGTCGGCAAGTCGGCCATCCTCGACCTCACACTGTTCAGGTTTGCCACGTTCCGGTGGGGAAACCTGGTTGCCTTCTGCATCGCCATCGGCGAATTCGGGATCCTTTTTGTCCTGCCGCTCTTCATCATCAACGCCATGGGGCTGTCGACGCTCACGGCGGGCTTCATCCTGGCCGCCATGGGAATCGGCGCCTTCATCTCCGGCGCCAGCGCACGTCACCTTTCTGCGAGATTTGGTGCCCCCACCGTGGTGGTCATCGGCGTATCCATCGAGGTATTGGGCGCGCTACTGGTGTCGTTCCTGCTCGCCCCTGCGGTATCCGGCTGGCTGCTCGCCGCTGTGCTCACGTTCTACGGCCTCGGCCTCGGCCTCGCCTCTGCTCAGCTCGCCGGCACAGTCCTCGTGGACGTGCCAATGGAAGAGTCGGGACAGGGATCCGCCACCCAGAGCACGTCGCGACAGGTCGGATCAGCCATGGGCACGGCAGTCGTGGGTGCGATGCTCGCCGCTGGACTCGCCTTCTACCTGCCTACGCAGCTCGACACCGTTGACGGGCTGTCCACCTCAGCGGCCACACAGATTGAAGCCGCCACTGAGCAGTCCGCGGGAAGTTCTATCACCCAGATTCGCGACTCCGGCACGGACGGCCAACTCGGTGCCGATGGGCCGGCGGTGGTGGAGGCCCTTTCTGCGGGCATGGCCGACGCTTCACGTTGGGCCCTGTGGACCGCCGCCGGATTCCTGGGCGTAGGCGTGCTCGGGTCGCTGCGGCTGCGCGCGAAGTCCAAGGACAGCGCTGGCCAGCAGGCGATCGACGCCGACACTGTTTGAGTCGCCCAGCATTCGTGCCCGCACAAGAAGAAGTGTGTGTGCCGGCTTGTGCCGACCCGCCTCCCTATCGACTCTCTCTGTTGGGGCGACAGGAACCGTCGGAGCCCCACCGGGGCTCCTTCCTCCCACATCCTGCGGTACACCACAGCAAAAATGACTAGGGACCGCCCTCCGGGCGGTCCTTAGTCATGTGGTCGGGGTGACAGTGTTTGGTTTCACGACATCCTTCACACATGTGTCGCGACATCGTTCACACCCGTCCACGATGAGGAATGGCGAACTCAGATCGAAACCAGGTCATCGTTTTAGCGGTCATCGAGGGCAGTATGACCGTCTCCGAAGCAGCCATTCGCTTCAACGTCTCTCGACGCTGGATCCACACTCTTTTATCCCGCTATCGAACGGGAGGGCTAAGCGCTCTAGAGCCCGGCTCCCGGGCCCCTAAAACCTCGCCCCACGCCACCGCACCTCAGCTTCGAGACAGAGTTCTTCAACTACGCACGAACCTGAAACTCGACGGCCTAGACGCTGGCGCAGAGTCCATCCACGACCGCCTCACCCTCGAGGTCGACACCCCACCATCGGTCTCCACAATCTGGCGCATCCTGCGCACAGCAGGATTAGTGACCCCCCAACCGCAGAAACGACCACGCTCGTCGTGGATCCGGTTCGAAGCCCCCGCTCCCAACGGCTGCTGGCAGTCCGACATGACCCACTGGCACTTAACCGGCGACACCGGGGTCGAGATCATTACTTGGCTCGACGACCACTCCCGCATGGTCTTACATCTCAGTGCCCACCCAGCCGTCACCGCCAACATCGTCACCGACACGTTCCTGGCCACCACCAAAGCACACGGCCTACCAGCGTCAACACTGACAGACAACGGCATGATCTTCACCACCCGATTCGCCCGCGGCAAAGGCGGACCCAACCACTTCGAACACGTCATCGCTTCTTACGGCATCACCCAAAAGAACGGCCACCCCGGCCACCCGCAAACCCAAGGCAAAATCGAACGCTTCCACCAAACCCTCAAGAAATGGCTCGCTGCCAGACCCGCAGCCGACACCCTAGACGCCCTCCAAGACCAACTGAACACTTTCCAACACGTCTATAACCATGAGCGCCCCCACCGCTCCCTGGCACGACGCACCCCCGCCGCCACCTACGCAGCACTACCCAAAACCGGGCCCACCATCGAACTGCTCAAACGCCACTGGAGAGTCCGCCACGACACCGTCGACAAAGCCGGCCTCATCACCTTGCGATGGGCCGGACGGCTCCGCCACCTCGCGATCGGACGCGCCCACACAGGCCACGCAATCCTTCTCCTCATCGCAGCAAACGACACCATCGTCATCGACCACACCACCGGAGAAATCATCGCCGAACACTCCCTCAACCCGAACCGCGACTACCACCCCAAGAAACAACAAAAGCCCCTCCCGAAGGAGGGGCTCTCGCCGCGAAAAACCCGAGACACCTGTGAACGATGTCCCGACACTTCACACCGTCGGGGTGACAGGATTTGAACCTGCGACCTCGTCGTCCCGAACGACGCGCGCTACCAAGCTGCGCCACACCCCGATTGAAGCCTGCCTAGAATATCCGACCCAACGACGGAAAGCGAACTGCCGCCTAGCCGCGAGGAACGAGCGTCAAGACGGTTGCTTCCGGCCGACACGCAAAACGCACTCGTGCGTACGGCGAGGTGCCGACGCCGGCCGACACGTGCAGCCACATTGACGCCGGATCCCCCTCGTCCGGCCGCAGCCCGGGATAGCCGTGCAGTCCCTTCGCGCGTGCTCGATCGATGTCGCAGTTAGTGACCAGCGCACCCATTCCTGGGACGCACACCTGGCCACCGTGAGTGTGGCCCGCGAGGGTGAGTGCCACACCATCCGCCTGGAGCGCGTCGAGGGCACGGCGGTAGGGGGCGTGCACCACGCCAACATGCAAATCGCCGCGCACCCCGTCATCAGACGGCATCGAGTCCCGCTGAATATGCGGGTCGTCCATGCCGACGAACGAAATCTCATGTCCCGCCACGGAGACCACCCCGCGAGCATTGTTGAGGTTGGTCCAGCCCACCCCCTCCAGCACCGTGGTGAGCGAGTCCGTAGGCAGAAGCGGGCGCGTGGACTCCAAGCCCGATGGTGCCTTGAAGTACTTGAAGGGGTTGATGGGCGTGGGCGCGTAGTAGTCGTTCGAGCCGTACACGAACGCTCCGGGCAACTCGAAGAGTGGCGTCAACGCGCGAGCGACCGCTGGCACGGCATCGGCGTGCGCGAGGTTGTCGCCCGTGGTGACTACTAGGTCAACCTCCTCGCGAGCAAGCGACCTCACCCAGTCGATGCGACGCTCCTGAGCGGGAGTCAGGTGAAGATCCGAGAGGTGGAGGATTCGCACGGGCGCGGAACCGGGTGGCAGCAGCGGAACTGCGACCCGTCGGGTCGTGTACGCGTGAGCCTCAGCAAGCCCCCAGGCCAGACCGGCGGCCGCGGCCGCTCCCGCGACCGCGAGCACATTTCTCGCGTATGGCACCGCTTAGTCGTTGTCCCGGTTCTTCTTGCCGTTACCGTTGCCGTTCTCTCCGCCGTCACCCGGCACCGGGAAGTCCGGGTCGGGGGTCGGCGTCACGATGGGGTCCGGCTCGGGTAGTGCCCAACCGTTGGGCGGGTTGGACGAGAACTCAGCGGGCGGCCATGCCGAGCCCCAGTAGTCGTCGGGTGCCTTCAGCGGGTCCCAGCCGGAGGGCCAATTGGTCCACCAGTCAGGACGCTGATCGGTGGCCACGATGATCTGAACCGTCGTGCCTGGCAACGCCTTGCTTCCAGCGCGCGGGCTCTGGCCGATGATCGTTCCGGCTGAGACACTCGGGTCGTAGCGCGTACTGGGGTTCGCAGAGGTCTGGAATCCAGCATCGATGATGATGTAGCGCGAAGAATTCTCGCCCTGGCCGATCACCGAAGGTACCGTCTGTGGCACGCCATTGAGAACGGTGTCTACGGGGGTGGCCAACGGGAGCTTCTCCTCGCCGTCGAGCGCGCGGTCCATGAAGTTCTTCCAGGTGGGACCAGAGATGGTGGCGCCAAAGAAGTAGCGCTGCCACTGGCCACCAATGGTCATGAACTGAGCAGGGACATCCTTATCAGGGTTACCCATCCACACCGTCGTGACCAGCTGAGGGGTGAAGCCCATGAACCACAGGTGAGTGTTCTCGTTCGAGGTACCGGTCTTGCCCGCTGCTGGGCGGCCGTCGGCGAGCTGGACGAAGCGTCCCGTGCCCTGCTGAATCACCTGCTGCATGCCGTACGACACGCCGTCTGCGATCTCGGCCGGGATGGCCTCCACGCAGTTCTTCGGTGGCACTGCGACGTCGTTGCCCTCCGCATCTGTGATGCTGAGGATCGCGATGGGGTCGCAACGCACGCCGTGATTCGCGATAGTCTGCGCGACATTGGCCATGGTGAGCGGAGAGGCGTTCTGAGTACCGAGCGCCATCGACGGCACGATCTCGATGTCCGCACCATCAGCACGGTGGAAACCAAGCAGTTGAGCCATGTCCTTGACACCGCAGAGATCGAGTTGGTTCGTCATCGCCACGTACGCGGTATTCACCGAGTTCTGCGTCGCGCGCAACACCGTCTGCGACGTCGAGCTCTCACCCGAGTTTGCCGGCTTCCAGTCCGGCTGGCCCTTAAAGGGTGTGTCACCCAAGCATTCGGCGCGCCAACTGTCAGCTTCCCAAGCACGGATGTTTCCACTCACCACCTGGTTGAGGGCGTGGCCGGTAGACAACCAGTCAGCGAGGATGATCGGCTTGAAGGTCGAGCCCGGGGAGAAGCCTCGTGATCCGCCATACTCGCGGTCAACCGCGTAGTTGATGGCCGTCGAGTTTGGCTCCTTCGCGGAGGGGTCGAAGTCACGGTTCTGTGCCATCGTCAGGATTTCACCAGACGTCGGCTCCAAAGCAACCAACGCCATGGCGAATCCGCTGGGGTCATCCGCTGGAATCGACTTGCGTAGTTCCTCGTTCGCGATTTTCTGCTTCGACACGTCAAGAGTGGTGATGATGTTCAGGCCACCCTTGCGAAGCAGGTCGTCACCCTTGAGCGAGAGGTCGTCCGAGTTGAAGATGGGGTCCTTCGCAATGATCTTGGTGACGTAGTCACAGAAGAACGGCGCGTCAGTTGCGGCGGCGCAGGAGACCTTGGGGTGGTGGATGTCGAGGTAGTCCTCGATCGGCGTCGCGACGTACTCGTCGTACTCGTCGTCGGTGATCATGCCTTGCTCGTGCATGCGGTCCAGCACCAAATTGCGGCGCTCGGTACCGTTCTCGGGGTGACGGTCAGGGTCCCACTTGGAGGGGTTCTGTGTGATGCCCGCGATGGTGGCAGCCTCAATGGCATTGACCTCAGCGGCCGACTTGCCAAAGTAGAACTGTGACGCCGCCTCCACGCCGTAGATGTTGATACCGAACTGAGCAATGTTCAGGTACTGCTCGAGAACCTGCTCCTTGCCACAGTCGACCTTGGGATCGTCGGTGCAGATCGTGCCCTTCGTGGCATCGAGGCTGTCCTCATAGGCCAGCGCCAGGCTCCACTCACGAATCTTGCGCGCCAGCGACGTCTCGACGGCGGCCTTCTTGGCCTCCTCGTCACCCGCGGATTCCGCGTTCTGAAGGAGCGTGTTCTTAATGAGCTGCTGGGTCAGGGTGGACGCACCCGGAGACGAGTCAGAGGTCAGGTTCTTAACGGCGGCACTCAGCACACCCTCACCGTCGACGCCGTTGTGTTCCCAGAATCGCTTGTCCTCGACGGACACCACGGCCTTCTGGATCCATGGGGAGATGTTCTCGAGTGGCTCGACTACGCGGTTCTGCGAATAGAACGTCGCGAGGAGCACCTTGCCTGAGCGGTCGTAGATGTTCGACTGCTGCGGGAGGTCAGTGAACTCCAGCTCGGTGGGCAGTTCCTCGAAGAGCTCCGAGGTGCCGTTGGCTGCCGAGCCCGCGACGGTGACAGCGGGAAGCGCCAGTCCGGCAATCAAAAAACCGCCCATGACGGAGAACGCCACGAACAGCAATAGCCCCGTGAGGAGCTGAACAAGAGTCACGCGGCCATCTTGGCGCGCGCGATCAGATGTGAATAAACCCATGTACCAACCTTACGTCTCATGCCTAACGATTGGCATAACAGATACGTTGCGACGCGAGGAGAGATAGGCTCAATCCATGACTACGTGGGAATACGCAACCGTGCCGCTCATCGACCATGTTACCAAGCAGATTCTCGACCAGTGGGGCGAGGATGGCTGGGAACTCGTTCAGGTGGTGACTGGCCCCACCGGTGGGCTCGTCGCTTATCTGAAGCGTCCACGCGAGGGCCAGTGATGACGACGGCAACCGAGCGACTCGCACGGCTGGGTCTTGAGCTTCCCGCCGTGGCCACGCCGCTGGGGGTCTACGTGCCCGCATTGCGCCACGCGGACATGGTCTACACGTCGGGCCAGTTACCCCTTGTCGACGGCGATCTGCTGGCCACGGGCCTGGTGGGTCACCGCGACGAGGACGTCACGCCCGAACGTGCCAACGAGTGCGCTCGCATCGCCGCCCTGAACGCAATCGCCGCCGCGGCCGATGCTGCGGGGGGCCTCGACAACATCGTCCGCGTTATCCGCGTGAACGGCTTTGTCGCATCGGCGCCGGGCTTCACGGCGCAGCCGGCCGTCATCAATGGGGCTTCGTCGCTTATCGGTGAGGTTTTCGGCGATGCCGGACGCCACGCGCGATCAGCGGTGGGTGTCGCCTCGCTTCCCGTGGGAGCGCCTGTCGAGGTCGAACTCACGGTGGCCGTCGCCAGCTAGCGGGACCGGGCGCGCAACTTCTCCGGCTCGTACACCTCGACGGAGCCGATGCGCACGTCGATCCATCCCCGCGCCGCAAAGTCAGCGAGCGCCTTATTCACGGTCTCTCGCGAGGCACCAACGAGCTGAGCGAGTTCCTCCTGCGTCAGCCCATGCCGCACCGTCACGTGGCCGCGTTCCATGCGTCCAAAACGGTGGCCAAGGTCCAGGATCGCCTTCGCTACACGCCCCGGCACATCTGAGAACACTAGGTCGGCCATCGTGTTCGAGGTACGCCTGATGCGCTGGGCGAGCGCGCGCAGCATGTGTCGCGACATCTCGAGGTGATCGTCTAGCCACGGGTCCAAGACAGACTTGGGCAGCTCGTAGACGATGGAATCTTCGACGGCGTGGGCTCGTGACAGACGCGGGCCCGGGTCAAACACGGAGAGCTCGCCGAGCATGTCTCCCACGCCCAGCAATGCGAGCAGGTTCTCCCGCCCGTCGCGTGCAGTGCGGGCCAGCTTCACCTTGCCGCGCACCACGATGTACAGCGCCTGACCCTCATCGCCCTCGTTGAAGATCGTCTCTCCACGGGACAGCTCCATACGCGTCATCATCGAGATGAGCGAGCGGGCACTGTCACTGTCCATGCCGCCAAAAAGCGGGGACGAGCGTAGGAGTTGTTCTTCGCGAGAGGCCTCAGGCATTGCTGCCTTCCGAGGAGTATCGCCCGCTCTGCAGGCGCACTCCGCCGTCACGGGCATCGCCCATTGCCTTCACCATTTGCGTGGTCACGGTATCTAGGGTCTCACTGACTCGGGCTTCATACGACTCAAGACGCTTGTCGAGATCAGAAAGTTCGTCGAGATCGCAGGCCGTTGCGCCGCTTCCCCGCGGCCAAATGGTCTCGGCCAATTCTTTGGAGGTCGGCGCATCGGCCGCGAGAGCCTCGAGGGTGACGTCCATGCCACCAGCGGCAAGGGGATCCGGGCAGGAGAGCTGGGCGACGACCAATTCCTTGCGCGCCTGCGCGAGCCGCCGCCACCAGCGCACGCGCGCGAGTTCGCGCCTCATCGCGCGTCGCCGATGCGTCAAGTCGGCTACCAAGGAGGCTGTCGCCGTTTGGCTCACACGCACTCCTCGTCACCGGTTGGGCCGACTTGCGTCGGGAGAGCCGAGAGGCCCCGTAGTGAAAGTATCGGCGCACCATAGGCGTGGCTTGAGCATCGCCTACAGTGGCGGGATGGCAACCCGAACAGCCCTGACCGTCGCCCGCTCCGATCAGGACACCCCGCCTGTCGCTCTGGTGCGCCGAGCGCGCGCCGCGAATCGCGAGTTAGCCCTCGTATACCCCGATGCGCACTGCGAACTCGACTACCAGACTCCGTTTCAGTTGCTGGTCGCGACCGTATTGAGCGCCCAGTGCACGGACGTGCGCGTCAACATCGTCACCCCAGCGCTGTTCGCCCGTTTTCCCGATCCCGAGGCGATGGCGAGCGCAGACCGTGACGAGTTGGAGGCGCTCATCAAGTCGACCGGCTTCTACCGCTCCAAGTCGGAGTCACTGCTGGGACTGAGCCACGACATCGTTACCAAGTTCGACGGCGAGGTACCCGGGCGCCTCAAGGATCTGGTCACGCTGCGCGGCGTGGGTCGCAAGACCGCCAATGTGGTGCTCGGCAACGCTTTCGGTGTCCCCGGCATCACCGTCGACACCCACATGGGCCGGCTGGCCCGCCGCCTGGGGCTCACGGTGAACGAGGACCCCGTGGCGGTCGAGCGCGACCTCATGGCGCTCATCGAGAGGCGCGAGTGGACCCTGTGGTCGCACCGCATCATCTTCCACGGGCGCCGGCGCTGCAAGGCTCGCAAGCCCGAATGTGGAGCGTGCGAGATCGCCGCGTTATGTCCCAGTGCGCCCGGCGCCAAGGTGCGCGCCTAGTCGCACGTCGCCGTCGCTAGTTCGCGGACTTTTGGTCCTCGGCAATCAGTTCCGCGTCGTCCTCATGGAGATCGGCGCCGCGCTTCTTGAGTTCCTTCGCTAGCTCGGCACGATCCGCCAACCTGTTGTCGGGCAGCGGGGTCGAGCGCACCGTGTACAGCTTGCGGTAGTGCCGGTCGCGCCAGATCAGCAAGAGGGCACCGATGATCGCCGCGGTGAGCGAGGCGATCAGCACGGAGACCTTGACCTCCTCAACACGCTCGCCGTTAAAGGCCAGGTCGCCGATGAGAAGCGAGACGGTGAAGCCGATTCCGGCCAGGAAGCCCATGCCGATGACGTCCCACCACGACAGCCCGCGATCGAGTTGCGCCTTGGTGAAGGTCGCGACGAGGAAGGTGGCGAGCACAATGCCGAGCGGCTTGCCGAGCACCAGGCCGATGACCACGCCCTGAGCGACGGGGTCCTGGGCGGCGGTGAGCAGTGTCGCGCTGGAGACGACGACGCCGGCAGAGAGCAGCGCGAAGACGGGAACCGCGAAGCCAGCCGAAACTGGACGCCACAGGTGCTCCCAGTGCTCCGCGAGGGAGGACTTCTTGCCGTTGCGGACAATCGCAGGCACGGACAGGCCAAGGGCGACTCCCGCGATCGTGGCGTGAACGCCAGATGCGTGCATGAACGCCCAGGCCACAAAGCCGAGGGGGATCAGGATGAACGGGTTGGTGAATCCCTTGCGCGCCAACAGTCCAAAGACGACGATGCAGGCAAGCGACGCTGCCAGCCACTGGAAGTGAACCTCATCCGTGAAGAACACCGCGATGATGATGATGGCGAGCAGGTCGTCGACCACCGCGAGCGTGAGCAGGAAGGCACGCAGGGCGTTGGGCAACCAGCGGCCCACCACCGCGAGCACGGCGACGGCGAACGCGATGTCCGTGGCCGTCGGAACCGCCCAGCCATCGGTGGAGCCGCCGTCCTGAAGCACGTTCACCAAGACGTACAGCAATGCCGGCACAGCCATACCGCCGATCGCGGCGACGATGGGCACAATGGCGGTCGACGGGCGGCGCAATTCTCCCGCGACGATCTCGCGCTTGAGTTCCAGGCCAATCACAAAGAAGAAGATGGCGAGCAGCCCGTCCTGGGCCCATGCCTCGAGCGACAGATTCAGGTGCAGCGCCTCTGGCCCAATGTGAAACTCGCGCAGTTTGTCGTACGACTCCGCCCACGCTGAGTTCGCCCAGATCAGCGCGATGATGGTTCCGATGAGGAGCAGGACTCCGCCCGCGCGCTCAGTGCGCAGCATGTCAGCGAGGTTGCGCTCGCTCGACGGCGTCAGCTTCGAGAAGAGCCGTCCGGCGGCAGTGCGGGCCAAAATGTCGTCCTTAGGTAGCGGTGCGTGCGGTGGCTACCAGCCTACCTACTGGGAAGGAGTGGAAACCGCTCCAGTCGGCGTAGTCACCTTGGGCGTGGGCGGGTCAAATCGATAGCCGACGTTGCGTACGGTTCCGATGAGGTGCTCGTGTTCGGAGCCCAACTTGGCGCGCAGGCGTCGGACATGCACGTCGACGGTGCGGGTACCACCGTAATAGTCGAAACCCCAGACCTCCTGGAGAAGTTGGTCGCGGGTATACACGCGGCCAGGGTGCTGCATCAAATACTTGATGAGCTCGAACTCCTTGAAGGTGAGATCGAGCGGCACACCCTTGAGGCGCGCCGTATAGCCACCCACGTCAACGGTGAGGTCACCGGAGGAGAACTCTGAGGCCTTGGCGAGGGGGTCTGCCTGATTGGCGCGTCCGCTCAGCAGCCGGATCCGCGCCTCGACCTCGGCTGGACTCGCTCCCGCGAGCACCACGTCATCCGCGCCCCACTCGGCGTTGACGATGGACATGCCACCCTCGTGAAGCACCAGGAGCAGGGGAACCGTCACACCGGTGACCTGAATCAACTTGCAGTTATTGCGCGCCTCCGCAAGATCATCACGCGCGTCCACGATGAGCACGTCCGCATCCATCGCCTCAAGCATCGCCGATGGTTCGGGAGCCACCACACGGGCACGGTGAGAAAGCAGTGCAAGGGCGGGCAAAACCTCGAAGGGGCCGTCAGTGGACGGTGTGAGTACTAACAGGTCGGCCATAGGCACCTCCGAATGGCAACACTTTACCGGCGCGAGTAGTGAGAGACTAACCACCATGATTCCCACCACGCGGGCGACTATCACCGCTTCAGCGGCTGCCGTCATCGCCGCGACGGGTTATTTGGGCACGAAGTACCTGGCTGGTGGCATTCTCCTGTGCGTGCTCGCGCTCGCCTGGGGATGGCCGCACCTCGCGCACGTGTCGCGCACCATGGTCAGCTCGCTCGTCATCGCGGGCGGTGGCGCGCTCGCCATCTTCGCCGTGGCTCTGGGCCGCAGCGAGCCGTACCTCCGCTACATGGTGATCGCCGTCGCCGCGGTCACGATCGCGGCGCTTGCCTCGGAGATCTTCTTCGCGTCTCAGCGGGGCCATGCCGTGACGTCGGTCGCAGGCACAGCCGCGGGAGGCGCGATCGCCACGTCGGGAGCTGCCTGGTTGGCGGCAAACCGCACCGTGGGAGCCGAGGACCTCGTGGTGGCTGGTGGAACCGTCCTCGCTGTCGCGGCCGTTGCTGCGGTACTTACCTCAAACGGCAACGTCAACGCCGTACTCACCATCGTGCTCGGCACAGGTGCGGGCTCGGGCATGGGCCAGCTCCTGCCATCGATGAGTTGGTGGGGCGGAGCCCTCGTGGGGCTCTCATGCGCGGTCACCGTGGTGCTCACCAACGAGCTGTACCGACGCGAGCCGCGCCCCCGCACACACATGGCGGGAATAGCATCGGGCATCACGCCTGTTCTGGTAGCGGGAATGCTGGTCTACCTAGGCGGGCGTCTGCTCGTGGGCTAGGCCCCCATCCCACGCCTGCGCACCGCGTAGCGTCCCCTCAATTCTGCTTGGATCAAGAAATGCTCATCCGGATTATCGTCATCGTCGGCCTGCTGGCCGTGGCGTCGCTCGCCTTTCTTTGGTGGTCGCGCCGCAACGGCGTCGTGCGCCACGTCGAGCTACCCGGAACGCTGTCGAGCGAATCGTTGGGCACACCTCGCGGATTCCGGGCCACTTTTGTCCAGTTCTCCACCCCCATGTGCGCCAAATGCCCCGGAACTGCCGTGCTTCTCAAGCAGGTCGCGAGCGAGTACAAGGACGTGGTTCACATCGAGATTGACGCGACTGAGCGTCTGGACCTGGCACGGCGTTTCGACGTCATGCGTACTCCCACGATCCTCGTACTCAACACCGATGGCGTGGTGGTGGCGAGGATGTCCGGCCCGCCCAGCATTGCGCAGGCGCGCGAGGCCCTCGACGCGGCCCCGCCGGAGTCCGCGCCGTATTCAATCTAGAAGCGGCAACACAACGGCGCTTAAAATAGAAGTCACTCCAGGAGGACCACCATGACCAGCGAGACCCCCGCAACCAAGCCCGCACCAGCATCGGGCGATCTGCAGATCGATCCCCGTGGCCCGCGCTTTGGCGCGGCCATCACGTTAGTACTCGCGATCGCCGCGCTCGTCGTTGGCGCCAACATCATCGGTGTCGTCATCATGGCCGTGCTCGCATTGCTGTTCGTTCCCGGTGCCGTCGTAGGGCCGCAGGCCACCGTCCAGGCGGCGTTGTTCAAGCGCTTCGTTCGTCCCAAGCTCGCGGCGCCCACGGAGACGGAGTCGTTCCGCGCCCCGCGATTCGCCCAGCAGGTGGGGCTTGCCTTCTCCATTCTGGCGGTCGTCTTTGGTGCACTCGGCTCGGGCGTCGGGTTCTTTATCTTCGCCGGGTTTGTCGCCGTGGCATCGTTCCTCAATTCTGTGTTCAATTTCTGCTTGGGTTGCGAGATCTACCTCCTCACCAAGCGCCTTTCCACCCGCAACGCCTAAGCGAGCCTTTGGGCGTGCCACAGGCGGAGGTTAGACTCGTCGCATGACCGCACTCGAAGTCACCTTCATCGCCCTCGCCGTGGCCGCGTTCCTCGCAGTGACCTGGATTACTGGCGTGGTCGCGTGGCGTCTGCTCAAGGTTTCCAAGCGATGACCTTCGCCATCCCCGAGGACCTCGCCCCCGAGGTCTACCCGCTCGCTTGGTTGGTAGGCACCTGGGCCGGGCATGGCGTAATCGACTACCCCGACATCCCCGCAGCGGACTTCCGCCAGGAAATGTCCTTCACGCACGACGGCGGCCCCTATCTGAACTACACGTCGACCATCACGACCATCGGCATGGATGGCGAGGTTGGCCAGGTGTGGTCGGTCGAATCTGGCTTCTGGCGCGTGGCACCCACGACTCCCGACGGCATCGAGCTCAAGGAGTTCCAGCACCCGCTTGAGGTAGTCATGGCCGATGCCGCGGGCCTTGTCGCCGTCTACGTCGGCGCCGTGGGCAATGGCCGCATCGACCTCGCGACCGACCTCATGGCACGCACCGAATCCGCCGCCGAGGTCAACGGCGCGACTCGTCTCTACGGAAACGTTCAGGGCGAACTCATGTGGGCCTGGGACTTGGCTGCATTCGGCCACGAGCTCCAGTCCTACGCGTCAGCCCGCCTGTCCCGCGTCACCGATGCGACCGGCGCCCGCGTCGACGGCTCCGCTTCCACGGCCGATGCCGCGGACGAGTCACACTCCACCCCTCCCGGCGGCGACGCCGATACCAACTCCTAAGGAATCGCACGCGCCCCAGGCGCGTTCACCCCACATGACTTCCCCCACACTTACCTCGCCGATGCTCATGCGTCACGGTGCCGTCCCCGACGCGGGAGCCGATGCAGGGGTCGCCTGGCACTACGGCGACCCGGCTGCCGAGCAGCGCGCCTTGGCCGCAGGTCGCGCGGTGGTGGACCAGTCTCACCTCGGCGTCGTCTCGGTGTCCGGCCCTGACCGCCTCACGTGGCTGAACTCGCTCACTACGCAGGAGGTCGCGGCCCTCGCCCCCGGCGTCAGCACCGAGTTCATGATCCTCAGCCCTCAGGGTCGCATCGAACACGTCGCGAGCGTCGTGGACGATGGCGAAACCGCGTGGCTCATTACCGAGACCCCCGCTGGCCTCGCCACCTTCCTGGACCGCATGAAGTTCATGCTGCGCGTCGAAGTCACCGACGCGACGTCCGATTGGGCGGCGCTCGGCGAAGCCATCTCGGCCCCGGCTGCGCAGGGTGAGCCGGTGACCTGGGTGGACCCATGGCCCAACATCGCCGTCGGCGGCACTACCTACGCGGCCGACACCAGCACCCACCCGGGAACCGAACGCGCCTGGCGCCTGGTCCTCGTGCCCCGCGCCGTCCTGGAATCCGAGATTGACGCACGCCTGGAGTCCGGCTGGTCGCTCGCCGGCACCTGGGCCAGCGAGGCCTCCCGCATCGCGGCCTACCGCCCACGGGCATCGCACGAGGTGGACGAGACCACGCTTCCCCACGAGCTCGATTGGCTTCGGACCGCGGTGCACCTACACAAGGGTTGCTACCGCGGCCAGGAAACCGTCGCGAAGGTGCACAACGTGGGACGGCCCCCGCGCCGGCTCACCATGCTGCACCTGGACGGCTCCAACCACGCGATTCCCGAACTCGGGGCCGCCGTGCTCATCGGTGAGGGTGAGGACGCGAAGCAGGCGGGCCGTATCACCTCCGTGGGCCGCCACTACGAGTATGGTCCCATCGCCCTCGCCATGATCAAGCGCGCAACCGACCCCTCCGCTCAGCTCAACATCCCCACGGACGGTGGCGACGTCGCTGCTGCGCAGGAGCTGATTGTGAATGCGGATGGCTTCTCCGCGGACCGCCCCGCCAAGCCCGGCCCCACCATGCGCGGACTGATGATGGGGAAGGGATGCGCCGCCAACGGCGGCGACCTGCCAGAAGAGTAGGCGTTGTTCCCCGCGCATTGGAGCTGGCGGGAGTACGGTGAACGCGTGGACATTACCGCGAAAGAACTCAGTTCGGGCCTGACCGAGGCGCTCGCGAGCGCCCGTGCGGGCGAAGACGTCGTGATTACCGAGGACGGCGTGCCCGTCGCACGGCTCAGCGGAGTCGATGGTGCCTCGCTGCTCGCCAAGCTCGAGGCCGAGGGCCTGATCACGCCGCCCGCGGAGGATCGCGCAGTGCCGCGTCTGCCCCAGGCCGAGGCCGCGAAGGACGCCCTATCGAGCCTGCTCGGTCGGCTGCGCAGGTAACCCATGTCGCTGGTCTACTTTGACACGTCCGCGCTCGTCAAGCTGTGCGTGCTCGAGACTGGAACGCCGCTGGTGGTGGGCCTCTGGAAGCACGCCGATGCGCTGATTACCTCCCGTATCGCCGACTCGGAGGTTCGTTCCGTACTAGCGTCTGCCGAGCGCATCGGCCGTATTGACGCGGCTCCCGCCGCGCAGGCTCGCGAGCGCTGGAACGAGCTATGGCCCTGCCTGCACAAAGTGGAGGTGACGGCGGCCGTAGCCGATGCATCGGGCGCCCTCACGGACCGCCGGCCGCTACGGGCTGGCGACGCGATTCACCTCGCCAGCGCGCTGGTGCTGGCCGAGGCGAAGCCAGTTTTTGCCGCGTGGGACCGTCGTCTCGCGAGCGCGGCGAGCGCCGAAGGACTGCTCGTCCTGCCGCCTGCGTTAGCGTAGGGGCATGTTCGCATTCCTCCAAGCCGCCATCATTCTGGCGATCTCCGTTGCGGCCTTCATCGCCGCGATCTTCGCAGTAGTGCACGCCGCCAAGACCTCCGACGGCGCCTTCAAGGCCGCCGGCAAGCAGAGCAAAGCGCTGTGGCTGGTCCTCATGATCGCCGCCACCGCCATCGCGTTCGTCAGCCTGCCCTGGCCACTCGGCAACGGCTCCGGCACTGTGGGCCTGCTCGGAATCATTTCCTTGGGCGCGGTGATCTTCTACCTCGTAGACGTCAAGCCCAAGGTGTCCGGCTATTCCGGCGGCCCCAGTGGCCCCCGCAACAACAACCGCGGCACCTGGTAACCCCCTGGTCCCCCGCCCCACGTGACTAATCCGCACGCATCCCGCCCCAGCATCGGCCGCTCGTGAAGGCCGTGCTACAGCGGGCGTCTCGCGCATCGGTGACCGTCGATGGCGCAGTCACCGCACAGTTCACCCGGCAGGGAATCGTCGCCCTCGTGGGCGTGACTCACGGAGACGGTCCCGAGCAGGTCGAGGTGATCGCGCGCAAGATCGCCGAACTGCGCATCTTGGACGACGAAAAGTCCGCGACCGACGTTAACGCGCCCATCATCGTGGTGAGTCAGTTCACGCTGTACGCCGACGTGAGGAAGGGCCGTCGGCCTTCGTGGAACGGCGCCGCACCCGGTCCCGTGGCTGAACCACTGGTGGAAGCCGTGACGAATGCGCTGCGCGAGCGTAGTCTGTGTGTAGGCACGGGTGTGTTTGGTGCCCACATGGATGTGGAGCTCGTCAACGACGGACCCATCACCATCATCGTGGAGGCCTGACATGATCCTTGAGGCACTGGCGAGCGTCTCCGACGCCATCGCTGGATTTCTGTTTCCCGAGCCTTGGCGCCAGAAGCTGCGCACCCGACGCGCCCGCCGGCACCACGCGTAGGGCGCCGCTCACCCCCTCCCTCCCGGCTATTGTGGGGGCCTACCAGCGACGAGGGTTGGAGCATGATCAATCGCTACACGCAGTCCGCGCTGGAGTCACTAGAGGTCGCCAGAGCCATTGCTGTGCACAGCAATGCTGACACTATTCAACCCGTGCACTTGCTCGCGGCCAGCGCGCGCGAACCGCATTACGTCGCGGCTCGCGCATTCGCTACTTTCGGCGTCGAATACCCAGCTTTCCGCCCCCTTCTGGGCATTGACGCTGGTGAATGTCACGAAATCCATCCTCCAATGGCCTTCAGCAAGCCGCTGCGGAAAGTTCTCTACTCGGCTCTGGAAGAAGCCGCCTTCAGTGGGCATCAGGACATCTGTACTGGCCATTTAGCAGTGGCCAGTCTCGCGACGTCCGATCCAGCAGTTCTCACGCTGCTCAACGCATTGCGGGTGAGTCCTAGACAGCTCAGGAGTTCACTCTTTGCTTTACTGGCAGAGGATCCACAAGCCATTGCTCGCGAGTCCCCTCAGCCCTTCGCGTCAAATGCGGAGCGTGCCGAATGGGAGAAAATCGTCGCGTCCACCAAGCGCCTGCACCTGGGGTTTTGGAAAGGCTTTGTCCGGCGCCAAGGCAACGATGTACGCGACAAGCGCAAGGAGCTCGGCTTCTAATCGCGTGGCGGCCAGCAGGCGGCCTTTCAGGAAGCCCCCGCGCGAGCATCGGCGCGCTGCAGCGATGTCAAGGGGCTGAGCGGCAGTGTGTCGGCCAGGTCACGGTTGTCACGCCCCTGGCGAACATCGCAATAACCACCCCCTGACCGTGGTTAGCCTGGTTGCAACACCACAGGTGACTGTGGAGACCCCGGCACCCGCCGGACGACGAAGGAGGATGAAAATGTTCGAACGGTTTACCGATCGGGCCCGACGTGTAGTGGTGCTCGCCCAAGAAGAGGCGCGCATGCTCAACCACAACTACATCGGCACGGAGCACATCCTGCTCGGCCTCGTCCGCGAGGGCGAAGGCGTCGCAGCCAAGGCACTCGAGGCCATGGACATCAGCCTCAACGGCGTGCGCGAGCAGGTGCAGGAGATCATCGGCGAGGGCTCACACGCTCCCTCCGGTCACATCCCCTTTACGCCTCGCGCCAAGAAGGTACTCGAGTTGTCACTGCGCGAGGCGCTGCAGCTCGGCCACAACTACATCGGAACCGAGCACATTCTGCTCGGTCTCATCCGCGAGGGTGAGGGCGTCGCAGCCCAGGTGCTCGGCAAGCTTGGAGCAGACCTCGGTGGCGTGCGTCAGCAGGTCATCCAGCTGCTGTCCGGCTACGAGGGCAAGGAGCCCGCGACCGCCGGTGGCGGCCCAGCGGAGGGCACCCCTGCCGGCTCGACGGTCCTCGACCAGTTTGGCCGCAACTACACGCAGGCCGCGCGCGAGGGCAAGCTCGACCCCGTCGTGGGCCGCGAGCTCATCATGGAGCGCGTGATGCAGGTGCTGTCGCGCCGTACCAAGAACAACCCTGTTTTGATTGGCGAGCCCGGTGTCGGCAAGACCGCCGTGGTCGAGGGTCTGGCCCAGGCGATCGTGCGCGGCGACGTGCCGGAGACGCTGAAGGACAAGCACCTCTACACGCTCGACCTCGGTTCGCTCGTGGCTGGTTCGCGCTACCGCGGTGACTTCGAGGAGCGCCTCAAGAAGGTCCTCAAGGAGATCCGCACTCGCGGGGACATCATCCTGTTCATTGACGAGATCCACACCCTGGTGGGTGCGGGTGCCGCCGAGGGCGCGATTGACGCAGCCTCGATTTTGAAGCCGATGCTGGCACGAGGTGAACTCCAGACCATTGGCGCCACCACGCTCGACGAGTACCGCAAGCACATCGAGAAGGATGCCGCACTCGAGCGTCGCTTCCAGCCGATCCAGGTTCCCGAGCCGGAGCTCGCTCACGCGATCGAGATCCTCAAGGGGCTGCGCGATCGCTACGAAGCGTTCCACCGCGTCACGATCACGGACGACGCGATCGTGGCCGCGGCTCAGATGGCAGACCGCTACATCTCCGACCGCTTCCTGCCAGACAAGGCGATCGACCTCATCGATGAGGCGGGCGCGCGCCTGCGCATCCGTCGCATGACGTCACCTCCCGAGCTGCGAGACCTTGACGACAAGATCGCCAACGTCCGCCGCGACAAGGAATCCGCGATCGACGAGCAGGACTTCGAGAAGGCAGCGTCGCTGCGTGACGTGGAGCGCCGCCTCACCGAGGAGCGCTCCGAGAAGGAGGAGGCCTGGAAGTCAGGCGACCTCGACGTCGCCGCAGTCGTTGACGAAGAGCTCATTGCCGAGGTGCTCGCCATGTCCACGGGTGTTCCCGTGGCCCGCGTCTCCTCCGACGAGTCCTCGCGTCTCCTCCAGATGGAAGGCGAACTGGGCAAGCGCGTCATCGGCCAGAGCCAGGCCGTCAAGGTGCTGTCTCAGGCCATTCGTCGTACTCGTGCAGGCCTGAAGGACCCCAAGCGTCCCGGTGGCTCGTTCATCTTCGCCGGTCCTACCGGTGTCGGTAAGACGGAGTTGGCCAAGGCGCTCGCCGAGTTCCTGTTCGGCGACGAGAGCTCGCTCATCAGCCTCGATATGTCCGAGTACGGAGAGAAGCACACGGTCGCTCGACTGTTCGGTGCCCCTCCCGGATACGTGGGCTTCGAAGAGGGTGGCCAGCTGACCGAGAAGGTCCGCCGCAAGCCGTTCTCCGTGGTCCTGTTCGACGAGGTCGAGAAGGCCCACCCGGACATCTTCAACTCACTTCTCCAGATCCTGGAAGACGGCAAGTTGACCGATGCTCAGGGTCGCGAGGTCAACTTCAAGAACACCATCATCATCATGACCACCAACCTCGGTGCCGACGCGATCTCGCGTCGTCAGGCCACGGGATTCTCGGTCGCGACAGAGGGTGGACAGAGCTACGAAGAGATGACCAAGCTGGTGAACACCAAGCTGAAGGATCACTTCAAGCCTGAGTTCCTCAACCGCGTGGACAACGTGGTGGTCTTCCCGCAGCTCACACAGCAGGAGATCGTGCAGATCGTCGACCTCATGGTCGCCAAGTTGGACATCCGCATGCAAGACAAGGACATGGGTATCGAGCTCACGGACGCCGCAAAGCAGTTGCTCGCGGTGAAGGGTTACGACCCCGTCCTCGGTGCTCGACCCCTGCGCCGCGCCTTGCAGCGCGAGCTCGAGGATGCCCTGTCGGAGAAGATCCTGTTCGGCGAACTCACTGCAGGGCAGATCGTGCGCGTCGACGTCAAGGGCGAGGGTTCCACCGCGGAGTTCACGTTCGAGGGCCTCGACAAGGACGACATCACGGGTGGCCCCATGACGATCGAGCACGCTCCGGTCGGAGCGTCCTCGGAGCTCGCGGGCGACGGTCCTCACGAAGGTGAAGACGTTCCCAAGGGCACCGGCGAATAGCAAGTCTTAGTTCCGCGAAGGGCCCCATCTCCAGACGGAGGTGGGGCCCTTCGCGTTGCCGGGCGACGGCATCGGCCGTCTGGCGGTAGACCTGGCCGATTCTGGTGGCGAGACTTGCCGTTCCGCGCCGGAGCCCGCGCCAACTTCCGCGCCCGCGCCCCCATCGGTGAGACGCCCCCCACCAGCTCTCCTCCTATGCTTACATCTGGGCGAAAAACTGACGAGTTTTGCGACCAGATGTAAGCGCAGGGGTTAGCGAGCATCGTCGAGACGGGTCTTGAGGACTCGGCGAACCCTGTCGCGGCACCACGAGGGCCTGTCGTGAAGGTCACGCCAACCAAAGCGCAAAGTGAGATAGCCGGCTGCGGCGAGCTCGACGTCGCGCTCACGATCCGCCCGACGCGCCTTTGCCGAGCCATGAAAGGCCTCGCCATCGAGTTCGATCAAGACACGTGCTTCTCGATGAAGGGCGTCCGCGACTCGACGTCGGCCACTGGTAGTGATCTCTGCTTGCCACTCAAGCTTCGCAAAATCAGCACCTGTGAACACCTCGTTCCGTGCGAGCACCTCAAGCGGTGACGTCGCACCCCGCGCAAAGTGTGCGACGAGGTGTAGAAGCGTCCTTC
This sequence comes from Demequina aurantiaca, assembly GCF_000975135.1. GTDB lineage: Bacteria > Actinomycetota > Actinomycetes > Actinomycetales > Demequinaceae > Demequina > Demequina aurantiaca. The sequence goes on along the minus strand of NZ_BBRF01000001.1, from coordinate 955,252 downwards.
GTTCGGGGACTCGTGGTGCCCATTCGAGTGCTTCGAACAGACGAGCGACAGAGCAGCATCGCTCCCACATCGCCTCGTAGAAGGTTGACCTGCGATCACGCGGATGCGCGGCACGCCACGCGTCAACCAGCGCATGGGCGGGCGTGGCCAGGCGCACCAGGTTGCGAACACGACTTGGCGGTAGTTCGGCGACCGACCGCACGCGGATCCAATCCGGGGCTCTCACGGTATAGGGCCGCTCGATCAGGACATCCGCAATCTCGGGTGCAGCCAACTCGGACCGTTCAAGGTGCAGTGCCAGTTGCCCCGTCACGACGGCGCGGTGGCACCAAGCGCTGATCGCCTGGGCTCTCACGGTGGGATTTTGCACGTGTGCTCGTGCAACGATCAGACCAGGCAGCAGGGCTACGGCGTCGCCACTGTGCAACGCAGCTCTCACGCGGTGCTTAGACCACTCGCTCTCGAGATCTGATCGTCGACAAGGAGCGCGTACGCGGTCGAGATACTCGCTCACCGTCGTCGGCTCGTCAAGGTGAAGAGGTAGTGCCATGCCACGACTCCACCACGTGGAAGTCACGTGCGATGCGGCTGCACATCAATCTGTGGATAGCCCCACCAACTCCTGCGCTTACATTTGGGCCCAGAATCCCTCGATTTTGGGCCCAGATGTAAGCGCGGGAGATAGGGGGTAGCCGGGCTAGCCTCCGAAGAGGACAATCCAGAAGCGACCTACGGCCACAAACAAGGCGAGGGCACCAAGCACGATGCTGGGCGCGAAGGCCTTGAGGGGGTCGCCATCCTTCGCATGTACAACTACAGCACCGATCATTGTGATGAGCAGTCCGGTCGCTGCGATAGGCACCAGGATCACGGCAATTCCTGTCACAGCCGGCAGGATCAGCCCCAATCCACCGAGGATCTCAACCGCGCCAATGCCTCGTACCTGCGCGTCAGAGAAGTGCCTCATCCAGGCCATCTCGCCTTCGGACTTCTTTCCCTTAGACAGTTTCATGGCGCCGGCCATGACGAACGCTACGGCCACGAGAGCGGCGGCGATCCAAAGTGCGATATTCATTCAGCATCCATCCCTATTGAAGTGTCGTCTCACCTAATGTCCAACGCAGTCACGGACGCAGAATTCCCCTTCGCCGAGTCGCGTTTCCTACCAGGTGGTTAGCGATCAAATCTTCGACACAATAGGCTGGGCAACATGACTCACACACCCCATGTGGCCAGCGAGGCCCGCTACGACACCATGAGCTACCGCCGCTGCGGCAAGTCCGGAATCCGCCTTCCCGGCGTGAGCCTGGGCCTGTGGCAGAACTTCGGGGGAGCCAACGCTCTAGACACCCAACGCGATATCATCCTGGACGCATTCGACCAGGGCATCACGCACATCGACCTGGCCAACAACTACGGCCCTCCGGCGGGCAGCGCCGAGGAGAACTTTGGCCGTGTGTTCGCGTCAGACCTCAAGCCATACAGGGACGAGATCCTGGTCAGCACCAAGGCCGGCTACTACATGTGGCCCGGCCCTTACGGCGAGTGGGGCTCGCGCAAGTCGCTACTCGCCTCACTCGACCAGTCGCTGACCCGCATGGGGCTCGACTACGTCGACATTTTCTACCACCACCGCCCAGACCCCGACACCCCCATCGAGGAGTCGATGATGGCGCTCGACGCCGCGGTGCGGTCGGGCAAGGCCCTCTACGCGGGCATCTCGAACTACGGTCCCGAGGACACCCTCGAGGCCATCCGGATCCTGCGTCACCTCGGCACGCCGATGCTGATCCACCAGTTCCCGTACAACATGTACGAGCGCACCCCGGACAAGGGCCTGCTCGATGTACTCGAGGCGGAGGGCGTGGGATCGATCGTGTTCTCCCCGCTCGCGCAGGGCATGCTGACCAACCGCTACCTGAAGGGCGTCCCCGAAGGCTCGCGTGCGACTCACTCGCAGTTCCTATCCGAGAAGCAGATCAGCGAGACGTACCTCGAGCGCACCCGTGCGCTCAACGAGATCGCGGAGGGCCGCGGTCAGACGCTCGCGCAGATGGCCGTTCAGTGGGTGCTACGCGGCGACCGCGTGACATCGGCTCTGGTGGGCGCGTCCTCCGTCGCTCAGCTGCGCGACACCGTTGGCGCACTGTCATTCGACCCGCTCACCGACGACGAGATCGCCGCCATCGAGCCGTACGCCGTCCACGGCACGCAGCGCGGCTAACCCAGAGCAAGCCTCAAGGCGCGTGCGCCCTCACCCGAGGGCGTACGCGCCTTTTTGCTCGTCTACCAGGGCAATCAGACGGTCGTCGACCAGCGAGCCGATGCATCGGTCGAGTTGTCCCGGTTCGACGTCTTCCAGCACGGCCAGCCCTGTCACGTTCACCGGCGCCGATGCCTCACGCAGCACCGCAAGCACGCGCCCCCTAACCTGGCGGTCGGAGCCGTGCCACGCCTGGGTGCGCTTGGGTGCCTCCTCGAGACCTGGCTTCCCCGCGGCCAGCCACACACACTCCGTGGCCAGCGGGCACTCCTCGCAACGGGCAACCCGCGCGGTGCACACCAGGGCTCCGAGTTCCATCGACCCGGCACTCCAAGCCACCGCTTCTGTCGCGACCTCCGGAACCAACGCCGCGGCGAAATCCCGCTCCCGCTTGGTCAGGTGCGCAGCCGGGAGCGCCTGCCCGTGCCACGCGCGCCCGATGACCCGTCGAATATTCGTATCCAGCACCACCGCTCGCTCGCCAAACGCGAAGGCTCGCACTGCGGCTGCCGTGTAGTCGCCGATGCCGGGAAGGGCGAGCAGCTCGGCCTCACCCAGGTCAGGGTCGGCGCCCGGCACGTCGCCGCCGTGACGTTCGACGATGACGCGAGCGCATTCCCACAGCCGCTGAGCGCGCCGGGGGTAGCCCAGCCGTCCCCAGGCCCGAACGGCATCGGCCTGCGTGGACTCGGCGAGTGCGGCTGGCGTCGGCCACCGCAGCATCCACTCGCGCCATACGGGCTCGACCCGTGCCACGGGGGTCTGCTGGAGCATAATCTCGCTGACCAACACCCCCCATGGCGTGCAGTCGGCGCGCCGCCAGGGCAAGTCGCGCGCCTCGGCCACGAACCAATCGATGACGGCCTCAACCATCGCCTCGTCGTGTGGGGCCACCCGGGTGAGCGGTGCGGCTTGCGGAGGCTTCGGCATGGCTTCATTGTTCCAGCCGCACGCGGGTTACCGTTAGTGAGAGAGCGAGGAGGAGTCGTGGACGGACTGCGAAACCCTATCGGCGAGGAACCGCCCGAGGTCTACTGGAAACGACGCCTCATCGTGGGCATCGGAATTGTGGTTCTGATCGCCCTCGTGTGGTTCATTGTCGCCAAGGCGACCGACGGCAGTAATGACCCTGCGGCCACGCCCTCTGATGCAGCCACCACCTCGCCCGCGCCCACGTCAGGCGCGACAACGTCGCCGGATCCAAGTGCTTCTGCGAACGCAGCCGCCGCGTCACGTGCGTGCGGCCCCGAGGACCTCACCATCACCACCACCGCAAATCCCGCTGATGTAGCCGCCGGCTCGCCCGTCACGTTCGATGTGGATCTGGCTCAGGATGGCTCGAGCCCATGCCTGCTCGACACCACCGCCGACGGCACCGAGTTGCTGATCACCTCGGGTTCGGACCGCATCTACAGCTCCACCGACTGCCCCGCGGACGAGGCCGTCGCCGCCACGCAACTGGTGCTGGAGCCTGGCACCGAGGACACCGTCGCGGTCACCTGGAACGGCAAGCGTTCAGCTCCCGACTGTGAGGAGGTCAGCGCCTCTCCCCGTGCCGGCACGTACAACGCGGCGCTCACGGTGCAGGGTATCGAGAGCGACTCGGCCGTCTTCCGCCTCCAATAACTCCGCGGCCAACCGCTAACTGCTGGCGGGAAGCGCGAGGGACACCGCCTCGGCAAGCGTCGACGCGTGATGAACCCTGATACTCACGGGTGACTTGTCTCGCGACGAGCCACCGGTCGACGTCGGCACCACGATGTCGGTGAACCCGAGCCGAGCGGCCTCGGCCACGCGTTGCGCCGTGCCCGACACTGGCCGGAGGGCGCCGGACAGTGCTACCTCTCCCACGGCCACCCAGCCGTCACGCACCGGTCGGTCGGAGCGCGCCGATGCTAGGGCGAGGGCCAGCGCCACGTCCGCTGCGGGTTCGGTCACCCGCGCACCTCCGATGGTCGACACATAAACGTCGTCCGCCGCGACGGCGACGCCGACGCGCCGATGCAGCACCGCCAGAATCATCGAGACCCGCGACGAGTCCATCCCCGACGTTGCCCGGCGGGGGTTTGCCAGGGCACTCGGGGCCACCAGAGCTTGGATCTCCGCTGGTAGCGGTCGCTTGCCATCGATCGTGATGGTGGCGCAGGTGCCCGGCACCGGCGTGGTTTCGCGAGAGAGAAATAGGCCGGAAGGGTCACTCACTCCCTCGATCCCAGCATCGACTAGCTGGAAGCAGCCCACCTCGTCCACGGAGCCGAAGCGATTCTTGATGGCGCGCAACAGCCGCAGTTGGGAGTGCTGCTCGCCCTCGAACTGACACACGACGTCGACCAAGTGCTCCACAATGCGCGGTCCCGCGACGGATCCATCCTTGGTGACGTGGCCCACGAGCACCATCGGGAACCCGCGTGTCTTGGCCGCCTGAATGAGCGCGGACGCGACCTCGCGGACCTGGCCCACGCCTCCCGGAGTGCCCTCAATCTGAGCCGAGGCGATGGTCTGAATCGAGTCCACCATCACCAAGTCCGGCTGCTGGGCGTCCAAGTGCGCGAGCACTGCACCAAGGTCAGTCTCCGCGGCCAACAACAGATTGGGCTCCAAGGCACCGATGCGCTCGGCCCGCAGTCGCACCTGGCCGGCCGACTCCTCGCCAGTGACATAGAGCACTGTGCGTCCGCTGCGTGCGGCGCGGGCGGCGACATCGAGCAGCAGAGTCGACTTGCCGACACCGGGCTCTCCCGCGAGCAAAATGACTGCTCCTGGCACGAGGCCTCCACCCAGGACGCGGTCAAACTCCCCCACGCCGGTGGGCAGCCGCTCGGAGGCAGCCTCCGACACCTGGGAGATGGGCACGGCCGGCTGAGAGGCGGCGGTGGCTTTGGTGGCGGGCCCCGACGGGGTCGACCCGTTTTCCACGACAGTTCCCCACGCTTGGCACTCGCCGCAGCGTCCCACCCACTTCACGGCCATCCAGCCGCACTCGGTGCAGCGGTAGGCCGGAGTGGACTTGCGGGTGCTGGTTGCCATGGGGTTCACGGTAGCCGAGGGATCAGACACACACCGGCAAGGAACGAGGTCAACTCGGCAGTTTTCGCCGTAGGCTGGCGCTATGTCAACCGAGTCCGAGACGCCCCGTCGCGCTTCGCCGTGGCACCGCGTCTCCCCGGGCGAGGAGCCCGCCGCTCGGCAAGCATCGGACGAGGACTCGGGTGAGCAACCGCGATCCATCTCAGATGCACACGGCCTCACCCCCGTGAAGCCACCCCTCCCTAGCGTCGCTAAGCGCACCGGAGTGCCCACGCCCATCGATGCGGACGCCGCCGAACTAGTCCCGGCCGTCACGCTGCCCGATGCCGCGGAGACGTTTCCCACGGCCGCCGTCACGACCGAAATCGCTGTCAATGCCCCCAGCAGGGACGATGCATCGGCCGGCCCCGCCGCGACCTCGCCATACCTCGCCCCGTTCACACCCGGGGCGGGAATCGAGACTGCGCAGCCCAACGAGGACAGCGTCGCTGCGGACGTCTCCACGACAGCGCCAACCGAGCCCCCGGCTCCTCGAACTGGCACCGTGCGCAAGCTGGCACCTTCCGCTGCCACCCTGTTGGCGATCGGCGAGCTCCCCACCTTTGACGACGAACCGGCATTCGTTCCGCTCTACGAGCCCTCCCCGGCCGGCGATGTGGAGGATGCCGAATCGCCTCTCGCGCACACGACTCTGGTGGAATCCAATGAGCCCGCCTACGAGCCGGCAGTTGCCGCGCCGCCGTCCGTGCCTACGCCCATCGTCGTGCCCCAGGATCTCGAGTCCCAGACGTCTCACGAAACCCCTACTGCATCCACTCCGGAGGACACCATGGCTACCGCATCACACGACGACGACGCCACGACAGACATGCCAGCAGAGGGAACAGCGGGCGACCAGCCGAACCCCCAGACGGAGCCCATCACCGATGGGCCAACCCCCACCGACGCCGACACCACGGCAGTATCCCCAGATCCCGACGAGGATCCATCCGCCCAAGCAGAATCTGCCGAGGAGCCGGAGCCAGAAACTGGTGAGGACGATGGCGACAGTGGACTCCCCGTGGTCCCGCCTGTCAGTGGTGATGACGATGGCAGCGATGGATCCGGACCGATCTGGAAGTCTCCGGCGTTCCTCATTATTGCCGGAATCGTGGTGTTGCTGGGAGTCGGCGTCGCGGTGTGGGCACTCTTCTTCAAGTCGTCCGAACCGATGGAACCCGTCGAGGTGACGGTGACGACGGAGGCCACCCCCACCATCGAACCCGTGGCCCCCACGGATCCCTCCGACTTCCTCGCGGCCATGCCCACGACGGTGGGTGCGTACGCGCTGACGAACTCGGTCGCGACCCTCGCGGATCCGGACGAGGGGCCCGACGAGAGTGGCGTCGCGGAGAGCGACACGCTGACCTACTCGGATGGCACCATCGAGATTGTCGTCACCGCGTGGCAGCACTACGACGTGGGTGCAGCGCAGACGACCTTCGAGGCTCTGAATGTGGGCGGCACCGACCCCGAACCCGTCGTGGTCGATGGCGCCGAGGTTGGCAGCCAGGTCACGATCGCCAATGGCGCGGACTCCACGATCCTGTGGATCAACGGCACCGCGGTCTTCACCGCCGTAGGTCCCGCCGATGCTGTGGCCGGCTTTGTTGATGGGTTTGGTTTCTAGCCAGCGCGGGTAGCCTGGTTGCTATGAGCGACACTGCGACCAACACCGCGCCCAACGCACCCCGGATTGCCATTCTTGGCGGCGGCGTCATGGGCGGCACCATCATCACCGCACTGCGCGTGGCCGGCTGGCCGGCGGACAAGATCGTCGTCGCCGACCGCGGTTCGGTGCGCGCCGCAGCACTACAGGAGGCGCACGGCATCGATACCACCCAGGAGATCGCCCCCGCGGTCGACGGTGCCGACATCGTGGTCATCGCCGTCAAGCCTCAGCAGGCGGGCGACATTATGGGCGACATCGCGGACAACCTCCGCGACGGCGCACTCGTCATCACCGTTGCTGCCGGACTGTCCTGCGAGTACTACGAGCAGCGCCTGCCCGAGGGCACGCCGGTGGTACGCGCGATGCCCAATACTCCGTCGATCGTGGCCCGCGGAGTGACCGGCATTGCCGCCGGCGCGCACGCTGACCAGGCTCACCTGGACCTCGTCGCCGGAATGCTCAGCGCCACCGGCATGGTGGTGGGCATCGAGGAGGCACAGATGGATGCGCTGTCCTCAGTGTCCGGCTCGGGACCCGCATATTTCTACGCAATGGTCGAGGCACTCACCGAGGCGGGCGTGGCTCAGGGACTCGACCGAGAGCTCGCCGTCGCACTCGCTGCCCAGACCTTCATTGGCGCCGCACATCTCCTCCAGGAGACGGGCGACGAGCCACAGGAACTACGTAGGCGCGTCAGTTCCCCCAAGGGAATCACGATTGCGGCGCTCGAGGCCATGGAGAACGCCGGCTTGCAGGGCGTAGTTGCCGCTGGCGCGAATGCCGCAGTGGCTCGCTCACGAGCGCTCGGCGTGGAACTCAGCCAGGACTAAGCGCTACGACTCGAGGTCGAGTTCGCCCACGAACTCGTGGTTCTGAATGACCTCGTGCAACGCATCGACAAAGTGCGCCTCGTAGCCCTCGTGGCCGAAGGGCCCCAAGTAGTACTCGCGCGCCGCTTCGCGCTCGCCCGGTAGTTCCTTGTCCGCAAGGAGGCGTGCGATCCACGGGGCCACGTCGTCGTCAGGCTGGGCGATGTAGGACGCCGATGCGAGAGTGGGCCGGCCGTCAATGCGTACCAACACATCGGGGCGCATCTCCATGATCGCGATGGGTTTGGCGCTGAAGAGATAGTCAATCGGGACCGCAGAGATGTCAGTGACTGCGGCGTCGGACGCGTTGAAGCAGTCGACGAGCGTCATCTCCGCAAACATCTGAGGGCCAAAGCGATGCGCACGACCCGTCGCGGCGGCATCGGCCGCCAGCAGGTCCTGAATCTCTTGAACATTCTGCGCGAGCTCGGCCGACTTGTTCGAGTACGGGTGCTCCCTGAAGATCACGGTGGCACCCTGGTCGAGCAGCGCCGTCACGATCTCGACTCCGCGGGGTAGCGACGAGTAATTGGCATCGTTGAAAAAGCCATTCCATGTGGGCGCGTACACCACAGTCTTGGGTCCGGTCACGGGCATGGGACCGGAGATCTCTGCCACTTGCGGGCGGCCCACAATACGGAACTTGTTGCGCGGGATCTCGATCCCGTTGTCCCAGTAACGATCGATTGCTGCCTGGCCCGCGACGAACAACTCGTCGTACATCGCGCTCACCGGGTTTCGGCTGGACGGCTTGTCGCTGTCTCCGTGCAGCAGCTGGACGTGGTGAAGTTGACCGCGGCGAATCAGGTGCGTATTGGCGGCGGCGTTATTCACGTAGAACACCGTGCCGATTCCCATGGCTAACACGTCATCGACGGCACGCAGGGTACTGGAGTAGACCACCGGTTGATCCGTGAGCTCGCAGATCTCCGCGTACAGCGACTCCTCGCGCACCATGATGACAAAGCGCTCGTCAAGCTTGTCGAAGAGGGGCAACCACGTGTTGAGCTGGTACGAGGAGTTGGCTGGGCCCGAGATATGAATCGCGAAACGTGCGCCGATACCCTCAATACGCAGTCGAGTGCGCTCGCGGTAAACATTCCGATTGACGATGCGCCGCAGCACATAGAAGGCCCCCAGGAGGAACAGCACCGCCGCGATGGTCGCGAGAATCCGTGCGGGAATGCCGGGCCACGTGCCGAGCGCCAGGATGGACGAGCTGGCGGACAGCGACAGCGCGGCAAGCGCCCACGGAAGGGATCGAGAGACACGTACCGAATCGAGGTTGAGCCGCAGGTCACCGCGGGTCGCCGGCTTCAGTGCCACGGTGGCCAATGCCACCGCGGCGACGCCCACGGCGACGATCGCAGCAGCTTGCCATGACAGGTCACCGCCTTCACGCTCGGCATACACCGCGAGCGCGCCCAGGGCGAACCACTTCGCCGCCGCGCCGTCTGCGGCGCCAGCAGCCAGGCGGCCCACCGGACCGATATTGGGGAAGCGCGAGTGCATCCGCTTGGACACAGGGGTCGCCAGAGACGTCGCAATGAGCAGCACGACGAGGGCGATCACGGCCCAATCGAGCCATTCCGCGTCGATGGCGGCCGCGACAACGACAACGCCGCCCATGACGAGCGGAGCCACGCGCCGCGGCTTCACGAGGGAAGTCAGCGAACCAAACACCGGCGACTACTGACGGACGATGACGTTTTGCTGGTCGACGTACTGACCTGTGGGGCCGAGCATCGTCTCGATCACCTGTGCCACGTGTTGCGGCTGCATGATGGTGCTCGGGTCTTCCTCGGGGGCGAGCACGCGGCGCAGCGCGGTGGCGGTGCGGCCGGGCGAGAGGCACACCACGCGGGTGCCGTAGATCTTGAGCTCGTCGCGCATGACCTCGGACATGTTGATGACCGCTGCCTTGGAGGCTGAATAGGTCAGCCAGCCCGAGCGGCCGTTGATACCGGCCGTCGAGGCGATGTTGACGATGACGTCGAATCGGTTGCCGAGGTGCAAGAGCTCCTGTACGAGGGTGAACGGCGCATAGACGTTGACTGCCATGGTGCGCTCGAAGTCCGCGAAGTCGACCTGGTGAATCGGCACGGGGTTGGTATACCCGGCATTGTTCACGAGGTAGTGGATGGTGCCGTGGGCCTCATACAGCTCGCCGATGGCGACAATGAGCGCGTCGCGATCGCCCACGTCCACGATGCTGCGCACCAGGGTGACGCCGTCGCCTACCTCGGCCTCGAGGGCCGCATAGTTCGCGTCGAAGTCGTCCGACTGGCGAGCCATCAGGATGACCGTGGTGATGTCCAGGTCGGATGCGGCAAGGCGGTGGGCGGTTTCCAGGCCGATGCCCTTGGAGGCACCGGTGATGAGAGCAGTCTTAGACATTTTCGTCCCCCTCGCGGCGCAACAGCATGGTCGCGAGGTTGACGTCGCCTGGCGTGGTGACCTTCAGGTTGTGCTCCGAGCCTTCGACAAAGAACACGTCGATACCAGCATCGGCGCACATCGTCGCGTCCTCGGTGTAGTGAGTGCCGGAGGCGCTCGCAAACTCGTGGCCCCGACGCAGATCATCGAGATTGAACTTTTGCGGCAACTGAACGTTGCGCAAACGGGAGCGCTCGAGGCTACCGGTCACGCGACTCGTGTCGGGGTCGACAGGCGCAACGGTGAATGAGATTTCACGCATGAAGCCCACGTTGGCGTGATCCGAGTTGATCAGCGTGCGGAAATCGTCGGCCGTGACGATCGGCCGTGCGCTCTCGTGTAGCAGCACGTCGTCGTTGGTGACCTGATCCAGAAGCAAAGCGACAGACTGCTGGCGCGTCTGGCCAGCATCGGCATATTTGACCGGGGTCTGGATGGCGTAGTCGCGCACCAACGCCTCGAGAGTGTCGCGGTGCCCCGGAGGAAAGTTGAGCACAATCTCGGTGATTTCAGCGACCTCGTCGGCGGCCTTCAACGAATAGACGACGATCGGCACGCCGTTGATCTTCACGAATTGTTTTGGTCCGGCGGTGCGCGCACGGGCACCCACCCCACCGTTGAGCAAGATCAGAGAAATCACGATTACTCCATAGTCTGGGGAATCTGCAGTCGGCACAGTCTATCTTGCGAGGTTTATCGGGTTCGAACGCTCCCGCTGGGCAAGTGGGCAGAAGGTCCCGCGGTGGGTCGCATAGTTCCACCTATATTGGCTTGTGTGACCCTTGACCGCGCCGAGGACCCCAACACTGGGCTCGGAGCAGTGCCCCCAACCGAGGAGTAGACGATGCGCATCGGAGTCCCCAAGGAGTCTCGCTCCGGCGAGCGGTTGGTTGCCGCATCCCCCAAGACGGTTGCCCAACTCACCGCCCTGGGCTACGAGGTAGTGGTGGAGACGACCGCCGGCCTGGCCGCGAGCTTCCCCGATTCCGCCTACGTCGACGCCGGCGCAACGATCGGCGACTTTCACGACGTCTGGACGTCCGACGTCATCACCAAGGTCAACGCGCCCACCGAGGACGAGATCGAGACGTTGCCCCAGGGCGCGTTGCTGGTGTCGATGCTGTCTCCCGCTTCTCGCCCCGAACTGTTGGACGCGCTGGCCGAGCGTGGCGCGAGTGCCATGGCGCTCGACGCGGTGCCACGCATCTCCCGGGCTCAGGCGCTCGACGTCCTCAGCACCATGTCGAACGTGGCCGGCTATCGCGCTGTGATCGAGGCCGCCGAGGAGTACGGCGGCATGTTCACCGGTCAGGTCACCGCCGCGGGCAAGACCAACCCTGCACACGTGTTCGTGATCGGCGGTGGCGTGGCCGGCCTCGCCGCAATTGGCGCGGCCGGCAGCCTAGGCGCCCAGGTGCGCGCATACGACGTTCGCAGCGAGGTGGGCGAGCAGATCGAGTCCATGGGCGCACAGTTCGTGCAGGCCAAGTCCGCCCAGCAGGAAGTAAGCGCCGACGGCTACGCGAGTGAACTCACTGCGGAGCAGGAAGAACTCACTGCGCACATGTACGCGCAGGAGTCCGCAAAGGCCGACGCCATCATCACCACTGCGCTCATCCGCGGCCACGCACCCACCACCATCACCGCAGACATGGTCGCGCGCATGCGGCCCGGCAGCGTCATCGTCGACCTCGCTGCTCCCGCCGGCGGCAACTGCGAATTGACGGTTCCTGGCGAGAAGATCGTCACTGACAACGGCGTGATCATCATCGGCTACACCGACCTCAGCAGCCGCATGCCGCAGCACACCTCGCAGCTCTTCGGCACCAACATCGTCAACCTGATGAAGTTACTGACCCCAGGCAAGGACGGCCAGGTCGCCCTCGACATGGAGGACGTCGTCCAGCGCGGAATGACCGTCGTCAACGCCGGTGACATCCTGTGGCCGCCGCCGCCCGTTCAGGTCTCAGCCGCCCCCGTGGTGGACGAGCCGACACAGGTGGACCCCGTCGAGCAGGCCCGAGTCACCGCCGAGGCGAAGCGCCGCAAAGGCCAGAAGCAACTCGTAGGCTACGGCCTCGCCGCCGTGCTGCTCATGTTGGCGATCACGTTCTCACCGCCCGCCTTCCTCGGCCACTTCACCGTGTTCATCCTGGCGGTATTCGTGGGCTACTACGTGATCTCCAACGTGAGTCACTCGCTCCACACCCCGCTCATGGCCCAGACCAACGCGATCTCCGGGATCATCCTCGTGGGTGCCATGCTGCAGATCGGCAGTGACCAGTGGTGGGTGACGATCCTGGCGGTCGTGGCCGCCACCCTGGCGAGCATCAACATCTTCGGTGGCTTCCTCGTCGCATTCCGAATGATCGGGATGTTTAGGAAGGACGCCTGACATGATGACTTCCTTCGTGCAGGCCGTGTACGTGCTCGCGGCCATCCTCTTTGTTCTGAGCCTCGCCGGCCTGTCCCGGCCCGATGCTGCCCGCCGGGGAAGCATCTTCGGCATGGTTGGCATGGGACTCGCCGTGGTGGCGACCATGCTACTGAGCCTCGAGCAGAGCCAGCGTGAGTGGTTCGTGACACTCCTGCTGATCGCCCTGGCGCTTGGAATCGGCGCGACCGTCGGCACCTGGCGTGCACGCAGAGTCGAAATGACCCAGATGCCCGAGATGATCGCCATGCTGCACAGCTTTGTGGGCCTCGCGGCGGTGCTCGTTGGCTTCAACTCGTACCTCACCGAGTCACACGCGGATGCGGTCCACCTCGTGGAAGTCTACCTGGGCGTCCTTATTGGCGCGGTGACGTTCACCGGGTCCGTCGTCGCGTACCTGAAGCTGTCCGCACGCATCAAATCCGCGCCTCTGACCCTGCCTGGACGGAACCTGCTCAATCTGGGCGCCCTCATCGCATCGGCCGGTCTGCTCGCCTGGTTCCTCGCCAGCCCGTCGCTGCTGCCCTTGATCCTCATGACGCTCATGGCGCTACTGCTCGGCTGGCACTTGGTTGCGTCGATTGGCGGCGGCGACATGCCGGTCGTGGTGTCGATGCTGAACTCCTACTCCGGCTGGGCGGCCGCCGCGGCGGGCTTCGTGCTCAACAACAACCTGCTCATCGTCACCGGCGCATTGGTGGGGTCGTCCGGAGCCATCCTGTCCTACATCATGTGCAAGGCGATGAACCGGTCGTTCATCTCCGTCATCCTGGGCGGCTTTGGCTCGGAGGGCGGGACGGTCGTCGCAGCCGACGGCGAGCACGGCGAGCACCACGAGACACACGCGGCCGAGGTCGCGGAGCAGCTCTCGCAGGCGCGCCGAGTCGTCATCACTCCTGGTTACGGCATGGCAGTCGCCAAGGCGCAGTACCCGGTCGCGGACCTCGTCGCGCGCTTGCGCGGCGCCGGCGTGGACGTGCGGTTTGGCGTTCACCCGGTGGCTGGTCGCCTCCCCGGACACATGAATGTGCTTCTCGCGGAGGCCAAGGTTCCCTACGACATCGTGCTCGAGATGGACGAGATCAACGACGACTTTGCGAGCACCGACGTCGTGCTCGTCATCGGCGCCAATGACACCGTCAACCCCGCCGCCCTGGACGACCCCCACTCACCCATCGCGGGCATGCCCGTCCTGGAGGTGTGGGACGCCAAGCAGGTGGTCGTGTTCAAGCGGTCGATGGCCACCGGCTACGCGGGCGTGCAGAACCCGCTGTTCTTCCGAGACAACACCGCGATGCTCTTTGGAGACGCCAAAGCCCAGGTCGAGAACATCGTGCACGCGCTCGCAGCTGTCACCGACCAGGACGGACCATCGGTACGCACGCACTGACCGCGCACGGCTCACTCCGCAACGTCGCGGGCGGGCGGGCGACCTAGGCGTGCTGCAGCGCAGTCTTCGCGAGCGTGCGAGCGGCGAGGTCGACATCCGCTGCATCGTTGTAGATGTAGAAACTCATGCGTGCCCGTCCGTCACGGGCGGAGGCCCTGACCCCGGCATCGGCGAGTGCCTGGGCGTCGACACCGGTCACTGACAGGATCGCGCTGTTGCTCGCGGGCATCCCCAACTCGGCACGCAGGTCGTTGGCCAGGCCCGTGCAGTAGGTGTACGACGCGTGGATGTCCTGCGCGGCTAGGGTCTCCAGCGCCACGGCACCAGCCTCGACGAGCTGCCACGGGGGCGAGGTGTCGAGGCGTCGGCCCAGCGTGCTGAGCTTGAGATCGGGACCATAGAGCGAGCCCCACGGGTCATCCGAGCCGTACCAGCTGGCGCACACGGGTCGGATCCAGGTGGCCTTGGGGTGGATGGCCGCGAGCGCGATGCCGCGCGGGCAGGTCAGCCACTTATAGGCGCCAGCGACAACCACGTCGAAGTCGCGCGCATGAATGGGGAGCCAGCCGGAGGACTGACTCACGTCGATCAAGGTCTTCACTCCTGCGGAGTGGGCGGCCATCGCGAGTGCGGTCAGGTCGACGACCCGACCATCGCACGACTGCGCGGCGCTGACCGCGACGAGGTCCACCCCCGGGCGGATCTCGTCGACCAGGCTCTCAAGCGGCACCAGGGTGACATTCAGGCGCGGGTCCGCGAGGAACGGGTAGACGACGGAGGAGAAGTCGCGCTCCACGGCAAGGACGCGGGCGCCATCGGGCAAGGACGCGGCGACCATGCCCACCATCTGAGAGACGGATCCCCCAAGTGCCACATCCGTGGGCTGCGCGCCCACGATGGTCGCGTATGCGTCACGCATGCGGTCAACGGTGGCATCGAGCGCGTAGGGGTCCGTCTTGGCGAGCGACCAGTCGTGAGCCGCGCGGGCCAACGCGGCCGAGGTGGCGTGCGCGGGAAGCCCGTAGGAGGCCGTGTCGAGGTAGCCCGGGATGTGCGGGAAACTGGCGGAAATCGTCGTGTTCAGCATGTCAACAATTTTCCGTCAGTTCACAGACCCGCACAAGATGAGGTTGTCAACACCTAGACCTCGATGGCATGATGGTCTCATGATAGACGTCGAACGCCTTCTCATTCTCCGCGAGGTTGCCCGCGCCGGCTCCAAGGCAGCCGCGGCGCGCGCCATGGGACTGAGCGAGCCTACCGTCGCACACCACCTCAACGCGCTCGAGCGACGGGCCGGCGTGCCGCTGACCAGGCGGGTTGGCAGGTTTACCAAGTTGACCTCCGCTGGCGAGGCCCTGCTCGAACACGCCAACGTGATCGCCGCGAGCCTTGAGGGCGCCGAGCGCACGCTTCACCGGCACGCGGATCTGAACGTAGGACGACTACGAATCGCGGCCTTCCAGTCGTACTGCGCGGGGGTGCTGCCTGGGCCACTCGCACAGTTCGCACGCACGTATCCGGGCATCGAGGTGGGCCTAGTCGAGACCGAGACTGACGACGCCCTCGCCCTCATGCGTGCCGGGGATGCGGACCTCGTCATTGGCTTTGCGGACAACGCCACACCACCGCCCACCGACGTGCCGGTTCGCCCGCTCGACCGCGACGAGTACCTCGTGGTGCTGCCGGACTCGCACGAGCAGGCCAAGCGCAAACGCGTGGACATCGCCGAACTGGCCGGCGAGCGGTGGATCTCCGGCTGCTCGCGTTGCCGCGCTCACCTCACCGCCCACGCGGCCGATGCTGGCTTCAGCCCCGACGTAGCCTTCGTTACGGAGGACTACGTCACGGTGCAAAAGCTCATCGCCGAGGGCCTAGGCGTCGCGATCTTGCCCAGCATGGCACTCGGCGCCAGCCCGGCCGTTCCCGGCATCGTGACCGCGCGCACTAAGCCCGCGAGCTACCGGGAGGTGTTCCTGAGCGTGCCGCTCGATGCCGCGCCGGCCGCCCAGGCGTTCGCGAGCCTGCTGGTCGCCGGCCGCTAGTTGGCGGCGAGGACGTCGACTGCGAAGACCAGCGTCGATCCCGCGGGGATGGGACCCATGTCGCTGAAGCCGTAGCCCAACTCTGGGGGCACCACGAGCAGTAGTTTGGAGCCGACGGGCTGTCCGACGATGCCCTCCACCCAGCCATCGATGAGCGACCCGCGCGCGATGCCGAACGAGATGGGCTCGCCGCGGTCCCACGACGAGTCGAACTTGTTGCCGTCCCACAGCCAGCCCGTGTAATGGACCGTGATGGACTGGCCCTCGATGACAGCGTCCCCTGTACCGGACTCAAGGACGACGACGGCCAGGCCCTCGACCTGCTCGGCGCCGGCGAAGTCAACGGCGGGAGCGCCGTTCGCGTCGCGGGTGATCGTGGGGTGCTTGGCGTCAGTCATGGTTGCTCCTCGTAGAGTTCGCGGTGGTGCGTTGGGTCGAGCCTATTAGAGGAAGCAACCCCCCAAGCCCGACTTTTAGTCCGCCGGCCGGTAAGGGAACGTGATGTCGCACACCTCATCGTCCGGACCCGCCTGCGGAACCTCGGTGACGTAGACCTCGCGACTCGGCAACTCCTCCAGCATCTCGCCGTGCTCGTTGACCCAGGCCGCCACGGCATCGTACGACTCCAGAATGGCGGGAAAGTCGAGCCCGGCCTTGGTCACCGTCAGGTAGGCCTCGTGGTGTTCCGGCTCGGTCTTGGTGGTGATCTCGCCCTGATCCTCGACGTTGCCCACGAATGGAACACATACCTCCACGAGCGCGCTCTGATCCGGCGTCACCGGCCCATGAAAGATGACGTACGTTGGTTCGTCGCGCGTGGTGCCGTTGGTCCGATATCCGGCATCGGCGAGGCGGTCAAATATCTCGGTGAAAGCCCAGCGGATGAAGCCTTCTAGCTCGGGCTGGAGGACCTCTCGGCCAATGACGGCCATGTCCCGCTGCGGAACGAACCTGCTCTGTACCTGCATCTCTCGTGACCCCCGTCTCGTGGTTGCGGCGACCCACCGGACCGCTCTCCTCTGACTATAAGACCGAGCCCTCGCGCGTGAGAAGAGATCGCTTCACGTCGACTCCCCACGCGAATCCCGTGAGCTTGCCGCTCGCGCCTACCACCCTGTGGCACGGCACGAACAGCGCGACGGCGTTGCGCCCGCACGCGGCACCGACCGCGCGGCTCGCGCCCGTGGTGCCGAGGGACTCGGCTACCTCGCCGTACCGGCGCACCTCGCCTGCCGGTATCTCACGCAGCGCCGCCCACACCCGCGACTGAAACGCGGTGCCCGACTGCTCCACGGTGATCGCGTCGAGAGCGTGTGTGTCACCCGCGTACCAGGCTCGTACGGCATCGGCCGATGCCGTGGTTCGGGCGGCGATGTCGCCCGGTTTGATTCGGGAACGGCTCGCGACGGCGGCGGGGTCGGCCGACCAGCCCGCGGCCACGACCACGCCATCGGGTCGTTCGATGACGGTGAACGGCCCGTCGGGTGTGTCGACAATCTCGTATGCGTGCATCAGGAGTCCTTCCGCTGGAGTGACGCGGCGCGCCACAGGTGAGTCATCAGGTAGCTGCGCCAGGGCGCGAAAGCCGCCACGGAATCGGCCAGGTCAGTTGGCTTTGACGGCAGGCCGAGCGCGGCCGCGCCGGCGCGCACCGCCGAGTCACCGGTGAGCAGGACGTCGGGGCTACCGAGCAGTCGCAGGGCGAGGTAGTTCGACGTCCACGGGCCGATGCCGCGTAGCGCCTCCAGCGCTCCCGTCAGGTCCGCGCGGGTCTGGGACACGTCCAACGGAAGGGAGCCGGCGGCGATGTGGCGCGCGAGGCGGGCCACAGTCTCGCGGCGGGCGAGCTGACCGGTCAAGACATCGACCGCGGACTCGGCGAGCGCATCGGCGGCGGGAAAGAGCGTGTCGACACCCAGGCTGTCGAGTGCTGGCGGCAGCGGCTCGCCCACCGTTGCCACGAGGCGCTCCGTGGCAGTGCGGGCCGCGGCCACCGAGACCTGCTGGCCGACGATCGCACGAACGGCCATCTCCGTCGCGCCCATGGATCCGGGAATCCGTGTACCGGGGTGGGCCGCGATGGACGGGGCGAGGCGCGGGTCACGCGCCAGAGCCTCGTCGATTGCGAGCGGGTCAGCGTCCAGGTCGAACAGTCTGCGGGTGCGGGAGATCAGCGAGGGAAGGTCGTCGAGGTGCTCGAGGGACGCGGTGAGGAGGACCGCACCCGCCTCCACGCGAACCGTCATCACCGCCGCCCCCCGTGCCAGCCGCACGGTTCGGGTGTACGCGATGTCGTGGTCGCCGTTGTCGCCGTGCTCCACCAGCTCGAGTCCCGCGACGGCGCGCCTTTCCAGCCACCTCAGAACATCCACACCATTGAATGGCTCCCGCGTGCGCAGCTTGAGCGCGATCGCGCCAGCTCTCGGTCGATCAAGGGTGCGGACGTTGCGTGTGGTCGGTTGCTCGCTGAGGCGTGCCCGTCCGCGCAGCTCCGTGGGCGTCATGCCGAACACCTCGCCGATGGTGTCGTTAAACTGGCGGATGCTCGCGAAGCCGGCGGCGAAGGCAACCTCACTGGCCTGCATCGGGGTGGACACCAGCAGCTGTCGCGCGCTTTGAGCACGTTGGGCACGGGCAAGCTGAAGAGGGCCGGCCCCCAGCTCCTCGGTCAGGATGCGCCCGAGCTGCCGCTCCGAATAGCCCAGCCTGCTGGCAAGTCCGGTGACGCCTTCCCGGTCCACGGTCCCGTCCGTGATGAGTCGCATCGCACGCGCGGCCACGTCCTCGCGCATATTCCACTCGGAGCTACCGGGAACCGCCTCCGGCAGGCAACGCTTGCAGGCGCGATAGCCCGCGGCGTGGGCAGCGGCGGACGTGCGGTAGAACGTGCAGTTGCTTGGCTTTGGCGTCCGCGCCGGGCAGCTGGGGCGGCAGTAGATGCCGGTCGAGCGGACGGCCGTGATGAACTGGCCGTCAAAGCGCTTGTCGAGGGACGCCACTGCCGAGTAGCACGTGTCGAAGTCCAGCGGCGCGGTGGTCATGCCACCACTGTGCCCTGCGACCGCGGCTGGGCGCTAGCGGAAATCAGACACGGCGGTGGAGCTGATCGGTGCGGCTGTCTCCGTGGTGGGCTCGGAGACGGGCTGGCTGGGGTTCGTGAGGGCCCGCGGTCGCAACGTGGCGTTCACTTCGTAGAGCTTCACGAGGAACGCGCTCTCATCGAGGCGCTTACGGCGCAACCAGTGCGTCACTTCCTCGTTGCATTTGCTCGCGTTACACGAGCGACAGGCCGGCACCACGTTGTCTACGGTGTAGCGGCCCCCGCGGGAGATGGGCAGCACGCAGTCTCGCTGAAGTACCGCATCGTCCGTGGGTCCCGCCCCGCAATACGCGCAACCGCCCCAGGCATCCAGAATTTGCGCCCACTGGGCGGGGGTGAGGTCGTTGTCCGCGGCGGCGACGCGACGCGCGCGCTTACGCGACTGACGCGCGCGCCGGCTCGGATTCACTGCCATGCGTGCCAGCCTACGAGCGACGGGCGCGCAACCGACGTGGGCGCGCGGGTGACGCCAGCCGGACACGAGTGTGGCCACCGAAGACCTCCGCTCTGGCAGGAAACGGAACCCTTCGGTGGCCACGTGTTCGAGGAGCGCCGGCCGTGGGGGGGACGGCCGACCGGCGGGCGGGCCGCTCGGCCTACGGCCGACGCTCCACGTTCTACTGGGCAGTCACCGCCTTATTCGGCCGTGATGGTGCCGATGGCATCGCCGCCGGAGACCGAGCCATCAACGGTCAAGCCGCCGATGCTGTCGCCGGTGGCGCTTCCGCCAACGGTCACGGTGTAGTCATCTCCCGCGACGATCTGGTCGGTTGAGAACACCAGCGACTGTGAGACCTTGGTGGTCGTGAAGGAGCCCACGGGGTTTCCAGAACCGTCCGAGATGGTGATGACCGTCTCCGCTGGCAGAGCCATATCGAAGATGATTCCCAGCGAGCCCTGACCGCCGGCCTCGGGCCCCACTGCCATCCCCGCCGCACCGTTGGCCGCGAGCGTTCCACCGGTGATGGTGAAGGCGTCATCGACGTCGAGTGCGCCCTGATCGTTGTCTGAGGTGCTGGAGATCACCACCACACCACCGGACATGGTCATTGAGCCGTTGACGTCGATGCCGTCGCTCTGGGTGTCGATGACATAGGTGCCCCCACTGATCTCGAGGAAGCGGTCCCCGTTGTCACCCTCAGCGGGTCCACCAAAGCCGCCGTCCTCGAGCGCAGACACGGTCACCGAGCTCAGGTCGGTCGCGACGGTGACTGCTGCACGGGGGTCTCCCGAGCCGGAGCCGCTCGTCGCCTGGCCCGGGTCGCCAGGCAGTGCGGAGTCGCCACCGGGGCGTTCGGGACGCGTGCCATCGCCAGGCATGCCGCCTCGCTGAGGCATGCCCTCGGGGCGCGCATCGTTGGCGGGCACGTCACCGCCGGGCAAGTCTCCGCCGGGCGCCTGACCGGCGCCGGCAGCATCGGCGACGGACTCTGCCGTGGCATCGGCCGTCGAGTCAGTGCCGCCGGAGACGTTGATGCCGTCATCGCTGGCGACCACAACGACGTCACCGCCGGAGAGATACATGTACGCCCCCTCGATGCCCTCGTAGCTCTCGGAGATCTTCACCGTGCCGCCGTCAATGCGCAGAACACCATCGGAATGCAGCCCATCGTCGTCGGCGGCAATGGTCAGGTCGCCGCCGTTGATGGTGACTTGTCGGGCGGCATCGGCCGCGTCGGAGCCGGCCTTCAGGTCAATGATGCCGCCGTCGATCCAGATCACGCCCACGACCGCGGTGGGGTCATCGCTCTTGCCCTCGTTGTCGGACTTGAGCGCATCTCCTCCCGCATCCACCGTCAGTGAGCCATCGCGAATCACGAGGTGATCCTTGCCGCGCACTCCGTCGTCACCTGCGGTGACCGAGACGGAGCCAGAAGCAATGACGAGCGAGTCCTTGGAGGTGATGCCATCGTTGACGCCCGTGACGCTCAACGATCCCGTCCCCGCGACCCACAGGTCCGCGGTCGAGAAGACGGCCGCGTTCGGGGCGTCGTCGTCGTTTTCGTCCACCGCCGCGCCATGCGCGTCGGACAGCGAGTTCTCGGAGCCGTCGGCGAGATAAACCACCACATTCTTGGCCTCCACGACAGTGAAAGCGCCGACCCCGGCCGCAGTGACGTCCACGCCGTCGAGGATCACGGTGACATCCTCCTCGGGAGCGTCGACCACGATGCTGCCTGCAGTCAGTGAGCCACTGAGCTGGTAGGTTCCGCCGGAGGTGATGGTGACGATGTTGCCGTCAACACTCACCCCGGAGTCACCTGAGGACGCGCCGTCCGCCAACGTCACCTTGACGGCAGTGGAGGCGTCCACCGAGGTATCCATCTCCTTGATGTCGAGGTCGTCGTACTGAACCTCGCCGTCACTCGACATCGTGCCAACGGTCTGGGCAGAGGTGTCAGCAACGTCCTGGATAGACGTGCTGGTGGCGGCACCGCCGGCGGTCGTGTCCTCCGCTTCAGTGGAGCAGCCGGTGAGGACGAGGGCGCCGGTCATAGCGAGGCCGGTAAAGACGAGCACAGGGTTTTTCATGAGAAGGTCCGTTCTAGAAGGCGGCCGGAGTGGCCGGAGCGTCGACGATGTGGCGGCGCAAGGTTCGCGCCCACCGGTTGGAGGGAAGCTCGGGGCGCAGGGCCGCGAGTGACGTGCAGTACTTGCTGACGCGTGCGGGGCGAATGCCGTGCGCCCACAGCGCGCGGTCGACCGAGCCGGCCCGCGACGCGGACTTGGTCTCGACGATGAGCGCGCTGCCAAATCCGGTCTGTGCCCCGCCTGCGGCGGTGGCACTCACGGAGCTGTCGACGGTGATGCGGGCATCATCGCCGGTCAGCGTGGTGCGTTCATATGACGTGGTGAGTACGCGAGTGAGTAGATCCACGTCGTGACCGATCTGGTCAAACGAGCCCACGAACACCCGCGACTCAAACGTCAGGTTTACGCTGCGTGCGGCCTCCTGCGGAAGCCACTCGCGATGCTTGACGGTCTCGCCACGCGCGCTGCGCAGTTTGACCTCAATAGCGCTGAGGCCGGAGTCGAGGTAGTGACGAGTCCGCACCTTGTAACGGCGAGGACGACGGCGCGCAGCGTCGTGATACGCGGCGAGGTCGGCGGTGTCGAAGTAGTCGGACTCGTAGCCAAAGCCGCGGCGGCCGTCCACCTCGAGCACCCTGAACCCTTGGCCGAGCGACGCGAATACGGTGGCCCACTGGTCTGCGGGGACGATGTACTTGCGGTCCACACGGGTCTGCAGGGCTGCCTGCTCATTGAGCGACTCGAGCGAGATGGGGTCAAGGTCCGCCACCGTGGCCGCCCAAGCGGACCTCGTGACGAGGGCGGTCATCGTGCGCCTACCGTCATGGCGTCACGGGTGACGGATCGGGCCTGACCCAAGTCAGCATCGGCGCGTGACGTCTTGGCAACTGCGGGCAGCCGCGTGAAACGCACATCACAGATGGTGGTGTCCGTCACGAGGTCAACCTTGCGGATCTCCACACGGTGAATGGTGGCGTGGAGCATCGTCGCCAGCAGGTCGCGGGCCTTGTCCTCATCGGTGAAGGCCTGGTCGAGCACCATCATCTGCTGACGCGTGCGACCGAACAGCTTGGGATGGTCACCCACGGCGATGACCGCGATGAGCACGCCCATCAGCGTGAAACTAATGGCCGGTGAAACGGAGGGGAACCCACCGAGGAGACCAATCGCGATGGCGGTGAAGTAGTAGGCGATCTCGGCGTGCCCCATCTCCGTGGAGCGCAGCCGGATGATGGACAGCACGGCGAAGATGCCGAGTCCGAACCCGAGCGATAGGTCCGAGGTGGACATGGCATACGTGACGCCCATGACGCCCACGTTGATGGACAGAAAGGCGACGAGCATGTCGCGGCGCCGGTGGCGCGGGAAGTAAAGGCCGAACACCAAGATGAGAATGGCGACGAGGTCCGCTGCGATGAAGGCGAAGGCTGACATGAGGATCCTTTTCGATAGTGACTGCAGCGCTTTGGCGGGCGCCGAATGCCGTTGATGTATTAATGACACCGCGGGTACCTGGGAACTACCTGAGAGCGTCCACAGAGTTCATCGGGAGTGAGCTCTGCGCCGCTTGGCGGCGAATTCCCAGCAAATCCTCAGGCTGAGGTGTGAAACTGGGGTCATGTCACCACGCCACATACTCGTCGTAGACGACGAAGACAACCTCCGGACGATGCTCGTCGCAGCCCTCCGCTACGAGGGCTACGAGGTGTCCGCCGCCTCCGACGGGGCGGAAGGACTCAAGGCGGTTCGCGACGGCCACCCGGACCTGATCGTGCTCGACGTGATGATGCCCAACGTCGACGGCTTCGCCATGTGCAGGCGCCTGCGCGAGGCCGGCGACCGCACGCCCATCATCTTCCTCACCGCGCGCGACAGCGCCAAGGACAAGGTCGAGGGCCTGACCATTGGCGCCGACGACTATGTTCAGAAGCCCTTCGCGCTCGACGAACTCGTGGCACGTGTCGAGGCGGTGTCGCGCCGCGTGGAGCGCGAGCCCAGCGCAGCCGACGTCTACAAGGTGGCGGATCTCGAGCTCGACGACGTCTCTCACCGGGTTTCCCGCGGCGGCGTCGAGGTGGCACTGTCGCCCACCGAGTACAACCTGCTGCGGTACCTCATGCAGAACGTGGGGCGCGTGATGAGCCGCGGCCAACTACTTGAGAACGTCTGGGGCTACGCCCCGGATGACGATGCCGGGGTGGTCGAGACCTACATCGGTTACCTGCGGCGCAAGGTCGATCGTGTCGAGCCGACCCTCATCCACACCATCCGCGGCGTCGGTTACACGCTCAGGACATCATGACTTTTCCCGGCACCGGCACGCCCGCACGGCTGTCCTTGCGCACACGCGTGCTCATTGGCTTCTCGGCCATCGCGGCCATTGCCGTCCTTGTCGCCTGTGTCGTGACCGCGACCACGCACAGCTTCCTGGTGCGTCAACTAGACGACCGCCTGGCCTCGTTCGCAGGGGCAGCGCCCCTTGGCGGCAATCAGGAGCAACGCCCACAGTTGCCCGCTGGGGGTCCCGGCGATGAGAACTCGCGCCCCTCGGATGTTCTGCGCGCGTGGGTCGACCCCTCCGGCGAGGTGACGGTGTTCTTCGCCCCCAATGTGGGCGACGAGGACTCCGGCGCGCCGATCCTGGACGTTGACGACCTGCCCACACAGGGAAACACCTACCTGAACGCGCCCTCCACCGCCGGAGGTGACGACTTCCGCGTCTACGCCCGCGCCACCCCGCGCGGCTGGGACATCACCGCGCTGTCCCTCGCCGACGTGTCCTCCGCCACGCAGCGTCTCGTCCTGATTGAGACCATCGGCATTGCGGCCATGCTGGCGGGCCTCGGCCTCGTCGCGTGGTGGGTCATTCGGCTGGGCATCGCGCCCATGCGTCGCATGGTCGATGCCTCCTCACGGATTGCCGAGGGCGACCTGGATGTGCGCCTCGACGGCGCCGGCGGCTCAACGGAGACCGCGCAACTCGCGGACAGTCTGAACGCCATGATCGGCACCCTGACCGCCTCCCTCACGGAGCGCGAACGCTCCGAGGCGCGGTTGCGCGAGTTTGTCGCCGATGCGTCCCACGAGTTGCGTACTCCCATCACCACGATCTTGGGCTACTCCGAGCTTTACCGGCGCGGCGCGCTGAGCAAGAAGGCCGACGCCGCGGATGCCTGGTCTCGCACCGAGGCCGAGGCGGGCCGCATGCGTCGTCTGGTCGCGGACATGCTGGAGCTCGCGAAGTACGACGCTGAACCCGTTCTCAATCGAGTGGATGTCGACTTGGAAGCACTCGCCAGTGAGGTGGTGGCTGACGCATCGACGGCTCATCCCGACAACTCCTTCCGGGTCGATGCGACGGGCAGCGTGCACACTCACGGGGATGCGGACAAGCTCCGCCAGGCGCTCATCAACGTGGTGGCCAACGCCGCGGAGCACGGCGGCACCAATGTCACGGTGACGGTGACGGCTGCCACCGGCGGTGCTCAGCTCGCCGTCTCCGACGATGGACCTGGCATGACGCCGTCCGTGGCAGCCCGTGCGACGGAGCGGTTTGTGCGTGGCGACCACTCGCGCACCCGTGCAACCGGAGGAGCCGGACTCGGACTCGCCATCACTTCAGCGATTGTCGAAGCCCACGGCGGCACTCTCACGGTCGAGTCGGGCGAGGGCAGCGGAACCTCCGTCACGATGAACTTTATTGACTAACCGTCCCAGTTCCCGAGCAGTCCGATAGTGTCGGAAGCATCCGAACCGCACTAGGGAAGTAGGCCGACTCGCGTGATGACTCGACTCATCCCCGGCCTCACCCGCTCGAATCTTGTTCGGGAGTCCACCGCTGGCGTCACTCTGCTCGCCATCGCCATTCCCCTGAATATTGGCTACGCGCAAATAGCCGGACTGCCTCCGACGGCGGGACTGTACGCGCTCGTGCTGCCGTCGATCATCTATGTCTTCACCGTATCCAGCAGGCAGGTTGTCGCCTCTCCTGATGCGGCCGCAGCCGCACTGGTGGCATCGTCCATCGGCGGACTCGCCGTCGCCGGGTCCGACGACTACACCTCGCTCGCGCTTGCCCAGGCGATCATCAGCGGAGTGATGTTCCTCCTTCTCGCCGTGTTCAAGTTGGGATTTCTCGCCAACTTTCTGTCCAAACCCATCCTGGTGGGGTTTGTGGCCGGCTTGGCACTGGACATCATGGTCAGCCAGATCGCAAAGATGCTCGGAGTGAAGATCGACTCCGGCGCGGAGTTCGTCGAGAAGGTCATCCAACTGGCGGAGGGGCTCAACTCCGTTCACGGTTGGTCAGTCCTCATTTCTCTTGCCAGTGTGGGGGTGCTTTTGCTTGGCAAGCGCTTCGCTCGCGCGGTCCCGTGGGCACTGGTGGTTCTCATCGGGTCCACGATCGTGGTGGTGGTGGCGAATCTCGCGGATCAGGGAGTGGCCGTCCTAGGCGAGGTGGAGGCGGGCCCGCCCTCGCTGACATGGCCGTCTCTCACCGTTCAGCAATGGCTGAGCTTAGTCGCCTCTGCCATGGCACTGACGATGGTGACGACCGCGGAGGGCCTGCTCGTCGCACGTTCCTACGCGGAGAAGCGCGGCTACCCCCTCAAGCCCAATCGTGATCTGATGGCACTCGGCCTCGGCAACGTCGCCGCCGGAGTCAGCGGCGGTTTCGCGGTGGGTGCCTCCACCAGCCGAACGGCCGCGATGGATCAGGCCGGCTCTCGCACTCAATTTCCCGCGATCGTGACAGCCGTCGGAACCCTCCTGCTCCTCATCTTTGGTACCGCGATTCTGGCGGACATCCCTTCGCCCGCGATCGGCGCCATCGTTGCGGTGGCAATCGTTTCGCTGCTCGGGGTGGCTGACTTCCGCATGCTGTGGCGCGTTGACCGATTCGAGTTTCTGGTGGGCGCTGCTTGCTTTCTGGCGACGCTGCTGATCGGGGCGATCGCCGGAATTCTGGTGGCGTTTGTCCTCGCCCTCGTCAACCTCGCCGGGCGCGCCTCACGCCCCGCCATCGATGTCTTGGAGACCGATGGCAACCCCAAGGATTCTCTGCTCGACGACGCGCCAAGGGGATCATCCACGGCGCCGGGGATCGTGGTGATTCGACTGGCCGCGCCGCTGTTCTTCGCCAACGGCCCCGTCTTTGCGGACGCCGTCAAACGTGCGGCCGAATCCGAGCCCACGGGCCAGTTACGTCACGTGGTGATCGACATGGAGGCAGTCACGGACCTGGATGTCACTGGCGCCGAATCCTTCGAGTCCCTCATCGAGTGGCTCAAGGATCGCGACATAGAACTGAGTTACAGCCGCACGCGCGACGATGCGCGTGAGCGGCTGGACTTGTTCGGCCTGAGCGAAGGCGCACAGTTCTTTGACACAAACCGTGAGGCGCTGGCGGCGCTAGCCCCCAAGGATTAGGGGCTCTAGGCCTATGCGCCGTTGGGTCGCCAATACATCTCGAGGATGCCGTCGGTCTGAGCACCGGTGCAGTAGTCAAAGAGTTCTGCGGCGTCGGGTTGCTCGTCCAACACGTCGGGGATGCGCATCGCAAGGAGGGTGTTCACGAGCATGCCCTGCGCCATGAACTGGGTCGCCTCGCCGGGGCCCATTCCCGCATCGTCCCGTACCAGGCGGTAGATGCGCAGGAAGCACTCCCGCGAATTGGGACCGAAGGTCGGGTCATGCCCCATGGTGAAGAGGTGCATGAGTACCAGCAGAATGCCGCGATCGGCCACGAGATCCGCGTAGACCTTGCCCAGGATGGCCTGCTTCTCGTGAGCCGTCTCGTTGCCTGCGAACTCGGCGATCGCGGAGCGAAAGCCGGCGGCGACCCGATCCGCGGCGCGTTTGGCAACCTCGACGAAGAGTTGCTCCTTCGATCCGAACATGCGCACTACGTACGCCTGCGAAATACCCGCCTGCTTCGCCACGGCATCGGTCGTGCCGCCGGCGTACCCCCGCTCGGCAAACACCACGGAGGCGGCCTGCATAATCTGTTCGCGCCGGTCCTCATTGCTGAGCCGCGGATGAGGGGCTGCAGAATCCTTGGCGACGTTCATGTTGACAGGTTATCAAGTTATTACTACGGTGACCAATAGTTGTAATCAACTGATTACTACAGCGACGGCCAACCGATCGTCGCGTTGGCCCATTCGGGTCGATACTCGGAACGCTGGACAGTCACAAAGGATCGAGAATGAGTACTACCTCCCGCAAGCCGCTGGGCCTGATCATTGCCGCAGCATCGCTGCCGATGTTCATGGCCACGCTCGACAACCTCGTCGTCACCAATGCACTCCCGGTCATCAAGCAGGACATTGATGCCAGCATCGAGCAGCTTCAGTGGGTCATCAACGCCTACTCGCTGTCGTTCGCGAGCATGATTCTGATGGCCGTCGCGCTCGGCGACCGCTTTGGCCGTCGCCGCATCTTCGTGGCCGGCATCGCACTCTTTACGGTGGCATCCGCGCTGTGCGCGCTGGCGACCACCCCCGAGCTGCTCATCGCCGCACGAGCGCTGCAGGGCGCCGGTGGTGCCGCCGTCATGCCACTCTCACTGGCGCTCCTCGCCGGAGCGGTACCGGCCGCCAAGCGCAACCTCGCGATCGGCATCTGGGGTGGCGTGGCCGGGCTCGGCGTCGCGCTTGGACCGCTCATCGGCGGCGCGGTCGTTGAAGGGCTCACCTGGCACGCCATCTTCTGGCTCAACGTGCCGATCGGCATCCTGGCCATCCCGTTCTCCTACTGGGCGCTCGAGGAGAGCAAGGGACGGCTCGCAGCGGATGGACGTCGCCAGCGCATCGACGTGGTGGGAATGTTGCTCGCCGGCATCGGAGTATTCGGGGTGGTCTTTGGGATCGTCCGAGGCAACGACGCGGGGTGGACCAGCCCGCAAGTCCTCACCGGACTCATCGGCGGCAGCCTGCTCCTCATCGCCTTCGTCGCCTTCGAGTCACGCACCCGCGACCCGCTGCTGCCCCTCGCACTGTTCCGTGATCGGAGTTTCTCGGCGGCCAATGGCGTGGGCCTGACGTTCAGCATCGGCATCTTTGGCGCCGTCTTCATCCTGATTCAGTTCATGCAGGTCGTCCAGGGCAAGTCACCGCTCGAGGCGGGCGTAATGACCATGCCGTGGACCCTGATGCCACTGATTGTCGCTCCGCTGAGCGGAATCATCGCGCCTCGCGTCGGCACCCGCATCCTCATCGTTGCCGGAACCGCGTTTCAAGCTGCGGGCCTCGCCTGGCTCGCCGTCGTCATGAGTCCGGACGTTGCGTACGCCACGATGGTTCCCGGCTTCGTGCTCGCTGGAATCGGTATGGGGCTGGTGTTCGCGCCCTCGTCGACGGCAGTGCTCGCCAACATGAGGGGCGAGGACCAGGCCAAGGCGTCCGGAACCAACTCCACGATCCGGGAGGTAGGGGTGGCGTTGGGCATCGCGATCTTGGCCGCGGTTTTCACCGGTGCGGGTGGCGAGTTCACGCCCACGGGTTACACCGATGCGGCCATCCCAGCCGTGTGGGTGGGAGCCGGGTTCCTCGTCCTCGCCACGCTCATCGGGTTGATGCTGCCGGAGGGCAAGGGCAACCCGAATGCCGACGCTGACCCCCTCGAGGACACTCACGCCGAGCCACGAGTACTCGAGGGTTCTCCCGCCTAGCCCTCGATGTCCACGCCCTCAATCACGCACGCTCCCCACCGCTTGTGGAGGAGCGGGAACGGGAGTGCCGATTCAGGATGCGGACGGTGCGGGAGGTCAGGCGCCCTACCTCTTGGAGGTAGGGCGCTCCGCCGGGATCGCCGCGATCACGCGTTCGGCCACGAACGGCGACGTCATGGCACGTAGCAGGCACGAGTAGTCGACACCGAAGCGGATCTCGGTTCCCGCGACCATGCGAGCCGGCGTCTCCAACACCAAATGATCGCTACTGGCGGCGAGCACTGTGATGCCGGTCGGCGGAACCAAACCGCG
Organism: Demequina aurantiaca; assembly: GCF_000975135.1. Classification (GTDB taxonomy): domain Bacteria; phylum Actinomycetota; class Actinomycetes; order Actinomycetales; family Demequinaceae; genus Demequina; species Demequina aurantiaca. The sequence goes on along the minus strand of NZ_BBRF01000001.1, from coordinate 925,461 downwards.
GGCGTCGACGTCCTGTTCGCCCAGGGAGACGATGGTCTGAATAATGGTGCCGCGGTCCCGAGGCGCCGAGACAACTCCGAGCGCGGGGTGCCCCGCCGTTCCCCACGACGATGACGGCTTCTCGATTGACTCGATGACCGCGCCCACCACAACAAAAGCGTCGTGGTGAAGACCCTCGATGGGGGTGCGCGTCAGTGGGTCGGCGCCGAGCAGAATGGCCTCGCCCAGGCGCAGGTCATTGACCCGTCCCACCTGACCGCGCCCGAGCGCCCAGTTCAGGTTCGCCGAGTTCCCACCCGAGACCACGAGGTCGGGGATTCCGAGCTTGCCCGACAGTAGGCCAGCAATTCCTGACAACTCCTGCATCTGGTCATCGCCGGGAATGACTCCGCTGCGGCACGCGAGGTTGGTGCCGATGCCCGCGAGTTTGAGGTGGCGCGTGCGAGAGATGATGCGAGCCAGGTTGAGCACGTCGCTCGCCAACACTCCCTCGCGCAGGTCCCCCAGTTCGACCATGAGCACGATGCCGTGGTCAGAGCCGCGCTTGCCGGCCGCGGCGGACAGAGCGTAGGCGACGTCGAGGTCGCTCACCAGCGAGGATTGCGCGACCGCGACAGCACGGTCGGCCCAGGCTGGGTCGGGGGCTCGTAGCAGCGTCATGGGGGCACGAATGCCGGCCTCCTTGAGTGCCTCGAGGTTGTCGACGCGCGAGTCGCCCAGTCGCGTCACGCCGCCACGCAACATCGCCCGGGCCACGTCGGGCGAACCGAGGGTTGACTTAGTGACTCCGGTCACCTGAATACCCCGGTTGCCCAGGCGATCAACGAGCGTGCGTGTGTTCTGCTCGACCTTGCCGAGGTCAATCTCGATGCGGGGCGCGATCATGCGACGACCTGGTCTCCGCGCACCAGCAATGCTGGGAAGGCATCGGTGACCATGGCCACGAGGGCCTCCGGCGAGCCCCACAGCGCATCGGTGGCGGGGATACCGAGCTCGACCTCATAGCCGGCAGCGGCGGCCGTCACCTCTGCATCGGTCATGTGCTCGTGGTTAATAGTTAGTCCGATCACTCGGGTCTTGCCGAACAGCTCGATCAGGGCAATCTCCGAGGCGGGCGTCGGCATCGGGCGGTCGGGGTAGTCGCTGAGCATCCGTCTGGCCGGAGCGTGCTGCATCACGACCGCATGTGGGCGGCTCGCGCGCAGCACCACCGTGGAACTCAGGTACGCGGGGTGGCTCAGGGCTCCCTGACCCTCCACCACGATGACCTCCGGCTGCTCGCTGTCCCAGGCGGCGACCACCGCCCCCTCGAGCTCACCCACCCCAAACTGCGCGGGAATCGCGTCGAGCGCGACACCATAGGCCGCACCCTGAATGAGTCCGGTCTGTCCTGTGCCCACCATGACTGCACGGATTCCGGCGTCGTTGAGAGCCTTGGTCAGGATGGTCGAGGTCGTGCGCTTGCCAATCGCACCATCGGTTCCGAGCACGGCGATACGCACGCAATCGACCTGGTCGATCGCTCCAGTGAACATGCGCAGGTGCTTGGTGGGCCGGGGTCGGCGAACATCGTGCAGCGTGACGCCCATGGTGCGTGCGGCGTCGGCAATCTCGACGTCGTCTTCGAGAAACTCGTGCAGACCGGAGACGATGTCCATGCGTTCCGCGATCGCGGCCAGCACCACGGAACGATCGGCGAGCGTCATCAGTCCGGATAGTGGTGCGAGCCCAAAGATCAGCATGTCAGGGCGGTCGAGCACTGCCTCGGTCCAGGCGTCGAGCGACGCGATGATTGGGATGCCGGCGGGAATGTCGTCAAGCACGAGCCCCGCATCCTGACCCGCAAGGGTGCTATCGATCACGGCGACGATGCGGTAGCGCTCACTCGCGCGAACGAGGCCGTTCGCCGTCTTGCCGTCAATGCGTGCGAACTGACCTTCGCAGTAGACGATCGCAGCGGGGCGATCGTCGATTGGCAGGGTGGGGTCAATAAGGGCGGTATGCATGTTGCGTCCTCGAGATAGCTCAGAGGAGGCGACGGAATCGTTCCGACTGCGTGGCCGGTTCAACGAGAGGTCCCCGCTAAGGGTGTGGGTGTGTGCTCACTGTACGCCCAGTACTACCGTCCCGTTTGCCCGCGCGAATGTACCAGGCTAGAAGCCGTCCAGGAACTCCGCGATGCGCTCAAAGGTGAGTTCGGATGCCTGCTCGTCGTAGTCATCGAAGTTCGCGAAGGCGTAGAGGTGGGACTCGCCAGGATAGGTGAACTCATCAATGGCGCCAGCCGGTGCGAGGGCTCGCAAAGCGGCGACTTCGTCCTGCTCGACCCACTCGTCGTCGCTCATGTAGTGCAGTTGCATGCGCAGGCGGGTGGGCCAGGTGGTGATGTCGAACCAGGCCGGCGACATTGCTCCATGCAGCACCACGGCCGCGACCGCATCGGGCTCCTGTAGAGCAAGTATCTGGGCGAGTGCGCCACCAAAGGAGAAGCCAATGTAGACACGCGGGCCCTCCACTCCAGCCGTCAATTCACGGGCCCTCTCCAAGTGGCCGACCATCCCGAGGGAATCGACGCGGTCGACGCCCGCGTCAATGGAGTCGAACGTGTCACCATCGAACAGGTCCGGGACATGGACCTCGTGTCCCTGGCCACGTAGGCCGTCGGCCCACTCCTTTACGTCCTCGGTAAGACCCAACGCTGAATGCAAGAGAACAACCTGAGTCATGAACTCCTCCTCGGCTCGATTATCTCGATACTAGGTCGGCGCCCTCATGCTCGCCACGTTTACGCTGAGGCCAGCACCACCTCCGCTCCCGTCACATCGACGGCTCGGGTCACTCCGATGTGCTCGAGGAAGTCTCGGTCGTGACTGACCACCATCAGTGCACCTTGATAACCCTCGAGCGATTCGATCAACGCCGCCCTTGACGCGAAGTCGAGATTGTTGGTGGGCTCGTCGAGTAGCAACAATTGAGGCGCCGGACGGGCAAGCAGGAGGCACGCCAGCGATGCCCGGAACCTCTCGCCGCCGGACAGGGTTGCCGCGAGCGCGTCTCCGGCCCTCCCGCGGAACAGAAAGCGCGCGAGACCCTCGCGTACCTGGTGCGGGGATGCGCCGCGAGCACGCGTTGCGACGTTCTCCACCACAGTCAGCGAGTCATCGAGCACGTCAAGGCGCTGAGGCAGGTAGCCGACCGGAACGTGAGCCACCGCTCGGCCCCGCTGTGGCGGCAACTCCCCTGTGATCGCGCCCAACAGGGTGGTTTTGCCCGCACCATTGCGCCCGGTGATCACGATGCGCTCTGGCCCCTGCACCAGGAGGTTCGCCTCGACTCCGGCGCGTAGCAGCGCTGCCTGAACGGTGACCACTTCGCGTCTCGGGGGGACCTTGGTGTCAGGCAGGTCGACACGAATGGTCTTGTCCGCGTCAACCGCGTCCTCGGCGGCGTCCAACTCGGCCCGCGCATCGGCGAGCCTGTCCTCGTGAACTCCCGTCACCCGCGCGAGTGTTTGCTGCGCTTGGCGCTTCTTTCCCCCCGCAATGATCGCCGGCATGCCATTCCTTGCCGCTTTCTCTCCTTGCTTGTTGCGCTTGGCTCCTCCCTCGACGTACGTTCGCAGTTCACGATGCTGCTTTGCCACCTTGGCTGTAGCCGTGCGCAGGTTCTGCTGCGCCACCTCGGCCTCGTCTGCCAACACTTGCTCGTAGAGGTCGATGTTGCCGCCGAACCACCGCAGCCCCGACCGCCGCAGCTCACCTATTCCATTGACGCACGCGAGGAGGTCGCGATCGTGCGTGACCACCAAGGTTGCTCCGGCCCGCTGCATCAAAGCGCGTATCACCGCCTCCTTCGCGGGGCCGTCGAGGTTGTTCGTGGGTTCGTCAAGAAGTAGAACGTCGGGCCGTGCCAGCAGCGCCGATGCCAGGGCCAGTTGGGTGGCCTCGCCACCCGACACTTGCGTGACGGTTCGGGACAGGTCCATTCCCGCGAGCCCGATGCTCGCGAGAGTCATCTGGGCACGAGCCTCGACATCCCAATCGTCCCCAACAACGTCGTAGTGCGCAGGGTCGACTGAGCCCGCCTCGATCGCGCGCAGTGCCGCCAGGGTGCCGCCCACGCCGAGGACGTCGGCCACGGTGACCCCGGCCACAGCATCGGCCACAGCATCGGCCGCCGTGGTGGGGGTGCCGAGCGCGACATCCTGCGGGACGTAGCGCACCGTACCGCTGGTAGCCACGTGGCCGCCCGCGGGCGTGAGATCGCCCACGAGCAGGCGTAGCAGGGTTGACTTGCCGGCGCCATTCGCGCCCACCAACGCGGTGAGTCCGGAGGAGACGGCACCGGTGACGTCGTCAAGCACGGGGGAGCCGTCGGGCCACATGAACGTCAGGTGTGAAAAGGAAAGAAAAGGGGAAGACAAGGAAGCCTCGATCTGGGTCTGGGTCGACGCCGCACGCGGAGTGCAGCAAGTGGACGCATGGCCAGACATCGTGTCTGGCGACCTTAGATCTTCAACGGGGGCTCCTGGAGCTCGGGGACTTTCCGTCTCAATTCTGACGCAACCGCTAGGGATGCGCAAGACAATGACGCGCGCTGCGTCCGCACCATACATTGATCAATCAAATGAGCGCCCAGACACAAACCGTCGTCGACAGCGTCGAATTATGGTGCGGACGTAGCGCGCCGTTCGGGTCGCGACTGCCTAGACTCACCTCATGAACTACGTCGCCCTTCTTGTCTTTGTGCTCGCCTTGGGCATGGTGAGTCAGCTCGTCGCGAATCGCTTCAAGATCCCGGCGATCGTGGTGCTGATCGCGGTGGGTCTGACGGTGGGCCCGTTTACCGGCCTGGTCACGATTCCCTCCGACTCGGAACAGATCTCGGAGTTCATTGGGCTCGGCGTCGCGGTGATTCTCTTCGAGGGCTCACTAGACCTGCGGATCGGGGAGTTCCGGCGCGTGGGACACGGGGTGGGACGCCTGGTGATTTTCGGCCCACCGATCGCGATGGCGCTGGGCGCCACGTTCGCGCACTACGTTGCCGGATTCAGCTGGCCGGTCGCGATCGTCACGGGCGCGATCCTGGTGGTGACTGGACCAACGGTGATTGTCCCTTTGTTGCGGCAAGCGCGCATGAATAAGGACACCGCGTCGCTGCTCAAGTGGGAGGGCATCGTGAACGACCCCGTGGGCGTGCTCCTCGCGGTCGTCACGTTCCAGTACTTCACGCTGTTCCAAGACCGAAGCTTTGGCGCCATCGTGGTGGCCTTCCTGGTGGTGCTCGCGACGGCCCTCGTGCTCGGCGGGGTGGGCGGCTGGCTCATCGGGAGGATGTTCCGCAGCGGCATCATCCCCGCGCACCTGAAGTCACCGCTTCTCCTTGTCCTCGTCCTCCTGGCCTACGTACTGGGCAATCGCATCGAGGATGACGCCGGGTTGCTGGTGGTCACGGCCATGGGGTTGGTCATCGGCAACATGAACCTGCCCGACCGGGACCAACTGGTGTCCTTCAAGGAGAGCCTGACGGTGCTTCTCCTGTCGAGCCTGTTCATCATCATTCCGGCACAACTGTCGTTGGCCGAGTTGCAGTTGATCGACTGGCGCATCGTCGCCTTCGTACTGGTGCTCATGTTTGTGGTCAGACCCGCGACCGTCCTGATCTCCACGGCCTGGGCACCCATGCGGCGGGAAGACAAGACCCTGCTTGCCTGGATTGCACCGCGCGGAATCGTGGCCGCCGCCACCGCGGGTGTCTTTGGTCCCGCCCTGGTCGACGCGGGCTACGCCGATGCGGATCAGCTGCTACCCACGGTGTTCCTCGTGATCATCGTCACCGTGCTCGCTCACGGCCTCACGCTGGGACCCCTGGCCCGGAAGTTGGGGCTCGCGGCCAAGAGGTCAAATGGTTTGCTCATTGTGGGCGCCTCCGACTTCACCCGCGACCTCGCCTCCGTCCTCCACCGCAACGACGTCGACGTGCTCGTCGCCGACGCCTCGTATCGCAACCTGCAGCCCATCCGCATGGACGAGGTACCGGTCTTCAACGGCGAGGTGCTGTCGGAGCATGCCGAGGACTCGCTAGATATCCCCAACCTCAGCTATGTCCTGTGCGCCTCCAGCAATGACTACTACAACGCCCTGGTCAGTCGCGCGATGGGCGGCGAGTTCGGCTTCCACCGCACCTTCCAACTGACCACCCACGAGGAGTCGCTGCATGAGGCCAAGCGGCTGACGCTGCAGCAGCGCGGCTCGTTCGCGTTCGACGGCAAGTCAGACTCCGCCATCCTTCAGGAACGCATGGACGACGGCTGGAGCATTCACACCACCAAAATCACCAAGGACTACGCGTGGGCCGATGCCCGTGCCCGACTAGAGGCGGACACGGACGGGGACGGGTGGATGTTGGTGGCCGGGTGCTCGGCCGACGGCACGTTCCGCCTCGAGTCCCTCGAACACCCGCTCAAGCCGGAGGCGGGCTGGCGCGTGTTCTACTTCGCGCGCAACACGGTTCTACCTCGACAAAGTGCTGGTGCAGAGGCGACCAACTAGCGGCCCAACTTTGCCCTCACATACGCGACGATCGCATTCGCGTGGCCGTGGCCCATGCCGTGCTCGGCCTTGAGCCAGGCCACGGACTCCGAGTGCTTCTCGTCGGCGGGTCGAGCCGCGACCATGTCTAGCCACTCCTGAATGGGCCTGCCATAGTTCTTCTCGATCGACGGGAAGTACGAGGCGGGACCTTTGACGGGGCCGCCCGACAGGTCGGGTGCCGCGACCCGACCGTCGGCGCCGTCGCCGGCCACGGCATCGGCCGTCGTCATTGCCCGGCCACCACGGACTCGAGGCGCGCGTAGCTGGTCTCCATGCCATCGGTCATGCCCGTGGCGAGGACCATGTCGCGGACCTCGGCACTCGGGTAGGTGATGACCAAGCTGAGCAGCGTGCCGCCCTCGACAGAGGTGAGCGTCATCTCGTTGAGCGTGCTCGGATAGTCGGTATCGATCATGTGCTCGGTGGTCACCGAGCGATGTGGCGCGTTGGACTCGAGCAGCTCACCGTCGAAGCCGAACGCGCCCTCGCCGCCACCCTCGGGCTCCCACTCGTAGCGGTAGGTGTCGCCCACCTTAGTGGCGATCTCGCACACGGGCATGGTCCAACCGTCCGGACCCAGGAGCCACTGCTGCATGAGCTCGGCGTTGTTGTGCGCCTCCCAAACCTGCTCCTTGGAGCCGCGGATGACTCGGGTCACGCGGACCTGGGTGTCGGACAGGATGTCGGCGTTGGTGCCGCGACCGGCGGCGAACGATGCGAGGTCCGCGAGGACGTCGTCGATCTGGCCCATCGCCTCGGTCATGCCCTGCTCCATGCCCATGGCGATGAGCTGCTCGAGCTGCTCGGCGGAGTTGAAGTGGGTCACCGTGGTCAGTCGCGAGCCGCCGTCGGTGGACTCGAACGTAAACGTCATGCGCATGGTCGGCATGTCGGTGTTGTCGGAGCCGTCCTCGTTGGAGAAGCCGTCCTCGACCTCAAAACTGTTGGGGGCATCGACCGCGAGGAAGTTCCAGTGGCCCGGCGCCTTGTCCCCGTCGGGGCCAGTCATGACGTAGTCGGTGCGACCGCCCACGGCCATGTCGTGGCGCGTGAACTTGGCGGGGTACGTGGGTGGGCCCCAGAACTGCTCGATCTGACGCGGGTCCGCGTACGCGTCCCAGAGTCGCTGCTGCGTGGCGGCGAAGTCGGCGATCACCGTCATGGTGAGGGCTTCAGGATCCTTGGTGACTGACGTGATGGGCATGACTACTCCTTTGGTGCTGCGGTAGTGGTGGGCGAATCTTCGGCGAGCAAAGCATCCAGGCGGCCGATGCGGCCACGCCAGATTTGCTCGAATTGGTCCAGCAGGGTCTGGGCCCGGCGGATAGCGTCGGGGTTGCCGCGAATCATGCGCTCGCGGCCGCGAGGGTGCTTGGTCACGAGTCCCGCTCCTTCCAGGACTGCCACGTGCTTCTGCACGGCGGCGAAGGACATGTCGTAGTCCGCCGCCAGTTCGCTGACGGAGGACTCGGCGGTGAGCGTGCGCCAGACAATGTCGCGGCGCGTCGCATCGGCCAGAGCGTGGAAGATGCGGTCCACGTCTGCGTCGGAGAGTTCAGTATCTACAACCATTTGGTTGTACGTTACACCCGACGCGGCGAGCGCGCAAGAGATTGCGGCCATGCCCCGGCTTCAACCCAAATCGCCGCACAATATCGCCAACTGCGGTATGTCACATTTCTTGGCACAACCACCGAACGTGTAAAAGAATCGCGATTTTCTTTACATGTTCCAACTACTGTGCAAGAGTTTTGACATGACCTCTTGGGATGCGAACGAACCGTACAACACCCTTCCGCCACCGCCGCCAGCTACCGATCTAGAGACTCCAGCAGTGCTCAAGGCAGCCATAGGCGCAAACGCTTCATTGGCGCGCCTCGACCAGGCAGCAGCCTCGATGCCGAACCCCACCGTGCTCATCAATACGATCCCGCTCCTCGAAGCACAGGCGAGCTCCGAAATTGAGAACATTGTCACGACCACTGATGCCTTGTTCCAGCACGCCGAACACGACGCAGGTGCAGACCCAGCGACGCGCGAAACCTTGCGGTATCGCACGGCGTTACGTATCGGCTCTGAGCTCACCGAACAGCGTGGCGTGACAACTAATACCGCAACAGCAATCTGTAGCGCGATCAAGGGCGTCGACATGCGGGTGCGCACTCTTCCCGGCACCCGCATTGGAAATCAACAGTCCGGGAAGATCGTCTACAGCCCACCGGAGGGACAAAGTGTGCTCAACGAGAAGCTCTCCGAGTGGGAGCGGTTCATCCACACTGAAGACGACCTCGACCCTCTCATCCGAATGGCTGCAGCTCACTATCAGTTCGAAGCCATCCATCCCTTCAGCGACGGCAACGGTAGAACTGGGCGCATCCTTAACGTCTTGTTGCTCGTCGAGGCTGGCCTCCTCCAGTACCCACTGCTCTACCTATCGCGGTACATCATCGACACTAAGGATGAGTACTACGCACGTCTGGTTGGCGTCACCGCCGAAGGCGCCTGGGAAGCGTGGCTCACGTACCTATTGACGGGCATCGACCAGACCTCGAGAGCGACGGTGGCCAAGATCGGCGCAATCGTGGAACTTCAGAATGTATTCATGCACGATGCTCGCGCGGCTTTAGGCGGTCCCGTTGACGTGGAATTTCTAGCGGTGCTCTTCGAGCAGCCCTACGCTCGCATTGGGACGGTTGTTGAGCGGTGTTCCGTATCCCGACCCACAGCCACAAAGTGGCTCAATGCACTCGTTGACGCCGACATGCTTGTCAGCGCAAAGATTGGCCGCGAGAGACTGTTCATCAACTACCGGTTCCTCCGACTGCTGAGAGGCTGACTTCCTGCCACCTAGGTCGACTATTGGGCGAGCTCGCGGACCAGGTCCTCGGCGATGCGCATCGCGTTCGCCAGGATCGTCAGGACTGGATTGACCCCACCGTTGGTCACGTGGGTGGAGGCGTCAATCACGCGAAGATTGTCGTGACCCCAGACTCGACCGTAGGGATCCGTCACCGAACGCCCGGGGTCCGTTCCCATGCGCGCGGTGCCCGCCTGGTGCTGGCCGCCGCTGGGTCCGGCGTCCGCGGGGCGCGGCTCCCACGGCACCATCGTGGTGGCGCCGGCGGCGCGGAGCCACTCGGCGGCGCGGTCGTTGAGAAAGCGCTGCGTACCGAGGTCTAGGGGATGGACACTTCCGCTAAGCCTGGCGACGGGCATGTCGAGCGCGTCCTTCACAGTGGGGTCGAGCGTGACCCGGGAGGATGCCATGGTGACCTCATGCACCGGCCCCACCACGCGCTGCATCCGGGGCGACAGCTTTGCCAGGTCGCGCAGCATGTCCTCGCCGTGCCACCCCACCAGGCCCGCATCCTGCAGGTAGGACAGCGTGCTCGCCGGGGTGGGAACGAACTCGTTGGCTAGCATGCCGCCACCCACGATCCCGTCATTGCCATGCCGGAAGTCATTGGTCGCGATGGCGGGCCCGGGGCCCACAAAGTCGTTGACGTCATCGTCGAAGATCCCCAGCGCACCCCCGTAGACATGGCCCTGCAGGTGCCGTCCCACTTGGTCGTGGCCGTTGCCCTGCCCTCCTGGCTCCCGCTCGGAACGGCTGGCGAGCAGTAGTCGCGCCGTCTCGATGGCCCCCGCTGCCAGCACCACCTGGTCCGCGCGCACCAGGGTTTCCCACGGCGCGCCTGCGCCCGCCTCACTGCGTGCGCCGCGCAACCGCACGCCCACCACGCGACCGTCGCTGTCGGTGACGAGTTCCGTCGCTTGGGTGTCGACCACGATGCTGAGTCGCCCGGTCAAAGCCGCACGTGCAAGTGTGGTGTTCTGCGATCCCGACTTCGCGCTCACTGGGCAGGCGAAGCCGGGGCACTGCGCGCAGGCTACGCACGCGGCCCTGCCGGCGCGTTCGACCGAGTTGATCAGTAAGGGAGGGGGAAGCGTCGCCCAGCCCAGCCGCTCGGCACCGGAGCGCAGTCGCTCGGCCGGCCGCGTCATCGGCAGCGGGGGCATGGGGAAGGGTCGCGAGCGCGCGCCCTCGGTCCGGGCGGAGCCGGGCGCCCCACTCACGCCGAGGTCGTATTCCGCGCGGGAGTAGTACGGCTCCATGTCCGCATAGGTCACCGGCCAGTCCGCGAGTGCGCTGCCCTCCGGGACGCCATAGGTGCTGGCCATCGCGAAGTCTTGGGGCGCGAACCGCCACGCCTGCGCGCCATACACGCGCGTCCCACCGCCCAGGGTCATGGCGTTGTTGTTCCAGCGAGGGTCGGTGGCGTCGACTGTCGACTGCGAGCTGCCGCTGTCTGCCACCCGCGGATTGCCGGCGACGGGTGGTCCGGTCAGCACGCCCAGTCCCGAGTCCGACCGGGGGTTGCGCAGATGATCGCTCGTGAGCTTCGCAGCGGGCGGGGCCGATCCACGCTCGACGACCAAGACCTGCATTCCCGCCTCAGTCAGTGCCTGCGCGGCGACGCCGCCGCCCGCTCCGGAGCCGACGATGATCGCGTCGTAGCGGCTCGCGACCGAGCCGTGGGGGACGATGCTGTCGCGGACGTCGGCGGGCACGTCGTCACTAGGCGTGAAGTCGCGAGGGTAAGGCCGCCAGCCCACTGACTCCCATGACGCGGGGTTCGCGAGGTGGCCGTGGGCGACCAGACGGGCAAGGCGACGAAAGCCAGCATCGGCCGTGAGGGATCGGAGCGCCGCGGTGCGCGCGGCATCGTCCGCGACGGCGAATCCGCCCGCGCGGCGATCCAACTCGCCAAGCACCCGTGCAAAGTCGGGGGCCCACTCCGGATGGTCTCGTGTCAGGGCCTCGGCGACGAGCGCGCCCGGGTGTGCCGCGGCGGGGACGATGGCTCTGGCGACAAGGTCGAGCAGCGCGTCATCGGTCACGGTCTCATCGTAGGACGCCGTCGTCGGAGGTCGCCGACATGGCGAGGAGGCCTCACCTCAGAAGCGGCGCGGCTAGGCCGTGCCGGCGACGGGCCCGCCGTAGGACGCGTAGGACTGTCCGCGGACAATCTGGCTAATAGCCTGCTGCTGGGTGTCGAACTGCTGGGCGAGGTCGCTCTGCGAGGTTCCCTGGCTGAAGAGGGTGCGCATGCGTATGACGTCATCCTCACTGAACTTGCGCTCGGGCTCCTCGGAGCGGCCCTTGCGGCGCCCACTCATGATCGAGTGCACGGTGTGGATCGAGACGCCAAGCTCGGTGGCCACGTCGGCGCGGCTCTCACCGGCACTGACTCGGTTGCGGATCTGGTCGACCTGCTCGGTGGACATGGGTGGCGTGCGAGGGTTCGCTTTGGGGGGCGCGGCCTGCGGGGTGTCCGCCGAAGTGTTCCGGCTAGCGGGGACCTTGATGGGCCCACCGGCGGCGACCCGCGTGCGGCCCAAGACGAGCGCCGAGACGGTGTTCTGGCTCACCCCAAATGCCTCGGCGAGTTCCACCTGCCGCGCGCCGGCCGCATACCGCTCGCGCAGTTCCACCACCTGGGCGTCGGAAAGCCTCACTCCGCCCGCTGATCGCGCCATCAGAACCCCTCGCCTGGCAGGCCCGTGCGCCCCGCCTCCCCTCACAGTAGCGAACGAGGAGACGGACAGCGCATGCCGCGATGTAAAGAACTCTTGACATTAGGACCCAGGGGGCCTACCTTGGCAATGTAAAGAAGTCTTGACATCGGAGGAATCATGTCGTTCGAACATCGCCAGCAGGTCATCGGCCTCGTCCTCGGCTCGGTCCTCTTCCTTGCCTATTGGGCAGTCATCGTGGTGCGCGCCGCTGGCGATGGCCTCCCCTTTACCCAGGTCGATTGGCAGGCGCCGATGCTGTGGGCGCTGATCATCGGGGGCGTGACCTTCGCGGTGACCTACGGAGTCTCGCGCTTTCGTGCACGCGGCACGCCCGTCTCTGACGAGCGCGACACCGTCATTCTGATGCACGGCGAGGCGTCGGGATCCGGAATTGTGGGCATCACAGTGCTCGCCACGCTGATCATGCTCACCTTGGGCGCGGACACCTTCTGGGTCGCCCACGTTCTCTTTGTGGGCTCCTTTCTGGGATCACTTGCCACCGCCGGTGTCACGATCTCGGGATACCGAAACGGAGAGCCCGCATGACCGACCAGGAACGCTCTGCGGATAGCGGCACCAGTGAATTGTCCGAACCCCGAGCCCCCATGTCCTACGGCGAACGCTATGTGTGGGCGCAGGGACTCGCGCTCGGATTGTCCGGGGCCGCCTACCTCGCCGTGGTGATTCCGCGCGCCATTGCCGGCCCCATCGCGGACGTCTCGTGGGTCACACCGATGCTGTGGGCCATCGGGGCGGGAATCGTGGGCACCATCGCGCTCACCATCCTCATCGCCATCGGAAGTGAGGTCTCGGGAGCCGTGGGAGTCGCCCTGCGTTCATCGCTGACGGGGCGCACGGTGGAACGCGAGGCACCGGTTCACGAGGAGGACGTTCGTGACCGCGACATCGGCGCCTACGGAGATCGCCACACCATGTACATCATGAGTTGTGGCGCACTGGGGGCCCTAGTGCTGGCGATGCTCGACGCAGACACCTTCTGGATCGGCAACGCACTCTTCGTGCTTGGGCTCATCGCCACGCTATGGGGTTGCGGCGTCAAGATCCGCGCCTACCGCCGGGGCTTCTGATCATGGGCGGCAAACCCACCACACGGGTCACCAACAGCATCCGAGCGCTTCGTGCCCAGCATGGAGACATGACTCAGGCGGGACTCGCGGCGAGCATCGGCGTCACACGACAAACGGTCATCGCAATCGAGCAGGGCAAGTACTCGCCGTCGCTGGAGATGGCGTTCCAGATCGCCCGCGTCTTTGGCGTGCCCCTCGACGAGGCGTTCTCGTACCCGGAACCCGAGGAGGGCTGAGCATCCTCCACTCCCTCCCTTCCGCGCCCTAGGCGCACTCCACTATCCGCAATCCACCTGACGTGTACTTCTCGCACCCAAAAACAGGAGACCACCATGCCCAACCTCACACGCACCGCCCGCATCACCGGCCTGCTCTACCTTGGCCTTGCCCTGACTGGAATGCTCGATTTTCTGATCATTCGGGGCGAGCTCTTTGTCCCTGACGACGCGTCCACCACGCTCGCGAATCTCGTCAGCGACCCAACGCTTGCCCGGCTTGGCATCGCCGCCGAACTTGGAGTCGTTCTCACCCAGTCGCTGGCTGCAGTGTGGTTCTACAAACTGTTGAGGGCCGCGAACCCCATAGCCGCCGGAGCCACCACAGCCTTCGGTTTGGTCAACGCCGCAGCAATCCTCGGCAGCACGGCCTTCCTCGCCAGCGCACTCGCGGTCGCCGGCGATCCGTCCCTCGCACCCGGAGGCGACACCGCGGCAACGGTGCAATTGATGTACACGATCTCCGGCTATTTCTGGGGCGCCGGGGCCATCTTCTTTGGCCTGTGGCTCATCCCCATGGGCTATGCCGTCAAACAATCGGGCCTCATGCCCGCAGCCCTTGGGTGGGTGCTCATGGTCGGCGGGATCGGTTACATCGCGAGCGGCTTCTCGGCAGCCTTGCTCCCTGACCTCACGGCACTCAACAACGCGCTCACCATCCCCGCGAGCATCGGCGAATTCTGGATGATCGGCTACCTGATTCTTGTGGGGGTGCGCGCGAGCGCCGTCTCCCCGAGCGCCAGCGCCGCGCCAATGGCTAAGGTCGTCTCATGAGCAGCGAGTCATCCCGTGCACCGTCCGCGCCGACCATGCGCGCGATCCAGTTTTCCGACTACGGCGCACCGGGCGACGTGCTCCACGAAACGCAGATACCCGTTCCCGAGCCGCGTCCGGACGACATCCTGGTGGAGGTTAAGGCCGCCAGCATTAATCCCTACGACTGGCACTTCTACCGCGGCGACCCCTACATGATCAGAGCCACCAGTGGCATACGGCGCTTGCGTCATCCTCGTATCGCCGGGGCCGACTTTGCCGGCGTCGTCGCCACGGTGGGCACCAACGTCACCACCTTCAGCATCGGCGATCGAGTCTTTGGCGAACGGGGCGAGGGCGGGGCATTGGCCGAGTTCGTCGCAGTGCCGGCCGACAACGCGGCGACGATGCCACGGACAGCGTCGTTCGAAGAGGCCGCCGCCGTGCCCATGGTCGCCCTCACCGCCTCTTCCGCGCTGCGCGACGTGGGCAAGCTCGCACCGGGCCAGTCGGTGCTGGTCAACGGCGCATCGGGCGGAGTGGGCGTCTTCGCCGTGCAACTCGCCAAGGCATGGGGCGCCTCCCGCGTGGTGGGCGTGTGTAGCGGTCGCAACAAGGAGTTGGTCCTCTCCCTGGGCGCCGATGCCGTGGTCGACTACACGAGCGAAAACTACTGGGAGGGCGAGGAAAAGTTCGACCTCATGGTCGACATCCAGAACTCGCAGCCTCTGCGACGCTCCCTCACGGCCGTGAAGGAGGATGGCACCTACGTCATTGTGGGTGGCGGCGGCGGCAAGTTAATGGGACCTGGCGGACCCGTGATGCGCGCCATGGCCCAGGGACTCTTCAAGCGCCAGCGGGTGGCCGCGGTCTTCGCGCAGTCGCGGGGCGAGGATCTCGCGCGCGTCGCATCGTTGATCGACGACGGCAAGGTCACCGTGCCCATCGAGAAGGTCTACGACTGGGCGGAGGCCACTGCTGCGATGGAGCGCCTGGAATCCAACCGGGTGAGCGGAAAGCTTGTGATCCGGATCTAGCCAACGGGCGTCCTCCGGGTGGGGCGTAACGTAGACGTATGCCACAAATGCCCTCTCACTCGCACCGCGGGTGGGGCGTATGAGCCGCACCTTCGCTTCCCTGAGCATCTACAACTACCGGCTGTGGTTCGCCGGGGCCATCGTCTCCAACGTCGGCACCTGGATGCAGCGCGTCGCCCAGGACTGGCTGGTGCTCACCGTCCTCAGCCAGGACTCCGGCGTGGCGGTCGGCATCGTCACCGCTTTGCAGTTCCTGCCGTTCTTACTGCTCACGGCTTGGGCTGGCGTGCTCGCGGATCGCGTCGACCAACGCAAGTTGCTGCTGTTCACCCAGAGTGCGTCGGCCGCTCTCGGTATCGGGCTAGGTGCGTTGGTGCTGCTGGGCCACGTGCAACTGTGGCACGTCTACATCTTCGCGCTGCTACTCGGCATCGTCTCGGCCATCGACGCCCCCGCGCGCCAGACGTTCGTCGCCGAACTAGTTCCTACCGAGAATCTGCCGAATGCGGTGGGTCTCAACAGCGCATCGTTCAACGCCGCCCGCCTGGTAGGCCCCGCCGTGGCCGGCCTCGTGATCGCCTGGCTGGGCATCGGCTGGGTCTTCATCGTCAACGGCTTTACGTTTATCGCGACCATCCTGGCGCTACTCGCCATGCGCTCTTCGGAACTTGCCGGGGCAGAACGCGCGCCGCGCAAGAAGGGCCAGATCCGTGAGGGCTTCCGCTACGTGCGGCGACGGCCGGACATTGTGGTGGTGCTCATCATCGTCTCCGTGGTGGGCATGCTGGGACTGAACTTCCAGCTCACCAGCGCGCTCATGGCGCGCACCGAGTTCGGCATGGGCCCCAGCCAATACGGAATCCTGGGCTCGGTCTTGGCCATCGGCTCGCTCGCCGGCGCCCTTCTCGCCGCCCGGCGCTCGCGGGTGCGGGTGCGGCTGGTGATTGGCGCCGCGTTTGGATTCGGCATCGCCACCGCCATCAACGCGACGATGCCCACCTTCACTCTGTACGCCATTACCTGCATCCCCGTCGGCTTCGCCGCGCTCACCATGATCACCTCGGCTAACGCGATGGTCCAGACCACCACCTCGCCCGCCATGCGCGGTCGCGTGATGTCTCTCTACATGATGCTGTTCGTGGGCACCACGCCCATTGGCTCACCAATCGTCGGCTGGGTCGGCGAAGAGTTTGGAGCACGGTGGGCGATCGGCGTGGGCTCCATCGCGGCGCTGCTGGTCTCCACTGGCGCCGCGGTCTGGGCCGTGCGCTACTGGAGACTTGACGTGAGCTACCACCTGCACAAGCCACGCCTCCGGATCACCTACCCACCGACCGTCGCGGCACGGGACGCTGCGGATGCGGACCGCCAGGCGCGCGAGGAGGCCAGTAGCAAGATTCGCAGTCAACAGATCGAAGACAAGCGTTCCCAGGCCTAATCCCCCGCGCGCTCACCTGGGCGCTTTTCGGCATGAACTGAGCGAGAGTTAGTCACGCCATCGAATAGCGACGATGGGCCAACCGCTCGGCCTTCTCCGCGAAACTCTCCGCAAGTTCGGCATGGGACGCGACGTAGGCTGTCGCCGCGGCATGGCCGGCAGCGCGGGCTGCTGCGCGGGCGGCCTTGGTTCGAGCATCGGCCGCCGCGGAATTGGCTGAGAACGCGGCGGCGCGCGCCTCGCTAACGGAGACACCGCCGTGGGCCCAAGCACGAATGGTGGCGATGGCGTCGCGCGGGCGATGATCGCTCGAATCCTCGAGTTCGAACAGGTACAAGACACGACCCGCCGCGTTGGCGGCTTCGATCGCCAACGTGCGGTGCTCGTCGTCGTGCACGCTCATATTTTCTACCGTACGCCTGTCGTCGACGACTCGCAGGGGGAAAAGAACACCGCCCCGCGGCACAAGGCGGCGGGGCGGTGCTGAGGTCGCTGTGGCCTCTAGTTCTCGATGTTGTTCTGGTGGGTGTCAACGTGCTTTTCAACGCGCTCGGTGTGAACCGTGTTGCTGCGCTGAGAGCTGACGATGAGCGAGATGATGATCGCGAGGACACCCGCACCCATGCAGATGTAGCCGATCATCACGAAGTCGACAGAGTCGACGTTGTCTTTCACCGCGAACGCCATGATCGCGCCCACGACCAGTAGAAAAATTCCTGAACCGAGTGCCATGTGCATCTCCTTTGAACTCGCGCCATCGTGCGGAGACGCGCGCCACGGTGACGCCCGTCGCAACTCCGCCGACGGAATCTAGCATGACGCTAACAACGCGGATTTGCCGGGTGATATTCCAGATTTCTCAGGTCGCGTGCCGTGTATCAGGCACGATGCCGGTCAGCGCATCTGCGCCGGGTTGTAGGTGGCGTACTCAGGGACTGGCTGATCTGCGTTCGCGGCGGCCCTCGCGACGATGGCCGGGAGCTCGTCTGATTTCTTGGAGAAGCCGCGCCACTTCACGAGGAACGGTGCGAGCAGGAAGCCGTAGACGACGTGCACCACGGCCTCGAAGGGCTGATTCGCAATCTCGAATACCGGGTAGAACAGCGGCACTAGCAACAGGAAGTTGAACATGTAGACCACCAGGCCGTAGAAGCCGGCGAGTGCCACGCGCGAGGCGTTGGACTTGAACTCTGTCGCGAGCAGGCCGAGTAGCGCACCGTAGGTGATGGACAGGCCCACGTGAACTGCCCAGCCAACGGCGAGGGACGTGGTCCCGGCCGCAAAGTACTCGTCCGGCTGCACGATGGTGGCGATCATGTGGATGATCGTGTCCGCTGGCACCCCTGCGTCGGCAAGGAACCACATTTGGAAGAGCCCAAAAATGACTCCTGCCACGAGGCCGCCGATGGCACCCCGCAACATCATGTAGAAGTGACCGTCCCATTTAGACGTAGGTGCCTCAGACATTTTCTTACCCCTCGAGCGATGTGATGGCGCGCCTGCCGCGCTACTTCTACTTCGTGCCTCGCCGCACGGCGGATTGGTTGGCGACCCTGCGAGTTTTCGTAGGGCCTTGCGCTACCGTCACAGTATGAGTAAATCGCCTACCGTCATTACCCTCGAGAACGACCACTGGCGCGTGGGCCTCGTGCCCGCCACGGGTGGTTCCGTCGCGTTCGGCCAGGTACGCATCGACGGCGCATGGGTCGACGTGCTGCGTCCCACTGCGGAGCAAGACCTCGGCAACCGCACGGAGTGCGCATCATTCCCGCTGGTGCCCTGGTCCAATCGTATCCGCGAGGGCAAGCTGTTGTGGCAGGGACGCACCTATCAACTGCGCACCAACCCGGGCGATGGCACCGCGCGTCACGGCGCGGCGATCGAGTACCCGTGGGCCGTGGTCGAGCAGTCGGCTACCTCGGTGATTCTGGAGTTCACCTCGCGCGACGTCTACGGAGTCAATTTCCCCTGGACCTTCGCCGCGCGCTTCGAGTACACACTCGAGGGCGACCGCTTCACGTGGGGGCTGTCCGTGACCAACACCGACCATGAGACCTTCCCCGCTGGCCTGGGTCAACACCCCTACTTCCAGCGCCACCTCGCGTTGCCCGATGGCACCGAGTCCGCGGCCCCTCACCTCCAGATCAACTGCGACCAAAGCTACGAGCTGATCAACTCCCTCCCGGAGGCCGCCGCCGGACCCATCTCTCCGCGAGCCGACTTCCGGTCCAGACGCGAGTTGGGCACCGACGTGGTCGACGACTGCCTCACGGGTCGCACGTCCCCCACCGTCGCCGTCATCGAGTATCCAGGCGCCTTGGCAGTCACGATGCAAGCGGGAGAGCTGCTGTCTCACGTGATCGCGTTCGCGCCAGAGGGCAAGCCCTTCTTCGCGATCGAGCCCGTCACCAATGTCAACGACGCTTTCACGCTCGACGCGCAGGCAGTCAAGGGCACCGGACTGTTCTTGGTCCAGCCAGGCGAGACGCGACACACCGAGTTTTCCCTGACCGCGTCGACCGCCTAAACGCGCCCGGATGAGCAACAACTCTGGCCGCCCTGGGGCCTCCACCAGCACAGCTCGCACGGCGCAATCCGTCGCCGATGCCATGGTCGCCTCAGGGGTGGGGCACGAGCGGTATTCGCGCGGCAGGGGCGCGGCCGATGTACTGATCCGGGCGGCCGCGTTGGGCCTCACGGTGTGGATCTCCCCCGGTATCTCGCAGTCGTCATGGTGGTCACTTCCCCTCGCGGTGGTGGCCATCGTGGCCGCCAGTTGGGCGCTGCGTCCACTGTTGGTGCGCATCGCTGGCCTATTTGGGTGGATCGGCGCACTCGCACTCGCCCTGTTCGCCAACGCGGTGTTTGTGGGCGCGGGGCTGTGGCTGACGCCCGGCATCGAGACCTCGAGCGCCACCGCTGCGATCATCGCGTCCTGGGTCTATGCCCTGCTCCTCACGGTGATTGCCTGGTGCTTCTCCGTCAGCACCCAGGACTACCTCATGGTGCACGCGTTGCGCATGAGCGCCAAGCGGCAGGGCTCCGCGCGGGGCAAGGCCAACGCGGCAACACCGGGCCGGGCGCCCATCGAGGACCCAGATGTCACCGGGGTACTGTTTGTCCAACTGGACGGCGTGCCCGCGCCGGTGCTCCGAGGCGAGATTCGCGCGGGCAACCTGCCCACGCTCAGCCGATGGATTCGGTCCGGTTCCCACAAACTCGTCGAGTGGCGTGCCGAGGTTCCATCCACCACCCCGGTCAGCCAAGCCGGAATCCTGCACGGCAACAACGACAACATCCCCGCATTTAGGTGGTGGGACCGGTCGTTGGGTCGCCTGGTGGTCGCCAACGTGCCGGCCGATGCCGCGCTGATCGAGGAACGCGTGAGCAATGGCCGCGGTCTGCTCGCCGACGACGGAGTGTCCATCTCCAACCTGTTTTCCGGGGACGCGGCCGTGGCTCAGGTGACTGTCAGCGGGCTGCGCAACAAGACCGAGGGGCTGGGACCAAGCGAGTCCTATGCCTCGTTCTTCACGCACCCCGCCGGCTTTCTGCGCGCAGTCATCCTGTCCATCGGGGAGGCCGTGAAGGAGCTGTTCCAAGCCCGTCGGCAGGAACGCCGGGATGTCACACCGCGCATCAAGCGAGCCGGCAATTACGTCGCCTTGCGCGCCATCACCAACGTGTTCCTGCGCGACCTCAACGTCGCACTAATTGTCGAGGCCATGATGGCCGGACGGAAGTCCATCTACGTGGACTTTGTGGACTATGACGAGGTGGCCCACCATGCCGGCGTCACCCGACCCGAGTCGCTGGCGTCGCTCTACGGCCTGGACGACGTGATGCGTGGGCTCGAGGCGCTGGCCAGTTCGGGCGCGACTCCCCGTCCCTACAAGATCGTGGCGATCTCCGACCACGGTCAGAGTCAGGGATCGACGTTCCTGCAACGCTACGGGATGAGCCTCGAGGAGTTCGTCACCGCCCACATCGACAATCCCGACGCCCCCACGTCAGCGCATGCACATGGCCACCGGGCCGAGGCCGGCACCACCCGCGACAAATCCGAACAGTGGGGCTTGGCGAACGAACTCGCGGCCGAGTTGGGCGGCCAGTCCAGCGTGACGGGACGACTGACGCATCGGGCACTCGCGCGGGATGAAGCCGCCCACGCTGCTGCGGCCGAGGGCACGGATCGACCGCGCGTAGCCGTGATCGGCTCGGGGAACTTGGGCGGCATCTGGTTCGCGCAGCACACCAAGCGCCTCACGCTCTCCGCCATCGAACGTGGCTACCCCGGTCTGGTGGAGGCATTGGCAACGCACCCCGGCATCGGCTTCCTGGTGGTGGCGACACCCAACGGGCCTGTCGCGATCGGCGCCGCCGGCGTCGTGAACCTGACCACGGGCGTGGTGACGGGCACCGACCCGCTGGCCGCCTTCGGGGACGATGCGCGGGCGGACTTTGCGCGCGTCGCGGAGTTTACGGACGCCCCCGATATTTACGTGAACTCACTCTACGACGCGGACCTGGACGAGGTCGCGGCCTTCGAGGAACTCGTGGGCTCGCATGGCGGCGTGGGCGGCTGGCAGACCCGGCCACTACTCGTCTACCCGAGCGACTGGAAGATCTATCGCTCGCTGCTGGATGACCGCGGTCGCCTGAGCGGTGCGGAGACCGTGCATCGACAACTCGTCGAATGGCTCGAGCAGTTGGGGCATCGCCAAAGCCTGGCCCAAGCGGCGGACGCGCACGACGCGCCGTAGCGGCCCAACGGTGCCCATTACCGCGCCTAGTCCCCTCACGATCCTTAGAATGAACTCGCAGTACTCAACATCTAACAGGGAGTTCACATGATCATTCTTGGTGTCATTTTGCTCATCATTGGCCTGCTCCTCCCCGTGCCATTTCTCGCGACCATCGGTGGAATTCTCATCATTGTGGGCGTGATCCTCTGGATCCTCGGGGCAACGGGACGTGCCGTAGGTGGGCGCAAGCACTTCTGGTGAACCGCCGACGTTTCACCTAGTTCAGTAGTTTTCAACTGAGCCGAACGGCGTGCCGATCCGGGACTTCTCGGGTCGGCACGCCAATCCCCTCGCCAATTGGAGAATCCCCGTGCCTACCATTGCGGTCATCGCTCATTCCAAAAAGTCATTCGGCGGAGGGCTTGGGGAACTGCGTCGCGTGCTCCACGACGCGGGGCACCCCGAGCCACTGTGGTACGAGGTCGCGAAGAGTCGCCAGGTACCGAAGTGTGCGAATGACGCCATGGCAGAGGGGGCAGACCTCATCTTTGTGTGGGGCGGGGATGGCACCGTTCAGCGGTGCATCAATGCGGTTGCGCAGACCGATGCGGTGATCGCCATCTTGCCCGCGGGGACGGCAAACCTTCTCGCCACCAACCTGGGTGTACCTCAGGACGTCGCCGACGCTGTCGGCATCGGACTCCATGGTGAGCGCAAGCAGCTTGACCTCGCAAAGGCCAATGGCGAGTACTTTGCCGTGATGGCCGGCGCCGGGCTCGACGCCCTGATGATCGATGGCGCCGATTCGGGGCTGAAGGATCGCCTGGGACGCGCCGCCTATCTGTGGACCGGCGCCCGTAACCTCAAGACCAGTCCGGTGAAGGCCAAGGTCGAGGTGGACGGCCGCACGTTCCACAAGGGCGAGGTGACGTGTGTGCTGGTGGGCAACGTCAAGGACGTCTTTGGCGACATCGAGGTGTTCGACGGCGCGCGCCCCGATGACGGTCTGTTGGAAATCGGGATCGTCACCGCGCAGAGTCAAGCCGAGTGGATCCGCACCCTCGGCACGGTAGTGCTGGGCAAGACCGAGAATTCCCCGTTCGTGATCACCGCTCGCGGATCTAAATTCAAGATGACGTTCGACGCACCTACTCCGTACGAGATTGACGGCGGGGTACGCAAGAAGGTTGAGAAACTGAAGGTCAAGGTGCGTCCCAAGGCGATCACGATCTGCGTGCCTACTGCGTCCTGACCGCGAACGCCGGAGGGTTCGCCGCCGGAGGCTAGTATGGTGAATTCATCGAGGTAACTCGATGCGCGGGTGTAGTTCAATGGTAGAACTTCAGCTTCCCAAGCTGATAGCGCGGGTTCGATTCCCGTCACCCGCTCGTGGCTCGTCGTTCGTAGCGCCAGACGAAGGGATCATCTCGGTGACCGAAAACCCCTCGGAGGGCGTCTCTCCTTCCGCCGCATCGGCCGGCAAGTCATCGGAAACTGGTCGCAAGAAGCGCGGAAAGCTGGGCCGCCCGACTCCCAAAGACGCGATCTCCGGCCTCGTCACCGGCCTCTTCTCGATCCCCGAGGGCATGGCGTACGCGACCATCGGCGGATTCTCGGCGCCGATGGGCCTGTGGTCCGGCATCGTCCCCACCATCCTGGGCTCGATGTTCGCGCGCACCGTGCTGATGATCACCACCCTGACAAGCGCGATCGCGCTGTCCGCCAAGTCGGTGCTAACCGACGCGGGGCTAGACCCGGGTGACATTGGCGCCGTAGCAATGCTCACCATCATGGTGGGCCTGGCGATGCTGGCCCTGGGCCTGCTCAAGCTGGGCTCGGTGATGTCGTTCGTCTCCACCGCGGTCATGACTGGCTTCACCGCGGGCATTGCCGTGCAGATTGTTGCGGGCGTCATGAAGGATGCGACGGGGTACGACTCGGATAGCTCGAACACCGTCGGCAAGCTCATTGACTCCGCCATTCACATCGCATCCTGGGACCCGTGGTCCGTCGCAGTCGCAATCGGGACGGTGGCCGTGTGGGCGGTGGTTCGCCTTATCCCCAGACTCACGTCCCTCGCCACGCTGATTGCCCTGCTTGTCGTCACGGTGATTGTCGCCATCGCCAAGATTGACGTCGAGCTGGTCTCCGACATTGCCGACGTGCCGCGCTCGCTCCCGCCGCTGACCTTGCCGGACCTGTCGGCCATCCCGAGCCTCGCGGTCGGTGCCGTCGCGATCGCGCTCGTCGCCCTCGCCCAGGCGGCCGGCATTGGCGCCTCCGTCCCCAACCCCGACGGCAGCCGCTCGGATGCTTCCAAGGACTTCACCGCCCAGGGCCTCGCGAACATCGGCGGCGGGTTCTTCGCCGCGCTACCGACGGGCGGCTCACTGTCTCGCACTGGCATCGCCACCAGCAGCGGAGCGATGACGCGATGGGCCGGAATCTTCGCCGGACTGTGGCTGCTCATCATCGTCGTGACCATCGGACCACTCGCCGGCCTGATCCCGATGCCGGTCATTGGCGGCCTGCTGCTCGTCATCGGGGGCGAGCTGGTGGTGGGTCGAATCCCCGACATGAAGCTGGTGTGGCGCACTTCTGCGTTGTCAGCCTTCGCGATGGTATTGACCTTCGTGGCGACCACAGGCTTGCCGCTGCAAGTCGCGATCTTCTTTGGCGCCGGCGTCTCGATCGTTCTCTACGCCGCCCAAGCCTCCAAGCAAGGCCGCATCGTCCGCCTGATTCGCTCGGACACGGGAGACTGGTCGGTAGCCGAGCTACCCACCTCCTTCCCCGAGAACCAAACCACCGTGCTGCACTACGCGGGCAGCGGGTTCTTCGCCGAGGTCAACCGGCTCGAGAGCGAATGGCCGGAGGCGACCTCCGGGCACCACGCCGCCATCGTCCTCTCACTACGGGAGGGTGCCGGGATCCCCTCCGCTACGTTCCTCAAGTCTCTCGATGCCAAGCTCGAGAAGTGGCATCAGGATGGCATTGAGGTGGTGTTGTGCGGGGTGTCGGACACGCTTCGCGACCACCTGGCCAAGGACGGCACCGTCAAGCGGCTATCCGACGCGATCATCCCCCAGACGCCGTCGATCATCGGCAACCTGGACGCCGCGTACGAGCTCGCAGAGCAACGCCGCACGGAAAACAGCGCCCCGTAGACTAGTCCTGTCGCAGAGTCGCGTCCCCACCCGTAGTCAATCCCTTGGAGAGCGCCGCCGTGAGCGACACCAACCCCGACATCCGCCTGATTGCCGTTGACATGGACGGCACATTCCTGGATGCCGACCACAAACTGCCCCACAACTTCGACGCATTCCTGGACGCCCTGGGCGAGCGCGGCATCACCTTCTGCCCTGCCAGTGGGCGCCAGTACTACTCGCTCTTTGAGCAGATGGGCGAGCGGGCCGACGGCCTGGACTTCATCGCGGAGAACGGCGCCTACGTGCTGCAGGGCACCGAGGAAGTCAGTTCTACGCTGATGGACGATGCGCTGGTCAGGCGCGTAGTGACCCGACTGCGGGAGCACGCGGCCGGAGGCGGAGACATCGGCGTTGTCGTCTGCGGCAAGAAGTCCGCGTATGTCGAGCGCGCCGACGAGGCCTTCCTGGCGGAGACCTCGCGCTACTACCGCAGCCTCGCCACCATCGACGACCTGCTCGACTGGCCCGAGGACGGCATCCTGAAGATTGCCGTCTTTGACTTTGACGGGTCCGAGCACGGAGCCGCACCGGTGCTGACGGAGTTCAGCGATGAGGGGCGCGTGGCCGTGTCCGGCAAGCACTGGGTGGACCTCATGGGTCTCACCACCAACAAGGGCGGGGCGCTCCGCGCGCTCCAGGACGCCCTAGGCGTCACTGCCTCCCAAACCATGGCGTTCGGCGACTACCTCAACGACCTCGAACTCCTCGACGCCGCCGAGTGGTCCTACGCGATGGCGAACGCGCACCCGCAGGTCAAGGAAAGGGCCCGCTTCGAGGCGCCTTCCAATACGGAGAACGGCGTGGTGGTCACTGTCTCGCGCACGCTCGGACTTGGGCTGCACTAGCCCCAAGAGTCGCGTGTCGGGCCTAGAACCGACCAATCGCGACCAGAATCGCGAGCGCGCCCAGCACGAGGTTGACCGGGTAGGCCTGCTTCTCGCCGTGCTTGGCGTGATCGACGAGCGCTCCCACCATGATGAGCGCCAATCCCACGGCGGCGATGGGCGTCAAGATGGGGGCGATGCCGGTGGCCCACGGCACGATGAGCGCGATGGCACCCAGCAGCTCCAACACGCCGAGTGTCTTGAAGAACGGCGTCGATAGTCGCTCCGCGAAGGTCGTCATGGGGGGACGGTTGGCCGCGTAGGTGAGACGGTCGTCCTTGAGTTTGGTGATGCCGGCGCCCAGGAAAGCGAGGGCCAACAGGATCTGAGCGATCCACAGTGCGATGTTCATGAGGGGATCTCCTTTGATGGGTAGGCAGAATCATTCACAGCCTCGGCAAGAGCGCCGATGCTTTCGATCAGTTGTCGCGTCGCGTCGTCTTCCCAGTCTCCGAGGAGGTCACGCAGGCGCGCGAGACGAAACTCCTGCGAGCGCAGCTGTAGCTCCACCCCGGCTGGGGTAACCGCGAGGCTCACGGCCCGTGCGTCGCGGTGCGAGCGTTCGCGCACAATCATGCCCGCGTCCACAGCCCGGCCGACGAGCCTGCTCGCCGTCGAGTGAGTCACTGCGATCTCGCGGGCGACTGCTCCCACCGTGGCGGGCTCGTTCGCCTCCGCGAGGCGCGCGGTGGCGTCGACAACGAGGATGGTCGAGGTTTCGACCGGCCCCTCGGTCCCGCGGACGGCGTGGGCTGCAGGGGGTGCCGCGAACCTCCGCAGCTGCAGGAGCGCGGCGTCCAGCGCCGCGAGGTCGGGACTCGTCACTCCCGACGCGTCGTCAACCACTCCGTTGCCCTGAGATGTGAACATACATGTATAGTACACATAAGGACACGATCGCCACACCTCAACTCACAGAACGGAAGACGCATCATGACCGCACCCATCCTCGTCACCGGCGCCACCGGCAACATCGGCAAGGTCGTGGTCGCGGGCCTACTCGCCGCCGGCGTGCCGGTGCGCGCCGCGGGCTTCCACGCTCAAGGCGTAATAGATGAGTTCGGCGACACGGTCGAGGCCGTCGCGCTCGACTTCACCAACCCAGATACCTGGGCCGCCGCCTATGAAGGTGTCGATCAGGTCTTCCTGATGCGTCCTCCGCAGTTGTCCAAGATTGCCCGCGACATGGTGCCGTCGCTCGAGGCCGCCAAGGCGGCCGGCGTGGAGTCGATGGTGCTGCTCTCCCTCCAGGGTGCGGAGCACAACAAGACCGTCCCTCACCACGACCTCGAGGTGTGGCTCAAGGAGTCCGGCCTTGACTGGACCTTCGTGCGGCCGTCGTTCTTCATGGAGAACCTCACCACCACGCACCTCACGGACATTCGCGACCGTGACAACCTCATGGTTCCCGCCGGAAACGGCGCGACCAGCTTCGTCGCGGCGGACGACATCGCTCGCGTGGCGGTCGAGGCGCTCCTCCACCCCGCGGATCACGTGAACAAGGGCTGGACCCCCACTGGCCCGGAGGCACTCACCTACACTCAGGTTGCCGCGACGATCTCCGACGTGCTCGGCCGAGAGATCACGTACGCGAAGCCCGGCATCTTCCGCTACGCACGCCACGCCCGCTCGGTGCTGGGCATGCCATGGGGCATGGTGTTCGTGACCATCATGATCTACTCGATAGCTCGCGCCGGTAAAGCCAGCGGACTCACCGACGACGTCAAGACGGTGACGGGCAACGAGCCCATCGGCTTCGCGCAATGGGCCAAGGACCACGCCGAACAGTGGGCGCCGGAGCCTAAGCACTAGTTCCCGCGCGCCACCTGGGCGTGTCCTGACCGATTTCGCTGCGGGAGGCACTTACCGTATTGCCAGCGGACGATGCCCGGGCGGAGAAATCCTCCAGTGTCGCCCCTGGCAAGGCGAAGGCCCCCCGAAGTAAGCGTTCGGGGGGCCTTGCCATGACCTCAAGTTCTCGAGGGCCACGGCGAACCGCTTCCCCCGACGGCCGCGATTGACGATGCGGCGACACCTCCCTAAGGAAGTGACCTCTCGGTCGACCCTCCGGGCCGCCAGTCCCTGCGCCGTCACGCACAGTTCTCAGTAGCGCCGAGCAGCTGATGCGACCCGGGCCCCTTGACGTGGACTGTCGTTGTCCGAAGTGTCCGGAACTTGCCTCGACTGCGAACCCTGATCCTGAGGCCAGGTCTCCGGTTGCCCGGGGATCCGGCAGTGATACTTGGGCCATCTGAGCCGGTTTCCCAACTCAACTCAAGCGGTCTCAGCGCCTTCCGATGTCCCTATTCGTACTCGCCTCTGAGGTCTCACGCAAGGTGAATCCAGCACTATTTTTCCTCCACCTTTTACCCACACGGTTTTCCACACCTGAGGAGCGCGCGTCACCGATTGTTCACAGTCCTGTGGACGAAATCTGTGGATAACTCATGGGGGTCACGGTGGCCACGCAGACTATTCGCCGCGTTGCCCGTCCTGGTCTGCCACCTGCGCCAGCATGGCGTTGTACTTCTTGAGCTCCGCGTCGTCGTCGCGGTCAGCCTGACGATCCTTCCGCTTGCCCTCGCGCGCGTCGGCCGCCCGCCATGCGATCACCACTCCGATCGCTAGCAAGACGGTCGGCAATTCGCCGATTCCCCACGCAATCTGGCCACCGTACTGCTGGTCGGTGATCGCATCGGGCCCCCAGGGTCGACCCATCAATCCAAACCACGTGGGAGCGAGCAGCACCTGCGACGCCATGAGCGTCACACCGAAGAATGCATGGAACCCCATCGTGGCAAAGAGCAGAACTATCCGTAGTGGATAGCGCGGGCGCTTGGGGCCGGGATCGATTCCCACTAGCGCGTTGGCGAACAGGTATCCCACCAGCGTGAAGTGCAGCACCATCCATAGGTGTCCGGCGTGGTTGCGTAGCGCGAACTCGAACACCGGCGAGTAATAGAAGGCGACCAGGGAGCCGGCGAAGTTGATGGCCGCAACCACGGGGTTCGCAAGGAAGCGCATGATTCGCGACTCGACGATCACCCTGATCCACTCGCGCGGACCGCGTGACTTGTCCGCTCGCGGCGGGAGCGCCCGCAGCGCGAGCGTCACGGGGGCTCCAAGTGCGAGGGGAATCGGCGCCACCATGACTAGCATCATGTGCTGGAGCATGTGCCCACTGAAGGTCACTGAGCCGTAGATCGCGGGGCCACTTTGCGTGATCCAGATCATGGCGACGATCCCAAAGATGAACGAGAAGCTGCGATACCAGGGCCAACCATCCCCACGGCGATGGAGGCGGCGCGCCCAGATCAGGTACACAACACCAAGCGCCACCAACACATACGCGCTGATGATCTCGAACCTCCACTGGCCAAACCAGGTGAGGAAGGTAGGTGCGGGCGGCAGGTCATAACCGGTGAGGAAGTACGCGGGGGTCGGGGCATCGATCGGCGTCAAGTCCGCGGGCGGGGCGGTGCCGGAGAGTACGGCGGCGACCGTCACCACGCCCACGAGCGCCCACACGTCCACTGCCATGACCTTCCAAAAGCGCTGCTGAACGTCGGTATTACTCAACCGCGGCATCGTCCGCCGTCTGTGCCAAGCGGCGAGCGCGACGACCACGGCCATCAGCGCGAGCTTCAGCAACAGAATGCGACCGTACGTGGACGTGAACAGATCCAAGGGATCGTTGAAGCGCAACCACGCGTTTCCCACACCGGAGACCGTCACCAGAATCGCGGCCCACAGCGCGATGCGTGACATGCGGAACACGACGTCCTTGGTTGAGGCGCCCAGGTGGCGACGGCCAAGGGCAACCGCGGTGATGATGCCGATCCACACCGCCGAGCCCGCGACGTGCAGGAACATGGAACTGACCGCGAGGTGGTGGTCGGCCGCACCCGCGGCATGGCCGGTCTGCGCCTGCCAGCCGAGCGCCCACACGACGGGCACCAGCGCCCAGGCGGCCGCCGAGGGTGTGCGCACAAATCCCACCACGACGGAGGCCACGATGGCCGCGAGCGCCATCTGCAGGAACGCCTTGCCCAGGTCGATCGTGGTCGCGAACGACCACACCTCCTGGATGAACCCGGCTCCATACGAGGCAGTTTGCCCGGTGCCCGTCCGCGGCACGATTTGCGCATACGAGGCCACCAGGTACGTGACGGCGCTCACCGCCCAGACGGCCGATGCGACACGGGCCACGAGTCCCATGCGATTCACGGCGCCGTGGCCACGCGGCAACAGGGCCATGATCACAAGCAGCGCACCCACGGTGACGCCCAAGGAGATGTCTCGAACACCCGCCGACGCGAAGACGAGGGTACTCATGGACATGGGCTAAGCCTACGTCCGCCGAGGGGGCTTCCTGAGCAGAGTCTGCGCGCTCGGATTGCGCCCCGCGCATCCGGTGCGGGTCGCGGGGGTCGCTAGGTTGGAGAGATGACTCTCACCTCCGCTCACGTGCTCGCGGCCCGCATGCGCGCGCTGCTCCTCGACGGCTATGGCACGTCGACCGATGCCGCCGCCGGGCCCGAGCGAACCGTGGCCGGGATCGTCGAGTGGTGTGGGGCCATGCAGGCCCAGGACCTGGGCAGCGTCCTGTGGTCGTTTGGAGTACGGATTCCAGGGGCGACCGAGTCGGACATCACCGACGCTCTTGAGCGCAAGGAGGCACTACGGACGTGGCCCATGCGCGGCACCGTGCACTTTGTGCCACCGCGCGATGCAAAGTGGATGGTGACACTGATGGGCGCGAAGCCACTGGCTGGAGCAGCCAAGCGTCGCGAGTACCTGGGGATCACGGACGCGACCGTGGAGCTGGCCGTCGATACTCTGCGCGATGTGCTGAGCGGCGGCAAGCGACTCACTCGTGCCGAGTGCATCCAGGCGCTGAATGAGGCGGGCATCTCCAGCGCAGGCCAGGTGGGCTATCACCTGCTCTGGTACGTGAGCCAGAAGGGGGTGACCTGTATCGCGCCGCACGTGGGCAAGGAGCAAACCTTTGTCCTGCTGGATGAGTTCGTGCCGGATCCGCACACCCCCGAACGCGATGAGGCACTCGGTATCGTGGCGCTGCGCTACGTCCGCAGCCATGGGCCGGTCACCGTCACAGAGATGGCCCGCTGGACCGGCATGGGCGTACGCGACTGCCGCACGGCGGTGGCCGCGGCCGGCGACGCGATAGTGGAGGTGGCAACCGAGGACGGGCCGATGCTCGTCACTCCTGAGGCGCTCGACGCCCCTGCCCCCCAGGCGAAGGGTTTCCTCACCCCGCCAGGATTTGACGAATACATGCTGGGCTATGGCGACCGCTCAATCATGCTGGATCCCGAGGGGTTCAAGGAGGTGGTGCCCGGCAACAACGGCGTCTTCCGCTCGACCCTGGTGCGGGATGGTCGGGTGATGGGTACTTGGAAGCGGACGATGCGCGCCAAGTCGTGCGTGGTGGAGGCCTCACCCCTTACGACGGCCGAGGGCACGTCGCTCACCACGAAGGACCGCTCCTCCTTTGAGGAGGCGTTCGAGCCCTACGGAGTCTTCGTGGGCAAGCCCGTCGAGGTTCGTTGGGTGTGACTTCCGCTTGAAGGCGGGGGCGCGCAGGACGTGCCTGCACGCTGAGCCCTAGCCCCAGACGAGTCCCTGCGACGGGTCGTTCATCACGCGGCCCACGTCGTACAGCAGGCGTGCCCCAAGTTCGCCGTCGACCAAGCGGTGGTCGAAGCTGAGCGCGAGCTGCGTAACCCAACGAATCTGAATCTCACCCTCGTGCACCCACGGCTGCTGACGGACGGCGCCGAAGGCAAGGATGGCGGCCTCGCCGGGGTTCAGGATGGGCGTGCCGGTGTCGATGCCGAGCGCACCCACGTTGGTGATGGTGATGGTGCCATCCGACATCGCGGCGGGCTGCACGCGTCCGGCGCGGGCCTCCGCCGTGAGGTCCTGCAGCTCGACTGCAAGGTCGTGCAGCGACAGGCGGTGCGCGTCCTTGATGTTGGGCACCATGAGGCCCCGAGGGGTTGAGGCCGCGATGCCGAGGTTCACGTAGTGCTTGTAGACGATTTCTTGAGCCTTGTCATCCCACGAGGCGTTGACCTCGGGGTGACGACGCACCGCGAGCAGCAGCGCCTTGACCACGATCAAGAGAGGCGTGACGCGCACGTCCGCGAAGTCGCGATCCTGCTTGAGCTTGGCCACCATGTTCATCGATTCGGTGACGTCCACGGTCAGGAACTCGGTGACGTGCGGGGCGGTGAAGGCGGACACCACCATGGCCTCCGCCGTGCGCTTGCGCACCGACTTCACCGGCACACGCGTGCTCCGACCATCGGGCGAAACCTTGCCCGACTCGAGCCACGGCTGGTCGTCGCCCGGGTAGGTCGCGAGAGTCTTGGCGGATCGCGCCTTGGACTGCTCCTCGACGTCGCCGCGCGTCACGATACCGCCGGGGCCCGACGGAGAAATGGTGGTGATGTCGATGCCGAGTTCACGGGCAAGTTTGCGCACCGGAGGCTTGGCCTTAACCGGGTAGTCGCCCTCGCCCTCGCCGCCGATGGGATCGAGCGAGCCCTCCTTACGGGGACGGCGGGTCGCCGACCCGGCCTTGACGCCGTAGCCCACGAGGACCGCACCCGACTCGCCGTCCTGAGTCTCGGGAGCCGCCGCCTGGGCGGACGCAGCCTCCGAGCCAGCCGTGTCGCCTGTCGCTGAGCCGGCCGCGGCATCGTCCGCCTGTCCCGTCGTGAAGGACGATTCACCAGAACCACCTTCAGACTGGTCGCCCAGTCCCTCGCGGAAGGACGATTCGTCGTTCGCTCCTTCAGGAGCGGACTGTTCGGCCGATGCTGCGGCGTCCTGGGCAGGCTCAGCGGGCTCGGGTGAGGGCTCGCCATCCGGGTCAACGTCGATCTCGACGATCGGCTCGCCCACCTCGACCGTGTCTCCCTCGGCGGCGAGCAGCTTGGTGACCACACCATCGAACGGGCACGGGAGTTCCACGAGGGACTTCGCTGTTTCGATCTCGACCAGGGGCTGATTGATCTCGACCGTGTCTCCGACGGCGACGCGCCAGGTGACGATGTCGGCCTCCGTCAGGCCTTCGCCGGCATCGGGCATCTTGAATTGCTCAAAGGTAGGCATCCGTGTCTCCTTAGTGCTTCATCACGCGGTCAACAGCGTCGAGCACGCGGTCGAGGTTCGGCAGGTACTCGTGCTCGAACGTAGCCCCAGGGTAGGGGGTGTGGAAGCCTCCCACGCGGAGGACGGGGGCGTGGAGGTGGAAGAAGGCCTGCTCGGTGACCCGCGCGGAGACCTCAGCGGCGACCCCAAAGGTGGTCACGGCCTCGTGAGTGACGACCACGCGGCCAGTCTTCTTGGCGGACTTCACGACCGCGTCGGAGTCGAGCGGGGAGATGGAGCGCAGATCGATCACCTCGACGCTGGTGCCAGCCTGGGCCGCGAGCTCGGCGGACTGCAGCGCGAGCCGGACCGTCGGGCCGTAGGCGACCAACGTGACGTCGGTGCCCTCGCGGGCGACTCGGGCGCCACTGATGCCGATGGTGGCCGCGGCATCGGATAACCGGGACTCGACCGCTCCGGTGTTGACCTCGCCCTTGTCCCAATAGCGGGCCTTGGGCTCAAAGAACAAGACCGGGTCGGGGGCGGCAATCGCCTGCTGGATGCCGTCGTAGGCATCCTGAGGCGTGGCCGGGGTGAAGATGCGTAAGCCCGGGGTGTGCGCGAAGAGTGCCTCGGGGCTCTCGCTGTGGTGCTCGATGGCGCCGATCCCGCCTGCGTAGGGCACGCGGATGACCAGGGGCAGCGTGATGTTGCCCTGGGAGCGGTAGTGCATCTTGGCGAGCTGCGTGGTGATCTGGTTATACGCGGGGAAGATGAAGCCCTCGAATTGGATCTCGCACACCGAGCGGTAGCCGCGCATTCCCAGGCCGATAGCCGTCCCGACGATGCCGGACTCGGCCAGCGGAGTGTCGATGACACGGTCGTCACCAAAGTCCTTGTGAAGGCCGTCGGTCACGCGGAAGACGCCGCCGAGCGCGCCGATGTCCTCACCCATGAGCAGCACCTTGGGGTCACGTTCCATCGCGGTGCGCAGGCCGGCGTTGATCGCACCGGCCATGGTCATGGTGGTGGTGCCGGTCGCGTTGTTTGCTACGTCACTCATCAGTTCTTCGCCTCCACGTCCGCGAAGGACTGCTCATAGCGCTCGAACCAGGCGCGTTCCGCCTGGAGCGTCGAGTGTGGCTGGGCGTACACGTGGTCGAACATCTCGAGCGTGGCCGGCTTGGACCAGCCGCGCACGCTCTCGCGAGTGCGGGCGCCGAGCGCCTTGCCCTCCCCAGCGACGGCCTCGCGGAACTCGTCCGACAGTTCGCCGGTGCTGTCGAGGTAGGCGGTGAGTCGTGCGATCGGGTCACGCTCGATCCAGTATTCCTCGTCGGCCTTGGTCCGGTAGCGGGTGGGGTCGTCCGAGGTGGTGTGAGCACCCATGCGATACGTCAGCGCCTCGATGAAGACGGGGCCGTTGCCGGCGCGGGCGTACTCGAGTGCCCACTGAGTGACGGCGTGGCACGCGATCACGTCATTGCCATCGACGCGGATGGAGGGCATGCCCCACCCCTTGGCGCGGTCCGCCAGTGGGATGTTGGTCTGGCGCGTGACCGACTCGGAGATTGCGAACTGGTTGTTCTGGCAGAAGAAGACGATGGGTGCCTTGTTGACGGACGCGAACGTCATGGATTCGGCAATGTCGCCCTGCGAGGTGGCGCCGTCTCCGAAGTAGCACACCACCGCGCCGTCCTTATTCGCATCACCGCTGGCAACCAGACCGTCGCGGTCCATTCCCATCGCGTAACCCGTGGCGTGCAAAGCGTGCGCGCCGATCACCAGCGTGTAGAGGTGGAAGCCATGCTCGGCTGGGTCCCACGAGCCGTGTTCGAGGCCGCGGAAGATGCGCAAAATGCTGGGCAGGTCGACGCCGCGGGTCATGGCAACGCCGTGCTCGCGGTAGCTAGGAAAGACGAAGTCGGGATCACGCAGCGCGTGGCCAGAGCCTATCTGTGCGGCCTCCTGGCCATACGACTGGACCCACAGCCCGAGCTCACCCTGGCGCTGCAGGCTCATGGCCTCCATGTCCCACGCGCGCAGCACGGACATGTCGTGCCAGAACTCGCGCAGCTTCTCTGGAGTGAGGTGCGATGCGTAGGGCGAGAAGGTCGGGTCTTGGAGCACCTCGCCCTGATGATTCAACAGGCAAACGAGGCCGTCTTCGGAAAGCGGGCCTAAATTCTCCACGTACTTCTCCCTTGCGCGCCGTGCGGTGCATATGTGCGGCGGGAAGCAGCATTTGTGCCTGGCCCCGCTAACTTACGCAAGCGTAGGCTACGGAACCGTAGGTTGGCAATACTTAGGCGTCGACCGACCGTGTCTCCAACTCCAGGGAGCGCGCCGATCGTGCTCGCTCGCCCCTCACCACGACCTCCCGTGCCGCGAGGGCGGGACGGATGATGAGCCCCGTCGACAACCTACGCCACCGGGTGTCTGCGGACCCGAGTGCTTGCGCACGCACCCGCATGCGCCTCACCTTGCCACGCGCGCCCGCGGGGGTAACAGCGACGGGCCTGCGTTCTCTGAGGTCCGCCAGTAGCGACCGATCCTCCGCGAGTGCCGTTGCAGCCTGCACCCAATTGGACTCGTGCGCGTCATGAAAGTAGTTCTCGTACATCCAACACGGATCTGGCTCGGGGAAGTCCAGCCGCGCGAGACGGTCGAGGTCGCCCCACAGCCCGCTTCCCTCGAATACCAGGTTGAGGTTGTCCGCTGACACCCCAAAATCTCGCAACACCATGGTGGGGACACCCATGCCGACGGCCTCGAGCGCCGCGGTCGAACTCACGGTCACGAGCCCACGGGCATCGTCGAGGTAGGTGCTGAGTGCGCCACGGACAAATCTGAGGTTGCGTGGCCGCTCGACTCGCAGTTCACGGGCCAGCGCGGGGAACGAGGCAAATTCGCTGTGTGTCTGAGCCTCGTCCTCGTCGCCGCGAAGCTTCACGAGTACGGGGGTCGACGGGTTCTCCTGGGCCACGTGGACCAGGCCGTCGAGCAGCCTTCGCCGCTCCGCGCGCGTCCCCGGCACCAGGGCCTGCGGGGCGAATACCACCGCTCCCGATGTACGCGGGGCCACGAATTGGGCACCCGGGTGCGCGTGCTCTATCAAGGTCGCGAGGGTTACCTGAGGGCCCCCGTTCCGATTAGCCGCGTCCACGGCCTCCCGTTCGTGCCTGCTGTGAACGACAAGCATGTCTGCGTCCGCCCGGAAGTCGAGCCCACGTCGCGTGGGAGGAAACCACAGACCCGGGATGCCGGTGACGATCACTGGCCGCTCCGGTAACTGGGTGAGAATCTCCGTAAAGAGGAACTCGATGAGCGGGCCCCGGCAGGCCAACACCAAGACGTCCACCCCAGCCTGGATCTTCTCCTTCGCCTGCGCGAAGGCAATGACCGGAACATCGACCCACCGGCCAGCCACGGCATCGGCGCGTTGACGCGAGCTGGGGGTGACCGAGTTGCGGACAACCACCACCTCCACCTCCCACTCCGATGGGAGATCGCGTGCGCGGGAGACTCCCCACTTGAGGTACGAATCGGAGTCCGCGAGGACTAGTGCGCGCATACGGGCCCCCACGTGGAGCGCCTAGCGGCGCCGGGATACATGTGGCCGTACTCGGCGCCAGGCGCGCTGAGTCGCGTTGCGCAGCGTCCATCGGTCGAGCTCGCGCGCGTTGATGCCGAATCGCGAGAAGTCCACCGCGACCGCCGTCTTGAAGGTCTCGTCGTTGTCGGCGAGCAGATAGCCGGTCCGCAGCAACGCGAGCGCGTAGTCACGCTCACCTCCCGCGAGCCACGCCGCCGCGAGCGCGCGCATGCCACCCGGAGTCGGATTCGAGCGCGCGAGTTGCCTCGAGAGCACCCGCGCCTCGTGGAAGCGTTCCGCACGCACCGCCCTGGAAATCTCCCGGATCGGAACCGCGCCCCCCGCGATCCCGGAGGCCGGCGCGTCCGTCAGCGCGGCGAACGCGGAGGCTCCCTCCGCCCGCACCACCGCCAGTAGCCGCTCAGAGAAGGCCTCTGCGCTAAACATGTCGACAACTTCACCAAATGCCGCCTGGTCTGGCTCGGTCTCGAGCACCCTCATGATCGCGTCGAGGGCCGCCTCGGGGCGGTAGTCGGCAAACGACTCGTAGCCGGGAACGCCGGCCATGATCTCGTGGGTCCCCACGCCTGAGTAGCTGACCACGCGACGCCGGGCGGCGATGGCTTCGAGGGCGGACAAGGGCATCGGGTCGTCGATGCTCGAGAGAAAGAACACGTCCGAGGAGTCGAGTGCCGCCTCCGTTCCCGCGCGGGACAGGTGACCGGTCCAGTTCACACGGTCGGACAGAAACAGTTCAGGGGTCGGATTCCCACCGCCGACCCAGGTGAAGTCGATGTCAAGGCCGCGTTCGGCCGCGAGCTCCGCGACCTGCGAGAACAGCGTCGCTCCCTTGCGCGCCTGCACCGAACCGACCATGACCACCGACGAGCGCTCACGGATAGGAGCAACCTCGCGTGGGCGGTCGACCACCCCCGCGCTGGTGTTGAAGATGGTGCGGGAGGTGGGAATGCCCATCTCCGTGAACATCTGTCGCTGGGCATCGGAAACGCACAGCATCACCGCTCCGGGCAGCGCCTCGAGCATCGCCGCGTGCGAGCTCCTGAAGGCGGCATGTTCCCTCTCGACCACTGCGCGGGTCTCGTGCGCGTACACGAATGGCGTCCGTCCGGCACCGCGCAGCCTCTCCACGAGGGTCGACATCCATGGCTTCACCCAGAAAGGTCTCAGGCTGTTGATAATGACGATCTCGTCGGCGTCGAGTTCCGCTAGAACGTCGCTCACTGACGCGTACTGCATCACGTCGATGAGCCGCACCTCACCCTGTCCGGTCGCCGCGAGGTGGCGGGCGAACGCCATGATGGGTAGCGAAACTCCTACACGCTGGATGAATCGCTCCCCCAGCACTGCGATGCGTACCGTCGGGGCGGGTGGCCGAGCGAGATCCGCGAGGGCCCGCGCGCGACGAGTAGCGTGCGGCACTACCGGGGCTACGGCCCCGTCGGTCCCGGCATGTTTGGGGTGGGGAGAGAGCGCGACGTGAGCGCGCGCGTCATCCACCGGTGCCTCGATCACCGCATCGATGATGGCGGCCACAACGTCGGCCTCAACGTCCGCATTCATGCGCAGGAGCGCGTCGGGGACGATTCCGGCGGCGTTGGCGCGGAACACGCCTCGCTCGCGAAACTCCGTGAGCACCTCGAGTGCCTCGTCCACCGAATACGTGTTGCGCAGCAACTCGCTCTTGAGTTGCGGCATCACGACGTTGACGTCGGGGATACCCACAAAGACCATCGGCACCCCGGCGGCAAGCGTGTCAAGGTACGAGGTCGAGAACCAGGTGAGGGCCACGTCAAACTCGCGAAGGTGCGAGTCGCCCAGCGTTACCCCTGGGCCGAGCACGGTGACTCGCGGGAGCGACTCGAGAAATCGCAGGTGAGAGTCGTCCGAGGACGGATGGGGCTTGATGGTGACGCGATCACCGCGTTCGACGACCGACACCAGGGCCTTCAGCGCGTTCCGATGCGCGCCACGGGAGGTCTTGCGCTGGCCGGCCAGCGGCTGATCCATGATCAGCACGTCGAGAGGCTCGCGTGCGTCGCCGCGGCGACGCAGATCCTCCTTGTGCTCGTACGCGCCGGCGAGCTGCACGTCGGCGGAGTGCATGACGGATCCCGTAACACGCACCTCCGGGACTGTGCCGGCCTCGGCCAGCTTCCCCAGGAGTCGCTGGCGCCCTTGAGTTCCCCACACGCACACTCGGTCCACGCCCGACGTGCCGTAGTACCAGTTCTGGTCCTGCCGTCCGAGCGACATGACCCGCGACTCAAACTCCAACGTGCCGTCCTGAATGAGCACCACTGCGGCCGTCGGGTGGGCGGCCCGAACCACGCATCGCCCCCGCACCGACTGGTCGTTGAAGAGCACCACACGGTCCACGCCACGGTTCTCGATCCACCGGCGGAGCTCCCGGGTGATCACCTCGCCGAGGTCGGCTGCCGCGACGTGCGGCCGAGCATCCAGGACGTTCTCGACCACCGGCAGGCCGGGGTGGCTCGCCCACTCCTCAGCGACCCACGCCGAGATCAACCCACCCGCGTCAGCGGTCACG
The DNA here is from genome assembly GCF_000975135.1 of Demequina aurantiaca. Classification (GTDB taxonomy): domain Bacteria; phylum Actinomycetota; class Actinomycetes; order Actinomycetales; family Demequinaceae; genus Demequina; species Demequina aurantiaca. Next base: position 886,573 of record NZ_BBRF01000001.1, on the reverse strand, counting down.
AGCGACACCTCGGTGGCGGGGTCAAGCGCGGCTGCGAGCCGGGCCACAATGCGCACGGCGTTCCTGTTCTCGACGAAGAACGCGACGCTGGTCGCGACAGGAAATTTCTCCTCAGCATCGGCGACCCCGGGCAGACTGGCCGCGCCCGCGATAGGCGCCGAGGCATCGGCCGCCGTGTGTGTGATCGTTTCCATGGATCCTTAACCTCGAATGTGGCGGTGCCGCGCCACGCGCAATCGCTGCGGGTGACGCGGCACCTTTCGCCGATGACGTGTTGCTGGGTTACGCGCCGACGCGACGCAGCTTGCTCAGCGGAGCCTGCTCACCGGGGAAGACGCGCTTGACACCGTCGCCCAGGCCGGTCTCGATGATGCGAATATCGCGCACCAGGTGGTCGAGCCCCTGCGGCTCAAGCGAGGCGGCGTGGTCGCTGCCCCACATCGTGCGGTCGAGGGTGATGTGGCGCTCGACGACGCAGGCGCCCAACGCGACCGCGGCCAGCGAAATCTGCAAGCCGGGCTCGTGGCCCGAGTAACCCGTGGGGACGCCGTAGCGCTCCATCAGCGTCGGGATCATGCGTAGGTTCGCTTCCTCGGGGGGAAGCGGGTAGGTCGAGGTCGCGTGCAGGATGATCAGGTTGTCGAGGCCCAACGTCTCAACCGCTGCGTCGACCTGCTCGATCGTAGACATGCCGGTAGACAGGATGACGGGCTTGCCGGTCTCCCGGATCTTCGCGAGCATCGACAGGTCGGTGACCGAGGCGGAGGCAATCTTGTATGCCATGGCGTCGCGGTCCTCGAGGAAATCGACGGACGGCTCGTCCCATGGGGAGGCGAACCAGTCCATGCCCTTGGCGTGGCAGTACGCCGCAATCTGGTCGTACTCCTCCTTCTCGAACTCCACCTTGTAGCGGTAGTCGAGGTACGTCATGGTGCCCCAGGGCGTCTCGCGAGGGGTGTCCTTCATGTGCTCCGGCGTGGAGATTGCGGGGGTGCGCTTCTGGAACTTGACCGCCTGGCAGCCGGCGTTCGCAGCCACGTCGATGAGCTGCAGCGCAGTCTCGACGCTGCCGTTGTGGTTGAGGCCGATCTCGGCGATCACATAGACGGGTCGGCCTTGGCCGATCTGGTTGGAACCGATGGTGACAACTTCAGACATTGTGGGGACTCCTTCCGGCGAGGATCATCTCCGCGAGTTCGCGAAGCGCTCCGCGCCCGCCGTTCCGGGTCAGGGTGATCCGGGCGGCCCTTTGGGCTAATGGATGGGCATCTGGGACTACAACTGGCCACCCCACAACCTCAAGGCAACCAACGTCATTCACATCATTACCGACGTAAATCACGCTCGAGAGCGGGATTCGCCGTTGTTCACACCACTGCCGCAAAACGTTCACCTTCTCGTCAACGCCGTACACCGTTTCGACACCCAATTTGCGTCCGCGGGCCTCAACAACCGGGTTGCGTTCCTTGGACAGGATCAGCATGGGCAGCCCCGCGTCGCGCAACATTCCGAGGCCCATCCCGTCCGAGCGGCTCACCGTCACGGACTCGGTTCCGTCCTCGGAGACCTCGACGCGGTCGTCGGTGTGGACGCCGTCAAAGTCCATGACGAGCGCTTGTGCGTCGATGGCTTGAGCCTCGTCGAGGACGGGGGCGAGCGCGCGTGCCATCTCCAGCTCCGCTGGTTCGTCTATCTCCAGGCCCGATGCCGCGGTCACCTCCTGGATTCCCACGCGGCCGAAGAAGCGGAACCGGTGGCGCTCCAACCCGGCGGCATCCATGACGTAGAACGCGCCAGTCTCCTGGAAGTGGGGCTCGCGGTCCTGCCGGCGTGGACGGAACGAATGGTCGTGGTTGACACCCTGGGCACCGTGCTCGGCGTTCTGCCACAGAAATGCATACGTCTCGAACGCGGAGAACACCACGTCCTCGTCGCCGTCCTGGACGCGCGCGACTGCCCGGTTCAGCGCATCGGCGTCGATGAAGGGAGAGGTTGCCTGCATGAACACCACGGTGCTGGGCGAGAGGCCCGATTCACGGATGGCCGCAAGCGCGTGCAAGATCGCGTCCTCCGACGTGGCCTGATCGCCAGCGAGGTCTGCGGGACGGCGGACGATGCTGGCACCGGCCTCGCGCGCGGCGACGGCTATCGCTTCGTCATCGGTGGAGACGTACACGGCGCCGATGCGGGGGGCGGCGAGCGCGGTCCGTACGGCTCGGGCGACGAGAGGAACGCCACCGACCCTGGCCACGTTCTTACCTGGGACTCCTTTGGAGCCACCGCGAGCGGGAATGATGGCGATGGCCGTAGGTTCAGACACGAGCGACTGCTCCCCTGGGCTTCGCGATGCGGCGCAGCGTGGTGCGCAGCGCTTCGTCGGCGCTCTTGGTGAGCCAGTCCTCGGGGACCGGGAACACCGTAAGTTGGACACCGTCCGGCAGGATGTTGCGCAGCGTGGCGACCACGCTGGACGGCAGGGTGACGACCGCGGTGAGTTCGCGCGACGACGCAAGCACAATCTCGATCGGTAGCACCGCCTTGCGCACTTTCAGGCCCTTAATCTCCTTGAGTCGCTTGAGGCTCTTGCTCTTCTCGCGCCGGTGCGGAAAGTAGACCGTGGCGCCCGCAGCCACCTGGGCTTCGACCCAGGAGCGGTACGGCGATCCCTTGACGTAGCCATCGTCGTGGAGGGCGCTGCCAAGAATCACGGATTGCATCGCGCCGTCATCTTTCACGAACTTGGTTCTGCGCACCCACCGGTACTTGTTGTGCAACACTCGGCCCCCCGCATGCGCAAGGGCATGCAGCTCCTCGTCACGGGAGTAGGCGGTGAATGCCCGCAGGCCACCGGTCGTCAACGTGTGGTGGAGGCGCCTCCCGGCAATCGTCCCCAGCCGGCGCGCTAGCCACGACTCGGTGCGGCCGTGGCGTGCCAGCGGACGGTTCTCGCGCACCTGGTCTACGAATCCCAGCATCGCGGAGCCATCATCCACGGCGACCAGGTCACGCACGCCGGTGAGCGCGACGGCCAGCCTGAACTGACCTGAGTATGGGTCGCCGGCAAGGCGCTCGCGGGCGACGATGAATGGGGACAGGAACGCGAAGTTCCACACGCCAGCGATCTGCACGCCCTCCGGCAGGTGAGGGGCGAGCACGTCGGCGGTGTATTGGAGTTGCTTGGAGTTGGCGCGCAGGCAGATGCGCAGCGGCTCACCGGTCGCGGCGGCGTACTCCACCGCATTAACCAGTTGTAGGGGCGACTCCACCCAGGCGACTCTCGTCATAGGCGCCATCGCACCACACGGATCTGAACGCGCGGTTAAAGAAAGGTGGCCGCCAGGCGACGGTTAGTCGTACCCCACGGCGAGCTTTGGCGCGCCCTACTTCTTTGCGGAGGCCTGGTAGGCCTTCACCACCGTCTTGGGGTCACCATCCATCTTGAGGTTGCCGTGGTCAATCCACAGCACGCGCGTGCACGTGTCCAGGATGGAGCGCATCGAGTGGCTCACCAGGAACACCGTCCCAGCCTGCTCGCGCAGATCGCGGATCCGCTGCTCCGACTTGTCGCGGAAGGCCTTGTCTCCCACGGCGAGCGCCTCGTCGACCAGCAGAATCTGGTGATCACGCGAGACCGCGATGGAGAAGCGCAGGCGTGCCTGCATGCCGGAGGAGTAGGTCTTCATGGGCAGATCGATGAACTCCGAGAGTCCGGAGAACTCCACGATGTCCTCGTACTGTGCCTCGGCGTCGGCCTTGGAGTGCCCCATCGCGAGCGCACCCAAGAGAACGTTCTTTTCCCCCGACAGGTCAGGGATGAGGGCGGCATTCACACCAAGCAACGCGGGTCGGCTGGCCGCATAGACGGCGCCCTGGGTCGCGGTCGTCAGTCCGGCGATGGTCCGCATCAGCGTCGACTTGCCTGAGCCGTTGTGGCCGATCACGCCGATGGATTCGCCCTCGCGGACCTCGAAGGAAACACCCTTGAGGGCGTGCACCACGCGGATGCCCTTCTGGCGCTTGAACAGCGATCCACCGTTGGCGAGGGCCTTGCCGGACGCGTGCGTGCGGTACTCCACGTGAACGTCGTTCGCGACAACGATGGGGGCACCCAGTTTGGGGGGAGCGGTGGGGGTCTCAGTCACGACCGTACCTTTCCTCCGCGCGCCAGAAGAAGATCACGCCCACCACCAGCATCGTGATGGATGACCCGATCACGACCCACCACATAGTGGGCGAGGCCTCGTTTCCGGTCACCATCTGGGCGCGCACCAGCGTAATGAAGTCGTGGATGGGGTTGAGCTCAACGACCTTCAGCACCCATGCCGGCTTGTCCTCAAGCACCTGCTCGAGCGAGTAGAAGATTCCCGACGAGTAAAAGAGGATGCGCGTGAGCAGCGGAATGATCTGCGTCACGTCACGCAAATGAACGGTGAGTCGCGCGGAAATGAGCGCGATCCCGAGGTTGAACATCGTCATGAGCGCCAGAATCACCGGCACGAGCAACCACGCCCAGGTGATGGGCTCCCCAAATCCGACGATGATGAGTGTCATCACGGCGATGATGGGGACAAGCTCGAATACCTGCTGGATCACCGCTGCGATGGGCAGCAACATCCGAGGAAAGTTCAGGCTCCGCACGAGCGAGGCATTGCTGGTGATCGACTTGGCGCCAGCGCTGAACGACTTTGAGAAGAACTCGAAGATGAACACACCCACCACGAGGAACGGCACAAAATTGTCGGGACGCGAATCGCTCGACATGATCACGCCGAAGATGGTGCCGAAGATGATCGCCGTGAAGATGGGCCGGATGACGATCCAGCCCAGTCCCAGGCGGTTCTCGCTCATCGTGGCCTGGATGCGATACCTCGCCAGCGTGTAGGCGAAGTGGCGGCGAGCCCAGAGTTCCTTCAGGTACTCACCCAGCGGCGCGCGAGCGCCCACGCGTTCGAGACCGGCATCCGTCGCTAGCTTCTCGTAGTCGGTATCCGTCACGCGTCGGCCCCCGCGATAGCGCGCGCAGGAGCGCAGGCGCGTCGCGTCATCTGAGTCATGTGGGGCACAGGTGTCCTCATTCGGGGTCCGTGGAGCGCGGCATTTTGGGAGCCGCGTGGAGGCTAGTCTGCCAAGATTCTAGTTCACGCGCCACAATCGCCCGCATTCCGGGCACGTCGCGTCGCACCCCAAACAAACGTGCGACCGCCTATTTCCGCTCCCGGAATGCGCTCAGGCCGCCCAGCATCGCATCGTTTTCCGCCACGGTTCCGATCGTGACGCGCACACCGTCGCCGGCGAACGGGCGCACCAGGACGGACGGCTCACGGGCCCCGAGCGCCTGCGCGAGCGGCACCGCGTCATCGCCCACGGGCAGCCAGAGGAAGTTGCCATCAGCATCGGGAACCTCGAAGCCGAGCTCACGTACCGCCGGCACGACGCGGTCGCGTTCGGCCACCACCTGAGCGACTCGCTCGAGCAACTCGTCGGTCGCATCGAGCGAGGCCACCGCCGCGATCTGCGCGATCGAGGACACCGAGAATGTCGTCACACAGGCTCGTACGGGCGCGATCAAATCCTCGGGACCCACCGCATAGCCGATGCGCAGGCCGGCCAGGCCGTACGCCTTGGAGAACGTGCGCACCAGGATGAGATTGGGGTGCCGGTCCAGCGCACGGGGCCCATTGACGGTCTCCGGGTTGCGCACAAACTCGACGTACGCCTCGTCCAACACCACCAGCACGCGACGTGGCACGGCAGCCATGAAGGCCTCGAACTCGTCGTGAAGGATGCTCGGTCCGGTGGGGTTGTTGGGTGAGCAGAGGATGACTACCTTGGTGCGCTCTGTGACGGCCGCAGCCATCGCGACCAAGTCGTGCCGACCATTCGCCGCGTTGGGCACCTGCACCGACTCGACTCCACTGATGGCGGCGATGATGGGATACGCCTCGAAACTGCGCCACGCGTAGACGGCCTGGTCGCCCGCGTCGCAGTAGGCCTGGAGCACGTGAGCAAGCACGGCGACCGAGCCGCCCCCGGTGGCTACGTTTGCCTCGGACAGACCCACATGCGCGGCGAGCCGCGCGTGGAGTTCAACTGATGCCGCATCCGGGTAACGGTTGACCGCACCGGCGGCCCGCGCGATCGCCTCGGCAACCGAGGGCAGCGGCCCAAAGGGGACCTCGTTGGACGACAGCTTGATGGGTGGCGCGGCATCCACCGCGCCACGCGCACCGGGCACGTAGCGAGGCATAGCGCCGACGACTGCGCGAGGCCGCGGGGTGGAATTTTCTGAAGACGGCGGTGTGGACATGGGTCAAGCATCCCACCCACGTGCCACAATTCACTTCATGAGATTCCTTTTGAATTCGATCATCATGGCCGTCGCGGTGTGGTTCGTCACCATCCTGCCGTTCGACGTCGCCGTTGAGGGCGGGGACAACTCCACCTGGGCGCGTCTGCTCGTCTTCCTGCTGGTCGGCGCGGTCATGGCGGCCGCGAATGCGATCATCTACCCGATCGTCAAGGTCCTCGCGTTCCCCATCATGATCCTTACGCTGGGTCTGTTCTCGCTGGTCATTGCATGGTTCATGCTGTGGCTGACCGCGTGGCTCACCACGCTGGTCCCCTGGGCAGACCTCACCATCGGCGGGTTCTGGGACACGCTATGGGCAGCCGTCGTGATCGCGATCACGAGCGGCATTCTGGGCGCCATCATTCCCGGTGCTGGCAAGGGTGACTAACTAGCCATAGGCGGTTCCGGCTGCACACCGGGCGATGGGCTGGGCTGAGGCCGCGGGATCTCGTCAACGGGTGCCGCCACGGGTGGCGACGGCACCACGGGCACATACTCCTTGAGCGTGCTGGTCTCACCGGTAAAGAAGCCCGCGGCCGAGTCACGCCATGCGCTCGCCGAGGACCCCGCGCCGCCAGCGTCGACCAACGCACCTGTCGTGGCATACGCCGGGAGGCTATGCGCATCGGGGATGGTCTGGCCGAGGCTCCTGGCCCGTGGGTCCTCTGAATACCTCAGGTCTCGCTCCACCGTGGTTCGCGTCGGGGTGTTCGGGTTGGGCACGGCATCCAGGCCACTCACCAGGTCCTCGGTGTGTTCGAGTTGCAAGACATTGACCGATGGCGGCAGGGACATGCGCCCCACGGGGCTTCCCACCGTCACCACGTGGGTCACAGTGAACTCGTCAAGAAACTCGGGGCGCGAGGCAAGGGCGACGGCGTTGATTCCACCCTGACTGTGCCCGGCCAGCATGACCTCCTCGCCTGGCTCGATGCCAGCCGCGCGCATGGCCTCCACCACGGCCATCTGAGCGTCGGTCGACTGCTCCACCATCGCCGCCAGGTTGGCCTGGGCGTCGTGAGGATTGTCAGCATCAAGGCCCCAGTCCTCCGTCCCAGGAATCGTCACCACAAAGGAACGCGTGCCGTCCGCATGTGTGATCGTCTCGATGGAGACCGAGCCGTCCATGCGGTTCTCTTCGTCCTGAATTCCGTTCATGAGGTCCGCTACTCCGGTCGGCTGCCGAGCCGCGTAGCTGGTTTCGCGCTCCTTGACCGTGATCGCGTGGCCCTCTCCGAAGAGTCCCTCAAGCGTGGACAGCACCGCCGCAAGTGCATAGACCGTTGCGGGAAACCCCACCGCCGACGAGTCCAGCTTGGCAGCCATCCATTGCGCAGTGTCCTTATTGAGAAATCCCGTGGTGGGTGGCAGCCCCTCCGGACGGATTGAGCCCGCAACCCTTTGGGGCGCCCCCGTCATCAGGAGGGGAGGCGTTGCGACCAGCACTCCGGCCGCCCACACGTGACGCGTCACCCACCATCCGGTCCCCCACATCGAGGTGATCGCTCCTCCGGCGCGGGTCATCGCGCTCACGTGACTCATCGCTGCCTCCTCTGCCTCGTTAAAGTGGGTAGCCACCGCCCTCAGACGATCACCCAATCCGTAGGCACTCAAACTCACCGGGCCCGTGCCATAGCTTCCCACCTGCGCATCTGCCAGCGCATTCTTGACACGTTCGGCGGCGCGACGAGTCGCATCGCCACCACGCTCGTACGCTTCGATGGCCCGGCTCTCCACCGCGCTGAGACTCATTCCGGCGTCTTCCAGCAGATCCCTCAGGGAACGGATGATCCTCGCGGCCCGCTCGAGGTCTTCAATCACGGCCACCTGGCCGCCCGCTCCTCCATAACTCCGTACCGAGTCGGCCATCATTCTCCGTTCATGTGGGCAACAAATCTCAGGTGCCTATAGAGACGGTCTGCCTCGTGCACGTGATTGCGCAACAACGTCACGTCCCGGGTGAGGTCGTCGAGCTCGCCGCGGTACGTGTCCGCGAGAACGGACTGCCAGCCCATCACGCTGGCCATCTGAAGATCGCGTAGCGCGGTGTCGATCGAGTCGAGAGCCGCCATCAGCGGAAACAACGGCAGGTACAGCGGCGCTTTGGGAAAGTAGTCGGGCGTCGCATTCGCGTCTACCACGACATAGAGATCGTCGTTGTGGCTCATGCTTTGACGCTAGGCAAAGCCGAGCCCCCGCACCCCAGCCCGCGGTGATCTGTGGATAACTTCCCAGGGCGCGACCCGCGCGCGGGCGCATCGGTGGAAAAGTGGAACAATGGGCGCGTGACTTCCTGGACTGCACTCGCTGACATCACTCCTGCCATCGCCCTCGGGCCCCTCGACGGTCGCTACCGCGGCGCCGTGGCTCCGCTGGTCGACCATCTGTCGGAGGCCGCGCTCAACCGCGCCCGCGTCCACGTGGAAGTCGAGTGGGTCATCCACCTGACGGACCAGGGCGCGGTCCCTGGCACGTCACCGCTGACCGATGCCGAAAAGAGCTACCTACGCAACGTCGTCGAGACCTTCGCCGCCGATGAGATCGCGGAGCTCGCCGAGACCGAGCGGGTCACGGTCCACGACGTCAAGGCGGTGGAGTACTTCCTCAAGAAGCGTCTCGAGCGGGCCCCCGCAACGCTCGGCGCCGACACGCAGCTACCGGCGCTCAGCGAGCTCGTGCACTTCGCGTGCACGTCCGAGGACATCAATAACCTGTCCTACTCCGTCATGGTGCGCGGGGCCGTCGAGGACGTCTGGCTTCCCTCGGCATCGGCTTTGGTCGGCCAGATTGGCGACATGGCTAAGGCCAACGCCTCGCAGCCGATGCTGTCGCGCACCCACGGCCAGACGGCCACCCCCACGACGCTCGGCAAGGAACTAGCGGTGCTCGCGCATCGTCTGGGTCGCCAGCTCATGCGCGTGCGCAACCAGGAGTTCCTGGGCAAAATCAATGGCGCGACCGGTACGTACGGCGCGCACGTCGCGGCCGTGCCCGACACCGACTGGGTTGCCGTCTCCAAGTCCTTTGTCGAGCACCTGGGACTGACGTGGAACCCGCTGACCACTCAGATCGAGAGTCACGACTGGCAGGCAGAGTTGTACGCGGACATGGCTCGCTTCAACCGCATCCTGCACAACCTCGCCACCGACGTGTGGACCTACATCTCCTTGGGCTACTTCGCGCAGGTGCGCGGTCAGGGCACGGTCGGTTCCTCGACCATGCCGCACAAGGTCAACCCCATTCGATTTGAGAACGCTGAGGCCAACCTCGAGATCAGCTGCGCGCTGCTCGACACCCTAGGCGCCACGCTCGTCACCAGCCGCATGCAACGTGACCTCACCGACTCGACCAGCCAGCGCAACATCGGACCCGCGTTCGGCCACTCGCTGCTCGCGATCGCGAACGTCGCGAAGGGCCTGGACGGCTTGGACGTGAACCCCTCCCGCCTGGACGAGGACCTTGACGCCAACTGGGAGGTACTGGGCGAGCCCATCCAGTCCGCGATGCGCGCGGCTGGCATTGCGGGCACACCCGGCATGGAGAACCCATACGAGCGGCTCAAGGACCTCACTCGCGGCCGTCGCATCGGCGCGGACGACGTGACTGTCTTTATCAAAACACTGGGCCTGCCCGCAGATGTCGAAGAGCGCCTCGTCAAGCTCACTCCTGCCAGCTACACCGGCCTCGCCGAGGACCTGGTCGCCTACCTAGGCAAGTAGCTGGTTTACTCCACCGCAACCGCAACCGCACTCCACCCCTCGCGCCACCCGCTATTGGTCCGATTTCGCACGGCCTGAGCGGTCCGCGCGCGCTATTGGTCCGATTCCCCCGGCGCCTCGAGCGCACCGTAGAACGTGGGCAGGAACTCTGCCGACGTCGGATGAATGGGGAGCCAGGTCGCGAGCGCGGATGCCGGCGCGTCCACGTGCATCAGTACTGAAACCGCCTGTACGGCCTCGTCGCCGTACAGCCCAAAGAACGACGCACCCACCACGCGATCCTTGTCCTTGTCGACCACGAGCTTCCACAGGCCCTCGGTCTCGCCGTCGAGCGCCGCCTTGGTCACGCCATCCCCGGGAGTGATCGCTACCTCCACATTCAGCCCCGCGTCCTGGGCCTGCGTGAGGGTCATGCCCACGCGGCCTAAGGGCGGATCAGTAAACAGTCCGTAAGTGGGGATGCGGCCCGCGACCGTCATGTCGCCCCCGCCCAGGTGGTCCGCCAGAATCGTGCCATCCTGATAGCTCGTGTGGGTGAAGGCTCCGCGCCCATTGACATCACCGACCGCGTAGACACCGTCCACATTGGTGGCGAAGTGCTCGTCGGTAGAAATGTAGCCATGCTCGTCCGTCTCGACGCCAACGGTCTCGAGTCCAAGGTCGTCACTGTTGGGGATTCGTCCCGCCGCTACGAGCACGTGACTGGCATCGAGGTTGTCACCACCGTTGAGGTGAAGCCGCGCGCCGCCTTCTGTCACATCGATGCGGGAGACCCCCACACCTTCGCGAACGTCGAGTCCCTCTCGGCGCAACATTGAAGCAACGGCCTCGGAGATATCAGGGTCCTCGCGGCCGATGACGCGGTCGGCCATCTCAACGATCGTCACCTTCGAGCCAAACCGGGCGAACATCTGCCCGAACTCGAGGCCGATGTAGCTGCCACCGAGGACCACAAGGTGGTCGGGAGTCTCGGTCAGTTCAAGGATGCTGTGGTGGTCGAGCCAATTGATGCCATCAAGTCCGGGCACAGGTGGCGGGACGGAGCGTGCGCCAGAGTTGACGATGACGCGCTTGGCGGTGACGACTCCGCCGTCATGCTCGACGGTGAAGAGGTCGCCGTCGCGGCCGGTGAGCCGCGCAGTGGACAGGACGTAACTGATGGACTCGTGGTTCTTGTAGTAGTCGCTGCCACCCTCTCGCCATGCGTCGATGAGTTCGTCCTTGCGGGCGACGGTCTCCGCGAGGTTGACGGTCACGTCGCCGGTGTGGACGCCATGCTTGGCCGCGGTGCGTGCCAGGTGAGCCACGCGGGCCGATGCTCGCATCGCCTTGGTGGGCCGGCACCCGTCGTTCAGGCAGGTCCCGCCAAACGCGCGCTGCTCAAAGAGCGCAACCTTCTCGCCGCGACCGTCGAGCGCCGAGGCGAGGCCCGGGCCGGCCTGACCCGCGCCGATGATGATGGTGTCAAAGGACTGATGATGGAGTGCCATCTCCTCAGTATGCGCCACGGTCCGCACACGTCAACCAGGCTACGTCCGCTCCGTACATCGGGCATCGTCGGACGACCGCGTGCGAAGCGACGCGGGTTGAAAAGTTGATTTAGGGCACGGACGTCACTGGGAAGTGGACGGGGTCGCCGATCCGGACCGCTCCGGGTGTGACGACATCGCAGTAGATAGCGACACAGGCGTCACGGGTGTCGCCCAGCGCCTTGAGCCAGCGCGTGGTCTGCTCGACGCCGTCTTGCACCAGATCAATGGTGCGGCAACGCCCCAGCCGGCCGACAGGCCTCAGGACCGCGCCGCCCACGCCCACGTCGCCGCTCCACAACTCCTCCTCGAAGGGTTCCGAGGTCTCGACCACCATGTTGACCCGCAGTCGGCGCGGATCCGCGTCGACTCCTAGCTCGCGCGCGCACCACTCCAGCGTGGCGGTACCGACCACCGACACAGGACCCTCGTCAAAATGAGAAACGCCCTGCTCGGCGCTGACCCGTACCTCGGCCGCAAGCGCATCGGTCAACCGCGCGTCCAGCGCCGGATCCCCGACCGCCCATTCGGCCTCGCCGTCGGAGACCAGCACCGCAGCATCGGCCGTCCGGGCGGTAAACCCGAAGACCCCATCCCGCCGCACCATGCGCCGCGTGTTCTTACCCGAGGCGAACCGGCCGTCACCGTCGCTGACCGCGAAGGCACGATCTCCGGCGAAGCCGCGAGCCTCGACGTCAACCGAGTCGAGCGACTCGCCGCCCATCGACTTCACTGGATACCTGCGCAGGCTCGCCACCGTCTTGTCCATGAGCCCAGCCTAGGCTCGCTCGGGTGCCGCGGGAGCCGCATACGTTGGTCGCTCGTTAGAGTGAGCGTGACCATGGACGAATCACGCGCTGAGGGCGCCCTCACCCTGCCATCGCGCGGTCGGCTGCGCGCCGAGGTCGTCATCGTGCTGGGGTTGTCACTCGGCCAGGCTGCTATCTACGCCGCCATCCGGCTGATCGAGCGGTACCTCGCTCCGGCGCCCATCGGGAGTCAGACCTCGACCCTGAATCCCAGCCAGTCGGCGATCAACTACGTCGATCTGCTCATTCAGGTGCTGCGCATCGGGTTCTCTCTCATGCCCGTGGCCCTCGCCCTCTATCTCCTCTCCGCGAACGGGACCAGCGCGCTCAAGAGGCTGGGGCTCACCGGGCGCGGACGAGTGTGGTGGTCGGACATCGGCTGGGGCTTTGGTCTCGCCGCCGCCATCGGCATCCCTGGCCTCGGGCTCTATGCGGTGGGACGTGCGCTTGGTCAGAGCGTGAAGCTCAATACCTCAGGACTTCCGGACCAGTGGTGGGCGGCTGCGATTCTGCTGCTCTCGGCCGCCGCCGCCGCGATCCTTGAAGAGGGGATCGTGGTGGGATTCCTGGTGACCCGGCTCCGGGACATGCGCTGGTCCGTGCCCGCGGTGATCATCGCATCGGCGTTACTTCGCGGTTGCTACCACCTGTACCAGGGCTGGCCGATGGCGTTGGGAAACGTCGTCATGGGACTGGTCTTCGCGTATGTCTACGTGAGGCGAGGACGCCTCGCGCCGCTGATCATCGCGCACATGTTGTTGGATTCAGTGGCGTTCATCGGCCCTGAAATCATTCCCGCACACGTGCTGGACAGTCTTGGAATCACCTAGTTTTGTCAGTTACCTCATAGAATCGACCAATGGCTTCCGACCCCTCGACGCATGACTCCGCGCCTGCGCGTGCGTCCGCGGCAGAGGGATTGGTCACAGCAACCGCAGTCGACGGTCCCGCAGAGAACACGGTCGATGCCCCGACGGTGCAGATCATTGATACCCCCGAGGTGCGAGTCCACCGATTCTCGGACCTCCTTGCGTCGCTTGCCGCCGTACTCGGGGTGGTGCTGGTGTTGCTCATCGGCGCCTTCGCACACGAGACGACGATTGGCCTCAGCGAGGACATCAGTGGATTCTCGGCGTTCTTGCAGCGTCTGCTCGTGGCCCCCGTCAACGTCTTCTCCGGCATCGTCACCCTGGTGGTGCCGGCCCTCGTTCTCGGCGAACTCGCCCTGCGCAAGGAACCACGCCGCATGCTTGAGGTGCTTGGTGCCGCAGTTCTCGCCTTCATCGCAACGGTCATCGCCACCGCTACCACTGAACACTGGGGCGCCACCGAGCTCCTCGACAGCCTGTCCGTCCCCGGTGCAGGCGGCGTCATGGAGGTTCAGCTCCCCGCATACATTTCCGCGGTCGCAGCCATGCTCACGGCAGCGGGACGACGCACCGACCGCAAGATGCTGTCCGCTTCTTGGAACATCCTGTGGATCGCATTGGCCGTCGCCGCCATCTCCGGCATTGTGACCGTGCCGGCGGCCGTGGTGACCGTGCTGATTGGCCGGGCAGCTGGACTGCTGTGGCGCTACGCGCTCGGCTCAACCGCGGACCGTGCCTATGGAGATGCACTCGCCGACGGGATTCGTCGCGCCGGGTACGAGCCCAAGCGTCTGGTGCGCGCCGATGGCACCGATGGTGTGGCGTCCGCGGCCTCGATCGATCGCGTCTCCACGGCGATGGGCCGCACTCGTCAGGGTCGCGTCTACGAACTCACGACCGTGCAAGGTCATCAGCTTCTGGTCATCGCCCTCGATGGGGACCGCCAGGCTGCGGGGTTCTTTGCCAAATGGTGGAAGTCCATTCGCCTGCGCGGCATCAACGCGCGCGCCGACGTGGGACTGCGCCACACCGCAGAGGCCACCGCTCTCGTCTCGCACGCCGCACGGACCGCTGGGGTGCGCACCGCCCGCGTGCTGGGCATGAGCCACGTCCGCGACACCATGCTGCTGATCTATCAACGCCCGCTCGGCGTGCAACCGCTCGCTGACCTCCCCACCGAGGACATCAGCGACGAATTACTTGACACGATGTGGAAGGAAGTCGAGATCGCGCATCACGCGGGCATCTCGCACCGTTCGCTGAGTTCCGACACGATGCTGGTGGGCACGGACGATGCCACGGGCGACCCGATCGTGTGGCTCACGAGCTGGGAGCTTGGCGAGGTCGCCTCGTCCACCCTCGCGTGGCGCATCGACCGCGCGCAGATTCTCGCCATGACCGCGGTGAAGGTCGGCGCCGAGCGCGCCGTCGACGCCGCCTTCCGCAACCTGTCCACCGAGGAGCTCGAGCAGTCCGGCCCCCTGTTGCAGTCCATCGCGCTTCCGAGCACTACACGTCACGAGATCAAGCAGCAACACGGCGTCAAGGTGCTGCAATCCGTACGCGAGGCAATCGTGGATCGCCTCCCCGATGCCGACGTCGAGCAGGAGAACATCGCCCGCTTTGGCGTTCGGCAAGTGGTGATGATCAGCGCCGCCGTGGTCGCGATCTACCTCGTGCTCGGTTCCTTCAACACCGAGTCGATCCTCGACGCGTTGCGTGGCGCGAACTTTGCCTGGCTCGCCGCCGCCTTCATGATGGCCTTGCTCACCTTCGTGGGCGCCGCGCTCGCGATGGCCGCCTTCTCTCCCATCAAGCTTCCCTGGACGCGAGTGCTACTCGCGCAGGTGGCTGCCGCCTATGTCGCATTGGTTGCCCCCGCAGGGGTTGGCCCGGCCGCCCTCAACCTACGGCTGCTGACCAAGCGCAAGGTGCCGACCCCCCTCGCCGTGGCGACGGTGGCCCTCGTTCAGGTGTCCGCCGTCGTCGTGACTGTTCTTGGTCTGATCATCCTGACCCTCGCCTCCGGCTCGCAGGGAACGCTCACCGCACTTCCCAGCACCTCGGTCCTCGTGGGAATTGGCGCCGTGGTCGCGGTCGTTGCCCTGGCGCTCCTCGTCCCCAAGGTGCGTTCGTGGGTCGCGAAGAAGATCATGCCGATGGTGCGTCAGACATGGCCGCGTCTCGTCCAGGTCCTGGGCCAGCCATGGCGGCTGGTGCTCGGCCTTGGCGGGAACCTACTGATGACGGTCGCCTACGTGGCGGCCTTCCAGGCGACGCTTCTGGCCTTCGGCCAACATCTCGCCATCGTCGACGTTGCGGTGGTCTACCTGCTCGGAAATGCCGCCGGAGCGTTGATCCCCACGCCCGGCGGTATCGGCACCATCGACGCGGCGCTCGCCGCAGGACTCACCACTGCCGGACTCGATGCCGCCACAGCCCTGTCTGTTGCGCTGATCTTCCGACTGCTCACGTACTGGGCCCGCATCCCGCTCGGCTTCTTCGCAATGAAGTGGATGGAGAAGAAGGGCGAGCTGTAGCTCTCAGCACGTAATAGTTACGGGCAGTACTTCAGTCCCTCGTGGAGCCAAACTCGGAGTTCCGACGCACCACTCGGCCAGTTTCTGGGTCGAGCCGCATGGAGGACACCGCCGTGGCATCGCCGCATGACTCACACTCCTTGAAGCGCAGATCCAATGCCGGGCCGAACTCGCGAGTCGTCTGTTCGATCAATGCCTTGGTGTTTGCACGGCGCTCTGGATCATCTTTGATGTGCTCCGAGAACTCAGCCAGGGTGAACCAACGGACGTCCGATCCGCATTCCCCGCAGGAATCATTAAAGGGGCTCGAAAGAGCGTCCTTCGGTGCGTTGGTGTCATCACTCTGAGTTTGCGAGTCATGCGTGCTCATGCTGTGCTCCTCGTTGCACTGGAAGGGGTCACTCTGGCGTCCAATATCTCGTTTCGAAGCGTCTCACGTCCTCGGTGGTTCGACAAGTCGGAGGCGATCGACGTTGAGTGAGCGCCAACCATCTGACCGTCCTGACCCAAACCCATCGCGGCACGCCACCACTCCGAATAGCATTGGGGTCTCACCCTGAGGCACGCCCATTAAGACTTCGACAAGGGGACAACCATGCTCGACGGAACCGCCGCGGCGTACGCGCTGCTCCTAGGGGTGGTGGCCGCCTTCAACCCGTGCGGTTTCGCCCTCTTGCCCGCCTACATCACCGTACTGGTGACCGGTAGCGCCGAGGAAGGCGTCACCCGGCCGATGGCGGTGCGGCGTGCGCTGCTATTTGGACTGGCCATGACGCTGGGTTTCATGGCGGTCTTCACCGCGTTCGGACTGCTGTTTGGCGGTGTGAACGCGGGCCTGCAGGGGTCGATCCTGCCGTACCTGTCCTACGTCACCGCCGCGATGGGCGTCATCCTCATCTGGCTCGGAATCGTGCTTGCGAAGGGCGGCGAACTCAAGGGACCGGGACTGCGCCTGAATTCCAATGCCCCGGGCAAGTCCTTTTGGTCGCAGACCGCCTATGGCGCATCGTTCGCTGTCGCATCCCTCAGCTGCACCATCGGGCTCTTTCTCGCGATCGTCACGCAAGCCCTGGCCGCGACCAACCCGCTCGGCGCCGTGGCACCGTTCATCATCTATGGTCTCGGCATGGGGACGTCAATCCTGATCGTCTCACTCATCGCCGCGCTGGCTGGCTCGGGTGTGGCCAGCGCGTTGCGCTCCAAGACGCCGGCCATCATGCGGGCCGGCGGAGTGCTCATGATTCTCGCCGGCATTTACGTGCTGCTGTTCGGCCTCTCGGAGATCCTGCCCAAGTTCGGCATCCATACGCTCGACCCGGTGCTCACCACCACCGCGAAATGGCAGGGCTCGGTGACGTCCGCCATTCAGTCGTGGGGGACGCCGGTGCTGATCGGCCTGGTCGTCGTGACCACGCTGGTTGTGCTGTGGGTCTTCGTCGCAGGCAAGACCAAGAAGGGCGCCAATGCCGCGGCAGCCCCCGCTTCGATGTCACCCGAGGCAGGGGGCGGGGACTCGGTGGCACTCCACGGCACGACGGAGCCCACACCCTCAGCCAAGAAGTCCGGCCCACGCATCGCGGATGCCTCCACTCTTGACGCCATCCGCGGATCCATCAAGAAGTAGTCCGCGGACGTAGGCCCCGAGCATTCGAGGCGCCAGAAAGCACTCAGCCGCAAGCACCTCGCGGTGCTTGCGGCTGAGTTCAGCGGTATCGAGCTAGCTTGCGGCCAGCTCGTTCGCGGCGTCGATGACGCCCTGTGCGCTGAGCGAGCCAGGCAGGGTCTCGACCGTGCCGTCGTCGTTGATGAAGGCAAACGCTGGCTGGTAGGCCACGTTGAATCCCGACCACAGTGATCCGTCCTCGTCCACGAGGTGGTCAAAGTCCTCGAGGCCGTACTTCGCGGTGAACTCCTTCATCGCGCCAACGTCTGAGCGTCCCGGAACACCGACGATGCTTACGCCCTCGGGAAGGTTGGCAGCGGCGGCCGCGATCTCGCTCGCCTCGGCCTGGCAGGTGGGGCACCACGGTGCCCAGAACCACAGCAGGGTGTCCTTGCCGGCAAGCGAGACACCGTCGAACTCCGCGCCGTCCGCCAGCGTGGTCGTGGTGAACTCCAACTGCTTGGGGACGTCGATGTTTGCTGCGGGCTCTTCGGATTCTTCCTTGGCCATCGCCTCGTCATCGGACATGGCGTCCTCAGCCATGGCATCGTCCGTCATGGCGTCGTCTTCCATGGCGTCGTGGCTGGGCGTGGGCTCCATGGCATCCGCCGATGCCGTGGCAGCGGCGGCGCTTGGGGATTCGGCTGGCGCGTCGGCGCCGCTCGAGCAGGCGGCCAGCGTGAATCCGGCCACCGCCACGAGGCTAATGGTGTGAAGCGAGGTACGTAGGTTCATGAGGGTGTTCCTTTCCGGTGGCGGAACGAACGGCGGAATGCTTTGATTCCATAGCTGCCCTTGATGGGCACACTCTCGCTCCACCGCGATTGCCCACTATTCGGAGCCCTCCGCGAAAAGGATGGGTTTGACTCGCGGCCGCAGGCTAGTTGTTGAGCAACTCGTTGGCGTAGTAGTCGATGTCGTCCGCGGTCAGTCCGCCACCGGACCCCTGCATGGTGCCATCGTCATTGACGAAGATGAACGCCGGCTGTGAAACCACGGAGAAGTTCGCCCAGATGCTGCCGTCGGTGTCCGCGAGATGCTCAATGCCACCCACGCCATAGTCGGTCACAAACTCCTGCATGGCCGCCGGGTCGTCCGACCGTCCCGCCACGCCCATCATGGTGACGCCCTCGGGCAGTCCGTCGATCGCCTCCGCGATGATCGGTGCCTCTGCTGCACACGTCGGGCACCACGGTGCCCAGAACCACAGCACAACGTCCTGGCCAGCCAACGAGGTCGCGTCGAAGTCCTCGCCCGACATCACGGTCATGGCGGTGAAATCGAACGGGCTCGCTGCCTGGGAAGTGGACTCGTCCGCGTCCGGGCTAGCACTGTCTGCCTCGCCGGCCGGGGCAGTCGCGCCGCCCGATGCGGGGTCAGCGTCTCCCGCGCACCCTGCGAGGAGCAGCGCGAGTCCAGCGGTGGTCGCTCCAATAAAGGCCCGAACCTGAAGAGTCATGACGAGGTCCTTCCGGACGGTGAGGCATGTGCGATCGCGCGGCGCGCGCGTTCGTGAATGCTCCACGCTACATGTCGGGCGCCATGTCCGCGAAGTGCGCGAAGTCCTTACGGAAGGCGACGGCGATGGTGTCGGTGGGCCCGGCGCGGTGCTTCGCGATGATGAAGTCCGCCTCACCAGGGCGGTTGTCCCGGTCGTACGCGTCTTCGCGGTGGAGCAGGATCACAATGTCGGCGTCCTGCTCGATCGAGCCCGATTCACGCATGTCCGAGAGCATCGGCTTCTTGTCGCCGCGCTGCTCAGCCCCACGGTTCAGCTGCGAGATGGCGATGACCGGCACCTCGATCTCCTTGGCGAGCAGCTTGAGTGCACGCGAGAACTCGGAGACTTCCTGCTGCCGCGACTCCACCTTGCGGCCGGAGCTCATCAGCTGGAGGTAGTCGATCACCACGAGTTGTAGATCGTGCTGCTGCTTGAGTCGGCGGCACTTGGCGCGGATCTCCATGAGCGACATGTTGGGGCTGTCGTCAATGAAGAGCGGAGCCTTAGAGATCGACGCCGCAGTCTGCGCGAGCCGCTCCCAATCGTTTGGACCCATGGGGCCCTTGGTGAGCTTGGTGAGCTTGACGCTCGACTCCGCGGACAGCATTCGCTTGGTGATTTCCTCGCGGCTCATTTCCAGCGAGAAAATGACGGAGGCCTTGCCGGCACCGATGGCCGCCGCCCGGCAAATGTCGAGGCCAAGCGTGGACTTGCCGATGGCGGGTCGCGCGGCAATAACCACCATCTGCCCCTTCTGCAGTCCACCGGTGAGCTCGTCGAGCTCACGGAAACCGGTGGGGATGCCGCGCATCGAGCCGTCCCTGATCGATGAGGCTTCGATCTCATCGATGGTGCGCTCCATCACCTCGCCAATGGGGAGGTAGTCCTCGGAGTTGCGTCGCTCGGTGACCGCGAAGATCTCCGACTGCGCGCTGTCCACGATGTCGTCCACCTGCGAGCCGTCGGCCTCGTAGCCCATGCCCGCGATGCGCGTACCGGCCTCAACCAACTTCCGCAGGATGGACTGCTCGCGCACGAGGCGCGCGTAGTAGCCGGCGGATGCCGCGGACGGAACCATGGAGATCAACGTGTGCAGGTACTCGGCGCCGCCGATGCGGCTAATCGATCCATCGCGCTGGAGTTCGGCGCTCACCGTCAGCGCGTCCACCGGGTTGCCGGAGTTGTAGAGCTTGACCGTGACATCAAAAATGGTCTCGTGCGCCGGCTTGTAGAAATCATCGGCACGAATCGTCTCGATGACGTCGGCCATTGCGTCCTTCGACAGCATCATCGCTCCGAGGACACTCTGCTCGGCTTCGAGGTTCTGGGGCGGGAGTCGATCGAACGATGCGGCGTCATTGCCGTAGGGAGGAGCCATCTCGTCAATAGACATCGGTGCTCTGTTCCTCTCTTCCAGCGTCGACCTTCGCTACTCAGCACGGGCCCCGCCGTGGGGGCGTGCCACCAGCCACTTTTTAAGTGTCTCGAATGGGACTGACACGCCACCCTATGGCTCGCCCGAGGCTACGCAAAACGGTGGAGCCTGGGACCCGTGGATAGGACGCGATTCTCCGTGGATGAATTGTGAACAACTCCCGTTGGGCCCTGTGGACACATATGTGTATTACCCGAAATCACTTCCACACGAACCCGATCTACCTGGGGTTTTATGCCCCTCACCACTGGGGATAAACCTCGGGTATAAAGTTCCGGGCGTGTCGCGCATGGGCGTGTCGGACCTCGTGCGAAACGGACTCTCCACAAGCACCGCATCGGCTCACCGTCACTAGCTCACGCCACCATAAAGCAGCGTGTCTGGGGTCTGAGCATCAGGCACGCAAAAGGCCCGGCACCCCTGGGATGCCGGGCCTTGAGACCAACGGGCTTTAGCCCGCCAGAAGTGCGTTAACCAGCGACCACGTTCACGGTCACGGTGGCGGAGACGCCATCGTGCAGTGACACCTTCACCGAGTACTCACCCGTCGACTTGATCGGCTGAGCGATCTGGATGCGACGCTTGTCGACCTTGGCACGGTCGCCAATGGCGCCCGCGATCTCAGCCGTGGTGATGGCACCGAACAGGCGACCGGACGGGCCGGCCTTCGCTGACACGGTGACCGGGTTGGCCTGAAGAGAGTCGCGTGCGGCCTGAGCCTCTTCAACGCTGGCAATCTTCTTCTCGTTCTGCGACTTGCGCAGTGCGGCGATCTGCTTCTCCGCGCCAGCTGACCAACGAGTGGCGAGCGAGCGGGGAACCAGGTAGTTGTTCGCGTAGCCGTCCTTGACGTCAACGACGTCACCGGCGACACCGAGGTTGCCCACTTCGTGGGTCAAAATAACCTTAGCCATGAGGGGTTCCCTTTCTAGCGGCCGGAGCCGGCGTAGGGCAGGAGTGCCATTTCACGGGCCACCTTGATGGCGCGCGCAACCTGACGCTGTTCCTGAGTGTTGATGCCCGTCACGCGACGCGAACGGATCTTCCCGCGGTCGGAGATGAACTTGCGAAGCAGCGCGGTGTCCTTGTAGTCAACCGTCGTGACCTTGGCGGCCTTGAGCGGGTTCACCTTCTTGCGCGGCTTGCGAATTTCGTGCTTAGCCATGAGTTGTCCTTAAGAGATAAAAGAAGTGTTTAGAACGGCGGCTCGTCGGACGCGGGGGCCGAGGCCCACGGGTCGTTTGCCGATCCACCGGCAGGTGCGGAAGAACCGCCGCCGCCACCAAAGTTGCCACCGCCGCCTTGGCCGCCACTGCGCTGCGTACGCGTCACCTTGGCGGTGGCGTAACGCAACGAGGGACCAACCTCGTCGACCTGCATCTCGGTCACGGTGCGCTTCTCACCGTTCGTCTCCCACGAACGCGAAACCAGGCGGCCGGTCACAATGACCCGCATACCCTTCGTCAGCGACTCAGCCACGTTTTCCGCGGCCTCGCGCCAAAGGGAGCAACGCATGAACAGGGTCTCGCCGTCCTTCCACTCGTTCGACTGACGGTCGAACGTGCGGGGCGTGGACGCCACCGTGAAGTTAGCTACTGCCGCGCCGGACGAGATGAAGCGGAGCTCCGGGTCGCCGGTGAGGTTACCTACTACGGTGATTTGCGTGTCGCCTGCCATGGTGTTTCCTTCGGTTTCGTGTGTTGTATTTAGTGAGAGTCGGAACGAGCGTCCGGACTAGTGTGCGTCCGGACGAAGCAGCTTGGTGCGAAGAATGGACTCGTTGAGTCCGAGCTGACGCTCGAGCTCCTTGGCGGTAGCCGACTCGGAGGTGAAGTTCACCACCGCGTAGATACCGTCTGCCTTCTTCTTGATCGGGTAAGCCAAACGACGACGGCCCCAGATGTCGAGCTTGTCGACCGTGCCCTTGTCATTGGTGATAACCGTCAGGTACTTCTCGAGCGACGGCTGAACCGTGCGCTCTTCTACCTCGGGGTCAAGGATGACCATCATTTCGTACTGGCGCATTAATACCCACCTCCTCTGGACTAAAAACGGCCACGGACGATCCGTGGCAGGAGGGTTACGCAGTAGTGGAGATTCCCGCCGATGGCGGCAGGACCTTTTCCACAACGCACAAGAATACCTTGCTGGCCCGACATTCGGAAGTGCAGGGGCCAGGCTCACCCCTTCGGCGCTCCCGTAGGATGCCTCTGACGTGAGTTTCACCACCCGGAGGGCAGCACCGCATGAAGCTTGGCAACGACGATTTTGTTCCCGTCATCCTCGGTACGGGAGTCGGCGCCTACAACATTGCGCGATCGCTTCACGAGGCCTACCAGGTGCGCAGCCTGGTACTCGGGCGTGCTGCACTTCACGAGACCGCGAAGTCTTCGATCATCGAGGTCCGTGCGTCACGGGATTTTGACGCTCCAGAGGCGATCGTCGCGACGCTCCTCGGGATCGCCGACGAGCACCGGGATCGTCAGTTGCTGCTGATTCCGACCATCGAGTACTACACGAACGTCGTGATCGACCACCGTGACGTGCTTGAGGAGCGCTACATCGTCCCCCTCGTGGACCGCCAACTCGCGGACAAGCTGATTGACAAGACGGCGTTCTATCGCACCTGCGAGGAGTTCGGCATTCCCCACCCCCGCACCACCGTGGTGACGTCCTCGCAACAGGGCGACCAGAGCATCGGCGAGGATCTGCCCTTCTCGTATCCGGTCATTGCCAAGCCCTCCAATACTGATATTTACCAGCGCCTATCCTTTGCCGGCAAGCAGAAGATCTATCGCGTCGACAACGCGGCGCAACTGCGCGATGTGGTCGAGCGCGTCTTTGGCGGCGGCTACGACGACGACATGATCGTCCAAGAGTTCATCCCGGGCGACGAGACCGTCATGCGCGTCGCCAACACCTATTCCGACGTCCAGGGCAAGATGCGGCTCGCCTCGGTCGGCCAGATCGTGATGGCGGACCAGCACCCGGATCGCGTGGGCAACTACGACGCCATCCTGACCATCGATGATCCCCAGCTAACGGAGTCGATGCGCAGCCTGCTTGATGCGGTGGGATACACCGGCACTGCGAATTTCGACGTGATGCGCGACCACCGAGACGACACCTCCAAGGTGCTCGAGCTCAACCTGCGCCAGGGTGCCGCGTGCTATTACACGATGGCCGCCGGGGGCAACATTGCCCGAGCGCTCGTCGAGGATCGTGTGTACGGTCGCGATCCCGGTGATCAGGTCACCACCGTTGAGGCGCTGTGGATCAACCTGCCGCGCCTGGTCTCGCGCCTGTTTATCCCGCGCCCCCTACGCAAGCGAGTGCGCGCCGCCGCCCGCCGCCGCACGGCACACACGCTCTGGTACCGACCGGATATGGGCGTAAGTCGCCTCCTGATGGTGCTGCGCATCGACCTGCGTCATACGCTGTCGACCTTTAAGTACTCGCGTTCCTAAGCACTTCGAGAACGTCGAGGGTGTCACGTGCAATGCGTTCCGCCTCGGCCTCGGTGACGGACGTCGGCAGGTTCACGATGCGCTCGATCACGTCCCGAGTGACGCTGAGATTGGGGTCGTTGGGGTCGTAGCAGTACGCCTCCGGGTCGGCTACCCCAGGAAAGAGCGCCGGCCGGTACCAGGTGCCCACGTAGATGCCCCGGTCCCGCAGAGCGTCAACTACGGCAGCCGTATCCACAGCATCGGGCGTCAGTAGTGGCATCCGAATGAGCGGCTGGCCCACCACGTCCGCGCTCCATGGCATGAGGTCCGACAGCACCTTCGCGTAGACGCCGACTGCCGCAATGCGGGTGGCCTCCAAGGCCGCAAGGCCGGGCAAATGCTCCGACATGTGGCCCACCACCCAAGGCGAGGCGCCCACGTCGGAGTGGGCGAGCCTGCCCTCCTGCTCGGAGGGTGCGACCGGGGGCTCGAACAACTTCGCGGAGGTCAACGCGCGTCTTGTGGCGCGGCCCACGCCACCCGGCAGCCTGCGCAGGACGGCCATTTGCAGTCGGTACGTGCGTGCGGCCAACGCCAACCGGGATCCAGGGGGGCGCATGCTCTCGAGCCGTCGCGTGATGTCCTCGCGCACAGCCGTGTCGGCCATCTCAGGGTTTACCCAGATGGCTCCACCGAATTTGGTCGGCAGGGACTTCTCTGCGCCAAACGAATGGATCGAGACATCCGCAAGCGGCGTGCCGTCGGCGGACCGCACCATGCGCCCAAGGGCATGTGCGGAATCCTCCACCACCAGCGCTGAATTGGCACGCGCGGCAGCCGCAAGACGTGCCGACCGCGCCGCGTCGACGATGCCGAATGTGTGTTGGATCACGACCGCGCCCCAGGATGCGGGGGCCGGGAGACGGTCGGGGTCCAGCGCCAACGACTGCTCGCTGATGTCTCCGTACACGGGCCGCTGGCCAGCCACCATGATGGGATCGACGGCAGTCGCACAGGTCAGCGACTGGGTCACCACGCCGCGAACCTCGCTGGCGGCGTTGAGAGCCGCGAACACCTGCTGCATTCCGTACCGCGCCTTGAACACCAGGTGCCAGTCTTCCGCGGCCGTCGAGGTCAATTCCGCCAGAGAAGTCCGCACCGTGTCCACGCGCCCATTATCACCCACCGTGTCTGATTACTTCCCTGCGCACGCGCGGTCTAGGCTCGGCACATGAGTTCTCCGACTGAATCCGTGCGTATCGAGGCCCTCGATGATGCCGCCTACCTCGCCTTTGCCGATACGGCCGCGCACGCCATCGCCATTGAACAGACACCCCCCTGGGATGCGTACGATGCCGTGGTTGACGGCCGTATGCCGTGGCGCCGTGTCGGGGCTTTCGCGGGCGATGCCACCGAGCCATTCGCGCTGATCGCCCTGACCGAATACGCCGGGCGCGGCTTCGATTACCTGTGGGCTAAGCATGGTCCCACCTGGATTGGGGAGCAGACCGAGTCCAGCGAACGCGCTCTCCGCGACGCGCTGACAACCTATGTCAAGGCCGAAGCGCCTCATATTGTGTTTCTGCGCATGCACGCACGCCACAGCGCGCCGGACCTGCACGAACTGCTGCAGACCATCACGTATGACCGCACCGTGGTGATCGACCTCACGCTCGATGATGATGCCTACCTCGCGAGCCTGTCCAAGAAGTCGCGCGCCCGAATGAGGCGCGCATTGCGAATCGAGGGCACCACCGCAAGCTGGGAGAAGGACCTGACACGCGAGGCCTTCGACGAGCTCTACGCGATCTACGAGGAGACCGCCGGCCGCGACGAGTTCGCGATCTATCCGCCCGAGGTGTACTGGGGGATGCTCGAGGCGCTCGGGGAGAACGCACGCATGTATGTGGCACGGCGTACCGACGTGGGCCCCAATGGCGAACCGGCGGGCCGCGCCGTCGCTTGGGTTCTCTCCACCGTCTACGGCACCGGCGCTGTCTACTACTACGCCGCCGGTAACGCCGAGGCGCGCGACATCGACGCCGCCGCAGTGCTCGTGTGGACCATGCGTGCGTCGCTGCAGGAGGCCGGCGCTACGGCGCTCGATCTCATGGGCGTGGAGTCCGAGCGCGCACCGTCGCTGGCCAGCGTTGGGGACTTCAAGCGCAAATGGGGTCCGGAGAGTGCCATCGACGGCGCCTGGGATGTACTCGTCAAGCCCACCAAGTACCGCCTGCTCAAGGCCGCTCTCAAGGCCAAGCGCACCATCCGCGGCTAGGGGACTGCTGGTACCGCGGCACCAGCGGCCGCCGGTGCCGGTGTTACTGACGGCTGCGGCACCGGAGCCTGCGTGGGCTGCGGATCTGGCGTTGCCGACGGCTGGGGCACCGGAGCCTGCGTGGGCTGCGGATCTGGCGTTGCTGACGGCTGCGGCACGGGTGCCTGCGTGGGCTCCGGAGTCGCGGACGGGGTGACCGACGGCGTCGGCGAAGGCTCAGGCTTAACGATCTTGTGATCGGTGCCCACGCTGGCGCGCGCCGGGAAGTCAACGACCGGCATGTCCTCAAGGATGGGGTCCATCATCCATGTCCATACTCGGACCGGGACGGAGCCACCCGTGATCTGGTTGAACCCAGCGAACGGTGTAATCGTCTCGGCGGAGCCGTCCTCGCCTACCTGATACATGGCCACCGCTCCCACCATGTTGGGGGCGAAGCCCACGAACCATGCGGACTTGTTGTCCGTCGACGTGCCGGTCTTGCCCGCCAGCGGACGACCGATCTCCTTGGCGAAGGTGCCCGAGCCGTAGTTGACGACCTGCTGCATCGCGTAAGCGGTGTCGGCCATCACATCCGCGGCAAAGACGTCCTCGGTCGTGACCTCATGCTTGAAGAACTCTGTGCCGTCACTTTCGAGCACCTCGCTCACCATGAAGGGCTCGGTGCTGACTCCCGCGTTCGCGATGGTCGCGTAGGCGGACGCCATGTCGATCGCGTGAGGGGACGCGTTTCCCAGGACGTTGTTGAGACTGGCGTCCAATCCATTCGTGTCCTCGGGGATACCGGCGCGGATCGCGGTCTCCATGACGGACTGCGAGCCCACCTCCTCGGAGAGCTGGATGTACGCCGTGTTAATGGAGTCCTGGGTTGCCTTGATTAGATTGACCTTGCCAAAGCTCTGGTTGCCAAAGTTCTGAACTGGCTTCTCGAATCCAGGGAAGGACATCGGACTATTCGCGATGTACTCGGTGCCCAGGCCGATTCCGCGCTCAAGCCCACTGATCAGCGCGAACGGCTTGAACGTCGAGCCAGCCTGCGCGATGTCCTGTGTCACGGCGTTGCGCTGAATCTCCAAGTAGTCGTCGCCGCCGTACATCGACGTCACTGCGCCGGTGGTGGGGTCCATCGTGACCGCAGCGACCCGCATGTTGGGGTCGGCCCCCTCTGGCATCTGCTTCACGGCCGCCACCGCATCGGCCTGGTGCTCGGGGTTGATCGTCGTGGTGATCTTGAAGCCACGCGTCTCAATGTCTTCGCGAGTCACGCCCGTGTCTGCGACCGTCTCGTCGATGGCGGCTTGCAGCAGGTAGCCCTTGGTGCCACCGAAGACATCGTTCTGCTTGTACTCGATCGTCTCGGGGAACGTCTGGGCGTCACGCTCGGTCTGCGTGATGAAGCCGGTCTCGACCATGCCGTCGAGCACGTAGTTCCACTTCTGCTCTGCCGTCTCGGGGTCGAGGCGCGGGTCCCACGCACTCGGCGCCGGCACGATTCCCGCGAGCATCGCTGACTCCGACAGCGTCAGGTCCGCGGCGTGCTTGCCAAAGTATTCGTTCGCGGCGGCCTCGATACCGTAGGCGCCACGGCCAAAGTAAATGGTGTTGATGTAGTTGCCGAGCACCTCGGACTTGTCCTGCTGCGAGTCGATCTTCATCGCCATCAGGGCTTCCTTGATCTTGCCCGGAATGTCCGTGGTGGTCTCGCCCACGTAGTAGCGCTCGACGTACTGCTGCGTGATGGTCGAGCCACCCTGAGTCTTGCCCTCGACCACGGTCTTAAATAACGCGCGTCCCATGCCCAACACGTCCACACCGGGGTTGGTATAGAAGCTGCGGTCCTCGGCAGCGACGAACACGTTGCCGACGTAGTCAGGGAGGGTGTCGATGTCGACGATCTCGCGATTCGCCTCGCCTAGGCGTCCCATCTCGGAGCCGTCGGCGTAGTAGATGATTGAGGACTGCTGGAGAGCGAAGTCATTGGGCTCTGGAACCTCGAGCGTCGAATACACGACGACCAGTCCGATGACTGCTGCGGTGGCCGTGACCAGGCCGCCGATGAGCGCCCACAGGCCCACTCCTCGCAGAATCCGCTTCCAGCGTGGCATGTCCGCGCGACGTTGCTTGCGTGCGCCGCCCTTGCCTCCACCAGATCCACCGTTTCCCGAGCCCTTGCCCGCTCCACCGGTCTTAGTTGCGGGCGCCGACGCCTTCACGCTGCCCGATGCCGCGGCCGGCTTGGCCCCGGCGGCTCGCGTCGACTTGCGAACGGGAGCACCCGCAGCAGGGCGTGCCGAGGTGGCCTGCGTCCCGGTGACGGGCTTGAACGCGGACGTGCGTTGTGGGGTGGACTTGGGTTCTGTCACGTGATTTGTTCCCGGGGATTAGGAGATGGATATGGCGGCGCCACCTGCGTTGTATAGAGATTGGAGCGGTGGCGGTGGCTGCGGCGCCACACCTTTAAACGAACGGGACATCCAATACGTGCCAGCGAACTTGCTGCGACAGTCTGTCCCGCAGCCTCGCAACACACGCTACTCGATGTATCGCGCCGATACAACGGTTTGCTATGATGATGTTCGCGCACCGCATCCAGCGGGACCGCAACCCGACACCGAAAGGAGGGGACGATGGCCAAGACGGACGTACTCACGCTCGCAATCTTGGGCATGCTCAGCGAGCAGCCCCTCCACGGTTACCAGCTTCGCAAGCAGCTGGGGTCCGAGCTTGGCGCGTTCCGCGCACTGAGCTACGGATCGTTGTACCCCGCACTCAAGCGCATGGTCGGCAGTGGGCTCATCGCCGCCGATGCGAACGAGGCCGAGGACGCCCACGCGGCAACCTCGCGTCGCTCGCGCATCGCGTACCGCCTCACCGACGAGGGCAAGAAGCGTCTCGCTGACGAGCTCGCCTCGGCCGGAGCGTCATCGTGGGACGACGACGCCTTCGACGTGAGGTTCTCCATGTTCGACAAAACAGACTCAGCGACGCGCCTACGCATCCTCGAGGGGCGTCGCTCTCGGCTCGCGGAGAGGCTCGAAGAAGTCTCTGAATCAATGCAGCAGCGCCGCGAGCGCAACGATGCGTACACCACGGAGCTTCAACGCCACGGCCTCGAAAGGGTCGAACGCGAGGTTCAGTGGCTCGACCAACTAATCGAAACCGAACGATCCGCCCCCGGCGGAAACACCAAAGCCGCCACCGGCGGGGAAAACAACTAAGGAGACAATCATGGCCTCATTGCGCGTCGCCATCGTGGGCGTTGGCAACTGTGCCACGTCGCTCATCCAGGGCGTTGAGTTTTACAAGGACGCCAAGGCGGGCGACACTGTTCCCGGCCTCATGCACGTCCAGTTCGGTGACTACCACGTCTCCGACATCGAGTTCGTAGCGGCGTTCGACGTCGACTCGCTCAAGGTCGGCAAGGAGCTCGTGGAGGCCACACAGTGCTCCGAGAACAACACCATCAAGATCGCCGATGTCCCCAAGACCGACGTTCAGGTGCTGCGCGGCAACACGCTTGATGGACTCGGCAAGTACTACCGCGAGACCATCACCGAGTCTGACGAGGCCCCCGTGGACGTCGTCCAGGTCCTCAAGGACACTGAGGCCGACGTACTGGTGTGCTACCTGCCCGTGGGTTCGGAAGAGGCCGCCAAGTTCTACGCGCAGTGCGCCATTGACGCCAAGGTCGCGTTCGTCAACGCACTGCCCGTCTTCATCGCTTCGGACCCCGTCTGGGCCAAGAAGTTCGAGGATGCTGGCGTTGCCATCGTCGGTGACGACATCAAGTCACAGGTCGGCGCGACCATCACGCACCGCGTGATGGCCAAGCTGTTCGAAGACCGCGGCGTGCGCCTCGACCGCACCTACCAGCTCAACGTCGGTGGAAACATGGACTTCAAGAACATGCTCGAGCGTGACCGCCTTGAATCCAAGAAGATCTCCAAGACGCAGGCCGTCACCTCGAACCTTGCGGGTCCGCTCGCGGGACTCAAGGACTCGAAGAACGTGCACATCGGCCCGTCCGACTATGTCGCGTGGCTCGACGACCGCAAGTGGGCCTACGTGCGCCTCGAAGGTTCCGCCTTTGGCGAGGTGCCCCTGAACCTTGAGTACAAGCTCGAGGTCTGGGATTCCCCCAACTCAGCAGGCATCATCATCGACGCCGTGCGCGCCGCGAAGATTGCCAAGGACCGCGGCGTCGGTGGCCCCATCCTGTCCGCAGCGTCGTACTTCATGAAGTCCCCGCCGGTCCAGGTCGAGGACACGCAGTCAGCCAAGAACGTCGAGGCATTCATTGCCGGCGACGTCGAGCGCTAAGCGATCACACGCTAGCGTCGATTGGCGCAAAAAGGCCGGGTCACCCGCAAGGGTGGCCCGGCCTTTTGCTGTTGCGTTGAGACTTACGCCTTGGGGTCAGCGCCGTACTGGGTCTCGCCAGTCTTTCCAGGAATGAAGCCCACGATGAGCGTGATGAGCGGAATGATCAAACCGAGAATAACCAAGGCGCCGGGAAGACCGACGTCCTGGTAGCGACGCCACGCCACCGACAGTGACGGAATGATGATGTACAGCCCGAACCCGATCGCGAGGATCAGTCCGACAATCGCCAGCGGCCCGCTGAAGGTTCCCTCGCCATCGCTGATCGCGGCCGAGATCGCGATGAGGCCGAAGATCACGAGGCCGATGAGGTAGACCGTGATGTGAAAGCCCCAGAACTCGCGGCGGCGCGACCGACCGGAGAACTTTGCGTACTTACTAAGCGCTTCCTTGAAGCCGTTCATTGCCATTTCCTTTGACAAGTAGTGATATTGCGCGACGAATTGTAGCAACGCGCGACCCTACTGAAAAGGAAGGTCTGACTTCATAGGTACTGCCCACATCTGGCCTACTGGGTCGAGGCCTCCCTGATGGCCTCGTCAATTGGGGAGTTGCCCGAGACCACTTCCCACTGGTGCCCGGCACTCTGTGGGATTCGCAACGTCGCGGCGATGACCGCGGCAACGTCGGCACGCGGCACCGTACCCCGCTCGACCTCGGTCGCCAGCTGTACCCGGCCCATCGGGTCATCGTCCGTTAGCCCGCCGGGCCGCACGATAGTCCACGCCAGGTCACTGGCCCTGAGCGCAGCATCGGCGTCTCGCTTGGCCGCCACGTACGCTGCCCACACCTCTCCAGCATCGTCCGGTACCGGCTGGTCAACGCCGATGGCGGAGATCTGCACGAATCGGTACGCGCCGGAGGTGCGTGCGCCCGCGATGGACTTCAGCGAACCCTCGAGGTCCACCGTGCGCTTGCGCTCAATGTCTCCATCGGCCCCTCCGCCGGCGGCAAAGACGACCGCGTCGCTACGGCCAAAGGCGGCGGCGAAGTCGTCCTCACTTGCCTTCTCGATGTCGAGGCGCCGCGGGATTGCCCCGAGGGTGGCGAGGTGTTCGAGCTGCTCGTCGCGCCTAGCCAGCGCGACCACCTCATGGCCCTGGTCGATCAACATAGGGATGAGTAGGCGGGCGATCTTTCCGTGTCCGCCTACGATGGCAATTCGTTCCGGTTGAGTGCTCATGTGGAGTACAACAAGGATGGGCGCTCGTACCTTCCCGAGGTAGCGATGCACCGTGCGTGGACGTCTCGCGCACCACATGACAACGGCCGGACCCCGGTGGGGCCCGGCCGACGTCGGTAAATCCTGGGTGTGCGGTCCTACTGCGCGGGAGGTGCGGGCGGAGCCGGCGGCGCGGGAGGAGCAGGTGGCGCCGCCTGCTCAGGAGGTGCGGGAGGAGCTGGAGGCGTGGCTGCGGGCGGCGCGGGAGGCGCGTAGCCCTGCTGCGGAGCCGCGTAACCCTGGTTTTGGTAGCCCTGACTGGGGTAGCCGCCCGGAAGTTGGCCGCGCTCGGCAGCCTTGGGGTCTTCGCCCCACTGATTGGCACCCACCTGGGTCTCCATGAAGGCCATGATGAGCGGGACGATTCCCAGTCCGATGAGGCTCAGGAGCACCCACCAGCCAGGCTGTCCCATGTCGTGGAGGCGTCGCACCATCACTGCGTACGTCGGCAGGAGTAGCGCGAGCGCAACCACTCCGTACAGGATGCCGCCGATCAGCATCGGCGCCCAGTTCACGGCGGAGGCATCGATGTTGCCATTGGCATCGGTCGCCT
Organism: Demequina aurantiaca; assembly: GCF_000975135.1. Taxonomy (GTDB): domain Bacteria; phylum Actinomycetota; class Actinomycetes; order Actinomycetales; family Demequinaceae; genus Demequina; species Demequina aurantiaca. The sequence goes on along the minus strand of NZ_BBRF01000001.1, from coordinate 854,277 downwards.
CCACCGCGGAGACGACGGAGATGATGTACGTGACCATGAAGATGAGCCCGAAAGGAAGCAGCACCAGGAAACTGAAGAGCTGCCACCACCAGAACTCACTACGGCGGGCACGTCCACTAAACGTGGCGTACTTGCTAAAGACGGACTTGACGGCCTGTCCAAAACTCATGGTGTATCTCCCGTATTGATGTGTGGCCCGGCGAGACGCCAGGTTCAGGCGATGACCGCTCGCGCGGCCTTGGCGGAATTCAGCGTTCGAGCTCTTTGGGGTCCGGCCCGTACTTGTTGGGCTGCGCGTCACCGTCAAAGAGAGCGATGATCCAGACCACGATGGGTAGGAAGAGCAGGAAGATCGCCCACCAGCCGGAGCGGCCCGAGTCGTGCATGCGGCGCACGGTGACGGCGAGGTAGGGAACGACAAGCCCGAGGGACACGACGAGCGCGGCGATGTAGAAGATCCACCCCGACACGCCAATCTCGCCGACGTCGAGCGTGGTGCCATCGAGGGCACCGCTTTGCACCGCCATGACCGCGAACATCGCCACCAGGAAGCCGATGACGAACCACTGGATGAGAACGAACCACCAGAATTCCCGACGACGCGCACGGCTGTGGAAATCCGCGTACTGCGTCAGGGCCTTCATGAACCAACCAATAGTCATCGCTCAAACTCCGCTCGTAGGCATGTGTCGTGACAGAACGTACCGCGTGCACGCGCGACGCACAATCACGCGCAGACTACACGTCTGTTGAAATGGGGTCCGGACCGTACTTGTTGGCGGTCGCGTCTCCCGGCAACAGCGCGATGATGTAGACAACGATCGGAAGAATGAACAGGAAGAGCACCCACGCGCCGGACTTGCCCGAGTCGTGCATGCGGCGCACCGACACAGCCAAGTGCGGAATGATCAGGATCAGGATGATCGCGAGCGCGGCGACAAGGAATGCCCATCCCGAGGTCGTGACCGCGGAGCTGTTGAAGGTGGAGCCATCGACTGCGTCACCCGACGTCGCGGCGAATCCGGCCACCAAGAGCCAGACGAGGATCCAACTGATGATGACGAACCACCAGTACTCCTTGCGGCGCGAGCGGCCGCTGAATTCGCCGTAGCGACCAATTGCCCTGAAGAACCAGTTCATGACGTCCCCCGTCCTCTGTGCCCGCGCGTGCCTGCACGGCGTGATTCCAATATAGGACACGCCTGGCACATCAGAGCGGCAATCGCGCCTAGGGTGTGAGCCATGTCGTTACCCCGGGATTTACGCAAACTGTGGCATTCGCGCGGGTTCCGGAAGCTCACGTACACCCGTGCCTTGTCGCAAGCCGCAGACGGCATGTTCCAGGTGGGCATCGCGACAGCCTTTTTCTTCGATCCCACCCAAGCCGCGACAGCCCACGACATTGCCATCGGGTTCATTGTCCTGCTTGCACCCTTCACGTTGGTGGGTCCGTTTGTGGGTCCGCTGATCGACCGGTGGCAACGCCAGCGCATTTTGCTGGTGGGGAACTTGGTCCGGCTGGCATTGGTGCTCGCAATCTGCGCGGTGCTGGTGGTGGACGCGGATGGCTCCACGTGGGCGCTATACACGCTGGCCCTTCTCGCCTTGTCGGTGAACCGCTTCCTCAACGCCGCGATGACTGCGGGGATCCCCAAGGTGGTCGAGCCACACGAACTGCTCGCGGCCAACTCGATCATGCCCACGCTCGGCACCATCGCATCGGCTATCGGTGCCGCCGCCGGCGGGATCGCCACCATCGTGGCGCCGTCCGCAACCGACGCCAACCTTGCCTTGGCGGCGTTGGCCGGCTCCACCATCGGCTTCGCAGCTGCGGCATGGGTGGTCACGGCCCTCGGCCGACGTGAACTCGGCCCCGATCACCCGCTCGAGTCGCTCCACCTGATGCAGCAGGTCCGCAGCCTCGGCCACGAACTTCGCGAGGGGATCACGTACCTCCACGCCCGGGTCACACCGTTCCAAGGGCTCGGAGTCATGGCGGCACAGCGTCTCCTCTACGGAATCATGTTCGTGGCGGCGATCCTCATCTCACGCAACGTGCTCGGCGACCCCGAGCACCCTGAGCAGGCCATTCAAAAGTTCACGCTGGTCCTTGGCTTCGCGGCCGTGGGCTTCTTTGCCGCCGCCGTGATCACGCCCTCGATCGTGGACCGCATGGCACCGCAGCAGTGGATTGTGCTCTCGCTGATCATCGGCGCGATCGGCCAGGCCATCTTCGCCATCTCGTCCGAGCCGTGGACGCTGTTCGCCGCGACAATCGTCGTGAGCTACGCCGTGCAGGCCGGGAAAATTGCGGTCGACACGATCGTGCAACGCGACACGGACGATGCGGTGCGCGGCCGCGCCTTCACGCTCTACGACATGGCGTTCAACGTCGCCTTTATCCTGGCGGCCGTCGTGGGCGCCATCGTGCTTCCCGACTCGGGCTACTCGCGCCCGGTGATCTTTGTGCTTGTCGGTGCCTACCTGGTGGTGGCCGCGCTGTACTCGCGCGCACCCAGGGAGCCGATGCCGGCGCCGGTTCCGGCGCAATTGGATAGCTACTCCGAGGGTCGCGGCGGTGACGGAGGCAAGGAGCGCGCCTCCTAAAACTTGGGACCCATGGTTGCCGATGCAACTCCAGGCCGCCGATGCTGCAGCGTCACCTTAGGAGCGTTCGGCCCACCACGCCAGCAACTCGGCGCGCGCCCGCTCATCGCCAAGCGGCCCATGCTCCATGCGGAGTTCAAGCAGGTGCTTGTACGCCTGGCCCACCTCGCGGCCCGGTGCGATGTCGAGGATCTCCATGATCTGAGTGCCGTCGAGGTCCGGGCGGATGGAGTCAACCTCCTCACGCTCGCGAAGCTCCGCGATGCGCTGTTCCAAATCGTCGTAAGCGAACGACAACCGGTCGGCCTTGCGCCGGTTGCGCGTCGTCACGTCCGCGCGAGTGAGGCGATGCAGGCGCTCGAGTTGCGCGCCGGCATCTGTCACATAGCGCCGCACGGCCGAGTCCGACCAGCGGGCATCGCCGTAACCGTGGAATCGGAGGTGTAGCTCCACGAGGTGTGCGACCGCCTTGATGGAGTCCTTGTCAAACCTCAAGGCCTTCATTCGCTTGACGGTAAGTTTGGCGCCCACTACTTCGTGATGGTGGAAGCTCACGCCGCCACCCGGCTCGAGGCGGCGCGTCGCCGGCTTGCCAATGTCGTGCATCAGGGCGGCTAGGCGCAGGATGAGATCCGGTCCCGGTACGGCACCGTCGGCGCCCGTCTCAAGATCGATGGCCTGCTCGACCACCGTCAGCGTGTGCTCGTAGACATCCTTGTGGTGATGGTGCTCGTCGATCTCGAGCTTCAGCGCGGGCAGTTCGGGAAGAACCACGGCGGCAAGGCCCGAGTCCACGAGTGCCGCCAGCCCCTCGCGAGGGTGAGCACCCAGCAGGAGCTTGCACAGTTCGTCGCGCACACGCTCAGCGGACACCATGCCAATGCGTTCGGCCATCGCGGTCATCGCCGCGAACGTGGCCGGCTCAATCTCAAAGCCCAACTGCGACGCGAAACGCGCACCGCGCATCATGCGCAATGGGTCGTCGCCAAAGGACACGGCTGGGTCGATCGGGGTGCGGAGCAGGCCGCCGGCGAGGTCCTCAAGGCCACCATGCGGATCAACGAACTCGAGGCTCGGCACGCGCACCGCCATGGAGTTGACGGTGAAGTCGCGGCGAGCGAGGTCGCCCGCGAGCGAGTCGCCAAAGGCAACGACGGGCTTGCGGGTCTCGCCGTCGTAGGTATCCGCACGGTACGTCGTGATCTCCACATCCACGTCGCCACGACGGCCGCCGATGGTGCCGAACTCGCGACCCATGTCCCACGTCGCGCGGGTCCAGGATTTCAGAATCGCCTCGGTCTGGTCCGGGCTCGCCGAGGTAGTGAAGTCCAGGTCCGCGCTGGAACGCCCCAGGAACGCATCCCGGACGGGTCCTCCCACGAGGGCGAGCTCATGGCCCTGCTTGTCGAACAGCTCAGCGAGTTCAAGGACCTCGGCAGGAAGCGCGGCCCACAAACTGACGGCGCGCTGTCGTAAGACGTCAAGGCTGACGCGCGCGGCGGAGGCGCCTTCTCGTTTGGGGTGTGGAGTGGTCACGAATCAAGTCTCCCAGAAACGCACGAGCATCACCCGCACCGGGCACGGGTGCTACGCCTAACGGCCCACCGTAGTTAGAGTGGGGCCATGTCCATGCGCCCCGTTCCGCGCCCCAGCGGGACTCCTATGCCACCCGGCGGTGCGTCATTGCGCCAGCGGCGTGACATCGCAGCCGGCCGGGCTTCGCACCTCCCGGTGAGCAACGAGACGTCGTCCGGAGGTATCGCCGTGCGCATTGAGAATGGCGTCGCCGAGGCGGCGTGCATTGGCCGCCGCAACCGTGCTGGCCGTCTCGAGTGGTGTCTTCCCAAGGGACACATCGAGGCTGGCGAGACTCCAGAGATCGCGGCAGTTCGCGAGATTGCCGAGGAAACTGGGATCGACGCCGAGATCATCCAGCCGCTGGGCACCATCGACTACTGGTTTACCGGGGACGACCGGCGCGTTCACAAGGTGGTGCATCACTTCCTTCTGGAGGCCCGCGGCGGCGTCATCACGGTTGAAAACGACCCCGACCACGAAGCAGAGGTCGCAAAGTGGATACCCGTGCATGCCCTTGCGGGCGAGCTTGCCTTCCCCAACGAGCGCAAGATGGCGGAGGCTGCCGCCGCCCTGCTTGACGTAGCGGTGTGATGACGCTCAACCGCGGCGTGCATCGACACGCGCACGTGTCGCCTCGCCTGCTTGCCGGCCTCGCCGTCGGCGCCCTCGCGGCCCTCGTCGGGGCATCGGCCGCCGTGGCCGCCCCCATCGCTGTGGATCCCGAGCCGTCGCCCAGTCCCAGCGCCACGCCCGAGCCCACCGGAACCGTAGACGACGTCTCCGCGGTACTCGACACCTACGGTCCCTTTGTGGTGGCCGGGGGTCAGTCGCTGTCCGCAAACGTCACTCTCACCAACGACGCCGTCGACCCGGTACCCGAGGTCGCCGTGCGGCTATCCATTACTGACAGCCCGATCGAGTCGCGTGAGGCACTCGCTGACTTCTTCGACGATCCCTCCGTCGCGCCAATGCGGGTGATGAAGTCAGTGGCCGCGGGTACTCCCGAGGTAGACGAGGACGACGAGCCGCTGAACACCGGCACCCTGCGGCCCAGTAGTCCGACTCAAGTTCGCGTGGCAGCCTCCTCCAAGGACCTCGCATTGCCCGACGGGACGGCAGGTGTCTACGGCGTCACCGCATCGTTCACCGTGGGATCGTCCACGGTGTTCATCAACTCGATGGCGGTCACGTGGCTCGACGCGGACATCGCTACGCTCCCCGTCACCGCGATCGCGACTATTGCAGGTGCGCCGTCGCGAGCCGCGAGCCTCCTCGCGGGGGCGGACGTGGAGGGCGTCACGTTCGCTGTCGACCCCACATCATTATCGGCGGCCGGCCCCCGGGACGTACTCACGGGCCGCGAAACGTACCTCCTGCCCGCGACCAACCCGGACGTTGCCTCCCTCGCCCACGCGGGCGACACTGACCTGATTGAGTTCGCCCTCGATGATGCACGGTCTCGCATCTGGACACCCATCGCTGAACGCCCTTGGCTCGCACTCTCCGCAGTCGCAGACCAGTCCGTCGCCAGTTGGACCAACGCGAACGGGGCAGTAGCCACGCTCTTTGACGACGAGCACGCCACCAAGTCCCCCACCCTCGATGAGGTCGATGGCTGGGTACCAGCCGTTGTTGGCGTCGAGACGGCAGACGATGAGACTGCGCCGATCATCGTGCCCGATGCGGGACTCAGCACCCTTGTCGCAAACTTCCGGCCTGCCGACCCCGCCGGGCCCTCGAGGATCGTCGCCGAGTCCGCGCTACTCGCATTCGATGGTGATGGCACCAAGGGGGTGGTGGTCTCGCCTGGACTCGACTGGAACGTCGCCGGCGATGCCCCCTCCGCCAATCTTTCCGCCCTCATGTCAGCGCCCTGGGTCACGCACCGGTCACTCACCGAAGCGCTCGCGGATCCGCGCCAGGGCGAGGAGACCATTCCGCGGGTACAAGGGGCACAAGAGGACGTCCCTGTCGACAACATCACCGCACTTAGCGCGCGGCTCGCGGGACTTGAGCGTCTCGCCGAGACACTCAACAACCCCAACGCCATTCTGCAGCCGGACGGCCGCACGCTCCTTGGCGCGGTCTCGTCGGCCTCACGTGGGAATGAGCAACAGCAGGCCACCGCGTACGAAGTGGCCATCACCGACGTGGGCACCACGCTGGACTCGGTCGGCATCGTCCGCAGCTCCGACATCAACCTGATCGCAACCAGCGGCGAGGTGCCGATCACGATTCACAACGACCTCGCGTTCGACTCCACGGTGACAGTCGTGATGCGGTCGACGTCGCCAAACCTGCAGGTGCGAGACAGGCCCGTCATCACCGTGCCGGCGGGCGAGGAGGCCACTGCGATGGTGCCTGTCGAGGCCGTCTCAAGCGCCAACGTCTCGCTCAGCGTGTGGCTGGTCAACGCCGATGGCGATCCCGTCTCCGAGGCTCAGGACTTTACGATGCGCGTCAGGGCAGACTGGGGCAACGCGGCCACGGCCGTCTTCACCGGACTTCTCGTGTTGGTGCTCATTGGCGGGGTCATCCGCACTATCCGCCGCGGCCGCAAGGACACCCGTACCGGTCCCGGCAAGCCAGCGGAGGGTGCAAAGATCGTCGACGAGGAAGAGATTGATGACTGACGCACCCGGAGCGATCCCGCCCTCTGACCCGGCGCCTTCCGAACTCCGCGCCAAGTCGCTGGGCAAGAACACCGCGATCATGGCATCGGGAACCCTGGTGTCACGCGTGCTCGGGCTCATTCGAAACGCGATGCTCGTGGCTGCCATCGGCGTCAACGTTGGCGTGGCCGACGCTTACGACATCGCCAACAAGCTGCCCAATACGCTCTACGCGGTGGTTGCCGCTGGGGTCATCAATGCCGCACTCGTGCCACAGATCCTCAAGGCCTTTGGTCGGCGCGACGGCAAGCGCACCGTGGACCGGATCCTCACCGTTGGCACGGTGATCTCGCTCGGCGTGACGGTGGTGTTGACCATTGCCGCGCCGCTGCTCGTGATGGCCTACGCGCCGTCCAACTGGTCCCCAGAACTCATGGCGCTAGCCGTCGCCTTCGCACTGTGGTGCATCCCGCAACTGCTCTTCTACGCGATCTACACCTTGTTCGGCCAGGTTCTGAACGCCAAGGAGCAGTTCGGCCCGTACATGTGGGCACCCGTGGTCAACAACATCATCGGAATCGTGGGACTCGCGGCGTACCTGGTGATTTTTGGACCGCAGGTCAAGGGAGTGCCGGCCCTGACTGGCGAAGCCCTGACGATCGCGTGGACGCCGTTCCGGATCGCGCTTATCGCCGGCGTCGCCACCCTTGGGATTGCCGCCCAGGCACTCATCCTCATCTGGCCCATGGTGCGTGGTGGCTATCGCTTCGCGTGGGTCTGGCGTGGGCCTAAGGGAGAACTGTCAGGCGTACGCACCGTCATCTCGTGGGCCCTCGGCGCCGTCCTCATCGAACAACTCGGCGTGCTGTGGGCTACCCGCGTAGCAGCCGCGGCCCCGGCGGCCGCTCTCGCGGCTGATCCCAGCACACCTACCGGATCAATCGCCGGAAATGCCGCGTACTTTCAGGGTCTACTGATCTATCTCGTTCCTCACTCGTTGATCACGGTGTCGATCGTCACGGCCCTCACCACCTCGATGTCTCGCCTCTGGGTAGCCAACGACATCACCGGTCTGCGCGCAGAGATTTCGCGTGGCCTCAGAACCATCGGCGTCTTCACCATCTTCGCCACCGTCGTGACGATCGCCATCGCGCCATCGATCACCCGACTGATGAACCCGAGCGCCAGTCCGGCAGAGGTCACCTCCGTCTCGCAGGTCCTGATAGCCCTCGCACTGGGGCTAGCCGCGCTAGGCGCGATGGTGCTCATCAAGCGCGTGTACTTCATCCTTGAAGACGCCAAGGCGATCTTCATGATCCACATCCCCATGACGCTCGTGCTCATCGGGGTCTCTCTCGCCGTGCGTCAGTACATGGACCCCAAGTGGTGGGTCGTCGGGGTTGCGCTCGGACTGAGCCTGTCCAACGTCATGGGCGTTCTGCTGAGGACCTGGGGCCTGCGCAACCGGCTTGGAGGGCTGGATGGACGCAACATCATGCGCACCCACGTCAAGGCACTCGCGGGTGCGGTGCCCGCTGGCTTTGCGGGCTGGGGGCTCACCCTCGTGTTGCCCGACCCGGTCACCAATACAGGATTCGCCGGCTTTGCCGCGGCGGTCGTGAACATCGCTGCCAGCGGCATTCTCATGGTGGTCGTCTACGCACTAATCTTGAGATTGCTCCGCACTCCAGAGCTCGGTGAAGTGATGTCTCCAGTGACGCGGCGGATTTCACGCCGAGTACGATAGTTGCAGGACAAATTGGGCTTAAGGGGACTTTAGTGGTGCACATCGGAGCGAGGCTCGCGCGCCGTTTCACGCTCCTCAACACTGAGGCCGTGGACGTTCCCGGTCTCGAGCGCTTCACCGCGCATGACAGCCGATTGCACCGCGACGTGCGCGTCGATGTCATTACCGCGCTCGCACCGTCAGCGGTGCGCCAAGCGGCCGCTGCCGCCGCCCGCGTGCGCGACCCCCGTCTTCTCCGTGTGCTCGCCTCCGGTCGTGAGCGGATCGACGAGGAATCCTGGACCTACATGGTGACGGACCTTCCCGAAGGGCTGCCGTTCGCGGACCTCCTCACGCGCCGCCGGGTACCCGCCAGAATTGCCGGGACCATCATCGGCGATGCGGCGCGAGCACTCGAGAAGGCCGCTGACGAGGGAATCCACCATGGATATCTGCGATCGTCGTCGATCACCGTCGCCAACAACGGCCGCGTGACAGTCTCGGGCCTCGCCGTCGACGGCGAGCTCGCCATGCAAGCTGGTGTGGGGCGCGGAGCCAATGAGGCCACTGACGCGCGGGCGCTCGGCAAGCTCTACCTCGCCGCCGTCACCGGGGTCGAAGCGGACTCAGCCACCGAACGCGACCTTCCCTCAGACCTGGGGGTACGCGGGCGCAAGCTGTGCGTGCATGTGATCGATGGCACGGGACCTGTGACGCTCGACTCGGTGTTGCATTCGCTTACCCCCATCGACTCCCGAATCCTGAGAGACTTCCCCACCATCGTGCGCGGCATGCCCGCTCTCCCGGCCGCTACCCTCGAGCGTCAGGCGCGCGAGGCACGTGAGGCCGCCGAACCGGGCGGCGACGTCGCCGGCGGCATCATTGTGGGAGCCGATGCCCTTTCGCGTGCCGATCACGCCGCACAGGCGGATTTGGCCGACGAACGCTCGGATGCCGAACTCAGTTCCTCTCTTGCAAAAATCGACGCGAAGTCGAAGCTGGGGGTAGTCCCCGACACGGACGACGCTGACCCCGCGGCTCACGATGACGCTCCCATTCTGCGGGAAGTGCTGGAGAGCCACCCAGAGGTCGACGAGCCACTGGGCGCGAACGAACTTCACGACCTGTATGAGTTCGACGAGATGGTCGACGTCCAGGACGTGAACAACACCACCTCCGTGTGGGAGGCACTGCTCGAACGGCTACATCACCGGTGGCCAAGTTCCGAGGGACTGACGCGCCGCCTTGAACACGCACACGCTCGTGCCAATCGCGCCGGACCCATTAAGGCCGCGCCGGTCCTTCTTCCCCTGTTTGTCATCGCGGTCATTGTGATCTCGGTATGGGCCTTCTCGATGCTCAAGACACCTCTTGACCCCGATGTTCTTGGCCCGGACTCGCCCCAGAACACCTATCCGGCGTTTACCCACTCTCCTTCCCCCTCACCCTCCGCTTCCGCATCGGCCTCCGCCGAGCCGGGCGACGAATAGGACGCGATGCCTCAGAGGCGGGAACACATCCAGGCGGGCTGCTGTTACGAACTACGGCTATACACTTACCGCCAAACCCAAGCAAGGAAGTCACTGTGAGCGACACCCGCAACGTCATCATCGTCGGATCCGGCCCCGCCGGTTACACGGCCGCCATCTACGCCGCGCGCGCCGGACTGGAGCCCCTGGTGGTCGCCGGTTCCGTCACCGCTGGCGGAGCCCTCATGAACACCACCGAGGTAGAAAACTTCCCCGGCTTCGTCGAGGGAATCCAGGGCCCCGAACTCATGGAGACGCTGCAGGCACAGGCTGAGCGCTTTGGTGCCGAGGTACTCTTTGACGACGTCACCGAGATGTCGCTTGAGGGCGACGTCAAGACGGTGACCACCGGCATGGGCAAGACCTTCTCCGCCAAGGCAATCATCCTCTCGACCGGCTCCGCGTACCGCGAACTCGGCCTCGAGGATGAGAAGCGTCTCAGTGGCAAGGGCGTCTCCTGGTGCGCGACGTGCGACGGCTTCTTCTTCCGCGACCAGGAGGTCGTGGTGGTCGGTGGCGGCGACTCTGCCGTCGAGGAGGCTACCTTTCTCACGCGCTTTGCTTCCAAGGTGACGCTGGTCCACCGCCGCGGCGAGCTGCGCGCTTCCAAGATCATGGCCGACCGTGCGGCAAACGACCCCAAGATCGAGTTCGAGTGGAACTCTGAGGTGGTCGGCATCGAGGGCGGCGACAAGGTCTCCGGCGTGATCGTCAAGAACGTCGAGTCCGGCGAGGAGCGCACCATCGCGGCCACCGGACTGTTTGTCGCCATCGGCCACATTCCCCGCTCCGAGCTTCTGACCGACGTCATCGACACCGACGCCGAGGGCTACGTCCTCGTCCAGGGTCGCACCACCGCGACCAACGTGGCCGGTGTGTTCGCGGCCGGCGACCTGGTGGACAACCGTTACCGCCAGGCCATCACCGCCGCGGGCTCAGGTTGCGCCGCAGCCCTGGACGCCCAGCACTACCTGGACGCTCTCGAGGACTCAGCCGTCGCATCGGGCGACGCCGTGGTGGTCGAGGAGGAGGCCCCCGCGGCCGCCGTCCTCACGTCCCCTGTCGCCGCGTCCGAGGACACCTTCAAGGCCGAGGTACTCGAGTCCGACATTCCGGTGCTCGTGGACTTCTGGGCAACGTGGTGCGGTCCGTGCCGCGCCGTGGCACCCATCTTGGACGAGATCGCCTCTGAGTACGCCGGCAAGGTCAAGATCGTGAAGATCGACACCGATGCCAACCCGGAGCTCGCGATGGCATACGGCGTGACGTCTATCCCGACGCTGAACTTCTTCAAGAACGGCTCGATCGTCAAGTCGGTTACCGGAGCGAAGCCCAAGCCCACGCTGACGGGCTACATCGACGAGGTTTTGGCCTAAGTCCAGGTGCCGCGGGGCGCCATACTGGCGCCTCGCGTCATTTGACCGCCGCCGATGCTGTTGTGAGTGGCCGCGGCGTGGGAGACTGGCTCGCATGAACGCGTCCGAATCCCGTGGCAGCCGACTCGACCCCTGGTTTGACTCGTACGCCGCGCGAGCCCACAACATGCGCGCCTCAGAGGTGCGTGCGCTGTTTTCGGTGGTCGACAGGCCAGAGGTAGTCTCTCTCGCAGGCGGCATGCCCTACATCGGCGGACTCCCCCTTGAGGAAATCGGCGAGATGATGAAGCGCCTCGTCGTCGAGCGCGGTGAGAAGTCACTTCAGTACGGGTCCGGTCAGGGTCACGAGGAGTTGCGCGAGCACATTGTCGAGGTGATGGAGCTCGAGGGCATCAACGCCCATGCGGACGATGTTGTAGTGACCACCGGCTCGCAGCAGGCTTTGGACCTGGTCACCAATATCTTCATCGATCCGGGTGACGTGGTGGTTGCCGAGGCCCCGTCCTATGTGGGCGCCCTGGGAGTGTTCCGTGCCCACGAGGCGGAGGTCGTTCACACGCCCATGGACGCCGACGGGCTCATCCCGGAGGACCTCGAAACCACCCTCGCCGCGCTCAAGGCCGACGGTAAACGGGTGAAGTTTCTCTACACGGTGCCCAACTATCACAACCCTGGCGGCGTGACCCTGTCGCTTGAGCGTCGGCCAAAGGTACTGGAAATTTGCGCCCGCTACGGCGTCCTGGTCCTCGAGGACAACCCGTATGGGTTGCTCGGCTTTGACCGCGAGCCGCTTCCCGCGATGCGCTCAATGTCTGAAGATGGCGTGGTTTACCTGGGGTCATTCTCCAAGACCTTCGCTCCTGGTTTCCGTGTCGGGTGGGCCGTCGCGCCTCACGCCGTCCGCGAGAAGTTGGTTCTCGCCTCCGAGGCCGCCATTCTTTGCCCCTCCAATGCCTCGCAGCTTGCCATTTCGACCTACCTCACGCACGCGGACTGGAAGGGTCAGATCAAGAAGTTCCGTGAGCAGTATCGGGAGCGCCGAGATGCCATGATTCGTGCGCTCGAGGAGTACATTCCGTCTGCGTCGTGGAACGTTCCCGACGGCGGTTTCTACGTATGGGTCAAGCTTCCCGACGGCCTGGATTCCAAGGCGATGCTGCCGCGTGCGGTGACGGCGCGTGTCGCGTATGTTCCGGGCACCGCGTTCTATTACGACGGACAGGGCGCCAACTTCATGCGCCTGTCCTACTGCTACCCGACGCCTGAGGCGATCCGAGAGGGCGTGCGACGCCTAGCGGGCGTCATCGACGACGAACTCGAGACCGTCAAGATCTTCGGCACCAATGGTGGCCGGCCCTCAGGGCAAGTCGACTTCCCCTCACCCAACATCGTCTGAGCACTACCAAGGAGGCACTGATGGATGTCACAATCCTGGCTGGTGGCATGTCGCACGAACGCGATGTGTCCGTCCGATCGGGCCGGCGGGTTCGCGAGGCTTTGCGTGCGCGTGGAGTCAAGGCCCGATTGCGCGACGTTGATGCAAATGTGGTAGAAACTTTGCGCGATATTGACGATGGCGTGGTGTGGCCGTTACTTCATGGCGCCGCCGGTGAAGATGGGTCCCTTCAGGCGCTGCTCGAGCTGACGGGTGTGCCCTTTGTGGGCACCTCGTCGAGCATTGCGCGTGTCGCATGGAGCAAGCCCGTCGCCAAAGAGGTGCTCCGTCGTGCCGGCGTCACCACGCCCCACGGTGTTGCGCTGCCCCAGACGCTATTCCGCGACGTGGGCGCCGAGCACGTGTTGGATGCCGTCGAGGAGAGCTTTTCCTTCCCGCTGGTGGTCAAGCCGGCCCGCGGCGGATCGGCGCTGGGCGTGACGCTTGTGACGGAACGCTCCGAGTTGTCACGAGCTATGGTGCACTGTTTTGCCTATTGCGAGGCTGCCCTCGTGGAGAAGGCGCTCGTGGGTACCGAGGTGGCTGTCTCCGTGGTCGGTACCGGCGACCAGGCACGCTCACTGCCCGCGGTCGAGATCGTCAGCAACGGACCTTACGACTACGATGCCCGATACAACGCGGGCCGTGTCGAGTACTTCGTACCCGCCAGGCTAGGCGCCGAGGAGATCGAGCAGGTCGAGAGGGCCGCCTTGATGACGCACCAAGAGCTTGGTTTGCGGGACTACTCGCGGATCGACATCATCCTCAGTGACGGCGCCGCGAACGTGATCGACGTCAATATCGCCCCCGGAATGACAGAAACCTCGCTGTTTCCGCAGGCCGTCGGTGCGTCAGGAGACAATCTGGGCGCAATCTGCGAGCGAATTGCCACCGAGGCAATGCGGCGCGGCGCTTAGAATCGCTCTCACACAACTTTTCGGGGTCTAATCTGGCGCAAATTGCTGGCCCTCACCCCGTTAACGGACGATCTTGTCTACTTAAAGACGCCCGGGTCCGTCGGGTCGATCAGGGCGACGAGCCTATTGAGGTCCTCAACAGTTGCGAAGTCGATGGTGATCTTCCCGCGAGCGCGACCCAGTTGCACCTTCACCCGAGTGTCGAGGTGATCTCCTAGTCGAGCGGAGAGGTCATCAAGCGCCGCAGTGTGGCCACCTGAGCGCACTGAACCCTTCTTCTCGGGCTTGACCTCCACCCCTAGCGTGACGGCCTCCTCAGTGGCACGCACGGAAAGTCCTTCCGCCACGATGCGCGTGGCCAGCTGGTCCATTGCGTCAGGGTTGTCGAGGCCCAGCAGGGCGCGGGCGTGTCCGGCGCTCAAGACTCCCGCTGCGACCCTGCGCTGCACGGGCGGGGGAAGCTTCAGCAGGCGGAGCGTATTGGAAATCTGTGGGCGTGAGCGAGAAATCCGCTCGGCAAGCTGCTCGTGGGTGATCCCGAAGTCGTCCAGGAGCTGGCGGTAGGCAGCGGCCTCTTCGAGAGGGTTGAGCTGACTGCGGTGCAAGTTCTCCACGAGCGCGTCGCGAAGCAGGTCCACATCCTCGGTCTCACGGACAATCGCGGGGATCTCCGTCAGGCCGGCTTCCTTGGACGCCCGCAGACGGCGCTCACCCATGATGAGCTCAAATCCCTCACCTGTGGGGTTGGTGCGCACCACGATGGGCTGGAGCACGCCGATCTCACGAATAGAACCGACCAGTTCAGCGAGGGCCTCCTCGTCGAACACCGTCCGTGGCTGACGAGGGTTGGGAACCACCGCGTAGGGGTCGATGTGAGCGAACGTCGCTCCGGGTACGGGCACCAGGGTTGACTCAGACTCCCCCGCGTCGGACGACATGGGCTCGCTCGCCGTCGCTGGGGGCGGCGTGTCGCTCGCCGATGTGTCAGGTGCCTGCTGCTGGGCCGGGTCCTTGGCCGACTCGCCAAAAAAGACGTCGCTGGGGCGCGGACCGGAGGGCGCCTGCGGGCTCGCTTCAGTGGGGATCAACGCACCCAGGCCACGACCTAGTCCTCGTTTTGGCTTGCTCACAGCTGTCCTCCTGGGTCGGAAGCGGTCTGTCCGCGTTCCGCAATGTCCTTGGCTGCAGCCAGATAGGCGACTGCACCGGTCGAGTGGGGGTCGTACGTCATCACGGTTTGCGCGAAACTGGGGGCCTCAGATACCCGCACGCTGCGCGGAATCGTCTGTTCAAGCGTCTGTTCCGGGAAGTGCGACCGCACTTCGGACGCGACCTCGCGTGCCAGATTGGTGCGGGCATCGAACATCGTCAGCACGATCGTGCTGACGTGAATCTCCGGGTTCAGGTGCTTCTTGACCATATCGACGGTCTTAATGAGCTGCGTGAGGCCCTCGAGCGCGTAGTACTCGCACTGAATGGGGATGAGCACCTCGTTGGAGACCACCATCGCATTGAGCGTCAGCAGCCCCAGGCTGGGCGGGCAGTCAATGAAGATGTAGTCAAGGTTCTTGCCCGCGCCCTTGAGGAGTTCGTGAATAGCCGTGTGGAGACGGAATTCTCGTCGGACCACTGAGACGAGTTCGATGTCCGCGCCGGCAAGGTCAATCGTCGCAGGAACGCACCACAGGGTGTCGATGTCGGGGCAACGCTGCGCGACCTTGGAAATCGGCTCATCATCCAGGAGAACGTCGTAGATCGACGGTGTCCCTGCGTGATGCGGAACGCCCAGCGCGGTCGACGCGTTGCCCTGAGGATCGGAGTCGATCACCAATACATTGGCGCCCCGCGAGGCTAACGCTGCGGCGAGGTTCACGGAGGTCGTGGTCTTACCCACGCCGCCCTTTTGGTTAGTGACGGTGATGATGCGGGTCTTCTTAGGCCGGGGAAAGTCCGTCGCCTCAAGCGCGCGGCGCTTGCGTTCGGTCTCGATCATTTCCCTCGCCAACGGGCTCTCGTCGTCTTCGGTGATTCCTGCGAATGCGTCATCGGCAGTTTCACGTGAAACATTGAGTGCGTCGACGACGTCGGAACCCTCCCCGGCGCTAGTACCTCCCGTGGGCAGGGCCGCTTGAGCTTCCTTAGGAGTAGCAGCGTCACCCAGGGGCCCGGCGCCCCCGGAATCCACCTCCCGAGCGACTCGTCCCGACTCTACCGGCGTGTACACGGGGACTCCGCGCCGACCACCCTTGGACGACGAGCCCGCGATGGGCGTCGGCTCGTCGCTGGTGGAGTTTGCAGATGCTGTTGCACCGCCCTGATTCAGGGGCGTCGACTCCGTCACGCACTACTCCTGTCCGCGCCATTGACCCGAGGCCCTAGCGCACCGCACGCCACCCTAAGAGGTGTCGCAACTACTTGTTAAAGAATCCCGAGCAGTACTTCGACTCGGGGCCAGCAATTCTGAGCGAACTCAACGGGCGTCCGCTAGCTGGATCCTGCTAAATCCTATCCGTCATAGAGCCGGCCATGGTTGCCTCGGCGCCTCACCACTGCGCCACCGTCGCTCAACTCAGGAACTGCGCCTCAAGACAACGTCTCCACCCGCGTCGCTCCGTGGCAGTCAATCGAGGCGGTGTGCCTTCGCTTCACATCACCCTTCGTGCACCAACAGGACGCCGATTGACCACCAATTGCTGATCAGTTCACGCCCCCACTGCTGAAAACACGCAACCCGACTACCGTAGCGCCCTCATGCGAACCCGCGCTATGTGGGGAAACCGTGCTTCCCCTGTGTTTCACGTGAAACACAGACCTTCGATGCGTCGATGCCTCGATAAGTCACTGCGTTGAATCAACACCGCATTGAAAAGACACCGTATTGAATAGACACCGTATCGAAACATCACCGTGTCGTTTCACCACCGCAAGTCTCACCACGGTGCCACGTCACTACCGCGTGCGGGAGTCACCGCGTGAAACTGCCACCTCACAGCAACGTGACTGGGTCTACGTATCACCGCACGGCCTGACACCGAACGGAACTGGCACCGAACCGCGGCGAGAGAGGTTCCGAGCAGGGCAAGTCGCGACAGCACATTGAGGCGAGCGTGCAACCGAAGTCCCCCAGGCCCCCGCTCCGCCACCGACCAAGCAAGCCACCAATCCGACCCCCCGCTATCTCGCCCTCCTAGGTCTGACCTGTACCAGCAACATTCAGCCAGATCCTCCTCAACCATTCCTCGGAACAGCGCCCGTTTGCATCGCGCCCGTTTTCATTGAGCGAGCTCGGACTCCGCACAAGCAATACAAGCACTTCCGGGCGAGGCTCCTCCCAAAGCTGTCACCCGGGCACGCTCGCTCGACAGCGCGCCCAAAGCTACGAATCCCACCCGACAGGGTCGTGCTCGCCCACGTCATCCCCGGGAACCGCAGCGTCGCCCAACCTCGTCCACCCCTACCCCCGGCGGTCTGGACCAACTGCCGTTCAGCATCGACCGCTCTCAGACAACTCCACAGCCAGACGCGGAGCTCGGCATATCACGGTGAACACTCCACACTTGTTTCACGTGAAACAGCCCGTCTGTGCGGCGACGAGACGCCGCACCACGAACGCTCAGCGAGTGCGCATCCCTGTGGAGAGGCGGTGCATATCGCACCATTTCCCGCTTAAAACGTCTGTGGATAACTGTGGGGATAACTCGAGCGCCTAGTGACAGGGCGAGGGGGACGCTACGACCGAGTCAGCGTCACGACGGTCGTGGCGTCAACCCCCGCGATCGTGGGGGCTGAATGCACGGCACCCTGAAGACCATGCTTGCGCAGCACGTACTTAGCACGCTCTAGTTCATCAGGGGCTGACCGTCCCTTGAGGAACACCATCTGACCGGTCGGCGACAGTAGCGGGGCACACCATTTCACGAGCTTGTCGATCGAAGCCACGGCCCTCGCAGTAATGACGTCGGCCTCGACCACGTCGGAGACCTCCTCGGCTCGACCACGGACGACGGTGACGTTGTCGATTCCCGTCGCCTCGGCAGCCTCAAACAACCAGGCCGTGCGACGCTCCATGGGCTCTACTAATACAACGGGACGCGATGGCTCCATTGCCGCGAGAACCATGCCCGGCAGGCCAGCCCCTGAGCCGACGTCTACGAGCGTGCCGTTCGGTAAGAAGGGGGCCAAAGCAGCCGAGTTCAGGATGTGCCGCTCCCAAATGCGGGTCAACTCACGCGGGCCAATGAGCCCACGCAGGATTCCCTGGTCGGCGAGGAGCTCAGCGAACGACCGCACGCGTCCGAGCGATTCACCAAAGAACTCTTCGAGTGCGGGGGAGTCGTTGAGGGGATCCCCCGTCAGGGTACGCAGCGCGGGGTCAACATCATCAACCACTGAACCCGACCTTGGGGTAGACGAAACCACAGGGTCGCCGCCTGATGCTGAGGAGCCGGACTCCTCGTGATGCGATTCGGTCATCCCCTACACCTCCCCGGTTGTTTCACGTGAAACACTACGCGCCACCCCGTCACTACAGTGGAGGCGGCGACGAGATCTCGTCTCTATTCGCCTGCAGGCAGAATAACGACGTGGCGCGAAGGGTCTTCACCCTCGGACTCCGACTTCAGCCCAGACTCCAGAACCACGTCGTGAACAACCTTGCGTTCGAACGCGTTCATGGGGTCGAGCGCCAGCGCCTGGCCGGACTCCTTGACCTTGGCCACCGCTTCGCGTGCTGCCTCCGCAAGGCGCTCGCGTCGGCCCGCACGGAAGTCAGTGATGTCCAGCATCAGACGGCTCATCTCTCCAGTCTCGGACTGCACCGCGAGGCGGGCGAGGTCCTGAAGCGCATCGAGCACCTCACCATCGGGGCCGACGAGCCGACGGAGGTTCTGATTGGGACCATCGGACACGATGGCAACCTTGGCGCGGCCGGCCTCGACAGAGATATCGATATCGCCGTCCATGTCCAAGATGTCGAGCAGTTCCTCAAGGAAGTCCGCGGCGGCGTCGCCCTCAGCGTCGAGGGAGGAGGTATTGGTTGATTCAGTCATCGGGATTCTTTCGGTGATAGCCACGGGAGAGCAACTGCCCGCGGTGCGGCGGTGGAAATTCTATGGGGTGAAGTAGCGCCGGGCGCTAACCAGTCGAGGGCTATCGCTTCTTTCGCGGCTTCTTCTTGGGCTGCACACGCTGGCCACTGCTCTCGCCGGCCTCGATCACGGGGTGCTCGGGATCGGTGTTGTCGATGAGCGGCGTGCCCTTCTTGGCCGCCTTGGCTGCCATACGCGCCTTGTACGTCTTCTCAGCATCGGAGCCCGGAGTGGGGTTGCGCCGGATCACGTAGAACTGCTGTCCCATGGTCCACAGGTTGGTCGTGGTCCAGTAGATCAAAACACCGATGGGGAAGTTGGGTCCAGAGATCACGAAGATGAATGGGAGGACGTACATCAGCACCTTCTGCTGCTGAGCCATAGGGCCCTCGAGCGCCGATGCTGGCATGTTCTTGCGGGTCAATTGGCGCTGCGTGGTGAAGGTGGTGGCGACCATCGCGATGATCAGCACAGCCGCGAGAATTTGAACGTGAATGTTGCCATCTGCCTGCAGGAACGTGGCCGACAACGGTGCGCCAAAGAGGGTCGCTGAATCTGCCTGTGCGGCGAGTTCAGGGGTGAGCCAACCGATACCAGCGGCATCGGGACTGATCTCGTAGTTGAGTACTCGGAACAGCGCGAAGAAGATAGGCGCCTGCACCAGCATGGGCAGACACGAAGCAAAGGGGTTGGTCTTGTGTTTGGAGTACAGCTCCATGGTCTCGCGGCTCATGGCCTCACGAGACGCCGCATCCTTCTTGCCCTTGTACTTGGCCTGCACGGCCTTCAGCTCTGGCGCGATCATCTGCATCGCTCGCGACGCTTTGATCTGCTTCACGAACAGCGGCACCAGGATGAGGCGAATGGTCACCACGAGGCCCACGATCGACAACGCCCATGCTGCACCAGAGTCAGCAGGGATACCCAGCCAGGTCAGCATGGTGTGCCAGACCACCATGATGTCGGCCACGACAATCTCGATGGGCCGGAAGATGATCATAAAGTTCATGGTTGTCCTTAGTTGCTGGTCAGAGAATGAAGGCGAGGGGAGGCGACGGCATCATCGGTGGTCGCCATCGCGGCGTTGTTGCGGGAAATTCGAAAGCGCTTCTGACCCGGAGCAGGGACGTCGTCGACGCCGCCGTTGCTCCACGGGTTGCACCGAAGCACACGCCATGCCGCCAGCGCACTACCCGTCAGGGCTCCGTGGCGCTGGATGGCCTCGAGGCCGTAGTGAGAGCACGAGGGGTAGTACTTGCAACGCGGACCGGTCAGGGGAGAAATTACCGACTGGTAGCCGCGAATAGTGAAGATGAGCGCCGCACTTGGCGCGGATGCCACGGCTCGCGCCGCCTTCGCCACCTGACCTGTCATGCGGCGACCTTCGCATCGGCCGCCGCAAGGGCGCCGGAAAGGTCGGCATGCAACTGAGCAAAGGTAGCGTCGGCCGATGCCGGGAGGGCGCGCACGACTACGCCGCTACCAGGGGGAAGAGTGGGAAGGAGCTCGGCCATGATGGCGCGCATGCGACGTTTGACTCGATTGCGAATCACGGCGCCTCCCACTGCTTTAGATACGGCAAAACCGGCCATGCTCGTCGCATCGCCGGTTCGCGCTAGGTAAACCACTGCCGTCTTCCGACCGCTCTTGGAACCGCGACGCATCACGAACTGGAAGTCCGAGGCCGCGCGCATCCGAGAGCTGGCAGGAAGCAAGTGTTATGCCGAGATCTTGCCGCGGCCCTTGCGACGACGGGTGGAAAGAATGGATCGGCCGGCACGGGTGCGCATACGCAGGCGGAAGCCATGCGTCTTAGCGCGCTTGCGTACATTCGGCTGGAAAGTCCGCTTGCTCACGGGAGTACTCCAAGACGTTTGAGGGGTGGGTCAAATCAGCGACCTAACGTTACGCCGAACTAGAACCGTGGTCAAATCACACGTCTCGCGTTGGTTACACCGCCTGAACAAGATAGGCTCCACCATCTCGGCCTCGTTTGTTGGCAGCGACACGCCGATGAGCTGAGTAACGAAAAGATGACAGCCCATTCACCCCTGTGGATAATGCTGTGGACAAGCAGAAAGGGCGAACGCAAACGTGGCTTCAGACGAGTTGACTCAGACCATAGATGAAGTGTGGTCGCAAGCGGTCGACTTGCTGCATGAGGACGATGAACTCTCGCCACAGAACCGTTCATTCCTCCGGCTCATCAAGCCCCTGGCGGTCGTCGAGGGCAACGTGTTCCTTGCCGTCGCCGAAGAGTTCACCAAGAACAAGGTCGAGTCCACCATTCGAGGGCCACTCACCGAGGCTCTCAGCGAGGTGATAGGCCATGACATTCGAATCGCCGTCACCGTGGATTCCTCTATTCGCCCACCGAGCCCAGCGCGTGCCAACGATGACGGTGAGCACCACACGCCGCGCCCACCACGCAGGGTCGCGCCCATCGAGGATCCGCACCTCAACCCCAGGTATACGTTCGATACCTTCGTCATCGGCTCATCCAATCGCTTCGCGCACGCCGCGGCACTGGCAGTCGCTGAGTCACCCGGCAAGACGTACAACCCGCTCTTCATCTACGGAGACTCGGGACTTGGCAAGACGCACCTGCTTCACGCGATCGGTCACTACACGCGTCACCTCAAACCGGATACCCGTGTGCGGTACGTGAACTCCGAGGAGTTCACCAACGATTTCATTAACTCGATTCGTGATGATCGGTCGCTGAGCTTCAAGCGCCAGTACCGCGAGGTCGACGTCCTGCTGGTGGACGATATCCAGTTCCTGCAGGGCAAGGAACAGACGCTCGAAGAGTTTTTCCACACTTTCAATGCTCTGCATAACGCCGGAAAACACGTCGTCATCACGGCCGACGTCAGCCCCCGCAATCTGGCAGGCATCGAGGACCGCATGCGCACCCGCTTCGAGTGGGGCCTCATGACGGACGTTCAGCCCCCTGACCTCGAGACCCGCATCGCCATCCTTCGCAAGAAGGCACAGGCCGATGATGTTCAGGCCCCGGGTGACGTGCTCGAATACATCGGTTCCAACATCACCAGCAATATCCGTGAGTTGGAGGGTGCGCTGATTCGTGTGACCGCTTTCGCGGCGCTCAACAAGCAGCCGGTCGACCTGAGCCTCGCCCAGGTGGTGCTCAAGGACCTGATTTCAGACGACGACTCTGAGATCACCGCGGCCACCATCATCTCGATCACCGCCGAGTACTTCAGTATTACCATCGACGAGCTGACCGGTACGAGCCGTAGTCGTGTCTATGTCACGGCGCGGCAGATTGCGATGTACCTGTGCCGCCAGCTCACTGATCTGTCGCTACCCAAGATTGGTGACCACTTTGGCGGCAAGGACCACACCACGGTGATGTACGCGGTCAAGAAGGTCGAGGACCAGATCGCGCAGCGTCGTCAGATGTACAACCAGGTCAACGAGATCCACGCCCGCATCAAGCAGCAGTCGCGCGGCTAGTTTTTCGTCATGGCCTCGGCGTAGGCCTTCATGGAGCGGCTATACCGAGGTAGAGTCTCCGCCAGCCCCATCAGGGCCACCTGTAGGCCAAACGTGGTGAGTCCCAGATCGTGTAGCGCCAAGGCGCGCACAACCGCTGGCGCTTGCCCCACCACGGCCGATGCATCGGTTCCGGTCGCCTCCCAGGCATCTAGGACGGCGAGGCACTCCTTTGGGGAGCCCTCGGCGCGCAGCGAACTCGCCAACTGGAGCGAAGCCTGAGGCGCACGCTCGTCGTCGAGACCCGCTTCTATGGCGTGACGATACAGCTCGATCGCACTGCGGGTTCTGCCCAACGAGTCGTGAACGGATGCCCACTCGAACAACGCAGCTCCGTCACCGACGTCACGTTGAGCGATGAGTTCACGCATCTGGTCGAGCATGAGATCCGGCTTTGAGTCATCCATCTGGTCCCAAAACTGATCAATGCGGTCTTCCCACGAGGTTTCCATGCATCCATTCTGACCAATTTTCTGAGATGACCACGACCTTGGCATCATGTCGTTCTGTCCGATTTGATGTCATTCGCCCGTAGTGCACACCTGTGAATAACTATGTGCATACTCGTGGACACAAGCGTGAGTGTTCGTGGACGAGTTGTGAAGAAATCACAAGTTCTGTGAGCGCGCGATCCGTCGTTCACAAGCAACGTGTCATTCATCAACGTTCTATCCGCAATCCGTGCACATCCCAATATTGTGATTTACCAGCCTGATCGAAGGATCTCCACAGTTTCACCAGTGCCTATGACTACTACTCATCTTCTCTTCTCAGTTTTCCACTGGTCCTTCATTGGGCACGCGCCGCCCGGGCATCGCTCCCGTTGTCGGGGCTTGCTGGTTAGATGGCGTCAACCCTTGTCATTCAGACCCACTCTTGGCGTAGTCTGTCCGACAGACCCGAGGAGTATTCAATGAAGTTTTCCGTCGACCGCGACGTGCTGGCTGACGCCGTTGCTTGGACTTCGCGCGCCGTTCCGGCGCGACCACCTGTTCCGGTGCTGGCCGGCGTCCGCATCGTCGCCGATGACTCAGGAACCGTGAAGCTCGCTAGCTTTGACTACGAGGTCTCCGCCCGCAGTGAATTCGCTGCCGACGTTGAGGCTCCGGGCGAGGTCCTCGTTTCCGGTCGTCTCCTCAAGGAAATCGCCAACGCACTTCCCCACAAGCCGGTGCAGTTTGTGCTCGATGGCACCAAGGTGGCCGTCACATGTGGCGCCTCAAGGTTCACGCTCGCGACCATGCCCGTGGATCAGTACCCCACGCTTCCCGAGTTCCCGGCACAGTCCGGCACAATTGACGGCGCTGAATTCCAGCACGCTGTCAGCCAGGTAACGTCCGCCGCGTCGCGTGACGAGACGTTGCCGATTCTGACTGGCGTGCGGATGGAGATTGAGGGCTCGCACATTTCGTTGCTCGCGACGGACCGTTACCGTCTCGCGCTGCGTGAGGTGAGTTGGAAGCCTTCGTCGCCCGATGCATCGGCCGTCGCCTTGGTTCGAGCCAAGACGTTGAACGAGACCGCCAAGTCGCTGAGTGCCGGTGATGTCACCGTTGCGCTGAGCTCCGGCCAAGGCGTCGACCTCGTCGGATTCGAGGCCGGCGGCCTGGTGACGACGTCGCTGCTTATGGATGGTGACTACCCGCAGGTGCGTCGACTCTTCCCCGACGAGAGCCCCATCACGGCAGTGGTCAAGACGTCCGACTTGATCGAGGCAACCAAGCGCGTATCGCTCGTCGCCGAGCGAAATTCCTCTGTGCGACTTGCCTTCACGGAGGGCGAGGTCACTCTCGATGCAGGTCAGACCGATGACGCCCAGGCCTCCGAGGCACTCGAGTGCACCCTGGATGGCGAGCCGATTGTGGTCGCCTTCAATCCTGCGTTCCTGTTGGATGGCCTGAACGCCCTGGGTTCCGAGTACGTGCAACTGGGATTCACGCAGGACACCAAGCCTGTCGAGTTCGTTGGACTCGACAAGCCGGGCGGAACCGTCGCGTCCGAGTTCAGGTACCTGCTCGTCCCCATCCGTATCGCCTCCTAAAGCGCGCGCCGATGCGCGTCACCCACCTGCAGCTCACGGACTTCCGCTCATACGAGGGGATCGACGTGAAGTTCGGCCCCGGCGTCACCACGCTGGTCGGTCGCAACGGGCAGGGCAAGACGAATGTGGTTGAGGCAGTGCGCTATTTGTCCACCCTGTCGAGCCATCGCGTGGCGACCGACGCACCGTTGATTCGGTTCGGTGCTCAGCGTGGGGTGATCGGGGCCCGGGTAGACAAGGCGGGCAGGTCGCTGTCTCTCGAGGTGACCTTGGTGCCAGGCAAAGCCAACACCGCCCGGCTGAATCGCGGCGCAGCCCGTCCGCGTGATCTCATCGGAATTGTGCGAACCGTGGTCTTCGCCCCCGAGGACTTGGCACTGGTCAAGGGAGATCCCGGCGGGCGACGGACCTTCATGGACGAACTGTGTGTGGCGCTGCACCCTGCGCTTGCCGGTGATATGGCTGACTACGACCGAGTACTCCGTCAGCGATCCAGCATGCTGAAGAGTGCACGCCATGCCCGCGGCGACCTGACGATGCTCGACATTTGGGATGAGAAATTGGCCGATCTTGGTGGTCGGATTGTCGCGGCGCGCCGCCGCGCGGTCACCGCTCTTGCTCCCTACGTCTCGACCGCTTACGCGGATGTTGCGCCTGACGGCGGTGAATGTGTAGTCGCGTACGCGACTTCCTTAGACCGTGGGGAGGGACGCGACGATCACGTCGAACCTCTTCCGGCCGATGCATCGGCGGCGGATATTAGTGCTCGGCTCTTGGAGCGCCTGGGGCAGCTTCGCCCCAAGGAACTCGACCGCGGTGTGACGCTAGCGGGTCCGCACCGGGACGACCTGGAGATTCGCTTGGGCGAGATGCCAGCGAAGGGGTACGCAAGTCACGGTGAAAGTTGGTCGTGTGCGTTGGCGCTGCGGCTGGGTTCCTACGATCTGTTGACCGCAGACGACGGACCGGATGCTGGCGAGGATGGCGAGCCGATCCTCATTCTGGATGACGTGTTCGCGGAGTTGGATGCCGGCCGTCGCGCCGCACTCGCCGAGCGCCTAGTCAATGCGAGCCAGGTGTTAATTACCGCGGCAGTGGCTGAGGATGTTCCTGAGGCCCTCACCGGAGAAGTCATTCGCGTAGCCGATGGAAAAATTTTCGGCGGCGGCTCCGCCGCCGCATCTGAGTCGACATCGGGTGACGACGATGAATGAGATCGACGAGCCGACCGAGGAATACGAGGTCACGAATTCGTCCCCTGCCCGAAAAGACGGGGCGGATTTGGCTCGCGAGGCGATGGCCCGGGCCCGAGCATCGGCCCGTGAGCGAGGTGCGTTTCGCACGTCCCCCAGGGCAGCACGCGTCACGCGTGAAACTAAACGTCGTGAGAGCCAGCCGTTCCAGGGCGGCCGCGATCCGCTAGCGATGAGCGACGCCGTGGACACGCTGATGCGTCGCATGGGTTGGACTGAGCAACTCGAGGTGTCCGGCGTGACCGGCCGTTGGCGCGAGGTGGTGGGCGACCAGATCGCGGATCACTGCGAGCCGCTGGGCTTTGACGAGGGCATCCTGACGGTGAAGGCAAGTTCTACCGCGTGGGCCACTCAGCTGACCATCATGTCGGGACAGATACGCCACCGCATCAACGAGGAGTTTGGTCGCGACATCGTGCGTGAGATCAAAGTCGCGGGACCCACGACGCGCTCCTGGACCAAGGGTCCGCGCACGGTGAAGGGTCGTGGCCCACGGGACACGTACGGATGATGTCGTTTTTGGTGGGGTGTCCCGTTCTTCACAGATAGCCGAAAATCACACAAATTCCGGCCTAAACCGCGCTAGAATGATCCAAGTTATCCTGCGTGCCGTCTAGGCGTGCGACATCCGCTTAAAAGGGGAATTTGTGGCCAAGAACGACGCACAGGCGGTCGAGCCTGAATACGGTGCCGGAAACATCACCGTACTAGAGGGACTCGAAGCAGTCCGCAAGCGCCCCGGTATGTACATCGGTTCGACCGGTGAACGAGGCCTCCACCACTTGGTCTACGAGGTTGTCGATAACTCCGTTGACGAGGCCCTCGCCGGCTACTGCGACACCATCACCGTCACGCTTTTGGCCGACGGCGGCGTGCGCACTACCGACAACGGTCGCGGCATCCCCGTCGACATTCACCCCACCGAGGGCAAACCCACGGTTGAAGTTGTCATGACCATTCTGCACGCCGGCGGTAAGTTCGGCGGCGGCGGCTACGCGGTCTCCGGTGGACTCCACGGCGTGGGTATCTCCGTCGTTAACGCGCTGAGTTCCAAGGTTGAGACGGTGGTGAAGCGCCAGGGCAACGTGTGGCGCCAGACCTTCGCCAACGGTGGCGCCCCGCAGGGCACGCTGGAAAAGGGCGAGGCCACGGAGGAGACCGGAACACAGCAAACGTTCTGGGCTGACGACACCATCTTTGAGACCACAGACTATGACTTCGAGACGCTGCGTGCTCGCTTCCAGCAGATGGCCTTCCTGAACAAGGGCTTGTCGATCTCGCTGACGGACGAGCGTCCCGAGCACATGGAAGAGGACGAGGACGGCAACCAGACGCTGCGGTCCGTCACCTACAAGTACGACGGTGGCCTGGTCGACTACGTCGCGCACCTCAATGCGGCCAAGAAGGCCGAGCTGGTCCACCCCGAGGTGATCAGCTTTGAGCAGGAGAGTCCAGACAAGAAGATCTCCGCCGAGCTCGCGATGCAGTGGACGAACGCCTACTCCGAGTCGGTATTCACCTACGCGAACACGATTGCCACGACCGAGGGTGGTGCGCACGAAGAGGGCTTCCGTGCGGCGATGACCTCGCTCATCAATCGCTACGCGCGGGAGAAGGGCATCCTCAAGGAGAAGGACGACAACCTGACCGGTGACGACGTCCGCGAGGGCCTCACCGCCGTCATCTCCGTCAAATTGGCCGAGCCGCAGTTTGAGGGCCAGACCAAGACCAAACTCGGTAACACCGAGGCAAAGACGTTCGTCCAGAAGGCAGTCCACGAACTGCTCACGGACTGGTTCGACGGCCACCCCAACGAGGGCAAGGAAGTCATCCGCAAGGCGATCCAGGCGTCGCAGGCTCGCATGGCCGCACGTAAGGCGCGCGAGGCGACGCGCCGCAAGGGTCTGCTCGAATCCGGCGGCATGCCCGGCAAGCTCAAGGACTGCCAGTCCAAGAACCCCGAAGAGTGCGAGATCTTCATCGTCGAGGGTGACTCGGCAGGCGGTAGCGCTGGCGCTGGTCGCGAGCCTCACAACCAGGCCATCCTGCCGATCCGCGGAAAGATCCTGAACGTCGAGCGCGCTCGCCTCGACCGCGCGCTCGGCAACAACGAAGTCCAGGCCCTGATCACCGCGTTCGGCGCGGGCATTGGCGAGGACTTCGATATCGACAAGGCCAGGTATCACAAGATCGTGCTGATGGCCGATGCCGACGTCGACGGCCAGCACATCGCCACCCTGCTACTTACGCTGCTGTTCCGCTACATGCGCCCGCTGATCGAGGCCGGCTACGTGTACCTCGCACAGCCGCCGCTGTTCAAACTCAAGTGGACGAACGCGGACCACGAGTACGTGTACTCGGACCGCGAGCGTGACAACCGGCTCGACGAGGGGATCAAGGAAGGCAAGAAGATCCCTAAGGAGAACGGCATCCAGCGTTACAAGGGTCTGGGCGAGATGAACGACGAGGAACTTCGCGTCACCACCATGGACCCAGAGACGCGCACGCTGCTCAAGGTCACCATGGACGATGCCGCAGCCGCCGAGGAAGTGTTCGTCACCCTGATGGGCGACGACGTCGAGGCACGCCGTAACTTTATCCAGCGCAACGCGAAGGACGTGAGGTTCCTTGACATCTAATCCCATTACACCCGGCATCAGCGAGCGGGTGGTCAACCACGGAACCATCGAGGCGGTCGACCTCAATACCGAGATGCAGCGGTCCTACCTGGACTACGCCATGTCGGTCATTGTGGGACGTGCTCTTCCGGACGTCCGCGACGGACTCAAGCCCGTTCACCGCCGTGTCCTGTATGCCATGTTCGACGGCGGCTACCGCCCCGACCGTGCGTATTCCAAGTGCTCGCGCGTGGTGGGCGACGTGATGGGTAAGTTCCACCCCCACGGCGACTCGGCCATCTACGACGCGATGGTTCGCCTGGTTCAGCCCTGGGCCCTGCGCTACCCGCTGATCGACGGTCAAGGAAACTTCGGTTCCTCCGGCAACGACGGCGCGGCCGCCTCGCGGTATACCGAGTGCAAGATGGCGCCGCTCGCGCTCGAACTTGTCCGCGAGATCGACAAGGACACCGTCGACTTCCAGGACAACTATGACGGTCGCACCCAAGAGCCCGTCGTCCTGCCCGCACGCTTCCCCAACCTGCTGGTTAACGGGTCGTCGGGAATCGCGGTCGGTATGGCCACTAACATTCCCCCGCACAACCTCCGCGAGGTTGCCGAGGGCGTGCAGTGGTACCTGGACAACCCCAAGGCGTCTCGCGAGGAACTCCTCGAGGCACTCATCGAGCGCATCAAGGGACCCGACTTCCCCACCGGCGCCACGATTCTGGGCCGTCGCGGCATTGAGGAGGCGTATCGCACCGGTCGCGGCTCCGTCACGATGCGCGCGGTTGTCAACATCGAGGAAATCCAGGGGCGCATGTGCCTGGTCGTCACCGAACTGCCGTACCAGGCCAACCGCGACAACCTGGCGATCAAGATCGCTGAGTTGGTCAAGGACGGCAAGGTCCAGGGCATCGCCGACCTGCGCGACGAGACCTCCGGCCGCACCGGCCAGCGCCTGGTCGTGGTGCTCAAGCGCGACGCCGTCGCCAAGGTGGTCCTCAACAACCTCTACAAGCACACGCAGCTGCAGGAGTCCTTTGGCTGCAACATGCTGGCGATCGTGGACGGTGTGCCCCGCACGCTCGCCCTCGACGGCTTTGTGCGCCACTGGGTCACGCACCAGCTCGAGGTCATCGTTCGCCGCACGCGGTACCGTCTGCGCGAGGCTGAGCGTGAGGCTCACATTCTGCAGGGTTATCTCAAGGCGCTCGACGCGATCGACGAGGTTATCGCGCTGATCCGCCGCTCCCCCACGGTGGACGAGGCCCGCGCTGGCCTGATGGAACTGCTCGACGTGGACGAGGTCCAGGCGACCGCAATCCTCAACCTGCAGTTGCGCCGCCTCGCCGCACTCGAGCAGCAGTCGATCGAGACTCAGTACGAGGCACTCATGGCCGAGATCAAGGACCTCAACTCGATCCTTACCTCACAGGACCGTCAGCGTGCCATCATCGGCGAAGAACTCGGTGAGATTGTCCGCAAGTACGGCGACGACCGCCGCACGGAGATCTCACTGTTCGACGGTGAGGTCAACATGGAGGACCTCATCGCCGAGGAGGAGGTCGTCGTCACGATCACGTCCGGCGGCTATGCCAAGCGCACCCGCTCGGACCAGTACCGTGCGCAGAAGCGTGGCGGCAAGGGAATCCGCGGCGCCACGCTACGCAGCGACGACATGGTTGACACGTTCATGGTCACCACGACACATCACTGGCTGCTGTTCTTCACCAATATGGGTCGTGTCTACCGCGCCAAGGGTTACGACCTGCCCGAGGGCGGCCGCGATTCCAAGGGCCAGCACGTCGCGAACCTGCTGGAGTTCCAGCCGGGCGAAGAGATCGCCCAGGTCATGGACTTGCGCACCTACGCCGACAAGCCGTATTTGGTGCTCGCCACCAAGCGCGGCCTGGTCAAGAAGAGCCGCCTGGAGGATTACGACTCGAACCGTTCGCGCGGTCTGATCGCGATCAACCTGCGCGACGTCGAGGGTGAGGACGGCGAACTACGGCCCGATGAACTGGTGGCGGCGCGACTCGTTTCCGATGATGACGACCTGATGCTGGTCTCCCGCAAGGGTCAGTCGCTGCGCTTTAATGCGCACGACGGTGAGCTGCGCCCCACCGGACGCGCGACGTCCGGCGTCAAGGGCATGAGCTTCCGCGACGAGGACGAGCTCCTCGCCATGGATGTCATCGCGGCGGGAGTGCCCGAGGCTGGCGACGATGCGGAAGGCGACGCGGCGGACGATGCTGTGGTCACCGACACCGAGGGTCCCTATTCGTTCGTGGTCACCGAACACGGCTTCGCCAAGCGCACCGCGGCATCGGCGTGGCGTGCGAAGCACCGCGGTGGTCTGGGCGTCAAGGTTGCCAAGCTGACCGAGGAGCGTGGCGACTTGATCGGCGCGCTACTCGTGGACGAGGGCGACGAGGTGCTTGTCATCATGCAATCCGGCAAGGTACTTCGGTCAAGTGTGGATCAGGTCGACGCGCGCGGCAAGAACACTATGGGTGTCACGTTTGCGAAGCCCGCCAAGGGTGACCGCATCATCGGCATCGCACGCAACGTCGAGCGCAAGCTCGCGGGCGATGACGACGCCGAGCCGGACGGTGACGCGGGAGCGCCGGCCGCCGCGGCATCGGCCGACGTAGTGGAAACCGCTCCCGAGGCAACGACCGAAGCCGAGCCGACGACCGAGGACTAGTCAGCATCGCCAAAGCCCGGGCGCCCTCCAGCTGAAGTGGGGGGGTGACCCGGGCTTCTGCGTTTGTGCTGATGTCGCTCTGTGCGTTGAGACGGACAACCGACCGGGTTGACCTTCTCAACGTCCAGTTCTTCGGTTTAGACGGATGACTGGGCGACTTGTCCTTCTGAGCGCGCCGCCGGGGGCATCTTCACGAACAACAGCATGATCATGCCGGCCAGCACCACCGCGATGATGCCGAACACTCCCCAGATGGTGGCGCCGGTCAGCGCAATGACGAGAGACCACATGCCGGGCGCGAGGAAAGACGCCGCGCGCCCCGTGGTGGCGTACAGGCCAAAGATCTCGCTCTCGCGTCCGGGAGGGCTGACCCGCGCAAGCAATGACCGAGACGCCGCTTGCGCGGGGCCAACGAAGGTGGTGAGCAACAGACCGAACACCCAGAAGACGATGTCGCCGGCAGAGTGGAAGATGACGACGGCGAGGCCCGATGCGACGATGCCGCCGAGTGCGAACAGGATGACCGTGCGGGGTCCGAAGGTGTCATCGAAGCGCCCCGCGATCATGGTGGAGACTCCGGCCACGAGGTTGGCAGCGATGCCGAACATGATCACCTGCTGGTTGTCGAAGCCGAATGACTTGGAGGCGATGATTGCACCAAAGGTGAAGACTCCGGCCAGACCGTCTCGGTAGACGGCGGAGGCGAACAGGAACCATAGCGTGCTGCGCGCGTCTCGCCAGAGCTCCTTGAGGTCGTGAATCAACACGGCGTAGCCACGCCAGATGCTCACCCGCGCGTGCTGGGTGCCAGGCACCTCAGGAACGTAGGCGAAGATTGGCCACGCGAAGATGATGGTCCATACGGCACAACCCACCGCGATCAAGCGATACGCCATTCCGTTGGACGTATCCATGCCCCACCAGTCCGCGCCGTCCGCGACGACCACGATGACCAGCGCCACGATCCCGCCGATGTAGCCCAGGCCCCAGCCCAGACCGGACACTCGACCCACAGACTTCTTGTTGCTGACCTGCACCAGCATGGCGTTGTAGTTCACGCCGGCGATCTCATTGAAGATGGCGCCAATGGCGATAAGTGAGGCGCCGAGCAGGAAGAACGACGGCTGAGCCTGGACGAAGAACAGGCCGAACATGCAGCCGATCAGCACGGTCGTGCAGCCCGCGAGCCAGGCCTTGCGGCGACCGCTCGAGTCCGCTCGCTGGCCGATGACGGGTGCGATCAGGGCAACAAACACCCCGGCAATGGTGACGGCCCAGCCCACCTTGGAGACGAGCGCGGCGATGGCAGCGTCGTAGGTCGCGTTGCCCTCGCCCAGTGCGGCAATCGCGGGATCGATAAAACTGTCGCTCGCCAGGTAGAGCGCGACAAACACGAAGGTGATGATGACGGAGTTGAACGGCTGGGTCGCCCAGTCCCACAGCGCCCACGACACCACTCGCTTACGAGGGACTCGTTCCACGACATCGGAGCCGGGGTCGGCTGAGGCGAGCGGGTGCGGGGGCGTCGGCGCGTCCGTCATACGTCATAGTGTGCCGGTGGACGGTGGCCAACGGGTAACGAACGCGCGAACGTCACGAATTTGAGCGATACGATCGAAAAATGGATAAGCGTGACGCCCCCGTGAATGACAAGGCCACCGTGCTGGACTGGGAACCAGACATTCTTGCGGGCTATGAGGCTGCTCGGCTGCCGGAGCCCACACAGACTCGTCGCAACCGAGGCGTGGTGCGCACGTTAGTTCGCCGCATGGACCAACCCGCCCGGCCCCGCGGCATCGTGCTGCACGTCCACGGTCGCAATGACTACTATTTCCAGACCCACGTCGCCGACGCTTTTGCCGGCGACGGCCTGGCGTTCTACGCCGTGGACATGCGTCGAGCGGGAAGATCGCTGCAGCCGGGAGAGTTGCCTCACCACTTCACGCGCATCGCCGAACTGGGCGAGGACATCACTGCGGCAATTGATGCCGCGGTCGCCGATGCCGGCGACCTCCCGGTCATCGTCCACAGTCACTCGACCGGAGCGCTGGGCGCGGCCATTTGGGCCAGTGATGTCTCCCACCCCAACCTCGCGGGCGTCATTCTCAATAGCCCCCTCTTTGGGCTCAGACTCAAGAGCTGGAAGGCGGTGGGCATTGAGCTCACGCCGGTCATCGGCGCGCTGGCCCCCACGTTCGTCATGGATCCCGCGCCCACCGTCTATACGCAGCGCCTTGCCGCCCAAGACGGCGGCGGCTGGGTGTTTGATGGCGCCTGGAAGAAGTCGACGGGCGAGCCCGCGACGGCCGGGTGGCTCGGAGCCACAGTTTCCGCACGTCGTCGCGTGGCCAAGGGGTTGACCATCCAGGTGCCCGTGCTGGTCGCGCACGCCGACTCGACCGGTCCCGACAAGTTCGATAACCCACGGGTGGACTCGCAGGACACCGTGGTGGATGTGGATCCGATCCGTAGGAACGGCCCTGGTCTCGGGCCCAAGGTGACCATGCTGGAGGTGGAGGGCGCCATGCACGACGTTTCGCTGTCTGCGCCGGGGCCACGCCAGGCCTACTTTGACGCGGTGGGTGAGTGGCTCGACTCCATCCTGGACTAGGAGCGGCAGCGCCACGGACGTACTCGCCGTGGGTACCGTGGAGGCATGACCACTCGCCACCCGTACTTTGACAACCAGGGCTTCCCCATCGCGCTTGCCCACCGGGGCTTCTCCCTGGAGGGCCTAGAGAATTCGATGCGCGCGTTCCAGGCGGCGGTGGATCTGGGGTATCGCTACCTCGAGACTGACGCCCACGGAACCCAGGACGGCGTGGCGGTGGCGCTACACGACGAGACGTTGGACCGCACCACCGATGCCACGGGCGAGGTGTCGAACCGGCGCTGGGACTCTGTGAAGGTGGCCCGCATCGGCGGAATTGAACCCGTCCCCGCGCTCGAGGACGTGTTGGGGACGTGGCCCGACGTGAAAGTCAACATCGACGTCAAGGGTGTCTCGGCCATCGAGCCCGTGGCGAAGGTCATTGAGAAGACAAAGTCGCACGACCGCGTGTGCATCGGGTCCTTCTCAGCGGATCGTCGCCGCAAGACGCTCAAGTTGCTGAGCCGTCCGGTTGCGAGCCCCGCAGCTCAGCGCGAGGCGATTGGGTGGCTGATCGGTTCGGTCTTGGGTGCCGACCCGGAGATCACGCTCGGCGAGGTCGACGCACTGCAGATCCCCTGGCGCAACGGACGTGTGAAGTTTCTTCGCAGGCGCCAGGTTGAATCTGCGCACAAGGTGGGCCGTCAGATTCACGTGTGGACCATCAACGACCGCGACGAAATGGTGGAGTTGCTGGATCTGGGCGTCGATGGCATCGTCAGCGACCGGGCCGACATCCTCAAGGAGGTCCTGATGGAGCGCGGCCAGTGGGCTTGACGCTCGAGGCGCCCACAGCGTCGGCTTCTTTTGACTGAATCAAAACAACGGCCTAGGCTGAGCGAATGACCGCCACCCAGCCCGCCACTCTCGCGCCCGACGGCGCCAGCGTGTTGCGCGCGGCCGGGCTGAGAGTCACGGAGTCGCGCCTCGCAGTGTTGACCGCGCTTGCGGCACTTCCACACTCCGGCGCCGATGCTGTTTACGCCCGGGTGCGTGAGTCGCTGCCGAACACCTCGCGCCAGGCGGTCTACAACGTGCTTGGCGACCTGGCCCGCACCGGGATAGTTCGTCGCATCGAGCCTGCCGGCCAGCCCGGTCTTTTTGAGTTGCGCGTGGGAGACAACCATCACCACGTGATCTGTACTAACTGTGGCGTGGTCGCCGACGTCGATTGCGCCGTCGGTCACGCACCGTGTTTGACACCGAGCGCCGATGGTGGCTTTGCCATCGTCGAGGCCGAGGTCACCTACTGGGGACTGTGTGGCGACTGCCAGGCGGACCCTGGCGAGCAAGTTTCATCCAATCTCATCTCAACGAAGGAGAAGTGACATGACTGAAAAGTTCACGACCAACGATGCGGGCGTTCCGGTCGCATCCGACGACCACTCGCTCAGCGTCGGCCAGGACGGGCCCATCTCGCTGACCGACCACTACCTGGTCGAGAAGCTCGCACAGTTCAACCGCGAGCGCGTGCCCGAGCGCGTCGTGCACGCCAAGGGTGGCGGAGCCTTCGGCACCCTGACCGTCACCGAGGACGTGTCCAAGTACACCCGCGCGGCGCTGTTCCAGCCCGGCGAGAAGACGGAGATGCTCGCCCGCTTCTCCACCGTGGCCGGCGAGCAGGGTTCGCCCGACACCTGGCGCGACCCCCGCGGCTTCGCGCTGAAGTTCTACACGACCGAGGGCAACTACGACCTGGTCGGCAACAACACCCCCGTCTTCTTCATTAAGGACGGCATCAAGTTCCCTGACTTCATTCGCTCACAGAAGCGCCTGCCCGGCTCGCACCTGCGCGACAACGACATGCAGTGGGATTTCTGGACGCTGCGTCCCGAGTCTGCTCACCAGGTGACCTGGCTCATGGGCGACCGCGGCCTTCCCCGCACGTGGCGCGAGATGAACGGCTATGGCTCGCACACGTACCAGTGGATCAACGCCGAGGGCGAGCGCTTCTGGGTGAAGTACCACTTCATCTCTGACCAGGGCGTTCACAACATGACCGGTGACGAGGCCGCGCAGCTCGCTGGATCGGACTCCGACCACCACATTCGCGACCTGTACACGCACATCGAGGAGGGCGAGTTCCCCACCTGGACGCTGTACGTGCAGATCATGCCGTACGAGGAGGCGAAGGACTACCGCTTCAACCCGTTCGACCTGACCAAGATCTGGTCGCAGGCTGACTACCCGCGCATCAAGGTGGGCACCATGGAGCTCAACCGCAACCCGCAGAACTACTTCGGCGAGATCGAGCAGGCCACCTTCGCGCCGTCCAACTTTGTCCCCGGCATTGGTCCGTCGCCGGACAAGATGCTGATGGCCCGCATCTTCAGCTATGCAGACGCTCACCGCTACCGCGTGGGCACCAACCACGCTCAGTTGCCCGTCAACCAGCCCAAGAACGCCGATGCGAACGGTCACTCCTACTCCAAGGAAGGCTCGATGCGCTACAACTTCGCGTCAGCCGACACCCCGGTGTACGCACCCAACTCGAAGGGTGGCGCTCACGCCGACCCCGAGCGCGCAGCCGAGTCCGGTGGCTGGGAGACCGACGGCGAGATGACTCGCGCCGCCGCTACCCTGCACGCCGAGGACGACGACTTTGGTCAGCCCGGCACGCTCTACCGCGACGTGTTCAACGACGCCGAGCGCCAGAGCCTGCTCGACCAGATCACCGGTCACGTGGGTGCGGTGGTGTCGGAGGACATTCGCGAGCGCGCCATCCAGTACTGGACCAATGTGGACGGGGACCTAGGCGCCAAGCTGCGCGCCAACCTCGCGGGCGAGGCCCCTGAGGAGTTGGGCGACCCCGGTACCAAGTGGGAGCCCACCGACGCCTAGGTAGTTCGCCGCCGCGTCACTGCGTCACCGTGTCAGAAGGGCCGGGTTCTCGCCAGGGAACCCGGCCCTTCTGCGTCCCAGTACACAGCGATGCGGGTCTTCGTCTAGCAGTCACTTAGTGCGGATGTGGACTCTACTTCCGCACTGAGTGACTGCGGAGAGGCCTTCAGTGGCGCGGCACCACTGTTGGGTGACGGGACGAGAATCCCGGCCGCAGCTTCGCGCGACATGGGACGCAAGATTCGCGTCAGGTACCCTGGTGGAGGCCGTCGACGGCCACCACCCATTTTTTGCGCGGGGATACGCCTGCGCCCCGGCCGGTGCGCGCCTTGCGCCACGGCGACGATTTGAGGCGAGTATCGACTCGCCGCCGTGAGGATAGTCATGACGACGAGCAAGAAGAGCAACGAGTCGGAACAGCCGACACCCCCAGAACAGACGGCCGATGCCGCGGTTCAGACCATCGCGGAGGCCCGCACCGCGACGGGCGTGCCCGAGGTCACGAACGCCTGGGGCCGAATTACGCAGCCCAAGACGTGGGGTCGCCCCGAGTGGCTGAGCCCGCGCATCGCGCGTACCGAGATCCTGTCCGGCCTGGTGGTGGCGCTCGCGCTGATTCCCGAGGCCATCAGCTTCTCAATCATCGCCGGCGTGGACCCGCGTGTGGGGCTCTTCGCATCGTTCACCATGGCGATCTCGATTGCCTTCCTGGGCGGA
Organism: Demequina aurantiaca; assembly: GCF_000975135.1. GTDB lineage: Bacteria > Actinomycetota > Actinomycetes > Actinomycetales > Demequinaceae > Demequina > Demequina aurantiaca. The sequence continues at coordinate 817,061 of NZ_BBRF01000001.1, read as the reverse complement.
CGCCCCGCGATGATCTCGGCCGCCACGGCCGCGGTTGCCCTGGTGCTCGCACCACTCGCCCGTGACTACGGTCTCGACTACATGATTGCCGCGGTCATCCTCGGTGGAGTCATCCAGGTGCTGTTTGCGGTGCTCGGCATCGCCAAGCTCATGCGCTTCATTCCGCGATCGGTCATGGTCGGCTTCGTGAACGCGCTCGCGATCCTCATCTTCATGTCCCAGATCCCCCACCTGCAGAACGTTTCCTGGGTGGTCTACCCCCTGGTCATCGCGGGACTGGCGATCATCGCTTTCTTCCCCAAGCTCACCAAGGTGGTGCCCGCACCGCTCGTCGCGATCGTGGGCCTGACGTTGGTGACGACTATCTTCGCGATCGCGGTCCCGACCGTGGGCGACGAGGGCGCACTGCCTGAGGGCCTGCCCTCGCTGCTGTTCCCGAATGTTCCGCTGAACATGGAGACGCTCCAGATCATCTTCCCCTTCGCGCTCGGGATGGCTGCGGTTGGCCTGCTCGAGTCGCTGATGACGGCCAAGCTCGTCGACGACGTCACGGACACGCACTCGGACAAGACTCGTGAGGCCTGGGGTCAGGGTGCCGCGAACATCATCACCGGCTTCTTTGGTGGCATGGGCGGTTGCGCCATGATCGGCCAAACCATGATCAACGTGAAGGTGGGCCGTGCGCGCACGCGCCTGTCGACGTTCATGGCCGGCATCTTCCTGCTGATCCTGATCCTCGTGCTCGGTGACGTCGTCGCCTCGATCCCCATGGCCGCGCTCGTGGCCGTCATGATCTTTGTGGCGTGGGCGACTTTTGACTGGCATTCGATGCGGTGGAGCACCCTCAAGCGCATGCCCAAGTCGGAGACCGCCGTCATGCTGGTCACCGTCATCGTGGTGGTCGCGACCCACAACCTCGCCTACGGCGTGGTCGCCGGTGTGTTGCTGGCGAGCATCCTGTTCGCGCGTCGCGTCGCGCACCTCGCAACCGTCGTCGGCGGGCCCATCGAGGACAATACCCGCCGCTACACCGTCACGGGAGAGCTGTTCTTCGCAAGCTCCAACGACCTGTTCAGCCAGTTCGACTACGCCGGCGATCCTGAGAACATCGTGATCGACATGACTCAGTCGCACGTCTGGGACGCCTCGACCGTTGCGACCCTCGACAGCATCGTCTACAAGTATGAGAACCACGGCAAGAGCGTGGACATCCAGGGCTTGAACGATGAATCTCTCAAGTTCCACGGTCGCATGTCGGGCCACCTGGGTGGCGGTCACTAACACCGGCCGATGCGTGATCGCCTCAGGCGGTCACGGTAACGGTAGGCCGTGCCCGGCCGATGCGTGAGGCGACGGCTCGCCCCAGCATCGGCCGATCGCTAGTCGTCCTTCTGGACGGCTGCGCGAATCAGGTCGGTGGCCTTTGCGTCCGGTAGGTACGCGCGCAGGATGGCGACCGAGATTCCGGGCAACTGAGCCTCGTCCTCGTACGCGAGGTACATCGGCACGTGCTGCGGCTTGAACTTCGCCTTGAAGCGCTCCAGGCTGGTGAAGCCGTAGTACGGCTCCATCTTGTCCGCGAGGATATCGAGCATGCGCTCCAGCGGGCTGCCGGTCTCGGCGGAGTACGACAGTGGGGCACAGGACAGCGAGATGAACTCGTAGCCCTGCTCCTTGAACTCCATGGCGGTCTGAGCGATCAGGAACTCCATGACGCCACTCATCACGCCATCGTCTAGGCGGCGCTGCATGATGTCGATGGTCCAACCGACCACGTCACCGTCGCGGTAGACGGGCATCCAGCTGGTCATGCCGTGAACCGTGCCGTCCTCGTGGACCGCAAGGTGCATGACCACGTTGGGGTCATCGGCCTCCTTCAGCCCACCCAGCGTGAATCCCATCTCGGGCAGGGACTTGTCCCCCACCCACTGCGCGGCGATGGTTCCCAGCTGGTCTTTGAGGCCCCGGGGAGCATCGTGCATGCGCACGGCCGTCATGGTGACGCCCTCACGGTTGGCCCGGTTGATGGCGCTACGGACGTCCTGCCAGGCCTTGCCCTTGAACTCGAGTTCGGGCAGGCGGATGACGGTGTCCTCGGCTACCTGGATGGACCGGTAGCCGAAGGTCTCGAGGAGGTCGCGGAACTCCGCAGTCACGGAGAAGAACGTGGGTCGCAGGCCGTGCGAACGGCAGTAGTCGAAGAACTCGTGCATGTCCTCGCGTACGTCCTCTGGCCTGCCGACGGCATCGGACAGCACGATCGCCGTGCCGCCGATCTGCTTGAAGGCGATGGCGACACGCTCCGCGTCGGAAACCCAGTAGGCCAGGCCGTCCCAACGGGCCATGTAGCCCACGTCGGTCATTCCAGTGGTGTCCGTCTGGAGCTGAATGAAGCGTTCCTTCTTGGTGGGGTCCGTCGCAGCAGCCCTGCTGTTCAGCATGATGGCGGCGAACGCGATCGCGACGGCGATGAACCAAATCACGCCGATCGAACTCACGAGGAGACGTGCCGCAGTGGTGGTTGGTTCCGTCTCGCCGTTGGAGAGCCCAAAGATGCGCAAGACTGACTCACCGATGGCGGTGCCAAGGGTGGGGGTTGGCGTGAAGCTGTTGCGGAGCGCCATGATCGCGACCACGTTGAAGGCGGCGACGCCAAGGCCCAGGAACAGGATCCTTCGGTAGGTGCGGCGTCGGGTGCGCCGGTCGCCACGGACCATGAAGTGACGGCGCCAGATGAACAGAATCGCGATGAGCACCAGGTCGAGGAAGAGATCCAGCCACTGGCTGGGGTGCAGGTTGGGGATTCCGATCGCAATCAGCGCAGCACCCCCGATGGTGATGATGAGGATGATGATCCGTGCCGCCCGCCGTCCGCGGTGAAGCGCATAGGACAGGGTGAGCGAGATGATCGTGAATCCGAGTTGAGTCAGGAGCGAGATCTCGGAGGTGTCCTCGGGTACACCAAAGCTGAGGATGCCGCCCTCGCCCGGCCAGAGCCGCGTCAGGAGATGGTGGACGGCGCCAAACGCGACGATGATTCCCGCCAGATCGCGGATCTCCTGGCGGCCGAGGTGCCAATCAATTTTTTCATAGGGCCGACCCACGACGAGAGGACCAATCGCGAGGCCGATGAACAGTGCGGCGGCGTGTGTGAAGTCCCAAATCTCGCCTGCATAGAGAATCATCGCGATGACGTACAGGGAGCCGATCAGTCGGACGCGGCGGCGCCACAGTGGTGCCATCGCCGCGGAGGCGGCACCGAGGGCGCCGAATCCGCCGTTGGACAGCCCTACGTCACGAACCTTGGAAAGTTGCTGAATCCAAGCCACGTCAACGCCGCTCAAGGCCCAGAACATCGTGGCAACCAGCAGCACTGCCCCGATGTGAGTGCCGATCACGGCGAGCAGCATGCGCCAGGCCCCGAAGCGGTACTCGAGGTAGCCGGCGCCGATGGCGAAGGTGGCGAGGATCAGCGCGTACATCCACGGCTCGGGAGAGATTGCCGCACCCACAAAGACCGTGTACCACTGTCCTTCCTGGAACGCGGGAAGGCCAAAGCCCCACCGTTCGGTGAGCCCCATCTCCGTGGCGGACTTCCACAACGCCTGCGTTGAGATGCCGACGCCGAGCACCACCACGATGGTGATCAGGGTCGCGGGGATGCGCTTGAGGATCCCCAGCGCGTCCTGGAAGGAACTGCTGGAGGTGTCGTCTTCGGTAGTGGCCGTTGCCGTAGTCATGCGCCAAACTTAGCGCCCCGCAGCACCAAAGAGCATGAGCCGGCAACGCCGCGCCGCCTCTGTACGTTGATGAAACGTACTCGCCAGCGCCCGAGGCTATTGGCGCGGCCACATGACGATGGTCGCCGCCTCAAGTACGATGGCACTGACGTCCGCGCTTACGCGCGCCCATCAAGAGGAGTTATATGAACGCGGATGACCGCGCCAAGCCGTCTAGTGCGCGCATTTTTAGCCCGGTGAATGAGCAACCCGCGGCCGAGGCACAGCCCACCTCCGGCCAGACTCCCACCACCGGCTCGGTTCCGCAGCGCACCGCAATGCGTCCCGCCCCCTCCTCGCAGTTTGCGACCACGCAGGCTCCGGCCGCGACAACCAGCGCGCCGACGGCCCCCGCGCCTCAGCCAACTCGGACCACGTCCCCCGCCACGTCTGCACAGCCCACCACAGCCGGATCTGCTTTTTCCGCCGGTGCTGCTGGTGCGGCAGGTGCGGTCGGAGCCGGGATGGGCAAGCTCAAGGGCTACGCGAACAGGGCCAAGGAGTCGCTGACCGAGGGCGACGACGTCACCGCCACCCGGAGCAAGGGCGGCCCTCGCAAGGCGCGCGTGCTGCTCTCGCGCATTGACCCCTGGTCGGCGTTGAAGATGGGCTTCCTGCTGTCGATCGCCATCGGCATCATGATGGTTGTTGCAGTGTTCGTGCTGTGGAACGTCGTGAACCAGATGGGCGTCTTCGTCATGATCAACGACTGGATCGTGAAACTCTTCACGACCAACCAGGAAGTAGACCTGCTGCAGTTCACGAGCCTCGAGAAGGTGATGTCGGCGACCGTGTTGCTGTCGATCATTAACGTCGTTCTGCTCACGGCACTCACCACCATTGGTGCCTTCTTGTACAACACGGTGTCCTCGGTGGTGGGTGGCGTTTACGTCACCTTGACTGACGACTAGGCCTGTAAAACCCCACATCAGGCGCGAGTTTGAGTCTGCGCGCCTGAGTGGGGTATCCTAGGTCGCCGCGGCAACGCGGCATCAGGGCCCATAGCTCAGGCGGTTAGAGCGCTTCGCTGATAACGAAGAGGTCGGAGGTTCAAGTCCTCCTGGGCCCACAGAGGTGAAACATGAAGAAGTTAGTTTTGCTTGGACTCGCCTTTGTGGCGGGTGCGGTGATCTACACATGGATTGCTGACAACACGAACCGCGATCTGTGGGATGATGTTCATCGCGGGATCTGATTTACGCAGTAACTGAATGAGTGGCAGCACTCACTCGGGGCCTTAGCTCAATTGGTAGAGCGCCTGCTTTGCAAGCAGGAGGTCGGGGGTTCGATTCCCCCAGGCTCCACAGATGAGAAAGCCCCGGCCAACTGGCCGGGGCTTTCTTCGTTCGCCATAGCTATTGGCGTCGCGAGCTCCTGTCGCGGTAGTCGTCGTCGTCCTGAGTGTCGGAGACCTCCTGATAGAGCATCGAATGGACACGTTCGACGTTCGGGATGTCCTCGAACGACAGCGGGTCGTCGGAGGCGGACTCGATGATGAGTGTGCCGGTGCGAAAGATGCGGTCGATCATGCCGTGGCGAAACTGCACGGTGTTGATGCGGCTCACCGGAATGTCGATGCCACTGCGGGAGAGGACGCCCGTGCGGAACATGACGCGGCGGGTGGTCACCACAAAGTGGTTGGTCGCCCAACGGATGACCGGAACGGCAAAGAGCCAAATGACAACCACCAGCCATAAGGCGCCCAAGATGATCATGACCGTCAACTCCGCGCCTTCGCCCCAGTTCTGCGAGTTCGCCCAGTTCCAGGCAAGGACGGCAAGGGTGGTGCCGACCACAATGAAGAACACGGGGGCAATGAGGGCCTTCCAGTGCGTGCGGCTGTGAATGATGATTCGCTCGTCCTCGACGAGGTTGTCCTCCGGATATCCCACGGTTCTACTCCCAGCTAGTGATCAACACGATGCGTTGGTGTGATTCACAGCGTAGCGACAGTGCCCTCGCGCCGGCCTGCCCAACCATGGCGCATGGCCGTTTCCTGAACCTTGGGTGAAGGCTCGGTGAAGTGGCACGTATGGCGTTGACCCGCTCGGACTCGCTTGATTGACTCGCACTCGGCACCCGCCACAGACGCCTCAATCTTGGAGCACACGTGTCAGCAGTCGCTGCTGTTCGTTCATTGCCCATCGGTCGCATTTTCGGGACCTCCATCGCCCTGGTGGCGGCCGTCGCCGCCGGCTTGGTGGGCGCGCCGCCAGCCACGGCATCGGCCGCCGTTACGGCGTTGCCGACCCTGAACTGGCCTCCGCCGGAGCCGGTGCGGTACGACCCGCTCCTGCAGGTGAGCGAGATCGTCGCCAACTCTCCCAATGCAAAGGGTGCGGATGCCTTCGAGTACGTCGAGGTGCGCAACGCCTCTGATGCCCCCCTTGCCTGGGATGACTTCACTGTGCGCTACCTCTATCCCCTGGTGGACCACACCACTGTGGCTAGCGTGCTGTGGCCCACCGTCACCACGGGTGCGATCATCGAGCCGGGAGAAACTCTCGTGTTGTGGGTGCGCAACGCTTCGTCGGCGGGACGCAGCGTCGCGGACTTCAATGCCGCTTACGGCACGAGCCTGGTCGACGGTGAGAGCCTGGTGCAACTCGAGGGCGACGGGCTAGCAAACTCCCTCATGCGCGGGATCGAGATCCTCAGCCGCTCCGGCGTCCAACTTTCGCGGGCGTATTACAACGAGGAGGGATCGGCCGATGCTGCGGTTGCCTCGGGCGTCCAGTACGGCTCGGTCGCGGTGCAGGGTGAGATTCAGCCCCGTATGGGTCTTGAGGAGCCCTCGCCCGGGACGCTGACTCCGGAGCAAGCCGACGTCGAACTCCTGGAGGCGCCCACGGCAGGCCGCGAGCCCCGCATCCTGGATGAGGCACCAACGACTTTCACCCCTGGTAACGCCATCACCCTCGACGCGTGGATCACGGATGATGCCCTCCTGCACACCGTACAGGTGGAGGTCTCCACGGACCTCGACGCGACCGTGACTCGTGACGTGATGGTTGACGAATTGGGCATGTACGGCGTGGATCTGGGACGGGCGGACACCGTCGGTCGTGCTGAGCTGACCTACCGATTCATTGTCTTCGATGGATTTACTACCGTCGAGGGCCCCGAGCACACGCTGCGGGATTCGGCCACAGCGTCAGCATTGCGCGTGGGTGGGGGCCATGCCGGACGACCCATCGCGGACATACTGGCGGAGGTTGCGCCCCTTCGTCTCACTCGTGACGATGGCGACGACCTTGCTGGCACAGCGCTCATGATCGTGGGGGGCGACTCGTACCCCGCCACGCACGAGCTCTCCCTCGACGGCGAACGCGTCGAGGGCTCCGCCGAGCTGGAGCACGAACCGATCTTTGCCTTTGAGGCTACGCTGACCGACCCCTATTTCCGCAACGGAGTGGTGATGGACGGCGACATCCTCACGGTGTTTGATGAGGGCTTCTTTGGGGACACCCGCACCGTTGAGGCGTCGATTCCGCTCGACAAGGTCAACCCAGGCGAGGATGTCTCGGTGCGGATCTACTCGGGGACCAAGGCAGCTCCAGAGATCGACCAGGATGAAGTGAACGACGACTTTGTGGCACGGAACTTCCGACTGGCTCTGCCAGACGGGCGGGTCCTGCGCCCCCTCAACAACGCCGATCCCACGGAGTGGATCGACATTGGGGACAACACAGGGGCCAGTGACTTCCTTGAGGCCACGTTCCGTATTCCCGACGATGCGTTCACTGCCTTGGCGTACGAGTGGGACACCACGACCGCCACAGACGGTGAGCACCTCTTTGCCGCCTCGGACGGAACCCACAAGGTGGCGCTCAGGGTGAACGTCGACAACACCGGGCCAACGGTGACGTCCTCCGTCGAATCTGGCTCCGAAGTGCGCGGCGACGTGACTCTCGACGCGGAGGTCGTGGACAGTGGCGCCGGCGTGGAGTTGGTCACCGCGACTCTCGACGGCACCGCTGTGCGGCTACCGTACGCGCTGTCATCCCTCACCACCGAGCCGGGTGACCACCGGGCGGTCATCACCGCGACGGACCGTATCGGGAATTCCACCCAACTGCCGATCGACTACTCGATCCCGGCGGAGAAACCCACTGTGGCATCGGCCTGGCCGAACGACGGCAGGGCGGTGGGCGACTCGACGACACTCGCGGCGGTCATCGACGACTCGTCCGGCGACGACCTCGACGTCACCATCGCGCGCGGACAAGCACTCACGTTGGGCGATGACGTCACGGTGAGCGTCGGCGAGGCGACCGATGCCCTCGCGGTTGATCGCCCCCAGGCCCGGACCATCAACGAGGCAGACGTGGCTCGCCTGGGCAGCATGGACGGCACCTCGATGGAAGCCTCGAGCGACGCCAAACTGCCATATGTGCTCCTTGAGTCGACCCTGGCGAAGGACGCCAAGGGTCAGGCTCACGTGATGTGGAACGGAAGTGCGAACGCCAATGCGAAGGTGTTGCTGTACGTGCTCGACCCGACCACTGCCCAATGGGTGGAGGTCGATCGGCACGTGACGGCGGCATCGGCGACGACGGGCGATGTCTTCGCGCTCGAGGCGACCGTGCCGGTGGAGGAGTACGTGAAGGATGGCACCTTGGTGGCCCTCGTTCAGCACTCAGAGGGCTTTGCGGGGGACGACTTGTCGTCCCGCGACGACGCGATCGAGCCGAATCATCCCGAGGACACCCCTCGCAGCGAGTATGACTTCACGTTGGCGTGGGAGTCGGACACCCAGTATTACAACGCCCGCGCGGAGATCTACGACCGCCAGACCTCTATCCACGACTACTTGCTCAAGGAGCGCGAGAGCCTCAACCTCCAATACCTGATCCACACGGGCGACATTGTGGATTGGGCTGCGGACGAGGCGCAGTGGGAG
>NZ_BBRF01000001.1:142035-808295 GCF_000975135.1 Demequina aurantiaca | reverse complement strand
CGCGGAGATCTACGACCGCCAGACCTCTATCCACGACTACTTGCTCAAGGAGCGCGAGAGCCTCAACCTCCAATACCTGATCCACACGGGCGACATTGTGGATTGGGCTGCGGACGAGGCGCAGTGGGAGCGGGCCGATGCCACTTACGACGAGCTCGACAGGGCTGGGCTGCCGTACGGGGTACTCGCCGGCAACCACGACGTCAACCAACGCACCAATGACTACACGGCCTACTCGACCCTGTTTGGCGACGAACGCTTCGCGGCCAACCCCTGGTTCGGCGGCAGCCTGCAGGACAACCGCGGTCACTACGACCTGGTCACCGCGGGGGGCATCGACTTCCTGTTTCTCTACATGGGTTGGGGCGCCGGCGACGAGCAGATCAACTGGATGAATGAGGTGTTGGCGCAATACCCGGAGCGCGTCGCCCTGGTCAACCTGCACGAGTACATGCTGACGACCGGCGGACTCGGGCCGCTGCCCCAACGCATCTACGACGAGGTCATCGCGACGAACTCAAACGTCAAGTTCGTGCTGAGCGGTCACTATCACGATGCCTTCACCCGCCTGGACTCGTTCGACGACGATGGGGACGGCGAGGACGACCGCACGGTGACCTCCATGTTGTTCGACTATCAGGACTTGCCGCACGGGGGCGAGGGATACATGCGCCTCATGCATTTTGACTCAGCGGCGAAGTCCATCACGGTTCGCACATACTCGGACTATCTCCGGGACTACGACGCGGTCAACCAGGCGCTGGACCAGGCCAACCAGGAATTCGTCATCCCGTACGAACGCGCCGGCATCGAGGCCCCTCGCAAGGTGCTCCTCACCGACTCCCTCAGTGTCGACGTGCTCGGCGACGAGGTCATTGCCAAATTTGAACACGTCAGGTCCGGCAGTCTCGTCGAGACTGAGTGGAAACCCGAGGCCGGGGCCACGTCCTGGTACCTGCGAGCAGAGGACCCCTACGGTGCAGAGGTGGTCACGGACGTCCGCACCGTGGCCTCGTCCTAGGGCTCACTCGATCCAGTCAAACGTGCGCGAGACAGCCTTGTGCCACTGAATGAGGCCCTCGGCTCGAGCATCGGCTTCCGTCGTCGGTTCCCAGCGGGCATCCTCGCGCCACAGCGAGCGAATCTCCTCTAGGTCCGTCCAGAAGCCTACTGCGAGCCCCGCGGCGTAGGCGGCGCCGAGCGCCGTCGTCTCGATCACTATGGGCCGGATGACGGGGATGCCGAGGACGTCCGCCTGGATCTGCAGTAGCAGGCCGTTGACGACCATGCCTCCGTCGACCTTAATCTCAGTGAACTCTATGCCGGTGTCCGCCGCGACCGCATCCAGAACCTCACGTGATTGGTACGCGACGGCCTCGAGCGCGGCACGGGCGATGTGGCGCTTGTCTGCGAATCTCGTCAGCCCCAAGATGGCACCTCGTGCGTCTGGCCGCCAGTACGGCGCGAACAGACCTGAGAAGGCAGGGACAATCACCACGCCACCGTTGTCGTCCACTTCGTTGGCCAGGCTCTCAACCTCCGCGGCGGTCGCGATGATGCCGAGGTTGTCGCGGAGCCACTGGATCAGTGAGCCAGTCACTGCGATGGAGCCCTCGAGAGCGTACAGCGGGTCCTCTCCTGCGATCTGATAGGCCACCGTGCTGATGAGTCCATGCTCGGAGCGCACCAACTCGTGGCCGGTGTTGGCCAGCACGAAGTTGCCGGTTCCGTAGGTGTTCTTTGACTCGCCGCGCGAGAAAGCCGCCTGACCGAAGGCCGCGGCCTGCTGGTCACCCAGGATGCCGGAGATGGGGATCTCGCGCAGCAGGCTGGAGGACTCGACCTTCCCGTAGATGTCCGAGGAGCCACGGATTTCCGGGAGCATAGAGCGCGGGATGTTCAGCTCGCTGAGGATGTGCTCGGACCATTCGAGGGTCGTGAGATTCATCAGCATGGTGCGGCTGGCGTTGGTGACGTCCGTGGCGTGCACTCCGCCGTCGGTTCCGCCCGTGAGGTTCCACAGCACCCAACTGTCCATGGTGCCGAACAGTAAGTCGCCGGCCTCGGCGCGCTCGCGAGCACCCTCGACGTTATCGAGCAGCCACATGATCTTGCTGGCGGAGAAGTAGGTCGCGAGAGGCAGGCCCGTCTCCTCGCGGTAGCGGTCAGTTCCGAGCTCGCTGCCCCGAGCCAGGGTTTCCACGATGTCCTGTGTTCTGGTGTCCTGCCACACAATCGCGTGGTGGATTGGCTCGCCAGTGTGCCGGTCCCAGACGACGGCGGTCTCGCGCTGGTTGGTAATACCCAATGCCTCGACGTCGTGGCGGGTGATGTCCGCGTGACCCAACGCAATACCGATGACCTCGCGCGTGTTCGTCCAAATCTCGGCAGCATCGTGCTCCACCCAGCCGGGCTGAGGGAAGATCTGACGGTGTTCGATCTGACCGGTGGAGATTGAACGACCGCGGTGATCAAAGATCATGGCCCGGGTACTTGTCGTTCCTTGGTCAAGTGCGACCACGTACGTCATAGGGAGCTCCTTCGCTCAAGTGGGGACTGTGTCAATGTAGACGGGAGCGAACAACGGTGCCTAGCCATTGGGAAAACGTGCAGCTTAGGCCGGGTCGAGCAGTCGCGTCGCGAGCGACTCGTCCAGGATGAGGTCCGTCACGAGGCCTGCCTCGAGTGCGCCCTGGAGGCTGGCGAGCTTCTGTACCCCGGACACGACGCAGACTCGGCGAGGGACGCGCCTGAGGCGCTGGAGGTCGGGGCCGCTTCCGCGTGCGTTCAGGGAGACATCCTTTGACGACCCGTCGCGGCGGTAAAACACCGTGGCGACGTCCCCGACGACCCGATCCGCGCTGAGGCTCTGATAATCCGCGGCATCGAGATAGCCGCCGATGTAGACGTGGCTGGGAATCTCAGCGAACGGAGAGCCCAGGCCAAAGACCGCGATGTCCATGCGTGCCTGGACCGCCAGTACGCGATGGACGCTGCGCTCCTTCCATAGCCCCACTTTGACGGCTGGGTCGTCAAAGAATGCGGGGACTGCGAACTGCTGGATCTGAGCACTGTAGGCCGCTCCGAACCGCTGCATAATTTCCGACGCGTAGTCGATGCCAGTGGTCTGGGTATTGCCAGCGCCGTTCATCTGGACGATGACCGAGTTGTGCGTGTCTTTCCTCACTACATGCCGACTGACGGCGCTGACAGTCGACCCCCACGCGACCCCGAGCGTCATATTGGAATCCATCCACGAACTGAGCAGGCGAGCGGCGGTCATGGCCACGCGCTCGAGGCGGTCGACGTCGCTGATGAGTTGGGGCACGGGCACCACGTGTGCCGTCACTCCGAACCGCTCAAGGATCTTGCGTTCCAGCGCGGCGCCGTGGTCGAGCGGCGAGGACACCGTGATCTCAACGAGGCCAGTATCACGCGCAAACCCGAGCAGCCGAGATACGGAAGAGCGAGACATCGCGAGGTCTCGTGCAATGGCGTCCATGGTCAGATCCTGCATGTAGTACATCTGTGCCGCGCGCAATGCGGCACGCGTTCTGCGGTCGTCAGAAACACTCTCCGACATGGCCATCTCCTCAATTCTGCACGTTCGTGCAAACGGCTTGTACAAATGTGTGCGTGCGGCAAGTATAGGTCTCATCAGGCATATGCGTCAGTGAAAGGACGGCAGTGTGGCACAGCCAAGTACAGCTCTCTTCCCTGCGGAGGAGCGCCCCGACGTTGCTCAGATTCGTGAGTCAGGGCGAACCGCGGTGCTCGTCATCGGCGGTGGCATCAACGGCCTAGCCACCTTCCGCGACCTAGCGATGCAAGGGATCGACGTGGTGCTGGTGGAGCGCAATGACTTTGCCTCAGGATCCACCGCTGCGTCGAGTCACATGATCCACGGTGGACTCCGCTATCTCGAGAACGGCGAACTGCGCCTGGTCCGGGAGTCAGTCCACGAACGCAACTCGCTGTTGCGCATCGCGCCCCACTTTGTGCGTCCTCTCAAGACCACCATCCCGATCTACTCGACGTTCTCCGGTCTCATCGCTGCGCCGCTACGGGTGCTTCGCCACCAGAAGGGCAAGCGCGCCAGCGAGCGTGGCGCCGCCATCATCAAGATGGGCCTCACCATCTACGACACTTTCTCTCGCGACAACGGATCGGTGCCTCGCCACCAGTTCCACGGCCGCAAGCGGTCGTTAGAGCAGTTGCCACAACTCAATCCCGAGGTGAAGTACACCGCAACCTACTTCGACGCCTCGGTGCACAGCCCCGAGCGCCTGGCGCTCGACGTCATGCTCGACGGCGTCCGTGCGGGTGAGCGGGCGACTGCCGTCAACTACGTCGAGGCGGTCGCTATGACCGACCAGGGCGTCACACTGCGTGACCGCGAGACGGGTGTCGAGTTCGATCTCACCGCTGACGTTGTCGTCAACGCGTCAGGACCATGGACGGACCTCACCAATGGTGCACTCGGGCGCGACACGACGTTCATGGGGGGAACCAAGGGTTCACACATTGTCCTGGACAACGAGGAGTTGCTCGCCGCTACCGACGGGCGCGAGATCTTCTTCGAACACAAGGACGGCCGCATTGTGCTGGTCTACCCGTTGCACGGCCGGGTGCTCGTGGGGACGACAGACCTCGAGGCCGATCCGCGCGACGATGCCGTGTGCACCAACGAGGAGATTGACTATTTCTTCAATCTGCTCGGCGAGGTCTTCCCATCGATCCAGGTGGAGCGCTCTCAGATTGTGTTCACCTATTCGGGGATCCGACCCTTGCCTCACCACGACGCGATGGCTCCCGGCTTGGTGTCGCGGGACTACTCGATCGAAGAGGAGGACGGGGGCGCCGGGCCGACGGTGCTGAGCCTGGTCGGCGGCAAGTGGACCACTTTCAGGGCGCTCGGAGAGACGCTGTCTAGTCGAGTCCTAGAGATCCTCGGCCGCCCGCGCGCTTCGTCCACCGACGGTGTCGCCATCGGTGGCGCCGTGGACTTCCCCACGGACCCAAGTGTTCGCACCGACTGGTTCAGCACGCATCTTCCTCGCGTCGAGTCGGACCGCCGCGAGGTGCTGCTGGCGCGCTACGGGTCGCGAGCCAGCGATGTCGCAGACTACGTCGAGACGGACGTGGACCGTCTAATTGCGGGATGCGAGCTCTCGTCTCGCGAAGTCGATTACATGGTTCGCCACGAGTACGCGCGCACCGTGGCGGATGTGGTCCTGCGTCGGACCAATCTCGCGTTTATGGGGCTCGCCTCAGGAGGGGTGATCACTCAGATCGCCGATGCGATGGCTGGCTCCCTCTCGTGGGACGCCTCTCGCACGGCGCACGAAATCTCACGGTGTGAGGAGGTACTGCGTACGTTGCACAGCGTTCCCGAACCAGCAGGACGGTGACTGTATTCCAGGTCACACTAACCAGCGTGCACATTGGTGCAGGTTCAACTCAAAACAGTTCAGCACAGCGGAGGCAGCCATAGCCTTCGGTAGTCCCCTCAAGAATGCTGACTCGTAGAAATTGCGATCGATCACAGCGTCAGGGCTAAGTAGCACTGTCGAAAAGCGTCGCCGGTGCCTCATAACAAAGGAGTTAGAGAGCAATGAAAACCACAATGGTGAAGCGGAACAGCTTTTGGCTGATCCTCTCGCTTGTCCTCGTGTTGATTTCGGCAGTGGGCGCCTCATTGGTGCAAACCAACGGCGGCAAGGTCACGATCAAGGACATGCAATGGGAAACCTCCTCGGGGCGCATGTTGAACGCGCTGCTGTTCAAGCCAGAGAACGCGACGGTGGAGAACCCCGCCCCGGCTGTCGTGGTGAGCCACGGTTGGTGGAACAACCGCGAGATGCAGGACGCGAACTACGTCGAACTGGCGCGACGCGGCTACGTTGTCATCTCGATTGACATGTACGGACACGGCAACTCTGACCCGCTTCCCGCTGATGAGATCCCTGTAGGCGGAACGGGCATGTACGACGCCGTCAAGCTGATGGCTGATTTGCCCTACGTGGACCCCGCACGAATCGGCGTCTCGGGCCACTCCAACGGCGCCCGTGCAGCGAACTTCTCAGTTGCGATTGACAACGAAATGCCTACGCCGCTGATCGCTTCGGTCTTCCTCGTCGACAATGAGGCGTTCTACAACGACGCCGCCAACGACAACGCCTACTACAACATGTACGGATCGCGCGACGTTGGTCTCAACGCCGACCAGTACGACGAGTTCTTCTTCCGTTCCTACAGCCCCGAGGGCGAAGTTCTCACCCCGCCACGTGAGTTCGCTACCACTGACAACGCTCAGTCATTCCTGCACTTTGGCGCCGCGCCGGGAACGTACGACGACGTGCGTGATGTGGACACTTACTACACAGAGAACATTGATGGCGTAGATGCCGTGCGTATTCTGCACACTCCCGCCGAGACGCACCCGTGGGGCACCATCTCAGCAGAAACCGTCAGCAACCAGATCGACTTCTTCGACACCACGCTTGGTGCACCGAATCAGGACGTTGGTGGCGGACAGATCTGGCAGGCCAAGGAGTTCTTCACGACGCTCGGCGTGATCGCCTTCGGTATCTTCCTGGTGGCATTCACCCGCACGATGCTGCAGACGCGCGCGTTCTCCTCGCTCAAGGTCAAGGAGAAGATGGCCATCGCCCCCGCGAACCGCATTGGCAAGGTGTGGTTCTGGGGAGGTCTCTTGATCTCGGCGGTGTTCTCAGCATGGAGCTACTTGTGGCTCAGTAAGCAGACCAGCCTCTCCGGCGTGGTATTCAACTCGGAGCCTTCATTCTTCGTTGAGGGCGCAGTGTTCTTCATCGCACTGTGGGCCGCGATCAACGGTGTCTTTGCAGCCATCGTGATGACGATCTCGTACCTCTTCAACGTCCGTAAGCAGGGCAGGACATTGCGGGACATCGGGGTCCTCCCCGGTTGGGCCTCGTTTGGCAAGGGCGTAGGGCTCGCGGCGATTGTGGTCTCCGCGTCCTTCAGCCTGGTGTTCTTCGTCGACTACTTCTTCAAGACGGACTTCCGTCTGTGGGTCTTCGCGATCAAGGTCTTCCCCCCAGACAAGATTGGCTACGCACTGCTGGTCCTGCCCTTGTTCCTGATCTACTTTGTGGCGAACTCCATCATCGTCAACTCCTTCAGTCGCATCTCAATTGGCGGCAAGGAGTGGGTGAACACCGCACTGCTCGCGTTCTTCAACGCGCTCGGTCCGCTAGTCCTCGTGGTCTGGCAGTACTCGACCTTCTTCGACACGGGACACCTTGTTGATGGATTCGGGGGCATCTTCAGCATCTGGCTCTTCCCGACGCTGATCATGCTCCCGGCGGCTGCGGTGATCTCGCGCAAGATCTACCGCGAGACCAACAACCCGTACATTGCCGGCTTCATCAATGCGATGGCAGTGGCGATCATTGCCGCGTCTAACTCGCTGGTGACGACCTTCTAGAGATAGCTCGCATGCAAGGGAGTCCCGGCCTCACGGCCGGGGCTCTTTTGCGTTGTCAGATGGAGTAACGGACGAGGCACGGAACTCAAGAACAAGTGCGGTACCCGGATTGAGCAGGGGGAGCGGAATGCCAACCTCCGCCAGGAAGCGTCCCGTGACTTTCAGGGGCTGGTCGGCTGTCATCCAGGGTGGGTCGGACACCTGGTGACGACTGGCGAGGCCGAGTTCCTCTCGCGCGATCACGGTGTACTCACGCGACGGATCGAGGCCCGGGAACTGTGTCCGCGGAGTGAACGCCGGGCTCGAGGTTGACACCCGCACCCAGGCGAATAGCGCATGGTCGCCGGTGTGGGAGACGACGCCGTGCAGCAACGCGCCGGGGTCGTCGCTATCAGCTCGCACGGTGCGACCGTGGTGCAGGAGCGGGCGAAGTTCCTTGTAGGTCTCCGCCCAGCGGGAGATCAGGGCCAACTCGTCCTCGGAACACCCACCGAGGTCCCACTCGATCCCGGCGTGGCCAAACAGGGCAGTGGTGAGGCGAAACTCCAGATCGGCGGTGCGGTGAGTGGTGTGGGCCGTGGCGGGGCCCAGGTGTGAGCCCATCACCTCGGGGGGCACCAACACTCCTGTCCAGCGCTGAATCGACTGCCGTTCTACGGGGTCGTTGGTATCGGATGCCCACACGCGCTGGGTGCGGGCCAGTATCCCAAGATCCACGCGAGCTCCTCCGGACGCACACGACTCAATCTCGAGTTCAGGGTGACGCTCACGCAGTGCATCGATGAGCGCGTAGGTGGCGGCAGTCTGCCGGTGGACAGCGGGTGCGCCGCCCATGGAGCGCGAGACGGCACCATGCAGATCCCGGTTGTGATCCCACTTGATGTAGTCCAGGCCCATGGACGTCACGGCGGCACTCATGCGTTCGAGGAGGTAATCGTGCACGTCGGGCAGGGTGAGGTCCAGTACCAGTTGGTGCCGCCACTCGGCGGGGTTGTCTCGGGTTCCCAAGAGCCATTCCGGGTGCTGGCGTGCGAGGTCGGAGTCGCGATTGACCATCTCGGGTTCAAACCACAGCCCAAACTCCATCCCGAGAACGTGAACTACGTCCGCGAGCTGCTCTACCCCAGCGGGCCACTTCGAGGTATCCACGACCCAGTCGCCCAGACCCGAGCGATCGTTGGGTCTACCCACGAACCAACCATCGTCGAGCACGAATCGCTCCACGCCCACCCGAGCGGCGACGCCGGCAAGTGCGATGAGTCTGGCGGGGTCGTGCTCGAAGTACACGGCCTCCCACGTGTTGAGGGTCAGCGGCCGGGGCGTCGCGGGGTGTGCGCTCAGGTCGCGCGCATAGCCATGGAGCGCCTCACTGACCTGGTCGATGCCTGTCTCTGCCCGAGCAAAGATCACGATGGGCGAGCGATAGGTCTCGTCGGGGCCGAGACGCACCTCCCCGGGAGCCAGGAGCTCGCCCGCAACGATGGCCGCAGAGTGCACACCGGCGCCCTCGGGCAGCCTTTCGACGCTCACGTCCTGATCGCCAGACCAGGCAACGTGGGCACTCCACACCTCGCCACTCCCAAAGCCAAAACCCTGGGTGCCGACCATGGTGAGGAAGGGGGCATCGTGCCCTGGTCGACCCCGCCGCGTCGTGCGCCGATGCGAACCATCCACCACTGGCATGCGTTGAGGCGCGCGCTCGCGCGTCCAGCGGCCGCTAAAGTCCAGAAGCTCGGTGGCGCGAGCAGGCAAGGGCATGACCGCTCGCACGCCGGCGAGGTCGAGCGCGTCGCCCGACGTCGCGGTACTGGTCACCTCGGTTTGAATAGACAGCACGCCGTGCGAGTCGAGGGTGAGCGTGAGGCCGACACGAACGTCGGAGCGCTCATCGTCAAGCGTGAGGGTAAGGCCCGTGGCGGTTCCGTCCTCGTGGTGGCCGTGTGCCGTGGCTTCATTGAGGACGAGCGCTGGGTCGGCCGCCGTGCCAGCCCGATGCCATTCCAGGGCTGGCGTCCCCGACCACCCGTCGCCAGTGACGGGAAGCAAGCCAAAGTGGCGTGGCGCATCGAACGAACTGAAGGTGACCGCGGGGTCTGACGTGGCCGCGAGCCAGTCAACCTCTGCAGCCGCGAGACGTTTGCCCCAGTGCAACACCCGGGGTCCGCGATCGTCGAGGGCTACGACGATGCTCACCTCGCCACCGGTCAGGTGGATGGTGCGAATAGCTGCGTTCATAATGTCCACCTTATGACTGGGTGCGAGGGGTGAGGGAGAGCGTCCAGACGACTGTGGGCGCCGGCAAAAGTGCCGACGCCCACAGTGCCTGAGTTGAGGATGCGGAAGGCTACTCGCCCGCCACCGGGATAGCCTGCGCCTCAAGAGCGGCGATGGTTGACGCGTTGCCATCTGCTAGCGCGCTCGCGAGCGTGCCCGATCCGCTGACGGCGTTCTTGAAGCCGTCAGAGACGTCCGCGTAGACCTGCGTCATGGTCGGACCCCACGTGAAGTCGGGGACAACCTGTGACGAGGCATCCTTGAACACGTCGTAGATGGCCTGGTCGCCATAGAACTCGACGCCCTCCTTCAGGACGGGAAGGTTGAGACCCTCCTTGGTCGCCGGGTAGATGTTGGCGGCCTCGTTCAGTGCCGTCAGCGACTCATCGGAGGTGTTGAGCCACAGTGCGAACTTCGCAGCTTCGTACTTGTGGTCGCTGCCCTTGAGTACTGCGATGGACGAGCCACCCCAGTTGCCGGCGTCGGTGCCACCCTCGGTCCACTGCGGTGCGGGAGCGACGGCCCACTTGCCGGCAGTGTCAGGTGCGCCACTGGCGATGGAGTTGGCGCCCCACACCGCGGACACCCAGGTCCACGCGTCACCGGAGTTGTAGGCGTTGTTCCACTCGTCGGTCCATGCGGGAACAGTGGAGACGAGATCCTTGTCGAGCAGATCCTGCCAGTAGTCAGCAACCTGTACCGACTCGGGCGAGTCGAGGGTCACGTCCCAAGCGTCACCTTCGGTGGAGAACCAGCTACCACCGGCCTGCCAGACAAAGCCAGCGAACTGGTTGATGTCGGACTGCGAGAAGTTGGTGATGTAGCCGCCAGCGTCCTTGACCTGTGCGGCAGCATCGGCGTATTCGGCCCAGGTGGTGGGCACCGGAATGTTGTTCTCCTCGAAGAGGTCCTTGCGGTAGAACAGCGCCATGGGGCCTGAGTCCTGCGGGACACCGTAGACCGACGATTCGGTTCCAAGCGTCACCTGGCTCCAGGTCCAGTCGACGAAGTCGTCCTTGGCCGCCATTACTTCTTCACAGTTGCCGATGTCCTCGAGTCCGTCCTGGACCAGGAAGTTGGGCAACGCGTCGTACTCGATCTGCCCAAGGTCAGGAGCATTGCCTGCCTCGATCTGGTTGAAGAAGTTCTTGTACGTGCCGCCGTTGCCGTTGGGGCCGGTCTGCACCTTGACCTGAATGTCGGGGTTCTCGGCGTTCCACAGGTCGACGACGCCTTCGATGCCGGGAATCCAGCTGGTGAACTCGAGCGTGACGTTCTCTCCGGCGGGCTCACAGGCACCGCCGGCTACGGAATCATCACTCGACGAGCACGCTGCCAACGTGACTGACGAGAGTAGGGCAACGGCTGCGGCCGCTGCAGTCTTAGTGTGCTTCATTGCATCCTCTACTTTCTTGTGTATCCCTGCGCGTGCGCGCGTGGAAGGTTTATTTGACGGCACCGGCCGCGAGGCCGCTGCGCCAGAACCGCTGCAGTGACAGGAACGCCACGATCAACGGAACGATGGAAACGAGTGCGCCGATCAGCACGAGGCTGCGGAGTTCGGGCAACTGGTTGAGTTGGGTGTTCCAGGCGTACAGGCCGTACGTCACGGGGAAGAGCGACTCGTCCCGCAGCATGATGAGCGGCAGGAAAAAGTTGTTCCAGATGGTGACGAACTGGAAGAGGAACACAGTAATGAGCGCCGGTGCCATGAGCCTGATGCTGACGGTGAAGAAGGTTCGCACTTCACCGGCGCCGTCGAGGCGTGCGGCCTCAAGAAGTTCGTCCGAGACGGACGATGCTGCGAAGATTCGGGTCAGGTAGACCCCGAATGGGCTCACGATTGAGGGCAGGAACACGGCCCAGAAAGTGTTGGTCAACTGCACTTCACTGAAGATGAGGAACAGCGGCAGTGCAAGAGCGGTGGCCGGAACGAGTACGCCGCCGAGGACGACGTTGAAGATCATTTCGCGACCGCGGAAGCGGTACTTGGCTAGCGCATAGCCACACATGCCGGCCAGCAGCGTCGCTACGGCTCCACCCACCCCCGCGTACAGCACGGAGTTGCGCAGCCACTCGAGGTAGACGCCATCACGATAGGCAAACAGGTCGCCGATGTTCTGGAACAACTGGAAGTCAGCGAACCACAGTGGGTTGGTGGTGAGGATAGAGCCGGTGTCCTTGCTGCCGGCGACCAGCAGCCACCAAATGGGGATCAGGAAGTACAGGGTGAACGCACCCATGATGACCATGGCGACCGTGCGAGACATGACGTGCTCGCGGGGACCGCGTGCGCCCTTGCTTGCGCGTGAAGCCTCGATCTCCTTGGTTCTCTGGACGGTGGAGCTCATGACCGGGCCTCCTTTCGCTGAGTGAACTTGAGGAAGGAGAAGGACAGGACGAACGTGACCAACGCGAGCACCACGGACATGGCGGCGGCAAGGTTGGAGTTCGGTATGGACGCCGTCGCGTACACCGCCATGTTGGGGGTGAAGGTGCTGGTAACGGCAGAACTAAATGACTGAAAGACCTGAGGCTCCGCGAGAAGCTGGAGCGTGCCGATGATGGAGAACACCGCGGTTAGTGCAAGCGCCGGACGGATCAGTGGAATCTTGATGGACCACGCAATGCGGAATTGGCCGGCTCCATCCATCCGCGCGGCCTCATAGGTTTCTGCCGGGATGGAAAGCAGCGACGAGTAAATGATCAGCATGTTGTAGCCGACGAAAACCCACGTCACGACATTCGCGATGGACCACAGCACCAGGTCAGCGCCGAGGAAGTCCACGCTGCTCGTCAGGTCAGTGAAGGGCGACAAGTTGGGGGAGAACAGGTTTCCCCACATGATGGCCGCGATGACGCCGGGTACGGCGTACGGCACAAAGAAGGCCAGGCGGAAGAATCGCTTTCCGCGCAGGAGCGGCGAGTCCAGCAGCAGTGCGAAGAGCAGCGCGAGACCCAACATGATGGGAACCTGCACAATCCCAAACAGGAACATGCGTCCCAGCGAGGAGACAAAGTCGTTGTCCTGGAACACCTGGGCGTACTGCGAAAGCCCGCCAAAGACCTCGGTGGGCGCTCCAAAGGTGCCCTCACGCTCGACCACCATGAGCGATTGACGGATCGCGTACCCGATCGGTAAGAGATAGAACAGGCTGAAGAGCACCGCGAACGGCGTCACGAAGAACGCGATCGCACGCTTGTGCTGCGCCCGCTTGCGCGCGGGCTTCTTCACCCGCACCCCGGTTGTGGTGGCAGTCATGCCGACTCCTCTCGGACAATGCGGGCCGCTCCCGCGGGAACGACGAGCACACCATCGGCTTCCACGCCGCTGATGAGCTCTGTCCCCTTGGCCGAGACATTGACGTCACGGCGTGAATGGTTGATGACAAAGAGATAGGAGTCTTCACCGCCGACGCGGCGAACAACCTCGACCTCGGGCCCCGCACCTGGCAAGCGCGTGGCGCCGGCCTCGTCGACCACCGTGGTGATCAGGGCGGCGAACGAGTCCGCTTCGAGTGCCGTTGCCGCGTACCACGCGGTCCCAGCGCCATGCTGGTGTCGTGTGACAGCCGGGCTCCCCGCGACGGGCCCATCTGCGAATGAGTCCACCACTTCGGCTCCGTCAGGTCGCACAAATTCCGACCACAGCCGTGCCGAACCACCGGAGCAAAGCGACAACCTTACATCGGCCGCAACTGGCAAGAATTCCTCAACAACAATCCCGAGCATGTCGCGGAAGGCTCCGGGGTAGCCGCCAAGTCTCACCGCGTCGTTCTCGTCGACGATGCCGCTGAAAAAGGTGACGAAGGCGGAGGTTCCGGCAGCCACGGCATCGGCGATAGCCCCTGCGTCCGTGTCCGAGACGGAATAGAGCTCGGGAAGGATGATCAGCTTGTATGCGGAGAGGTCAGCGCCGGGCGCCACGACATCGACGGTGACTCCGCTGGCTCGCAGCGCCGAGTAAGCCGCGTGGACCTGCTCGAGATACTTCACCTCGCTACTGGGCCGGTTCTCGGCGTCGCCGGCCCACCAGGAATCCCAACTGAAGAGCAGCGCGACGTCGGCCTGTACGCGCGTCCACTGCAGTTCGGTGAGGTCCTTCATGAGTTGACCAAGGGCGACCACCTCACGCCAAGCGCGGGTATTCGTACCAGCGTGGGGCACCAAGGCAGAATGGAATTTCTCGCTCCCCTGCACGGAGGCGCGCCATTGGAAGAAGCACACACCATCGGCTCCGCGAGCGAGGTGGCTCATCATCTGCCGCTCGAGCTCACCGGGTACCCGTGCGACGTTGAGTGGCTGCCAATTCACTGCGCCGACGGCGGTTTCCATCAGTAGCCACGGCTTACCGCCCGCGAGACCCCGGGTGAGGTCGGCCGTAAAGCTCATCTCCGCAACCGGGTCTGCGAGTCGGTGATCGAGGTAGTGGTCATTCGCGATCAGATCCATGTCCGCTGTCCATGACCAGTAGTCGAGGTTGCGAATGTGCGCAGCCACCATGAAATTGGTCGTCACGGGTGCGGTGCTGCGGGCGCGGAGAACCTCGGCCTCGGCGCGATACTGCTCCAACATTGCGTCCGAGCTGAACCGGTGAAAGTCGAGTTCCTGCCCCGGGTTGGTGGTCGAGAGTGTCGCGAGGGGAGGGAGGATCTCCTCCCAGGCTCCGTAGCGCTGGCTCCAGAAGGTGGTGCCCCAGGCGGAGTTGAGTGCTTCTACCGAGCCATACTTCTCGCGCAGCCACTCACGGAAGGCCGCCGCGGAGACGTCGCAGTAGCACAAGGCGTTGTGGCACCCGAGCTCGTTTGAGACGTGCCACAGGGCGATCGCCGGGTGGTCGCCGTAGCGATCCGCGATGCGTGTGACAAGGTCGAGCGACCGCTCGCGATACACAGGCGAGCTCGGGCACCACGCCTGACGGCCGCCCGGAAAGCGCCGGGTCCCGTCAGCCGCCACCGGCAGTACCTCGGGATGTGCTGTGGTCAACCACGCAGGAGTGGACGCGGTTGCCGTGCCGAGGTTGACGGCGATGTGGTTGGCGTGGAGAAGTTCGAGGATCTCGTCGAGGAGAGTGAAGTCCCACACGCCGTCGGCGGGGTTCACCGTCGCCCAGCCGAAGATGTTGACCGCTACGAGCGTGATGCCCGCCTCACGCATGAGGGCGACGTCCTCGTGCCATACCTCACGGGGCCACTGCTCGGGGTTGTAGTCGCAGCCAAAGACGAGTCCTTCGTGGCTCAGCACGCGCGTCTCGCGCTCAGGTGCTGGAGTCGGCATGGTGGCCCTTTCGCTTCGTTGCGATTCTGTGAACGTGCACACATTGTTGCGATAGACGTTCACCTCAGATTCTGTGAACGTGCACACAACGCTTCGTGGAAGACGACCGAAGGTTTTCTGTGAACGTGCACACACTAAGCCCGTCTCGACCACCGTGTCAACCCCCACCGCAGGTAGGCTGTGCCCATGACCTCCTCCGCAGACCCCGTCCGGCCGGCTACATTGCACGATGTAGCACGGGCTTCGGGCGTTTCACGCGGAACGGTGAGCCGTCACCTTAACGGAGAACGTTATGTTTCCGAGACCGCACGGGTGGCGATTGAGCAGGCGATCATCGACGTTGGCTACGTGCCGAATACTGCCGCGCGCAACCTGGTGCGGCGTCGCACGCAAGCGGTGGCCTTCATTGTTCACGAGCCGCACGCCCTGTTCCTCGAGGACCCGAATATCGCCGGAATTCTGCTCGGCACCAATACGGCCCTGTCCGATGCGGACTACCAAATGGTGTGTCTCATCGTGGACTCCGATCGCGACACGCAGCGAGTGGCGCGGTACCTCAACAGCGGGTTCGTGGACGGCGCCATTGTGGTCTCCGCGCGTGAGAACGATCCCGTGTCACGCATCATCGAGAAGCTGAGAATCCCCGCCGTGTTCGTGGGCCACCCCAGAGGCGTGGATGCCGCGTGGGTGGGAATCGATAACCGTGCAGCGGCGGCGTCAGTGACGGCGCGCCTGCGCGATACCGGCCGCCAACGCATAGGGATGATCGCAGCCGCGCTGGATCGCGATTCGGGGACTGACCGCCTGGCAGGCTTCCGAGATGCCCTGGGGGGCAGCTTCGACGAGCGCCTGGTCGAGTCGGTTCCTCTCTATTCCTATTCGGACGGCGTCGCAGGCATGCGCGCCTTGCTTGAGCGCGAGCCGCGTCTGGACGGCGTGTTCGCGGCGTCCGATGCGGTGGCAGCGGGCGCATTGAGCGTCTTGCACGCCGAGGGTCGCACCGTTCCGGGTGACGTTGGTCTGGTGGGCTTCGACGACAGCAGCTGGGCAACCCGAACCACACCTCAGCTCACCACGGTCCACCAGCCCGCAGCGCAACTCGGTGCGGGCGCCGCGGCGGAACTACTCCACCAGATCGGTGGGGCGCCGGCGTCGACCGAGGGCGTGATTCTGGACTGCCCAGTGGTGTTGCGCGAGTCAGCGTAGGTATCTTTCCGCACATCCGCGGGCACAAATGAAGGGAGCCCCGACCATGTGGTCGGGGCTCCCTTCATTGCGTTCGATGCGCCACGACGGGCGCGCGAGTCGGTGACTACTTTACCGGGGGCTTCTTCGTTGCCGGCTTCTTGGCCGCGGGCTTGCGTGCGGCAGGCTTCTTGGCTGCGGGCTTGGCGACGGTGGGGGTCTCGCCCGACTCGCCCTCGTCCTCCCAGACGTCCTCTGCATCGTCGAACGTGCTGACGACCTCGGCCGTGGCACGCTGACGAGCCTCGTCAACGCCCTCGCGAACCTTCTTGGCTTCGCCCACGGCGCTGTCCTTGACCTTGGATGCGCTGGTGCCCGCGGCATCGGCGACCTTCTTGGCCTCCGATACTGCGGTGTCCTTGACCTTGGAGATGGCCGGTCCCGCCTTGTCGGCGACCTTCTTGGCCTCGGTGACGGCGGTGGTGCGCACCCGGTCTGCGGCAGGAAGCGCGGTCTCCTTGAACTTGGATACTGCAGGGCTGGCCTTGTCGTTCAGCGCGTCCCCGGCGTTGGAGGCGGCGTCGCCAGCCGCACCCACGGCCTTCTTGGCGGCGTTGGTCGCGGAGTCCGCGGCCTTGTTGATGTTGTGGCGCAACGTGTCCTTGAAGCCGGCGTCCGAGTTGAACTCCCACTCCTCGTCCTCGCCGGCCCATTCGTCGCGTCCACGGTCGCGGCGTGCCCACACCACGAGTGCGGCACCTGCGGCTGCGGCCACGGCGACGGGGATGACAACCTTGAGCCAGCCGTTGCTGCGCTCGTCGTCCTCGTGTGCGGCGTCGTCAACGGCGGCCATGACGGCCGGGATGGCGGCTCCGACAATGGCTGCGTGCGCGACTGAGGTCCAGTCGGCGGCCTTGGCGCCTGCCTTGCGCACGTATGGCTGTGCCTTCTGCGCACCGACGTGGTAAGCGTGCTTGGCGCGCGGCTTGCCCCACTTGACGGCGGCGTCGATCTGCGGCGCGGCCCAGTCAGCGGCACGGTTGCCGGCCTGCTTCGCGGCGGCGGATGCCTGCTTGGCTGCGGCACGTGCCTGCTTCGCGGCCTCCTCGGCCTGCGCGAGGTACTTCTCAGTGTCGATGTTGTTCGCTAGTTGCTTGGCTGAACGCTTACCCATGTTGCCCTCCAAAATTTACGGGGGTCTCCCGACTCTCTATCCTGCCACCTTGCGTGCGTAGATGCGAGTGGCATGGAACAATAACCAGCATGATTGCAACTATTCAGACGTCAGCCGGTGACATCCGGGTCGAACTTCTCCCCAACCTCGCTCCCAAGACCGTTGAGAACTTCACGGGTCTTGCGACGGGTAGCAAGGAGTGGAAGGACGCCAAGACGGGCGAGACCCGTCACGACCCCTTCTACGCGGGCACGGTCTTCCACCGAGTCATTGGCGGCTTCATGATTCAGGGTGGCTGCCCCCTCGGAACCGGCACCGGTGGACCGGGCTACAACTTCGACGATGAGATTCACGCGGAGAACCAGTTCAACGAGCCCTACATTCTTGCCATGGCGAACGCCGGCAAGCGCCCCAACCCCATCACGGGCCAGCCCTCGGGCACCAACGGTTCGCAGTTCTTCATCACGCTTGGCGCGACGCCTCACCTGAACGCGAACCACACCATCTTCGGCAAGGTCGTAGACGACGAGTCCAAGGCCGTCGTCGACGCCATTGGCTCCGCCGCCACCGATGGTCGTGACCGTCCCCGCGAGGACGTCACGATCAACGGCGTCACCATCGAGGACTAACAAACACATGACGTCCGATGCCGGGGCCGGCAGTTCCTCCACAGGCGGCTCGGGATTCGGCAGCGATGGTCAGATGGGCGGCGCCGCAGGTGCGCCGCCTGTCTGCCCGCGCCACCCCGACCGCGTCTCCTATGTGCGCTGCCAGCGCTGCAACCGGCCCACGTGCCCGGAGTGCCAGCGCCCCGCGTCGGTCGGTATTCAGTGCGTCGACTGCGTCAATGCCGCAAAGAGCAACCAGCGCCCACTGCGCTCGCGCCTAGGCTTCACGGCCGCACAGGGTCCGCCCGTCGTCACGTATGTCCTGATCGGACTCAATGTGGCGATGTTCCTCTACGGGACGTACATCATGGGCGCTGGCTGGCAGGCGTACCTCGGCCTGTGGCCGGGCTACACGGCCGAGTTTGGCGCGCAGTACATTGATGTCGGCAATGAGTGGTACCGCTGGATTACCTCGGGCTTCATTCACTTTGGCTGGCTACACCTGGGCATGAACATGTTTGTGTTGTGGCAGTTCGGTACCCAACTCGAGCCCATTATGGGACGAGTGCGCTTTGGCGTGCTCTACCTCGCCTCGCTGCTGGGCGGAAGCCTGGCGATCGAGCTCATCGCTTCGAGCGGGCTACACGGTGGCGCATCGGGCGCGATCTTTGGCCTCATCGCTGCGTACGCGGTCGTGCTCAAGCGCCTCAATCTGCCATTCCAGTCGCTCGTCGCGACCGCTGGCATCTGGCTAGTCCTCGGCTTTGTGGTCCCGAACATCTCCTGGGAGGGCCACCTGGGTGGAGCCGTCGCCGGGGCCGTCACGATGCTGCTGATGTTCCGCGGCGTGGACAAGCGCGAGAAGGCCAGGCTCTACGGGGGCTAGTTTCCTCCCCAGCGCTACTCACCGGTGTGAATAACACGGCTGTAGTTATCCCCACCGCTGTCCACAGCGGGGGATAACTACACGGGTGTAACTAGCGGAACTGAGCTACTTCCAGCGGGTGAACAACACCATCGCCGCGGCGAGGAAGCCGAAGCCAATGACCATGTTCCAGTTGCCGATGTCCGGCACGGGGTACTGACCCTTGGCGATGTAGTACACGACGATCCAAGCGGGGCCGATGATCAACAGTGACACGGCGGTGGGCACGAGCCACGAGGGGTTGGTTGCCTCCGGCTTCAGCACGTCGTGCTCAGCCGCGTGGTTCTTCTTCTGGCGCTTCTTCGAGACGGCCACAATGCACTCCAGTGAGGTAGATATTCCGCCGGTGGCGGGTTCAGGTCTGGCTATAGCGTACCGACCCCGGCGCTCGGGCGGGTTCAGGCGCTGCGAAACAGGCCCCACCACGGGGGTTCCACGGGGACGGTCTAGTCCCGTAATCTGGACTCACTATGCCGACGATTGAGCAGACTTCGCCCTCACACGCCGCTCCTCGGCGCCAGTCGCGCTGGGCCGCTGCCGTGGGGCTGCTCGGCGAACTGCTGATCATCGCGGGTGTCGTCTTGGGCCTCTATGTGGTGTGGCAGCTGTTCTATACGGACATCGCGGCGAACAATACCCAGCAGGAGGTCGTGGACGGCCTCGACTGGGTCGCTCCTCTGGAAAGTGTCACCGCGGGCGAGCCCGTCAATGTCATCCCTGACAACCTGAAGTTCGACCCCGATTCTGCTCCCGTCATGGAGGAGCCCGCGTTCACGACGACCTTCGCAACCATGTATGTGCCGCGCTGGGGAACCGACTACGTCAAGCCCATCTCGGAGGGCGTGACGCGACGGGACGTGCTGGACACCCTCGGCATCGGCCACTACCCGGGAACCGGGATGCCCGGTGAGCTCGGCAACTTCGCGATCAGCGCGCACCGCACCACATACGGCAAGCCCTTCAATAGGATCGCCGAACTCAAGAAGGGCGACCCGCTCGTGATCGAGACGGAAGACGCCTGGTACGTCTATCGCGTGACCGAGTGGGAGATCGTGAAGCCCACTCAGGTCGAGGTCATCGCGCCCGTGCCCGACAAGGTGGGCGCGGAGCCAGACGATCACTACATCACCTTGACGACGTGCCACCCGATGTACTCGGCCGCCGAGCGCTGGGTGACCCATGGCACGCTTGAATACTGGGCGCCGCACGACGCGGGTGTGCCGGCGGAGATTTTGGAGGACGCCTCATGATCTTTCCTGCTGTGTGGAGGGTGCTACCCGGCCCCGCGTGGGTGAAGGCGCTACTGCTCCTGCTCGTGATCCTCGCGATCGTGTGGGTCCTGTTCGAGTTCGTATTCCCGTGGGTGTCCGTAGAATTTGGCATCCAGGACCAGAGCATTGAGACAGGGACCGCACCATGACCCGCATCCTCGTGATCGACAACTACGACTCGTTCGTGTACACGATCGTGGGCTACCTGCGTCAGATGGGCGCGGAGACCGTGGTGGTCCGCAACGACGCGGTGGCCGATGCTGGTTCCATCGCCGACTACGACGGCGTACTTGTGTCCCCGGGTCCAGGGACACCGTCCGAGGCCGGCGCATCGAACGACGTGATTCGCGAGTGTGCCGCACTAGAGAAGCCGATGCTGGGGATCTGCCTGGGACACCAAGCACTCGCCGAGGTCTATGGCGGCGTGGTGAGCCACGCCCCCGAACTCATGCACGGCAAGACCTCCGACGTGCTTCACGAGCAGGACTCGGTCCTCGGCGGCCTACCCTCCCCGTTTACTGCGACTCGTTACCACTCGCTTGCGGTCGAGGACGGCACCGTCTCCGACGAACTGATCGTCACGGCCCACACGGAGAACGGCATCATTATGGGCCTGCGTCACTCGACGCTGCCGCTGCACGGCGTCCAGTTTCACCCGGAGTCGGTTCTCACCGAGGGCGGCCACCGTCTGCTCGCCAACTGGCTTGAGGTGTGCGGCATGCCCGATGCCGAGGCACGCTCCGCCGGCCTGTCACCCCTCGTCCGAAAGTAGCCCCGCTAAAGCCAGCCGTTGTAGACCGCGATCAGCAGGATAGTGACCAGGAACCCCACGGGCTGGTTGAGCCACAGGAACGTCTTCCAGCCGCGATTGGCGTCCTCGCAGGTCTGATCCGTCACCCGGAAAAAGCGCGCGACCGATGCGGCGTAAGCGAGTGGTAGCACCGCGGCCAGAATGCCGGGCCAGGGCAGGAACAACAGCAAGGCAGCGGCGAGCACGTACATGCTCAGCGCGAACCACACCGTTGCACGCGCACCCAAGACGGTCGCGATCGAGCCGATGCCGCCCTCTCGGTCCGCGCGCACATCCTGGACTGCGCCAAACGCGTGGCTGGCCATGCCCCACGCGACGAACGCCGCCCAGATGGGCCACACCTCTCGTGAGGTGAGCGGGGTGCCGGTCAGGACGAGCGCGTAGATCAGCGGGCCGGCAAAGTGCAATGCCGAGGTCAGCGAATCCAGGAACGGCCGCTCCTTGAACCGGAGCCCGGGCGCCGAGTAGGCGACCACCCCGAACATCACCAACGCGAGCGTCACGCCCGCGGCGACGCTGCCCTGGGAGAGGAGCCACAGCATCGGCGGAATGACCACGACCACCGAGGCAACGATGATGCCGCGATGAATCCGTCGCGCCTGCTCACGGTCGCGAATGACGTCGCCCTCAATGCCGCCCTTGCGTGGGTTGGCGAGGTCGGACTCGTAGTCGAAGACGTCGTTGATGCCGTACATCAGCAGGTTGTACGGAATGAGGAAGAACAGCGTGCCGACAACGAAGACCGCGTCGAGGCTGTGGGTGATCATCAGGTACGCAGCCGCGAAGGGATAGGCGGTGTTGATCCAGCTGATGGGGCGGGAGGCCTTCAGAATCGAGCCAATCATGACGCCTCACCGCCGGCCTTGGACGTCCTGCCGAGCCAGATCCATACCGCCGGAACCAGCATGACGGCGCCGAGCGCGTAGGCGAAGTCCTCGATGGGCGCGTACCAGAGTTTGACGCCACTGATGAGTTGCTCGTCATAGGCGACGATGTCGAGGCCCACGATGACGTTGTCGAATACCGCGGTGAGCGCGATCAAGACGAGCGCGGTAAGCACCAGTGGACGCGCGGGGGCTCGGCGCAGGGTCGGCACGGTCACGAGCGCAATCAAGGCGAGAACCGCGACGGAGAGGATCACGTAGGTCACGAGGTCGTCTCCCCCCTCGTTGTGGTGGCGCGACGCCGACTGAAGGCAAGCCACAGCAGTAGCGTCTGGTAGCACAGCAGCGTGAGGAACAGCAGCTCCTCGATAGGCACCTCGGGAGCGACCCGGAGGCCGGTCAGGTAGGCGGCATCGCCGACGAAGAA
The DNA here is from genome assembly GCF_000975135.1 of Demequina aurantiaca. Lineage (GTDB taxonomy): Bacteria > Actinomycetota > Actinomycetes > Actinomycetales > Demequinaceae > Demequina > Demequina aurantiaca. Next base: position 785,988 of record NZ_BBRF01000001.1, on the reverse strand, counting down.
GATCCCGAACCCCACGCCGATCATGTCCCATACCAGGAAGAATGCGACGCCGATGCCGATCGTGGCCGCCGCACGACGTGCCTGGTCGAACAGGGCCACCCGGTATCGCCAGTCAAGGGTGGTCAGCCCCAGGAGGGCGAACACCAGTCCGAGCAGGTACAGCCACGAGGTCATGCGCTGCGCCCCGCGCTCGGGGGCGTCGTTGATGGTCGGCCACGTGCGGAGCGCGGGGGCTTGCCCTGGCGCACGATGGTGCCCAGTACGTCCTCACGTACTGAGCGACGCAGGAAGCCTGGTGGCGCTGGGGTCCGGAGGGGCTCCGAGCCGGTCGCACCGAGCAGGCGCTTCGCGACGAGTTCAGCGCTGATCAAACACATGGGCATGCCGATGCCGGGGGTGGTGGAGGAACCGGCGTACAGCAGGTTGGGAACGGTGGCAGAAACGTTGGCGGGGCGGAACATCGCTGACTGACGCAGCGTGTGCTCGAAGCCCAGCGCGGACCCCTTCCATGCGTTCAGGTCCGTGGCGAAATCCGAGGGCGTCGTGACGGAGTAGATGGTGGCGCGCTCGACTAAGTCGGGCACCCCCGCCCAGTCCCCCACCTGCTGGAGGTAGTTGGTCGCTGCGGCGCGCATGTCCTCGCGGCTGCGCTCGGTCGCCCCCAGGTGGGGATCCGCAGGGAACGGCACCAGCAAGACTAGGTTCTCGTGGCCCGCAGGTGCGGCGTCTGGGTTGGTTGCGCTGACCCGTGACGCGTAGATCGACGCGGGATACGGCGGGGTGAGTTCGCCCTTGCCGACAATCGACTCGAAGTTGGCATCCCAATCCTTGGAGAAGAACAGGGTGTGGTGGGCGAGCTCGGGTAGTTTGCCCTTGACTCCCGCCATGACTAGCAGAGCGCTGATACCGGGCTGACGGTCCTTCCACTTGCGCTCGGGCTGCCACTGATGGGCCGGCTCGATCAACTCGGTCTCGGTGTGATGCATGTCCGCCCCGCTCACCACCAGGTCGGCAGGGAGCACCTCGCCACCGTCGATCTCGACGCCGCTGGCAATGCCATTGGACTCCACGACGATGCGCCGCGCCGGCGTGGACGTGTGGATCTGCACGCCCTCCTCGACGGCCATGCGCTCGAGCGCCTCGATGAGCGCGTACATCCCGCCGCGCGGATAGCGAACCCCATCGGTCAGGTCGAGGTGGCTCATCAGTGAGAATAGCGAGGGTGCGCGGGCCGGCGACGAGCCCAGGAACACCGCGTGGAATCCCAGGATCTGCCGCAACCGAGGGTCGCGGACGGTTGCCGCGACTTTGGATCCGAGCGAGCGCGTCAGCAGGCTGGTGAGTTTGGGTAGCGAACGCATGACGGCGGCGTTGGCCACCGACATGGGGCGCTCAAAGGTCGTGTAAAGAAATCGTTCCAGCGCGAGGTCGTAGAGGCGTTTGGACTCGGCCGCATAGTCACGCATGGCATCGCCGTCGCCCCTGCTCAGCGCGTTGAAGGTCGCGTAATTCTCGTCGGAGTCGGCGACCACGTCCAGGCGTTGCGCGGCATCGGAGGCAGAGGCGCCCTCGAAGTACACCCGGTATCTCGGGTCGAGGTCGATCAGGTCCAACTCGTCGTTGATGTCGCGACCCATGAGCGCAAAGAACTGGGTGAAGGCCTCGGGCATCAGGTACCAGCTGGGACCCGTGTCGAACGTGAAGCCGTCCACCTCGAAACGCCCCGCCCGCCCGCCGACCTGAGCATTGCGCTCAATCAGCGTGACCTCGGCGCCACCTCGCGCGAGCAATGCGGCAGTAGCGAGGCCACCAATTCCACCGCCGATGATGACGACCTTCACAGCATCGGCGCTCATCTGGACTCCCCCGCTCGGCGGGCGTCCCAGGTGTTGCGCGCCGCGAAGACCAGCTTGGTGGTGTTGGGCACGCGCACGCGGCGGCGCGCCAGGTCCTTGGCGTCGGTGTCGGCGATGGTGTCGAGCAGCCGGGTGTAGATGTCGATCGTGGTCGATACCGCCACGCTCGCGCGACGAGGCAGGGCGGGAAGGCAAGCGCGCGCGGCGTCGATGTCCGCACGGCAGTCCGCGACCAGTTCCGCCACCTGGGTGTTGGTCAGGGTAGCGGCGTCGATGCCGGGGAAATACGAGCGACCCAACTCACCTGCGTCCGTCGCGAGGTCGCGCAGGAAGTTCACCTTTTGATACGCGGCACCCAGGCGTCGGGCGCCCTCGCTGGCGTCGCTCGGCAGTGGGGCCGGGCCGGATTCCGTGTTGAGGAAGACGGCCAGGCACATCTCCCCCACCACCTCGGCAGAGCCGTACACATAGCGGGCGAACGATTCGTCATCGTGCTCGGCCACCGTCAGATCCGCGCGCATCGAGGCAAAGAATGGCCCGGTCATGGCAGTGGTGATTCCCACCGCCCGGGCGGTGACACCAAACGCGTGAGCGACCACATCGGTGGAGAACCGCCCGGCCATGGCCCCGGTGACCGTGGCCTCGAAGCCATCCAATGCTGCGCCCGCGTCGGCGCCGCGGTAGGTGTCGACCACCTCGTCGGCGATGCGCACCATCGCGTAGATGGACTCGATGTGCCGGCGCATGGGACGAGGAAGCATGCGCGCGCCCACGCCGAACGACGTGGAGTAGCGACGGATCACCTGAGCGGCAGCAGCCTGAGCCGCCTCGTCGTATTGAATGAGCGACGTCTCGTTGTCATGAGCGACGCGACGTCTGGAACCGCTCATGACGTGCGTGCCTCGAGAATGTCGATCAACTGGCCGAGGTAGCCGGATAGTGGCGCCGACACCCGCTCCGACGCCAATCGCCGGGCAGCGCGCGCGTGTTGGCGCGCGACGCGTAGCGCCTTGGTGCGGGCGCCGGACTCCTCGAGAATCTCACGCACCCGGGCGGCGCCGTCGTCGTCGAGCTCCGGATTGCCGATGCTCTTGGCAAGGACCTTGAGGGAAGCGCTGTCGGCCAGCTCGAAGCCGTGACGCAACAGCTCGGTGCGCTTGCCCGCGCGCAGGTCAGACAGCACAGACTTGCCTGTTACCGAGGGGTCGCCGAACACTCCGAGATCGTCGTCGACGAGTTGGAAGCTCAGTCCCAGTCCCGTGCCGATCTTGTCCAGGTGGCCCACCATGGTGGGGTCCGCACCCGCGAGCTGGGCACCCGCATGCAGGGGCACCACAAATGTGTAGGTCGCGGTCTTGAGTTCTGCGATCAACAGAGAGTTGGCGTCGCGCGGCGGGGTGACGTTTGCGTACATGTCGAGCAGTTCGCCGGCGATCGTCGCGCGGATGGCACCCGTGATGAGGTCGAGGCACGCGATGCGGTGGTGAGCAGGCAGCGATGCGCGGGAGATGAGGTCGTACGCCGAGGACAGTGCCAGGTCTCCCCCGAGCAGGGCTGCGGCCTGCACGTGGTCGTTGACCTGCGCCTGGCTCAGGCCGGCATTGCTCAGCGCGGCACGGCGCGTGCCAGCGATATTGGGGCGCCCACGGCGCACCTCGTCGTGGTCAAGGATGTCGTCATGCACCAGCATCGCGGTGTGCAGCATCTCCATGGCTGCGGCAACGGGGACCACGGCGCCAGGGTCGTCTCCCCCAAGTCCTGCATACGCGGCGAGCGTCAGCGAAGGACGCAGGTTCTTGCCGCCATCGAACTGCGCGCCCAGGGTCTGCCACAAGGTCCGATAGTCGGCGCCCGCGGCAGGGATCTCACAACTCGCGTCCGTGACGTAGTCCGCGAGCAGCCGCGAGACGTCGTCGAGTTGCGCCTCGACGAACTCGTTAAGGCTGGCAGCAGTGCGCACCGGTGTCATCACGACAGTTTAGACAACGCGGCTCACGAATTGATTCCCCGCGCGCGGGGTTGGGGCGGCCTGGCTTGGGTGCCGGCAGTCATCGCCGGCACCCAAGCCCACTGCTATGGAGCGGGTGTCACCGACGGTGTCGGCGTGGGCGTCGGGTTCGGCTGGGGCGCCACGTACTTGCCCACCACAATCGCGACGTTGGTGCCGGGCTTGACCTCGGTGTTCGCAGAGGGGTTCTGCGTCACCACCTTGCCGTCGAGTGCCTGCTGATCCGTCGTCGCCTCCGTGGCCGTGGACTTCAGACCCGCGTCGCCGAGCGCCTGCTCAGCGTCCGCGCGGGACTGACCCACGACGTTCGGCACGGGAGTCGTGGTGGGTGCGGTAGCAACCACCAATTCCACCGTGGAGTTGCGGTCAACCTCGCCGGCGCCGGGCTTCTGCTCGAGCACCTCACCCGCGGGCTTGGAGTCGTCTTCCTTGTCCGTGACCGTGGGGATCAGACCAAGGTCGGTGAGCTGCTTGCGAGCGTCATCCTCCTGCAGCCCGATCAGGTTGGGCAGTGCAACCTTGCCCGTCGAAACATGCAAGATCACGGTCGTGCCGGCCTGAACATCGGTGCCCTCGGCGGGGTCGGTCTCGAACACGCGACCCTCATCGAAGTCCTTGTTGTCTTCCTCGACCGTTTCTCCCACGACGAGGTTGGCCGCCTCAAGCTGCTTGGTTGCCTCGGCCTCCGTGAGGCCACGCACGCTTGGTACGGTGGCGTCACCCGGCCCACTCGAGATAAAGACCGTGACCGTGTCACCCTCTTCAAGCTCTGAATTAGCAGGTGGTTCGGTGCGGATCACCGTGTCAATGTCGACATCCTCGCTCGCCTCGAGCTCGTACTTACCCTCGAGGCCCAGTTCGGTGAGCTTGGCCGTCGCGTCCGCCTGGCTGAGGCCGACGATGTCCGGCATCTGCACCGTGACAACCTCGGGCTCGGACGGTCCTCTGGTCGCGAAGACGATGAGCGCCACAATCAATGCGATCGCGAGGAGCGCGGCCCCACCGAGGAGCAAGTAGCGGTTGCGCTTGGCGCGACGCTCCTCCTCCGCATCCAGGGGGTCGTCGACCACGACAGTGCCGCTCATGGGGGTGGGCGCTCCGCTTGCGGGGCCAACGGCCGCCCACGGCGCGGCGGCCGGTCCCGCGGCGAGTCCAGCGGCGGGCATGACCGCAGTCGCGCCGGTCTCCGGCCCAGCGGGGGTAGCGGGCATCTGCTGCGTGGGCAGATCCGCGATCTCCTCGTTGGTCATTCCAGCAACCGCGGCGGCGGCTGCCACTCCGGCAACGCCGGCACCGGCGGCAGCGGAGCCCAACGCGATGCCACCCATGGGCATCCCGCCGGCCATCACGCCGCGCAGGTCAGTGAGGAACTCCTGGGCGGAGCCGTAGCGCTCGTCGCGGTTCTTGGCGAGGGCGTGCAGGACCACAGTGTCGAGCTCGGGGGGGACGTCCGATGCGAAGTCGGACGGCTTGGGTGGTGCCTCGCGAACGTGCTGGTAGGCCACGGACACGGGCGAGTCGCCGATGAACGGCGGGCGTCCCGTCAGCAACTCGAACAGCAGGCAGCCGGTGGAATACAGGTCGGAGCGGGCGTCGACGTTTTCGCCGCGCGCCTGCTCGGGGGAAAGGTACTGAGCCGTGCCGACCACTGCCTGCGTCTGGGTCATCGTGTTGCCAGCATCGGCGAGTGCGCGGGCGATGCCAAAGTCCATGACCTTGACCGCCCCGGTGGGCGTGAGCATGACGTTGGCGGGCTTGATGTCACGGTGGACAAGTCCCGCGTGGTGCGAGTACTCGAGTGCGGCGAGCACGCCCGCGACAATGTCGACCGCCTCGTCAATGGGAGCGGCGACGTCACCCTTGAGGATGTCGCGCACGGTGTGGCCCTCGACGTACTCCATCACGATGAACGGAACGGCCTGCGGGTTGCCGCTCTCGCCCACGATCGTGTCCTCGCCGGTGTCGTACACGGCGACGATGGTGGGGTGATTCAGGCCGGCCGCGGACTGGGCCTCGCGGCGGAAGCGGGTCTGGAAGGAGGGGTCGCGTGCTAGGTCGGGACGCAGAATTTTGATCGCGACGGTACGCCCCAGGCGCGTGTCGTACCCGATGTGCACCTCAGCCATGCCACCGCGGCCGATGAGGTCGCCGACCTCGTAGCGACCGGCGAGGATCTTCGGTTCGTCGTTCATGTGTCTTCCTTACATCCCTGGCTTAAGGGTTCGAGTATTCGCGAACATTGTCGCATTGTTGAGGGTCATCGCGGCCCCGGGGGCCGTTCGGGGTGCGGACGGTAACTCTTGGGGGCAATGCTCGGAGGCATGGCGCGGGCCGGTGCGGGCCGTTGTTCGGACGGGGCCACGGTTGACGGTGAGTCATCCGCGGAACCCGCCGCGGCATCGGGCACGGACCCGGCGGGATCAAGCTCGAGCGGGTCCAACGACGGCTCCTCAAACGTGAAGGAGGCCAGGTGGCGCTCCAGTTCGGCCGCCGTCTTGATGCGCTTGCGCGGATTCTTCTCGAGGAGGTTGTAAATGACCTTGGCCATCGCGGGGCTCACCGTGGTGGGCAGGCGCGGGACGTCCTCGTTCACCTGCGCGATCGCGATGTCCACCGCGCTCGCGGCCGTGAATGGTCGGCGCCCCACGACTGACTCGTAGGCGATGATGCCCACGGCATACAGATCCGACGCCGCGGTGGCCGCCTTGCCGAGCGCGAGCTCGGGCGCGAGGTACTGGGCGGTGCCCATCACCATGCCGGTCGCCGTCAGCGTGGTCTGGTCCATTCCACGCGACACTCCAAAGTCAGTGACCTTGACCATGTCGTACTCCTGAACCAGCAGATTTCCAGGCTTGATGTCGCGGTGCATGACTCCCGCATCGTGGGCAGCCTGCAGCCCGTTGCACGTGTGACGTAGGACGGTGACGAGGCGGCGTTCGCTCAGCGTGCGCTCGCGCTCGAGGATGGTGGACAGTGGCTCGCCCTCGACCAGTTCCATGACGAGATACGGTGTGCCGTCCAGTTCGCCGTAGTCGTAGACCTGGGCGATGTTGGGGTGGCGCAGACCCGCGGCGTTCTTGGCCTCGTTGCGGAACCGCTTCAGGAAGGTGTCGTTCTTGGCGGCGCCGTCCTTGAGGACCTTGACGGCTACCTCGCGGTCCAGCTCGCTGTCGGCACCGCGCCAGACCTCGCCCATGCCCCCCACCGCGAGGAGCGAGCGGAGGACGTAGCGTCCGCCCAGGGTCGTGCCGGGCTGTAGTGCACCCATCAGAGGTCACCGTCCTCGGCGAGCTTGGCCTGCATGACGGCCTTGGCGATGGGGGCCGCGACCACGCCGCCTGTCGGGTCCTTGCCCGCCGCGCCCAGATCGCCGCCGTTCTCCACGAGTACCGCAATCGCGATGGTGGGCTTGTCCGCCGGGGCGAAGCCCACGAACCACGTGTGCGGCGGCGCGTCGGTGCCCGTCTCGGCGGTTCCGGTCTTGCCAGCCACCTCGACGCCAGGAATCTGGGCGCGGGTGCCGGTGCCATTGTCGACGACCCCGACCATCATGTCCCTGAGCTTGGAGGCGTCGGACCGCGTCATCGGCTGACCGTACTCGGTGGGTTCGGTTTTCTGGATGACGCTGAGGTCGGGTGCGCGCACCGTGTCCACAAGGTACGGGTTCATCAGGGTGCCCTGATTGGCGATCGCCGCGGAGACCATCGCCATCTGCAGCGGAGTGGCGCGGTCGTCGTACTGACCAATGGACGCCATGGCGGTCTGCGCCTCATCGGGGTCCACGGGCAGGTTGGACGCGGCGGCGCGCAGCGGAATGTCGATCTGGTCGGTCCAGCCGAACTCCTTGGCCTTACGCTCGATGACACCCCAACCCAGCGACATGCCGAGGTTGGCGTACGCCGTGTTGCACGAGACGCGCAGGGCGTCTGCCAGGGTCATCGTGTCGCCCGAGGTGCACTTCTCGCCGCCATAGTTGGTCATGGTCGCCGATGTTCCCGGCAGGTCCAACTCCTGCGGCGCGTAGACCTCGGTGTCGGGCTTGTAGCCCGACTCGAGCGCCGCGGCGGACACGACCAGTTTGAAGACCGAGCCCGGGGGGTAGGTGTCGCCGGCGATCGCACGGTTGACGAGGGGGCCGGTCGGGTCGTTGAGTAGCTTCTGGTAGTTCTCGTTGACCTGCTCGGTGTTGTGCCCGGCGAGCTCAGCCGGGTCATACGTGGGCGAGGTGACCATGGCGAGGATCGCGCCGGTGGTGGGGTCGATGGCAACGACGGCGCCGCGCTGGTCGCCCAATTGCTCGGTGGCGACCTGCTGCAGCGTGGAGTCCAGCGTGATGGAGACCGAGGCACCCTCCTGCTCGCGTCCCGCGAACAGGTCACCCAGGCGGTTCCAGAACAGGGCATCGTCGGAGCCGTTGAGCAGCGTGTTCTCCGTCTGCTCCAGTCCCGAGCGACCGTAAACAATCGAGTAGTACCCGGTGGCCGCCGCGTAGAGCGGCCCGTCCGCGTAGGTGCGCTGGTAGTTGAAGGGGTCGTCGACCGGCACCGACTTCACGACTGTCTCGCCGTCCACCACGAACGGACCGCGGAAGGAGCCGAACTCGCGGTACAGGGTGCGGACGTTGCGGCCGTCGGCATTGAGGTCGTTCGCGGAGATCACCTGAATGTACGACGCACCCGCCATGAGCACCAGGAACATGACGAGGATGACGACGCTGAGGCGCCGGACTGGTTCGTTCATCTACGACACCTCCTGCGATGGTCGGCGGGCCTGGTCGGATATGCGCAGGATGAGGCCCACCACTATCCAGTTCGCGAGCATCGACGAACCTCCGTACGCGAGGAACGGCGTGGTGAGTCCGGTCAGGGGGATCACGCGCGTGACGCCGCCCACGACGATGAAGACTTGAAGGGCCAGGGAGAATCCCAGGCCGACTGCGAGGAGCTTGCCGAAGCCGTCGCGGACGCCGATCGCGGTGCGCATTGCGCGCTGCACAATGATCACGTACAGCGTCAGGATCGCCATGACGCCGGTGAGTCCCAGTTCTTCCCCTAGTGAGGAAATGATGAAGTCGGACTCTGCGTAGGGCACCAGGTCGGGGCGGCCCTCGCCTAGGCCGGTCCCGAGCAGTCCGCCGGAGGCCATGCCGAACAGCCCTCTCACCAGTTGCTCGGAGGCGCCCGATGCGTAGACCGCTGGGTCTAGTGCGTGTAGCCAGGCCTCGTACCGCGAATGGACGTGCGCGAAGACCGTGCCGGCAAAGGCGGCGCCCGCGACGAACATCCCGAGTCCCACGATGACCCAACTCAGCCGCTCGGTCGCGACGTAGAGCATGGCTAGGAAGACCCCGAAGAACAGCAGTGACGTGCCCAGGTCGCGCTCGTACACCTGTACCAGCATCGATGCCAGCCACACCAGGACCAACGGACCCATGTCGCGCGGTCGCGGGAATCGCATGCCGAGGAACTTTGGCCCGGCCAGCGCGAGCGTGTCGCGGTTGGTGACCAGGTAGCCAGCAAAGAAGATGACGAGTGCGATCTTGGCAAACTCGGCGGGCTGGAGAGAGCGGCCAAAGAGGTGAATCCAGATACGGGCGCCATTGATTTCGGTGCCGATGACGGGGAACAGCGGCAGCATCAAGCCGATGAGGCCGACCAGTCCGGCGGTGTACGTATAGCGGCGCAGCACACGGTGGTCGCGCACCAGCAGGATGACGCCGATCATGAGCGCGATGCCCAGGATCGCCCAACCAATCTGCACGTTGCCGAAGGTGGTGTCGCGCCCGCGCTCGGCGTAGGCAAAGTCGATGCGGCGGATCATCGCGATGCCGATGCCGTTGAGGGCAAAGACGGCGGGGAGGAGAACGGTGTCAGCGGACGGCGCATAGCGGCGTAGCACCAGGTGCGCCGTGGTGGCCAGGCCGACCGCGGTGAGCGCGTAGATCCCCAGGTCCCGGAGCTCGAGAACGTCGGCGTGGTAGTCGACCAGGGCCCGCGCCAGCACGGCGATCAACACCGCGATAGCGAGCAGGGCAACCTCTGACCTGCGTCCTCGGTGGACGCGGATCTCGGCGACAGTAGCCACTAGTTGGTTTCCTCGAGAGTGCCGACGACCTCGTAGGCGTCGGAGACGGAATCAACGCGGATGGTCTCAATGATGCGGTCACGTTCGAAGGGCGCGAGGCTGTCGAGCGAGACAGTGGTCTCGGTCACCAGATTGTGCAGATTCATCGGCCCGATCTCGCCAGGTATGCCCTGGTAGATGGACACTTGTCCGTTATGGTCGCCAATGTAGTACTGCGTCTGGGTCCACGCGTATCCGCCCCATGCGGCGGCAATGACGGCCAGCAGAGCGATCACGGGCAACAGCCAGGGGCGAATCTTGGGCCAGGTGGAGGCCCACCGGGACGGCTCCTCGTCGTCGTCGGGATCCGCGTGAGCGGAGAGCTTCGCGGCCTTGCCCGCCGCGCCGTGCCCGCCCTGCGAAGGCCGGTGGCGATCGCGTGCGGCGGAGCCGACAATCTGTGATGCGGTGGCCGGGCCCACGCCATCGGGTGATGCGTCGATGTCCACGATGTCGCCAATAATGCAGGTGACGTTGTCGGGGGCCCCCGCGGCGATCGCCAGCGAAACCAGCGCATCGGCGCAGTCGGCGGGGTGCTCAACCTCGAGCATCGTCCGGTGAATCGTGTCCCGACTGACGACGCCCGATAGTCCGTCCGAGCACAGCATCCAGCGGTCGCCCGGGCGGGTCTCGCGCACCGAGATATCCACGGGCACGTCGGCGTCGATGTCGCCCAGAACTCGCAACAGCATCGACCGCTTGGGGTGGTTCTCGGCATCAGCCACGGAGAGGCGACCGGTGTCCACGAGGTGCTGAACAAAACTGTGGTCCGTCGTGACCTGGTCGAAGTCGCCATTGCGCAGGAGATACGCCCGCGAGTCGCCGATGTGCGCCATCGCGAGCGAGGATCCGGAGCGTAGGAGCGCCGTCACCGTGGTGCCGAGGCCAGAGAGTTCGGGGTCGTTCTTCGCGCGCTGCACGATCTCCGCGTGAGCGTCGGCGATGGCTTCCTTGAGTTCGTCGAGGGCCTCATCGGGGCCTAAGGACTCACCGTCGAGTTCCGCGAGTCGACCAATGACAATGGACGATGCGATGTCTCCTCCGGCGGCGCCGCCCATGCCGTCCGCGACCAGGAGGAGGTGGGGGCCCGCAAATCCGGAGTCCTGGTTATTTGCCCGCACAAGACCGACGTCAGAGCGCGCGGCAAAGTTGATCCCTAAGAACACGTCACGACCTCAGTTCGATCGCGGTGGCGCCGAGTGAGAGCTTGTCCCCCACGTGGAACGGCACCGGGTCGTCGACGCGCTGGTTGGACAGGAACGTGCCATTGGTGGAACCGAGGTCCTCGACCATCCACTGGCCACCGTCCGGGTAGACGCGGCAGTGTCGCGACGAGCAGTAGTCGTCCTCGATCACCACGGTGCACGTGGCGGCCCTGCCGATCATGACAGGAGCGCTACCGAGCGGGATCGTGGTGCCCTTCAGCGGGCCAGCCGTCACGGCCAGATGGGCGGCGGTGGACTCCCGCGGAGACATGCCACCGGTGCGCACTCCCGTCGCCGCGCGCGAGGGCGTGGCCATCTTGTCCGCCCGAGCGTCGGTCTTGCGCCGATTCATGCCCTTGCCGCGAGACGTCACCCGCGTGCCGTAGAGGTCCGAGCGAAGTACGCCAATTGCCGACAATACGAGAGCCCAAAGAAGGATCAGAAACCCCAGTCGCAGGAGCGTGATCGAGATTTGGCTCATCGCCTAGTCTTCTCCGTCCGCAGCAATCCCATCCCAGTACATGATGGTGGTTCGTCCGATTGTGATGGCGTTGCCGTCTAGCAACGTCACCTCGTTGATTCGTTGGTCTTCCACGAAGGTACCGTTTGTTGAGCCCAGATCCGTGAGGATGGTGCCATGGGGCGTCACTTCGAACCGAATGTGTTGCCGGGAGACGCCAGAATCGTCCACCACGATGTCCGACTCGGAGCCGCGGCCCACCGTGGTGTTCTCGCCGGTGAGGTTGTAGCGCATGCCATCCACGTCGAGCAGCGGGAAGCGTGACTGCGAATCGCGGCTCGTCGCCGGGGCAACCGGGCCGCGGGTAGTGCGAGATGCCACTGCGTAACGGCCGGTCGCGAGGGAGTCGTCCTTGGTGAACTCGACGTCCACCGATCCCACAAAGCTGTAGCGTTGGCGCTCCGCGTGGACCTGCAGCGCCTCCTCGAGCTCGTGCTGCATCGCGTCCTCGCCCCAGCCGGTCACGGTCTCGTAGTCCGTGGCCGACAGTGAGATGGAGTACTCGTTGGGAGTCACCGTCCTGCTGCGGTCGACGACAGCCGCGCGAGCATCGGCCTCGCGCTTGAGCGCTGCGGCGAGTTCAACTGGCTTGACACCGGACTTGAACGATTTCGCAAACGCCGTTTGAACAGCGTTCTCGACGCCCTTCTCGAATCGGTCTAGTACTCCCATGGTCACATCGTATATGGGTACCAATTCGTGTTAGAGTTTCCCGGCGCGCGCGAGTGGCGGAATAGGCAGACGCGCACGGTTCAGGTCCGTGTGTCCGAAAGGACGTGGGGGTTCAACTCCCCCCTCGCGCACAGACAGAAAGCCCCGGTCTTCGGACCGGGGCTTTCTTGCGTTTGATGCGGCCGATGCCTGGGCGAGTTTCGCTCGCGGTGACCGGAGCGATCGGGCTACTGCCGCATCGGCTGGCGCTGTTCGGCGCTCGAATGCTCACGGACTCGCGCTCCACGGAGGAGGGCACGAGCGCCATGAGCCAGCTCGGGGCTGGGTCCTGGGAACCGTGACGCTAAGGTACGAGAGTGAGTGACAACCCCTTAGCGATAGTGATGACTGGTGCCCCAGCCTCGGGAAAATCAACTACCGCGGTGGCGCTCGGACGCGAGATTGGTGCCGCGGTCCTGGACCAGGATTCGATGACGAACCCGCTGGTCGACGTGATCATGAAATCCATGGGGACGTCGGACTACGCGGACCCACGCGTCGCAACACTTACTCGAGACGCACGCTACGAATGCCTGTTACAGGTCGCGTCGGACTGTCTCCGCGGGGGAGTCTCCGTCATTCTGATTGCACCCTTCACGGCAGAGCGCGCCGATGCCGAGGCCTGGGAGCGGCTGGAATCGCGGCTGGGCGATGCCGGCGGGCAGGTTCACCTGGTGTGGATCCGGCTGGAGCCCGGGCTCCTCATCGAACGCTTGGTCGCGCGCGGTGCGACGCGCGACGCGGACAAGGTTGCCGACCCTGACGGTTACCTTGCGTCGGTTGACCTCAATCCGCCTAGCGTGCGGCACATTGAGGTCGACGGTGCCGACAATCCGCAGGACCAGGTGACCAGCATCGCTGCGGCACTCACCCGATCTACCAGGTAGTTCGCTTCCCGCACGGCGCAGATCCCGCTGATTGCTCACGCTCGCCATGGCACACGCCTAGGCGCGGCCGCCCGATTGCCCCCAAATGTCACGTCTTTGCAACAAAGATGACACCGATGTCAACTACCGCTTGACATCGGTGTCATACCGCCCCATGATGGGAATCGCTGTTCCAATGACAACGATGACATGCCTCGATGAGGAGGGTGATGGAAATGCTCGCAACTGGCTCGCAGTCGGCATCCGCACTCGTCCTCGTCCTCACGGAAGTCAAGCCGGGGTCGGCATCGTGAAGAGTCACAAGGAACCCATTCTCCGAGACGTGGCCATGATGGCTGAGGTCTCGATCAAGACCGCCTCACGGGTGCTCAACAACGACCCGAGTGTCGCCCCGGCCACGCGTGCCAAGGTGCTCGAGGCCATGCGGGAACTTGACTACCGCCCCGACCCGGCCGCCCGTTCGCTACGCGCCGGACGAGATCGCAGTGTAGGTGTGGTCGTTGAGGGGATCGGGGACGTATTCGTCGCGTCGCTGGTCGCCAGCATCGAATCCCGCCTATCTGACGCTGGCTACCAGGTACTCATCACCTCCAGCCACCGCGACGTGAGCCGCGAGCGAGCCATCGTCCAGGACTTTCAGCAGCGTCGTTGCGCTGGGGTGATCGTGATGCCGGGCTCCGAAAACAGTCTTGAGGGCTTGCGCCTAGGAGACCTGCCTGTGGTGTTCGTCGATCGGGTCGGCGAGTTTCCTGGCTCGCAGTCGGTGGTCTCGGACGACTTTGGACTTGCGCGCATTGCAGGGCAGCACCTCACGAGCCACGGGCATCGACGCATCGCAATTGTGAGTGATTCGCAGTCTGTTCCCACGACTCGAGACCGCCACGCGGGATTCCGGCAGGCCATGGCGGACGGCGGAATCACCTTTGATCCCGACCTGGTGCGCGACGACTGCCTGGACGAGAGTTACGTGAGGGACGCCATTGACCAACTGTTTGCGCTCGAGCACCCCCCTACTGCTCTGATTGCCACCAACACCCGGCTATCGCTCGGCGTCGTGCCCGCCCTGCACCTGGTGGGGCGCACTGACACGGCGTTTCTCGCCTTCGGAGACTTCCCGATGGCGGAGAGCCTCACGCCCGCCATCACAGCAATCGACCACTCGCCTCACCGACTGGGTCAGATAGCAGCGGAGACGCTGTTGGCCCGACTCGAGCCGGGAGCGATCGACGTCTCCACGGAGCCAATCGTGGTTCCGGCCGGCTTAATCGTGCGCGGTTCCGGCGAGTTGCCGCCCCGTCCTACAACTCAAAACCCAAGCGCCGCGATACCCGCAGGCGCGACCTAGAACATCTGGCGAATCGACAAGGGAGTGGAAATGACCAGTGCGGAAAGAACCTCAGGAAGGGGTCAACGATGACAACACCAATTTATGAAGCGCGAGACATTTCACGCTCGTACGGATCGGTGCGTGCGCTAGAGGGCGCCAACTTCGATGTGTATCCGGGCGAGATTTCGGCGCTCATCGGTGACAACGGTGCGGGCAAGTCCACGCTGGTGCGCATCCTGTCGGGCGCTGAGCAGCCCAATGGAGGGCAGATCCTATTCAACGGCGAGCCCATTCAACTTGAGACTCCAACTGATGCTCGAAGCCGTGGCATTGAAACGGTGTTTCAGGACCTTGCCCTGGCGAACCACCTCGACCCCATCCAGAACATGTATCTGGGTCGCGAGCTGATGAAGCCCGGCGTCATGGGCGCACTGGGATTCATGCAGCGCTCTGCCATGAAGAACGAGGGCAAGCGAGCGTTCTCCGAACTTGGCGCGACGGTGCGCAACTTCTCCGGACCGGTCGGCGGCATGTCCGGGGGACAGCGTCAGGCCATCGCCGTGGCACGTGCCGCAGCATGGGCCAGCGAAGTGATTTTCCTCGACGAGCCCACGGCCGCGCTCGGCGTAGTTCAGACCAAGGGAGTCATGGACTTGATCCGACGAATTCGCGACAAGGGCATCGCCGTCGTGCTCATCAGCCACTCCATGCCACACGTGCTCGACGTGGCGGACCGTGTGCACGTCCTACGGCATGGCAAGCGCGTAGCCGTCATGGAAGCCAAGCACACGAACGTCGAGGAGCTCGTGGGGGCCATGACCGGCGCCCTCGATGGAAAGGAAGCGGCATGAGCCTCGAAACTGAAGACGCAGTCAAGCTCCGCGACACCGAAGACAGCGTGATCCGACAGCCGTTCACCTCCCGCCTCGGTGACGCCATCAAGTCGCAGGCCATGCAGATCGTGTTGGTCTGGTTGGCGATCGTGGTGATCTTCTCGGTGCTCAGCCCGGATGCCTTCCTGTCTGTCTCCAACTTCCGCAATATCGCGATCAGCGTTTCAATCCTCGCGATCCTGGGCGTGGGCACCACATTCATCATCGTCACCGGCGGCATCGACCTCTCCATGGGTTCAGTACTCGTCTTCAGCGGCGTGGTCGCGTCCATGGTGATGGAGAACGTGGGTACGGGACAAGGGTGGGGTGTCGCCATCCTGGGCATCGTCGCGGCCCTGGCCTCGGGTCTTGCTTGGGGGCTACTGAACGGATTCCTTGTCGCCAAGGCCAAAGTGCCACCAATGATCGTGACGCTTGGTACGTTCGGTGCCGCCCTGGGTTTGTCGCAGGTGCTCACGGGCGGAATCGACCTGCGGGCGTCTCCGGATGTCCTGGTCGATACGGTCGGCTTTGGAAGCCTGTTCGGGGTTCCCAGCCTCGTCATCATCGCCACCACCGTGGTGATCATCGGCATCGTCCTGCTGAACCACACCCGCTTTGGCTTGCGGACCTCTGCCGTCGGCTCGAACGCCGAGGCGTGCCGACGCGTAGGCATCAACGTCGACCGCCAACTCATTAAGGTCTACGCCTTCGCGGGACTCCTGGCAGGTCTTGCGGGAGTGCTGAACCTGTCGTTCTTCCGCTCCACCACGATCGCTGGTCACAGCCTCACCAACCTCGACGTCATCGCCGGTGTGGTCATTGGTGGAACGAGCCTCTTCGGTGGCATCGGCACCGTGTTCGGCACGTTGGTCGGACTCTTCATCCCCGCAACCCTGCGAAATGGCTTCGTCATCTTGGGCGTCGAGCCCTACTGGCAGCAGGTCGTCGTCGGGGCGTTCCTCGTTGGCGCCGTCTACGTCGACCAGACACGAAGAGCCGCGAACTCACGAGGCACAACCAAGACCTCTCTCTATTCAAGAATTTTTCACCGCAATCGCAACACCAACCGAAGGGAAAGTTAGAAATGCGTCACAACACCACCATCAAGGTAGCCTCCGTGGCTGCCGCCATGGCGTTCACACTAGCTGCTTGCTCAACGTCGAGCGAGACTGATGCAGAGTCCACCGACTCCGCCGCGAGTAGCTCCAGCGCCGAGGCTGGATCGTCAACCGAGGACCTGAGTGTCGCCTTCATCCAGGGCGTCATCGGCGACAACTTCTACATCTCCATGGAATGTGGCGTGCGCGCCGCAGCCGAGGACCTTGGCGGCATTGACGTCAGCGTCCAGGGTGGCCAGAAGTGGGATCCTGCTCTGCAGCAGCCCATCGTGACCTCGGTCATGGCGACCAACCCCGACGCGATCCTGATCGCACCGAACGACATCTCTGCTTTGCAGCGTCCGCTCGAGGAGGCAGCTGAAGGAAGCGAAATCGTCCTGGTCGACACCACCGTCGAGGACCCGTCCTTTGCCGTCTCAGAGATTGCCTCGGACAACGTGGGTGGCGGTGCGGCAGCGTTCGAAGCCATCAAGGAAATGGTGCCGGACGGCGGCCAGGTGCTCGTCATCGACAACCAGCCTGGAATCTCGACCTCGGACGCCCGCGTCCAGGGCTTCGAGGAGGCTGTCAATGCAGACGATTCGTTCGAGTACGTGGGTGTGCAGTACGCCAAGAACGAGCCAGCAAAGGCCGCTGAGATCGTCACCTCGACGCTCCAGCGTTACCCCGACCTCAAGGCGATCTTCGCTACCAACATCTTCAGCGCGGAAGGTGCCGCCACCGGCATCGAGCAAGCTGGCGTTGCCGGTGAGGTACAGGTTGTTGGCTTTGACGCCGGCCCCGCACAGGTTGAGGCACTTGAGGACGGTACCGTCCAGGCCCTGATCGCTCAGCAGCCCTACCAGATCGGCTACCAGGGCGTCGAGCAGGCAGTCGCTGCGCTCAAGGGCGAGCCGACCGAGGCAAAGATCCAGACCGGATTCTCGATCATCACCAAGGAAACTCTCGGAACCGACGAAGGCCAGGCGGCGCTCTACGCGTCCACCTGCTAGTTCACACACGCACCACGGTGGTCCTCCTGGCAATGCGCCGGGAGGACCACCCCCGGGCGGCGAGCCCTGACCTCGCGCCTCGCTCAACCAACCCCACACACCTGAGAAGGGAGCACCATGCCCGCACAGTTCGTAGCCGGCCTCGATTTGGGTAGTACCGGCGTAAAAATTCTTGTCCTTGATCACGCGGGCACCGAGGTGCTAGTGGAGCAGCTGCCCACACCCTGGGTCACCGGACCAGGCGGCACCACCGAGCTTGAGTCGGCGGCATTGATGGCCGCCGTGGGTTCACTCCTCGAGACGGCGGCCGATGCTGTGGTCAAGCACGCACAAGACCCGGAGGCTCGCATCGCCGCCATTGCCGTCTCAGGCATGGGCGAGACGGGATACCTGGTAGACGATGCTGCCAGAGCGGTCGCGCCGGCATTTGCCTGGTTTGACCCCCGCGGCACGCAGCAGGTCGACGCAATGCCACACGACTTGCAGAAAGACTTCGCGGGACGTACGGGCTTGCCGCTTGGCGCCCAGGTGTCCGTGGCGAAGATGCTCTTCCTGCGCGATCGCGGACTTGACATTGCGAACCTTCGCTGGCTCAATCTCCCAGAGTTCGTCGCCTCCGCGTTGGGCGCCCAGCCCGCATCGGAAATGTCCCTCGCGTCGCGCACCGGGCTGCTCGATCAGGACACGGGCCGCGCCTGGCCGGAGATGCTCGCCTACCTGGGGGTCGCAGAGTCGTTTGTCCCACCCCTCGTTGCTGCGGGGGCGAGCCTCGGCCGAGCGGACCGGGACTGGCTCCCCGCCGCCATTCGTGGCGCGGTCGTGACCGTCGCTGGTCACGACCACCTTGTCGCCGCGGTGTCCGGTGGAACTATCCCCGGATCGCAATATCAAGTCTCGATGGGTACCGCTGAGGTCATTCTGCGGGTACTCGACGACCCGCCATCGCGCGAAGCTCGCGAACGACTGGCGAAGTACCTCATCAACTGTGTCCGGCACGTCGTGGACGGTCAGTTTGTGCTCGTCGCGGGAGTCAAGACCGGCTTGCTGATGCGCCGCAGCCTCCAACTCTTCGGCATTAGCGACGCGCACGGCAGGGACGAGCTTGATCGCCAAGTCTGTTCGCTGCCGCCGGGCGGCTACCTGCCTGCAGGCTCGGTGATGGTGAAGGGCGCCCGCAACGACGATGGTGTACTCGCCCTCACCATTCCTGCGGACGGGGTGACTCCCCCTGAAGTATTCCGGGCAGTGCTCCTGCACGGCAATGACGAGATCGAACTCCTGCTGGAAGCGATGAACCGCGAGGTTCCCCCCGCAACGTCAACCTTGCTTTCGGGCGGCTGGAGCGCGATGGAAAGCGTCCGCAAGGCCCGTACCCAGGTCCTGCCCAACGTGCGGGTCTCCGCGCGTTCGCAGGACACCGCCTTTGGTGCAGCGATGGCGGCGAGTGCCCTAGTGGAGACCGCCGCGGCCAACTCGCATTAAGTGCAGTTGGCAACACACCAAGACCTGACCCCACTACTAAATGGAGATACCCCATGGCTAGGAATGAACTCAACACTCGGGAGAAGCGCGCGATGGCCGCCATCTCGACGGCATCCGGCAACATGCTCATCGTTGCGGCCGACCAGCGCAATGGCATGAAGGCCGTGATGACGGATGGCCCCAACGGAGCAGTCACGCAAGAGGAACTCGCTGACGCAAAAGCCGACTTGGTCCGCTACCTCGGCAACGAGGCATCGGCGATCCTGCTCGACCCTGAAGTAGCCCTGCCTGCCATCCCCGACAACGGTGTGCTCACGCGCGATACCGCCCTGGTGGTCGGTATGGATGCCTCCGGCTTCGAAGAGGTCGATGGCCTGCGTTTCACGCGGTTTGTTGACGGGGTCACCCCTCAGACAGTGCTCGAGCTCGGCGGCGACGTCGCGAAGATGCTCTGGTACATGCGTCCAGACCGTCAGGACGCGAATTCGCGCGTGGGCCAGGAGATCAAGGATCTCGTTGCTGCGTGCGAGAGCGCCGGCCTCTTGCTCATCGTCGAGATCCTGACGTATCGACTGGAGGGCGAGAGTGAGGAAGAGTACGCCGCCAAGCTGCCTGACTTGATCGCCGAGGCGACGCGCATCTCAGTCGAGTGCGGGGCCAAGGTATTGAAGCTTCAGTACCCCGGTTCGGCCGAGGCTTGCATCGCGGTCAATGAGGCAGCGGACGGAGTGCCGTGGGCTGTGCTGTCGGCAGGAGTCGACCACAGCACCTTCATTGGGCAGGTGCGTACCGCGGTGGCGAATGGCGCCAGCGGAGCCATGGCTGGTCGTTCGTTGTGGAAGGACAGCCTGTCCGTGAGCCACGATGTTCGTGCCGAACTGCTGACGTCCCGCGCCGTCCCGCGCCTGCGGGAACTCCAGGCTGCAGTAGACCGCGCCTAAGGCACCGGAAATAGACCGTCCGCTGCCGTCGAGTATCCCCCCACTTGGCGGCAGCGGACTATTTCGCTGACGGAGCGCTACTCGACTCGCGAACAATCAGCTCAGTCGTGACCTCGACGCGGCGCGGGTACTCGCCATCGGGGTTGTCGATGCGGTCAAGCAAGCGCTGAGCGGCGAGCTCGCCAATCCTGCGAGGGTTCTGGGCCATCGCGGAAATCGCTGGTTGAAGAGCATCGGCGAGGGGAAAGTCGCCGAACGACACGATGGCTACGCGCAGGTTCCTGAGCGAGGGTGCCATCGCCATGGTGGTGCGCGGGTTGGAGGAGAAGATGGCCGTCGGAGGCTCGGGTCGCGACAGCAGTTCCGTCAGGGCCGCACCGGTGTCAACGGAATTTGAGGCGGCCACAACTTCGAGCGTGGGATCAATCACCAAGCCAGCCTCTTGTATCGCAGCGTGGTACCCCTCGAGGCGCGCACGGGTCGTGGAGACGATGGTGGTGTCACCCAGGAAGGCCACGCGCCGATGCCCCAGCCCTATCAGGTGGCTGACGGCCCGGTGTGCGCCAGCCTCGTCATCGGACTCAATCCAATCGACGCTCAAGTGCACCGGTTGACGGTCCACGAAAACGATGGGCAGTTGCGCAGTCCATGGTGCCAAGTAGGCCTGGTCATCGCTGCTGGGCGCGAGCACAAAACCCTGCAGGCGTCGACTCAACAGAGCCTCGACACGTTCCTGTTCGAGCTCCTCGTCGGCAATCGACGCCACCACGGTAATGAGCTGGTTCTTGGCGGCGACCGCATCAATGCCCTGAACCAGGGCAGCAAAGAAGGGATCGCTAATATCTGGCACCGCGATGCCAATGACGGGTGATCGTCCCTGCCGGAACGTGGAGGCTAGCCCGTTGGCCACGTAGCCCAACTCCGCGATAGCGCGCTCGACGCGCTCGCGGGTCTCAGGGGCTACCTGGGGGTCCCCGGTGTGCACGCGCGACACCGTTTTGATGGAGACGCCCGCCTCACGGGCAACGTCACGCATGCTCACCATCGGGTGCCGCCTCCTCGGATCGCTCGGCAATGGATCATTCGCGTCGGTCTCCTCCGTTGCCACAGCCGAATGATTCCTAGACGGCAGTGAAGCCGCCATCGATCGGCAGGTGCGCCCCGGAAATCATGGATGCTCCGTCGCTCAGGAGAAACACTACCGGTGCGGCGATCTCATCCTGCGTAGCCCAACGGCCCAGAGGCATCTGAGCGAGGAACGGCTCGCCGATCTCAGGGCGGCCCCAATAGAACTCCGACATCTCGGTCATCACTACGGTGGGGTGCACGCTATTGACCCTGATGCCGTACTTTCCGAGTTCAAGTGCGCTCACGCGAGTGATGTTGTCGACGGCGGCCTTGGAGGATCCGTAAGAGATGTGGTTGGCCAGGGCGACCAGCGATGCCTGACTCGAGATGTTGACGATCGCGCCGCCGCGACCCAACCGGATCATTGAACGTGATGTGTACTTGGTGACAAGAAGCGTGCCGCGAGCGTTGATGGACATCACCTTGTCGAAAACGTCGATATCGGTCTCCATGGGGGTCGCAATTTCACCGCCGAATCCGCCGCAATTCACCACACCCCACACGTCGAGGTCGCCGAGTGCGTCGGCGATTTCTTCCTCTGAGCTGAGGTCGAACGCCACCGTGCGGCAACCCGTGCTCGCAGCGATGTCCTCGAGGCTTTCGGCGGTGCGTCCGGTGGCGATCACGTCCGCGTTCGCTGCGACGAGGTGACGCACGATCGCGCCGCCGATGCCTCCAGTCGCTCCGGTCACCAGGATGGGGCGCTGTTCAAAATCAGTCATGAGTATTCCCGTTCTCAAAGGCGGCGAACTGGCCAACTGAAGTGCTGGACAGCGGTGTCTCATTCAGTAGATTAGCCAATTATGACATCGGTGTCATATGGTAAGTGACACCGATGTCATGTGGGCGTAGCCTGGCAGACAGCGACACGAATAAATCGGCGTACTCAAGGAGGCAACGGTGCCAAGTTTCAGCGGTGATGACGCTGTTGCGCTGACGCGCGAAGGGTTCGTCGCGCGCGCCCGAACCCTCGTAGAGAATCCGGGTCGGACGATGCTCGGCATTGTCGGTCCTCCTGGATCAGGGAAGTCGACCCTGACTGCAGCGCTAACTGAGGCGTTGGGCGACCAGGTGGTCGTGGTGCCTATGGATGGTTTCCACCTTGCCAATGAGCGCCTCATCGAGCTGGGGATACGCGAACGCAAGGGCGCGCCCGACACTTTTGACGTTGCCGGCTACGTCGCGTTGCTCCGCCGTATTCGGGACCGTGAGGAGCTGGTGTACGCACCCCGGTTCGACCGCGAGATTGAACAATCCATTGGCAGCGCACAACCCGTGGTGGCAGCGACCCCTCTGGTGGTTACGGAAGGAAACTACCTGTTGTCCGACACGGACGGCTGGCCCGCGGTTCGTGACCTGCTTGACGAGGTTTGGTACGTCGATGTGAGCCTCGACGAGGTGCGCCGCCGGCTCGAAGGACGCCGTATCGGTCACGGCCATAGTCCGGAAGCGGCCCGCAGCTGGGTGGCGACCGTGGATGTGCCAAACGCCCAGACCGTGATGACGACGCGAGACCGGGCTGACCTCGTTTTCCGGGTAAGTGACGCCCCATCAGCCTTAGCTCAACAGTCACAGCGCCAACCAAAGGACCTCGACCGATGACAATGCTGAGTGAAGCCACCCTTGTCGACCTTGCTCCGCACGTCCAGGTGCCGGACTACAACCGGTCGGATGTGCGCGTGGGCATCGTGCACATCGGGGTCGGGGCGTTTCATCGTTCCCATGAGGCGCTCTTTGTCGACCGCGTGCTGGCCTCAGACTCCCAGTGGGGCATTTGTGGAGTCGGGGTACGCGCTGCCGACGCGCCGACTCGCGACGCCCTCGTGCCGCAGGATGGCCTCTACACGTTGACGACAATCGACCCGCAGGGGCGTGAAAGCTCCCGCGTTGTGGGAAGCATCGTCCGGTATCTGCATGCGCCGGATGACGCCCAAGCCGTCCTGGAACAGATGTCCGATCCGGCCGTTCGGATTGTGTCCCTGACCATTACCGAGGGTGGCTACGGAGTCGATGACGCAACAGGCAAGTTCACTCCTGTCGACGACGCGACTCGGGCGGACATGGCCGGCGCCGAGGTGCCGACGAGCGCGTTCGGTCTCATCGCCGAGTCCCTATGGAGGCGTCGGCGCAGCGGTGCCGCTCCGTTCACCGTGTTGTCCTGTGACAACGTGCAGCACAACGGACGCGTCGCGCGGACGGCTCTGCTCGCGGTGGCAGAGGCGAGGGACCCCGAACATGCTCTGTGGATCGCGGAAAACGTGGCGTTCCCCAGTTCGATGGTGGATCGGATCACACCGGGAACCACCGACGAGGGGCGTCGTGCGGTTGCCGTGGACACCGGTGTTGAGGATCGCTGGCCGGTGCGCGCGGAGTCTTTCCTGCAGTGGGTTCTCGAGGACGACTTTCCCACCGGCCGGCCGACGTGGGAGTCAGCCGGCGTTCAACTGGTCGAGGACGTCCAGCCCTACGAACTGATGAAGCTCCGCCTGTTGAATGCCTCGCACCAGGTGATGAGCTATCCGGCGTTACTCGCGGGCCTGACATGGGTTGACGAGGCGTGCCGCGACCCGCAGGTAGTCGCGCTCGTCGAGGGGTGGATGCGAGAAGCACGCACTACTCTCCGACCCGTACCTGGGGTGGATCTCGACGAGTACTGCACGAATCTGATCGCCCGCTTTGGCTCCGCCGCGGTGCGTGACACGCTGGCGCGGCAAGTGGTGAGCTCGTCGGATCGGATTCCCAAGTTCGTCGTGCCGGTACTCGTCGAAGGCGCTGACGGAACGCCGAACCGCTACGGGATGTTCGCCCTCGCCGCATGGGGCGTATGGATCGCCGATGCCCAGGCCACCGATGGCCAGCACGTGACCGACGCGCGCTTGCCCGAGCTGCTCGCTGCGGCACGGCGCGAGGAGACCGGCGAAATAGCCGCGATGTTGGACATTGAGGCCATCTTTGGCCAACTGGGCCGGGATCCACACGTGCGTGAGGCGTACTGGCAGTACCGGACCGCGATTCGCGAACAGGGTGTGCGAACGGCGTTGGCCGACTTTCTGGCGGCCAGCCGATGACGACACGAGCCACCACATCTACTGAACTAGAACCACAAATCGAGGAGCCAACAATGCCTGACATGAACCCGCCCGTGTGGATTGGAGACGCTTCGCACGCTCGCTGGCTCGAGGGCCACGCAGATGGGTTGTTGAGATTCGGATCCGCCAGTGCAATCGATGTCGGATTTGGCAACCTTGACGGGGAAGGCCGGGTTTCAGAGACTCAAACACCTGGCTATTCGGAACTGTACGTCACGTGCCGCATGATTCATGCGTTTAGTCTTGGCGCGCTCCAGGGCAGGCCGGGGTGCGCGGCGTTGGTCGACCATGGTCTTGCGAGCCTGAGAGAGGGGTTTGCGGATCCCATCAACGGCGGCTGGTTTACGAGCATCGACGCGCAGGGGCCGGTGGATCGCTCCAAGCAGGCCTATAGCCACGCCTTCGTTCTGCTGGCGACTTCTTCGGCAACGGTTGCGGGCCGCCCAGGCGCCGCTGAACTGATGAACGAGGCCATGACCGTGCACCTGGAGCGATTCTGGCGAGAGGACGAAGGTATGGCGCTGGAGGGCTGGGATGAGGCTTGGACTCAGTCCGAGGACTATCGAGGAGTTAACGCCAACATGCACACGGTCGAGGCGTATCTCGCCGTCGCCGATGCCTCGGGGGACTCGGCGTGGCGCTCGCGCGCGTTGATCATCCTCAAGCGGGTCTTTGGCTACGCAGCCGACTACCGTTGGCGTATTCCTGAGCACTTCAGTGCGACGTGGGACGCGTTGCCGCAGTACAACGCCGACCACAAGTCCCACCCCTTCCGTCCTTTCGGAGCGACAGGCGGACACGCCTTCGAGTGGGCACGGTTGGCGCTGCACGCTCGCGCGGCAGCCCTGGCCACTGGGGCCGATACCGTCGACGTCGCGTGGCTGCTCGATGGGGCCACCGAGCTGTTTGATACGGCTGTCACCGATAGTTGGTCCGTGGACGGCGCCGAGGGATTTGTCTACACCGTGGACTTCGATGGCGTGCCGGTGGTTCGTGAGCGCATGCACTGGGTCGTGACGGAGGCCCTGGGTGCAGCTGCCGCGTTGTGGATGGCGACGGGCGAGGTTCGCTACGCCCACCTCTACGCGCAGTGGTGGGACCACGCGGAAACCTATTTCCTCGACGGATCGGGATCGTGGATCCACGAGCTTGGACCCGATAACTTGCCGTCGAGCACTGTATGGGACGGCAAGTCAGACATCTATCACGCGTACCAAGCCGCACTCATCCCAAGACTGCCACTGACGCCTACTCTGGCAAGTGCAGTTCGCCAAGGCCTGCTAGACGCCTAGGTCCTTGCTACTGGTGTCGACTCACCTCCCATGTCCGTTTTGCTACGATCGGCGAGTTACCTGCCGACGAAGTTAGGGCAGGGCGGGAGCTACCGGGGGCAACGATGGACATCGCGATGGATGCGGCAGACATGGATGCCGTGCGGAAGCGCCTGACTGATGCGTCGAACGCCCTCGTTGATGCTGTGCCGACCATGCTGGGCAACGCTCCCTATGGTTCCGCAGAGTTGGGCGCAGCGGCTTCCGCCTTTGAGCTAGCGCTCGGCCGTGAAGCGCGCAGTCTTGGGAAGCAGTGGACGGATCTTGCCGCCGGAGTCCAAGGGACTGTTGCTGACATGGAAGCTCAGGAGAGCGAGTCCGTTGGGAAGCTGGACGCACTTCGAGGACGACTGTCGTGAAGGATGCCCGGGAGGTCCTGCGACAGGGGACACAACGTCGAGGCAACGGCTTCACCATTGGCTTCATCCGCTCCACCATGCGCACCTCAGATGAGGGCGGCGGCATCGCAGCGAGGCTCGGAATTGCCAGCGCGAAGGGTCGCACCGCGGTAGAACTCGCAGCAGGAGAGTCGGCCCCGCTACCCGGCGGCGGCTCGGTCAAGGTCATCGAGATCCTTGTCAGCCCGGACGGCTCCCAGACGGCCGCGGCCATAGAGCTCACTGAAGGTCCTGAGGCCGCGTCATGAGTCGGAGGCGCACGGTGCTCGCAGCGGTGGCCGCCTTGATCCTGGCCATCGTGGTCGCCGCGGTGATCATCGTTGGTGTCGTGGGGGTAGGAACTACCGTGCAGGCGGGGACGCAGGCAAGCGTGTGTGGCTCCGAGTTCGGAGTGAACGCCTCTGCGGATACCGTTGAGTTACTTGGCGTCACCGATGCCCCGCTGTCCGTAGGTGACACCGTGCGCGTGAACGCCCTATGCGTCATCGAGGTAGTGGCGATTGAAGAATCCGGTCTTGCCGTGGACGCCGATGGTGCCGGATATGACATTCAACTACGGTGGCGGCTGTGGTAGGCCTGCCTGGCTCGCCTGAGCAGATCCAAGCGGTCTCCGCAGAACTGGTTCGGCATGCTGCCGCCGTCGACGAGGCTCAGTCCACCGCCAAGGGCGCCCAACCCGAGGTGTGGCGAGGTGCGGCCGCCGACGCCTACACGGAGGCCGTTCACCGAACGCTTCCCGATGCCGTCGCGCTCGCGGAGAGGATCCGTGCCGCCGGCGGGACCCTTTCGCGGTATGCCGCCGCGCTTGACGAGGCGCAAAGGGCCTACGAGCACGCCCAAATCGGCTTTGACCGCGCCGTCAACGCCATACGGCGCAATCCCCTCGACGTCGGAGCCCTATTGGACATCGGCGCGACGCGTATGGCGGCGTTCGGGGCACAGGGACGGGCCCAACAGGCTGCCGCCATTGCCGCCAGCGAGTTACGTATGGCCGCTGGAGGCGTGGCCAAGGACGGGTCCTGGTGGAATCCCTTCTCCTGGGGTGATGACGACGATGAGACCGTGCCGGACAAACGCGTCACCGACAACATCACCGACGACGATTCCTTTGATCCTGACGATGTCTCCCAGGGCAGCATCGGCGACTGCTTCATGCTAAGTAGCGTGGTGTCCTTGTTGGACACCGATGGTGGCGACGAGTTTATCCAGGACAACGTCCGCTGGGACGAGGACAAGGACGGGTACTGGGTCACCATCTACAAGAACGGCTCTCCCACTGACGTGTTTGTGGAGAACGTCTTCGACCACGGAGCGCGCCAGAGCGACGCCGATGACGGCGGCTGGTGGATTTTTGGGGGAGACGGAGAGAAACCCTCAATCGCGGCCCTATACGAGTCCGCGATACGGGAGGAGTACGGCTACGACTTCATCGAAGGTGGCGTCCCCGCGGACGCCATGG
Organism: Demequina aurantiaca; assembly: GCF_000975135.1. Lineage (GTDB taxonomy): Bacteria > Actinomycetota > Actinomycetes > Actinomycetales > Demequinaceae > Demequina > Demequina aurantiaca. The sequence continues at coordinate 758,538 of NZ_BBRF01000001.1, read as the reverse complement.
AAATCATTACCGGGCGTCAGGTCGACGAGATCAAGAATGACAACCATGCCGGCCTGAGCACCAGCCAGATCGAATCATTGGGGGATGTGCTTGCGGATGGCGGTCAGGTAGTGATCTCGTCTCCTCGATCAGGCGACCACACCATCGACGTCACGGGTCCCGACGGCGAAAGCCGCGAGATCGACATCGTCAACACTCACTCGTATGCGGTGACCCGGGTCGAATCCAACGGAGACATGTGGATGCGCAACCCGTGGGGTCCCGGAAACTCGGCGGACGGTGGTGGGGAGTTCCGGGTCAGTGCCGACGATGTTGGAGACATGTTCTGGCGAGCAACCTCGACCAACGTCACGGACTGAGGGACCGCAACAACGGGCTAGCGAGCAGTTAGTTCGCGGCCTCCACGACGGCGTTGCTGAACGCGTCCAGGTCCTTGGGGGAGCGCGAAGTCAGCAATGTCCATCCCTCGGCAACGCACTCCTGAAGCTCGACGTCCTCCCAGGTGGCTCCTGCGTTCCTCAGGTCGGTGGCGAGCGACGGATATGAGGTCAGCGACTTGCCGTTGAGGATGCCCGCCTCCGCCAGAACCCAGGGAGCGTGGCAGATTGCCGCAATAGTCTTGCCAGATTCGGAAAAAGCCTTGACGAGGTCGACGGCGGCCTCCTCCGTGCGGAGGGTGTCGGCGTTGATGGTGCCTCCAGGAATCACGAGTAGGTCGTACTCCGACGCGTCGACATCACCAAGTGTGGCATTGGGCTCGATGGTCGTGCCGGGGTCCTTGTCGCCCACCAGCGTCTCGATGGGGTCGAGCTTGGGGGCGGCGACGGTGACTGCCACGCCCGCGTTCTTCAGGGCATCGAGTGGTTTGACGATCTCGTCCTGCTCGACACCGTAGTTGGTGGCAATGATGAGCGCTGACATGAGTCTCTCCCGTCGTTGGTTCAGATGCGTACCTGAGCGTCAACGGACTCGCGGCGCGGCCTATTCCGGTTTAGTGCCCGCCTGCGGCGATGTAGATGATCGCTCCCACGATGGCCAGCACGATGACTGAGAAGCATACGAAACCCACGATGCGTCGCGGCAACGACACGGTGCCGTCCTCACGGATCGCGGCTGGGCTGGAGGTGGCTCGTACGCCCAGGGCAAAGAGCGCGGGGACTCCCGCGCCAAAGAGCACACCAACCACGACGATGTTGGCAAGCGCGCCCCACTCGATGTACTCCGACATGGTCCGCCCTAACCCTTCTCGCTCTTCTTGTGCTTCTTATGTTTCTTCTTTTTGTGGTTTTGCTTGCCCCTCTTCTTACCCTTCTTCTTGCGCGGCTTGCTCTTAATGCGCATCAGTTGGGGGTTATGTGAGGCGACTGACTGGGCGACGACCGACTCGTTGTCGGCTTCGGATTCCCACTCGTCATTGACGTTCTTGGAGTCGACCTTAGTCCGGCGCGAGCGCAGGTAGATAAACGCCGAGGCGAGGACCAGCAGGCCAAAGATGACGTACGCGCCAGCGGTGCCGCCGATGCCCTGCTCGATGAGGACGGCAAGCGCGCCGACTGCCGCAGCGCACGGAACCGTAATGACCCAGGCGCCGAACATGCGGCCGGCGACGGACCAGCGCACCTTGGCGCCCTTCATGCCCACACCGGAGCCCATGATGGAGCCGGTGGCGACGTGAGTGGTGGACAACGAGTAGCCGAAGTGGCTGGAGACCAGGATGATCGCTGCGGAGGACGTCTCCGCGGCCATACCCTGACGCGAGGAGAGCTCCACGAGGCCCTTGCCGAGCGTGCGGATGACGCGCCAGCCGCCGATGTACGTTCCGAGTGCCATGGCGAGCGCACAGCTGAGGACCACCCAGAAGGGCACGCCCGAGTCGCTTGGGGCGACGCCGGAGGCGATCAGCGCCAGCAGGATGATTCCCATGGACTTCTGCGCGTCGTTGGTTCCGTGCGCGAGAGACACGAGCGAGGCAGAGCCAATCTGACCCCAGCGGAACATGCGGTCGTTGGTCTTGTCTTCAACGTCGCGGGTGATACGCACGACCAGCCACGTACCGATGGAAGCCACCGCGATCGCCACCATGGGGGCGATGAGGGCGGGGATCAGGACCTTGCCGACCAGTCCTGTCCACTGCACACCGGAGGTGCCGACAGCCGCGATAACGGCACCGACGATGCCTCCCACAAGCGCGTGGGACGAGGATGAGGGGATGCCAAAGAACCACGTGATGAGGTTCCATAAAATACCGCCGACGAGTCCCGCCAGCACCACCTCTAGTGTGACCACCCCCGCGTCGACGATGCCGGTGGCAATCGTCGCGGCAACGGAGAGCGACAGGAACGCGCCGACAAGGTTCAGGGAGGCAGAAAGCCCCACAGCCGTCTTAGGCTTGAGCGCACGCGTGGCAATAGACGTTGCCATGGCGTTGCCGGTGTCGTGAAACCCATTGGTGAAGTCGAAGGCGAGCGCGGTCGCGACGACAAGCACGAGGAGAATCGATACGTTCGCGTAGTCCATCGTGCCTTAATCGTAGGGGCATCAACGGGGCGAAAAAGTACCGGTGACGCGATGTGTATGACGAGCATGGTCAGTCACGCACGGGTATGTGCGATCTCTCAGGCAATTCAGCGGTATTTCGCAGGCTACCGCGACGCCGACTCGCGCGCGAGGCGAGCTCTCAGCGCGTTCGGTTGACGTCAAATTCACTGTCTCTCGACGCTACGTTGGCTCAACCGCCATCGCCTTTGACGTCGCCGTCGACGTAGAACCACTCGTCGCCCAGCCGCTCGAAGCGACTGTGCTCGCGCATCGTGCCGTTGTCACCGGCGTCGCTCGCAAAGTGGGCGACGAAGGTCACGGTGCCTGAGGCATCGGCCGCCTGGCCGTGCTCCGTCGCCAGGATCTCGAGACCCTGCCAGGTGCCGCCGTCGACGTCTAGGGTGACGGGGCGAGTGTCGGGGTGCCAGGTGCGCAGCAGATATGACCTGTCGCGGCGCACGTAGGCCGTGTAGCGCGAGCGCATGAGTGCCTCGGCAGTCGCGGCGTGCGACTTGCCGGTCAGGAAGGGGCGGCAACAGTCGGAGAAGGCACCTCCGGATCCGCACGGGCATTGCGCCATGAGGGTCCAGTTACTCCGCAGACGGGGCCGGTGTGGTGACTTCGCGCACCCAACGATCACCCTCGGAGCGGAAGCCGACCTTCTGAACGTACGCCTCGTCCAATGCCGCGTGCTTCTCTCGCTCCAAGCGGGTGAATCCGGCATCGCTCAGAGCGCTGGAGGAGCGGTAAACAAACTCCCCAGGTGCGAAGTCGCGGAAGCGCTCCTTGACCCAGTCCAACTCGACCAGTCCCACGCCAGCGCCCTGATCCGCAACGACGACCACACCCACGGCCTCGTCGCCGCGCGTCACGAGGAACGTGGAGCGTTTGGCGCCGTCCGCCGGAGCGTGCGCGGTGAACGCCGGCTGGTGCTTGGCGATGTCGGTGCCGTGGACCGCGAGCACGTGCTGAAGGAAGGCATCTTCGGGTTCCACTGAAAGGACCTCGTAGACCTCGGCGTCGTCACGTTCGCGGTACAGCCGTACCAGCCAGTACGCGTCGATGATGGTGATCGCCGCGTTCATGAACGCGAAGGGCCAGATGCCGATCACCCCGTTGTAGACGGTCGCGACGAATGCTCCAGCGAAGTTCATCCACCGGAAGCGCAGCACCCGCGCCTGCATCAGTGACCACACGATCAGAATTGAGCCGACCCAGCCGATTGCTTCGAGAAGAACGTCCATGCTGATCAGCCTACGGCGCGCGCCGTAGGCTCGGGGGATGGAACGGACGAGTGTGCGCATCGATGCGTGGGTGTGGGCGGTGCGATTGGCCAAGACGCGCTCGCAGGCGACCACTGCGTGCCGCGCGGGTCACATTCGTCTCAACGGCGAGCGAGCCAAGGCCTCCGCGACCGTGGTTCCCGGCGACCGTATCGAGGTGCGCGGCGGTGAGTGGCCGCGGGTGGTCGAGGTGACGAGGCTGCTGTCCAAACGGGTGGGGGCGCCGGTTGCTGCGACCGCCTACATCGATCACAGCCCCAAGCCGCCACCCAAGGAGCACGTGGCGCTCGCGGGCAAGCGCGATCGGGGGGCGGGGCGGCCCACCAAACGGGAGCGCCGGCAGATCGACAAGCTCAGGGGTCGCTCCTAGTCGCCGCCCGCTCTGCCGCTTCCCGTCCGCCCCTATTGGTCCGAATTCGCACGCTTTGGGCGCTCTCAGACTGCTATTGGTCCGATAGTGACCAGTCGACTGGCGAGGCGGACGCTGCCGCTCGCCAACTGTCGAAGTCCTTAGCACATTGGGCGAAGCCCCAGGCGTGACAAAAACAACCAACAGGATGCCGAGCCGCTCCAGAACGTGCCAAATCGGACCAATACGGAGCGGGTGGAGATCTGGTACTCGGAGAGTGTCTAGGAGGCCGTGGAGGAGGATGTGCTGGCCGGTTGCTGGTGGGCAACGGCATCAATCACATCCAGCTGCTCCATCGCCTTCGCCCGCACCGCGGGGAAGCGCTCGGCCAGTTGCGCGCGCACCGCACCCTTCTGAGCGTCCAGCTCCGCGAACCTGAGGACGAAGGTCGCCAAGTCCACGTCGTCCGCGGGTAGTGCCCAGGAGGCAAGTCCGAACATGTCCAACACCTCGCGGTACTTGTGCGACCAGCCCAACACCAGGGTGGGAATGCCGGTCGCCAGCGAACTCACCATCGCGTGGAAGCGTGACGCGACAAAGACGTCGCAGCGGCCGATCAGTGAGCGAAGCTCCTGCGAGGACAGCTCGCCGTCGGGGAACAGCACACGGTCTGGCGATGCGACGCGTTCGTGAATCAGCCGGCACACGGGCAGGTCGTTGTTGTGCGTCTTTTCGTTGGGACGCGTGGAGTGTGCGACCAGGTACACGGGACGGCCGAGCTCCTCGGTGATGTGGTCGATCTGGTCGACGATCTGCTGGACGTGGTCCTCGCCGCGACCCTCTGCAGCGGCCCTCAGCACCTGCGAGGGCGAGATGCCCACCACGTCGCCGCCGGCGAAGAACGAGGTGTCGACCTTGGCCTCCGCGCTCGCCGCATCGGCTTCGGTGACGTCGAGCGTGAAGGCGAGGTCCGCGCCGGCCACCGTGTTGGTCAGCCCCAAAGTGTCCAGGTGCGCCTGCGTGACGGCCCCGCGCGACACGATCGACGCCATGCGCGGCAGGATCGCCTTGGCCAGCGTGCGGTTCGCCAAGGACTTGAACGGTCCGAGCGCCTGCGCGCACTTCACGACGGGCGTGCCCACGAACAGCGCCGGCAGCACGGACGCCACGTTGTAGATCAGGAACTTGGTGCGGCCGTCCACGAATGTAATGCCGCCCTGGTCGAGCAGGACGTCGGCGTCGGCGATGGCACCCACCTCGGGCACGCCGGACGCGATGGACTCCCGCGCAAACGGCAGCACCCGCCACGCCAGCGCGCCGCCGTTGATCAGCACGCCCAGGCGCAGCGGCGAGGCATCCATCACGGTGACGCTCTCGTGGGTGTTGAGCTCCGCATCCGAGCGTGGGTACATGCTCAGGTGCGAGATCTCGACGCCGGGGTGGCGCTCACTCAGGTGATGCACCGCGCTCTCGAGCATGGCCGCCGCGCCCTTGTTGCCCGACAGCGCCGAGCCGATGATTGCTACCTTCATGCGTCCCGCACGTCCTTGTCGTCGTCTGAGATGGAAGTTCCATTGTCCGCCACGGTGTCGTGCACGCTGACATCGGCCGATGCCGTGGGCAGCTCTCCCCGCCGCTTGGCGCTCGCGGTCAGCAGTCCGTAGGCGCCGGCGATCAACAGGTCAGCGACCGTGGCGAGCACGCGCGCCGCGAGGGAGACGATGATGGCCTGCTCTAGTCCCAGGTAAGGAGTGGCGAACAGCACGAACACCGATTCGCGCACGCCCAACCCGCTCGGCACAAAAACGGCCAGGATTCCTACGGCACCGGCCAGCGCGTACGCGGCGATGAGTGGTAGCCACGAAGAGGGAGCGGCGTCCGCCACGGCGATGGCAATCGCCACGACGCCGATACCGTTGATGACCCTGGGCAGCAGGAAGGCCAGCTGGTACTTCCACACCGAGCCGGTGCGCAGGAAGTACTCGGGCGGCACCTCGCGCTTGAGAGTGCGCCTAGCAAGCAGGTTGACGATGCGGTGGAAGACCGCGGGGTGTAGCAGCACGATGAGAGGCACCACCGCAGCGACTGCGAACCACACCGCGTGCGTGACCTCGCCGTCGCCGGCGCGGGCGACCAGCAGGATCGCGAGCATTGGCACTGTTGAGCCGAGCAGCAGGAACGCGTTCTCGTACACCACGGAGATCAGCACGAGTAGGCGTGACAACCCGCGTCGCTTGCCCCACGCCACCTTGTTGACCACGAATCCCGCCTGTCCCGGGATGTACTTCAACAGCCACGAGGAGAAATGCACCCGGATGGACTCGGCGACAGTCAGGGGCTGACCTGACAGCACGGCGACGATGCGCCCCCACAGCCACCCCGAGATGGCCACGGCAATGACAAACAACACCAATGCGGCGGGGGCCCACCAGCCCCACGACAGGTCGGCATCCTGGATGGCGTCCCAGTTGTCCGCTAGCGCCTTGGCGAAGAAGTACGCGACCACGCCGATGACGAGGACGCCCAGGCCGGTCCGCAGGAGTTGCTTGCGGTTCGCCATCGGCTAGTCGAAGGTGCCTTCGCCGGCGGCCGCTGGCTTGCCGTCCTTGCCTGCCTTTGGCGCGCGGGCAACCGTGTCCCGGTCAAAGGTCCGCAGGTTCTCCAGCGACTTCTTCTTGGAGTAGGCGACCAGTGCGTCGGGCTGCGCATAGCCGACCGCGAGCAGCATGATCACGCGCTCATGCGGCTTGAGGCGCAGCGTCTTGGCCATGCGCCCCTCAAGCGGCTCGAAGTCGGGCCAATTGATGCAGGACGAGCTCAGCCCCAGCGTCTCGAGCGCGTAGATGAAGCCCATAGTCGCGAGAGACGCGTCAATGTACGGCACGTGGCGGTCACGCGGAGAGAAGTAGTTGGACAGGTCACCCTTGACCACAATGACCGTGGGGATCTGATGCGCGTAGCCGGTCGCACCGAACGGGATTCCGGCGACCTGCTGAACGGTCTCCGGGTCGTCGAACACCAGGTATTCGTAGGGAAGGCGGTTGCACGCGGACGGAGACTGGCGCGCAACCAACAGCGCCTTGTCGATCAGTTCTCGCTCCACGGGGCGGTCCTGGAACCAGCGGACCGAGCGGCGCGACTCGGCGAGTTGGAGGATCTGCTCGTAGGTGATGTCCGTCTTGGGCAGCGATCCTTGCGGGTACGGGTGGACGGAGGCGGGAGTTCCGTAGCGGGGCAGCGCCTCGAACACGGCGCGCGACCGCGCGACCGCGGCATCGTCTCCCGTCACGATTCCGAAGTATTCGGCCAGGACGTCGTGTGCCCACTGCATCTCGCCCGCGTCCAGATTGGACGTGGTCGCCGGGCGCCCCAGCGCCTTGGCGTAGAACTCGACCGTCTCCTCGATGTAGTCGCGGGCGAACACGTCGCGCCGCGGCTGCATCAGGATGCCCTTCTCGAGGCGATGCACGTTGCGGCGCAGCTCGACGTGAGTAGAGCGGTCCTTGCCAAGGTTCTTGTAGTAGGCGCGGCGTCCGGACAGCACGGCCCACTGCTCGCGGTTTTGCGTGAAGAAGCCGGGAATGGAGTAGATGGTGGCGCCAATGCGCGACGAACCACCCAACTCAAGCACGGCGCGATTGGCACCGTTGTAGGTCTTGCGAATCACCGGAACGGCGAGGGCGTTCTTGGCGTACCTTTTGAGTTTGCCGAGCATCAGGCGTCGCCTTCCGTGGCGGGTGAGGTGGTGGCGGCCGATGCCGGGGAAGGCTTGCCGGGAACGGTCGGCTTGGCGGCGCGGAAACTAGGGAGGGTGTGTTCGGCGATGCGCGACGGCCCGTACTGCTGCTCGCGGAGGCGCTCGAGGGTCTCCTCGTGCAGGATGCGATTGTTGCGCATCAGGTCCGACAGCACTCCGAGGGCAAGCGCGAGCACCGCGACCACGATCATCGCGGAGCCAAAAATCAGTGACTGGATGTGATTGCCGTCGTTGCCGGCGATTCGCAGCACCAGAAAGCGCACGAACGGGAACAGGCCGATCAGCCCAAAGATCGCCGCGATGGTCGCGAAGAGGGTCCATGGGCGGTACATCGTGTACGAGCGCAGGATCGCCTGGCCGGACTTCAGCATGTGCTCAAAGTTGTTGGAGAACAGGCGGGACTCGCGCGTCTTGGCGTTGGTCTCGATGGGCACGGAGATGATCGCGAGGCGCTTGTTGCCCGCCTGGATGATGGTCTCCATGCAGTAGCTGAACTGCGTCACGATGTTCAGGCGGTAGAGCGAATACCGGGAGTAAGCGCGGAAGCCGGACGCGGCATCGGGCAGCTTGGTGCCCGCCGCCCTGTTGACAACCCACGAGCCGAACCGCTGCATCGTCTTCTTGAAGGGCGAGAAGTGCGCGATGGTATGGGTTTGGCGGTCGCCCATCACGATGTCGGCATCGCCGGCGATGATGGGGGCCACCAGGTCGCCGATGCGGTCGCCGGGGTACTGGTTGTCGCCGTCGGTGTTGACGACGATGTCGGCCCCGATGCTGAGGGCGTACTCGACCCCATCACGGAAGGAACGTGCCAGCCCCATGTTGCGGGCGTGGCGCACGATGTGAGTGACGCCGTGCTCGCGGGCGACCTCGACGGTGCGGTCCGAAGAACCGTCGTCGATGATCACGATCTCAATTTCATCCACGCCGTCGAGGTGCGTGGGTAGGCCTTCGAGCACGCTCGCGAGCGTGGACTCCTCGTTGAGGCACGGGACCTGGATGACAACCTTCACGGCACCAGGGTATCTGGGGTGGTGTGCGGGTTGGAGACCGCGTTGATGCGCAAGCGCCGTGATTTATCAGTGCGCCGGGCAGAACTGGTGCCGATCTGACGTCAGACCGCCGTGTAGCCACCATCGACGAGGACGTATGAACCCGTCATAAAGGATGCCTTGTCGGAGAGCAGGAAGGTGGCCAGGTTCGCTACCTCATGCGGCTGTCCCAGTCGGCCGAGCGGGTGCTTGGCCTCGATGCCGTCGATCAACTCCTTGGGAGCCGCCGCAAGCAGTGGTGTCTCGATGTAGCCCGGGCCAATCGCGTTGACCCGTAGACCTTGCGCGCCATACTCCGCTGCGGCGTTCTTGGTCATTCCCACCACGCCGTGCTTAGCGGCCGTGTAGGCGGCGTTGCCTGGCGCGGCCACCGTTCCGTGGATCGAGGCCATATTCACGATGGCACCCTCGTGAGCCCCCGCGGCCAGAATGGCAGGTATCTGATAGCGCATGCCGTAGAGGACGCCGCTCAGATTGATAGAGATCACGCGATCCCAATCGTCGAGGTCCACCTCACCCACGGGGGCCGATTCGCCTCCGATCCCGGCGTTGTTCACGGCAAAGTTGAGCGCGCCATAGGTCTCAACCGCAAAGTCAACGGACTTCTTACTGTCCTCAGCGACTGCTGTGTTGGCTTGGAACGGGGTGGCCTCGCCACCATCGGCCTTGATGTCCTCAGCCACCCGCGTCGCGGCGTCCAAGTCGATGTCGGCAACAACTACGTTGGCGCCGTGCTTGGCGAGGTCCTTGCTGATTGACTCGCCGAGTCCAGAACCGCCTCCGGTGACTAGCGCCGTCTTGCCATCGAAATGACTCATCATTGCTCCTCTTCCGCGGGATCAGTTCCGCAAGTTTTCGTGGGTGGGCGGGTGTGGACTCGCCTGTCCCTTCAACACTATGCGCGTCACTGACAAAGCGCACTGTGGCCACATGAAAGTTCGGTGACGGCCCGGTGACGGTGCGTGTTTCGAGATGCGCCGAGCGTGAAGCCGGGTTAGCGTCGCTAAGGTCCAAACCCATATGAAAGGGACAAACAATGACATTAGCGCTACGCACGTCCGCCAGAGTTGTCGCGACCGCGGCAGCCATCGGTGGCCTCGCTACCCTCGCCATCACCCCGGCGCAGGCGGCAGAGGACGACACAACAGTGCAAATTCTGGGCATCAACGACTTTCATGGTCGGCTATTGCCCAACTCGTTTTCCGGAGACGCAGGCGCGGCCGTGTTGGGCGGCGCCATCGATGCGCTTGAGGCCGACTACCCCGATTCAGTGTTCGCCGCAGCTGGCGACCTCATCGGTGCCTCGACGTTTGAGAGCTTTGTCCAGCAGGACAAGCCCACCATCGACGCGTTCAACGCGATGGGACTCGACGTCTCGGCAGTCGGCAACCACGAGTTCGACCAGGGCTACGACGACCTGGTGAACCGCGTGATGGCACCGTACGACGCCACCTCCAACCCCTATGGCGGGGCTATGTGGGAGTACCTGGGGGCGAATGTTCGAGACGCCGCTGGCGATCCCGCCCTTCCGGAGACCTGGACTGAGAACTTTGGCGACATCGAGGTCGGGTTCGTTGGAGCCGTCACCGACCACCTGCACGAGCTCGTCAGCCCATCAGGGATTGAGGGTCTCACCATCGAGGAGCCCTACGTGGCTGCGAACCGCTCCGCTGCGCAGCTTAAGGCCGACGGCGCAGACCTGGTGGTCCTGCTGGTTCACGAAGGCGCGACCAGCACGGCCTACGACGATGCTGTGGATCCCAACAGCGACTTTGGTGAGATCGTGACCAACGTCAGCGACGACGTGGACGCGATCATCTCCGGTCACACGCACCTGGCGTACGACCACCGCGTGCCGGTCAAGGCCTGGCAGGACGAGGGCCGCGCGGTGACCGAGCGCCCTGTGGTCTCCGCGGGTCAGTACGGCGTCAACCTCAACCAGTTGCTCTTCACACTCAATGCGAACGGTGATGTGGTGGGACTCGAGACCTCGATCATCCCGCTCTACAACGCCTACGATCCCGATGCCGACGTGGCGGGGATCGTTCAGGATGCGGTCGACAGTGCCGAACCCCTGGGTGCGGCAGTGATCGGAAAGATCGACGCGCCGCTCTACCGCGCCTCGCTCGCCGGTGGCGACCCCGGCTCCGCCCGTGGCGCAGAGTCGACGCTCGGTAACGGCGTCGCGGACGTCCAACTGTGGGCGACCCAGGAGTCTGGTGCTCAGATTGCGTTCATGAACCCCGGAGGTCTGCGCGCAGACCTACTCGGCAAGGCAGATGGCAACCGCAAGACTTACCCGAGCGACGTCACCTTTAAGCAGGCGGCCGATGTTCAGCCGTTTGCCAACACGTTGGTGACAATGACCCTCACCGGTGAGCAGATCTCCGACGTGTTGGAGGAGCAGTGGCAGCCGGAGGGCTCCTCACGTCCCTTCTTGCGCCTGGGCACCTCGACCGGGTTCACGTACACCTACGACCCCGCCGCCGATGCTGGCGAACGGATTGGGAACATGTACCTGGACGGCGAGCTGATCGGGGCTGACGACACCTACACGGTGACGGCGAACTCGTTCCTCGCGGCGGGAGGAGACAACTTCTCGACCCTCGCGGAGGGCACCAACGTCGCGGACTCGGGACGTGTCGACCTGCAGGCCATGGTCGACTACCTTGACGACAACGGCACGCTCGAGGTGGACCCCACGCAGCATGCGGTAGGAGTGACCGGAATGACCGACGAGCCCGTCGCTAAGGGAGACACCGTTTCCTTTGACCTCAGCTCGCTCATGATGACCGGTCCCGGCGATACGTTGGACAAGAACGTCAAGGTCACCATCGGGGGCAAGAACAGGGGAAAGTTCGCTGTCACGAACGAGCAGCAGACCGACGCCTATGACGAGCAGGGCACCGCGCATGTCGAGTTCACCGTTCCCAAGTTGCCCGAGGGCGACACGGTGATCGAGGTCACGGGCAACAAGACCGGCACGGTGGTGCGGATTCCGGTCACCATCGGAGCCTCGCCCGAGCCCGCTCAGTGCACAGTGGACTACACGATCCACGGCACCTGGCCCAACGGTTTCATCTCACAGGTGACCATCACTAACGACGCCACGATCGGCGTCAACGGTTGGGATCTGGCGTGGGACTTCACGGCGGGAGAGAGCATCAGGAACCTCTGGGCCGGCGATGACAGCCAGACCGGATCCTCGGTTCACGTGAAGAACCTGTCATGGAACCCGATCATTGGTGCTGGGGACTCGGTGACCTTCGGGTTCGTCGGTTCGGGCAGCGGTCCGGCCGTTCCGGCTGCGTTCTCGCTCAACGGGAACCAGTGCTCGGTGAGCTAGTTCCATTCGCGGCGAGCGATTCGCCGCACCGCGACGCCCGGCCTCCCCATGGGGAAGCCGGGCGTTTGCGTCTATCAAGAGCCCCCGTCTATCGCGTGTGCCGCGGATGCGACACAATAGGTCGGTGACTTCGTTCTCTGATCGCCATGTAGGCCCCGACTCTGACGCCATCGCACAGATGCTGAAGACGGTCGGCCATTCGTCCCTCGCCACGCTGATCGATGCTGCCGTCCCAGAGTCCATCCGGGGTGACGACGTGCTGGTCCTGCCGGAAGCCCTCACCGAGCACGAGGCGTTGGGCGCCCTCCAGGACTTCGAGCAGCGCAACCAGGTGCAGGTCCAGATGATCGGCCAGGGGTATTCGGACACCATTACCCCCATGGTCATCAAGCGCAATATTCTGGAGAATCCAGCCTGGTACACGGCCTATACGCCATACCAGGCCGAGATCTCGCAGGGTCGACTCGAGGCCATGCTGAACTACCAGACCATGGTCTCCGACCTCACGGGGCTTCCCGTCGCTGGCGCCTCGCTGCTCGACGAGGCCACCGCCGTCTCCGAGGCGATGCTGCTCATGCGCCGCGCGGTCAAGGGCAAGGACGGCGGCGTGATCATCCTTGACGCCGAGTGCCTCCCGCAGACCATCGCCGTGGTCAAGGCCCAGGCCGACGCCATCAAACTGCCGATGCGCGTTGAAGAGTTGGGTGACGACTGGACTGCGCCCGATGATCTGGTGGGCGTGGTGATCCAGCAGCCCGGAGCATCGGGCCGGGTACGTGACATTTCCCACGTGGTGGAGGCCGCGCACACGGCTGGCGGTCTGGTGACCGTTGCCGCCGACATCCTGTCGCTGTGCGTCATCAAGGCGCCCGGTGAACTGGGCGCGGACATTGCCGTGGGTTCCACGCAGCGCTTTGGTGTTCCGCTTTTCTTTGGTGGCCCTCATGCTGCGTACATGTCAGTCACCAAGGGCCTCGAGCGTCAGTTGCCGGGTCGCCTCGTGGGCGTCTCCGTGGACGCCGACGGCCACACCGCTTACCGCCTCGCCCTGCAGACCCGCGAGCAGCACATCCGCCGGGACAAGGCCACGTCGAACATCTGCACCGCGCAGGCGTTGCTTGCCATCACGGCATCGATGTACGCGGTCTATCACGGTCCCGACGGCCTGCGCGAGATCGCGCTGCGCGTCCACACCATGGCCGCAACCCTCGCCGACGCGCTGATCGCTCGCGGCATCACCATCCGTCACGCAGAGTTCTACGACACCATCGTGGTCGAGGTTCCCCGCGGGGCAGATTCGATCATGGTTCGCACCGCAGCCCGTGGGATCAATATTCACAAAGTCGACGACGATGCGGTGTCGATCTCGTGCGACGAGCTCACCACGGTGGACATCCTCACGGACATCGTCGCCGCGGTCCTCGACCATCAGCCCGAGCGCACGGTCTACTCGGGACCGTCAGTCAAGATCCCGCGGGAGATGCGCCGCACCTCGGACTACCTCCAACACCCGATCTTCCACGCGCACCGCTCCGAGACCTCACTCATGCGCTACATGCGCAAGCTGGCCGACCGTGACCTCGCGCTGGACCGCACCATGATCCCGCTGGGCTCGTGCACCATGAAGCTCAACTCCGCCGTGGAGATGGCCCCCATCAGCTGGCCCGGCTTCGCGAGTATCCACCCGTTCGCGCCGTCGGAGCAGACTGCCGGCTACCGCGACATGATCGCGCAACTCGAGCAGTGGCTCGCGGAGATTACGGGCTACGCCGCCGTCTCCGTCCAGCCCAACGCGGGCTCGCGCGGCGAATACGCCGGCCTGCTAGCGATTCACGCTTATCACGCCTCCCTTGGAGAGTCCGAACGCGATGTGTGCCTGATCCCAGCATCGGCGCACGGCACCAATGCGGCATCGGCCGTCCTGGCCGGGCTGCGCGTCGTGGTCGTCGCGACCGCCGAGAACGGCGAAATCTCACTCGAGGACCTCCATGCGAAGCTGGCCGCGCATGAGGGTCGCATCAGTTCGATCATGCTGACCTATCCCTCCACGCACGGTGTGTACGAGGAGCACGTGGGTGAGGTGTGTGCCGCGGTGCACGACGCAGGCGGCCAGGTCTACATCGACGGCGCCAACCTCAACGCGCTCGTAGGGCTCGCGAAGCCCGGTCGCTTTGGTGGCGACGTGTCGCACCTGAACCTGCACAAGACGTTCTGCATCCCACACGGCGGCGGTGGACCCGGCGTGGGTCCCGTGGCGGTGGCGAAGCACCTGGTGCCGTTCCTGCCCGAGGTGCGTCAGTCCATTCAGACGCCGGACGAACTTGAGCGCGTGGGCGCGGCGGTCTCCGCGGCCCCTTACGGCTCCGCCGGCATCCTGCCCATCTCCTGGGCGTACATCGCCATGATGGGCCACGACGGCCTGACCTACGCGACCCAGACCGCGGTACTCGCGGCCAATTACGTCGCCGCGCGCTTGGACGAGCACTTCCCGGTGCTTTACCGCGGACCCGGTGGTCTCGTTGCCCACGAGTGCATTCTCGACCTACGCCCGCTCACCAAGGCCACCGGCGTGACGGCGGAGGACGTCGCCAAGCGTCTCATCGACTTTGGCATCCACGCCCCCACCATGTCGTTCCCCGTCGCGGGCACGCTCATGGTGGAGCCCACCGAGTCCGAGGACAAGGGCGAGATCGACCGCTTCATCGACGCGATGATTGCCATTCGTGGTGAGATCGCGGACGTCGAGGCGGGCACGATCGCCGCCGAGGATTCACCGCTACGTCACGCACCCCACACCGCGGACATGGTGGTGAGCGACTCGTGGGACCAGGCCTACTCGCGCGAGCAGGCGGCGTTCCCCGTGGATGGTCTACGACGCGACAAGTACTGGTCGCCCGTGCGGCGCATCGACAACGCTCACGGCGACCGCAACCTTGTGTGTGCCTGCCCGCCGCTCGAGGACTACTCGTAACACGTCCTCGGGCAAGGTCACATCCCGGCGTTGCGAGTCGAACTTGTCACACTGCGCTTGATGTATTTTGTCCCCCCGCGCGCGTCGGTTAGTCTGACGCTGGATTTGTTGAGGCTGCACAGCCGCACCTCTAAAATTAGAACCATTTCGCTAGCGATCCTTGGGGGGTAGCATGGCTAGGCGTCAGACCCTCACACCTCCCCTTTTACCTGGGTATACCTACGTTCGCCCGCTAGGTTCAGGCGGCTTCGCTGACGTGTTCCTCTTCCAGCAGAACATGCCGCGCAGGCTGGTCGCCGTCAAGGTGCTGCTGAGCAAGGTTCAGGATGACGCGTCCGCGCGTGCGCTCGCGGTCGAGGCTGACATTATGGCCTCCCTGAGTTCGCACCCGTCGATCCTGACCGTCTACGAGGCGTCCGTCTCCTCCGACGGCCGCCCCTACATGGTGATGGAGTACTGCCCCACGTCGCTGACCAACCGCTACCGCAACGAGAAGATTCCGGTCGCGGAGGTGCTGTCGATTGGCGTCAAGACGTCGTCTGCGGTCGAGGCCGCTCACCGGGCGGGACTGCTCCACCGCGACATCAAGCCGTCGAACATTCTGGTGACCTCCTTTGGCCACCCCGTACTGTCCGACTTTGGCGTCGCATCGGCCGTCACCGCGGGAGACACCGACACCATCGCCATGTCTCCGCCGTGGAGCGCCCCCGAGTTGGTCGAGCACCGCAGCACCGGCACCGTCGCCACGGAAGTATGGGCGCTCGCGGCTACGGTCTACACGCTGCTCGCACAGCGCAGCCCCTTCGACGTCACCGGCCCCGGCCGTGCCGACGAGCAGGCACTCAAGAACCGCATCGCCAAGGCCAAGTACACGCCCACCGGTCGATCCGACGTTCCGCGCGAGCTGGAGGGCGTCCTCGAGGGCGGCATGCGCCGCATCCCGGGCGACCGCTACCCGAGCGCCGCGGTCTTTGGCCAGGCCCTGCAGTGGGTCGAGCAGTCCATGGGGTTGCCCGTGACGCCCATGGAGATCCCTACGGACGAGTGGGCACAGGCCTCGACGCTCGCCCCGTCGGACGATGCTCCGCGGGGTCCATCCCGTAGCACCGTTCCCGTGGAGTCGCAGCGTCTGCGACGCAACCCCGACACGAACTCGCGGGCCGGCACCGGCACCCTGCGCAACGCCCAGGCAAACCGGGTAGGCAAGGGCGTCATCATCGGCGCGATCGTGGGTGGAGTCGTGTTGCTCGGTGTGGTCGCCGGTGTCGTCGTCTCGGTGATCGGCTAGCCCATGGCAAACGAGGACGTGGGACGGGTGACCGCCGCGCGCTGGCGCACGGTACGCCGCGTCGCGGGCGCCTTCGTCGTCGTCGCGCTGGGGGTCGGCATCCTGGTGTCGCCGGGAGTCGACGAGCAGGAGGTCCGCGCGGACGATGCCTCCATTTGGGCTATGCAGAGCTCGACGGGGCAGCGTTTTGGTCGCGTCAATACGCAACTGCGGGAAGTAGACACGGTCAAGAACGTCTCCGAGCCCAGCGACCTGACGCAGTACGAGGACTCGTTGCTGGTCTATTCGCACAACCTGTCCTCAGTTACCAAGCTCCAGACCGCCCGACCGGCTGACATCGATGAGACGTCGAGCGATTCGACGGTAGCCACACCGTCGGGGACCGACTCCGTCACCTTTGCAGGAGATGTGGTGGGCTACCTGACGGACGACCATCGCGTGCTGGTGGGTCGCGTGTCCGATGGCTCCGCGCTTGCCCCCGCCGTCGTGGATCCGTATGCAGAGGATGAGGTCGAGGACGGGCAGGATCGTCGCCAGTACCGTTCCGACGCGATGGCAGTAGGTGAGGGCGGTGACGTCGCGGCCTTCTCTGCGGAAGACGGCAACGTGATGCGCGGCAAGGTCGACGGTGCGTCCTACGACGGATTCGATGCTGTGCCGGGCG
The DNA here is from genome assembly GCF_000975135.1 of Demequina aurantiaca. Taxonomy (GTDB): domain Bacteria; phylum Actinomycetota; class Actinomycetes; order Actinomycetales; family Demequinaceae; genus Demequina; species Demequina aurantiaca. The sequence goes on along the minus strand of NZ_BBRF01000001.1, from coordinate 741,290 downwards.
CACCTGCTGGTGACCAGGTGCAGATGACGATGGTCGGCGACCAGTGGGTGCTCCTGGACACCTCAACCGGCCAACTATGGCGACGCGGCGGCGACGCACCCATCATTACCGGGGTGTCGACCGAGGCTATTCTTCAGCGTCCCAGTGGTCATGCGGATTCCGTCTACATCGCGGACGAGTACGGCATCATCAGCGTGCCACTCGACGGCTCGGGTGCGGAACGCGTGTACGGCTCGACCGACCTTGCACTCGGCGAACCCGCGGCTCCCACGGAGAACGACGACGTCATGGTGGGCGCCTGGCTTCCCGCCGGTGAGGGTCCTGGGCGGCTGTGGGACTCCGAAGGCAAGGCCACCGACCTCGACTACGGTGACTCGGACAATGGAGGCGGGGCCCTGGGCGAGACGCGCTCGCTGGTGCTGCGCTCCAACGGATCGCGACTGATCGTCAACGAGACGCGCACCGGTTGGGTGTGGGACGTCCCCAGCGGCCTCTTGGTGCGGTCCTCACAGCAGTGGGCGCCGGACGAGAAGACGACGGTGGAGGCCGACGACCAGGAGACCGCGGAGCAGGTGAGCGAACCCCGCGCGCCGGTTGCCGAGGACGACGCGATAGGCGTGCGCGCCGGCCGACAGGTCATCGTGCCCGCACTGCTCAACGATCACGACGCGAATGACGACATCCTGACGCTGGTTCCTGGGGACCTGACCCCACTCGATTCGGCCTTTGGCACCGTCTCCGTCTCCGACGACGACCAGTCGCTCGTGGTGAACGTGGCCCCCGATGCCAAGGGCTCCGCGACCTTCACCTACGTTATTACCGACGGCACAGCCTCCGATGGACTGCGTTCCGAACCCGCAACGGTCACGCTGTCGGTCAAGGACCCCGATGAAAACAACCCGCCCGTGTGGTGTGGGGTGGAGAATTGCCTGTCAGATTGGCCGACCCCCCAGGTCAGTCCGGGTGGCACCGTTTCCGCCGATGCCTTGGCGGGCTGGGTAGACCCCGAGGGCGACCCGATTTACATCGAGTCGGCAACGACCGCATCGGCGAGCGGCGTCGTGGCCGCGTCTCCGGAAGGGCGGGTCGTCTTCCAGCACAGCAACGCGAGTTCCACGGAGACGGGCGCGATTCCTGTCGACATCGTGGTGTCAGATAGCCGGGGGGCGACGGCCTCCAAGACGATGAACGTTACGGTGCTCGGCGAACCTGCCCTCGTCACCAAGGACGTGGCCGCGACGATCACGGCGGGGGTGCGCGCCACCGTCGAGGTCTCCGATCACGTGACGGGTGCGCGCGGTCCGCTCAAGGTCACTGAGGCTTCACTCGGCCCCGATGCACGCGCGAATGTGGCGCTCACCCAGGGGCTCATTGGCTTCACGTTTGATTCAGACACCCCGGGCTCGTACGTGGTGGACTACGTGGTCAGCGACGGGCTGTCCGACGCTCGCGGCAAGGCCCGGATCACCGTGATCGCGCCGGAGGACGAGCAGCTCACCACGGTGCCGCTGACCGCGTTCGTCCGCGCCAAGGAGGACGTGACGGTGGACGTGCTGTCCGCCATTTCCAACCCCGGCGGTCACGTCCTCCTGCTCAGCGACGTCACGACCGATCCCGAACCAGGAGCAACCCTGTCCGCCGACGTCGTGGGCCACAGCGCCCTGCGCCTCGCGGGCTCTACCGCCGACGCCCAACCGGGTGCGCTGGGGGTGGTGTCGTACACCGCATCGGACGGTACCGGCCGTCCCGAGGCAACCGTGCACGGTGAAGTCACGGTGGTGCTGCTCGACTCGGACGTGCCCTCCGCCCCGCTCGCAGTGGACGACTCGATCACCGTGAGGGTAGGCACCCAGGCGGACATCTCGGTACTGAAGAACGACGTCGGCCCAGCAGGCAATGTGATCGCGCTCGATCCCGCCTCCGTGGCTGCCGACTCGGGAGCCGGGCTGGCGTTCCCCGCCGGCCCGCGTATTCGGTACCTGGCTCCATCTGAGCCGGGCAACTACGTCATCTCCTACTCCACGTATGTGCTTGGCTACCCTGCCCAGCGGGACACCGCATCGGTCGTCGTGACGGTGCTCGCCAATGACACCAATGCGCCACCCACGCCGCGCGGCGTGACGGGACGGGTGGCCTCGGGCGAGAGTGTGCGCCTGCCATTCGACGGCACGGGCATTGACCCCGATGGTGACAAGGTGACCTTGTCCGGCATTGCGACGCAGCCCGGGCATGGCACCGCCACGGTGTCCGCGGACGGCTCCGCCCTGATCTACACGAGCGTGAGCGGCTACAGCGGACAGGACCTGTTCACCTTCACGGTGGTGGACCAGCGTGGACTCGAGGCGTCCGCGACCGCGCTCATTGGCGTGCTTGCCGACGACCTCGACCCGAGTCCCGTGACGTACACCGACTATGTGCAGGTTCAGGTGGGCTCCGACCGTCGCGTGGTGGTCACCCCCACCGCTAATGACGTCGACCTCGCCGGCGGCGAGTTGGAACTGATCGACGTCAAGCCAGACGCGACCCTGGGGACGGACGAGTACAGGGAGCTCGCCGATCACTTGGTGGGCGTTGAGGACGGCGACGTTGCCCTCCAGGTGGGCGAGGACCCAGGGACGTTCTCGTTCTTCTATACGGTGCGCAACACCACCGGTAGCACCGCGGTGGGACGCATCATCCTGAAGGCCGTACGTGAACCGATTGCCGACGTCCCCATCGTCACAGACACAGTGCTGACCCAGGAGAACCGTGAGACGTTCACCGATGGAGTGGACGTCCTGACCAACAAGGTCTCGTGGGGCAGCGGTGACCCGTCCGGCTTGGTCCTGACCTTGTGGGGAGGTCCGGATGACCTGACGGTCTCCGGCACTACCATCGCCGGCCCGCTCCCTGAGCAGTCGCGGCTGATCCCTTTCCAGGTTGATGGGCAGAACTTTGCCGGAGAGGACGTGACCAGTTATGGCTTCTTGACGGTACCCGCCGCGGATGCCGTGCGACTGTCACTCAAGGAGGTTCCGCCCGAGACCAAGGTCAACGAGGGCGAGTCCGTTGACTTTGATGTCTCAAGCTTTGTGGTGCTGCCGCCGGACTCGACGCTTGAGGTCGATGCGAGTTCCGTTTCGCCGAGTGGTGTGCGCGGTGAGGCCACGTGTTCCCTAGTATCCGGAACGACCCTGCGCTACTCGGCAGGCATGGGTGCGCCGTACACCGACACATGTGTGGTGTCTCTCCGGATTGCCGGCCAGGAGGACTGGACGGTGCTGCCAGTGACCATCACCATCGTTGCCGAGGCACCCCAGCCCACGCTGACCGGCGCATCGCTGGAGGTGTCACCCGGCGATACCGCCAGCTTCGACCTGGGCAAGATGGTGACGTGGCCCGCTGGCGCGACGACTCGGCCAGTCGCGTTCTCCGCGAACTACACGGGCGAACAATTCGAGTTCACTGTCAATGGTGACAGGGTCACGGTTGTCGCCAACGACAAGGCGGTTCCTGGCGCAAGCGAGACGGTGACTGTGGCGCTGACGTCGGACCCCGATATTCCAGCGGTGTCTCTCGCGCTGAAGGTGGGACCGGCGCCATCCGAACTGCCCAAGGGCGGCTCCGCGGTCAAGCAGTGCTCGCAGTCCGAGGGCTCATCGTGCACCGTCACGGTGATTGGTGCCAAGGGTGAGGTCAACCCCTTGCCGGGCACCGCGTTGGAGATCGTGGATGTCAAGGGTGCGAGCGAGTGTTCCTCGGTGTCGTTCGCGGCGTCCGGCGCCTCATCGGTGAAGGCCACGTGGACCGCGGATACCCCGGGCGCAGTGTGCAACGCCGTGTTCTCCGTGCGCGACGCTCAGGGGCGTGTGAGCGGTCCGGACCGCCAGGGCACTATCTCGATTGACCTGCTCGGCTACCCGGCGGCGCCGGCCGAGGTGAAGCAGGTGGCCTTCGGGGACGGCACCGCGACGTTGTCCGTCAGCCCGAATGGCTCCGGGTCGTCGTACCCAAGCGTGAACGGCTTCGCGCTGTACCGAGGCACCACCAAGGTCGCGACATGTGACGCCAAGGGTGTGTGCCCGCAGCTCACCAACCTGACGAACGGCGACAAGCAGACCTACACCGCAAAGTCCGTCAACTCCGTGGGTGAGTCCAGGGGCGCCGTGACTGCCCAGGCGTGGTCCTACGCACCCCCTGCGGCTCCCACGAACGCAACCTGGGTACCCACCCTCGCCACGCCAAACAACGCAGGCAAGCAGGTGGACATCACGCTGAGCGTGAGAGATTCGTCGACCAAGGAGCTCAAGGTCTCCAGCCCCAATGGCGAGACACGCGTGGTCCCGGTGAACGGCTCCGGCAGGGTGAGTATCCCCAAGCTCAACGTCGGCAGCAACGAGGCCCAGCAAGTGACGATTGTGCCCGTGACCGGGCTTGACCTTCCCCCCGTCAAGGGCGGCGAGGCACAGGGAGCCTCCATCTCCGTGACCGCGAATGGTGTGAGTAGCCCGCACATTTCCGACCCCACCTGGTCCGCGAACCCTGACGGTACCAAGGCAACATTTACCGTCGCGGTCAGCTCAGCCGGTGCGGGCTCCACCACCTGGGTGGGCGCAGTTTCCGGCGGGAACTGTGAGGCCACTGCGCAAGCCAGCGGCGGCAAGGGATCCGTGACGTTGAATGTCACTCCCAATGACCGGCCCAAGAACTACACCATCTGCGCCGAGAGCCGCTATGACTCGGCCGTCTACGGCACGGCCACCGAAGGCGTCACCAATGTGTACACCTTCGCCGATCCGGGTGCGCCCGTAGTCCGGGCGGGATACAAGGTCGACAACAACTGCAACGGCAGTAGCTTCTCCTGCGAAACCGGCTACGACGGGCCCTCTGTGGAGAACGCGCGTTGGTTCACTGTTTACTACGCTACTGCGCCCAACGGGCCGGTCCCCAACTTCTCGCTGCCCATCGGCTCGGCCCCAACCATCACGGCGTACAACTGCATCCGCTTTGTTGACAACGACAACCCCTGCTCGGCTTCGGGGGCGGTTGTTCCACCCCGTGAGGGATCGGCGAAGTACCGCACCAGCGTGAACTTCTCCCGTTGCACGGCCGATTCTGCAGCCGTCGACGTGCGTGTGGTCAACACGAGTGACCGTGTCATCACCACGCAGTGGTATCTCAACGACCGTCAGCGTGACCCTGTCGGCAACGGTGATCCAGCGTGGATGCATCGCTACGCAGTGGTCACCGTCACATTCCAGGGCAACCTGGCAGGAATCAATCCCTGGACGTCAGGATCCATGGAGTGCAGCGACGTGCCGGCCGCTCCGGTCACGGTGCCGGATGTGATGGGCAAGAGCCAGTCTCGGGCAGAACGTGATCTCTCGAATGGAGGCCTGAACTCCATGGTCACGCAGGTTGCCACGGAGGACCAGAGTCAGGACGGCGTGGTGCTCACTCAGAACCCGGCTGCCAATGCTGAGGTCCCACAGGGCTCGACAGTGGAAATTGGAGTCGGTGTCTACACGCCGCCAGACGAGCCCGTAGACCCACCAGCAGAGGGTGCGGCGGCGTCGCTTGCTGCACCTCCCGCACTTCCCAAGATCGCTACCGCGCAACCCGCATTGTCCGCGCAGAACCCGGCCACGCCATCGGCGCCCGTGGAGGATCCCTCCGACAAGACCGAGGGATACGTCTCCGAGACTGCGCGACGCGCCGAGTCGCGCCTCAGACCGCAACGCAACGAACGCTAGACCACCACCACAAGGACCCAGAGGACTCACGCAATGACCGTTACCGACGAACAGGCCACCTGGTTTACCAGCACGTTCAATGCTCTTTCGGAGAACGTTGAACTCGCCGTGCTGGGCAAGCGACAGGTGGTTGAGCTCGCCTTCACTGCGATGATCTCCGAGGGGCATCTGCTGCTCGAGGACGTTCCCGGTACGGGAAAGACGTCCCTCGCCCGCGCCATGGCGCAGACGGTCAAGGGCATCGGCACCCGCATTCAGTTCACGCCTGACCTCCTGCCTGGTGACGTCACGGGTATCACCGTGTTCGATCAGAAGCAGGGCACTTTTGAGTTCCACCAGGGCCCCATCTTCGCCAATGTTGTCCTCGCGGATGAGATCAACCGCGCCAGCCCCAAGACGCAGTCTGCGCTGCTCGAGGTGATGGAAGAGGGTCAGGTGACGGTGGATGGCGTGACCCGCAAGGTGGGTGCGCCGTTCATGGTGATCGCCACGCAGAACCCTGTGGAGCAGGCCGGTACCTACTCGCTACCCGAGGCCCAATTGGACCGCTTCATGATGCGCACGTCGCTCGGTTACCCCGACCACGGTGCGACGCTGAAGATCCTTGAGGCGACGCGCAGCCCGCAGGTGGTGGTGCCCGCTCTCGTGGAGCTGCAGACCATCGTGGCGATGGCCGGACTGGCCCGCGACGTCTACCAGAACCCGCTGGTGCTGGACTACATCGCACGCATCGTAGACGCGACGCGCAACGCAACTCAGGTCCGCCTGGGAGTCAGCATGCGTGGCGCCATGGCGCTCGCGAAGGCGTCGCGCACGTGGGCCCTGGCCCACGGCCGTACCTATGTGACTCCGGACGACGTCAAGACGCTCGCGGACTCGGTGCTGGCCCACCGCCTCATTCTGGACCCCGAGGCCGAGTTCGATGGAGTGACGGCCACTGCGGTCATCGGTCAGATCCTGCTCGACACCCCGCCGCCCACACAGAAGGATCTCGGTTGAGCCCCGAGCCTTCTGCGAAAACCTCGAGGACGAGCGCGACGCGCACGTCCTACACCCGCACGGGACACACCCGCGCGGGCAATACGACGCGCACCCAGGTCACCGGCGAATCTCGCGGTCGGTGGGTGTCGCTCGGCCTCGCGACGCTTCGTCTTGGCCGGCGCATCGAGTCCGTCGCCCGTCGTGTGTGGGGCGTCCTGGAGGCGGTCGTCACTCCCGCGGGTTGGCTCGCCGGGATTTGGGCGATCGTCGGCATTGCCGTTGGCTTGATCTGGGGGTGGTCGGAGTTCTTGATCGGTGGCGTCATTGCGGTTGCGCTGCTGGTCATTGCTGTGCCGTTCCTGCTGGGCAAGGAGTCGTACGACGTCGACTTTGGGCTGGGGCACGATGCTGTGGTGGCCGGCCAGGCCGCCGAGGGCGAGATTGTGGTGCGCAATCAGCAGGCGCGCGTCGCGTTGCCCGGGCGCATCGACATTCCCGTGGGCGCTGGGCTGATCGACTTCCACGTGCCGATGCTGCGCAAGGGTCACGAACACCGCGAGAAGATCGTCATCCCGGCCGCACGACGTGGCGTGATCGACGTGGGCCCTGCCACCACGTCCCGCTCCGACCCCCTGCGCCTGCTCACGCGCGAGTTCCACTGGGCCGACGTCAGCACGCTGTTCATCCACCCCGTCACCATTGCGATTCCGAGCACGTCGATGGGCTTTGTCCGCGACCTGGAGGGCCGCGCCACCAAGACCATCACCAACGAGGACATCTCCTTCCACGCCGTTCGCGAATATGCGCGCGGTGACGCGCAGCGCCAGATCCACTGGAAGTCCACCGCCAAGACCGGCACGCTGATGGTCCGCCAGTTTGAAGAGACGCGCCGTTCTACCATCTCGATTGTCTTGGACCTCGACGCCGAGTCCTACGCCAACGAGACCGAGTTTGAGATGGCGGTTAGCGCCGTCGGTTCCCTGGGCGTGCGCGCATTGCGCGACGGTCGCGACGTGCAGGCGGTCGTCAGCGGCGAGGTCCCCGAGTTCGCCCGTGCCTCCGTGCGATCCCTGCAGCATCTGCGCGTGACCACCCCGCGTTCGTTCCTCGACGACCTGTCTGGCGTCGAGGCAAGCTCCTCGGTGATTGGTGTGCAGTCCGTGACGCGCATGCTCGCAGAGTCCACCTCTGACACCTCGCTCGCGTTCCTCGTGACGGGCTCTACCGCCACGCTCTCGCAACTCCAGTCGGCCACCCTCGCCTTCCCGGGTGACGTCGCCGTGGCGGCCGTCGTGTGCGATCCCGAGTCCGAGCCGTCCGTGCACGCGGTGGGGCGTATGCGACTGCTGAGCTTGGGAGTGCTCGACGACCTGCGGCAGCTGCTGGCCAAGGGGGCAGCAGTATGAGCCCCAAGAAGCCCCTGCCGGGAGCATCCGGACCCACCACACTCGGCCCGCGCATGGCCCGCGCCGAGGTGCGCCACTCGACACCTTTCGTGCTGTTCAATGCTCTCTTCATGATGGCGGGCTCGGCCGTCGCTGCCTGGGCGCTGCTCCCGGTGTACGACTCGATGCGCTACGTGCTGGTGGCCGGAGCCGCGATCCTCGGTGGCGCGGCCGTGGCTGTGCTGTGCGACCGATTGCGCTGGGGCGCGTCACGCGTCGCCCTGCTCACCGCACTCGTCTACATCGTGGTCGGGCTCACCTTGGCGGTGCCCGGCGCACTGACGAGCGTGTCTGAGATCGCTGACGCGGCCCTCGACTTGTTGCGCGGTCCGGTGACCGGGTGGAAGGACATCGTCACGCTGCCCCTGCCGCTGGGCGACTACGGCACCACGCTGGTGCCGGTGCTCGCGCTGTTCCTGGTCGGAACAACGACCTCCACCTGGCTCGCGATCCGGGCCCGGCGCCTGTGGCCGCTTGCCGCCCTGACCGCTGCGGCGCTGGTCATTATCGCGATCGCCATTGGTCCCGCCGTCCGTGCCGACGCCTTGGCCTGGGCCCCCTTTGGCGTGTACGCCTCGCGCGAGTTCCTGGTAGGAATCGCCGCCTTCGCCGTCCTGCTGTCGTGGTTCGGCTGGCGCGCCTGGTACACCCGCCGTCAGGCCATCGCCAGCGCGTTTGGGGCCGGTGGCGTGCAACTCGCCAAGTCCTCCCATGCCAGCCGCCTGGCGGCAGCATCGGCTGCCCTGGCAATGGTTGTGGTGGGCGTCGTCGCTGCCGTGCTGGTGACTGCCCCCATCGCGGAGAGCACGCCGCGTGAGGTGGTGCGCTCGTCGCTCGACCCGCGCCTCGTCGTCGAGAGCAAGGTCAGCCCGCTCAGCTCGTATCGCGAGTACTTCGCGGACGATGCGTTCGCGGCGACGCTGTTCACCGTCAACGTGGAGGACGGCGACCCTGAGAGGGTGCGCCTCGCGACGCTGCCGTATTTTGACGGCGAAGAGTTCAGCGCCGCGGACCCGGAGGGCAGTGCCGTCGCGCGCTTCCAGCGAGTTCCGAGCCACGTCGAGGTTGAGGGCGACACCGAGGACGTCACTGCCACAGTCTCCATCGGTGCACAGTCGGGCATCTGGGTGCCCATTGTTGGCGAACTGGGATCCCTGGACTTCCAGGGCGCGCGCAAGGCGACGCTCGTTGACGGGTTCTATTACCTCGCCGATGCCGACGCCGGTGTCATGGTCGTCGACGATGGCTTGCTGTCCGGTGACGCGTACCGAGTCAACGGTGAGCGCCCGTCCGAAATGCCCTCACTTACCGAGATCGGCACCCCGCCCGGGGTTCCGACCATCAGCCCAGAGCTCATTCCTGACTCCCTTCACGAGTGGGTCACACGCCAGGACACATCCGCCGATGCTGCGGGCCTGGCCGAGTTGGTTCGTCGCCTACGCGTGCGCGGCTACTTGTCGCACTCGATCGAGTCGTCGACCGACGGGGAGACTCCCGCGTGGCAGCGTGCGCTGGGCGAATACTCCTTCGCATCGTCGGCATCCGGGCACTCGTTCGACCGGATTGACCGCCTCTTCCAGCAGCTCAACGAGCGCGAAGGAGAGGTGGGTAACGCCGACGAGGACCTGCTCGTGTCGGGAGTGGGCGACGACGAGCAGTTCGCCACGGCGGTCGCGATGCTCGCGTCGGACATGGGCTTCCCGTCCAGAGTGGTGATTGGCGCGCGCCTGACCAACACCGATGCACAGGGTTTTGCGGCGCCTCCGTGTGAGGCCGGGGTCTGTCGCGGCGAGAACATGAGCGTGTGGACCGAAGTGCAGTCGGACAAGGGTGCGTGGGTGCCTATCGACGTCACTCCGCAGCACGCCACCCCGGTGTCTCCCGACGTCGCCAACCAACGCGACCCGCAGTACGCCTCGGCCCTCGACCCCCAGCGTGCTGAGCCCATCGTGCCGCCCGTGACACAGCGGGGTCAGTCCGACGACGACAAGCCCGAGGCTCAAGAGCTCACGACCGGGTGGCAGTGGGTGGGTCCTGCGCTACGCATTGCGGGCATCACCCTGCTTGGTCTGCTCATTCTTCTCGGCCCCTTCCTGGCGATCCTCATCTGGAAGCTGGCGCGCCGCAACCGCCGGCGCAGGGGTGAGGCGCGCGACGTGGTCTACCAGGGCTGGGACGAGTACCTCGACGACGCGGTGGATTCCGGGCTGCCCCCGCTCCCGCGCGCGACCCGTACCGAGGTGGCGCGTGAGTACGGCACGCAGAATGCCGTGGCGCTCGCATCATTGACGGATCGCGTGACGTTTGGCAATGTGGCGGTGGATGATGCGACGGCAGACGAGTATTGGACGCTGGTCGCGGCCGACAGGTCCGAGCTGCTGGCTCGAAAGTCATGGTGGGGTCGCGTGAAGATGCGCCTGTCGTTGCGTTCGATGTGGAGCGCAGTGCAGAGCAACGGTGCCCCGCAAGCAAAATCCGCTGACAGTAAGGCGCCGCAGCGGTGGAAGTCCGGCGCTGGGATGCGTTCAGAGCATAGTTTGGTCACGGCGAGTCATCGCCGGCGCACCTCCGCACAGTCGCGACACACGCACAAGCGAAAGAAGAAGTCATGAGTTGGATCCCATTCATTTACGTCCTGGTCGCCACGGTGGTGTCGATCATCTGGATGGGACTCGCGCTGGGTGCGGTGCTCTCCAAGCTCGGAATGGAGTCCGGCCGGGCATGGATTCCGGTGCTGCGTTGGATCGCGGCCGCCGAGGCGGGACGTGTGTCACGAGTGGTCGTGGGCATTGCGCGGTCAATGTCCACGCTTGGGATCCTGATCCTGCTGGGTGCCCTCGCAATGCGCGGAACGCAGGGCGACAACATCACCACCATGGTGGCCTGGCTCACCCTCGCAGGCGCCGCGCTCTTCGCCCTCGGCGCATTCGTGGGGTGGATCTTCTGGATCATCGGCGCGGGAACCATCGGGATGCGTCTCAACATCGCAAGTGGCTGGACGATCCTGGCTGCGCTGAGTCCCAACCTGTGGGCTGCCATCGTGGGCTGGTCCAAGATTGGTACACCCATTCCGTCCGATGCAATCGGCAAGGCGGCCTCAGCGGCCGCTGCGCAGCGTGCGTTCATCGATGCCCCGGCGCCCAGTGGCGCCCCGAGCGTGTTTGGGTCGGGCGCTCCGACCGCCAGCCCAGCCGTGCAGGGGCTCGACACCAACCCATTCGACACGACTCCTTTTGCCACCAAGCCCCTTGGGGACGAGGCTCCTGCGGAGGCCGCCGTGCTAGCGAGCCCGTTCCCGTCCGTCGCGGAGGCAGCAGGCGACGAGGCACCTGCCGAAGATGAATTGTCGGACAACGCGGTGCCCACCTTGCGTGCCTCCCAATTTGTCGCCGATGCGCCGCCGACGGGAGCCCCCGTAGTCGAGTCATCGACGCCGGACTCTCCCACGGGAGTGACGCGCGTCGAAGTGCCCGACGACGACTCCGACTTGGTGATGCCGCCCGTCCCCGCGGGTCTCGAGCACCCGGCCCCCACCTCCTCGTATGCATCGGCTCCCGCTCCTTCCGACGCGGGAACGCTCGACAAGCCCACCTTTGATCAGCAGCCGCCTGCCGACCCGGCTCGGCCCGTCTCTCCGTACATCACCTCGGCGGCCCCGCAGCAGGACAGCGGCATCGCGGACTCGATGAACTTTGAGCCTGAACTGGTAGTCACCGAAGAAGCCTTCGTGGTCCCCGAACTTGAGGATGACGAGACGGTCATCGAGAGCATCGACGCCCCGAGCCCCGTGGCCGAGCCGCCCGCCCCTCAAACTCCACCTGCGAATCTCTCGATGCTTCCTCCCGGGTGGGCAGGCGATAGCGCCGCCGATGCCGGATCCGAGCAGGCTCCCACAGCGCCCGTGACCCCTCCACCCGCACCCGTGAGCCCTTACGCGACGCCTGCCCCCGTGGCGGCAGCACCTCACCCTGTACCCGAACCGGCGCCGGCACCCGAACCCTCCACTGCACCGAATGGTGACTCGGAACCGGCCGGGGCTCCTGAGGTCGAGTCGGGGGTAGCGGAAGAGCCAGCGCAGACACCAGAACAAGCACCCGAGCCGGAGGCCGCTCCGCCTACGAACGAGGCGCAGTCCGCCGCCCCACTAGTGGCAACCCCACCCCCGGCGCGACCCGTGCCAAGCGGAGTGTGGGCCGCACCTGGTGCTGCCGCAGCCGCCGCCGCAGTGACCGCCGCTGCCTCCTCCGAGGAGTCGGAATCCGACCTGGACGAGCAGGATGCCGACGACCACACTGTGATCGCTCAGCGCCGGCGCGACGTGTGGGTTCTCCAGGTCGAGGGCGGCGACAGTTACCCGCTCCCCGAGGGAGAGGTGAGCATCGGCCGCGCCGCTCCCGGCACTCACGATTCCTCCCACGTGGGCGTCAACGACGCGACGCGCACCATGTCGAAGCGTCACGCAAAGCTCCGCCTGGTGGACGGCACGTGGAAGGTCAGCGACCTGGGATCGACCAACGGCACGTTCGTGCGCGGCATGGACGGCCGTGAGGTTGAAGTTGCGCCAGGGAGCGAGGTCGCTCTCGATGGGACATTGCTGCTGGGTGACCTCGAGGCCTTGGTCGTCAATCAGGGAAGTGGCCGCTCATGAGCGACACTGCGGCTCCTGTCTGGCACGTGGGTGCGGGATCGACGGACACGGGCCAACGCAAGGCCAACGAGGACGCGTTCCTCGCACAGGCGCCGGTCTACATCGTGTCCGATGGGATGGGTGGGCACTACGCCGGTGCCGCAGCCAGTGCCGCCGTCGTTGACGCCTTCGCCTCGCTGGTCGACGTTCACGACGTGGTGCCCGAGCAGGTGACCGACGCGGTGCATCGGGCCCGCTTCGGAGTGGCGGAAGTGTCGGCGCGCGCTGGCGGCGAGTCGGGCGCGACGCTGACCGGCGCCGTCGCCGTGACACACGACGGCCAGCCATGGTGGTTCGTGATCAACGTGGGTGACTCGCGCGTCTACTCGCTCGATGGCGGGGTCATGTCGCAGATCACGGTGGACCACTCCCGCGTACAGGAGCTCGTCGATGCCGGCCGCATTACGGTGGAGCAGTCGCTGGTCCACCCCGAGCGCAACATCATCACGCGCGCGATTGGCGACGAGATTCCCGGTTGTGACGCGTGGCTCGTTCCCGCGCGGCCTGGAATGCGACTCATCGTCGCGAGTGACGGGCTGATGAAACCGCTGAGCGATCCGCAGATCGCCAGCATTGCCAGCCTCGCAGGAACCCCCGAGGACACCGCTCGTCGACTGGTGGACGCCGCGGTCGAGTCGGGTGCCCAGGACAACGTCACCGTGGTGGTGGCCGACACCTTGCACGCAACCACTGCTGCGGACGCGGATGCGCGCCCCTGGCAGCGGTGGCCCGCCGGTCAGGAATTCGAGGATGACACCACGCAGGCAAGCCGTCGCAAGGTCTCGCCGTGACCGTGCAACCCGAGGACTTCGCCGGGGAGGCTGAGGTGGATGACAGCACTCGCCTCGCGTCACGACGTCAGCCGCCCGTCGCGGAGTCTGAGGATTCGACGCAGCTCGCGACCAGGCGCAGTCGGCGCGCGGCGCGCGAGCAGGAAATAGACGACTCGGCGCAGTTGGCCACGCGTCGTACCGCCGCGGCGTCTGACCCGACCACCGAGCCCGAGCCGGACGACTCCACGCGACTGGCCACTCGCCGTCCGGTGGTTGAGCCCGACGACTCGACCCAATTGGCGACTCGCCGTCACTCCGGCCCCGAAGCGTCCCTCGAGGACGACAGCACGCGGCTCTCGGTGCGCGACACCGCGACCATCCCGCCGCCCGCTGAGTCAGTTCAGACCCAGCTGGCGAATCCCAACGCGGCCCACCCTCATCGCACGATGCCGGACCTTCCCCCCGGCGCCGCTCCGCTCGGCATGCACGTGCGCCCAGGTGGCTTTGGCGCTAGCACCGAGGCGTACCGCCCGCGGGACACGCCCTCCTCGGAGTACACCATCCCGCCATTGCCTCCCACGCCGGCGAGCAATGAGTACCGCGATCCGGTGTTGACCCCGGTGGATGCTCAGCGCAAGCGCGAGTCCGCGCATCGGGCATCCGTGACCAAGGTGGTGGCGATCGGCGTCGCCGTGCTGGTCATTGGCTCCGCCGCGGTCATTGGCATCGTGCTCCTGGTGCGAGGGCTGCTGTGACGAGCGCCGAGGTCACAATCGAGTTCGGTGACGTCATGTATGACCTCAAGGCGGGTGAGACCGTCACGTTGGGACGCGCGGCTGACCTCGTCGTCGACGACAACCCCTACCTGCACAGGCGCCTGCTGCAGGTGTCGGCCGATTCGGGCGTGTGGTGGGTGGCCAACATCGGCCAGAGCATCCCCGTGTCGGTCGCGACCGACCAGGGAGAATTTCAGGCCCTGCTGGGGCCGGGCGCGCGATTGCCCATCGTGTTTCCTCGCCTGCGGGTGATGTTCACCGCGGGACCCAACACATATGAGGTGGCCATCACGTGCCACGGCTCCCTGCTCAGCCCCGCCGATCCGTCCGATGCTGTGGCGGGGGACGCGACGCGAGTTCCGCTAGCACTGACCGAGAGCCAGAAGTTGCTGGTGCTCGCGCTCGCGGAGCCGATGCTGCTGAATCCTGGTCAGGGGCTCACGGCCGTGCCGACGTCCGCAGTCGCGGCGGAGCGCCTCGGGTGGCCGGTCACGACGTTCAATCGCAAGCTCGACGCCGTGTGCGAAAAGCTCGACCGCGGCGGTGTGGACGGCTTGCGGGGTGGCCCAGGAAACCTGGCATCGCTGCGCAAGTCGCGGCTGGTGGAATACGCCCTCCTCGCGCGCCTAGTGTCAGCGAGCGACCTGGTCCTGCTGGACCGCATCGGCGATACCCCGGCGCCATAGCCGTGCCCGTGTCGCCGGGACTGTCCGCGTCCCGTAGGTTTGGACTGTGACCACACTTCGCTCGCCCCTTCATGACGAACACGTCGCGCTTGATGCGACCCTGGTGGACTTTGCCGGCTGGCAGATGCCCGTGCGCTACTCAGGAGATATTGCCGAGCATCAGGCGGTGCGCACGGGCGCCGGGTTGTTCGACTTGTCTCACATGGGCGAGCTGTCCGTACGCGGTGCCGATGCTGCGGATTTCCTGGATTACGCCCTCGCCGGGCGTGTCAGTGCGGTCAAGCTCTGGGGTGCCAAGTACACGATGCTGTGCAACGAAGCCGGCGGCGTCATTGACGACCTGGTCATCTACCGCCGCGACTGGGACCACTTCTTCATTGTCGCGAACGCCTCCAACAAGGACCGTGTGGTGGCCGAGTTGCGCGACCGCATCGGCTCCTACGACGCCACTGTCGAGGACGTGTCCGCGGAGATCGCGCTCATTGCCGTGCAGGGTCCGTTGTCGGCCAAGATCACCGGCGCGATGTGCGACCTGGGCGAGGACGACATCGAGGCGATGAAGTACTACTCCGGTGCGAATGTGTTGCTTGAGGGTGGCATCCATGCCTTCGTGGCACGCACCGGGTACACGGGGGAGGACGGCTTTGAGCTGTTCGTGGGATCCGACGAGGCGCGCGACGTGTGGCAGCTTGCGCTTGAGCACGGCACGCCGGAGGGAATGATTCCGGCGGGGCTGTCATCGCGAGACTCCCTGCGGCTCGAGGCGGGCATGCCGCTGTACGGCCAGGAACTCGATGAATCGACCACACCGTTCGAGGCTGGGCTGGGGCGCATCATCGCGTTCGGCACCGAGACAAACCCGCGAGGCGACTTTGTGGGGCGCGAGGCGCTTGCCAAGGTCAAGGAGTCCGGCATCGCGAAGCAGTTGGTGGGCTTGGTCGGAACCGGACGGCGCTCTGCTCGCACCGGCTATGCCGTCACCGACGAGGCCGGAAACCAGGTGGGCGTCGTCACCTCAGGCGTGCCGTCGCCAACGCTCGGGCAGCCCATCGCAATGGCCTACGTGCCGGTATCGATGGCTGAGCCCGGAACAGTCGTAGGAATCGATGTGCGTGGCCGACGCGAAGAAATGACCGTGACCGCGCTACCGTTTTACAAGCGAGAGAAGTAGTGTCGCCGTCCGGCGCTCACGACTAAGTTTGATCCGTTCTATCCACCCGTAGGTCAACGCGACACCCGAAAGGTCCCGCAGCCATGGCGAACATCCCCGATGAACTGAAGTACTCCGCCGAGCACGAGTGGGTAGACGGCGATCCGACCGTCGGCACCGTCGTCACGGTGGGCATCACCGCGCACGCCGCCGAGGCCCTGGGCGACATCGTGTACGCCGAGCCGCCTTCGGTTGGCGATACCGTGACGGCCGGCGAGGTGTGTGGCGAACTGGAGTCCACCAAGGCCGTGAGCGAGCTGTACTCGCCCGTGACCGGCACAGTGACGGAGATCAACGAGGCGCTCGAGTCCGCTCCCGAGTCGATCAACACCGACGCGTACGGCGAAGGGTGGATTTTCAAGGTCGAGTTGTCCGCGGCCCCGCAGGACCTGCTTGGTCCCGAGGCGTATTCCGCGCTCACCGACTAGCGCGAACCATCGTCACTGAGGCCCTGATGTCGACCGTTCCGGCCGCCAAACTGGTGGTCGCGGCCGCGATTACGGACGACCTGGGCGTGCCCCGGCTGCTCTTCGCGGCGCGGCGCACGTCGCCGCCCGAGTACGCGGGTCTGTGGGAGTTTCCCGGTGGCAAGGTCGAGCCCGGGGAGGACCCCGAGGAGGCCTTGCGTCGCGAACTGCGCGAGGAGCTCGGCGTCGAGGTCGAGCTTGGCGAGGAGGTTCCCGGTCCGGACGACGGGACCGGCCTAGCGGAGCACTGCGACCGCCCGGTGTGGATGATCCGGCCCGCGGACGACGCGCGCGGCGCGCGGCTCGTGATGCGCGTCTGGTGGGCGACCATCGTTACGGGCCCAGATGGACGCCCGGCTGAGCCGCAGCCGCTGGAGGATCACGACGACCTGCGCTGGCTGGAGCCCGGTGGATGGCACGACGTGGCGTGGATTCCCGCGGACGAACGCATCGTCAACGCCTTCCTCGAGGACGCCAAGGCGCGTCACCGCCGCGCGTACTGCTAGTCCTTGCGGGCGACGCAGCCCGCAATGTGATCGTCGACCATGCCCACGGCCTGCATGAGCGCGTACATCGTGGTGGGGCCCACAAAGACGAACCCCTCGGCCTTGAGTTCCTTGGCAAGCGCCTTGGACTCGTCAGTGGCCGCGGGGACGTCCTCCCACGACGCAGGGGGCGCGGAGCGCGGGGCGGGGGCGTGCGACCAGACCAAGTCGCTCAGTGAGCCGCCACGTTCACGCAGGGCCACCGTGGCCGCGGCGTTGGTGATGGCCGCCTCGATCTTGCGGCGGTTGCGGACGATTCCAGCGTCCGCCATCAGCCTGTCCACGTCGTCCTCGCCAAAGGCCGCCACGGCATCGGGGTCGAATCCGGCGAACGCCGCTCGGAAGTTCTCGCGCTTGCGCAGAATGGTTGACCACGACAGCCCCGATTGAAAGCCCTCCAGGACCATCCGTTCCAGCATGGGGCCATCGCCACGGACCTCGTGGCCCCACTCGTGGTCGTGGTACTCCTCGTAATCCTTGTCGCCGGATCCAAAGCAGCGAATGAGGTCGTTCGTCTCGGTGATCATGGATCTAGTGTGTCGTGCGGGACGGACATTTTCTGCGTCGAACTCACCGAGCCGGGGAAGGTGTGGTGTGGGGCTGTCCTGTGGGCATCAGTTGGCGGGTTGGCATCAGCACCACTGCCCCCAGTAGTCTTGCCTCGCTATGACGATTCGCGACATCCTCAACGCCCCGGCGCCCACGCTCAGCTACGAGCTGTTCCCGCCGCGCTCCGAGGCCGCTGCTGAGACGCTGTGGGAGACCATTGCGATGCTCGCGGAAACGAATCCGGACTTCGCCTCCATTACGTACGGCGCCTCAGGTGCCACTCGCCACTCGAGCCGTGGAGTAGTGCAACGCCTGGCAGATGAGCACACGATCTCCCCGCTCGCACACCTCACGTGCGTGGACCAGTCCCGCGCGGAAGTCACCGCCGTGATCGAGGAGTTCATGGGGGAGGGCGTGCGCGACTTCCTCGCCTTGCGCGGCGACCCGCCTGCGGGCCAGCCCGACTGGCGACCGCACCCCGACGGGCTGCTGTACGCCTACCAATTGGTCGAACTGATCCGCGAAGTCGCAGCCACTCACGGCATCGACAACGTTTCCGTAGGTGTCACCGCCTTTCCCGCGGCGCATGCGGCCGAGCAGTGGCGTCAGCAAGGCCTCGACGTCCTGAAGGCCAAGCAGGACGCGGGTGCGGACTTTGCCGTGACGCAGGTGTTCTACGACGCGGAGCAGTGGCGCGCGCTCGACCGGGACGCCAAGGCCGAGGGCATCGGACTACCGATCCTGCCCGGAATCATTCCGCTCCTCAATGCCTCGCGAGCGAACCGCCTCGAGCAACTCACCGGCGTCGCGGCCCCCACCTCGTTGGTGACGGCCCTTGATACCGCGGCCGATGCCGAGGCCGCCCGCGTGGTTGGAGTCGCCGCAGCGGCGGACCTGGCGAACGAACTCCTTGATTCCGGGGCCCCAGGTATCCACGTCTACACGTTCAACAAGCACGAGGCCGCGCTCGCGCTGGTAGAGCGGCTCTCACTGGGCCGATAGCTCGGCTGTGAGTTTTTTGTGCCTGCGCAGGACGTAGCATGGTGAGAGTCGTAGGCTAGGTGAGACGTCACGCAGTCAACGGTGGAATGTGATCCTCGCGAGGGGCGAGATCTCAGTTCACCTATGTGGTGGCGCGTGGCTTGCGTTCTGTGCGTAGCCGCGGCGCGCGGTTGTGTCGTGGGCGACGGGAGCTTGGGTGCTGAGGGCCTAAGCAGCGTCGCTCGCGATGGCCCGCGCCATCTCTCGCCAGGCGTTGTCATCGTTGAACATGGCGGCCGCGAAGTCGAAGTCGCGGATACCAGCCGATGTTGTGGGCGCCTTAATCGACCCCGACGCCGCCGTTGCCGCCGGGGTGAACTGTGTGGCGGGGTGGCGTACCGCAGCGCTTCGAACCGCGGTCAAGCGTCCAACGTACTGAGAGGTACCCGAGTCGGCACTAGCCTCGTACGGATTAAAACCTTCGTCCAACACTTCGCCACCCCCATTTCACGTCGTCATTTCACGGTAGAGGAATCGAGTGGTCGCAACAATGGGGAGAACTCCCCAGTTTGAGGTGGGGAGCACGTGCGATGATTGAGCTATGACTAACGAAAATGCACGCAAGGTGACCATGACCCGCGAGTCGCAGGGTGTCTACACCGTGACCAATGCGGCCGGCGTATCGATGACCTTTGGTCAGGGCGAGGGTCTGCTTTCCCCCGTCGAACTGCTGCTCGCCGCCATCGCTGGTTGCTCGAGTGTCGACGTGGACGCGATGACGTCGCGTCGCGTGGAGCCGGAGCGCTTCGACGTCACCGCTTCCGCAGATAAGGCGACCGTAGACGGTGGCGCCATCCTCGAGAACATCGCAGTCGAGTGGGACCTGCTGTTCCCCGAGGGTGATGACGGGGATAAGGCACGTGCCCGCGTGGGTGCCGCACTCAAGAGCGCCAGTGAGAAGACCTGCACGGTGTCGCGCACGGTCGAAGCCGGCACGCCGGTCGAATTCCGCCAGGTATAGCCATTCGCTGGCGGGGTTAGGCGTCCGTCGGTCCCGCCCAGCGGTGGTTGGTCCCACCGGGTACCCCAACATGGGCGCAGTACAGACCGCCATCAGCCGATGCGGGGTCGTCGAGACCTTCGGTGGCCGTGGTGATGAACAGCTCCTCACCGGCGAAGGTCGCCGCGGTGACGTGGCGCGCGGGTACGGGTAGTCGCGCGTCCAGCACGCCAGTGGGCGAGTAGCGGCGAACCTCGCTGCCACCCCATACTGCAATCCAGAGGTAGCCCTCCGCGTCAACCGCGAGGCCGTCCGGGTATCCAGGCTCGACCGTGAACGAGCGCACGGGCACGGGAGTGGGGGCAGCGTAGTCGTAGACGATCACGCGATTGCGCAGGGTGTCCGTGTGGAACAGCCGTTGACCTGTGGCGTCAAAGCCCAATCCGTTGGAGAGCGTGAGCGAGCGCGCGATGGTCTCGATGTGCCCCGCGGGGTCCATGCGGAGCAGGAGCTCCTGGTTCTCGACGTCGCCCTCATGCAGGGTGCCGATCAAGAGTCGTCCTTGCGGATCGATCACGCCATCGTTGAAGCGGCGCTGGGGGTCGCCTCCCAGGGCCTCAGCCAGCGTCCAACCGATGCGCACCTGGCCATCCACGGAGCGGGTGACCAGGCGGTCGCGCTCGACAATCAGCAGCCCTCCATCCTGCGCGAGCAGGACACAGGTGACGGCGCGATCCGCCTCGTGAATCACGGTGCGCTGGCTCAGATCCGGTCCGTCGTGGCGGTAGACGCGGTGGGACCTGATGTCGACGCTATACACGCACTGCTCGCGGTCGTCCCACACCGGCCCCTCGCCCAGAACATCCGTGGTGAGACCGACGCGGGTGGCCCCAGCAAGGTGACGTGGCTCAGGCAAAGCGCGCGCTCAGTCCGCCGTCAACGTCCAACGTCGCCGCGGTGATGAAGCTGGCATGGTCTGACGCGATGAACGAGACGACGGGCGCGATGTCCTGCGGCGTCGCGACGCGCCGCAGCGCGTGGGTTGCCACGATGGCCGCCACTGCCTCGTCGCCGATCTCCGCGAAATGGGCCTCGATGCGCTCGCTGCGGGTCCAGCCAGGGCAAACCATGTTCACCCGCACTCCTTGGGGGCCGTAGTCCAGCGCGAGCGTGCGGGTAAGTCCGCCGAGTCCGGCCTTGCCGGCGGCATAGGGGAACGCCCCTTCGGCGGTCATGCGCGAGTGCAGCGAGCCGATGTTCACGATGCTTCCGCCGCCCGTCTCGATCATGGACGGCAACACGGCCCGTGCCATGAGCCATGCGGAGGTGAGATTGAGCCGCATGTGCGAGTCCCAACTCGCGACCGTCATGGTCAGAGCGTCGTCGTCCCCGTCGCCGCTCGCGTTGTTCACCAAGATGTCTACCCGCCCGGCGTCGCCGACCACCTCAGCCACGGCATCGGCGATGGACTGTTCGTCGGTGACATCCACGTGCAAGAAGTGACAGTGGTCGCCGATGCGCTCGGCGGTCTGCTGGCCCTCGTGGTCGGCGATGTCGAAGATCCAGACACGTGCGCCGTCGGCGACGCCCTGCTCGGCGATGGCGGCGCCGATGCCCTGGGACCCGCCGGTGACGATCGCGACCTTGTCCTCCCACAGGCGTCCGGAGACGCCGGCGCCAACTGGCTCGACCTGGTTCATCGGTGACTTCCTTGTCTGTTGCTTAGTTCACAGTGCCGGATTGCGAGGCTGACCCGCAAGCGCTGTACGGCCGGCGAACGGCAGGGTGCCGTCGCTTTCGAGTTCGAGCAGGCGGTTCCACTTCGCCGTGCGCTCACTGCGCATGGTTGAGCCGACCTTAATCTGCCGCGCGCCCCACCCCACGGCGAGGTCGGCGAGCCAGTTGTCCTCCGTGTCGCCTGAACGTGCACTCACAACGGTCTCGAAGCCCGCACCAATGGCCTCGAACACCACGCGCTCGGCGCGAGAGACCGTGCCCGCCTGATTGACCTTGACGAGCACCGAGTTCGCGGAATCCTCCTCGATTCCTCGACGCACGCGGCCCAGGTTAGTGGCGAACGTGTCGTCGCCAAGCATCTGCACGTGGGGCAGCATCGCGGTGGCGGTGCGCGAGCCGTCCCAGTCGTCCTCGCCCACGATGTCCTCGATCGACACGATGGGGTAGCGCTCCACCCACGAAGCGACGAGGTCGAGCCACTCGGCCACGCTCAGTCGGTCACCCTGACCCGCCAGCACGATCGAGTCGCCGTCGACGAGCTGCGTGGCGGCAACGTCGAGGGCGATGCCCATGTCCTCAGACGTGAAGCCGGCCGCGTCGATGCCGTCGGAGAGCAGCGCAAGGACCGCCTCGTTGCTGTCGAGGCGAGCCGCGAGGCCGCCCTCGTCGGCGACCAGAGCAGACCAGCCGCCACGCGCGTCGAGTAGCGTGGCGCATGCCGCGCGCACCCTGGCGATCTGCTCGATCGCCTCGGTGAACGACTCGGCGCCCACCGGGACGGCCAGGAAGTCCTGGATGTCTACCGCGCGTCCGGCATGGGCGCCGCCCGACAGGATGTTGACCATCGGCATCGGAATGCTTGCCTCACGTGGGCCCGTGAGCGTCGACCATAGGGGCGCATTCTCCGAGGCCGCGTGCGCGATGGTGACGGCAAGCGAGACCGCGAGTGCGGCGTTAGCGCCGAGGCGACCTAAGTTGTCGGTACCGTCGTGGGCCTCCAGCGCGTCGTCGATCGCGACCCGGTCGCTGACGGACATGCCTGCGATGAGTGGCGCGTACTCCTCGTTGACGGCACGCACTGCACCGCTGACGCCCCAGCCGCCGTAGCGGTCGCCGCCGTCGCGCTGCTCGAGGGCTTCGTGACGGCCGGTGGATGCGCCTGAGGGTGCGATGGCTCGTCCCTGTGCGCCGTTCTGCAGCGTGACGCGGCAGGCGACGGTGGGCCGTCCACGGGAGTCGAGAGCCTCCCAAGCGTGGGTGTGGGCGATGGAGTCGGGGGTCATCGGGGTGTCTCCTTGAGGCGGTTCCAGGTGTCACCGATCGCGTCGACCGGCTGGGTAAGAAGGTTGGCGCCGAGCGCATAGGTGCGGCGGCGCTGGGCATCGTCGAGATATTCGGCGGGAGATCTGCCGTCCACTCGCGCGAGGAGCAGGCAGCCGATCTGGCGTGACAGGTGAGCAATGTCCATCGCGGGTGCCCCGGGTAGGTAGGCCGCAAAGAAGGCGGCCGATGCTGCGGCGAATTGGTCGTCCCATTGCGGAAGGTGGATTGCCTTCATGAGTAGGTGGCACGTCAGGAAGGCGGGGTCGAAGGTGGGGTCGCCCAGGTGCGCCACCTCAAAGTCGATCACCCAGGTGCCCGAACTGCCCACGAGGAAGTTCTTGGGCGAGAAGTCGCCGTGCACCAGGCACGTACGCGTCGCGGCCATCTGATCAATCACGCTGTGGATTTGATCAGCGAGGTCGGGGTTACGGTCCGCCGACGTGCGGTGATACGGCTGGAGGCGCAGGGCATCGAACATTTCCGTGTCGCCGGTGAGGTCCGCGCTGAGACCTGCACCGCCCTCGGTGGCTCGCTGCATCGTGCTCAGCGTGCTGCCCAGACTCGCGGCGACGTTCACGTCGATGTCGCCAGCGATCAGGCGCTGCTTCCAGTCGGTCCAGTCGTCTGGGGCGCGCTCGATGGTCAGCGTGAGTGCCTCGGGATCGAGGTCGACGGTGAACGGCGCGGCTTCTGGGTCGATGCTCGCCAACACCGTCAGCCCCTCGGCCTCCCGCAGCACGCGCTCACGCGGGGCGAACCAGTCGTCCGCAACCTGGAGCTTTGCGCGGGCTTGCTTGAGTACCAGGTGCAGATCGTCGTCATCGACGGCGAGCACGACGTTGCTGACGCCCCCGCCTAGGAAGCGAGCGGTGGCGCGATTCGGGTCGACGATGCCCCGTCCACCCAAGTACGGCACGACGGTGTGCTCATCGAGTAGGGGGTCGTCGGCGCTCAATACGTTGCCCGCCCACCGCTCAGATCGAACGTGAAGCCGGTGGTGAAGCCGGCCGCGGGAGACGCAATGAAGGCCAACATCTCCGCAATCTCGGTGAGTTCGCCGGTACGTCCCATCGGAATCTTCGCCAGCATGTAGTCGACGACCTCCTGCGGTTGGCTGTCCAGGAACGGGGTGCGAATCACTGCCGGCGCGAGAGCGTTGACGGTGATGCCATCCTGCGCGTACTCCTTGCCCTGCGACTTGACCAGGCCAATGAGTCCGGCCTTGCTGGAGGAGTACCCGATCATGTTGGGGTTGCCCTCCTTGCCGGCGATCGACGCGACGTGGACGATGCGCCCGTAGCCGCGCTCGAGGAAGTGCGGGATGGCGACGCGAGCAATGATCAGTCCGGGCGTGAGGTTAACGGCCAGGGTGCGCTCGAACTCCTCGACCTCCACCTCGTGGCTGCGACGGCCAAGGGGACCCTGGATACCGGCGGAGTTGATCACCGCGTGGACGGTGCCGTTGCGCTCCACGGCGCCGTCGAAGACGGCCCGAAGTGCCGCCTCGTCCGTCACGTCGGCCGCTGCGCCGTACGCGGAGCCGCCGGCTGCCGTGATGGCCTCGGCCACAGCATCGGCCGCTTCGCCGCTGCGATCAACGACGGTGACGGCGACGCCGCGCGCTCCCAGAAGTAGGCACGTTGCCTCGCCGATGCCGTTGCCCCCGCCGATGACGATCGCCGCAGTGCCCGCGGGGAACTGTTCGTACGCCGGGGTGCTCACTTGGCACCGTCCGCGCTGTAGTCAACGAAGGCGTGGCGTTGGGTGCCCAGGCCGCTAATCGAGACCTCGACCACGTCGCCGGCGGATAGGAACTTTCCGGGGGTGAAGCCAGAGCCGACGCCCTGCGGGGTGCCCGTGTTGATGACGTCGCCAGGCATGAGGGTCATGAACTGGCTGATGTACCAGACCAGGTAGTCGACGTCGAAGATCATGTCCGCCGTGGAGGAATTCTGGCGCACCTCTCCGTTGACGGTCAGCGTGAGGTCGAGCGCGTTCGGGTCGGAGACCTCGTCCGCCGTCACGACCCACGGACCGAGCGGGTTGAAGGTGGCGCAGTTCTTGCCCTTGTCCCACTGGCCCCCGCGCTCAAGCTGGAAGGCGCGCTCGGAGACGTCGTCCGAGATGGCGTAGCCAAGGATGTAGTCGCGCGACTCCTCGACCGAGGCCAGGTATTCGGCCTTGCGACCGATGACAATCGCGAGTTCCACCTCGTAGTCGGTCTTCAGGCTGCCGGGGGGAATCACGACATCGTCGTACGCACCCTGCACCGTGTACGGAGTCTTCATGAACAGGATGGGCTCCTCGGGGATGGCCATCTTGGCTTCAGCCGCGTGCTGGCGGTAGTTCAGTCCCACGCAGATCACCTTGCCCGGCCACGCGATGGGCGAGCCGATGCGCACCGTGGAGAGGTCGATTGTCGCGTCGCCGGAGGCGGCGGCGTCCTGGATGAGGCGCATGCCGTCGATGGTGGTGGGGTCGGCGCCGGCTGCGATGGCGGGACGGACGTCCACGCCCGTCAGGCCGTCGATGCTGGCCACCTCGATTTCCTGGCCGGGCTCACCTATGCGAAGGAACTTCATTGTTTTCTTCTCCTCGATTATCGCGCGAACGTCGAGCTCGCTCTTGAAAGCAAAGTTATCAGATAGGTGTTGGCTGTGCAATGGCTCCAATCAGCCGTTTCCCCCTAGATTTCGTTCATATCTATCTGATATGTTTACTTTCAAACAAGGAGGTTTTGATGAAGATCGACCGGATTGAGACGTTCATGGTCCCCCCACGGTGGCTATTCGTGCGGATTGAGACCGACGACGGCCTGGTCGGCTGGGGCGAGCCGGTCGTGGAAGGCCGCGCAGCGACGGTGCGCGCTGCCGTCCAGGAGTTCTCTGAGAACCTCATCGGGCGGGACCCGAGCCGGATCGAAGACATCTGGCAGGAGCTCACCAAGTCTGGCTTTTACCGCGGCGGCCCCGTGTTTTCGAGTGCCATTGCAGGCATCGACCAAGCCCTGTGGGATATCGCAGGCAAGCGCCTCGGCGTGCCCGTTCACGAACTTCTCGGTGGCGCCGTGCGCGACCGCGCGCGGGTGTATGGCTGGATAGCGGGGGATCGCCCGGGTGACATCGCGCAGGAGGCGCAACTCCGTCTCGAGCAGGGCTTTGACTGCGTGAAGATGAACGGCTCGGCTGAACTCAGCGTGATCGCGTCGCAGAGCGAACTACACGCCGTCGTGGAGCGCGCACAGGCAGTCCGAGACGCCATCGGCAACGCGGACTTCGCCCTTGACTTTCACGGCAGGTTCTCGCCCGCCATGGCGCGGCGCACCCTGCCCCTGCTCGAGGCGCTCAACCCGCTCTTCGTGGAGGAGCCGGTGGTGCCGGAGCTGGCTGCCGAGCACCTTGCCCGCATCACCTCGGGAACTACCGTGCCCATCGCCACGGGGGAGCGCGCTTACTCGCGGTGGGACTTTGTTCCGCTCCTCAGCGCCGGCATTGCCGTCGCCCAACCGGACGTGTCGCACTGCGGCGGCATCTCGGAGATGCGGCGCATTGCCGCTCAGGCCGAGACGCACGGTGTTGCGCTCGCGCCCCACTGCCCGCTGGGGCCGCTCGCGCTTGCGTCGTGCCTCCAGGTCGACTTCACCGCCCCGAACTTCCTGATTCAGGAGCAGAGCCGCGGCATCCACTACAACGACTCGTGGGATGTGCTGGACTACGTCCTCGACTCCTCCGTGTTTGACGTCGTCGACGGTTCGATTGAGCGGCTCACCGCTCCCGGGCTTGGCGTGGAGATCGACGATGCGGCTGTTCGAGACGCCGACAAGCGCGGGCACAACTGGCACGCTCCCGTCTGGCGTCACCCCGACGGCAGCCTCGCCGAATGGTGATCACTCGCTAGGAGCCATAAAGGGGCCCTCGCGCTACTCGGATTCGAGCAGCGCGAGGGCCCCTTTTGTTGCGCCGATGCCGGGACTGGCTCGGGCGAATGTGGGCTGGGCTGTACTGGCCTAGATGGGCTGTCCCTTGCTGGGTGGTGTGGCCCGTGTCGCCTTCCCGGCAACGCAAAGAGCCGGCGCCCTGGTAGTGCAGGGCGCCGGCTCTTCTCTTGCGGGGGGAGGTGACGTTTAGTCAGGCAAGCCCACGGCGCGGGTACCGCGACGGCGCTGTTGGATCACCACGGCGATCACGAGCATCGTGCCCTGGGCGATGTCCTGCCAGAAGGAGTTGACTCCCAGAATCTGCAGGCCGTTGGTGAGCACGCCCAGCAGGATGACGGCGAGCACGGTACCGATGATCGATCCCTTACCTCCTTGGAGCGCACAGCCACCGAGCGCGACGGCCGTGATGACCTGGAGCTCGAGACCCTGGCTACCGGAGGTGGGCTGGCCAGAGCCTGTGCGCGCTGTCAGCAGGATTCCGGCTATTGCCGCGATCACACCCATCAGCATGTAGGCGCCGATCACATACTTGTTGATGCGCAGGCCGGACAGGCGCGCGGCCACCTTGTTGCCACCAATCGCGTAGATGTTGCGGCCGATGTCGGTGAACGTGAGCATCGTGTAGACGAGTGCGGCGATCACAAGGAATACCAGGATCAGCACAGGGATGCCCGCGACCTTGCCGAGCGACAGGAAGGTGAAGACGTCGTCACCACCGGTGTAGCCCTGAGCCGAACCGTTGGAGACAAGGTTGACGACTCCGCGGTAGGCCGCGAATGTTGCGAGGGTTGCGATGACCGCGTTCACACGCCCGTACACAATGATGAGCGCGTTGACGAGGCCGGCGACCGCGCCGACCACGATTGCTACGGCCATGCCGAAGATGGCGCTGCCACTCGAGGTGAACACCATGGCACTGACCACGGAGGCGAGTCCCGCCTGCGAGCCGACCGAGATGTCCAGGCCGCCGAGCAGCATGATGACCGTCTGCCCCACGGCGAGTACGCCGAGGATGGCGACGCCCTCACCGATGACCTGCATGTTGGGCAGGCTGAAGAAGTTGGCGTTCTGGGAGCCGATGGCCGCCGCGAGCACGATGAGTGCGACGATGAGGCTCAGGTTCTGCGCGCCGACTCGGGCAACGAACTTCGAGGCGAAACTGAGTTCGCTCTTGGCGCCGGACTTGTCCTCGGGCGGTGCGATCTGCGTGGGAGAAGGGCTCCCCGTGGAGATGGTCATGATGTTCCTTCCAGGGCGACATTGCCCGAGTTTGTCGGTAGATCAAGGGAGTCCGAGATCGCCAAGGTCAGTACGTTTTGTTCGGTCGCGTCGGCGCGGGCAACTTCGCCCACAATTTCTCCGCCGCGCATGACGAGGATGCGATCGGCCAAGCCGATGACCTCGATGAGCTCATTCGAGATCACGACCACGGCGATACCCTCGGCGGCCAGTTCGCCGATGATTCGGTAGATGTCGGCCTTTGCGCCAACGTCCACACCTCGCGTGGGTTCGTCAAGGATGAGCACCTTTGGTTTGCGCGCCAGCCACCGTGCGACGACAACCTTCTGCTGGTTGCCGCCAGAGAGGGTCTTGACCTCTTGGTCCATAGAGCCGGCTCGCACGCGCAAGCGCTTCATGTAGTCGGCGACCAGCCCGCTCTCGAGCCCTCGCCGCACAAAACGCGCGCGGGTGAGGGAGTTCAGGACCACGAGCGAGATGTTCTCCTTGATGGAGCGGGTCATGACCAGCGCCTCGGTCTTGCGCTCCTCGGGAGCCAGGCCGATGCCAGCGCGCACGGCGTCGATTGGCGACCGAAGCTTCTTGACCTCGCCGGCGATGGAGATGGTTCCGCTGAGGATCTCGGCATCGCCGGCAAGCGCTTTGGCGAGCTCGGTGCGGCCTGCCCCGACGAGTCCGGAGAATGCGACGACTTCGCCGGCCCGCACGTGAAACGAGATGTTGGAAACGTCAGCGGTGGTGAGCTCCTTGACCTCGAGCACAACCTCACCGGCCTCGGTGTGGTCGCGATCGAAGGCGCCGAAGACGTCCCGGCCCACCATGTTGCGCACCATCTCGGACTCGTCGGTGTCGGACATCAGCGAAGCAAAGACGGACTGGCCGTCGCGCAACACGGCGACACGGTCGGCGATCTCCGCGATCTCCTTCATGCGGTGTGAAACGTAAATGACAGCTGTTCCGGAGGCGCGCAGGCGTGCGATGAAGGCGAACAGCGCCTCGACCTCGTGCTCGGACAGTGAGGAGGTGGGCTCGTCGAAGGCGATGACTGCGACCGAGTCGTCCTTGAGGGCGCGGAGAATCTCTACCAGCTGGCGCTGCGCCGGTGAGAGGTTCGACCCCAGGGTCGTCGGACTAATGGCAGAGGAGAATCCCAGGCGGTCGATGACGGCCTGCGTTTCTGCGATGACCTCATGACGACTGACAAAGCGTGCGTGGCGAGGGATGGACCCGATGAAGACGTTCTCGGCCACGGAGACGTCATCCAGAATCTCGGGCTCTTGGTAAATCACGCGGATTCCGGCCGCTTTAGCCTCAAACGGCGAGGAGAACGTGCGGTCCTCACCTTCCAGGTTGATCGATCCGCTGGAGGGGGCGTGTTCGCCACTGAGGATCTTCAAGATGGTGGACTTGCCGGCCCCGTTCTCGCCCATGACCGCGAGGACTTCACCCGCACGCACGTCGAGATCCACGCCGCTGAGTGCACGGATGGGACCGAATGACTTGGTGATGCCACGCATCTGCAGCACGGGCGAGGCATCTCCATGCGAGTTCTGCTCCGGCTGCTCCGCGTCACGATGTTGCGTCGAGTTCATCAGCGCTCCTAAGAATTGGGGGGAGGGGCGCACCGGTTGCCCGGTGCGCCCCAAGGAGAGGGTGTACTGCGTTAGCCGCAGAGCATCCCGGAGTCTTCCCACGTGTCGGCGTCGACCATGACTGCCTTACCGAGGGTCTCTGCGGGGATGGGGTCTCCCGTGCGGAGGTGGTCCACGAGGACCTTCACCGATGCGGCACCGTCGACGCGACCGTCGATGTACAGCGCTGCCTTGTTGCCCGAGTCAACGCCCGCCTTCCAGTCCTTGCAGGCGAGGTAGGCGCCGAGGCCAACGCCGATGACGTCGTCCGCGGAAACACCGCTGTTCTCTAGTGCCTTGACCGAGCCGGTCACGCCCTCGTCGTTGCACCCAATGACGACCCAGTGCTTGACGCCCTGGTTCGCGGTGATGGCTGCACCAGTCTTGCTCAGCGCGGTGGGAGTTGAGTTGTCGGTACCAACGCGTACGACGTCAGGCGTCTCGCCCGCGATCTCGGTGAACTTCTCGAGCTGACCGGTCTCGCGGTCCTGGCAGACTCCCAGGTCCTCCTGGAGCACGCTGATGATGCGTGTGTCGTCAGCCGACCAGCCGGCAGCGACGTACAGCTCGCCGGCCTTCTCGCCGACCTGCTGACCCATCGTGAGCGAGTCGATGCTCACCCAGGGGGCGGCGGTGCCGTCCGCCAACTCGAACGGGTCGTCGGAGGCCACGTACGGGATGCCAGCCTTGTCTAGAATCTGGCCAACCTGAGGGCCGATCTTGGCGTCGGGTACGACGATGGCGACGCCATCCGCGCCCTGTGCGACTGCGGTGTTGACGGCCGTGATGGCGGCGTTCGAGTCAGTTCCCACATCGACCATCGTCACCTCGACGTTGCCGAGTTCCTCGGCCTGCGCCTTGGCTCCCTCAGCCTCGTCGACGAAGTACTGCTGGTCGCCCTGCTTCTGGATGTACGTGATCTTGAGCACTTCGTCGGCTCCGGCGGGTGCGGCCGCGGAGCTGTCGGTCGATGAGGCGCTCGCCTCTTCCTGGCCGGAGCTGCACGCGGCAAGCGAAAAGACGAGAACTGCGGCGGCACCAATGGCCCCGATGCGTTGGAAACGGTTAGTGATGGTCATTCCACTCTCCTTTGAGTAGTTCAGTTCGGGATGTCATACAACTTTGTACGGCTGTGCTGTTCGGATAAGGCCCCTGTTGCGCACATTTCCGTGTGAGCCCCAGTGCTTTCCCTGCAGCTTGATCATCATTGACAACAAGGTGGTATGTCAAGTTCTTCGAACTATTCGTTATCTTTCGAGACCTTTGTGAGGCGTTCGGTGCTTGAAACTGTGAAAATGGGCTCGCGTGGGGCTGAACTAATCAGATAGGCTCCAGGACATGGCCACACCTGTCACCACCGCTACTGGAACCCTCGACGCCGCCGTCGGGGACGATTCCGCAGTGGTTGCGCCAGGCGCCCGTGAGGGTGAGACCGCGCTCGCGTATGTGTTGCGCGAACTCGAGGAGTTGATCGTTGGTCAGCACGAGGCGGGCGATCAGTTGCCCGCCGAGACCACGCTGGCGGAGTCACTAGGGGTCAGCAGGCTGACGATTCGCGAAGGGCTCAAGGTCCTCGCGGGCCAGGGTTTGGTCGAGCTGAGCCGCGGTCGCCGCCCCACCGTGCGCCACCCGGACAGCACGGTGATGTCGCGCTTCTTGACGATTGCCATTCGCCGCGACTCGCGTGCCGTGCTCGAATTGCTCGGCATTCGCCGTTCGCTCGAGGTGCTGTCCGCGTCCGAGGCGGCCAAGCGCACCAATCGTGCGGCGCTCGCGGCCATGAGCAGCGCGCTGGATGAGATGCAGCGAGCCGCCGAGTCGATCGATGGCACTCCGGAGAGCGTGACGCGCTACAACTCAGCTGATGTGGGATTCCACGAGGCCCTTGCGCTGGCCAGCGGAAATCAGATGCTCTCGCTGCTGTTGGAGAGCCTGGCCGAGGCTCTGCACCACAGCTTCTCGCAGAGCTTTACCGGGTTCATGGCCAACGGTGGCGACATCTTTGACGCCGTCGCGGAGCACCGTCACATCTATGACCTGGTCGTCGCCGGAGACTCAAAGGGAGCCGAGCGCGCGATGAAGCAGCACCTGGATCGCACCGCACGCGACCTGCAGTCCGCACTACGCGGTGCGGAGTCCGCGAGCTAGCACGCCGCCATTGGCTCCTAGGGGCTCGACACGCTAGAATCGCGACCACAGCATCGGCGCAACGTAAGCGTCGACCAAGCGCAATGGCGAGCCCGCCGCGCACCCCACACCTTTCGAGGAAATATGTCTGAACTCAATAACGCCTCTGCCCCTGCGACCGCCTTCCCCGGCGGCACCATTCTTGGTTACCCTCGCATCGGCCGAATGCGTGAACTGAAGAAGGCGCTCGAGTCGTTCTGGAAGGGCGCCTCGACCGCTGCCGATCTGGAGGCAACCGCCGCCTCGTTGCGCACCGAGAACCGCGACCGCCTCGCCGCGCTCGGCCTGGGCCGCACCAACTCGTCGATCCCGTCGAACTTCAGCTTCTACGACCACGTGCTCGACGCCTGCGTGACCTTTGGCGCCGTCCCCACTCGTTTCAACGACCTCCGTGCAGCCGATGGCTCGGTTGACCTGGCCGGCTACTCCACCATCGCGCGTGGCGTGGGCAACAAGGCACCGCTCGAGATGACCAAGTGGTTCGACACCAACTACCACTACCTGGTTCCCGAGATCGGCCCCGAGACCGAGTTCCAGCTGAACTCGACCCGCTGGGTTGACGAGTTCATCGAGGCCAAGGAAGCCGGCTTCGTCACGCGCCCCGTCATCACGGGCCCGCTCACGTTCCTGTACCTCGCCAAGGCATCGGACGATGCTCCGAGCGGCTACCAGCCCATCGAGCGCCTGGGCGACCTGCTCGCCATCTACCTTGAACTCCTCGCAGCGTTCAAGGAAGCCGGAGCCGAGTGGGTTCAGATCGACGAGCCCATCCTGGTCGCCGACACCGACAACGACCGCACCGAGGTCCTCGCCAACGCGACCAAGGTCTACGACGCACTGTCCGCGGCCACCAACCGCCCCGCGCTGTTCGTCGCCGCTCCGTACGCCTCGCTCGACGACGCACTGCCCGTGCTCGCGGCCACCGGCGTCGAGGCCATCGGCCTGGACCTGGTCCGTGGCTCCGTTCCCGCAAGCGTCGACCTGCGCGGCAAGACCGTGGTTGCTGGTGTCGTGGACGGTCACAACATCTGGCGCACCAACCTCGACGAGGCGCTTGCCAAGGCCGACGCGCTCGAGTCGCTGGGTGGTACCGTCACCGTCGCGACCTCGACGTCGCTGTTCCACGTGCCTCACACCCTGCAGGGTGAGGAGCACCTGGGTGCAGAGCTGATCTCGTGGCTCGCGTTCGCGGACGAGAAGGTCGCGGAGATCGTCACGCTGTCCAAAGCCCGCAGCGAGGGTGAGGGTGCCGTCGCCGGCGCCCTGTCCGAGGCTCGCACCGCCCTCGCATCGCGTGCCGCTCACCCAGGCACCAACCGTGCCGACGTGCGCGACGGACTCGCTGGCATCTCGCCCGCGGACTTCCAGCGCAGCGCCTACTCGGTGCGCGAGGCAGCACAGGCCGACCGCTTCAACCTGCCGGAACTCGCCACCACCACCATCGGCTCGTTTCCCCAGACCCCCGACATCCGCAAGGCACGTGCCGCGTGGGCCAAGGGTGAGCTGGACGACGCCGGCTACGAGGCCGCGATGAAGGCGGAGATTGCCTCCGTCGTGAAGCTGCAGGAGGACCTGGGACTCGACGTCCTGGTGCACGGTGAGGCCGAGCGCAACGACATGGTGCAGTACTTCGCCGAGCTCCTCGACGGCTTCGACGTCACCAAGAACGGCTGGGTTCAGTCCTATGGCTCGCGCTGCACGCGTCCGTCCATCCTCTGGGGAGACGTTGCTCGCCCCGAGGCAATGACGGTGCGCTGGGCCGAGTACGCGCAGTCGCTGTCGGACAAGCCGGTCAAGGGCATGCTCACGGGTCCCGTGACCATCCTTGCGTGGTCGTTCGTTCGCGACGACCAGCCGCTGGGCACCACCGCCAACCAGGTGGGCCTCGCGCTTCGCCAGGAGATCGCCGACCTCGAGGCTGCCGGAATCGGCATCATCCAGGTGGACGAGCCCGCCCTGCGCGAGCTGCTTCCCCTGAAGAAGGCCGACCAGCGCTCGTACCTGGACTGGTCCGTGAACTCGTTCCGCCTGTCCACGGCCGGCGCGAAGGACGACACCCAGGTCCACACGCACCTGTGCTACTCGGAGTTCGGCGAGATCATCGACGCGATCGACGGCCTCGACGCCGACGTGACCTCGATCGAGGCTGCCCGTTCGCGCATGGAGGTCCTCCCGGCCATCAAGCAGCACGGCTACGAGCGCCAGATCGGCCCCGGCGTGTGGGACATTCACTCGCCTCGCGTGCCGTCCACGCAGGAAGTCACCGAGCTGCTACAGCTGGCCAAGGACTCGATCCCTGGCAAGCAGCTGTGGGTCAACCCTGACTGCGGTCTGAAGACCCGTGGCTACGCCGAGACCAATGAGTCGCTCGAGCACATGCTCGAGGCGACCAAGGCAGTGCGCTCCGCGTAGCGCGCTTCTCGATTCAACAACAACGGCCCGGCTCCCCCTGAGGGGAACCGGGCCGTTGGGCTTTGTTGGGCTCTAAGGACAGGCACCTTCGCCAAAGCCAGCTGCCGCCTCATACTTCAAGCCGGGAGACTTGGACTTGGAACCATCCTGATGCACCAGGTTCACGCACCACGAGGTCTCGGAACTCGCGTTGGTGATACCTACGAGTTCAACCCCATCAGATCTCGTCACGACCTCGTCACCGTTGACTATGTAGGACGTTGCGTCCTGGGTCACAGTCACTGGCGTCGAGCCGTCCACGAACTCGCCGGTCACCATCTGCGCCAAGATGTGCAGATCCTGTTCCGCCGCGGCGTCGTGCGCCTGTGCGCGTTGATTCAGGAAGACGGGAATGGCGATGGCTGCCAGTACCCCGATGATGATAATCACCACGAGCAGCTCGATCATCGAGAACCCACCCTCAGAGTTCAATCCACTATTTTTAGTTTTCATATGAATGTTCCAATGTTCACGCCCGCGAGAAAGCCCGCGAACGAGACCATTGTTGGGGGCAGATACCCAACCGCGCAAGGAAATCGCTGATAAAAGGGGAAATATCACACGTGGCTAGTCGCTCAGCAGCAACTGCCAGTGCCCCACGTCGATCCAGCGGTCGAACTTGCGGCCCACCTCCGTGAAGGTGCCGGCGTGAGTGAAGCCCAGCCGTTCGTGAAGAGCGACGGACGCGTCGTTGGGAAGCGCGATCAGCGACAACGCTAGGTGGACGGGTAGCTCGCGAAGTCGCGTGAGCAGCTCGCGATACAGCGCGCCACCGACGCCACGGCCCTGGATACCGTGTCTCAGATAGATGGAGACCTCCACCGAATGCAGGTAAGCGGCGCGCGGGCGGTACGGTGCGGCGTACGCGAATCCAACCACCTCGCCGTCCTCCTCGGTGACCAACCATGGAAGCCCGGCATCCTGGACCACGCCGATGCGACGGGCCAGTTCCTCGGCCGGCACTGGATCTATCTCAAAAGTAATGACCGTCTCGTCGACGTAATAGGCATACAGCTCGGCGATGGCAGCTGCATCGGCCGGGGTGGCGTTGCGAATCATGGGATCCATTGTCCACCAGAGTTCCGCTACGGCTGTGCGCGCGCTACCGTTGAATCATGCGAAGAATTGTCGCGCTGCTGATTACTGTGCCCCTGCTGCTGACGGCATGCTCGTCGACCCCGGAATCGCGCGGTCCCGGGCTCGGTGGCGACCCGTTCGCGGACCAGAGCCCCATCGACTCGGCGCCGGACGACAACGGTGCAGGGGTGCCGGCGGGCGAGGTGGACTGCGGATCCATCTCACAGCAGCAGCTGCTGACCTTTGGCTATGGAGTTCAGACCCTCTCGCAGCTGAACAATCAACCCACGGTCGACGGCGTCAACGAGGGAAGCATCGCCTTCAGCACCGAGGCTTTTGCCGATGCCGTGGCGGCTCTGCGCACGCTCGAGGGCCACGGCGTTGACCCGTATGGCGACCCGACCTCGTCTCTCAACTACTACGCGGAGGTCAACACTGAGGCGGAGAACCTGCTCGCTTACGACACCCCTGTGCCCGAGGCGGAGTTCACCGCCTACGAGAAGGCCACTGGCGGCGCCTCGCAAATCATCACCGAACAGGAGTCAATTAGCGCGAGCTATAACGCCAACTGCACCGGCTGACCGTCGCCCCGGACGGTGTCCCGCTAGCCGTGGCGCCGGGTGCGGCGCGACGCGAGGAAGAGGCCGATGCCGCCCAGGGCGAGGAGTCCCGCGAGGCCGGCCAGTGGAGCGGCGTCGAAGCCGGTTCCGCTGAGTCCGCCGCCGGAACCCGATGTAGCGGTAGGCGTAGGAGTGGGAGTAGGCGTGGGCGTGGGAGTAGGTGTCGGTGTCGGTGTCGGTGTCGGTGTCGGTGTCGGAGTGGGGATGGGTGGAACCACTGCCGCGTTGGTGGTCGCCGTGGCGACGTTGGAGGCGGTTCCCGGGCCGGTGTCGGTGATGGCGCTGACGCGGAACTCGTAGGTGGTGGCGTCGGCCAGGCCCGTGACAGTTGCGGTGGTGGCGGTGCCCAGTGCGAAGCGAAGTATCGCGGTGACGGTGCCTGCGCCCCCGGATCCGCTGCCATCGCGGAGATACGGCACCCAGTTCGAGCCCGGTTCACGGTATTCGATGGTGTAGCCGGTGACGGGGGAGCCGCCATCGGAGGCTGGTGCGACCCAGTTGAGGGTGACCTGTCTATCGCCGGGAGTCGCGGTCAGGGCGGTGGGTGCATCGGGCGTCGTGACGGGCGTTGCGGTGGCGGTTGCAGCCGTGCCGGTGCCCTTGGAGTTGACGGCAGAGACCTGGAACTCGTAACCGGTGCCGTTGGTCAGGCCGGTGACAGTTGCCTCGGTGGCGGTCGAGGCGCCGTCCGCAAATGTCATCCACGTGCCACCGGCTTCGCGGTACTCGACCACGAAGTCGGTGATGGGTGACATGCCGTCGAAGTCTGGCGCCTCCCAGGTGAGTGATGCCTCGCTGTCTCTCGCTGTGGCGCCAAGGTTCTCCGGAGCATCGGGGACCGAACGGAACTCGATCACGCTAACCGAGCCCTCGTCAAAGTTGGTGGTGTAGGCGGTGGTGCCGTCGGGGCTGACGGCTACATCCACCGGGCTGTCACCCACGGTGATGGTGTCGGTGACGTCGTTGGTGGTGGTGTCGATCACGCTGACCGTGCGATCCTCCACGTTGGTGACGTAGGCGGTGGTGTCGTCGGGGCTGACCGCCGCACCCCATGGGCCGTCACCCACGGTGATGGTGTCGGTGACGTCGTTGGTGGTGGTGTCGATCACGCTGACCGTGTCGTCGTCAAAGTTGGTGACGTAGGCGGTGGTGCCGTCCGGGCGTACCGCCACAGCTTGTGGGCTTTCACCCACGGTGATGGTGTCGGTGACGTCGTTGGTGGTGGTGTCGATCACGCTGACCGCGTCGTCGCCCGCGTTGGTGACGTAGGCGGTGGTGCCGTCGGGGCTGACTGCTACACCCCACGGGCGGCGACCCACGGTGATCGTGTCGGTGACGTCGTTGGTGGTGGTGTCGATCACGCTGACCGAGTTACCGAAAGTGTTGGTGACGTAGGCGGTGGTGCCGTCGGGGCTGACGGCTACATCCCAAGGGCTCTCGCCCACGGTGATGGTGTCGGTGACGTCGTTGGTGGTGGTGTCGATCACGCTGACCGTGTGATCCTCCCGGTTGGTGACGTAGGCGGTGGTGCCGTCGGGGCTAACGGCTACACCCCATGGGCCGTTGCCCACGGTGATGGTGTCGGTGATCGTGTTAGTGGTGGTTTCGATCACACTGACCGTGTTTTCGCCCCCGTTGGTGACGTAGGCGGTGGTGTCGTTGGGGCTGACGGCCACGCCAAACGGTAGGTTTCCGACGGCAATGGTGTCGGTGACGGTGTTGGGAGCCCCCGACGTCGCGGCGGTCGCGGGTGCCGCGACCAACGAGACCAGCGTGACGACGAGCACCCCTATGAGAGCAGCCGCGCGCCCTCCCACGCTGCCCACAGTTGACCGCCGCGAGGCGCTCTCCGTCGGGCGGCTTGTGGGCGTGCAGAAGTCCTCAGCGTCGCGATGCATGCGTCAAACCTACGGACTACTCGCCCCGCTGGCAAGGATCCTGACGATATGGTCCTTATGGGGACGCGTTAGGAGCCTGGCTCGCGACCCACCTGCTTGACGGGCCGGGCGGCCTTGAGCGGCGAGGGAATTCGGTCCGCAAAGCGCATCAGGATGGACCCGGCGAATGCCAGGATCAGCACGTAGGCCGCGGCCAGCGGACCCAGTTGTACCTGCGCCCCGGCGGCCACCCCCAGTCCGGCGATGACGATCGAGAACTCTCCGCGGGGAACCAGCGAGAGCCCGGTTCTCCATTGACCCTTGGGGCCGATGCCGGCGCGAGAGGCCGCCCAAATACCAGTAGAGATCTTGGTCACCGCGGTCACGATGGCCAAGCCAATCGCAGGCAACAACACCGGTAGCAGGTCGCGGGGATCGATCCCGATGCCAAAGAACACAAAGAACAGCCCACCAAACACGTCTCGCAACGGTGGCAGCAATCCGCGCACGTCGTCCGCGACCTGGCCGGACAGGGTCAACCCCAGCAGGAAGGCGCCCACGGCGGCGGAGACCTGCACGGCCTCGGCCAGCCCGGCCACGAGAAAGGTGAGGCCCAGCACGCCGAGCAGCAGCAACTCGCGCGAGTGAGAATGAACCATCTTGTTGACGTGGGTTGAGAATCGCATGGAGACGAGGAAGGCGATCGCCACCAGCCCAATGGCGACCGCGGCAGCGATGGCACCTTGAGCGAGAGTCGCTCCCACCAGCAGCACGGCCATGAGGGGGAGGAAGATCGCCATCACGATGTCTTCCATGACCAGCAGGCTGAGAATCACGGGAGTCTCACGGTTGGCCATGCGGTCAAAGTCATCGAGCAGGCGCGCGATGATTCCGGATGACGAGATGTAGGTGACGCCTCCCAGCAGCAGCGACGCGGTGATGGACCACCCCAGGATGAGCCCCACCGCAAACCCTGGCACGCCGTTCGCGACCAGGTCCAAGAGACCCGCGCGCCAGTTGGACTTCATGCCGTCGCGAAGATCCTGAGGCGAGTACTCCAGCCCCAGCAGAA
Source organism: Demequina aurantiaca (assembly GCF_000975135.1). GTDB lineage: Bacteria > Actinomycetota > Actinomycetes > Actinomycetales > Demequinaceae > Demequina > Demequina aurantiaca. Next base: position 702,307 of record NZ_BBRF01000001.1, on the reverse strand, counting down.
GCAGCAGCAGGACGACGCCGATCTGGGCGCCAATCTCGAGGAACTCCTCGCCGGCGGCCACGGGAATGATGCCGCCATCGCCCATGAGCAGTCCGGCAAGGAGATAGAGAGGAATGGAGGGGATGCCGATGCGCGCTGCGAGACGGCCCAACAAGGCGAGCACGATCAGGATGACGCCCAGCTCGATCAGCACGTCACCCGTATTGCCCGCCGCGGCCATGGGCAGGGGCATCCCCAGAGTCGGCACGGCCCAGGAGGTCACGGCTCTAGCCGGTCAGGATCTGCGTCGCCTGGCGGACCGCAGTAGCACTGCCCATCACGAGGACAGTGTCTCCGGGAGCAAGGGAAAACGTGGGCTCGGGGCCGGGAATCGCGGCTTCGCCGCGTATGACGGCCACCACAGACGCGGAGGTCTCCGTGCGGATGCGCCCATCACCGATGGTCTTGCCCACCAGTCCTCCGCCATCGGGCATGGTGACCCATTCGATCGCGAGGCCCTCCACGTTGTGCTTGAGTTCCTCGAGGCGCGCAGTGATGTTGGTGCCGCCCAGCAGCTCCGCCACCTTGCTCGCGTCACCCTCGGAGAGCTCGATGGTGCCACGGCACGAGTCCGGGTCCTCGCGGTCGTACAGCGCGATGTCACGCTTGCCGTCACGACGGACCACCACTCCCACGTGGTCCCCGCCTTCGGCCGTAAATTCGTAGCGCACGCCCACGCCGGGCAGCGGTGTCTCGAAGAGTTCCATGGGACTACTGTTCCATGCCCAGGCCCACTGCGCGCTACGCCTCGGCCGCGAGGTCCATTTCCAGCAGGCGTTCCCACGCCAGGCGCATGACAAACGGATCCTCGAAAGCGACGTGCCGTAGCGCGGCATAGACCTGGAAGGCGCCGATGCGTGCGTGGGTCGCGGTGCTGATCTCGCCATACGAGCGGTACACCGCCTCGTGGTCGGCGCGGGGCAAGAGGTTGGTGGCGTAGCCGAGATCCGCCGCCGGGTCGCCGCTGCCGTAGTTGTGCCACAGCAGGATTCCCGCGAACTGCCCCCGGTCGGATAACACCGCTCGTGGCTCGAGGCGACCGTGCGTCCAGGTGGGGTCCACGTCCATGGGGGCCGCGATGCCGCGCTCGAACACGGCCCGCGTCGCGTCCGCGTCGATCTCGCGCTGCTCAGGTGCGCCAGACGCGGCCGCCCGGCTCAGGAGTTGCTCGAACCGAGGCGCCAGCCGCGAGAGTGAGAGGCTCGTGTGGGGGTTAGTCACAGCATCGGCCGGGGCCTTGGCGTGAATCTCGCGCAGCGCTGCCCCAATCGGCGCGGCAGAGGCTGCGTGCAGCGGGACAAATCCCGCCGTCGATGCCGATCGCCATTCCACCAAGTTCCAGTGGTGCGGGAAGCCGTGTGCGGGCTCACCTGCGGCAATGGGGAAGCTCGCAGGGAAGGTCCACGTGCGGGCCTGGGGACGGATCAGGTCGGGCGCACGCTTGTACAGATAGTCCCTATCCGCATATCGCGGGAAGATCGCGCCGTAGTCATCCCCGATCCGTACGGCGAAGTGATCCTCGAGCGTGTAGCGGCGCCCGAGTTCCCGCTCGGCGAGGTGCGGAAACTGCTCATCAATCAGCAGTCGCAGCTGCTCATCGGGGAGGGAAATGGGCTCGCTTTCCAGCGGACGCACGGCATCGGGCATGGCTACAGGCTAGCGGCGCACGGGAGGAGTGTGGGTCGCTGTGTCCTACAAAGAAACACCGCTACTTCACGTAACGCACGGCGCTGCCGGCGACCTTCAGACCCTTGGCCGCTTTCGACTCTGGGCCGCGGGTCTTCTCCACATGCTCACCCGACTTGCGCAGGATATTCGCGATGATGGGCACGGCGATGGCGATGATGATCCAGCGGACGATGCGACGACGCACGGTTGCCTCCTTGGTAACGGACCCTCCTAGTATGCGCGAAGGAGGACCTTCTCTGTAGGCGAGTGGCGTGGTGTGCGCGACAATGGATGCATGAGCGAGGAACTAGAGAAAGCCGATGCCCCCAAGAAAGTGGTCGACGACGATCGCCGCTGGAACTACTCGATTCACTACCAGCGCCGGGTTGTTGACCTGATTCCGGAGAACGCGCGTACCGCGATCGACGTGGGTTGTGGCGAGGGCATGTTCGCCCGTGAGCTTGCGTCACGCCACCTGGCCGTCACGGCCATCGATGAGGATGGCCCCACACTCGAGCGCGCGCTGGCTCAGGACACCACCGGCATCGACTACCTCGAGGGGGACTTCCTCACCTACGACCTGCCGCGCGAGGGCTACGACGTCGTCAGTGCGATCGCCGTGCTGCATCACGTCGACATCGCCACCGGATTTGAGCGGCTCAAGGAGTTGGTGGCGCCGGGAGGTGTGGTGCTCGTCGTGGGCGCTAGCAGGGGCACCATGAAGACCGTGCCCAAGGAGATTGGCGCGTCGTTCGCGGACAAGGCGCAGCGGCTGTGGCGCGGATGGTGGGACCACGACACTCCCAGCGCATGGCCGCCCCCGCACACGTTCGACGAGGTGCGCGATGCCGCCATCGAGATCCTTCCCGGCTGCGAGATTAAGAACCACCTGCTCTACCGCTACACGCTGACGTGGTCCAAGTCGGAAGCGTGACGGTGAGCCCAGCCATGTCACACGTCAGGAACAACACCCTGACCGCGCTGGACGGCGTGAGGGTGGGTCATGCGACGCACGTGGATGCGCTGACTGGTTGCACCGCCGTGGTGTTTGACCGGCCGCTGTCTGCCGCAGTCAAGGCGTATGGCGGCGGCGCCGGGGGCTTCAACCTCGAGGGCCTGCGCGGGGGGCACACCAACTACGGCATCGGCGGCATCTTCGTGTCCGGTGGCTCGAGCACCGGCCTGCTGACGGGCGCGGGCCTCATGGAGGCGATGCGCGCAGACGGTGTCGGGGCAACATCGGGCCCGGACGGGACCATCGTGAACCCCTCCGTGTCCGGCGCCGCGATCTACGACTTGGGCATGGAAGTCGCGCCGTTCAGCGCTGACTATGGCCGGGAGGCCTACGCCAATGCGACGGCCGAGCCGATAGCAAGCGGCAACGTGGGCGCCGGCACCGGCGCTTCCGTTGGCAAGTACCGTTGGCTGGACATGGGGGCATCGAATCCCGCCATGAAGGGCGGTGTGGGAAACGCTCGCGTGGACATCGCCAGCGGTAACCCCGGCGGCGGCATCACCGTCTGCGCGATGTCGGTCGTGAACGCGGTAGGCAACGTGGTGCTCCCCAACGGCCAGATTCTTGCGGGCAACCGCGACGAGAACGGCGGCTTCTCCAGCTACGAGGAGCTCGCGGAGTTCCTTACGCGCGCCGACGCGGGTAGCAGCGAACACAACACGACCATCACGGTGGTGGGCATCAACGTGGACCTGGGGTCGCTCGAGCACTACGAGAAGGTCGCGCACTTCGCGGCCCACGGCCAGGTGCGGGCCATCAACCCTGTACACACCGCAGGTGACGGCGACACCGTCTTTGTGTTCTCCACCGCGCGCGTAACGGATCCGCTGAACTCCACCGCGCAGTACTTCAAGGAATCCGCGACTGACATTCACCTGCAGGTGGACCTGATCGGACACGCCGCAGCAAAGGCGGTGCAGGAAAGCATCTACGACGCGTGCCGTAGCGCACGGACGGTATTGGTCAAGGGCGCCTACGGCGGAATCGTGCCGAGCGCGGCCGACTACCCGGTGAGGTAGTTAGTCCACTTACTGACGTTGCTTCCACTCGCGCGCCAGCAGTCCGTACATCGCGTCATCGGTGATGCGGTCGCCTACCCAGTAGGACTCGCGCTTGGTTCCCTCGTGGATGAACCCCAGTCGGTCCAGTACGCGCACCGACGGAAGATTTCCGGGGTCTGTCGTGGCCTCGATGCGGTGCACGCCCAGCACGTTGACGACGTAGTCACACACGGCACCGGTCGCCTCGGTGCTGAAGTAGTGGCCGCGCGCCCAGGGGTGCAGGGTGTAACCGATCTCCGCGGTGTGGCTGTCCTCAGAAAGTCGAATGCCGACGTCACCCACGATGCGTCCGTCCTTGGTGCGCTCGACCGCCAGCAGAAACCACTCGCCCGGGGTCACGTCGCCGCGTTCGACCATCGCGTCGATGAGCGCCTGCGCGCTCTCGACCGGGTACGGCACCACCCAGGCCTGGTAGCGCGCGGTCGCGGGGTCGCTGCGACGCTCCGCGAGGTCCGCCGCGTCCCCTGGCACCATCGCGCGAAGGGTGAGCCTGCCGGTCGTGAGAGGTGAGAATGCCATATCCCCAGTATGCCGCGACACGTGGCGACGCGCCTGGCACGCGCCTGGCACGCGCCGGTCAGGCGGCTGGGTCAGCGCTCGCGGTCGACCCGGCCCACGTCCCACACGGGCTCGGAACTCTCGGTCACGTTGCCGTCCTCGCCAAAGACCAGGAACCGCTCAAAGTTGGCCGCGAACCAGCGGTCGTGAGTCACTGCGATGACCGCACCCTCAAAGGACATCAGCGCGCTCTCGAGCGACTCAGCCGACTCCAGGTCCAGGTTGTCGGTGGGTTCGTCGAGCAGCAACATGGTCGCCCCTGCGAGCTCCAGCAATAGCACCTGGAAGCGTGCCTGCTGGCCCCCGGACAGGCTTTCAAACTTCTGTTCCGACGAGGCTCCCAGGCCGTAGCGGTCCAGCACGCTCTCCGCGGCCGAGCGATCCAGCCCCTTGCGGTGCGCGTCGCCGCGGTGCAGCAGGTCGAGCAGTGTCTTACCCTGCCATTCGGGGTGTGAGTGGGTCTGCGCGAACCAGCCCGAGCGCACGCGGGGTCCCAGTGCCACGTGACCCGTGTGGGCGACCGGCTTGGGTGCCACGTCCCCCACGGGCTGGTGCTCCAGATCGGGGTCGGAGCCCCCGGCCGCGAGCAGACGTAGGAAGTGCGACTTGCCCGAGCCGTTCGCGCCCAGCAGCGCCACGCGGTCGCCGTACCAAATCTCCGTGCTGAACGGCTTCATCAGCCCGGTCAGCTCGAGCTCCTCGATCACCACGGCCCGCTTGGCTGTGCGCCCTCCCCGCAACTTCATGTTGACGGACTGCGGCAGTGGGATGGGCTCGGGTTTGCCGGCCTCTTCGAACTTGCGCAACTTGGTCTTGGCCGCGGCGTAGCGGTTGGCCATGTCGGGACTGCTGGCCGCTCGCGCCTGCATGGTCCTCACTAAGTCCTTGATGCGCGCGTGCTCCTCGTCCCAGCGGCGCAAGTCCTCTTCCATGCGAGCGATGCGAGCCTCGCGTCCCTCGCGGTAGGTCGACCAGCCGGAAGGGTGGATCCATAGCGTGTTGCCGTGGCTATTGCGTTCGAGGGTCGCGACCTTGGTGGCGGCACGGTTCAGTAGCTCGCGGTCGTGGCTGACCAGCAGGATCGCCTTGCGAGATGCGACCAACTGCTCCTCGAGCCACAGTTTTCCCGGCACGTCGAGGTAGTTGTCCGGCTCATCCAGGATCAGCACATCGTGGTCGTCGCGGAGCAGCGCCTCGAGCACCAGGCGCTTCTGCTCGCCACCCGACAGCGTCGACACCTCACGGTCGCGTGCCTTATCGAAAGGGATCCCCATCGCGGAGACCGTGCACACGTCCCACAGTGTCTCGAGCTCGTAGCCGCCGGCGTCGCCCCAGGCAATGACCGCATCGGCGTAGGCCATCTGGTCCTTCTCGGTGCCCGTCTCGTACATCCGGGCCTCCGATGCCGTGGCTCGCTCGGCGAGCGCGCGCAACTTGGGCGGCGCGACGGACAGCAAGAGGTCCGCAACGGTTGACTCGTCGCGCACGGAGCCGATGAACTGCGTCATCACACCCAGGTTTCCCGTCACGGCGACCGTGCCCTCGTGCGGCGCGAGATCGGAGCGGGCGATGCGCGTCAGGGTGGTCTTACCGGTCCCGTTGGGGCCCACGAGGGCAATCACGTCGCCCTCACCCACCTTGAGGGTGACGTCACGCAGCAGCATGCGTCCGTCGTCGAGGGAAAAGGAAACGTCACTTATCTGAAGATGGCCCACCCCAGAAGGGTACGCGGGGTACAAATGACTTATGGCACGCTTACGGCGCTCGCGCCCCTCGTCTCCTGGTTTGGCTCGCCGGCGCGCGGGCCGTGGTTGGGTGTTTCTCGATGAAGAGGGAGCACGGGTTTCCGATGCCACGGTGATCGCCCGCTGTAAGGACCTGGTGATCCCTCCCGCGTGGACCGATGTGTGGATCTGCCCGTGGCCCAACGGTCACCTGCAGGCCATGGGGACTGACGAGGCCGGACGACGCCAGTACCTCTATCACCCGGCATGGCGAGTGGCCCGTGACCGCGAGAAGCATCAGCGCGTGCTGGAAACGGCGCACGCCCTGCCGGCGGCCCGCGAGGCGGTGGGCCACGACCTCACCCTCGCGGACATGTCGCGCCGGCACGTGCTGGCCGTGGCGTTCCGTCTCCTGGACATCGGGCTTTTCCGCGTGGGAGGCGAGACTTACGCGCTGGACAATGGCTCGTACGGTCTTGCCACATTGCGGCGCGATCACGTCACCGTGGGTGCCAAGGGCATCGAGTTCGACTACGTTGCTAAGTCCGGCAAGCAGCGCACCCTGGTGCTCCGCGACGAGGCGTGCGCCGAGGCGATCTCGACCCTCAAACGCCGCGGCGACGACGACCCCGAACTCCTCGCGTGGCGTGAGTCCACGTCCCCCGCCACGTGGAGGGACATCACCAGTAGCGATATCAACGAGTACGTGCAGGAGGTGGTGGGCGGGCACATGTCAGCCAAGGACTTCCGCACCTGGCACGGGACGGTGCTGGCTGCGACTGCACTCGCGGAGCTCCCCGCCGCCGCTGACCTGAGCGCCACCAAGCGCACGCGTGAGGTCGCCTCCGTCATGCGCCGGGTCTCCGAGGTACTGGGCAACACGCCGGCGGTGGCGCGCGCCTCGTACGTCGACCCACGCCTGGTTGACCTGTGGGAGGACGGCTACTCGATCGCCCCGGCGCTCGCGGATGATGAGGTGGAGGACCTGCGTGAGGCGTACGACAACCAGCGAGACGCGTGCGAGCGCGCCACCCTCGCGCTCCTCACCACGGCGCCACTACGCATCAACGCGGCCTTGAGACGCGTGAAGGGGCGCACCAAGCGTCGCCGCTAGCCCAGCAGGCCTTGGCCCACGTACTCGCCCTCGGCGCATCCCGGGGGAATCGCGAAGACTGCTGAGCCGATGGGCGTGGTCCACACGTTCATCAGATCCGCCTTGGCGAGTGCTTCCTGGATCGGCACGTACTGCGCGTCGACGTCCGCCTGATACGACGCAAAGAGCAACCCGGTGTTCGAGACCACGGAGTCGTCCGCCCCTGGTGTCGGACCAAGGTCGTAGTTGTATCCACGCCTGAAGATGCGGGCGCCGGTGAAGTGGTGATGAGCGCGACGCACGTGGGAGACATCTGAGATCACCGGAAAACCGTGTGGCCCGATCGCCTCGAAATCGGGTTCGTCGGTCTCCGCCGTGCCGGTGAGGGGTGCTCCAGTTGTGACGGTGCGGCCGATGGCGTTCTCGCGGCCAACGGTGTCCACCTCGTCCCATGTCTCTATGGCTATCTCGATGCGGCGTAGCACGAGTGAAGTGCCGCCGGCCATCCAGTCGTCCCCGGTGGCCCACACGACGGTGTCGAAGTCGGGAGTTCCCAGCCTGGGGTTGGCAGTTCCGTCCACCTGGTCGAAGAGATTGCGCATCGTGGTGCCACCGGGCTGCGACCCGTAGGCGCGTCGGAAGCCATCCTGGCGCCATCGCAGGGACGCGAACCCGCGGCCATCCTTGAGGATCATGCGTGTCGCGTGTGCCATCGGTACCTGGTCGTCTGCGGACACGACCACGATGAGGTCGCCACCGGACCACCGCTCCTCGAGTTTGTCGATGTCATAGGCCGGCAGGGGCCTCAGCCACGAGGGGCGCTTGGATGTGGCGGCGCGGTCGAGTGCCCCTGGCCCAAAGCCGAAGGTGACCGTCAAGCCGGCTGGGTCTTCTGCAAGATGGGGCTCAGTGTCCGCGAGCGCGGGCGTGCCCGCCGTCAGTCGTGCCGCATCATCACTCCAGAGCTTCATGAGCCGACGGAGCCCATCGGCGTCTACTTCGCGGTGCAGGTCGAGTGCGAGGTAGGTGACGTAGGACGCGACGGGAGTCTCAATGCCCGCCTGGTGGGTGCCGTGGAACGCGACGGTGCGGGAGCCATTGACCCCCGTGGAATCAGGCTTGGGGTCTGCCGCGAGGGCGGGTGTGCCAGCGAGCGCGACACCGGCTGCGACGCCAACGCCGGCGGCGGCCCCTCCGAAGAGGAACCCCCGCCGGGTTGCGCCTCGACCCCGAGCCGCGGCGTTGTCGCCGACCGGTCGAGTGGGTGTCATCGCTTAGGAGTCGCCTTCCATGTTCATGGAGTCTGCGCTCGGGCTCGTCGAGTCGTGACCCATGTCCATGCCATCCATGGTGTCGCCGCCGTCGTAGTCCTCGTTGGCACCGGTGAAGTCCTTGGCGGTGGCGGTGACGTCCAAGGTGGAGTCGTCGGAGAACGTCAGCGTGACGTTGACGTCATCTCCCGCTCGAATGGGCTCCGTGACGCCCATCAGCATGATGTGAAAGCTGCCTGGCTCCAGCGTCAGCGAGCCGCCCGCGGGGACCACGAATCCTCCATCGATGGGTGACATCGACATGGCGCCGTCATCGCCCATGGCCGTCTCGTGCAACTCCACGGTGGGGGCGGCATCGGTGGTTGCCGACACGATGGTGATGTCCTCGCCGGAGGTGTTGGTGATGACACCGAAAGCGGCAGTCATGCCCTCGTCGACTGTCTTGACCCATGGGTCGGTGACGGTAGTGGAGTCCGCCGCGGTGGATGCGGAGGTGCTTGAGCAGGCGGCCAGGGCAACGGTGGAGACCGCCGCGAGGACAGCCAGGCGTGACAGCCGGGTGGTGCGAAGAGTGGTGAAGGTCATGGGGATTCTCGTCTCAAAGGTGGGGACGCACGTGCGTCGAAAATGTGGGGATGCCGCGGCTTGCGCACGCTTGATGCACGTGCGACGCGACCGCCGTTTGGGCGCGGCACAATGACGCGAGTTCTACAGGGGACTCGCTGGTGGGGGGGGTCAGCCGTGGAGCACGGGCGGCCCGCGCCGCGAGACGGGTGACGAAGCTGCGTCCAGTTCCGGCGGGCACGCGTCTTGGTCGTTGACGGTCGCCGCAGGGGAAGGCGAGTTAAGGAGGACGGATGGTGCGAGCAGGCGCGCCAGTAGGCCGGCCCAGGTCCGTGAGCCTACGCTCGACCTCACGCGGGCGGCGCCCGTGGCCAACGCGGCCAGGAGCTGTTCCGCCTTGAAGAGCGCTGCGACGGTGATTGCGGCGGCCGCTAGGTGTGACACCGTCATCCCGCTGCCGCCGTGGGCGTGGAGCTGACCACCGCCGGTCACCGAGATTGACCCCACGTCGTGGCCGGCGTGAATGCCGCCATGCGAGCTCAATCCCACGCCGGGTGCGCCGAGCACAAAGAGCTGGTGGAAAATCCATTGGCTCGCGACGACTGCGATGCCTAGCCGCCAAAGCGACAATTCCCTGCCCGCCAACTGGAAGCACACCGCGGTCGACAGCAGCAGCGGGACCGCGATTCCTGGCGCGGACGGCATGGCGCCACCGGCGAGCACGTGCGATCCAAGCGCCACCAGCGTCGACAACGCCGCGCCAGTCAGGGCGCGGGCAAGCCGGCTCGCGGCGGTCAGGGGCATGGGTCGATTATGGCACTCAGCCCACCACGTGAGCGATGCGGTCAATCGCCTCGGTCAGGATGGCCGGCGATGTCGCGAAGTTGATGCGCACATGGCCCGCCCCGCCCGTGCCGAACGTGGGCCCCGAGTTGAGCATCACGCGAGCCTCGCGGTGCAAGAATTCGGAAGGGTCCTCGCCGGCAAGGTCGTACGCGCTGAGGTCGACCCATGAGAGGTAGGTCGACTCCGGCCACGTGAACCCCGCCTTGGGTAGCTTCTCCGCGAGCAGTGCTTTCAGGAGGTGACGGTTCGCATCCAGTCCCGCGACGAGGTCATCGAGCCACGGACCACCCTGGGTGTAGGCCGCGGTCTGAGCGAGCGCACCCAGCTGGCTGGGACCGTGGCGCGGGACCGACACGTAGCGAGCCAGGTCCCCAGTCGAGTCGGTGCCTGCGATCAGCAGCGCGGCCGGAACCCCCGCGAGATTCCAGGCCTTGGAGGCGGACATCAGCGAGAAGGCATCGGCCCGCTCGCCTGCGACGGACAAGTACGGCGTATAGGAAGCGTCGGTGTAGACCAACGGTGCGTGGATCTCGTCGGCGACCACCCGCACGCCGTAGCGAGCCGCGAGAGCCGCGACGGCCTCGAGCTCGGCGCGCGTGTGCAGTGTGCCCGTGGGGTTGTGCGGGTTGCACAGCAGGTACGCCGCCGGACGCCCGCCGGTGGTGGCGCGCTGAAAGGCGGCCTCCAGCGACTCGAGGTCGATCCGGAAGTCCGCGCCCAGTGGGGACTCCTCGATGCGGCGACCAGCACCCTTGACGAACGAGAAAAACGGCGGGTACGCGGGTGGGTTGATGATGACCGCGTCGCCCGGGTCGGTCACCAGCGTGATGGCGTCCGTGTAGCCGGTGATGACGTCGGGCACGGCGACAATGTGTTCGACTGCCAGCGTGGGCCAGTCCCAGCGCTCGGCAGCGAAGCTCACGAGTGATTCCTCGTACGCGGTGCCGGTGCGGTAGCCCACGTCGCCGGTGGCGACGGCCCTGGCGAGGGCGTCGCGAACGGCAGGCGCGAACTCAACGTCCATCTCCGCCACGTAGAGCGGCAGCACGTCCGGCTCAAAGCGCCCCCACTTGGCGCTGGTGCGCGCCTTCAATGCGTCGAGCGTGGGAACGGTGAGCGGATTGGGTCGGGGCGAGGCAGGCACAGTCATACCTCCAGTGTGGCACTTGGCTGCGGCGCGCGGCCAACCCCAGTTCCAGCGCTCGCTATCGTGGAGGCAGCGTTGCACACCTACGACGGAGGCATTCATGTACGGGCTTATGGGAAGCATGTTGGTACTACCGGAAAACCGGGGCGTCCTGCTCAGCGCGCTTGCGGACGCATCGGCGGATCTCCCCGGTTGCCTCAGCTACGTCGTCGCGGCCGATGCCGAGGACCCGAGCCTGGTCTGGGTCACCGAGGTGTGGGAGAGCAAGGAGGCGCACGCGGCGTCCCTGGAGTTGGATCACGTCAAGGCCGCGATAGCCGCCGCCAAGCCGGTGATTCTGGGTTTCGGCACCCGGGTCGAGACTGCGCCGGTGTCAGTCCGTTAGGAATCATCCCGCGGGGCTGACGCTCGCGCGCAGTGCCGCCTCGAGCGCGGGGACGTCACCATGAACGGCCTCCAATTGCTGCGAGCTCAATGCCTCGACCCACCTGCCATCCACCTTGGCGAGAACGATCGCGAGTTCGCGACCGGCGACCGCGGCCGCGATATCTGCGGGCATCTCGTTGCGGTGCAGCAGGCGGAATGGGACGCCGAGGCGCGCGACCATCGCCTTCCACTCGGGTTTGCGGCGAATGGGTGAGTGCGTGATGTCGCACAGCGCACAGTGCTTGGTTCCGATGAGGTGACCCACGACGTAGGTGAGCTCGCCGCGGACCCCACCGTCGGCATCGTAGATGCCGACATATTCGCTCGCACGCTGGGTCTCGTTCATGGGCCGACCCTACCCCGTAGGTGTGTGGCTACCGACGATCGTCGCGGGGCATCATTTGCCCGAGCAGCGCGTCGAGGCGCGCACTTGCCTCACGATCGCGTTCCAGGCCGCCGAGTTGCAAGTAGCCCTGCAGGTTGCGCTCGGTCAGGAAATCCTGGGTCGTGACGATCTGCGTGCCGCCGGGAATCTCCGAGAATTCGAGAGTGATCTGCATGCCAGCATCGGGAAAGATCTCCGACGTGCGCGACTGCACCATGCGCTTATGGCGTTCGACCTCGGTGTAGTGGCCGTAGAAACTGAACTCGTTGCCCTCAGGGTCGCGTTGAACCACCCGCCAGGTGCCGCCGGGCTCGGGGTTGGTGTCCACCCAGGTGTTCTCATAGCCCGTGGGTGCCCACCACTCCTTGAGGTACAACGCCTCCGTGTGAACCAGCCATACCTTGTCCCGGGGGTAGGGCATCCGCTCGGTCATGACGATCTGCGGTGGCTCCTCGGATACCTCAATGGTGAGGTGGATCATCTCGGTCCCTTGGCTTGAGTCGCATGTGACGCAACAGTCGGCGATCCACACGGATGAGTCCGTGTACCCCTAGAGTGCTGGCACGGCGCCGTGCCGGTCAAGCAACCGCGCCGTACCCTGGGACGATGAACTTGTTTAGACGGCCCAAAGTGGTGGTGCGCGACGCCACAGTCGCCGATGCTCGGGGGATTGCCGAGGTGTTGGTCGACTCGTGGCTCGCCGCGTACGAGGATTTGATGCCGGCTGAGCTTCTCGCCGGGATTTCCGTGGGCGAGCGACACAAGCAGCTCGCCACCGCGCTCGCGGCACCCACCCCACCCGGGGCCGTGCGCCTGGTCGCCGAACTTCAAGGCGTCATTGTTGGCTTCGCCAACGCGGGCGTGCCCAACACCGACAACCCAGCGGCCGATGCCGGGGCACGCCGAGCCGTCACCGCACCCGCCACTGTGGATTCCGATGGAGAGGGTTCAGACGGCGATGGCGACGCCCAGGGGCCCGGTCCCCGCCGCATCGGCGAGTTGGCCGTGTTGTATGTGTCGTCGTTGCATTGGCGCGAAGGAATCGGTCGCAAGCTCACGCGTGTCGCGATCAAGCGCCTGTTGGCGAGCGGGTGTGACGAGGTGCGGGCGTGGGTCGTTGACGGCAACGAGCCAGCCTTCACGTTCTTCCAGCGCCAGGGGTGGACGCGCTCCGCAGTTCAACGCCGCGAGATCATGGACGGCCACCTGATCTACCAGACGCGGGTGGACTTTCGCCTGGTGGACTAGGACAGCAGAGCGCGGAAGGCCGCGGCGGCACGCTCCGGCGCACCCTCGCTCAGCCCCAGGAACAGGCTGGGCTCGGTTAGTTCGAGTTCGAGAACCACTGGTCCGTCCGGCGTTGGTAACAGGTCGACACGCGTATAGGCGAGCGGGGGTAGCGACGCGACGATGGCGTCCGCGAGTTCGCGTTCCGCAGTGGAGGCATGCGTGCCCACCACTTTCTCGTCGGCATAGATTCCGGTCTCCCAGGACATGTCTCGCGACAGGATCGCCGCCTTGCGTGCGGCGTGAGAGAACTGTCCGCCCACGTACATCAGCGCGGTCTCGCCCACCTCGTCGATCTGGGCGAGGTACGGCTGGATCATCGCCGTCTTACCGCTGGCATGGAGAGCCTCAAGGTGTGCGCGGGCCGCGGCCTCGTCGCCGTGAAAGAGCTTGGCCCCGTTGGAGCCGGCGCCTACCGACGGCTTGACCACGAGGTGGGCGTCGAGGGGTACCACCACGTCGTCAGGCACGGGCTGCCCTGGATCCACAAACGTGGTGGGGACCACCGGAAATCCGCGCTCAGCCAGGTCCGCAAGGTAGCGCTTATCCGTGTTCCACTCGATGGTCTCGAGGGGATTGTGCAACGTAGAAACGCGAGAGACGCGCTCGGCCCACTGCAGGAACGCGTCCAGGTTGTCGTGATAATTCCACGTCGAGCGCAGGATGACGGCGTCGTACGTGGACCAGTCCACGTTCGGGTCGTCCCAGCACACCAACTCCGCCTCGGGAAGGTGAGGAAGCAGCATGGTCTCGTCGGCATCGGGCACGGGCAGGTCGACGGTGGTCACAAGGGCGATGCGAGCAGTCATGCCGCCAGCCTAGGGGGCATTGACGGCCGCGAGATCCCTCATCCAGGAAGATGGTGGCGGGCACGGCGCACAGTCATTGTGAGCAATCACCCCGCGGGAAATGATGCCGTGGTGGCTGATAGCCACGCCTGGAACGGGCTCGTGCTCACTCATGTCGTGACCTCCAAGCACCCGTCACTCGACGCGGGGCAGCACCTGGGTCTCGGACGCGGCCATGTGCTGGTCCGCCCGGATGGCGGGCCTGGTGCGGGTGAGGGTGACCGAGGCGAGCTCGGACACGGTCCGGTTGTCGCGCCGCACCACGGCGCACGCGAACTCGATCATGGGCACCACGAGGACGTAGATGAACGGCAGGAGTGCCATCGGCAGCCATCGCACTGCAAATCTCACGGTGACCTGCCACAGCGCTGCATGCCGTCGCGGCGAGTTGAGGCGCGCGGGTGCAATGTTGACGGTGACCTGGCCCGGGGTGGCCCGGTCTCGACGCAGTGCCGGGAATAGCCACGCGATCGCGAGCGCCGCGACCAGCACGATGACGAGGGGGATCTTGCCGGAGGCGAGCAGATCCTCCGCGGCCTCGCGCCCGTCGGTCAGCGCTACAGAGAACGCCTGGACGCCCTGCGCCGCCACCGCGAGTACCGCGATCAGCGCCAGATCAATGAATCCTGCCAGCGTGCGCCGACCCAGTGACGGCGGGTCCAGGTCCGGGACCTTCTTGGGCGTGGTGAAGGGCAGGATGCCGATGGCGATGTACGAGATGACCACCCCGACTACGCCGCCGATGGTGTTGGCCACGACGTCGTCCACGTCAAGCAGGCGATACGGGCAGGGGTAGATGCCCCAGAAGCCCGTGCCCTGAGTCGCTTCGATGAGTCCGGAGGTCAGGAACGCGGCGACGATGACACCGAGCCCATTCCAGCGAGTGACCTGATGCAGGAAGAAGGCGAACGGGACAAAGAGCAGCACGTTGAACGCGACCTGGAGGAATATTGCGGAGGTGCTCGTCGCCTCCCAGCCAATCACCGCGGCTTGGCTGGCGATGGGTTTGATGGACGCGAACAGGTCGGTTTGCCAGTAGTCGCGCAGGTTGGGCGATGGGCACTCGACGGAACTCGGCCGCGGCAACGGGAAGACGGTGAACGTCCCCAGTGCGACCGCCGAACCCAGCAATCCCAGCGCGGAGATCATGGGCCATCCGCGCAGGCGTCCGTAGCGTCGCACCACGCGCGCGAGGATCGGCAGCATCGCGAGGGGGATGAGTGCGCCGGTGGCAAACACGGTGACGATCGCGTTGACGCGGTACTGATCCATGTAGCCGAGCCTAGGCCAGCGATGTGATTTCTCCTGTGCCGCGGCCCGATATCCGAACCCGGCAACAGTAGTGCTGAGGGATGTAACCGGGCCCGGACAGGGTCGGGTGACCACCGCCAACGCAACGATGAATGTGACCACCAGATCTACGGTGCAACGACGTTGTGGCGATCCGTTCCCGTTAACTCTACGGTGCGGGCCGTGCGTGGTTCCGGGACGTTCGTCCCGATGGCACTGCGCTGGCTAGATTGGCTAGAGCTTGGGGCCCAGTGGGGGCTGCTCGACGTATTCGTCTAGTTCGTGCACCTCGTTAGGCGAGGGGGCATCCTGTGCCTGGGGGTCGTGATCGAGTCGCTCGGTACCGTGACGCAACATGGGGATGGTGAGGACGGCAATGCCGAACGCCGCGAGACCCGCACCTGCGGAGGTGTAGAGCCCAGCATGGGCTCCCGCGCGCTCGATCAGCACCCCGGCGATCCATGCGCCGAGCGCGACCCCGGCTCCCATGCCGATCCGCACCCAGGCCATACCTTCGGTGATCTGATCGCGCTTGACCACGCGTTGCACGACGGTGTCCGCGTTGGTCAGGGACGGGGCAATAGTGGCGCCGGCGACGAAACCGATGACGGCGAACACGATCAGGTTGGGCGAGAGGCTGATAGCGGTGAAGCCGAGCCCGAGGAAGAGAGCCCCGATGACGGTGCGCTTCCAGAGCGGTGTCTTCCATCGGCGGGAACCGTAGAACAGGCCGCCCACGAACGATCCTGCCGAGACGATGCCGAGCAACACCCCGGCCCAGGCCTTGTGACCCTGCTCGTCGGAGAACGCCACCGTGGAGATGTCGAAGGATCCGAACATGGTGCCGATGCCGAGGGCGATCAGCGTGACGGCGATAATCGCCGGCGGGATACGTATTCCGAGCCCCGCGCCGCCAGTTTCCTTGCGTGTTGGGGGTTGGGTGCTTCGTTGGGGTAGCAGGATCGCGATGCCCACCACCATTGCGGTGGCGGAGACGACGATGCCCAGCGGTGGATAGATGGCCGTCGCGAGAACGGTGGCGAGCGCCGGGCCGCCGATGAACAGAATCTCGTCAAGGACGCCCTCGAGCGCGAAGGCCGTGTGGATGTCGTCGTCGGACTCCAGGATGTGCGACCAGCGGGCGCGGGTCAGCGAACCCAGGGGGCCGGAGAGCGACGCGAGCACCACGGCGATCCACAGCATCCATTCGGGGCCCTGCGTCATCGCCGTCCAGATTGCGAGGATGGCCCCGGTGACGTGCAGGATGGTCAGCGGCCACATGACGGCGGCTTGTCCAAAGCGGTCGGTGAGCCGCGCGGTGGGGATGGTCTGCAGCGCCCAGACCAGCACGCCGATGGCCGCCACGCGCCCGGCCATTTCGTAACTGTCGTACTGAATCTGCACCATCAGGATGACCGAAATGTTGAACATCGAGATCGGTAGGCGGGCCAGCAGGCCCGCGAAGGCAAACGCCTTCGCGCCTGGAATCTTCAGGATTTCGGAGTAGGTGGATAGCACCTACTTATGCTCTCACCTTTACTGCTGAGGGGATTGTGGTGTGGGGTCGCCCTGTGCGTGAGGTTGGTCACGCGGGTTGGAGATTCAACCGCGGGCCGTGCACCATTCCTGATAGTCGCGTGCCACGTGTTCGGCCCACACCTCAACGTCGGTGTCGGAGGTCGAGTATCGCCCCTGCTGGAGTCGCAACTTGGCGAACTCGTCCCGTCGCCGCGTCTCCGCACTATCCTGCGCTGCGCGTTCCGCCAGGTGCGGGGGGAGGAAAAGCACTCCCGCGGGTGTGCCGATGACCACGTCGCCTGGCATCGCAGTGGCGCCGCCAATTCGCACTGGAATGTTTAGTCCTGCGAGGGTGACGTTGCGAATGGGGGTGGGATCCGTTCCACGGTAGTAGACGTTGATGTGCTCGAGTTGCGATATGCCTTCGAGGTCGCGGATGCCGCCGTGGATTACGGCACCCGCCTTAGTGCGAGCGTTGATCGCCGTGCCGAGCTGATCGCCAATCACGGTGCCCTCGTAGACCTTGCCGAAGATGTCCACGACCATCACATCGCCGTCCACAAGTGACTCGACTACTAGCCAATTTTGGTTTTCAGATCGCGTGGGGCGGCCCTCATCGTTCGCGGTCTTGACCATCACGGCGTCCAGGTCGGGGCGCTGCGGTAAGAACTGGGCAGTCACGGCTCGTCCGACAAGACGCTTGTCGGGGTGCGTACGCTCCCAGTTCCCCTCGAACTGGCGCTCGTAGCCCGCATCCCACAGGACGGTCCAAATCTCCTCCGCGGTGGCGTTCCGAAGTTCGTCGAGGACGGCATCTGAGACCCTCGGTCGGCCATCGGGAAAGCGCTCCCCGTGCCAGTCAGGACTGAGGGCGACGAGTGTGTCAGTTGGTGGTTGGATATACATGGGAAGCCTTTCGGGTGGTGGGAAAGATGCTGCATCGGGCGGAGATTACCGGCGTTGATTACGGCGCGGGTGTGTTTGGCTAGCGGTATGCGGCGTGCTGCAATCCGCGAAGGTAGCCAACGGCGAAGAGCCGGCCTAGCGTCGCGTAGCCGGCAACCTGGTCCTCCTCGCCAATGAGTGACGGAACGTGATCCGCGCGCATCACGCCGTCGAAGCCGATGTCGCGATATGCCTCGAAGCAGGCCGCCATGTCGGTGGGGCCTGCGTCATGCCATGTTTCGACGAACCGGTCGCGGGTGCCCTCAACGTCGCGCATGTGGATGAATGCGATCTTTCCCTGATCGCCAAAGCGATGAATTGCCTCGGGTAAGTCCTCGGTCATCAGTCGAAAGTTGCCCTGGCAGAAGGTAATCGCGTTGGAGTCGCTCGGGTTCAATTCGAGCAATCGGTCGAACCCTTCGATGCTGCTCATGATCCGACCGACGCCGCGCACTGGGGTTCGCGGGGGATCGTCCGGGTGCATTGCAAGCGTCACTCCCGCTTGCTCCGCCACGGGGATGACGCAGTCAAGGAAGTAGCGAAGCGATTCCCATAACGTGTCCTCATCGAGCGGCCCACCATCGGTGTGCGGGGCATCGATCAGTAGCGAATTGTCGAAGCCGCTCACTGTGGAACCGCCGCGTGAGGCGATGGTGGTGGACGTCCGCAACCAACTGAAGTCTGCCATCCACTGGTAGCACCAGACGGGGACTCCGAGTTTGCCCATGCTCTCGATCAGGGTAATGACGTGCTCGATCTCCGCGTCGCGACCGGGCAGGCCGCGCTTGGCGAGATTCAGCGGCGGCCGGTCCTCGATTACGTCGAGCTGGAAGCCGTAGTCGTTGTACTGCTGCTTGAGCCGCAGCATCGGGAGAAAATCCCAGGGCTTTTCTCCGTCTTCGAGGCGATCAGAACTATAGAAGGTGCCGACGGCGCGGGTCACCCCGGCCTGGCGCATGAGTGGCCAGAGGTCGGTGCCCGCGAGTTGAGGGTGCAGCATTTCCGCGATTTCAAGCATGAAGGATCTCCGTTGCTTTGTCTTGGATTTCAGTGGTCGATAGCGTGGGTTCGATTGGGCGCGTCAAGCCTGCGCGACTATCCGCGGACAAACGCAGTTGTACTTGCGAGGGCGTCGCCGATCTCCGTGAGGCGCGGACTGATGCGATACGACGGGCCCGAAATGCTGATCCCGCCGATAGGCCCGGTTTCGTCAACTATGGCCGCGGCTAGCCTGGTGACCTCGTCGTCCGTCGTGTAGGTCGCGTAGCCCGTTCGCTCTGCGGACGCGAGCGACGTTCTTAGTTCCTCGGTGTCGACTTTGCTGAGAGGTAAGTCTGCTGCGTTGGCGGATTCGCGTAGTGCGATGCGGCGGTCCAGCTCGTTC
Organism: Demequina aurantiaca; assembly: GCF_000975135.1. Taxonomy (GTDB): domain Bacteria; phylum Actinomycetota; class Actinomycetes; order Actinomycetales; family Demequinaceae; genus Demequina; species Demequina aurantiaca. Next base: position 683,238 of record NZ_BBRF01000001.1, on the reverse strand, counting down.
ATATGTGCAAGGGCGGCGCGACCAATTGCTGTTGAATGAAGAGGTGCGGGAACCGTTGGCAACTGGGTGCGAACCGCAAGTGGTGACTCGAGATAGTCGACGAAGACGATCTCGCCGGCGTCGATAGCCGCGACGTGTATCGCTTCGTTGAACTCACGGTGCAGCGCGACCGCAGACTCCCGTGCCACGTCTCGCAGATGCTCGCCAGGGATGAAGTTTCTGCTGAGCACCAGTAACTTAGAGGTCAGCTGATAGCGGCGGTCGCGGCCCTGGCGCACATACCCAGACGTGCGGAGTGCGGCGAGCATCCGCGACACCGTGGATTTGTCCATATCCAACGCTGCCGCCACTTCACCGACCCCAAGGGTCCTAGATTGGGATGCGACGTATTCGAGGACACTGAGTCCCTTCACCATGGTGAGAGATGAGGCGGGTTCGCGATTGCGAGAGTCAGTCATTGTTCCCATCTACCCTTCGTTCAATAAGTAGGTCGAGCATCTCGATGTCGACGTCGTAGCCGTTTCGGTGCGCCCGGTGGGCGCCGGTCCGACCGGTGTTGACCAAGCCGAACGGCCCCTCGAAGTTCCACAGTGCCCAGCCCCATCGGTGTTCGGCAAAAACTTCGAGAGTGTCGGCCATCCACCGCAGAGCCGTATCGTTTGGGAGACGGCGGTAACAGCCCATCTCACCGATGTGGACGCGAGATCCACCGCGCTCGACCGCCTCCCATTGTGCATAGTGGTCACGGAGCGCGTCCCGATCCCACCACTGGCCATGAAATTCGCCGGGGTAGTCGGGGCCAATGCCGCCGGTCTGTTGCTGCCACCATTCCTCCCGGGCAGAAGTGAGTCGCTCGCGGACATCGTCGCTGGGTTCCATTCCTGACGCGATATCCCACCAGTCTGCTCCGAAGTGGCTAAGGCCGTGTGGCGCATAGCCGCGGCCACTTTGCACGTCCGATACGTCTGCAAGTTCCGGGATCGCAGTATTGCCGCCATCGAGGCCATCGATGACGATGACCCTATCTGGGCTGATGTCGCGAATATCGTTGGCGATCCGGCGAATGATGTGCTGGTGGACATCACGGGTAAAGCCACCGTCGCCTACTGAGGGAAGCTCGTTAATGAGGTCGAAGCTCAGTGCGTTCGCAGGGACGTCGCGATAGCGCTCCGCAAAGTCACGCCACATCGCGTAGAGCCCCTCCTGCGCGACCTCGTCGTCCCAAAGATTGCGCCGTTCGAGCTCCTGTCCGTTGATGCAATATCCGGGAACCCGATGAAGGTTGAGGGACATATGTAAGCCGCGCTCCTGGCATTGCTCCAGGTATCCATCGATCAATTCCAGGCCGACGTCATTTTGGGTCTTATAGGTTTCGGGTGAAGCCCAAAAGCGATAGTCCGCAGGTACTCGAACAAAATTGAAGCCCCAATCGGCGATTGCATCCAGAGCCTTCTGGTCCGCTGCGATGGCGGCTGGCGTCTCATGATCCTCGCGGAAGATCCACTGGAAGTTGAATCCATACCAGGGGCTGTCCCCGTAGTTGGGTTGGGCCGGGATTGTCTGTCGACTACTCTTCGATGTGCTCATATCTCACATATTACAACACCGTTGCAGATAATGCGACAGGCGTGTTACGTTGCTGATCCACTCATTTTGAAGCGGTTGGGACTACCGCCGGGAGATACAAAGGGGTATTGGAAATGAAGAAGACGTTATTGATCGGCGCGACAATCGCGGCCTCAGCGACGGTGCTCGCCAGTTGCAGTAGCGACTCGCCGGGTGAGGCGTCGAAGGGCGAACCGCTGACAGTTTTGACGTACGCGCAGAACGCCACGGATGACCAGTTGACCATGTATCAAGAATTCTTTGACGGTTGCACGGCGGACGGCGGATACGCGTTCAAGCAGTTGCAGGTCCCGGCGGACCAGTTGCTCAACAAGGCGGTGCAACTTACCGCCAGTGGCGACGCCCCGGACGTCATTGTCGCTGACAACCAAATGATTGCGGGGCTGGCAAAGTCCGAGGTGTTGACGCCCATCGAACTCGGTTCTCTGGATCCAGACGACTTTGTTCAGGGCCCTTTCAAGTCCGGCCAGTATGAAGGTGAGCAGTACGGCCTGCCGGTGGGCAACAACGGTGAGGTCATCGTCTATAACAAGCAGTTGCTTGACGACGCCGGACTGAGCGCACCAGAGTCGTGGGCGGACCTGTCCCACGCAGCTCAGGTGCTCACCACCGACGGGCGCTACGGCTTCGGGCAGACGTTTGCGGCTGGCGAGACGCTGTCGTGGAACTACTGGGCTCAACTATGGTCGGCCGGCGGATCCATTGCCGAGTTGGACTCGTCTGCGGCCGTAGAGTCAGCGGAATTCTGGGCGTCATTCTTGGTCGATGGCACCGCCCCGCAAGCCTCGCTGCAATGGCAGTCGGACAACCTCATCAACGAGCTGGTGGAAGGCCGCCTTGCCATGGCACAAGTAGGGACGTGGACTCTCAACGCGCTTCTCGACACCGCCGATGAGGCGGGAATAGAGATTGGCATCACGACACAGGTCAGCAAGGACGGTGAGGCTCCCATTGTGCCGTTCGGAGGTGAAGTGATGGTTGCGGGTGTAGGTGCCACCGGTGAGGCGCTCACCGCCGTGAACGACTGCATCATTTCTTGGTCATCCGACACGGAAGGACTCGCTGAGCGCGATGAATTTCTCGGGTACCTGCCTTCCTACATCCCCGCGCAGGCGGCAGTTCTCGAGTCAGCCCCGCACCTCGAGGTACTTGCCGAGCAGTTGAAGAATTCGCGAGGACGCACCGAGGAGGTCGGTGCCAACTACCAGTCGCGAACGGTGGCGCTCTCGGCGGCATTGCAGCAGATTGCCACGGGCGCTGAATCGCCTGAAGATGCTATGGCCGCGGCACAGAGCTCCGCAGCCTCGGGCGACAAGTAGCACGCTTCGGTCGGGGCTGGAGGGGAGCCCCGACCGACCAACGGATGGGATCAAAATGAAACGAGAAACCCTGATGGACGTGGAGGCTGCCTCTCGTTCGCGCACTCGAGCGCCCGGAAACCTGGTGGGTGCCCGACGGCGTCAGTTGCCAACTCGCGTAGTAGCCGGCCGCCTCGTTTTCTTGCTCCCGGTGACGGTGTTCCTTTTGCTGATGTTCGCCTACCCGATGGCATTCAATTTCTGGTTGACCTTTCAGTCCTACGACCTGGCATCGTTGGTCACTGGCGCCTCTGAGTTTGTTGGTCTGGACAACATCGTCACCGCTATCAACGATCCGGGATTCGCAGGTGCCGCCGTCAACACGGCGGTGTTTACGGTTGTCTCGCTTGTCGTCCAGTTTGTCATCGGCCTCGGGCTTGCCCTGTTCTTTTACAACAGGTTTCCACTCAGCACCACCATCCGCGCGCTCCTCGTGTTGCCCTGGTTGGTGCCATCGATCGTGGCAACTACTGCATGGCGGTTTATCTTTCAGGACCCGAATGGCTTTCTGAATCAGCTGCTTGGGCACTTTGGAGTGCCGCCCGTGCACTGGTTGACCTCCTCCGACACGGCGCTCCTATCTATCATCATCGTCAATATCTGGATTGGGATCGCGTTCAACCTGGTGTTGTTGCATTCAGGGCTACAAAGCATTCCGACGGAGCGCTACGAAGCTGCACAGATTGACGGCGCGGGGTACTGGCAGCGCTTTTGGTACATCACAGTTCCCGCCCTGGGCCCGGTGACCGCAGTGCTCCTTGTGCTGGGGTTTGTCTACACCCTGAAGCAATTTGACCTGGTGTGGACCTTGACGCAAGGCGGACCGGGAAACTCGTCCCAGCTCCTATCGACATGGTCGTACACTCTCTCATTCAATAACAACAACTTTGGGCAAGGAGCCGCGGTGGCGGATTTCTTGTTTGTGGCGTCGGGGATCGTCATCGTGTTCTATACGCTCGTACAGAGAAGGCAGAACAATGCCTAGCGGGACGATGTTTCGGTACGGTCAGACGCTCATCGCGCTCGCTATTCTCGGTGTGCTTCTCTTCCCGCTGCTGTGGGTTGTGCTCTCATCATTCCAGCCCGCTGCAGACTTCTATGCGCCGGAGCCATCCTTGATTCCTCGCAATTTCACCTTCGACAACTATGATGTGCTCTCCTCTCAAATCGGTCCGTTGTTCACAACGCTACTGATCGCGACACTGTCAGCGGTCGTGTCATTGCTGGTCGGCATACCAGCGGCATATGCGCTCGCGGTCTTCAAGTGGCGCTGGGTTGCAATAGCGATGTTTCTCATTCTCATCACCCAGGTGGTGCCGACGGTGATGCTCGCCACCCCGCTTTTTCTCACTTTCTCAGACATCGGTCTCCTGAATTCAGTGCCGGGGCTTGTGCTCGCCAACAGCGCAGCCGGAGTGCCTTTCACCATCCTCGTATTGACGGCATTCATGAGTGGGATTCCGGACTCAATTAGGGAGGCAGCGCACCTGGACGGAGCTGGAGAATGGCGGACACTTTACTCGATCATCGCGCCGGCTACGCGCTCGGCGATCGTTGCGGCTGGGTTGTTCAGCTTCCTATTTGCGTGGGGGGACTTCCTATGGGCGCTCACGTTGAATACTGATGGCAGTATCACGCCGCTGTCACTGAGCCTGTTCCAATTCGTGGGCCATTTCCAAACTGACTGGGGTGGGATTATGGCGACCGCCACTATCGCCCTGGTACCCGCGATGCTCCTACTCGTAGGGGCGCAGCGATACATCTCAGTAGGACTCACTGCAGGAGCCGTGAAGGAGTGAAAGAAATGAGCGATTACCGATGAAGATCATTGTGACCGGAGGCAGCGGACGTGTGGGCATCGTCACCGTCCGCGCTTTGCTTGATGCCGGACATGAGGTCGTGGTGGCAGATCGCGCACCGATGCCTGCAGAGTTCCAGGACTGTGGGTTCGCCGAAGTGAGTATCACTGACTACGCCGCGATTCTCAAGGTGGCAGAGGGAGCGGATGCGATAGTGCACCTGGCGGGACTGGCGAACCCCGTCGACTATGAGCCTCAGGATGTCCACCACATTAACGTGACGGGCAGCTACAACGTGCTGACTGCTGCGACAGCGCTAGGTATCGGGCGGGTTGTGATGGCTTCGAGCGTGAACGCGATCGGTATGACGTGGAGCGCATCGCCTGTATTTGACTACCTGCCGGTGGACGAGCGGCACCCAACCCGCAATGAGGATCCGTACAGTCTGTCCAAATGGCTAGGAGAAGTTCAGGCGGATTCCATTGTGCGCCTCAACCCTCAGTTGAGCGTAGCGAGCCTGAGGCTACACATGTTCATGCCTCACCACGAGGAAGCGCACGGCTGGAGTGTCGGCGACTTTTACGGGGAGGCTGCGGTGCGCGGGTTGTGGGGATACACGACGCACAGGATGTGGATAGACGCATGCCTTAGTGCGTTGACGGCACCGTTCGCGGGCCACGAGCGGTTCTTCATTGTCGCCGACCGCAACGTACTTCGCGAGGACTCCCGCGCACTCTCACAGAGGCACTTTCCGGATGTAGAGATACGGCCAGCATTGAGCGGAGACAGCGGCTTCTTTGACTGCTCCAACGCCAAGAACCTCTTGGGATGGTCCGGCGCCGATGACTAGCGACGGACTAAACCTAGGCGGCTTCGGTAAGATCGTCCCGGTGCTGGTGATCGACGATGCCACCACGGCCCGCCCCCTGGCGCAGGCATTGGCCGCGGGTGGAATCCGTTGCGCCGAGATTACCCTGCGTACGGCTGCCGCTATTGAGGCGATCGAGCTTGTGGCCGACGTTCCTGACTTCCTCATCGGTGCTGGGACCGTGTTGACAGCGGACGATGTGGATCGTGTGGTGGACGCAGGGGCGCGATTCGTAGTGTCTCCCGGTCTCGACGACGAAGTGGTTTCGCGCTGCCGGCATCACGACGTGACGGTAATCCCGGGCGTCGCGACCGCGACGGAGGTGCAACGGGCCGTCCGACTCGGCCTCGACGTTCTCAAGTTTTTTCCCGCCGAGGTGATGGGGGGCATCACTACGATCGAGCAGCTCGCGGGCCCCTTCCCCGGAGTTCGCTTCATGCCCAGTGGTGGCGTCACACCACTAAACGTCGCACGTTATGCACAGTCCACGTCGGTGTTCGCGGTGAGTGGTAGTTGGATGGCGACGCGGAGACTGGTAGCTGGAGGTGAGTTTTCGCAGATTGCACGACTCAGCCGTGAGGCTTTTGAGTTGGTGTCGCCGTGACCACGCGGGTTTTCACGGTTGGGGAGGGCCTGGGGATAGCGCGAGCCGGAGAGGTGGGCTCGCTCGAGCATGTATCCGAGATGACGCTCAGCACCGGCGGCGCTGAGGGGAATGTCGCGGTCGGCCTAGCCCGCCTTGGCACCTCGGTCACATGGATGGGGAGGGTCGGCGACGACGCTATAGGGCGTCGTGTGACACGCGAACTGCGTGCCGAAGGAGTTGAAGTCATCGCTCATGTAGACGCCACCGCGCCGACTGGCATGCTGCTGAAGTCTTCCCCCTCACCGGGCCGGACAGATGTCATGCACCTGCGGTCAGGTAGTGCGGGCAGCCGCCTTACTGTCGCAGATCTCGATGCGGTAAGAGTGAGTGAATTCGAGCTAGTTCACGTGACGGGTATTACCCCGGCGCTGTCAAACTCAGCCGCCGCTACCATTGCGGCGCTCGTCACGAGAGCGAGAAGCTCCGGTGTGATGGTCTCCGTAGATGTGAATCACCGTCCTAGATTGTGGCCAGTGAGAGAGGAGGCAGTGCGTTCTCACCTCTCGCTAGTGTCATTGGCGGACGTGGTCTTCGCGGGGGAAGAGGAAGCAGCACTTCTCGTGGAAGGGCATGGCCCTGAGGAGCTTGCACATCGCCTGCATGAGTTGGGGCCGCGGGAAGTCGTGGTCAAACTCGGAGCCAGTGGTGCACTCACGCTGGTAGACGGAATTGTCACAAGGAGTTCTGCGCATCCGACGTTTGTGGTCGACACCGTGGGCGCGGGGGATGCCTTTGTCGCTGGATATTTAAGCGAATTGCTCAATGGGGCGTCCATTTCCGGTCGGCTGTCGACGGCGACCAAGGCAGGAGCTGCGGCCTGTAGCAACGCAGGAGACTGGGAGGGAGCGCCACGTCGTAGCGACCTCCAGGTCGCCAGCGTCGACCCCGTCTCGAGGTAGTACGTTCATCTACGCGGCAGGCGGAGTCGATCTACCCACCTCTGGCGGGGGAAGTGAGGTGGAACGCTGGCGCCGCTTGTCCTGGCGCACCAGCAACGCCGCGCCGCCAATCACCGAGGTGAACGCCGCGATGATCAGCGCCCACTTGATGAAGGGCCACCAGTCAATCTGGGTGGAGTCGCCGCCTACGAGGCGTATGTCGCTGCCGGACAGCACATCGCTCGCTCCGAGCGTCACGGTGTTGCCGTCAATGTCACCCGCGCTTGCCTCGCGCACCAGCCCGGGGAAGGTGTAGCTGACTTCAAAGTCGATGGCGCTACCCAGCGCCGCCAGGTTGCCGCCGCTGAGGCCTAGTGCGCCGAGGTCGACGTCGCCTAAGGGGCCGTCGCTAGCCCCGGGGGAAGGCGACGCCTCGGCATCGGCCGGATCCGGTGCTGCCATCATCACCACAAAGGAGTCGCCCTCGTGAGTGATGCTCGCGGTGGCGCCAAAGCCTGCGGTGACCTGCGACGCCGCTTCGTTGAACTCGCTGAGGGGGAGGTCGGTCATCGTGAGCTCGAGTCCGCGTAGGTCCTCGTCCTCGTAGTCCTCGAGAGTCACGTGGTCGGGATACTTCGCCTGCAGGTCCTTGAGTTCCGCACTATCCCCGAGGCTGCCGGTGAGTTCGCGGACGTTGATGCCGGCTTGCTGGCTCACCTGGGTCGCCACGGAGTCGGTGAACGCGACGATCACGTGCTGCGAGAAGGTGTCGTCGGAACCGATGCTGGTGTCGGAGTCGATGCGCACGCATCCGGCGAGCGTGACGACCGCCAGGGCGCCCACTGCCAGGAACTGAGAGACGGTACGCGTCATGTGAGCTTTGATTCTTCGGGAGGCGTGGAGATCGAGGGCTGGGGCCCGACTGGCTTCGCCTGGGTGACCGCGACGCGGGTGGGCGCGGTTGCAGCTCCCCGATTCCGCATGGCGAAGAACAGCACGATCGCCACCCCGAGGAGCAACACGATACCGATGGCCGTGAAGAGCCAGCTGGGGGTTTCCGTGGTGGCCTCGGCGCCGCCCACCGCGTGGAGCTCGGCCGGTGCGTTGGTGAGGTCCCACGTCACGGTGTGGCCCTCACGAGAGCCGTTGTGCTCGGTCACTTCACCCGGGAAGGTCACGCTGAGCCACATCTGCGCGGAGTCGGGGATGTCCGCCCCGCCGGCTGCAATGTTGGGGTCGACGGGCCCGTTGACCACGTAGTTTTCACCGTCCCGCGAGATGGTGAAGTCGCCCGCGTCGAGGGCAAAGTTACCGATGGCCTGCCCGTCAAAACTAACTTTTTGACCCACGTAGCCGTCCTGCTCGTACTTGTTGACGACGGCGTCGTCAAAGCTTGCCGTGGTTTCGCCAAACAGCTGCTCGGCCGCCTCGGCGTCAGTGGTGTCCAGGAGCTCACCGATTCCCTCCTGGAGGGCAAGCACCATCGTCCCGTCCACCGTGTCATCGGGCGTCAGGGTGAGGTCGATCTGAACCCGGACACACCCCGTCAGAACGACCGCCACCAGGGTGGCGATCGCGGCGATCCGGAGCGGAGTATTCATGTCCCCACTGTCCCATATGCGTGGGCTCTCGAGGGGGTGTGGCGGTGTTACCGGTGCGGGGGAGCGGGGCGCGGTTGGCGGGGAGCCGATGCCGCCGCGGGCCTGCGTGGTGGGTTCGGCTTGCTTGCCGCTCGAGTTGGGCCGGCGGTCCGTCGGCTGGCGGGTGGCTTGCGGCGCGGCCCGTGGGCGGCGAGAGAACGCGACCGCAGCACGGCGGCGGAGGAGCCCAACACCAGGACGGTCATGAGGATCGCACCCAGGGGAGAGCTCGAGGGAACGGCGGAGCCGCGGGCGGTGAGCACCTCTGGCCCACCGACCAAGTTCCACGTGACGGTGGTGCCGTCCACGGTGCCGTTGGACTCACTCACCGGCCCGGGGAACTCGATCGACACGCGAAGGTCGGCCCCTTTGAGCGACTCCGCATCATCCTCGGACACGTCCGAGGAGGGCCCACTCACGACGAACTCGTCGTCCTCGCGGACAATCCCAAAACGGTCGTCGGTGGGCGCGAACCTAGCGATATCTTCGCCTCGAAACTCCACCTGCAGTCCGGTGTAGCCGTCGTCCTTGTAGACACGCTGCATCGAGTGCGCGAGTTGCGAGGATAGGCCGGAGTCGTCGTATAGGTTCTGTGAAGCCTCGGCGTCGCTGACGCCCAAGGTGTCGCCGGTGCCGTTCTCCACGGCCACCACGTAAGTGCCGTTGACGGTGTTGTCTGGCTCCAGGCGCAGGTCGGCGGTGAAGCGCATGCAACCGCTCAACGTGGCCGCGCCTACGATGGCGACCAGCGCGAGGCGCAGGGACATCTTCACGCGCCAAGGGTGGCATGGTGACAGTGGATTTACCTGTAACCCACGCTGGAGGGCGGCGGGTTGGCCGGCTGACCTGGCCGCGAGCCTTCGGTGAATGTCGGCCTAGTCGAGCCGACGGTCCTCGGGGTTGAACGACTCCCTGGGGGGAAGGGGTGCCGCCGGCGGTTCGGGAGTCGTTGCCTTGGGGGAGCGCCGGGAGCCGAGAATGAGCACCACCACACCGGCGACGACGACCAGCGCCACGAAGCCGATGGCCAGCCACAGCCACAGCGACATGCCCGAGTCTCCACTCGCCGCGCCGCGGGCGTAGAGATCGTCCGACTGCTGTTTCAGGTCCCACGTCACGGTATTGCCTTCCACGGTGCCGTTGGTCTCCGCGACCTTCCCGGGGAACGTGATGGCCAGGGTGGCCACGGCATCGTCCGGCAATTCGCCCAGATTTGCGGCCTCGCCCGAGCCGTAGGTCCCAGCGACCACGTACTCGTCGCCCTCGCGGCTGATGCGCATGTCGTCGGAGTTGAGGTTGAGGTCCGCGAAGGTCTGGTCCTCAAACGTCGCCTTGGTGCCGACGTAGCCGTCCTCGTGGTACTCCGTGACGGACGCTCCCTCGATGCCGTCGCCGAGGTCGCCAAAGAGTTCGTCTGCGGCCTCTTGATCGCTAGTAGCGCCGAGCTGCTCGCCAGTGCCCTCCTTGATGGCCATCACGTAACTACCGCTCGCGGTGTCATGGTCGCTCAGCTCGAGGCTCATCTCCATGCGCATGCAGCCTGAGAGCGCGACGACGCTCACGACTGACAGAACAAGGATGCGGAGGGTCTGCTTCATGCCCACAGTCTCGCAGATACCGCCTGACACCTGGAAAAACCGGGGACAAGAGGGGTTGTTATGATCTTTTTCAACGGGTGAGATGCCGAGTGGTTCTCGATGTGACAGCGACCCGTCATGCGGAGGAAGCGATAGATGCGCCGGAGCACCTGGATGACCAAGGCCCAACGAGCGTGGAGCGCCCTGCTCGTCGCCGCCCTCGCCAGCACCGGCATCGTCGTTCTTGCGGGTCCGGCTAGTGCCGAGGAGCCAGCCGGACTGCTCATCACCAAGGACGCCTCCACGGACACCATTGCGCCGGGCGAGTCGTTTACGTACACCATCCAGGTGAGCTGCATCTATTCAGGATCACAGCAACCCGCGGGGTGTACGGGGGCGAACGTCACCGATGTGGTCCCCGCCGGGCTAACCGTCGACAACGTCAGCGTGACCCTGTACGCCGACTACCTCGACAACTCCTCGGGACAGACTGTCGACGTCGATTTCATCACAGCATTTGTCGACCCCGCAGGCGGAAGCGGCATGCTGGCAGGCTCGACCGCAACGATCCTGGTGGACGTGACGGCGGACGACGACTTCACGTATGACGACAACGGCTCCCAGATCACCAACGACGCCACGTTTAGCGCCGACAACCCGAACACGGACGATGCCACGGACAGCGCGACCGTGACCGTCGAGGTTCCGCTGGAGCTCGACACCACGGTGTCCAAGTCGTTCGACCCCTCCTCGGGTCAGGCGGCCGCGGGCACCCCCACCACCATCAACATCGACGCTGAAAACACCTCGACGGTGGGCGTCGATTCCCTGGTGGTGACCGAGCCGTCGGACCCTACGGCCTCTCCGAACCCGTTCGACTCGTTGGCGTTTGACTCCATTTCCGTCGTTCCTCTTCCCCCAGGAGCCGACGCGGTGCAGATTGACGTCTATACCGCCAGCGGATGGGTCGAGGGCGACCCGAGCCCCACCGGTGAGATCCCGGATGGGGTGGACCCTGACGATGTCCTTGGCGTACGCATCACGTATACGAGCTCCACGGGCACCATCGATGCGGGAGCCACCGCGAATATCGCCATCGACACCACGCAGCGCGATGTGGGCAACATTGACGCGGATGTCGCGGTGCCCAATACCGTCGCATCCGAAGTCACGCGTGACGGCGAGACGGAATCCAGCACCGGGAACGCCACGTATACGATTCTCGGCAACGTTCCCGATGTGGTCGCTGGCAAGACCTTTGACCCCCAGTACGTGCCCCACGGTGGAACGTCCGACGCGACGTTGACGGCGGAAAACGCCTGGAATGACAACGTCGAGACGCTCTCGATTATCGAACCCGCCGTGGAGTCAGGCGAGACGCTGAACGATCCCGGCTTCGACGACTCCATGACCTTCGAGGGTTTCGACGCCGCCCCCACATTCCCCGCGGGTGCGACCGAGGGTAGCGTCACGTACTACTACCCGGACGGCAGCCCCACCGAGGAGACCTTCACGTTCAACCCGGGTGAGGAGATTCCCCCGCCGACGCGGCCCGATGACGTGGTCCGATTTGGCATTGACTTCACCGGCGACATTCCGCCCGGGGCGACGGCCACCGTCGTCGCCGTCATCGGTACCGACCCGGATGACACCGCCACATCGACCGAGATCCCCAACGAGGTCACGGCGGCGGCCACGACCGATACCGGCGCCACGGGCACGGACGACGCCTCCGACTCGTTCATTGCCTACCTCACCCACATCGAATCCGTGACGGACAAGACGATCACGCCACACACGATTTTGGGCCTCGCCGGCGAGTACGTCGTGCTGCAGCTGCCAGGTGGCCCGGCGCCATTGCCGGATGACTTCACCAATCCGCAGTCGCCCTACTCCACCACGGGCGCCAACACCATCGTCGTGCAGGACCCCGTTGCCACCAGCCCCAGTGACGACACCCCGCAGGGCAGCGAGTTCTGGGACGCGTTCAACCCGTCACGCATTACCAACGTGGACATTCCCCCAGGGGCGAGCCTCAGCGTGAGCTATTGGGATGGGAACGCCTGGGTCCCCCTCCCCGGCGCGCAGGGACTGACGGACGCGGACTCGCCCTGGTCGTACTCCTTCCCGACTCCGGATCCCGCGACGGTGGGTGGCCTTCAGTTCACCTTCACTTCGCCCGACGTGTTTGACCCCGGTGACGTGGTGCAGCCGAACATCGTGATGAACTACGACCCCACCAATCCCGACGACGACAGCCTGCCGATGTCGTTCGAGAACTGCTCGGGAGCGTCGTCGGACACCGACGAGGGTCTTTCCTCGGACAGCGATCCCGCGTGTGACACCGTCAATGTGCTGGATCCGGAGGACCCGGACAATGGTGGCGGCGACATCATCGACAAGCAGTGGCTCGACACGGAGGTGGGCGCTCGCACCCGCGACGAGGTACAGGCGCAGCTTCAGTGGTCCACCGGAGGGTACTCCAACGCAGACTCGGTGACGCTCACCGATGCCCCCAATCCGGACCTCTCTACTGTTTCGACCTCCGTCTACGATGCGTTCGACCTGGTGAGCATCGACGCCATCACGACCGGCCTCGACCCGCTCATTGCGTACGACGCGATTGACACGGTGCTGCTCTACAACGGCATGACGAACGCGTGGGAGCCACCGCAGAACAGCCCATGTACCGATGATCCCTCCGGGGCAGCCAACGGCATCGCTACCGCTGCATGCACCGGCGGACTGCCGGCGATCGCCCTAACCCCGCAGGAGCAGGACACTACGCTGTCGGTTCAGATCGTGGTCATCGAGAGCCCGGACCGCGCGACGAGCACTGATCCGCTCGCCCCACCAGTGGGCTCGGGAGTAGCCCGCAGCGTAGGCAACGAGCGTCACGTCGACCTCACCTTCCGCATCCGTGACGACCGCCGCTCGGACGGCAGCGTGGTCACGGCCGACCAGGTGTACAACGCGGTCGACGCCGGCCTGGTGACAAATACGGTGAATGCGCAGGCAGATTTCTCCGACCGGGACGACATCAATCAGAACGCCTCGGACGACATCGTCATTCTGTACGTTCCCTTCGGCACGTCGCTGGACAAGACCTGGACGGGAGGCCCGGTAGGAATTCCACCCACCGGTACGCAGCAGTCGGACTACCCCACCACCCGCGTCGCTCTGGAAGCCACGAATGATTCAGCGGCGTACGCGGACTCCCTGCGCATCGATGACCCGCAGAATCTAGTCCTCGACCCGGCGACGTCGCCGGGGGACTATTTCAACCTGTACAAGTTTGTGTCCATCACACCGCCCGCGTTCCTCGACACCACCATCCCGCCGGATGGCACGGGAGACGGCACCACGACGGTGACGGTCGATCGATCAACCGGTGGACCTCTCGTCGGAACAATCGCGCAGGCCCTCCTGTGGCAACCGATCGACCTGGCCGACGCCATCGGCGTGAGCGTCCTGTTCGAGGGCAGAATTGTGCCAGCGGCGAGCGCCGGTGTCGTGGTTGACCTGCAGCTCAGAACCAACCGCCGCATCTCCGGCGACGCGATCGATCAGGACGACGCGGGGACGGTGGTGAACAACGTCGCTTACGCAGAAGTCGACGACGCCGGGCTTGACAGTAGTCAGCCATCGCCCCCCAACGCCACCGACGCGGACACGATGGATCTGGCCGCCTTCACCATCGGCATGACGGTGGAGAAGGGTTTCGCCCCAGCCGCCACTGATAACCCGCAGCAGAATGGCTTTTCCCAGACCGAGCCGGACAACAGCGAGTTTGTGATGACGCTGACCGGCTACCCCATCGAGGGAGCTCGGGCCACACAGATGGAGATCCGTGACGTCGATCCCACCTTCTGGAACGCGTACGAATTCGTTGGCTTCGATCCCAGCTTCACGTTCGCCACGCCGATCGACCGCGTGAAGGTGGACGCCCTGACGGGAGGAACGTTCACGGGTGACCTTGGCGGCGACCTGACCGTGACCTCACAGCAGACGGTGGCCGGGACCTTCGCCACCGACCCGGCGCTACCCGCCTCGATCACGGACCCCGCCGACGTGCAGGGCCTGATTGTCACCTACACGCGCGCGGACGGTGCCGCGTGGGAGAACTCCGAGCAACCACACCAGGAGATTCCGATCTTGGTGAAGCGTCGTGCGCAGATGCTGACTGGCGACGCGCCGCCTACGGATCTGCCCGGCAACGAGGCCGCCCCAGGGGAGGACAACGCAGGTGTGTCGGTCAACACCATCGACGGCACGGTGACCTCCTACCTATCCTCTGGCGGCAGCCCCATCACGGATGACGCGGACGACGTAGATGCGGACGTCACTTACGCACACTCGCCCACGGCAGTGACCGTCTCCAAGTCGCCATCCGGCACACAGAGCCCCGGCGTTGCCATTCCCTACACGCTGACGTTCACCAACGACGGTCCCACGACCGTGACCAACCCGGTGTTCGTGGACACCCTGCCGTATGACGCGGATGGCGCGATCTTGCTGCTGAACCCCAACGACGCGGCAACGGGAGTGAGCCCCTACGCGTTTACGCTGACCGGCCCTAACCCCGACCCCGCCGAGGGCACCCCGCTGCCCACGGATGTGGCAGCCGTCAGCATTGCGGAGGCGATCGACGGCACACCGCCCACCATCACGTTCTCTTTTGCCCCTGGCGTGGCCCTCGCGGCCGGTCAGTCGTACACCATCACCATCGACACGGTGGTGCGTGCCGGCTTCCCCACTGCCGTGCCGATTGAGAACACTGCGTCGATGAGCGGTGACCGCCCGATCGATACCTGCAACGGCGATGCCCAAAGCCCGCCCGCGCCTTCGTGCGACGGTTCGACGAGCATCGACCTCAGCGCCGGCGGAGCGATCCGTTCTGGCAAGCTCGTCAAGGCGGACGACGATGAGCTCGGCGTCATGAGCGTGGTGCCCGGCTACACGTGCACGCCCAACTCGGAGGGGTTCTATACGGCACCCTGCGTGCCCATCACCAAGCCAGGTGGCACTGAGACGTGGCGACTCGCACTCCAGAACACGGGAACTGTGCCCATTGACCACCTGGTGGCGATCGATGTCCTTCCGACGCCCGGAGATACGGGCGCGATCAACCCCGCGCAGCGCGGCAGCGAATGGACCCCCATTCTCACCAACCCCGATGCAGTTGGCACCGGCCCCGGTGGCGTCATCTATGAGATCTACGGCACGACCGTTCCCGACCCCTGCACCGACGATCTGTACGCACTGACTCCCGACTGTCCCGCAGGCACCTGGTTCCCCTTCGCGGACTTCGCCGCCGACCCGTCGGTCATCACGGCGCTGAAGTACGAGGCCGTCTTTGCCGCCAACGCTCCGCTTGAGCCCGGCGATCACGTGACGTTCGACGCCGTCTCGCAGACGCCGTTGAGTTCCCCCACCGCCGGTCCCGACACCATCGCGTGGAACACCGTCGCTACTGGCGGCACGACCACGACCGGAACGGAAATCCTTCCGACGGAGGGCACCAAGGTTGGTGTCGCGCTCGCGACGGGGCCGCTGGACATTGTGAAGACCACCACGGGCAATGGGGCGGCAATATGGGCTCCGGACGAGTTCATCGTTCAGGTGGTGTGCACCGCCGGTCCGGACGATGAAGTGGTGTTCGACGAGACCCTGACGATCGCGGCGGACGACCAGACGCGCATCGACGACCTGCCGTGGGGCGCGAACTGCATGGTGACCGAGCAGGATGGCGCCAACGGCGAATGGGACTCGACGTCCAACGAGGTGACCATCGGCCGCGACACGGACCCGGTGCCGCTCGCCACGCTGGAAAACGACTATCAGCTCGCTTCGATCACTGTGTCAAAGGCAGTCATCGGCACGGGACCATCCGGTGCTGATCCCGCCGATGCCGGACCGTTCCCCATGCTGGTGCAGTGCACATACTTGGGCGAGCGCATCTACGCAGACGGCTACGGCCCGAGCGCTCCCATGGTGACCTTGCTGAGGGACGGCGGCGAGACCACGTTCACCGGCCTTCCCGCCGGCGCAGACTGCACTGTGCGAGAGATCACGGCGGCCGGATCGGTGGCGACGACAGTCACCACCACCACGGCCACTGAGGGGCCCACGACTGCACCGGGTCTGATGACCACCTTGAGTCTGACTCCAGATGACCCGACGAGCAACGACGGCACCACCAACTTTGTCGACTTTGTGAATCAGTACGCCCTGGGCGCCCTGACGATCAATAAGACCGTCGACGGCCCTGGTGCCGACGAATATGGAGCGGGCCCGTTCACTATTCACGTGACATGCGTGTACGAGCGCACCTTCCCCCTCGCCGACGTCACCACCTACGACGACGACGTTGTCTTGGGTGGGCAATATCCGTTGTCAGAAACCATTGGCGGTATCCCCACCGGCTCCGTGTGCACGCTCGAGGAGACGAACACTGCCGGCGCCGATACGTTCTACTTTGGCAACACTGAGGGCACGCTGACGACTCAGGTGACCATCACCGACGATGTCGAGCCGGTCGTGGTCAACGCCACGAACTACTTCGAAACCCTGGTCTCGCTGGACGTGACGAAGATTGTTGACCCAGCGGCGCAGGACGCGGATGGCAACGTCCCTGACCTCGGCCCCTTCGACGTCTCGGTGGAGTGTGTCTACAAGCCCAATAGTGACTACACGCGTGTCGTGTACGCGACGGGCTATGACGCAAGCAACCCCATGGTGAACCAGCTTGTCAACGAACAGGTGTGGACCCTCGACGGGCTGCCTACCGGCACCACCTGCACGGCCACGGAGACTGACACGAGGGGCGCGGACAGCACGACGACGACCGCGACCAACTCCAATGACACTGTCACGACCGACGCGACCACCGCATCGTTGGTCCTCACGGACGATGGCCCCCTCGGTAGGACAACCAACCACTTCGTCTTCGAGAACAGCTTTGACGTGGGCTCGCTCACGTTGCGCAAGCTGAGGGACGGTCCAGGAGCAGATGAACTCGGAGCCGGGCCGTTCACCTTCCACATCGAGTGCAGCCTGCTCACGCCGTTGCCGGTTCGATCGACGTATTCGGGCGACATCACGCTGACGGGCGAACCCTGGACCCAGACCATTGATGGACTTGTCGCCGGTTCGCTGTGCACCATCACTGAGACCGATGTGGGGGGCGCGGACTATGTCGAGTTCACGAACTCGCAAGGGGATCCCACTGAGGCCCACGTGATCATTGGCGCGGACGCGGAGGTGACGGTGACCGCGACGAACTACTTCGAGCAACTCGCCTCCCTGGCGGTGACGAAGACTGTCGCGGACAACGTGCAGTTGGCCGATGGCTCGTCGCCAGACCTCGGACCCTTCCCGGTTCGCGTGCAGTGTGTTTACGGTGAGGGAACCCTGCACAGGCAGACGGTCTACGCCGACGGCTACAGCCGACTGCGCCCGATGGATGTGGCGCTCTCGCCTGACGAGACTGTGATCTTTGAGGGGCTACCGGCGACGTCCGACTGCACGGTGACGGAGCTCACCAACGGTGGTGCGGTGAGTACCACGACCACAGTCACGACGGCCGTCGTCGGTCCAGACACGGCGGACGGGGCGACGGGTACGTTGACCCTCACGCCTGACAACCCGGGCGTCACCAATACGGTCGAGATCGTCAACGCCTACGCCGCGGGATCGCTCGAGATCATCAAGCAGGTGACGGGTGACGGCGCGGCGTCCCTGGGTGACGGCCCCTTCGGCTTCCACGTGGAGTGTGTGTTGGAGCGCGATGTGCTTGCAGACGTCACTACCTACACCGCCGACGTCACTCTGGGGGGCGACCAGCCGCTGTCGACGACGATCGATGGCATCGTCGCGGGCTCCGATTGCACCGTCACCGAGACGGATGCCGGAGGAGCAGACCTGACCACGTTCCAGCCCGGCGGCGGCTCCGCGGACGAGGGCGTGACCGTACAGGTGGATGCGGATGCAACGGTCTCCGTTACGGCCATTAACCAGTTCGACGTGCCTCCAGCTCCCGACAATGGCGGCGGCGACCTGGCGGGCACCGGCTTCGACAACTGGGGCCTGGTGTGGTTGGGCGGTGCGCTCGTGCTCGTCGGAGGCGTGCTCCTGGTGGTTCGTCGCAAGCGCGAGCCCGAGCACACCAACCAGTAACGCAAAGAGATGAGGGCCACGTCCAGACGGACGTGGCCCTCATCTCTTTGGTGCGTCGGGGGTGGCTGGGCGATTAGCCCTCGAGCGCCTCGCTGACGACGTCCTTGGCCTCCGCCTGAACCTCGGCGAGGTGAGACTCGCTCACAAAGCTCTCCGCATAGATCTTGTAGACGTCCTCGGTGCCGGACGGCCGCGCGGCGAACCACGAGTCCTTGGTGGTCACTTTGAGTCCGCCGATCGCGGCGCGGTTGCCCGGCGCGCTGGTGAGTTTGTCCTCGATGCGGTGCCCGGCCAGGGTGGTGGCTCCCACCTGCGCGGGCGACAACTTCTTGAGGGTGTCCTTTTGAGCGGGAGTAGCCGGGGCGTCCACCCGTGCGTACCAACTCTCGCCGAGTTCATTGGTGAGCGACCGGTGCAGGGTCGACGGGGACGAGCCGGTGGTGGCGGTGATTTCGGACGCCAGCAACGCCAGAATCAGGCCATCCTTGTCGGTCGTCCATACGCGGCCGTCGCGGCGCAGGAAGCTGGCGCCAGCAGACTCCTCCCCGCCGAACGCGACGTCGCCGGACAGCAGTCCCGGCACGAACCACTTGAATCCCACCGGCACCTCAACGACGGTACGGCCGATGCTGCGGCCTACCCGGTCGATCAGGCTCGAGGACACCAGGGTCTTGCCGATCTTGGCGCCGGCGGGCCACTGGGGCCGGGCGCCGCCGTACAGGTAGGCAATGGAGGCGGCAAGGAAGTGGTTGGGGTTCATCAGGCCGCCGTCGCGAGTGACGATGCCGTGGCGGTCGCTGTCTGCGTCGTTGCCCGTGGCGATATCGTACGGGGCGTCGCCGGTCGCCATCTTCTCGCGCAGCGAGGCCATCGCGTACGGCGATGAGCAGTCCATGCGGATCTTGCCGTCCCAGTCGAGGGTCATGAACGCCCAACGGGGGTCCACCCTGGGGTTCACCACGGTGAGGTTGAGCCTGTGCTCCTCGCCGATGGCTCCCCAGTAGTCCACGGCCGCTCCACCCAGGGGATCGGCGCCAATGCGCACATCTGCGTTCCGGATGGCATCGAGGTCGATCACCGACGGCAGGTGGTCGAGGTAGAGCTTGAGGAAGTCGAAGCCCTCGGTCGTGTCCGCCGCACGTGCCTTCGCGTAAAGCATGCGGGGGACCTGACGCCACTCACCCGAGAGGATCTCGTTGGCGCGGTTCGCGATCCACTGGGTCGCATCCGTGTCCGCCGGCCCACCGTGCGGCGGGTTGTACTTGAAGCCGCCGTCGCGAGGTGGGTTGTGAGAGGGCGTGACCACAATGCCGTCGGCCAGGCCCTTTCCGGACGTGCGCAGACCGCTCTCGTCCACGGAGCCGTTGGCCACCAGGATCGCGAGCGACACCGCTGGCGTGGGGGTGAAGCCGTCGCGGCTGTCGATGCGTACGCGCACCCCCGCGGCGGCGAGCACCTCGAGGGCGGTCTCCTGCGCGGGCCCGGACAGCGCGTGCGTGTCTTTGCCGATGTACAGCGGACCGTCGATGCCCTGACCGCGTCGGTACTCCACGATGGCTGCGGTGGTCGCGACGATGTGTGCCTCATTGAATGCGGTGTCGAAGGCGCTACCGCGATGCCCGGAGGTGCCGAACACGACTCGCTGGGTCGCGATGCGGGGGTCGGGGACCAGGTCGTAATACTGACCAATCAGGTCATCGGTGTCGATGAGATCTTCGGGGAGGGCAACTGTTCCGGCGCGTGGGTGCATGGCTCCACTCTTCCACCTCGGCGCCCGCCGCGGCAATGGCACGGGCAGTTTGGCCGCATCGTCCCTGAAAAAAGGTCACGAAAGCGCAAGGAATAGGCAAAATCGGAGTTGACCGGGCATCGGCGCTCGCTAGGCTGGGCACGTGGAAGATTCCGTCGAGCCTGATGCTCCCCGTGGTGCCGTCGACGGCCCCACGTCGAGCGCGGCGGCCATGCGCCGCCGCCGATCCTCGGGGGCTCAGGCACGCGCCGCCGATGCACCCGCCGAGACTCAGGTGGCAGCGCTCATTCTCGCCCATGACCAGGCACGACGCATCGCGGCCACCGTGCGTGCAGCCCGTGCGATTCCAGGGGTCGACCTGGTACTCGTCGTGGACGATGGCTCGACTGACAACACCCAAGACTTGGCGCGCAAGGCCGGTGCCGTCGTGGTGCGCCACTCGCATCACCGAGGGCGTGCGGAAGCGGCGGAGACCGGCGCGTCGGTCATCGCGATGCGCGACGAGCCCGGCGCCCCGCCCCGTGCGATCCTGCTTCTCGACGGCGCGCTCGGCAACTACGCGATTGGGGCCGCCCAGCTGGTACCCGCGGTGACCGAGTCTGTCGCTGACCTCGCGATCGCGTTGACGGTAGGCGGCAAGACCGCCGAGGGACTGTCCTCGGCCGCGGCTCGCAAGGCGATCGAGCGGGCGTCGCACTGGGTGCCGCGTCAACCACTCAGCCGCATCAGGTGCATGACACGCGAGGCGCTCGAGGCCGCGATGCCCCTCGCTCGCGGGGACGGTCTCGAGGTCGGCATGACGCTGGACGTCTTGCACGCGGGACTGCTGGTGTCCGAGGTCGAGTGCGAAATCCGGCACAAGCCCATCCGCAAGGCAAAGCGCACCCCCACTCAGCGCCTTAAGCGGCTGCGAGACGTACAGTTGGCGATCGGTGCGCGCCGGGCCCGGGCGATGGTGTCGACCACCACGGGTGCCGTCGTGAATGCGTTGCCGTTTGGAGGCTCCACCGAGATCCCCACTCGGTCCGCGGATCCCGCAGAGGCGACGACCCCCGCGGCGAAAGCCGAGGCGCCAGGTGAACCCACGCCCGCATCGGCCGACAAGAGTGCGCCAAAGAAGACCGCCACCAAGAGAAAGCCGGCGACTCCGAAGGCTGCCGGCACAGCCAAGGCTGCCGGCGCGAAAAAGCCTGCCGCAACCAAGAAGAAGTCTGCTTCCGCAAAGGACCCCACGTGACCTCACTGCCCCGATACGCGTACCTGGGCCCCGCGGGGACCTTTACCGAGCTCGCGTTGCGCAGGATTGTGGGCGATGCACCGGTCGAGGACGTCCCGTGCGTGGACGTTCTGACCGCGCTCGGCTCAGTGCGCGACGGCAACGCCGACTTCGCGGTCGTCGCCATTGAGAACACCGTCGAGGGTGGTGTCACCGCGACGCTGGACACCCTTGCGGCTGGCTCGTCGCTGGTCATCCTGGGCGAGGTGGTGTTGCCCGTCGAGTTCGAGCTGGTGGCACGGCAGGGAACCAGCCTGAGCGATATCACGCGGATCGGCTGCCACTCGCACGCGTGGGCCCAGTGCCGACGCTGGGCGCATGCCGCGCTACCCGACGTGAGCTTCGTGGCGGCGTCGTCCAACGCGGCGGGTCCCACTCTGCTTGCCGATCTCGCTCTCTCGCTCGACGACGTGGGCTTCGAGGCCGCGCTTGCGCCTCCCGGCTCCGCTGAGCGTTTTGGACTCGAGTTGCTCGTGGATCACGTCGCCGACAACCCTCATGCCGCCACGCGCTTTGTGCGGGTGGGTCGCCCCGCGGCGGTACCGGAGCCCACCGGAGCGGACAAGACCACGCTCATGGTGCACCTTCCCACTGAGCGTGCGGGTGCGTTGCTCGAGATGCTTGAGCAGTTCGCCGCCCGTGGCGTGAACCTGTCCCGCATCGAGTCGCGGCCCATCGGCGACCGCCCGGGAGAATACTCGTTCTCCATTGACGCGCTCGGTCACGTGGCCGAGGCCCGTATGGCGGAGGTGCTGATCGGCCTCAAGCGCACCTGCCCGCACGTCGTGTTCCTGGGGTCCTACCCCGCGGCCAATGCGCCGCAGACCCCCATCGTTCCTGGTACGTCGAATGCTGACTTCGAGTCCGCGCGCGCCTGGGTGCAGGGCCTACGCACGACCGACTAGGCCCTACCCTCGCGCCACGCGTCGCTAGCTTTCCTTTGGAGGCGTGGTCGCCGGGGTTTCTGCCGTCGGCACAGAGGGCGAGGTCCCGGCGGATTCTGCGGTGAGTAGGGCATCGGCGCTGGCGATGGCCTCGGCGATGCTGTCGTCATCGCCAGCCAGGACGGCGTCCCCGGTGCCGTCAAATACCTTGTCGCCCATGGGGACGCGCATCCTGAGGGCACCCCGCGCCACCTCGGCGTGAATGCCGGTGGCCCGGCCAAGTGACTCGCCATCGACCTGAATCTTCTGGGGATGCTTCATCTGAATCTCTACCGACTTGCCGCGCACGTGGTCGATGCGCGACGTGCGCCAGGCCCTCATCGCGTCGGGCTGCTTGAGACCCGCGCCCTGCGCCATGACGGTGCCGAACAGGTCCGTCCAGCCCACCACGCCCGCGCGGGCGTCGAGGGTGGCGACATCGAGCGTGCCATCGGTGACCGAGGCATCGGGAATCAAGCGAATACCACCGGGAAGGCTGCCCACGTTGGCGACCAGCACGGTGCGCATGTGGCTCGTGATGGCGGGGGAGCCGTCAATGGAGACGGAGGCCTCCATGCGCTTCTCGCCCACGTGGCGGACGGCGGCGAGAAAATACGCAAACCAACCCAACTTGCGCTTCATCCTGTCGTCCGCGCCGGCGACCATCTCCGCGTCGAACCCGGCTCCGGCAATCACCAAGCAGATGTGCTTGTCACGGTTGGTGTGACCACGGTGTGCGCGTTCCACGTCGAGCCACACGACGTCGATCGCCGCCTCCTCGCCCTCAAGAATCGCGCGCAGCAACGCGGGGGAGTCCCCGAGGGGGAGTTCGAGGTTGCGCGCGAACAAGTTGCCCGTGCCCATCGGCAGGATGCCCATCGCGATGTCGGTGCCGGCCACGGCCGCAGCCACGGAACGTACGGTGCCGTCGCCGCCCACGGCGACCACCACATCGGCGCCGGACTCGATCGCCTCACGTGTCTGGCCCTCGCCGGGATCCTCCGCGGTGGTGAAGTACCACAGCGGCTCCGGCATGTACCGGATCGAGCAGGCGCGCATGGACAATTCGCGAAGTTCGGAGATGCCGTCCTTAGTGGGGTTAGCGATGAACGCAATGCGTTCGCGGCGCCCCGAGGCGGGACCGACGTGCCCCAGTTCGTGCCCGCGGCGCGACTTAATACGCAACAGCTTGCGCCAGATGTTCGGCACCGCGATGGGGTCACGGTGGCCGATGTGGCGGGTCGTCGTCACACCGATCACGAGCGCCAAGATTCCCACAAACAGCGCAACGGAACTGAGGACTATTGCAAGCATTCCTACAGCCTATTGCCCCGCCGTTAGACTTACCTCCATGATCGACCTGAAACTGCTCCGCAATGACCCCGATACCGTGCGTGCCAGCCAGGTCTCTCGCGGCGAGGACCCCGCGGTGGTGGATCACGTGCTCGCCGCAGACGCCGAGCATCGCGCCTCGCTCGCTTCCTTTGAGGCCAAGCGCGCGGAGCAGAAATCACTGGGCAAGTCCGTCGCGCAGGCCAAGGGCGAAGAAAAGCAGGCCGTGCTCGCGCAGGCGAAGGCCCTCGCCGGCGAGGTCAAGGAACTTCAGGCATCGGCCGATGCCGCGGCGGCTCGCGCGGTCGAGCTCGCCCGGTCACTGGGCAACATCCCCGAGCAGGGCGTGCCCAGCGGTGGCGAGGAGAACTTTACGGTGCTGCGCCACGAGGGCACCCCGCGCGACTTCGCTGCCGAGGGCGTCGACGTCCAGGATCACCTGGCCATCGGCGAGGGACTCAAGGCCATCGACATGGAGCGTGGCGCCAAGGTGTCCGGGTCACGGTTCTACTTCCTCAGCGGGATTGGCGCGCGCCTCGAACTCGCAATCCTCAACGCGGCCATGGCGGCGGCGCAGGACGCCGGCTTCAGCCCCATGATCACGCCCACGTTGGTGCGACCCGAGACCATGGCCGGCACGGGCTTTTTGGGCAATCACGCTGACGAGATCTACTACCTCGAGAAGGACGACCTCTACCTGGTGGGCACGTCCGAGGTGGCACTCGCCGGCTACCACTCGGACGAGATCCTCGACCTCGAGGGAGGGCCGCTGCGCTACGCGGGCTGGAGCACCTGCTACCGCCGCGAGGCCGGTTCCACTGGGCGGGACACGCGCGGCATCATTCGCGTTCACCAGTTCCAGAAGATCGAGATGTTCTCATATGTGACGGCGGCCGATGCCGCGGCCGAGCATGCTCGTTTCCTCGCCACCGAGGAGGCCATGCTGCAGGCGCTCGAACTTCCATACCGTGTGATCGACACCGCTGCCGGCGACCTGGGTCAGAGCGCGGCGCGCAAGTTTGACTGCGAGGCGTGGCTGCCCAGCCAGGAGCGCTGGATGGAGGTCACCTCGACCTCCAACTGCACCACCTACCAGGCACGACGGCTTGGAATTCGCGAGCGCGGCGAACACGGCACCGAGGCCGTGGCTACCGTGAATGGCACCATCGGCACCACGCGCTGGATTGTCGCGTTGCTCGAGAATCATCAGCAGGCCGACGGGTCCGTGTACGTACCTCCACTGTTGCGGCCCTACCTCGGCGGCCTCGAGGTGCTTGAGCCGGTCCGGTAGCCTTCCTGCACCCATTGGCTGCTGGGGCGCACCGGCGCGTTTACCGAAGCGTCACGTGGTGGTGTTTCCGCGAGTCAGACGCGCGTCGTAAAGTCGAGGCATGACCGAAGCTGAACTTGCCATGAACCCGCCGCTCGACGAGAACTCCTGGCAGTTGCTGGGGCTGGACATTGACGGCACGCTCATGCATTGGGGCGGCGACATCTCACCCGCAGTGGTCGACGCGGTGGAGAAGGTGCGCATGTGCCGCAACCACGTCATCCTCGCGACCGGCCGCAACATCATCGCGACGCTGCCGGTGGCCGAGACCCTTGGAATTCGGCGCGGGTGGGCCGTGTGCTCCAACGGCGCCATCACGATCCGCCTGAATCCCGGCACCCCGGGCGGCTACGACATCGTCGAGAAGGTCACCTTCAACCCTCGGGCGGCGCTCGAGCTCATCCGCCAGGAGATGCCTGACGCATTTTTTGCGGTGGAGGACCTGGGCGTTGGCTTCCGCGTCAGTCAGGAGTTCCCTATGGGCGAACTCGTGGGTCGACAGCGCGTGGTGGACAGCTTCGAGGAGCTCTACGAGGAGGAATGCACCCGCGTGGTCATCCGTGCGCCCGGCGGCGACGTGAGCCACTTCGATGCCCTGGTTCAGCGCCTGGGGCTCAACGACGTCACCTATGCCGTGGGCTACAGCGCCTGGCTCGACCTCACGCCTCCGGGGGTGAGCAAGGCCTCGGCACTCGAGGCGCTGCGTCGTCAGCTAGGGGTCTACCCGGACCACACCGTGGCAGTGGGCGACGGCAACAATGACATCGACATGCTGAAGTGGGCCGGGCGCTCCGCCGCAATGGGTAACGCAATCGAACGTGTGCGTGAAACGGCCGACCGCGTGGTGCCAAGCGTCGAGGACGACGGAGTGCTCGACGTGTTACTGCCCATGATCGACCCCAAGCGCCTCGCGGTGCTGTGACTGAAGTGGGGGATTCCCCCGAGTCGCACACCGACGACCATGCCAGGCGGCGCCGCACCTCGGTGCTGGGGACGTCGCAACTCTTCACTTCCGTCGGCGTCGCCTCCGGCCTGGCGGTTGGCAGCCTGCTCGCCGAGGACATCACCGGACGCACCTCGCTCAGCGGGTTGCCCACGACCGCGATGGTGCTCGGCGCCGCAATTCTCGCCGTGCCGTTGGCCCGGTTCGCCTCACGCTCGGGGCGCCGCAACGCATTGATCACGGGGCTGCTGATCGCTGCCCTGGGTTCCGCGACCATCATCCTGGCCGCCGCGCAGAACCTGTTTCCACTGCTACTGCTGGGGGCTCTGCTCGTGGGGGGCGGGACGGCAACGGGACTCCAGGCGCGCTACGCCGCGACTGACAACGTGCCCACGCGCCATCGTGGGCGCAGCCTGTCCATTGTGGTGTGGGCCTCGACGGCGGGCGCGGTGCTGGGTCCCAACCTCATCGATCTTGGTGCGACGGTCGCCCACGCCCTCACGATCCCCGACCTGGCCGGCCCCTGGGTGCTGACCGTGGCGGCGCTGCTGGTGTCGGTGGTGATTCTGGGCATCGGCCTGCGTGGTTCCGGGCCAGTGGGAGGCAACCGCCAGCCCGCCTCCATCCGCATCACCTTGGCGGCGGTGGTGTCACGCCGCGACGGGCTGATCGGCTTGGTGTCGCTGGGCACCGGACACGCCGTCATGGTGGGAATCATGGCGATGAGTGCCGTCCATCTGCATGGTCACGGCTCAAGTTTCACGTTCATCGGCCTCGTCATCAGCATCCACGTCGCCGGCATGTACGCCTTCAGCCCCCTATTTGGCGCCGCGGTGGACCGCTGGGGTGCAATCCGCGTCATCGTGCTTGGCGTCGCGCTGCTGTGTGTGGGTGCGCTCGCGACCATGATGGCCGGCTTCGCGGATGGCCGTATGGACCACGGCGCGGCCCAGCAGTGGATCACCGGTGGTCTCCTCGTCATTGGGTTGGGGTGGTCGGCGTGCATGATCGCCGGATCCACGTTGCTCTCCACGGGTGCCCACGAAGCCGACGAGCGCGTCAGCAACACTGACGTGCAGGGAACCTCAGACCTGATCATGGGACTCGCTGGCGCGACCGCGGGAGCGGGATCAGGTGCGGTGCTTGCCTGGGTCGGCTACAGCGGACTGTCGCTGGTCGGCATCGGCTTGCTGGTGCCATTGCTCATCCTGTTGATGGTGAAGCGTCCGGCCGCTCCGCAGGTCGTCCCAGACCACGCGCTCTCCTCGTAGCGGTCCCTTTTTGCACGACTCTCGGGCCTAGAAATTCCAGGCGGTCCGCGAGCGCTCGGGTCGCTAGTGTTGGGTCATGAACTGGCTGATGTCCCCCGCTCATCACCGCTGGCTTGAGGCGGAGTCCCACCGTCTGATTGGTTTCGCGGAGGCTTCCAAGCACCCTGACGGCGGCTTTGGCTTCCTGCGCACCGACGGAACGCTGGATGAATCGCGCGACGTGGAGTTGTGGATTACGTGTCGCATGACGCACGTCTTCGCCATCGCAGCGCTGATGGGACGCCCCGGTGCCGCCGCTCTTGTGGACCACGGCCTGGATGCGCTGCGCGGTCGTCTTTACGACGTCGAGCACGGCGGCTGGTTCGCTGCAGTCGATGCCGAGGGCCCCACCAACACCGCCAAGGAGGCCTACGGGCACGCGTTCGTGATCCTCGCGGCCTCGAGTGCCAAGGCGGCCGGTCGCGAGGGTGCCAGCGCGATGTTGCGTGACGCCCTCGACGCACACCAGACCCATTTTTGGGACGAGGCGGAGGGGATGAGTCGCGAGTCGTTCAATCGCGACTGGTCCGAGGAAGAGGACTACCGCGGGATCAATTCCAACATGCACATGGTCGAGGCCTACCTCGCCGCCGCCGATGTGACCGGAGAGCGTGACCTTTTGCAGCGGGCCCTACGGATCACTGAGCGCACCGTTCACGGCTTCGCGCGCGAGCACGAGTGGCGACTTCCCGAGCACTTCACTTCCGAGTGGCAGCCCATTCTCGACTACAACGAAAGCACACCCGCACACCCCTTCCGGCCATTCGGAGCGACCATCGGGCACTGGTTCGAGTGGTCCCGGCTCACGCTGCAGTTGGCGGCATCCCTTGAGCAGAGCGGCCACGCCGCCCCAGAGTGGATGCTGGCCGATGCGCAGGATCTGTTCGAAGCCGCGGTCACCCAGGGATGGGCAGTCGATGGGATGCCAGGCTTCACCTATACCGTCGACTTTGAGGGCGTTCCAGTGGTCCGCGAGCGCATGCACTGGGTGAGTGCGGAGGCGATCGCGGCGGCGGCAGTGCTGTGGCAGCGCACTCGCGCGGACCGCTGCGCGGATTACTATCGCGAGTGGTGGGACTTTGTCGGTGAGTACCACGTCGACGCTGTTGGCGGTTCGTGGTGGCACGAGCTCGATTCACAGAATCGACGCGCCAGCACCGTCTGGGAAGGCAAAGTCGACGTCTATCACGCGCTGCAGGCGACGATCTATCCGCGCCTGCCCATCACGCCCGCCATCGCCGCCTCACTAGCGTCCGAGAATCTCAGATAGTCATCCGCCTGGAGCGCTGCGGGCGAGGACGTGCGGTGTGGGGGCTAAGGGATGAGGAGTAGTTTGCCGCGCACCCCGCCTGCGTCCATGGCACGGTGAGCCTCGGCCACGTCGTCCAGCGCAAAGCGCGCGTGAGTGACGGGACGCACGTCCGTCGGAATCAGGGGCCAGAGTTCGCGCTCGACTCCTCGAACGATCGCCGCCTTCTGAGCGTGAGGTCGTGAACGCAGGCTGGTGGCAATCACGCTGAGCCGCTTGGCGAGCATCGTGCCGAGGTTGATCTCTCCCACGGACCCCTTCTGCATACCGATCACCACGAGTCGGCCGTCGGCGCGAAGTGCAGCGAGGTTCCGCTCAAGATAAGCGGCCCCCACGACGTCCAGGATGACGTCGGCGCCGCCACGCGTGTTGACCTCGGCGACGAAGTCCTGTGAGCGATAGTCGATGGCATGATGCGCACCCAGGTCGAGACAGGCCTGTGCCCGCTCGGGACCCCCGGCGGTGGCGATCACCTGCATGCCGATGGCGCGCGCCCACTGGATGGCCATGGTCCCGATGCCTCCCGCACCGCCGTGGACCAGCAGGGTCTCGCCCGACCGCGCGGACGCGGCTTCCAGGTTTGACCACACGGTGCAGGCCGATTCGACCAGACCGCCCGCATCTACGAGGTCCACGCCGACGGGCGCGGGCAGGACCAGGTCCTGGTCTACAGCGACCGCCTCGGCATAGCCGCCTCCGGCCAGCAGCGCACACACGGGGTCGCCGGGCGCCCATCGGGTCACCTCCGCCCCTACCGATGCGACGTGGCCGGAAACCTCGAGGCCGGGCCAATCCGGCGCATCGGCCGGCGGAGGGTAGTGCCCCTGGCGTTGCAAGACGTCAGCCCGGTTGATGCCGGAGGCAGTGACATTTATCACAACCTCGTGTGCCCCTGCCGCTGGCGCAGGCATATTAACCAGGGCGAATACCTCAGGAGCCCCAAACTGGGGCAAACTTGCCACCTTCACTGAAAATCACCCACATTCGTCGCGTCATAGTCTCGTCACTCAAGCGTCTCACTAACCACAGCGAGTGATGGTGCTCATGTTTGACGCCCGGTGGCCGATAACAGTGAGGATCGGAATCAACGTTGCGTGTCATGCAAGCGGCGGCCGTAACTCGCGGTTGTCAATAAGGGAGAGGTCCATGCTCCAGAGGCTGAGTATTCGAGGAAAGATCCTCGCCGTAGTAGCAGTGCCTATTCTCGTGCTGTTGCTCGCCGTCGGCGTGGTGACCTTGAACGCGACCCAGAGTCTGAACAACGCGCGAAACGTCGAGCAGTTGCTCGGCGTGCTCGGCGATGCTCGCTCGTTCGGGGCCGACCTCCAGACCGAGCGCAACCTCTCCGTGAACTACGTCGACGCGGTTGCCGTTGGCGAAAGCAAGCGTGCCGATGCCGAACAGGCGACCAATTCCGCCGTGGCCACCCTACAAACAGACGTCGCCGAGAACCCGACCCCCGAAGGTGAAGCCGCCCTCTCCCAGATCAACAAGGCCATCGGGCTCACGCAGCCCACCGTCTTTCTGGTCGACGAACGCTCCGTGGACATCGTCAGCAACGAGATTGGCGAGTGGCCCACGTTCCCGAGCGAGGCCGACGTGCAGGAGACGGTGGACAACTACACCGCCATCACCACGCAGATTGACCTCATCGGTGACGCGACTCCCGCCTCCGCTGGAATTTCGAGCTCAATTTCCAGTCTTTCCATCGCGATCGGCGCAGAAAGCGCAGCGACGCAGACCTACCTGACCGAGCCTGCAGCGCTCCAGGAACTGCTCATTGCAGCAATACCCGACACCGATGCGTCTGAGAACGCCTACAACGACGCCACCACGGGGATTGAGAGCCGCTCGGAGAACGAGTCCGTTCAGTTGACGGTTGCGGATGCCAGCGAGCAGCTCGCCCAGCTTCCCAACGTGCGTACCCAGGTGGTCAACCGAAGCATCTCCGTCTCGGTGCTCAACAGCTACTTCGGCGACACGATCGAGCCCATCGTCAAGCTCTCGTCCGACGTCTCGAGTGTGGTCTCCGACCGTGAGCTCGCCGCCCAACTTCGTGCGTACAACTCCATGGATGTGCTCGTCGAGCGCGTGCGTGCTGAAGAGGTCTACACCGACCACCTGCTCCGTGCGGGTGAGTTCCTCCCCGGTGACTCGACGTTCCAGCGCTCGCTGGTGTCGTTGTCTGACATCGCATTGGACAACGCGCAGACCACGGTGGACCCCATCGACTCCGAGATGCAGGTGCCGCCCTTCGGCGCCTCCGCGGACTCCAGCACCGGCGAGAGTGCATCGTTCGAGTCGATTCGACGAAACATCGCCTCTGGTTTGCCCGCCTCACTGATCACCGAGCGCGGCAACGACTGGCCACTCCAGGTGACGCAGGAACTCGACGTCCAGGAGCCCATTCGCGACACGCTGTGGACTGACGCCCAGGCAAACGCGTCTGACTCCCTCCAGTCCACGGTGCTGCAGACGATCCTGACGATCGTTGGAGCCGTGCTCGTGGTGGCAGCAACGATCTTCATCGCACTCTTGATTGCTCGCCGAATCATCGGCCCGCTTCGCCGCCTGACCACGACGGCAACCGCCGTTCGTCAGGAACTTCCCCGCATGGTGGAGCGCGTGGCACTGCCCGGTGAGACTGTGGACGTGTCCGAGGTACAGATTCCCGTGGAGTCCTCTGACGAGATCGGCCGTCTGGCCGAGGCGTTCAACGGCGTTAACGCGGCGACGCTCGCCATCGCAGGTGAGCAGGCCGCGCTGCGTGGCTCCATCTCGGAGATGTTCGTTAACGTCGCCCGCCGTGACCAGGTGCTCCTCAACCGCCAGCTGTCCTCTATCGATGAGATGGAGCGCACTGAGGACGACCCCGACACGCTGACGCGACTGTTC
Organism: Demequina aurantiaca; assembly: GCF_000975135.1. GTDB lineage: Bacteria > Actinomycetota > Actinomycetes > Actinomycetales > Demequinaceae > Demequina > Demequina aurantiaca. The sequence goes on along the minus strand of NZ_BBRF01000001.1, from coordinate 651,600 downwards.
GCGCTGGACCACCTCGCAACGCGAATGCGTCGTAACTCTGAGTCGCTGCTCGTGCTCGCAGGTATTGACACCGGTCGCCGCCTGCGCCGCCCGATGCCGCTCGCCGACGTGATCCGTACCGCATCGTCTGAAATCGAACTGTACGAGCGTGTTCAGCTTGAGCTTGACGCCGACCCCGCCATGGTCGGTCACTCCGCGTTGACCGCCGCGCACCTGTTCGCGGAGCTGCTGGAGAACGCCACCGTGTTCTCCGACCCCGGCACGCCCGTGGTGGTGCGCACGTTCGAGCGCGACGGCAACTTCCTCGTGGAGGTCGAAGACTCGGGAATTGGCATGACCGCGGACGAGCTCCACGAGGCCAACAACCGCGTGGCTTCGACCGCCGCATCGGAAATCCTTGGTGCACAGCGACTGGGACTGTTCGTGGTTGGTCGTATTGCCCGCCGCGTGGGTGCCCGTGTGTCGATCGCGTCCAAGGAAGGCGAAGGCACGGTGGCGACCGTCACGATGCCGCCCACGCTGTTCGACACCCGTTCGCAGGAGCCCGTCGCACACGTGTCCACAAATGCAGTGGACACCGCCATGCACGCTCCTTCGGCACTCGTGGGGCACAACGCCGCCGACGAGGTCATGGACACCACGTCGGAGCCCGATGCCACGAAGCGCCCGAGCGCTCCCACGTACCAGCCCGCATCGGTTGCCGCCGGCGCGAGCCTCGTGGGTCGCACGGACGATGCCGTGGCGGAGGAGTCGCCCGTCGAGCAGGCGTCCGAGCCGACGGTTGATGACTTGATCGCAGCGGATGCCGCGGTCGCGCCCGAGGCAACCGCGATCGACGCAGCCGCCCTCGCAGGCGGACTCACCGCATCCGGTCTGCCCGCTCGCCGCCGTCGTAGCAACGCTGGAGCGGAAGCGGCCAGTGAGGAAGAGCGCGCCAAGATCATCGGCTTGCCCGTGCGCGCAACGCCCGACCAGCTCAGCGCGCTTGACGCTGAAGCCCCGACCGGCTTCACGCCCAGCGTCTCTGCGGACGAGATCGCTCCGCAGACGGCTGAGGAGCGGGCCTCGATGTTCCGTGGGTTCCGCTCACGCAAGGCCACCGAGCAGGACATGCCTGTCAGTGTCGATCCCGAGGCTGAGTCCATGGGGCAGGCAGCACGCCGTGGCGCGTTTATCGAGCCTCCCGTGTCGCAGGTACCGGCAGTCCCGGAGACCCCTGAGGTTGCTGAGCCCGAGAGCCCGGCTGAGCCCGAGATGGAGATTCCGCAGCTCGAGGATGACAAGCCAGCGGCCGACGACCGGCCGACGTTCGCCATGCCAAAGTTCGATTCCCAGCAGGGCGCGAGCGGAGCCATCGTGGCGGGTGCCGTTGGCCTCGGAGCCGCGGCCGGCATTGCCGCCCACGGCAACGCGTCCGACGACGACGACAACGCGAGTGCTGACGCGACCGGCGACGAGAACGCCACCAGCGCCACCGACGACAGCAGCGCGCCTGTCGCATCGCAGGAGACTCCCGCGGAGCCACAGGCGTGGACTATTCCGCAACTCGAGGACGACGAGCCCGAGCTCGCGGCCGAGGATGCTCACGACATTGAGGACGCGCCCATGGTGGTGCCCTCGCTGGTCGAGGATGAAGTTGACGAGGGTGCCGGAGAAGCAAACCTCGACGAGCCATACTCATGGGGCGCTCCGCCCGTTGCCGAGGCACCGCAGGACGCCGCCGCTTCCGAGGAAGCTAGCGACGCTGCACCCGTGGCCGACGGCTTCCCTGTGCCGGAAACCACTCCGTCCCACGATGCGCCCGTCGAGCGTCCGGTGCCGTCCTACGGCGTCGACCAGGTATCTCTGGAGACGGGACCCACCTTCTCCGAGCCCGCACCAAGTGCGCCGGTCGCGGCCACACCGCCCGCGCCCACGGGTGCACCGCTTTCGGAAGGCACCGAGCCGGCACCGTACACACCTGCGCCATATGCGCCTGAGGCGGACGCTCCAGTGACGGAGGCAGCTCCCGCTGTGTCCGCGCCTTACGCCCCCGAGGCAGACGCCGCACCGGCTGCAGCTCCACAGTCACCCGCTCCGTCGCACCAGATGGACCCGGCCGCACTGGCCGCGCTCACCGCGACTCCAAGCATGGACGACCTCATGCAGCCGGGCGAGGACGATGACAAGCCGAACTTCTTCTCGCGCCTGTTTGGCCGTGGCAAGAAGGCGACGGAAGCGCCCGCGCCCGTACCGGCATCGGACGTCAGCAAGTCTCCCGCTGCGGCCCCCGTGTTTGCTCCGATCACCCCTCCCTCGCAACCGCCCGCGCAGGCGCCGGCCGCCTCGCCGCACACCGGTTTCACACCGGCGGCGACGCCCGAGCCCGCTCAGGCACGTGAGGAAGCACCGGCATCCGAGCCTGCGGCTCAGCCCGATGCGCAGCCCGCCTGGGGTCAATTCACCCCGGCGGTGTCCTTGCACGACGCACCCGCCAAGGACGAGTCGCCGTGGCACACGCAGTCGACGCCCACTCCGCAGCAGCCCTCTGAGCCGGCACAGCCGGTCGAAGCGGCTCAGCCGGTCGAACCCGCTCCGGCGGCGCCCGCGCCGGTCGCTGCGGCGAGCTTCTTCGCGCCACGTACTGACGACGCACCGCAGCAGACGCAGTTCTCACCCGACGAACTCGCCAGCCCGATGGGCTGGGAGGCCGCCGGTGCGAGTGCGCTGCAGGCCGCGGAGCCCGATGTTCAGACGTCGTACAGCCCCAAGGTGGACTTCGAGTCCGATCACGACGGCGACTCGGACCTCTCGAGCGTGTTTAGCGAGTTCAGCTCGCTGTCCGCCGAACGCCCCAAGGTAGAGAAGACGCGAGCCGGCCTCCAGAAGCGCCGTTCCGCCGATGCTCCGCCTGTGCAGGTGACGCCCATCGAGGAGGAAGTCGTGGTCGCACCTCGCGAACGCGATGCCGATGCCGTACGTTCACGTTTTAGTAGTTTCTATTCCGGCACCGAGCGTGCTCGTTCTGATGCAGCCGAATTTGAGCGGTCTCAGGCGACTAGCGACGCGAAGGAATGAGAGTATGACCCACATCAGTGATCAACCGCTCCGGCCCCGGAGCAGCAACCTCAAGGAGGAGCAGTGACCGCGCTCAGTACTGAAGCCACTAACTTCGGATGGCTTCTGGACAACTTTGTCCAAACCGTGCCCGGCACTCGCCACACCCTGGTCGTCAGTGCTGACGGCCTACTCATGGCGATGTCGAAGAACCTCGATCGCACCGGCGGTGACACGCTCGCGGCCGTTGTGTCCGGCATGGCTTCACTGACCCGCGGCGCCGCACGCCAGCTGCAGGCGGGTGAGGTTCGCCAGTCCATCATTGAGATGGACGAGCTGTTCCTGTTCCTCATGAGCGTGTCCAACGGTTCCGTTCTGGCAGTGGCCGCCGACTCCACGTGTGACGTGGGACTGGTGGGCTACGAGATGACTCTGCTGGTGTCGCGCACGGAGAACGCGCTCACGCCTCAGCTCATCACGGAGATGCGTCAGAACCTGCCTACGGATGGCGCCACGCGCGCATAGGCAAATATGACCGATTCAATGGCGACATCGGAACACGGAGACGAAGAGGCGTACACGGTGCGCCCCTACGCCGTCACCGGCGGGCGTGTGAGTGCTGCGAGCACCGGCCTTCCCATGGAGGCGCTCGTCGAAGCGCTATCCGATTATCAGACTTTACGGGGGCTTACCCCTGAAAAGAAGAAGATCCTGCAGCTTGCTGCGGGCCAGTACCAATCCGTGGCTGAACTTTCGGCTCACACCCGGCTTCCGCTGGGTGTGGTCCGGGTGCTCGTCACGGATCTTGCCGATCAAAATCATCTGAAAATTCATACCGGCGGAACCGCGAGCGATGCAACGACGCACGACGAGTCCGGCGGTCTTTCCCTGAGTCTCCTGGAGAGTGTCCTCGATGGCATCGCAGCCCTCTGACGCACCGACGGCGCCTGTGAGCGCCCCCGTTGCAGCCCCTACCGTTGTCAAAATCGTGATCGCTGGTGGTTTTGCCGTGGGCAAGACCACCTTCATCGGCTCGATCTCTGACATTGATCCCCTCAACACCGAAGCCGCCATGACGGAGCACTCGGTGGGCGTCGACGACGCTGGTGGGGTCACCGACCGCAAGACCACCACGACGGTGGCGATGGACTTCGGTCGTATCGCCCTGCCTGGTTCGCTTTGGCTCTACCTGTTCGGCACGCCCGGCCAGGACCGCTTCTTGTTCATGTGGGATGACCTGGTTCGTGGCGCCATCGGCGCGGCCGTGCTAGTCGACACCGAACGTCTCGACCAGTGCTTCCCGGCTGTTGACTACTTCGAGGGCAAGGGCATCCCCTTTGTCGTCTGCGTCAACTGCTTTGACGGTGTGGCTCGCCACCAGCTCGAGGACGTGCGTGAGGCACTTGGGCTGTCGCCCGAGACCCCCATCATGTACACGGACGCACGCGAGAAGGCCGCTACCAAGCAGGCACTGATCGCGGTCGTTCAGCTCGCCATGAAGCGACTCAAGAACGACTAGTTCATCGGTAGTGACGACGGGCGGCACACCTGATGGTGTTCCGCCCGTCGTCGCGTACCGGGATAGTCTGTGACCTGTGATTTACGTCGATGGCACCGCGCTGATCCGCTTCCTCCCCGGGGTGCGGTACTTCGACGAATGGAACGAGTGGGCGGTGCCGCGCATCAATGCGCTGGCCACCACGCAGCTGGGACTGACCGAGCTGCGCCAGGCGGCTGAGCTCTTCCCGCGCGAGACTAAGTCCAAGGCCTTCGACGTGGTCGAACAGGTCCGCGCCAAGATGCCGGTGATTCGATTCTCCGACGAGAACGTCTCCGTCTCCACGCACGCCTCTGTGGTTCTCAAGCCCTTCGCCGCGCTGCACCTGGGTGCCGCCGTGGCGCACAGCGCCATTGACACCATCGCCACGTATGACGGCGACTTGGCGCGGGTGGCTGAGCTTTACGAGCTCAAGATCATTACCCCCGGGCTCTACCCGGGCTGGCACAACGGAACCGCGCGCGGTTAGCGCGGATTAACGACTCGCGCTCGCGCCTGGCATAATCACACGGTGCCGTTCTTTCGGCGCACGCTAGGAGAGTTGACCGAGCGGCCGAAGGTGACAGTCTTGAAAACTGTTGAGGCGTAACCCGCCTCCGCGGGTTCGAATCCCGCACTCTCCGCCATTTTTGCCCAGGCGAGCCGCCCGCTCCGGTCGCCCGTGTCGTGCGTAATGCGCCCTGCGCTTACACCTGCGCGCAAATCAGTCGCCAAATGAGCCGAGATGTAAGCGCAAGGGCCGCGGGGTCGGCCTGAAGTCTCGCTCGCCGAGCGCCGCCCACAGGCTCAACTAGGGCCGATGAAAATGCGCGCTTTGGTAAGTGAGCCCACGGGCAGGTAGTCTGTGTTCTCGCTAGGAGACGTCGCATAGTCCGGCCTAGTGCGCATCCCTGCTAAGGATGTGACGGAGCAATCCGTCCGTGGGTTCAAATCCCACCGTCTCCGCCACTGTGAGCCCTCGGGCTCGCGAGTGCAAAACATGAGTGTGCAAGGCTGTATACTCGTGACTCGGCCTTTGGGCCGACGCGCCCGTAGCTCAACGGATAGAGCATCTGACTACGGATCAGAAGGTTGGGGGTTCGAATCCCTCCGGGCGCACACTTGAGACTAGAAGTTCACTCACATCCACGATGCGGCTAGGCCGCCGGCGTCTCGCCTCTTTGGCTGATGGCTCCCCAACGTGGAGCACTGGAAAACCTCCAAGCGGACGTTGTTCCATAAAGTGCTGTCCAGTTTGTGGCGTTTTTGCGTGTTTGCCCTGCTATTTGCACCCGAATCCGTGTGATGTTTTGCACATTCTTGTGCTCACAGCGCCGTAAGATGGATGCCATGCTGAGGAAAAGTATGCTAGGAAACGCGCGCCAAAAAAACGACTCCGGGACCGTCAAGCGGCGTATCGCCGCGACGGTGGCCGCGGTACTCGCGCTGAGCTTCGCGCTCGCGCCCGCCGCCACGGCCGTGGAGAATCCAGTCGACCGGCAGGCGTTGCTTGAGGTGACAAAGGAAGTCGCCACTCCCTCCGACAAGTTGGTGGTGTCTGGCGGTGACGTGACCTGGAATATCACCGTCAACTGCCAGTCGGACACGATCTATTGCTGGGACACCACACTGACGGACGTCATCCCCGCGCCGTTCGTTTACGTGCCGGGCAGCATCCAGTTCACCTCAGACGGCGACTGGCCCGCACCTACCGTTACTGAGCCCGCTGCAGACAACGGTCAGACTCTGTCGGTGGTCTTCAACGACTACAGCGGCAGTTTCCCCGGCAAGACGGGCCTCGCCAGCGGTCACGGTTTGACCTTCTCGGTCACAGCGAATCTGCCGTTGTCGCAGGAAATCCCCGGAGGCGGCGAAGACATCCTCAATACCGCCACGCTCACCTCGACCGATGAGAGCGTCCAGGATGCCAAGGATGGCGACACCGTCCACATCGAGTTTGCTGCAAAGGTTGTTGCAAACGTCAACAAGTCGTGGAGCGAAGACAGCGTCGTCGCCGGCGACCCCAGCAACGTCGGCGTGAGCCTCGACGCATGGCACACCTCCAACGTGCCCGCGCAATCGCTCGTCATCAATGACCCAGTGGGACCCAGCACGGCTTTCGACAAGTTCTCGTTCGTGGGTTTCACGGGCTTGACCCTTCCCAATGCTGCAGACCACGTAGCGGTGTCCCTCGCCTTGGACGGCGGGGGCAGCCTTGACTTCCCGGCGGCGGCGACGCTCCCGACGGACGCCCAGATCGCCACGGAACTGGCAGGAGCCGGAAAGGCGCTGACGGACATCATGGGCGTCACGGCGACGTTCACCAACCCCGCGGTCGACGGCACCATCGCCGCCAACGACCACGCCAAGATCAACTTTGCCATGGCGCAGCGTGACTCCATTACCGGCGGGCAGACTGTAGACAACCTCGCGTCGGCGAACGTCACTACCGCCTATGGCGACGACACCGCAGCGGCGAACGACGCCATCGACATCGAGTCACGCTCGCTCTCGTCGTCGGCGAGCAAGGTCTACACGGACGCTGCTGGCGTGACGCTCGGCAACAACGTCAACGTCGTCACGGGCCAGACATTTGGCGGCCTTGCGACCCTCACGAGCAGCGGCAACGTGTCCCTGGACTCGCTCACAATTAACGACCCGGCACTCGACCCTGTGAGCACTCTCACCGGTGAATACGCCTTCAGTGACCAAGGAGTGACGTTCAACGGCTTCGGCGCCGACGGCACGAACACCATTGGCGCCGCAAGTTCGGTTCCGAGCGGGGCGACCGGCGCGACAGTTACGTACACATATGTGGGCGGAGCTACGGAAGTCTTGGCGGCAACGTTGAACTCGCCGGGCATCACGTTCCCGGCGGCCAGTGGCGTGGTCGACGGCTTCTCCATCACTTACTCGGGGGACCTTGCGCCCGACGCTTCCGCCAGGATTCCCTACAGCCTCACCGCGGGCGCGACTCCCGTGAGCAGCGCGAACAACAGCGCCGATGGCCAGGTCACCTCTGGCGCCGAGAACGCGGTAGCACCTCCGGCGACCGACGAGATCGCCATCGTAGTGCCCCACGTCGAGAGCACCACCGACAAGAACATCGTTCCAGGGCAGGTATCGAAGGACTCCGGCTCGACCTTTGTCTCGATCCTCTCCTCGCGCCTGGACAAGACCAACGGCACGCCGCTGTCCAACGTACCCGTCAACCAGTTGGTCATTGAAGACTCGACCGCCACGGGTGGTGACGTGTGGACCTCGACGTTCCGGCCCACCGGGCTCACTTCGTCGTCTCTCCCGACTGGAGTGACCGCCACCTTCGAGCTCTTCAACGGATCCGACTGGAGCACCTACACGGCGCCCGGTCCGTTCACGGGGTACATTCCGGAGGTGTCCTTTGGCTATGTAGGCGGCGTGGACGGCGTCCGCGTGACTTACACGAGCACCGACGGATCCTCCATTGACGAGTCGCAGCGGTACCGCACGTTGCTCGAGTGGACCGCGATTGGCGAGAACGCTCAGGACACGTACACGAACACCGCTACCTCCCGGGCCACGGGCACCAACCCGGCCACCGGTGAACCAGTCGTGGGCGACGAGGTTGCAGACTCCGACACCATCACCACGGTGGAGGGCAGCGGCGGCGGTGGCGGAGACGGCGACACCCCGATCGCAGTCACCACGGTCAAGGACTGGACCGTCTCCGGTGACTCGGCCGCACGTGCGCTTGGCGTCCCGCTTTGGGTTCCGAATACCGGCAACTACCCCAAGTTCGGTCTCGCAATCGGCGTGGAGAACAGCTCCGAGCACGGCGTTCCGGTCGACTCGCTGTCGCTCCAGGAGCCCGCGGTTGGGCCCCAGGACATCGGCAGCTCCACAGTCGCCCAGACCGAACCCTTCGACACCATCCAGTTGCTCTCGCTGAACTCCGTGGTGACCCCCGACAATGCGGACCTCACCACGTTCAGTGTGACGTTGACGCCGCAGGGCGGAAGTGCCACGACGTTCGGGCCGGGACTGCCGAATGCGGTCACCCCCTTGGTCAACACCTTCCTTGCCGCGAACACTGACGTCGACAACGTCGAGTTCTACATCGAGGCTAAGCCCGGCGGTATCGAGACCGGCGAGCGTTTCAGCGCTCGCTTCGCGACGCAGGTGCGCACGGTCACGCTCTCGGGAGTGGCCGTAGACCCGGACGTGCTGGCGGTAGCCCCTGAGACCATCGACAACGTGGTCCTAGGCTCGGCAGTTTACGGAGAGTATGCGGCGGACGCTGCGGATCAGGACGACGTGGAGCTGCGCGCCCTGTCCACGCAGCCGGTCACGGTGAAAGCGAGCAAGTCGCTGTCCCCTAACCACGCCACCATCCTGTCCGACCAGGAGTCCCCGACGGTCACCATGACCTTGGGTGCGAACAAATTCGCCGCGAACGCGACCAGGCCCGATGTGGATTCCTTCAGCAACCCCATCAGCTACGAACTCACCGACATTACGCCAGCATTCTGGGACATCTTTACGCTGAAGGGCGCGACGCAGATTATTGGCGAGCCCACCAATTCTTCCGTGGAAGTCAAGTTCAGCATTGAGTACCAAACTCCCACCGGCTGGCTCACACCTGATGGCGCGACGGCCGACGGTTTTGATGTCCCGCAGGGGTCTAGTTACAAGAACGTCCCCGCGTCGGCGAAGCTTCCCCCTGCGGGATACACATTTGCCGATGTCACCGGTGTGCGCGTGAAATTCTGGACTGAAGACGGCGTCTCGCCCCTCCCGGACATGTCGACGAGCACCAACAGCTTGAATAGCTACGGTCAGAAGATCAGGTTCGGTTTTGAGCTGCGGTCGACGTTCCGCGACTCGGGCGATGCAATTCCTGACGGCACCTCCGTCACCAACTCGGTCGACGTCCATGCCGTCAACGCGCAAGGAAGGTTCGCGGACGACGACGCTTCGGCCACCTTCAGGGTCGACCAGCGCACCAGCAAGGTGACGATCAAGAAGACGCCGGACGGCAGGACCGCCCCCGCGGGCACCGGTATTAGCTTTGGTCTTTCCCTCAAGAACGAGGGCACCACGGCAGTGCGCGGGTTGGTGTTGACTGACACGATCCAGTGCGTCGGCGGTAAGCCAGACATGATCTACGACGCCGAGACAGCCGCCATCGCACTGGGTACGGGCGCGACTGACGCTGCGGGCGTTACGACCGACCCCAAGGCTGCCACGGTCACCTACACGACCGGATGCGTTGACGGCACCGACACCGTCAGCATCGCGCTGCCTGCAGCTGACACGGTGTGGCCGGGTGAGACCTACGCGATCACCGTGCCTCTGACAGTGAGCGCGGGGCACGAGCCCGGCGACTTCAAGAACTCGTATGGCCTCTCCTACACCGACGAACTCGGGGACGCCGCAGTTGGCCCCGTCACGGTGAACATCTACGTGCCCGTTGCGCCGGGCTTCTGGTTCTCCAAGTATGTGCGTGAGGTAGTCGACACCGACGCGGGCCAAATGCTCACCGGCGTCAAGGGTGTTTGCCGTGGCACTGAGGAGGAATACCTCAGTGGCGAGCTCGACCCCTGGCAACGTATTCCCTGCGTCGTGAAGACGCAACCGGGAGGCACCGAAGAGTGGCGCATTTGGCTGACCAACGCGGGCAACCAGCCCACCAAGCAGCTCGTGGCGGTCGACGTGTTGCCCACCCCGGGCGACGTGGGGATCACTACAGGACTCTCGACCATTTCACGTGGCAGCGAGTTCACGCCTACCCTGCTTGCGGGGATCGATGTCGAGTGGCTGGGTAGCGAGGGAACCCTCGAGATCGAGTATCAGACTGCCGCCAACGCAGGTTGCGTGCTCACGGGAGGGGTGGACGAACAGGACCCGTTCAACCCGGAGTGCAACGACTGGGAGTCTGACTGGGACTCAATCAAGGACGACGCGAGCGCACTGGCGGCGGTTACCGCCCTGCGTTTCAATGTGATGTACGCCGACGACGCACTTCTTCAGCCGGGTGAGGCCGTCAAGATTTACTTCAAGACGAAGAATCCGGAGACCCTTCCTGAGGCGGCCCCTGCGGACGATGCGCCGGCGTGGAACTCGTTTGGTGGGTGGGCTCAGACCGTGACCAACCCGAGGGATGAACCCGCTGACTTCAACTTCACGTATTTCCGCACCGCTCCGCTTAAGGCGGGTGTGGTGGTGTCTCAGCCCGACCCGCCGTTGGCGATCGGCGACCGAGTATGGATTGACGAGAACCGCAACGGTGTCCAGGACCCCGGTGAGGAGCCCTTGCCTGGAGTGACAGTGAGGTTGCACGAACTCGATGGCACCGTGGTCGGCGAGACCGTGACCGGCGTTGACGGCGACTATGTCTTCGAGGGGCTCTACCCAGGTACGTACCGGGTGAGCTTCGAACTGACGGCGGAACAACGGGTCATTTACATGGCGACCCTGCCCAAGCAGGGCGACGGCGCGGACGACTCGAACATCGCCGCAGAGCCGGTGGATGGCAGTTACTGGAGCGACACGGTCACCATCGACTACCCGTCGCGCGGCGACGCGGCGAACATGGTCAGCGCGGCTGACTACAACGCGTTGGACATCCAACAGATCACTGCGGGGAGCTACATCGACCCAACGATCGACGCGGGCTTTATGCTGATTGACCCTAAATGGCTCAAGGTTGCGGGAGAATCGCAGTGCATCTCCGATGCGCCGTGGTTCTACTACGACATCACCACCAGCAACTTCGTGGAGCAGGGTCTACCCTTCACCATCTCGTGGTACCCCGATGCAAACCAGGACATGGTGCCGGATGGCCCGGCCGTGCAGGTTGACACGATGCCGGCCGGCAGCGCGTTGAACGGGCGCATCCTGTGGCCCGGTGCCGAGATCGACCCCACGACCGAGTGGGGAACGGCGTGGCCCGGTTGGCGCGTGGCCACTCGTGACGAGACTCCCAAATGGGAGAACTTGATCTACGACCCGACCTTGTTCGGCGCGGATCTGCGCGACGGAGCGCTCGTCATTATCGAAATGAACCCAACGGGAGAGGCGTGGCAGGTCTACCCGACGTCGACCCCCACGTGCGAGGAGGACAGGGTTCCGAACCTCAGCGTCACCAAGAGCGTGGGTGTCGACGCGGTCAAGGCTGGCGAGGCGGTCTCTTGGGACCTGGTGGTTGAGAACGCGGGCCCGGGTGCCTCCAACGACGTGACTCTGACGGATCAGATCCCGGCCGAGCTTAGGGTCACGGATGTTGCTGTGGCGGACCCGACCGACGACACGCAGCCGGAGTGGGACAAGTGCACCGTCACTGGGGCAGACAACGACGGCTATGGGGGCTCGGTCGCATGCGTCCTCGATGGCTGGCTTGGGATTGGCCAGTCGGCTCCGCCGGTCACCATCACTACCACCGTCAACCCGGAATTCTCGGGCGACGTGGTCAACGGCGCCACGGTCACGTGGACTGATCCAGACGAAGACGACCCTATGGAGAGGTCCGACGACGACAATGCGACCGTTGCCGTCAGCGCATCGGGGTCGCTCTCCATGACGGGCCTGAACGCCATCGCGCCACTCGGCCTCGCCGCAGTGCTGCTACTGGTTGGGTTTGGTCTGATGGCGATCCGCCGAGGCCGCAACTAGCGCAAGAACCGCGCCCGTGGGGGCGCAAGTAACGCACCGGGCTCTCCTCCTCAGCAGGGAGTCCGGTGCGTTGCTTTGTGCGTCACCCGCCGATGCACTCGACGTCGCCGGGACGCCAGGTTTGATCAAACCAGCCGTCGAGCGGGCCGTAGAGCCGCAATACGACGAACCAACCCTTACCCGGCACGGTTTGGATCCAATTGGTGGATAGTTCAGTAGGTTCGTCGGGCCCGAACAGGATGTCAATAGACCCGTCCCCGTTGGCCTGAAGCGGGTCGCGCGTGTTGTTGAGACTGGGAAAGCGCTGGCCCGTTTGGAGTTCGGATCGCGTCTGTGGGTCATAGACGCAGATTGACCAGAAGTTCTTGGCAGGCACGCCAGCAGGGAGATTTAGACGATAGCGCCCTGAACCTTCGAGGAAGTCACCTGCGGCGTCGACATCCGCGCCCGCGTACTGCGACCCGGCGCCCACGATCTTGAGAGCCATCGCTGGCGTGTTCACCGTCGCCATGTAGAAGAAGAAGGTCCGCGCGTCCATGTAGCGGCCGCCGCGGCCCTCATCACGCAGCCACTGATAGTCACCGCCGATGAAGTAGGTGTGCCATGACCGGTCGTCGTAGATCCGTGCCTCGCCGGTACGCCAGCGAAAGTACAGCGCCCGTGCGGTGGCGTTGGCTACGGCGGCGGCGTCGACGAGGATCGCCTTCATACGCTCATCTGGCTCGAATGGTCGATCCTTGTGGATCCCGATGGCGGCGAGGAGCCCGCGGGTCTCGGGATCGATCATGTCGATTGGCTCACGGTGGATGACGGGTGCAAGCTCTTCGTAGTAGCTCGCGTCGTTGGCGTGCACAGTGTTGAATAGTCGCCCTTCCGCAGTATGGAACTCCATCGGCGGCTGGTGGTCGGCATGCGAGAGCGGATAGATCTTCACGCCCTCCTTGAACATCGTGGCCGAGGCATCAGGCTTTCCGTCGACCAGGAAGCCGCGCAGAATGATCCAGTTGCTGAACGACCTGGACCTCGCGACGAAGTAGCCGTCGGGCACGTCGCCTTCATACCCAGGAGGCAAAATCAGGTACTTGCCTCCCTGACCTCGGTCCGGTCCGGGGCCACCCATGTCGATGACGAATCTGAACCAAGCGTCATTGACGGTGCCCGGTCCGCATCCCGGTGGAATCTCGACGACGGTCGGCCCGTCCTTCTCGAGATCCAGGAACCCGCCGCAGTAGACCGTGTCAGCGTTCCCCGTGAGGAAAAGAGGTTCGGAGTTGAGCAGTGTGTCCATGATCAGCATCTTGTGGCAGGCATCGACGCCGACGTCCGCGAAACCGAGACGCAGCGCCTCGATCGACGCTGCAGGCACGCAATTGAGGAACACCTCGACCGCCCGCAGGTGGTCGAGGTTGTCAAACAGTTTCTGCGCGGTCTGAGCCGACGGCACTCCGTCGGTGAAGTCGAGGGGCCCCAGGCGGGAACTGACCCGGTCAGGCGTGAGAATCTTCGACGGCACAGGGGTGTTGTAACCAGTGGGAATTTCATCTGTCGCCATGACAGTCTCCTCAGTCGGGGTGATGTTTTGACACTAGCCTCAAACATGGTGAGCGGCAGGATGAGAGAGGGGTTGTGACGCCCCCTGTGCCCCCCTATGCTCGGAAGTCCGGGACCTGATCAGGTGCATCCGTCGGACGCGCATCAGGACCGTCGAACTTTAGGGAGATGTTCTCAATGGCTGAGCCCAAAGCACCAACCGAAGCGATCAAGAAGGCGCACGCGCACACGCTGGCAACCCTGCCATTTGATGACACAGCGGACTTCGACGCCGCGAACCGTGGCTTCCTGGGCACTCACGAGTCCAACGTCATCAAGGACGCGGATGGCAATGTGGTGTGGGACGCCGAGAGCTACCGCTTCCTTGAGGGCGACGCCCCCGAGTCTGTGAACCCCAGCCTGTGGCGCCAGTCCAGCCTGGTCGCCAAGCACGGCCTGTACGAGGTCACTGAGGGGCTGTATCAGGTGCGCGGGTTTGACCTGTCGAACATCACCTTCGTGGAGACGAACTCCGGCGTGGTCGTGATCGATCCGCTGATCTCGGCGGAGACGGCCGCTGCCGCGTTCGACCTCTACAAGGAGCACCGAGGCGACCGTCCACTGGTCGCGGTCATTCACACCCACAGCCACATCGACCACTTTGGTGGCATCTTTGGCATCACCTCACGCGAAGCGGTCGAGGCCGGTGACGTGCAGATCGTCGCCCCTGAAGGCTTCCTCGAGCACTCAATCGAAGAGAACGTCTTCGCTGGTGTCGCCATGGGTCGCCGCGCGGGCTACATGTATGGCGCTGCGCTCGCGCGTGGCGAGCGTGGCCAGGTGGGCGCCGGTCTTGGTCAGTCCACCTCGCAGGGCGAGGCCGGAATCCTCGAGCCGACACTCATCATCACCACCACCGGCGAAACTCACACCTTCGACGGCCTCGAGATCGAGTTCCAGATGGCGCCCGGCACCGAGGCTCCGGCGGAGATGCACTTTTACTTCCCCAGCTTGCGCGCGCTGTGCATGGCTGAGAACGCCACCCACACCCTGCACAATCTGCTGACGCTGCGTGGCGCCGTGGTGCGTGACCCCCACGTATGGTCCCAGTACCTCACCGAGGCCATCGAGGTCTTCGACGGCAAGGCCGACGTGGCCTTCGCGTCGCACCACTGGCCCACGTGGGGTGCGGACAACATTCGCGAGTTCCTGTCGACGCAGCGCGACCTCTACGCGTACTTGCACGACCAGACGCTCCGCATGCTTAACCAGGGCATGACCGGTGCTGAGATCGCCGAGGAGATCACGCTGCCTCCAGTGCTGGAGAACGCATGGAACGCCCGCGGCTACTACGGGTCTGTCAGCCACAACGTCAAGGCCATCTACCAGCGCTACATGGGCTGGTTCGACGGCAACCCTGCACGACTGTGGCCACACCCGCCGGCCGCTGAGGCGACGCGGTATGTGGACGCCATGGGCGGCATCGGCCGTGTTGTCGAACTCGCACAGGCGGCGTTCGACGAGGGCGACTTCCGTTGGGCCGCGACCCTGCTCGACCACGCGATCTTTGTGGACGAGAATGACCAGTCAGTGCGTGACCTCTACGCGGACACGCTCGAGCAGTTGGGCTACGGCGCGGAGAACGGCACGTGGCGCAACTTCTTCCTGTCGGGTGCCACTGAGCTTCGTGGCGAGAACTTTGGTACGCCAACCAAGACTAATTCGCCCACGATCATGGCGCAGCTCACGCCGGCGCAGTTGTTCGATTCGCTGTCGCTCAGCATCGATGGCCCCAAGGCGTGGGACCTGGATCTGTCTATCGACGTCACGCTGACGGACCTGGACACGAACTACCGGGTGACGCTGCGCAACGGCGTGCTGGTCTACATCGAGCGTCCGGCTCGCGACGATGCTCAACTCACGCTGACGCTGACCAAGGCGCGCCTGCTCACGCTCGCGGGTGGAGACACCACGAGTGCGGGCGTCGAGCTCACCGGCGACACCGGTGTGTTGCCGCAGTTGCTCGCGGTTCTTACCGAGGGCAACCCGGCGTTCAACATCATTACGCCGTAGTGGCTCGAGTAGTGGCGGTTGGCGAGTGATCCGTTAGGGGCGCTCGCGCAACCGCCACTGCGCACCACCGATGAGCCACTCGGTCAGGAAGATGTCTCCCGTCGCGTCGACGGCCACGCCGTGCGGTGAATTCAACACGCCTGGTGTGAGCGTCGGACGCACTAGAGCGCCGTCGACTAAGACATTCGGCCAGGGCGCGCTACGAGTCGTGGGCGCAGGTGGATCGGTGAGGCGCGCGACCTCGTCATCCGGCCCTACCTCCAGTAGCCCCCCATGCAGGTCGGTGACCACCACGGTGGTCCCGCGCTGGGCGAGGCACGACGGGCTAGTGAGAAGGTCAGATGCAATGACCCGCGAGACGCTGCCGTCGATCCCGAAGGCGACGATGCGACGGTTGCCGCGGTCCGCCACCAGGATCTCCGGCGATTCCCGCCGGCGATCCACCACGAGTCCGTGCGGACAATCGAGGGGGACGCCTTCAGCGCCCCTCAGGGTCAGGGTGAGCGTGCCATCCGCATCAAAGCGATGCACCAGCGACTCTCCATAGCCGTCAGCTACCCAGACTGCCCCCGAGTCATCCTCCACCACCGAGGTTGGGCGCCAACGAGCGTCCTCATAGTCGGGCAACTCGGGCTGGGACAGTTCCGCGACGATGCTCGCCGCGTCATGGTCGCGCGAGCCGAGGTCAATGAGCACGGCACGCCCTGGGTGGATGCTCTCGTCGTATCCCAGCCCCGGACGAGCCTTGGCGCCGGGATCGGCCAGCCACAGCATCGTTCCCGAGCCGGGGCGCAGCGATATCCCGTGAACCTCCGGTAGCGCCACGGCGACCGACTGGGCCGTGCCCGCCTCGGCATCGGCGACGATCAACCGTCCGCCTTCCGGGGCGCAAAAGACAGCGCGGCCATCGGCAAGCACCTCGATGCCCGAGTGGGCCCACTCGTCGCTTCCGGCGCCGTCGGGCCAGAGGTCGGTCCATTCCCACGCGGTCATGCGGCGGTCCCCGCGGCGAGGGGCTGCGCCATGAGTTCCTTGCGATACGTCAGCATCTGACCGGTCATTCCGATCCCACACACGCCCACTAGGCGACTGTCGCGGTAGTAGCCCACGAGGCACTCGCCGGCGAGATCCCCGGCGAGCAGCGTGGAGCGGTCGGCAATGCGCGTCATGCCGTACGCGAGCAGGTGAGTGTCGTATTGGTCGGTCCAGAACGACGGCAGGGGCGTGAAGGGAGTCGCGGCGACATCGAGATGGGAGGGGTCATCGGCGAGCATTGGCGCGATGACGGAGGCCGCGCGTTTTGCCGTCTCCGTGGGAATGTTCCAGTGTTCGACTGACGCCGCCCCGATGCCGTGGTGCGGATGCGGGTAGCTGGCGACGTCGCCCACCGCAAACACGTGGGGGTGCGGCGACCCGTCGCCACGCACCACGCGCATGGCGGAATCCGTGCGAAGCCCACGGGTGGCGTCGACGTCATTGCTGGAAATCCATTCGACGTTGGGGGAGGAGCCGACGGCCTCGACCAGCACGTCGCACGCAAGGGTGCGCCCGTCGGCGCGGTCGACGTGAGTCAGGTAGGGGTGGCCCAGCGCTGCGGTGATGCGCGTGCCCATGGAGAATGCCACGCCGTGATCCTCGTGGCGGGCTTGCATAGCGGCGCCCAGGTCGTGGCCCAGCGCGGCCTGCATGGGAACGGAGGTGGTGCCCACGACGTGGACGTCGCACCCGAGTCCGATGGCGGTGGCGGCAACTTCGCAGCCGATGAACCCGGCCCCGGCGATCACGACTCGTGTGCCGGGGGTCAGTACGTCCCGCAATGCTCGGGCATCGTCGATGGTCCGTAGCGCGTAGCGGCCTACGGTGGCGCCGCCCGGAACGTGGAGGCGGCGTGGGCGCACGCCCGTCGCCACCACGAGCGCGCTGAACTCGCGGATCTCGCCTTGGTGGTCCGTCACCGTGCTGGCGTCGAGATCGGCGCTGACCACGCGGGTGCCGGTGATCCAGGTGACGTCCGAGATGGCGGGTCGGTGGGCGAAGGCGAGATTCTCAAGCGAGCCTTCCGCGTCGTTGAGGGCGGCCTTGGACAGCGGCGGCCGCTGATAGGGCAGGTGGGGCTCGTCGCCGATGACGGTGATGGGACCCTCGTAGCCGAAGCGGCGCAGGGACTCGGCTGTGCGCAGGCCGCCTAGCGAGGCCCCCACGATGATGACGGGAGGGGTTGCCATGGTGCTACTGCACCATCGAGATTGCCTGCATGGGGCAGATGTCGATCGCATCCTCGATGGCCTCACGCTCGTCGTCCGCGACCTGCGCGACGTACTCGAGGCGATCCTTGGCGTTGAGTTCGAAGACGCTCGGCGCCTCGAGGACGCACTGGCCGTAGTGCTGGCACTGGGACATGTCGACTTTGACGTTGATCACGGGGGACCTCCGGGGATAGGTGGCGGGTGACGCGGCTCAGTATTGCATAAAATAGTCGGTAAGTGTCTAAATTGGCGAGATGGCACGATGAGTCCATCGACGAGGGGGGTCCATGGGCGAGGCGAAAGGTCACAGCAAGGTCGAGATGCGCCGGCGCAACCTGGCAGTGATGCTGACCCGCGTGCAGCGCTCCGGCGCAATGTCGCGCTCGGAACTCACCAACGCGCTCGGGCTATCGCGCACCACCGTCCTGGAACTCTCTCAGCAACTTGCCGAGCTAGGCCTGGTGACGGAGGCCGACTCTCCGCGTGAGGCCGGCGCTGGCCGACCCAGCCGGGTGGTGCGAGCATCGGACCGCGTCGTCTCGCTCGCCGTGAATCCTGAGAGCGACGCCCTGACCGTGGGCCTGGTCACCCTCGGGGGCGTGCTTCTCCGGAGCGTGCGCATCCCCACCCAGGGTTCGATGACGCCCGAACAGGCGGCCGATGCTGCCGCGGGCGCGTGGGCTGCGTTGCGTGATGAGTTGCCGACTGGGGCAATCGTGGTCGGCGCGGGCGCCGCCATCCCCGGACAGGTGGCACGCGAGGCAGGGCTCGTGCTGAATGCCCCACGGCTTGGCTGGCACGACGTGGCGTTCGCCGAGATGCTTCACGGCAGACTCGGCATGCCCGTCGCAATCGACAATAACGCCCGTGTGGTGACCGCCACCGAGCATCTGCGGGGGGTCGCACGCGACTGTAGTGACTTCATCTACGTCTTCGCCGGCGCAGGCGGAATTGGTGGCGGCGTGTTTTCCGGCGGCCGCCCGCTGCTCGGCAAGAGTGGGCTGGCCGGCGAGATCGGGCACGTGCGGTTGACGGCCGATGCGGTCGCTGACTTTGGCGGGCTCACGGGAACGCTCGAGGCTCACGTGCGTCGTGACGAGATCGTGGATGTACTGGGTGGGATGTCGGGTGACGATCTGGAGCTGGACGCGCGGATCGCCGTCGCGCAGGGCCCAGAATTCACCGCGATTGCCACCCGCCAGCTCGAGGCGCTCGCGGGAGCGCTCGGAAGCCTGGCCAACGTCTTCGACCCGCAGGCCCTGGTGCTGGGGGGATTCGCGGGTTCGCTCTATCAGCGACTGCCCGAGGCATTCGATGCCGCGCTCGCGGCCTCGGTCCTGCCGGGCATCGGCGCGGGCCTCGAGGTGCGGACGTCGGTGGACACCGCCAGCGCGGTGCTGGCGGGGGCGGCTCAGCTTGCGTTCGAGCCGGTCCTGGCGGATCCGCTGAGTGTCGCGTTTGTCCCACGAGAGTAGTCGCCGCCACTCAGGGGTGCGTCCATGGTAATCTTCTCGAAGAATTTAGACGATTACCGATTTTATTGAGGAGTGCGCCGTGGCACACCAGACTTACCAGGGGCGACGCGAGGTTCGGGGTCACGCCAACGTGCGGGCCGCGCTCAAGGACACCGAGACCTACTCGAGCGACCTGCTGGGCGATCGTGACGTGCGCAGCTACCGTCAATTGCCTCTCGAGGCGGACCCGCCGCGACACACGAAGTACCGTCAGGCTCTCCAACCGCTCTTCATGGGCGACGCCATTGCACCCAAGGCGCCGCGCTTCAAGGCGCTGGCACGTGAGCTTATTGATGGGATCACAGCCCGCGGAGGTGGCGAACTCACCACGGAACTCGCCCTGCCGTACGTGATTGGCTGCCTCACCATCGTCTACGAGCGCCCGCAGGATTACGAGGAGTGGCTGTCGTGGGGACCCGACGTGTGGACCGCGGAGGCCTACGCGAAGGGCGAGGTCTCCGAGGAGTCGATCCGCGCCCAGCGTGATCGTGACTTCGACAAGCCCAGCCAGCGCTCCGGCGCGATGCTGGACGACTACCTCGCGCGCGTGTTCGACGCAGCGGAGGCGAAGGGGCACGTCGCACCCGAGGACCGCGACGTGTGGGACCAGATCGTCGCGCTCGAGATCGACGGCGAGCGCCTGACACGTGACGAGATGAAGGGCATTGCCAACGTGCTGCTGGCGGGCGGTCGCGACACGGTCATCAAGGTCGTGACCGGCATGGCGTGGCACCTGATGCGCAACGTCGAGGACCGCGACTACCTGACGCGAGAGCCCGATGCCT
The DNA here is from genome assembly GCF_000975135.1 of Demequina aurantiaca. Classification (GTDB taxonomy): domain Bacteria; phylum Actinomycetota; class Actinomycetes; order Actinomycetales; family Demequinaceae; genus Demequina; species Demequina aurantiaca. The sequence goes on along the minus strand of NZ_BBRF01000001.1, from coordinate 631,229 downwards.
TCAACAGTGCCTTCGCAGAGATGGTGCGATACCTGTCGCCACTGTCCAAGATGGAGCGCGTGCTTCCGGAAGATCGCCAGGTACCTGACGCGGAGCGGGATGCATCGAGGTACGTGCTGATGAGCTACGTTTCCGCGAACTACGACGACTCGGTGTTTCCCAACCCGGAGACGCTGGATCTGCACCGCAAGCGCACGCCCCATCTGGGGTTCGGATTCGGCAAGCATTCCTGCATGGGGATGAATATTGCCGAGCACGAGACCAAGGCGTTCCTGCACACCCTGCTCGAGTCGTGGCCGGCGTGGGAGTTCGACGGTGAGCCCGAGATTGTGTGGGAGGTCGATGGCGAGGGTGCCGACGCGCACACCATCCTGGAACGCTTCGCCTCGGTGCCGGTACGCGTCGCATAGGACTCACGGCAGCAGATGTGGTTCAGTTATCCCCATGACCAACGCAGCTAGCCCCACGGGCGACCAGATCCACCTCGAGCGCCACGTCGGGGACTCGACCGTCACCGCCACCGTCACCAGCATCGGTGCCGGCCTGCGCGAGTTGCGTGTGGGCACCATAGACATCATCCAAGGATTTCCGGCCGATGCTGAGGTTGCGTTCTGCGCGGGACAAATTCTGATCCCGTGGCCCAACCGGGTGCGCGATGGCAAGTGGTCGCACCAGGGCGAGAGTTTCCAACTGCCCATCAACGAAGCCGACCGCAACAATGCCATTCACGGCTTCCTGTTGACGTTGCCGCACGAGGTGATGGCCTCCAGTTCGGAGTCGGTGGTGCTTCACACCACGATTGCTGCCAGCGACGGCTACCCCTGGGAGCTCAGCGTGGTCACGGAGTACGTCCTGACTGAAGCGGGTGTGGCGATTACGCACCGCATCACGAACGCCTCCGCGACCCCCGCCCCGGTGGCTGTGGGCTCGCACCCCTTCCCGTGCATCGGCGATGTGCCGACCGAGGACCTGGTGGTGACGCTCGACGCCGCGACCCGTGTGGTGGTTGACGAGCGCCTCAACCCCACCGGCACCGAGTCCGTCCAGGGCACCCGGTTTGATCTCAGTGGCGGCCAGCGTGTGGGCGACTTTGACCTGGACACGGCGTACACAGACATCCCTGCGCGGGCTGATGGCACGCGTGCGCTGACGGCTACTGCGCCGGACGGGCGCTCGGTCACGGTCTGGGGCGACAGCAACTTCACGCAGGCTCAGGTCTTCAATACCAACGAGTTTCCCGCCGATGGCGGCACCACCTGGGCGGTCGCCCTCGAGCCCACGACGGCCCCGCCCAACGCCCTCGCCTCCGGCGAGGACGTACACCTCGTGGCACCGGGCGAAACCTGGGAGTTGACCTGGGGCATTGAGTACGACGCCCACCACTAGCCGATGCTGCGGCACCCGTTCTAGGAAACCCGCGCGCGTGCGGGTAGGGTATTTCTAGGTTCGTCAAAAATGGCGGCCCGTCATAATTTTCTTAAGGGGTAGTAATGGATTTTCTCGGTGACTTCCTGAACGTGTTGCTCTTCACGTTGTGGATCTTTGTTTTCGTCGCAGTGATCATGCTCGTGGTGCGTATCTTCATGGATATCTTCCGTGACCACGACCTGAGCGGCTGGGGCAAGACCGGCTGGACCTTCCTGATCATCGTGTTCCCGCTGATCGGTGCGCTCATCTACCTGATCGCTCGCGGCAAGGGCATGGCAGAGCGCAACGTCAAGGACGCTCAGGCGATGCACAACGCTCAGGTCGAGTACACCCGCTCGCTGGTCAACGAAGCCTCGGGCCCCGCGGCTGACATCAAGGCAGCGCAGGACCTCCTCGACGCTGGCACGATCAACCAGGCCGAGTTCGACAAGCTCAAGGCAAAGGCGCTCGCGTAATCACGCGAAGTTCTTAACTAGACGGTTCGCCGTCGCCAAGGCGGGTGTCCCCTTCGGGGGGCGCCCGCCTGTTTGCTTTCCAGCCCTGCGGATCAGAGGCCCTGAAGTCCACCGGCCCAGCGATCTACCGGTGCCGTGCGCTACCCGCCGATGCGCTCGCCGGCGTCGTCGAGTGAGACACGCTGGCGGCTGTCGCCCTCGCCGGACACCACGGTGACGGCGACGTCACGGCCTTCGGGCAGCGTGCGGGCGGTCACGGTGCCGTGCTGGGCGCGCTCAAGCTCGCCCACCACCACGCTGCCGAGCCGGCGCATGGCCTCACCGGACGGAAGGGGTGTGCCGCGGTCGTCGAGCAGGTTGACCGTCACGCCACGCGATCGTGCGTTGCGGGCTGCATCCGCAACGGCAGGCAGCGTGAGCGAACGGCCGCGCACGCTGTCGCGCAACTCAGCCTCTACCGTCTGGAACACCAGTCGGTCCTCGTCGGTGAGGGGCGCCCCGCTGGCGATCTGTTCCAGGTGCGGCACCGCGAGTGCTGCCAACTCGGTCACCCGCTGCCGGCGTATCTCCAGGCTCGCATCCGCGGCCGCAGCGGCCGCCGCGGCGTCCACGGAGCGGTTGGTCAGGGTGTTGATGATGCGCGCGGTGCGTCGCAGGCTCGACGCGAAGAGGGTGGCCACAAGCAGGATTCCCCAGTGGTTCTGCATGAGTGTGAGCCCAAACAGGGGGCTGTGACCCACGCTGACTGCCCATCCGATGGTGATCGCCGTCAGCAGCATGATGCCGATCCACGCCATACGAGCACGCCTGCGCAGAGCCAGGAAGAACAGTAGCCAGGTTGCGGCACCCAGGTTCCACGACTCCCGGCCCAGGTCCCCGGTCTCCGGGAAGTGCCAGTTCATCACCAGAGCGGTGACGCACACGATCGCGATGATCGCGAAGGTATCCCACCAGGGGAGGGGATCCGCGTGCGGGCGGGTGACGATCAGCGCGCCTGCACTGATGAGCACGAGCCCCACGAACGAGGGCCAGGCCGACTGCATGCGGTCCAGCGTCGCAAGGGTGAACACCACGTTGGAAAGGATGAAGAAGTAGAGAATGAAGCGCGCCGGCGTGGACGTGAGCGAGAGCAGCTCGCTGACGTCCGTGGGGGTTGACACCAGATCCACCGGCTTGGACGATGCGTCCTCGCGCAGGGTCGTCTCAGTCATGGTCGCCGCCAGGTGAGCTCGACGGTGGTGCCTGCCCCGGGTCGCGACGTGACGGTGGCATCCCCACCGGGGATCGACTTCATGCGTTCAACAATGCTCACCCGGATGCCGAGCCGTCGTGGGCCGACGGCCCGAGGCGAGAAACCGCGGCCCGAGTCGCGAACGCTCACGGCGGCGCCGGTGTCCGTGACGTCGACGTGGACCTCACGGCTAACGACCTCGTCGCCAAGGCCCGCGTACTGAGCGCTATTGCGGATCGCCTCGGCGAGAGCCTCGGTCATAGCTGCGACAACACTCGCCGGGGCCGATTTTGTGGACTGCAGCCGATAGGAAAAGTCGACGTCGGCGAGGATGCCCGTCACGGTGGCGCGGAGGGCAGCGGTGAATTCTTCGGGGCTGTACGTGGTTCGTCGGGTGCCCTCTTGGGTGATCGCGGCAATGGCGGCCAGGGCGTGCTGCGCTTGATCCGCGAGTTCGGGGGCCGCACTCTTGCGTCCGGCGGTGAGCAGCACCGACATCACGTCGTCGTGCACGATGGCGTTGATGCGCGTCTGCTCCCGGTCGCGCGTGCGCCGCGAAGCCTCAAGGGAGGCCTGCGCTCGTGCTCGCGCCGCTACCTGGTCCTGACGCTCCGCGGCGTGCACCACGGCGGTAGCGACGCCCATGAGGATCAGCGAGAACACCATCCCGCCGAGCCCGTCGAGGATGGCATCGAGCGTGGAGTCCGCTCGAGAAAGGATCTGGTTCACGGCGACGATGGGTCCAGTTGCGAGCGCATACGCCCACACCCAGCGCCCTTGCCAGCGCACGGCCGTGATGGTCGCGGCGAGCGCGGTCACGCCCTGGAGCCACGGTGACGCATCGTTTGCCAGAACGTCCACCGTCATCGACGGCACCCACAGCAATTCCGCCACGACAAAACCAATCGACGCGGTGGCGGCGAGCGCGTACATCGCGCGCAGTGGAATCACGAACGGCAACACGACAAAGGTGGCGGGAAGAAGGATCACCACGGTGAGCGCGCCCCACGCAAACGCGGGGCGTAGCTGACTCATCTGAGTGAGAATGCCGCCGCCCCCGGTCGCGAGCAGGGCCCCGAACACGATGGCGCCGATTCCTGTCGCGAGGAACAGCATGCGTTGCATGCGGTCGCGGGCCTCGTGGGTCAGCACCGGCACACCGGCCGATGCCGTGGCGGGTCCCGTGTAGGGCTCGCCTTGGTGCAGCGCCACGGGGGTTGTCACGCGGGACCTTCGAGCAGGCCGTCCTCAAGCGCTCGCTTGTAGAGATCGACACGAGTGGTCGCTGGCCGTCCCACCTCCGCATATTTCTTGCGGATCCTGCTGACGTAGTCTGCGACCGTGTCGCGCGACAGGTTGGTGATGGTGGCCACCGACGTCGCGGTCTCTCCGGAGGCGTACAACGACAAAATTTCCTGCTCACGGGCGCTGAGTCGGGCATCGGGCAACTGAGCATCGGCGTCGATGGCGGCCGCCCAGTCCACACCAAACACTTCGCGTCCACGCGCAGCCGTGCGAATGGCATCGAGCAGTGTTTCCGCGTCGGTCGACTTGCGAATCAATCCGAGCGCGCCCGAGCGTGCGGCGGATTGGATCAGTCGCCGGTCCTCGGCCCCGGTGTAGATCAGCACGTGCGCACCACGGGCGTGGATGGCACGCACGTTGTCCTCGGGCAGTGACCCATCCGCGAGGCGCAGGTCCAGCACCACAAGGTCCACACTTTCGCCGAGGCTGTCGAGCTCAGCGACGGACTCGACCATGCCCACCAGACGCAGGTCATCGGTGGCGTTGACCAGGTCCCGGAATCCAAGTGCAATCAACGCATGGTCCTCGACCAGCGCGATCGTTGGCATTGACGTGCTCATGTGGTGACCTCCCTGGTGGATAGCGTAGTGGGAGAGGGGATCAAACGTGCTCTCTGCCCCCCATTCGGGGGGCTTTACGTCATCCCGATCGAATGCCACGCTGGGGGAGGGCGATGCGGGGGCCGCGAGACTGAAGTCTTGCGCCCGGTCGTCCCAGGCGTCGTGAGGGAGGGCACCGGATGCATTGGTCGGCTGAGGAGTACGTGCTCATGGGCACGGGCGCGCTGTTCGTCGTGGTCTTGCTGCTGGGGCGTGCGCCCACCGTTTCCCTGTCGCGATTTTCCTATGCCGTGTTCTCGGCGGCGGCAGCAATATGCGCGGTGGCGGCAGTCCTTCTCGCCACCGTCGACGACGTCTGGTACCCGCGGGTGCTCTGGTTACTCCCAGTCATTCCGGCCATCGAGATCGCAATCCTGCTGCGCGACGCGCTCCATCGTCAAGACAACGCGGTCCACGTGACAGAGCTCGTCGAGTTCGAGGTGGGTGAACCCGGCGTTGATCACCCCGTGATCTCGATACCTCGCCCGGAGGCCAAGCCCTTTCCGCGATCCGAGATCCGTCGGCCGCCCCATCCCGCCGACGATGCCGCTGCCCGTGCGCGAGCCCACAATCCGCATACCGACGCGACGGTGCTCGCTGATCTCGCTTACGGCTACCCGTCGCTACGGGCCGCAGTCGCCGGAAATCCTGCGACACCGGCTGCAGTGCTCGACTGGCTCGCGAAGTCCGGCGACCCGGTGGTCACTGCGGCAATCGCGGCACGAGGGTCGTCCTTGTCCATGCGCGGTCGTCACGTCAACCCACCTACCGCCGTCTGAGGCCCTGGCGAGGTACTAGCTCACTACTGCATCGGCCGTCGCGTCGTGTGCGGTGCCGGCTCCGTAGGAACCCGCCACGGGCCGCTCGGTCGTGATGACGCACACCCCGGTGCGGTCGCCCAGCTGCCACGTGTCGGCCGACGGCACCCACGCGAGCCATTCGTATGCGGGAGCCTCCGGTGGAGTCTCGATAAAACCGCTAGCGGGGTCGACCTGGGCGGCGCAGAACTCCATGACTTCCTGGCGAGCTGCTGGAGTCCCGGGCCAATCAGTTGAGGTGAAGGTATAGCTGACCAGCGCCTCGGCGTGATGTGGGTCCACGCAATTCACCACCTCGACGGGTTCGGGGTCCTCAGTGAGGTCGGGCGCTTCCTTGATGCACATGCCGGTGATGACCTGGCCGGTGTGAAGAGTACCGGTGGTGCCCTGCGTCGCGGGCTTGACCCCCGACGAGCGATAGGTCAGCACGCCCGCCCAGCCGATTCCGCCGACGATGAGGGCAATCGCAGCGATCATCGTTGCGAACACCCAACGCCCGTTGGTGCCCCGCCTCGCCTTTCGTGGCCGGCGGCCCTTCGTGCCAGGACGGATAGGCGCAGGCGGTGCAAGAGAGGAGGCAAAGCGTCCACCCGATGCCGCAGGTGGGGTGGTCGAGGAGGGGCCCGCCACGTTGCCGCCAGGGGGTGGAGGTGGCGCGAAGTCGAAGCCTGGTTCGTTCGGGGTCGATGAGCCGTCCTCGCTCATAGTGCGGGGCCGGCCTCGTCAATGTCGAGCACCACGGGGACGTGATCGGAGGCGCCCTTGCCCTTGCGCTCGTTGCGGTTGATCTGCACATCGACGGCACGTGCCGCGAGAGACTGCGAGGCGTAGATGAAGTCGATCCGCATGCCCTCACCCTTGGGGAAGCGCAGCTGCTTGTAGTCCCAGAACGTGTACGTGTTCGGCTCGGGTTGAAAGCGGCGTGACAGCTCCTCGTAGCCCGAGGCTTCAAAGGCGTGGAACGCTGCGCGTGCCTCAGCCGTGATGTGGGTCTCCGCTTCGCTGTCCGCCTCGGACCAGATGTCCTCGGTGCGCGGCGCTACATTGAAGTCGCCCACCAGAGCCGTGGGGACCTCTGCCCAGGTCGCCGATGCGGCGCGCAGTTCCTCGAGGAAGCCCAACTTGTACGCATAGTGTGGGTCGGCGAGGCCCCGCCCATTGGGCACGTACAGGCTCCACACGCGCACGCCACCGCAGGTCGCTCCCAGGGCTCGCGCCTCGACCACGACGTCCTGGCCCGGCTTTCCGAATCCGGGCTGCTGCGGGAAGTGATCCTGCACGTCCTCAAGCCCCACGCGCGACGCGATCGCGACGCCGTTCCACTGGTTGAGGCCGTGGATGGCGACCTCGTAGCCGGCGTCGGTAAAGGCCTGCAGCGGGAACTGTTCGGGCTTGCACTTGATTTCCTGCATGGCGAGCACGTCAGTCTGTGAGCGCTCGAGCCAGTCGATCACCCTTTCCTGTCGGGCACGGATCGAGTTCACATTCCAAGTGGCGAGGCGCATGACTCCACGCTACCGGAGCGCACTGGCGCCGATGCGTCCCGTAGCCTCGAACTATGGCAACAGCATTGGTGACCGGCGCATCGGCCGGATTGGGTGAAGAATTTGTGTGGCAGCTCGCGACGGCGGGCCACGACGTGGTGCTGGTGGCGCGGTCGGGCGACCGGCTCAGCGAACTCGCGGATGTGATTCGCTCCGCGACGGGCGTGGGCGCCGAGGTGCTCGTGGCGGACCTGTCCACGGAGGCAGGCCGTGCCGCGGTCGAGGCGCGCATTCTGGACGACGCGCACCCCGTCAGCATGGTGGTGAACAATGCGGGTTTTGGGCTCGGCGAGGGGTTCCTCCAGAGCACCTGGGAGGACGAGCGGGCCGTGCTCGACGTGATGGTCACCGCGACGTTGCAGCTCTCGCACGCCGCCGCCAAGGCCATGACGGCGCGTGGGCACGGCGCGATCGTCAACATCTCCTCGATCGCCGCGCACCTGGCCAACTCGACCTACGCGGCCCACAAGCGGTGGATCCTCGACTTCACGGAGGCGCTGGCCGGCCAACTCAAGGGCACGGGCGTGAGCGCGACGGTGGTGGTGCCCGGCCTCGTGCGCACCGAGTTCCACGACGCCGAGTCGCTCGAGCACATGAAGACCGACTACCCCGACGTCGCCTGGCTGACGCCCGACGTGGTGGTGACCGCGGCGCTCGCGGGCGTGCGGCGCAAGCAGGTGGTGGTGACGCCCAGCGCCCGCTACCTCGCGGCCGCGGGACTGCTACGCCTCGTTCCCAAGTCGCTCACGCGCCGTGGGGGCAGCAAGCTTTGACGACGCCACGGCATCGGCCGATGCTTGGGGCGTTGGGTCTTTGACTCGCCGCTAGGCTGGGGTCATGACTTCAGCAACCCCTCGCGAGGAGCTTCGCGACCTCATCAAGGACCTCGCCGTGGTGCACGGTCGTATTACGCTCGCCTCGGGCAAGGAGGCCGACTACTACGTCGACCTGCGCCGCATCACGCTGCACCACCGCGCGTCCCCACTCGTGGGTCACCTGCTGCTGGACCGCCTCGAGGAGGAGGGCTTTGGCCCCGCCGACGTGGAAGCCGTGGGTGGGCTGACACTCGGTGCTGACCCCGTTGCCACCGCTCTCATGCATGCCGCCGCCTCGCGCGGACTCGAGTTGGACTCATTTGTGGTGCGCAAGGAGAACAAGGCACACGGACTCCAGCGGCGCATCGAGGGCCCCGACGTTGAGGGCCGCAAGGTTGTGGCCGTCGAGGACACCTCGACCACGGGCGGCTCCGTATTGACGGCGGTCGACGCGCTGCGTGAAGCGGGCGCCGAGGTGGTTGCTGTCGCCGTGATCGTGGACCGCAACACCGGGTCGCGTGAGCGCATCGAAGAGGCCGGGCTGCCCTACATCTACCTCTATGGCCTCGAGGACCTGGGCCTCGCCTAGCCACTGATGGCCAGCGGTCATGCAAGGAACAATCACTCTTCACAGTACGAGCCCACGCCGCTAGTGTGAGCGCATGCGCCAGTCGTTGAGTCTCCGTAACGTCGCGGCCTACGTCGCCGCCGGCGTCTTTGTGCTCGGCTTTTTCCTGTTCCGCATCGGCTTCACGCCCTTCTGGCTGTTCGTGTTGGGCGCCGTTGCCGTGGTGATCTGGGTGGTCGACTACGTCCGCGCTCAGCGCCATCGCAGTGAGTACGCGGAGTTCGCCGAGCTGCACGGCTGGGAGTATGCGGCTCGCAGCTTCGACTACAACTCCAGGTTCACCAGCGCGCCGTTTGGCGTAGGAAACAAGTGGCATCAGACGGATGTGCTGAGGGGAACCCTGAGTGGGCTCGAGTGCGCCACCTTCACCCACCACTACGAGGTCGAGAACGGCCGTGGGGGCGAGAGCACTCAGTACATCTTCCAGGTCACGATCGCGGAGCTTCCCGTGAATCTGCCGCGACTCGAACTCATCCCCGAGTCGCTCGCGCAACGCGTTGCCAAGACCGTTGGCGCGATGGACATCGAGTTCGAGTCCCATGAATTCAACCGTCAGTGGCGCGTGCGCGCGGCGGACCGGCGCTACGCGCACGACGTCCTGGACCCGCGGATGCTGGAACGGCTGATCCTGCCCGATGCGCAAGGCGCCATGATCCGCATCGAGGGCGGGGCGGTGATGACCTGGCAGGCAGGTCGCGTGGGACTCGACGGACTCTCCACGCGGCTGGGTGTGCTGACAGCCATCGCGCGGCGTATCCCGGACCACGTGCTGCGGGAGTACACCGAGCGGGGCCTTGCCTCGCACCATGGCAAGCACGCAGGCGGCCACGGAGCGCATAGGCCTCTCGTGGGCCCGGATTGGGCCACCACACCTGGCGCCCTCACCTCTGGGCGGTACACCGGCATCGGCGCCGAGGACGAGGATCCACAACGACTGACCCCGCCCGCCTCGTAGCCCGCGGTCTTCGCGTTCGTCACGGTGGGGCGCTAGCATCGCCCTAGGTACTCATCAAAGGGAGTCAAGTCATGCTGGAGATTTTCCTGATCGTCATCTTCGCGTTGATCGTCATCGCGGTGCTGTGGGTCATTAGCGCGTACAACGGTCTGGTGCGCCTGCGCAATCTCGTGCAGGAAGCCTGGCGCCAGATTGACGTCGAGCTGCAGCGTCGTCACGACTTGATCCCCAACCTCGTGGAGACCGTCAAGGGTTATGCCGGACACGAGAAGTCGACCCTCGACGAGGTCACGCAGGCGCGCACCATTGCTGCTGCCCCCGGATCGACCCCGGGCGAGCAGGCCCAGCAGGAGAACGTGCTGACCCAGGCGCTCGGACGCCTGTTCGCCGTCGCCGAGGCCTACCCGGACCTCAAGGCGAACCAGAACTTCATGGAGTTGCAGCGCGAGCTGACCAACACCGAGGATCGAGTGGCCGCCGGACGCCGCTTCTACAACGCGAACGTCCGCACCATCAACACCAAGGTCGAGACGTTCCCCACGAGCATCGTCGCCAGCTCGTTCGGCTTCCACCGCGAGGAGTACTTCGAGGTCGAAGACCAGGCCGCACGCCAGGCCCCCAACGTCCAGTTCTAGTCTCGCCGCTCGTCGAGTAGGGAACCCGCGAGCCTCAGTTCCTGGCTATGCGGCCGGCGGCTTCTGAATGGGCGTGACTTCATCCTCGACGGCATCGACCACTGCTGCGGCGGCACGACGCGCTGCCACGCGGTGGTTGATGGTCTCGATGATGATGGGCAAGAGCGACACGAACACCACCAGCACCAGCGCAACCTCGATGTTGTCGCGCACCACCGCGAATCCACCCAGCCAGTAGCCGAGCAACGTCACACCGATGCCCCACACCACTGCGCCAATGGCGTTGTAGCGAGCGAAGTGGCCCCAATGCATGCGGCCCACACCTGCCGCGACCGGCACGTAGGTGCGGACGAAGGGCACAAAGCGGGCCAGAATGATGGCGCGCGGACCGTACTTGTCGAAGAATTTCTCGGTCTGGTCCGCATACTCCCGCTTGAAGAGCCGCGAGTCGGGTCTATTGAATATTCGGGGGCCGGCATAGTGGCCGATGCCAAAGCCAATCTGGTCGCCCACGAATGCCGCGACCCCCATCGTCAGCGCCGCGACCCAAATGGGCATGTCGATCGCACCGGTACCGACGAAGAGGCCGACCGTGAAGAGCAGCGAGTCGCCTGGCAGGAACGGGAAAAGCAGCCCGGTCTCGATGATGATGACGACACAGATCGCGAAGACCGCCCACGTACCCCAGCGCTCGAGGAACCCGTTGATGAGGTGCTCGGGGTCGAGCCAGTCTGGCCCAAGCGTGGGTAGATGAGCGCCAGCCAGCGCGAGGGCGTGATTCATGGGGCAAGGATACGTGAAGCGAACAAGCGTCTCCCCGCGTCGTCCCCGTTGCTAGTGTCGGAGTCGTGTCAGCATCCACCACACTTTCCGTCCGCGGCCTCACCCAGACGTTTGGCGACCGCACCGCGCTCGACGACGTCTCGTTCGAGGTGCGCCCCGGCAGGCTCACCGGGTTCGTCGGCGGCAACGGCGCGGGCAAGACCACCACCATGCGGGCCATCGTCGGCGTCCTCAAGCCCGATGCTGGGGAGGTGACCTTTGGCGAGGAGCCCATGACGCTGGGCGTGCGGAGAACCATCGGCTACATGCCTGAGGAACGTGGCCTGTATCCCAAAATGAAGGTGCTCGAGCAGTTGATCTTCTTGGGGCGGGTGTTCGGTGTCGACAAGGACGTGGCGCGCGAGCGGGCCACACAGTTGCTTGAGGATTTTGGCCTGAGCGACCGCGCGGGTGACGTCCTGCATACGCTGTCGCTCGGCAACCAGCAACGGGTTCAGGTGGCTGCCGCGCTGATTCACGATCCGGCGCTATTGGTGCTCGACGAGCCCTTCAGTGGCTTGGACCCCAACGCGATGGACGCGATGAGCGAGCGACTACGGGAGCGGGCCAGCGCGGGCGTACCCGTGCTGTTCTCCTCGCATCAGCTCGACCTGGTCGAGAAGCTCTGCGACGACATCGTGCTGATTCACGAGGGCCGCGTGGTCGCGACAGGCGAGGTTCGGTCCCTGCGCGAAGAGCGTGCTGGGCGGCGCTACCGAGTCCAGGTGGAGGGCCTCCCCGACTGGAGCCCGGACCTCCCGGGTGTCAGTGTCCTCACCGCGGGAGCGGATGGCACCACCGTCGAGCTCGCCGACGGCGCCGACCCGCAGGCGTTGCTTGTCTCAGCCCAGCAGGCTGGCCCCATCGCGCACTTTGGGCGCGTGCTGCCCACCCTTGCCGACCTCTTCGCGGAGGTGTCGCGATGAGCGCCGCTGCCCGCCCCACCGCCAACCGCTCGGACCTGGTGCGCACCATCGCCGGCCGCGAGATCTCCGTCAAGCTCCACGACAAGGGTTTCATCGCCTCGACCGTGGTGTTCCTGGTGGTCATCGTCGTGGCGACGGTGCTGCCCGCGCTGCTTGAGGGAGGCACCCCCTCCTACACAGTCGGCGTGACCCAGGGGGCACAGTCGGAGGCCGAGGTCGCGCAGCGACTCGGCGGACTCAACAACGACGAGCGCCCCTCGGACATCCCCGCCGCGGACATCACACTCGTGGACGTCGCGAGCGTGGAGGAGGGACTCGCGGACCAGGACGTCGACGCCGTCCTGACCGTCGACGGCCAGAACGCGATGCTGTCCGGCCGCGACAGCATGCCCGACGAATTGCTGACCTTGGTGACTGTGGCCCACGCCCAGTCGGTCATCGGCGCCGTGGCGACCGAGGCGGGTCTCGACGCCGACCAGCTCGCAACGCTAACGTCGCCGCCCGCACCGCAAGTGGTCCTCGCCGACCCTCCACCGGACTTCGCAGTACCCCCGCAGCTTGTGATCATCGTATTCGGCTTCCTGTTCTACTTCTCCGTGCTGACGTTCGGCATGTCGATCGCGCAGTCCGTGGTCGAGGAGAAGCAGTCGCGCGTGGTCGAACTCCTGGTGGCTGCGGTGCCGATCCGCTGGCTGCTGTCCGGCAAGGTACTCGGCAACGCAGTTCTCGCCATCTCACAGGTCGCGATCATCATTGGGGCCGGGCTGATCGGCGCCTCGGTGACCGGGGCCAGCGACGTGATCGGCCAGGTCGCGGGCGTCAGCGGCTGGTTCCTCGCGTTCTTCGTGGTGGGCTTCTTGATGCTCGCGTGCCTGTGGGCCGTCGCGGGATCGATGGCGTCCCGCATCGAGGATCTGCAGTCCACGACCCTCTACATGCAGATCGCGGTCATGGTGCCGTTCTTCGCTGCCGTGCTGATTCAGGACGACGGCCCACTCCAGCGATTCCTGTCCTACTTCCCGCTGACAGCGCCGCTGCTGATGCCGGCGCGCATGATTCAGGGCACTGCGGCCGGGTGGGAGCCGTGGATCGCCATGGCGCTTGTGTTGCTCACCGCCGCCATCCTGATCGTCGTGGGCGCACGCCTCTACGCGGGCTCCGTGCTCAACACCTCCAAGCGTTCGCACCTACGCTCCGCCTGGGCGCAGGGGGCCGGCGCGTGAACGAGGGGAGTTCGTCGGCTCAAACCGCACCGGCATCGGCCGTTCCAGCAGCGGACCTCCCGGAGGAGCCGATGCACGGGCTGGGTCCCTGGGAGGGCACGCTTCCCGATGGCGACCAATGGGATCAGGACCTGCTGCGCGACGGCGACCGCCGCAACGTGGTGGACCGCTACCGGTACTGGAACCACGACGCGATCGTCGCCGACTTGGACGCGCGCAGACATGACTTCCACGTGGCCATCGAGAACTGGCAGCACGACTTCAACATCGGCTCCGTGGTGCGCACCGCCAATGCCTTCATGGCCCGCGAGGTGCACATCGTGGGCAACCGCCGCTGGAACCGCCGCGGCGCGATGGTGACCGACCGGTACCAGCACGTGCGCCACCACCCCACGGTCGGGGAGTTTGTCGAGTGGGCGCATAGCGAGGGTCTGACGGTGATCGGCATCGACAACCTGCCGGGTTCCGTCCCGCTCGAAACCTACGAACTGCCGCGCAACTGCGTGCTGGTCTTTGGTCAGGAGAGCGTGGGTCTGACCGATGCCGTCCGAGAGGCGGCCGATGCGACGCTCGCGATCGCGCAGTACGGTTCCACGCGGTCGATCAACGCCGGCGCAGCCGCAGCCATTGCGATGCACTCCTGGGTGCGCCACCATGGAGACGTGGAGGCCGGACATGACGGATAGTGCGAACGTTGACGAGGACCTCGAGCCCTACGAGAAGTTCCACAAGGATGGCTCGCTGTGGGCGCGCGGGCAGTTCCTCGAGGGAAAGATGCACGGCTACTGGGAGTACTTCCGTGTGGACGGCACAATAATGCGGTCGGGTTCCTTTGACAGGGACGTGCAGGTAGGAGAGTGGACCACCTACGACAAGCAGGGTGCGCCCTACAAGGTGACCACAATGAAGGGTGACGCGGGGTCGTAGCCGGCCCAAGCATCGGCTGTCTGTGCGCGGGACCAAGGTCATGTGCGCTCATAGCGCGGTTTCTGACAGAATGGGGGGCGGATACGTCCCCCCATAACTCCAGGAGATAACTATGGCTCTCGCCAATCCCGAGTCTTACAACGCGATGCTCGATGCCGCCAAGGCCGGCTCTTACGCGTTCCCCGCGATCAACATCACGTCCTCGTCCTCGATCACCGCAGCCATCCAGGGCTTCGCGGAGGCCGAGTCCGACGGCATCATCCAGGTCTCGGTCGGCGGTGGACAGTACGCCTCCGGCTCCACCATCAAGGACCAGGTGGTGGGCTCGCTCGCACTCGCGGCCTACGCTCGCGAGGTTGCTGACAGCTACGGCGTCACCATCGCACTGCACACCGACCACTGCCACCCCGACTACGTCGACTCCTGGCTGCGCCCGCTGCTCGCCGCCTCGACCGCGCGCGTGAAGAACGGCGAAGAGCCCATCTTCCAGTCGCACATGTGGGATGGCTCGCCTGTTCCCATGGCGGACAACCTGTCGCTCGCGCAGGAGCTGCTCGAGCTCTCGCAGGCTGCCAAGACCATTCTCGAGATCGAGATCGGTGTTGTCGGTGGCGAGGAAGACGGCCACACGGCCGAGATCAACGACAAGCTCTACACGACCACCGAAGACGGTCTCGCGACCGTCGAGGCGCTGGGCCTGGGCGAGAAGGGCCGCTACCTGACGGCCCTCACGTTCGGCAACGTGCACGGCGCCTACAAGCCCGGCGCGGTCAAGCTCCGCCCCGAGCTCCTCGGCACCATCCAGGCCGAGGTCGGCGCCAAGTACGGCAAGGACAAGCCCTTCGACCTCGTGTTCCACGGCGGCTCCGGCTCGACCGCGGAAGAGATTGCGGAGGCCGTCAGCCACGGTGTCATCAAGATGAACGTCGACACCGACACGCAGTACGCGTACACGCGTCCCGTCGTCGACCACATGATGAAGAACTACGACGGCGTCCTCAAGGTCGACGGTGAGTGGGGCAACAAGAAGGCCTACGACCCTCGCGCCTGGGGCAAGCTCGCCGAGGCCGGCATGGCTGCTCGCGTCGTCGAGGCATGCCAGCAGCTCGGCTCAGCCGGCAAGAAGATTTAAGTACGACTGTGGCGGAGGCCCCCGGAGTCGCACTGACACCGGGGGCTTTCGCACGTCACCGTAAGATAGACACGCATTAGTGACGTGAGCGAGTGCTCACGTTAACCAAGCCCCGGGCGTTGTTTCCGGGTGAGGGGAGGGCCTTGTGCCCGGAGTAGTTATTGTTGGCGCCCAGTGGGGCGATGAAGGCAAGGGCAAGGCGACTGACGTCCTGGGCTCCCGCGTGGACTACGTGGTGAAGTTCAACGGCGGCAATAACGCCGGTCACACCGTGGTGATTGGCGACCAAAAGTTCGCCCTGCACCTGCTGCCTTCCGGCATCTTGTCTCCCGGCGTCACGCCGGTGATCGGCAACGGCGTCGTCGTGGACATCTCGGTGCTCTTCCAGGAGTTGGATGCAATCCAGGAGCGCGGGGTCGAGACCTCGAAGCTGCTAATCTCCAACGCCGCCCACGTGATTGCGCCGTACGCGCGGACGCTAGACAACGTCACCGAACGCTTCCTCGGGTCGCGCAAGATCGGCACCACCGGTCGCGGCATCGGCCCGGCATATGCCGACAAGATCAACCGCCTCGGCATTCGCATGGGTGATCTATTCGATGACCAGGTGCTGCGCGACAAGGTCGAGGGCGCCCTTGAGCAGAAGAATCACCTGCTCGTGAAGGTGTACAACCGTCGTGCCATCGAGGTCGACGAGGTAGTCGAGGAACTGATGCAGTACCGCGAGCGCCTCGCCCCCATGGTGACGGACACGTCGCTGGTGCTCAACGCCGCGCTCGACCGCGGCGAGACCGTGCTGTTCGAAGGTGGCCAGGCCACCATGCTGGACGTCGACCACGGCACCTACCCGTTCGTGACGTCATCCAATGCGACCGCCGGTGGTGCGTGCACTGGTTCCGGTGTGGGACCGACCCGCATCGACTCCGTCATTGGCATCGTGAAGGCCTACACGACCCGCGTGGGCGAGGGCCCTATGCCGACCGAGTTGTTCGATGAGGATGGCATCAAGCTGCAGACCATCGGCGGCGAGTTTGGTGTCACCACCGGGCGCACCCGTCGTTGCGGCTGGTACGACGCGGTCATCGCCCGCTACTCCGCGCGCATCAACGGCCTGACGGACTTTGTGTTGACCAAGCTCGATGTGCTGACCGGCTGGGAGACCATCCCGGTGTGTGTCGCGTACGAAGTCGATGGTGTTCGCTACGAGGACCTCCCGCAGGACCAGGCAGCCTTCGCGGCGGCCAAGCCCATTTGGGAGGAGTTCCCCGGTTGGACCGAGGACATCTCCGCGTGCAGGACGTTCGACGAGTTGCCGGCGAACGCGCAGAACTACGTGCGCGCGCTTGAGGCCATGTCGGGCTGCCGGATCTCGTCCATTGGAGTGGGCCCGGACCGCGAGCAGACCATTGAGGTCAACGACCTCATCCACGCCCGCGGGGTCTAGCAACTTCTTACTCACCGCCCTCCCACCGCGGGTGCCCCCGCCGGCGGGCTGTAGTCCTGTCCGCCGCGCGCCCCACCCACGCCCGCAGCTCACCTTCCCAGTTGGTCCGATTTGGCACGCTTTTTTGGGTGCTCGGCATGCTGTTGGTCCGATCTGGACCGCAGCCCGCCTGCAATTTAGGTGAAGCGCCGCCGCCGCTCGCGTGCGCTTGCGAGGCGCGGCGTGACAAGAAGGACCAACAGGGCTCCGGCCAGCTCAGATCCGTGCGAAAACGGACCAATACGGGGTAGGCGGGCCAGGGACGCCAGTTCGCTAGACTCGCGGAGTGATCATCCTCATCGTCGGCGGGGGAGCCCGCGAGCATGCCATTGCCCGCTCCCTCCACCTGGACCCTGCAGTCACCGAGCTTCACGCCGCCCCGGGCAACCCCGGCATCGGCCAGATAGCGACGCTGCACTCGACCGACCAAAATGACGGAGTGGCCGTCGCGTCTCTCGCGGCGCAGGTACGAGCCGACCTGGTTGTTGTGGGCCCCGAGGCCCCGCTCGTCAACGGCGTCGCGGATGCCGTACGCAAGGCAGGCATTCCGTGCTTTGGCCCCGGCGCCGCAGCCGCGATGCTCGAGGGCTCCAAGGCGTTCGCCAAGGACGTCATGAACGCCGCCAAGGTGCCGACCGCCGGCGCGGCGGTGTGCACGGACCGGGAACAGTTGGCCGCCGCATTGGACGAGTTTGGTGCTCCGCATGTCGTCAAGGATGACGGGCTAGCGGCAGGCAAGGGCGTCGTCGTGACCAACGACCGTGCTGAGGCCGATGCGCATGGCGAGTCGATTCTTAGCTCGGGCGGCCAGGTGGTGATCGAGGAGTTCCTCGACGGACCCGAGGTGAGTCTGTTCGTGATCTGCGACGGCACCAATGTTGTCCCGCTCCAGCCAGCACAGGATTTCAAGCGCGCCTACGACGGCGACGAGGGTCTCAACACCGGCGGCATGGGTGCATACAGCCCGCTGCCCTGGGCTCCCGCGGACCTGGTGGATGAGGTGGTGCGCACCGTCGCCCAGCCCACTGTCGATGAGATGGCCCGGCGCGGCGCCCCATTCCAGGGCGTGCTCTACTGCGGCCTCGCGCTCACCTCACGCGGCGTGCGAGTCATCGAGTTCAACGCGCGCTTTGGCGACCCCGAGACCCAGGTGGTCCTCGCCCGCTTGGAGACCCCCCTTTCCGATGTACTGATGGCGGCTGCGCTGGGACGCCTCCCAGAACTGCCTAGGCTTGCGTGGCGCGCAGAGTCCGCCGTCACTGTCGTGATCGCAGCCGAGGGATACCCGGCGGATCCTCGCAAGGGCGACGCGATCACCGGTATCGACGACGCTGAGGCGATGGAAGACGTGCATGTGCTTCACGCCGGCACCACCTTCGACGACAACGGAGCGCTCGTGTCGAACGGTGGGCGCGTGCTGTCTGTCGTCGCGGCCGGCGCCGACCTGACCGAGGCTCGCACGCGTGCGTACGCCGGCGTCGACGCGATCGATCTACCCGGCTCGCACCACCGCACGGACATCGCACGGACCGCAGCGGAGGCGAACTGATGGGCGAGATCGTCCTTCCTGCTCCGCCGGTAGTACCTGGCTGGCGCCATATCTACTCCGGCAAGGTCCGCGACCTGTACGAGCCCATCGAGCCACACCCGCGCGGTGATGTCGTCCTGGTGGTCGCGTCGGACCGCATCAGTGCCTATGACTGGGTTCTACCCACGACCATCCCTGGCAAGGGTGAGATCCTCACGGCGCTGAGTCTGTGGTGGTTCGACCAGATCCGGGACATCGTCCCTAACCACACGGTCGAGGCCCCGGTGCCGGCAGAGGTAGCCGGCCGCGGCATGATCTGCCAGCGCCTGGACATGTTCCCGGTCGAGTGCGTGGCGCGTGGCTACCTGACCGGTTCCGGCTTGGTCGAGTACCGCGACAACGGCGAGGTGTGCGGTGTCCCACTTCCCGATGGCCTGGTGGACGGATCTCGCTTGCGCACCCCGATCTTCACCCCGGCCACCAAGGCCGCCGTGGGCGACCACGATGAGAACGTGAGTTTTGACGCCGTGGCGGACACCATCGGGCCGGTGGACGCGGCCGCGCTGCGCGAGATCACGCTGCATGCCTATACGCGTGCGCACGAGATTGCGGCAAGCAAGGGCATCATCCTGGCTGACACCAAGTTCGAGTTTGGTCGCAATGCCGCCGGTGAGATCGTGATCGGAGACGAGGTGCTCACCCCGGACTCCAGTCGCTTCTGGCCCGCGGACACGTGGGAGCCGGGCCGTGCCCAGCCCAGCTACGACAAGCAATTCGTCCGCGACTGGCTGACCTCGCCGGAGTCTGGCTGGGACAAGGCTGGCGACGTGCCGCCGCCCCAGTTGCCCGCGGAGATCGTCGAGAAGACCCGTCAGCGCTACCTCGAGGCGTACGACCGGCTCGCCAAGGCGTAGTCAGCGGGCCACCCGCACCCGAACCGCGCCACAATGAGGACATGCGTTCCTTCGATGATTTAGTGGCGGAAGCCGATGCTGCGGATGTATCCGGTTGGGGGTTCGGCTGGCTAGACGGCAGGGCGACGGAGGAGCGCCCGCCGTGGGGTTTTGCGCGTTTGCTCGCAGATCGACTGGCCACCGTCGACTCCGCGCTCGACCTCGACACCGGCGGGGGAGAGGTGTTGGGGGAAGCCCCGATCTTTCCTCCAACGATGGTGGCGACCGAGGGCTGGCCGCCCAATGCGGCGCGGGCCCGTTCCGCATTGGCGCCACGCGGCGTGAAGATCGTCGATGCTGTGCCTGGCGAGGCCTTGCCCTTCGAGGACCACACCTTCACCCTGGTCACCGCGCGGCACCCCGTCGCGCCGGACTGGCCCGAGATTCATCGCGTCCTCCGGCCGGGCGGCTCCTACTTTGCGCAGCACGTGGGGCCTGCCTCCGCCTTCGAACTCATTGAGGAGTTCCTAGGGCCGCTGGTCGAGGAGCGCCGGGGGCGCGACCCAGACTTGGAGAGCGCAGCGGCTCGCGACGCCGGCCTGGAAATCGTTCACCTGAGCACGGCTCGATGCCGCATGGAGTTCTACGACATCGGCGCCGTGGTGTGGACCCTCCGCAAGTGCGTGTGGTGGGTGCCAGACTTCTCCGTGGTCAAGTACGACGCGATGCTGCGAAGGCTCGATGCCCAGATGCGGGCGGGAAAGCCTGTTGTGGCGCATTCGACGCGCCACCTCATCGAAGCTCGCCGCCCTAGCTAGGTCGCGGTGAGAACCCAACGTTTCCCGAGCATCGGCCGTCCTATCTGTATGAAGCCTTTTCAGAAGACCCTGGCCTTGGCGGCCGTCGCCCTTGGAGCCGTCGCCGCCCTGACGGGCTGTGCCGCGGCGGGGTCGGGATCGCCCGGCGAGCAGCGGCAGGTAGTCGAGGGCGTCGAGTACTACCCCGCCTGTGGAAACGAGACGCTGACCTTTGACGGCGTGACCTGGTACCAGTTCGACCCCGAGGACGAGGAGGACTTCCCCACACCCGTGGCGTTCGCAGCGGTGGATATGCCCGGACTTGGGATGTCGCGTTCGACAAAAGCAGTCGTGGCCCCTGGCCCTGGAGACGACACGGGAACACTGGTCGTCTACGACGGTGGATACGCGTACTTCCGCTCCGACAGCGGCGACCTCACCACCTGGCTAACCACCGACAAGATCGAGTACAACTTTGTCTGCTGAGACTGCCGCTAGACTTTGCCCATGGCCACCATCGTCGTACATGTGATGCCCAAGCCCGAGATCCTTGACCCGCAGGGCAAGGCAGTTGGCGCCGCACTCCCGCGTCTGGGATTCGACCAGTTTGCCGGCGTGCGCCAGGGCAAGCGATTCGAACTGACCGTTGACGGTGAGGTCACCGACGAGGTGCTCGCTAAGGCTCGCGAGGCCGCGGAGACGATGCTATCCAACCCGGTCATCGAAGACGTGGTCTCGGTCGCCGTCGAGGAGAACTAAATGACCGCCCGCATCGGCGTCGTCACGTTCCCCGGCACGCTCGACGACCGCGACGCGGCACGCGCCGTCCGCCTCGCAGGTGCCGAACCGGTCTCGCTTTTCCATGCGGAGCCCGACCTCAAGGACGTCGACGCGATTGTCCTCCCCGGTGGTTTCAGCTACGGAGACTATCTGCGCGCAGGTGCCATCTCGCGCTTCTCTCCCATCACGGAGAAGATCGTGGACGCGGCCAACGGCGGCATGCCGGTGCTGGGCATCTGCAACGGTTTTCAGGTGCTGACCGAGGTCCACCTGCTGCCGGGATCGATGATCAAGAACGAGCACCTGCACTTCATCTGCCGCGACCAGACGCTACGCGTCGAGAACGCGGACACCGACTGGACTCGCGAGTACGAGGACGGCCAGGACATCATCGTGCCGCTGAAGAACCAGGACGGCCAGTACGTCGCCGACGAGCACACCCTCGACGAGCTCGAGGCCGAGGGTCGCGTGGCCTTCCGCTACGTGGGCTGGAACCCGAACGGTTCGCGACGCGACATCGCCGGCATCACCAACGCGCGCGGCAACGTGGTGGGCCTCATGCCGCACCCCGAACACGCGGTCGAGCGCGGATTCGGCCCCGACTCGACAGAGGAGGGCCGCGCCGGAACCGACGGCCTGACCTTCTTCACGAGCGCCATCTCGTCCTTGCTCGCCAACGCCTAAGAGGCTTCAGTCAGCCGATGCAGGGGCTGGCCTCGTCGTAGGAGCATCGTCGAGGCGGCGGCTGAGGAGCGACTAGTGCTGTCCCGCCGGGCCGTTCGCGCGACGATCTCGGAAGAACAGGTAGAGCGTCCATCCCGCCAGAATCAGCGTCATGGTGCGGGGAATGGGCACGAACCCGGTAGGCGTGATGAAGGCGAGTGCCGCAGCGCCCGAGGCCCAGCCCCAGTTCTTGTGGTGCACGGACCGTGCCGCGAATATCGATGAGCTGAGGCCCACGATGATGGAGCCCGCGACAAGGACTCGTAGCGATACCTCAAGGTCGGCCCAGACCGAACTCGCATACATAGCGCTGTAGATCAGCATCGCGACCGTCGTGAGAACGGCGAGCGCTAGCGGCCCCCACTCTTTGCGTGCGGGGCGGCCATGAGGCATCTCGGGCTTGGATCTGTCTGGCACGGGGAAGACGTTACACCAGCGGTACGGTGGCCCGTGAAGTCGTCTACTCCCCGAGCGCGGGCTTGATGTCGCGCGCGAGGACCTCAAACGTGCGCCCATTGAACTCCGCGCCCAGTTGATTGGGCACCGTGACCAGGACAGTGTCCGCAGCCATGACGGCCTCGTCCCGGAGCAGCTCTGCCACGATCTTGTCCGGCGCACCTACGTAGGTCTTGCCGAACGTTCCCTTGGCGTTGTCGATGTAGCCGATCTGATCCTCGTTGCCGCCCATGGACTCGCGTGCGAGTATGCCGCCAAAGTAGCGCTCGGATGCGTCGTCGAAGATGGGCATGATGGATCGGCTCACGGACACGCGGGGCTTGCCGTCATGACCGGCCGCGTCCCACGCCTCGCGATAGGCCGCGATCTGGCGAGCCTGGACGGTGCCGAGCGGCTCGCCCGTGGCCTCGAGAACAAGCGTCGAAGACATCAGATGCATACCGAGTGAGCCGACTCGCTTAGCGCTGTCGGTGTTGCCCGCGCCGTACCAGATGCGCTGTGAGAGTCCCGGCGACTGCGGAGTGATCGGTAGTTTCTGACCGGCGAGCACGTGGGCATTCGCGCCAGGCTCCGCGATCCCCTCACCCGAGATCGCCTTGCGGAAGAGCGCAATTCGCTCCGCCGCGTCCTCAACCGGCAGTTTGCCCACGGGAAGCGGGTAGCCAAAGCTGGCTGGGCCATCGGCCGCTGGCTCGGGAGAGCCGCGCGAGACGCCAAGCTGGAGTCGACCTGTCGACACCAGGTCAGCGGTGGCCGCGAGTTCCGCCATGTATAGCGGGTTCTCGTAGCGCATGTTGATGACGCCGGTTCCCAGTTCGATGCGCGACGTGCGTGCGGCCATCGCGGCGAGGAGGGGGAAGGGCGAGGACAGGTTCTGCTCGTAGTGATGCACTCGGATCCATGCGCCGTCCATGCCTGCCTCCTCGGCCGCGACCGCCAAGTCGATGGTGTCGCGCACGGTCTCGCCAGCATCGCGCGTCCTGGAACCGGGCGCAGCCGACCAGTGGCCAAAGGAGAGAAAGCCAAAGTTCTTCATGGAGTTGTCCAATGGTTGATGTGTCTACTGTCCGCTTCAACGTGACCTGGGAAGCCGTCATTCCCGCATCGTTCCAGGGCGCGCGGAGGTCAGGTGCGCCTCACTGAGTTGAGCCTGTCCTTGCTAGCGCATTGTGTGGTCGCGGCCTAGGCTGGCGATATGACAAACGACACTTTTGAATCATTGCTCAGGGCCCAGGTGGGCGTGGAACTCGACGCCCACACGCAGTACATCGCGATCGCGGTGTACTTCGACTCCGAAGACCTTCCCCAGCTCGCCGCTCACTTCTACCGCCAGGCGGTCGAGGAGCGCAATCACGGCATGATGATCGTCCAGTACATGCTGGACCGCGACCTTAAGGTCGAGATCCCTGCCGGCAAGGAGCCAAAGAACGGCTTCGGTTCCGTCACCGAGCCCATTGAGCTCGCTCTTGCGCAGGAGAAGCAGGTCACCAAGCAGATCGAGGCGCTCTTCGCGGCCGCCCGTGCCGAGGGTGACGTGCTGTCCGAGCAGTTCCTGCTGTGGTTCCTCAAGGAGCAGGTCGAGGAGGTCGCCTCCATGTCGACTCTCCTCACGGTCGCGCAGCGTGCCAGCGGCAACCTGTTCGACATCGAGAACTTCGTGGCTCGCGAGCAGGTGGGTGACGGCGGCGTCGACGCCGATGCTCCTGGCGCTGCTGGTGGAGTGCTCTAGCGAGCGCTCGCGTCACCTCAAACGACAACGGTTCCGCTCGGCCATCGTGGCCGGGCGGAACCGTTCGTGTTTGTGCTTGGTGCCGGACCTAGGCGGCAGCGCCGCGCAGTGCGGCAAGCTCGCGACCGGACTTGCGTGCGACCTCTTCCGCGTCGCTCTTGAGGCCAGCGGCCATCTCGGTGAAGTCATTCAGCGCCGGGTCCACACCCACGAGCGTGAACGAGCGCGACACTACGCGAAGGTCGAGCCCGAGGACGTCGCGCAGGACGCGGACCAGCCACTCGGTGGAGTGGTCCCACCCCTCCTTGGGCGTTCCCTCGGAGTAGTTGCCGCCCAGCACGGTCACAAGTGTCGCGGGCTTGCCATTGACGGCAGTGACTGCGGAGCCGATGCGGGGGTCCGTCTTGACCAGGTCGAACCAGGTCTTGAAGTGCTGTGAAACACCAAAGTTGTACAGCGGCACGTCGAACAGCAGTGCGTCGGCGTCAACAACTTCGTCCGCGAGAGTCTTGGCAAGCGCGCCAGCCTCGAGCTGTGCGGGCGAGCGGTCGCCCTCGGGGGTGAAGCCGCCGAGCACCGCGTTCTGCCACGCGGTCGCGGGGACCGGGTCGGCCGTAAGGTCGCGACGAGTGACCGCGGAATCGGGGTGAGCCGCGGCCCACTCCTGCTCGACGATGTCGCCGAGCGCGCGGCTTGCTGAGGTGGCGGGCATGATGCTTGCGTCCAGACGAAACAGTGTCATTTCTTCTCCATGAGTTGGGTGTCAATAGTGACTAATAAAAAAATAGTGACTAGACAGAGCGTAGCACGGTACACTCGTGGCATGGAAACCGAGATCAGCGAGCACAATGCGTGCGATGGCGCCGTCAGCCTCGCTTTCACGATCCTCGGCAAGCGCTGGAACGGGATGATCATCGCCACGCTGGGCAAGGGCCCGCTGTGCTTTGCGGAGTTGCGACGCGCGGTACCCGGGATCAGCGACGCGGTGCTGTCCGACCGGCTCTCCGAACTCGCGGAGGTCACCCTGGTGACCCGTAGCGTCAATCCCGGCCCGCCCATCGCCGTCTCTTACGCCCTCACTGACGGCGGCAAGCACCTGGTGCCGGTGCTCGAGCAACTCGGGCAGTGGGCGTCCAGCAACCTGCAACCGCCCGTCAAGGCCTAGCTGCCCGCGCCAAGAGGATCTGAACGTGCTCTCCATTCGCCGCGTCCAGTCGGACGATGCCGCGGCCCGGGGCCTCTGGGACGAACAGCAGGCCGAGATGCGGGTGGTTTACGGAGACGACGGGCACGTCGATGCCCCGGAGGGCGAGGCGTTCGATGATGCGATCGACCTCTCCCGCGTCTATGCGTCGCTGGTAGGTGCGGACGAGTCGGGTGAGGACATTGCTACCGCGATGCTCCAATGGCCGGCGTACGACCTGCCTCTGGGAACCATTGAGGCCAAGCGCCTCTACGTCCGGCCGGAGCATCGTCGCCGGGGATACTCACGCGTCATGATGGGCGCGCTCGAGGCCGCCGCGCGGCGATCGGGTGCCACGAGCATCGCCCTCGAGACCGGCACCGAGCAGCCAGCCGCGATCGCCCTGTACGAGGCGCTCGGGTATCACCGCATCGAGCCATACGGTCAATACAACGAGGATCCGCGCTCGGTGTGTTTCGCGAAGGAACTGCCCACCCGAGTGCTGGTGGTGAACGGCAGCATCGGCGCGGGAAAGACCACCAGCGCCGCCGCCGTGTTCGACGCCTTGGAGGCGCGCGGGTCTCGCTCAGCCTTCATCGATGGCGACTTTCTATGCCAGGCCGTTCCACCCCCCGCGGACGACCCGTACAACCAGGCGCTGTTTTTCCAGAACCTCGCAGCAACGGCACCCGTGTATCGGGCACGGGGGTGTGGGCTGGTCGTGATCTCTCGCGTCCTGGAGGACGCCGACGACCGTGCCCGCTGCGCCACCGCCTTTGCGAGTGTGGCGGGACAAGCCGACGTCAGCATCGTCCGCGTGGACGCGCCGTTGGACGTGCGCGAGGCGCGCCTGTCCGTGCGCGAGCCGGAGGGCAAGTGGCGGGACTGGGCGCTCGCGCGCACCGTGGAGCTGAGCGACTCGCTCGACAGCCAGGACCTGGACGACGCGATCGTTATGA
Source organism: Demequina aurantiaca (assembly GCF_000975135.1). Classification (GTDB taxonomy): domain Bacteria; phylum Actinomycetota; class Actinomycetes; order Actinomycetales; family Demequinaceae; genus Demequina; species Demequina aurantiaca. The sequence goes on along the minus strand of NZ_BBRF01000001.1, from coordinate 605,255 downwards.
CTGCCATGGATGCCGGTGAGAACCGCTCGCGCGCAGAGGTGGCCGAGGATGTCCTTGACGCGGCCGGCTGGGCTTAGTTACTGCGCTAGTCCTCCAGGCAGAACCTCAGTGCGGCGTCCACGAACAGCCCGGCGGAGTCGAAGTAGGGCACGTCGATGTCGGGCTGCGTGACGACCATGGGAATCTCGGTGCAGCCGGAGATCATTCCCTGAGCGCCCTGCTCCAGCAGCGGGTCGAGGATTGCCAGTACCTGCTCGCGCGCGCCTTCGGGGATGACGCCTTTGGCGAGCGAGCCGTAGATCAGCTCGTGTAGTTCACTGAGGGCCGGTTCCGCGGGGGCAAGGGTGGTGATGCCGCGCGTGGCCATGTGATCCCGGTAGAAGGGGTCGCGCATCGTGTAGCCGGTACCCAACAGGGCGACGGTGTCGAGGTCCTGGGCGAGGATGGCATCGGCGGTGGCGTCGAGCATGTGAATCAGCGGCACGTCGATGGCCGCCTCGACCGCCGGAGCGACCTTGTGCATCGTGTTCGCGCAAATCATGATGGCCTCGGCGCCGGCACTCTGCAAGCCCACGGCATCGGCCGCGAACTCGGCCCCAAGGCCCTCCCAATCCCCGGCGGCCTGAGCGTCGGCGATGTGTTGGAAGTTGTAGGAGCGCACCAGGAGGTCACCGGAGCTGCTCCCGCCGAGCGCGTCGTTCACGCCGTCGTTGATGGCGCGCTCCATCTCGATGGAGCTGTGCCAGGTGATGCCTCCCAGGAGGCCGAGTCGACGGGGTGTAGTTCTCATGCTTTTCACAGTAGCGGCCGATGGTGGGTCCAGGTGCGCATCGGATGGCACCTTGGGCGGGACGTAACGTTCTAGCCAGATGGAATGAATTGGCGTATCGTGGAGCCATGAAGATTGGTGAACTTGCCGAGGCCGGCCACGTGACGGCGAAGACCGTGCGGTACTACGAGAGCATCGGGCTGATGCCCGCTCCGGGTCGCACGGCCTCCGGCTACCGCGACTACAGCGACGACGCCGTTGATCGGTTGCGGTTCATTCGTGACGCCCAGGCATCGGGCCTGACGCTCGCCGAGGCGGGGCAGATCCTGGGCATGAAGGACGACGGCGAGTCCACGTGCCAGCACACCCGCGCGCTGGTGGACCGTCACCTTGCGGACATCGACCTGCAAATCGCGAGCCTGCTTGCGGCGAAGGGAGAGCTCACGGCACTGTCCCGCCGGGCGGCAAGCCTGGACCCGGCGAACTGCAATGACCCGAACGCATGCCAGGTGCTCGCGCACTAAGTCGGCGTACGGCTTGACCTTCCAGCACACTGTAAGGTCTATGTTGAGGTTATGACTACTTCAACGACCATCATTGAACTCTCTGTCGAGGGCATGACGTGCGAGGGCTGCGCCACCACCGTGCGCGAGGCCCTGGTTGCGGCTGACGGTATCTCCGGCGCCGACATCGACGTAGCGACCGGTCAGGTCGCCGTGCACTCCGACGGCACTGTGCCCGTCGATGATCTCGAGTTCGCCATCGACGAGGCCGTGACCAAGGCCGGCTACACCGTAGGCGCCTAGCCACGCCCCATCCTTCCCCTTTCACCCACGCACCAACGCACGGAGAGCTCTCATGAGTACGCCGACCACCCCCAGCACCGGCCAACCGAGTGTCCCGATCAACCTTGCGATCGATGGCATGACGTGCGCGAGTTGTGCTTCGTCCATCCAGGGCGGCCTGGCGAAGCTACCCGGCACCACGGACGCCACGGTGAACTACGCGACCCGCCGCGCCACCGTCCAGAGCGACGGCACCATGGATCGCGCCGAACTCGAGGCCGCGATGCGCACCACCATCGAGGGGCTCGGGTACCAGGTACTCACGCCGCAGCGCGGGAAGGAAGCCGTGGGTGCCAACCGTCCTGGTGATGCTCAGGGCGGCGATATGGATCACGGCGGCATGGACATGGGCAACGAGCATGCCGCACACATGAACGCCGACGCCTCGCGCATCGCGGACTACAAGCGCCGCTTCATCTTTGCGCTTGTCTTCAGCGTGCCCCTGTTACTGGTCTCGATGATCCCGGCCTGGCAGTTCGACGGCTGGGAGTGGCTCGCCTTCGCCCTCGCCACCCCCGTCGTGTTCTACGCCGCCTGGCCGTTTCACCGCAGTGCCCTCATGAGCGCGCGTCACGGCGCCACCAACATGGACACCCTGGTGACGATGGGCACCGGTGCCGCCTGGCTGTGGTCGACCGTGGTGCTGTTCGGTGGAGCGTTGGGCGTCACCGCGTTCCAGAACGGCCACATCTACTACGAGACCGCCGGAGTCATCATTTCGCTGATTCTGCTCGGCAAGTGGCTCGAAACCCGCTCCACCGCCCGTGCGGGCGACGCCATCCGCGCGCTCAGCTCCCGCCAGTCTGCGACAGCCCGGCTCGAGGACGGCACGGAGATCTCGCGCGAGGAACTCGAGGTGGGCATGCGCTTTGTGACACGTCCCGGCGAGACCATCGCGACGGACGGCACTGTGGTTGATGGCGGCGCCTCCGTGGACGCAAGCCTGGTCACCGGCGAGTCGGTCCCGGTTCGAGTCGAGGTTGGGGGAGAGGTGGTGGGCGGCACGGTCGCGACCGACGGCGCGCTCACCATCGAGGCAACCAAGGTGGGCAGCGAGACGATGCTGTCCCAAATCGCCCAGATGGTCGACCAGGCGCAGAACGGCCGAGCCCGCGTACAACGTCTCGCGGACCGCATCTCGCGGATCTTCGTGCCGGTCGTCTTGGGGATCGCTCTTGTGACGCTCATCCTGTGGATCGCTATCACGGGCGACGTCAACGCGGCCTTCACCGCCGCCGTTGCCGTCATGATCATCAGTTGCCCCTGCGCCCTGGGACTGGCAACTCCCCTCGCGATCATGGTGGGAACCGGCCGCGGCGCTCAGCTGGGCGTTCTCGTTCGTGGGCCCGAGGCGCTCGAGGACACGCGTGACGTCAGCACCATCGTGCTCGACAAGACCGGCACCGTCACCGAGGGCAAGATGTCCGTCGTCGACGCCGAGACTCCGGGCCTGGACGCCGATGGCGCGCAGACCCTGCTCGACGCCATCGCGTCGGTCGAGAGCCGTGCATCGCACCCCATCGCGCAGGCGATTGCGGACTCCCGCGATCACCGTCTCAGAGTCAAGGGCTTCAGCAACGTCGCCGGCAAGGGAGTGGTCGCCACGGTACAAGACGCCGCCGCCGATGGCTCCAACGCCCTGGTCTACGTGGGCTCGCGCCGACTGTTCGCCACCATCCCGAACCACCTTGAGGAACTCGCGTCGACGGCAGAGGCAGAGGGACGCACGGCAGTCTTCGCTGGGCGCTCTGCGCCCAAGCCAGCGATTTCGCAGGGCAAAACAACAGCATCGGCCGATGCTGGGGCGCCGGAAGGCGCTGTGGTCGCCGAAGCGATGATTTCCGTCAGCGACACCGTCAAGCCCACCTCGAAGGACGCGATTGTTGCGTTCCGCGACCTGGGTCTTGAGGTGGTGCTGCTCACCGGTGACAACGAGCGTGCTGCCCGCGCGGTCGCGGCCCAGGTGGGGATTGACGACGTCATCGCCGAGGTCCTTCCCGGCGACAAGTCCGACGTCATCACGAGGCTCCAGTCCGACGGCAAGCGCGTGGCGATGGTGGGTGACGGCATCAACGACGCCCCCGCGCTGGCTCAGGCGGATCTGGGCATCGCGGTCGGTACCGGTACGGATGTTGCGCGCGAGGCATCGGACCTGACCATCGTCTCCGGAGACCTACGCGCGGCGGCCGACGCGATCGCACTGTCCCGGCGCACGCTCGGCACCATCCGGGGCAACTTGTTCTGGGCGTTCGCCTACAACGTGGCCGCCATCCCGCTCGCGGCGTTCGGGGTCCTCAATCCCATGATCGCCGCCGCGGCCATGGGAGGTTCCAGCTTGTTCGTCGTGGCCAACTCGCTGCGATTGCGCGGCTTCTCGGGATATCGGGGCTAGCCGGAGGGTCTACCGGTCATCTCACGAGGATGTTTGAGCGCGTAGATCAACGGCCGAGTGGTCCAGGCCGCAATCTCTAATGAGGTGAGGAGGTGGCCGGGTGACCCGCGGCATCGGCTCTCAACTGGGCGAGCGCCGCCTGCGCGGCGAGGACGTGTTCTGTTGCCTCGTCGGCGCGTTCGGAATCCATGCCATCCTCGTGTGCGGCGCTCAGCAGCGCGAGCTGGCTCTGTTGCAACTGCCGCATGGCGAGCGCGCCGGACAAGCCCAGACTCCGGCGAGCGGAGGTGCGCACGTTGCTACGAATCGTGCGGTTGGACAGCAACGCGAAATCGAGTGAGCTCACCAGGTGGTCGGGCACCGTGTCGCGGGCTAGGTGAGCGAGGATGGAACGCTCGCGCTTGTGCACTACCCGGAGCACCACGAGCAGCATGACAAAGACGGGGATGCCTTTGGCGATAGTCGCCGCGTAAACGTTGGTGTCGAGCAGTGGCGCATCGAAGAAGGCGTGCAGCAGCATCGCTACTCCAAGGCCGCCCAGCATCACACCCCAGCGCACCCCGGGGCCGCGCGTCGAATTAAAGAAGTAGCCCACGCCTGCACCAGCGATTGCCGTGAGCGTCGCATGGCTCCACAGACCGGAGACGACCCCTCGCAGGATGACGAGCTGAAAGACGGTGTCGAAATTCCCTCCCGAGGCCACGGCTGCCTGCATCGTGTAGAGGTAACTCTCCACCACCATGAACCCAAGCCCGATGATCGCGCCGTAGAACAGTCCGTCCGCGGCGCTGCGGACTCTGGCCCCAGGAATCAGCGCGAGAGCCACTACGCCGAGCATCTTCAACGGCTCCTCGACGAGCGGCGCGGATACGGCAGTGATCCATGGCGAGTCCTCACCCAACCATGAGGCGACGATACCGTGCATGGCGGGTGCAGCGACCACGCCGATGCCGGCGCATACCAAGGAGCCCCACATCAGGGCTCCAAAGATGGTGACGGGGGACCGACGCTCGAACAGCTCGAGTTTGTAGACCACGAACACGAATGCCAGGGCGTACAGGCTCCACAGGATGACCGCCAGCATGCCTGCCGCCGGGTAGGTCTGCATCCCACGGAGCAGCAGGGGGGTGACCTGGATCAACCCATACGCGGACAGAATCATGAAGACCCAAAACACCAAGGAGTGGATGTCGACAAACGACCGCGTGCGCGGTGAATGGCGGAGCACCGGAGTAGCTGCGGTGGCGGTGGGTGGTTCGGCCGACGAACTGCGTCGCCCCGCGGTGAGGCGATCGAAGGTAGTCCGGCGGCTCACGGCAGGTCCTCCGGGGTGAACTTCACCGACGCTGCGATCGCGTTGGCGCTGTCGGAGATGCCATCCCATACGGACAGCGGAGAGGTCAGCACCAGGGTGGTTTGAAGATTGCCGTCGGAGACCACCCACACTTGCGTGGCCGCGTCCTTGGATTGGGCGGTGACGGTCGCGCCTGAGTCTCCGGCGGTGGTGGTGAAGGTCGAGGGTGGCGTCACCACCCAGGAGTTGTTGGGGTCGTCCGCGAGGGCATCCGCGAGAGTCTGAATCCGCGTGGCGACGGACTCCGTGGCCGGCGCCGCCGACGTGATGACGAGTTGCGCACCGCTGTTCGTGAGGGAGGTCATGCCACCCTCGGCCGTGTTGCTCAGCACCCAACCGGGAGGTGGAGTGACCTGCAGGTTCTCACCGACCGCAAGAGGCACGCCCACGGTCAGGTCCTCGCCCTTGACGTGGTCGCTGATCGCGGGGAGCACCAGGATGAAGAACAGCGCGCAGAGCAAGATCGCGGCCGCGCCGCCAATCGACTGCTTGTTGAGGAGCGCGACGGATAGCGGCATCGCGCTTCTGCGCGGCCCTGCCGTCTGAATGGGCATCTCGGAGGTCAGCGGAGCGTATTCCGCGACGGGCGTGGGCTTTGCGGCGTGCTCCGCCTCGTCGCGACGCGAGGTGCGCCGTCGTCCGAGACTGAACCTGGCCACGATGTGCCCCTTCGCTAGATTGCCGCGAGCGCGCGCTCGAGGTCGGCGCGCAGGTCCTCACGCTCCTCGAGCCCGATGCTGAGGCGCACCGTCGCTTCCGACATGCCTACGGCGGCGCGTGCCTCGGGGGTCATTTTGTTGTGAGTCGTGGTCGCGGGGTGCGTCGAGATTGACTTGGCGTCACCCAAGTTGTTCGATACCTCGAACAGCTCGAGGGCGTTCATGAACCGGAAGGCGGCTGCGCGCGCCTCAGACCCCGCTGGGTCCGTGCCCGGGGGCAGAGCGACGTCGATGGTCACGAGCGTCCCGCCCAGCGTCATCTGGCTTGCGGCCAACTCGTATTGCGGGTGCGACGGCAGCAACGGGTAGCGGGCGAGTGCCACCTTGGGGTGGGCATCCAGCCAGCCAGCAAGGTCAGCAGCCGATGCGCTCTGTGCCTTCACGCGCACGCTCAGGGTCTCGAGCGACTTCAGTAAGACCCAGGCGTTGAAGGGCGACATAGTCGCGCCCATCTGACGGACCATCTGCTTGACCGGCCCGTTGATGTAGTCGGTGGAACCAAGGATCGCCCCACCCATGACCCGGCCCTGGCCGTCGATGTGCTTGGTCGCGGAGTACACCACGGCATCGGCGCCCAGCTCCAGAGGCTTCTGGCCGATCGCCGTCGCGAAGACGTTGTCGACCACGAACAGCGCGCCGGCGGCTTTGGAGAGCGTGGCGACAGCCGAGATGTCGACCACATCCTGCATGGGGTTGGACGGAGACTCGACGAACACGACTTTGGCGGGGGTTGCGAGCGCGCGCGCCCAGTCGTCGTTGTCGTGGGCATCGACGTAGTCAACCGTGATGCCCCAGTTCTCGAAGTAGTTGGTAAAGACCTGGATGCTCGACCCGAAAAGCGCACGGCCCGCCACAAGGCGATCGCCCTGCTGGAGAATCGAGGCGAGCGACACGAAAACCGCCGCCATTCCCGTGGCAGTGCCGAAGCACGCGTCGGCGCCCTCGATCGCGGCCAGGCGTTCCTGGAAGGCGGTCACCGTGGGGTTGGCGTAACGCGAGTACATGTAGACGTCGATGTCTCCGGCGAACGCGGCGGCAGCCTGCTCGGCCGACTCGTACGCGTAGCCCTGCGTCAGGAACAGCCCCTCGGACATCTCGTTGGCCTCGGAACGGTGGATGCCCGTGTGCAGCGCGAGCGTGTCGGGTCCGTACGAGTGCGAGTTGTCCTGGTTCGTCATGGCTCAAGCGTAGCGGCGTGGGCAAGTGCCAGCGGGGAGTGCCGCGGCCCCCGACCGCCGAACGTCCGCACCCTCAATCACCTGGGTGGCTGGCCAGCCCCGCACGCGGGGCACCGGCCACATCGATTGAGGGTGCGGACGTAGAGAAAAGCGGTGGTGAGGTTAGCGCACTGTTGCCTTACGACGCGCGATGATCACCGCGGCGCCGGAGAGCAGCAGCAACACGCTGAGCAGGATGGTGCCATCGACGGGTGCGCCCGTCTGGGAGAGCTCGCCAGAGGACGCCGTCACGGTCTCTCCCGCCGCGACCGGGGCAGTGAGTTCAATGGTGGTTGAGCCCAGCACGGTGCCGTCGGGGCTTTGCAACTCGATGGTGTGCGTCCCGGCGGGGAGGTCCGTCGGGATGGTGAAGGAGACCACCCCGTCGGCGCCTACCGCGAAGGTGCCGATGACCGTGGGCTCGGAGTACATCACCACGACCACCGAGTCACCCGCGCAGGCTGGATCCACGGTGATAGCGATGCTCTGGCCTGCGGCGGCGCCGGCGGGAGCCGTGACGGTGCACTGCACGGTGTCAGCGTCACCCTCACCCTCCGTCGCGACTGGGTCTGTGGTTCCGGGATCCGGCACAACAGGGTCGGTTGAGTCGTCAGGATCGGTCGTCCCGGGGTCAGTGGTGCCCGGCTCGGACTCATCGTCGCCGGCGCAGCCCAGTGTGCCGGTGCGAATCGAGAACCCGTCGGTGTTGGCATCGTCCACATAGAACGTGGCGACCGAACCATCGGTGCAGGTTGACGCGCTCGCGATGGCAAAGCCCTCGTTGGCGACATTGGGCATTCCCGCGGGACGCTCGTACAGCGCCGATGCGGTGAACACTCCCGCGTTGTCACCCTCGTCGGTGAGCGCAAAGGTGGCGATGCGGCCGTCGCAAACGTCGTCACAGACAACCCACAGCAGGTCGCGGTCTGCGTCGAACTGCACGTCGGCCACGTTGCTGAAACTCAGGCTCGCGAGGTCCAGTTCGGCGATGCGCTGAAAGGTGCCTCCCGGCATGAGTGCGTAGGCGTATACGCCCGCCGTGCCCTCAATGCTGACGAAGAACAGCCCGCTCCCGTGACCCGCATAGTCCGCGGGGTCGTAGGCCACCGCGGTGTTCTGGTCCACGAAGCCGCGCGCGGTGAGCCACGCGTCAGAGATGAAGGTGATGCCCTCCATGCCGGCATTCGCGCCGATGCCGGGGAAGTCTGTGGCCAGGTTCCATTCGGCCGATGCCGTGATTTCCTCTCCCGCGCCACTCACGTCGAACTTCAGCACGGAGGGACGGCTCGTACTGCTCGCGTCGTTGTTGCGTTCGGAGGAGACGTAGACACCCGCCTGAGCTCCGGCGTCGGTGACCGTCACGCCCTCGGCATCGACGGTGCCAGTGCCGTCGGGGTAGCGCAACGTCTTGCCTTCTGCCCAACCCTCGGTCGCGTCGGGAACCCAGGTGCCCGAATCATCGGCGACGATGCGGTAGAGCAGGCCGTCGCCGTTCTGGACTGCCCAGAGGGCGCCGGTGGTCGAGTCGTAGTCGATGCCGCTCATGTCACCGGCGTACGTGTCCATGGCGTCCACTGTGGAGACTGCCTCGCCTCCGGGCCACTGCTGCGCGTTGACGATGCCGGCACAGACGTTGGTGTCACCCTTGGTGGGAACGGCGGTGGTGGCGAACTCGCCGGTGCCGTCTGGGCAACGGCCATAGGTGGTCGCAGCGTGCTCGCTCCACTCGTAGGAGTCGATCAGCGTGGCGCCGTCCGCCTCGAACAGGCGCACGTTGTCGCCTCCGCCCAAGCCGTAGTCGAAGCCCGTGGCCGGGTCGTCGGTCCGCTCGAACACGACGATGGCGCCCGCGGCGAGCGCCGGGGTCGCGGGGATGGAGAAGACGTCGTCGTCCTTGTTGTCGCTCAGCACAAGGCCCGTGATGCCCACGGGGGCGTCGCTGATGTTGATCAGCTCGATCCAGTCGGCACCGTCACTAGCGTCGCTGGACTCGACCTCGTTGATGCGGATAGGAGTGGAGCAGTTGTTCAGTGCGCCCTTGGTGGACACGGTCGAGTCGACAAAGTCTCCGGTGCCGTTGGGGCATCGTGCCCAGGTCACTGTTGCGTGGGAGTCGTATGCGAAGTCCGCCACGGGCGTGGTGCCGTCGGCGGCGAACAGGCGCACGTGGTCCGGGTCGCCCAAACCGAAGTCGAAGCCATCGGCGGTCGTGGTCTTCTGGTCAATGACGAAGACGGCTCCGGGTGTGACCGTGCTGCCCTCGGGCAGTGTGTAAGCGTCGCGATCCTTGTTGTCCATCAGCACATAGCCGGAGATGTCTGCCGCCGCGTCACCGATGTTCATGACCTCGACCCAGTCGGTGTCGTCGCCGTTGGACTCGACCTCGTTGATCACGATGATGCTGGAGTTTTCCGGTTCAGTGGTAGCGCAGTCATTGGCCGCTCCCATGGTTGCCGAGGCCGTCAGCACGAAATCTTTGTCGATGGCCGGCACGGGGCAGCGGCCCCACGTGGTGTCCGCGTGAGCGTCCCAGGCGAAGCTGTCAATCAGCGTGGTGCCGTCAGTATCGAAGAGCCGTGCGCTGTCCGAGCCGCCTAGGCCAAAACCGAGGCTTGCGTCGCTGTCATCGTTGAGAAATGCGAGGTACGCACCGGCGGCGAGGTCGACGTCCTCGGGGACGGCGAAGGTGTGGGCGTCGTCATTGTCACTCAGGATGAGGCCCGTGAGGCTCACCGCGGTCTCGCCCGTGTTGTAGAGCTCGATGAAGTCGGCGGTTTCTTCCGAACTGGACTCAATCTCGCTGATCACGACGACGTCGGCCGCGGTCACAGGTGTGGGTTCTGGGCTGTTGGGCACGCATGAGTTGGCGGCGCCGGGTGTGGCCTCCGCGGTCAGTTCAAAGTCGCTGTCGGGCGTGGGGCAGCGACCCCAGGTGGTTGCCGCCTCGGATTCCCAGGTGAAGCTGTCAATCAGTGTCTCGCCGTCCTGTGCGAACAACCGTGCCGAGTCGGCACCGCCTAGCCCAAAATCAAAGCCAACAGCAGCATCGTCTGATTTTTCGAACGCGATGTACGAGCCGGCCGCCAGGCTCGTGCCCGCCGGAATGGTCCAGGCGTGAGTGTCATCGTCGTCCTTGAAAACGAGTCCGTCCAGCGCGATGGCCTCGCGCGTGGGGTTGTAGACCTCGACCCAGTCCGGGCCATCGGGTGCCTTCGACTCCACCTCGGTTATGACTACCGGAGGGGCTGACTCGCCGTCGGCGGCGGCCAGGGCAGGAGTGCCCGCCGCGACTGACGCGGCTCCTATCGTCAACGTCATGACAGCGGCGAGAGCCGCCTTGGAACCACGCATCGTTTACCCCTTTGTCGGTACTGCCAGGCACAGGTCGTGTGGCCGAACCTAACGACGCAGGGCAAACGTCGGGTGAACATGGGGTGAGGGATGCGTGAATCATTGCGCCCGGACGCAAGCACGGCCCGGCCCCAAGAGAGTGAGGTCGGGCCGCGCTGGTGCAGCAAGTGCTGCGTTCGGTCGCGGGTACGGCTAGGTAACGACGCGGACCGAAACCTCCCCTGCATCGGGCGACGTGGCAGTGATGCCGTCGCCAGTACCGCGCACACGGTACGTGACGCGACGGCCCTCAGCCGTCACCACCTCGAGGTCCTTGTCCACGGTCTCACCACCGGAGTAGACGTCGAGCGTCAGCCCGTCGAGGAAGTCGTAGTCGGGGCGGTCCACGCGACCGCCCCGAGCAATGATGGCGCCCTGGCGCACGTACACCGGCAATGAGTCGTAGCCGTGCGTCTCGCGTACCCAGCGACCACCTCCCACGAGCTCACCGGTCAGCAGGTGGGTCCACACCCCAGTGGGCAGGTAGAAGTCCACCGTGCCATCAGCCGTCATGACGGGCGCGACCAGAATGTCGTCGCCCAGCATGTATTGACGATCCAGGTAGCCCACGGCCGGGTCATCGGGGAACTCCATGAACATTGGACGCGCGACAGAGACGCCACTTGCCGCGGCATGTGCTCCTGCTGTGTAGAGGTAGGGCATGAGCGAGTTTTTGAGTTGGGCGAACTGTCGCGTGACATCTACCGCCTCGTCGTCGAACGCCCACGGCACCCGGTAGGACGTGGAGCCATGCAGGCGTGAATGCGAGGACAGCAGGCCGAACGCGACCCAACGCTTGAACACTCCGGCGTCGGGCAAGCCCTCGAAGCCGCCGATGTCGTGACTCCAATAGCCAAAGCCGGACGATGCGAGGGAGAGCCCTCCGCGCAGAGTCTCCGCCATCGACACGTAGGACGAGGAGTTGTCGCCGCCCCAGTGCACGGGCATGGTCTGGCCGCCGGCAGTCGCCGAGCGAGAGAACAGCACCGCCTCGCCCTCGCCTCGTTCCTCGACCAGCACATCCCAGACCGCCTGGTTGTAGAGCTGTGTGTAGAGGTTGTGCATGGCAGCAGGGCTGGAGCCGTCGTGCCACACGACGTCGGTGGGGATGCGCTCGCCAAAGTCGGTCTTGAGGGCATCCACCCCCTGGCGTAGCAGGCCGCGAAGCTTGTCTTGGAACCATGCGGTGGCATCCGGGTTGGTGAAATCGACGAGCGCCATGCCCGCCTGCCACCAGTCCCACTGCCACACGGTGCCGTCGGCGCGCTCGACCAGGTAGCCGGCCTCCATCGCCTCGTCGAACAACACCGAGCGCTGGGCGATGTACGGGTTGATCCACACGCAGACGTGCAGGTCCTTCTCGTCGTGCATGCGCTGCAGCATGCCCTCCGGATCCGGGAAGGTGCGCTCGTCCCAGACCAAGTCTGTCCAGTTGAATTCGCGCATCCAGAAGCAGTCGTAGTGGAACGCGCTGAGCGGGATGTCTCGCTCGCGCATGCCGTCCACGAACGAGTTGACCGTCTCCTCGTCGTAGTCCGTGGTGAAGGACGTGGACAGCCACAGGCCGTAGGACCACGCGGGCAACATGGGTGGGCGGCCGGTGAGCTTGGTGTAGCGATCGATGACGTCGCGTGGAGTGGGGCCGTCGATGATGAAGTACTCGAGCGCCTCGCCGGCGGTCGAGAACTGGACACGCTCCACCATCTCCGTACCTACCTCAAACGACACGTGTTCGGGCTGGTTGACGAAGACTCCATAGCCGCGGGAGGAGAGATAGAACGGGACGTTCTTGTACGACTGCTCGGAACTGGTCCCGCCGTCTGCGTTCCAGATGTCGACCGTCTGGCCATTCTTGACGAACGCTCCGAACCGCTCTCCCAGGCCGTAGACGAGCTCGCCCACGTCGAGGTCGAGCTGCTCGTGGATATACGAGCGCGACGGTGCGAGCCCATTGTCCGTGTAGCCAGCGACTCCCGCGGGCTCTGCGGTCACGGGCGCATCGGCCGTGAGGGCGATGTGTCCGACGGACTTGTGCCCGCTGCCGGTGAGGCGGCGGCCGTCGTGCGAGAAACTCAGGTCCCACGGCGCACCCTTGGTGATGTGAGCGGTCAGTGAACCGGTGACCAGGTTGCCCCCAGCATCGTTCACGGTGACGCTCGCCGCGCCTTCGGTCTCGTTAATTGCGAAGCCGGGGGAGCGGTGGGCGCCCTTGTGGTGTTCGATGCGAACCCGTACTACGCCCTCGAGAGGAGAGCTCAAGGTGACGGTGAGCATCGGCTGATTGAGCACGTTGCCCCGTTGCAGGATCTGGCGGCCGGGTGCGTGCACCACGAGCGAGTCCTCGACCTCGGTGATATCGAAGGCCTCTTGCGCGTAGGTGGCGGTGACTCCTGGTCGTAGGTGCCAGTAACCGTCGGTGAACTTCATTTACTTCACTGCTCCTGCCGTGATTCCTCGGGTCAGCGTGCGCTGGAAAATGAGGAAGAAGATGATGGTGGGGATGATGCTGATGAGGGTTCCTGCGATCAGCGTGGTGGTATCGGTCTGACGCTCGCCGTTGAGCTGCTCGAGCAGCAGCGGCACGGTCAGTGAGTCCGAGGTGTTGAGGAACGCCAGGGGCAGTAGGAATTCGTTCCACGTCCAGATGAAGAAGAACACCATGAGAACGGACAACGTGGGCTTGATCACCGGCACGATGACTGACCTCAGTGAGCGCCAGCGCGTCGCGCCGTCGACTGCCGCGGCCTCGAGAATCTCCTTGGGGAATGTCCCCAGCAGGCTCGACAGCAGATAGGTGCCGAAGGCCGACTGAATGACCACAAAAGTGATGATCACTGACCAGGGGTTGGACAACAGCCCGAGGTCGTCGTAGAGCCTGAAGAGAGGGTCGAACAGCATTTCCTGGGGGACCAGGTTGGCCATCAGGAAGATGAGGACGATCCAGCTGCGGCCCTTGACGCGGCCGATTCCGATCGCGAACGAGTTGAACACCGACAGGATGACGGCGAGCACCGCCACCACACTGGAGATGAAGATGGAGTTCCATAGCGCGCGGGGGAAGTTGTTCTCGGCCCAGAATGTCCTGATGCCTTCAAAGCTGAGCGCTTGAGGCAGGTCGAGCGGTCCAGACGTGGCGTAGTCCGCTGGGGACTTAAACGCGTTGATGAGGAGAAGCGCGATGGGAAAGACGACGATGAGTGCGCCCAGGATCACGATGGCGAGAAGCACCCACTCCATCGGTGTCTTGGGGCGCTTCTTGGTCTTCTCCTTGGTCGGACGCTGTTGTGCCTTGTACGACTTGTAGGGCTTGGACGCAGGCGCTGGGAGCGCGGCGGATCCGGCTGAAGTAGTCATGTCACGCCTCCTTCTTCTCGGAGCGGGTTTGGACGCGTAGGAAGATGATCGCGACGATAGTGACGACGATGAAGACCGCCGATGCGATAGCCGCCGCGTACCCCTTATCCGTGCCATTGATGAACTCGTTGTACGCGTAGAAGGACGGCACGTAGGTGGACTTGTTTGGTCCGCCCTGCGTGAGGATGAACACTGGCGCGAACACCTTGAGCGCGGCGATGGTGGTGGTCAGCGAGACTACGAACACCTCGGGGCGGATCATGGGCAAGGTGATGGCGCGGAAGCGCTGATACCAATTGGCGCCATCAAGTTCGGATGCCTCGTACAGTTCCGGGTCGACGCGCTGCAGTGCCGCCATGAAGATCACGATGGGGTAGCCGATCTGAATCCAGATCATGAGCACCATGACGGAACCCATGGCGGTGGCGTACGAGCCACCCAGCCAGTTGACAGTGACGTCGCTGCCAGTGATGGCACTGAGAAATTGATTCAGCACGCCTTCACTGTTGGGTTTGAGTAGCCAACCGAACAGCACGCCGGCGACGGCGATTGGCAGGATCTGCGGCAAGTAATAGGTGGCCCGCAGAAAGCTGGAGAGGCCGCCGCCAAAGCGTCTTCCGACGACATCGAAGAGCGCGGCCGCAATGACGAGGCCAAGCAGCGTCGGGATGATGACCATCGCGACCACGACCAGGATGATGTTGACGAACGATCTAATGAACTCGTCGTCTTGGAAGAGCGCAATCCAGTTGTCGAGTCCCGCGAAGGTTTCCTCGGCCCTGCCCCCGCGCCAGTGGAAGAAGCTGAGCCTCAGGTTGCGCACGATGGGGTAGAAGATAATGAGCCCCACCAGTGCGATACCGGGAATGAAGTAGAGCCAGTAGCCCCACTTGCCGCCGTCGCGCTGCGGAATCCGAGCTGGCTCCGCTGAGTTTTTGCGTCGGCGCTTGGGCGCTTTGGCCTCAGGCTTGTCAGTCGCCGTGGTTGTCATGTCAGTCCGTCTCTGGTGGGGCCGGGTTTGGACAACCCGGCCCCACCGTGGTGAGTCGTGGGACTAGCGGAGATCCGCTACGTAGTCCTCGTAGTAGCCCTCGAGCTCGGTCTGCGCCTGCTCGGGAGTGAAGTCGCCGTTCACCAGACCCTGGAGAACGCCGTTGAGGTCGCCGTAGAAGCTGGGCGTCGGCCAGTCGGGGTAGAAGGCCAGGCCGTCGCGGTCATTGACCTCGTTGAAGAGTTCGATGAGCGCCTTGGCGTCCTCGTTCGTGATCTCGTCGGTGTTGGCTGCGACGGGAAGACCGCCGGACTCGCCCAGCAGGTTCTGGACCTCGGGGCGCATGGTGATGTCGATGAACGCCTTCGCCAGTTCGGGCTGCTTGGACTCGACGGGGACGACCCACATGTTGCCACCGGATCCCGGGGTCAGTTCCGTGCTCGGCCAGTTGGAGATGCCGAGCTCGAAGTCGCTGATGTCGTCGAGGAAGCGCCCGTACCACCATGAACCCGAGTAGAACATCGGGGTCTCGCCGGCGATGAACTGCACGCCTGCGTCCTCCGCGGTCATTCCGGTGACGTCCTTGGAGATGTATCCCTTGTCGATCCAGTCGCTCAGGGTCTGTGTGCCGTAGCTAATCTCGGCTCCCTGCCAGTCGACGGGAGCGGTATAGAGCTGATAGGCATCGACGAACGAGCGATCGGCCTGGCTGAGTGCGAGCTGGTACCAGAGCTGACCCAAGGGGTACTCCTGGGCCGATTCCGCGAACGGGGTGACCCCGGCATCGGCGAACTGCTGGGCCGCGGCCTCAATCTCCTCGACGCTCGTGGGAACGGCGATGCCGGCCTCATCGAACATGTCCTGGTTGTAGTAAAGGAAGACGAACTCGCCGTAGTTCGGAACTCCGTAGTAGCTACCCGAGCCCATGACTCCGTCATCGGAGTACTTGGCGGTGGTGGCGACGGAGTCGGCGAGCTTGTCGCCCCATCCGAACTGCTCATATGCATCGTCGAGGTTCTGGATCACGCCAATCGATGCGAGCTGGCCCGCTGTCGCGTTGCCCTTGTTGTACTCGGCGACGTCGGGTGCGTCGGACGAGTCAAAGAGCTGCTCGGCGGAGGTGCGCAGGTCCTCGAAGGCGGTCTCTTCGAGGTTGACGGTGGCGCCCGTCTCTTCCTCGAAAATCTCGATGGCCTTGTTCCAGGCGATGCCCATGGCCGAGTCTGCGCCCTCGTAGTGCATCACGTTGAGGGTCTGGCCGGTGTAGTCGGCATCGCCGCCGGCACTTCCTGACGGGGCTGCGCTGCCACCGTCGTCGGACGAGCAGGCCGCCAAGGTGAGGGCGCCAGCTGCGGCCACCGCAGCGAACGTCCAGGTGCGGGATTTCATCATGTTCTACCTCCTTGTAGTGGCGTCGTCGCGGGGTGACGGTGCGCCGTGGATACTGCTGTCATTGCCGATTTCATCGAAGCGCTTCGACAATGATCCTGACTCAGTCAACTAGTGGATTGTCATTAGTTGACCTGGGGGATGACGGACGCGGTCGAGGATGTGACCGATCCGAAGTTGATGTAGGTGGGAGCGATAAGGGTGGTCGCGGGCGGTTTGAGGCCGTCTTCCACCATCTCGACGAGCATGTCGACCGCGACTGAGCACGAGGCGTGCGCGTCGAGGGGAATGGTGTCGAGAGCTAGGGGGAAGCGGTGAGTGGAGAAGGTGACACCAGCGGCGATCACCGAGACGTCGACGGGCACGGACTTGCCGTGCTCAGCTAGCGCGGCCGTGACCGACGCGGCGACATCGGCTGACGTATTGAGCACGAGGCCGTCAAGGTCGGGCAGCTCGGCAAGAAGTGCCGCGACAGCCTCGTGTGCACGGTGTTCCGTGGGGTACGCGATGGCCGAGTCGACGCCGTTTTCCGTTGCGTGCTTGCGGAATCCGTGCAAGAAGCGCAGCGGGAAGTTGGACTCGCGTTCGAGTGTCTCCTGGTGGTGGGAGATGAGGCCAATGTTCGTGCGGCCGGCGTCGATCAGCCGGTCGATGGCCAACTCCGCGGCCGCCTCGAAGTCGAGGTCGACGCACACTAGCCCGTCCGTGTCCTCGGGGATTCCGATGAAGACGATGGGGCACTTGAGGGTGCGAGCAAGCGCCGCGCGGTCGTCATGGGCGTCCACATCCAAGACGATGATGCCGTCAGCGAGCGATGTGGCGGCCGAGCGCTGCATACCTTCGAGCGCATCGTTGTGAACCAAGAGCAGCGTGTCGTAGTCGTGCTCACGAGCGGACTGCGTGACCTCCATGGCGAACTGCATGTGCGCGCTGTGGTCGGTGTCGGCGTGCAAAGGGGCGGTCACGGCGATGATGTGCGAGCGATTTGCGGCGAGCATGCGGGCCGAGGCGTGGGGGCGGTATCCAAGTTTGGTGGCTGCAGCCTCGACCTTGTCCCGGGTTGAAGGCGAGATTGAGCGCTTGCCGCTGAGGGCATACGAGACAGTGCTGATGGAAACACCAGCCTCGTTCGCTACGTCTGCGATAGTTGCCACAGTGACCTCGTTGTCGTCTCGGAGTCGAAGCGCTTCGATGCTTCGTCGTGATTACGACAATAAGTTCTCGTCGCCAACAATGCAACCGCGGAGACCTAATCGTTACATACGGGACTCTGCCGTGAATGTCCCGGGAGGTCCTCTCTCGCTCGGTTAGGGTCGAAGTCAACGTCACTTCGCGCCAACTGGCCGACCAAGGGGAGTCCTGTGAGAAAGTCAGCCCGTTCCATCGTCGGATTGGCTCTCGGAGCCACCCTGGTGATGGGCACCGCCGGTTGCGGTGTCATCGACAACATTGACCCGTCGAGCCTGCCCAGCATCAGCATTCCCTCGAGGCCCAGTGAAAGCGCGGTTCCCGTTCCCACCGAGACCGTCACCAATGACCCGGAGCCTCAGCCCACCGTGACCGAGGATCCCGAGCCCGCACAGACCGTGACGGCCGAGGCCAGCCCCGAGCCCAGCCCCACATCGGACGCCGACTCAGACGGCTCGTCATTTACGTGGTGGCCGTGGCTGCTTGTCGCCGTGGTTCTGCTGGTCATCATCATCGTGCTGGCGCGTCGCAATGCCGTGCGCAAGGCGTGGATGGAGCGCCTTCACCGGGCCAAGTCCGAGCTCTCCTGGGTCGAGGACTCGCTGATCCCGCAGGTGCTGTCCAAGTCCACCGCGGCAGAGGCTCAATCACTCTGGCAGGCCGCTCGCCCCCGCATGCTGGATCTGGATCGCGAGCTTCACGAGCTCGGTGACAGTGCCCCGTCAGAAGCGGGAACCGCGTCGACAGCCCAGGGACTGCAGGCGCTTCAGGGACTCACGAGGTCTATCGACGAGGAGACCTCGACGCGCGAGGTGACCGACGCCGATGCTCTGAGAGCCCGCCGCGCCGCAGTGGAGAACGCCCGTGCCCAGGCACGCGCCTGGATCACCCCGCCTCAGCGGTAGGCGGGCGTTAGATACTTAGCCCTGGCGCCAGGGCAGACCGGCCTTGCGCCACCCCTGCCATCCGCGGTGGCCGTCCTCGTTGGTGGCGCCCTCGAATCCCTCAAGGACGTTGTACGACGGGCCGATGCCGGCGTCAGTCGCCGCGACGGCCGCACCGATCGAGCGCTGGCCCGAGCGGCACAGGAAGATGATGGGTGCGTCGGTGCCGGGCTCGATGCCCTGCTCCTTGAGCTGCGCGACGAACTGGTAGTTGCGCTCGCCGTCGGGGTAGCTGACCCACTCGACGAACAGCGGCTCGGAGCCGGTCGAGGATGTGTCCGGGACTCCCACAAAGCGCCACTCCGCATCGGTGCGCACGTCCACCAGGCGAGAGTCGGGGTTCGTGGTCAGGATGTCCCACGCCTCCTGCGGCGTGATGTCTCCGGCGTAGTTGCTCACGATGGGTTCCTTTCAGACGGCCAATGCTCGCACCAGTCTAGGCGCAGGGTCGCGGAGGCGATGGGCCGCTTGTGCGCACCTCACGGTTGGCGAGTAGGCAACGTTCGGGTGATGAGCGACTCCCATGCGCCGTGCGCTCATGGCGTGCGGACTCCACACGGATCACGCACAAAACCTCATACTCGGGTATCAATCTGCCGAAGGTGTACTTAAGGTGGAACTGTAGGGAAAGTGAAGCCACGAGACACGAGGCGGGAGCGAGCATGGCACAGCAAGCGGATGAGCAGCGCGCAGGTGCCCTCGAAGATTTGGTGCGCGGTCTCGGAGACCAGGCGCATGAGTTCACGCCCGCCCTCGGGGAAGACGCGGGCCGTACGGGACTTCCCGACCGCCAGCCTGGGGAGAACCTGACTGCGCGTACCGCCCCCGCGAGCGTGGCCGCAACGGTCGTGATCGATTGCGGTACCTCGCGTCGCTCCGGATACTCGCACGTGCTGTGGGTGTCACCAAGTGCGGAGTCCATCCTGGGCTCGCATGGGCTCGACAAGCTGTCTGACGCGATTGGGCGTCTGCCCGGTGTGAGCGCCTACGAGTGGGATGGGCTGGACCTCATGCACCTGCGAGCGGCCGGATCGCGTCATAGCGATTTGCTCGAGGGAGCGCGCGCCGCTGTCGACCAAATTCTGGGCTGACCCGCACCACCACAGTCTGTATACCCTGCCCCCTGTATTCCCTGCCCCGCGCCCCTCTCCAGCGTTCAGGAAATGGTGGCTTTTGAGCGCTCGCGGCGCCCCATGTTCACGTTTTGGTTGATATGCGTCGCTCACCCGCGCGCCCGGTAGTCTTGACCCAGACCCCGTTCGCCCGCACTCACGAGGGAACCCATGAGCTCCGAAGCGCCCGCATCGCCCAACGCCCACCTGGACACGGTGGACAACGCCACTGCGACTCCTGACCAGGAGATGCCGTTCGCGGCGCTTGGTCTCAAGAGCGACGAGTACGCGTCGATCGTCGCGTTGCTGGGCCGCCGCCCCACCGCGGCCGAACTCGCCATGTACTCCGTCATGTGGTCCGAGCACTGCTCCTACAAATCCTCCAAGAACCACCTCCGCCAATTTGGCGAGAAGACCACCGAGGAGATGAAGAAGTCCCTCATGGTCGGCATCGGCGAGAACGCTGGCGTCGTGGACATCGGCGACAACTGGGCCGTCACCTTCAAGGTCGAGAGCCACAACCACCCCAGCTACGTCGAGCCCCACCAGGGCGCCGCGACCGGCGTGGGCGGAATCGTCCGCGACATCCTCGCGATGGGCGCGCGCCCCGTGGCCATCATGGATGAGCTGCGCTTTGGCAAGATCGACCACCCCGATACCCCCCGCGTGGTCCACGGCGTGGTCAGTGGAGTGGGCGGCTACGGAAACTCGCTGGGCCTGCCGAACATTGGTGGCGGCGCGATCTTCGACTCCTGCTACCAAGGAAACCCTCTGGTCAACGCCCTGTGCGTGGGCGTCATGAAGCACGAGGACATCCACCTCGCCTCCGCCGAGGGCGTGGGCAACAAGGTGGTCCTGTTCGGTGCGCGCACCGGTGGCGACGGCATCGGCGGGGCCTCAATCCTCGCCTCTGAGACCTTCGAGGATGGAGTCCCCACCAAGCGGCCATCGGTCCAGGTGGGCGATCCGTTCATGGAGAAGGTGCTCATCGAGTGCTGCCTCGAACTCTTCGCCGCGGATGTCGTGCAGGGCATCCAGGACCTCGGCGCCGCGGGCATCTCGTGCGCGACCTCGGAACTGGCCTCTAACGGCTCCGGTGGCATGCACGTGTGGCTCGATGACGTCCTGTTGCGCGACCCATCGCTGAACGCCGGCGAGATTCTCATGTCCGAATCGCAGGAGCGCATGATGGCGGTCGTCACGCCGGGCAAGCTCGACGCGTTCATGGAGATTGCCGCGAAGTGGGACATCGAATCCTCCGTCGTGGGCGAGGTCAACGACTCCGGCCGCCTCACCATTGACCACCACGGCGAGCGCATCGTCGACGTCGACCCCCGCACCGTCGCGCACGACGGCCCCGTGTACGACCGCCCCTTCGCGCGCCCCGCGTGGATGGATGGCCTGCAGGCGGACGATGCTGGTTCGCTTGAACTTCCGGCCACCGGCGACGATTTGCGCGCCGTGGTTTTGGACCTGATGGGTTCGGTCAACATGTCCTCGCGCGAGTGGATTTACGGACAGTACGACCGCTACGTGCAGGGCAACACCGCGCAGGCTCGCCCCGACACCGTCGGTGTTGTCCGCGTGGACGAGACCACCGGCCGCGGCGTCGCGATCGCCACGCGCTCCAACGACCGTTACACCAAGCTCGACCCGTACGCGGGTGCGCAGCAGTCCATCGCCGCGGCCTACCGCGCGGTCGCCATCGCTGGGGCGGTGCCGCTGGCGGTGACCGACGGGCTGAACTTCGGCTCGCCCGAGGACCCCGACGCCATGTGGCAGTTCGTGGAGGCCATCCGTGGCCTCGCGGACGCGTGCCAGACGCTTGGGGTGCCTGTGACCGGCGGCAACGTGTCGCTGTACAACGGCACTGGTGAGCCCGGAAAGATCGACTCCTCCATCAACCCCACCGCGATCGTCGGAATCCTGGGCGTGCTCGATACCGTCGAGCGGGTCACCCCCTCCGGGTGGCGCGAGGGTGGCCAGCTGCTGTACTTGCTTGGCGAGACCCGTGATGAACTGAACGGCTCGCAGTTCGCCTCCCTCAGTGGGCACCTAGGCGGACTGCCGCCCGCGGTGGACCTGGACAAGGAGCGCGTCCTGGCAGAGGTCATGGTTGCTGCCTCGCGCGACGGCCTGATTGACGCGGCTCGCGACGTCTCTGAGGGTGGCCTTGCCGCTGCTCTCAGCTATGGAGCGCTGCGCTACGGCGTGGGTGCCCGCGTGGTGCTCGAAGAGATCTGCGAGCGCGACGGCGTCACGCCCGCACAGGCGCTACTGTCCGAGTCGCAGGGGCGCGTGTTGGTTGCGCTTCCCCGGGGCGAAGAGGCGCGCTTCTTGGCGATGCTCGAGGCTCGCGGCGTGCCCGCGATCCGCCTGGGAGTCACCGAGGAAGCCCCGCACGGGCTTGATTCGGACGGCACCGGCGCGGTGCTGGACGTCCAGGATCAGTTTGTTCTGCCCCTCGCGGAGTTGAACATCGCCTGGGAGGGTCCGCTCCTCCACCACTTTGGATAGCAGCCGGCGGGGGCGCTTTTTCCAGTCCCGCTCGCCCTTGCGCGCTATTGGTCCGATCCGTCACGCCTAGAGGGTGGCTGTGCATCCTGTTGGTCCCTTTCCGCACGCAAGTGGATGTGACAGGCTAGGCGCATGCCCACCCGCCGCAGAATTGCGCTTCCCGAGGGCCGCGCCGCAGTCGCAGCGTGGCTCGCCGCTCAGCCTCATCAGCAACGAGACGGCGACCTCCAGGGAGCCGACCATGCGGACTCCCGAGCAACACTGCCCGCGGTAGACCGCGCCACCATCGCAACCGCGGTCCGGTACACCCTCGAGGAGCTCAATGCTCGGGCACCTGGCCAAGCCCTCGAGGTGCGCGTCCCACCATTCGGCGCCACCCAATGCATCGAGGGCCCGCGGCATACCCGTGGCACGCCGCCGGGCGTCGTGGAGATGAGCCCCGAGATTTGGCTAGCCGTCGCGACCGGGCGCCGGGAGTGGGACGAGGCCCTCGCATCGGGCGACGTGAGCGCGTCGGGGGAACGCGCCAACCTCTCCGCTCTGCTGCCCCTGACGGACGCCTGACCGTGCCTCACGCGCCTCGCGTGCATCACGCGCTCGCCGCCCTTGCCGCGGCGACGGTGCTCGCCCTATCCGCGTGCTCGAGCGAGCCGGAGCCAATCAACCCCACCGCGCCGGCCGTAGCTCCCTCGGAACCCACCGCTCCGGCGGCCACACTCGCAGCCGTGCCGTCGCCTAGTAGTTCACCCGTCCCCAGCCCAACGGAGGCCAGCATGCTCAACGACGCACCAGCATCGGCAACGTTCTTTAACGCGCCAAAGAAGGCAGACGACGCGTACCAGCGAGCAGTGGACGAGGGCCGTGTCGACGACGCCGCGCTCTTCAAGGTGCTCGCGGATCAGCCCACGGCGACGTGGCTCGGTGACAACGGCGAGGCACTAAGTGAGGCGGCCCAGGTGGCCGCGGGGGCCAAGGCGGCCGGCCAGATCCCGGTGTTCGTGCTCTACGCCATCCCCGGGCGCGACTGCGGTCTCTACAGTGCGGGCGGCCTGCCAGAGGAGCAGTACCTGGACTTCGCCGCGAGCATCGGCGAAGCAATCGCGGGTAGCGGCGCCTGGGTGATCCTGGAGCCCGACGCGCTCCCGCAGCTCGGCGACTGCGACGGCCAGGGCGATCGAGTCGCCTTGCTCGCGGGCGCGGCCAAGGCGCTGGACGATGCCGGGGCCAAGGTCTTCCTCGACGTGGGCCACTCCACATGGCTGAGCGTGTCCGAGGCCGCCGACCGCATTGGGATGGTCGGCACGGAGCACCTCACCGGCTTTGCGACCAACACGTCCAACTACAACGCGACCGCGGACGAGCAGGCGTGGGCGGACCAGGTGAGTCTCCGGGTGGGGCTGCCATTCCTGGTCGACACTTCGCGCAACGGCAATGGATCAGACGGCGAGTGGTGCAATCCGCGCGGCCGGGCCATCGGCGTTGCTCCGGAGGTGATTGGCGGCGACCACATGATCGCAACGGTATGGACCAAGGTGCCGGGCGAGTCCGACGGCACGTGCAATGGTGGGCCGGCGGCCGGGGCCTGGTGGGACGAGGTCGCGCTGGAACTGGTCCGCAACGGCCAGTAACTATTGCACGCGCCTCGACGAGAGCGTCCGGTCTGAGTCTGGAGCGCTGTGAGGTTTGTCGTGATTGGGTAACAATTGTGCATTTCGCACTTTAAGTGTTGCCACCAGGGCAGTAAGTACCTACGGTGGAAAGCAACCGCTTGCATGGTTGGCGAGTATTCGTCGTCAGCGATTCAGGCACTGCCTCGTCGAATCCCTACCGGGATCTGGGGAGGTCCGACTCAACGAAGAGGAGGCACGTTGCTCATGAAAAGACGTTCTGTAGGCCTGGTCGCGGTTGCCGCGATTTCGGGTCTCCTAATTGCCGGTTGCTCATCCAGCGATGACCCGGAAACGACTCCAAGCGCGGACGGCGGCGCGACCAGTGATGGCGGAGGCGCCACGATGGCGGCCGGTTGTGAAGACTACGGCGACTACGGCACCTTTGATGGTGCGGCCGTCGAGTTGTACGGGACCATCTCGGGCGTTGAGGCGGAGCAGCTCACCGAGTCGCTCGTGCCCTTCGAGGAATGCACCGGCGTGGCCGTCACGTATAACGGCTCAGATGAGTTTGAGACCGAGATCAACATTCGCGTCGAGGGTGGAAATGCCCCTGACCTGGCGATCATTCCGCAACCAGGATTGTTGCAGCGCGTGGTCGGTACGGGTGCGGTTGTTCCCGCGCCCGATGCTGTGTCCGCAAACGTCGACGAGTTCTGGTCACCTGACTGGAAGAACTACGGCACTGTGGGCACGACGTTCTACGCGTCGCCGCTGATGGCTTCGGTCAAAGGGTGGGTCTGGTACTCACCCACGGAGTTCGCCGAGAATGGTTACGAGGTTCCCACGACGTGGGACGAGCTGATGGACCTCACGGCGACCATGGCGGACAACGGTGGCCCTGGCCCCAACTACAAGCCCTGGTGCATCGGCTTTGAATCCGGCACCGCAACCGGCTGGTCGGGTACGGACTGGATTGAGGACCTCGTCCTTCGCCAGGCAGGACCCGATGCCTACGATGCGTGGGTCGCGGGAGACCTCGACTTCACGTCACCTGAGATTACCCAAGCCTTCGAGTCCTTTGGCGACGTCGCGCTCAACGCCGACTACGTCAACGGAGGACTGGGAGACTCGGCTTCGATCGTCGACACCGCGTTCCAAGAAGCGGGACTCGAGATCCTCAACGGATCCTGCTCGCTTCACCACCAGGCGTCGTTCTACGAGGCCCAGTGGCCGGAGGGCACCACCGTTGCCGAGGATGGTGACATTTGGGCCTTCCTGACGCCGAACGTGAATGCCGACGACCCAGCAGCCGTTACCGGCGGTGGCGAGTTCGTCGCAGCATTCAACGACAAGCCCGAGACGGTCGCTCTGCAGACCTTCCTTTCCTCGGACACGTGGGCGAATGAGCGAGTCTCCATCGGTGGAGTCATCTCTGCCAACAAGGGCCTCGATCCCGCCAACGCTTCCAGCCCCATCGGACAGGCATCGATTGAAATCCTCCAGGGAGAAGACACGATCTTCCGCTTCGACGCATCGGACCTGATGCCCGCAGTGGTGGGAGCGTCCTCGTTCTGGACCGGGATGAATGACTATGTCAGTGGTACCCCGCTGAACACGGTCCTCACGGATATCGAAAACTCCTGGCCCTGATCCATCCGCGGTAAGTAGCTGCCTGTGCCCCGTACCAAGTGCGGGGCACAGGCGGCCTTGCCTGACGTGACGAAAGGAGTCGGCAATGGTGCCGATGGAGATGCAGATCGCCGCATCGAGAGTGTTGCCGACCTCCGGTCTCGGGGCGGATTTTTGGGCTACCCAGGGGCAGAACCTGCTGATGGCAGGCATCGCGATCGTCGTGTTTATCGCGATCGTGTTGCTGATCATGTACGGCGCGGACCTGGTCAAGGGCCGTGGGCGCGACAAAGTCACGCTGATTGTGTTGATCGCTCCAGTGCTGTTGCTCCTCGGGATCGGCCTGGTCTATCCCGCCCTGAGTACCACCTGGCTGTCGTTCAACGACGTCTCCAACGAGGCTGACCCTGACACCGGCATCTACACGACTGTCATGCAGTTCGTCGGTCTCGACAACTACCGCTTTGCCTTCACCGATCCGTCGACGCTCCGAACCGTCATCAATACCTTCGTCTGGATGGTCTTGGTGCCGCTGCTTTCCACCGGATTCGGGCTCGCCTACGCAGTGTTCATTGACCGCGCGAAGGGCGAGAAGGTCCTGAAGTCCCTGGTGTTCATGCCGATGGCGATCTCGCTCGTGGGCGCCTCGGTCATCTGGGGCAACATCATGTACGACTACAACCAGGTCGGCGAGCAGACGGGAATGCTCAACGCGCTACGCAGCCTGGTGGGTCTAGAGCCGTACAACTTCTTGACAGACAATCCCTGGAATACGTTCTGGCTGATCATTATCTTGGTCTGGATTCAGACTGGATTTGCCATGGTGATTCTGTCGGCCGCGATCAAGGGTGTGCCGGTCGAGATGAACGAGGCCGCGTCGCTGGACGGCGCCAATGCGTGGCAGCGATTCTGGTCCATCACCATTCCGTCGATCCGCAGCACCATCGTGGTGGTGCTGACAACTATCACCATCATGGCGCTGAAGGTTTACGACATCGTCCGTACCGTCACGCAGGGACGCGACGGCACCGACGTGGTCGCCAACCGCATGTATGTACTCAGCTTTGTTGAGGGTCGTGAGCCACTCGGTGCGGCGCTCGCTGTGATCCTCTTCGTGTTCGTCATCCCGATCGTGATCTACAACGTGCGATCCCTCAACAAGGTGAAGGAGAATCACTGATGAGTGTCACGATGCCTCCCCAGCGACCGGTCGAGGACGACAACCCCAAGAA
Source organism: Demequina aurantiaca (assembly GCF_000975135.1). Lineage (GTDB taxonomy): Bacteria > Actinomycetota > Actinomycetes > Actinomycetales > Demequinaceae > Demequina > Demequina aurantiaca. The sequence continues at coordinate 578,603 of NZ_BBRF01000001.1, read as the reverse complement.
GGGCGGAACCAGAGTCTCTCGCGGCAATGCCGCCGCACGGAAGGCCAAAGAGCGCCTCACCTCTCCGTGGGCCACCGCGGCGGCCATGATCATCGCCATGCTGTGGACTATTCCTACGGTGGCGTTGTTCATGACGTCACTCGTACCTGGCAGCCGTTACCGCACCGATGCGTGGTGGACGGTGATGGCCGATGGTGACCTAACGTTCGGCAACTTCAACCAGGTGTTGTTTGACTCCTTTGGCGACAACTCAACCGCTCCGCCGCTTCTTGAGTATGTCTTCAACTCGATCGTTGTCACTGTGCCGGCGGTGGTCTTCCCGCTCGTCCTCGGAATGATGGCGGCCTACGCCTTTGCGTGGATCCCATTCCGGGGTTCGGCCTTCCTGTTCGTTCTCATCTTCGCGTTGCAAGTGGTCCCCTTGCAGTTGGCGCTGATCCCGTTGCTGAAGCTGCTCGGCCCGGAGAACCTAGGGCTAGCGGGCCAGTTCTCTGGCGTATGGATAGCGCATACGATCTTCGCGCTCCCGCTCGCGGTGTTCCTGCTGCACAACTTTGTGTCGCACATTCCGCGTGAGGTGCTTGAGGCCGCTCGAGTGGACGGCGCGAGCCACACGCAGATCTTCTTCAGGATCATCATCCCGCTCTCTTTACCGGCGATCGCGTCCCTCGCGATCTTCCAGTTCCTGTGGGTATGGAATGACCTGCTCGTCTCCGCAGTGTTTGGGTCCGCAGACACGTATCCGCTGACGTATCCGATCTCCAATCTGGCCGGCGACTACGGTCAGTACGCCTACCTGGTTCCGCCCGCAGCGTTCATCTCGATGATCATCCCGTTGATCGTGTTCTTCAGCCTGCAGCGGTACTTCGTCAGGGGCCTTCTGGCGGGTTCGAGTAAGGGATAAGGGCGGAGCCACCACTCGGAAGGCACTGGTGTCATTCGCTGTGGTGCCGCCCGGTTCGTCGCTTGGAGGCGCACCGCCTAGACTTAACCCCGTGAGTGACGCACCCACCCCCGACCAGGCCAAGGCAGTCCCCTCAAACGAGGAATTGCGACGCACTGCCGTACCTGCGGCGATCCGCCACGCCCCCCGAGTTGGCCGCATGATCGGCACGGGTGTCGGCATTGGAGTCGTGCTCGGAATCGTGCTTGGAGCGGTGCTGCCCAACTCGACCGGCGCGGGCCGTGGCATCGTCATGGTGCTGTTGAGTCTGGGATTCGCGGTCATCGGCGGTCTCTTCGCCGGCGTCATCGCGACGCGCCTCGACAAGCCCCTCAAAAACCAGGCCGACGGCCCGCTGTTCCCGCAGGATGCCATCGTCACGGAGAAGGTGGCCACGCGAGAAGCTGCGGCCGATGCCGTGGCTGGCTCCGATGCATCGGCCGACGACGTCGAGCGCGCCGTAGGCGACGATGCGACCGCAGACACAGACCTCTCTATTCCAGAGTCCCCACCCAAAGAACGCCCGAATGGAGACCCCACCTGATGCCTCGCGGTGACGGACGCCTGAACCACGACCTCCTGCCCGGCGAGAAGGGCCCGCAGGACGCGTGTGGCGTCTTTGGCGTCTACGGACCCGGCGAAGAGGTATCCAAGCTCACGTATTTTGGGCTCTACGCGCTGCAGCACCGCGGCCAAGAGTCAGCGGGAATCGCGACAACGGACGGCGACAAGATCCTGGTCTTTAAGGACATGGGGTTGGTCTCGCAGGTCTTCGATGAAGGTGCGCTCGAGGCGCTCACCGGCCACATTGCAGTCGGCCACGCACGCTATTCGACCACCGGGGCCTCCACGTGGGCGAACGCACAGCCCACGCTCGGGCCCACAGCGCACGGCACCGTCGCGCTGGGACACAACGGCAACCTGACCAACACGGCGCAGTTGCTTGAACTGCTGGGCGAGCGCCAAGGCGAAGCGGCGCGCAACAAACTCAGCGGCGGCAAGGCGACCGACACCGCGGTGGTCACGGCGTTGTTGGGCGACAAGAATCAGGGCACGCTCGCTGAGACTGCGCTGGAGCTGCTTCCCCAGATTGAGGGTGCGTTCTGCTTCGCGTTCATGGACGAGGACACGCTCTACGCGGCGCGCGATCGACACGGTGTGCGTCCCCTGCAGCTCGGCAAGCTTCCCTCGGGTGGTTGGGTCGTGGCGTCCGAGACGCCTGCGCTCGACATCGTCGGTGCAGCCTTTGAGCGCGAGGTCGAGCCAGGCGAGTTGCTGGTGATCAACGCCGATGGCGTGCAGTCGTTCCGATTCGCGGAGGCTACGCCCCGTGGATGCATCTTTGAGTACGTCTACCTCGCCCGCCCGGACACCACCATCAACGGCCGGTCCATCAACGCGGCGCGACTCGAGATGGGCCGGGCGCTAGCGCGCGAACATCAGGTCGAGGCGGACCTGGTCATTCCCGTGCCCGAATCTGGCACCCCGGCCGCCGTGGGCTACGCCCAAGAGTCGGGCATCCCCTTCGCGCAGGGCCTGATGAAGAACGCGTATGTAGGCCGGACGTTCATCCAGCCATCGCAAACCCTGCGCCAGCTGGGCATTCGCCTCAAACTTAACCCGCTGCGCGAGGTCATTGAGGGCAAGCGCCTGATCGTGGTCGACGACACCATCGTGCGCGGCAACACCCAGCGCGCCATCATCGCGATGCTCCGTGAAGCGGGTGCCGCCGAGGTTCACGTGCGCATCTCCGCGCCGCCCGTGCAGTGGCCGTGCTTCTTTGGCATTGACTTCCCTACGCGCGGTGAGCTCGCTGCCGTCGAGCACAGTCTCGAGGAACTGCGGGAGCAAATTGGCGCGGATACCTTGGGGTACATCTCGCTAGACAGCATGGTCGCCGCAACCCAGCAGGCCGAGGATCGGCTGTGCACCGCGTGCTTCACCGGCGACTACAGCATCGACCCGCCCGTGGACGCCCGCCACTTGCTCATGGTTCAAAAGGAAGAGGTAGCTCGATGACCGCCGACGGAATTACGTACGCCGATGCCGGTGTCGACACTCACGCTGGCGACAAGGCCGTCGAGCTCATGAAGGGTGCCGTAGCCAAGACTCACGGCCCCGAGGTGCTCGGAGGCGTGGGAGCCTTCGCCGGACTGTTCGACGCCTCTGCCCTGAAGTCGTACAAGCGCCCGTTGCTGGCCTCGTCCACCGATGGCGTGGGCACCAAGATCGTGATCGCCCAGCAGATGAACGTGCACGACACCATCGGCCAGGACCTGGTGGCTATGGTGGTCGACGACATTGTGGTGTGCGGCGCAAAGCCCCTGGTCATGACCGACTACATCGCGTGCGGGAAGGTAGTGCCGGAGCGCATCGCGGACATTGTGCGCGGCATCGCGGAAGGCTGCCAGATGGCTGGCACCGCGCTGGTCGGCGGCGAGACGGCAGAGCACCCGGGCGTGATGGGCGCGGACGACTACGACGTGGCCGGCGCGGCCATCGGCGTGGTTGAGGCGGACGCACTGCTGGGCCCCGAGAAGGTAGCCGCGGGTGACGTCGTGGTGGCCATGGCGGCCTCTGGTCTGCACTCGAACGGCTACTCGCTGGTGCGCTCGGTTGTAAAGCACGCCGGCTGGACGCTCGACCAGGACATCCCCGAGCTGGGACGGCGACTAGGGGAGGAGCTCCTGGAGCCCACCCGGATTTACGCGCAGCTCTGCGTCGACATGGCGGCCGCCCACGCTGGCTTGCACGCCTTCAGTCACGTCACCGGCGGGGGCCTGGCGGCCAACGTGGCCCGCATCATTCCGCGCGGCCTCGCTGCGACGGTGGCGCGCGACGCCTGGGATCTGCCCGCGATCTTCGCGCTGGTGCAGTCCGCTGGCAAGGTGCCATGGAACGACCTGGAGTCGACGCTGAACATGGGAGTGGGCATGGTGGCAATCGTGGCCGCCGAGGACGCGGACGCTCTCATCGCGCAGTCCGCAGCTGCCGGTGTTCCCGCTTGGGTGCTCGGCGAGGTCCTCCCAGAGGACGGGCGCGTTGGCGGCCCCGACGTTATTCAGGGCGCCAAGGGCGTCGACGGCGGATCGGTCTACCTGAGCGGGGCCTACCGGGCCTAGCGGCACCTTGGCCGGGCGACGACCTCGATAGGCGCGGGGAACCGAACCGCGCAGACTCCACTCCAGTCAGAACTGGAATTCCTGTCGGCACGTACTCAGCAGGAGTAATCAAAGTCGGAGCGACTAGCTCCGGACAGGAACTCAGTCCTCGTCGTTGGCCCAGCGGGCGTAGGGGTCGTTATCTTCCTCGGCGGCTACCTCGACCTTGGCGGGTCGCACAGCATCGCTGTGAATCAACTCGCGTTCGAGGTCGCGCAAGTCAGCACCATGCGGCGTGTACTTCAGCTCGCGTGCAATCTTTGCGTCTTTGGCCTTCTGACGACCGCGTCCCATGTCGCCGTCCCTTCCACCTTCGCGGACTGCGCTGTGCGCGCTCGCCCTACGGTTGAGTCCTAAACCCGTACTTTACAACGCCCACGGCCCCCAATGCGACTCCCGGCAATTCGACTATTTAGGAAATCTTGCCGAAACCGCGTCATAGCCCGGGCCTTGACCCGTCTCAATACGTGTGAAGCCCATCAAGGGCAACGACTGATTGAGGGACAAAATGATGGCAGAAACGATCCAGGAGCCGGAGAAGCTCCTGACGCCCAGCGAGGTTGCCGCGATTTTCCGCGTTGATCCGAAGACCGTGACGCGCTGGGCCAAGGTCGGCAAACTCTCCTCGATTCGCACGCTGGGCGGTCACCGCCGCTTCCGTGAGGCCGAGGTGCAGCAGTTACTCGCCGACGCCCAGGAGCAGCGCCACCTGGCTTAAGTTTTGACTACGCACGACCATTAGTCGCAGCCCCCGTCCAACGCTGGACGGGGGCTGCTTTGCGTCTCGACCTCACCATCGGCCGATGCTGCGGCGGCCCCAGCATTCAGGTGCCACTTCACCCCCCGATGGCTCGCACATCGCCGCCCTCGAGCGGCCCGCTCGGGCGTACGCTTGCGGCATGCCCCTCCCGCTCGTCGCCGCTGAGTACGACACGCCCTTTGGCGAGCTCGCGGTGCTGGTGTCGCCGGAGGACGGCGTGGTGCGGTCTGCGGGCTTCCACACGGCAGCGGACATGGCACTGCGTGTGTCTCTGCGACAGTTGTCTCGCGGCTGGGCGCCGGGGGAGCTGCCTCACATCGACGCGGCGGTCGAGGCCTGGCTCTCCGGCGATGGCTCCCTTCTGCGCGGCATCGATGTCCAGCAGGACGGTGGCCCGTTCTTCCAGGAGGTATGGGAGACCATGCGGGACGTCCCCAGCGGCGAGACCATCTCGTATCAGGAGCTCGCGGAAGCCGCCGGTCGCCCTCGCGCCATGCGTGCCGCCGGCACTGCGTGCGCACGCAACAACATCGCCCTGTTCATCCCGTGCCACCGCGTGATCAAGTCGGGCGGCGCTCTGGGTAACTACGGTTTTGGTGGGGTGGAGATGAAGGCCGGCATGATCGCCCTTGAGCAGCGGGCCAGCCCTCAGGAAGACGATGCCGCCCCACTGCGCGCCGTAGCGGAGCCTTCCGTATGACGGGCGTAGGTGACGCGCCACTACGCGCCTGGTTGCCCGCCTTCCTCGTGGTTTCCCTCGCGTGGGGTTCCTCGTTTCTTTTCATCGCCATTGCGCTGCGCGAGTTCACTCCTGTGCAAGTGGGCTTTGGGCGCGTGGCAATCGGGGCCGTGGTGCTGTTGGGGATGGTGGCGTGGACCAAGAACTGGCCCCACCTGTCCTGGAAGAACGTGGGCGCGATTGCCATCGTTGCGGTGTTCATGTCCGGCATCCCGCTGGTGTTGATCCCCATGGCCGAGCAGCAGATCACCTCCACCCTCGCCAGTTTGCTGAACGCAAGCACCCCGCTGTGGACCGCGCTGTTTGTCGCGCTGCTGATCCCGGCGGAGAAGGTCAATCGTCTGCAGCTGACGGGCCTGGTGATTGGCGCCCTAGGGATCGCCGTCCTGCTCGGCGCGTGGAACGTCCACTCGTTCCCCCTGCTGGGCGCCGGACTGATGCTGGGGGCGACGGCCTGCTACGGCATCGGCGGAACGCTTTCGCGTGTGCTCCTGAACCGTGTCCAAGAGTCCAACGTCACACTCGCGGCTACCCAAATTGGGCTGTCGGCGCTGATGCTCGCCCCATTCGTCCTGGTGAGCCCCGCCCCGGCTCCTTCGGCCTTTGAGCTGAGTTCGGGTGCCATGTGGGCGCTGATCGCGCTGGGAGTCCTGGGCACATCCTTTGCCTACGTGCTGTTCTGGCGAGTGGTGAAGGTAGCCGGGGCGACCACGGCGGCATCGGTCACCTATGTGGTGCCAGTCGTCGCGACGTTCCTGGGGGTGGTGGTCCTTGGCGACCACCTGCCCTGGTACGAGCTTGCAGGCGCCGGCATCGTCTTTGTGGGGGTAGCCCTCGCCGGACGCAAGAAGGGGCCCGTAATGGTCGCTGAGGAGGGCCTGGCGGCGCAGCCAGCAATTGCCGGCGCATCTCAGATCGAGGAATTGCCCGAACTCGGGGAAGAAGCGTCCGAGGATGCTCGCGTGGCGGAGAGCCCCCGCGAGACCTAGCCCAAGGCTAGAACGGCATCGAGTTCTTGATGTTGTTGATGGCGCGCTCGGGCTTGATGTCCTTGTTCTTCTTGACCTTGTAGCCGCCCCAGATGCCCAGGATCAGCACGATCACCAGGATCAGGCCAGCCACAATCAGCGCCGATGCCCACACGGGTAGTGCCGTGGAGAGGCCAGCGACGGCGGCCGTCAGCAGGAGCAGGAGCAGGAAGAATCCGAAGACCGCGGCGCCCACGAGCATGCCGATGCCCTTGCCCAGCTCGGCCGCCTTGTACTTCAGCTCGATCTTGGCGATCTCAATCTCGGTCTTAATCGTGGAGATCCAGTTGCCGAAGAACGCGGACACGACCGAGTTCACAAACGCTTTACCGATGTTGTTGTCGGACATGGTTCCTCCTTGATGGCGTGCCTCTAGTACACAGGTCATCGGCACCCAATAGCAAACGCTCAAGTGCCAGCGATGTTAGTTTGCACGTTTTTTGCGGCCGATGCGACGGCTGGCTAGGTATTCAACCCAGCCACAGCATCGGGCGGCGAAGGAGTTCGGGGAAACGAAACAGCCCCGCTGCGGGAGCGGGGCTGGGATTCGTTGATGTGGCTGGTGGCTCCGACGGGCGTCGATCCCGTGACCTCACGATTTTCAGTCGTGCGCTCTACCAACTGAGCTACAGAGCCAGGCGTGAGATACGGCGTCGGCGAGAAGCCGTACCCCACTGAGACGAATGCCCCTTCCTAAGAAGGGGCATTCAACCCGCGACCCTGACGGGACTTGAACCCGCGACCTCCGCCGTGACAGGGCGGCGCGCTAACCAACTGCGCTACAGGGCCTTGCGATCCCTAGTTTCCTAGAGGAACGTATGAAGTTTAGACCATATCTGGCCTCCACTAGTACCCCCAACGGGATTCGAACCCGTGCTACCGCCGTGAAAGGGCGGCGTCCTAGGCCGCTAGACGATGGGGGCCCGTTCGCGATTCCCCTTGTGAGGGCACCGTGGACCTCCAAATGATACGGGTTAGCGAGTCCAATATCCAACTCGGGCCGCGCGTGCTTCCGCGTGAGCGTGGGTACGTCACAATGGAGGCATGGTCGAGATGTCACGCGAGGAGTTTGAGGACGCAGTGCGCGACGGGCTGGACCTCATCCCAGACGACCTCACCGCATTGATTGACGACGTGGTGATTCTGGTTGAGGATCAGACGCCGCCCGGTCGCCCCAACCTGCTCGGCCTCTACACGGGAGTTGCTCGCACGCGCCGCGGAAACGACTGGGGCGTGGGTCAGGTGCCGGATCGCATCATCATCTACCGCAGCTCAATTCAGCGCCTATCCCGCACCCCCGAGGAGGTCCGCAAGCGAGTGGCCAAGACCGTGGTGCACGAGGTCGGCCACCACTTTGGGATCAACGACGCGCGGCTACGCGAACTGGGCTACTGAACCGTGACAGTCGAGATGTCCCGTGAGGACTTCGAGTCCGCGGTAGACGACGCGCTCGACGGGATCCCCGAGGATTTGATCGCGTTGGTCGACAACGTGGTGATCCTGATCGAGGACGACGCCCCGGCCGGCGAGCCCGACCTGCTAGGCCTCTACGACGGCGTGGCACTCACCGAGCGCGGCTCCGACTGGGGCATGGGCGAGCTTCCTGACCGCATTTTCATCTACATGAATCCCACGCTGCGCTTCTGCGACGACGCGGACCATGTGCGCGAGGAAGTCACCGTCACCGTGGTGCACGAGATCGCGCACCACTTTGGCATCGACGACGCGCGCCTGCACGAGTTGGGCTGGGGCTAGCGGACTCTCGCCGGCCGATGCCGGGGCCAGCTGGTATCGCGGCCAGCTGGTGTGACGCCGGTGGCTAGTCCTCGGGCTCGTCCTCCAGGGTCCAGCCCTGGCGCTGTAGATCGAACACGAACTTCTGGACGACTGCCGTCGACTCGGCGTCGTTCTCGCACTCCTCGTACTGCATGCGCGCGGGCACGTCGGGACGAGCCGTATCGGAGGTGGCGACAACGAGTGTGGCGTCGTTGTTCTCGAGGCTGAACACCTTCACCTCGGTGCCCTTGGTCATGCTGAACGGTTCCATGGTTTCAGGCTAGCGCCAGCGGTAGGCCCTGCCCACCGCCGCGTCCCAGAACTGCGAGCCCAGGAAGTGGCGCGCATAGACCACCACGCGCCCCGACACGGTGTTGAGATAGCGGTGGCGAGGGTGGCGGGCCTCCACGGCCTTGACGTAGGTCTTGGCGCCGTATTCGGCGCTTGCGGCGGCCTTGCCGTAGGCACCTGAGAAGACCTGGCCATTGGCGACCTCGAGTTCGGCGTAGGGCGAATCCATGTCGATGCCGACGCCCATCCCTGCGGTGGTGTCGAATTCCGTCTTGATGGCGCCAGGCTCGATGATCACCACGTCAATGCCAAACGGCCGCACTTCCATGCGCAGCGCGTCTGAGAGCGACTCCACCGCGTACTTGGTCGAGTGGTACCAGCCGTTCACCGGCAGCGTCATCCGCCCGCCCATGGAGCCGACATTGATGATGCGCCCGGAGCCCTTGGCGCGCATGGCCGGCAACACCAACTGGCACATCTGGGTCAACCCAAAGACATTGGTCTCGTACTGCGCGCGCGCCTTGTCGACCGGCACGGTCTCGATGGGGCCGGGCTGCGAGTATCCCGCGTTGTTGATGAGCGTGCCCACGGCGCCGTGGGCAGACTCGACGGCAGCCACGGCCGCGCGCATCGACTCGAGGTCCGTGACGTCCAGCGCGAGCACGTGTGCGCCCTTGGCCTTGAGTTCCGCGAGGGTCTCCGGACGTCGTGCAGTGGCGTAGACGGTGTGGCCGCGCTCCAGGAGGGCGCGCGCTGCCTCGCGGCCCATGCCGGAGGAGCAACCAGTGATCAGAATGGGGTCAGTCATGTTTCGAGCGTAGCCGCGGAGCCGATGCTTGGGTTCCGGATGGTGCCCAGGATTGGGTGTGAGTGGGTGCGGCAATAGACTTGCCAGGTTCGTTGCGCCCGTGCGGATCTATGTGGAGGAGTTTCAGTGCACCACCCCAAGCACCCCGAGATTCAGCTCGACGCAGCGCACCCGGTCCGCAGCGCGCGCACGTTGATGCGCCCTCACCGCAAGAACTTCGCCCTCGCCGCCGGGGTCTTTGTGCTCAAGGACAGCCCGCTGTGGCTGCTGCCCGTCGTGACGGCCGCCGTCGTTGACACGGTTGTGGACGGCGGGCCGATGCGCAAACTTGGCTTCCTCGCGATCGCCGCCGCGATCCTGCTGGGGCAGAACTACCCGTTCCACATGCTCTTCATCCGTCTGTTCATGGGTGCGAGCCGGCAAATCGGCGCGGACCTGCGCAATGCCCTCATTGCCCGTCTCCAGGTGCTGTCTATTGGCTTCCATTCCCGAGCATCGGCCGCCGTGGTGCAGACCAAGCTAGTGCGCGACGTGGAAAACGTGGAGCTCGCCTTCTTGCAGGTAGGGGCACCGGCCCTGAGTGCGACGACGGTGTTTGTGGGTGCCGTGGTCATCACGGCCATCCAGGTGCCCCAGTTCCTGCCGGTGTATGCGCTCGCGGTGCCCTTCGGTGCGGGGTTGTGGTGGATGGTGCGCCGCTCAAGCGCGCGTCGCAACGAGGAGTTCCGCCGTGAGGTCGAGGTGTTCTCCTCACGTGTGGGCGAGATGGCCACTCTGCTGCCCATCACGCGCGCGCACGGTCTCGAGCACGTGGCCGCCGAGCGCGTCGCTCACGGTGCCGAGAACGTCCGTTCTGCGGGCTTGCGTCTGGACATCCTCAACGGGCGTTTCGGTGCCCTCAGCTGGGTGTCGCTGCAGATGCTCACGGTGTTCTGCCTGATCGGCGCCGCTGCCGCGTCCATCTCTGGGCTGATCGGCATCTCCGCGGGCCAGGTAGTGCTGCTGTCCACGTATTTCTCGCTACTCACCGGTGCGGTGACGGCGCTGCTGTCACTGGTGCCGATCTCCGCCAAGGGTGGCGAGTCGCTCAAGTCGATCGCCGGAGTGTTGCAGGAGCCCGACCTCGAATTCAACGAGGGCAAGGCCCGCGTCGAATCGGTGGAGGGGGACCTCAACGTAGAGAACGTCACGTACCAGTACCCCGGCGCCAGCGAGCCGGCCATCCATGGCCTCAATCTCCACGTCAAGACGGGTGAGACGGTGGCGCTCGTGGGATCGTCCGGCTCCGGAAAGTCGACCCTGCTGAACCTGGTGCTGGGCTTCCTGCGCCCCACCGACGGCCGCATGCTGCTGGATGGCGTAGACATGGAGACGATGGACCTACGCACCGCCAGGCGCTTCCTCTCCGTGGTGCCCCAAGAGTCCGTGATGTTCGAGGGCTCGATCCTCGACAACGTCACCTACGGTCTGGGTGAGGTCCCGGAGTCCGTGGTGTGGGACGCGCTGACCAGCGCCAACGCACGGGACTTTGTCGACGAACTCCCCGAGGGCATTCACACCATGGTGGGGGACCGCGGGGCTCGATTGTCCGGCGGCCAGCGTCAGCGCCTGTCAATCGCCCGCGCTCTTATCCGCGACCCCCGCATCCTGCTACTCGACGAGGCCACCAGCGCGCTCGACACGGAGTCCGAGCAGAAAATCCAGGGCGCGCTCGCGAACCTGGTGGCAGACCGCACCACACTGGTGGTTGCGCACCGGCTATCGACCATCCGCGCCGCCGACCGCATCGTGGTGATGGAGAGGGGCCGGATTGTGGAGGTGGGCTCGCACGACGAGCTGCTGGCAGCTGAGGGACGCTACGCCACGTTGCACCGCATGCAAACCCGCTAGGTGCCTGCCCTCCTACGATGTTCGCATGAGACACAACTTCAGTTCGGGCGGTCCCTTCGAGGCCGAGTACGGCTACTCCCGGGCGGTGCGCGTCGGTAATCAGGTGTGGGTATCGGGCTCGTGTGCCCGTGGCGACGCCGTCGATGGTGACGCCTACGTCCAGTCAGTCGATGCCCTGAGGGTCATCGCAGGGTCGCTCGCTGAGGCCGGGGCGTCGCTTGCGGACGTGGTGCGGACGGTCACCTATGTGACCGACATTGCGGACATGCCGCTGGTCGCCCGCGCGCACCGCGAGGCGTTCGGCGAGGTGCTGCCCGCCGCGACCATCGTTGAGGTGAGTGCGTTCGCGGATGCCCGCTACAAGGTGGAGATTCAGGTCGACGCGGTGGTCGACGGGTTGGAGTAACCACCGCGTGAACGCAGGGCGTCGTGGTGGTGGATTTTCAACCACTACGTGAACGCAGGAAACTGAGCCACGCTGGGGTTGGGCTCTGACGAACCCGCCGGAGGTGCTAGCCCTTGGGGTGCGAGGCCCAGGCCGTCGCGACCATCTCGTGAACGTCGTGGCTGTTCTTCCACTCGATGTCATCCCCGGCGAGTTCGCCGGTGGCAACGATGCGCGCAGGGTCACCCGCGCGGCGGGGCTCGATACGGGGCTGGAAGTCGATCTCCGTGACCTCGCGCACCGCGTCCATGATCTCGCGCACCGACGTGCCAGCTCCCGAGCCCAGGTTGTAGACCGGGGCGAGCTCTCGGCCGGCCTCCATCATGCGGGCTGCGGCCACGTGAGAATGGGCAAGGTCGCTGACGTGTACGTAGTCGCGCACGCACGTGCCGTCGTCGGTCGCGTAGTCGTCGCCAAAGATTGCGGGGGTGTCTCCCGCGGTGAGCTTCGCAAAGACCAGCGGGAAGAGGTTATAGGGCGAGGCGTCGTAGATGTCCTCGAAGCCGGAGCCCACCACGTTGAAGTAACGCAGGCTGGTGGCGGTGAGCGGCGCATCGGAACCCGCCAGAGCGCGTACCTGGTCGCGGATCAGCCACTCGCCGATGAGTTTGGATTCGCCGTAGGGGGACTCGGGCGTGGTGGGGGTGTCCTCGGTGACGAGGTCCACCGACGGGGTGCCATAGACCCCTGCGGAGGAGGAGAACACCAGTCGTCCCGCACCCGCGGCGGCCATCGAGTCGAGCAGCACGCCCAGGCCCTCGACGTTCTGACGGTACGTGTGGACGGGGCGCTTGACGGACTCGCCCGCGTACTTGTAGCCCGCGCAGTGGATGACGCCTGTGACGCCGTGCTCACGCATGGCTTTGGTAACCGCTTCGCCATCCAGGATGCTGGCGCGCACCAGGGGTACGCCGTCCTCGACGAAGTCCGCGAAGCCGGTAGAGAGGTCGTCGAGCGCCACGGCGCTCATTCCGGCGCCGGTCAGCGCCCTGACGACGTGCGATCCGATATAGCCGGCTCCGCCGGTCACCATCCAAGTCATGCTTACATCCTTACCTAGATTTTCAACCACTACGTGAACGTCAGACCTGCGAGGCTCTCAAATTCAACCATTTCCTGAACGCTGGAGCGGTGGCGCTGGAGCGGTGACGCTGGAGCGGTGACGCTGGAGCGGTGATGGTGGGGTGTGCGCGCTGAGGTGATGGTGCTGGGGTGGTGGTGCTGGGAGCCGGTGCTGGGGTGTGCGCGCTGGGAGCCGGCGCTGGAGTGATGGTGCTGGAGTGTTCACAATCCGGGAGCGCCACCGGCCCAACTTTCCTGCGTTCAGGGAATGGTTGCTTTTTGACGGGTATCTCGTCCCATGTTCACGTGGTGGTTGATTCGGAGTCGTCCCGCCTCGCCCCGGAGGCCGCGTGAACGGTGAACGAGTGAGGCTCCGTGTAGCCCGCACCCGCGAAGGCGGCCGCGACCGCCGCGGAGATGGCGTCAACGTCTCCGTCGCGGACCAGGGCGACCATCGAACCGCCAAACCCACCACCGGTGAGCCGGGCACCGATCGCGCCGCTGGCCATCGCAGTGTCCACCGCCAGGTCCATCTCGGGCACCGAGATCTCGAAGTCGTCGCGCATCGAAGCGTGACCCGCACACAGCAAGTTGCCGATCGCAAGCGGTCCCTTAGTTCGCAGCGCCTCGACCGTATCGAGCACACGCTGGTTCTCGGTAACGATGTGGCGACAGCGGCGGAAGGTCTCGTCGTCGACGCGCTTCTGCAGTTCAGGTAGGTCGTCCACCGACAGTTCGCTGAGGAACTTGACGCCCATTGCCGCTGCGCCCTTCTCACACGAGGCGCGGCGCGAGGCATACCCGCCGGTCGCGTGAGCGTGTTCGACGCGGGTGTCGACAATCAGTAGCGCGAGGGCGTTCTCCTCGAGGTGCAGCGGCACGGTCTGGGCCTCCTCGGTCATGCAGTCCAGGAACACTGCGTGATCCTGCTCGCCCAGCATCGAGGCGGCCTGATCCATGATTCCCGTGGGGGCACCGACGGCGCTGTTCTCTGCGAGCCGACCCGCACGGGCAAGCTCCATTGGGGACCGGCCGAGACTCCACAAGTCGTTCAGGGCGACAGCGACGGAGCATTCGATCGCGGCAGAGGAGGACAGCCCCGCGCCGATCGGTACGTCTGAGTCGAGCTCGATGTTGAGACCCGTGACACTTGACAGGTCGGAGCCCATCTCGCCCAACGCCCACGCCACCCCAAGGACGTACGCGGACCAGCCCGACACGGCATCGGCGGCAAGTTCATCAATGCTCAACTCGATCGCTTCGCCATCACCCGCAGTCGACGTGACGCGCAGGATGCGATCCTCGCGTGGCGTGACCGTACACGTGGTGCGGCGGTCGATCGCGAGGGGAAGGACCAAGCCGCCGTTGTAGTCGGTGTGCTCGCCGATCAGGTTGACGCGGCCCGGGGCGGACCATACGCCCCCCTGGGCGAGGTGGGGTGTAGCGGGTTCAATGGCGGTCATCGGGCGTCCTTCTGGGGGATTGCGGTTAGCGACGGGGCGGCCGATGCATCGGCTCGGGCGATTGCTTCGCGCAAGTTCTGGGCGGCCACCTCGGGAGAGACGTCCGCGATCCAGGCACCCATGGCGGCCTCGGAGCCAGCAAGGAACTTGAGCTTGTCGGCCGCGCGGCGGGGGCTCGTGACCTGGGCCATCAGCCGGATGCCGTCGCCGCCCTCGAGCGGGGCCTGGTGCCACGCCCCGATGTACGGAGTCGGGGTGTCGTAGAGAGCGTCGACCCCGCGTAGGACGCGGGGGTAGAGCATTGCGAGCTCGTCGCGCTCCTCGAGCGAGGTGTGGGCGAAGTCGGGCACGTCGCGGTGGGGCAGGACGTGGATCTCGACGGGCCAGCGCGCGGCGAACGGCACAAAAGCAGTCCAGTACTCGCCTGCGATCAGCACGCGGTCGCCCTCACGCTCGCGGTCCAGGATGTCTGCCATTAGCGACTGGCCGTAGGCGGCGACGCTGGATTGCAGGCGCTGCGTGCGAGGGGTGACATACGGGTAGGAGTAGATCTGGCCGTGGGGGTGGTGCAGCGTGACGCCGATGGCCTCGCCCCGGTTCTCGAAAGGGAACACTTGCTTAACGGCAGGGATCTTGGATAGCTCCGAGGTGCGGTGCGCCCAGGCTTCGATGACGGTGCGAGCGCGCAGGTCTCCGAGCGATGCGAACGAACCATCGTGCTCGGGGGAGAAACACACCACCTCGCATCGACCCGCTGACTGTGCAGTGCGCTCGAGGCCAATCTCGGTGGAGAAGCCGGTGTCCTCGATGGTTGGTTGGGGGCCGAATGACGGCGAGCGGTTCTCGAAGACCGCGACGTCGTAGTTGTCGGGGACTTCCGAGGGGTTGGTGGGGGACTGCGGTGCCAGCGGGTCCAGGTGCGCGGGCGGCAGCATCACGCGATTCTGACGGGCTGCCGCGACTGAAATCCATTCGCCCGTGAGAGGGTCCTGGCGCGCCGTGGCCGTGGCGGGGCGCGGGTCGAGGGTGCGGGCGTCGGCTTTGCGGGCCTCCGGCAGCGTGGTGCCGCGGTCGTCGAAATAGATGATCTCGCGGCCATCAGCGAGGCGGTCGCGACTGACATGAATCGTCTCGTCGCGAGCTACTTCCTCGTTGCCTGGCTTCTTTGCCTCTGACCCGGAACTCATTGGTGCCCTTCATCGGAGACTGTGACCGTGCACAGTCCAATACTTCACCGCGTCGTGTCAACACGATGTTAACGTGAACAATAGCCGATGCTGGCACTTGCGGCAATTGTTGGAGCGGTCTGCGAGCAATGGAGCACACACCGCGACGCCAATGACGTAGACGCCGGTGGACCGTTGTGTTGGCGATACGACACCGCCAATGCGCATGCAGTCTTAAGGAAACTGGAGTCCGGTGATGCGCTTGAGTTCCTTCATCAGAGCCGCCCGAGCGGCAACATCCTGAGTAGCGGGGTTGGGCTCGAGTACTTCGCGGCGCTTGACGTATTGTCCCGAGGTTGTCGCGACCGCCTCGGTTGACGTCGCGAGCCACACCTGAGTCTCAGCGCCCTCGGACACGGGGTCCCACGCGTCGGGGCCGCCCAGCTGAGTCTTGATCCAGCCGGGGTCGACCACGTTGACAATCGACTCGGGGTGGCGCGCGGCGAGCTCAAAACCCAGCATCGAATCGTGCAACTTGGAGTCCGAGTACGCCTGCATGCTGTTCCATTCGCGGCCGGTCCACTGCAGGTCGTCCGCCACCCAATGACCGTCAGCTTCCAGCCCCGAGGTCAAGTAGATCATCCGTGGAGCGAGCGCCATCAAGCAGGTGAGAATGTATGGCGCCACCACGTTGATGTGGAAGACGCGCTCGAGGCCATCGGCGGTCTCGGTTCGGTCGCCGCTACCGCCGCCCACCCCTGCATTGTGAATGATGACGTCGTATGGACCGGCGGCCTCGGCCGCAGCGGCGAGTGCGCGGGTCGATTCCATGTTCGCCAGCTCGCCGGTGACGACGGCGCTCGCTCCGGGATTGGTGGCCCTCGCGGCACTGGCGCGGTCGGCGTCACGTGCGTGAAGGACGACCTCGTGCCCGGCTGCGAGGAGTTGGCGCGCGCACTCGGCGCCTATACCTTGGGCGGATCCTGTGATGAAGATGCGTGACATGCGAGGCCCTTCGGTTGAGGTTTGAGGGGGCGTCGAATCAATTCGACTTGCTTATTTGAGTCTACGTCCGCCCATGGTGCTCGCAAAAGTGACGATCGCTCCGCGCGTGGCCGCCTCCGAACCGTGCGGCCATCCTGACGCGAGGGCGACTGGTCGCCAGTTTGGGGTGAGATCCAGGCGCTGTTTGCCCTATTCTGAACGGAGTCCAGCGCGGCCAGATAGTTCCCCGCGCGCCCGAACGATGGAGAAGCCGAATGACAGTCGCCGATCAGCTAGTGAAGAACAACCGCGCGTATGCCGAATCCTTCACGCCGGACCTCCCTCTCCCCCCCAAGCTCAAGCTCGCCGTGGTGTCCTGCATGGACTCCCGCCTCGACACGTTCGCGATGCTCGGGCTCGACCTGGGTGACGCACACATCATCCGCAACGCCGGTGGCGTGGTGACGGACGACGTGATCCGATCCTTGGTCATCTCTCAGCGCAAGCTTGGAACTCGCGAAATTGTGCTCGTCCACCACACGGACTGCGGCGCGCTGACGTTCACCGATGACGAATTGCGCAACCAGCTACTCGACGAGACCGGGCTCAAGCCCACGTGGAGCCCAGAGAGCTTCCGTGATCTGGACGCGGACTTGCGCCAGTCCATTGAGCGCGTGCGCCGCAACCCCTTCCTGGTAGACGCCACGCAGGTGCGCGGATTTGTCTTTGACGTGCACTCGGGCGAACTGCGCGAGGTCACTTCGCCCTCCGCGTAGTGGGAACCCTGGTGAATGTCACCAGCGAGGCGTAACCTTAAAGTCAACTGTCGGCAAAGAAGTGAGCGGGTGACGAGCCCGCGCCAGTGTCCGGAGGTGTGACGATGTGGTGGAGTTTCTTCAAGGCCGTGCGCACGGGCCAATACAAGGTCGCGCCGATGACGTGGCTGGCTTTCGCCGGCACCATCGCCTATACGCTGTGGCCGATTGACTTCATTCCGGAGGCATTCCTGGGTCCGATCGGGCTTATCGATGATCTGGGATTGTGGGGAGTGATGCTGATGCTCGCGACCCGCGAGAAGCAGAAGTGGGAAGCACAGTTGGAGCGAGACGGCGTCATCATCGATGCAGAGTCGGTGCGCTGAGGCGCGTTCCCTCATCTAGCGGCGGCGTCGAGACCCCTTGCCGTGGCGTGAGGCGCGTCCCTGTTTCCGACCAGCGTCGCCAGCGGCGAATTCGCATGGCACCCATCGATGCTCCGAAGAGAATGGCGTAGTTCCAGGCGAGGCCCGTCACGATGGCGGTGAATCCGAGCGCGGTGTCGAGGTAGTCGTACACGGCTGTTCCGCCGAGCAAGGACCGGAGCACCGCAATACAGACCCAGACCGTCGCATACGTCGTCAGCCACCAGACGTGACGCCAAGGCAGTGGTGTGCGTGACCCCACGAGCATGTGCTCGACGGCGGCGTAGAGCGGGGTCACCAGATGCGAGACGACCATCACGTAGATGAGTTGTGGTCCATCCTGGAGACCCAGCGGAGCAATCGCGATCCAGTAAATCGCACCGATGGCGACCAGATTGGCAGCCGTGAACGCCCGTGCGTATTCGAGCCAGCGTGGGCTGGCATCGCCGCGGCGCTGACGCTGCACGGCGTAGAACACGAGGGCCCCCCAGGTGGCCATCGCAATGACGTTGGCCTGAAAGGTGAAGTAGGTGGCGATCTCCAAGAATGATGAGGGCACCCGTCCAGACGTATCAGTCAGAGTGGCCAGCAACGCAGACGCGATGAGTCCCATCATGACGAGTCGGGAATACAGGAGTGCTTTGTTCACCGGCTCAGACTATGGGGTGGCGAGCGTGCCGTGGCTCGCGTAGCGTCGAAACCATGAGCACCGACACTGATTTCACTGATCTCAAGGCATGTTTTGTGAACTGCACGCTGAAGCCCAGCCCTGAGCTCAGCCACACTCAGGGCCTGATGGATAACTCGATCGCGATCATGCGGGAGAACGGGGTTGACGTGGATGTCATCCGCGCCGTGGACTTCGACCTGGCCCCCGGCGTCTATCCCGACATGCGCGCGGATGTTCCGGGCGGCAGTCAGGCGAGCGACGGGTGGCCGGACCTGAAGCATCGGATTCTCGACGCCGACATCTTGGTGATCGGCACACCAATTTGGCTGGGGGACAAGTCGTCGGTTGCGACACGACTGATCGAGCGTCTCTACGCTTTGTCGGGGGAGACGAACGATCGGGGCCAATTTCTCTACTACGGGCGCACCGCCGGCGTCCTCGTCACCGGTAACGAGGACGGCATCAAGCACGTGGCCATGAACGTCCTCTATTCGCTGCAGCACCTGGGCTACACCATTCCCCCCAACGCCGATGCTGGCTGGATTGGGCCCGTCGGCCCGGGGCCGTCTTTCCTCGACGAGGGCAGCGGAGGACCAGAGACCGACTTCACGCGCCGCAACACTACGTTCATGACGTGGAACCTGATGCACGCGGCGCGGTGGCTCAAGGACTCTGGCGGCTATCCGGCAGGGGGCAACTCCAGCGAGGCGTGGAGCGACGGCGCCCGCTTCGACCACCCCAACCCCGAGTACCGGGCCTAGCGACATGTCGAACGCAACGTTCCGCGTGGAAAGTCGCGAACCCGTCACCTATGTGGCGTTGCCGGTGACAGTGACGATGCATGACATTGGCCAGCGCATCGGTGCCGCCTACGACCAGCTCGATGTCTACCTCGCAGCGCGAGGGATTAACCCCACCGGTCCTTCGTTGGTGAGGTATCGCAGGCTCGACATGCGGGGCCCGTTCACCGTTGACGTGGGCTGGGTGATTCCGGAGAATACCTGGATTGATCTTCCTTACGTCGCCGATGTGCTTCCCCCGGGGCGCTACGCAGTCGCCTCCTACGAGGGTCCTTTTGACAACCTCGACGAGGTCACCCGCGAGACCATGATGTGGGCAGATCTGAACGACCTCAATTTTGACGTCGAACCGGGCGTGGACGGCGAGTGGGCGTCACGTGTTGAGTTCTATCTCGACGATCCCCGCGAGGGTGATGAGGGCCTTGAGGGTCCCGTCGAAGTCGCGATTCTGACGCGCGACTAGGAACGGTCGTCCTTCACCGGCGTGACGATCTCGTCGGTAGAGGAGTTGATGAACGAGGGGCTGACCTCGTCTTCGTCAGCGAAGGTTTCCGAGTTTGGTGCGGGTGATTGCACCCCGCCGGACGCGCCCACCTTGGCGTTGGGAATCTCCTCACGCTCGGGCGCGCGCCCCAGCTTCTGAAGCCACGACACCTTGTACTTGATGGGCGCGGCCTGTTGGTCCGTGGACTCCAGGCCATACTCATCGCCAACGTATTCAGAAACATGCTCGACAAAGTCCTGTCGGTTGTCGCGCAGGTAGCTTTGATGTTCGCGTCGGAACGCCTTGAGGGTGGCCAACATCATGCCGATCATCACCACCGAGAATGGCAAAGCCGTGATGATGGCCGCCGTCTGTAGCGCGGTCAGGCCCCCACTGAGCAACAGGGCAATTGCCACGAGAGCCGTCGTCACCGCCCAGAAAACACGCAACCACTGGCGAGGGTTCTCTGCCCCTCCCGACGTGAGCATTCCCAGCACCAGCGAGCCGGAGTCCGAGGACGTGATGAAGAACAGCCCGATCAATAGGATTGCGCCGTAACTTACGGCCGCGCCGCCTGGCAGGCCGTCGAGCATCGCGAACAGAGAACCGTTGTAATCGACCTCGCCATTGGGACCGATGAGCCCGCCGTCGCCGTAGAGTTCGCGGTAGATGGCCGTGCCTCCCAGCGTGGCGAACCACAGAAAGGCGATGGACGTCGGGACGAGCAGCACGCCCCAGACGAACTCGCGAACGGTGCGCCCCTTGGAAACACGCGCGATAAAGATGCCGACGAACGGCGCCCAGGAGATCCACCAACCCCAGTAGAAGGTGGTCCATGCGGCCTGCCATTGCTCGCCGGCCTCGCCCGCGTAGGCCGAGACGTTGAAGCTCAGTCCCACAAAGCTCTGTACGTACGCACCCACATCTTGGACGAACTCCCGCAGGATGAAGAGCGTGGGGCCCGCGAAAAGTACGTACAGCAAGATCCCGCCGGCGAGCGCCAGGTTGATGCTGGACAACCACTTCATGCCCTTTTGCAGGCCGGTGACCAAGGAGAAAATGGTGAAGATCGTGATGATGACGATCAGCATGATCTGAGTACTGGTGGTGGGTTGCGCTATGCCCGCCGAGTCGAGCCCGGAACTCATTTGGAGCACGCCGAGTCCCAAAGACGTCGCCACACCAAACATGGTGCCGACCACGGCGGTGACGTCAATCACGTCACCCCAGCGTCCCTTGACTCTGGCGCCCAGGAGAGGTTCGAGCGCCCACCTGATCGACACGGGACGCCCGCGCCGGTGCACGGCATAAGCGATTGAGACGCCCACCACGATGTAGATCGACCACGCGTGGATTCCCCAGTGGAGGAATGTTTGAGTCATGGAGGCCTGCGCGAGTTGCTCGGGAGTGCCGGTCACTCCTGGGCGGGGGTCGGCGTAGTGCGCGAGAGGTTCCGCGACGCCGTAGAAGACCAGGCCGATGCCCATGCCGGCCGCGAAGAGCAGTGCGAACCACGAGAATAGTGAGAATGCCGGCTTGTCCCCAGCCCGTCCCAACTTGATGTTGCCGAACCGGCTAAAGCCGATGAACAGGGTGAACGCCACGAACACCGCGGCAATGAGCACGTAGTACCAGCCGAATCCCGACACGATGCCGGACTGGATCTGAGCGAAGAGTGCTTCAGCGGAGTCGGGCCAGATGATGGCGTAGAGACAGAAGCCAAGGATCAGGATCGCGCCGGGCCAGAAGACCGCCTTGCTGAGCGCCGACTTGGACATCGGGGTGTGGACGTCCTGCTTGGTCGCCATGACTCTCCCTGTGAGTAGGTGTAGCGCTGAGCTTTGTCTCTACGCTAGCCCCCACCCGACAGGAATGTGGGCGAATCCCGGAAAAATACCTGGTGTTCTACCAATCCGCCTCGTGGCAACTCGCATCCTTCGCGTATTCCACCTGGATGGTCGCGTGCGCCAGCGAGTAGGTCTCGCGCAGCAGGGTTCGCGCCGCACCAAGCACGGCGGTTGGATCCGCGTCGTGGCGCGCCACCAGGTGAGCCGTGGCGACGTCCATGCCTGACGTCAATGTCCACACGTGCAGATCGTGCACGCCCTCCACCCCGTCGATCGACATCAGGTCGCTGTCGATCTGGCGGGGATCGGCGTTGGCCGGCGCGTGCTGCGCGAGCACGTGCACCACCTCGCGCCCCAACATGGTCGCCCGCACGGCGACGAACACCCCGATTGCCAAGGCGATGACCGTGTCCCAGACTCCGTCGCCTGTGGCGTGAACCAAGATTCCCGCCGCAATCACGCCCACGGAACCCAAGGCATCGGCGAAAACCTCGAGGTAGGCGCCTTTGACGTTGAGCGACTCCTTGGAGCCGCCGCGCAAGAGCACTAAGGCGACCAGGTTCACTATGAGTCCCAGCGCGCCGACCACGAGCATGGTCCCCGACGCGAGTTCGGGTTCATCGCCGATGCGGCCAATCGCTTCCACGACCACGTAGATGCTGACGCCCCACATCAACAAAACCGCTAGCCCGGACGCGAACACCTCCGCGCGGTAGCTGCCGTACGAGCGAGTTCCGGTGCTGTCGGGTCGGGTGGCGACTCGCGTCGCGATGAGGGCAGCGCCCAGGGCCACGACATCCGCGGCCATGTGGCCGGCATCGGTCAAGAGGGCGAGCGATCCCGAGGTGATCGCGCTGATGAGCTCGACCACAAAGAACGCGAGGATGAGACCGAACGACACCGCGAGGCGCCAGCGATGGCGACTTCCCGCGTGCCCCGTGTGACTGTGGCTTCCACTCATCCCATCAGGCTACGCGCCGCCCCAGCAGCACAACAGCCCCTAGGTGGAGGCAGGAGAGGTGGTTGCGTGGGTGGGGTCCGGACGCCAGCGTGGGGCTCGAAAGTACACGGCGGAGAAGAGTGCACCAACGCTCACCACGACCAGGCAGATGGTCGCGATGTAGGCGTAACCGTTGTTGGGGTTGAGGAACGGGTAGGGGACCCAGCCGTCGGTGATGCCGCGGGCCAGGATGACGCCCAACCACAGCGCGGGATAGATGAGTACGATCCACATCTTGCCCAACGGGAGGGGCCGGCGAGGCCCGGCGATGAGCCAGTCAGCAACCACGATGATGCCGCTCGCCAGGTGAAGCACCGTGTTCGCCCACGGCACTGCGGCGTCGTGGAAGGGAGCCAAGAGTAGCCAGTACACGATCGTTACCACGGTCAAATACACGGCGGCCGATGCTCGCAGCAGCTCCACCCAGTCGGGCCGGGGGCTGCGGGTGTAGATCGCCGCGACGATGAGTGCCGCGGCGGCAATCGCATTGGTTTGGTTGGTGAAAAACCCGTAGGTATTGAAAAACTTGAAGGTGCCGTCGGTCATCGAAGGCAGGGCTGAGGCCACCACCGCGGCCATAATGCCGAGGGCGGCGAGCACTCTGAACGTCCGCACCATTGCGTACACGTTCTTGACCCTACCGTTACCTGAACGTGATGTAACTACCGGTGCGGCGCGTCGACCGGCCCACTGCGGACGCTTGTCCCTTTTGGCGTTTTTATGACTGGCTTTGCGTCGTCTTTACGTTAAAAAATCAAGGGAAACTTTGTAGAACGCTACCTCTGACCAGAGTTGTCATCGTCGGGGTGCCGCCGCAGGTACCAGGCCTCAAAGCTAAACACGACGATCGTCGCGACGACCGCGCCGACGATGACCCACGGGGTCTGTGCGCCTCGAATCAGCACGAACGCGACTAGGGCGGTCACGTCGGCAGCGAGGGCGGCGACAATGATCCACGCCTTCGCGTCCACGTCTTTGCGCAGGTGACGAAGCACGCCCCATTGGAGGGCGATGTCCATGATGAGGTAGACGATGATGCCGACGGCCGCGATGGCAGATAGTCCTAGGGTTGCCGCGAGGACGGCGGCCACGATGCCGATGTAGATCAATACGTGCTGACGCACGCTTCCCGGCAGCCCAAAGTGGCGGTGGGGGATCATCTTCATGTCGGTGACCATGGTGAGCATGCGGGACACGGCGAACAGGCTCGCGATCAGCCCCGTGATGGTCGCGACGACCGCAACCACCACTGTGGCGTTGATGCCGAACTGCCCGAGCGCGGGCTCGGCCGCCTGCGCGAGGGAATAGTCCTTGGCGTCGACGATCTCGCTGACGGACAGCGACGCCCCTGCGCCAATGCTCACCAGTACGTAGAGCGCCGCACAGATGCTCAGCGAGATGATGATGGCGCGGCCCACATTGCGCTCGGGATCCTTCAGTTCTGCGCCGTCGTTGGTGATGGTGGTGAAGCCCTTGTAGGCGAGCACCGCCAGGGCGGTTGCGGCGACAAACCCGCCGATGCTCGTACCATCGGTGAGGCCCTCGTCGGCGGCCTTGTAGCTGAAGCCGGACACGGCGATCGCGGCGATGGCCAGCAGGCCGATTCCGGCAATCTTGATGACTGCCCCCACGGTCTGTACCCACGAGATTGACTCGTTGCGGGCCAGGTTGATGCCCACGGCGGCTGCGACCAGCGCTACGGCCAGCGCCGAGATGAGCCATGGCGGACCACCGCCGAAGGGCCTGAGAACGTAGGTGCCAAAGGTGCGGGCGACCAACGCCTCGTTGAGCACCATCGACAACGCCATCAGCATCGCGGACCCCGCGGCAATAGTGCGCCGGCCGTAAGCCTGAGTCAGGATCATGGCGATCCCGCCGGCCGAGGGATTGACCCGGGTGACCTTAACGTAGGCATAGGCGCTGAGGCCGGCCACTCCCGCGGCGGCAAGAAACGCGAGCGGGAACAGTGGTCCGGCGAGCTCGGCGACCTGGCCGGTGAGGGCGAAGATGCCGGCTCCCACCATGACGCCGGTGCCCATGGCCACGGCCCCGCGCAGGGTGAGGCTGTTCTCGCGGTAACTGTCCTTGGTGCCAGCGGAGCCGTTGGCCATCGAACTACTCCTTTGCGTCAGTAGGCCATTTGTCGCGTCTACTTCTTGCTACGCGTCAATTCCTCGGTAAATTCCCAGGCCGCGATGGGCGCATCGAAGTTCTTGGAGCTACGGCCCATGATGCGCGGGGCTCGGTAGCCCGTGTTCGGGACCACGTGCCCACCGCCCTTGACGGTATAGAGCCGCACCGGCACGCCGCTGCCTGCGCCGAACTCCTTGAGGACCACCGACCGGCGCTTGCCCTCGATCCCGGCAACCAAGGTACGAACGGGGGCACCCTCCACGCTGTTGATGCCAGGGTCCGATGCCGGCCCGGCTACGCCGTTCACGCGGGCGAAGGCGATCGCGGAGTCGATTGCCGACTTCACCTCGCCCAGAGGGTTGCCGCGGCTGCCCGCGCGTCCACCGGCAAAGGGGTTGAGTGAGTCCTTGGTGCCCTCGACCAGCATGACGGGTTTGGGGATGCTGAGGTTGATGCAGTCCGAGCTACTGGGCTCCGACATGTTCGCCGCGTTGGCGACGATGGCGGCAAAGGTATGAGGGCTCTGCGCCAACATCTTGTAGAGCATGTGTGCACCGTTGGAATAGCCGAAGCCATACACGCGCTCCGTGTCGAGGCCATGCTTTTGGGTCAGGTCTGTCACAAGAGCGTTGAGAAACGCGACATCGTCGATTCCCTCCGCACGTGCGGCGTACTTGGTGGCGGTGCGGCAGTCGTGCCAACTGTGCTTGTAGCCGGCCGGGTACACCACGACAAAACCCTCGCGGGCTGCGAGCTCCTCAAACTGGTAGCCGGTGATGAACCGCATGTCTTCGGCATTGGAACTGGCGCCGTGGAGC
This sequence comes from Demequina aurantiaca, assembly GCF_000975135.1. Lineage (GTDB taxonomy): Bacteria > Actinomycetota > Actinomycetes > Actinomycetales > Demequinaceae > Demequina > Demequina aurantiaca. The sequence goes on along the minus strand of NZ_BBRF01000001.1, from coordinate 553,155 downwards.
ACTACCCACAGGGGGGCTCCCGGACTGAGGTTTGCCGGCACCACCGCGATGTAGTCACGGTTCATGTCGCCCACCTTGATGGATGCCCGCGAGACCTCATTGTCGAGCGTGGGCTCGGGAGGCTTGGGTGCGTAAATCACAAACCAGCCCACGAGGGCAACGATGGCGAGTCCGCCGATGACACCGATCGCAATAAGCATGTGAGTCAGCCTACGGCGTGACGAGTCGCCATCGAGTCGCCTTGAAGAGCAGGAGCGCGAGCACGCTTCCGACCACCACGATGCCGCCCACGACCACCGCGACGGAGGCGTAGCCATTGTCCGGCTCCAGGAATCCGTACGGCACCCAGCCATCGGTGGCGCCGCGCGCAAGAACCACCGCCAGCCACACCACCGGGTACAGGAGCACCACCCAGAAGCCCTTCGCGGGCAGGGCGCGCCGGGGTCCCACAAGGAGCCAGTCCGCGAGCACAATCAGGCAACTCACGAGGTGGACTATGTAGTTGGCCCACGGGACCTCGGGATCCGAGCTGGGGGCGAGCAGAGTCCAATAGACCACGGTCACAATGACAAGGTAGACCGCGGCGCACGCCCGGAGATACTCGACCCAGGACGGGCGCTCGCGGCCCGTGTAGAACGCCGCGATTCCCAAGGCCGCTGCCGCGATCAGATTGCTCTGAATCGTGAAATAGCCGAAGAAGTTGAAGAATCTCAGCGTGCCGTCGGCCACGCCCGGCCACGCGTCGCCAACGATGGCCGCCAGAATCAACGCGATCGCTGCGATGCGCCCGACCTTTACGACAGTGTTCATCTCGCCGACACTACCGCCCGGAATCTTCCGCACGCTCCTGCGCTTACATCTCAATCACTTTGGGCCCAAAAATGAGCCCAGATGTAAGCGCAGGAGCTGCGGTTGTTGTGCGACGCGTTAGCGGGCGTCCTTCTTTGCCCTGCGCGCCGCGGATGATGTGGTGTTAAGTGTCGCGATGGCGGCGTTGAGCGCCTTGAGGGACACCTTGCCGTTGCTCGCGGTGGCAATGCCGCGCAAGGGCATCTCGCCGAACATGGCGCTCATCATCGCCGCGGTGTCCTCGTCGTCGCCCATGTCGCCAAACTGCTTGCTGATGACACCCTGTAGCTGCGTGCGTAGTTTGCGACCCAGGGCCGTCTGCTGCAGTGAATCGATGGTCGAGTCGCGGTGGAACGGGAGTGTGGGGCGTGGGGTCGGGATGGGGTGCCCGAGCAACGTCGCGAATTCCGCGTCAGTGGCCACAAAGCCCGCGGGGCCGCTCGAGGGGGCCACGGCATCGTCCGATGCGATGCGAACCTTCTTGGAGGCGCGTACATCGGTGGACGACGCGGCGACGATGATTTCAAACTCGCCGGCCTCGACCTTCCAGTCCTTGGAGGGGACGTCGTAGATGGCGAAGGCGCGGCGATCGAGCTCGATCGTGACGGTCTCGGAGGCTCCGGCGGCCAGATGCACTTTGGCGAAGCCCTTGAGTTCCTTGTCGGGACGGTAGACCGACGACTCGATGTCCCGCACGTACACCTGCACGACCTCGCTGCCGGCACGCGTGCCCGTGTTGGTCACGGTCACCTTGACGGTGTAGCCGTCGCCGCTCTTGCGGGTGGACAGGTCCGAGTAGTCGAACGTGGTGTAACTCAGGCCGTGGCCGAACGGGAAGCGCGCGGGGATGCCCGAGGCATCGTGGAAGCGATAGCCCACGAACAGACCCTCGCGGTACTCCACCTGGCCGGGGTCGCCGGGGAAGTTCTGATGCGCGGGCAGGTCCAGGGTCGAGACGGGGAACGACTCGGCCAGGCGTCCGCCGGGCTCAGCAGCGCCGAGCAGCACGTCCGCAATCGCGGATCCGCCTGCCTGGCCACCGAGGTAGGCCTCGACGATTGCTGCCGGACGTGCGGCCCACGGCATGTTCACCGGGCCGCCATTCTGCAGTACCACCACGGTGTTCGGGTTGGTGTCGCACAGCAGCTCGATCAGGCGATCGTGTGCGCCTGGCAACCCCAGGTTCGCGCGGTCAAAGCCCTCGGACTCGAGGGAACTGGGCAGGCCACCCACGAAGATCACTGCGTCTGCGTCGCGCGCGGCGTTCGCCGCCTGGACCAGCAGGTCCGCGGTGGTGTCTCCGGACTTGGCGTCGTAGCCGGCCGCGTAGGTGACCTCGACATCGGCGGTCGCGGTGTCCTGCGCGAGTGCCTCGCGGATGGCGTCGAGCGCGCTGTCGAGCTGGGTGGGGTTGACGTGTGATGACCCTCCGCCCTGGTAGCGGGGGCTCTCGGCGAAGGCGCCCACGACGGCGATGCGGCCCTTGGGGGAGAGTGGGAGGATGCCGTTGTTGGTCATCAGCACGGTTCCGGCCGCCGCGGCGCGGCGAGCGATGGCGTGGTGCGATTCAAAATCAACCCCGGCATCGGCCGATGCTGTGGCTGGGTCGAGGCCATCGTGCTCCACTGAGCGAAGCGCAAGCCGGACCACGTTGGTGGCCGCCGCGTCGAGGTCGGCCATGGCCAGCGAGCCGTCCTTGAGCGCGGCTTCGACGGCGCCGTCCCACAGGCCGTGCGAGCCGGGCATCTCGAGGTCGAGGCCCGCGGCGATGGCCTGGGGGCGGTCGTAGGTCGCGAGCCAGTCGGTCATGGCGAGGCCGGTGAAGCCCCACTCATCACGCAGGATGTCGGTCATGAGGCGTTTGTTCTCGCCGGCGTGGGTGCCGTTGACCTGGTTGTACGAGCACATGATGGTCCACGGGTCGGATTCCTTGACGGCGATCTCGAAGCCGGTCAGGTAGAGCTCGCGCAGCGTGCGCTCGTCTACGACGGCGTCCACTGACATGCGGTTGCTTTCCTGGTTGTTGACGGCGTAGTGCTTGAGGCACGCGCCCACACCCTCGGACTGAATGCCACGCACCAGGCCGGCGGACATCTTGCCGGCCAGGAAGGGATCTTCGGAAACGTACTCGAACACGCGGCCACCGGCGGGGTGGCGCTTCATGTTGAGGCCGGGTCCCAAGAGCACGGCGACGTTTTCGGCGCGAGACTCGCGACCGAGTGCTCCGCCCACCTCTTCGAGCAGGGTCGGGTCCCAGGTGGCGCCGAGCGTGACGGCGGGAGGGAAGCAGGTGGCGGGAACGGAGTCCGCGAGACCCACATGGTCGGTGTCGCCCTGTTGCTTGCGAAGTCCGTGGGGTCCGTCGGTCAGCATGACGGAGGGGACGGCCTCGCGGGACCCGCTGGCGTTGATGGCCTCGGTGGTCCAAAAGTCCTTGCCGGAGACTACGCGGATCTTGTCGGCGGTGCTGAGCTTCGCCACGACCTGCTGGGCTCGGTCGAGGAAGGTGTCGGTGACGCTGTCGGCGGGCGAATTCATGGTGTCTCCTGGGTTGACGATGGGCTGCGGTGACCATCGGGATGTGACAGACTGGCGTTATCTAACAACTGTTAGATAAAGAATCGTAAGCCGCGCTAGGCTCATGCGCAAGTACACGTTCACGAAAGAGAGGCCCGTGTGGCTGAACGGCTCGCCCCCGAAGTGCGCCGAGCGCGCATCCTCGATACCGCGATGGTGATCATCACGGAGGAGGGCTTCCGTGGTCTCACCATGCGCTCGCTGGCGCGCCGCTGCGACATGTCCGCGCCCGGACTCATGCACTACTTCGCCGACCTGCCCACGCTGCTGATGGCCGTGCTCGAGTATCGCGACCGCACCGACGGCGAGCGCGTCGTGAGCGAGCGCGGTGGCCAGCTCACCGCGCGTCAACTCTTCGACGGGGTAGTGGGGACGATGCTAGCTCGGCCGGAAGCGGCGCGCCTGTTCGCGGTGCTCGAGGGTGAGGCGCTCGCGCCGGACCACCCGGCGCACGACTACTTTCAGCGGCGATTCGACGCAATTGTCGAGGGTGCGCACCCCATTCTCGCCAAGGAATTCGCGGACCCAGACTCCTTTGCGCGCCGGCTCTTCGCGATCCTCGACGGCCTGCAGTTGCACTGGCTACGGGACGTCGACGGCTTCGACCTGCGCGCGCAATGGGACGCGATCGCCGATCCGTTGTTTGCCAGCGAAGCTCGCGTCCCGGACTAGCCGTGTGAAACGGCGCCAGTGACGGTCCTTTGGCACCCCGGTCGTCAGTGACACTTAGATCAATGAATACGTCAGCATCTAGCGCCGTGCCAGCACCCACGCCATCCTCGGCCCGCACTCCGTCGTACCTGCTACTCGCCGTCACGGTCCTCGTTGTCGCGGCGAACCTGCGGGGCGCGATCACGGCGCTCGGCCCCATCATCGACCGGGTCGGCACAGACACTGGACTGTCCGCCGGCGCCCTAGGCGTGCTTGGGGCGCTGCCGATCCTCACCTTCGGAGTCGTGTCTCCGCTGGTTCACCGGCTGTCGTCAACGTTCGGCGCCGACCGAGCGGTCTTTGGTGCGCTACTAGTGCTGACGCTCGGCACCGTGGTCCGGTCACTGCCGGGCCTTAGCGGTTGGCTGTGGGTGGGCACGGTGCTGCTCGCCGCAGCCATCGCCGTGGCGAACGTGCTGATGCCCGCGATCGTCAAGCGTGACTTCCCCCAGCAGGTCTCGCTCATGACCGGTCTGTACTCGGCCGTGATGAGTGGCTTCGCAGCCATCGCGTCCGGAATTGCGGTCCCCATCGCACGCTCCACCAACTGGGAGTTGGCGCTGGGGGTCTGGGCCATCCCTGCGCTGATCGCCGCGGGCGTGTGGGTGTTCCGTCTGCGTGGATCCCAGGCAGCACGACCCGTACCCATCCCCGCTACTACGGCGCCCACGGCGGCCCGGTCGATGTGGAGGTCGGGCGTCGCCTGGCAGGTCGCCCTGGTGATGGCGCTACAGTCCTCGGTGTTCTACCTCCTCATCACGTGGCTACCCTCCATCGAGTCGTCGCATGGAGTGGGCGAGTCGGAGGCTGGCTGGCACCTGGTCATCTTCCAGATTGCCGGCATCGTCGGCGGCCTCGTGGCCGGACCGGTCTTGCACCGTCGTCACGACCAAAGTGGGGTGGGAATGGCGACCGCCGGGCTCATGGTCATCGCGATGGTCGGCCTACTGGTGCTCCCCGACCTCGTGGTGGTTTGGGTGGCTTTCGCGGGCCTCAGCGCGGGTTCATCGCTGGTGGTGGCCCTGACCCTCATGTCGGTGCGCGCCCGCACGCCGCACGACTCGGGCAGGCTGTCGGCCATGTCGCAGTCGGTCGGCTATCTGATTGCCTCACTCGGTCCCATCATGTCCGGTCTGCTCTTTGAGTTCACCGACAGTTGGACACCGGTATTGGTGTTCGCTGCGCTGCTCGCGACCGGTCAGGGAGCGTTCGTCGCCTTCGCGGGACGCAACCGCTTTGCGCACGCGGAATAGCGGTCGGGCCCACGGGCGTTGCCGATGGAGACTTGATCCGCGACAACCCACACTTAGGAGTTTCACTCATGGCACGCATCACAGTTCTCGGTGGCACCGGCTACGCGGGCGGCGCAATCGTCGCTGACGCGATCACGCGCGATCACGAGGTGGCGTCTTACAGCCGCCGCCTGCCCGAGGCCGCCGACCTCCTCGACGGCGTGAGCTACGAGGTGGGTTCCATGACCGATGCGGCCGTGCGCGCCGACTCGCTGTCCGCCACCGACGTGTTGGTCGCGGCCCTGTCCCCGCGCGGCGACATGGCGGGCCGAGTACGCGCTCTCTATGCGGCGCTTGCCGACGAGGCGGCCGATGCTGGAGTCAGGTTGGTCGTGATCGGCGGCGCCAGCGCGCTGCGCCCCGCGGCAGGCGAGCCGACCTTCGCCGAGGCTGGGCAGGCCCCAGCGGCCTTCGCCGAGGAGGCGATGGAGATGTTCGGCGTCCTCCAGGATCTGCAGGCACGCACGGACGAGCTCGACTGGCTCTTCGTGAGCCCCGCGCGCACGTTCGGTTCATACGCACCGGGAGAGGCCACAGGGCACTATCGCGTGGGTGGCGACGTGGTGGTCACGGACGATGCTGGGGAGTCAGTCATCTCCGGGCCCGACTTTGGGCAGGCAGTGGTCGACGAGATCGAGTCGCACGACCACACGCGCCAGCAGATCACCTTCGCATACTGATCTAGCCTGGCTACATGAGTAAAGACAAGCGTCCTCCCCGTCCGGTACACACCGCGACGGTGGCGCGCACGGAAGCAGTTGCGCCCAATATGATCCGTGTGATCCTCACGGGCAACGGCTTGCGCGCGCTCCCCGAGCTCACCTACACGGATCACTACGTCAAACTTAGGTTTGGCGACGTCACCCGCACCTACACGATTCGCTCGTTCGATCGTGAGACGAACGAGATGGCGATCGACTTCGTCATTCACGGCGACGAGGGTCTGGCGGGTCCTTGGGCGGCGCGGGCGCAGCCAGGGGACGAGATCTCCTTCAACGGGCCGGGCGGCAAGTGGCGTCCCGCCGCCGATGCCGACGCTCACCTTTTGGTCGGGGACGAGGCGGCGATCCCCGCGATTGCCACAGCGCTCGAGGCGCTCCCGGCCGATGCTGCAGCACGGGTTTTTGTGGAAGTCGCCTCCGCTGCGCATCACCAACCACTACGCGAGACCTCGCGCACCGAGGTCACCTGGGTCCACCGCGACGAGCACAAGACGCCGGACGGCCGACCGCTCGGGTACGGCGAGGCACTGACGCTGGCCGTGATGCGCGCGCGCGTTCCCGAGGGGCGCCTCGAGGCGTTCGTCCACGGCAACGCGGACATGATCAAGCCGCTGCGTCGCTACCTGTTCAAGCAGGTGGGAGTGCCGCGCGATCAGGTATCGATCTCCGGATACTGGCGCACCGGCATGAACGAGGACGGCTGGCAATCCAGCAAGGCCGAGTTCAACGCCGCCATGGAGGCGGAGGACTAGTTACATCTCCTCGTGGGTGTCAGGGTCGCCGCCGAACAGGCGGCCGTCGGGCTTGGTGAGTCCCGAGATTGCCGCGACCTCGGCATCGGTCAACTCGAACCCGAACACGTCGAGGTTCTCCGTCTGACGCGAGGGAGTCGCGGACTTGGGTAGCGGTAGCGACCCAATCTGCACGTGCCAGCGCAGGATCGCCTGGGCGGGCGTCACGCCGTGAGCTGCGGCGGCATCGGCAACCGGGGACTCGCCGAACGGCGCGCTGCGCTTGCCCAGCGGGCTCCACGCCTCCGTCACGATCCCCAGCTTGTCGTGCGTCGCGCGCATCGACTCCTGAACAAAGTAGGGGTGTAGCTCGATCTGGTTGATCGCCGGCGTCACGCCGGAGTCCTCGATGATGTCGGCGAGGTGCTTGGCGGTGAAGTTGGAGACGCCGATGCTGCGGATCAGTCCACGCTTCTGGAGTTCCACGAGCGCGCGCCACGCCTCGCGGTACTTGTTGGTGATGGGGTTGGGCCAGTGGATCAGCAGGACATCGAGTCGATCTAATCCTAGTCGGGTGACTGACTCATAACCTGCGGCGAGGGCGCTGTCATAGTCGTGATGGCGACCGGCGAGCTTGCTCTGCACCGTGACCTCGTCACGAGAGACTCCAGAGTCCGCGAGAAAGTCGCGCAGACCACGGCCAACCGCGCCCTCGTTCTCGTAGTTGGTGGCGGAGTCCAGCAACCGATAGCCGTTGTCGAGCGCGGCATGAACGGCGTCTCGCCCCTCCTCACCCTTCAGTGGGTAGGTGCCAAAGCCGATCGCCGGAATCGAGTGGCCGTCATTGAGCAGGTGTGTAGGTGTCTGAGTCATCTCACCAGGCTATTACCTCAGCGCGGACGTCACCACACAGGCCCGGCCACCAGTTATTCGCCAGACGCGTCCGTGACGCCCTCGTATAACCCGAGGCTATTGCCGTCCAGATCGTTGATCACGGCCCACCAGCTCGTCGGTGAGATCTCCTCCTTGGCCATGGTCACTGTGGCGCCGGCCGCCACCGCGGCTGCGAGAGTCTCGTCGATCGAGTCGACCTCCACGTAGGAACGCGGCTGGGTGAATCCTTCGGAACGGGGCGCCAACCCGCCGCCACTGATCTCGTTGGGAGCCGACCACATGGGGTAGCCCTCAAACCCCGGGATCTCCGCGATCTTCCAGCCGAAGAGGCTGGAGTAGAACTTCGATGCCGCCGCAAAGTCCGTTACGGGAATGTCGATGTGGGTGATGTCGCCGTGTGCCATGGTGGTTGCCTTTCGCTACGAATCTGGATTCTTAGTATGCCTCCGTAGCAAAAATTGCGCCGGGGATCAGTCGCGCTCGACCCAGCGGTCAATCGACCACATCACCGCAAAGGCAAGGCCCGGGTCGACGCCGTCGGCGACGTCCATGATGAACTTGTCCCGCATCGTCACCCACTTCTGCGTGATCTGCATGACGTGGCGGCCGTGGGAGTCGTCGACGGTGTAGGACTTCTCGATGACGTTGCCGACCACGAGCCACTCGTCGCCGTTCGCAAACGTGATCTCGATCTTGTCGTGCACAAACTTGAACGGCTTGGCGTGCACGTGTGCGACGTGCTCGCCCGCTGCATCGGATACATCGATGCGCTTGGGAATACCCAGCAGCTTTCCCTTGACCTTGTAGAGCAACTGGCCGTCGGGGCCATTGATGTCGGCCTTGGGGCGCGTGCCCATTTTTCCATCGACCAGGAACAACTGCTCCTCGGTGGCGGGGTCAAGCACCTTGAAGTCGCGGCCAGCACCGAACTTGCTCTTCATCAGGTACCGAGTAAAGCCGTCAATCGGCGGTGGGATGGCCATGGGATTCTCCTAGGGTTCGCATGAGTGAAGCCGGTATCCCCGAATCTACCTCCCGCGAGGCGCAACACGCGACGGGAATCGCATCCGTATGTGGCACATTTTCTGCGCTGCCCTGCCCACAACGAAAACGGCGGCCGATGCCAACCTGAGTTGGCATCGGCCGCCGCCGTTGGGGGGTACTAACCGGCGATTAGTTAGCCGGGGGCATGAGCACCGTGTCGACCAGGTACACGGTTGCGTTGGCAGTCTGGACGCCACCGCAGATGACGTTGGACTCGCCATTGACCATGATGTCGTCGCCAGTGCCGGTCACGGTGAGGTCTTCGCCGTTGACCGTGGTGAAGGTGCCGTCGATGTCCGCGGGCTCAATCTGACCGGGAATGACGTGGTAGGTCAGGATCGAGCTGAGCAGGTCGCTGTCCGTCTTGAGGACCTCGATGGTGTCCGCGTCGATCTTGGCGAATGCGTCGTCGACAGGCGCAAACACCGTGAACTCATCGCCGTTGAGCGTGTCAACGAGGTCAACGTCGGGGTTGAGCTGCCCGCTCACTGCTGCGACGAGCGTGGTCAGCAGGGGGTTGTTGGACGCGGCAACTGCGACCGGGTCCTGAGACATGCCCTGAACCGAGCCAGCGCCTTCGGGAACGGCTGCTGCGTAGTCGGCACACGCGGCGCCCACCAGGTTCGCGGCCGGGTCCATCATGGCGTCATCCTCGGCCATGGCGTCGTCGGACATGGCGGGATCTGGGGCGGGGGCGGGAGCCTCGGTCGACATTGCGGGGGCCGAGTCGGTGTTCTCTACCGCATCGTCCGAGCCGGACGAGGAGCAAGCGGAGAGGGCGAGTGCGCCAGCAAAGACGAGCGCGAATCCTGAGGTCAGCTTCTTAGTACGTGTAGCCATGATTTCCTCCATAGTGTGTCGCCCGCCGGAACGGACTTCGGTCTGTGGCTTCCCGGGTGGGTTGCCCGCCGCTGTGTGCGGCTTCACAGGAGGTTCGCCCGATGCATCGGGCCGGATTGGTGGCAGTCGTAAGAAATCTTCAGTGACCTATATGTTCCCAGGTAAAACAGCAGCATCGGGCGCTTAGGCAATCCACACGACCCTCGCGGGCGAACCCTCCGTAACTCAACGGAGGCGTACGCCATGGAACTCATCATCATCGGACTGCTCGGCGGTCTTATCACGGGCATCTCGCCCTGCATCCTGCCGGTCCTGCCGGTCATTTTCTTAACGGGTGGCGCGCAATCCGCCCGCACTCGCACGGCCGCACCTGCCCGCGAAAAGGTAGCAGCGGGAATTGGCGGCCAGGTGGGAGCAGGCGCCGCAATCCGCGCCGGCTCCGCGGGGGTCATCAAGGCGGGTACCGATGCGGATGCCGTGCCGGTCGCCCAGCCCGAGGTTTCGCGCTGGCGCCCATACTTTGTGATCGCGGGCCTGGTCACGAGCTTCACGCTCGTCACTCTGGTGGGCTCGGTACTCCTCAGCGCGTTGAACCTCCCGCAGGACATCATCCGTTGGGTGGGCACGATCGTCTTGGTACTGATCGGTATCGGCCTGATTGTCCCCAAGTTTGAGTTCATTCTTGAGAAGCCCTTCGCGTTCCTGCCCAAGCGCAACGTGGACGCCAAGCGAAGCGGTTTTGGCGTGGGTCTTGCCCTTGGTGCGGTGTTTGTACCTTGCGCGGGACCGGTTCTCGCGGCGATCATCGTCGCCGGATCCACCGGCCAGATCGGCATCGGCACGGTCATTTTGACGCTTTCGTTCGCCATCGGAGTTGCCGTTCCGCTGCTGTTCTTCGCGCTCGCGGGCCGCGGCCTGGCAGAGCGAGTCAAGGCCTTCCGCAAGCGCGAGCGCGGACTGCGCATCGCCGCCGGCATCGCGATGATCGCCCTTGCCGTGGGCCTCGCCTTCAACGTTCCTCAGAAGCTGCAAACACTGCTGCCGGACTACACCGCGGGCGTGCAGTCCCAGCTCACGGACAACGAGAGCGCTCGCGATGCGCTGGCGCTGGGCGGCCTGGTCAACGACGAGAACAAGGACCTGGACCTGTGCTCCGATGGTGCGCCTGAACTGGAGTCCTGTGGCACAGCCCCCAGCATTAAGGGCATCGACTCGTGGCTCAACACCCCCGACGGGGAAGGCATTGACCTGACGGACCTCAAGGGCGAGGTAGTGCTCGTGGACTTCTGGGCGTACTCGTGCATCAACTGTCAGCGTTCCATTCCTCACGTGGTGGGCTGGGATGATGCCTACCGCGACGCGGGTCTGAACGTCCTCGGGATCCACTCGCCCGAGTACGCGTTCGAGAAGGACGCGGGCAACGTGGCCGCCGGAGCCGAGGACTTTGGCATCACGTATCCCGTCGCTCTCGACAACAACTTGTCCACCTGGACCAATTACCGCAACCGTTACTGGCCCGCGCACTACCTGATCGACGCCGAGGGCACTGTTCGTCACATCGCGTTTGGCGAGGGCAACTACGCCACGACGGAGAAGCTCATTCGCGAGTTGCTCGAGGACGCGAACCCGGGTGTGAAACTTCCTGCCCCGACGGAGACCGTAGATGACACTCCCGATCTTGGGTCAACGACGCAGGAGACGTTCCTGGGGTCGTCCAAGGACCTGAACTACGCCGGTACGGATCGCTACGCGCCGGGAGAGGGCTCGTATGCGTTCCCTGATTCTCAGGGCGACGACACCTTCGCGCTCGACGGCGGCTGGGACATCCAGACGCAGTACGCGACCCCCACCGCGGACGGCGCGAGCGTCCGATTGAACTTCCACGCGAATGTCGTGGAGATGGTGCTGGCGGGCACGGGGCAGGTGACCGTGGCGCTCGATGACGGTACCGAGACCGTGATCGACGTGGACGGTACGCCGCGGTCCTACGCCTTGGTCAAGGACGTGGGCGACGGGCAGCACGTGCTCGATGTGCAGGTGAGCCAGGGGGTGGAGGCGTACTCGTTCACCTTTGGGTGATCCTGTCCGGCACAAGTTGAGCGCCCGGTCCTCGCTGAGAGGGGACCGGGCGCTCGCGTGGCGATTGGATGGAGTGACACCAAGTGAGCGAAGCGGGCTTGCGGCGTGGCGGAAGCCCGCAGTCGGCCTCGGCAGGGTCATCCGCTTCAATTCGCGAGGGCGTCAAACACTGCCGACGCGGCATCCTCGACGAGTTTGTCGTCATATGGCTTGGAACGGTCAGTGCGCGTCGTGAGGATCGTGATGATGACGGGGTCACCCTGAGGTGGGTACGCAACCGCGATGTCATTCCGTATTGCGCCCGCGCCGCCGGACTTATCCGCGATTTCCCAACCGGCGGGAGCGCCTGCCCTGATCAGGCTGTCCCCGGTGGCATTTCCGGACATGAGGTCAAGTAACAGCGTGCGATCTTCAGCCTCGAGATAATCGGAGTCGACGATGTTTTGGAGGGTCTGGGCGATAGCAAGACTGGTCGTCGTGTTGGCCGCGCTCGCCTCCGAGATGTAATTCAGCGCGGGCTCTTCGTCAGCAAGGTTGGTGACGTCGTCGCCGAGTGCGGCTAGCGCCTCATTCACTACGTCAGGACCGCCGATGCGCTGAAGAACTAGATTCGTCGCGGTGTTGTCGCTATAGCGCACGGACGCTTCGATGAGTTCGCTCAGGGTGAGTCCGTCATCGAAGTGCTCGGAGGTCACAGGAGAGTAGCCGGATAGCGAGACTTTCTCCCGCGTCCACGTCACAGTCTCGTCGCGCTCGTCGGCACTCAATTGTGCGAAGGCGGCCGCGGCGATGACGGCCTTGATTGTTGAAGCGAAACCACGACGTTCGGTGTGGTGGAAACCGAACGGTTCCGCGCCCCCGGGCTCGACTACCGAGACGCTGACTTCCGCGTCGTACTCCATCTCGAGTGCCGTGAGAGCCTCGGCGAGCCCAGTTGAAGCAAGGCTCCTCTGCGATGATGAGGAAGGTTCCGGAAGCTCGTTGCTAGGTAGGGGTGAGGTTGGAGTCGACGGCACACGTGAGGGAGTCGCATCTCTCTCCGCTGGAGCCGGATCTGAGCCACAACCGCTCAGGACCGCCGCCACCAGAAGTACTGCTGCGCCGAGTAGCAGTGGGTGCCGGCGGAAACGGTCGGAAACCTGCAGCTCGTATCCCGTTCGGTATGCCCTTGGACCGCTAGCCTCCGCGGCATGAACCTGTGAGTCTCGCGTCGTTTTGTTCACCTTCCCATTCTGAGGGACTTCTGTCCCGTGGCGCCCATGCCAACTCCGTGTCCCCTAGTTGTCGCCCGGCCCACGGGGTAGGTCGCCCGTTGTCTGACCCATTGACTAAAGTGAATGCAGATCAAGAAGCTCGGCCACACGCCCTCCGGCAGGCCGACTGGCAACCGCGTCCCGCACACGGTGCCCCCGGAGGAAGATCTGCCCGTCGTCAACCGGCGCACGGGAAGAACGGAACGCAAAGGTAATGCCATGTTCGACGCATCCTCATCCAAGATTCACCTGCTCCCGCTCGACGACCCCAACTACGGCAGGCGCCGCGCTAACTATCAGAGGCGCACGGTCACCACGGTCGAGCTTGGCGCCGGCACCAGTGACCACATCACCGTCGCGGACGGGGACCACCGGCCGCTCGTCTGGATCGGTGCGCCGCGTGACCAGGGCCTCAAGCCAGGTGACTCAGTGTGGGCGCTGTGGTTCGAGGGCTTTGTGCAGGGCTGGGGACCCATCGCTAAGACGGTATGCGCGGACTCGACCTGCGAGCGCGACCTCTACGTGGTGAACGCGGCAGGCGCCGTGCGGAGCGTGAACCACGAGGGCTCCACCCATTTTGTGATTGAGCCCGCCTAGGTGGCCCGCTGATTCATGTCGCCCCAGCCTCGTATTCAAACGACGCGTGTCAGGATGGAAGACATGAAGGCAATCATCGCTCTCCACGCTGGCGAACCAGAGGTTATGACCCTTGAGGAAGTCGCTGAGCCCACGTGCCCGGCCAGCGGGATCCGGGTGAGAGTCGAGGCCGCGGGGGTGAACTTCATCGACACCTACCGCCGCTCGGGCGTCTACAAGGTTGACTATCCCCTCATCCCAGGCAGCGAGGGCGCCGGCACGGTGCTCGACGTGGGCGACGACGTCACGTGGGCAAAGGTTGGAGATCGTGTCTCGTGGGCATCCACATCCGCGTCCTATGCCGAGCAGGTCATCCTCGGCGAAGGTGACTGCTACGCGGTGCCTGACGAGGTGTCCTCGGACGTCGCTGCCGCCTCCATGTTGCAAGGGCTGACGGCGCATTACCTCGCACGCTCGGTCTTTGCGCTCGCCCCGGGGCATACGGCTCTGATTCACGCGGGAGCAGGCGGGGTGGGTCTCCTCCTCACTCACATGGCGGTGGACCTGGGCGCTCGCGTCATCACGACGGTGTCGACGAGCGACAAGGCGGAACTCTCCCGCGGGGCGGGCGCCGCCGAGGTGATCCGCTACGACCAATTCGACGACATCACGACTGAACTCACTGAGGCAATTCGTGGCCTCACCGATGGAGCTGGTGTCGACGTGGTGTACGACGGCGTGGGCAAATCAACATTCGAAGCCTCCCTGGCGTCGCTCGCCACCCGCGGCACGATGGTGCTCTTCGGTGGCGCGTCAGGCCAGGTTCCCCCGTTCGACCTGCAACGACTCAACGCGGCGGGCTCCTTGAGCATCACTCGGCCATCCCTCGGGCACTTCCTGCGCACGCCAGAGGAACGAGCATGGCGCAGTCGCGAGCTGTTCGATGCGATTGCGGCAGGGAAACTCAACGTGCACATCGGGCAGCAGTACCCGCTTGCAGAAGCTGCCGCCGCACACCACGCCCTCGAAGGGCGTCGCACTATGGGGAAGCTATTGCTCGTCCCGTAGCGGAGTTGTGCCATCGGTGCCTCCAACGCGAACGGCCGGCACGCGCAGTCGCGTACCGGCCGTTGGCGCGTGCCGTCTAGGAGGGGAAGGCGTCGCTGAGGGTCTGCGCCTCAGTGGCGAGCACGTCGGGGTCAACCAGGTCGGACGCGTCCGACGTGAGCAGCTCGGACCAGGTATCGAGATCCTCCTGGGCGGTGCCCGAGGTGAAGAGCGACTCCGTCAGATCCTCAACCGCGGCCTCGTACAGCGCACTAAAGTCGGCGTTGGCAAGGAAGCGCTCGGACAGGATGTTGCTGCCGCCGCGACCGCCACCCTTGTTGGCGCCGCCCGCCGGCTGTGCGCCAGCATCGGCCGCGTCGCTAGGGGCCTGGGCGCCGTCGGGACGCTGACCGCCGTCCACCGCGTCGGGGCGTTCGGGACGCTCGGCGCCGTCAGGAAGCTGGCCCCCGTTCGGGCGCTGCCCGCCTCCGGCCGCGCCATCGGGGGCTGCGCCAGCGGCAGCATCGGCGTCGGGAAGGGCACCGCCCGGACCGCCGTCCTGGCCACCTTGGCCGCCGCCTCCGCCAATGTTCTCCTGGCCGAATGCGAGGTTGAGGTCCCAGTTGACCACCGTCATTTGCGAGTCATCGGTGTCCCAATAGAGATAGGAGTTGTTGCCGGGGCCGTCAATGTCGTCAAAGTTGTTGACGACGTTTTGGAAGGCGAGGTAGGTCGCGAAGGCATCTACGTCGAGCCACTGGTCGAGGTCGGTGCCGAAGGTCTCGTCGTCGGACTCGTTGACGAATTGCAGGAAGTCGATCAGGGGCTCGTAGTTGTCCTCGCCGCCCTCCTGGTCGAAGGCCTCATTGTAGGAATCGGGGTTGTCGTCGATGTAGTCCCAGGTGCCGGGAGATTCGGCCTTCCAGAGGTAGCCGTCGCCCAGTTCGCGCTCCATCCACGCGTCGTTGGGGTTCTCGATGACGAGGCGCAGCGAAGAGTCCGAGCCGTTCGCGGCGAAGCTCACCGCGATGGCCTCCTCGGCCGCGAGGCCGGTGTCGGCGAGCAGGTCGAGAGCCACGGCCTCGTTCAGCGACGTCTCGGACGAGTTGCCGCGCACCACGAACTCGGTCGCGCCGTCCATGGACTGGTCGTCCAGGTACTTATCGAGGCGAATGATCCACGGTAGGTCCTCGGGATGTGCGGCGCTCACGGTCGCGTCTTCGTCCTCGGTGAGTCCGCGCAGCGACGAGTTGCCCTTGAGTTTCAGCCCGACGTTCTCGAAAGTCTCGCCGTCGATGGTGACGGTCGCGGAGATCCAGACCTTCTCACTGGATTCCATGTACGAGCTGATGAGGGCGTCGTAGTCGGACTCGTTGTAGTCGACGGTGATGGTGTGCATCTGCGTGCTGTCCCAGACGACTGGGGTGGCGGTGTCGGAAGGGGAGGAGTCGGCGGCCGCCTGAGCTTTCGTTGCGCCGTCCGAGTCTCCGGAGGAGTTGGGGTCGGCAGTCGAGCAGCCGGCCAGGATGACGCCGCTGATACCGGTGACGGCGATCGCGGCGAGGACACGGGGGTGAATGTTCATGATTCAAGAGAACCAATGGCGCCTGAGAGAACGCTGAGAGCCGACTGCGAGGTTGTGCAGACATCGGCAGTCAACTGTCTCCCATGCCGAGCGAGAGAAGTGGGCCCCGTGGGGCTCGAACCCACGACCCGCGGATTAAAAGTCCGCTGCTCTACCAACTGAGCTAGAGGCCCGCCCGAACATCGTACCGGGGCGCCCGCCCTTTCCCGTGCGCCGCAATAGGCTCGGTTCATGGATCCCATCAACTCATCGACTGCGCGCGCATTCCTGGACCGCGCATCGTGGACTACTCCGCCCGAAGCCGTTGTCTTGGAAGCCGAGGCCGCGGTGGTTACCGCAGTCGAGGGGTCCGATGCTTGGCGAACCACGAGCTACGGGTTCGTCCATGACACGGAGCACGCGGCACTCGTGCCCGTAGGGGCGCGCTGGAGTCTCGAGGTCACTTTTGTGCTCGACTTCGCGGAGCAGTTTGATCAGGCGGGCATTTTTGTACGGGTGAACGACAGCGAGTGGATCAAGGCGGGTGTGGAGTTCTCGGATGGTGCGCCGCAGGTGGGTGCTGTGGTCACTCATGGCACCTCGGACTGGTCGGTCGCGCCCGTGCCCGAGTGGGTGGGACGCGAGGTCACGGTACGGGCCTCTCGCGACGGCGACGCGCTGACCATTCGCGCGCGTGCCGACGGTGAGGATTGGCGGCTGGTGCGCGTGGCTAATCTCGACCCTACGGCCGATGCCGCGGCCGGGTTGTTCTGCTGCGCACCCTCGCGCTCGGGTCTGGCGGTGCGGTTCACTCGGGTTCAGTTTGGCGATCCGGACGCCTCACTGCACTAGGGAGCCCCGCTCGGTACTATCCAAACCATGGGCATCACACTCGAAAATGTAGGTATCGCGGTTCGCGACCTGGAAGCGGCGATCTCCTTCTTCACGGACCTGGGGCTGACGGTCGTTGGGCGCGATGAGGTCAGCGGCGAGTGGGCAGACACGGCGGTGGGCCTCGACGGCAACCACGCCAAGATTGCGATGCTGCAGACGCCCGATGGCCACGGGCAGGTGGAACTATTCGAGTACCTCCACCCTGAGGCCATCGAGACGGAGCCCACGCAGCCCAATGAGATTGGCATGCACCGCGTCGGCTTCTCCGTGGACGACATCGACGACGCACTCGCGATCGCGGCGACGCATGGATGCCACCCGCTCCGGGGTGTCGCCAATTACCAGGACGTCTACAAGCTGGCTTACGTGCGTGGCCCCAGCGGAATCATCGTGATGCTCGCTCAGGACCTCACCAAGGGCTGACGCGCCTCAGGGGAGACGAAGGCGGAGGCGGCCGGACCGAGATCCCGCCGGATGTGCTGGAACAGCGCGACACTGGCGACTCCTGGCCAGTCCTCAGGCAGCGCACGTGGCTGGAGGCCCGGGTCGAGATAGGGGATGGTCCGCCAACTATCCAGGGTGCGGATGTAGCCGCTAAAGGCCAACTCAGGGCTGTTGCCACCGTCACGGTTGGCGAAGCCAGCGGCGTCGTTCAGGAAGGCTCGATGAAGCTGGGCGATGCGCTCGAGATCCCACCACTGTGCCACCGCGTGGGGGAGAGACTCTGCCGTCTGAGGAGTCTTGGTGATGAACACCGTCGCGTGATCCCGAATATCCAGGTCGGCGAGAATGCGCTCCACCTCCTCTGCGAGAAATGCCGGGCCAATCCATAGCCCGGTGGTGACCGTGCCGCATCCGATCCACTCGAGCCGTCTGCGCAGTTGGTGTCTTGTCGCGCGAGCGGTCTCGGGCAGCGAGAAGGAGACCAGGCACCATTCGCCGCCGTCTTCTTGCTGACGAAAGCTGAAGATGCGTCGATCGCCGTTCTCCAGCATCGGGATCGCATCGTCGGCGAGGCGATAGCCGCGCACCCCGTTGACCTGCTCGGAAACCAGAACTCCCTTGCCCTTGACTCGGGTCACGGCCGTCCTCGTTTGCTGCGGACTCACGCCGAGCGCGCCCATGAGCCGAATCAACTCAGAGACCGATATCCAGCCGCCCAACTCCCGCAGGTACGACCCGATCACGGTGCGCAGTAGGGACGGGGCGCTTCCCGGGCGCGAGTCGAAGTCGTCGAGGATCATCGAGCCGCGCTGGTCACGGCCCGCAACTCGCGCGCGATCGCCTCGACGCCCACCTCCAACTCGGAGAAGCTCGTTGTCAGCGGCGACAGTCCGAGTCGCAGACCGTTGGGGCGGCGAAAGTCGGGGATGATTCCGGCGGCCCAGAGCGGCGCCATGATGTCCGCGAAGGCATCGTGGTCGACGGTCACGTGGCTGCCGCGAAGGGCGGGGTCGCGGGGACTCGCGAGCACAGCACCAAGCGGTACGAGAAGTTCGTCGACGAGTTCCACGGCGAAGGCTGTGAGCCGCTCAGATTTGGCCCGAATCTGGTCCATGCCGGCCTGCCCAATGAGATCGAGCATGTGGCGCATGGCTAGCATCCCGCCGATGGCCGGGGTGCCACTGATGAAGCGTCGGATTCCCTCATGCGGCTCGTAGTCCGGGCCCATTTCGAACGGTTGGTGGGTGCCCATCCACCCCTGAATGGGCTGTCGCATGGTGGCCTGATGGTCGGCACGCACGTAGCCAAAGGCTGGCGAGCCCGGTCCGCCATTCAGGTACTTGTAGGTGCAGCCCGCAGCGAGATCGACTCCCCACTCGTCTAGCTCGACGGGGACCGAGCCCACGGAATGGCAGAGGTCCCACATCACCAGCGCGCCGGCTGCGTGTGCGATCGCGGTGATGGCGGGCGCATCCGCGAGGTAACCGGATCGGTAGGCGACGTGGCTGAGAACCACGAGCGCCGTGTCGTCCCCGACGACCTCCGCGACCTGCGCGGCCGTGACCCCGGCATCGGCCGCTGGTCGTATCCAACGCAAGGTCATTCCGCACTCGGCGGCGATGCCCTGCAGGATGAAGCGATCGGTGGGGAAGTTGTCCGTGTCGACGACGATTTCCCGTCGCCCCGGCCGCGCAGCAACGGCGGAGCGAATCAGCTTGTACAGAATGACGGTGGTCGAGTCGCCGATGAAAACTTGGCCAGGCGCAGCGCCCACACAGGTTTCGCCGATGCTGTTGCCCACCGTGAGGGGAAGCTCGTACCAGCGCTCGTCCCAGCCTCGGATCAGCCGGCCACCCCACTCGGCGGTGACGAACTCGGACAGCTGGTCTGCACTGGCCTTGACTGGGCGGCCGAGCGAATTGCCATCGAGGTAGGCGGCGACGTCACCCTCGAGCACGAACTTGTCGCGATAGCCGGCCAGGAGGTCCGAGGCGTCCAACTGGGCTGCTGAGGTGTGTGTCATGCCGTCACTCTATGTCATAAGCGTGACGCTCGCCATGTTATTGAACTATCGCGCAACGAGACCTCAGCTGCGGCTAGTTGAAGACGCGTCCCAGAAACTCCTCGGTCACTCGCAGACATCCCTCGTGGTCGTGCACGGGCAGGCCGTGTTCCTTGCCGGGCCATAGCTCGAGCGTGTTGTCTACGCCCAACTCGTCCAACGCCGCGTGATACTCCCGGCAGCCGTTGATGAGGAACGGCGCATCCGCGTCTCCGATGCAACTGAAGGTCGGGGGAGTGGCGGCTGACGCGTGAACGATGGGCGAGGCATCGGCTGCGCACTTTGCCGTGCTGTCCGCGTCCGTGCCGCCGAGGAGCGCCGCCATCTGAGGAGCCTGGGCGGCCGGCCGCAGATCCACCACGGGGTTGTAGAGCACGGCAGCCTGCACCTTGCTGGAGACGTCGCCCCAGCCTCCGGTGCCCTCGTTCTGGCCGGGGGTGTTCGCGACAAGTCCCGCCAATAGGCCGCCGGCGGACCCGCCAGCCACCGCGATACGGTCTGGGTCCAGCCCCAGTTCGTCAGCATGCGCGCGCATCCATCGCACTGCGCACTTCGCGTCCTCGACCGGCGCGGGGAGCGATGCCTCGCCACTGAGTCGGTAGCCAATGGTGGCGGTGACATACCCTCGAGCGGCCATCTCGCCCGCGAGTCGCACCAACAGAAAGGGGTGTCCGCCGTCAAAGCCTCCGCCGTGAATGAATACGATCGCAGGCCGCTTCCCGCCCGTGGGTCCTGCGTAGGCGTGGAGGAGCAGGTTGCGCCCGCCAGCTCCCGCGGTGCCGTACGTGGTGTCTGGCAGCCAGGTGTAGCCCTCGGGTGGCGCGGGCGGTGTGAAGAGCAGTTCCACCTCTTCCATGGAGAGGCCGTGTGGAAACTCGCCGTCGGGCCAGAGTTCGTCGCGCACGCGTTCCCAGAACTCGCCACTGTTGCCGTCTGCCGAAGGCGCCATGTTTCTACTCCGTTGTAGGTCCGAGGCTGGTGTGCCCGTGTTTCCGGAGTCTAACTTCTAATCCCGATCGAGCAGTAGGTTTTGGTCCGCAAATCCATCTTTACCAGGGATTATTTCTCGGATTAATTGCGGCCTACAGCGCTACGGTGCGGAACCCCGCGTTACCCATGGACGAGTCCGGAGTGTTCTGCGAGCGCGCGGCGTTGCGATACCGGTTGCAGTACGAGTCGTGGCAGAGATAGGAGCCGCCACGCAGGACACGTGACTCGCCACTGTCCGGTCCGGTCGGATTGATCGCGGGGGACGCGTTGTAGTACCCCTCGTCATACCAGTCCGAGCACCACTCCCAGACGTTGCCCACGGTCTGCCACAACCCCAAGTCGTTGGGCGCGTAGGTGCGCACGGGAGCGGTGGTGAGCCAGCCATCCTCCTGAGTATTCACGCGCGGAAACTGGCCTTGCCAGATGTTGCACTGCCAAGCGCCGTCGTTCGCCATGAGCTCGTCACCCCAGGGGTAGCGGGCGCCGACCAGGCTGCCGCGCGACGCTCGTTCCCACTCGGCCTCGGTGGGTAGGCGACGCCCCGCCCATGCGCAGTAGGCCATCGCGTCGTTCCAACTGACGTGCGTCACGGGATGATCGCCGATGCCGTCGAGGCTGGAGAGCGGGCCGTTGGGGTGTGCCCAGTCGGCGCCTGCGACTCCCAGCCACCACGGCACTGCCGGCGGCTGACCAATGATGTCCTTGCGTTCTGCCTGCACCGCAAGGTGGAAGACGGCGCTGTCACCAAAGACCTCCGCCTCGGTCCGATGCCCGGTAGCGGCGATGAACTTCGCAAAGTCGTCGTTGGTCACCGAGGTCTCGTCGATCGTGAACGCGTCGAGAGTGACCTCGTGGACAACGCACTCACCGTCGGCCTCGCGTCCGTCGCCATACGAGTCACCCATGACGAAGGTGCCGCCCGGAACGTCTTTTTGCCCGATGCTGTGGCTGGCTGTAGCGGAATGAGCGGCCGTTCCAGTGGTGACGATCGGCAGGCTCAGCCGAGGCTGGGTGCGGTCACTCGCTGGCGCGCAGCACGCGCCGTCGGGGTGGTGCTCAGACATGTCTCGTCACTTCCTTGCGAACCGAATTGACTGTCCTCAACTCTAACCGCCGGTGACTGCGTCGGATTATTGCTGGCGTCGAACTAGAGGCCGACGAGTAGCAACGCCGCGAACGCGCCGGCCCCGGCGATAAGCGTCCAGCCCATGGACCGTTTCCACAGCGCAACACCGGTAGCGACGACCGCCGCGATCTGCCACGCGCCAAACGCGCGCCAATCCCCGCCGTCCAACAGCAAGGAGTTTGCGATGATGGCCGCCAGTGCGGCGGGCGCAATGAGTCGCAAGGTTTTAGTGACGGATTCGGGCAGCTTACGGTCGCCACCGAGCAGCATGATGCCGGACAGCCGGATTGCATAGGTCCCGATCCCGGCGAGCAGGAAGGCGAGGAAGAGCATCACTTGATGAGCCTCCCCACGCCGATGCCGGCCAGCGCCGCGGCGATCACGTTCAGCCCAAGCGGTAAATCCTTGAAGACAACGGCAACGACGATTGCGGTCACGGCGGCGACGACCTCAGCCCTGTGTCGCAGCGAGGGAACCATCAGAGAGATGAACATCAGCGGCACGATGAACCCGATCTGCCACGCGCTAGGGATGACCGGCCCGAGCAGGATTCCGGCGGCGGTCCCCACGAACCAAGCGCAGCTGAACGTGAGCGAGGCGCCCAGCACAAACCACCGTCGCCGGACGGGGTCCGGATAACGGTCCTGGTACTGAAGGGTGATCGCGGCTGCCTGGTCGGTCATCAGATAGGCGAGCCCAAGCTTCCATCGGCGAGGGAATCCCGAGTACGCGGGGGAGACGGCAGCGGAATAGAGAGCCAGGCGAGAATTGATGACAAGCGCGGTGAGCACCACGACCACCAGCGGAGCGCCGATGCGCAGCCCCTCCATGATGGCGATCTGGCTCGCACCAGCATTCACCAAGAGCGATCCGGACATGCCGACCACGGAGTTGTAGCCGCTGACCTGTACCAGGGCGCCAACGGCGAGGCCGAACACAAATGATCCGGGATCGAGTGGGGCGATGGCGCGGGCACCCGCGGCGAAGTCGACCCACTGCGTGCGGCCGACTCCGAGTCGCGACGGCGCGGGATAGGGGCTGTCGCCCGGGATTGAGGTGCTCACGGCGTCAGTCTGCCACGCCCATGCCTAAGTTCATTTACCAGGGATTTTGCATCGTGAGCGCAACTGCAAACCGTTATTGCATCGTAACAACAAATGGTCATTTCTCCCTCGTGGCTTGAGTTAGAGTCTTGAACGCAACCGTGATGGAACCGTAATCAATTCGTGTTGACATGCGAATGTGAACGTGAACATAATGGCGTGCACTCAAACCCGCAAAGCGGTGGGTTGTGTTCTCAAGGAGGAGAAATGAAGGGTAAGAAGCTTATTGCTGTTGCAGCTGGAGCTGTCATGGCATTTACGCTCGCTGCTTGCAGCGGAAGCGGCGCAGGCGACGACTCGTCGGCAGACGCAACGACGTCGGCAGCGCCGGCTGAGTCCAACGGCGGCGACGCTGCCATGGAAAAGGGCACCATCGGTGTCGCAATGCCGACGCAGACGTCCGAGCGCTGGATCGCCGATGGCGATGCAGTCAAGGCCGGCCTCGAGGCTGAGGGCTACACCGTCGACCTGCAGTTCGCGGGCGACGACATCCCCACCCAGTCGCAGCAGATCGACTCGATGATCACCAACGGCTCGCAGCTCCTCATCGTTGCAGCTATTGACGGAACCGCACTGTCGGGTCAGCTCGAAGCTGCCGCAGCTGCAGGCATCCCGGTCATCGCTTACGACCGCCTGATCCGTGACAGCGCAAACGTCGACTACTACGTGACGTTCGACAACTACAAGGTCGGCGTTCAGCAGGCCACCTCGCTTCTCGTTGGCCTCGGCGTTCTGAATGCAGATGGCTCCGAAGGCGACGCCGAGGGCCCGTTCAACATCGAGCTCTTCGCTGGTTCGCTGGACGACAACAACGCTCACTTCTTCTACAGTGGCGCGATTGACACCCTGCAGCCGTACATTGACTCGGGCGTGCTGGTCGTGCCTTCCGGTCAGACGGACATCGAGCAGGTCGCTACGCTCCGCTGGGCACAGGAAACCGCTCAGAAGCGCATGGAGGACCTCCTCACGTCGAGCTACTCCAGCGAAAAGGTCCAGGGTGTTCTTTCGCCCTACGACGGCATCTCGCGCGGAATCCTGACGGCACTTTCCAACGCTGGCTACGGCCCGACCATTGCTGATGGCATGCCCGTCGTCACCGGTCAGGACGCTGAGATCGCATCGGTCAAGCTCATCAACGATGACGTTCAGTACGCGACCATCTTCAAGGACACCCGCAAGCTCGCTGCTCAGGCAGTCGCCGCTTCGCTCGAGTTCCTCGCAGGTGCGACCCCTGAGGCCAACGACACCACGACGTACGACAACGGTGTGAAGGTTGTTCCTTCCTACCTGCTTGACTCGGACATCGTGTACAAGGACAACATCACGTCGCTGCTCGTTGACTCGGGCTACTGGACCGCTGATGAGGTTGCTTCCGGCGTAGCCGAGTAACCCAGAAGGTGGTGCCGGCTCGCTCCCCCGCGGGCCGGCGCCACCCTCGTCCGACCTTTCACCAATGGAGGTGAGTCATGTCCACGAACATCCTCGAAATGCGCAAGATCACCAAGACTTTCCCGGGAGTCAAGGCCCTGGAAGACGTTGAGCTCGACGTCATCGATGGCGAAATTCACGCCATCTGCGGCGAGAACGGTGCTGGCAAGTCAACGCTCATGAAGGTGCTGTCTGGTGTTTACCCCCACGGCACATACACAGGCGACATAGTTTTTAAAGGCGAGACCGTTGAGTTTCACAGCATTAACGACAGTGAAGACAAGGGCATCGTCATCATTCACCAGGAACTCGCCCTGGTGCCTTACCTTTCGGTCGCAGAGAACATCTTCCTCGGCAACGAGCGGCGCGGCAGCAGTGGCCTGATCGACTGGAACCGCACCAACCACGAGGCGATGAAGCTCATGGCGGAGGTGGGGCTCGACGAGAACCCACTGACTCCCGTGAGCCAGCTCGGCGTGGGTAAGCAGCAGCTCATCGAGATCGCCAAGGCGCTTTCCAAGGAAGTGCAGTTGCTCATTCTCGATGAGCCGACGTCTGCGCTCAATGATGATGACTCCGAGCACCTCCTGGGACTGCTTCGCAAGCTCCAGGAGCGGGGCATCGGCTCGATCATGATCTCTCACAAGCTCAACGAGATTGAAGAGATCGCTGACCGCACCACCATCCTGCGTGACGGTCACACCATCGAGACCATTGACATGGCAGCGACCGAGGAGCCGCAGGAGCGCATCATCAAGGGCATGGTGGGCCGCGAGCTCGAGAACCGCTACCCCAAGCGCGACCACAAGGTGGGCGAGGAGGTGCTGCGTGTCGAGAATTGGACCGTGCACCACCCCACCCAGCCGGGCCGCATCGTCGTGGACCGGGCATCTTTCAATGTGAAGGCGGGCGAGGTTGTCGGAATCGCCGGCGTCATGGGCGCCGGTCGTACGGAGCTCGCCATGAGCGTGTTCGGCCGGAGTTACGGGCGAGACATCACTGGTGAGATCTACAAGCGTGGCGAACTCATCAAGGTGCGCGACGTTGCCGAGGCCATCAGTCACGGCCTCGCGTATGCCACCGAGGACCGCAAGAAGTACGGCCTCAACCTGATTCAGGACATTCGCACCAATATTTCTGCCGCAGGTCTCGACAAGTTGTCCTCCAACGGATGGATCAACGGCAACGAGGAGCTCAAGGTCGCGGAGGAGTACCGCGAATCCATGAACATCAAGACGCCCTCGGTCCTGCAGACCGTGGGCAACCTCTCTGGTGGAAACCAGCAAAAGGTGGTGCTCAGCAAGTGGATTTACTCCGACGCTGACGTGATGATCTTGGACGAGCCCACCCGCGGTATTGACGTGGGTGCCAAGTACGAGATTTACACGATCATCAACCGACTCGTTGCTGCCGGCAAGGCCGTCATCATCATCTCGTCGGAACTGCCCGAATTGCTCGGCACATGTGACCGGATCTACACGCTCGCTTTCGGACGCATGACGGGCGAGATGCCCGTGGCCGACGCGACGCAGGAAGTACTCATGGAACTTATGACGCAGGAAAGGGAGCAAGAAAAGATGACTGAGGACAAGGAGGTCCTGTCATGATGACCGGCACCGCGAACATTCGCGAACTCGTAACTCGCAACATCCGGACCAGCGGAATCTACATTGCGTTCGTCCTCATCGTCGCGTTCTTCGCGATCCTGACCAACGGCACGCTGCTCAGCGCGACCAACGTCACGAACATCGTCCTGCAGTACTCCTACATCCTGATCCTCGCGATCGGCATGGTGATCGTGATTATTGCGGGGCACATCGACCTTTCGGTCGGGTCCGTGGTGGCACTGACCGGTGCTGTGTCAGCAGTGCTTGTCATCAAGCAAGGCGTCCCGTGGTGGGGCGGCGTCATTGCCGCACTGATCGTCGGTCTGTTGGTGGGTGCGTGGCAGGGCTTCTGGGTGGCCTTCGTGGGTATCCCCGCGTTCATCACCACCCTGGCCGGCATGTTGCTCTTCCGTGGACTCACGCTGCTGGTGCTCGGCAACATCTCGCTGTCACCGTTCCCCCCGGTCTACACCAAGATTGCTGCCGGCTTCCAGAACGGTCTGCTGGGCGGTCAGGGCTTCGACGTCTTCACCGTGGTGATCTTCGCGATCGCCGTCGCCGGTTACGCGTTCTCCGCTATTCGTGGCCGCCGCAACCGCATTGCGTACAACCAGACCGTGGAGGCAGCCCCGCTGTTCGTCCTCCGCCTGGTGGCAGTGGCCGCCGTGGTCATGTGGTTCGGCTACCAGCTGTCGACGGCACGTGGCCTTCCGAACGTGCTGATCCTGCTCGCGTTCCTCGTGATCGCGTACACCCTCGTCACGACCCGTTCGGTCTTTGGCCGTCACGTCTACGCGATCGGTGGCAACCTGTCCGCAGCAATGCTGTCCGGTGTCAAGGTGCGCTGGGTCAACTTCGGCATCATGCTCAATATGGGCTTCCTGGCCGGTATCGCCGGTGTGGTCTACTCCTCCAGGTCTAACGGCGCACAGCCCGCGGCCGGAAACATGTTCGAGCTCGACGCCATCGCTGCCTGTTTCATCGGTGGTGCTGCGGTGACCGGTGGTGTGGGTCGCGTGACCGGCGCCATCGTCGGTGGTCTGATCATGGCCGTGATGTCCAACGGCATGCAGCTGATGGGTATTGACCAGTCGGTTCAGTCCGTCGTCAAGGGCCTTGTGCTGCTGCTCGCAGTGGCATTCGATGTCTACAACAAGCGCCGCGCAGGCGCCCGCTAAACCACGTACCTCTCTGTACTGAGCTGATGGCCCGTTCCCGCAAGGGGGCGGGCCATCAGCTTTTTGTCTGCTGTGACAGAGAATGAGCGAGGGACTGATAGGAGGATCACGAAAGTGTGCCGTATTACTAGGGCAGATATGATTGGCGATAATCTCGAAATTCGTGAGATGTGAACTGTAACTCTAGATTCCGGGGGCGCTTTGATGAGCGGGCCAAAGCGGTCGCGATCCGCGACGATTTACGACGTAGCCACTCGCGCTGGAGTTTCTCATCAGACCGTATCGCGGTACCTCAAGGGGTTTGAAGGTATACGCCCTGCGACTCGGGCTCGCGTGGAACAGGCCCTCGAGGAGCTCAACTACCGACCAAACGTGGTCGCACGCTCGTTAGCCACACAGACTTCACATCGCATCGCGGTGGTGACGTCTGACCTACTCTCAGAGGGACCAAGTCGAACTGTCGGTGGGCTCATCGCGGGAGCTCAGGAGCGGGGATACTCCGTTGAGATCGCGGTCGTCGATCCCACCGTGTCAACAACCATTGATTCTGCGATGGAGTTGGGGCGGAGGCAAGATGTGGCAGCCATGGTCGTACTCGCGGTTTCCGATGGTGTCGCCGAAGCGTTGAGCGCGCTGACACAAGTGAACCCCGTGGTGATGGAGAGTGGCCCCGCGGATCACATAGCGGAGGGCGGTGCCTCGTTTAACGCTCAGGGCATTGCCTTGTGCCTCGAACACCTATGGGACCTCGGCCACCGTGAATTCGTGCACCTGGCAGGTCCGCAGGACTGGGTTGCTGCGAAGAACCGTTCGCAGGCATTTCATGACTTTATCGCAGCGAAGGGCCTTCCCTCTCGCCCGTCCCTCGTCGGCGACTGGACGGCTGCCTCGGGATATGCGGCACTGTCTGGAAACCCGATCCCCTCGGGGGTGACGGCACTGGTGTGCGGCAACGACCAGATGGCGCTGGGGGCGATGGCGTCGCTGCGAGCGGCTGGGGTCGGTGTCCCGTCCGATATCAGCGTGACTGGCTTCGATGATGTCGAGGAGTCGCCGTACTACTCGCCGGCACTCACCACTGCCAGGATCGATTTTGACCAGCAGGGGCGGTATCTGTTTATGCGTACGCTCGCGCAGATCGAAGGCGGCGAGCACCCAGACGAGAGCGTCTTTCTCTCGCCCCGACTGGTCGTTCGAGAGTCCACTGGTCGCGTTCCGCATTGGTTCGCCTAAGTACTTGACATTTCGGTATGTTACCGGCAACATAGTCAATGTTGCCGGTAACATTATCTGCACCAGGCGTGAATCGCGCTTGCTCCTCAGTCGGCCCAGTGCCGTGTTCGACCAAGGAATGGAATCCTGACTATGTCCCCTCGTACCCATCAGCCAATCAGAGCTATCGCAGTAGTGACCGTCGTCGGGGCTCTGACTCTCGCGGCTTGCAGCTCAGATCCAGACACGGAGAATTCCTCGGCGGAACCCGTCACTTCTCCTGCAGTAGATGACGCAGCCATTGCGGAGGCGATGTCCACTCCAACAACCATTGACTTTTGGACCTGGGTCCCGGATATCCAGAATGAGGTCGATCTCTTTGAAGCCGAGTATCCAGAAATCTCCGTCAACGTTCAGAACGTTGGACAGGGCGGCGAGCACTACACGAAGGTGCGCACGGCTCTCGAAGCTGGAGACGGTGGACCCGATGTGATGCAGATGGAATACCAGTATGTGTCGTCTTTCGTCCTCACCGACAGCCTGTTGAACCTGAAGGAATACGGCGCGGACAGCGTTCAGGACCAGTTCGTCCCTTGGGTCTGGAGCCAGGTGAGCGATGATGCGCACGTCTGGGCAATTCCGCAGGACAGCGGACCGGTAGGCACGCTCTATCGCGAGGACATTTTCGCCGAGGCGGGCCTGGAAGGGTCGCCAGAAACGTGGGCGGAATTCGCGTCCGCCGCGCAAAAGGTCAAGGACGAGACAGGGAGTTACATTACTAACTTTGCCTCAAACGAGCCGGGGGCTTTCTTGAGCCTCTTGTGGCAGGCGGGTGCCTCTCCCTTCAGCTTCGATGGTTCGGAGACGCTGGGAATTTCCCTCAACAATGACCGTTCCAAAGAGGTCGTCGCCTACTGGCAAGATCTGGTGCAGAACGACCTCGTAGGAGTCGACCCTGACTTCACCGACACCTGGTACCAGGGCCTCGCCAACGGCACCTACGCGAGCTGGCAGACGGCAGCTTGGGGACCGCTGTTCCTTCAGGGCACTGCGTCAGACACGAGTGGCCTGTGGCGCGCAGCACCTCTGCCGCAGTGGGATGCTAGCGCTCCAAGCGCAGGCAACTGGGGCGGGTCGTCCACCGCAGTTCTGGCAAACACCGACGCCCCCATCGCCGCATCTGAGTTCGCGAAGTGGCTGAACACCAACGCAGAGTCCACCGAGATGTTCGCCAACGAGCAGTTCTTGTTCCCGACGCGCACTGAGATTCTCGAGTCGCCGGAATTCACCTCCGATGAACTGGAGTTTTATGGAGGACAGCGAGTCAATGAAGTGTTTGCCGAGATCTCGGCAACCGTCGACAGCGACTTTCAGTGGCTCCCCATCGCAGACTATGTCTTTGGGTCCTTTAACGAGACCATCGGCGCCGCAATCGCGGAGCGCGGTGACCTCCTCGCCGGCCTCGACGAGTGGCAAGCAGATGTTGTGGAGTACGCGACGGCGCAGGGCTTCACCGTAGTCGAATAGCAACTCCAACCCAGGGGCGGCTACCAGCACTGGTAGCCGCCCCCACAACTCGATTGGAGTTGCTGTGACCATCAGTGCCCAAAAAGTGGCTCACAAGCGCCGGCGGACATCGCTCGCGCGGGGCCGCTCGCGCACCGCCTACGTACTCCTCACCCCCTTCATCCTTGTCTTTCTTGCGATGCTCGTGGTGCCCCTGGTCTATTCCGGGTACTTGAGCATGTTCAAGAGAACCTTGGTGGGAGGTGAGACTTTTGTAGGGCTGCAGAACATCATCAGCGTATTCACCGACCAACGCTTCCTTGAGGGTGTCGGTCGCATGACAATATTCTTTGTTGTCCAAGTCCCGATCATGCTGGGACTCGCGTTGTTCATCGCGTTAGCCCTCGACAGCGGTCGAGTAAGAGCCGCGAGGGCATCGCGCCTGGCCGTCTTCATTCCCTACGCCGTACCCGGAGTGGTCGCGACGCTCATGTGGGGTTACCTCTACGGTCCGGACTTCAGCCCCATCGCACAGGCATTCAAAGCAGTCGGACTGACGCCGCCGGACCTACTGTCGAGCAATCTCATCTTGGCGTCGATGATGAACATCGTGACATGGGAGTTTGTGGGCTACAACATGATCATTATGTTCGCTGCGTTGCGAACGATTCCGCTGGAATCACTTGAAGCAGCTCAGATCGATGGTGCAGGACAGATCCGAACCGCGCTGAGTATCAAGATCCCGGCGATCCGCCAGGCCATCATGTTGACGCTCATCTTCTCGGTGATCGGCACCTTCCAGCTCTTCAACGAGCCGAGCCTTCTGTCCAAGATTGCGCCCAATGTCATCGGGACGTCGTACACGCCAAATCTCTACGCCTACAGCCTGGCGTTCGTAAACCAAGATCCCAACTACGCCGCTGCTGTGGCGTTTGTTCTCGGCGCGCTCATCATGACCGTTTCCTACGTGGTGCAACTGCGCGGTCGCAGAAAGGTATCGGCATGAGCTTCTTCAGCACAGAACCCGCTAGACGGTCCACATCGCGCTCTGACGCGAGGCGACGCAAGCAAACGTCGAAACTCACCACCGTCCTCGTCTGGGCGTGCGCAGCCTATTTCCTGCTGCCGCTCTTGTGGTTAGGAATCTCGTCCACCAAAACGAACAGCGACCTCTTCTCAACCTTCGGATTCTCGTTTGGCAATGAGTTCGCGCTCTTCGACAACATTGCGTCGGTCTTTACGTTTCAGGACGGGGTGTTCCTGCGCTGGGTAGGCAACACCGTGCTCTATGCGGGGACAAGCGCGTTGATTGCGACAGCGCTTGCCACGGCGGCAGGGTACGCGTTTGCCAAGTATGACTTCGGTGGCAAGGCAGCCATCTTTGCCGTTGTCCTTGGATCGATCATGATTCCGCTGACAGCGCTCGCGCTCCCTACGTACCTGATGTTTTCTGGAATGGGACTCACGAATACCCCATGGGCGGTGATTTTGCCCTCCGTCGTGAGCCCCTTCGGTGTCTTCCTGATGCGGGTCTATGCGACCGATTCGGTTCCGGATCAAGTCATCGAAGCGGCCCGAATCGATGGGTCGAGTGAATTGAGCATCTTCTTCAGATTCGGCGTCCCGCTCATGGCACCCGGAATGGTGACCGTCTTTTTGTTCGCGCTCGTCGCAACCTGGAACAACTACTTTCTGCCGCTCATCATGTTGTCCGACTCGGCGCTCTATCCGCTCACGGTGGGGCTCGCTCAGTGGCAATCGATGAGCGCGGCTGGCGGCGGCTCGCAAGCGCTGTTCTCCACCGTGATCACCGGTTCCTTCATCTCCATCGTTCCCCTCATCGTCGTCTTCCTCTATCTGCAGAAGTTCTGGCAGAGCGGGTTGGCCGCTGGTTCAGTCAAGGAGTAATCACACGTGAAAATCAGTTATGGCGGGGACTACAACCCCGAACAGTGGGACCAGGAAAAGTGGGAAGAGGACATCGAACTGATGGTGTCGACCAACGTGAACTTGGTGACGCTGGGAGTGTTCTCGTGGGCGCGACTCGAACCGTCAGAGGGAGTCTTTGAATTCGGGTGGCTCGACGACATTCTTGGCCGGCTCGACGCAGCAGGAATCAAAGTTGATCTTGCAACAGCAACGGCTTCTCCTCCTCCGTGGCTCAGCCGGCGCTATCCGGAGACGCTCCCTGTCAACGACCAGGGAGTGACACTCACGACAGGTAGTCGTCAGCACTACTGCCCGAGTTCGCCCATTTACAGGCGCCACGCGCGCGAGCTCACCAGAATGATGGTCGATCGCTATGGCGGCCACCCCGCCGTGTCCATGTGGCACGTCAATAATGAGTTCGGTTGCCACACCTCCCGATGCTTTTGCGAGCAGTCCGCGCGGTCCTTTCGCACGTGGCTCGAGGCAAAATACACCACAGTTGCTGCGCTCAATGAGTCGTGGGGTACGTCATTCTGGTCGCAAAGCTACGCGTCATTTGATGAGATTTCCGTCCCGGGCGCCACGCCCACCTGGAAGAATCCTTCCCAGTTGCTTGACTTTGAGCGCTTCAGCTCAGACGAGTTGCTTGCCTGTTACTTGAACGAGGCCAACGTGATCCGCGAGTCGTATCCCGACGCTCAGGTCACGACCAACTTCATGGGCCTGTTCAAGGGCGCTGACTACTGGTCGTGGGCGCCGCACTTGTCGATCATTAGTGACGACAACTATCCAGACCCGCATGACGTTGGCGGAGCTGCCGCGGCGGCCATGAGTCGCGATCTCATGCGCTCTCTCAAGTCGGGACAATCCTGGATGCTGATGGAACAGGCGGCGAGCGCAATTAGTTGGTTGCCGGTCAATGCTCGGAAGCCCCCGCAGCAGATGCGTGCGCTGTCCTACCAGGCGATCGCGAGGGGCTCCGACAGCGTGATGTACTTCCAGTGGCGGCAATCGGAGCGAGGCGCAGAACGGTTCCTGACGGGGATGCTTCCGCATACGGGCACGCGATCAACGTCATGGCGCGCAGTTCAAACATTGGGCAACGAATTGGGTGCCCTCGATGCGATGGTGACAGCGCCCGTTCCCGCGAGGGTGGCGATGGTCTTCGATTGGGAGAGTTGGTGGTCGCTGGAGGAGGACGCTAACCCAGCCAATCTCGACTATCTGCGTGAGGTCACGCAGTGGCATCGAGCCCTGTTCGATATGGGTATCACAGTGGACTTCATCCAGGCGGGTGCGGTGCCCGAGGGGTATGACGTGGTGATTGTGCCTACGTTGTTTGTCGCATCGGATGGTGAACTCAAGGCGCTTGACGACTACGTGCGGGGCGGAGGGCAACTGCTCGTAACGTACTTATCGGGCACGACGGACAGAACCGCAAGGGTTCGCCAGGACGGTTACCTGGGTCCATTGTCGCAAACCCTCGGTTTGGCCATCGATGAGTTTGCGCCCATGGCAGTGGACGCATCGGCCAGGTACGGCACCGCCGCGAAACTCTCAGGGGACCTGGTCGGCTCCGGATTTTCCAGTGTCTGGGCGGAAACACTTTTGATTGATGGCGCTGACGTCGTGGCGACCTTTGACGACGGTGAGCTGCCGGGCAGTCCCGCCATTACGAGGAACAACGTCGAGGATGGCGTTGCCTGGTACGTAGCGACATCGCTCGATTCAACGTTGCGTCGCAGACTGCTCAAGGCGCTAGGGCTCATACCAGTGATAGTGCGCGCAGAAGACTCAGACGCCACTGTTGAGTATGTGGGCCGCGGCGATGTGGAGTTCGTGATTAATCACGATCAGGTAGCGAGAACTGTCACCCTCGACCTGCCCCACTCGCCATCTGTCGAGCACGTCGAAGTGGACCCATTTGGAGTGGTGTGCCGCTCGCGGGGTACCGCTGCATTCGGCTCGGTAGGCTCCATTAGCACCTGATCTTTAGTTTCCGACGTGCGGCTCGCCTGGTCCTCCTTGCCGGGTGAGCCGCACTTGGCATCCGCGAAACTGGTGGGGGCGCAAGCCCCATGGCCTAGTTGTTCGCTTCTTCCTTTTTGGCCGCGTACGCCGCCGCCAGGTCCGCATCGTCCCAGTCCACCTGTAGGCCGTCCTTGGCGCCAAACTTCTCCAGGTGCCCTGCGACGATTCCCATGGCGCGGTAGAAATTCAACTGTTCGACACCGCTGATGGCGATCTCGAGTGTGGTGTCGGTGGGAGTGAGTTGGGCGGTGACATCCTGGTACCGCACGGTGCCACCGGACTTGTCGAATTCGACGTCCAGCTTCTCGCCTAGGTGGCTGCATAGTTGCTTGAGGTAGCGGGGAGCGCGCTCGGTGGCTGCGCGTCCGGTAATGGCGATGGTCATGCTGCTCCTTGTGGACGTGGGGCTGACGCGGTTGCGACGGCGGGATTAACGGAAGTACGCGGCGATTCGGTCGCCATCGAGGTCGATGACGGAGAACCTCATGCCGTAGATGCTTTCGAGGGTGTCGGCGTTCATGACGGACTCTGGTGGCCCATCGGCCGCGATGACGCCGTCCTTCATCGCGACGATGCGATCCGAGTACACGCTGGCGTAGTTGATGTCGTGCAGGACCAGCACGATGGATTTGCCGTGGTCGTCCGCCAGGCGGCGCAGTAGCTTCATGACGCTGGTGGCGTGGGGCATGTCGAGGTTGTTCAGTGGCTCGTCGAGTAGCACGTACCTGGTGTCTTGAGCGAGCACCATGGCAATGAATGCACGCTGGCGTTGGCCGCCGGAGAGTTCGTGGATGCCGCGCTGCTCGAATTCGCCAAGATCGCAGTAGGCAATGGCCTCGTCGACCTTGTGCACGCATTCTGCGGTGAGTCGTCCACGCGAGTGAGGGTAGCGGCCAAACTCGACCACCTCCCGCACCGTGATGCGCGCCGTCATGTGCGTTTCTTGGCGCAGAATCGACAGGCGCTTGGCGATCTCCCGGGACGGCGCGTTGAACACGTCGAGACCGTCCACCGCGACGAGACCGGCGTCCGCGTCGAGAATGCGGCTGATCATGGACAGCAACGTGGACTTGCCGGCGCCATTGGCGCCGATGACGGAGGTGACCCCGGCATCGGGCAACGAGACGGAGACGTGGTCGACGACCACGGTCTTGTCGTACACCTTGGTGAGGTCAGAGGTAGTGATCATTTTCGCGACTCCTTGACGAGCAAGAGGATGAAGTAGACGCCGCCCACGAGGTTGATGATGGCGCTGAGCGTCCCGTTGAAGTGCAGGACGTGCTGCAACAGGGCTTGCCCGGCGATCAGCGCGAGCACGGCGAGCAGTGCGGCCACCGTGAGATTCACGGCGTGCCGGTAGGTGCGGGTGAGTTGGTACGCCAGGTTGGCCACCAGTAGGCCAAGGAAGCTGATCGGGCCTACCAGCGCGGTCGAGACGGACACGAGCAGCGCGATCACCAGCAACAGCATGGTGAGCGTGCGCTGATAGTTGATGCCGAGCGCGACAGCGCGGTCGCGACCCAGCGTCAGTACGTCCAGTTGCGGGCCGAGCCAATACGCGGCGCCGATGCCGAGGGCCAGAAGCACGGTGGCGATGCCCAGCAGGGTGGTATCGATCGCATTGAAGCTGGCAAAGAGGGTGGAGAGCAGAGAGTCGTACTCGTTCGGATCCATGACCCGGAACATGAAGGACGTGAGGGAACTGAAGAATGTTCCGGCGATGACTCCGACCAAGACGAGCGTGTAGAGCCCGCGCTTGCCATTGCCCAAGACGAGACGGAACAGCAGCGTGGCGGCGACCATGAGCAGGCACGCTCGGATCAGGAACATGGTCAGCGGGGGAATTGCCGCCGCCGTCGCGGATCCGAGGAAGAACACGACCGAGGTGGCGAGGAGCACGTAGAGCGCATCGAATCCCATGATCGATGGGGTCAGGATGCGGTTGCGGGTGATGGTCTGGAAGATCACCGTGCTGACCGCGATGGCGGTGCCGACCACCACGAGCGCAGCGACCTGTTGCGCGCGTCGGGGAAGTGCGAAGTCCCAGTGGCCGTCCACGCCCCACGTGAGGAATAGTGCGGCCGCGCCGATGGCGAGGAGAGACAGGGCGCCGATGAGGACGCTAGGCCTGCGCATAGCGGTTCCTCCTCAAGACCAACACCAGGAAGATTGCCGAGCCCACGACGCCCACGATGGTGCCGACGGCAATCTCGTAGGGGAAGATGATCCATCGCCCCAACATGTCGCACGCGATGACCAGGGCAGCGCCCGCCAGTGCCGTGGTGGGCAAGACGCGGCGCATGTTGTCGCCCATCATGAGCGTCACGATGTTGGGCACGATGAGGCCGAGGAACGGGATGGCACCCACGGTCACGACCACCACGGCCGTCGCGAGGGCGGCGATGGTGAGCCCGGCGCCCATCACGACCTTGTAGTTGACACCGACGTTTGTGGCGAAGTCACGGCCCATGCCGGCCACAGTGAACCAGTTGGCGAACAGGTAGGCGACAAGGGCGACGACCCCGGCAAAGTACAGCGTCTCGTAGCGCCCCTGGATGACTCCGGAGAAGTCCCCGTTGAGCCACACGTCCAGGGTTTGGGTGAGGTTGTTGCGGTACGCGAAGAACTCGGCGATGGCGCGGAAGACCCCGCCCAGCAGGAGCCCGACCAGGGGCACCAGGATCAGGTCCTTGAACTGGATGCGCTGGATCAGCACGATGAAAAGGAGAGACCCGGCGAGCGCGAACAGCATCGCAATCAGGATCTTGCTCATGACGGAGGCGCCGGCAAACAGCAGCGTGGCCGTCAACAATCCGAGCGCGGCGGCGTCGATGGTGCCGGCCGTGGTGGGGGACACAAACCGGTTGCGTGCTAGGTGCTGCATGATGAGGCCCGCCACGGCCATGGCGGCCCCGGCGAGAATGAGCGCGACAGTCCTCGGTACGCGACTGATCAGGAACACGGACCGCACGTCCGGATCCGTCAGCACGTCGTGGAGCGAGACGTCGGCGACGCCCAGGAAGAGTGATCCGACTCCGAGGATCAGCACGAGCGCGGCCGCCACCCAGGGGGCGACGGCCGCGATCCTGCTACTGCTCTTCATCGGGATGAGGGCTGAGACGTCTAGCTAACGACGGAGTTCACGTCATCGAGAATGCCCTGCAGGGCGGTCAGGCCACCAAAGCTCAGGTACCACTTCTCCGTGTCGACATACGCGACCTTGTCGTTGGTCACGGCGTTGGTGCCGTTGACCAGGTCGTTGTCCAGCACCGTCTGTGCGCTGTCGGCTTCCTCGCCGATGGCTGCGTCGCGGTCGAGTACCAGCAGCACGTCGGGGTTGGTCTCCGCGATGAACTCGAACGAGATCGCGTCGCCGTGGTCGTCGATCGCCACCTGCTCCGCCGCCGGGTCGATGCCGAGGAGGTTGTAGACGAAGTCAAAGCGTGAGCCGGGACCGTAGGCGGACACCTCGCCAGCAGACGTCATCACGACCAGGCCCTTGCCAGCATCGGCTGCAGCCGTGTTGATGTCGGCAGCCTGGGTGGAAAGGCTCTCGAGTGCTGCGGCAGCCTCCGCGTCCTTGCCGAAGATGGTGCCCAGCGTCGTGGTGTTGGTCTGGAGCGAGGTCTCGAAGGCGTCGGCTTCCCAGTCAAAGCTGAGGTCGATGGTGGGGGCAATCTTCTCCATCTCGGGCAGCGTCGCCGCCGAGCGTCCACCGACGATGATGAGGTCGGGCTGGAGCGCGTTCACGGCCTCGTAGTCGGGTTCGAAGAGGGTGCCCATGTTCTCGGTGGACGTCGTGTAGTCGGTGAGGTAGGACGGCACGGCGTGGTGAGGGACTCCCGCCACCGCGTCGCCAGCACCCAGTGCATCGATGGTGTCGAGAATGCCGTGCTCGAAGACCACGACGGTCTGGGGGTTCGCGGGCACGGTGGCCTCACCCTGGTAGGTCTGGACGGTGACTTCGGTGACTTCGGTGACTTCGGTGGCCGTCTCCGATGCCTCGGGGCTCGCGTCGGCCGATGTGGCGGCTGCGATGTCGAGAGCAGTGGCGTCGTCCTCGGTGCTCGAGCATGCGGCGAGGGTCATGGCGGCAACGGCCACGAGTGCGGCTCCGCGGATCAGGGGGACAGCAGACAAGGGAATCTCCTAGTAGATGGGGGCGCGAAGGCCCCAAGGATAAGGTAAGGCATACCTAACTGGGCCGGCGCGAATTACGGTACTAGAGAGTTGCTAAAAAGCAAAACGGCAGCACAAAATGGGCCCCATCGGGGCTGCTGTTGCGGTGTGCTTAGGCCGTGACTCCCAGGGAATTGAGTCCTCGCCACGCCATGGTGGTGTTTGCCGGCCGGTCCAGCGTCGCCCACATGAGGCACTTGTTGAGTGCGATGCCCCGCGCGCGTGCCTCGAGGCCGGGGTCGTCCACCAGGGTCGCGGTGCGGTACGCGGCAAAGGCGAGTTCGGCACCCCCCGCCTCGATGGCGGTATAGAGGAATCCGAGGTCGACGGCACGGTCGCAGACGGCCATCTTGCCCCAGTCGATGATGCCAACAAAGGCGCCCTCGTCCGCGAGGATATTGGAGCCATGAGCATCGGCGTGACCCCAGATGCGCTCGGTAGGCTCGTTTGCGGCCATCGCGTCTGCCCACAGGGCCTGGGCCGCGGGGACGTCAACCGATTCGCCACGTGGACCGCGGGCACCGGCGAGCTGAGTGAGGGCCCAAGCCACGTCATCGGCGCGCGTGGCCATGCCTATCGACTGCTCCTTGTTGAACGGCGCATCGGCCGCCGCCCGGGTGTGAACCTGGGCAAAGGCGAGGCCCAAGCCCGGGCCCGCCGCGGTGTCGAGTGGGGCGATGTCCGCGGTGGTGCCGGGCAGCCACGACACGATCGCCCAGGGCCACGGGTAGCCCTTGCCGGGCTTACCAACGCGTTCCACCGTGGGGCTGGGAAAACCCCAGTCGGGGGACAGCTCCGGAAGCCAGCGGATCTCCGTCTCGAGCGAGGCGACTGCGGCCTCTACGCGGGGCAGGCGCATCGCGAAGTGATCGCCCAACCGGTACGTCACCATGTCCCAGCCGTCAAAGCGGGTGCCCAACTCCAGTCCCGCGAACTCGGGGTGCTGCTGCTTGAGCAGCGAGCGCGCGGTCTTGTCCGTAATCGACGAGTGGGCCGCAGGTGGGCCATTGGCCCCAACGCGGGTGGATGAGTCGGGGCTGGTCATACGCTCGACGCTAGCACCGCATCGGTCGCGAGGGTGGAACAAATCGGTGGTCTGCGTTGTCTAGTAGATACGCCTCATGCCGGGCTAGATCGTCAGGCATGAAGCGTAGGCTGACCCTGAAAGGAGCCACCATGACCCCCAAGATTGAAAAGACCGACGCGCAGTGGCGCGAGGAGTTGTCTGATGAGGAGTACGCGGTGCTCCGCCAGGCGGGCACCGAGCGCCCCGGAACAGGTGCGCTGCTCGACAACAAGCGCGACGGCGTCTACTCCTGTCGCGCGTGCGGCGCCGAGTTGTTCCGCTCCGACACTAAATTCGACTCGCACTGCGGCTGGCCCAGCTTCTTCAACGCAGAGAACGATGCAGTGGTGCTGCTCGAGGACGCTTCGCTGGGCATGGTGCGCACCGAGGTACGCTGCGCCACGTGCGACTCGCACCTGGGTCACGTGTTCCCCGACGCGCCGCAGACGCCCACGGGAGACCGGTACTGCATCAACTCCGTGTGCCTGACGTTCGAAACCGAGAGCGAGCACGCCGCCAAGTCCGATGGTGCGCTGCCCTATAACGGTGGGGATGGCTTCGCCGATCCCAAGCCCAACCACTACACCGGCGAACAGTAGGACCCGTTTTGGCTGAACACCGCTACCGCCGGCCCGCCATGCTCGACATGGAGGAGGCCGAGCAGATCGAGGGCGACATCGACCCCGCTGACGTGGGGCTGATTGCGCACGAGACGGCCGGCGCGGTGGTGGCGCAGGCTCGCGAGGCAGGGGACCCTGCGCTGGTGGAACGCCTCATCAAGCTCGTGGACGAAGAGGGCATCGACACCGTCGCGATGATGTGGTCCAAGGCCGGAGCGCACACCTTGCCGGGTGCACTGTGGCGCATCTACATGCTGCGTGAGTGGGTGCAGCACGACGCCGTCTCCGTTGCTCGCTCGTATCACCACGGTGTCCAGGCGGCCAACGTGCGCCACGCCATCGCGGGAGTCGAGGACCCGCCGGGCCCCAAGGAGGTCAAGACATTGGCCGACTCCGTGTTGTCGGGGGTGTTTTCCGGTGACCTGGCCGTGGCGCTCGACCGCGCGGGCGCCTTCTGCCGGGTGGTCGCGACGGGGGCGGCGTTTGAGGCCGAGTCCGATGACGGCCACGCTGACGCGCGTGCCCACCAGACCACCATGCGTGCGGCGCAGTTGCTGCGGACCGGTGAGGACCTCGAGCGGTGCGCTGCCATGTTCCGCGAAGGCCGCCTGGACTGAGGTTATCCACGGTGACTGAACTCGCAACGGAACGCTTTACGGTGGTCGTCGATCTTCAGCGCGGCGCCAAGATCACGTCGTTGCTCGATCACACTGGCCGTGAATGGCTCGCGCAAGCCGCGCCCGGTGCCAATCGTCAGGCGGGTGCCGCGTTCACCGATGCCGAGATGGCCGGCTGGGACGAGTGTGCTCCCACCATTGACGCATGTGTCGTAGATGGGGTGTCGATGCC
Organism: Demequina aurantiaca; assembly: GCF_000975135.1. Lineage (GTDB taxonomy): Bacteria > Actinomycetota > Actinomycetes > Actinomycetales > Demequinaceae > Demequina > Demequina aurantiaca. The sequence continues at coordinate 512,752 of NZ_BBRF01000001.1, read as the reverse complement.
GGATCACGGCGACCTGTGGGACCAGCCGTTCATAGGCGACGCCGCGCATTCGGAGGTCACGCGCGATGGACTGGGCTTCACGTTCGAACGCTCGATCACCGAGGTGCCTGAGGGCATACGGCTTAACTACCGGGTAACCGCCCTGCGGGAACAGATCCCTTTCCTCTGGGCGGCCCACCCGCAGTTCAGCGCTCCCGTCGGTACACGCGTCAGCATTGCCGCGAGTCGCATCGTCGATGTCATTGACCCCGAGGAGCCGTTGACTCCGATGGAGGCTGCCACGTCGACGATTGACACCGTCGACCACGGAAAATTCCGCAAATGGTATGCGGACCCTCAGGAGCCTATCCACAAGGCGTCGCTCATCCGGGCCGACGGTGGCGTGCTCGACATGTCATGGTCCAGCAACTGCCCGTACGTGGGGGTGTGGTTCGACAACTGTGCCTTCTCGCGCGAACCAGTGATCGCGATCGAGCCCAGCAACGGATACCGAGACGCTCTTGCCCTCGCGATCGAGCGCGACAGGGTTGTATATGTCGAGCCGGGCAGCCCGCTCGAATGGTGGGTCGAACTGCGGCTTCGCTGACGGCGGAGCGATCCGTCTGCAAGGGCGTCACGGCAGGCGTAGGCTGGCCAGTGACGTCGGACCGCGGCAGCCCCGGGCTCCAATACCAGCCGCCTCGAGCGGCCTTTGCGCCGACTGGCGCTCCCGGTCCGACGTCGCTTCAACTCAAGCGAACCCGTCGCCTTCGCGAGGCGGGCGCACGACCCTGCCGCGGCATCGGCCGTTAGGGGTGGACGTGCAGCAGGTGAGTCTCCACGGCGGTGACCCGCGGCCCAGACTCGGTATCGAGCACGTGCGCGATGAGCGCGCCGCCGGCGGGCAAGTAGGGGTTCTTGCGGGGCAGCGCACCCCGTGTGTACTTGCGGGTCGCAGCGCGGACCATCTCCACGATGGTGGGCAGGGTGGGCCGGTGCACGGCGACGACCCGACTCACCTGCTTGCCCAGCAAATTGGTCAGCGTGGATGCAGTCTTGAGCGGTTTACTCGCGTGGCCGGGCTCGGTGAGTTCGTCGTAGGTCTTGATAGGGAGGCCCGCGGCATCGGCAAACGGGCGTACCGTCGCCACGCACCGCTCTGACGGAGAGGAGCCCACGTGCTTGACGCCGAAGGCGGCGATCAGGGGCACCAGCTGCTCGGCACGCTGTTGCCCAGCCTTGGTAATGGGTCGGTCGTCGTCGGTGCCGCCCCAGGCCTTACGGCGCTTGGCGCGGGCGTGGCGCACCAGCACAAACGCGCGGGTATCGAGGCGGTCGTGCTCGTAGGACGATACGAGCGCCTCGAGCGGGCGCAGGTCGTCAGAGAAGGTGATCTTCTTGCGCGCCTCAGGAACGGTGAGCCACCGCATCTTGTCGATCTCGTTCTTGGAGGCCGGCTTGACCGGAGGACGGGCGGCGACGGCGCGCGAACCGGGGGAGGACAACTGGGCGGCCCAATAGCGAACCACCTTCTGCTTGCCCGACGCCATGGGATAGCGCAACGACGGCAACGGCTGACCGAGCGTCACCTGCTTGCCCGTCTCCTCCGCGACCTCGCGGATTGCGCATTGCGGCAAGGTCTCGCCCTTGTCGAGCTTGCCCTTGGGCCACGACCAGTCGTCGTAGCGTGGGCGGTGCACCGCGAGAACCTGGAGCTCACCGTCACGGACGCGCCAAACCAACGCGCCCGCCGAGATCACGATCCCGGGAGGGTATTCGGTCACTTGCGCTTGGCCCGTCGCTTGGGCTGACGCTTGATGTAGGTGGACTGAAGGTCCTTGAGGCGGTTGCCTTCGTCATCCTCTACGATTCGCTCCCACGATCCGTCCTCGCGGAGTTCCCACGCGGAGAACTTGTCGCTCATCACCATGTCGATATTCTCCACGATGTTGGCGCGCTGCTGGTCGTCAATGATCGAGATCAGTGCCTCAATGCGCCGGTCCAGGTTGCGGTGCATCAGGTCGGCCGAGCCGATGAAGACCTCAGGGTCTCCGCCTCCCGCAAACGCGTAAATCCGCGAGTGCTCGAGGAACCTGCCCAGGATGGAGCGCACCCGAATGTTCTCGCTGAGTCCGGGCACTCCTGGACGCAGCGCGCAGATGCCACGCACCACCAGGTCCACCTGCACACCCGCCTGCGAGGCGCGATACAGCGCATCGATGGTGCGCTCATCCACGATCGAGTTGATCTTGATCTTGATCCACGCGGGTTCACCCTTGGCGGCGCGCTTGGCCTCCGCGTCGATGCGCTCCACGAGGCCAGCACGCACGCCGACAGGCGCCACGATCAGGCGGCGGAACTTGGCCTTGGGGGCGTAGCCGGAGAGCTGGTTGAAGAGTTTGGTGAGGTCAGCGCCCACCTCTTGATCGCGCGTGAGGAGCCCGTAGTCCTCGTAGAGTCGTGCGGTCTTGGGGTGGTAATTTCCGGTTCCGATGTGGCAATACCGTGCCAGGCCATCGTCCTCCTGGCGAACCACCAGTGACAGCTTGCAGTGCGTCTTGAGGCCCACCAGGCCGTAGACCACGTGGACGCCGGCCTGCTCAAGCTTGCGCGCCCAGGAAATGTTGCGTTGCTCGTCAAAGCGCGCCTTGATCTCGACCAGCGCCAGCACCTGCTTGCCATTGCGTGCGGCGTCGATCAGCGCATCGACGATGGGAGAGTCTCCGGACGTCCGGTACAGCGTCTGCTTGATGGCCAACACCTTGGGGTCCACCGCCGCCTGCGCGAGGAAGGCCTGCACCGATGTCGAGAACGAGTCGTACGGGTGGTGCAGCAGTACGTCACCCCGAGTGATGGAGTCGAAGATGTTCTGCTCGTCCGCGGTCTCCACCGGCGCGAGCTGATGGTGGGTGGTGGGGCGGAACGCGGGGAACTGCAGGCGCGGGCGATCCAGGTCCGCGATCACGTGCAGGCCCGTCAAGTCGAGCGGCGCCGGCAGGTGGAACACGTCGGTCTCAGTGATGCCGAGTTCGCGTACCAGCAGCTCGCGGATGCGCGGCGGCAGGTCCTCCGCCACTTCCAGGCGCACGGCAGGGCCAAAGCGGCGACGCAGCAACTCCTTTTCCATGGCCTTCAGGAGGTTCTCGGCATCGTCCTCCTCGACCTCGACGTCCTCGTTGCGCGTGACACGGAACGTGTAGTGGTCGAGTAGTTCCATGCCGGGGAAGAGGTAGTCGAGGTGGGCCGCAATGACGTCCTCGAGTGGCACAAAACTGCGCGGCTCATCGGATAGCGACGAGGCGTCGGTCACCTGGGACGCCCGGCCACGGGCATCCACGGAGATGAACCGGGGCAGTGTTTCCGGAACCTTGACGCGCGCGAAGTGGTGCTTGTCGGACTCGGGGTCGCGCAGTTCCACGGCGAGGTTAAGCGAAAGGCCGGAAATGTAGGGGAAGGGGTGTGCGGGGTCCACGGCGAGCGGTGTCAGCACGGGGAAGATGTCCGAGCGGTACAGCTTGCGCAGGCGCTCCTGCTCCGAGTCCTCGAGCTCGTCGTAGCGCACCAGATGGATGCCCTCCTCGAACAGTGCGGGGACAATCTGCTCCTCAAACACGTCGGCGTGACGGTCCATGAGGATGTGCGCGTGCTCGGTCAGTGCCTCGACCAAGCGGCTGGGGCTCATGCCCGTTGCCGACGGCACGGCAAAGCCAGCGGCGATGCGGCGCTTGAGGCCGGCCACGCGCACCATGAAGAACTCGTCGAGGTTGGACGCGAAGATAGCGAGGAAGCGCGCGCGTTCTAACAGTGGTGTCTCGGGGTCCTCCGCGAGCTCGAGCACACGCTCGTTGAACGCGAGCCAGGAGAGCTCGCGGTCCAGGAAGCGATCCTCGGGCAATATGGAATCCGTTGCGTCCTCCTCGTCATCCACCGGGATCACCGCCGGGATGGCGAAGGTCTCCTCAGAGACCACTTCAGGAACCGCGTCGGCTTTGGGGCCGGAGGCGGGAATGGACTGCACTGAGTCGAGGCTGTCGGACATGCCCCCATCGTGGCACGCCCCCGGGAGTGGTGACCAGCGTTTGGCGAAGTATTTACGTGGATGTCATACATGCCGCTGCTAATCGTCCCTTCGGACGATGGTTAGTTTCAGTGATTTCAGGTATAACTAAAAACATGACGAATTGGGAAGCGGACGATGCTACGGCGACTTACGTTGCGGACGTGGCCGAATACTGGGAACGGGGTGGGTTCTCCCACGCCGCCGGCCAGATCCTTGGCCACCTCATGGTCTGCGAGCCCGCGGAGCAGACACAGGCGGAACTCGCGGAGGCGCTAGGCCTCTCCGCCGGCACGGTCTCCACTCAGCTGAAGATCCTGCTCGCCGTGGAGATGGTGGAGCGCGTGCGCAGCCGCGGCGTGCGTACCTCCTTTTACCAAGTCCCCAAGAACATGTGGACGCGCGTGCTCGCCAGCGAGACCTCCCGCATCGGCGGCCTGCGCGGCCTAGCCGACCAAGGACTAAAGGTGCTACCTCAAACCAGACCCGACCGCATCGTCTCGCTCGACCAGATGGTGCGCTTCTTTGAACACGAATGGCCGCAACTCGAGGAGCGGCTCGAAGAATTTCTACGGAAGGAAGAGTCATGAACGACTCCCTAGCAATTGAGACCATCGGTTTGACTAAGAAGTTCGGCAACTTCACGGCGGTCGATGATGTTTCGCTGCAGATTCAGCGCGGCGAGATTTTTGGCTTCCTCGGCCCCAACGGCGCGGGCAAGTCGACCACCATCAAGTCGATCCTCGATCTGATTCGACCGACGACCGGCGAGTGCCGGGTGCTGGGGCTGGATTCCCGTGCGGACGCGGTCGAGATCCGGCGGCACTTGGGCTTTCTGCCTGCGGATCTCGCGCTCTACCCAAGTCTTACCGGCAAGCAGACACTTGCTTACCTGGGTCACTTGCGTGGCGGAGTCGACTGGAAGTGGATTGACCAACTCGCCGAAAGGTTCGACGCTGATCTGAGTAAGAAGATCAGCGAATACTCGTCCGGCAACCGGCAAAAGGTTGGCCTGATCCAGGCATTCATGCACAAGCCACAGGTACTCATCCTGGACGAGCCCATCACGGGCCTCGACCCACTGGTGCAGCTCGAGTTTCACACGCTGATGCGCGAGCATGTCTCCCAGGGCAACACCGTATTCCTGTCCTCGCACACGATCTCAGAGGTCGAGCGCGTCGCGGACCGCGTGGGCTTCATCCGTCGTGGTCACCTGATCGCCGTCGAGACCATGAGTGAGCTACACGACAAGGCGCTCGGGCGCATCACGCTCGAGTTCGCCGAGCCCGTACCCGCCTCGGTGTTCGAGGGGATCGAGGGCGTCCATGAGGTGACGACCGAGGGCCCAACGGTGACTGCGCAATACGAGGGGTCGATGGCGCCGCTGCTCAAAGTTGCGACCGAGCGTGAGGTGGTGTCCGTCAGCTCGGCGTCGGTCGATCTCGACGAGATCTTCCTCGAGTTCTACCGCGACGAGGTCCAGGCGGCCGATGCCGCAGCTAGTGACGGCGGAGAAGGCGCGGCCGCATGATGTTGCGCAGTCTCTACCTCAAGACGGTTCGCGACCGCTGGGTAAGCGCACTCATCGGCGTCGGATCGCTCTTTCTGATCGCGTGGATGGTCCTCGCCGTGTACGGGGGGTTGGACTCCGAAGCCGTCGACGTCTTCGAATCGCTTCCACCCGCTTACCTGTCGCTGATTGGAATCCCTGCCGATTCGGGTTCCGCGGGCCTGGCCATCAGTATGTTGTTCAACTTCATTGGTCCTTTCGTGATCGCGGGGATCGCCGTCTCGATGGGGTCTGCCGCGATCGCCGGCGAGGAGCGGGACGGCACCATGAACCTGCTCGCCACAGTGCCGCGCAGCCGGTCGCGCATTCTGCGATCTAAGACTGCAGGTGTGCTCACGATCGTGGTGGGAATGACAACGATCTCTTGGCTGTCCTATCTCGCGGCGATAGCGATCACGGGTTCTGACACAGGCTCACTCAATCTCATCGCGGCAACGGTCCAGGTGGGCGCCGTGGCAATTCTCTATGGCTCAGTAGCGCTCGCGATTGGAGCCGGGACTGGAAACCAGGCCCTAGCATCGGGCGTGGCCGTGGCCTTCATTGTGGTGAGCTTCTTGGGTGCCGGCCTACTGCCATTGATTGATGGTTGGGCCGACTGGGCGAAGATATTCCCCTGGTATTACATCTCTGGGTCGCAGCCGCTGAACAATGGCGTTGACTGGACCCAGGTTGCGGGCCTGCTGGGGATTGCAATCATCCTGTACGTGCTCGCTTGGTGGGGATTCAATCGCCGTGACGTGCAGTCGGGCGGGGCGAGGGCGCCGATGCTCGAGCGTTTGCGCTCCAACCCACACCTAGCCAAGGCTTTCGCATTGCTCTCCGGAAGTGGCAGCGTGCGCAGCATCGCTTCACGCGCATTCACCGACCTGCGCGCCTTGCTGGTCATCGCCGGATTCGGTGTCCTGTTCATGGGCTTCGTGGTGGGCGTGATGTTCCCGTCAATATCGGACTCCGTAGGCGGGCTCGTCGACAGCATGCCCGAATCGGTTTTGGCGATGGTGGGCTTCGCTGACTTCTCTACGGCCACTGGCTGGTACTTCGGCGAGATGTTGACCATCCTCGCGCCCATTGCCGTGTCCGTAGTGGCGATTAGTGCCGGCGTCGCGCTGGCTGGGGAGGAGAAGAATCGCACCATTGGGGTCCTACTCGGCACTCCCACGTCCCGCAACAAGGTGGCGCGCGGCAAGGCGATCGCGGTGATCTTTGGTTCGGTGGTCGTGGGGTTCGCGACGTTTGCTGGCATTGCATTGGGAAACCTCGCGGCCTCGCTCGAGATGAGCTATTGGAACATTGCCGCGGCGGGACTGCTCCTCGTCGGTCTTGGCATGGTGCTGGGTGCTGCGGCATTCCTGGGTGGAGCCTTGACTGGCAAGACCTCGGTGGCCCTAGGGGCCGGGGTTGGCCTAGCGGTCCTTGGTTGGGGAATGAACTCGTTCCTTCCCATCAACCCGGACCTCGCGAACTGGGCCAAGATTTCGCCCTTTTATTACTACTCGGGGGAGAACCCACTCGAGGAGGGCATGAACTGGGGTCACATGGGAGTGCTGCTGGCAATTGCTGCGGTGCTGACGCTCGTTGGAATCCTGGCCTACAACCGCCGAGACCTCAGGGGCTAATCCCGCCAGCCACCTTCCCAACTCCGCCCCCAACCCCCATCACCGTATTGGTCCGATTTGGCACGGATCTCGGCCTCTGCGAGCGCTGTTGGTCCTTTCTGGCACAGGTCCGAATCGGGCATGTGCCAGAAAGGACCACTAGGGCTCAGAGAAGGCCAGGACCGTGCCAAATCGGACCAATAGGAGAGGGGGCGTGAGGTGGCCCGCTATTGCATGGCGGCTAGGCCGGCCCTCGTGAACTCAATCGCGCGGTCAAGATCACGCTGGATCTCCTCAATCGAGGACGCGGCGGGGCGTGAGGGGCGAGTCCCCTTGTGGGGGAAGTCGTGGCCCACGGGCATCGAGGCGGCGAGGGCGGCGATAGCGGCTGCGGACGCAATGTCCGGCAGGGCGTCGTCATCGGCACTGCCCAGTTCCGTGCGCAAGGCGCGAGATAGCGCCTGACCGATGCGGTCCAAGTACCGCAGCGCGTGGCCGACGATGTGGTCGTGCTCGGCGGCGAGCGAATCAATCACGCGCGAGACGTGCGGACTCACCGCCCCTCCATCGGTGGACATCTCCATGACGCGTTCGCGAAGGAAGCTCAGCACGTCACCTTCGGCGGGAGGGGTGGCGAGATCTGCTTCAAGGGAAGTGATCGCATCGTCGAGCGGTGCGAAGAGCGCGGCCTCTTTAGTGGGGAAGTAGCTAAAGTACGTGCGCGGTGACACGCCAGCGGAGGCGGCGATCTGCGCGACTGTGGTCTCGTCGTAGCCGTTCTTCTCGAACAACTCGAGCGCGGCCTCGTGGAGCGCGAGGCGTCGCTGCGCCTTTTTGCGCTCGCGCAGTCCTCCGTCGATGTCAGTCACTGTCATTCCGCCATACTACGCAAAAGTTCACTGACTGTAAATATGCAGTGGTTGCAGATTCGCAAGGCGCGGGGTAACGTATTTACACCGCGCAACGTCAGCGTGACCAATCTTCCTCAAGGAGTCACCCGAATGGGTAAAGTTTTGCATGCCATTGGCGCGTTTAGCGCGCGCCGGGCCTGGGCCGTCATCGTGGCTTGGATCATCCTGCTGGTGGGTGTCGGCGCAGCCGCCGCCGCGTTCCAGGAACCGACCGACGATACGTTCAGCATCCCTGGTACCCAGTCCATTGAGACGTACGAGAAGTACGGCGAGGAGTTCCCTGGGGCAGGTGGGGCAACCGCGCAGATTGTGATTGCTGCACCCGAGGGTGAGACCCTCGCCGACCCGGATGCGACGGCAGCCATTGGCGAGTCGGTCGCGGCGCTCAATGCGACCGACGATGTGACCGGTGCGACGGACCCCTTCCAGTCGATGGCCGTTGCACCTGACGGCAGCGTCGCGTACATCTCGGTGAGTTACGCGGAGGACGCGGGACAGCTGCCCGACGGTGCCCTCGACAACGCCACTGAGGCTGCTCAGCCGATGGTCGACGCCGGACTCCAGGTCGAGTACGCGGGCACCGCATTCACTCCGCAGGCACCTACGGGCGGCGCCGGTGAGGTCATCGGAATGCTCGTCGCAATCGTGGTGCTGTACATCACTCTGCGAGCCGTCGTCGCGGCGGCGCTCCCATTCGTGACGGGCATCGCGGCCGTCGGTGTTGGCGTCGGTTCCGTCACCGCGCTGACCGGATTCGTCAGCCTGCCGTCCACCGCGACCGTGCTAGCGCTCATGCTTGGCCTCGCGGTTGGCATCGACTACTCCCTCTTCATCCTTGCGCGACACCGGTCGCAACTCCTCGAGGGCATGGAGAACAAGGAATCGATCGCCAAGGCCATCGGTACCTCGGGTGCCGCTGTGGTCTTCGCCGGCGCGACCGTCATCGTGGCTCTCGTGGCACTCTTCATGGCGAACATTCCGTTCCTCACGGCAATGGGTAACGCTGCCGCGGCAACCGTGGCACTCGCTGTCATTGCTGCGCTCACGCTGCTTCCCGCAGTGATGAGCCTCGCCGGTAACCGCATCCTTCCCAAGAAGATGCGTGCACAGGTCGAGGCGAGCCAGAACGGCACCGCCGAGCCTGTCGTGGCCGAGCCCAACACCAACCGCTGGGCCAGGTTCGTGACGAACCGTCCCGCGACTGTCCTGATCGCCGGGATCGTAGGTCTGGGAATCATCGCGATACCTGCCGCCGACTTGCGCCTCGGACTCCCGTCGGCCGCCTCGCAGCCCGAGGAGAGCACCGGCTACAAGGCGTACGAACTGCTTGCCGACGGCTTTGGGCCCGGCTTCAACGGGCCGATTTTGGTCCTCGCGGAGACGGACGATGCTGCGGACGGTCCCGCGAACGTCGCGGCCATCGGTGAGGACTTCGCCGAGATCGACAACGTTGCCTTCGTGTCGCCTCCCGTACCCAACGCGGACGGCAGCGCCTACCTGTTCCAGATCATTCCGACCACGGCACCTGATAGCGCAGAAACCGAGCAGGTCGTCCACGACATTCGCGAAGTTGAAGCGTCGGGAGACGTCACCTTTGGAGTGACCGGTGAGACCGCCATTCAGATCGACGTCTCGGAAGGTATCTCGGCAGCACTGCCCGGTTACCTCGCGGTGGTCATCGGCCTGGCGCTGATCCTGCTGCTGATCGTCTTCCGCTCCATCCTGATCCCGATCAAGGCGCTGCTGGGCTTCCTGCTCACGCTCGCCGCGACCACCGGAATGCTGGTCGCAGTGTTCCAATGGGGCTGGCTGTCAGGATTGTTCGGCGTCGAATACACCGGACCCATCGTGGCCTTCCTGCCCATCATCGGTATTGGAATCACCTTCGGTCTATCCATGGACTACGAGGTCTTCCTGGTGAGCCGCATGCGTGAGGAGCACCTGAGTGGCCGTGGCGCCAAGGAGTCCATCATCAGGGGCTACTCACACACCGCTCGTGTAGTGGTGGCCGCTGCGCTCATCATGGGCTCCGTGTTCTTCGGGTTCATGCTCGACGACGACGTGATCATCAAGTCGATCGGCTTTGCGCTCGCGTTCGCTGTGCTGTTCGACGCGTTCGTGGTCCGCATGACCCTGGTTCCGGCAGCAATGGCCCTCATGGGCAACGCCGCGTGGTGGATGCCCAAGTGGCTCCAGAAGATCGTGCCGGAGATCCACCTCGAGGGAGACCCCGAGGACCGCAAGGTGATCGACGTCGAGCCTTCGAAGGACGACAAGGTCGACGCGGGCTCGCGCTAGCCGCTCGACATACGTCAAACGGTGGGGCCGGGGTGCACATGCACCCCGGCCCCACTGCGTTTCGCCGTGCCGCATCGGTATTCCGTGGCGCTGCAGATCCTCAACCGTCCCACCCGCTCGCGCCTGCATCACGCCTACGCTTCCCGCCTGCTCGCCCCCCCGACCTGCTCGCCCCCCCGACCTGTTCGCCCCCCCCACTATCACGCCTACCCCCTCCCGCCTCTGTCCCCTCGTGAAGGACGTCGTCACGCAAGCCCTTCATGAGGGGGCCACGGTCCGTGAATGAAGGACAACAATGAGCACGTCCTTCAGGAGGGGACGCCGCGAAATGGGGGGAGAGCCTCCATGTCGCCCCCTCGCCTGGCCTCCCGATATGTTGGTGGGCATAAGAGTGTCGGTGCAGATAGTGATGGAGTGAGCACATGAAGGCCATGATTCTGAAGGAGTTCCGGGAGCTTCGCCGGGACAAGCGCACCATGGCGATGCTCATCGCCCTACCGATCCTGCTCCTAGTGATCTTTGGCTACGCGGCGAACTTCACGATCGACGACATCAGCACCAGGGTGGTGGGCCCCGGTTCCGAACAGGTCACAGCGCAGTTGCCGGACCTCTTTGACGTGGACGCTGACGCCGCGGCCGCAGCCCAGGACACCGACGGCGACACGCAAACGGCCCTGGACCTCGTGCGCGATAACAAGGCGGATGTCGCCATCGACACGACCACGTCGCCTCCCACCGCGTACATCGACGGCTCCAACTTGTTCTCGGCCCAGACCGCCAAGGGCGCCCTCGCGCAGATGCCCGACGGCGCCGTGACGATCGACGTCCTCTACAACCCCGACCTCACCACCGCCTGGGTCATGGTTCCGGCGCTCATTGGGCTGATCCTGACGTTCATCGGCACCATCATCACCAGCATTGGGCTAGTGCGCGAGCGTCAGAACGGCACGCTCGAACAACTCGCCGTGATGCCACTCAAGCCCTCGGACGTGATTGTCGGCAAGATCGCGCCGTACTTCATCCTGGCAGCGCTCGACATGATCATCGTGACGCTATTGGGCGTGTGGATCTTCGACGTCCCATTCAACGGCAACGTCGCGCTGTTCGGCTTTGGCGGCGCGATCTTCCTGTTCGTGGTGCTGGGATTGGGCGTCTTGATCTCGACCGCCTCGCAGACTCAGGCGCAGGCCATCCAAGTGGCGATGATGATTCTGTTGCCGCAGATCCTGCTGTCGGGCTTCATCTTTCCGCTATCCGCCATGCCCGCGGCAATCTCCTGGATCGGCTATATCCTGCCGCTGACCTACTGGGTCAACATCTCGCAGGGCATCTTGCTCCGCGGCGCCGACCTCGCCTCGCTCTGGCCGTCCTTCGCGGTGCTTGCTGTCATGGCGGTGGTCATCTTCACCGCAGCAGTGCTGCGATTCCGCCGTGACCTCGCGCCCAGTTCGCGCCGCAAGTCTCAGAAGTCAAGCAAGGCGGGCAACTAGTGTCCGCCTGGGGAGCCCGCGAGCTCACCGTCACTTACGGCGACACGGTGGCGCTGACAAACGTGAGCGTAGATGTGCGCGAGGGCGAGGTGCTGGCCGTCGTGGGCGGCGACGGCGCCGGCAAGACCACCCTGCTGCGCGCTCTCGCTGGTGCCGTTCCCGCCGCGGAAGGCGAGGTCAACGCACCGTCTCTGGGCAGCATCGGCTTCATGCCTACTGCCGCGGGGGTCTGGCGCGACCTATCGGTCGACCAAAACATCGACTTCGTGGCCTCTGCGCAAGGCGTGACCGGCGCGACGCTTGCCGAGCGCCGCGAGCAGTTGCTCGCGGACACGGGACTCGAGGGCGCGACCAAGCGTCTGGCCGGTCAGCTTTCCGGCGGCATGCGGCAGAAGCTGGCCTTCGCGCTGGCCATGATTCATCGTCCGCCGATGCTGATTCTGGATGAGCCCTCCACCGGCGTCGACCCCGTCAGCCGCGTTGACCTGTGGCGCATGATTTCGCAGGCCGCCGTGGACGGCGCCGCCATCATCATGGCCACGACGTATCTGGACGAGGCGGAGCGGGCGTCGCGCGTCCTCGTGCTCGACGGCGGCGAGATTTTGCTCGCCGGAACGCCTGCCGATGTCATGGCAAACGTCCCCGGCCACGTCGCCGATGCTGGGCAGACGACGGACCGCGCGCGGTCCTGGCGGCGCGGCAGCCGGTTCAAGACGTGGTCGCCCGACGAGCCCGTCGAGGGAGTTGCCCGCGCGGACGATCTCGAGGACGCCGTGATCGCTGCCACGCTGGCGAAGGAGACGAGCAATGCCTGAGCCTCTCATGTCGGCACGCGGTGTCACCCGCAGGTTCGGCGACTTTACGGCCGTGGACAACGTCTCGCTCGAGGTCGCCCCCGGGGAGGTCGTCGGTCTGCTCGGCGCCAACGGCGCGGGCAAGACCACGCTGATCCGCATGATCTTGGGGCTGCTGATTCCCACCGAGGGTGACCTGTCGCTGTTTGGTCAGGCCCCGTCGAGGGAGACGCGGGCGCGGCTGGGTTACGTTTCACAGGGTCTGGGGCTGTGGGACGACCTGACGGTCACCGAGAACCTCGCGTTTGTGGACGGCGCTTTCGGTTCGGCACAAACCCCGGTGCCCGACTCGTTGCGTGGCGCAGGCGACTCACTGGTGGTCGGCATCGGGCTCGGAGGGCAGCGCCAGCTGGCCTTTGCCGCGGCGCTCGGGCACAAACCGGAGTTGCTGGTGCTCGACGAGCCCACCTCGGGCGTCGACCCGCTCGCCCGAGCCAGACTGTGGGACACCGTCCGCGACCAGGCGGACGCAGGAGTGGGCGCGCTGGTCACCACGCACTATATGCAAGAGGCGGAACGCTGCGACCGGCTGATGCTGATGTCGCGAGGCGTGGCCGTGGCGCAGGGCACCGTCAAGGACATCGTGGGGAACACCACCGCCACCGAAGTGCGTACTCAGCACTGGCAGCAGGCCTTTACCGCGCTGAACGATGCGAACATCCTGGTCGCGCTCGCGGGCACACACGTGCGGGCAGTAGATGCGTCGGAGGACGACGTGCGCGCCGCACTCGGCGAAGCCGGCGTGAAGGCGGACCTCGTGCCGATGCAGGCAACGCTCGACGAGGCCATGGTGGCGCGCGAACGAGCAACCGCCTGAGACGTCCGGCGCACGCCAGGGCCCGTCGCGCCTGACCCGACCGCGGCATCGGCGAGGCAGAATGGCGGGATGAGTCTCACCGATCGATTTCACAAGATGCCCAATGCCTGGCAGGCGATTCTCCCCGGCGCGCTCCTGCTCTTGGTGGGCGGGGCGGCCTTCGCGGCGATCCTCGATTCCGTGCTCGAGGGCAACGACATCGAAACGTGGGACCAGCCGATGCTCGACTGGATGGTATCGATCCGCACCCCGTGGCTCACGGACGTGATGACGTTCGTCACCAACATGTTCGGGCCGGTCATCCTGCCCATCATCGTCGCGGTCGCGTGTGCAATTTGGGGAATTGTCACGCGAAGGTGGCGCGACCCCATCCTTCTGGCGAGTGCCATGGTGATGTCCACCGTGCTGTCCACGGTCATCAAGCTCGTGGTGCAGCGCCCGCGGCCCGAGGAGGACCTGCAGGTCGTCCCAGGTTTCGAGACATCCTTCTCCTTCCCCTCGGGGCACACCACCGGGGCGTCGACCCTGGTGCTCGTCGCGGGCTACCTGCTGTGGCGTGAGCGCCGAAGTAAGACGATGCTCGCCGTATGGATGGTCGCGTCGGTGTTCATCATCGGACTCGTGGGCGCGAGCCGCCTGTATCTGGGATACCACTTCCTGAGCGACGTGCTGGCAGGAGCCTGCCTGGGGCTTGTGACTCTGGGGCTGGTGGTCACCGCCTCCCGGCTGCTCGACCTGCGTGCCGGACGAGATCCGGGCCGCCCTGATGAGGGCGACCCGGCGCTCGAGGGCACCAAAGACGCGGTGACTTAGGCCGCGCGCTCGCGAACCACGGTGGCGATGTCTACCTTCTTGACGGCCCGAGCCGCGGGAATTTGCGAGATCAATGCAGCGGCCAAAACGCCGAGTGCCGCCGCGGGCAGGACCCACCACGACCACATGAGGTCGAGCTGGAACAGGTCGTTGTTGAAGGTGTTCAGGAACTGCTGAGCCGCGACCGCACCCAGCCACAGGCCGAGCGGGATGGCGATGATGGTCGCCAGCAGGCTCTCCACCGCGATCGCGCCGGCCACCTTGCGCACCGGTGCGCCTGCCGCGCGAAGCGTGGCGAGTTCGCCCGTACGCTCGACCACGTTGACGGCCATCGTCACGTACATCACGGCGAACGCGAGGATCGCGCCCAGCAGGATCATGATGCCGATGAAGGCCCAGAACAGACCCAGGTAGTCGTCGATCGTGGAGATGATGGCGCGCGTGTCCTGGTAGGCCACCACCCCGTCGAGCTGCGTGATGGTCTGGCGCATCTCGTCGCGGTTCACGCCCTCGTCGAAGGAGAGCGCGTACGCCTCCGCACTGGTCTCCGGCAGGATCGTGGCCGCCGCGTCGTTGGTCGTGTAGACCGACGTGCCGATGGGCTCGTCGAGGAAGCCCGCGATGGTCACGTCGGTGTCGCCAGCATCGGTGGACAGGGTGATCGAGTCGCCCACGCCAACATCGAGCAGGTCGATGACGGCTTGGCCGATCAGCACGCCATCGGTCGGCAGGTCAATGAACGAGCCGTCCTGTGAACGGAAGCCGTGCATGGTGGTGTCCGGCTCGTAGCCATGCAGCAGCGTGGCGTAACTATCGTCGTCCGCCACGATGGTGACTTGGCCCAGCGTGGTCGGCTCCACGGCGGAGACACCGTCGACATCGGCGAGGGCATCGTCCACGCCCGCACCCTTCTGGGCGGCCACGGTTGCGTCCTCGAGGTTGATCTCCGTGTACTGGAGGTTCACCGCCTGGACAATCGACGTCATCATTCCCGATGAGGCGAGCACCAGGATTAGCGCGAGCACCGTTCCGAGCATGGTCGCGAAGGTGCGCTTGCGGCTGCGGACGATGTCGCGTAGCGCCATGCGGGCGGAGACCGGCAGCCAGTCCAAGCGGGCAACCATGCGGCTCCACGCTCCCGGAGGCTTGGACGAGCCTGCCGCGCGCATGGCGGCCGCCGGCGCGGTCCGGGAGGCGGTAATGGCGGGCCCGAGCGCGCCCAGGATGCCCACCACGATTCCGAACGCGAGCCCGATGGCGATCATCCACGGGTAGTTGTGGATCACCGTGTCAGGCACGCCAACAAACCCGGTGTACGCCGTGGTGACGGCGCGGTTGGCGAGCATGCCGAGCGCGACGCCCAGCACCGAGCCGATGGCACCGATCACGATGCCCTGGCCCAGGTAGTGGCGCAACACTCGGCCACGGCGAGCGCCGGATGCCATGAGTGTGCCGATGATGGGCCGCTCCTGGATGATGCGGCGCGCGAGCAGGACCCACGACGCCACTCCGGCGGCGATCATGAATAGCGCGGGGAAGGCCTTGGACATCTCGTCGAACCCGTCGAGGTCCTCGCTCAGCGTGGCGTTGGACGCCTGGTCCTCCCACGGCGTGATGGCCGTGGCGCCGGCATCTCGCATCGCCTGCTCGACGGCGTCGCCATCGTCGTCCGATGCATCGGCTGGCATGAGCGCGAGGGCCTGGTTGGGCCCCTCGCCAAACCACTGCTCCGCCATGTCCTCCGGCGCGTAGACCACCGCGAAGGAGTGCGGGTCGCTCATGATGTCTTGGCGGCTGCGCGCGGCCCACAGGTACTCGGGGGAGTCCACGACGCCCTGGACGGTGACCGTCTCCCAGCCGTCGAGGCCGAAGATCTGGAGGGTGTCTCCCGGTCCCACATCGAAGGTCTCGGCGGCGTGAGTCTCGAGCAGCACCTGGTCAGTGGCGCCATCGTCAAAGTAGTCGCCGTCGATGACGTCCACGTCGTCGATGGCGGGGTGCGCGTCGGTGGGCATTCCCACCACTCGACCCAGGAGCTTAGTGTCCTCGATCAGCATCGGCGGATCGATTTGCAGCCGGGTGATGGCATCCGATGCGCCGGCATCCGTGGCGGCCGTCGCGACGTCCGCGGGGTCCCCGCCGGTGGCGACGTAGTCAGCGAACGCAAGGCGATCGTAGGTCTCTTGGTAGGAGGCGCTGAGGTTCTGATATGCCCCAGCGGTGGCGATGTAGACCATCACGCCGAGCATGATGGTGACCGCGACGGCCGCGACTTGACGCCATTGGCGCTTGAGGTCGCGGATCGACTTGTGTGTGGTGGCGCGCATCGGGCGTTACCAGGTCACGTCGGCGGCATCGGCCGGGTTGTCGTTGACGGTGGAGGACTCGATGGTGCCGTCCACCACCGTGATGACCCGGTCCGCGATCTGGGCGACGGAGACGTTGTGGGTGACGATGATGACGGTGCGTCCCTCACGATGCAGGTTCTGGAGCAGGCCGAGGATCTGGCGGCCGGTGGGTAGGTCCAGAGCGCCGGTGGGCTCGTCGGCGAGCAGAATGTCGGGGTCGGTGGCGAGTGCGCGGGCGACCGCTACACGCTGCTGCTGGCCGCCACTGAGCTGGGCCGGGAAGTTGTCCATCCGGTCGCCCAGGTCCACGGACTTGAGGAGGTCGGGCACTTTCGCTTTGTCGCCCTTGCCCGTCATCTCCACGATGACCTCGACGTTCTCGCGCGCCGTGAGGGTGGGGATGAGGTTGAAGAACTGGAAGATGAAGCCCACGTGGTCGCGACGGAAGGTATCCAACGTGCCCGGGTTGCGGCCCTCGATCTCCTCGCCCGCCACCTGAACGGTGCCGTCGGTCGCTGCGTCAATACCGCCGATGATGTTGCACAGGGTGGTCTTGCCCGAGCCCGAGGGGCCGATCACCACGACGAGCTCTCCCGAGCGGATCTCAAGGTCGATGCCCTTGAGGGCGTGCACGGCGGCGTCGCCGGTGCCGAAGACGCGCGTCACTCCCTTGAGACTCACTCCTCGGTTGGTCGCGACAGGGGTGTCAGTGGTGGTCATGGGGATTCCTTTCTGAAGACGCCGGTGGTGTAAGCGTCCATGGCGTCGGCGACCCAGCGTTCTAGGCCATCGGGGGAGAGTGGGTCGGTGCCGAGCACGTCGGCGAGGTGGTCCTGGAGCAGGATCATAGAGAGGTCATTGGCCATGAGAAAAGCGGCGCGCACGTCGGGGTCGGCACTAGGCTCCATGGCGCCCGTGGCAGTGGCCTGGTCGACGTACCGGCGAGTGAGTTCGAACCACTGACGGATGAGTCGTCGCCCAGCGGGGTCGCCGCTCAGGATTAGGCGGCGGAGGTAGGCGGGGATGGGCGATGCCGCAGGCGTGGCCGCGAGGAGCACGTCGATCATGCTCACGGCTGTGTCCTGCGTGACGGCATCGATCGGCATGTCGAGAACCGCGTCAAATATGCCCGCCACATACTCGTCGGCTGCGTCGCGCAGTCCCTGCTTGGAGCCGTAGTGATGCAAGATCAGCGCGGGCGAGACCTGGGCGCAGGCGGCAATGTCGCGCACCGTCACGGCGTCGGTGCCCGATGCCGCGAACAGTTTGAGAGCGCACTCGAGGATGTGGTCGCGTGCCGTGGCAGCCGGCTGGGGATCAGCCGCTGAGATGGCGCTGGGGTCGGTCACGCCACCACCGTACTGAACAAGCGTTCAGCCCGTCAATCGCAGCATTTCCACCCAGGCGCAACGTGGGGGTCGCCGATGCGCACTTCGGCGACCCCCACGTTGCACCCCGTAAGCGGTGGGGTGTTGGTTCTAGTCCTCGTCGGCCTTTCCGGAGTCCAGACCCTCGGAGATCGCGTCCATCACAGACGAGTCAGCCAATGTCGTCACGTCGCCCACAGGACGATGCTCGGCTACGTCGCGCAGCAGGCGCCGCATGATCTTGCCTGAGCGAGTCTTGGGCACCTCGCTCACCACCAGGATGGAGCGCGGCTTCGCCAGGGCACCAATCTCCTTGGTGACTTGCTTGCGCAGCTCGACCGCAACCTCGTGGCCAGAAGCGTCGACGCCAGCGGCGTCCGAACGCACCACCACAAAGGCCACCACGGCCTGGCCGGTGGTCTCGTCCGTGGCGCCCACGACCGCAGCCTCCGCGACCCATGGGTGCGACACGAGCGCGTGCTCGATCTCAGTGGTGGACAGTCGGTGTCCCGAGACGTTCATCACGTCGTCCACGCGGCCCATCAGCCAGATGTCGCCGTCCGCGTCGTTCTTGGCACCATCGCCAGCAAAGTACATGCCAGGGAAGCGCTCCCAGTAGGTCTTCTCGTAGCGCTCGCGGTCGTTCCAGATGCCGCGCAGCATGGACGGCCAGGGCTCGCGGACCACGAGGTAGCCACCCTTGCCAGGACCCACCGACTCGCCGGCATCGTCCACCACATCGACGGCGATTCCGGGGACTGCGCGCTGTGCGGAGCCGGGCTTGGCGGCCGTCACGCCGGGCAGCGGGGAGATCATGATGGCACCGGTCTCCGACTGCCACCACGTGTCGACCACAGGGCAGCGGTCTCCACCGATGACCCGGCGGTACCACATCCAGGCCTCGGGGTTGATGGGTTCACCCACAGAGCCGAGCAGGCGCAGCGAGCTGAGATCGAACTTGTTGGGGATCGCCTCGCCCCACTTCATGAACGTGCGGATCGCCGTAGGCGCGGTGTACAGGATGGTGACGCCGTACTTCTGGACGATCTCCCACCAGCGGCCCTCGTGCGGGGCGTTCGGCACGCCTTCGTAGAGCACCTGGGTGGCGCCGTTGATCATGGGGCCGTAGACCACATACGAGTGGCCGGTGATCCAGCCCACGTCCGCGGTGCACCAGTAGACGTCCGTCTCCGGCTTGATGTCGAACACTGCCTTGTGCGTGTAGGCCGCGCCGGTCAGATAGCCGCCCGTGGTGTGGAACAGGCCCTTCGGCTTACCGGTAGTGCCGGAGGTGTACATGATGAAGAGCGGGTGCTCGGCATCGACCATCACGGGCTCGTGGGTCTCCGATGCGGGATCCACCACGTCGTGCCACCACACGTCCAGTTCGTCGTTCCAGGCCGTCTCTTGCTTGGTGCGCTGCACCGTGAGGACGTGCTTGACGGACGCGCAGGCCTCGGGGTGGTGCTCACTGGGCGCGAGGGCCTCGTCGACCAAGGGCTTGAGCCCAAAGGCGTTGCCGCGGCGGAAGCCGCCATCGGCCGTAATGACTAGCGAGCACTCGGCATCGTCGATGCGTTGGCGCAGACTCTCCGCGCTGAACCCGCCAAAGACGACGGAGTGAATCGCGCCGATGCGCGCGCAGGCCAGCATGGAGATGACGGCCTCGGGGATCTGGGGAAGGTAGATGGCGATCCGGTCGCCCTTGGTTACTCCCAGGGAGAGCAGTCCGTTGGCGGCCTTGGAGACCTCGCGCTGCATGTCCGCGTACGTGAAGGTCTGAGTGTCGCCGGGCTCTCCCTCGAAGTGGAAGGCGACGCGATCGCCGCGGCCCTCGCGCACATGCCGGTCCACGGCGTTGTCGCAGGCATTCAGGGTGCCGTCAGCAAACCAGCGCGCCACGGGGGCGTCCGACCAGTCCAGGGTTTCGGTGAAGGGCTTGTCCCAGTGGAGTTCGCGGGCTTGCTCGGCCCAGAACTCAGGGAGGTCCGCGGAGGCGCGCTCGTACAGCTCGGAAGTCGCGTTTGCCTGTGCGGCGAATTCGGGAGACGGCGGGAAGGACCGCGTCTCGGTGTGCAGGTTCTCTAAGGTGTGGGCTTCGTTGACCATTTCGCCAGCATAGTTTGTTAGGACTCCTTCCGTTTACCAATGTTGCGAAATTGTCATGTGGTCTGCAGGAATGCCGCGCACGTGTCACGATGAGCACATGGCTAATGCAGAAGGTTTTGACTACAGGACCCGCTCAAACGGCGAGGTCGCCATCTTCCACCACGGCAAGATGTCCAAGCTCATGCGCGATGACGAGGCCAAGGCGTTTTTGAAGGCCGTCGAGGACGGCGACGCGCAGCAGGCAATGGCCGATGCCGTCGGCAACGATGGCCAGAACGCTCGCCCGGGCGGGGGGCCGCAGTCGCCCGACCAGTCGATGCACGGAAACGGCTCTGCTCACACCCCCACGGAGTTCCGCCGCAAGTCGATCTAGCGCCCCAGGCTCGCTGTACGCGAGCGCCTGCCGCGGCATCGGCGTTCCGCAACTTGCGTGCAATCTCGTAACGATTCGACGCGGGATCGCGACATTGGACTTGTGACGCTCGGTCACCGGGTAAGTTGCCTCACGTGAGTGCAACGACGGTCTCAAGAGTTTCCGACGCGACGCCCGAGGGCAACGCCACGTTCAACCACCGCATCTCCGGCGCGGACGGTCTGCGTGCCCTGGCCGCCCTGTGGGTCGTGATGAGCCATGTCTATCAGCGGCTGACCATCGCCAATCTCCCCGACTGGTTGCTGGACTTCAAGCTCGTGATGATGAAGGGATCCTTTGGGGTCTCGATCTTCTTTGTGCTGTCCGGCATGCTGCTGAGCTTCCCGTTCTGGAACGCGTACCTTGCCGGGAAGCCGATGCCGCGGTTGGGTCACTACGCCCGCCGCCGATTCGCTCGGATCGCCCCGGGTTTCTACGCCAGCCTTGCCGTGAGCTTTGCGGTGGGCCTGTACCTGGTGCCCGACACCCCGTACGCGATCTGGCGGCTCATCTCGGGCTTCACGTTCACGTCCGGCTTGTCGTGGATCACGTTGTTCCCCGTCGAGGTCAATGGGCCGCTGTGGTCCATCGGCTTTGAGGTGGTCAGCTATGTTCTGATGCCGCTCGCGATGCTCGGCATGTTCCTGCTCGGCCGGCGCAAGGGGTGGCGCGGCAAGCGCATCGGCATCGGCTACTGGGTGCTGATGCTAGGCGTCGTCATCGCGGTGAACCAGTGGCTCGTCACGAACCTCACCACCCCCGACGAGTACAAGGGCTGGGACAAGGGAAACATCGGTGGCGCGGCCGTGTGGTGGCCCGACTACAACCCGGTGGCGCTGTTCGCGCACTTCCTGATCGGCATCATGGTGGCCGCGGTGATCGTCATGTGGCGCCGCCGGTTCGGGATGCTGCGCACGTGGTGGTGGGACGTGGTCGCACTCGCCGGTCTGGCCGGCGCCTTCTGGCTCGTCTGGGTCAACCGCGAGCCACCGGAGCCCGACCACACCACCAACGTCCAGGGCCAGCCGTACCTGTGGCCCTGGTTCGCGGTGCTCATCGGCGTTGCTCTCATTGGCCTCGCACACTCCACGTTCCTGCACCGGGTGGTCGACAACCGCTTCGCGCGCTACACCGCGATGGTCAGCTTTGGCATCTACATCTGGCACTACCTGATCCTGCACCTGGTGTCGTTTCTGACGGACGGTCAGTTCGTTTACGGCGGGATCCTGAATCCAGTCAAGCACGCATGGCTGACTGTCGCCGTGCTGCTGATGTCCTACGCGGTGGCCAGCGCGAGTTGGTACCTGGTGGAAAAGCCCATTCTCAGATCGAGGTGGGCGACCAAGCCGGCCAAGCCGCGTCGCTAGTCAACCGTGAGGCTGTACGCGTCGGAGACCGCCTCGTCGGGGTCGCCCTCGACGATGTATGAGACGGGAACATCCCGGCGTAGCAGCTCGAGCAGCACGTTGACGGGCACGTCGCACTGAACCTCGGTGGGGTTGCCCTCGGCGTCGGTGAGGTTCTCGCAATACGGCGTCACCTCGGGGTTGTCCGCCAGTGCCGAGTACGCGATCGTGTACTGGAGTGTCGCGAGGCCGGAGATGCCCTCCTCGGAAAGCACGCGCGCGATGGCGGCGGGCTCGCCCAGGATCACGGGGGAGAGCATATAGATCTTGTATTCGCCGGCCGGGAGGTCCTTGTGTGCCTCCCTGAAGGCCGCTGCCTTCTCCTGCGCGGCGGCGATCTCGGCCTCCGTAGCCGTCGCCCAGTCGAGGTCGTCCCAGATGGCGCTGAGCTCGTCGGCCACGTCGCACAACTCGGCGCCGTTCATGCTTACCTTGCCCTGCGTATACGTGGTGTTGTTGGGCTCCGCGACGTAGTACTCGGGCACAAACTCGGCACCCCAGTCGGGGGAGACCACCACGTCGTCCCGGGTCACGACCACGGTGCCCTCGCCGGCAAGGAACGCGAGCGCCTCGTCGCCAGTGACACGGAAGCCGGGGTTCGCCTCCAGCGTCTCGACTCCTTCGTCGAGCATGATGGCGCCATCCACCCGGGCTTCGATGCCGTTGGCGATGTGACTCTCGGGCGAATAGGTCTCGCCGCATTGGGGGACCGAGTGAAGGTCGGCAACGGAGAAGTTGATTGCTCCCACGTCGAACGTGAGGCTGACGGTGTCGCCTTCCGTAGTCGCCGACGCCGAGGGTGACGGGGTAGAGACGGGGGCTGCGACAGTCTGAGAGTCCCGCCAGGCCTTCACTCCGAACCATCCCGCCGCCGCAGAAACGCACGCCACCAGAACCGCGGCCACGATGATCAGTGGCTTGGGCATGGCAACTCCTTAGGCATCGTGCAGATGGTCGCGACGGGCCCGCACCCGTACTGCGTTGAAGGCGAGGTTAACCCACTTTTGTTGCGGGCTTTTTACGCCGCACGGGGCGGTCAGGACTTACGCCTAGTAATCGGTTGTTATGGGTCTGAAAGTTGGTCGCGGTGCCGCGGCGTGGGGCCCGCGAAAAGGTTGAATGGCACCGCGCTGCTGAGCGTGCGCGAACGAGCCATTCACTCGCATGGGACTAGTTCGAGGGGAGCTGTTGGATGTCGAGCAGCTGATGGGTGTGTGGTGCGGCTGGCGCGCCGGTGGCGGTCAGTGAGATGTTGCCGTCCAGAATGGCTGAGTCAATGTTCCCCGTGTCTTGGTCGAAACCGTCGCACAATTCCACGTTACTCAGCACTAGGTCAACAATCGTGGGTCCGTCGTAGCGGTCGTAGGACACGGTGTTTCCACCCGCAATCGAAGCATCGGCCACCCCTACGATCTTCTGGTTTCCTGGGCGCTCTCGAAAGTAGTTGTAGTCCTCGGTCACTCCGGCCACGAGCCATGCTTTGGCGCCGTACTCGAGGTCGATTTCGCCGGTGCCCTTATGTGAGGCGAGCAACGTGATGTTGAAGGCGTTGAACGCCCCCTTTCCCAAGCCAAGCGAGGAGGGGACCTTTCCTGTCGCCACGACTTGAGGCGCTGGGGTGGTGTAGTCGAACGTGACGCCGCATTCGATGGTGTCCGACGCGGTCAGTGGTTTGGAGACGTAGCCAAGGTGATCGGGCTCGATGAAGGGCTCCGGCACCGTCAGGGCCACGGGGTCGCCAATCACGGTCACGTCTAGGGTCTCAGTCAGTTGGGAAGGTTCGTAGGGGAGCGTGACGGTGCCGGCTTGCACGTCCACGATGGCGGTGCCGGTGACGTCGCCCAGGCACGCTCGGGGAACGTTGTTCTGGGTGACAGCTTGTTCGCAGTCCCACGACCCTGGTCGGTAGACGGCCGTTGCCTCATTGGTGGGGTTCTCGGCCACGTAGATGCCCTTCTTGTACAGGTACTTCAGTGCGGCGGCTTCCTCACTCGCCCACACGTGGGCCATCGGCATGACCTGGTACTCGCCGGGGTTCAGAAAACGCCAGTCGTCATCGGGGAAGGCGGCCTTGCTGACCTCTGGGCAGAACGGGCCGATGGGCATCAGTGAAGCGCCGCCGTAGAACGTCTCGAAGTCGTTGTATGTCCAGTACGGCTGGCTGACCTGCGAGATGAATCGCCCCGCGATCTTCCCGTCCTTGATGAGGAGAAGGGTGACCGGATCCTGTTGAACCGGCAGCGGCACCATCGAGTCGTACGTGGTCCAGGTATCGACGGCGGCGCCCTGCCCGGTCTGCAGGGCATCCGTGGCGATGGTGAGTGGGGGAGGCTCGGCGATGGCGACCCCGAAGTGCTCCACGGTGCCGGTGGGCTCCGGCGCTGGCGCACCACATTCCACGTCCGCCGTTTGAGACTGGTACGGAGGGCCGCCGTTGATCGGAATCGTCGCGTTGGCCAGGGGCACCGTGAGGTCCTCGGTAGCCGTAGGAGAAGGGGTCGGGGTGAAGGCGAGTGAGCCCTCGGGCGACCCGTTGACGAAACCGACCCCCGCGATCCCTACCCCGACGCAACTCACCACCGCTATCACGCCCAACACCGAACCCGCACGTCGATGACGAGTCCGGGCGGCGGCAATCACTTCGACAGGCGCCTGGGAGGCATCGGCGCTCAGCGACATCTCAGCCTCGTACAGCAGGCCGTCGAGTCCGCGGGCGATGTTGTCCATCATGAGCGATCACTGCCCCCGGAGACCGCGACTGTGATGACATCCCCGCCGCCCACAAAATGGTCACGACTTGGCGGAGCGTCGCCAGTGGCGCCGGCCAGCGCGACACCGGCGCGGTGCAGCATGTCGACCGCTGAGTTGGGCGTGGTGCCGAGTCGATCCGCAACCTCGTCTGCGGAACAGCCATCGATCCACCAGGAGATCGCCGCGACCCGCTCCCACGGGCTCAAGCGTGCGAGCACGGGCCCCAAGGGTGACGACGTCGATGCCACGCCGATGCCGCGGTCGACGACGTCGTCGCTATCGTCCGGCTTGTCGGCGCCCGGCGAGGTGGTGCCGTGCGCGCTCACGTGGGTGGGCAGAGCGCTCTTTTCTTCCAGCCGGTCATCGTCCGGCTGGGGTGGTGCGAAGGCAGAAGCAGGGACGGCGGCGGTCGCCGGCGGAGCGTACGCAGCATCGGCCGATGCTGTGGCACGCGACCCCGAGGGGACGCCCGGTGCGGAGCTCGCCTTGGGATCCGTCCGATGCTTGTCCACGTAGCCGCGGGCGATTGCCTCGCGGATCGCAGTCTCACGCTCGCCCTCGGTGCGGGGTGCGCGCAGGGCACCCATGACCGCGACGATCGCGGTATTGGTGAGTTCGCGGACCTCGTCGAGGTGAGGCGAAAGCATGGCGGCATAACTCAGCAGCGCAGGGTAACGATCATGCGTGACTGCGTCTAGCCCCCTGTTTCGCTGTCTAGGCATGCTGCTCCGCTGTGGTGGAAAGGTGGTTACCGTTCTCGCTTAGTTGACCGATAGATCAAGATGCCGGCGACGACGGCCACGGCCACGGTGACCAGTGTCGCGATGGCCGGGCGTGCCGGCGAGGTGTTGCGCAGGCCCACGGGGCGCTTGAATCGCAACACGCCCCACCCGTTCTCTTCGCACGCACGACGCATGGCGCGATCAGGATTGACGGCAAAGCCGTGGCCCACGATGTTGAGCATGGGCGCGTCGGTGATGGAGTCCGAATAACCGAACGAACGCGCCAAGTTATATCCGCGCTTCTCCGCCATCTCCTCGATGGCGTCGGCCTTCGCCTGGCCATACGCATAGAACGTGATCTCGCCGGTGTACTTGCCCTTCTTGGACTCCATCTTGGTGGCGATGTGGCCATCCGCGCCCAGCATCTTGGCGATGGGCTTGACCAGTTCCGAGCCGGAGGCGCTGACGATGATGACGTCGCGGCCGTTCTCATGGTGGCGGCGGATCAGGTCGAGTGCCTCGTCGTAGACCACGGGGTCGATGTGCTCGTGGATGGTCTCCTTGACGATCGCGCGGACCTTCTTGACCTCCCAGCCCTTGATGAGTCCGCTGAGGGAGTCGCGCAGGCGGCTGGTTTGGCGCTCGTCAGCGCCGCCGACCAGGAACAGGAACTGCGAATACGCGGTGCGGATCGCGTCCGTGCGGGTGACGAGTCCGCCCTCGTAGAACGACCGGGAGAATGCCATCGAGGAGCTCGTCGCGATGATGGTCTTGTCGAGGTCAAAGAACGCGGCGGTGGGGCGTGGTGCCAGCGGATCGGTGCTCATCTGCTCAGTCGTCGTTGCCATGCGTCAAGAGTAACCAGACAGAGAGACGAATGGCGAGCCTCTCGCGGTGCACGGATGTGCACAGCCACACGCGAGTGGGGCACCGTCCACAGTCTTCTTCGCCATCTCCCGCCGGTCCTTTGCCGCGCGTCACGCTGACCCCATGACTGGCCCACCCGAACCCAACCGCTCGCTGCACCTCGCGCGGCTGCCGCCGCCGACCGATCCGCTTGGGCCATTGGCCGCCGTGGTACGGCAGCCGGGAGTGACCGACGTGGTGGTGAACGCGCCGGGCGCAGTCTGGTGCGATCGAGGGCTCGGCTTGGAACGGGTCACTATGGCCTTCGCCGATGCCGCGGCGGTGAGGGACTTGGCGGTACGGCTGGCATCGGCCGGCGGCAAAAGACTCGATGATGCCAGCCCGCTCGTCGATGCCCGCTTGCCCGATGGCACTCGCCTGCACGCCGCGCTGCCGCCCATCGCGGACGAGTGCGCCCTGATCTCGTTGCGCACCGTGAGGCGGACTCCATTCTCAATTGCCGACCTCGTGACGGCGGGCATGGTGCAGGCCGGCCTGGCACCGCTCCTGGAGGGGCTGGTGAGAGAACGTGCGTCAGTGCTCATCTCCGGGTCGACGGGGGCGGGAAAGACCACTCTGCTGGCCTCGCTGCTTTCACTTGTGGATACCTCCGAACGGATCGTGGTGATCGAGGAGGGAGGGGAGGTGAGCCCCACGCACCCACACGTGGTGCGGCTAGTGGAGCGTCGCGCCAACGTGGACGGCGCGGGAGAGATTGGGCTCGCGCGGCTGGTGAGGGAGGCCCTGCGCATGCGCCCGGACCGGATCGTACTGGGGGAGTGCCGCGGCGCTGAGGTACGCGATGTGTTGACTGCGCTGAACACTGGGCACCGCGGTGGAATGTCCACGATTCATGCGAACTCGGCGCTCGACGTGCCCGCACGGCTCACGGCGCTGGGCTCACTCGCTGGAATGGGTGCGGAATCGGTCGCCCTCCATGCGAGCGCAGCCTTCGAGTGCGTCGTTCACGTCGAGCGTGGAGTTACCGGCC
Organism: Demequina aurantiaca; assembly: GCF_000975135.1. Taxonomy (GTDB): domain Bacteria; phylum Actinomycetota; class Actinomycetes; order Actinomycetales; family Demequinaceae; genus Demequina; species Demequina aurantiaca. The sequence continues at coordinate 485,356 of NZ_BBRF01000001.1, read as the reverse complement.
GGAGTGTGGTGCAACTCGGCGTCCTCAGCGCAGACTCCGGCATGGAGGTGGTGGCGGCAGTCACCGTGAGGGAGGGGGGCAAGCTCGAGAGGGGCCCCGCATGGGCGCGACTGGCGGAGTTGGCGGGACTGACATGGCGCGAGATCACCGACAAGGTCGGTAGTGCTGAGGATGGTCGAAACGCGGATACGAGCATGGCGGTTGGCGATGCGGTGGCGTAGCGCGGGCTGGCGCCCGTCGGCCGCGCCAGCGTACGGCCGCCCCGCCTCGGCTGGCCGAGACCTGAGAGAAATCGACCCACCCATCGTGCTCGCCGCCGTGGTGGGACTCCTGCGCTCGGGCATGAGCGCACACGCGGCCTGGGAGTCCGTGGGGGTGGCTGAAGTCGCTGAGGACGGTACCCCCAATCTTCCGTGGCGGGGCGACAGCCGGATGGCGGTGGCCGCGGCGTGCCGGCTCTCACATCGCACGGGCGCACCGCTTGCCACCGTGCTTGCGGCAGTGAGCGCGCATGTGGAGGGCACCATGGAGGCAAACGCCCGGCGCGAAGCGGCGGCAGCGGGACCCCGGCTGAGCGCGCGCGTCCTGACGTTTCTTCCACTGTTCGGTCTCGGACTTGGCGCGGTCGTCGATTCGAATGTGCTGCGGGTAGTAGGTACGACTCCCATTGGCTGGACGCTGGTCGTGGGGGCAGGCGGGCTGACCATGGTGGGGCGGGCGTGGATGCGGCGCATGATGAGGGAGGCTGAGGAGGCCTCTCGAGAGCCGTGACGAGGCGGAGGAGGAGTCCGGATGCTGCCTCCGACGACGAGGATGCGGTTCCGGTGTCGACTGCACTGACGCTGGTAGCCGCGGCGATCGCCGCCGGACTCGACGTGCTCGGAGCGTTGGTGGCAGTGGGCGAGGCGATCGGGGGCCCTAGCGGCCGTGAATTGCGGGGGGCGGCGCGAGCTGTGGCTGACGGCGTTCCCTGGGACCAAGCGTGGTCCTCCGCTGGCGAGCGGTGGGCGCCGCTCGAAGGTGCGCTCCGACCGTGCTGGGTGGCAGGGGCGGCACCTGGCGCGTCGCTCGAGGCCACGTCGCGTGCGCTAGCGGGCAAGGCGCGTCGGGAAGGCGAGAAGGCGATGGCGGAGTTAGGCGTGGCGTTGGCACTGCCCCTCACGCTGTGCCTGCTGCCTGCCTTCACCCTGGTCGGGATCCTGCCCATGGTGATTGCCGTCGCGATGGGTGCCGGTGTCTCACTCAGCTGATGTTCACAGGCCCACGTGGCGCCATCGCCTTCTCCCAATCCGGGCGCTCCAATGCAGGACACGACCGTGTCGCGCGACGCTGAAGATCCATCAACCGAAAGGGAAGATCATGAATGACCAGGAGCACTGGAATGTGGCGTGGCTCGACGGGGAATCGCAGAGAGGCAACAGGGTTAGCGGCACGCAACTGCCGAACAGTGAGTCATGCGATGAGGGCGTGCGCCTCGACACGATGACGAGCCGCCTCAGGGATGACCGTGGCATGGCTACTGCCGAGTACGCGTTGGTGACGGTTGCCGCCGCCGGATTTGCGGGCCTGCTCATCGTGTTGTTGAAGTCGTCCGAGGTGCGTGAGCTACTGATGGGCATCATTCAGGGTGCCCTCGGCGGCTAGGCAGCGAGCATGGCGGGCGAGCGGGCGAGCATGGACGGTGGGAGAGCCAGGGCTGGTGCGGAGGTCCGGGGCCGCAGGCATCGTCGAGAGCGGGGCTCCGTCAGCGTGGAACTCGCGCTCGCGTTGCCCTCCGTGGTGTTGGTGCTGGGGTTTGTGCTCGCCGGGGCGTCCTGGGTCCGGGCCGACGTCTCCGCGACTCAAGCAGCCGCTGCCGCAGCCCGCATCGCGCTGACCGACGGGGACGCCGCAGCGCAGGCCGCTGCGGCTCGCATCTCGGGAGGGGTGGCCGCGGTATCGCGCGACGGTGACTGGATAGTGGTGGCCGTCACCGTCTCCGGACATGGACCCGTCCCGGATGTCGAGGCCAGGGCCCGAGTGCCGGAACAACCGTGACCAGCGCGCCTAGCAGTCGCGAGCCCGCCTCGAGCGAGGGTGCGGCGTGGCTTCGTGGAGACTCAGGAGCTGGCACACTGCTCGCGGTCGGGCTACTTGTGGCGGTGGGGCTGGTGGCGTTGTTCGCCGCGGGACTGGCGGGGGCTGCGGTCGCCCAGGTGCGTGCACAAGGAGCCGCGGACCTCGCGGCGTTGGCTGCCGCTCGATCGGCGCGCGATGCGCTCGCGACGGGCCAAACTATGACGGGCGAGGCCGCGGCCTGCGCCATCGCAGAGAATGTCGCGCGCCACAACGCAGCCAAGACCCAACAATGCGTGGTCGACGCCAAGGGTGCCGTCACCGTCGACGTCGTCATCGCGACGGGATGGGGTGACGCGCGAGGGAGCGCGCGTGCAGGGCCGCGCGGCACTGAGTGAATTGGGGCCGGAAACGCGGAAACCCGGTGATGACTCGGGCTGAGGGATCCGAGCCACCACCGGGCTTTTACGACTTGACCGTAGCGCGGCTGAGGGGTGCGCTCCGCGGTCAAGAAGCGCAGAGCGACTTGCGTCCCTCTGCTACGAACCTTGCGGCCCGTGTGTAAAACGTAACCCAGTCTCTACCGGGTTTATGTCCAAATCGGGTTCTCCTGTGATGAATTACACAGGCGCAACGGGAGCGGGAATGGGACATTTCGCCCCGAACGCCGAATGTGACAACAAAGTCAGTTTTCTTGGGCCAAAAGATCCACGATATTCCCGACGACGGTGAGTGCGATTTCGACGCGAACTATGGACCCGTCGTCGACTCGATGGGCGGCGCGATCGGTTGCTCAGGTACCAGCAGGTACTCCCCGAAGTGTTCGTCGACTGGCGTTCCACTGATGGTGAATGCCACCGCATCGGCCGCGGCACGGAAGCCGCCCACGATGGTGGCTGCCGATCCGGAGGGGTCCGTGATGGAACCGTCCGGTGCGGGCGCCTCGCCGGCGTCGGTCGGGTCATCGGCGAATTCGAAGTACTCCTGAGTGACGAGCAGTTCGTAGCTTCCCGCGGGAAGATCCGTGCCGTCCCAGCAATTCTGCAGAGGCACGTCGAGGTCGTACCCAAAGGTATCGCCCTCCGTCAGGCTTTCCTTGATGGGCTCGACCTCGGGGTTGATGATCTGCTCGTCCGCCGGGCCGAAGGTGAGGATTGATTCCTGCGGCAGGGAGCCCACCACAATCCCGTTCCACAGGATCAGGGCGCCGGGGTCGGTCGTGTAGAGGTCCTGCGTGGTGAGGGCCGTCCCCGTGACGGCGACGGGAAGCAGGGCTCCGGGTTCGGCCGGAGGAAGGGGGCCCGCCTGAATAGCTACCCCCGTCTCGCCCCGAGCGGCGTCCGGATCGGTGGCTTGGCCGCAAACTCCCCACGCGAGCTGCGAGCCGGCGGCGTCCGCGCCGGCATCCCCTGAGACGGCCGGCAGATCCGGCTGAGAAGGCGCAACTTCTGCTGCCGCGTCCGTCGCGAACTCTGCGTCACTCGAGGAGCTGAACCCATTGGGGCCGATGATGCCGAAGGCGATGACGCCGATGGCGGTCACGCCCACTATCCCAGTAGCGGCACCGCGCATTCCGCGGTTGACGGACACGCGCCGCGCGGCGGCATGAGTGGAGACGGAGACGCCGTCCAGCGGTGCGCGGTCGGCCGCGCCACGCAGTGCATCTGAAAGCTTGACCATGGTTACTGTCCTTCTGAAGATCGGGGGGCCGCGGCATCGGCTGCGGGGGAGGGGGCGGCGTCTCGCACGCGCGCATCCTCGAAGGTGCCGAGCGCGAGCTCAAGCTGGGAGAGGCCATCGGAGAGATAGCGCTTGACCGTGCCGGCCGCGATGCCAAGTGTGCTGGCGATGGCGGGAACGGTGAGGTCGTCGAAATACCGCAGGACCACGCAGGCTCTGACGCGTGGCGGCAGGGTGGCCAGTGCATCGGCGACATCTGACCCGGCCTCAACTTGGCCGAACTCGTCACGTGCCGTCTCCGCGGGCCTAAACAGGTGCTGCACTCGCTGCCAGCGCTGCGAGCGGCGATAGCCATCGATGTACACCGACGTGATGGCCCGTCGCACGTATCCCTCCGCCTTGGCGGCGGTAAGGCCCGGCCGGGGCTTGGAGAAGGTCCGTACCAGCGCGTCCTGGACGAGGTCCTGGGCCTGCGTGGGGTCGCCGCATACGAGGTACGCGTACCCGAGGAGCGCGCGTTCGCGATTGCGCACCAACTCGTTCATGGTGTCGCGCCAGTCAGCCATCGTCCCTCCTCTGCCTCAATGTCGGTGCTTGTCATGCAGTATCAACGCACGGCACGCCCAAAACGTTGGGACTCACCGCGCGCCGAGCGCGAACGTCGCTAGACTTCCCGCATACCCATCATGGGTGAGACAACGTGGTCTCACGCAGGCAACTCGTCAAGGAGGACGAATGTCTACATCCGTTGGAGCGACCGTGGAAGTGGGATCGTCTTCCATGACCATCGTCGCGGTCATCGCGGCCATCGCCGTGGTTTCGCTCATCTTCTCGTACATGCTTCGTCGCCAGGTGCTTGCCGCCAAGGACGGAACCCCCAAGATGAATGAGATCGCCGACGCGATCCAGGAGGGGGCGTCCGCATACCTGCGGCGCCAAATGCGCACGCTGGTGGTCTTCGCGGCCATCGTTTTCGCGCTGCTCTTCCTGCTGCCAGGTGACGGCGGTGTGCGCATCGGCCGCTCGCTGTTCTTCCTTCTCGGCGCGGGCTTCTCCGCCGCCATCGGATACATGGGTATGTGGCTGGCCGTCCGCGCGAACGTGCGAGTGGCATCGGCGGCGACGTTTCCCGGTGGCCGCAAGGAGGGGGCGCGTATCGCGTTCCGCACCGGCGGTGCCGTGGGCATGTCCGTGGTGGGCCTCGGTCTCGTGGGCGCCGCGAGTGTCGTCCTGATCTATCGTGGCGACGCCGCCGCGGTGCTCGAGGGCTTCGGTTTTGGCGCCGCGCTGCTCGCGATGTTCATGCGCGTGGGTGGCGGGATCTTCACCAAGGCGGCCGATGTGGGGGCCGACTTGGTCGGCAAGGTTGAGCAACACATCCCCGAGGATGACCCCCGCAATGCGGCGACGATCGCCGACAACGTGGGCGACAACGTGGGCGACTGCGCCGGTATGGCTGCTGACCTGTTCGAGAGCTACGCCGTGATGCTGGTGGCCGCCCTCATTCTGGGCAAGGCCGCCTTCGGCGAGCAGGGCCTGGTCTTCCCGCTGATCGTCACGGCCATCGGCGCGTTCACCGCCGCGCTCGGAGTGTTCGTCACCAAGATTCGCAAGGACGAAAGCGGCCTTAACGCGATCTACCGGGGCTTCTACATCTCCGCGATTGTTGGCGCAGTGCTCGCGGCCATCGCATCGTTCGCCTACCTGCCGTCGGACTTCTCGGCGTTCGAAGGCTCGTCGCTCGGCGACTTGCCGGGAGACCCCCGCATCATGGCCACTGTCGCCGTCTTCGTGGGCATCGGCCTCGCTGGCCTGATCCTGTGGCTCACCGGTTACTTCACCGATGTGGCCCAGAAGCCCACCAAGCGAGTGGCGGAGACGTCACTCACGGGTGCCGCGACTGTGGTGCTGTCCGGCATCGGGCTTGGCCTCGAGTCCGCGGTCTACACCGCGACCGTGATCGCCGGATCCGTGGTCATCCTGTTCTTCGTGGCCGGCGCTTCGGTGCCCCTCGCGCTCTTCCTCGTGGCGCTCGCGGGTTGCGGACTGCTGACCACGGTGGGCGTGATCGTGGCCATGGACACGTTCGGGCCCGTCAGCGACAACGCGCAGGGCATCGCAGAGATGTCCGGTGAGGTGGACGAGGAGGCAGCGCAGACGCTGACCGACCTCGACGCCGTGGGCAACACCACCAAAGCCATCACCAAGGGAATCGCGATCGCGACGGCCGTGTTGGCCGCAACCGCGCTGTTCGGGTCCTACTCGGAGACGGTCGCGACTGCTCTCGCCGAGGCGGGCGCGGCCGCAGCGGACTTCAGCTATGACATCATTCACCCGCTCACCTTGGTGGGAGTGATCATCGGTGGCGCGACGGTGTTCCTCTTCTCCGGCTTGGCGATCGATGCCGTGACCAGGGCAGCAAGCGCGATCGTGTTCGAGGTTCGCCGCCAGTTCCGCGAGATGCCAGGCATCATGGACGGCACCCAGCGCCCCGAGTACGGCCGCGTGGTGGACATTTGCACGCGTGACTCGCTGCGCGAACTCGCGACCCCGGGCCTGCTGGCCGCGACGGCGCCGGTGTTCGTCGGCTTCTCGCTCGGCATTGGTGCGCTCGCGGGCTTCCTAGCCGGAGCCATCGGGACCGGAGTACTCATGGCCGTGTTCCTCGCGAACTCGGGCGGTGCCTGGGACAACGCCAAGAAGATCGTGGAGGACGGCCACCACGGTGGCAAGTACTCTCCGGCGCACGAGGCCACGGTCATTGGTGACACCATCGGCGACCCATTCAAGGACACCGCCGGACCGGCCATCAACCCGCTCATCAAGGTGATGAACCTGGTGGCGCTGCTGATCGCACCTGCCGTCGTCGTCACGTCCTATGGCGTGGACGCCAGCCCGTGGCTGCGCGGAATCATCGCTGCCATCGCCGCCTTCATCGCCATCACGGCGGTGGCCCGCGCCTCACGCCGCTCGCATGCTGCCAATGCACGGGGAGAGACGGATCTCGCCGCGAACTCGGAGGAGCGCGAGTCGCCATCTCCGGGCTCGGCTGTCAATGCCGCGGCGCCGGACGTTGACGAGGTTCCATTTGACCAGGAGGCTGACTCGGCTCCGCGGCAATGAGGACATCGCGCGCGACGCTCGTCGGCGGCGTCGTTGGCGCCCTGGTGGTGGTGGAATTCACCTCCGGGGTGCTGCAGGGGTACTACACGCCGTTGTTCACGGACGTGGCGCGCCACCTGGGAATCCAGGACGCGGACATCAACTGGTTCGAGGCCGCGCAGCTGCTGCTGAGCGCGATTGTGGTGCCGTTCATGGCCCGCCTGGGCGACATGTTCGGCCACCGCAAGATCCTGATCTTCTCGCTGGTGGTCACGCTGGTCGCGAGCATCGGCGTCGCGTTCGCGCCCACGTTCCCCATCTTCATCGCCGCCTGGGCACTGCAGGGTTTCTACGTGGTGTGGCTGCCCATGAACATCTCGATCATCTTCCTGCGAGCCCGGGATCGGCCCAATAGTGCGGCGCTGACCCGCAAGGGCGCCGGCCTGATTGTGGTGGCATTACAGGCGGGCGCCATCATCGGTGCACTCGCCGGCGGCCAGCTCGGCACCATCTTCGAGGGCCGCCTGTGGCTCACGCTGAGCGTGCCGGCCGTGCTGGTCGCGGTGGCGTTGCTCGTTGTCGTATTCAAGGTCCCGGACCCCGGGGTGCGCGCCGGTGGCAAGGTCGACTCGCGCGGCACGGTGGTGCTCTCCCTCGCCCTGCTCGCGATCACCGGTGGCCTGTCGCTGGTGCGGTTGCACGGCGTGACCGCGTGGGTGTTTGCAATGGTGTTGCTGGGCATCGTGCTGCTGTGGGTGTTCGTCCGTGTCGAGCAGCGCAGCACGGACCCGCTGATCGACATCGCGATGTTCAAGCGACCCGAGCTGTGGCCCGTGTTCCTCACCTCGGCGCTCTTTGGGGTCAGCGTGCTGGGAGCTCAGGGCCCGCTGTCGACCTTCGCCCGCACCGACCCAAGCGAGGTGGGCTACGGCCTGGGAGCAAACTCCGCCACGGCCTCCTACCTGATCGGCGGCTACGTGATGTCACTGCTGGTGGGGGCCGGGCTGTTTGCGCAAGTGTCGCGCTCCCTGACCCCTCGCAAGGTCCTGATCGGAGCATCGGCGCTGGTGGCGATCGGCTACTTCGCACTGATTCCATTCCATGACAGCTTTGGCCAGGTACTCGGCTGCATGATTGTGGCGGGCGTGGGATCGGGAGCGCTCGTGGCGGCGCTACCCGCCGCCGCCGCCGCGGCTGCACCTCCGCATCAGACCGGAGTCGCCACGGGGTTGACCAACACCACCAAGGTGATCGGCGGTTCATTCGCATCCTCCGCCTTCGCGCTGGCCCTCGCGGGCGGTGCGGTGGTGACGACCTCGGGTGCGGAGTCCACCGCCGGCTCGCTGTCCGGATACATCGCGGTGTGGGCGATTTGCGGTGGGACCGCAGTTGTTGCCACCCTCTTCCTGTTCGCCGTACCCAAGGTCGCGTTCATGGCGCCGCCCATCGGTGACGTCGACGGCCTACCCGCGGCCGATGCTGGCGGCGCGGTGGCGCCCGACGCGCACCCGCGAGAGAGTTGAGTATGGGCAGGAAAGGCAACAAGACGGACGATGCGGGGGCTGAGGTCGCCGCCCGAGCGGACACCGCGGCGGCGCACCTCTCGAGGCTCGTCCGCATCGCGACGGTGACGCCGGCGGCGCGCGACGAGTTCACGGAGGAGGAACGCCAGAGCTTCGAGGATCTGCACGCCGCGCTCCACGATCTCTACCCGCGCACGTTCGCCGCGGCGGCTCTCGACAGCGTGGGGCGAGCCGGGCTGCTGCTGCGGCTCGCGGGGGCGAGCGCGAAGCGGCCCGTGGTGCTGATGGCGCATCAGGACGTAGTGCCGGTGCCCCAGGACTGGGCGGCCGAGGGTTGGGAGCATCCGCCCTTCGCGGGGGTGATTTCCAAGGGACGCGTCCACGGGCGGGGGACGCTCGACGACAAGGGCGCGCTGGTATGCGTGCTTGACGCGGTCGAGTCTTTGCTGGCAGACGGTTGGGCCCCGGCACGCGACCTCTACCTCCTGTTCGGCGCCGACGAGGAGTCTTATGGTGACAGCGCCATCGCCGCGACGGCCCTGCTCGAGTCCCGCGGGGTCGTGCCGTGGCTAGTGCTCGATGAGGGCGGGGCGGTGGCCACCGGGGCGTTCCCCGGGCTGTCCAAGGAGATGGCCGTGGTGGGCGCGACAGAGAAGGGCCTGGTCACGGTGGTGCTGACGGTGGACAGTGGGGGCGGCCACGCCTCGACGCCGCCCAGGCGATCCGCCCCCGGCATTCTCGCGAAGGCCCTGGTTGCGATCGAAAAGAACCCATTCCCCGCAGAATTGAACGATGTCAGTCTGGAGATGTTCGAGGGGGTGGCGCCGCACCTGAGGGGCCCGCTGAAGACCGTGCTCCGTCGGGCGAGTTCGATGCGCGGGGTGCTCGCACAGATGCTGCCGCGGCTGGGGCCCGAGATGGCGGCGATGGTGCGGACCACCACCGCGATCACTCAGCTCAGCGGCAGCCCGGCACGCAATGTCCTGGCGACGTCCGCCTCCGCGACGGTGAACATGCGCGTCGCGGTGGGGATCACTGCCGACGAGGCGGTCGAGCAGCTGCGCAAGACCATCGGCGACAAGCGTGTGACGCTCGAGGTCATTGAGTCGGACGAGCCGTCACCGGTCTCGCCCACGGGGGACGACGAGCGGTTCGTCGCGATCGGCGCGGCCGTCGCCGCGTCGTACCCCGACGCCATCACCGTGCCGTACGTGATGATGGCGGCGAGCGATGGGCGCCACCTCGCACGCATCAGCCCGGCCGTCTATCGCTTCTCGCCGCTACGCATGGATGCCGAGCAGCGTGCCGCAATTCACGGGCCCAACGAGAACGTGGAGATCTCCGCGCTGGGTGCGGGCGTGCAGTTCTACCGTGCGTTGCTCACGGGCCCAGCCCTGGGCCCTGCCACGCGCTGATTACGGCCCTAACAGTCCCGTGGTGCAACGTGACGGCCGCTCAGCGGTGCTTCAGCGGCCCTCACGTTGCACCACGGGCGAGGCGGTGGGCTCGGCTAGCCTTTTCGCATGAGCCCCGCAGCGTCCCAGCACCAGAACCCAGCCAGCCCGGTCCGCACCGGCCCAGCGCAGGCATCGGCGCTGCGCGCGGACCTCGAGGGATGGACCGTTGATGCCATCGGCGAGATCGTGGGAGATGTCGCCCTGCGCGCCCTGGACCGTGAGCAGGTAGTGCCGGCAGTGCTGGCCGCACGCGCATCGTCCGACCGCCTTGCGGTGTTGACGCGGCTGTTGATGCTGGGCGACACCGTGACGCGCGCGGAAGCTGCGGCGGCCCTGCCCCAACTGAGCGTGGACGGCGCGGTCGCCACCGGGCTGATCGGGACTTCCGGCAACGGTGCCGACGATGAGGTGCGTGCCCTGGTGGATCTGCGCCCCACGTCATCGGTGGGTGCGGACGGCGAGCTCACCTGGTGGATGGCGTCCGACCAGGCCGAGGCCGTCACTGGATCGCGACTGGCGCCGGACCACGTGCTGGGGATGGGCGGAGCGTCCGCCATGCTCGCGTCTGCGACGATGCGGGTGCCACGCGGTCGTGTGCTCGACCTGGGCACGGGGTGCGGGATCCAGGCCATGCATGCATCGCTCCACGCCGACGAGGTGGTCGCGACGGATATCTCGCGGCGCGCTCTCGCCTTCGCGGAGTTCAACCGGGCGGTGAACGCGCCTCCCGCCGTATGGTCGCTGCGCGAGGGGTCGATGCTCGAACCGGTGGCCGCTGACATCGCCGCTGGCAACTTCTTTGATCTGGTGGTGTCCAACCCGCCTTTTGTAATTACCCCCCAGGGCGCGCCCAGCTTCGAGTACCGCCACGGCGGGCTGCCGGGCGACGCGATCGTGGAGTCGCTGGTGTCGAACGTCGGCTCCGTGCTGGCTCCCGGCGGTGTGGCTCAGATGCTCGGCAATTGGGAGATTCGCCGCGGCACCGACTGGCGCGAGCGGTTAGGAACGTGGCTCGACGCATCGGCGGCCGCGGGGTTCCCGATGGACGCGTGGGTCATCCAGCGCGACGCACTCGACGGCGCAGAGTATGCCGAGACCTGGCTCCGCGACGGCGGTGTCACGCCTGAGCGCGGCCGGCAAGAATACGAGGACGCGTACCGTGCGTACCTTGCCGACTTCGCCTCGCGCGACGTCGAGACCGTGGGATTCGGCATCGTGACGTTGCGCCGGGCACCTACGGATCGCGCGCCGATGCGCCGGCTCGAGGAGCACGAGGGGCAACTGCCGTCGCCGCTGGGGGCTCACGTGATGGACGTGCTGGCAGCCCACGACTGGCTGGCGGAGACATCGGACGATGCGCTGCTCGGCACCGCGCTCACCGTCGCCCCGGACGTCACGAAGGAGACGTACGGAAGGCCGTTGCTTCACGAGCCGGAGCACATCCTGATCCGGCAAGGGGGCGGGATGGGGCGGTCGGTCAGAGCCGACACCGCGCTGGCCGGACTCGTGGGGGCGTGCGACGGCGAGCTGACCGTGGGGCAGATCTCCCACGCGCTCGCGGCACTGCTCGACGTACCCTCCGCGACGATGCTCGCCGGGATGGTTCCCGCCGTGCGGGACCTCGTACGCGACGGGTTCCTTCTGCACTGACGTGCCCCTGCATCGGCCAAAATCTATCCAAATGAGGGACAAAGGCAGGCCGTAGGTCCCGTAAGAAGCCCTTTTTCGGGGGGCATGGTTGAGATAACAGAACAACCAAATCCCCGACAGAAGGAAATGCAATCATGAAGTCTCGCATCAAGGTACTCGGCCTGGCGCTGTCTGTCATTGGCCTGCTCTTCATGGGTGGTGGCGTCTTCGCCTACACCATGGTCGCCGACGGCCAGCACGCGCTGCAGTCGTTTAGCGAAGCCCAGAACGTGACCCTGACCTACAACGAGGACGGCCAACTGGTCGACCGCGGTGAGGTGGCCGGCGCCGAGGCAATCCTCGACCTGCTCGAGAACGACTGGGGCTACGCAGTAGTCGCTAGCGACCTCGACCCCAACGACCCGCTCGTGAACACCGGTACCGAGTACATGTACCAGATGGCACTGATCGCGCACCACACGCTCACCGGCACCAACACGGTTGTCCTCACCGAGGACACGGAGTACAACGGTGAAACCTTCCCCGCCGGTACCTACGAGGTAGCGACCGATGGCAAGTACTGGACCGACTTTGACCGCTCTCACCCGCTGGAAGGCCCGGCTCGCGAAATGGCCTGGACTGGCACGGCTCACGGCCTCGTTGGGGAACTGGGCGTCGGCTCGGTCACCGCCTCCACCCTTCAGCTGGGCCTCGGCATCGTGGCTCTGATCGAGGGACTCGGCCTCGTCTTCATTGGAACTGGACTCGCCCTGATCTGGGTAGCAGCCGGCGACAGGAAGAAGGAGCTCAAGGAAGCACCCGCGATCGAATCGATCGACGAGCCAGCAACCGTTTAGTCTGACTCACCTCACGCGCAGGAGGGCCCGAGAGGGCCCTCCTTTTGCGCGTCCGGTCCGGCGTTCGTGGCGGGGTGGTGGGACTACTGCTTGCCCTCGAAGCGGGAGGGGACAAAGGCCAACTGTGCGGCCACGTTGCCGCGGTCGCGCGACACAATCTGGGCGCGGCCCGGAGGGGCGGGCGTGGCCTTGACCTTGCCGATCAACTGACCCTCACCCGGGTCTCCGCTGAGCAGGATGCCGGTGGCACCAAGGTCAGTGAAGCGCTGAATGATGGGGTCGTAGGCCGCGCGACTCGCACCACCGGTGCGCCGGGTCACCACCACGTGCAGGCCGAGGTCCGCAGCCTGAGGCAGGAGCGGTGCCAGCGCGGCGAGGGGGTTGCCCTGCGACGTTGACACCAGGTCGTAGTCGTCCACCAGGATGAAGCCCTCGGCGCCGGTCCACCATGAGCGCGAACGCAATTGCTCCGGGGTGACGTCCTTGCCCGGGACGCGGGTCTGGAAGAACTGCACCAGTTCCTGAATGCCCTGTGTCGCCTCGTCGTGGGTGGACAGCGTCGCACCCACGTACTCCTCGGGTAGGTCGCCCAGCAGGGATCGGCGGTAGTCCACCACAAAGATCTTGGCCTTATCCGCTGGATAGAGCCGAGCCACCTCGCCAGCGTACGCACGCAGGAACGACGTCTTGCCGGAGTCCGCGTCGCCGTACAGGTACAGGTGCGGCTCCTCCATGATGTCCAGGCCAAACGGAGCGAGGTTCGCCTCGTCCACGCCGAGCAGCAACTGGCGCGTGTCGGCGGGGGCAAGGGCGCGCACCTGGTCGAGGTCGATCGACGCCGGAAGCAGGCGGAGCTTGGGCCCCGCGGGCCCCTGGTAGGCACGGTTGAGGTGCCCCACCAGGCCCTCGATGCCGTTGGCAAGTGAGGTGGCATCGCCCGAGCCGTCAATGCGCGGAAGCGCCGTCAGCATCTGCAGCTTGCGGGGGCTGAGCCCGCGTCCCGGTGCTCCGGCGGTGACATTCGCCGCCGCCTTGCGATCTACCTCGGAGTCCGTGGGATCTCCCAGGCGCAACTCCATGCGGGTGCCGATCAGATCCTTCAGGTTCGCGCGCACCTCAAGCCAGCGAGCCGCGGTCAGCACCACGTGCACACCGAACGTGAGTCCGCGCGCCGCTATCGTCTGGATCTGAGCCTCGGCGACTTCGAAGTCCGCGCGCACGGTGCCCCAACCGTCAACAATGAGGAAAACGTCGCCGTAGCCGTCGTCGTAGCGCCCCTCGGCGCGGCGCTGGCGGTACGTGTCGATCGAGTCGATGCCGTTGTCGCGGAAGTACTGCTCGCGGGCGTCCACAATCCCGGCGACCTCGGACACCATGCGGCGCACCACATCGGGCTCGGATCGGGTGGCGACCCCGGCAAGATGCGGGAAGCCGGACAGGCCGGCAAAGCTCCCGCCACCAAAGTCCAGCACGTAGAACTGGACCTCCCGGGGTGTGAGTGTCAGCGCAAGCGACACCATGGTGGTGCGCGCCAACGTGGACTTTCCGGACAGCGGCCCACCCACAATCGCCATGTGACCAGCGGCCCCGCCCAGGTCCACGGTGAGCGCCTCGCGACGCTGCTCCAGCGGAACATCGACCATGCCAATCGGCACGGTCAGGCCGCGTCCACGCCACGACGGCGAGTGGATCCCCAGGTCGGGAGTCTCGGTCAGGTCGCCAAAGAGCTGGTCCAACGACGCCGGGGTCTCGAGCGGCGGCAGCCACACCTGGTGCGCCGGCGTGCCCTTGCCCTGCATCTGCGCGACAGCCAACTCAAAGGTGCTGCGCTTCTCGCCCGCGTCGGCGGCAACCTCAACCCCGGCATCGGCCGGCACTTCGCGAGGGACGTCAACGGCGGAGGGAGCCGCCGTGAAGAACTCCACCTTGGCGCCGATTTCCTCGGAACCCGAGGTCCCCGAACCGCCTCCACTACGGCGGCGGCCCTTGGGCGGTGCGGACACATAGGCGGCGCGGAACTGCGTCATGGTCTCGGTGTCGGACTTGAGGAAACCCACACCCGGCTGCTGCGGCAGCGTGTACGCGTCGGGAACGCCAAGGATGGAGCGCGACTCCGCCGCGGAGAAGGTTCGAAGGCCCACGCGGTACGACAGGTACGTGTCAAGGCCGCGCAGCTTGCCCTCTTCCAGGCGCTGCGAGGCGAGCAGGAGGTGCACCTGCAACGAGCGCCCCACTCGACCGATGTTCACAAAGCTCTCGATGAACTCGGGCTTGGCGGCCAGCAGTTCGGAGAACTCGTCGGCCACAATCAGCAGCGCTGGGAGCGGGTCAAGGTCAGTGCGGCCGCCGCGGCGCGCTTTCTCGTAGTCATAGACGTTGGCGAAATTGCCCGATGCTCTCAACAGTTCCTGGCGGCGCGTCACCTCTCCCTGGAGCGCGTCCTGGAAGCGGTCGACCAGGGCGATCTCGTCGCCAAGGTTGGTGATGATGGACGACACGTGCGGCATGCCAGCCATACCAGCGAATGTCGCGCCGCCCTTGAAGTCCACCAGCACAAAGTTGAGCTGCTCGGGGGAGTGAGTCAGCGCCAGCGCGAGCACCAGCGTGCGCAACACCTCCGACTTACCCGAACCGGTGGCGCCAATCATCACCCCGTGCGGACCCATGCCCTGCTGTGCAGATTCCTTGAGGTCAAGCACGATGGGCGCGCCGGTGGTGGTCTGACCGATCGGCACGCGCAGCCGGTCACGCTCGGGGCGTCCCTGCCACACGTGATCGAAATCGATGTCGCGGACGTCGGGAAGCCCCAGCAGGTCCACGAGCTCGAGCTGCTCGGTGGTGGTCGCCGCGCCCGACTCGGTTGGCCCCGAGCTTGTGTAGAGAGGCAGCAGGCGGCGAGCGGTGGCTTCCGCTTCGGGAATCGACATTGAGTCAGCGACGATGGTCTGAGTGGCGTGCGACAGCGTCACCAGCTCGGCGGTACCCGCCTTGTCGCCCACACCGAACGAGACGCGCATGGTATTCGCCGCCTCCAGTTCGCCCCAGCGGGACGGGAGGTCGATGCGCGTGATGCCTTGCAGCCCGTCGTGAGTCACGACGGGGTCGTTCGAACGTACGTTGACGTCGTCGGTTACCACGATGATGTGGGGGGCGCTCGAGCTGCCGCCGGGCGCAAACCGCGGTCGCTCGTGCACATCCGAGGGGAGCATCTCCTCGAGTGCGGAGAGGTCGGTACCGATCATTCGCGCCGGCCCAAGGCTGTCGCTCGCCGTGGCGGACTGTGCGTGCGGCAACCACTTGGCCCACTCCCAGTGCTCCAGCGCGGCGGGATCAGCGGCAATCACGATCTGCACGTCGTCGGGCGTCTGGAAGGTGGCGATGTTAAGCAGCATGGCGCGCACCATCGCGCGGACTTCCGCCTCATCGCCGGTCATCTCGATGCGCGCCCAGTCCGCGATATCTACGCCGAACGGCAGGTTCTTCTGGGTCTCGTGGGTCAGCATGAAGCGATGGGCGGCCGATGCTGCCACGGGGTCGAGTTGCGTCAAGGGCGGCAACTCGGGTGCCTCGAGAGTCAGACACAGTGGCTGGTCACTGACGCCCAGGCGTGTCAGCAGAAAGTCAGAGTCGTCGGGCGACCGCTCCCATACCCGCGTGCGCTCCTCCGCGACAAAGGCAAGGGTGCCCGGAGGGGGGCTTGCCCAGTTGGTGGCGCGGCGTTGCTGGGTTGCGGCGACGCGCACGGTTTGGCGCAGTTCGGTCAGGTACGCCAAGTACTCGCGGCGAGCGCCCAGGACCTGCGCGGTGCGCTGTGAACGTTGGCGCCAGCCGTTGACCCCGACGAATCCCAGCGAGGACACCAGGAACAGTCCGGCTGTCAGGTAGGCGGCGGGATTGCCGTTGCTGTTCAACACGACCATGACGATGGCGCCCACGGACCCCAGCATTGGCATCAGCGACGTCAGCATGCTCGAGCCGCCGTCGGCAGTGGCGAGCTCTGGCGGCGCCTGAACTTGGATGGTTCCCGACGGCTGTCGCGGTGGGGCGAGTCGGCGTCCACTCATGCTCCGCCACCTCCGTTGGTGCCGTCGGTGAGCACGTTGATGGAGAACGCGCGCTGTCCAATGCGCACGCGCGTGCCGTCCTCGAGCACCGTGCGTTCGTGGGCGGCTAGTGCGGTGGTGTGCCCCGTGTCGTCAATGAGGTGAGTTCCGTTCGCGGAGCCGTTGTCCATGACCCACGTGCGCCCGCGCGTGTGCTCGATCCGCAGATGGGTTCGTGACACTGTCTTCTCCGGGTCTTCGACCACAATCGCGTGATCGGTTGGCTCGATGGGTGAGGGGTTACGGCCCAGAACGATGCCCGAGGTCAGCGGGACTTGCTCGCGTTGGCCAGTGTCGAACACGAGCAGGAGGTCACCGCGGCTATCTGGCTCCGGCGAGGCAGCGGCGTGGCCCGATCCCGGCGCCGATGCGGGCTGGACCTGTGCGGACGGGCTCGCCTGATCCCGGGAGGACGGAACTGGCGGGGACGACGGAGTTGGTGGGGACGACAGTGGAGCGGCCGGGTCCAGATTGGACGAGCCGCTGCTTTCCACCGGTTCGCTACTTCCGAACGCCACCTGCGCTGGCATCGCGATGGCCCCGGGCAGTGGCTCCGGCTCCGTGTCGCGGGCAGCATGCTCGACGTGAGGCGATTGATATGCGACAGGAGCCGCCATGCCGGGAAGCCGTCCCTTGCGGGCTGCCGTGGGCAACGACACGGTCATGGTCCGGGTTGCGACGTCGGCCCAACCGCGGCGGCGGCGCTGTCCGTCCCACGCGCTGGAGGCCACCACCACCCACGCACCCACAATCCCCACTACAAAACCAGCGCCAATCATGGCGAAGCGAGCGGCTGAACGTCCGACGCCGGGGGAGAAGGGGGCATCGGTACGCGACGAGCGGATGCGCAAGAGGAGGTTGCCAAAGGTCAGACCCGTGCGCGCCTCAAGTATCCACAGGAAGACAACGCACTCGAGGAGGGCGATTCCTCCAAAAACTGCACTTCCCGTAGCGACCAGTACCAAGGTGGCGATGACGAGTACTACAACAACGTCGATGGTGAATGCTGCCAGCCGCGCGCCAGTCCCCGTGTGGCTGCCCCGGAACCGTGCGTCGAGCGGCGGCACGGTGCTGTTGGCAGTAGTGCTCGCTGGGCTAGATGACGCCGTCCCCCCACTCACCTGCTCCCGTGGCCGTGCGGGTGTAGCGACGCTCGCGGGCGCGGGGGGTGCAGGAGCACCAGCGGCGGGCGACATTCCTGGTGGAAGTGCCGACGCAATCGGGCTGTCGGCTGGTGCCGCTCCCGGGCGTGCGGCACCACACCACAGGCATTGTGCGGCGGAGGAGTGAACGGGTTGCTGGCAACTCCAGCACGCCACGGTGGGTGACTGTGCTGGCGTGCTCATCCGGACATCATTCCACGAACCAACTCAACGACATCAGCGGCAAGCAAGGCGAAGGGAAGCGCGAGCGCAACAGACAGTGATTCAAAGACGTCACCCACGCGCGACCACGCCAGCGATCGAGAACCCTTGGCAACGGGAACGATCATCGCGGCGGCCAGGACGCCTGCCACCAATAGCGACACAGCAAGGACAGTGACGAGCGCGTCGCTCGAGTGGCTCACCCCTGCGAAGGCAACTTCCACCACCACCGCTGCGGCGGCTAATCGAGAGGCCCACGCGGCGGTGGGGTCCGTGCCGTGCCGTGGCATCAGGGCCAGAGCGGCGACAGTCGTGACGATGAGGCCGATGCTGCCAACGCGCACCATCAGCACCTCGCTCTGCATTCCAGGAATAACCCACGGGGCGACAATCGGTGCGGACACGGCAAGCGTCACGATTCCGGTGCGTAGCCGTGCGGCGGCCACGGCAACGGCCGGCGCTATGGCGGCCATCGTGACGGCACCAGGTTCGCCCGGTACCGCGCCCCGTACGGTCCACCGGCTGGACATGAAGTGCTTGTAGTTGATCGAGTAACCGTCGGGTAGCGGCAGCAAAGTCGTGGGAAGAAAGCGCATGCCAGGAGCCGCGAGCCCAAGGGTGATGGCGGCGGCGGATGCGCTTGGCCATTCCAGCAGCAACGTGGCGCCCCAGATGGATCCGTAGACAGCCATCATGACCGACAACATGGTGGCGACCCCGCGTAGAGTGCGCTCGCGGGCGGCGACCGACATGGCGGCGCCAAGTGTCGCCGCGCTGAGCATCCCCACAGTGACGGCCAGTTGGACCGATGCCACGGCATCGGGCACTGCGAGGGCCCCCGCGGCAAACGCGAGCGACAGCGTGGACACCAGTGACGCAGCTCCGGCGCCATGTGAGGGCGCCCGAGCGATCCAGGCGCTGGCGGTCGCGATCGCGCCCAGCGCAAGGCCAAGGGAGACCCATCCGCGCGTGGCGTCGTCAAGCAAAGGGCCCCCCGCGGCGAGTGCAGCCAATGCACCTGCGGCGAGCAGCAAGGAGCTTGCCGCGAGCAGCCACCAGGTCGAGCGGAAGTCGGCGCGCTTGACCTGAGAGTGGTCCCGCCTGGTGGACTGCTCACTTGACGTTGCGCTGAGGTCGACGATGGTCAGCAGCATGCCGTCGTCGAGGTCCACGAGCGAGGTGCTCGCAGCGATCTCCTGACCGGAGCGGTCCAGTAGCACGTCGCGGCCGGACGTGATGACGAGACCCGCGACTTCAAGTGCCTCGGCCACCGTATGGGTCACGGGCGCGCTGAGATCCAACCGTGCGCCGTCGCCAAGAACGGCGAGGCGTCTCAATTCAGACGTAGTGGTGTTCATCAGGTTATCGATTAAGGAATGCGTAGCGGTTGCCTGCGCGCCGGATGACATCTGCATTCAGTTCAGGGAAGGCGCGACCTACGTCATCGCGTGCCGTGTGAGTGAGGAATCCCGTTCGTTCCACAGCGCTCGAAAATCCTTCGTGCGGCTCCGCAATGTGCAGCCTCTTGATAAAGGTGGCGACAGCGTTCGCTTGCTCAGCGAAGTCAGCCGACCGTGGACCAGCAATCGCCGCTAGTTGCGAATCGTTGTCGTTGACGACAACGGCGAGTACTGCGCGATCAAGATCCGGAAGCTCTTCAATCGAAAACGGAAATCCATAGTGAGAAAGATCTATGGCCATAAACGTTTCACCGTCCCAGTCACCGCGTCAACTGCAGAGATAAATGTGATGCGAGGATTTGTTTGCAATCTGGGAAACTCAATGGACTCCCAAATGTTGCCGGGTCGCATCGAGTCGCCGAGCACCACAGTAACGTCTCCTTGAGCAGACCCGTCTTGCCACTTGCCAGAATCAATGAGGTCCGGAACTGCGTCGGCTGCTGAATGCGCCCGTGGAGCGTGGGTGGGCGAGGCCCTGGAGACGACGAGCGGTTTGTCGCGCTCGGAACCGCCTTGCTTTGCTGGGGACTCACGAGGGGCTAACCGTTTGGCTCGGTCGGTTCTCCCAGCGCCCTCAAGTCAGTGCGAATGCGATGCAGCACTGAGGGGTCCAAAGCCACATTGCCAACGCTAGAGAACAGGAGGAGCCCGAATCCGTCAGGGGTATTAAGAATCAATGACGTAGCGGGGATGGTGATCGCGTTCGGCGTGCGGGAGCGCATCTGCTCAAAACCTTCGGCGGTAGTAAACGCCAGCACATTTGAGTGACCGTCACGATCCACGGTTACCGGTGTCACATTCCCGGAGTCATCGCCGACGTTCACATCGACAGGAACCACCACCACGGACCTCAGGAGCTGGTCGACCACCAACCCCTTGTCGCTGTTCGCCTTGATGAGCGACTCGAGCTCAAGTGTTTCGTCGGGAAGATTCAAAATCGCGCATCTCCTTCAATAGTTTGTCCACGTCATGGGGCTTTACGAACGAAGGTCGCCCCATCAGTTCGTCACCAAAAATGTAATACACACCACATTGGGGGCATCGACCGATTTCTAGGTAGGGAGACACGGCGCCGAGTAGGTCCACGAATCGCCATTCCCGCCGGCTCCAAAAGGGCCTCTGCTTTATGCAATGAGAGCAGGCTCGTGGCTGCCATTCCTGGTCCGTGCCCATCAGAACATTCCCAACGGCAAACGCGATCCGTCTGGCATGAGTTCGAAGAGGACCGTGCCGTGTGGCATGGGGATTTTCCCGTGTGCCACCAGTTCGCGAATGCGGTTGACCTTGAAGAGCTCGTCCTCGGCAATCGCCGTATATCCGCCTTCGACAAAGTGTTCAAAGTCGCCGGAATCGACGCGCGTCGGCACCCTGAGATCAATGCCGTCCGCAGGTACCTCAAGCCCAAAGATCTGCTGTCCGTTGCGCCACGCACCCTCGACGCTAGGGGCGCCTCCGGTGGCAACTACCGCGTCCTCAACTGAATGGATGAGGTTGGCGTCGTCCACGGGCATCACAAAGGTAGCGGTCCCTTCCCGGCCAAATTGGGGGACGTCTGAGTCGCGAAACATCGTCATGATCTTCTCGTCGAAGAAGGCAACGACAGTGTCAACGTCGCCTCGATACGATGGGATCGAACCAGGAACGTGAGCTCTGTCATGCGCCACGAGGTTGGCAAGGTTGTCGTCAATGGAAAGCGCAGGGGCATTCGGTGGCCTCACCGCAGGGGATGGTTCAGGAAAGGTTCGAGGTGCATCTTTGGCGCCATGAGTGAGCGAACGGACGGTGTCTGTTGCGCCGGTGATGGGTTCCATGTGTTCAATCAGCCAGCCGATGCCCATGCCGATCACACTGCCCAGCGGGTCCACCACCATCGCCACACCATCGGCGGCAGCAGCAAAGGCCCCCATACCGCCTTCAACCCAGTCACCATTCTTGATGCCTGAGGAGATCATGTCGCAGTCCTCAAGCAGGAACGTGCCCGCGAGAGGAGTGGACATCTCTACGCGGCCTACCACTAGTGAATTCACGGCAGTCACTTCAGACCTATCTTCCGCCAGCGTCGAGGCGGCGGCCGATGCTGGCCACGTGGTCTTCCACGTCGGATTCGTAGCGGTCGAAGTCCGCGACGGCCCCTTTGAGTTCCTTGGCGCTGCGCTCGATTGCTTCTTCTACCGACTCAATGGAGGACACCGCCACACTGGTGACCGCTACTGCTGGTGCGACGAGAAAAGAGCACATCAGCCCAAACGCACCGCCGCCGAGGTTCATGGAACGGGCGGCCGAGGTCGCTAATCCCACACTGGTCGCAACCTGGTTGACCTTGCCAATGTGATGCGCCATGACGTCAGCGTCGATAGCGATTTTGTCGGACATGCGTTCGTACCCGCCTAGTATGTGATTTCAGGTGATGCGAGCGACTCTTCGCGCAAGCGTGCCGTCACACCGGAGTCCTCACCAAACGCCTCCGCAGTGAGTCGGACTGCCTTTGCGCCCCACGACTGCTCATTCATGCCGTCGCGTCTGTGTCGCCGGGCTCCGCCAGCGAGTCGCGCCCACCTGCCCGGGCGGCCTTGGACCGAGGCACAAAGTCCTCGTCGTCCTCGAGTTTGGGTGCCATGGGTCCGCCGAGGCCGGGACGCTTGTCCTTCTGTTGGCCGCCGGCGCCACCTTGTCCACCCATTCCCATCATGCCGCCACTGCGCGCACCTCCAGCGCCCGCACCGCCACCTGCACCCGAGCCGCCGCTTGCGCCGCCCGCTCCGGCCCCGGTCTGGCCACCACTACCGAGGAGGCCGCCGGCACCGCGTGCACCGGCACCCGAGCCCGCTGCGCCGCCAGCGCCGCCCAAGCCGCCAGCGCCGATGCCACCGGAACCACCAAGGCCACCGGGCATCCCAGCCCCGCCTGCGCCACCGGGCATACCGCCAGGACCCATGCCGGCTCCATACCGTAGAGCTGCGGCACCTGCAGCCGCGCCGCCGCCGAGGGCCCCCGCGGCCAGACCCTGGCTAGGGCCGTTGCCACCCACACCAAAACTGCCATTCGCCCCGGGCCCAAAACTGCTTCCGGAGCCGCCACCGGAGCCGCCAGGAATGACTCCCTGACTGTTACTGTCTACCGCGAAGGAGGAGCCAGGACCAGAGCCGTAGTCGAGATCACCGGACGAGCCCTCACCGCCCGATGGCGCCCAACCACCGGAGCCGCTCATCCCGGCACCACTGCCGGAGCCGCTTCCGGAGCCCGAGGCGTTCGAGCCCGCACCAGTTAGACCTGCACCCGCGCTACTCCCGGCTCCGCTACCGGTCGAACCGCCGTAGCTCCCAGCTGAACCGCCGTAGCTCCCAGCTGATTCGCCGTAGCCCCCACCAGACCCGCTAGGTCCGCCGCCAAAGGTGTAACCCTTGGATGAGTTCCCGTTGTTCGCCGGGTCCCGATCGCGATCATCCTCTTGGCGCTTCATGGGTTTGAGTTGAGTCGAACTCGTCTGGAGTTCTTCCTGAAGTTGGTTGTACGCCTCTTCGGCTTTCTTCTTCCGCTGCTCTTCTAGAAAGTTCCCGTAGACGCTCTCAGCGTAGGTGGGGCTGACGGAACGACCCATGTCTGAGAAGTAGATGGTGCCGTCAGGTGGCGTGCTGGCCGCGGCGTACCTGACCCATTGAGGGACGGTGGCTTCGGGCAATTGCGCCACGCGGTCGCGTGCTCGGTCGAGCGCGGCATTGGCGCTGTCTACGGCAGGCTTCTTGGCGACGACCTCGTCTTCAAGTTCGCGGAAATCCTTTGACAATTGAGCATACTTTTCGCGGATTGCGTCGCCAGTGGCGCCTTCGATGCCCTCGAGGCTCGCCAGCGCATTCAGGGTGCTGGCGAGCGCGTCGAACGCCTCGCGCGCACTGGTGAGGCCAGTGGTCTCCCAATGTCCTGCCCCAAGAATGCTGTTGAGTACCTTCTCGTGATCCATCATGAAGACTCTTTCTGTGAGCGTCTGACGACGACTACTGTCACGACAATTCCTGCGATGACGACGAGTGCGACGATGGCGATCACCAAGGGCCATGGCCACGCCGTGGAAGTGGCGTCGTCCGTCGGGGTGGGTGTGGCGCTTGGAGAAGCACTCGGGGTCGGATCTGGGGTGGACACCGCCGACGCGCTCGCACTGGGACTGGGCGTCGATGCAGGCGTGAGCTCCAGTTGCGCCGGCGTAGGTTCGCCATCCTCGGTAATGAAGGGGTTGGTGTCTGGGTACTGAAGAGGGTCGTCCGACAGGAGGCTGATCGTGTCGACGCTCCCATAGCCGTTCACAAAGGTTGGGTCGTAATACGGCTCATGCGGTGATTCGACGTCGGTGTTGTGGATCAGTAGCTGAAGGATCTGATTGTTGGTGGCGGCAGGGGTTTTTTGCATCGCAAGCGCGAGATTGCCCACCGTAATTGGAGTGGCGTAGGACGTTCCGCTGCCAATGCGCTGGCGATCCCAGGCGCCGTCATCGCCCTGCAGTGCCACATCCACGCCGGGGGCGACCACGTCAATAAACTGGGTCATATTGGGTTGCCCGTCGCTATCGAGGGCTGGCTTGCCGCCCGGGCCAAAGGCCCCCACGCCAAGCACTCCGTTGAAGAAGTTGAAAGTCTCGTTGATACCAAGATCGTCCGTGTCGTTGGAGGTGGAGACTGCCACGACGACGCCGCGACTTATCGCGTACGTCAGGGCATCGGTAAGAGCCTGTGAACCCCCGATGGCGAACGACATTGAGATGATCCGTGCACCATTGTCGACCGCGTCCACAATGCCGGCGGCCACAGCATCGGCGATGTAATAGTTGTTGGCGCCGTCCGAGTCGTAGCATGGGTCCTCGATGTCGACACCAAAGCCATAAAATAAGACGGAGGCGCCCGGGGCAACACCGGTGAGGCCGTCTTGCCCGGGATACCCTTTGCCGTCGCCCAATATTTTTAGCGCGATGTTGGTTCCGTGTGAAGCGACATGGAGGTCGTCAGTATTGACTTTCTGCAGGTCACCAGATTCGTCCCGGCATAGTGAATCCGGCATCACGGTGAGGTCTGCGCCCTGAAGAGCGGGCACCGCCGTATTGATCCCGCCGTCGATGATGGCAACGGTGACCCCGGTGCCGTCGATGCCCTGGTCGTGGTAGTCGTCAATCTTGTAGAGATCGATGTAGTACTCGCCATCGTCCACGATGGATGCGGACGCGGGGAGTCCAACCCCCACAGTGACGGCGAATGTGAGAACGGAGACCAGCGCGAGACGGGGCGAAAAACGGTGTGGCACGGACTTATTCAGCTCGCTTTGTAGTGGATGAGGGAGTAGGAGTGGGCGTGGGCGTGGGCGCTGGGCCATCGTTGACGATGGTGGTCAGCAGACCTTCCGTTTGCTCGGCCTGGTCGTGGAGTTTGTCCGTCTCGATGCTGGCGTCAGCGTCGACCTCGGACAACTGAGTAAGAGCGGCTTTTATGTCATCGGCGAAGGCGACGAGTTGTTCACGCAGGACTTGGGCTCGTTGGCCAATCTTCTTGGCCTCCTTATCGAGCTCGTCGTCAAAGACATTGGTGGCGGTCCACACCTGCGGCCCCCGGCGCTCGGACGCGCTGGCCTCGTCCGGGTAGACCTGTTCCTGAGCCTTCTTGATTTGCTCAAGAACAAAAGCGGCGTCAAATGAAATGCCAAGGCCTGAAGTAATCACGGGATTGTCCTTTGCGAGGAAACGAGACGAGCACGCGGTGAACCCCGCAGCGAAGTGCCGCGGGGTTCACCTACGGGTGAACGTCAGCTAGATGCTGAAGCGCTGTGCTGCTTTGTTGTCGGTGTTGGTGTAGCCAGAGGAGATCTCCTGGGTGGAGCGTGCGATCTGCTCGAGGAGCTGCTGGAGTTCACCAATCGAGGCATCCCACTTGCGCTGGGCTGCGTCGTAGGAGGTCTGTGCCTCACCACCCCACTGGCCGCGCAAGGTGGAGACCTTGTTCTCAAGTTCGTTCAGTTCGTTGCGGATGCCGGTCGCTCCACCACGGATCTGCTCCGACAATGCGGTGACCTGCTCGGGGCGAACACTCATTGATTCCATCATTAGATAACCCCTGTCCTTAGTTCATCATCGAGCCGAGGCCCGAGATTGCCTGCTGGTGGGACTGCTCCGAGGCAGCCTGGTCCTTCTCCGTGCCACGGAGAGCATCTTCGAGGGTGATCAACACGTCGTTGAGCTTCCTCGACTCTTCGTCCCAACGGTTCATCAGCTGAGTGAACGAGTTGGCGGCGCCACCGGTCCAGTACGAGCGCAACTGTTCAATCTCGCCCCGGACGGTCTTGATCTGCTTCTCGATATTTGCCTTGGCGGTACCGACCGCTTCCGCACCCTTGCGGAGCGCGCCTTCTTCTGCGGAAATGACATCAGCCATTTCACACCTCCCCTAATAGTTGGAAATCAAGCGTGTGATGGACAACAGCCGCACGACACGACCACAGGCAGAATACCGACGAACCGGACACGAGGGCAACATGAGACCCAGTTAATCTTTGTAGAATTCATCACACAGGTATGCGTAGTGACCCCCTCGGGCCATTGTCGAGTGCGGATACGGCAATAGACTGTGCCGAGTCAGTTTTCATGCTTGGCCCGAGGTCATCGATGCCGTCCCAGGGAGGAAGTCCACGTGTCGCAATCCGTAGGTGCTCCAAGTGCGCTCGTGAGGGTGTCCGTGTTGATCGACGACCGCCAGCTAGACGTGGGTATTGCGGCTAGTGTGCCGTTGATCGAGGTCATGCCCGGGTTCGCTCGTAGCCTCGGTGTGCTTGACCCCGCTCTCGTTCACGGAGGCTACGCACTGCAGCGAGCCGATGGCACGACCCTCGATGCCAGCCTCAGCGCCACCGCGCAGGGAATTCACGATGGCGACCTCCTGACCCTGCTTCGCGGCACCGCCTTCAAGGAGCCCCGCGTCTACGACGACGTAACCGAGGCCGTGATCGATGCGGCGACCGAACACCACGGCGAGTGGACGCCTCGGGACAACTCGCGCACTGCGCTCGCGGTGAGCCTCACGTTTCTGGCGCTCTGCGCTGTTTTGCTGCTGAGCGCGGGGGCCTCGCTGACCCTTGGCCCCCTCATCGCCGGTGGTGGCGCCGTCGTCCTCCTGGCAGCATCGGCCGTGTTGGGGCGCCTGGGCCAGACCGAGTCAGGGCAGGCCTTCGGGCTGGCCGCCGCCGCCTACGCCGGCATCGCCGGCTTCCTCGCAGTGACCGATGGCACGGTGTGGGGCTGGCCGCTGGCTGCGGCAGCGGCTGCGGTGATGCTCGCCGGAGGGATCGCCTTCGCGTTCACCCCGCGCAGACCCGAAGCACAGTTCATTCCAATTGCGTGGGGCGTGATCGTCGGGATTCCGGCGCTCATCACGGGTCTTGTGCCCGACGCCGCCCTCCCGGCGTATGCCGTGATGGTCGCACTCGCGGGCGCCCTGGGCAACCTATTGCCGTGGCTTGCTCTCAGCTCTACGCGCATCCGGGTGATCTCTCCTCAAAGTGACCAAGAGATCTTCGCGGTGCCCGGTGAGATTGATGCTACTGCGGTGAAGGCCCGCGCCGCGGCCGGTGCGAGGGTCCTCAATTCACTACGCATCGCGGTGGGTCTCGGGGTGCTGGTCGCGACGCCGCTGGTGGCCGGGGCCAATGCCGCGGGTGCGCTGCTGACCGCCTTCGCTTTTGTCGGAATGATGTTCCAGTCCCGCCAGGTCTACGCGAGGGCTTCGGTGCTCATCGTGATGACTCTAGGTGCGCTTGGCCTCGCCGCGACCGCCCTCACCGTGCTCTTCGAGCAGCCACAGCTACGCACGCCGCTACTTGTGGTGTTGCTGGTGGCCACGGCGGTGCTCATCGGGCTGACTCTGCTGAGTCCTGGTGCGAGGTTGAAGCTGGCACGCGCGGCAGACATGGTCGAGGTGCTTCTCCTGGTGGCGATGCTTCCGCTAGGCATCCTCGCGGCTGGCTGGGCATAGCCGATGGCGTCAAAGAAGGACCTGATTGATGCTCAGAGTTTCAGTCGCCGCCGCCTGCTCACCGCCTTCACCGCCGGAGCTCCGGGAGGCAAGGAACTCGAACCAGCCAAGCCGATGCGTGCGGTGGTCGCGGGCATCGCGCTCGCCGCATTGGTGCTGGTGGCGGGAATCTTTTACGGGCTGCTCAAGCCAGGCTTGCCGCCAAATTGGGAAACCAACGCGCTGATTCTGGTGAGCGACTCGGGCGCGCGGTACTTTTCCAGCAACGGCACGTTGTATCCGGCCATCAACTCCACGAGCGCACGGCTGCTGGCGCCCGGTGGCGAACTCAATGTCTTGGGAACCGACAGCGGATCGCTCGACGGGATCCCCATCGGCCCGACGGTCGGGATTGTGGGTGCGCCTGACGATGTCCCCGCCGCGGAGAACCTCATCAATAGCGGCTGGGTGGCGTGTCCTGTGGGCGACGGCACCGCGGTGGACCTCGCGGGCAACGCCGATCCCGCACCCCAGGGCGCTGGCACGGTGGTGGCTAGCGACGGAATGACGTACGTCATCGCCGGTTCCCACCGCTACGCCGTGTCGCCCGACGCGCCGGACAACGTGTCGTCGGTGCTGCGCGAGGTGGGGCTTGCGGACCAGGTGGCGCTCGAGGTCGACAGCCGGTGGCTCAATCTGTTCGCGGCAGGCGACGACCTCGATCCACTGACCATCGCGGGCGCGGGCAATCCAGCGCCGGGAACCGACCTGTTAGTGGGTCAAGTCATCAGTCAGGACGCGACAGAGGCTCGCTATTTGGTCACCCCGGAGGGCACGCTTGCCCCCTTGACTCCGCTTGCGTATCGGCTCTACCTGATGGGGACCGGCGCATTGCTTGGCGAGGCAGTCGAGGTCTCCTCATCCGACACCATCGGCATCGAGACTGACCCAGAATCCGACTACGGTTCAGACTGGCCCGCCGAGGTGCTCACGGAGCTGCCGGCTGATGCATTGCCCTGCGCGCTGCTCGACGCACAGGGAGGTGGAGTGTCAGGCTCAATTCTCGCCACGGCCTCAACGGTGCCTGACTCCGCCACGGTGTCAGTTCCTGCGCGTGGGGGAGCGCTGGTGTTGGCGGGAGGGGAGGGCGACGAGTCGGTGAGTGGCTACGTACTCGTCGACGAACTCGGCACGGCCTACGCAATTCCCGCGTCGGCAGGCGACGACGCGCCAGGCATAGACGACGTGTTGTTGCGCCTCGGGTACACGACTGACGATGCGGGACAGGCGACCTCGGCGTGGATGCAATTCTTCGCCGCCGGACCCGATCTCACCGTCGAGGCCGCGCGCCGGACGCCGCAAGGGGTGCCGGCCGTGACGGACCAACCGTCGCCCGACTCGTCTACCCAACCGTCCGAGGGGGAAGCAGAGGCGGCCGCGTCGGCGACCACGGCATCGGCCGCGGTGCCGCGCTCCCTGGCGCGGGGTCGCTCTTTTGTTGCCGACTCGACAGTGCAAGCTTGCGAAGCGGGGGTGGAGCAGTTCGTCGATGAACGGCCGCCGGCGCTGAGCATGTTGCAGGCCATGGAGGCCAGCGCACTCGCCACCGGAGAAGGCGTCACCGTTGCCGTGGTCGACTCCGGAATCGACGCTGACAACGAGCACCTTCGCGGAGTGGTCGTTGATGGCATCAACCTGGTGAGCGACGGCGAGGACGCGCGCGGGATGACCGACGTGTTCGGTCATGGGACTCAGGTGGCGGGGATTATTGCCGCACAATCGGTACCGGGATCCGGAGTCGTGGGTGTGGCTCCGGACGTGACGTTGCTCTCCGTGCGTGTGTTCCGCGGCACTGATGACGACTCCATCGCGGCTGGATATGACGCCACGCCCGCGCGCATGGCGGAGGGCATTCGCTGGGCCGTCGACAAAGGTGCGGACATCATCAACGTCTCTCTCAGCGACACCGGTGACGACTCCGGGGTGCGCGAGGCCGTGGCCTATGCCGACGCGCGAGGTGCCCTCGTGGTCGCCAGCGCGGGCAACCGCCAAACCGCGACCAGCGAACTCGACGGCCCGCGCTATCCGGCCGCGTACCCCGCCGCCCTCGCGGTGACGGCGGTGGACGCGGCGGGCAACGGGACGTCCGATTCGATCCACGGCTCACACGTCGAACTCGCAGCACCGGGGCAGGACGTTCTGACCGCGATGTCTACCGGTGGCGACTGCATGTACGCGAATGACAAGCCGTCGTCGAGCTACGCGACCGCTTACGCGAGCGGCGCGGCGGCCTTGGTCGCGGATACCCACGCAGGGGAGACTCCCGCCCAGTGGCAGTATCGCCTGATGGCGAGCGCCACCCGCGGCAACCCCGATGTCCGTAGCGATGTGGTGGGGTGGGGCAACGTTCAGCCCTATGACGCCCTCGTGATGGTGCCAGGCAGCGGCGAGCGTGGCCCGGCCAACCCGTTCACCGGCCAGAGCGGACTGACCGTGGACGCTCCCACGGTGGCGCTCGTGCCACATCAGACCGAGTCGCCGTTCGTGCAGTCGCAGACGATGTTCGTGGTGGTCACGCTGGCCGCTGCAGTGCTGTTGGCGACGCTCGCTACCGTGTTGGTGGTACGTCGACAGGCGGATGTGGTGGCCCCCAAGGTCGATCAGGGCGACGGGATGCTCGACCAAATCAAAGGCGCCTCCACGCGCATTACGCCCGAAGGGTAATGCCCGCCCTGCTCGCGAGGGCGTCCGCCACGTCCAGCCAGATCTCGTCGGGCGCCGTCAGCAGGGGGGCTCCAGGGACGCCGGGAAGATACTCGGCGCCATCGAGCCTGCGCACGGTGAAACCCGCTTCACGCACAATTGCCGCACCCGGGGCGTGGTCCCACGGGTGTGTGCGGGAAAACAGCAGATAGTCAGTATTGCCCAGCAGCAGGTCGGCGTAGTCCCAGCCGGCGCACATGCGCGGCTCGGCAATCTCGCCGATGCTCGCCTGCGCCTCCAGGAGCGCGTACCTGGCGTCCGGATCCACATAGCGGGCCGATGCCGCGCCGCGTAGGGTGCCGAGAGTGCGCCCACCGGACGCAGCGTCTCCGACGACCCGGGCGGGAATCGGCTTGCCGTTGAGGGTCGCGCCCTTGCCGCGTACTCCTATATATAGGTCTCCAGTCTCAGGGTGCAGGATCCAACCCGCGGTCGCGACCCCCGCTTCCATGTACGCCACCATGACCGCGTACGTCTCGGAACCGTGCACAAAGTGATACGTGCCGTCGACGGGGTCGACAACCCAGGCGGCCGATGCATCGGCTAGAAGGTCGGGGAGCGCTGGGTTGTCGGCGGTCGCCTCCTCGCCCACGACGGGGGCATCGACGATCTCTCGCAGGCGCCTCGTGAGAAAGATCTCGGCGTTCTTGTCCGCCTCGGTGACGTAGTCGTTCGGGCCCTTGAGTGCGATATCGCCGTCGGCGAGGGCACGGAATCTGGGCCGGATTTCGGCATCGGCCGCATCGGTCATTGCCAGGGCTACGCGGGTGATGTCCATAGGCCCATGGTGACACCCCAAAGCAACGAAAAGGTAAACGCCTCATCAGGCCCCCGGGTGGCGGCATCGGTTTCGGTATGTATTCTGTGACCGACGCGCCCCGCATCTTTTGGGCTCACGCCATCTGACTAGAAAGTAGGTCCCATGACCCGCAAACTCGTGATCGTCGAGTCTCCCACCAAGGCCGGAACCATTGGCGGTTACCTTGGCGACGACTACGACGTCGTGTCGAGCGTGGGTCACATTCGCGACATCCCCGAACCCCGGGAGATGCCTGTGGAGGTCAAGAAGGGGCCATTCGGTAAGTACGGCGTCGATGTGGACAACGGCTTTGAGCCGTATTATCAGGTGTCGGTGCGCGCCAAGAAGACTGTGGCGGACATCAAGCGCCGACTCAAGGACGCCGACGAGCTCTATCTCGCAACTGATGAGGACCGTGAGGGAGAGGCCATCGCGTGGCACCTGCTCGAGGTGCTCAAGCCCAAAGTGCCAGTTAAGCGCCTGGCTTTCCACGAGATCACCCGCGAGGGCATCGAGCGTGCCATGGCGGCGCCGCGCGACATCGACATGGAGATGGTGGAGGCGCAGGAGACGCGCCGCATCCTGGACCGCCTGTACGGCTGGGACATGTCCGACGTGATGCGCCGCAAGGTGGGTCAGGGCTCGAGTGCCGGTCGCGTGCAGTCGGTTGCGCTGCGCCTCGTGGTGGACCGCGAGAAGGAGCGCATGGCGTTCCAGAGTGCCGAGTATTGGGACCTCACCGCGACGTTCGCCGCGAAGGCCGGGCCCGATGCGGGGACCAAGTTTGCCGCCAAGCTCGCCAAGGTGGACGGCGCTCGCGTCGCGAGCGGTAAGGACTTTGACGACCGCGGCGTACTCACGTCAGACAAGGCCCATCACCTGACTGCCGGGGCCGCTGGCGCGCTGGCGGCCGGCCTCGCCAACGCCGACTTCTCCGTTGTCAATGTGGCCTCGAAGCCGTACAAGAAGCGCCCGGTGGCGCCGTTCATCACGTCGTCGCTCATCCAGGAGTCCAGCCGCAAGCTGAGCCTCGGTGCGCGTCAGGCGATGGGCGTCGCGCAGGCCCTGTACCAGCAGGGTTACATCACTTATATGCGTTCCGACTCGCCCACCCTGTCGAGCGAGGCCATCAAGGCCGCCCGTTCTCAGGCCATCGATCTGTTCGGCTCGGATGCCGTGCCGACCTCGCCGCGCATCTATGCGTCGGCAGATTCGAACGCCCAAGAGGCGCACGAGGCCATCCGCCCGTCGGGCGACAAGTTCCGCACGCCCGAGTCGCTGCGTACGCAGCTTCGCGGCGACGAGTTCCGCATGTACGAGATGATCTGGAAGCGCACGCTCGCCTCGCAGATGTCGGACGCCGTGGGAACCACCTCGACCATCACGATCGGCGCGAAGTCCTCCGCCGGTCACGCCGTCGAGTTCACCAAGTCCGGCACCATCCTCACCTCGCCCGGCTTCCGCGCGCTCTACATCGAGACTACTGAGGCGAAGCGGTACGAGGACGAGGACGGCAAGCAGCCGTCTGACGGCGACTCGCGCCTGCCGCAGGTGGCCGAGGGCGACGGTGTTGATGCCAGCGACCTCGAGCCCATCACTCACGCGACCAACCCGCCGCCCCGCTTCACTCAGGGCGCGATGATCAAGGAACTCGAGGACCGCAAGCTGGGTCGCCCGTCGACGTACGCGTCCACGGTGGACACGATCATTTCGCGCGGCTATGTAAGCATCGTGCGCCGCAACCTGGTGCCAACCTGGCTCGCGTTCTCCATTGTGGGACTGCTTGAGGAGCACTTCCCGTCGCTCGTGGACTACGGATTTACGGCGGACATGGAGGCAGGGCTGGACCGGATCGCTGCCGGCGACCGCGCCATGAAGGACTGGCTGCAGGAGTTCTACTTTGGTAGCCCCAATGTCGAGCAGCAGGGCCTGCGCGAGCTCCTCGAGAACATGGGCGAGATCGATGCCCGCGCCATCAATACGTTCATGATCGGTGACGGTATCGCCGCCCGCAACGGCCGCTACGGTCCATACGTGGAGCGCGAGGTCGACGGCGAGCAGCAGCGCGCCTCGATTCCCGAGGACTTGGCACCCGATGAGCTCACTGTCGCCAAGGCCGAGGAATTGTTCGCGAACCAGGGCGGGGACGAGCGCGAACTGGGTTCCCACCCGGAAACCGGCCGCACCATCGTCGCGAAGGCTGGTCGCTTTGGTCCGTACGTGACCGAGGTTCTGCCCGAGGATTCCAAGGATCGGCCTAAGACGGCGTCACTGTTCAAGTCGATGCAACTTGAGACCATTGGCCTGGACGACGCGGTGGTGCTCATGAGCTTGCCGCGCGTCGTGGGAGTCGACCCTGAGGACAACACCGAGATCACGGCCCAGAACGGCCGCTACGGCCCGTACCTGAAGAAGGGCACGGACTCGCGCACCATTGACTCCGAGGACCAACTGCTGGACATCACGCTTGACGAGGCGCTGGCCATTTACGCGCAGCCCAAGCGAGGACGTGGCCGCACCGCCGCGCCGCCCCTCAAGGAGTTGGGCACTGACCCCGCCAGCGAGAAGCCGATCGTCATCAAGGCCGGCCGTTTTGGTGAGTACATTACCGACGGCGAAACCAACGTGACCATCCCGCGCGGCGAAACCGTGGACGAGATGAACCACGAGCGTGCCGTGGAGTTGCTCGCGGACAAGCGCGCCAAGGGTCCGGCAAAGAAGAAGCGTGCTCCCGCCAAGAAGAAGGCACCTGCCAAGAAGCCCGCTGCTAAGAAGGCTCCCGCGAAGAAGGCTGCGCCAAAGAAGAAGTAGTCGCTCGCTTGCCAGCCGGGGCACGTTGCATCTTTGCGCGACCACCGGCTGGCGTGCGAAGACGCATTCCGAGCGCCCAAAGCCACCCAGGGATGAGCACCGCGGCGAGTGCGCGCTGCCACCAGCCGAACCCGTCGCCCACCACCATTGGCCATGCGGTGAACGTGGCGAACAGGATGAGCGCCAGGAAGCCAAAGACGAGTGACGGGATTGCCCAGCGGGCCCAAGCATCGGCCGTACGGAAGACGGCCCACCCCACAAAACCGAGCAAAATAAGCGCGATGAACGCGGCGCCCGCAGCTCGCGAGTGGACGATGCCCTCGATGCTGTGAGACTCGGTGCCGAGCGGGTCTGCGCGGAAGACGCCCGCGGTGAACATCCCGAGCGCGGCAATGCCTGCGAGCGCCGCGAGCCCGGTGGCGCCCCGAATCCCTGCGAGCGATCGGCGCAGGCCGATGCCCGCCGCTGCCCACCCCGCCGCGTTGATCAGAAACGCCAGGCGAATGACCCAGGCCCAGTCGCCGCGCGCATAGTTCGAGATGTACGCGTTGCCGGGGGCGAGGTCGGGGCGGATCAGGTGGAACGCCGCGACGGTCGCGATCCAGACGGCGGCGCCCGTGATCGCGATGGCGCCAAGGGTGCGGGTGCTGATCGGTGAGGGACGGTGACTTCTGGATGCTCTCATGCCGCTAGTTCGCATCCCGGCTCTCTAGGATTGGTCCGCTGCACGAGCGGGGTAGCGCGCGGGCGTTCGAGGGTGCGCACGCCGCGGAAGCGAGGGACGTGTGGGTTTGCGCTAGGAAACAACGAATCTTGGGCGCGAGGCATGCCGCAGGTCGTGCGCGTTGCTAAGGTGACGTTATGACTGCCAACGAAGCCACTCCCGTCCCGTTCACCGCACCCGCCCCCGACCCCATGGACGCACCCGCGTATCGCTGGGGCATCCTTGGCGCAGGCGGTATTGCCCGCAAGCTCGCCGATGCTGTCACCAATCACACCGCCTCGTCGGTCGTGGCCGTGGCCGCGGCGTCGAGCCAGGAGCGTGCGCAGGCCTTTGCTGACGAGATGGGCGTCCCCACCGCCTACGGCTCTTACGAGGAGCTCGTCGCGGATCCCGACGTCGATATTGTTTATGTTGCGACCACGCACAACCACCACCACGAGCCCGCACTGCTCGCCATCAATGCAGGCAAGCACGTGCTCGTCGAGAAGTCCTTCACTCAGAACTCCGCACAGGCTCAGCTGATCGTTGACGCCGCGCGGGCCAAGGGCGTCTTTGTGATGGAGGCCATGTGGGCCCGTCACCTGCCACACATGTACGCGGTGCGCGAAGTGATCGCCCGCGGCGACATCGGCGAGGTGGGCTCGGTCGTTGCCGACCATGGCCAGATGCTCACGCACGTTGAGCGCATGATTCGTCCGGAACTCGCCGGTGGCGCGTTGCTGGACCTTGGCATCTACCCGGTCGCTTTCGCGCACGACATCCTGGGTGTACCAGAGTCGATCACGTCCGTGGGTCGACTCCGCGATGCGGGCGTCGACGGTCAGATCTCGATGATCTTCGACTATCCCAGCAAGGGCGCCCAGGCATCGCTCACCACCACGATGGAGTCCCGTACGTCGTGCATCGCGCACGTCGGTGGCACCAAGGGCGAACTGCACATCGAGGGGACGTTCTACAACCCCACCTCGTTCACCGTGGAGCTGCTCGACGGCACCCGGTGGTCGTTCGATGGCATGATTGAGAACGGCTTCCAGTACGAGGCCGCCGAGTGCGCACGCCGCATTGCTGCGGGTGAGACCGAGAGCCCGCTCCACACTCTCGATCAGTCGCTCGAGCTCATGCGCATCCTCGATGAGATCCGGGCACAGGTTGGGGTCGTCTACCCCGGTGAGTAGTAATCAGACTGACTAGGATTCGCTCGGCGACGGAACG
The DNA here is from genome assembly GCF_000975135.1 of Demequina aurantiaca. Lineage (GTDB taxonomy): Bacteria > Actinomycetota > Actinomycetes > Actinomycetales > Demequinaceae > Demequina > Demequina aurantiaca. Next base: position 449,838 of record NZ_BBRF01000001.1, on the reverse strand, counting down.
GGCGCCCCAACGCGGCTCAACTCTGCCAGGGTCAGGTCAGCGATCTTCGCGTGCCCGGCGGGGTTCGGGTGTAGCGTATCCGGCCCCATGAGTTCGGGGTGCCCGAGAAGTGGCTCGCCAATATCCAGATAGTGGCCACCCGCCTCGGTGACCGCGTGCTCGATCGCCTCGTTCAGGTAGGCGAGCAGAGCAGGCGTCACGAGTCCCGTGTAGAAGATGCCGTTGACGGCATAGATCTGTGCCTCAGGGAACGACTCCCGCAGTGCCTTGAAGGTTTCGGGCACGCGCATGTCGATGAGTTCGCGTGACGCGCTGAGGTCGTTGACCCCTCCGGACACGATCACGATGTCGGCATCCGCCTCGGCAAGGGCGGGCACCCGTTCCACATAGTTGCTTGCGCATACCCCACCTCGGCGCGTGTAGCCGGAGCCGTTACACCCGGCGTTCACCTCCGCCCAGCCCGCACGCGCGGACAGTACCGTCGTCCATCTCGCGTGAAGATCCGCCTCGCTGAGCCCCGTCCCCTGCGCGTAGGAGTCGCCAAGGAACAAGGCGACCGGCGCATCGGCCGATGGTGCGGCGGGCGAGGTTTCTTGCGTCGCTGGCCCCGCGCAGGCGGCGGCCACCAGGGTCACGGCGGCAGCGGTGGCGAGAGCCCAGCGGGTGGTCATGATGTGCCTCTTCCTTCGTCTCCCAGAGGCGCGCGGTGCGCTCTCTGTCATGTATTCGCACCGGTGCGGCACGCGGTTTGGTACACGCGGCCGATGCTGAGGCTAGCTTTGCTGCGGCAGTCGCCCCAGCGGTCGTCCCGTGTGGGTGGCGCCCGGTAGCGTAGCCACATGGCCTCGCGTGGATTCTTTGTGGTGTTCGAGGGCGGCGACGGCGTGGGCAAGACCACGCAGATCGAGCGCCTCGCTGAGTTGCTGCGCTCCGAGGCCGGCGGGTCTCACGATGTGGTGACCACAAGGGAGCCCGGCGGCACGGATCTGGGTCGCGAGTTGCGCCAGGTCATCATGCACGGCGGACACGTCGCGCCACGCGCCGAGGCGTTGCTCTATGCCGCCGACCGCGCCCACCACGTGGAGTCTTTGGTGCGTCCCGCGCTTGAGGCTGGGTCCGTTGTGGTGCAGGACCGGTACTTCGATTCGTCGATTGTGTATCAGGGCGGTGCGCGCGGCCTCGGCGACGAGGTCGAGCGGATTTCCCTGTGGGCGACCGAAGGATTGCTGCCCGATCTCACCGTGGTGTTGGACATGGAGCCCGCGTCGGGCCGACTCGAGCGCGAGCTCGACCGGGTGGAGCGCGAGACTTCGGTTCACGCCTCGCAGATGCGTCAGGGATTCCTCAAGCTCGCCGCGCGGGCGCCGGGGCGCTACGTCGTGATCAACGCCGCTCACAGCATCGACGAAGTTTTCGCTGATGTCGCCGCTGCGGTGACGGATGCCATGTCGCGTGCTGGTGAAGGCGGCGCCCCATGAGTGTCTGGGACGATGTTGTGGGCCAGGAGGAGCAGATTGCGCCGCTTCGCGCTGCGGTCGGCTCAACGGATTCGATGACGCATGCGTGGTTGATCACCGGGCCTCCCGGCTCGGGACGCTCGCATGCCGCCCGTGCGTTCGCAGCCGCCTTGCAGTGTGACAACGGCGGGTGTGGCACGTGTCGCGAATGCCAGACGGCGTTGTCTGGCGCGCACGCTGACGTGACCCTCCTCGCTACGGAGAAGGTGACGATCAGCATCGACGAGGTGCGGGACCTCATATCCGTCGCACAGAGCGCCCCCAGCCAGGGCAAGTGGCGAGTCATCGTGGTCGAGGATGCCGACCGCATGACCGAGCGCACGTCCAATGTGCTCCTGAAGTCAATCGAGGAGCCCCCGCCGCGCACCGTGTGGTTGCTCTGCGCGCCTGCCGCGCAGGACGTGGCGGTGACGATTCGTTCGCGCTCCCGCGTCGTGAGCTTGCGGATGCCGGATCCCGATGCGGTGGCGCAGTTGCTGATGACCCGTGATGGGGTGGAGCCCGCGTTGGCGCGCGAGGTAGCACTTGCCGCGCAGAGCCACATCGGGGTGGCCCGGCGACTGGCGCGCGACCCGGGCGCGCGTGCGAGGCGTGACCAGATTGTGGCCCTTGCCACGGAGATTCGCGGCGTGGGCGACGCGGTGCTGGCCGCCGCAGACCTCGTCGCCGTTTCCGAGCAGGACGCCAAGGCCTCATCCGAGGAACGTGACGCGGACGAGCGCAACGCGCTGCTGCGGACGCTGGGTGCTGACGATGGCGGTAGGCTCCCGCCGGCGTTGCGCGCTCAGGTGAAGCAACTGGAAGACAACCAGAAGCGGCGCGCCACGCGACTCAAGCGCGACGTCCTGGATCGCGCCATCACCGATCTGCAGTCGCTGTATCGCGATGTCGCCGCTACCCAGGTGGGCGCGCAGGTAGAGCTGATCAACGAGGCGCACCGCAGCCACATCGAGCAACTGGCGGGTCGGACCACGCTCGCGGACACGATGCGCTGCCTCGACGCGCTGTCGACCGCGCGAAGGCGGCTGGCGGGAAACGTGTCTCCGCTTCTTGCGCTCGAGGCCATGGCGCTCGCGCTGCGACCGGCCACGTAGGGCCGCCTCTATCCGACCCCATAAACTTGAGCACATGAACAGGCGCACCCTCCTTGGAACAGTCGCGGCCATCGCAGCGTTCGGCCTAGTCCTCACGGGGTGTGTGCCGGAGCGCGACCAGGTGTCACCCAGCGACACCCCCACTGTCGCGTCAACCGCAGACCCCAGCGCATCGGCCGTTGCCCCAGGTGGGACGGCCAGCCCGGCCAATCCCGGCGACTCTCGTGTCTACAACCAGCAGCTCACCTGGTCGCCGTGCGACGAGCTCGAGTGCTCGACGGTGCAGGTGCCGGTGGACTGGTCGAATCCTGACGGTCCTACCTTTGGGGTTGCGATCAATCGCCACGTCGCGCTCGACTCCGACAGGCGATTGGGGTCGATGCTGATCAACCCGGGCGGACCCGGCGGCGAGGGGCTGAGCTTCGCCGAATACTTCGTATCGATCGCGGGCGACGACCTCCTGGATGCGTACGACGTGATCGGGTTCGACCCGCGAGGTGTGGGGCAGTCCTCCGGCGTGAACTGTGGTGACGGGGCCGCGCTCGACGCGTACTACCTGCCGGACGTGGTGCTTAACACGCAAGCCGACATCGATGCCGCCCGCCAAACCTTCATTGAATTCACGAACAACTGCCGTGAGCTCACCGGGCCAGTGTGGGAGAACGTGGACACCGTCAGCGCCGCTCGAGACATGGACGTGATTCGCTCAGTCCTCGGTGACGAGCAGTTGAACTTTCTGGGCTATTCGTATGGCACGGAGTTGGGGGCGACCTACGCGGAGCTCTACCCCACGAACGTGGGCCGAATGACGCTCGATGGTGCGGTGGACTTCCTGCTGGACGACACCCAGATCTCGGTTGACCAGGCCAGCGGTTTTGAGCTCGCTCTCGGCAACTTCGTTGAGTGGTGCCACTCGCAGGAGGAATGTCTCCTGGACGGCAACACTGCCACCGCCAAGCAGCAGATCCACGACATGACCGTCACCGCCCAGGACACTGGATACCCCTCGGGGCACGAGATGGACGTCAACGGCACCCTCATGTTCTATGGCATTGCGGTCACGCTGTATGACCAGACGTCCTGGCCCTACCTGATGAACGGGCTCAACGAGGTGCTCAGGGACAAGACGGCGTCCGTCATCTTCCAACTGGCAAACTTTTACCTAGACCGCGACCCGTCCAGCGGCAACTACAGCTCCAATTCCACCGAGGCCTTTACGGCGATTGGTTGCATGGACTCGCCCCTCGAGGACCCGTACACCATCGAGGAGTACAACGACTTCGCCGATGCCGTGATCGCCGCGGCGCCCACGCTCGGCTTTGCGTATGCGGCTGGCACCGGATGCGACGGCTGGCAGTGGGAGGCCAACGAGCACATCGAGAACCTAGACGCGACGAGCGCAACCGGACCGATTCTGGTGATTGGCACCACGAACGACCCGGCCACCCCCATCAAGTGGGCACGGTCCCTCACGGATCGACTCGGCAATGCGTCCTTGCTCGAGTGGGACGGCGAGGGTCACACTGCCTACGGCCGTTCCAACCAGTGTGTGATCGACGCCGTTGACGGATACATGGTCGACGGCGAGATGCCGAGTTCTGGAAAGCAGTGTTGACCCGCTAGACTATCTGCTCGGCCCGGGATTATTCGGGCTCGCCGCCTTAGCTCAGTCGGCAGAGCGTTTCACTCGTAATGAAAAGGTCGTGGGTTCGATTCCCACAGGCGGCTCCAGCAAGAAAGGCCCGGTCATCAGACCGGGCCTTTTTGCATGTGTGAAGGAGTTACTCCGTCGGGATGGGTACGTGTGTTGTCGTGACAGGAGTCAGGGTCACGGTGACCGAGACCGCGTGGCCGAGCTTCTCGAGAAGAGACTGCTGAAGCTGATCGACGGCTGGTGTGGCGCCCGACCCGATCAGTGACACGGAGACCTCCGCCTCGTTGATGGTCACATCCTGAACAAGCAGATTCTCAGAGTCACCAACCCAGTCAGTGACGACGCTCTGGGCATCACGTTGCTTGGTCGCGGTCGACACGATTCCCTCTGAGGTCAGCATCAGCGGGAGCAGGATGACCGCGGCGAGGGCGACGAAGGGCACCACCGTGATGATCATCTTGGTGGGGTTCTCGCGGAGAGCTCGCGGTCGCGCAAAGCCCGACAGGATGAAGACGACCGCCGCGACAATCACGATGGCGACGAAGTTCGTGAGGAAGAGCAGGAACGCTCCCGCAGCATCGTCCGTGTTCCCTGCGCGCAGTGTGACGCCAACCACCGCCAGCGGGGGTACGAGGGCGACGGCAATGGCGACTCCCGCGATGCTCGCGGAGACACGGCTGTTGACGGTGGCGAATGCGCCCGCGGCGCCGGCAGCCACAGCGATCAGCATGTCGAGCAACGTGGGCGTGACGCGAGAGGTGATCTGAGAGTTCGTGTCGAGTGCTGTCGCTACCGGTACCCACGCCGCAAATGCGTAGGAAAGCAGAATAGACACTCCTACGCCGGCCGCGACCAGCAACGCGGACTGAAGCGCGCGGCGCGACCAGCCGTTGACCAACGCCCCAGCAAGTCCGAGGATGGGCACCATGAGCGGCGCAACGAGCATGGCGCCGATGACGACGGCGGTGGAGTCGGCTAGTACTGCGAAGGTGGCGATCGCGACGGACAGCACGAGCATGATCCACCAGGAGGACATCTTGTCGAATTTGCCCGGGTTCTCGAAGTAGAGCGTATCCGCGAGTTCCTCGCGTCGCTTATTACCCACGTTGGAGCCCCGGATCCAGTCCCAGAGGACTTCCGGAAGCGAGGCGGTACGGGGGTCAACCTTCGTCTCACCTGTCTCGATCAGCCTGAATCCCCAAGCCACCAGGACGAGTCCTCCCACGATGGCACATACCGCCGCGCCCGCAATGAGGGTGTTTGTGGTGGGCTCGGGGGCGGCATTTGCAAGTCCGCCAATGCAGATCGCGGCGATTCCGCCCGTGATGCGGATGCCACGGTGAGTGGCCTCCTTGTGTGCCAGCGCATGAATCACGATGATGAGTCCGCGCACCATGATGTAGAGCCCCACGATTGCGACAACGATGGAAAGGCGAACCTCCCCGCCCTCGTTTGAGATGTAAGGGGCCAGTAGGAGGAGGAGCAGGAGAAGGACAGTAGCAAGCGCTCGCAGGAAAGCCACGAAGCGGTTGCCTCGCTTGCCAAACCGACGACGGCCGATAATTGCGTACACGATGTCGGAGCCCGCCGAAAGGATGAGGCCGACGATCAGGATGAGTTGCAATAGTGCGCTCGACACCTGAGGCAAGAGGAGGACCAACAGGCCGCCGATGACGGCGAAAACCCCTCGCATCGACGCGGGGTTTCCTACCGCGTGAGCGGCGTACTCAATGTTGGCCACGAAGTTCTTCTTGGCGGGCGCGTCGACCTTTGTTTCATCCATGCGTGACACTCCTCTACCCGGGACGATGCGCTAATAGTAGTCCCGCGGGAGGGGTGAGGCGCGCCGAGTTTTCGAGGGGAATCTGGGCCTCACCTTTCGCCCTTCCGCAGAACTCAACAGAGGCGTAGTGTGGATGGGAAACGTCCAAGTCACTGAGGGAGTGCTCTTGAGAATCGTTGTGCGGGTTGCGGCGCCGTTGACCGCCCTAGCGTTGGTGGTGAGTGGGTGCTCGTCGAGCGAACCGGTGGCGTCTCCGTCGGTGTCAGCGGCGACTTCTGTCCCGGCCATTACTGACGGCGGCAGCACGATTGCCCCGACTCCAGTGGCAGTGCCAACCCGAGACACGCTGTCGCAGATTGCGACGTCTAAGAGCAAAGCGATCGATGTCTACCCCAACCCAAACAAGTCTGATTTCACCACGCTCCAAGCGGACGACGTTCTTACCGCGCCAGACGAAACGCCGTTCGTGTTTCTGGTCAAGAGAGTGACCGATGGCTGGCTCGAGGTGTGGCTTCCCACGCGCCCCAATGGCGCCACAGGATGGATCCACACGGATGACGTGACGCTCGCGGACACACGCTATTGGATCGATGTCGATCTTCAAGACTTCGAGCTAAAGGTCTACGACGACGAGGACATGGTGTTTCAGACTGCGATCGGTGTGGGTCAGGACGAGCTGCCTACGCCCGGCGGCACGTATTACATTCGTGAATTGCTGCAGCCACCCAATCCCGATGGGGTTTACGGACCGTTCGCCTATGGCCTGTCTGGCTATTCGCCGGTACTCGACTCCTTCAACGGCGGTGATGCAGTGATCGGCATTCATGGCACCGACGACCCCTCGTCCATTGGCAACACCGTCTCGCATGGATGTATACGGATGCCGAATGACTCGATCACGGAGATCGTGACGAAGGTGGGGTTGCCGCTTGGCACCCCCGTCTTCATCAACGCCTAAAGCGCTACCCGATCTACTCCTCGCACATCAATGCCCGCCTCACGCAGAGGCGGGCATTGATGTGTTCGCTAGTGCGGGAGGGCTATCCGGCGAACGTTGCCTCGGCGACGACCGCGACAGCGGAGGTGGCCTCCGGAAGCGGTGCTGCTCCGAGAACCTGGTCGACCTCGGTCGGTGGGGTGGTTGCGCACGACGGGGTCGCTGGCGGGTAACTCACGGTCGCGTTGGCTTCAGGGTTCACCGCGATGGTTACCTTGATGCCCTTCGGCTGACGCGTCCATCCGAAGTTCTCATTGCCGATGGCGATCCACTCACCGTTGGCGTCGAGCCCCCAGCCGGGCCATCCCGTGGGATTGCCGTCAGCGTCGGTCGAAGCTCCCGGCCAGAGAATCCGACCTTCTCCGATTGGTACCTCGACAACCTCGTCCTTCCAGATCACCCCATTCGCGTCCGGCGTACTCGCGTAGGGACTGTGGAACGTAATGGTGGCCATTCCGGTGGTGTTGGTGGACTGATTGTCCGGGTCAGTGACAACCACCTTGTAATTCAGCCACGGAACATCTCCATCGCAGACTGGAGAGATGAGGGTGCCCTTGAGTGTTGCTGCTTGTGGATCGCCGCACCCGCCGTCCTCTCCGGCCTCGCTATCCCAGAACCTCGTGTCTTCAGTGAGCTGGTAGTCGTAGACCACCGCGATACTCCACGTCTGGCCTCCGTCGTCGGTGGAGCAGATGTCGTACTGCGGAGGCGTGCACTCGGAGCCATCGACCCAGAGAATGTCCGAGTCCTTGAGGTTCTCGCGGTTCGTGATGGTCACCATGTTCGCGGTTCCCGTTTCTGGGTCCCACTGGCAGACATCCACGGGAGGCGCGGTAGCGCAGTCCGGAGTCGCGGGAGGGTAGTTAACCCCCTCTTGGGTGAGTTCCGGATTGACCTTCATCAGGATCGTGACTCCTCCACGCGTCCATCCGAAGTTCCCGTCGCCTAGCGACTCCCAGTTGCCGCTCGCATCCTGACCCCAGCCAGGCCACCCCGTGGGAGTGATGCCGTCCGCTGCGACAGACGCGCCGGGCCACAGGAAGCGTCCCTCGGAGGTGTAGGTGCCGGTCGCATCGTCGAACACGGTGTTGAGTGCGATCTCGATGGGTTCGGTGGTCCGAGTCTCGTCCTCAGGATCGATGAATGTGACATACGCAACCTCATGTTGTGTTGCTTGCCCGTCGGGGTCAGTCAGCACAATCTTGTAGTTCACCCATGGGGCATCGCCGTCGCACACTGGCTGGAGGAACGATCCTCCAAGCTTCGGCTCTTGAGGAATCTTGCAGTCGACGCCGTCTTGGATTCGGCCTTCAGGGATTTCGGTCTGCACGCCGTCTATGTTGGCGCAGAGGTCGACCGGTGGCGGGGGGCATTCGTCGGACGGCTCATCAGCAGTCCAGAGGAACCAGTCACCGTTGCCAGAGTTGCCGTGGCTCACGAAGTAGGGAACTCCGGGCATGTGATAGATGAGTGCGTGGTTTGCAGACTGCGGGTCACCGCTATTGGCGTTCCAACCGTCGGCGTCAGGGGCAGGCCCAGCGTCGGAAGTGACGGGTCCACCAGTCCAGGTGTGCCACACGGCATTCTGCCATTCACCAACACCATCGGTGCAAACCACAGGGGGTTGGCACGTCTCGTCGTCGTAGGGGGTGTAGTTGCCGGTGGAGAAGTCGGCTGCGCTGACGTGGCCGAGTTCGTAGTTGTCGGTGCAGATGGGGACCTCGGGCGGGTCACAGGGGTCGGTGGCGTTGGGGTAGGCAACGGTCGTGGTGAATTCCGGGTTGTAGGACACGTTGATGTTCATGTCGCCTACTCGGGTCCAACCGAAGTTGCCGCCGGTGTTGGTGAGTACGTCGTCGACCAGTTCCCATCCGGGCCACATTCCGGGACCGCCACCAGGCCAGTTCACGGAACCCGACACTGGGAATCCTCCGGTCACGTCGACCTCGTGTGTCCAGGTGTTCGAGCCATCGGTCATCGTGATCGTCGCGACGTCAGACGCCGTGGCCTGTGCGTCTGGGTCGTTCAACGCGATCGTGTAGTTCAACGTCGGAACGTTCTCCACACACTGCGCCGTCACAGAACCAGACAACACCGGGTCTGCGGGTTCGTTGCAGTGGGTGTAGTTGCCGATCTTGACGAGTTTGTAGGTGGTGCCGAAGCCTGCGTTAGGCAGGTGGTCTTCGGCGGGGTTGTTGGGGCTGGTCAACGTGCCACCGGCGAGAAGGTCGGCGGTGATTTGGGTGTCCCAGTAGATGTCGACTTGGTAGCAGCCATAGCCGATGTCGTTGAGTTCGTCGTCGAGGCCGCTGAGGTCGGGGTTGACCTGATCCTTGCTGGTGACGAGGGTTTGTGGCCAAGTGGCGTGTAGGGAGTCAGTCCAGCTGGGCATCCGCCAGGCTGCGATGACGAAGCATCCATTGTCTTCGGACAGGATCGCCTTGTTCTGCGCAGCGTTCTGCAGGAGCTCCGAGTCAATCTCGGGGCAAACCGTGGGTGGCTGGCAGTCTTCCTGGTTGTAGATGGTGTAGTCCTCGGAGTTGTATAGCGATCCGGCTATCTCCATGGGCTGCCAGGTTTCAGTGTCGCAAACCACCACTGGTTTCATGCAGTCCTCGGACTTTTGGACGTACTTCCAGGCTGTGTGGTGCCCGCCGGGGATCAAGTGTTCGGTGGGGTTGTTGGGTCCGTAGAGGACTCCGCCATCGATGAGGTCCTTCGTCTCTTGAGTGTCGAAGTAGATATCGATTTGGTAGCAACCCCACTCGGGTAGTTCGTCATCCAAGGCGTCGAGGTCCGGATTGAACTGGTCGGCAGAGGTGACGTAGACCTGAGGCTTGGAGAAGTTGGGACGCGGGTCCCAACCGGCCATTTGCCAAGCAACAATTACGAAGCAACCATTGTCCTCGGACAAGATCGGGTCGTGCCCATTGAACGCGACTGTGGCGGAGTGCAGCCCCTCGTCCGTGATGGTTTCGCAGAACGGGGCGACACAGGTGGCTTCGTCGTAGGGGGTGTAGTTGCCGGTGGAGAACTCGGCTGCGCTGACGTGGCCGAGTTCGTAGTTGTCGGTGCAGATCGGCACGTCCGGCGGGTCACAGGGGTCGGTGGCGTTGGGGTAGGCAACGGTCGTGGTGAATTCCGGGTTGTAGGACACGTTGATGTTCATGTCGCCGGCTCGGGTCCAGCCGAAGTTGTTGCCAGTGTTGGTGAGTACGTCGTCGACCAGTTCCCATCCGGGCCACATTCCGGGACCGGCACCAGGCCAGGTCACGGAACCCGACACTGGGAATCCTCCGGTCACGTCGACCTCGTGTGTCCAGGTGTTCGAGCCATCAGTCATTGTGATCGTCGCGACGTCAGACGCCGTGGCCTGTGCGTCTGGGTCGTTCAACGCGATCGTGTAGTTCAACGTCGGAACGTTCTCCACACACTGCGCCGTCACAGACCCAGACAACACCGGGTCTGCACAGTCGCCGCCGTAGAGGAAGAACCATTGACCGACGCCGGCCTCATGGACGAGCAGTGGCTGATCCTCGCCCACGTGGAGGACATTGTCCGCCCACAGTGCGGAGATTTCGGCTGGCGTACCCATGTACTTGTCGACCTGGTACCAGACGCCGCACTCTGGAACAAAGTTGTCGCTGTATTCGCCCACGTAGTCCTGGGGGAAGATCGATTCCCGTGGCGAGTTGCAGGCCGTCGACGGCAGCCCCATGGCGCTCTTGCCCACCTCGTTCAGCGAGGACTTGAGGCTATCCTTGCAGTCGCCATCTAGCTTCCAGATGTGCCACTGCATGATCTTCTCTGGTTCATTGGGCGCACACGAGGGGTCGTTCTCTGTCGCCGTATCCGTCTCGGGATTGCCAAATGTCTTCTCGCCCAACACCCACGCGCCATTTTCGAGGACGTATGGCTGAGTCCACGGAGTAGTAGTCACCGTGAAAGTGCGGGTCCCATCAGCGGGTTCCGTGCAGAAGTTGTCGCGTTCGACCTTCTCGCCAGTTTTGTCGGCTGGCTGCTCGGGGAGGCAGGGTTCGTCGCTAAACTGGATCTTGAACTTTAGCTTGCCGCCACTTGATGGCTTCCAGAGGTCTGAGGTGTCTCCCCATTCAACATTGCGGCCATTGAGTTCCGCGTAGACATAGCCCCGCTTAAAGCTATAGGTGATGCGATCGGTATTTGAGGGAAGCGTGAAGTCGTCGTTCTCGGTGCCGCACTCGTCGACGATCGCGGGAATCTCTGGAACGACGACGGTCTTTTCCGGCGGGGGAGTAGGTGCGGGGCAATCAGCGAGAGAGGGCTCGTCGTCCACGCCCACGATTCCAATCACCACGGACTTGCCGTGCTTATCGTTGAACTCGGTACCGTTAGGCGGGTTTCCGTCTCGGTCCCAGCCGAGAGCGTTGAAGTCAACCTCGATAGGGTTCTGGCCCGTCTGTAGCCTCTCGTCCACTCCCGGTGTTCCGACGTACTTGCAGACGTAGGCCTTGTGAATCCGCGGTTCGTTATCCCCGCCGTTGCCGCCCGCATAGGACGGACCCGCAAAGGTCACGGTCAGCACGAGCGCGAGAACCAGCGCCCACATTTTTTGGAAATCCCTCAGCTTCATGATGGTCGTCCTCCCCAGACTATGCGCGCAGTCGACGGTGACTACGCACGTATCCCATTACGCGCCACGCTAGAACTGACCACCAGCGGCATACAGTCGCCCAAAAAAAGTGCGTGACGAAAGTGACGAAGTGATACTGATGTGGTCAATGTGACTAAAGGGGTTCAGGAGATCGGCGTGTCAAGGTTTCGCTTTCGTGCCCGAAGGGGTAGATAACAGGGGCTTTGCGGATATGCCACAAAACGGACATTCCGCATCGCTTTGGCCTATGAGGCACGTGCGTCCGCTACACCGCACCCTCAGGGCGACGCAGCCCACACTCACTCGCGTGCCAGAATGAACGAATGACCTCGACCCCCACCCGCACCGACCTCGTCGCGGAGCTCGCGGCGGCCGTGGACGGCGAGGTTGACTCGAGTGCCCGCCGCCGCGCGGAGTACTCCACCGATGCATCCAATTACCGCGTCGTACCAGAAGTAGTAGTGTTTCCGCTCGATGCGGACGACCTCGTGGCTGCCATCGCCACCTCGCGCGCTGCAGGTTCTCCCATCACCATGCGAGGCGGCGGCACGTCCATCGCCGGAAACAGCATCGGCCCTGGGGTAGTAATAGACACCTCACGCCACATGCACCGCATCCTCGACATCGACCTCGAGGCCAAGACCGCACGGGTTCAGCCCGGGGTGGTGCTGACGGATCTGCAGAAGCGGGTGGCGCCGGCGGGGCTCCGGTTTGGCCCCGACCCATCGACGTCCTCGCGCGCGACCTTGGGCGGAATGCTAGGCAACAACGCCTGCGGTCCTCACGCGGTCGCCTACGGCAAGACGGCGCAGAATGTGCATTCGATTGACGTGTTGGACGGCGCCGGCCGCCGCTATGAGGCCGCCGACAGCCTGTCCGTTGTCCCTGGACTGGACGAACTGGTCGCCGCCAACCTCGCCATGATTCGTACCGAGTTCGGCCGTTTTGGCCGCCAGGTGAGTGGCTATTCGCTGGAGCACCTGCTCCCCGAGCACGGTCACTCGCTCGCACGCTTCCTAGTGGGCACCGAGGGCACTCTTGCCACCACGCTCGAGGCAACTGTCAAGCTTGTCGACGTTGCGCCCGCGCGCCTGATGGCCGCCTTTGGATACGACGACATGCCCGCAGCAGCCGATGCTGTGGTCCCCATGCTTGCCCATTCACCCGATGCGGTGGAGGGCTTGGATGCCCGGCTGGTCGAGAAGGTACGGCGCGCCAAGGGCGCCAGCCCCATTCCCGAGCTTCCCCCGGGAGCCGGCTGGCTCTTCGTGGAGATTGGCGCCGCCACCGAGGCGGAGGCCGAGGCGCGGATGGCGGCACTGGCCGCGGATGCCGGGACCAGCAGTGTGCGCATCGTTCGCGACCCCATCGAGGCCACTCGCCTGTGGGGGATCCGTGCGGACGGCGCCGGGCTTGGCGGGCGGACCTCAAAGAATAAGGAGGCGTGGCCCGGTTGGGAGGACGCCTCCGTGCCTCCCGAGAAGCTCGGCACCTACCTGCGCGAGCTCGACAAGCTCATGGAGAAGTACGGAGTGGAGGGCGAACCCTTTGGACACTTTGGCGACGGGTGCATCCACCTCCGTATCGATATCCCGCTCCAGGAGGACGGCCGCGTGCTGCGCGCGTTCATGGAGGACGGCGCGGCACTAGTGACGAGCCTGGGCGGGTCGCTGTCCGGCGAGCACGGCGACGGTCGTGCCCGCGGAGAACTCCTCAAAGTGATGTATTCCGCCGACGCGATCGACGCGTTCGGTCAGGTCAAGGCGCTGTTTGACCCGTCCGGCAACCTCAACCCGGGCATCATCGTGGATCCCGCCCCTCTTGATGCGAACCTGAGGCGGCCTGCCGCGAAGAAGACCGCACCATCGGCCGGTGGCCTTGCCTTCGCGCACGACCATGGCGACCTGACCGAGGCCGTGCACCGCTGTACAGGTGTGGGGAAGTGCCGTTCCGATGCGGTCACCTCCGGCACTGGCTTCATGTGCCCAAGCTTCGCGGCGACCGGAGATGAGAAGGACGTGACGCGCGGGCGCGCGCGGGTGTTGCAGGATGCGATCAATGGCACGCTCGTGGGTGGGCTGACGGCGCCCGAGGTGCGTGAGAGTCTCGACCTCTGCCTCAGCTGCAAGGCGTGCTCGAGCGACTGCCCGAGTGGCATCGACATGGCCGCGTACAAGGCCGAGGTGCTGCACCGCACGTACCAGGGCAAGCGTCGTCCCATCGCTCACTATTCAGTTGGCTGGCTACCACGCTGGCTCAAGGTGGTTGGCGTCGCCCCACGGGTAGTGAATGCGCTCGCCAGTCCCAAGTGGATTCAGCGTGCGCTAGTCAGCGGGGCCGGTATGGACACCAGGCGATCCCTGCCCACCTTCGCGACCGAGCCGTTCCGACGGAGCACCACCGCGAAGACGCGCGCCGCCAAGAACAACCCCGCACATGCGGCCGATGCGGGGGCCGCCTTCGGCGTCGAGGGAACCGGCGAGCGCCGACGGGTAGTGCTGTGGGCAGACTCGTTCACGGATGGGCTGGATCCGCGGATTCCCACCGCGATGGTGGCGGTTCTTGAGGATGCGGGTTTTGAAGTGATCGTCTCCGCGGGAGACGCCTGCTGCGGCGTCACCTGGATCTCGACGGGACAGCTGGATGCCGCCCGCAAGCGACTCAACGGGCTGCTCGAGGTGCTCGGGCCGTACGCCGTCAATGGCATTCCGATCATCGGCGTGGAGCCTTCTTGCATGGGAGTCCTGCGCGGCGACCTGACCGAACTGCTTCCGGACGACCCTCGCGCGCACGCCGTCGCCAACGGCACCTACTCGCTGGCCGAGGTGCTGACCGGCCGGGCGCCGGTCAAGCCCTCCGACCGTTGGCAGCCTCCTCGCTTGGATGACGTCACCGCCGTGGTCCAGCCGCACTGTCATCAGTACTCCGTGATGGGATACGCAGCTGACCGAGATCTGCTGGCCCGCGCCGGCGCACAGGTCACTGAGGCATCGGGTTGCTGCGGACTCGCAGGCAACTGGGGAACAGAGAAGGGGCACTACGACGTGTCCGTCAAGGTGGCGGAGAACTCGTTGCTACCCAAGTTGCGTGACGCACCCGAGGGTGCCATCTATCTGGCCGACGGCGTGAGTTGCCGTACCCAGGGCAGTGATCTCGCCGACGTCGACGGCCGACACCTCGCGGAACTGTTGGCCGAGCGCATCGGAGCTCGCTAGGGTCCTCGCCTCGCCTCGCCTCGCCTCACCTCACCTCGCCGAGATGCGGTGAGAGGAACGAATCCTCGCTAGAGTTTCTGCTCGAATGCGGCCAAGAACGCGTTGAGCTGACCGGACTCCACCAGGAAGCCGTCGTGCCCCACGGGGGAGTGAACGACCTTGACCCCGTGCGAGCCCGACAGGGCGGCATCGAGACGTTCTGAGTTGTGTACGGGGTAAAGCCGGTCGCTGTCCACCGCAACGATCAGTGCGGGTACGTCGACACTCGCCAGTGCGGACTCGACGCCGTCGCGGGCGCGGCCAACGTCGTGTGACTGAATAGCCTGCGCGAGGCGGACATACGTATTGGCATCGAACCGTCGTGCGAGTTTGCGTGCGTGGTGAGCGAGGTAGCTTTGCACTGCGAACTGGCCGCCGCGTCCCACGGGGTCGCTGTCGCCCTGATAGGAGCGGCCAAAACGTTCGCCGAGCTCACCCTCGGAGCGGTACGTGGTGTGCGCGATCATGCGCGCGATGCCGAGGCCGGTGTGCGGGCCGTCGCCGTCCACCGCGTCGTAGTAGTCGCCGCCGCGGAACTTGGGGTCTGCCGCAATCGCGGCCAACTGAGTAGTCGACCAGGCGATCTGGTCAGCGGTCACCGCCGCAGTGGAGCCGACCGGTGCGATGGCGCCCACTCGGCCCGGGGCCATGACCGTCCACTCAATCGCGCGCATGCCGCCCATGGAGGGGCCGGCGATGAGTCGCCAACAGTCGATCCCTAGGTGGTCCATGACCGCGATCTCCGCATTGACCATGTCGCGCATGGTCACGTACGGGAAGCGAGAACCCCACGGTTGGCCGTCGACGGGGTGGGTCGAGGCCGGACCAGTGGTGCCCTGGCAGCCGCCCACGACGTTGGCGGAGACGATGAAGTGGCGGGTGGGGTCGATCGGCTTGCCGGCGCCCACCATGGCGTTCCACCAGCCGCCGGTGATGTGACCGGACTCGGCGGGGCCAAAAACGTGACTGTCGCCCGTGAGCGCGTGTGCAACATAGACCGCGTTGTCGCGAGCCGCGTTGAGTTCGCCCCACGTCTCGTACGCCATCCGTACGTCGGGGAGCACGCCGAGCGGATCGGCCTCTAGAGCGAGGTCGCCAATATCTACGAACTGGCGTCGGCCGGGGTTGTCCCCCTCGCGCCAGGCCGCCGAGGCGGGAATGGGCGCGCCGGAGCCCGGACCCTCGTCCGCGGCCCACGCGTCTGTTTCAATGCCGTCGTCATCCATACCGCACACAAGACTAGGGCACGCGCGCACTTGAGTGCCCAACCGAGTGTGCCGATGAAGTGAACGGGCACCCGAGCCCACCGAATTGCTGCGACCCGTGTGTCGCGCGTGCGGGATGTGACAAACCCGACATGTGCATTCATGTTTCGCATGTGACAATTGGGACGTAGTATCGACGAATGCCCATTCTCGCCGCGGCGGGGCAGGGCCGAACAGGCATGTAATCGACGGCAGGAGGCCGGCAGTGCGAGCAACAGTCCAGGGGACTACGCCCTCCCGCGCCCTGTCTATTCGCGGCCTTGCGTTCCGTGCGCGCCGCTCCGTCGCCGCAGCATCGGCCGTCTTGGCCGTGAGCGCGACCATCGTGATCGCGTCACCGTCGACTCCCGCAGATGCCGTGGGATACCCCGGCCAGGACGAGATTGAGGCGGCACAGGCTGCCGTGTCGGACGCACAGTCTGGCGTCGCGGAACTCGACAACGCGATGGCAGGCCTCGAGGCCGCACTAAATGAGGCAGACACCGCAGCCATGGTCGCGGAGAACAACGTCACCGACGCACAGGTCGCCAAGGATGACGCCGATGCCGAGCTCGAGGACGCCAAAGAGAAGTCCGCCAAGGCAGACGCGGCCCTCGCAGCGGCGCGCGACAACCTCGCTACCGTCGCGATGGACGCCTACCGCACGGGCGGGGGCATGAACGAGCTCACCGCCATCACCTCCTCTTCCGGCTTTGACGATGTCATCGCCAAGTCCGAGGCTGTCGAGCGTTCGTCCTCTGAGGCGGACTCACGCATTCAGACCGTCAAGGCAGCGGAGATTGTCTCCAGCACCATGCGCACCTATGCGGAAGAGGCTGCTACCAAGGCCGCTGAGGCTCAGCAGGCAGCCATTGACGCCGCAGCCACCGCCGAGGAGTCGCGCAAGCAGGCTCAGCGCGCCGTGGACCAGGTGGCTAGCGCGCGCACTGAGGCGATCAACCGTCTGGTGAGCCTGCGCAACTCGAGCGTCGCGCTCGAGCAGCAGCGCCAGGACGGGCTCGCAGAGGAACGCCAGGCCAATGCGCGCAAGGCGCTCGAAGCTAAGGCCGCGGCCGATGCCGAGGCAGCCAACGACGCCGAGCAGACCAGCAATGTACGCCCCAATCCGGTGCCGCGCCCCACGGATTCCGCCACCACGGACAACTCGAGCAAGCCCACGTCGACCTCGGCCCCTAAGCCGACCGCGACCAAGGACCCCGCACCTGCGGAGACCAAGGACCCCACGCCGGCCGAGACGAAGGATCCGGCTCCAGCGGAGACCAAGGACCCCACGCCGGTGGAGACCAAAGACCCGGCACCAGCGCCTGCGCCTGACCCCGACCCCACGTGGAGTTCCAGCGCCTCGCAGGGTCGCACTGCACTCGCCCACGCGCTGACGCTGCAGGGCAAGCCCTACTCGCAGACCAAGGACGGCGGCGTTGGCCCCACGTACTACGACTGCTCGGGCTTGACCCAGAAGTCCTGGGCCGCTGCGGGCGTGTACATCCCACGCACCTCCAGCAGCCAGTACTACGCGACCACCAAGATTCCGTTCTCGCAGGCACGTCCGGGCGACCTCATCTTCTGGAGCTCAAACGGTTCGGGCAGCGGCATCTACCACGTCGAGGTCTACATGGGCGGCAACCAAGTGATGGGTGCCCACAAGCCCGGGACTCCCGCGCAGATCAACTCGTTGGCCTACCGCATGTACAACCTCATGCCGGTCGTCGGCAGGCCGTAGCGCAGCGCACGGTAACGCCGCAACAACAAACGCCGCCGGGCGCCTGAGGCGCATCCGACGGCGTGAGCTGGCGCCAGCATCGGCGCCCTGACAGCTGTTAGTGCTGCGGCGGGCTGAGCGGGTTCATGTGCTCAAACGGCGTGCCCTTGGCGCGCTCGAAGGACGCCTTGATCTCCGCCTCGGCTTCCTCGCGGCTCACCCAGTGAGCGCCCTCGACGGACTTGCCGGGCTCGAGGTCCTTGTAGACCTCAAAGAAGTGCTGGACTTCGAGGCGGTGGAAGTCACTGACGTCTTCGAGCTCCTGTCGCCACGTCTGGCGCTGGTCGCCCACCGGCACGCACAGCAGCTTGTCGTCCCCACCGGCCTCGTCGCGCATGCGGAACATGCCCAGCACGCGGCAGCGGATCTGGCAGCCGGGGAACGTGGGCTCCTCGAGAAGGACGAGCGCATCGAGCGGGTCGCCGTCCTGGCCTAGCGTGCCATCGATGAATCCGTAGTCGTCCGGGTACCGGGTCGACGTGAACAGCATCCGGTCGAGGCGGATGCGGCCGCTCTCGTGGTCAACCTCGTACTTGTTTCGGCTTCCCTTGGGGATTTCAACCGTGACATCAAATTCCATGGCGCTTCCTTACGTCCAATATGGGGGTTCCTGGGTACTAGTCTGGCGCATGTTGGGAGGTGTCGTGTGCGGCGCAAGGTTTGGGCAGGAATTCTGACCCCGGTAGTGGTGCTTGGTGGGCTTGGCGCATACGCGTGGGCCGATGCTGAGGACCTGGTTCCCGGCGTCCTCACAACGGCGGAAGAAAAATTGCCACCGGCGCCTTTTTTGAGCGCCGAGCCAGTTGCCGCGGTTCCCCCAACCGAGGGGCCCGTCACCAACCTGGACGGCGATGCGCCTCAGCCCACCAAGGCGACGATCGACGCGCTCGCCAAGAAGCTGCGCGACGACGAGCGCACCGGCGATTCCACGAACGTGTCCGTCCTTGACTACGTCACAGGTGAATACCTTGGCGGCATCTCGCCCGCTGATTCTCAGGTTCCCGCCTCCACCACCAAGTTGCTGACCGCCGCCGCGGCGCTGCACGCCCTAGGTCCGGACTTCACCACCACGACCGAGGTGACCTGGGATCCCGGCACCGCGACCCTCACCCTGGTGGCTGGCGGCGACCTCATGCTCGCTGCGGGTGACGGTCACCACGGAGTGGGCCACGAGGACGACCTTGACGAGGCGAACGGCTGGGCAGGATTGGGTGACCTCGCGCAGATGGTGCGCACGGAACTCGGCGACAGTGCCCCGGCTGCCGTCAACGTCGCGGTCGACGACACCGCATTTCCCGGTCCGGCGTGGCCCGAGGCGTGGCCCGAGTACGCGCGTGTCAACGGCTACGCCGCCCCCGTGACAGGCATCGCGGTCAACGTCGCACGGCTCGAGGGTGACGGTTACGGACCGCGCCACGACGACCCGTCGCTCGCGGCCGCCGATGATTTCGCTCAGGCCCTCGCCGCCGCCGGTTTCACCGTCGACGACGTCGACCACGGCACTACCCCGGCCGATGCTGCGGTAGTCGCCTCGGTGGAATCGGCGCCTTTAAGTCTGGTCACCAAGTACTTCCTCGCGGTATCCGACAACACCATCTCCGAGGTCGTCGCGCGGGTCCTTGCGCTCGAGACAGGGCAGGCGGTCAATCCCTCTGGCGCGGCGGCGGCCACCATCGCGCAACTGCGCGACATGGGCGTCGACACCGACGGCCTGGCACTCTTCGACGGCGCCGGCTTCTCCGAGAACAATCGGATCGCGCCTTCGCAACTGACGTCGACCATCGTGGCGTCGCGAACGGACCCTCACAATGTTGACCTCGTCAACTACATGGCGCTCGGTGGGCTCGAAGGCACGGTTGAGGCGCGGTATGAGGGAACGAGTGCCGCCGGTTATGTGCGCGCCAAGACCGGCTCGCTGACCGGCGTCACCACGCTCGCGGGCATCGTTACGACGGCCGATGGGCGCGTACTCGCCTTCGCCACCATGGCGGACGGCATGCCCTACGGACAGAGTCGCCCGATGGGCGCAATCGACGACTTCGTGACCGCGCTGGCAGACTGTGGATGTCAGTAGTGCCCATCGCGATTGCTATGAGGAGGACGACCAGATGACGGGTCCTCATCCGTCCGTTGCCGCCACTAGGGTCGCCGTCCGCGAGGCATTGCATGGCTACGACATCGGCACCCGCATTTGGGTGGCGTGCAGCGGTGGCCCAGATTCGTTGGCGCTTGCCGCCGCCACGGCTTACGTGTCGCGCAAAGAGGGCTACTTTTCGGGCGCCATCATCGTGGACCACGGAATTCAGCCGGACAGCGCCGAGGTAGCTCAGCGAGCGGCGATGCAGGTCAAGAAGGCCGGCATCCACCAGGTTTTTGTGGAGCGTGTCGTCGTGGGCCGTGACGGTGGCCTCGAGGCGGCCGCCCGAACTGCTCGCTACACCGCGATCGAGGAGCGAGTGAGCGCCGAGGGCGGCGTAGATCCGCACATCCTGACTGGCCACACCATGGACGACCAGGCAGAAACCGTGCTGCTGGCCCTCGCACGCGGCTCGGGTGCTCGTGCGCTGAGCGGCATCCCCGCACGGCGTGGACGGATCATCCGGCCCTTTCTCTCCATCCGCCGCAAGGACACCGTGACGGCGTGCCAGACGCTCGGGCTCGACCCCTGGATGGACCCCACTAACGAGACCGATGGCGGGCCCAAGCGGTCGGCGCTGCGAGGCAAGGTGATGCCCGCGCTGGTGGACGTCCTCGGCCCCGGCGTCGTCTCCGGACTCGCCCGCTCGGCCGCCATGTTGCAAGCCGACGCGGACGAACTGGAACGCCAGGCCAGGGCAACCCTTCGCAAATCAGCCTCCGCGGCATCGTCCGATGACGACTGGCGGTGTGACAACCTCGCGGCACTGCCCGACGCGATCCGCTCGCGCATGCTGAAGATGCTTGCGGAGAGCAAAGGCGCTGGCCCACTGACGGCTGCGCACGTGCGCATGCTCGACAAGTTGGTGATGCAATACAAAGGTCAGGGCGCAGTTGCGTTGCCAGGTGGCTACGAGGCGCGGCGCGAGTATGGCAGGCTAATCATTTCCGGCACCGTCGACCTTGGGAGCAACGAGTGAACGCGCAATACAACATGGACGACTTCACCCGCATTGCGGTCAGTGAGAACCAGATTTCCACCAAGCTCGACGAGATCGCCGCGCAGATTCGCGAGGACTACGCGGGCAAGGACCTGCTCCTCGTGGGTGTGCTCAAGGGTGCGGTGATGGTGATGGCCGACCTGGCACGCCGCCTGCCCCCGCATGTTCAGATGGACTGGATGGCGGTGTCGTCCTACGGGTCGGGCACCAAGAGCTCCGGCGTGGTGCGCATCCTCAAGGATCTCGACGCTGACCTCGACGGCCGCCACGTGCTGATTGTGGAAGACATCATCGACTCCGGCGTGACGTTGTCATGGTTGCTGGGCAACCTGCGTTCGCGTGGCGCCGAGTCCGTCGAGGTCGCGGCATTGCTTCGCAAGCCCGATGCCGCCACCGTCGACATTGACGTGAAGTACTCGGGCTTCGATATCCCCAACGACTTCGTGGTGGGCTACGGCCTGGACTTCGCTGAGAAGTACCGCACGCTTCCGTTCGTGGCCGTCCTCAGCCCCAGCGTCTACGGCGAGGCATAGCCACCCGTTGCGCGGCGCCTCGCGGACTCGTTTCCCGCTGATGGCGAAACCTGTACACGGCGTCAGCGGGCTCGCGTAGAGTGCTGTTCACCATGAAGAAAGTCTTTAGCCTGCGCCGTCTCATTCCGCTGATCCTCATCGCCGTCATCATCGGCTGGCTGGTATCCGGTCTGTTCGCCCCCAAGGTCGACTCGATCGACACCTCTGAGGGGCTCGCTCTCCTGTCCGCGGGAGCGGTGGAGCAGGTCAAGATCGTGGACGGTGACCAGCGCGTCGAGATGACGCTACTCGAGGACCTCCCAGCGGACTCACCGGAGGAGTGGGCGGACCTCTCCGACAAGGTGCAGTTCTTCTATGTCGCTCCTCAGGGCGACACCGTGGTCACGGACGTCGCGCAGGCGGACCCGCCCATGGGTTACAACTCCGAGGTCCCGAAGACCAGCTTCCTGTCGTCTTTACTGTTCACACTGCTCCCGATTCTGCTACTGGTCGGACTGTTCTGGTTCATCATGAGCGCGATGCAGGGCGGTGGCGGCGGCCAGGTCATGAAGTTCGGCAAGTCCAAGGCCAAGATGGTCACTCCTGACACCCCCACCGTGAAGTTCGAAGACGTCGCTGGTGTGGACGAAGCCGTCGAGGAGTTGCGCGAGATCGAGGAGTTCCTCGAGACGCCCGACAAGTTCATGGCCGTGGGCGCCAAGATCCCCAAGGGAGTGCTGCTGTACGGCCCTCCCGGAACTGGTAAGACGCTGCTGGCGCGCGCCGTCGCTGGCGAGGCCGGCGTGCCGTTCTTCCACATCTCCGGATCCGATTTTGTCGAGATGTTCGTGGGTGTGGGAGCGAGCCGCGTGCGCGACCTCTTCGAGCAGGCAAAGAAGAACTCTCCGGCCATCATCTTCATCGACGAGATCGACGCTGTTGGACGCCACCGCGGCGCCGGTATGGGTGGCGGTCACGACGAGCGTGAGCAGACCCTCAACCAGATGCTGGTCGAGATGGACGGCTTTGGCGCGACCACCAACGTCATCATGATTGCGGCGACCAACCGTCCCGACATTCTCGACCCCGCGCTGCTGCGACCCGGTCGATTCGACCGTCAGGTGGGCGTGGACGCTCCGGACCTGAAGGGCCGCCAGAAGGTCCTTGAGGTGCACGGCAAGGGCAAGCCGCTCGGACCCGACGTCAACCTCGACCTCATCGCTCGCCGCACCCCCGGATTCACCGGTGCGGACCTCGCAAACGTCCTGAACGAAGCGGCACTGCTGACTGCCCGCAGCGACCTCACGATTATCGGTGCGGAGCAGCTCGACGAGGCGATTGACCGCGTCATTGCCGGACCGCAGAAGCGTACGCGCATCATGAACGACCACGACAAGCGAGTGACCGCGTACCACGAGGGTGGACACGCGCTCGTGGCGGCTGCCATGAACGACACGGATCCAGTCACCAAGGTGACCATCCTGCCGCGCGGCCGCGCCCTCGGCTACACGATGGTCATGCCCCAGGAGGATCGCTACTCCAAGACCCGCAATCAGTTGCTCGACAACCTTGCGTACGCCATGGGTGGACGTATTGCTGAGGAACTCGTGTTCGGCGACCCGTCCACGGGTGCGTCCAACGACATTCAGCAGGCCACCGACATCGCTCGCAAAATGGTCACCGAGTACGGGCTCAGTTCCAAGGTGGGCTCCGTTCGCCTCGCGGGCAGCTCCGGCGAAGTGTTCATGGGGCGCGATATGGGCCACGGCCGCGACTACTCGGAGCAACTTGCCTCGGTGGTCGACAGCGAGGTGCGCGACCTACTCGACAACGCGATGGCCGAGGCTGTCCTGGCGCTTAGCACCAACCGCAAGTTGCTCGACACGCTTGCCGAGGAGCTCCTCGAGAAGGAAACGCTCACCGAGGATGCCCTCGCGGAAATCTTCGCGAAGGTGAAGCGCATTCCCGTGCGCGACGAATGGGTCAGCGGCGACTGGTCGCCCGCGGTCTCTCCCGCGCTCAAGCGGGCCCGCGCCACCAGCGCCAAGGCCGGTACGGCCGATGCCAAGAAGGCTCCCGCCAAGAAGGCGCCAGCAAAGAAGGCCGCACCCAAGAAGCCGGTGGAGAAGCCCGCCAAGAAGCCGGTCGAGCCCAAGTCAGAGCCGACGGATGCGGACACCCCACCGCCGCCCGCAACCGACGCCGACTAGGGTCGAATCATGACGACATCCTCCGATCCCAGCGTGACCGAGCCTCGCGGAACGGCGCCCACGAGCGGCGTTGACCGCCCGCGAGTCGAGGCCGCCGTGCGTGAGATCCTCGCGGCGGTGGGGGAGGACCCGGATCGGGATGGATTGCTGGACACCCCAGCGCGCGTGGCCCGCGCCTACGAGGAGTTCTTTGCTGGGCTGAGCCAGGACCCCGCGGATGTGCTGAGCGCCGTCTTCGAACTCGGTCACGAGGAAATGATCCTGGTCAAGGACATCGAGCTGTACTCGATGTGTGAACACCACCTGGTGCCCTTCCACGGAGTCGCGCACGTTGCGTACATCCCTGGCGAGGACGGCCGCATCACGGGGCTGTCCAAGCTGGCCCGTTTGGTCGACGTCTACGCGCGTCGCCCACAAGTGCAGGAGCGGCTCACCACGCAAATCGCCGACGCGCTGGTCGAGCATCTGGGGGCACGCGGAGTGCTCGTCGTGGTCGAGGCCGAGCACCTGTGCATGTCGATGCGTGGCATCCGCAAGGCCGGTGCACGTACCGTGACCTCCGCCGTGCGTGGCGTCATGCGGGACGGCGCCACGCGCGCCGAGGCCATGAGCCTAATCGCCGGGCACTAACGCCATGGGCACCCCGGGTTCCCCCGCCACCCTGGTCATGGGTGTGCTGAACGTCACCCCGGATTCTTTCTCCGACGGCGGCCGATTCGAGGCGACGGACGCCGCAATCTCGCACGCGCATCGGCTGGTGTCGAGAGGCGCCGACATCGTCGACATCGGCGGCGAATCCACCCGGCCCGGCGCCGAACGTGTGGATCCCGCGGAGGAGATGGAGCGCGTGCTCCCCGTGATCCGGGCGCTGGCCCAGGAGGGCGTCGTGGTGAGCATCGACACGATGCGGGCTGCGACGGCCGAGGCGAGCGTGGCCGCAGGCGCGAGCATCGTCAACGACGTATCCGGTGGGCTCGCGGATCCCCGAATGGCGGCCGTGGTGGCGGCGGCGGACGTCGACTTTGTGGTGATGCACTGGCGTGCGCACTCGGCCACCATGGACGCGCACGACCAGTATGTCGATGTGGTGCGGGAGGTGCGCGACGAGCTCGCCGCTCGCGTGGACGCGCTGACTGCCGCGGGTGTGCGCGACGAGCGCATCATTCTCGATCCGGGTCTCGGGTTCGCCAAGGTCGCGGACACCAACTGGCCGCTGCTGGCCACCATGGCCGAGTGGAGCGGAGGCAGGCGCGTCCTGATCGGCGCCTCGCGCAAGCGTTTCCTGGGCACGGTGATTGCGCGCCCCGGCGTGGATGCAGGTGATCCCGCGCGCCGCGATCACGCGACCACTGCGGTCACGGCGCTGGCGGCGCAGGCCGGGGCATGGGCGGTGCGTGTTCACGACGCGCGGGCATCAAGTGACGCGGTTCGGGTCGTGTCCGCTTGGCAGAATGCCCTGGACACGACACGATGAACCCATGACGCTCTCAGTGACGCCCTATGTCAAAGACGGAATTGAACTTGACCAGATCATGGTCGAGGGAATTCGGGTCACCGGCTACCACGGCGTGCTCGCCACCGAGCGCGAGACGGGCCAGGTATTCATGGCCGACGTCGTGGCTCACGTCAGCACGCGCGCGGCCGCCGGCAACGACATCCTTGCGTACACCGTGAATTACTCAGACATCGCTGATCGCGTGGCGGAGGTGCTCGCCGGCGACCCGGCGGACCTCCTTGAGACCGTGGCTGCGTCCGTGGCCCGCGTGGTGTTGGAGATGGAGGGCGTGCAGTGCGTCGACGTCGCCATTCACAAGCCGCAGGCGCCACTGCATGTCGAGTTCAGGGACGTGGTGCTGCGCATCCGCCGCGACCTGCGCAACGGCGACTTGTACGCCGACCGCCGCATCGGCTCGTCCGCGAACATTCCCAACGACCCTTTGGGCGTCCCGCTACTTGCGGACCCCGCCGATCAGCAGCCCGAGTCTGCCACCGTCGCGTACCTTGCGCTCGGCGGCAACGTGGGTGACGTTGAGCCCACTCTGCGCGCGGCAGTGAATGACCTGAACCGCATCGCCGACATCGACGTGGTTGGCACGTCGCCGCTGGTGCGTACCGACCCCGTGGGTGGTCCCGAGCAGCCCGACTTCCTCAACGCGGTCATCGAGGTGAGCACCACGCTCTCCCCGCGCGGACTGCTCGCCGCGTGCCAGGGAATCGAGATGGTGCACGGGCGGGAGCGCGGCGTTGCCAACGGCCCGCGGACGCTCGACATCGACGTGATCTCCTACGGTGACGAATTCTTCGAGGCGGACGATCTTACGGTGCCGCACCCCCGCGCTCATGAGCGCGGCTTTGTATTGATTCCGTGGGCCTACCTCGCCCCGGACGCGACTCTGGCCGGTCCCCACGGCGGCCGCATCGGCGACCTGGCGAACGCCGTCGGTCATGATGGCGTGGACGTCGTCACGAACCCGTGGCCCGCCGCGGACGCCGCCTCGTCAGACACCCCTGCGGGTCCCTGACCCGTGACCCACCTCACCTGGCGGCGCCTCGTCCTGGTCCTGCTGGTGGCCGGCGCCGCGGGCTGGATCGTAACGCGCGTCGCGTTGTCGCGCGGCTCGACCCCGTTGTCGGTCCCCTGGACCGTCGCGGTGGTGTGTGTCGTGGTGGCCGGGACCGCGCTCGCGCTCGCGTGGGCCGTGCGGCAGTACAAGCGGGGCAACAAACCGGACCTGAGTGGGATTCGCGCGGCCAGGACGGTGGCGTTCGCGCAGGCCAGCGCGTATGCGGGTGCGGCCGTTGCCGGTGTGTATGGCGGCTACGCCATCGCGCTGCTCGACTTCTGGGAGCACGCCCCTAGGCGAGAGACGGCCATCTCGGCAATGATTGCCGTGCTCGGCGGGTTGATCCTGCTGGGCGCAGGCGTCGTCTCCGAGCACTGGTGCAAGACCGACAGGCACGACGACGAATCGGGGCGCGGCGAGCCCAGACGCGGAGATCCGAGCCGCGGCACGGCCGCCGGAGCGAACTAGCCGCGCCTGGCGTGCGCGTGTGGGTGGCAGACTAGCCACATGAGTTGGTTGAACCCGGACGATGCCCAGTGGACATACGTTTCGCGGCGCCTGATCCCCGCCCGCCTGATCTCCGTGTGGCTTGCGGTGCTGATCTTCGCCGTGGTGTTGCTGGCGCTGCAGGCGTACGCAGGCGGCTGGTGGTACATCGGCGCTGCCGTGGTGCTCGTGGCGGGGCTATGGTCCACCTGGGTGGCTGTGCGCCAAGTCACCGCACATGCGTGGGCCGAGCGCGATGACGACCTCGTCGTCAAGAGCGGGCGTATGTTCCGCCGCGTCGTCGTAGTTCCCTACGGTCGCATGCAGTACGTCGAGGTTCAGGCGGGGCCCATGGCACGCATGTTCGGCATCGCACGCGTGCAACTGCACACCGCCTCGCCGGGCACCGACGCTCACATCTCAGGAGTCCCCGTGGCTCAGGCGGCGCGGCTGCGCGACCGGCTGACCACCCGTGGCGAGGCACAGCTGGCGGGCCTGTGAGTCAACTGCCCCCGCCTGGGCCGGCCGAATCCCCGCGTCCCGGCCACCTTTACCGCGCCCCGCGCGAGTGGACGCGCGTGCATCCCGTGTCACCGTTCCTGGGCATCTGGCCCCTGCTGGGCGCAATCCTGTTCTACATGGTGGTCTCCCGGGCGCCGGACTGGGTGGGCGGCGGAAGCGACGACGGTGTCACCGACGCCATCAACGCGACGCACTTGTCGTACTTCGTCATCGGCGCGATTCTGTTGGGCATCATCGCGCTCGTCGCCCTCTTCGGCTACCTGGGCTGGCGCTTCAACCAATACAGAATCGGCGACGACGCGGTTTACCAACGCAAGGGCGTGCTTTTCCGTCAGCAGCGCCAGGCCCGCCTGGACCGCCTCCAGGCCGTGGACGTGGTGCAGCCGTTCCTCGCACGGCTGGTGGGCTTCGGGGTGATTCGTATCGAGGTCGCCGGGGGCGAGAACTCGGGCATTGCGCTCGAATACCTGCGCATCGGTGACGCGGAGGCACTGCGCAACGAGATTTTGGAACTCGCCGCGGGGTACAAGCGGCGACGTGACCCCTCGCAGGGCACCGACGCTGCCGATGGTCCACGTGCGGCCGATGCCGTGGCGAGTGACGCGGGCTCGTCCACCTCGGCGCATGGCTCGCTAGGGGCGCTGCAAGGGGACAACCTCGTGCTCGGCGGCCTGCACGGCGCAACCGCGAACGACCGCACCGACCGCCCCGCGGCGGCGGAACGGCCCGTCTACGCGGTGCCCAACGGCCGGCTGATCGGCTCGATTGCACTGTCCTGGCCCACGTTCTGGCTGCTACTCACGCCCGTATGGATCGTGTTGCTGATCGTGATTTTTCGCATCGACATCGAGCGGATCTTCCTGGCGATCGTTGGAACGTCGTTAGTGACGGCGGTGCCGGTGGTGGTCGGCCTGCTGGGATTCTTCTGGACACAGCTCAATCGGGGCTTCGGGTTCAAGGCCGGCATCTCGCAGGACGGCATTAGGCTGCGTCATGGGCTGCTCGAGACCCGGCGCCAGACCGTGCCCCCCGGTCGCGTGCAGGCCGTGCGGCTGCGCCAATCCTGGTGGTGGCGCAAGCCGGGCTGGTGGGACGTCAGCATCAACGTCGCCGGCTATCAGAACGACCAGGACGCGGTGTCTACCCTGCTGCCGGTGGGAAGCAGGGCGGAGGCGCTCGAGGCGGTGTGGCTGGTGCTGCCTGACCTTGGACTCGTGGGCGAGGACGGCACGGACCCCAGCGCCCCGATCACGGAGGCCATGGAGAGCCCCAGGGCCGAGGACGGCTTCACCACCTCTCCGCGCCGAGCGCGTGCCCTGGACCTGTTCCAGTGGCGACAACGCGGCGTGCGGGCCACGGACTCAGCTCTGGTCATTCGAAGTGGCAGGTTCGTCAGGGAAGTGAGCATCACGCCTCACGCCCGCACCCAGTCGCTCGAGCTTCGCCAGGGTCCGCTGCAGCGCGCCTTGGGACTCGCCTCGGTGGAGGTGCATTCCACCAATGGTCCCGTCAAGCCCGTCGCCAAACACCTTGCCCTGGTTGACGCGGTCGCTCTCCTGGACGCGCAGGCGGCACGGGCGCGTGAGGGCCGCAAACACCAGACTCCCGAACAATGGATGAAAGCAGTTGGTCTCGATGCCCGATGAGTTTCAGCCCGATGCAGTCAATGTCGACGACGCGAACGCGCGACCCAAGCCTGGCCGGTTGCGGGTCGGCGTGGTGGGTGCGGGACGGGTAGGGGCCGTTCTCGGCGCCGCGCTACGCCAGGCCGGCCACACAGTGATTGGCGCATCAGGGGTGTCCGAGGAATCCGTGAGCCGTATCGACACGTTGCTGCCGGGCGTTCCAAACTTGGATCCTGAGGCGATCGTCCGCGCCGCCGATCTGGTGCTCGTGACAGTGCCGGATGACTCCCTCGAGGAGATCGTCACCGGCCTCGCTGCGGTCGATGCATGGCGCCCTGGTCAGATCGCCGTCCACGCGTGCGGGCGCTACGGCACGGAGGTGCTCGCTGCTGCCGCCGGAAAAGGCGTGCTGACCCTGGCCATTCATCCCGCGATGACCTTCACGGGCACCTCGCTCGACCACACCCGCCTGGTCAACGCCACCTTCGCGGTGAGCGCGCCCGCCGGGGTGTTGCCCATCGCCCTCGCACTCGCCGTAGAGATGGGCGGCGAGCCCATCGTGATCGCGGACGAGGACCGCCCGGCCTATCACGCGGCCATCTGCCACGCCGCGAACCACGTCGTCACCGCGGTGACGCAGTCGAGTGCGGTGCTGGCTCGCATGGGGGTGGCGGAGCCGGGCAAGCTGCTCGGACCGGTGGTTCACGCCTCGGTCGAGGGCGCCGTGAGCGAGGCGCCGGGGGCCGTCACGATGCTGACTGGGCCCGTGGTGCGCGGAGACGCGCGCACCGTGGCGGCCCACGTCGAGGCGCTGTCGTCTGACCCGGACATCATGCAGGCGTACATCGCCATGGCGCGCGCGACGGCTGACCTAGCGCTCGCTGGCGGCCGCATCGGGCCGGCGCAGTACGCAGACCTCATCGCGGCGCTTGGATCCGCGGGTGCGCCGCCGATGAGTGGTGACGCCCCATGAGGACCGTGACAGTCGCGAGCGAACTCGGCGCCCCCAGGGGTACGCGTGCCGTCGTGATGACCATGGGCGCCCTCCACGAGGGCCACCTCACGTTGGTGCGCCACGCTCGGTCAATCGCCGATGAGGTGCTGGTGACGGTGTTCGTGAACCCACTGCAGTTCGACGACCCAGCCGATCTGGAGCGCTATCCGCGCACACTTGGGGCCGATGCCGCGCTGCTCGAGGCCGAAGGCGTCGACGTGCTCTATGCGCCGGCCCTCGACGACGTCTACCCGGGCGGGGTGCCAATCGTCACGGTGGCCGCGGGTGCCATCAATGAGGTGTTCGAGGGTGCCGCGCGCCCGGGCCACTTTGACGGCGTCCTGACCGTAGTCCTCAAGCTCATGAACCTCACTCGTCCCGACGTCGCCGTGTTTGGCGCCAAGGATGCGCAGCAGGTGATTGCGGTGCGCACGATGGTGCGGGATCTCAACGTGCCCGTCGAGATCGCTGTGGCCCCCACGGTGCGCGACGACGACGGCCTCGCGCGCAGTTCACGCAACGTCTTCCTGTCCGCGAGTGAGCGTGACGACGCACTCGTGCTTGCGCGCGCGCTCCGAGCGGCCGATGCCGCGGCCGGCTCCGGCGCGGCCGTCGCCGAGGTGATTCGCGCCGGCGAGCAGGTGCTCGCGGACACGCCCGCTGTCGTCGTCGAATACTTCGCGGCGCTTGACCCCGCGTCTGCGCAGCCAGTAGCGGACGACTATCGTGGCGACGCCGTGATCGCCGTCGCCGCCCGCGTCGGGAAGACGCGGCTGATCGACAACGTTGCCACCCACCTGGGCCAAGGCTCCTCGGCGTAAGCCCGAGCGCTGGGCGAACCTAGCCCCAGCATCGGCGATGGCAATCGCGAACCAACCAATCCTGAGCTACCAGGAAGGACCCTTATGACTTTCAAAACCCTTCAGCGGCCGATGATGATCTCCAAGATTCATCGCGCCACCGTGACCCAGGCGGATCTGCACTACGTGGGCTCGATCACCATCGACGCCACCTTGATGGAGGCCGCGGACCTCATGCCCGGCCAGCAGGTGGACGTCGTGGACGTCACCAACGGAGCGCGGCTGACCACCTACGCGATTCCTGGCGAGCCGGACAGCGGCCAGATCTGCATCAATGGCGCCGCCGCACACCTGATCAACCCGGACGACATGGTGATCATCATTAGCTACGGCATGATCGGTGACGAGGAGGCGCATCACTACGAGCCCGCAGTGGTGTTCGTGGATGCGGACAACCGGATCGTGCAGAAGTGCGACGAACCTGGTGACGTCCCGGACGGTTCGGATCTCGAGCGTTCGGGTCTACCGGTGCACGACTTCAGGACGCAGGGGTGGGATGCCTTCAAGGCAACCCCGGGAACGCCCACACCCTAAATCGCCCTCGCTGAGCTGCGCACGGGCGCGGTGACGGTTCGCATCTGTCGATTTAAGGTGCGGACGTTGCGGAGAGAGGTGATGGGCGGGCGCTGGGACGGTAGCGTTCACCCATGACCGACGTGCGATTCGTGCAGCGCCTTGCCGCGCCGCAGCCAGGGTGGACCACGTCCGCCGACGTGATCGTGGTGGGCTCCGGCATCGCCGGGCTCACCACCGCGCTGGAGCTGCGCTCCAAGGTGGACCGCGTGCTCGTGGTGACCAAGGGCCAACTCAGCTCCGGGTCGACCGTCTGGGCGCAGGGTGGCATCGCGGCCGCCCTCGACCCGGAAGACACGGCCGAGGAGCACCTGCAGGACACCCTTGTCGCTGGCGCTGGCCTGTGCAGCGAGGAGGCCGTGCGGGCGCTCGTCACCGAGGGCCCCGACCGGGTGCGCGAACTCATGGCTCGCGGCGCAGTCTTTGACATGCAGGACGACGGCCAGATCACCTTGACGCGCGAGGGAGGCCACCACCGCGACCGCATCGCCCACGCCGGTGGGGACGCGACCGGCGCAGAGATCAGCCGGGCGCTTGTCGCTCAGCTCGACGCCGTGAAGAGCGACCCCGGCATCGAAGTCATCGAGAACGCGATGGTGGTCGACCTCCTCACCGCGGCACCCGACGCCGACGGCAACCCCGGCGCGGTGTGCGGAGTCACGCTGCACATCAAGGGCGAGGGCACGCGCGACGGAGTCGGCGCCGCCTTGGCGAAAGCCGTGATCATGGCGACCGGCGGCATCGGCCAGGTGTTCCGCTCGTCCACCAACCCGCCCAGTGCCACTGCCGATGGTTTGGCTGCGGGCCTGCGTGCAGGCGCCGCCATTGCGGACATCGAATTCGTCCAGTTCCACCCCACCGTGCTCTGGCAGGGCTCGGGAGCGACGGGCCAGCAGCCGCTGATCTCCGAGGCTGTCCGAGGCGAGGGCGCCTACCTCCTCAACGCCGCCGGCGAGCGCTTCATGGTGGGCC
Organism: Demequina aurantiaca; assembly: GCF_000975135.1. GTDB lineage: Bacteria > Actinomycetota > Actinomycetes > Actinomycetales > Demequinaceae > Demequina > Demequina aurantiaca. The sequence goes on along the minus strand of NZ_BBRF01000001.1, from coordinate 417,427 downwards.
GCCACGAGATGGCCGAGTTGGCGCCTCGCGACGTGGTGTCGAAGGGAATCGTCGCGATGATGGACGAGGAGGGCTCGGACAGCGTCTTCCTCGACTGCCGCCACCTGGGAAGTGAGTTTCTGCGCGAGCGGTTCCCCACCATCCACGCGCGCCTGGCCGAGCGCGGACTCGACATGGGGCACGCGCTCATCCCCGTGGCCCCCGCCCAGCACTATCACTCCGGCGGAATCCTCACGGACCTGCGCGGACGCTCCACCAAGGCGGGACTGTATGCCATCGGCGAAGCCGCTTGTACGGGTGTCCAGGGTGCGAACAGGCTGGCCTCGAACTCGCTGCTGGAGGGACTGGTCTTCGCCAAGCGCGCCGCCCAGGACGCGGCCGAGGCCGTGGCCGGCGGGCTGGTGAAGCAGCACGAGCCCGTGGACAGGGGCGGTCCCACCACGCTGGTGCCCGCGACAATGCGTCCTCGGATCCAGGCCATCACACATGCGGGCGCTGGCCCTGTGCGTACCGCCGAGGGTCTGTCCTCCGCCTCGCTCAAGCTCGACCGCCTGCGCGAGCGCTTCCAGACCGAAGAGGAGGCCCCGGCCGTCCCTCAGCTCGCCGAGTGGGAGACCTCAAACATCCTCGCGACCGGCGCGGTCCTCGTGGGTGCGGCGCTCACGCGCCAAGAAACTCGTGGGGGTCACGTGCGTGAGGACTTCCCCGAGCGGGACGACCAGCACTGGCAGGTGCGGCTCGCCTCGGTCCTCGGCCCCGGCGGAACGCTGGGCCGCGTCCAGGCGCCCCTCGAACTGGGCTGACGGGGCCTCGCGCCCAGTCATCGTGCACCCCTGCAGTACGTGAGTGCGGAAAGCGGCTACCTTTCGACACTCATGTACTGCTAGGACGCAGAGAATCGCGGGCGAGACGAGATGGCCCATTACCTGGAGGCATCGCGCTGGGCGGTAGCCTGGCGGTGTGGACATGCCAGAGCACCGGAAACAACGTGAACCCCTCGATACCGAGTGGCTGTCGGCCGCCGTCGCACGCGCGCTCGACGAGGACTTGGGAGGAGACCCAGGTCGCGACGTCACCACGCAGTCGACCATCGCCGCCACCACCCAGGTCGAGGGCTCGCTAGTGATGCGCGAGGCCGGCGTTGTCGCAGGCACTGCGGTGGCCCGCGAGGTGCTGACCCAGGTGGCCAAGCGGCTCGACCTTCCCGTCCCGCGACTCAACATCCTGGTGCACGACGGCGACGTCGTTCCCGCTGCGACGGCCGTGGCCCACTTCGAGGGCGCCGGCCACGTGGTGCTGATCGCCGAGCGCACGCTGCTGAACTTCATGTCGCGGGCATGCGGAGTTGCTACTCACACGCGCCGCTGGGTAGACGCGCTCGCGGACACTGGGGCGAAGGTGCTCGACACGCGTAAGACCACGCCCGGTCTGCGAGAACTTGAGAAATACGCCGTCCGATGCGGCGGTGGGATCAACAAGCGCATGGGGCTTTTTGACTGCGCCATGGTCAAGGACAATCACATCGTCGCCACTGGCTCGGTGAGCGCGGCCTTCGATGCCATTCAAGAAGCATTCCCGCGCACCCCCATCCAAGTCGAGGTCGAGAGCTGGGAGCAGGCGCACGAGGCCCTTGCCGCGGGCGCGACGTTCCTGATGCTCGACAACATGGATCGGCATCAGATGGCATCGGTCGTCGCCTCCGTCCGTGCACTGGAGCATGACATCGGCAAGGTGTGGCTTGAGGCGACTGGCGGACTTACTCTGGAGAACGCCGCCGACGTCGCGCGCACCGGAGTGGACTACATGTCCGTCGGTGCCCTCACGCATTCGTCTCCCATCATCGACCTCGCGCTTGACCTGAGTTGAGCGCAGGTACCCTAAGAGGGTGACTGACGAGCTAGACCTACCCGAACAGATGCGCGTACGGCGCGAAAAGCGCGACCGCATCATCGCCTCCGGCGGACAGGCCTACCCGGTCTCCGTCCCCCGGACCCACGAGATTGCCGACGTTAAAGCTGCCTATGCGCACCTTGATGATGGTGAGGAAACTGCCGACGAGGTGGGCGTTGCGGGCCGCGTCGTGTTCGTGCGCAATACCGGCAAGCTGTGCTTTGCCACCGTGCAGGACGGCGCCGGTGAGCGGTTGCAGATCATGCTCTCTCTTGCTGAGGTGGGGGAGGAGTCCCTCGCCGCCTTCAAGACTGACGTCGACCTGGGCGATCACCTTTTCGCTCACGGCCGCGCCATCAAGTCGCGGCGCGGCGAGGTGTCGGTCTTCGCTGACTCTTGGGCCCTCGCAGCCAAGGCGCTGCGCCCATTGCCCGTGTTGCACAAGGAGATGTCCGAGGAGGGTCGCGTCCGCCAGCGCTACGTCGACCTCATCGCGCGTCCCCTCGCCCGCGACACCGTGCGCCAGCGCGCAAATGTGATGCGTTCGCTACGCGAAAGCCTGCACCAGCGTGGATTCATCGAGATTGAGACGCCGATGCTGCAAACCCAGCACGGCGGCGCGGCAGCTCGCCCCTTTGTTACGCATATGAACGCGTTCGATCTTGACCTCTATCTCCGCATCGCCCCAGAGCTATTCCTCAAGCGCGCCGTCGTGGGTGGAATTGACCGCGTATTCGAGATCAACCGCAATTTCCGTAATGAGGGCGCGGATTCATCGCATTCCCCCGAATTCTCGATGCTTGAGGCATACGAGGCTTATGGGGATTACGACACCATGGCCGCACTCACGCAGTCCCTTATTCAGGGCGCGGCCACGGATGTATTTGGCTCGACCCTCGTCACACTTGCGGATGACACCGAATACGACCTGGGAGGCGAGTGGGCTGACCTGACCATGTACGGGTCGCTCTCCGACGCCCTCGGCCATGACGTCACTCCCCAGACCGAGGTCGCCCAGCTACTTGAGTGGTGCGACGCTGTCGACATCTCCGTCAACCCCGCGCGAGTCAACCACGGCAAGCTGGTCGAGGAGCTGTGGGAGCACTACGTGGGAAACGCGCTCACCGCACCGACGTTCGTTCGCGACTTCCCGGTAGAGACGTCGCCGCTCACGCGAGATCACCGCACTCAGGACGGCATCGTCGAGAAGTGGGACCTCTACGTGCGGGGCTTCGAACTCGCCACGGCGTACTCGGAGCTGGTGGACCCAGTCATCCAGCGCCAGCGCTTTGAGCAGCAGGCGCGCATGGCGGCCGCGGGGGACGACGAGGCGATGCGTCTCGATGAGGACTTCCTGACCGCCATGGAGTTCGCGATGCCACCCGCGGGCGGCATGGGCATGGGCATGGACCGCCTGCTCATGGCGCTGACTGGGCTGGGCATCAGGGATACCATCACGTTCCCGCTCGTGAAGCCCGGGGAGGAATAATGAACTGGACCCCAGTCGTCGCGGGCATCGTTCCGTCTATCGGTGTCGGGCTCGTCTTCTGGTACGCGATGCGAGGCGTGCTACGCGCAGACCGTAACGAGCGCGCCGCACTCGCGGCAGCCGACGCTGAGTACGATGCCGAGCAGGCAAGGGTGGCCAAGGAGATTCTTGCCAAGCGCGCCGAATCCGAGGATTCCAGCGAATCCACAAAGGGCGGAAGTTGATTACACGTTCCGTTTAATTGGCGCAATCGCCTTATGTGTGGAATTGCCATTATTTGCCCTGCGCATTTGTTGTCAGACTGGCCGTAGTATGTGAAACACGTATTCACGCGACATCTACGGATTGGCATTCTTCATGGCTCAGAAGATTCAGGTAGTTCTTGTTGATGACTTTGATGGCGGCGACGCGACGGAAACCATTGGTTTCGCGCTCGACGGCGTTGCGTACGAGATTGACCTCAATGCGACCCACGCTTCTGAATTGCGTGCCGCCTTCTCGACCTACGTTGAGGCCGGTCGCCGCACGGCCGGGAAAAAGAGCGCCGCGCGCCCCCGCACCAAGGGTGACGTCGCGAAGATTCGCGCCTGGGCACAGGCCAACGGCCACGAGGTCTCCTCTCGCGGGCGCATCCCCGCGAAAGTCCGCGAGGCCTACTACGCGGCCCAGTAGGTGGAAGCTCAGTACGTGAATACCCCGCACGTTGTTGGCTCAACTGCGCGCGCGCTGTGGTGGGGCACGTACCCCGCCGCGGGCCTCGGAACGCAGGAGGGCTTGGGGGAGGGCATCTGGTTAGGGGTCGACGGGGCCCCGACGCAGGTGCTTGAACTTCCCGCGCCCAGTTTTGTTCTCGCCCACCCCGACATGCCGCTCGTGTATGCGGTCACCGAGGCGGACCCGAGCATCGTCCACGCGATCGATGTGAGCGACCCAACGGCGCCCGTGGTCGCGGCGTCACTCGTGACCGGCGGCCATGCGGGCTGCCACCTCCTCCTCTCGCCGGACGCCCTCACGCTGTACGTGAGTCACTACATGAGCGGTGACGTAGGCGTGGTGGAGCTGCTTCCGAACGGCCTTTTTGCGGCCGATGCGCCGGCTCAGATGCTCGGGCACGAGGGCTCGGGCGCGCGCCCAGACCGGCAAGAGGCGCCACACGCGCACTCGGCTGGCTTCGCTCCCGGCGGCGAGCACCTGCTGGTGGCCGACCTAGGCACCGACGAGCTGCGCCGGTACGTCGTCCAGCCCAACGGATCATTGGTCGCGGACGGCATCGCCGCGACACTCGCTCCTGGCGCCGGTCCGCGGCACTTCGCCGTCCGGGGGAATCTCATCTACGTGGTGTGCGAACTGGACCACCAGCTCAGGACGTTGCGCTGGGACTCTGCCACCGCATCGGCGGACGTGATTGCGGAGGTGGCGTCGACGACCGCCCCGCACCGTACCGGCGACGAAGTCAACGACGGCCACCTTCAACTCGTCGGTGACGTGCTGCTTGTCAGTGTTCGCGGAGCTGACGTGATCTCCGTGTTTGACCTGAGTCCCGAGGGCGAGGCCCGCTACCGCGGCTGCTTCGACGCCGGATTCTGGCCGCGCTACTTTGCCGTGATCGACGAGAATTTGTGGGTGGGGGAGGAACGCGGCCACCACGTGCGTCGCTTCGATCTCGCGGACGTGCTGGCGCTGGCGCCGGAGGCGGCCGTGGGCGAGGTGTCCCACGTCGCGCATCGGAGCTATCCCGTCACTAGTCCGGCGTGCGTCGTGGCAACCAGCAGGAAGTAGCCGCGACCTGAGCAGTACTCGCCCGGGACCAACGTCATTCGCGCTCGCGCGCCTAATGCGGAAGAATGAAGACATGACCTACACACTGATCCTGCTCCGCCACGGCGAGAGCGAATGGAATGCCAAGAACCTGTTTACCGGCTGGGTGGATGTCTCACTCAACGAGAAGGGTTGGGGCGAAGCGATTCGCGGCGGCGAGCTGCTCAAGCAGGAGGGAATTCTACCGGACGTGGTGCACACCTCACTGCTGCGCCGCGCGATCATGACCGCCAACTTGGCGCTCGACTCCGCCGACCGTCACTGGATTCCCGTCAAGCGCGACTGGCGCCTCAACGAGCGTCACTATGGTGACTTGCAGGGCAAGAACAAGGCCGAGACCCTCGAGCAGTTTGGCGAGGAGAAGTTTATGACGTGGCGCCGCAGTTACGACGTGCCGCCGCCCGAGATCACGGACGACAACGAATTCTCGCAGGCCGGAGACCCCCGTTACGCGGGAGAGCCCACGCCCAAGACCGAGTGCCTCAAGGACGTCCTCGAGCGTGCACTGCCCTATTGGGATGGCGCGATCGTGCCCGACCTCAAGGCAGGCAAGACCGTCCTCGTGGTTGCGCACGGCAACTCGATCCGAGCGCTGCTGAAGCACCTCGACAAGATCGCGGACGAGGACATCGTGGGCGTCAACGTTCCTACCGGCATCCCGCTCGTGTTCGAACTCGACGAGGACCTCAACCCCATCAAGGTGGGTGGCACGTACCTCGACCCGAGCGCCGCGGAGGCTGCGATCGCGGCCGTAGCGAACCAGGGCAAGAAGTAGATTTACGGCAGACAGCGCGAAGGCCCCGGGTTCCCATTCCTACTGGATGGGAACCCGGGGCCTTCGTCGCTACGGATCAGTTCTCGGTGCGCCCTGGCAGTCGTTCGGTGCCAAGAAGCGCGAGCGTTCGGCACTCAGTGACTGCTGAGCCGTGAGGAGCCTAGATTGAGGCGCGGTCACCTGTGTGGTCGCCGGTCACCAAGTAGACGATGCGGCGCGAGACGTTCACGGCGTGGTCGCCAAAGCGCTCGAAATAACGCGACATGAGCGCGATGTCCAGGGTCTCCTGAGTGTTGCCGGTGTAGCCCTCGGCGAGGAGCGATCCGTAGGCCTGCGAGTGCAGGTCATCCAGCAAGTCGTCGTCGCTCACGATGCGCGCTGCGACGTTCAGGTCGCGAGTCTGCATCAGCTCGACGACCTCGGATGCCGTCTGCTTGGCTGCCGCGGTCATGCCTTCGAAGATCTCGCGGTGCGAGGCCGGAATGGCCGACTCGGGGTACGAACGGCGTGCGGCCTCGGCGATGTGCTGGGCAAGGTCGCCCATGCGCTCCAGACCAGCGGAGATGCGCAGGCTCGCGACGAGCGTGCGCAGGTCAAGCCCCACGGGCTGCTGCTGCGCGATGAGCAGGACGCAGCGTTCGTCGACGTTCTGCTCCAGGTCGTCAAGCTTCGCGTCATCGGCGATGACTTTCTGCGCGAGTTCCACGTTCTCCGTCAGCAGTGCCTCGGACGCGCGTGAGATGGCGGACTCCACGTGCTGACTCATGGCAATGAGGTCGTCGGCGAGTTCCGACAGTTCGGCGGTAAACAGCGTGCGCATAGTTCTCCTAGAAGGTTGTGTCCCCAATAGTGTCGCACCGGTCGCCAGGTGAACAAAGGAATTCCGGTACCGAGCTAGGTAAACATTTGGTGAGACGCGTGAACATTGGGTAAACACGCTATCGGCTCGTTACTGTGACCACATGAACCCAGACGTGTGGCTCGCCGCCGTGCTTGGTGCCGCCTTAGGTGCCTCGATCGTAGCGATCGCCCTGCGCCGCAAGCAGCGCAAAGAGATCATCGCCAGCACCCTGGTTCCCCACCGGACCAGGCAGTTGCTGTCGGTGTTGCAGTCTGGGGCGGTGATTGTGCGCCGGGATCGGCGTGCGGCTTTCGTCAACAATCCAGCAGCGGCCATTGGGGTGGCGCGGCCCGACGGCGCCCTCCTGCCGGCCATCGCGGACCTCGCAGAACTGGCCTGGAAGCACAGTGAGGCTGTCGAGGAGGAAATCACGGTCAAGCGTGGAGTTCTCGGGGTGACGTCTCAAGTTCACGTGCGTGCCGTGCCCTTGGACAGCGACCTTGTCCTTGCGGTGGTTAACGACCACACCGAGGCACGCATTGCCGAGCAGTCACGTCGCGAATTCGCGGTCAACGTCTCCCACGAACTCAAGACTCCTGTGGGCGCGTTGTCGCTACTCGCCGAGAGCATCGAGGAAGGTGCCGACGATGAGCACATGGTGCGGTCTTTCGCCGGCAAGATGCGCAAGGAGGCTCGGCGCCTTACCAAACTGATCCAAGAGATCATCGAGATCTCGCGGCTGCAAGGAGGCGAGTCGGTCCTCGACTACGAGGACGTGCACATCGCAGATGTGATTGCAGAAGCGCTCGACGGCGCGTCGCTCACCGCCGAGTCAAAGAACATCACCCTGACTGCCGACGTGAAGACGGACCCCATGGTCATGGGCGACCGCGATCTCCTGCTGATGGCGCTGCGTAACCTCGTGGACAACGCAGTGCACTACTCGGATCCGGGCAAGCGCGTCACGGTGTCGTGTAAGACGGAAGACGGCACCGTCTCGATAGCCGTGGTCGATCAGGGCATTGGCATCGACCCCAAGGACCAGGAACGCATCTTCGAGCGCTTCTTCCGCACGGACCCCGCCCGCTCACGGGACAGTGGTGGCACTGGGCTGGGCCTCAGCATCGTCAAGCACGTGGCATTGCAGCACGCGGGAACCGTCGACGTCTGGTCGCAGCGAGGCGTGGGCTCAACATTCACACTCAGGCTTCAAGAACACGGGGTCGACCCGGAAATCCAGGGAGAAAAATGACCGAGGCACGCATTCTTGTGGTGGAAGACGAGGAGTCGTATCGCGACTCTCTGAACTTCCTGTTGCGACGCGAGGGGTTCGAGGTCATGCTCGCGGAGACCGGGCCGCAGGGCGTCGCGGCATTCGCCCGCGATGGCGCAGACGTGGTCCTACTGGACCTGATGCTGCCGGGGATGTCAGGTACCGAGGTCTTCCATGCCATCCGGGAGCGCTCGGATGTGCCCATTTTGATGGTGACCGCCAAGGACGACCAGGTGGACAAGATCATCGGACTCGAGTTGGGCGCCGACGACTACGTGACCAAGCCGTACTCAGGACGCGAGCTCGTTGCGCGCATCCGTGCCGTGCTACGCCGGCACGCCACCGGACTCGAGGGGATCCCGGATGAGCCCGAGCGCCTCACGGTGGCGGGCATGACGCTCGACCCGGAGCGCCTCACTCTCACCCGCAACGGTGAGTCCGAATCCGTGCCGCCCAAGGAGTTTGCCCTGTTGTTCCTCCTGGCACAGAATGCCGGCCGAGTGCTTCCGCGCCAGGTCATCATCGACCGCGTGTGGGGTGCGGACTACTTTGGCGACACCAAGACCCTGGACGTCCACATCAAGCGCATTCGCAGCCGAATTGAGGCCGTGCCTGCGGAGCCCGTCATCATCCAAACCGTGCGGGGAGTGGGCTACACGCTGGAGCCGTGATCGACGCTCCCGTGTGCGTTCACCCAACGTTTACCCAGAGTTCAGATTTGCCCAGGTGTCTCGTTACCTTCGCTCCCTACGTTGGATGTTGTCCGGCAAGGAGCCGGGTGTCCCAAGTAAGTTAGGAATTCGACTGTGAAGATTGCAACTCGCACCGGCGTCATCGCCACCGCGACCGTGCTGACGTTCGCACTGGCCGCGTGCTCGCCCTCGAACGAGGAGCCCACCGCAGCCACCGACGCAGCCACCACCACGGCGGCGACCGACGCAGCCACCGAGCCCGCCGAGGCAATGACGCTGAGCGGCTCGCTCAACGGCGCCGGCGCCTCGTCGCAGGAGTCCGCCATGGAGGCATGGCGCGCAGGTTTTCAGCAGGTCAACCCTGACGTCACCGTGAACTACGACCCCGTTGGTTCCGGCGGTGGCCGTACGCAGTTCCTCGACGGCGGCACGCTGTTCGCCGGCTCGGACTCGCTCATGGATTCAGACGAGTACGCCCAGGCCGTCACCCGTTGTGACGGTGAGTCGGGTGCCATCCACCTGCCGATGTATATCTCGCCTATTGCGGTCATCTTCAACCTCGACGGCATCACGTCTCTGAACATGGACGCTGACACCATCGCGCAGATCTTCGACGGCAAGATCACCGAGTGGAACGACCCTGCCATCGTCAGCCAGAACGAGGGCGTCGAGCTTCCTGACCTCGCCATCACGATGGTTCACCGCGCGGACGAGTCCGGTACCACCAAGAACTTCACCGACTACCTCGAGAAGGCGTCGACCTCGTGGCCGTATGAGGCATCGGGTGAGTGGGCAAACTCGCTCGGCGAGTCGGGCCCCGGCACCTCGGCAGTCGTTCAGATCGTGACGGACACGCAGGGCACCATCGGCTACGCCGACGCTTCGCGCGCCGGATCGCTCGGAAGCGTTGCGCTCAAGGTTGGTGACGAGAACGTGCCGTTCTCGGCCGAGGCGGCCGCGGAAGTTGTTGACGCCTCGCCCCTCGCTGAGGGTGCGAACGGTGAGAACGACCTCGCCTACGAGCTCGACCGCACCACGACGGCTGCGGGCGCGTACCCGCTCGTCCTCGTTTCGTACCACATCCTCTGCCAGCAGTACGATGATGCAGCCGACCGCGACCTCGTGACCGGCTTCCTCAAGTACGTGGCGTCGGCTGATGGTCAGCAGATTGCCGCATCAGCGGCGGGCTCCTCGCCCATCTCGGCCGACCTGTCGTCGAAGATCACGTCGATCCTCGACACCATCGACGCGACCAAGTAGTTCATCTCAACTGGACTGGTGGTGGGCTCGTCCGCAAGGATGAGTCCACCACCGCCCATGTCAGCCTCTAATGGAGATCACGCGTGACAACGACTGAAGAGCACAAGCCCTTCGAGGCAGCAGCGGTGCCGTTGACCGCCCACAAGGAATCCGTCGCCAACAAGGTGTTTGGCGGCGTTTCGCTTGTCTCGGCCTCTCTGATTCTGGCGACGCTCGCGGCGGTCGCGACCTTCCTCCTGGTCGAGGCCTGGCCCGCGCTTACTGACACCAGTGGTGAACTGGCCGCCAAGGTGGACTGGATTCGCCCCGATATGGGGCAGGACCTCATCCAGATCGTGGGCTACCTGGTATTTGGCACGGTGCTCATCTCGACCATAGCGCTACTCATCGCCACTCCGCTGTCCATCGGCATCGCGCTCTTCATTTCTCACTACGCGCCGCGCAAGCTTGCTGCGGGGCTCGGATACGTGATCGACCTACTCGCTGCGATTCCCTCGGTGGTCTACGGGCTCTGGGGCGCGATCGTGGTGTTGCCAGTACTGCAGCCATTCTATAACTGGCTAGGGGAGAACCTCGGCTGGATTCCGCTCTTCGCACCCGACCCGCTGACCGGAACCGTGTCGAACACGGGTCGCGTGGCATTGTCTGCTGGCATCGTGCTGGCCATCATGATCATCCCGATCATCACTGCGGTCACCCGCGAGGTTTTCCTGCAGACCCCCACCCTTCACGAAGAGGCTGCACTCGCCATGGGCGCCACTCGCTGGGAGATGGTCCGCATGGCGGTCTTCCCCTTCGGGCGTTCCGGAATGATTGGCGCGACGATGCTGGGACTTGGACGCGCGCTCGGGGAGACGATGGCGGTCTACATGATCCTGTCGCCCGGGCTGTCCTACTCCTTCGCAATCCTGCAGGGCGGACTCCACAACACCATCGCCGCCAACATTGCGTTGAAGTTCCCCGAGGCCAACTCCGAGGGCGTCTCCGCCCTCATCGCGATGGGTCTCGCGCTGTTCGTCATCACCTTGCTCGTCAACATGCTCGCGCGGTGGATAGTCTCGCGCCGGTCAGAATTCTCGGGAGCTAACTGATGGCTACGACCATGGAAAAGTCCGTGAGTACCCTCGGACAATTGAGCGCGCGCCGACGGTTCGCCAACAACGGAATGTCGGTAGTCATCTACCTGTCATTCGCTATTGCCGTCATCCCGCTGGTATGGCTGTCCGTCACCGTGGTGACCCGAGGAATGCAGCGTTTCTTTGTGGATGCCGACGGCAACCACAACTTCAACCTTGACTTCCTCGAGCAGTCCATGCGTGGAGTCTTTGGCGGCATGCCTGAGGGCGGGATTATTCACGCCGTTTGGGGCACGCTCCTGATCACACTCGCGGCGACCATCATCTCGGTGCCTATCGGCCTACTGACCTCGATTTACCTGGTCGAGTACGGACAGGGTCGCCTCAAGAAGATGGTGACGTTCTTCGTGGACGTCATGACGGGCATCCCGTCCATCGTCGCCGGTCTCTTCGCCTACGCAGTCTTCGCGATCGTTGTCGGTCCCGGTACCAAGCTCGGCATCGTCGGTGCGGTCGCGTTGTCCGTGCTGATGATCCCCGTCGTGGTGCGCGCCACGGAGGAGATGCTGCGTCTGGTACCAAACGAGCTGCGCGAGGCCTCGTACGCACTCGGCGTTCCCAAATGGCTCACCATCGTCAAGGTCGTCATGCGCACCGCGATGGCGGGAATCACCACTGGTGTGACGCTGGCCATCGCGCGCGTCATTGGCGAGACGGCCCCCCTACTCATCGCCGTGGGTGCCGCCGACTCGATGAACCTGAACTTGTTCGAGGGCCGCATGATGACCCTGCCCGTCTACATCGTGGCCGAGTGGCGTAAGGGCGAGCAGCCCTGCAACGACCCGGGCATCCCCTGTGTCCCAGAGATCACCGAGATGCGCGCGTGGGCGGCCGCACTCGTTCTCATCCTCATAGTCATGGCGCTCAACCTCATTGCGCGCCTCATATCCAAGTACTTCTCGCCCAAGACTGGCCGTTAGAAGAGATCCGGAGCACACGTGTCTAAGCGCATTGACGTCAACAACCTCAACGTCTACTACAGCAAGTTCCTTGCCGTAGAGGATGTCTCGCTGGCGGTCGAACCGAACTCCGTCACGGCCCTGATTGGTCCGTCCGGCTGCGGCAAGTCCACGTTTTTGCGGACGCTGAACCGCATGCACGAGGTCATCCCCGGAGCTCGCGTCGAGGGCGAGGTGCTCATGGATGGCGAGAACCTCTACGCCAAGAACATCGACCCCGTGGCCGTGCGCAAGCACGTCGGCATGGTGTTCCAGCGCCCCAACCCTTTCCCGACCATGTCGATCGCGGAGAACGTGCTTGCTGGCGTCAAGCTCAACAACGGCCGTATCTCCAAGAGCGACGCGGAAGAGCTGGTCGAGGGGTCGCTACGAGGCGCCAACCTGTGGAATGAGGTCAAGGACCGACTCGACAAGCCCGGCTCCTCGCTTTCCGGTGGGCAGCAGCAGCGGCTATGCATCGCACGTGCGATCGCGATCAAGCCTGACGTCATGCTGATGGACGAGCCGTGCTCGGCGCTGGACCCCATCTCTACGCTGGCCATCGAGGACCTCATGCAGGAACTCAAGAACGAGTACACGATCGTGATCGTGACGCACAACATGCAGCAGGCGGCGCGCGTCGCGGACCGAACGGCATTCTTCAACATCGCGGGCACCGGACAGCCGGGCAAGCTCATCGAGATGAATGACACGGCCACGATGTTCTCGACGCCCTCTGAGAAGGCCACTGAGGACTACATCTCGGGTCGCTTCGGCTGATCCGCTGTCTTACGGCGGGGGCGAGAAGTCCCTGCCGCGCCCGTCCACTGCCACGCGCGTGGCTGGGGTATGGGAATGACGAAGGGCCCGGGTTTCCCCGGGCCCTTCGTCATTCGTTCGTCAGCTGTGTTCGAGTCGCTACGCGTCGTAGGCGGGCACGTCAGCCTCAGCGAGGGCTTCGAGCTCCGGCTGGAACTCCTCCTGGTCACCGTTCACGACCGGCACGGGGGTGGTGATCACGCCTGTGACCTCCGACTGAATCGCGACATCGGCGATGAGGCCGGGAGCGACTGGGGCGTAGGCGAGGACCGGCACGTCGCCGTCGACCGCCATGGAGACCTGGGTCTTTGCGGGGACCAATACGTCTACGCCGTGCGCGCCGTCGAGCGCGAAGACAATGGTGGCGTCCTCGTCACCCGCGTTGTATAGGCTCCCGGTAAGCGACGCCGGCTCATCCACTGCCGTCGTGACGATCAGTAGATTGCTCGCGTGCACGTCGCCAATTTGCGCCTGCAGGCCGTCGGCTGCCGCATAGGGCTTCTGCGTGATGATGGGGTTGACGTATGAGCAGCCGGCAAGGGCTACGGCGCCAGCGATGGCGATGACCGCGACGCGGGCGGGCGCAATGAACTTCACGAGGGGAGTCCTTTCCAGGGCTTGAGTGCGTCACCAGAATAGTCGCTTTAGAGGATGCGATGCCACCGGCGCGTCGCTACCGTCAGTGAAATCACACACCTGTTATTGCAAATTATTACGGTGGTAGAATAGGTATCCGCAACGAAGGGGAACCTTTCACCATGAACTTTGTCGTCGGAGAAACCGTCGTCTACCCGCACCACGGTGCCGCCAAGATTCAAGACATCAAGAAGCGCACGGTCAGGGGCGAAGAGAAGATCTATCTCAAGCTCAAGGTCGCACAGGGTGACTTGACTATTGAGGTTCCCGCGGAGAACGTCGACCTTGTCGGCGTCCGCGATGTTGTGGACCAGGCAGGCCTCGAGAAGGTGTTTGACGTACTGCGTGAGCCGTACATCGAGGAGCCCACCAACTGGTCGCGCCGCTACAAGGCCAACGTCGAGAAGCTCGCCTCCGGCGATGTCATCCGCGTGGCCGAGGTTGTCCGCGACCTTTCGCGTCGTGACACCGACAAGGGTCTCAGTGCCGGTGAGAAGCGCATGCTTCACAAGGCACGCCAGATTCTAGTCAGCGAACTGGCTCTTGCCGAGAAGTGCGACGAGCCGACCGCGGAGTCCCGCCTGGACGTGGTTCTCGCGTCGTGAGCACTGCGGCGGTCGTCACCGCCGCCGGCTCGGGCTCACGCCTGGGTGCTGACGTACCTAAGGCACTGTTTCCGCTCGCCGGGCGAGCCCTCGTCGCGTGGGCCGTTTTGCGCGTCGCCGACGCGTGCGACGAGATTGTCGTCACCGCGCCCGCCACGCATGTGGCAGACATTGAGGTGGCACTCGCCGCAGTGCCGGAACTTGCAGGCCGGCCGATGCTGGTGATCCCCGGCGGCGCCGAGCGCCAGCAGTCCGTGGCTGTGGCCATCGAAGCGCTCTTCGCGGCCGACCGCACGCCACCGGACATCGTCCTGGTGCACGATGCGGCCCGGGCTTTCCAAGACCCACACGTCACACATGCTGCCATCGCGGCGGTCCGTGCGGGGGCGGACGGGGCAATCCCGGTGCTTGAGGTGGTCGATACCCTGGTCGAGGCAGCCGGTGCGACCGGCGAACTCGGGGCAACCGTGGACCGGGACGGGCTGCGTGCAGTCCAGACCCCGCAGGTCTTTAGGGCAGAAGCACTGCGCGCCGCCCATAGGGACCATTCCACCGCGCAGGCAACGGACGATGCCCAACTAGTGCGAGCATCGGGCTGCAGAGTGGTGGCCGTCGACGGCCACGAGTCCGGCTTCAAGGTCACGCGCCCCAGCGACCTTCCGCTCGCAGAGCATTACGCTAACGAACTGCGCGCGACCGAACTGCTTGCGTCTGAACTATCGGTAGAGGAGAAGCCATGACCATTCCCCGCACGGGCATCGGCGTCGACGTTCACGCCTATGGTGACCAGCAGGGCCTCTCGCTCGCGGGACTGGAGTTTCCGGACGAGCGCGCTCTCGAGGGCCACAGCGACGCCGACGTCGCCGCTCATGCCGCATGTGACGCGCTGCTCAGTGCTGCGGGCCTAGGCGACCTTGGCTCCACGTTCGGTACCGACCGTCCCGAGTGGGCGGGCGCCAAGGGCATCGCGTTGCTGGAGGAGTGCGCCCGACTAGTGCGCGAGTCCGGCCTCGAGATTGGCAACGTGGCCATCCAGGTCATTGGCAACCGACCCAAGCTCTCGCCGCGTCGTGACGAGGCCCAGCGTGTCCTCAGCGACTGCATCGGCGCGCCCGTATCCGTCGCCGGCACGACCACCGACGGCCTTGGGCTGACCGGCCGAGGCGAGGGGCTCGCGGCCTTCGCGACCGCACTCGTCTTCCCACGCTAGGCCCGAACGGCTAGCGCGACGCGTCGTAGCATCGGCTGCGGGTCTTTGCCCGGCGGGGCATGACCGGTAGCCTGAACCCCGTGACCTTGCATCTGTATGACACCGCGACGCGTTCCGAGCGCGCCTTTACGCCCCTGGTTGACGGCAAGGTGGGCATCTACCTCTGTGGTGCGACGGTGCAGAGTTCCCCTCACGTGGGGCACATGCGCTCCGCGGTGGCGCTCGACGTACTTCAGCGCTGGCTCGAGCGCAGTGGAAACGACGTGACCCTCGTGCGCAACGTCACCGACATCGACGACAAGATCCTTGCCAAGGCGGCGGAGAATAACGAGGAATGGTGGGCGCGCGCACTGCGGTACGAGCGCGAGTTTTCCCACGCCTACACGGCCCTCGGGGTCAAGTATCCGGCTGCCGAGCCGCGTGCGACAGGCCACATTCAGCAGATGGTGCAGCTGATTCAGCGCATCGTCGACAACGGACACGGCTACGAGCACGAGGGCTCCGTCTATTTCGACGTGCGCTCGCTGCCAGATTACGGCTCGCTGACTAACCAGGCGCTCGATGACCTGACCCCCGCGACGGACTCGCCCGCCGAGCACAAGCGCGACCCGCGGGACTTCGCGCTGTGGAAGGCGCGCAAGGATTCCGAGCCCCAGACGGCGTCCTGGGATTCGCCCTGGGGCCCCGGACGTCCCGCGTGGCACATCGAGTGCTCGGCCATGGCCAAGCGCTACCTGGGAGACGAGTTCGACATCCACGGCGGCGGACTCGACCTGCGCTTCCCGCACCACGAGAATGAGCTCGCACAGTCGCGCGCGGCCGGAGATCGCTTTGCACGGCTGTGGATGCACTCCGCGTGGGTGACCCAGTCCGGGGCAAAAATGTCCAAGTCGCTCGGCAACGGCCTACTGGTATCCGAGGTGCTCGACCAGTACCACCCTGCCGCGCTGCGGTTGGCGCTGGCGAGCGTTCACTACCGGTCGATGCTCGAGTACGCGGACTCCACCCTCGACGACGCGACGGCCACCTGGGCGCGGTTGTCCGGTTTTGTGGTGCGCGCCAGCGACCGGGTGGGCGCGCTCACCGCGGAACAGGTCTGGGCCGCGGAGCTCCCTGAAGCCTTCGTGACCGCGATGGACGATGACCTCTCGGTGCCGCGCGCGTTTGCGCACATTCACGAGACGGTGCGGGCCGGAAACGCGGCGCTGACGTCCGGGGATGACGATGCCGCGCGTGCGGCTCTGCTGTCGGTGCGCGCGATGCTGGACGTGCTGGGGCTCGACCCCGCGTCCGACCAATGGCGCGACGGTTCGTCGACCTCCGGAGCCCTGATTGCGCTGGACTCCCTGGTACGCGCGGACATCGAGGCACGATCCGAGGCGCGCGCGAACAAGGACTGGGCCGCGGCTGACGCCATTCGCGATCGCCTCGCCGCCGCGAATATCGTCATTGAGGACAGCGCCGATGGTGCGCGCTGGTCGCTCGCGGCAGACGACTAGCCTTTTGGCTAGGTAGGCTTCGCACTATGGCAGGTAACTCACAGCGCAAGGGCGCAGTTCGTAAGTCGGGCTCCAAGAAGGGCCAGCAGGTCGGCACCGGTGGCCACCAGCGGCGCGCCCTCGAGGGCAAGGGCCCCACTCCTAAGGCATCCGATCGCCCCAACCACAAGGCCTACAAGGCCAAGGTACGGGCGGAGAAGGAGGAGGCCAAGCGCCCTCAGAACCGTGCTCCCAAGGCGGCACCGCGCGACCGCACCTCCGGGTCGCTCGAGCTCGTGATCGGGCGCAACAGCACGCTCGAGGCATTGCGCATGGGAATGCCCGCGCACGTCCTGCACGTGTTCAACCGCATCGACGCCGATGACCGCGTCACCGAGATCGTATCTCTCGCGGTCGAGCAGGGTGTGGAGGTGCGCGAGGTCACCAAGGGCTCGCTCGACCTTCTCTCCGATGGCACGCGTCACCAGGGCATCGCACTCGAGGTGCCCACCTACGAGTACCTGCAATACCAGGACCTGCTTGACAATTCTGATGGTCCGGCGCGCATCGTCGCCCTGGACTCGATCCAGGACCCGCGCAACCTCGGCGCCATCATGCGTTCAGCCGCGGCCTTTGGTGCGACCGGAGTCGTCATCCCGGAGCGCCGCGCCGCTGGCGTGACTGTCGCGGCGTGGAAGGTGTCCGCCGGAGCGGCCGCACGCCTACCCGTGGCTCGCGCGGTCAACCTGGTGCGCGCCCTTGAGGAGTACAAGAAGGCCGGACTCTTTGTGGTGGGCCTCGATGCCGGGGGAGAGGTCGACCTGCACGAGTCCCAACTCCTCGACGGGCCCCTCGTCATAGTGGTGGGCTCCGAGGGCGCCGGGTTGTCGCGCCTCGTGCGTGAGACCTGCGACCAGATCGTCTCCATCCCCATCGTGGCGACCACGGAGAGCCTCAACGCCTCCGTCGCCGCATCGATCGCACTCTACGAGGCGAAGCGCGCACTGCAGGCCTAGTCTCTCTCGCTGCCCGGCACCTTGTGTGCCGGGGGCTCGCGCTTGGTGGACTGGCGGGTGACCGTTGGCGGGGGTGCCGGCTCGTCGTCAGGGGCCGTGGCATCGGCCTCATCCTCCGTGGCCCTGCCCCAGGCGCCGGTGTTGTCGCCCTCAAAGACGGGCGTCTCTTGTGACCGCGCCTCAACCTCGGCGGTGAGCGCGGGAAGGTCGGCGGTCATCTCCGCGGCATTGAGTTCGGATGCCGGGGTGCCCAGCACCGACTGCTCGTCGGGACGATTAGGCAGCACGTTCTTGACATACGACGCGACGGCCACGGGCATTGCCACGTCATGGTCCGCGGCCTCGGCGAGGAACCAGCGGTGGTCGAGCACCTCGTGAAACACCTGCGCAGGCTCGAGCTTTTTGCGGAATTCGCGCGGCACGGCACGCACCGTGGGCTCGAACACCTTCATGAGCCACTGGTGGGCGGAATAGCCCTCGTCCTCCGAGGGGTGCGAGACCAGCACGCGGTACTCGTCCAAGTCATTGAGCAGGCGCCGGGCCTGATTTTCCTGGACGTCGAGGCCGGTGAGGCGCATGAGCCGGCGAGCGTGGTGGCCGGCGTCGACCACCTTGGCGCGCATGACGAGAGCGTCGCCGTTCTCGGTCTCGCGCATGTCCATCTCACTGACGTCGAAGCCCAGATCGTTGAGCTCCTTGACTCGGGTCGCAATGCGCAGCGGGATGTTTGAAGTGTAGGTGGCGGTCTGCGTGAGGGCCTCCCAGAGTTCGTCGTAGCGCTCCTGGAGACGGTCGGCAATCGCCATGGGGTCCACGGTGTCCTCGAGGTGACCCTGCGCCTCGAGGTCCATGAGCTCGCCGATGATGTTCATGCGCGCGATCTCGGTGTCGTACGACCGCTGCCCATCGCTCAGCGACGCGTGGAGGTCGCCGGTCTCCGCGTCGACCAGGTAGGCCGTGAACTCGGCGGCGTCACGCCTAAACAGCGCATTGGACAGCGACACGTCGCCCCAATAGAAGCCCAGCAGGTGCAGGCGAACTAGCAGCACGGCGAGGGCGTCCACAAAGCGGGTGGTGGTCTCCTCGCGCAGCGCCTGAGAGAACAGCGAGCGGTACGGCAACGAGAACTGCAGATGCTCGGTGATGAGGGCGGCCTCGAGTGGTTCGCCCAGTGCGTTGGTGCGTCCAGAGACGACGGCCAGCGGCACCACGCCCGGCGCGCCCAGGCGCTGCAACTCGCGCAGCATGACGAATTCGCGTTCGGCGATGCTCGCATTGGTCTCCTTGATGGCGACCACTCTGTCTGCCAACTTCACAAAGCGCACCACGTGGCGCGAGATGCCGCGGGGCAGAGCCGCGATCTGGTCGGTGGGCCACTGCTCGAGTGGCAAGGACCAGGGCAGGGTCATGAACTCGGGGTGACCGGCTCCGTTGATGTGTAGCGGCATACTGTCAGCGTAGCGAAGGCGGCCCTGTCGACCTCACCGGTCACGCCTCGCCTCCGCGTGCTGGCGGTACGTGGGTGCCGATTTCGACTCGATAGCGACACTCAGGTACCGCCAGGACGCACCGAGCAGCGGCCACCGGGCATAAAAAAACCTTGGGGCGGACAGCGAATGACTGTCCGCCCCAAGGCGTCGCTTCGGAGAAGCGGAAGTGCTACTTGACGATGCCGTCCTGGTGGATGGTCGCCGCGTTCAGGCGGTCACCCGTTGCTGCGGAGAACACGTGCTGCTCGCCGCCACGGATGGTGACCCAGATGGTGTCGCCCTTGCCGGGAACATCGCGCGGGTCGATGCGGACAACAACCTGCGAGTCGCCGGCTGCAAAGTGGAGGTCCTTGCTCTCGCCAAACTCGTTGGGGATGGAGCCGTAGACGAACGCGTCGGAGCCGAGCTCCTCAACGATGTCGACCTCGATCGGGATGGCACCCTCGGCGTTCGGGGCGGCACGGTCGAGCGACTCGGGGCGGAAGCCCAGCACGACGTGGTTCTTGTCGTCGGCCTTGAGCTGTGCGATGGCGTCACGCGACAGGGTGACCTTCGCGCGGCCCACCTGAGCCTGGCCGTCGAACACCTGGTAGGTGCCGAGGTTCATGGCGGGGGAGCCGATGAAGCCTGCAACGAACACATTCTTGGGGGTGTCGTACATGTCGCGCGGGGTGCCGACCTGCTGAAGCACGCCGTCCTTGAGGACCGCGATGCGGTCGCCCATGGTGAGTGCCTCGGTCTGGTCGTGCGTGACGTAGACCGTGGTGGTACCAAGACGGCGCTGAAGAGCGGCAATCTGAGTACGCGTCTGGACACGAAGCTTGGCGTCAAGGTTGGACAGCGGCTCGTCCATGAGGAACACCTGCGGCTGGCGGACGATGGCACGGCCCATGGCCACGCGCTGGCGCTGACCACCCGAGAGTGCCTTGGGCTTGCGGTCTAGGTACTCGGTGAGGTCCAGGATCTTGGCGGCGTCTTCAACGCGGCTGCGGATCTCGGCCTTGTCGACCTTGGCGATCTTGAGGGCGAAGCCCATGTTGTCGGCCACCGACATGTGGGGGTAAAGCGCGTAGGACTGGAACACCATCGCGATGTCGCGGTCCTTGGGCTGCACGTGGGTGACGTCGCGGTCGCCAACCCAGATGGCGCCGTCGTCGATGTCCTCGAGGCCGGCAAGCATGCGCAGCGACGTTGACTTTCCGCAACCGGACGGGCCGACCATGACGAGGAATTCCCCGTCAGCGATCTCGATGTTGAGCTTGTCTACGGCGGGACGCTCGGTTCCGGGGTAGATGCGCGAGGCGCCGTCATAAGTGACTGTAGCCATGATTGATAAATCCCTTCACTGGCAGGTACGTGCCAGACGATCCGTGGTGAAGAGTGTCGAGGTGGTGTCCACTGTGACACTTGCTTACGGTCGCATCGGTGCGGCCGTGGAACCATCTTGCCACAGGGATGGGTTCCGGCAAAGCGTGTGAACGGTAGCGTAAGTGCATGGCAAGCGTGGATCGACGAGTCGGCGACAGCATCGGCGGCTACCGAGTGACGGGTGTTTTGGGCCGTGGTGGCTCGGGAGCTGTCTACCGGGTGACGGACGATGCCGGCACGCCCGCAGCCCTCAAACTCGTCGATGCCAGGGCCGATGCCGTGGCCGCCACCCGCCTGGAGCGGGAGGTCGCGGCGCTGCAGTCGATGCGTCACGAGGCGGTGCCACGCGTGATCGACGCTGAGCTGGACGCGGATGAAACTTTCGTCGTGTTCGAGCTGGTCCCCGGCGAATCTCTCTTCCATTTCGTGCAGGAACACGGACCGCTGCAGGGTGAGCAGTTGGCGTCCTTCGCTGAGCGCATGGCGAGTGCCCTGGAGGCCGCGCACGCGGCGGGCGTGGTGCACCGCGACGTCACCCCGTCGAACGTCATGATGAGCCCCGACGGTCCGGTGCTTATCGACTTTGGGCTCTCGCACCGTCAGGACGACGAGCGGCTGACCCGCGACGGTCTCGTCAGCGGTACCGCCGGCTACGTCGCACCGGAGGTCATTGACGGTGCGGACCCTGGCCCCATCGCCGACATCTGGTCGTGGGCCGCCACTGTTGCCTTTGCGATGAGTGGGACGGCTCCCTTTGGCTCGGGTTCCAAGTCCATTGGCCGCACGCTCGATGGTGACCTGACTGTTGCGCAGGTGCCCGGCGCGGAGGCGGTCGCAGCAGCGTTGGGCCGAGACATTGGCGCCCGCCCCGGAATGCGGGACGTTGTCGCGGCCTTGCGCGGTGCCACCACCGTCATGGAGAGAGGCGGGGGCGAGCACGCGCTAGCGGCCACCTCAGTCATGGCTGCCGCCGCGCCCAGCGGCACCCAGTTCATTGACGTCAGCGGTACCGCCGATGCGGCCGATGCTCCCGGTAGTTGGGAGACCGCCACCAGCGGGTCGCTGACGGTTGGGGAGGGCGACGACTACCCGCGCGATGCCGACGACGACGTGGACGATAACTCAGCAGATGCATCGGCCGGCGTCGCTCCGCGGCGGCGCACGATGCTGCTCGCCTGGGCAGGAGCGCTCGCGGCAGGGGCGGCCGTGGCGCCGGTGGTCGCTTTTGGGGCGATGGCGGTGCTCGCGATCTTTGCGAGGGCGGCGTTCCGTCGTCACCAGGCGCTGAGTGCCACCCGGTCGCGCAAGGGGGTGCGCCGGGGAGACACGGTGGTCCACACCATCGGCCTGCCGTGGTACTTGCTGCGCTCTGCCGCGGAATTGGTGCCGTCACTCCTGCTGTCCGCGGCCGCGGGAGCCGGTACGGCCGCCGCGGGGTGGTGGCTGGTGAGCGAGGAGCACGTCGCGACCGGCACCGGCGCGGGACAGTCCTGGGGCCACGCGATCGCACTCGCCCTGGGTGCTGTGGTCGCGATGATTGTGCTCGCCTGGGGTCCGCTGACGGGCGGAACCCGCGAGGGCGCGCATCGGATCGCGTATGCGGTCGCGCCGACCCGGGGGATCGCGACACTGTGGGTCGTGGTCGCCTTAGCGGCGGTGGGAATAGTCGTCGTGACGACCTATTTGCAGGCCGACATTTGGTGGTGGCCGCTGCCGCCGGTTCCCGATTCCGCGTAACTGGAGGACCTCGTTTCGCGCCCGAGGGAACTTGCGCGCAATACTGTACGTTGAGCCGACAACCGAGATGCCACACCATAGTTGTTCGGCGCGCAGCCGTTTACCTGGCGCGTTGACTGTTAGACATCGCTGAGAGGACCGCACGTGACTGGCAAGCAAGGATGGTTGACTGCCCAGCCGTGGTTGAGTCTGGTGGTGCGCCTCTCGATGGCGGGAATCCTGATCTTCGCCGCCATTCCCAAGCTCGAGGACCTACCGGCTTCCGTGCGTGCCGTACGCGCGTACCGCCTGCTACCCGAGGCCGTCGTGCCGACGGTCGGCAATCTACTCCCGTTCTTTGAACTGCTCCTCGCGGTCTTTCTGATCCTTGGGCTTTTCACGCGCCTCGCCTCGATCGTGTGGTTGCTCATGATGGTGGGCTTCACTATTGGGGTGATCTGGGTATGGATCAAGGGCTATTCGATTGATTGCGGCTGCTTTGGTGGTGGTGGCGACGTGCCGGAGGGCACCACCAACTACCCGTTCCATTTAGCGGAGAGACTTGGCTTTAGCGCACTAGGCGCGTTCCTGTTGATCTTCCCCCGCAGCAAATTCTCGCTCGACGGCTGGATGAACTCCACCCCATACAATTTTGACCAAGAAAACGGCGACCACGACAGCGTCGCTCAAAGTGATGTGGCTCAGACCCCGGAAGGATCCTGAAACATGGCAAGCAAGAACGAAAAGGCAGCCCAGGCGCGTGCCCTCGCGCAGGCGCAGGTGCACCAGAAGGAACGCAAGTCCACGATGATCATCATTGCCGCCTCCGTGGTGGGCCTGCTGATCTTTGGCGGGATTGTGTTCTTCATCGTTAACAGCTCCAAGATTCCCGCGCTGACCGATGCGGGAGCAGTCCTTCCCGCTGGTTCAGACGAGACCGGCGGGATCCCCGTGGGATCGACCGGAACCGTGGGAGTCGACGTGCCTGGAGACGACGTGCCTCGCGTCGACATCTATGAAGACTTCATGTGCCCCATCTGCAACCAGTTCGAGCAGACCAATGCTGCGGATCTCGATGCGTTGCGTGAAGCGGGGGAGATCTCGGTTTACTACCACCCGGTATCGATTCTCGACCGCGTGTCACTCGGCACCGACTACTCGACGCGGGCCGCCAACGCGGCGGCGACGATCGCCGACCAGTCGCCGGAACACTTCCACGAGTTTGCCGAGGCGCTCTACGCCAACCAGCCCGAGGAAAACACCGAGGGCTTGAGTGACGCCACCATGGCGGACATCGCGGTGTCCGTCGGAGTCTCGCAGGACGTCGCGAACTCGATCGCCGACGGTAACTTCCGCAAGTGGGTTGCCGCAGCGACGGATCAGGCCTCGCAGGACGGCATGTCCGGCACGCCGACCGTCATGGTCAACCGCGAGATTCTGGAGCAGACCGAGGTGAGCTACTTCAACCCGGGCACGCTCAAGGCATACCTCGAGTCGCTCTAGCCTTCACCTCAGCTACGTCCGCACCCTAGATCGCTGTGATGCCGAGCCTTCCACGCTCCGCAACGCTCCACGATTGCTCATTCAGGGTGCGGACGTTTCTGTGTTTTGGTTGAAGCGTCGCAAATGAGAGAATGGGCGCGCGATCCTCGCGATCGTGCACACCGCTGGCATGGCGCAATTGGTAGCGCACCCGACTTGTAATCGGGAGGTTGTGGGTTCAAGTCCCACTGCCAGCTCTAACTTTTCAAAAAATTTGTTCGCGGAGGCCAACGTCCGATTTGACCGGAATGCCTGGTAATTGGCGCAGTGTGCCAACGGAATGGCGCATCCTACACAGGTTTGGACCACGGTTGGGAACAAAGTCCCTGTGACATGCGTCATAACTGTGGATCTCACCGGTCTCATGTAGCGGAAGTGCCTCCCATGATGGGTGCACGACCTTGCGTAGTACCTCACTACGCAACCTTCACCCACGGGGGCACGCGCGGCTAGCAACGGCCGCGTGCCACAAACTCATCACACTCAAAGGACAGAAACAGTCATGGCTAAGAACAACAAGCGCAAGTACGCGGCAATCGCACTCGGCATCGTCGGCATCGCCGGCCTGGGCCTCGCCTCCGCTGCGCAGCTCACCGTCAACCAGAGCTCGCCGCTCGTGGGTATCGGCACCGACAACGGTTGCGACACCAACGGTGTCGACGTGAGCTACACCAGCTCCTTCGCGAACAACGCTTTCAAGGTCGACTCGGTCAAGGTCAGCGGAATCGACGCAAGCTGCTCCGGCAAGACGGTCACCGTCTACGTGCAGAACAACGCAGCTACCCCCGTGACGCTCGGCACCGCCGCCGGCAACATCACCGGTGCGTCCGTCACGTTGACCCCCACGCCCACGTCGCCCGCGACCAAGATTGACCCCGCGAACGTTTACGGCGCCGCTGTCTCGATCAACTAGTCGCACTTAGGCAAGCGAGAGGCCCCCATTGACCGCCACCCTTGAGACTCGGGAGACCGACGGCTTTACTAGCCGCCGGTGGTTCCGCGTACTCAAGTCGGTGCTGGCGTGGGGGCTTCTCCTTGTCGTGGCGTTCTTCATCTGGCCGTCTAGCCTCGGCGGCGGCACCACTGCCATCGTGGTCAATGGCCACTCGATGGAGCCCACGTACTACACGGGCGACATCGTGGTGGCCCGCGAGGGCGACCCGCAGATCGGCGACATCGTGGTGTACTCCACCGTCGATCTCGGTGGCGGCAAGATCGTGCACCGCATCATCGGTGGTGACGGCGAGTCTGGCTGGGATCTCCAAGGCGACAACAACGACTTTGTTGACCCATTCCACCCCACCAACGATGAGATACTGGGCATCGCCAAGTTTCACATCCCCAAGTTGGGATTGGTAGTCGGCATTCTCGGTAGCCCGCTCGTCTGGGGCAGCATGCTGCTCATCGCGTTCGGCCTGGTCATTTGGCCGTCCAAGGAATGCCCCGAGCTGCCCGAGCGCGAGTCCGAGGCAGGGGCCCAGGATTCAGACTTCTCGGATGACGAAGCCGATGCCGCGGCGGACTTCACGCTCCCTCCCGCCCCAGAACAAGGTCAGGTACGCGAGTGACCCGGCGTCTGGGCTGCTCGCTCGCCGCTGGCGCCGCCGCGCTCGTCATTTTTCTCTTGGCCCTCGCGGTCGCGACGCCCGCATCGGCCGCACAACTCACCGTGAAATCCAACCGTATCGTGACCGATACCGCGGCACGTTGCACGACTGCCTCGGTGGCGACCACTGCGCCAACGTCGTCTGCGACGAACAATAAGTTGGCTGTTAACCACATCCCTGCTGCGTGCGCTGGCCTCACGTTGGAAGTAGTCGCTATCGGAACGGCCGGCAACGTGCTCGCGCGAGGCACATCGTCTGCAGCCACTGGGACTGTGGTGGTGACAACGACGGGCAATCACAACACCGCCAACGTGGCACGAGTCGCCGTCTTCATCGGAACCTGGTGGATCGACGCAACGTGGACCCCGCCAGCGGCATCCACCCCACTGTCGTGCAATGCACTGAACAGCAACGGTTCGCCCTCCTCAGCCAGTTGCACCGTGACGTACTCGTGGAACGTCGTCAGCTACGACCCGTATCCCACCATCTCCGCGTACGGGATCAACTTTGAGGTGCAGACCACGGCGGCAAACTGGGCCCTCACCGTCGACTTTTCGAACACCTCAGACGGATCGCCTGGTTGGACGCCCAACTATGTCGGTACCAACGGAAACCCCATTTCAGGATCATGTACTGGTTCGACCTTCACAGGACTCAAGAATCCGACCTGGAGCAGCAACAACGGGTACATCCAGGCCCGGATGTCCGGGACGTACGGCACTCAACTGTGCCCGGCCCCGTAGCGCGGCAGCGCGGGGCCTAGATTCGCCAGGCAACGGAGTCGCTCGACTGCGCGACCAAGGCGGAATTGGCGCGCGAGAACGGCCGGGATTCAAAAAACCCGCGCCTCGCGCTGAGCGGACTCGGGTGGGCGCTCGCGATCATCGGCACGCCCTCTAAGAGCGGAGCGACAGCCTGGGCGTCCCGGCCCCACAGCACCGCTACCAGCGGACCGCCCCTGGCCACAAGCGCTCGGATGGCCTGATCGGTCACGGCCTCCCAGCCGATGCGCCGATGCGACCCTGCCCCACCCGCGCGCACGCTCAGCACGCGGTTGAGTAGCAACACGCCCTGGTCCGCCCAGCCAGACAGATCGCCGTCGCTCAGGAACTCTCCGGTGTCCGCTGCCAACTCGGTCGCGATGTTTTTCAGCGACCGCGGCATCGGCCGTCCGGGGGCGACGGAGAAGCTGAGCCCCACCGCGTCACCCGGGGTGGGATAGGGATCCTGGCCGATGACGAGCACGCGGACGTCGGCCATCGGCTGCCGGAAGGCGCGCATGATTTGTGGAGCTGGAGGCAAGATCGAGGCCCCGGCGGCGCGCTCGTCGTCCAACTGCCGGCCAATCTCGGCGAGTTGCTCCGCGACGGGTTCCAGCGCCGCCTCCCAATCGAGCGCCATACCGTCGCGCCACCACTCAGTCATAGTGCCCCACGCTAGCGGTAAGGCAGTTGTCCGGACCCTGACGCTCTCGAGCAGTCATAGCGTGCTGGCAGTCGGCCTGTTCGGGCGCTCATTGACTGCGGGGGAGCCTCCGCGGGGCGTTGGGTGCGACACGGAAATATAGCCGCGCCTGAATGACATGTGTGTAGTTCGCCGCTAGGGTGGGGACGATATCGCTATGCGAACACGCGGCGATCTGAGTCTGGAGAGAGGAAGCGTCGTGACCGACAACGTCGTCAGGATTTCCGACGCCCAACCCAATCCCGCCCCCCGGCTGAGCGAACGCGACGCCGATATTCTGTCCTTCGAGCGCCAGTGGTGGAAGTACGCGGGCGCGAAGGAAGACGCCATCCGGGCGCTCTTTTCTATGTCTGGAACCCAGTACTACCAGGTACTCAACGCACTCATCGACACTGAGGCCGCACTGGCCCACGACCCCATGTTGGTGAAGCGGCTGCGAAGGATGCGCGCGGCGCGTCAACGCGGTCGTGTCACGCGTACATGGGGCGCAGAGACTCACGGGTAAGGTTTTCACGTGCCAGAAACTTACGAGCCTGACGAATTCGACAAGATCGCCCAAGCCGGTGGACCCGTGGGCGTGCATCGCGCACCCCGCAAGTGGTACGTGCGCCTGCTGCCGGCACTCGTCGTCTTCATCGTTGCCGGGCTCATCGCGTACCTATTCGCGACCTTCCTCTGGAACCAGGACAACAACCCCCAGTCTGGTGCGTCGGCTTCACCTAGCGTGACGGCAACCGAGAGCGTCGCGCCCAGCCCCACGGCGTCATCCTCACCCGAGCCGTCAGTGACACCGAGCGAGACGACCGAGCCTTCCCCGTCTGAGACAGCCGAACCCGAACCCGTCATCATCTACAACGCACAGATCCACGTACGCAATGGTTCTGGCATCTCGGGCCTGGCTGGCAAGCAGGAGCAGAAGCTCGAGGCCGCCGACTACACGGAAGTTGCCGCCAATAACATCAACGCGTCTCTCATCCCAGATGGCACGAACACGGTGACGTACACCGAGGACCGCCTCAAGGACACCGCCGAGGACGTCGCGACGACGCTCGGTATCGACGCGGTCCAGGGTGGTGGCACCCCCGGTGGCGCCGAGATTGAAGTCCTGCTGGCCTCGGACCCCGACGCCTAACACCGGTCACTCACGCCGATGCTGAGGCGGGCAGGTATCCGCCGTGGGCGGAACGCGCGCTCGTGGCTTGCACTCGGCGGTCCAGAGTGCCAAAATCAGACTTAGCACTCTCGACCCGAGAGTGCTAATAGACCTCGGTTGTGTCGTTGAGGTGCCTGTGTCCGCGAGTGACGTGAACTCGTGGGTCAGCATCGTCCGTCGCGGGCAGCGCACGACCAAAACCCATCGGAAGAGGATTTACCCATGGCAAAGATCATTGCCTTCGATGAAGAGGCCCGCCGCGGCATGGAGCGGGGCATGAATGCCCTCGCTGATGCTGTCAAGGTCACCCTCGGCCCCAAGGGCCGCAACGTAGTACTCGAGAAGAGCTGGGGCGCACCCACCATCACGAACGATGGTGTGTCGATTGCCAAGGAAATCGAGCTCGAAGAGCCTTTCGAGAAGATTGGCGCCGAGCTCGTCAAGGAAGTTGCCAAGAAGACCGACGATGTTGCCGGTGACGGCACCACCACGGCAACTGTGCTTGCACAGGCATTGGTGACGCAGGGTCTGCGCAACGTCGCTGCCGGAGCCAACCCGATCGCCCTCAAGAAGGGCATCGAGAAGGCCGTCGAGGCGGTCACGGTTGAGCTGCTCAAGGCAGCCAAGGAAGTTGAGACCAAGGAAGAGATCGCAGCGACCGCTGGCATCTCCGCTGGCGACCCCGCCATCGGTGAGCTCATCGCCGAGGCGATGGACAAGGTCGGCAAGGAAGGCGTCATCACCGTCGAGGAGTCCAGCGCGCTGGGCCTCGAGCTGGAGCTGACCGAGGGCATGCGCTTCGACAAGGGCTTCCTGTCCGCCTACTTCGTCACCGACCCCGAGCGTCAGGAAGTTGTCCTTGAGGACGCTTACGTGCTCTTGGTCGAGTCGAAGATTGCGAACATCAAGGACGTCCTGCCCCTGCTTGAGAAGGTCATGCAGGCAGGCAAGCCGCTGTTCATCATTGCTGAGGACATCGAGGGTGAAGCCCTCGCGACCCTGGTCGTGAACAAGATCCGCGGCACGTTCAAGGCTGCAGCAGTCAAGGCTCCCGGCTTTGGCGACCGTCGCAAGGCGATGCTGCAGGACATGGCCGTTCTTACGGGCGGTACCGTCATCTCCGAGTCGGTGGGCCTGTCGCTCGACACCGCGGGCCTCGAGCTCCTGGGTCAGGCACGCAAGGTTGTGGTGACCAAGGACGAGACCACGATTGTCGAGGGCGCCGGCGAGGCCGAGCTCATCGAGGGTCGCGTGCGTCAGATCCGTGCCGAGATCGAGAACTCGGACTCCGACTACGACCGCGAGAAGCTGCAGGAGCGCCTGGCCAAGCTGGCCGGTGGCGTGGCAGTCATCAAGGCCGGAGCCGCGACCGAGGTTGAGCTCAAGGAGCGCAAGCACCGCATCGAAGACGCCGTGCGTAACGCCAAGGCAGCTGTTGAAGAGGGAATCGTCGCCGGTGGTGGCGTGGCCCTGATTCAGGCCGGTGCGATTGCTTTCAAGGACCTGAACCTTGAAGGTGACGAGGCTACTGGTGCTCGCATCGTCGAGCTGTCGGTTGGTGCTCCTCTGCGCCAGATCGCCATCAACGCCGGCCTCGAAGGCGGAGTTGTTGTCGAGAAGGTCAAGACCCTTCCCGTCGGACACGGCCTCAACGCCGCGACCGGTGAGTACGAGGACCTCCTCGCTGCTGGTGTCAACGACCCGGTTAAGGTGACGCGCTCTGCTCTGCAGAATGCTGCCTCCATCGCGGCACTGTTCCTCACCACCGAAGCGGTCGTGGCGAACAAGCCCGAGCCGGAGTCGGCAATGCCCGGCGGCGGCGCACCCGACATGGGTGGCATGGGCTTCTAGTCCACACGTAGTTCGGCGGGCGGCTGGTGCCGCAGCTCGGGGCGATCAAGCTTGATCCCCTCGCAGCGGCACCAGCCGCCCGCCTTTTCTATGTCCGGAACCTTCGAGGGCCTAAGTGCGGCCGTGTCGGGCGGCGGATGTGACTCGCAGTCCGGAGGCACGCAGGCGCTTCACGAGTTCGCGTCCGTCCACTAGCTGCGCGCCCTGGGCCTGAAGCTGTGCGTAGCGTTCCGCGGGAACGTCGTAGTGATCCAGGTCAAAGCCTCGCAAAGGAATGCCGGCGGCGCGAGCGAACGCGTGCAACTCGTCGAGTGAGCTGTCCGAGACCAGGTGTCCCCAGACGGTGCCATGGTTTGGCCACAGCGGGGGATCGATCAGCACGCTCACGCGATGAGCCTACGTCACGCGCCCACCGGCCACGCTACCGGGCGAACAGCCTCGAGGCCTGAGCCTCCGCGGTCTC
The DNA here is from genome assembly GCF_000975135.1 of Demequina aurantiaca. Lineage (GTDB taxonomy): Bacteria > Actinomycetota > Actinomycetes > Actinomycetales > Demequinaceae > Demequina > Demequina aurantiaca. The sequence continues at coordinate 386,897 of NZ_BBRF01000001.1, read as the reverse complement.
ATATTCGGTTGCCGCCTGCCCCAGCGCAGCGCCCATGGAGTCCAAGGCCGACTCCACCTGCGCTTGTGCCGCGCGCCACTGCTCGAGCACGCCGTTGAAGGCCGTCGCAGCCCCACCCTGCCAGGTGCCCTCGAGGGCATTGAGGGTGCTCATCAGCCCCGCGACCTCCACTCGGATGTTCTCCCCGGACTGCGTTGCACGCTGCGCCCCGCGCGAGATCTCTCCCGCGTCCACGTTGTATTGCGTCATTGCTCCTCCTCTAGGTACCGAACCCGGTTCCGGGCTCTCCCTTGAGGCTAGAAGTGGAGCCGGCCCACACATCGGCCTCCAGAACAATCTGTGGATAAGAAGGCCCATAGGTGCAGAGTCGTCGCTAGGTCGCGTCGGACGCGCCGATGCGAGCGAGGGCCTTCTCGATGCGCGACGCCTCGCCGGCAAGGTTCTGGCGTGCGCGTTGCTCCCAGGTCCCGCCGAGCGGGGAGACGTACAGCTGCTGACGCGCGAGCAACTTCTTGACGATGGACTGACGCGCCTCGAGGAACTTGCGGTCGGGGATATGTGAATACTCCGCGCGCACGTCGCGCAGGTACTCCTTGTATCGCTGGGGGTCGGAGGCAAGCACGGCGAGGTCGGCGTCGCACAGCACGGCGCAGTCCGAACTCGAAGGATCGAGCGTGTGGCGGGCGAGCGCCTTGACCATGGTGGTGACGTCATTGATCGACTCGGGTGGCACGCCAAGCGCGGAAAGTTCCTCGCGCGCGAACTCGGCACTCGCGTCCTCATCCTCGCCGCCGCGGTGCGCGTATGCATCCTCCTCGTCGGAGGAGAAGATCGCTCCGTGATACCAGGCCGCCAGGCGGACGGCGTGTGGCTTGTGCGTCTCCTGCTGGAGCTCGTCGACGTGCTGGAGAAGGTCGACCAGGTGGCGCACATTGTGGAAGTGCCGGCTGGGCTCCTCCCAGCGCGCGAGGAGACGGTTGGCCGCCGCCAGGATCTCGTCTTCCGATGCGGTGGCCCCTGCCCCTGTCGCCGCACGGGCGTAAACGGGTAGCAACCACGTGGGTGTTGCGGTCGGGGCCATGATCTCCTCAGACGTCATCAAGGGCGTTGCGTACTCCTTCAGTGTGCCGCCGCAGACAGTGCGGCACCAAATGCAACGCCGCAGGGCACACTACCCGGTTGGCGCGCGCATCGGGAACGTGGCCCGTCTCGGAACGTCCGGCTAGACTGGGGCACGGCGTCGAACAAGCGGCGCGCTGATTGACGCGAGGTTAATGTGCCCACGGGAAAAGTGAAGTTCTACGACGCCGACAAGGGGTTTGGCTTCATCCAGAGCGACGCAGGTGAAGAAGTGTTTCTGCACGCCTCCGCGCTTCCTGGCGATGTCACCAACCCGCGCAAGGGCGCCAAGGTCGAATACAGCGTCGCTGATGGCCGTCGCGGCCCACAGGCGCTATCCGTCACGATGCTCGAGCCCGTGCAGTCGACTGCACAGAACCTTCGTAAGCCCGCCGATGACATGACCGTCATTGTCGAGGACCTCATCAAAATGCTCGACGGCGTCTCTAATACGCTGCGCAAGGGCCGCTACCCGGAGCCCGCCAAGGGCAAGCAGGTCGCCGCCGTATTGCGCGCCGTCGCCGAGCAGCTAGACGCTTAGGACTCCATGGATACCGTTCTTGACCAAGCAATCGACATCGCCCGCGAGGCGGCCGTCGAGACCGCGAACGACGACGCCGCAGTGGGCGTTCACGTAGGCTCCGCCAAGGCGGGCGAGCGGTTGGTCACTCACCTCTTCGCGTGCACCCTGCAGGGGTACCACGGCTGGGTGTGGTCGGTCACGCTGGCGCGCGCCCCGCGCGCCAAGACGGTCACCGTGTGCGAGTCCGAACTGATTCCCACCGACGACGCGCTACTGGCGCCCGCGTGGATCCCGTGGGCCGACCGCGTGCAGCCCGGCGACCTCGACGCGAGCATGATGCTTCCCTTCGTCAAGGAGGACCCGCGACTAGTCCCCGGTTACGAAGCGACGGGCGACGTCGACGCCGACGCACTGGCCATCTTTGAGTTTGGCCTGGGCCGCGAGCGTGTGCTTGGCCCCGAGGGCCGCGAGGACGTCGCGCAGCGCTGGGCCCGTGGCTCGCATGGCAAGACGGCCCCCTCCGCCATCGCCTCCGCCGCCCCATGCTCGACCTGCGCCTTCTTTGTGCCGCTGACCGGCTCGCTCCGGATGGCGTTTGGCGCCTGCACCAACGAGTGGTCCCAGTCCGACGGCCGCGTCGTCGCGGTCGATCACGGCTGTGGCGCGCACTCGCAGACCGACGTTGAGCGCCAGCAGTCTCAGTGGCCCGAGACGGACCCTGTTTTCGAGAATGACGTGCCTGTGGCATTTGACCTGACGACGCCGGACCCTGAGCCCAAGGCTGACGCCACCGACGCGCCATCGGCCGATGCCGTGGCTGAGCCGGCCGCGGAGGCCACCCAGGATGCCGCCGAGTCGGCAACGGAGACAGTTGCCGTCACGGGAACTGAGCCAGTCGCAGAGACGGTCGCCGACGCTGCCACAGAGACTCCCGCGGACGCGACACCTGCCATCTCCGAGGTCGCACCAGAGACCAGCGCCGAACCCGACGCGAGGTAAGTCCGCCGATGGCGAGAAGCGAGCCGCGCCGCGAGGTGGTGCGTGACCTCGCAACGTCGACGTACATCCCCACGTTCCTTGCCGAGATCGGCATTGGCGCGGTCTTGCCCGTACTCGCGCTGTCGGTGCTGTCGTTCGACTACGACTCGGTCGTTGCCTCGCTGGCGGTGGCCGCGTATTCGATAGGTCGCATCGTCGGCTCGGCCCTCGGTGGTCGACTGTCGGCCGGGCTTGGCCCTGCGCGCGCAGCGATGGTCATGCTGGCCGTCCTGGCGGCCGGGGCGGCGATCTGCGCTGCTTCACCGATGATCATGCCGTTCGCGGTGGGCGCGCTGACCGTAGGGGTCGGCCATGCCGGCTATCACATCGCACGTCAGGGACAGGTGAATGCTGCCGTCAGCGCCCAGTATCGGGCTCGTGCGCTCACCACTCTCGCCGGCGTGTGGCGCATCGCCAACTTTGTGGGGCCACTCATGGGCGCTGCGATCATCGGGATCTGGGGCATCCACTACGTCTACGTCGCCGCCGTGATCGCCGCCGTCGCCGCGATGGTCGCGCTGCGCCTGTCTCCCGCGTGGCACCTCCGCCTCGGAGCCGAACCGGAGCAGAAGGTGTCGCCGTTCACGGTGGTCAAGGACAACGCCAAGGTGTTCCGTACTCTAGGTATCGCTGTCGTCTTCACGGGAGCAGTGCGCGCCGCCCGCCTCGTGGTGCTGCCGCTGTGGGCCACGCACGTGGGCCTCAGCCCACAGGTCGCGACCCTCATCTTTGGGATCAACGCCGCAGTCGACATGGTGCTGTTTTACCCGGCGGGCGTCGTGATGGATCGCTTTGGTCGCGTGTGGACCGCGGTCCCGTCGTCTCTGATGCTGGGCCTCGGCACCATCGCCCTGACCTGGACGTCGGGTGCGCTCGGCGTGACGCTGGCCGCCATCGTGCTCGGAATCGGAAACGGTTGGGGCTCCGGCCTGATCATGACCCTTGCCGCAGACGTCGCACCGCGCGCCACCCGCTCGGTTTTCACTGGGGTGTGGAGCATCGCGCAGGATGCGGGTGGCTTCGTTGGGCCGATGGCGGTGTCCGTGGGCGCTGCCATCGCACTTCCGGTGGGATTCTGGCTGGTGGGCGGTGTTGGCATCGCCACGGCCTACGGCATGTATCGCTGGATTCCGCCGTGGCGAGGCAACCCTTCGCACCCGCAGCCGGCGACGCCCCTCGATCTCTAGCGGAAGTTCTGCGTGGTGTACCAGGTGGTGCCGTCCGACGTCTGAGCAGTGCCGGCACCCATGGTCGAGTACGACGGGTTCATCAGATTCAAGCAGTGCCCGTTGGAATACATCCAGTTCTTGTGGGCGCGGGCGATCGCGTTGCCTTCGCCCATGCCGTTGCTGGAGTACGCCACCGCGACGTTCTCGGCGCCCGGACGGTTGGGGTTGTGGGCCAGCGCGTCGTAGGGGGCGTCGGTCGTGGAGTCCTTGGCCGCCATCGCCTTTGACCACTTGGTTGCCGCAGAGGCGAGTGAGGACGACCAGCTCAGCTTGCCCAAGCCTAGGCGTGCGCGTTCCTGATTGGCTGCAGCGAGCAGTGCTTGGGGTCCACCGGACGCCGTATAGGGAGCCTTGGGGTTGGCGCAGTAGGAGGTGAAGTCAGACGCGGAGGCCTTCTTCGTGGCAGGCGCCTGCTGGGCCGCGCTCGTCCTCGCCGCGGTAGTGGTTCTGGTCGACGTCGATTTCTGCGCGGCCAATGCCACGGCGGGCTGAGGTGCCGCCACGGGCTTGGGCGGAGGAGGCGGGGGCAGCGTGACGGTGACGTCGTGGAACGTGACCTTCGCATCGGCGAGCGTTCCGGGAGCGACGATCTCGGGCATCGGCGCGGGGGCGGTGATTGGTGCGGTGGTGGGGCTATCAGCGAGGTCGGTGGCGACGGACCCTGGTGCCCACGTGCCCGCGGTCAGCAGCGAGGTGATGGCCACCGCGACGGGGATCGAACCTAGCAGGATGGTGTTGCCGTGGCGTCGGGGACGCTTGGGGCTAAGGACATCCTGCTGTTCGGTCATGTCAGTAATCGCTCCACTAAGTAGTCAATGCTGCGGGTGAGAGCTGAGACGTCCTCTGGATCCACCGCGGGATACATCCCAATGCGGATCTGATTGCGGCCCAACTTCCGGTAAGGATCGACATCCACGACGCCATTTGCACGGAGGTGCTGGCGCAAAAGGGACGAATCCACCTTGTCGGCGAGCCCGATGGTAGCCACGACGGTCGAACGGTTTGAAGGTTCTGTGACAAAAGCCTCAGCCCACGCACGCGACTCGGCCCATTCGTACACGGAGCGCGCTGATTGTGATGTGCGGTATGTCACAAAGTCCATCCCGCCGCCGGCCAGCATCCACTCCAATTGCGCCCTCATGAGCACCAGCGTGGCGACGGCGGGGGTGTTGAGAGTTTGGTTCACGCGTGAGTTGGTCAGCGCCGTGGCCAGCGACAGTGACTCAGGGATATAGCGCCCGGAGGCCGCGATGCGCTCGATGCGTTCGATAGCGGCGGGGGAGATCAGCGCAAACCAGATCCCGCCATCGGAGGCGAAGCTCTTCTGCGGCGCAAAGTAATAGACATCAGCTTGACGTGCCTCGAGGAACAGCCCGCCTGCCGCCGAGGTGCCGTCCACGACGGTGAGCGCGTCTCCGATCGCGGGTGGACGCACCACCTGAACCATCGCGCCGGTGGAGGTCTCGTTGTGGGGCCACGCGTAGGTGTCGATGCCGTCCTCGGCCTCGGGCAGGACGACCGTACCGGGCTCGGCCGTACGGACGGACGATGCTTCGAGGTGCGGCGCAGCCGTGGTTGCCTTGGCGAACTTCTGGCCGAACTCGCCGAATGCGGCGTGCTGCGCCTTGCGCTCGACCAGCGAGAACGCGGCAGCATCCCAGAACATGGTGGAACCGCCATTGCCGAGGATGACCTCGTAGCCGTCGGGCACGTTAAAGAACGTCGACAGCATGGAGCGCACGTCGCCCACGAGGTCCTTGACGGGGGCCTGGCGATGCGAGGTGCCGAGCACCAGGGGCTGCGCGGCAACGAGCGCGTCGAGCTGCTCGCCGCGAACCTTTGAGGGTCCTGAGCCGAAACGGCCATCTGTGGGCAGGAGATTGGCGGGGATCGTGATCGGTTCAAACATGGCAACAGCGTACTGGGCGCGGCGAGGGTGGCATGATGGCTGGGTGTACTCGCTGAATCCATCCCTGCAGAACTACGCCTGGGGTCGCACCGACTCCATCCCGGAGCTGCTCGGACGTGAGCCCAGCGACACCCCGGTAGCCGAGGCCTGGTGGGGCGCGCACCCCGCGTCCCCGGCGACAGTGGACTGCGACGGCGAGGCACTGGGGCTCGACGGTCTGATCGACCGCGACCCGGACCACACGCTGGGCGCAGATGTCGCTCACGAATTTGATGGACGGCTGCCGTTCCTCCTGAAGGTGCTCGCGATCGACGCCCCCCTATCGATCCAGGTTCACCCCAGCATGGAGCAGGCCGCCGAGGGATTCGACATCGAGGAGGCCGCGGGAATCCCGCCCACCTCACCTGCTCGCACCTTTCGCGATCGCTCGCACAAGCCCGAGATGATCGTGGCTCTGACTCCCATGACGGTGCTCGCCGGATTCCGCGATTTGCCCGGCCTGCGCGGTGATCTGCACCTGCTGGGTAAGGACGGCGCGGCCCTGCTGGAGCTCGTCGAGAACGCCGAATCGACCGCGTCTGCGGTGACTGCATATATAAGGAGTGTTTTGGCGCTTCCGAGGGGTGCCCACGTGGTGACCACCCTTGCATCGCTGAACTCCAGTGCGGAGCCTTCCGCCCAGGTGCGCGCGGCCTGTAGCGCCCTCGCGTCACACCCCGGCGACCCTGGCGCACTGGTGGCGCTCGCGATGAACGTCCTCTACCTGCGCCCTGGCTCAGCCTGCTTCGTAGGCGATGGCACAGTGCACAGCTATCAGTCGGGTGTGGGCGTGGAGATCATGGCCAACTCGGACAACGTGGTGCGTGCCGGCCTCACTCCTAAGCCCATCAACGTGCCACTGCTACTCGACCTCATGAATGCGGTACCGGCAACGGCTCATCGACCCGAGCGGGTGACCGAGGGTGCAGTCACTATATATAGAGCGCCCGTCGCGGAATTCGAACTGGCCTCGGTGAGCGGCGGCGACTGGACCGCCCCCGCGGGCCCGCGCATCGTGCTCTCTCTAGAAGGCTCCACCACCGTCACCAGTGCCGACGAGCAGCGCGAGCTCGCGTGCGGCGAGGCGGTGTTCGTTCCCTACGGCGACGGCGAGATTACTGTGCGCGCCCCCGGGCACGCAGTCATCGCTTCAGTTCCGCTCTCAGCGGCACGAGGAACCGGCGCCTCCACTGGCGACTAGGCTTGGCGGCATGCCAGAACGCATCTCCGTCTTCGGTACCGGATACCTCGGTGCCACCCATGCCGCAGGCATGGCCGAGCTCGGCCACGAGGTCATCGGCGTGGACATCGATCCCGCCAAGATTGACCTGCTCCGCCGCGGTGAGGTTCCCTTCTTCGAACCGGGACTGTCCGAGGTCCTTCGCCGCCATGTCGATTCAGGGCGTCTGCGCTTCACCACGGACGCCCAGGAGGCCGCCGACTTTGCCGACGTGCACTTCATCGGCGTGGGAACCCCGCAGAAGAAGGGGGAGAACGCGGCCGACATGACTTACGTCGACGCCGTGATCGAGACCCTCGGCCCGCTCCTGACGCGCCCTGCCGTCATCCTCGGCAAGTCGACCGTGCCGGTGGGTACCTCGGCGCGCCTGGCTGAGCGGCTGCGCGAGATCGCTCCCGTCGGCGACGAGGCTCAGTTGGGATGGAATCCCGAATTCCTGCGGGAGGGCTTCGCCGTACAGGACACGCTGTTCCCCGACCGCCTTGTGATTGGGGTAGACCCCGAGCGCCCCGGCAGGATCGAGGAGGCCGCACGGCGCGTCTACGCGACGATGCTGGAGCGCGACACCCCGTTTATTGTCACGGACCTGGCGACGGCCGAACTGGTCAAGGTGAGCGCCAACGCGTTCCTGGCCACCAAGATCTCCTTCATCAACGCGATCGCCGAGGTGTGTGAGGCCTCGGGCGGAGACGTGATTGCCCTGGCCGACGCGATTGGTTACGACGAGCGCATCGGCCGCAAGTTCCTGGGCGCCGGGCTGGGTTTTGGGGGCGGTTGCCTGCCTAAGGACATCCGCGCTTTCATGGCTCGCGCCGGGGAGCTCGGAGTTGACCGAGCCTTGACCTTCCTGCGTGAAGTCGACAACGTGAACATGCGTCGCCGCGAACACGCCGTGGAGCTGGCCACTCGGGTCGTGGGTGGATCTTTGTCGGGTATCCACGTAGCGGTTCTTGGTGCGGCCTTTAAGCCCCAGTCGGACGATGTCCGCGATTCGCCGGCCCTTGATGTCGCCGGCAGCCTGCATCTGCGTGGCGCGGACGTCCGGGTGTACGACCCGGAGGCCATGCGCAATGCGGCCGCCATCTGGCCGACATTGACGTTCGCGGACGGCATCGACGGTGCATGTCGAGGCGCGGACCTCGTGATCGTCGCGACCGAATGGGGCGAGTTCAAGACCATGGACCCCGTGGCACTCGCGTCGACGGTCGGACACGCACGCATCATCGATGGACGTAACTGTTTGCCCTCGCAAGAATGGATCGATGCGGGTTGGGATTACTACGGAATGGGTAGGCACAGCGGATGAGTGACCTGATTGACACGACGGAGATGTACCTCCGCACCATTTATGAATTGATCGAAGACGGTGTCACGCCAATGCGCGCGCGCATCGCGGAGCAGTTGGGCCACGCGGGCCCCACCGTGTCGCAAACCATCGCACGCATGGAGCGCGACGGGCTGGTGATCGTGTCTGGCGACCGGCACCTGGAACTGACCGCGGAAGGCGAGGCTATTGCGGTGCGGGTGATGCGCAAGCATCGGCTCGCAGAGCTGCTGCTGACCGACGTGGTGGGACTCGAACTGCCTTACGTGCACGAGGAGGCCTGCCGGTGGGAGCACGTGATGAGCGACCGCGTCGAGCGGCGCCTCCTCGAGATCCTCGGCAACCCCCAAGTGTCGCCATATGGGAACCCCATTCCCGGCCTCGCGGAGCTAGGAATGAGCGACGAAGCCGCCAAAAGTGCCCCTGGCGTGTCGCTAAATCAAATTATTTTGGATGGTGTGACGGATGTCACCCTGGTGCGCATCGGGGAGAACCCTCAGGCGGCACTTGGGTTCCTTGATGAGTCGGTCAAAGCAGGACTCGTACCTGGGGCGACGCTCCGGATCGAGGCCGTCGATGATGACGTTTTGGTTACGACTGATAACGGTACGGTAACGATCACGCACGAAGCTGCTCGGCACGTTTTCGTCAGCGCCCATTAGGCAGGACACGAAATTGTTATGTATGGTGAGTGACCGTAGGACCTGAGGAACTTCCTCCTGATGCCTGTTTTGACTGAGGGACCGCTTCACATCTGAGAAGCACGGGGCATCAAGATAAGAAAACGCGCACGTGGCGCGGAAGGACTGAAATTTGACGCACGGATACATGCGCGCAAGAGCGCGAGCGGTAGCTGCAGCAGCAGGCGCCGCCATCGTGGTGGTTCCCCTTACGGGAGCAGCGGCCGTCGCCCTCGTGGCCACCGAGCCCGACACCGCCACCGTTCAGGTGAGCGCGGACTCGTCACTGAGCTTTGCAGACGCGGTCGCCCCGGTTGAGGCCGGCGCAGCACCCCTTGCTGATGCGGCCTCCGCCGGCATCAACGTCACCGCTGAGGTTCCCGCCGTTGTCGCCGCTGAGGATGACGTTGAGCTCGACCTCGACACTCCTGACATCAAGGTCAAGGAAAACCCCAAGCCTGTAGTGGTCGCTCCGGCGCCCGTGGCCTCGACCAGCAACAGTTCGAGCTCGAGCACGTCCTCGGCCCGCCCGGTCTCTAACTCCAGCAACGTCAAGGCAGCGATCAGCGGAAGCGCTGTCATCGCCGAGGCCTCGAAGTACGTGGGCGTCCCCTACGTGGGCGGCGGAAGCAGCCCGAGCGGCTTCGACTGCTCCGGTTTCACGTCTTACGTCTACGGCAAGCTAGGCATCAGCCTCCCGCGTTCATCCGGCGCCTACTACGGCGTGGGCACGCGAGTGTCCTCGCCTCAGCCCGGCGACATCATCGTGTCCCCAGGTCACGTGGGCATCTACGCAGGCCCCAACCTGCAGATCGATGCTCCGCGTCCCGGCAAGACCATCCAGTTCCGCGGGATCTGGCAGCACAACCCGACGTACATTCGCGTTAACTAAGAACGCGTCGCACAAGAGCCGTCACCTAGGGGTGGCGGCTTTTGTCGTGTATGGGTAGTTCGCGCACGAGATCTGTGCCCCACGTGGTGGCGAGCACCGGCGAATGTGCTCTAGCGTGGAGGCATGAAGAGTAATCGTGTTCCCCGCCTTGGACGAGATCTCTCACAGGTGGGACTGGGCTGCTGGCAACTTGGTGCCGACTGGGGCGACGTGAGTGACGAGCAGTCGCACCAGATTCTGGCGGCCGCCGCAGAGTCCGGAACAACCTTCTTCGACACCGCGGACGTCTACGGCGACGGCCGCTCGGAGCGCGCCGTGGGTGCATTCGTGAACTCACATCCAGATAAGGCACTCTTTACCGTCGCGACCAAGATGGGCCGGCGAGCCGACCCGCACGTCGCTGCCGAGTACAACCTCGACAACTACCGTCGCTGGACCGACCGCTCGCGCGAAAACCTGGGTGTGGACCGCCTCGACCTCGTGCAGTTGCACTGCCCGCCGTCCGAGGTCATGCACGACCCGCAGACCTTCGACGACCTGCGCACGCTCGTCGACGAGGGACGCATCGACAAGTGGGGCGTGTCCGTCGAACTCGTGGACGACGCCATGCGCGTTCTTGGCGAGCCCGACCTTGCCACCATTCAGATCATCGTGAACGTGTTCCGCCGCAAGCCGCTCGAGCGAGTGCTGGGCGCGGCGGACGAGGCCGGCGTGGGAATCATCGCCCGCGTACCGCTCGCATCGGGCCTGCTGTCCGGCAAGTACGACGAGGCCACCACGTTCGCTGACAACGATCACCGCACGTACAACCGTGATGGTTCGGCGTTTGATGTGGGCGAGACCTTTGCCGGTGTGCCGTTCGATGTGGGTGTCAAGGCCGCACGCGAGGTGGCTGCGCTAACCCCTGAGGGCTGGACCACGTCGCAGCTCGCGCTGGCCTGGCTGGCGTCCCTCAACATTGCGACCATGATTCCCGGCGCGCGTACACCGGAGCAGGCGCGGCTCAACTCCGCCGTCGGTGACTTCCCGCAGCTTGACGATGCCACCATGGCCAAGCTCGCCGAGATCTACAACCGCGACATTCGCGAGCACGTTCACGCCAGGTGGTAACCCCGGGTAGGCTCTTTTCCGTAAAGCGCCTGTAGCTCAGGGGATAGAGCACCGCTCTCCTAAAGCGGGTGTCGGCAGTTCGAATCTGCCCAGGCGCACTCTTGGGGTCGCACGGCGGCGTACGCTGGCGAAATGAGCCTGGTAGCCAAGTGGTTGAACGCGTGAGTGCGCGGGCACCATCGGCTCGAGTCGCGTGGATAGTTTTTGCGGCCGGCGTCTTTGTCTACTTCACGGCCGTCGTGCACCGCACGGCTCTGGGAGTCGCGGGCGTCGAGGCAGTAGACCGCTTCGGTATTCAGGCCACTGGGCTCGCCTTGTTCACCGTCGTGCAGCTGGGTGCCTACGCAATGATGCAGGTACCTGCAGGTCACTTGCTGGACAGATTTGGTCCGCGCGCTGTGATGGTCGCGGGGTCGTTGGTGATGGCGTCCGGGCAGTTGCTCCTCGCGGTGACCGATCATGTGTCCCTCGCCCTGGTGGCGCGCGTTCTGATTGGCGCTGGGGATGCTCCCATTTTCATTGCCGCGGCCCGACTAGTGGCCGAGTGGTTCCCGCCCCGTCGGGTGCCCATCCTGGTGCAGGTCACTGGCTTGATCGGCCAGGCCGGACAGCTCGCCACGGCAGTGCCTGTCGCGCTCCTGCTCCACTCGCGTGGCTGGTCGGCGACGTTCTCCATCCTGGCCGGCTTTGGCGTCGTGGCGGCCATGGTGGCGTTCTTTGGGGTGCGCATGCCCCTCAGCGCCGCGGAGTCGCCTGTGATTGCGCAGCGAGAGAAGTTCTGGAGGTCGGTGCGCGCAGCCACCACCCCTGCGGGCACGCAATTGGGCTTCTGGAGCCACTTTCTCGCGCCATTTGGCTCCAACTCGTTCGCCTTGCTGTGGGGCGTGCCATTCCTGGTCATGGCGCAGGACCTCACGCCCGCGCAAGCGAGCAGCCTGCTCGTGGTGCTGACCGTGGCGGCAATGATCGCGGGACCCGCGGCGGGATTCTTTACCTCCCGGTTCCCGATGCGGCGGTCCTGGATCGTGCTTGGCTCCGCCACGGCATCGGCCGTCGCCTGGGCGGTTCTCCTGTCGTTCAACACGCCACGGCCGATGTGGCAGCTCGCCCTATTCTGCGTCGTCATCGGCGTGGGTGGTCCCATCTCGCTGGTCGGGATCGACTTTGCGCGTACCTTCTCCCCGGCCGAGCGGCTGGGCACAGCCACCGGGTTTGTGAACATCGGCGGGTTCCTGTCCACCATCGTCGCCGTCCTGCTCATCGGTCTGGTGCTGCAGCTCACCTCTCCACCGGGGGCGACCGAGTACACACTGAATGAGTTCCGGCTGGCGTTCGCGGCGCTGGTGATCCCGTGGGCGGTGGGCCTCGTGGGGGTGATCCGCAGCCGCAAGCGCACCCGGGCACACATGGCATCGACGGGAGTCCACGTGCCACGCGTGCGCGACACTCTGAGAAGGCAGTCGCGCGGGCAGTAGCAGCCAACGGTCGGTGAGGCGGGCCGTGGGCCTCCCCAGCTCAAGCATCGGCGGCGGGCCTTGCGATATGAATCGATGACCGTCAATATAGACACATGTCTAATCAAGCGATCGCTTCCCAGCCCACAGCAACCCCCGCGCGGCTGTCCACTCTCGATCGCTGGCTACCCCTGTGGATCGGTCTCGCCATGGTCGGTGGCATTCTGCTTGGCCGGTTCATTCCGGGTTTGTCGGACCTGCTGGTCTCGCTCGAGGTAGGCGGAATCTCGGTGCCGATCGGCATTGGCCTGCTGGTCATGATGTACCCCGTGCTCGCCAAGGTTCGCTACGACAAGATGACCGCGGTGACGGGGGACAAGCGCCTACTGGTGAGCTCGCTCGTGCTCAACTGGGTCGTGGGACCTGCGCTGATGTTCGCGCTCGCGTGGATCTTCCTCGCCGACCTGCCGGAATACCGCACCGGGTTGATCATCGTAGGCCTTGCCCGTTGCATCGCGATGGTGGTCATCTGGAATGACCTCGCGTGCGGTGACCGCGAGGCTGCGGCCGTCCTCGTCGCCGTCAACGCAGCCTTCCAGGTGGTGGCGTTTGCAGTGCTCGGCTACTTCTACCTGACGGTGCTGCCTGGCTGGCTGGGACTGGACACGCAGGGCCTCGAGGTGTCCATGGGGCAAATCGCGCTCAACGTACTGGTGTTCTTGGGTATCCCCCTCGCGGCCGGTTTCGCGTCGCGCTACGTGGGTGAGCGCACGAAGGGACGCGAGTGGTACGAGGGCACGTTCGTGCCGCGCATCGGCCCGTGGGCGCTCTACGGCCTGCTGTTCACCATCGTGCTGCTGTTCGCCCTGCAGGGGGAGGCAGTGACCTCGAACCCCTGGGATGTGGCCCGCATCGCGCTGCCGCTGTTGGTCTACTTTGCGCTTATGTGGGGAATTGGCATCGTCACGGGCCACCAGTTGCGACTCGGCTATGCGCGGTCCACGACGCTCGCCTTCACCGCCGCTGGCAATAACTTCGAGCTCGCTATCGCGGTAGCGATTGGCACCTTCGGCGCAACCTCCGGTCAGGCGCTCGCGGGGGTCGTTGGTCCCCTGATCGAGGTTCCCGTACTCGTCGCTCTCGTGTACGTCTCGCTGTGGCTCGCCCGGCGCTGGTGGCACATCAACCCGTCCACCGGTCTGCCGCTGGACGACCGTGCGAAGGTCACGACATGAGCGCCCCCACTCGCCAGTCGTTCCCGCTGACGGACGTGACCGCCGTGTCGGTAGCGGGCTCCGCCATCACAGCCGATGCTTGTGCGCCAGCCCCTGGCGTCGCGCCGCTGTCACCGGTCGCCGCCGCCGATGCTGCTGGATTGCTCAAGGCCATCGCGGACCCACTGCGGCTGCGGATGCTGTCATACCTGTCCCAGGCTGGCCAAGCGGAGGCCTGCGTGTGCGACCTAGCTGAACTCGCGGACGTGTCGCAGCCCACGGTCTCGCACCACCTCAAGGTGCTGCGCGAAGCCGGCATCCTTACCTCGGAGCGCCGCGGAACGTGGGTGTGGTACTCGCTCGAGCCCGCCCATCAGCCGGCCGTCGAGGCCCTCTTGGGCGCCATTTCCACGCCTCAGTCCACACCCCTCATCACAGGAGAAAACGATGACCACTGAATCTGTTGACCAACGACCCTCCGCCCTGTTCGTGTGTGTACACAACGCCGGCCGCTCACAGATGGCCGCGGGCTTCCTGCGGGCGCTCTCCGGGGGTGCCGTTGAAGTTCGCTCAGCCGGATCGATGCCCGCGGACCAGATCAACCCCACTGCGGTCGAGGCGATGCTCGAGCTCGGCATCGACATCCGTGAGGAACAGCCCAAGGTCCTGACCCCCGAGGCCGTCCAGGCGTCCGATGCGGTCATCACCATGGGCTGCGGCGACGTCTGCCCGTACTTCCCGGGCAAGACCTACGAGGACTGGAAGCTCGACGACCCGGCCGGTCAGGGCATCGAGTCGGTCCGCCCCATTCGCGATGAGATTCGCGGCCGCGTGTTGACCCTCATCAGTCAGCTCGGAGTGGAGCCAGTCGAGCTGTAAGAACGTGACCGACCTCGCGCACTGAGGACTGGCGCGTCCGAGTTGACGCGCGGGGTCCGGGGGGCCACAATTTCCCCAACGGTGCGTGTCGGCTGGATAAGTCGGCGCGCACTGTCTTTTCTTGCGCGGCCCCGCACTCCTCCTCGCGGTCCCGCAACGTACGTTCGGCGCAGGCAAATAATGCTGGCGGTCCGCGAGTGTGTCCAAGAGCACAGCACTGGGTGCGGCGTGGTGCCGCGCGGGAGTTCGTTGCGCTCGTTACCGTAGGGGAGTGGTGGACTACATCGGCCGCGCCTTGGTGTCCGAGGCGCTTCAGGAATGGCGAGAGCAACTCGCGACATCGGCGACCGTCTCGCCGCTACGAGACCTAGTCTCGGCAGGCGCGGACGTGGTCGATCTGCGCGGTGCGCACCCCGCCGGCATCGCGCCGCTGTTTGCCGGCCGTCCCACGCTTGTCTCCGCGCTGATTCGCGATGAGGCGCCGCAGGCGGCAGCCCTTCACCGCATCGGCCTCATCTACCGCCAGGCCACGCAGGTCAAGGCGGCATCGGGCGTCTGGACCGCGGCGATGTCCGTCGGCACCGCCACGTGGACCCAGGACGGAGCGCGCCGCGAGGTTCCCGTGTTGCTGCGCCCCATGCTGGTGGAGGCCTTCAACGACCGCGACTTCTACCTCACGCTGCTGGACGGAGTGAGCCTCAACCCCATCGTCGCCACGGAGCTGCGCACGCGTGGGGATACCGCGTCGCTCGCCGACCTCGTGCCACCGCCGGGCGCCGGCAAGGCGTTCGACCCACGCCCCATCTGGAATGCGTTGCGCGAGCGCGGCGCGCTCTTTGGCGAGGACTTTGCCGTGGTCGAGAACCTGCTGGTGGGTGCGTATGACGACCCGGAGCAACGCCTGCTCGACGACCTGGACGACTGCGACGCTGTCATCGGCGCATCGGACATCCTTGCCGCCGTCGCCGGCGACCAGGACGCGGCGCAACTGCTCGCCAGTCCACTACCGGCCTTTCCCAAGGGCGACCGTGACCCGTTCGCTGAGCGTGGCATCGGCGACCTAGACGACAACCAGTTCGCGGCGCTCGACGTGATCGCGACGGGCCGCAGCGTGTTCCTGCAGGCACCCCCCGGCGCCGACGCCTTATCGATGGCCGCTGCGGTGGCCGCCGATGCCGCAGCATCGGGCAAGGTCGTTGCCGTGGTCTCGGGAAGCGACGGCGCGGTCGCAGGTGTGGGACGGCGCCTCGACGATCTGGGCGCGGGCGACCTGTACATCGACGGGCACTCGCGCGCCTGGAATGCGGAGGCGCGAGCGCGACTGCTGTCGGCCATTACGCTGGGCGCGGTCGAGGTGAACGACGCCCAGTTGCGCGAGGGTGGCGAGGCCATGCTCCGAGCTCGTCACGGACTCCAGCAGCGCTTCGACTCCCTGCACCGTCCTCACCGTCCGTGGGGCGTGAGCGCCTTCGAGGCAGTACAAGCAGTCGTGAGGCTGACGTCCAGCGACCCCGCCCCGGCGACGACGGTTCGTTTGGGAGCCGATGCAGGCGCGATCGTTGCCGACCACGGATTTGCCTCCGTGGCAGCCGAGTTGGTGACACACCTCGATGAGACCGCTGCAGCCGAAGACCGTTCCGTTCAAGAGGCCGAGGCCGCCGATGCTGCGGAGGCTTCCGCGCCGGCAGAGGACCTGGTGCCATGGTGGTCCGCGGCGACGGATAACGCCGAGGTGGGCGCCAAGTACGACGAGGCGCTCGCGACGATCTTGGTGCGCCAGATTCCCAAAATGCGCACCGAAGCCGCGTTGGCTGCGCACGAGACCGGAGTCGACCAGGCGCCCTCACTCGCCGTGTGGGCGGACCAGGTCACGATGTTCGACGATATCCGGGCCACGCTGGACGTGTTCTCACCCGCGGTCTTCCATCGCTCGTTGCACGACCTAGTTGCTGCGACGGCACCGTCGTCATCGCCTCGCTACCAGGATGTTCCCCGCCGCGATCGCCGCGGAATGGTGCGCCGCGCCGTCGAGCTGCTCCGCCCAGGGCGCGGCAAGGAGAACCTCCACGAGAACCTCGTCAAGGCCCACGAGCAAGCGCTCAAGTGGCGCGCCCACAGCCCCTCCGGCGGGTGGCCCGTGGTCCCCGACGACTTCGACATCTTTAGCGAGCGTCTGCACAACTCGGCCGAACTCTGGGGCTTGATTGTGGACGTCGTCGAGCAGGCATCGGGCGAGGAAAAGCTGGCCGAGCAGCCCTGGGATCACATGGTCTCGGTACTCAGCACGCTGGCGGAGGGCATCCCGGGATCGCTCGATGCCGTCGAGGCCGTGCCCATCGAGGCGGACATCGAGGCAGTGGGCTTCGCCGAACTTCTTGCGGACCTCAACGCGCGCGGGGCCGGGCCGGAACAGGTGCGGCGTGACCTCGAGTTCTCGTGGTGGGCCGCTGCGTTCGACTCCATCGTCGCGGCGGATGTGCGCCTGACCGAGACAGGGGCGCTTGGCAGGGCCGTCGACGCCTTCCTTGACCGCGACACCGCCTTCGGGGCGTCGCGGGTGGGTCCGTTGATGCGCGCGGTCGCGGAACGCCGGCGTACAGCGATTGCGCGTCACCCCGACCACGCTCGCGACCTCTTTGCCGCGCTGGTCGAGGGCGGCGACGGATCGCTCAAGGAACTCTGGCGCGACTACGCGCCGCTCGTCACCGCGCTGCGCCCCGTCGTTGTTGCTGGCGCCGAGCAGGTGGCGCGTATGGCTCCCGCCAGCCGCTGCATTGACCTCGCGGTCATCGTGGCGGGGGAGTCGCTCGCACTTGCGGAGCTCGTGTCGACGCTGGCCCGGGCGCGCCAGGTGGTGGTGCTGGGAGATGCGCAGACGGCGACCCGGTCCGGCGTGGCCGCGCTCGCGCGACTCCTCCCGCACATTGTCATGCATGCCGTTCCTCAGCCTCGCGACCCGCGGGTGACCTCGGTGCTCGCTAGTGCCGCCTATGGGCGATCGCTGTCCGCGCTCCCTGCTGCCGAGGAGCGTGGCGGGCTCGACGTGACGGTACTGGAGGCGGTCGGTGCCCCGGTGGCGGGCGCGGTTGAGGTGGAATCGACCCGGGCCGAGGTGACGGCGGTCGTCGACCACGTCGCCCGGGTGCGTGACTCGCTGCCGCGCCGCGCGCTAGCAGTGGTGGCCGGCAACGACCTTCATGGCTCGCGCATCGTCGATGCGTTGCGTGAACGCGATGCCAGGCTCGCCGATGCGGTGCATGTCATGACCCTTGGCGATTCCGCAGGCGTAGTGGCGGACGAAGTCGTGGTCACCCTGGGCTACGCGGCCGATGCGCGGGGCGTGGCCCCTGCGAAACTTGGCGCCCTCTCGGAGACGTGGGGAAAGCAGGCGCTGGTTCAGGCCTTGGTCGTGTCGATTGAGCGGGTGAGTGTGTTCACGGCACTCAACCCGACTCAGCTTTCGGGCGCGGCGAGCAGGGCGCACGAGGGTCATGGGATCGACGACTTCCGCGACCTGTTGTCCTCGGTCGATCTTCCTGCAGTGACTCCCGAGCGCCCGGATCCTGGCCCCAGCGACTGGTTGCTCGCGGACATCGCGGGTCGCCTGCGCCGGCATGGACTCGCAGTGCGGCTGCGTTATGGCGTGGGTTCCGACACCATCGCGATGGTCGTGGGCGGCCGCCACGACCGCAATTACCAGGTAGCCGTCGTGACTGACGAGGCGGCGGCGGTGGGCGCGGCCAGCCTGCGCGACCGCATGCGCTGGCAGTACTCGACCCTCGAGGCACTGGGGTGGACAGTCGTATCCCTGTGGACGCTCGATGTGTTTATGGATCCGGACTCCGCAATTGAGCAGGTGCTCGACGCACTCGGCGAATCCCGCCCCGAGGACGGCCCGGGTGGCACTGCCGCGATCGGTACCGCTGCGATTCCCACGGTGGGCACCGGAACTGTGCGTGAGGTCACTCAGCCCGCTCTCGACATCGAGGTCGAGCGAATCGAGCTGCCGTCCGAGGACGACGCGCTGGAGGCCGCGCGCGAGGACGGCAACGACTTTGCCATCGCTGACTTGCGCGTGGAGGACTCGGGT
Source organism: Demequina aurantiaca (assembly GCF_000975135.1). Taxonomy (GTDB): domain Bacteria; phylum Actinomycetota; class Actinomycetes; order Actinomycetales; family Demequinaceae; genus Demequina; species Demequina aurantiaca. The sequence goes on along the minus strand of NZ_BBRF01000001.1, from coordinate 368,157 downwards.
TCTGGCGCAAATGATGAGGCCGATGCTGGGCCTGGTGAGGGCGACGAGCCTCACCCCCAGACGCTTGGAATCTCCGCGCTGATCGACGAGCAGATTGGTGGCGAGCCTGCTGAATCCGAGCGGCACAATGACGGTCCAGAACTCATCGACAAGGCTGACACCGCCGAGGTCACCAGGGTTGTCGACGAGGGTGCGGACGCAGAACACGTGAGCCCCGCGGCAGCTGACGGTTCGGACGGGGAGATCGTGGTGCCGAAACTTGCGCCCGACTCCGGCCCCACGCCCGTTCCCAGTTTCAGCATGGGCTTTGGTGTGCCCAAGGTTGCCCCGCCAGTGGCGGCAAGTCAGGGAACTGACGACGACGGGGCGACTGAAGGCGAAGACGCGAACTTCGCTAACGTCGATGCTGATGCTGATGCTGATGCCAACGAGGACGCCTCAGATGAGGTTGGTGACGCGAAGAACGTAGCGTCCAAGCCAAAGGCTCCCGAGCCGGACGTCAAGGCCCGACACCGCGGCGCGGACCGGCCGCTGATTCCCACTCGTGCGTGGGAGGACGTTGACGAGGCCTGGGGTGGCTCGCACGGCGGGTCCTCACGGGACGACGAGATCAAGCGGGATAAGCCGCCGCATTGGTGAGGCCGGTCCGTAGCGGACCAATGGGGCGCAGCGAGCGCTCAGAGCGTGCGAAATCGGACCAATACCGGGCGGAGGTGGTGGGAGAGCCTGCAGGTGCGTTCGGAGGCGCGGGGGAGAGTCCGCGCCCCACAGGCTAAGTGGAGCTGCTGCTGGGTGCCGACTTCTTGGTTTCGCGCGAGTCGGTGCGGTAGAAACCCGAGCCCTTGAAGGTCACGCCCACGGTGCCGAAAACCTTGCGCAGTGCTCCACCACACTCGGGGCATGCAACGAGGGTGTCATCGTGAATTGACTGCACCTCATCGAAGCGGTGCTGGCATGCGGAACATGCGTAAGTGTACGTAGGCATGCACGTATCTTACGCCGGGAGCCGAGTCACTCCTTGCGGGGTGATGACGGCGTGCACGGTGATGTCGTGTTCCTCGTGAGGAAGCGCATGCGCCTCGTCGCGCAATTCGCCGGCAAACGTGAGCGCCACGATCGGCGCATCGGGCGCTGCGTCGCACAACGCACGGTCGTACCAACCGCCGCCCTGGCCCAGGCGGTTGCCAGTGGTGTCGACGGCAAGCGCAGGAACCACCACCACCTCGGCCTCGTGCAGGGCTTCCTGGCCAAGGAACTCCCCGGACGGCTCCGGAGGGCGGCCAGGTGCTCGCTCGACGAGGTCGTCGGCGCCCTGATAAATACCCCATCCACGCTTGAGGCCATCGCCCAGCATGGGGATCAGCACCTTGACACCGCGCTGGTGCAGCGCTTCGATGAGCGGCAGTGTGCCGGGCTCAAACCTTCGTGAGGCGTAGACAGAAACGCACTTCGCCTTGCCGACGGAGGGGAGGGCGAGGACGTGGTCGCGGAGAGCTTCTGCGTGCTCTTGGAGCCGTCGCTCGCTGCGGTCGGCGCGTCCCTTGCGGATGCTGGAGCGCAAGAGCGCCTTTGAGTCGGCCGGTTCGACTGCACGCTGGGAGGTCATCGACTGCTGTGTCATGGTTCCATTGTGCCAAATTTTGGTAAACAGAATGTTTCGCCAGGCCGATGTGACTAACCTCACGCGTTAGTCTCGTGCCATGACTTCTCGCGTTCGCAAGGCCGTCGTCCCCGCTGCGGGACTAGGAACTCGCTTTCTACCAGCATCGAAGGCGATTCCCAAAGAGATGATCCCGGTGGTCGACAAGCCGGCGATCCAATACGTGGTCGATGAGGCGCTCGCCGCCGGGCTCGATCACGTGTGCCTGATTACTAACCCGGGCAAGGAGGCGATGGAGCGTCACTTCGCCCCGGCGCCGGACTTGGAGGCCGCTCTCGAGCGCAAGGGCGATCAGGCACGGCTCGACGCGGTCCGTGAGACCTCGTCCAAAGGTGAGATTGCGTTTGTGAACCAGGGAGATCCCAAGGGTCTCGGTCATGCCGTGGGCCGCGCCGAGGAATGGGTTGACGGGGAGCCGTTTGCGGTTCTGCTCGGCGACGACTTCCTGGACGCTGACGACTACATCCTGGACGCGATGTGCCGCATCCAGGAGCGCACGGGCGGCTCGGTTATCCTGCTGCTCGAGGTTCCACCCCACATGATCCAGATGTACGGCTCGGTGGACCCCACGTCCGTCGCCGCCGTGGACCTGCCGGGGGAGGGGGAGGTCCCGGACGGACTCGAGATCCACCGCATCTCCCGACTGAACGAGAAGCCAGCACCAGGCGAGGAGTACTCGAACTTGGCCGTGATTGGCCGCTACGTCTTCAACCCGGCCGTGCTTGACGTCCTGAAGACCACACCGCCGGGACGCGGCGGTGAGATTCAGCTCACCGACGCGATCTCTACGCTGGCGTCAATGCCGGCTGAGGATGGTGGCGGCGTGTACGGCGTCGTCTTTCGCGGCCACCGTTACGACACCGGCGACAAGTTGGAATACCTCAAGGCCGTGGTCCAGCTCGCCGCCAAGCGCACGGACCTCGGTCCGGACTTTACGACCTGGTTGCAGGGCTTCGTGTCCACGCGCGACAATGCCTAGATGATTCTCAGCAGCGACGCGGAGCCGCGCACCCTCGTTCAGCACCGCGCTGAGGTGATCGCGGGGCTGCGGCCGCTGCCTCCGCTCGACGTGCTCGTCGCGGACGCCATCGGTGCGACGCTGGTGGGCGATGTTGTCGCTCAGCATGCGCTCCCGGCGACCGACGTTGCGATGTGTGACGGCTATGCGGTGCAGGCCGCGGACATCGCCGACGCGAGCGACGAGAATCCCGTCTCGCTCACGGTGTCCCACGACGTATCCTTTGACGCGCGGGCCCCGCGTCGTCACATTCGCGGCGCCGCGGCACGGATCAGCTCCGGCGCTCCCGTACCCATCGGCGCCGATGCCGTGGTCCCCGTAGCGATGACCGACGGCGGCGTGGCGCGCGTGAAGATTATGGCGCCCACCCACCCACAGGCGCATATCCGCTCCGCGGGTGATGAGGCGGCTTCCGGCAGCATGGCGATCCCCCAGGGATCGAGGCTGGACGCGCGGCGCATCGCTCTCGCGGCTGCGCTCGGCAATGCCCGACTCACCGTCAGCCCAGTGCCCCGGGTGGTCGTGATCTCCGTCGGCTCCGAGTTAGAGGAGCCTGGCGCAGGTAGACCCGGATCGCGGGTGCCCGAGTCCAACGCCTACATGTTGAGCGCCTTGGTGCGTGAGGCAGGTGCACATGCGTACCGGGTGGGAGTGGTGCCCGACGACCGGGGTAGCGTGCGGGCAACAATCGAGGACCAACTGGTGCGCGCCGACGTGGTGCTCATCACCGGTGGCCTGTCCGAGGCGCGCAATGACACCGTGGCCGCTGTATTGAAGGACCTCGGAGATGTGCGCGTAGGCGAGGTTGGGCTGTGGCCGGGCAAGCGGCACGGCTATGGTCTGGTGAGCGCCGATGGCGAGCACCCCATCCCGGTGCTCGCACTGCCCGGTAGTCCCACGGCCGCCTTGATCGCCTTCGAGGCCTACGTGCGCCCCGCACTGCGGTTCATGAGCGGACGCACCGAAGTGGACCGTCCCACCATTCACGCCCGCTCCATCGCTTCTTGGCGGTCCCTTGACGGACAGGTGCAGCCGGTTCCCGTCACGATCGAGACCACAGGCTCAGGTCAGCACTTCGCCACCCCCGTGGGAATCCCAGGGGAGATTTCGCTGACCAACGTGGTGGCGTCCGATGCTCTGGCATGGGTCGATTCCGACGTTGCCAACGTCACTCGCGGCGATTCGCTCCGTTGCACCCTGTGGGACTAGCGGGAAACCATGTCTCGTGAGGTCGTCCTGAGGCGAGGATCCCTGACGCTTCGGCCCTTACGGCGTAGTGACGAGGCGGAGTGGATGGCGGTGCGCAGTAAGAACTACGCGTGGCTGCGTCCGTGGGAGGCGAACATGCCTCCCGGTCGCCCGCAGGTGTCCGCTAGTTTCCCGGCCTATGTGCGACGTGAGCGGGGGAGATGGAAAGCCCGGACCGCGTTCTCGATGGTCATTGAGTGGGAGGGTGCCTTGGTGGGGCGAGTGTCCGTCCATGCAATCGAGTGGGGCGCGCAGTGCGGTGGCTCCATCGGCTACTGGATTGCGGAGGACCACGCTGGCCGCGGCATCGTCCCTCGGTCAGTCGCAATGATGAGCGAATACGCCTTTGGCGAGGGCCTTCACCGCCTGGAAATCGCATTGCGACCCGACAACTCAGCGAGCCATCGGGTGGTGCAAAAACTCGGCTTCCGAGCAGAGGGCCTGCGCGCGAAGTACCTCTACATTGACGGCGCTTGGCGCGACCACGCCGTCTTCGCGCTGACCGCGGAGGAGCCCCGCGAGGGTCCCTTCTGGGACCCATCATTCTGACACGCCGATAACGCTCCGGTACCTTGAGCCCGGTCGCCCGTACCGTCGTCTCATGACCACCCCAGCCGGATTGCTCGTAATCATCGCCGTAGGCATGGTTCTCGCATATGTGCTTCCGCAGCGCATCAAGGAACGATCCGACTACGCCCTCGTTCGCACCGAGGATCGCTATTCGGCGGAGATGCGTGTGGTGAAGTCCACCGCCCAGCGTGCCGAGCGGGCCGCGGCTCGCCCCTCGACCGACTCCGGTGAGGTGCCGCTGCTCGTCACCGGAGCAGCCCGGGCTTCAATTTCGGCGCTCGGTGATGAGCAGATGTCCCGTCCGTCGGGACCGCTTGACCGCGCCGCCACCGCTGCGCAGCGCGAACGACTGTCGCTTCGCTCGGACCGTGCCGCAGTATTGGCCGAACGTGCCCAGCGCGCCCGCCGCCGCAGTGTGGTGGCTGGAGTTGCCGCGGTGCTGGCAACCATCGGCTGGGTGCTTGTCGCCACCACCGGATTCCCGACTCTCATCGCAGCGCTCGCGACGGCAAGCGTCGGTGGTGTAGTGGTTGCAGGAGCGCGTACCGCTGCTTCCCAGCGCAAGGCGGACCGGAACGTGCGCCTGATCGCTCGCGAGGTGGAGGCCGCCGCTACTGCTACGCAGGCGCTGCGCCGCGTCGCTCGGGAACGCTCCGAGGGACGAGACTCCCAGCCGTCCGATGTGGAGACGCAGGCTATCCGTGTGGTCACCACCGAGGATCTCGCCCCGCTGGCGGCCCCCGCTCCGGTACCGGCACCCGAACTACCGAGCCACGTCATCGGCGATGTCGAGGAGCCCATCCGGACCAACGAGAGCTGGTCGCCCAGTGGCGTCCCGGCTCCCGCCTACACGTTGAAGGCGTCAGTGCGTCGTGCCGTCGCCCGCCCGATCACCGACGAAGACCTCGCAGCATCGGCGCGCAACGCCGAACGGGCCATCGACGCCCGTGCAGCCAAGCGCACCGCAGGCGACCCCGCGACGCGGGCCACCGCCAATGTGGTGGTACCCGCGGCATCGACCGCGAACAGCTCTCCTCTCGCTCCGCAGCGTGACGACGAGGCGTCGACCGTCGGCGCGCTCGACGCGATTCTCGCGAAGCGCCGTCAGGCCAGCGCGTAATAGCTGTCCTGCGCCACCCGTGAACCAATGGCGCCCGCGCACCCCATCTCGCTAGGCTGTCTGCACTAGCCATGTCCCCTGGAGGCAACCCATGTACGAGGCCAAGACGTCAAAGGTAGCGATTGTTGGTGCGGGCGCGGTGGGATCCACCCTCGCCTACGCCGGACTGATGCGCGGGTTCGCGCGCACGGTGGCGCTGTACGACATCAACACCGCCAAGGTTGAGGCCGAGGCTCTCGATCTCGCGCAGGGGATTCAGTTCATGCCCGAGGCGACCGTGCTCGGTTCCTCGGAGGTGGACGTCTGTGCGGATGCCGACGTCGTGGTCATCACCGCCGGCGCCAAGCAGCAGCCCGGACAGAGCCGTATGGACCTGGCCGGTGCCACCATCTCGCTAATGGACAAGGTGTTGCCGCCGCTGCTCGAGGTCGCTCCGAACGCCGTCTACCTGCTGGTGACCAACCCCGTCGACGTCGTGACCTATGCGGCCATCAAGAAATCCGGAGTCAGCCCCGCCAAGATGTTTGGCTCGGGCACGGTGCTGGATAGTTCGCGCCTGCGCCACCAGGTTGCCAAAGAGTGCCAGGTTGCGGTGAGTAACGTCCACGCTTACATTGCCGGCGAGCACGGTGACTCCGAGGTACCGCTGTGGTCCTCCGCCACCATCGGCGGCGTGCCGCTGGGTGACTGGCACGACGATGCTGGGCGCCCCGTCATGACGCGCGAAATTCGCGACCGTATCCACCACGACGTGGTGCAGTCCGCCTACCAGATCATCGAGGGCAAGGGCGCGACCAACTACGCGATCGGCATTGCGGGCGCCCGCATCGTCGAGGCCATCCTGGGCGACCAAAACCGGGTCCTGCCCGTCTCCACTCTCATCGACTTTCCGGGGGTCGGCGAGGTCTGCATGTCGCTACCCACCGTGGTGGGCCGCTCCGGCATTAAGCACTCCGTGCCGGTGCCGTTGGACCCACAGGAGACCGAGGCTCTTGCCCAGTCGGCGCGCTCCATCCGGGCGACCGCGGAGAAGTTCGGCGTCAACTAGCCAGCAGTGGGGCGGTGCCGGCTCGCGGCCTCCGCCCCGGCCACAGTGAGTCGCCCTCACCGAGGTCGCGGGACACGCGTGAGCCGAACGTGACTCCGTGCACATGCGCGCGCGTTAAGGTGGAACCACCACCAAACATTGCGCCCGCTCTACCCCCGCGCGCGCCAGCGAGAAGGACTCACATGGACCTGTACGAGTACCAGGCACGTGACATGTTCGAGAAGCACGGTGTCCCCGTGCTTGGCGGCATCGTTGCCACAACCCCCGCCGAGGCACGCGCCGCGGCAGAGAAGCTGGGCGGCGGCGTTGTCGTCGTCAAGGCTCAAGTCAAGGTTGGAGGCCGCGGCAAGGCCGGCGGCGTCAAGCTGGCCAAGTCTCCCGAGGAGGCCGAGCAGCACGCCGAGGCGATCCTGGGCATGGACATCAAGGGCCACACCGTTCACCGTGTGATGATCGCGCAGGGTGCGCAGATCGAGCAGGAGTTCTACTTCTCCGTGCTGTTGGACCGGTCCGAGCGCCGCTACCTCGCGATGTGCTCCGTCGAGGGTGGTGTGGAGATCGAGCAGCTCGCCGTCGAGCGTCCCGAGGCACTCGCCCGCGTGGCCGTTGACCCCATCGTTGGCATCGACGCGGCAAAGGCCGCAGAGATTGTGGCCGAGGCAAACTTCCCCGCAGACCTCGCGGGTCCCGTCGCGGATGCGATCGAGAAGCTCTGGACGGTTTACAAGGAGGAGGACGCGACGCTGGTCGAGGTCAACCCCCTCGTGAAGACCGCGGATGGCACGATCATCGCCCTGGACGGCAAGGTCACCATCGACGAGAACGCCGCGTTCCGCCAGGAGGGTCACGCTGCCCTTGAGGACAAGGACGCTGCGGACCCGCTGGAGGCCAAGGCCAAGGCGCTGAACCTCAACTACGTGAAGCTCGATGGTTCGGTTGGCATCATCGGTAATGGCGCCGGTCTGGTCATGTCGACCCTCGACGTTGTCGCCTACGCAGGCGAGAACCACGGCAATGTGAAGCCCGCAAACTTCCTGGACATCGGTGGTGGCGCATCGGCCACCGTGATGGCCAATGGCTTGGACGTCATCCTGAATGACCCGCAGGTCAAGAGCGTGTTCGTCAACGTGTTCGGCGGCATCACCAGCTGCATCGAGGTGGCCAACGGAATTGTGGGCGCACTCGAGACGCTGGGCGACAGCGCGACGAAGCCGCTTGTGGTCCGCCTCGACGGCAACTCGGTGGAGGAGGGGCGCGAGATTCTCGCTGCAGCCAACCACCCGCTCGTGACCATCATCGAGACCATGGACGGCGCAGCGGCCAAGGCCGCCGAGCTGGCCAACGCGTAAAGGACGTCTAGCAATGTCAATCTTCATTAATTCCGACTCCAAGGTCATCGTCCAGGGCATGACGGGCGCTGAGGGCCAGAAGCACACGGCTCGCATGCTCGCCTCGGGCACCAACATTGTGGGCGGCGTGAACCCCCGCAAGGCCGGCACCTCCGTTGACTTCGACGTCAACGGCGAGACGGTCTCGGTTCAGGTCTACGGCACGGTCGCCGATGCTATGGCCGCCACCGGTGCCAACGTCTCGGTTCTGTTCGTCCCCCCGGCCTTCACCAAGGCCGCAGTCGTCGAGGCTGTCGACGCGGGCATGCCACTCGCCGTGATCATCACGGAGGGCGTGCCGGTCAAGGACTCCGCCGAGTTCTTCACCTACGCCACCGAGAAGGGCACGCAGCTCATCGGACCCAACTGCCCCGGACTCATCACCCCCGGCCAGTCGAACGTGGGCATCACTCCCGCGAACATCACCGGCGCGGGCAAGATCGGACTCGTGTCCAAGTCCGGCACGCTGACGTACCAGATGATGTTCGAGCTTCGCGACATCGGCTTCACCACCGCGGTCGGAATCGGTGGCGACCCCGTCATTGGCACCACGCACATTGACTGCCTCAAGGCCTTCCAGGAGGACCCCGAGACCGAAGCGATCGTCATGATCGGCGAGATCGGTGGCGACGCCGAGGAGCGCGCAGCGGCGTACATCAAGGAGCACGTCACCAAGCCCGTCGTGGGCTACGTGGCCGGCTTCGAGGCGCCCGAGGGCAAGACCATGGGCCACGCTGGCGCCATCGTGTCGGGCTCAGCGGGCACCGCTCAGGCCAAGAAGGAGGCCCTCGAGGCCGCCGGCGTCAAGGTGGGCAAGACTCCTACCGAGACGGCCGACCTGATGCGCGCGATTCTGAACGGATAACGCAGCAACGTCAACACGAAACGGCTCGTGCCGCCGAGGACATCCTCGGTTGGCACGAGCCGTTTCGCGTGTGTGAGCATCCGGTGATGCGCGATCTACCGCGCGTCTAGGAGGCCGACGAGAAGGAACCTGGAGTTTACTTTTGGTCGTTGTGGCTGCCCACGGGTTCACGCTCCAGCTCGAAAAGAAGCGACTGCTGGGGGTCGAGTGCCGGTAGCGGAAGCCCGACTACGGTGAGGATGGTGCCGCTAACCACAAGCCCGTCCTCTGCTGCCTTGGTTACCCAAGCGGGCAGCGCATGGCCCTGCCAGCGGGGAGTGCCGACGTCTTCCCTGACCCGGATTCGATAGTGGGCGTTGGGGTTTAGTCCCGGGATTGGGGTGCGTCCGTATTGACCGATTGCCTCGGTGCCGAGTTGAGCCCATTCGAACAGTGCACTTGAGCCGTCCTGGGCTACGACCCCGTGCAACATGACGCCCACGCCCGGCATGTCGGCGGTGACGGCTGTTCCGGTGTGGATGAGGGACCGCTTCTCTTTGTACAGCGCGCCCCATCGTTGGAAGCTCTCCAATTCCGTGTCGGAGCACAACGTCAGGTCGCTCTCGATGCCGGAGTGGGCGAAGAGCGCGGTTGTCATGCGAAACGGTTGGTCGGCTTCCCGGTTCGTGGTGTGTGAACGGCGATCTCCCACATGGGAGCCCATCAGCTCAGGCGGAATGAGTAGCGTCGTCCATCGTTGGATCGACTGACGTTCGACCGGGTCAATGCAGTCTGAACCCCAGACCCTGTCGGTGCGCTCGAGCACGCCTAGGTCTATTCGTCCGCCGCCGCCTGCACACGACTCGATCTCAAGTTGGGGATGTCTACGACGCAACTCGTCCATCAGTGCGTAGGTCGCGTGTGTTTGCGCGCGTGAGCCGACGCGGTCGGCCTGACTGCCACGGCGGGCGGCCTCGAGCAGGTCTCGGTTGTGATCCCACTTGATGTAGTCGATCGCATGCGCTGTGACCAGCGCATCGATGCGGTCAAGCACGGACGCCCAAGCCTCGGGATTCGCGATGTTGAGGACGTGTTGATTCCGCGAGGGTAAACCTACGCCGGTGCTGGGAGCGAGCAGCCATTCGGGGTGTGCCCGCGCAGTGTCGGAGTCGAGGTTGATCATTTCTGGTTCGAACCACAGCCCGAACTCCATCCCGAGCCCGTGTACCTGGTTGGCCAACTCGGTGAGGCCATGTGGCCACGTCTGCTCATCGACCCACCAATCGCCAAGGCCGGCAGTGTCATCGTGGCGGGCGTGAAACCACCCGTCGTCCAGGACGAATCGTTCAACACCGATGCTGGACGCCCGTTCTACGAGCTTTGCGAGCTTCTGGTGGTTGTGGTCGAAGTAGACCGCCTCCCAGGAGTTCAGCGTGAGGGGCCTTGGCGACGACGGGTGGCTAGATCGCGCGCGCATGTAGCTATGGAAGCGATTCCGGACACCGTCGAGGCCGTCGGGTGACCAGACAAAGAACACGCGAGGAGACGTATAGCTTTCGCCGTTCTCGAGGCGAACTTCGCCGATGCGAAGAAGCTCGCCTCCACCCATTGAGGTCGTCATGGAGCCGGCACCTTCGGGGAGCCGTTCGACGTGCCACGAGGAGTCTCCGCTCCAGGCCACATGCATGGACCACACCTCGCCGGTGCGATGGGTAAAGCTTTCTGTCCCAACCGACATGACGTAGGGACTGTCAAGCCCGGTCTTTCCGCGGCGACCCTCACGCGAATGAACGCCGTCCACCACTGGGAACCGCTGCGGCGATCGCTCACGCGCCCACTTGCCACTGAAGTCGAGAATCTCCGCCGCGCGGTGTGGAAGCGGGAGCCTAAGATCCAAGTGCTCAACCGCGAGGGAGCCCTCGCCGGTGGAGGAGACGGTGGCATCGGCGGTCACTACGCCGTGTGAGTCCAGGGCATAGGAGAGAACTACGCGGACCCCATTGGCCTTGTCGGCAAGCACGAACGCGACTCTGTCGTGAGTCTCAGCTAGGTGCTGCGATTCCACAACGAATCGGCAGGCAAGTTGATGGCCATCGCGCGAGACGACTAGTCCAGGACGACCCACCCACCCGGTGTCCTCCCCAGCAAGAATCGGGAAAGTCCGAGGAACGTCAGGGGCGCCGTTGAGTTGCGATGGAATTGCGGTGTGTGCCAGCTCCAGGAGGTCATCGGAGCCAAGGGGGCCAAGATCTGCGCCCCAATGAATCACGCAGGGCAAGCGGCTGCTGGAGTCGAACACAAGGGTTGTTCCGCCCCCACGCAGCACGACGACTGGAGGCGCGGGGTTCTCCGTCATGCGACGGCAATCCGCGCGTAGCGGCTGGTCTCACGCACCATTTCTGCATTCATGAACTTCGCGAGAAGTTCGGCCCTCAACTCGCGGTGTTCGGGCTCGTTGAAGAGGTTGTGAACCTCGCCCGGGTCGGTCTGGAGATCAAACATCTCGCCGTAGTTTTCGTCGCGGTAGAGAGTGATCTTGTACCGATCGTCCACGTAGGTCCGGATGTGCACGCGAGTAGGTTGGTGCCGGTTCTCAATCAGGACGTGGTCGCGCGCGCGGGTCTCGGATCCCTCCCAGACCGGAAGCTGGTTGACGCCCTGCATGGCAAGGGGGATGGGAATTCCAGCCGCAGCGAGGAACGTCGGCGCGAGATCGATCAGGCTCTGCAAGGATTCCGTCTGTGATCCCGCGGGGATACGCCCGGGGAAGCGCGCCAGCATCGGCACGCGCAAAAGGTCCTCGTAGTGAAACGCGCCCTTTGCAATGAGTCCGTGCTGACCAAGGAAGTGTCCGTGATCGGTGGTGAACACCACCAGGGTGTTCTCCGTCATGCCCAGTTCGTCGAGTCGGTCGAGCAAGGTTCCTACAGCATCGTCGATGAAGGACATCATCCCGTAGTAGATCGCTATGTTCTTGCGCAACTCTTCGTCGTCGATGAGGTGGCTGCCGAAGCCGTGGTTCTCGTGCGGCGTCTCCTGCCACGGCGAGTAATCAGGGTTCTCCTCCTGCGTGAGTCGGTGCCACACGGGCATCCGGTCGAGTTCGCCGGGCGTAAGGGTGCCGGGATCAACGTCGGCAGGGTCGTACATCGACGCCCACGGTTCGGGTACGACGTACGGCGGGTGCGGGTCCTGAAAACTCGCCCACAAAAAGAATGGCTTCTGGTCGCCTGCAGCAACGTCGAGCGCGTGCGCGCTGCGCTCACGAACAAAGTTGGTGTAGTGAAACTCCTGAGGGAGATCCCAGCTGTGTCGGCGCGGGTTGGTCCCGTCCTCATTCTGGAAATAGTCCCGCCAGTTGGTGAGGCCCTTTTCTTCCATCCAGAGCGCATAGTGTTGTCCCGCCCAGCGCTCGTCTGCGTGGTTGCGCGCCAACTCGATGTGATCGAAGCCGTAGTAGGGGCCGGTGAACTCGCGCCAGAAGTCCAAGTCTCGCAACGTCGGCATCGCCTCGAGTGATGTCTGGTCGGGCTGCGACGCCAACGGTTGAAAGTGAGCCTTGCCAATGAGAGTTGTGGAGTAGCCGGAATCGCCGAGGATCTCGCCGAGGGTCTCGTGCTCCTCGTCGAGCTTTGTGCCGATTGTCCAACAGCCATGAATCGAGGGGTACTGACCTGTGATGATCGAGGATCGCGACGGGGAGCACAGTGGGTTCGGGCAATACGCGCGATCGAGCACAATGCCCTCGGAACCGAGGCGATCAAGATTGGGTGTCTTCAGCAGAGGAGTCCGGCTGCCGAGGGCGTCGAAGTGCTGCTGATCGGTGGTGATGAGCAGGATGTTGGGCTTGTCGGTCACCAGGATTCCTTTCGGTAGGTCGAGATTGCTATGGAGAGCAACATCAGTTGACTGGGTTCACGCATCCGCACGATGCGCGGGTTACCAGCCGCGTGGCGAACATGCGTGACTCCGCGGGCTCGCCACGTCGCCGCTTCACAATCGCTTCGATGGCACAGCTGGCGATCTCTTGGACTGGCTGCTGTACGGATGTCAGTGGCGGCCAGGTGTATTCAGACTCGGGGGAGGCGTCAAAGGAGACGATCGCCATGTCTTCCGGCATCCGTACTGCGGCCTCGTGCATCGCGCGAATCACCCCGGTCGCCTGAATATCGGACGCGACGAACACGGCCGATACTTGCTGGTCGCTTCTGAGAAGCTCGCGCCCAGCCTCGAGGCCGCCGGCGCGGGAATACGGAGCGCGGACAATGGGTCCACGATGCAGACCCGCATCGGCAAGCGCATCCAGCCAGCCGACTTCTCGTGAGTGGGCGACCTCCGCGGGCTCATCGCCAATGACGAGACCGATCGACGTGTGGCCGTGGCCGATCAGGTGCTCGACTCCCGATCGAGCGCCCTCGCGGTGATCGACCGCGAACGCAAGGGCATCTGAAACCCCGAGATTTCGACCAATGGTGACGAAGGGAGTGTTGGTGGCGCCGAGTGCTGCCGCGCTTCTGTCGGTGACGCCAGTAAAAAGAATCATGCCGTCGACCTGTCGCGAGGTGAAGCTCTGCAGTAGTTGAACCTCACGAGAGCGACTCCCGTGCGAATGGGCGACCAGCAAGTCAAAGCCGTGGTCCTCGGCTGCTAGTTCGATTGCTGCTGCAAGTTCGGCAAAGTACAGGTTGGTCGCGTCGGGGATGACCATTCCAAGGAGATGAGTGGCGCCCATCTTGAGGCTACGCGCGGCAGCATTTGGACTGTAACCCAGGGCTGCCGCCGCGTCGAGAACGCGCTGCCGGGTCGCTGGAGCCACCGACTGAGGGCCATTGCTTGTGACATAGGTGACGACGGCGGTGCTCACATTTGCGAGTTTTGCAACGTCGGCTCGCGTGGCTCGCCGTCGGGGAGCAGAAGAATTTGAGCTCTTCATCGTTCGCTTGTCCACCTTCTTCATCGAGCAGATCGAGTCGACGTCGTCGTCGCACGTCAAAAAGTATGCCCTCTGGAAGTTACTGCAGTCAAATCGTAACGTTTACGCACGGATCGGTTGAATTTCTTGGTGTTGCCAATCAGATAGTTATTCGTGTAACGTCTCGTCCCGTCAGTTTCCGAACATGAATGGAAAGGCAAGACAATGAAGTCAGGCAAGACAATGAGGTCTGTCAAGACAGCATCTGTTGTCGCACTCGTGGGTGCCCTCGCGCTCGCTGGATGCTCATCAGATGACGGCGACGCCGGCAGCGGCAGTGGCGAGAGTTCTGGCAGCGTCGATGCCACGATCGAGTTCCAAACTGGACTCGCGGTCGATGACACCGAGGCCCAGGCACTTAAGGAACTCGCGGCCCAGTACGAAGCGGACCACGAGGGCGTCACCATCGATCTGGTGCCCGCAGGCGAGGACTACGAGGCGAACATGAAGGTACGTCTCGCCGCGGACGACGCCCCGGATATCTGGAACACCCACGGGTGGTCAGTGCTGCGGTACGGCGAGTTCCTGCTTCCCCTGCAGGACCAGCCGTGGGCCGACGATGTCATCCCTTCGCTCGAGACCACCATGGTCACCGCCGATGGCGAGATCTTCGCGATGCCAACCAACATTGACATCTCAGGCATCATCTACAACGCAGATGTCCTGAAGGACGCTGGCGTTGATCCCGCAGGGATCGACTCATGGGACGATTTCGCGGCGGCTGCCGACAAGGTCAACTCGGATACCGTCTCACCCGTCTACATTGGCGGCAAGCCGCTTTCAGCCGCAGTCGCCGACCGCGTGGTGAGTGGCACCTTTAATGACAACCAGCTCACCGAGATGACGGACGGCACGTTCGTCTCCTCGGCTTACCAGGAGATGCTCGACATCATCCACAGCTGGGGTGAGGCGGGATACATCAACCCTGACTACTCGTCCGCCTCGCGGGACGACATGGCGAAGGCCCTCGCTCAAGGCCAGGCCGCCTTCGAATTTGGTCCGTCACTGCTGTTTGACAACGCGTTGAGCTTTAACCCCGATGTGAACCTGGGGTTCATCCCGATGCCTTCAAACACGGGTGGACCCAAGTACCTTGTGGGTGGAGAGCGCACCGCCTTCGGTGTGTCCAAGAGTTCAGAGAACACGGAAGTGGCGACGGACTTCGTGAACTTCCTCGCGGAGAACGTAACCGACCTCGCCGCTGCCTCAAGTTCACCTCCTGGTCTCACGACCGGCACGATGGACCTCGGTCCCATTCAGCCCAGCTTCGATGAGTGGGTCACGGAAGCGAATACGCCCGTGGTGCCGTACTTCGACCGTGTGTACCTCCCCAATGGCTCGTGGGATGCGATGCAGGTCACCACGGACAGCGTCATTACCGAGCAGGCCAGCACTGCGGACGCGACCGAACAGATGAAGACGACGTTCGACAACCTGTACGGACAGACCAAGTAGGTTCATCGTCGTCGTGGGGCGGGTAGTCCGCTGAGGTTGCCCGCCCCACACCCTTCTCGACAAAGGAGTCGAATCCATGGCTACCACACGTCTCAAGACCACCCAGAGAACCCGGGGCTACCGCGCGAAGACTCACCGCGGTAGTGGTCTCATCAATCTGCTCTACATTCCTGCGCTCATCCTTTTCGCGATTTTCATGGTGTACCCGCTGGTCAGCGGCATCGGACTAGCGTTTACCGACTGGAATGGCTACAGCGCCGCGCGTAGCTTTGTGGGCTTCGACAACTTCAGCCGCCTCTTTACTGACCCAGTCTTCGGTCAGTCGCTTGTCAACACCTTCATTTATGGGGTGGGCAGCATGATCCTCCAGCAGATATTTGGGCTGGGGCTAGCGCTCGCACTCGACAGGAAGTTCCGAGGCCGCACGACCGCCCGTGCAATTGTCTATCTGCCGGTCCTGGTCTCGCCCGTGATCATGGGCACGATGTATTACCTGCTCCTTCAGTACAACGACGGTGCCTTCAACGAGATTGTGGTCGCGCTCGGTGGCGACAGGGTCGCCTGGTTCGCGGACTCCGGGAACGCCGTCGCCATCATTGTGGCCATCAACAGCCTTCAGTTCATGGGCATTTCGATGATCATCTACTTGGCGGGTCTGCAGTCGATTCCCGAGATGTACTACGAGGCGGCAAGCCTCGACGGTGCGTCCACCTGGCACAAGTTTCGCTACGTCACGGTGCCGCTCCTGCAGCCCGCATTCGCGACGAGCATCGTGCTCAACCTCATCGGTGGGCTCAAACTCTTCGACATCATCAAGATTTTGACAAATGGCGGGCCCGGCTATTCGACCAACTCCGTCTCGACGCTCATCAGCATCACCTACTTCGACAACCAGAACGCTGGGTACGCATCCGCCATGGGCGTCGCACTCTTCGTCATCATCCTCGCGGTCACTCTCGTCATGAACAAGATGCTCGGTCGCAAGCAGCTGGAGGCCTAGAACAATGACCAGAATCTCCAAACCTCTCGTTGCCGTCGGACTCATCGTCGTTTGCTTTGTGCAACTGCTGCCCTTCTACGTCGCGTTCACCACCTCGCTCAAGCCCAAGACGGATCTCTCGTCGCAGTTGCTTCCACCTACCGAGTTCTATTTCGGAAACTTCGCGAGCGCGCTTGGAGATGGGAACATTCTCCGCGCGATCTTCAACAGCATCGTTGTCACCGGGGTCTCCACGCTGCTGGTTTGTGTCCTGGGCGCGCTTGCCGCCTACCCGCTCGCTCGCCGCAAGACCTGGGTCAACAAGGTCGTCATGGTCCTCATCCTCAGTATGATCATGGTTCCGCCGCTGAGCATCTTGGTGCCGTTGTACTCCATGATGAGTGACTTCGGCGCGATCAATACCTACTGGGGAATCATCCTGGTGATGGTGACGACGCACCTATCGCTCAGTGTGTTTCTCTACGCGGCGTTCCTTCGCACTATTCCCACCTCGCTAGAGGAGGCCGCCAGGCTTGACGGAGCGAACCTCTTCCAAGTGCTGTTTCATGTGGTCTTTCCCCTCCTCAAGCCAGTGACCGCTACGGTCATCATCCTCACTGGAATTGCGACGTGGAATGAGTATGCGTTGTCGAGCTACATCCTCACCAAGCCGGATGTACAGACAATCGCCCCCGCAATCGCGTCGTTCTTCTCGACGCAGTCGAGCAACCTTGGGGCGGCGGCGGCGGCGGCATTGCTGGCCTTGGCACCGGTGCTGATTGCCTATCTCTTCCTGCAGAAGTGGTTCATGAAGGGCATGGTGGCCGGAGCCGAGAAGTAGAACCCCTCCTTGGCGCGAGCCGTTCCGTCGTTTTTGGTGGGCCACGGGCGACCATAGACCCATGGCACGATCCCTCACCAGCGACCTCAGCAGTGCGCGCAAACGCGTACGCGAGTCGCTGACCGGGGTACCGGAATGGTTCGGCGGGATCCTGGTGGGTTCGCAGGCGGCGCTGCTGTCGCTGCTCATGGTGATCGCACCCGCCTTGACCATCGCCGCATCGGCTCCCACGGCGGACAGTTCCACCAACGTCGACTGGGCGGGCGCCACCAGCCTCGGGACACACTTCTGGCTCCTCGCACACGGCGTCGCCCTGGTGACCCCGCAGGCGACGTTCTCCATCGCGCCGCTGGGACTGACTCTCATCTCCATGGCGATGCTGGTCGCCATCGCGCGCCGGTTCGCAACCCGCTCCTGGGGCAGTTGGGCCATCGCCGTTGGTTCGTACGCCGGCACCGTCGCGATCGTCGCCTCCATCATGTACGCCCGCTCGGCCGATGCTGTCACGGCCGTCACCACGGCCACCGTCGTTGCGGTCCTCATGGCGGCACCGTCGGTTGCTTGGGGTATTTGGCGCGCCCACGGCGCCGAGTTCGGCTGGCTTGACCGCATCCCGTTGTGGGTGCGCACCGGGGTGCGCCTGGGGGCCGGGACGTTGATGCTGATGCTGTTCGCCGCCGCACTCGTGGGCGCGGCTTTCGCTTTCACGGGCCGCGAGGCCATTGCTGATTCGTCGTCCTCCCTGGGGCTCGACGCGGTGGGCGGCACGTTGCTCGCCGTGACCGAGACCCTCTACGTCCCCGTCATGGTGGTGTGGATGCTCGCGTGGCTCACCGGACAGGGCTTCATCGTGGGAGGAAACAGCCTCTACTCTCCGCAGACCCTGGAAGTCGGCGCCCTGCCCAACGTCCCCCTCCTGGGAGCCCTACCCTCTGCATCGGGCGGCGTTTTGGTGTGGGCGCCCGTCGTGCTGATCGTGGTCGCGGCCATCGCCCGCTTCGCCATGCGCCGCCGCCTGGACCTGCACTGGGCGGACGTGAAGGCCTCCGTGGTCGCCGTCGTCGTGGTGGGTGCGTCCGTCGCGGGACTCGGCATCATCGCCAGCGGCTCGTTGGGCCCCGGCCGTATGAGTGAGGCGGGGGTGTCGTGGCTGCCGGTCGCACTCGTGAGCTCAGGGCTGGTCGCGGCGGGGTTCGCCGTGGTGGGTGGGCTCGAGTTTCTGATTCGGCGCGTCCTCGTACCCCGCGTGGGACAAGGAAAAACGCCCACACCGGCCCCTGCTGCCAAGCCCGCCACTCCTGACAAGCCAGTGTCCGGCACGGTAAAAACTCACGGCACGGTCACGACCAAGAGTGCGGTAAAGACCAAGAGCCCGGCCGCACTCTCTACGGCTACGGAAGAGTGAGCCCGAACTTCTCGAGCTCGGCCTGGTAAGCCTCGTCGTATGCATCGTCGCACTGCTTTTGAGCGGTGTTCGTGAGCGCCCGCGCCATGCAGTCGCGCTGTGCGATGATCGCGTCCTGGAAGACCCACACGCCCAGCGCCAGCACCATCGACAGCCCGGCGAGCACGATTCCCATCGACAGCCCCAGCCGCAGCCCCGTGATCTTCTTCTGGGCTCGTGAGGCCACCAGTGAGAGGATCGCGAACACGATGGTCGCGGGCGCGGAGATCCACGCGAAGTAGATGAACGGGATCGACATGAAGTACAGCAGCAGCGTCACGACCAGCGAACCCATGAATAACCGGGTGTAGAGGCGGGCGCGCGGCGTCAACTCCGTGGCCGACGCCTCGGATGGTGCCGCGTTCTTTGGTCCCGCTGAGCCGCCCGAGGGTGGCTGCTTGTCGTCGGTCACGCGACTCCTTGTACTAGGTGTGGCCTCTAGCATGCCGATATGCTCGCCCTGTGACAAACCGGAACGCGCCGCCCAGCCCCTCCCGAGCATCGTCCCAGTCCCTCGTGGTGCTGATCTCAGGCACGGGATCCATCATGGAGGCCATCGAGCGGGCCAGTCGCGACGCGAGCTACGGGGCGCGCATCGTGGGTGTCATTGCCGACCGCGCCAGCGCCACCGGTCTGGAGATCGCGCGCTCCGCCGGCATCCCTACGGCCGTGGTGTCCCTCAAAGACTTTCCCGACCGCGCCACATGGGACGATGCGGTGGCCCGAACCATTGCATCGTTCTCCCCAGATTTAGTGGTGTGCGCGGGATTTATGAAGATCCTGGGCGGCGCGTCGCTGGCGCAGTTTGGCGGGCGCATCGTCAACACCCATCCCGCGCTGCTGCCCGCCTACCCGGGCGCGCACGGCGTGAGAGACGCCTTGGAGGGTGGCGCCAAGGTCACGGGCTGCACCGTCATCGTCGTCGACGCGGGCGTGGATACGGGCCCCATCGTCGCTCAGGCGGTACTCGATGTCTGGGACAATGACACCGAGGAATCCCTTCACGCGCGCATCAAGGACATCGAGCGCGACCTGGTCGTGACGACGGTGGGCCGGATGGCGCGCGAGGGATGGACAGTTCAGGGGCGCACCGTGAGGGTGGGCCACACCGAGGAAGGTAGCTAGATGTCGAACCGCCAACCCGTGCGCCGCGCACTGATCTCCGTCTATGACAAGACTGGACTGGAGGAGCTGGCCCGCGGGCTCGCCGATGCCGGGGTCGAGTTGGTCTCCACCGGTTCCACGGCCGCTCGGATCGCCGATGCTGGGGTTGCCGTCACCGGCGTCGAGGAGGTCACCGGGTTCCCGGAGTGCCTCGATGGTCGCGTCAAGACGCTGCACCCCCGCATTCACGCCGGCATCCTTGCTGACCGCCGCCTGCCCGACCACGTCGAGCAGCTCGAGGAGCTCGGCATTGAGGCCTTCGACCTCGTCGTGGTGAACCTGTACCCCTTCGCGGAGACCGTCGCCTCCGGCGCTAGCCAGGACGACACGGTTGAGCAGATCGACATTGGCGGGCCTTCGATGGTCCGTGCCGCAGCCAAGAACCACCCCTCGGTCGCCGTGGTCGTTGACCCCGCCTCCTACCGCGACGTGGTGGGAGCTGTGGCCGATGGCGGCTTCACGCTGCAGGAGCGGCAGCAGCTCGCGGCGGCGGCCTTCCGCCACACCGCGGACTATGACCTCAACGTGGCCTCGTGGATGAGCAATGTGGTTGCCCCCAGCCACGACGGTGATGGTTTCCCCGAGTGGATGGGTGCGTCGTTTGAGCGCAAGGCGTCGCTGCGTTACGGCGAGAACCCGCACCAGCCTGCGGCCGTCTACACGGACCCGGTGGTCTCCGGCGGCATTGCGAACGCGCGCCAGTTGCACGGCAAGGAGATGTCGTTCAACAACTACCTCGACGCCGATGCCGCGGTCAGGGCCGCGTACGACCAGAAGCGACCCGCCGTCGCGGTGATCAAGCACGCGAACCCGTGCGGCATCGCGGTGGGGGAGTCGATCGCGCAGGCGCACGCTCGCGCCCACTCCACGGACCCCATCTCCGCGTTCGGCGGGGTCATCGCGGCCAACCGTCACATCACCTCCGAGGCAGCCGCGCAGATTGCGGAGATCTTCACCGAGGTGGTCGTGGCCCCCGGCTTTGACGATGAGGCCGTTGAGGTGCTCAGCCGCAAGAAGAACCTGCGGATTCTGCAGATCGATCCCGCCCCCATGGCCACGGAGATGCGCCGTATCACCGGCGGCCTGCTGGTGCAGGTCGCGGACCGCATCGACGCACCGGGTGACGACACGTCGCATTGGCAGCTGGTCGCCGGCTCGCCTGCAGATGACGACCTGCTCGCGGATCTCAACTTCGCCTGGCGCGCATGCCGCTCGGTGAAGTCGAACGCCATTCTGCTGGCCAAGGACGGCGCCGCAGTGGGAATCGGCATGGGGCAGGTAAACCGCGTGGACTCGTGCGGGCTTGCGGTGCAGCGTGCGGGCGCCGAGCGCGCGACCGGTTCAGTTGCCGCGTCCGATGCGTTCTTCCCGTTCGCCGACGGCCTCCAGGTGCTGATCGACGCTGGCGTTCGGGCCGTGGTCTCACCCGGCGGATCGGTGCGGGACTCGGAGGTCATCCAGGCCGCTCAGGACGCCGGAATCACCCTGTACCACACCGGTACCAGGCACTTCTTTCACTAGGAACTGTCGAGACCTCCGTGACCCCCAAAGCAGCAGCACCCGAGCCGGCTTCGCCTGAAGCCGCTGACTCTGGCGACGCTACGCTCGGCGAGGAGACGTTGGGAGACGGGACTACGGGCGACGGCGTGCCCGGTGCCGCGACTCACAGCGGATCCGTGCCCAAACTCGTGATCCTGCCCAAGTTGCGGCTGGTGCCCTTGCCGCTCGCCGTGGGCGCGCTGGTGGCGTGCTTCACGATTGTCGCGCTGGCATGGCTGGTGAGCGTCCAGCTGGCGCTGGTGCTGTTCGCGGCGTTGGCGATCGGCGGAGCAATCGCACGCATCGTCATGCCAGCCAAGAGGGCCTTCGCCATTCGTCGCCGTGCCGTGGACGTCGCGACGCTGGCGATACTCGGTGGCGTGTTGCTGTTCTTGGCATTCGCTACCCCGCTGGAGTAGCAGCCAAAGCCAGCCGCAGCATCGGCCGGCAAGACGTTCCTCATACGACAAGCGGGGCCCGTCCACCGTGGACGGGCCCCGCTTATCGTTGAACTGAAGGACCTAGTCGGTGACGAAGTCGATGGTCTCTACTTCCTCGATCTCGTCCTCGCGGCCAAAGGCGCGATACAGCAGGCCGATGATTGCCGCTCCCACGATCGGCGCGACCCAGAACACCCAGAGCTGGCTCAGGGCATCGGTGCCGGCGAAGAGCGCGATGCCGGTAGACCGGGCCGGGTTGACCGAGCCGTTGGTGACGGGGATGGCGAGCACGAGGACGAACGCCAGCGTGAGGCCGATGATGAACGGAGCCAGCGAGCGCACGCCGCGGACGGAGGTGGCGGCGAGCACAGCGAGCACCAGGATGCCGGTGGCGATGACCTCGACGAGGATTGCGGCTCCAACACCCCAACCGCCGGCAGTGCCCTCACCGAACATGTTGGCGCCCGAGGCGAGGACGCTCTGCGCGCTCTCGGAGTCGACGATCTGCGGGTTGGCGAGCGTGATGATGTACAGGGCGCCACCTGCGAGCGAGGCGCCAACGAGCTGCGCCAAGATGTACGGCGCGACGTCGCGTCCCGGGAATCGGCCCGAGAGCCAGACGCCCACGGTGATGGCGGAGTTGAAGTGTGCACCCGAGATGTGACCGAACGCCGTGGCGCCGATGACGACCGCCGCGCCGAACGCGAGGCCAGCGGTCAGCGTTCCGTTGTTGCCGATGGAGAGGAACAGGGCGGTTCCCACACCCATCACCACCAGCATGAAGGTTCCCGCGATCTCGGCGCCAAGTCTGGCCATGAGGCCGGGACCGGAGTTGTCCTCAACCCAGATGTCCTCGCTGATCTCCTCTTCAATGAAAATTTCGTCAATCTCAACAGCATTGGGCTGCGTAGGCTCTTCGGCCATGGTGACCTCCATGTAGTGACTGGTGGGCATGTGCCCTTCATGAATACTGGCACGAGGCGAGCGTGAGTTCGCGTCGGCGCGTCGGGATGCCAGGCTGTTTTCGCGCCGACTCCGGCACCCATGAGCGTGGACTACCCTAGAGGGCAGGACAATTCCCTTTATTAGAGGAGCGCTTTCGCATGGAAAAGATCAAGGTCGTAGGCACAGTCGTAGAACTCGATGGTGACGAGATGACTCGCATCATCTGGCAGTTCATCAAGGACCGGCTCATTCACCCCTACCTGGACATCGACCTTGAGTACTACGACCTGGGCATCGAGTCGCGCGACGCGACGGACGACCAGATCACCATCGACGCCGCTCACGCCATCAAGAAGCACGGCGTGGGCGTCAAGTGCGCAACCATCACGCCCGACGAGGCGCGTGTGGAGGAATTCGGCCTGAAGAAGATGTGGGTCTCGCCCAACGGCACCATCCGCAACATCCTCGGTGGTGTGGTGTTCCGCGAGCCCATCATCATCTCCAACATCCCGCGCCTGGTGCCGGGCTGGAACAAGCCGATCATCATTGGCCGTCACGCGCACGGCGACCAGTACAAGGCCACCAACTTCAAGGTGCCCGGTGCCGGCACGCTGACCATGACGTACACCCCGGATGACGGCTCCGAGCCCATCCACCAGCAGGTTGTCGCGTACCCCGAGGGCGGCGGCGTCGCCATGGGTATGTACAACTTCAATGAGTCCATTAAGGACTTTGCCCGCGCGTCGTTCGCCTACGGTCTCAAGCGCAACTACCCGGTGTACCTGAGCACCAAGAACACGATCCTGAAGGCCTACGACGGCCAGTTCAAGGACCTGTTCCAGGAGGTCTTTGACGCCGAGTACGCGGAGCAGTTTGCCGCCGCCGGCCTGACCTACGAGCACCGTTTGATTGATGACATGGTCGCCGCTGCAATGAAGTGGGAGGGCGGCTACGTCTGGGCCTGCAAGAACTACGACGGCGACGTCCAGTCGGACACCGTGGCACAGGGCTTCGGCTCACTGGGTCTCATGACCTCCGTGCTGATGACGCCCGACGGCCAGACGGTCGAGGCTGAGGCAGCTCACGGCACCGTGACCCGTCACTACCGCCAGCACCAGGCCGGCAAGCCCACGTCCACCAACCCCATCGCGTCAATCTTCGCGTGGACCGGTGGCCTCAAGCACCGCGGCAAGCTGGATGGCACCCCCGCCGTCACCGAGTTCGCGGAGACACTCGAGGACGTCGTCATCAAGACCGTGGAGAGCGGCAAGATGACTAAGGACCTCGCGCTGCTCGTCGGCGCCGACCAGGCCTTCCTGACCACCGAAGACTTCCTCGCGGCGCTGGACGAGAA
Organism: Demequina aurantiaca; assembly: GCF_000975135.1. Lineage (GTDB taxonomy): Bacteria > Actinomycetota > Actinomycetes > Actinomycetales > Demequinaceae > Demequina > Demequina aurantiaca. Next base: position 344,128 of record NZ_BBRF01000001.1, on the reverse strand, counting down.
CCTCGCCGCTCGCCTCGCCTAAGGAGTAGTTGATATGTCGAACGCAGTCAGCAACAATGCAGTCAATGTCACGGTGACCGGAGCGGCGGGCCAGATTGGCTACGCGCTGCTCTTCCGCATCGCCTCGGGCCACCTGTTGGGGCCTGACGTGCGCGTCAACCTCAACCTGCTGGAGATCCCGCAGGGTGTGAAGGCAGCCGAGGGCACCGCCATGGAGCTCCAGGACTGCGCGTTCCCGCTGCTGGGCGACATCAATATCTACGACAACCCCACTGAGGGCTTCGAGGGTGCGAACATCGGCCTGCTCGTGGGTGCGCGTCCGCGTGGACCGGGCATGGAGCGCGGCGACCTGCTTGCGGCTAACGGCAGCATCTTTGGCCCGCAGGGCAAGGCCATCAACGACGGTGCCGCGGACGACGTGCGCATCCTCGTGGTGGGCAACCCCGCGAACACCAACGCGCTGATCGCGTCATCCAACGCACCTGACGTTCCAGCTGAGCGTTTCAACGCGATGATGCGCCTGGACCACAACCGTGCCCTGGCTCAGCTCGCGGAAAAGTCCGGCGTTCCCGTCCGCGACGTCAAGAACGCGATCGTGTGGGGCAACCACTCCGCCAAGCAGTACCCGGACATCGCCCACGCGACCATTGATGGCAAGCCTGCCACCGAGGTCATCGGAGACGATGCTTGGGTCAAGGACACCTTCGTTCCCACCGTCGCCAAGCGCGGCGCGGCGATCATCGACGCCCGTGGAGCATCGTCTGCTGCCTCGGCCGCGAATGCGGCCATCGAGCACGTGAACAACTGGGTCAACGGCACGCCTGAGGGCGAATGGACGTCGGCCGCAGTTCCGTCCGATGGTTCCTATGGCATCCCCGAAGGCATCGTTTGCTCGTTCCCCGTGAAGTCCGTAAGCGGCAATTGGGAGATAGTTCAGGGGCTGTCGATTGACGATTACGCGCGCGAGAAGATTGACGCTTCTGTCGCTGAGTTGGTTGAAGAGCGCGATGCTGTGACCGAACTTGGTTTGTTGTAGTTGGAAATGCGTTCGCTTTCGTTGAGAAGGCGACCGAGCGAGACCTCAAAGTAGAATTTCAAACCACTGCGCGGTGAATACGGCACCGGTGTGAACTAGGAGAAACATGACTATCGATAAGGCGATCATCAACGGGAAGTCCATTCTCGTGACGGGTGGTTCGGGTTCGTTTGGCAAGCGCTTCATCCAGACGCTCCTCGAGCAATATGAGCCTAAGCGTGTCATTGTCTACAGCCGCGATGAACTCAAGCAGTTCGAGATGCAGAATATTGAGCCATTCAAGAGCCATATGTCCACCATGCGGTGGTTCCTAGGTGACGTGCGCGATGAGCAACGACTCACCAAGGCGATGGAAGACGTAGACATCGTCATTCACGCCGCGGCCCTCAAGCAGGTACCGATGGCTGAGTACAATCCGTTCGAGGCGGTGAAGACCAACATCCTCGGCGCCGAGAACGTCGTCAATGCCGCAATTGCTGCGGGAGTCTGGCGAGTGATTGCGCTTAGCACCGATAAGGCAGCGGCTCCGATTAACTTGTACGGCGCAACCAAGCTCGCATCGGACAAGATTTTCGTGGCGGCCAATAATCACAGTGGCAAGCGCGACATCAAGTTTGCTGTTGTGCGTTACGGAAACGTCCTTGGGTCGCGTGGCTCGATCGTGCCGTTCTTCAAAGAGAGGGCGATCGAAGGGGTAATTCCGATTACCGACGACCGAATGACACGATTTACGATCACATTGCAGGAAGGCGTCGACTTCGTTCTTGATTGTCTCGAGCGGATGTGGGGCGGCGAGTTGTTCATCCCCAAGATTCCGTCATACCGCGTTGTTGACGTTGCGTCCGCCATTGCGCCTGATGCGGAACAAAAAGTAGTGGGCATACGACCGGGGGAGAAGCTTCACGAGGAGATGATCACTGAGACGGACGCCATGTCGACAGTGGAGTTCGACAAGTACTACGTAATTCTCCCCTCGTTCCATGCGTGGAATGTGGCCAAATTCATGGAAACCAGTTCTGAGACTCCGGGCCGCATGTGCGAGTACGGCTTTCAGTACAACAGCGGCACCAATGAAGACTTCCTTGATGTGGAGGAGATCCGCGGTCTGATCGAGTCTTCGCTGTGACCTCCGAGCCGTTCATTCCGTATGGTCGTCAGATAATTGATGACGACGACCTTCAAGCCGTTGCAGACGTCCTACAAGGCGACTGGCTTACTACGGGACCCAAGGTTGGAGAGTTCGAGAAGGCTTTCGCAGAGTACGTGGAGGCACCTCACGCAGTGGCAGTGAATTCTGGCACAGCGGCGCTTCACCTCGCGATGTTGGCTGCCGGGGTGGGCGAGGGTGACGAAGTCATAGTCTCCTCGCTCACGTTCGTAGCGAGCGCCAACGCTGCCGTTTACGTGGGAGCAACGGTTGTCTTCGCGGATATCGACCCGCGGACTTGGACCATTGATCACACTCACGTTCGCTCACTAGTGACGGATCGCACCAAAGCTATCGTCGCGGTCGACTATGCGGGTGCGCCTTGTGACCTTGGACCATTGCGCGACATCGCGGACGAGTTTGCGCTGGTGTTGATCGAGGATGCGTGCCACGCTCCGGGTGCGGTTTACCAGGGTCGACGGATTGGTTCGATCGCGGATTTCACTGCATTCAGCTTCCATCCCGTCAAGCACATCACCACCGGCGAGGGTGGCATGGTCACCACACTTACCGGTGAGCACGACCGTGCCTTGCGCACTTTCCGGAGCCACGGAATCGCTACAGACTTCCGGTCGCGCGAGGCATCGGGAACTTGGGAGTACGATCAGGTCGCGCTGGGATACAACTACAGGATCCCGGACATCACGTGTGCGCTCGGCATCACCCAACTGGGTAAGCAAGGAGCCTGGCTCGATCGGCGCAGACAAATCGCGGTGGCGTATGGAGAGGCCTTCGCGGGGGTCCCGAACCTCGAGACCCAGCACGTCGAGGATGATCGTACGAGCGCCTGGCACCTCTATCCGGTTCGCATTATCGGCGAGAACGCGGCAAGCATGCGTGCAAGTGTGTTTTCCGAACTGCGAGACCAGGGCATCGGTGTCAACGTTCACTATCGACCCGTTTACGAGCACAGCTACTACCGCGACCGTGGTTACGAGTCAGGGCTATGCCCCAACGCAGAAGCCGTCTACAGCGGACTGCTTTCACTTCCGATGTGGCCCGGGCTAACAGACAGTGAACAAGACCGCGTGATTCATGCACTTATCCAGGCGCTAGTTAAGGCACGGAACGGACAGCCGTGACACAACGCGTCGCATTGGTACCTGCCCGCGGCGGAAGTGTTCGCATCCCGGGAAAGAACATCAAGAGTTTTCTTGGCGTACCAATACTTGAGCGTGTAGTGGCGACAGTGCTTGAAAGCGGAGTAGTCGACGAGTGTGTTGTCTCCACCGATAGCGAAGAGGTGGCTGAGGTGGCGCTAGCCTCAGGGGCCATAGTTCCGTTCATGCGGCCCGCTGAGTTGTCCGATTCATACACCGGTGCTCGACCTGTCATTAAGCACGCAGTGCAGAGCCTGGAACTTGATGCAGATGCCAACGTCGGAGTGATCTATCCCACTGCCGTCCTTACCACCGTGTCTGATCTACAGCGGTCCTCTGCGCTGCTTGACAGTGACGTGGTTGACTTTGTGATCTCAGTTGCGGAGTTTCCTGCACCAGTTCAACGCGCGCTGATAGCGAGCGACGACGGGCTACTGCGTCCGCTTTATGAAGACCATGTGTTGACCAGGTCTCAGGACCTAGAAGCGACCTACCACGATATAGGGCAGTTCTATTGGGGAACAGCGAGGGCTTGGATGACCTCCGTTCCTGTTGTTCAATCTCGCTGTAGGCCCTTTGTGGTGGAGCCATGGCGAGCAGTTGATATCGACACGCCCATTGACTGGGAGCGAGCCGAGCGAGTCTTCCGGATGCTCTATGACAAGCAGTAGCCCGCGAGTACTTGTCCGCGTCGATGCTGGAATGGGGATCGGGATTGGGCATCTTGCGCGCTGCCTGTCTATGGTGAGCGATCTTGTTGGCCGTGGAGTGCGCGTGACAATTGCGACCCGAGCGTCAGGTGAGCCGTTTGAGTCGCGAATACTCGCCTCGGGAGCCCAAATATGGAAACTTTCGGTGGCGCCGGACTCAGAACGCGCCGATGGTCCTGTGTGGTCCGACGAAGCTCAGTTGGCCGATGCGCGGGCAACCGTTCGAGCTCCCGGCGGCCCGTGGGACGCTGTAGTCGTCGACCACTATCACTTGGACCAATCTTGGGAGTGTGAAGTCGCTAAGGCAGCGTCGCGCATGGTCGTGATAGACGATCTCGCCAACCGCAAACACGTAGCTGATGTGCTCGTCGACCACAACTGGTACGGGCCGAAGACCTTGGACCGATATAGCACTCTGGTCCCGGAACATGCGTTGACGCTCATTGGACCGAGGTACGCAATGTTGCAGGCCGAGTACCGGGGGCTGACCTCGAGTCGGCGGACGGTCGCACATCCTCCGCGTCGCGTTCTGGTGAGCTTTGGTGGTACAGATGTCTCTGGGCAAACAGTGCGAGCTCTCGCGGCACTAGTGCGGTTTCCAGAATTTGCCGTCGACATAGTCATTGGTGCACGGCGGGCAGTTACACCTCAGTTGGTGGATCTGGTGGAGGCAAATGATCATTTCACCTTGCACGTTGAGAAGCCGAGTCTGGCGCCGATGCTCGCCAACTCGGATTTGGTAATCGGAGCAGGTGGCACAGCCACATGGGAGCGACTTTGCGTGGGCGTGCCGGCCATCGTCACGACGGTAAGTGAGAACCAGTCTGGAGTTACGCGGGCATTCCACGAGGCCGGTATCACCAACTGGTTGGGGACCTCCGAGGAGGTGAGCATCGAGGATTATGAAACTGCGATTAGAGAATTCGTGGAGCATCCGCCAGAACCTGTGCCCGCGATTGTTGATGGATTTGGCGCTGCACGCGTCGCGCTTGCGGTAATTCCTCGCCATGCCTTTGCGGCGACGTCTAGGCTGGCGACTGCCAGCGATACGGCTGCGTACGTCACGGCTGGGACAGCAGCGATGAGCGGTAGAGACGTGCCGGCGATATGGCGCGGGAGAGAGCAGGAGTTCTCGAGGGGCATCGAGAACGGTCCGGCTATTGAAATTGTTGAGGTGGGAGGAGTGCCGGTCGGCGTCGTTCAGTCCGGTGCTGTATCGATGGCAGTCCTCGACCCCTACGTTGTGTATTCGAATGAAGAGAGGCAGAACACGTGAAGAAGGCACTAATACTGGGCACACTTGCTGGACAAGTCGATGCGATCTTGACTTTGCAGGCGCGCGATGTGGAGGTACACGCCTGTGGCCACCGGCGCCAGGGTCCTGGGGTCGAAGTGGCTGACGAGTTTCACCTTGTGGACATCACTGATCCGGAGGCCGTACAGGCCTTAGCACAGCGGATCGGCGTGGATCTTGTGTACTCCGTGGGCTCTGATATCGCTATGCCCACCGTGGCGCAGGTAAGCGATCGGCTGGGGCTACCGCATTTTCACAGTCCCGAAGTGACGGAGCTCCTGCGTAACAAGGAAATGATGCGAGCTCGCCTCGATGAGGCTGGCGTCAGTCCAGTCGCCTACCTTTTTGTCGAGCCGACAGACCCGGTTCCACCATGGACAGTGTTTCCCGCCATAGTCAAGCCTGTGGACTCTCAAGGGCAGCGCGGAATCTCAATTGTTGAGTCTCCTGAGGATCTTCCCGCGGCGCTGAGACTTGCCAAATCCGAGGCCATTTCAGGCAATGCCATCCTGGAGGAATTACTGGTAGGTCCCGAAGTGTCGGCGCATGTGATTGTTGAAGACGGTGAGGTCCGACTAATCCTGCCCTCGGACCGGCACGTGTGGGCTGGCCCCATGGTGGGCATTCCTCACGCGCATTCCATCCCACTGAACTCTGGCACCATTGAATCAAGCGACGAGTTGGTGTTGCTCGTTGAACAATGCGTCTCCGCGATTGGCGTGGTTAATGGGCCGCTCTATTTCCAGACGATTGTGACAAGCAACGGGCCCCGGATAGTTGAGATCGCTTCCCGGCTTGATGGTTGCCACTTGTGGCGCATGATCAAGACCTCAACTGGCTTCGACCTGCTCGACGCTGTGCTGGCGCGACTACTCGGGGAACCCTGGCCAGATTTTTCTGCCGTGGACACGCCGCGACCTACCACTCTCGAGTTCTTCTTGGAGAACCCCAACGAGAGTGTCACAGAGCAGTACATGGAATCTGCGCCTCATGCGGACGCGGAGTTCGTCGAATTTCAACTCGAGGCGGGACAGATGCCGCGCCGCACCAACCCCACGGTGGCTCGCTTGGGGTACCAGATCTACTCCGGTTTCTAGAATGTCAATTGTCGTTACTGGGGCGAGTGGGTACTTGGGCAGGTACGTGACCGAGTTGCTGACCGACCAGGGAGTGCCACCTGTCGCCCTAGGCCGTTCTGACCGGCCAGGTTTCTTTACCTGTCGGCGGACGGGAATGACCGCACCACTGGCGTCCTTCATGACCGACGCTATAGGCGTAGTTCATTTGGCGGGGCAACTAGTGAGGGATCCGACGGCCGGCGTAGAAGCGTATTTTGACGCGAACGTGGCGCTGACTGATCAGGTTGCACTGGCGGCGGTGGAAGCGGGTGTCCCGATTGTCGTCCATGCCTCAAGCAGGCTTGTGTATCCGAGCACCCTCACCGAGGCCGCGCGCGAAGATCGAGACGCTCGTCCCGATACTCCGTATGGACTTTCAAAATCCTGGGCCGAGGATGTGCTGCGAGTGCGCACGATGGACACCCGAACTTCTGCCGTGAGTTTGCGCATCGGGCAGGTCACCGGTGGAGACCATGCGGGGATTGGAGTGATCCGCTCGTTTCTCCAGCAGGCCGAGCAAACCCGCACCGTGAGAATCAATGGGCGTGGCGCCGCCTTGCGTGACATCGTCCATGTACAAGATGTCGCGAGGGCCACGATGCAGGCTTTGGAATATCGAGGCGACTGGCTGGCCATTAATGTGGGTGGAGTGGCACCTGTATCGATCGCGCAGATCGCGCACGCCGTCGCTGAGTGTGCAGGTGTCCCGGGCGAAAACGTCGTGCACAAAGAAACGACGGCGGAAGACCTGAGTTGCTACGCGCTGGACTCCGAGCGCGCCAGGGCAGTTTTGGGCTGGCACGCGACCACGTCGCTTAACTCGATTGTCGCGGAGGTAATGGCGGCGCGCGATGGTTAAACTCTCGCGATGAGCATCAAACACTAAATGGTCGAGCGCCAATAGCCACTCAATCTCCGAATGCCAGGGCCCTCCCGGAGAGTTCTGTTGCGTTGATCGGTGGCAGACGCGACGACGGTTTGTACACGGCCCGTCCGTTCGGGATGGGGGCCGGAATTGGAGCTGCCGACCCTGTGATAACTTTGCCAACATGCCACACTCGACGGCCCCCGGGGTGCGCGGCCAGCAGCAGTCGTCCGCTCCCGCATCGACCTGGTATGCAAAGAGTTCATTCTTGCGAGGGCACGATTGGGCGCATCTTGCGATCGCGTTAGCGGCGCTGCTCTTTACTGTCTTATTCCTTGCTACTCTTGAGACTCCCGTGCTACCACTCTTGTGGTACTTCACGGTGTTTATCTTCACCACTACGGTGCCCGGAGCGTTGCTCTGGCGAGCGATAACGTGCGGCCGGAGTGACAAACTCACCGATCTCGCCATGGGCACGGGCTTCGGTATATTACTTCAACTTGTGCTGTGGTTTGTATTCGTATCCCTTGGCATCGGCGGCTGGCTCATCCTCGGACCATTACTCGTCTACGTGCCGTTCTTCGCGGTACCGAATCTGCGTAAATATTGGAAATCATCGCCAAGTGCGAAGTCACTGCCAGTATGGGTGACTGCCGCAGTCGCGGTCTTGTACAGCGTCATGTTAATTCGCTTCTCGGTTACTTTTACTGCTGCGTTGCCCCCATCTCCAAATAGCTGGAATTACGATCAGTACTGGCACCTTGGTAACGCCGCCGGCCTTCTCACCCGCAACCACCTTATCGACATGCGGGTAGTGGACGACTCGCTGAGCTATCACTGGCTATACGCAGCGCATTCGGCAAGTCAAGCCCTCACCACCGGCATCGAATTGCCCTTGTTGTACACACGCATGTGGGTCGTGCCCCTAATGGCAATAATTGTGGCTCTCGCGGTGGCGGTTGGCAAGTCCGTCACACGAACTTGGTGGCCCGGCGTGTTGTTCGCCGCCATGGTCATTCTCACCCCGAACCCGAACCCGACAGGTGTTTCGATTCCCTTTGGCGGTGCCTTCAACGTGGGGAGTCCTTCCCAGAGCTTCGCGTTGGTGATCATGCTAATGATCCTCTTCATCTTGACGAGGCTTTGGCGTTCGGGTCGCTTGACGCGAGGTGAATGGGCCTTGTTTGTCATCACGCTGTTGGCAGCTCCTGGCTCGAAATCGACGATTCTTCCATTACTAATATGCGGATTCGCTCTAGGTCTGGTTGTTAGCCTGCTAAGGCGACGAAGTTGGAAGCTCATGGGCATACCACTCGGTGCGAGCCTTGTTGTATTTCTCGTGCTCATGCCGTTCTTAGGGGATGACGGTACGGGGTCACGTCTCAAGTTTCTATCGATGCTTAGATTTGCTGATTTCTACACCGAGGCACTCGGTCTCGACTATAGGCAAGTGACTTTCGGCGGAGGCATACTTCCGATGTCGATGCTCACCAAAGTCGGACTTTTGGCCGTCGCAGTTGTCCTGCTTGCGTACTTCCTCACTTTTGCGTGGTTGTTCGTGGGCGTGCGCCCGTTGCGGCGTGCGGTCGGACACGAAGGCGGATGGATGTTGCTCGGCATGGGTATCGCTGGAATGTCCGCGACGATGATCATCGACGTGAGTGGCAGGTCCCAGGCATATTTCTTGGGAATGGGGGTAATCGGTTGGTACCTACTTGCAGCCTGGGGTCTCCACTTGCTCGCCGAGAGAGTTCGGCGTCGAGACGCTGTTGCGTTGGCAGGAGCAATCGCGGGCATCCTGGTGCTCTCGGTCATTCGTGCCTCAGTTCCCGCGGTGATAAGCGCAGATCACCCCTTGCGAGCGGTGGTGATCGTGGGCGCAATTTCAGTGTTCGCGATTCTCGCAGCACTGCTCGTCTGGGTGCTTGCGAAGACTGATACAAGTAGGCGAGAAATGCTGCTCGCTTTGTCTGTAGCACTTGTCGCGGGCGCGCTGTTTTTCCCCTTGGCCTCACTCAAAGCTTCCGTACCCGCGGAACCAACACCCTTCGAGGTCTCGACAGAGGAGCTCGTCGCGGCTGACTGGTTGCGCCAACATTCAAATCCTGACGATGTCATCGCAACCAACGCACATTGTTGGCCGGAGCAAGAGAGCGACCCATGCCCGAGCCGTTCGTTTTGGGTGAGTGGTTTCACGCAACGCCCGGTCTTCATCGAGGGATGGGCTTACACGAATGCTGCTCACGCGGCTCGTGGCGTCAATGATCTAAACAACAGCCTGCAGCCGTTCCACGACACTGATCGTTTGGAACTCAACGATGCGGCCTTCATTGACCCAAGCGCGGCGACAATGGGCGCGCTAAAGGCGCAAAATGTAACCTGGCTTTTCGCGGCGAAAACTCGCAGTGAAGTTGCCGGTGATATCGGCGACTATGCGACGGAGGTATTCTCCAACGATGACGTAGCCGTCTATCGCCTGGACTAGCGCAAAGTATGTTCCGTGAGCAGACCAAGCAGGTAGCGGCCGTACCCTGATTTCGACAGTTCTAGACCGCGTGTGCGCAGTTCCTCGTCATCCAAGAAGCCTGCCCGCCAGGCGGCCTCTTCCGGGCACCCTACTTGCAGGCCCTGACGCGCTTGAACGGTGCGTACGAAGTTCGTCGCCTCATTGAGTGAGTCGAACGTACCAGTGTCGAGCCAGGCAGTTCCGCGGGGCAAGACCTCGACCCTTAAAGCATCGCGGCGCAGGTACTCTCGGTTCACATCGGTAATCTCGTACTCGCCGCGCGACGACGGTTGAACGTTGCGCGCGATATCAACGACTTGTTCGTCGTAGAAGTAGATGCCGGGAACTGCGTAGTGGCTCTTTGGGTGTTCGGGCTTCTCCTCGAGGGAGGAAACTCGCCCATCACTGTCGAACTCGACGACGCCGTACGCCGCTGGATCCGCAACCCGATAGCCGAAGACCATTGCACCCTCGATGTCTGCGAGTTGCTTCAGCTGTGTGCCGAGTCCCTGTCCGTAGAAAATGTTGTCGCCAAGTATTAGACATACTTTGTGACCACTTGCGAAGTCCGCACCAATGGTGAATGCCTGGGCGAGGCCAGCAGGCTCAGGCTGCACCGCATACTCGATGGAGATCCCAAACTGAGATCCATCTCCCAACAACCGCTGAAATTGGGAAGCCTCGTGCGGAGTCGTGATCACAAGGACCTCACGAATACCCGCGAAGATCAGAGTCGAAAGCGGGTAATAGATCATCGGCTTGTCGTAAACCGGCAGCAACTGCTTGCTAGTCGCCTTGGTGATCGGATGAAGTCGGGTTCCGGAACCTCCGGCGAGGATTATGCCGCGCATGGCTCCAGTATCCCATCTCCAGCTGAGAGCTGAGCCGAGGACGAGGCGGTAGTGACATAGAATCATTGCCATGTCACGCATTCTTGTTACTGGTGGTGCAGGATTTATAGGCGCCAATTTCGTACGCCGTCTTCTCGAAACTACCGAGCATGACGTGACGGTGCTCGACGCGATGACCTACGCGGCCAACCTTGCGTCACTCGCGGATCTAGATGAGCGACGGTTCCGCCTTGTCAAGGGAGATATCTGCGACACCGCTGAGGTGGATCGGCTGGTGAGCACTCATGACACAGTTGTGAATTTCGCCGCCGAATCACACAACGACAATTCTCTTGCACAGCCGCGTCCTTTTGTGCAAACAAACCTGGTCGGTACATTCGAGCTTCTAGAAGCGGTACGCAAGTACGATGTGCGATTTCACCATATTTCGACAGACGAGGTCTACGGCGATCTCGAGCTCGATGATGACGCTAGATTCACCGAAACTACTCCTTACAACCCGTCGAGCCCATACTCGGCTTCTAAGGCGGGCTCTGATCTACTTGTGCGCGCATGGGTCCGCTCGTTCGGCATTCGCGCAACCATTAGCAACTGCTCAAACAACTACGGCCCCTACCAGCATGTCGAGAAGTTCATTCCACGCCAAATAACTAACTTGATCGATGGGGTTCGCCCAAAGCTCTATGGTTCTGGCGTGAATGTGCGGGACTGGATCCATGTTGACGATCACAACGACGCTGTGTTGCGGATCATCGACCGAGGAGAGATCGGCCGGACCTATCTAGTCGGTGCGGACGGTGAGACAAGCAACAAGAGGGTCGTGGAGCTCACGCTACAGCTCATGGGCCACGCGGCCGACGATTACGAATACGTCGCCGACCGCCCGGGCCATGATCTGCGATACGCCATCGACGCGTCAGTCCTGCGTGATGAGCTCGGCTGGATACCGCGCTACGTTGATTTTGAAAGCGGACTACGCACGACGATTGATTGGTACCGCAATAACGAGAACTGGTGGCGTCCCATCAAGGCCGCCACAGAAGCGAAATACGCGCTTAGCGGTCAATAGCCAACGATCCGCGTTGGCTTTGGGTCCAGAACGGCTTCGACATAGCGTGGACGGTGGACACGGTTGCGAATGGCTTGAAACCCGCCCTTGCCCAGGCGCGCTGCACGCGCACATTGTGCACTTGAGTAGAAATGATGACACGCGCGCACCCTAGCTTCTCCGCTTGGTCACCGATCGCGGCCAGCAACACCCGATACAGTCCTTTACCCTGTTGCGCAGTGACGATACCCGCCAGTTCGACCTCGAGATCTCTACCGTCGGAACATATAGTAGCGATGCCGATGGGCAGATCTGCCTTGTACATCAGCAGTACGTTGTCGGGTGAGTCTGATAGCGATCGTTTCGCCCATTCGATGTACCCGCGTAGCGCGAGTTCGTCGTCCAGACAGGGGTTCACTGCGTAGTGGTTGCCGTAGTTCTTGAAGGAATCGGAGATGATCGTCTCAAGGAGCGCAGATATCGCCGGAGTTGCGAGATTTGCGACCCGGACAGCGACGTGGGGTTCGCCAATTGGCTCAGTTAGTTGCAGTTCGCCCACAGGTATTTCCCAATAGGCGAGTGTGTCGGCCGGGAGTATTATCCGAGATGATCGCGCCGCGGCGGCGGCGAGCTCGATCCGTTCGCCCGGCCAACGGCAAATAATCAAGTCCTGATTGCTAGTTTCGAGTGCACTAGCCAAAGCCTCCGTGGCAGCATTTCCACGTTCGCTGTGTTGTCCAACCACTAAACGAGAGACAGTGGCTTCGAATCGCGCGCTCTCGAATGGGCTCTCCGCCAGTGAAGTGTCCGTGCCGTTCAGGCCAGCCCAACTCATGAGAGCGGAGCGTAGGACGTTACCGCTGAAAGCACCCTGTCAAGGTCGCCGTCGGTTAGCCCCCCATGTAAAGGCAAGCGAACAAGGCGAGCTGCCGCGTCAGCAGTCACACCGCACGGCTCAGGTGTATAACCCAACTCAAGCCCTGCTGGGGCGGAATCGAGGGGCTGGTAATGGAAGACGGCCACGATGTCCTGTTTCGCAAGATGCGTGATAAGACCCGCTTGGTCTTTCGGGGACGGCATCATCAGATAGAACATGTGCGCAGGATGACTGACGCCTGGGCGCACGCTCATGGTTCCCACACCGTGCTGGATCGCCCAGTCCTGAAGGTCTGAACTGTATCGATTCCAAACTCGATGCCGGAGGCTTTGAATCTCCTCGAAACGCTCAAGCTGTGCCATCAACACTGCTGCCAAAAGGTCGGAGGGAAGATACGACGACCCTTGGTCAACCCAGGTGTACTTGTCGATAGCGCCCCGCAGGAAATGTGCCCGGTTGGTGCCCTTCTCCCGTATCACTTCCGCGCGCTCCAGAAGCGAACTGTCGTTGATAAGTAGTGCTCCGCCTTCTCCGCATGCAATATTTTTGGTCGCGTGCCAGCTCTGTGTAGCGAGCGCGCCAAAGGTGCCGAGGTGTTTCCCGTCGAGTGAAGCACCGAGTGCGTGTGCGTTGTCTTCCACCACTTCTAGACCATGCCTCCGCGCAATGGACAAGAGCGCTGGCATGTCCGCTGCTATTCCGCCATAGTGCACCACAAATATCGCGCGAGTATTTGCGGTGATGGCTGCTTCAACGAGTGCCGGGTCCACGTTGAGAGTGACAGGATCTATGTCCACAAACACAGGCACGGCGCCCCGGATCGCAACCGCAGTCGCCGTCGAGGTGAAGGTGAACGATGGGACGATCACTTCATCCCCTGGCCCAAGCCGTAACAGCATTGCCGCAAGCTCAAGTGCGTGAGTGCAAGAAGTAGTTAACAACGCATGGGGGGCCCCTGTGTAGGTCTCGAGCCAAGATGTGGCTCGTGCAGTAAAACCACCGTCACCCTGCCATACGCCCGACGCCAGCGCCTCGCGGAAATACTCTGACTCAAGACCGGTTTGGTAAGGCTTGGTGAATGCAATTCGCGACATGCATTTAGTATCCCAGACTTCAAACCGACTATTGTAGGGCGGTGCGCAAGAAACTGAAGCAGGTCTGGGGGCGTCACCAGGTTCGATATCTGGTAGTTGCAGGTAGCACCTCGCTCGGCTACCTGACGCTCGTTTGGCTCGGCCTGCACCTTGGACTGCACTACATGCTCGCGATCCTCCTGGCCCAGGCCATCACCATTGGCATCGCATTCCCGCTCTACCGCTCACTGGTTTTTCAGTCGACGGGAGCAGTGATCCCGGACTTCGTACGTTTTCTGTCAGTCTGGGCATCGGGTGCCGTTGCTGGAGTGCTGGCAACGCCGTTCCTCGTCGAGGTGTTCTCCTGGGATCCCCTCATTGCGCAGATCCTCTCTATCCTCGTGATCGCGGTTGTGAGCTTCCTGAGCCACCAATTCTTTACTTTCCGCCGCAACCGCCTCTCATCGAACCACTAAGGTCACCCAAATGCAGATTTCAGTTGTTATTCCTTGCTACCGCTCGGAGAACTCACTGCGTGAGCTCGTGCGCCGGCTCCTTGAGCGACTGCCCGAGATCGCCGAAAACTATGAAATCATCCTGGTAGTAGACAACTCGCCTGACGCCACCTACGCCGTTGCGCACGATCTTGAAACGGAGCAGCCAGGTCTCGTCCGTGCGGTGCTACTGCGACGCAACTATGGGCAACACAACGCACTATTCGCTGGGCTGATGCGCTCCCGATACGGAGTCACTGTCACACTCGACGATGATTTGCAACATCGTCCTGAAGAGATTCACAAGCTCGTGGCTCCTCTCGACAACCCCCTTGTCGACCTTGTCTACGGTGTGCCCGAGAACGAGGAGCACGGGTTCTTCCGCTCGATGGCATCGCGCACAGTCAAGGCTGGGCTTGCCGCCGCGCAAGTGCCCAGTGCGAAGGACGTGAGTGCCTTTCGTGCGTTCCGTACCGACCTACGCGAAGGCTTTGCACACGTGGCCGATCAACTCGGCAACCTCGACGTTCTGTTGAGTTGGACCACAAGTTCTATCCGCAAGGTGGAAGTCGAGATGGATGAACGGCCCGAGGGGAGATCTGGCTACACGCTGCGTTCACTCGTGCGCCACGCCATGAACATGGTTACTGGGTACGGCACGATGCCGCTGAAGCTCGTTGCATGGTTAGGTGCGGTGGTCTCCCTGGTCGGATTCATCATGCTTTTCACAATTATGATTCGATACTTTTTCGGAGCGATCGAAGTCGCGGGGTTCACTACGCTCGCCTCAATGATTGCCCTGTTCAGTGGCGCGATGATGCTGTCACTCGGCATCCTCGGAGAGTATCTCGGGCGATTGCACTTTAGGTCGATGCAGAGACCAACGTTCCTCGTGCGCGCCGACGGAGGTGAGAACGGGCCCATAGCTGGTCTTCCTGGTTTCACACTTCCCGTCACGGGCTCTGGGCCCACTCCGGATGCGCTGGCTCAAGCACTTCGTGAGCAGCACCACAAGCCCTAGCAACCATAAACTCACGGCGCTCGGCCATTTTCGCGCGCGATCCCCGCCGATACGAATTGTGTCAGTGCCGCCAAACACTCACTTGTGTGGGTTGAACACGGAGAATGCAGGGAACGTTTTTCCTGCAAGCAAGTCTGAGATGAGCCTGCGCTCGGCATCAAGGTACATCGTGCCCATCATGCGGTCGTACTCAGGGCTCCAGGTGTGTGAATCGCCGGGTGCGGACGAGAATTCGCAGAGAACTAACCCGTCGTCGGTGTAGAGAAAGTCAATTCTCATGAACGGCACCGGGATGGATGCCGAGAAGTTGCGAACCATCTCCAGCTGTTGCTCCGATATTCCACCGTTATTTGTAAATGTGCGAGAGGTGTCTCGGAACCTAGGTTCTTGATCTCTCCCGCAGGCAGCGCTGGTGAAGTCCTCGTTGAAGTACGCATACTCTCGCTCGGGAAAGCGGGACGCCTCAAGAATTAACCCAATCTGTCCGTAAAAGATATAAAACTTGAAGTCTCGTGCAGGCTTGCCCGCGAAGGTTTCCATCTTTTGGACTTGCCATTCGACGCCATCTAGATTCTCGCCACCGAGTTGCTTTATCGCGCGAACTTCCAGTTCAGTCCAGTCCTCAAGTTCATCGGAGTCGGCAATTGAGACCAGCTGTCCTCCGTCAAGAACGTAAAAGGCGCCTTTGGAGTCTGAGCTGCCGATAGGTTTGACGACCACCATCCTGGCGTCGCGAGGAATGTCGGCAAAAGTTCCGCGAAAAACGGCTTTCGTTGTCTTCACTCCGACCAGTTCGGCGAACTTCTCGTCATTGTATTTGCTGATACCGAGGTTCTTTTCAGGAACTGGGCCGAGTTGCTTCATCCTCCGCCGCTTGACGATGGACGACCAAAGCGAGTCCACCTGAAGAACGGGCTTCCGTTGGTGGCGGGCTATCTCGATGAGGTCGGGGTGTGTGAGTTCATCGACGAAAAGCTCACGCACCGCTGCGCTAAAGAGCGCAACACGTGTCGTGTCCTCGGGAGGCAATAGGCGGGCCTCTTCTACGAGTTCACGGTAATTGTCAAGGGCCTCAGTTCGTAGGCTCCTAGCAACAGCGAGGCGCTCCTCCAGACTTTTCGGCTCCGGCTCCGGATTCGTCATTCTCGCCCCTCACAGCCTGACTAGAAGTTTACCGCTGTGTGCCAATGTAGTGAACTGGCAACGTCGCTTGCGACGTGTGTTGCCGGGCGCGGTCGCGCTTGGGTGAGAACTTACCGATTCCCAGGGGCGAGTCCACTCGAACGACGCGGTGGTCGGGAGGTGAGCGTCGAGTCCGGTGTGCTGGCCTCGGACGCTATTATTGTAGATATTTGCTGAAGTCAGGAGACTCAAAATGAAGATCGGTTCACGCTCGATTGGAAACGGCGAAATGCCGTACATCATCGCTGAAATGTCGGGCAACCACGATGGGTCGTTAGAAACAGCTCTCGCGATCGTGGATGCAGCGGCAGAGGCTGGAGCCGATGCAGTCAAGTTACAGACCTTCACTGCGGAGTCGATGACACTTGACATCGATCACCCCGATTTCATCATCAACAACCCTGAGTCGCTGTGGTTTGGTCGGAGGCTCTTCGAACTGTACGAAGAGGCGCACACCCCTTGGGAGTGGCACGCGCCCATCTTCAAACGGGCGCAAGAACGAGGTTTGCAGTGCTTCAGCTCTCCCTTCAGCGCGGAGGCAGTCGACTTTCTTGTCGAGTTGGGCGCGCCATGCCTCAAGATTGCTTCCCTCGAGAACACGGATCTTCCTCTCATTAAGTACGCGGCTCAGTCTGGCTTGCCGATGATTATCTCGACGGGTCTCGCGACCGAAGAAGAGATTGATGATGCGGTTCGTACAGCTCGAGAGGGCGGCTGCACCGAATTGGCCATTCTCAAGTGCACTGCTGCGTACCCCGCCGACCCTGATCAATCCAACGTCTTGACCATCCCTGACATGCGCGAACGATTCCAGGTAGAGGTCGGGCTCTCGGACCACACGATGGGGATAGGAGTCCCCCTTGCCGCGATCTCACACGGTGCAGTAATCGTCGAGAAGCACGTAACAATCTCGCGTGAGGCTGGTGGCGTAGATGCAGCCTTCTCGCTTGAACCCCACGAGTTGGCTTCGCTAGTGTCGGAGGCCAAGCGTGCTCACCGATCTTTAGGCACCGTAAGCTACGGCCCCCAGCCTGGAGAACAGGGAGCATTGACTCGCCGTCGCTCACTCTATTTTGTCCAGGACGTGCCCGCGGGCACAGAAATTACCATGGACCACGTGCGGACGATTCGGCCGGCGACTGGTTTGGCTCCGAAACATATTGATGCGGTGTTGGGCAGTCGCACCAAGGTTGATGTGGTGACAGGAACACCAGTTTCGTGGGAGTTGATCGGCTAGATTGCGTGCACAACGAGTTCTGGTAGGCGTGTAGTTCATGGGGGTAAGGAGTGCCGTCCTCGGGGACGCGAGGCGACGCAGTTTGTCCCGGCGGATTGTTTTCGCAATGCAACCCGGTGCGCGGAAATGGTATGAGCAACTAGATGAGGCCTTTCAAGGTGGGCGTTGGCAAGACGTCGTTGACCTAGTCGAGGCCACGATTCTTCGTCGCCGCCTCTACCTCACCCCCATTGCCTACACCAAACTCGCGCAGAGTTACACGCATCTTGGCCTACTAAGCCAGGCTCGCGCTTCGCTTGAGCGAGGTGCCCGAACATTTCCACGGAATGTGCCTTTGTCTCGAGCTCAGGGAGAACTCGAGATGGTGGTGGGAGATTGGCCGCGAGCGGTGCGAGCTTGGTCCGCATTTGACAAGAAGGACGACCCCGGGCAGTCACGCATAGATTCCTTTCCGAAGCGCGGAAGCGACTTCACGTGGTTCGATCAAAGCTGGACGGAACTGGCAAACCATTGGCCACAGTCTCCAAAGGGATCGGGGATCGAACCGGAATCCCACGCCCGTGTCATGGTCCGAGTCACGGAGACATTGCGCGCAGTAGGTGCGGATGACGCTGCGATGTTGATGGCAGAACGAGTACTGACGTCCCGTCCAAGAAATCCCGACCTGGTTGCGCATGCTTGCGGGACAATTCTTCGATTGGCGAAGGTGGGACCTCCGAGCGCTGTGATTGCGGACTTGGTCGACAAGTTCCCCTCGCCAGAGGTGTGTGCTTACGCACAACGAGTAAATGATGGCGAACAGTTACTGACCGACCTCACCGCGAGATTCCCTTTGGCTGAGTATGAAATGCGGATACTCAGCATCAGACGGGGGAGCGGACTTGCGGGGGCTATCTACGCCGGTCAACTGTGGAATGAGAGTGCGATTCATGACGAGGCGTTACGACTGTCGCGCCGTGACCATTGGCCTGAGGGTAGCGCCAGCAAGGACCTTGTCAGTTGGTCCGCATGGCACCAATCACGGCGCTTCTCGCGTGGACGTGGCCGACTGCTAGGCATAGACGATGATGACGTCGCACGCGCCGTATTTCACAACGTGAAACATGAGCTCGCGATAAAGATTCCTATCGATCGCATTGCTGACGAGATCGCTCGCACTCATAACGGTTTGCCAATAATGGTTGAGTTGCCCAGCCTCAGCGTGAAGTACCTCGCACCGTACCCCTCAAGCAGATTTGGGCCTCACTACCTTTACGATGCATTGCGGCGTAAAGGTTTGCCTGTGTATTTCGTGAGGTTTCCCAACGAAGTAGTCGTGGGGAAGACCGAATCAGGTTCGGTGCGACCGAAGGGTCCTACCGTGAGCGCAGGTTCGATGGGGTCTGGATTAAAGCCTGCAAACCGCACGTGGAGCAGCCTGCCAGAGAAGACTTCAGACCTGGTGGTAACCTCCGGAATTCGTTCAGTTGTTGGATTGACCGAACGTATTGACGGAGGGGTGGTCTTGAACTCCGGCGCACCGCTGAAGGCCTACGCATACGACCGGTCATTCCGCCAGGGGTGGCAATATGAGGTTCACAGTTCGGTGCATCCGCGTGGCGGATTTACTAAACTCGTTATACCCACCGAGACGAGTGACGCTTGGATCGACTCGGGCGCGGGGATTGTGAGGCAGAAGCCAATACCTGGTGAGATGGTTGACGCGGCGTTGTCGGTTGGCAGGTGGCCTTTGGAGTCTTGGCACGATCTCTTGGCTCAAGCAGTGATGCCCTACTTCACTGAGGTGGTAGACAGGGCCCGAGTTCAAATGGAGAGATGGGGGACAACTGACGTTCACATCGGGGACTACCTTTATGTTGAACCAGCTCTGGTTTCCGCAGTGGCGGTGCAGCGCGGAGCCAAAATCCATGTCTGGCCACACTCCTCAAACCCCGTACACGTGCCATGGCACGCCAAGCACCGCATCTCTACTGTTCGCGCAGTGACACGCGCGGGTGTGCGGCAGTGGGAGTCTCAAATGCCCAATGTGCGCGTCATTCATGACCCCTCGTTGCTCGTCACCCCGAACGAAGTTCAGGTGCCGTGGATAGCGGACGCTCCTGTCTCCTTGGTGCTAGTGGGCGGGCGTCCCATCATGCGTAACCTGCCCATCCTCGACCTCGAAACACACGAGCAGCTCTATCGGGACTTCTTTGCCTCTCTGGAGCCGCTCGTGAGCGCTGGTCGGCTGCAGGTGTATTTCAAGCCGAGAGGAATGTCCGGAGAAAATGAGGCATGGCTGGAAAGCGTGGTCGGTAGGACCGCCGACTGGAAACCTGTCCTCGAGCATCCGATGAGAATGAACTTGCCCAATCCTGTTCTTGGGTCAGTCTCGGTCGGATCAACTGCGCTCATTGAGGGAGTGTCACGGGGGATTCCGGGGCTGATCATTCGTGAAAGCCAAGTGCGTGACTACCTGGCACTTGAGGCCGGAAGTCTTCCGGTATTCACCAGTCTGGAAGCCGTGGACTGGCTCGAGAGCCATGTGAGTCAGGGAGCGTGGGAGGCTTGGCGCGAGCAGCAGGTCTCGTGGCTCGAGACGGAGTTGGCCCCTTAGAATAGGGGCACCATGTCGACGATGATGACTAGAGTGTCGTCTCTTCCTTGAAACCGATGGCGACTCACCTGTCGAGCCGCCATCTGATATGAACCCGAGAGTAGGGTCTCTTGCCCGAGCCAGAATTCTCCATTGTCATTCCCGCGTACAACGTCCAAGGCTATCTTCGGCAAGCAGTCATGTCTGTAGCGGCGGTCGATTCTGTGGAAGTGATTGTCGTTGATGACCGTTCCACTGACGGAACATCGGCACTGGCGGATCAGCTCGCGGAGCAGTACGCCTCTGTGCGCGTGACCAGGCCGGAAAGCAATGTTGGGCTCGGGCGCGCTCGAAATCTGGGCATGCGGGAGGCAAGAGGTGCGTACATCCTCTTTCTCGATGGCGATGACTACCTCGTCGAGGGAGCACTTGAACGAATTCGGTCGACGATCAATCAAAATGCAGCCGATGTCGTGGTTTTTGGCTACGAGCGACTTTACCCGAACGGATCCGCAGTCCAAGGTGTGCAACGCGCGCCCCTGCAGGTAGAAGGGGTCTTTGTCGCCGCCGACCAGTTGTCGATCCTGGATGTCCTCAATGTGGCATGGAACAAGGCCTACCGCCGAGAGTTCCTGGAGGAGCTAGCAGTTGAGTTTCCGGTGGGCTACTACGAAGACATTCCATGGTCCTATCCGATTCTTGCTACAGCGAAATCGATTGTGACTATTGACGAGCCTCTCTATCGCTACCGCCAGCGTTGGTCGGGCTCTATCTTGCGCAGTACTGACGCTCGCCATATTCAAATTGTCGACCAGTTCGAACGGTTGATGGGGATGATGGATGGGCTTGGCGTGACCGAGGCGATGCGCGTAGAAGTGTTCACGCGCGCCTTGAGAAACATCATCACACTCGTCACCGCGAAACGTAGCCGGATTCCGTCGAACTTGCGCCGGGAGTTTTATACCAGCGCGCGTCGTAGCGTGCATCGCCTGGCACCCGAGAGTTTCAGGCTGCCCACCGATGGCGACAAGTGGAAGCTAATTAGACGATTCTGGACGCTACCGTACCGCCCTTTTGCATTGCGAATGCGAGCATCCGAAGTGGTTAGAGCCGGCAAAAAGGTTCTTCGCAAGGGAGCCCACTCCACACTTCGGCTCCTGCGAGAGATCTACCACAGTCGACGCTTCTACTACATGTACCGACGTTTTTCTCGTGTTGACCAGCGCTTGGTCGTCATCGAAAACCTGTGGGGACGCTCGCCCCGGCTTAACTGTTTGGCAATCGATCGCGAGATTCGTCGCGCACGTCCGGATATGCGCATCGTTTGGAGTGTGGGGCCCACTGACTCCAAGGATGTCCCAGTCGGTTGGGAGTACGTTGTCAAGGGAAGCCACAAGTACTACCGTGTGCTCGCGACAGCAAGATTCTTCTTTCTCGATGTGAATCTCCCGTCCTTCTGGAGAAAACGTACTGGGCAGGTGTTTACCCAACTCCATCACGGTACGCCCCTCAAACGCATGGGTGTCGAGGAACTTGGGCAAGACCGGCGCTGGGTGGATGAGCTCCTTCAGCGATGTCAAAACTGGGACTATTCGTTAGTCGCGAATTCCTATAGTGCGGAGGTCTGGCAACATAGCTATCCGGTTAAGTGCAAGACTCTCGAGTACGGGTATCCCCGCAATGACTCACTCGTCAATGTGGATGCAGCAGCAGTGAGTTTGGCGAGACAGCGCATAGGCGTAGCGGACGATGCGCGGGTGATTCTTTACGTTCCAACGTTCCGTGAACGTGGCCGTGATCTGATACCAGCGGCAGAGTTCGACCTCATCGCTGATGCGCTCGACGACGGCGACATTCTGCTGATACGTGGTCACTACCTGGCTGGACACGAGCGTGGCACAGAATTACACAAGTCCCTGCTTGATGTCACGAACTATCCGTCCGTCGAGGACCTTTACCTCGCGTCTGACGTGCTAGTGACGGACTACTCGAGCGCCATGTTCGACTATGCCAATTTGGGTAGACCCATCATAGTGTTTGCATATGACTGGGAGCGGTACAGAATTCAACGAGGTACATATTTCGACATCACGATCGATGCGCCGGGGCTGGTGGCTCTCACGGCCAGTAGTCTGGCCGCGGCATTGAACTCACGAGAGTATGCGAGTCTCGGCAATGCGGCCCGACTCCAGCGGTTCCGAGAAATTTTCTGCGAGTTCGAAACCGGGCACGCGGCACGTGACATTGTTGCTCACGTGATTGACGGGGCTCCTCCTCGAGAAATCGAGCGAAATAACGTTCCCGCACTAGCGACGTGGCAAATGGACAGAGTCGCCTGACCTGCTATTGATCAGCATCCAGTCCACGCGCTCGCTAACGTCCAGGTAGTAATCTGCCAAGTCGGTCGGCAAGCTTTACCACCTTGCGGTTCTTGATCCTCTCCACGGTCGCGCGAGACAACTCGAGCTTCTCCTGTGAGACCTCAAGAGCGGAAGAAAGTTCCTCATTTGCCTCGCGCGCATTCTCTAGCGACGCTGCGAGCTCAGCGCTGCGATCTACTGACCTTGCGTAGTCATCGAATACTGGCGTGATGATCTCGTTCTCCGCCGACCACGCGCCGGTAGGCACATAGGTCTCGGACTCAAGCGTCGCGGAGAACTCGACAGGAGCGCCGGCACTCATCGCGGAGGCGAGGGCATCCCACCAATCGTTTTGAAACGCGCGCGCCCGCTCGCGCGCAGACTCCAAGAAGTGCGTGAGATCCACATCCTTCGCTATCGCCTCCCGAGCGGCGTCGCGCAATAGGTGCATTGAACTAGTGGGCAGTACGAAACGCTCGAGGCCAACGTTGCGCATCGATCCTCGCATCCGTACGGACGAGTAGTACGACGGCGCAATTCCAACAGTAGGAGTGGCGGCAGACGGCCCAAAGATAGTGGGGTGATAGCGGGTCGATAGCGACAGCACGGCTGCCTCGATCAAGGCGACATCCTCGCGTGCCGTGATCATGCGGGTTGCTCGAACTCGCGACGAAT
This sequence comes from Demequina aurantiaca, assembly GCF_000975135.1. GTDB lineage: Bacteria > Actinomycetota > Actinomycetes > Actinomycetales > Demequinaceae > Demequina > Demequina aurantiaca. The sequence goes on along the minus strand of NZ_BBRF01000001.1, from coordinate 320,899 downwards.
CGGCAAGCTCGGCAATGATCTCGTTGCTCTCCTGGTCCCGTGACGTTTGGGCGGAATCCAGTGAGCCCGCGTGAGGCGCGAGGAGTACGTCGACATCGTTGTCAGCGGATATGGCAGCACAGGCGGCAGCGATATCTGAGTAGTACGTATCGCGGTTCTCCCAAATCGAACCGTGGTGGTTGGTAAAGGAGGCCACCACGAATTGTTCATCACCCGCAAGTTCCTTGACAACCTTTCGCGCCTTGTCGTCCGAGGTCAGCACGGAGGCGTCGTCAAGAGTGTGATGAACTCGCTCGGGTCGCGCCACGTAGCGACGCATGAGCGCCGTGGTGGTTTCCTCTCTGCACCCGAAGGCTTGCGCGTAGTCAGCAATTTCCACGACGAGCTCGCGGTCCTCGGGAAGGAGCATCGGGCCGACTGTCTGACTGGAGACATAGAGCGGCTTCCCAAAGTGTTCAGCGATTCGTTTGGCCGCGACGCGTTCGTAAAGCAGGTGATAGTCGCGGGAATTCATGTTTCCGCCACCCGCGATGAGTACCGCATCCGCATCACGAATGGCGGGGTAGATGGGCATGTCGTCCCAGTCCTCTTCAGCGAGCACCCGGCCGACGTCTTTAAGCCGCCAGTCGTTGCGGGCTCGGGTCCATGCTGCTTTGAATCTCACTCGCGGCACTGCAGGTAGCCCGTAGAATCTCTCGGCAATGTGAGGTTCACCCGCCACAAGTGTGATCGCGTCAACGCCGCGCTCACGCAACATGTCGATGGCCGCCTCGGTCATGGCTTCATCGCCTAAGTGATAGAGAAACTGCCAACCAATGTCACCAACTACAACGACGTTCATATTTACCCTTCAGAGGGTCTGGGAGAGGGCGCGATTGCGCACCCAAGGCTATCGCGTGCGCTCATGGGTTACCAAGAAACGTCCCCTCTTGCTCGTGAGCAAGGGTGGCATCGACGTTGGCGCCCACTGAAGGGAGTCGAGGCAGCGGCGTGTTACAGCCCGGTAACGGTTTTGAAGATTTCGGTTTTGGGCTTGCATTTTGTTTGTTAGTGACCTTTACTAACAAACATGACAACCGAGGAAGCGCAGCGACGCACTTCCGGTGTGAGCGCCACAACGGCGACCAGCACCGGTGAGTTTGGCATCGCGAATCCCGCACGCAGCACGGCGTGGGCCGGCGCTGTGCAGGCTGGTGCGCGCGTCCTTCCTGAGCACGCTCGCAGCCACAACCGCGCCTTGGTGCTCCAGGCTCTCTTTCGTGCCGAGGGCCTCAGCCGAGCCGACCTCGCCAGGGAAGTCGGCCTCACTCGGGTCACCATTTCAGACCTGATCTCCGACCTCATCAACGAGAACCTCGTCATCGAGCTCGGTGTGCGCACCGATTCACGTCCGGGTAAGCCTGCCACGATGCTTGATATCAACCGCAACGGATTTGTGGTGGTGGGTCTGGACCTCTCCTTCAACTCCCGTTTCCGTGGCGCCGTCACCAACCTCGACGGCACCGTGTTGCACCGCGAGGAGCTCGACGTCACCGGTGTGACCGGCACGGAGGCTGTCGAGGCGACGGCACTCATCCTCGAGCGCCTCGTCGCTGCGGCCACCGCTCCGATTCTCGGCGTGGGCGTCGGTAGCCCCGGCATCGTCGACGCCACCGGCACCGTCCTCAGCGCCCCCAACCTCGGCTGGAAGGACCTGCCTCTCCAGCAGATCCTGTCGATGCGTGCTCAGCTTCCCGTGCAGGTAGCGAACGATGCGAACATCGCCGCGCTTGCCGAGCGCACCTTTGGCGGCGGTGGCGCCGACATGATGCTGGTCCGTGCTGGACGCGGTGTGGGTTCCGGCCTCATCGTGGGCGGCCAGCAGGTCTACGGGTCCGGCTCAGCAGCCGGCGAGATCGGCCACGTCATGGTCGGCACCGACGGCGGCGACACCTGCGTGTGCGGCAAGTCCGGCTGCCTTGAGACCTGGCTCGCAATCCCGCGCATCGAGGCCCGCCTCGCGAACGCGACCACCGAGGCCGAGCGCGAAGCAATTCTGCGTGAAGCCGGCGAACGCCTCGGCATCGCCACCGCGCCCATCGTGGGCGCCCTGAATTTGGGGGAAGTCGTGCTCAGCGGCCCCTCCGAACTGATCGACGGCCCGCTCATTGCAGCAGCCGCCGATACCCTCCGAGACCGCACGATGGCCGAGTTTGTCGGCGATCTTTCGGTCCGAATGACAACCCTCGGACGCGACATCATCGTGCTCGGAGCAGTAGTCATGGTCCTCACCGGCCAACTCGGGGTCTACTAAACCCCGAAAAACACCACAACGACGTGGCCATGGCGGTCACGGCAGCAAAGAGAAAAGGACACCGCTATGAAGAAGACGATGATCGGAGCAGCCGCAGCAACGGCCGCTACCGCACTCGTGCTCGCTGGCTGCTCAACCTCCAGTGAAGAAGAGACCACCGCGCCCACCACCGAGGCATCGACCGGTGCCACGGACGAGGCAATGACCGCCGAGTCGGCGGACATCACCCTGTGGCTCATGGGTGGCGACACCAACGACGACCTGCGTCAGTACCTCAAGGACACCTACGCAGAAGAGAACGGTGGCACGCTGACCATCGAGGAGCAGGGATGGGGCGACGCACTCGCGAAGCTGACCACCGCGCTTCCCGACTCGGCCAACACCCCCGACGTCACGGAGATCGGTAACACCTGGTCGCCCACCTTCACCGCGGTTGGCGCATTCAGCGACCTCACCGACATGTACGACGAACTGGGTGGCGACAGCCTGCTCCAGTCCTTCGTCGAGGTCGGCAAAAAGGATGACAAGAACTACGCCATGCCGTACTACTTCGGCTCGCGTTCCATCATCTTCCGCAAGGACATCTACGACGCAGCAGGCGTGGCACAGCCCACCACGCTGCAGGAGTTCAACGACAACGCCGCCAAGCTGAAGACGGACGACATGTCCGGCTTCTACCTCGGTGGATCCGACTGGCGCAACGGCATCTCGTGGATCTTCGCGAACGGTGGCGACCTTGCCAAGCAGGAGGACGGCCAGTGGGTCTCCACTCTCTCGGACCCGAACACCCAGAAGGGCCTGAAGATGCTTCAGGACCTCTACACCTCCGCCTCGAACGCTCCCGTTGGTGAGTTTGACTCGACTCCTTGGGTCAACATCAACAACAACGAGTCGACGGGCAAGCCCGAGGCTGCAACGATCATGGCCCCGAACTGGGCACACTGGTCGGTTGGCCTCACATCGGAAGACGAGAACGGCGACGTCGTTGTCGGCGACGACGGCACCACCCCCGTCCTGACCTGGGACGACGACACCTTCGGTACGTTCGCACTCCCCGGCGTTGACGGTGGCGTTGCCCCCGTATTCGCTGGTGGCTCGAACATCGGTGTCTCCGCTTCTTCCGAGAACCAGGATGCGGCCAAGCAGCTCATGACCATCATCTTCTCGGACGAGTACCAGACGATGCTTGCTGGTGCGGGTCTCGGCCCGGCCAACCTGGACTTCACCTCGGCACTTGGTGACGACCAGTTCGCAAAGGTCAACATCGAGGCAGCCTCCGGCTCCAAGCTCACCCCGGCGGCGCCGGGCTGGGCAGCAGTTGAGGGCAGCAGCCTCCTCGAGGAGTTCTTCGGCAAGGTCAACGCGGGCGGCGACATCGCAGCCCTCGCGACCGAGTACGACGCACAGATCACCCCGATGCTCAACGGCTAATCAGCCACACACCGGGGCCCCGTTCTTGACGGGCCGGGGCCCCACCCGTGTGTGAATCGTCCGCGATTCACCACCCGCGCGAGGTGCGCCTCGCGCCCGGGTCGGGCTCCCGCTCCCACAGCGGTGGCCCGACCCCACCCCAAACTTTGACTCCCCATACGCTGTATTAAACGACCCCAAAGAGAGGAGGAGAACGCCATGAGTTCACCCGTGACCTCCCCCAAGCGCCAGGCCCAGTCGGAAGAGTCCATCAAGGCCGCCGCCCATGCGAGTAAGGCCAAGCGCCGAGCCCGCCGCGCCCCGTACTGGTTGATCGCAGCTTCGATCGGCATCCTCCTCGTCGGAACCGGCTATCCGACCGCGTGGCAACTCGTCACGTCAACCCAGTCATATGGCCTCGCCCAGCAGTTCGGCGCGGCCGCCGAGTTTATCGGTCTCCAGAACTACATCGAGCTTCTATCCGACACTGAGTTCTGGCAGGTAGTGGGGCGTTCGCTCGTCTTCTGCTTCGTGGTGGCGGGTCTGACGCTCGCCCTTGGCCTCGCCTTCGCACTACTCATGAACGCGGTCAACAAGGCCGTCCGCTTGATCCTGCAGATCTCGATGCTGCTCGCGTGGGCAATGCCCATCGTCGCCTCGATGACCGTGTGGACCTGGCTCTTCGACACCCGCCGCGGTGTGGTGAACTACCTGCTGGACAAGATCCCCGGCGTCGACATGTACAGGTTCGACTGGTTCGCCAGCCCTTGGACCTTCTTCCTGATGGCGGGCATCATCGTCACCTGGATGTCCGTGCCGTTCGTCGCATTCTCGATTTTCGCGGGCCTCACGCAGGTCTCCGACGAAGTTCTCGAGGCATCCGCCCTTGATGGAGCATCCAACGGCCAGCGCCTGCGTCTCATCATCCTGCCCATGATCAAGCCGGTCATCGCCATCGTGATGCTTCTCCAGGTGATCTGGGACTTGCGTGTATTCGCGCAGATCAAGATCCTGCAGGACGCCGGCGCCAGCGGCTCCAAGTTCGACCTGCTGGGTACCTACATCTACAAGGTCGGTACCGGCTCGAACGACTTCGCCTCCGCCGCTGCCGCATCCGTCATCGTGCTCATTCTGACGATCTCCATCTCTTGGTGGTACGTCCGCAAGCTTATGAAGGAGGAAGACTGATGAAGCGCAAGTCCCGCGTTGGACTATCCGTGCTCGCGATAGTCATCTCGCTCGTCTGGATCTTCCCCGTCTACTGGATGCTGAATTCGGCATTCCTGCCCACCACCGTCCTAGAACGCTTCACCCCGACTTTCCTGCCTTTCGGCGGCTCATGGCGCAACTTCACGTCCGCGATGGACGACGGCACCTTCTTCAGGGCGCTCGGCATGTCTGTCGCCATCACGCTCATCGTGGTGTTCTTCTGCATCCTGTTCGCGTTCCTCGCGGCGCTGGCCATCTCACGATTCAAGTTCCGCGGACGCAAGACGTTCATCATCGCGGTGCTGCTGATCCAGATGCTTCCTGCAGAAGCGCTCTTCCTCGCTCAGTACAAGATGATGAGCTCACTCGGGCTACTCAACAGCGTCGTCGGTGTCTCCATCATCTATGTCGCGGCCGTCGTGCCCTTCACCATCTGGATGCTGCGTGGCTTCGTTGCCGGCGTTCCGGCCGACCTCGAAGAGGCCGCCATGGTGGACGGGCTCAGCCGCTTCCAGGCCTTCATGAAGATCACGTTCCCGCTCCTGGCCCCGGGCCTTGTCGCATCGGGCGTGTACGCCTTCCTGCAGGCATGGAACGAGTTCACGGTCGCCCTGATTCTGCTTCCCGCCGAAGATGCCCAGACGCTACCGCTATGGTTGCGTGGATTCGTTCAGGCCTCGGCCACCCGCGCCACCGACTGGGGTGAGGTCATGGCCGCATCCACGCTGGTTGCCGTGCCGGTGATCGTCTTCTTCCTCATCGTGCAGGGACGCATGACCTCCGGCCTCGTCAGCGGGGCGGTCAAGGGATGAGCGCGCTGCGCACCCTCATGCCCGGCTTTGTGGGACTCGACCTTCCCGATTGGGTTGCCCGCCGGTTGCGTGAGGGGATGGGAGGGGTGTGCCTGTTCGTCGACAACGTCGACAATCCAGAGCAACTCCGCGCCCTGACTGACGCGATCTACGAGGCCAATCCTCACGCTGTCGTGTCCATCGACGAGGAGGGGGGCGACGTCTCACGCCTGTATCAGCACTCCGGGTCGCCGTTCCCCGGCAACGCAGTGCTTGGCAGGCTCGACGATGCCGACACCTCCTTCCGTGTGGGCGAGCAGGTGGGGTGGGAGCTGCGTCGCGTAGGCGTATCACTCACCTTGGCGCCCGATGTGGACGTCAATTCGAACCCCAACAACCCCGTGATCGGCGTGCGCAGCTTCGGCACCGACCCCGAGCAGGTGGGCGTCCACGGCGCGGCCTGGACCCGCGGAGTGCAGTCCACGGGCGTCGCCGCCAACGCCAAGCACTTTCCCGGCCACGGCGATACTGCCCAGGACTCGCACGTCGACCTGCCGAGCATTGATGCCGACCCTGCCACGCTGCGGGCCCGTGAGTTGCCTCCGTTCGCGGCCGCCATCGCGGCTGGGATCGACACCATCATGTCCTCGCACATTATGGTTCCCTCGTTGGACCCTGCCGTGCCGGCCACCTTCTCGAAGCCCATCCTCCAGGATCTGCTTCGTGATGAGATGGGCTTTGATGGTGTCATCGTGTCCGACGCGCTCGACATGAAAGGCGCAAGCGGCGAGGTGGGCATCGCCCGCGCGGCCGTGCTCGCCATCGACGGCGGGTGCGACCTGCTGTGCATCGGCACCAAGAACACCGATGCGCAGATGGGCGAGATCGTCGCCGCGATTGACGCCGCGGTATCCTCCGGCGAACTTGCGAGCGACCGCCTCGCGGATGCCGCCCGTCGCGTGGAGTCGCTTGGTTCCACGCTCGCGAACCGGCGCTCCGCACTTCAGCCACCAGTAGACCTGGAACTTGGCAAAGTGCCTGGCCTGACGACCGAGGTCGTGGCGAGCGCCTTCGCTGTCACCGACGCTGCACGGGAACTCATCGAGGACCCCCGCCCCGTCGCGTGGCTCCAGCTGCAGCCCGCCTTCAACATTGCCGTGGGCCCCGCACCCTGGGGACCCTTCGCTACTGGCCGTGTTGAAGCATCGGCCGTTGGTAGTTCCATGAATGCAGCGACGTTGGTGGACCGCGTGCCCGAGGGCGCGTTACCCATCGTGGTGGGCAAGGACAACCACCGTCACGAGTGGATCCGCGACGCGATTGACGCGCTACGAGCGCGCGGAGACGTGATTGTGGTGGACATGGGCTGGCCGGATGAGTCGCTCGCCTACGCAGACATTGCAACCTTCGGAGCGTCACGCCTAGTCGGCGACGCGCTCCTTGACTTGATCGGACAATAGCCGTGCACGTGGGAGTAGATATAGGTGGCACCAAGACCGATGTGGTCGTGACCGATGCCTCCGGGACGGTGTCTCAGCGACACCGGGTGCCCTCGGGCCAGGGCAATGACGCGGTCGTCGCGGCGACCTTGGAGGCAGTGGCATACGTGTGTGCCGAAGCGGACATCGGCATTGCCGATGTCGAGTCCGTGGGCATCGGCGTTCCGGGAGCCGTCATCGACGGCGTCGTGACGCATGCCTACAACCTGGGCGTTGAGCGACTGGACGTGGCGACCACGCTGGGCGAGGCCTGGGGTATCACGCCCGTCGTCGACAACGACGTCAACGCCGCCGCCGTCGGCGCCTGGATCCTCACCGGCAACGGCAATCGCTCCATGGCGTTCCTGAATCTTGGCACCGGACTGGCCGCGGGCATCGTGCTCGACGGCAAGGTATGGCGCGGTCGCCGCGGCGCCGCAGGGGAGATCGGCCACATCGCGATCGATCCCTCCGGACCTTTGGACGCAGAAGGCACACCTGGCGCGATCGAAACCTACGCCTCGGGCAGCGGCATCGTCCGTCAGTGGGGCGGCAACACGACGGCCGAGGAGGTCCTGCGTGCAGCCACTCTTGGTGACCCGGCCGCTGAGATCATTCGTGATCGGCTCTTCTACGGCATCGCCTCTGCGGTGCGCGTACTGGTGCTGACGCTCGACGTCGACGAGGTCATTCTTGGCGGTGGTCTCACCAAGTGGGGCGAGCCGCTCATGACGGGCACACTCGCAGTGCTCAACGAATGGCAGGAGCGCAGCGCTTTCCTTAATTCACTGTGCCTCAGCGAGCGTGTACAGGCGCTCGACTCCACAGAGCCCGTCGCGGCCGTGGGCGCGGCGATGATGGGAGCCGGCCGTGGCTGAGGTTCGCATTGTCAGTTCGCCCGCCGAGGGTGGGGCGTTGATCGCCGACCACATCGCTGCGCGAGTCACCGCCAACCCGGACTTCACGCTAGGAGTGGCGACCGGTTCCACTCCGCTGCCCGTGTACGCTGCGCTGCGCGAGCGAGCCGCCGCCGGCACCGACTTCGCGCGCATGTCGGCGTTCGCACTAGACGAGTACGTGGGGATCCCGGTTGAGCACCCCGAGAGCTACCACTCGGTGATCGACCGCGAGGTGACCCGGCCATTGGGCCTGGTACCCGCGCGCGTGCACGTACCCGACGGCTCGCTCGACGGCATCCAGACGGCGGGGGAGCGCTATGAGCGTTCCCTGATCGACCACGGCGGCGTGGACCTGCAGTTGTTGGGGATTGGCACGACTGGCCACCTAGGGTTCAACGAGCCCGGCTCTAGTTTCGCCTCGCTCACTCGGGTCAAGACGCTCACCGAGCAGACGCGCACCGACAACACACGCTTCTTCGACAGTCTCGACGAGGTTCCCATCCACTGCGTCACCCAGGGCTTGGGCACCATCCTGCGCGCCCGTCACCTGGTGCTCCTCGCCTTTGGCGAGGGCAAGGCCGATGCTCTAGCCGCCGCAGTCGAAGGTCCGCTCACGGCCTCGATGCCCGGCTCCGCGATCCAGCTTCACGCGCACGTCACCGTAGTGGTGGACGAGGCGGCCGCGAGCAAGCTCCAGCACGACGACTACTACCGGTGGGCGCAGAGCAACTCGCCCGACTGGCAGCAGCTTTAGGCTATGGGCATGGGCAACTACGTCGACATTCACTGTCATGGCGGTGGCGGGCACTCGTTTGGAGCCGATGTCGATGGCACCCTTGCCGCATTGGCCGCTCACCGTGCCCACGGCACCGGCCGCCTAGTGGCGTCACTGGTGTCAGAGTCGCCCGAGCGCACCATCGCTGCGATGAACGTCGTCCGTGAGGCGATGGCCCGCGATGAGTCGATCCTTGGTGTGCATCTTGAGGGGCCCTTCATTGCTCCGGCACGCAAGGGGGCACACGATCCTGCTGCCCTGCGACTGCCAACAGTTGAGGCGATTGCCGAACTGCTGGAGGCCGGCAACGGAATCATTCGACAGATCACCATGGCGCCCGAGCTCGAGGGGGCCATGGACGCGATCTCGCAGTGCGTCGAGGCCGGTGTGGTGGTCGCCGTCGGTCACACAGAGGCCGATGCGGCGACGGCCCGTGAGGCCTTCGACCGGGGCGCGACCCTGGTCACCCACGGTTTCAACGCGATGCGCGGAATCGTGGGGCGCGAGGTGGGGCCCGTGGGTGCGGCTCTCGCCGATGAACGCATCGCGATCGAGTTCATTGCCGACGGTATCCACGTGGACCCGAGCCTGATCGCTTCGATCTTCCGAGCGGCCCCTGGCCGGGTGGTGCTGGTGACAGACGCGATGGCAGCAGCAGCATCGGCTCCCGGTCGCTACCCGTTAGGCACGTTGCACGTTGACGTGACCGAGGATGGGCGTGCGTTTGTCGCGGGCACGGAGACGCTCGCTGGGTCCACGCTCACCATGGACCGAGCAGTGGAGGTTTGTGTCGCGGCCGGGGTGTCGCGCGCCGATGCGGAGGCGGCGGCGACCACCACGCCGGCTCGCGTGCTAGGCATCTAGCGACCCCCTTGAGGGCGACGCTACCCAAAGCAACGTCTATTTGAAGACGATGGTCCGGTGGCCGTCGAGAAGTACCCGGTGTTCGGCGTGCCAGCGCACCGCTCGTGCCAGTGCGCGACGCTCGACGTCCGCGCCAATGGCGGTCAGAGTTTCGGGCGTGTAGCTGTGGTCCACTCGATCCACATCTTGCTCGATGATGGGGCCCTCGTCGAGGTCCGCCGTGACGTAGTGTGCGGTCGCGCCGATGAGCTTGACGCCTCGGTCGTGGGCTTGGAAGTAGGGCCGTGCGCCCTTGAAGGATGGCAGGAACGAGTGGTGAATGTTGATGGCCCGGCCTTTGAGGGCATCGGCCATCGGCTCGGAGAGAATTTGCATGTAGCGGGCAAGCACCACAAGTTCGGCGTCGAGCTCGTCGACGAGGGCGAGTACCTGCTGCTCGGCATCGGCCTTAGTGTCGGGCGTCACCGGAATGTGATGGAAGGGCTTGCCATAGAACTCGGCGAGTTCGCGCAGGTTGGGGTGATTGCCGACAATCGCAACGATCTCCACCGGGAGCGTCCCCGCGCGTTCGCGGAACAGCAGGTCGTTTGCGCAGTGCTCGGACTTGGAGACCATCACGACGGTGCGCATCTTGCGGCCGGCGATGTCGAGTCTCCATGTCATCTGAAACTCGCTAGCGATTTCTGCCACTGCTGCTTCGAGCTCGGATTCGCCCGCTGAGCACGCTACTTCGACACGCATGAAGAACAGGCCAGTGTCTGCGTCGCCGAACTGCTGGGACTCGGTGATGTTGCCGCCGTGACGCGCCAGCAGACCGGTGACGGCGTGGACGATGCCTGGCCGGTCGGGGCAGGACAGGCTCAATACAAAGGCGGTGGGTTGACTCATGGGCAAAGCCTATCGGGGCCAATGTGGAGCCTAATGCGCAGTCCAACGAATAGAGTCATGTTCAGATGCAATGGGGTAGCACTACTAAGGTCCGCTTGTGGTGGCAAACACGTCCCGTAGCGCAAAATCCAACTGCGGTGCGAGGAGCGGGATCAGGGAATCGACGTAGGTCACAGTGAGATGGCTACTGTCGCGATAGACCAGCTTGCTATTGATTACTGGCTGGCACATCTCCTCAGGACAAACCGCGAGCGTCATGTCGATACTCTCGATTCCAGTCGATATTTTGGCGGGTAGCTGGGCCGCGGCGCCCGACCGCTCTACCCCCTCCTGTCTATCGAATGCGCACGCTTCGAGGTCATCTGGATTGTCCTGGACGCACTCATAGACTGTGGTTCCAAGAGGCGGAGTGGGGTTGTCGTAGAACACAATCAGCTTGATACCAGCCGACTTGATCTTGTTCCATTGGCTGGTGAGGCCCCGCACCGCCGCATCCTGAGACAGCACGTCACTCGAGTCAGATTCGTAAGCGAGGTGTTGGTATCCAGATGTGATCACCGCGTCCGGAGGATCAGCAAGGAGTGCATCAACCACTTCGTTGTTCCAACTGTCGCATTCGGGGTAGTGCGTTGCTTCTGGGAGATATGTCGTGGCAGCATCCATGAATGGGCACCACGTCTTGGTCATAGTCTGAATGTGCCACCCGCGTTGCCTACCGATTTCGTCCATCGCCGTGTACCACTGGAGAATCTTCGAGTCGCCGACCATGACAATCCGATCACTACTACTGAGATCACCGATGTCGCAAATGCTGGGAACTACGTCGGACTTTTGAACTTGGCACCCCAGATCGTATGCCACGGGGCGATCGCCCTTCGCTTTGTCGGGCGTCGGAGTGAATGGCGCCCCAGGCGCGAGCGGCGTGGGATCAACCGATGGGAGCAGCGGCTCGACCTCAGTGGAGGTGGCTGCATCAATTGATTCCGTGCTCGCAGGTGACGCTGGAACGTCAGCGTTGGTCCAAGTTGGCTGTGTACTGACGACAATCAAGCCGACTGCGATTCCGCTGGTCACAAGAGCAGCTCCCCACCACAGGCCGCGGAGGGGAGGCTCAGTGAGAAAGCTGGAGCGTCGGACAGGATCCTCGATCCAGCGCTTGCTGAGATAAGCGGGAATGATCGAGCAGCCAACGACAACTAATTTCTGGAGTGTCGTGAGGTCTCCGAATGCCCACTCGGCACCAACGAGCAGTGGCCAGTGCCAAAGGTAAAGCGAATATGAGAGCCCGCCTATCCAAACGAGCGGACGTAGACCGAGAATCCTCGATGGCCACGGGGTCAAGGCTCGTCCTGAGCTAGAGCCGGCCACTATTACACCGGCAGCTCCGACTACCGGTAGGAGAGCAAGAAATCCTGGCCAAGCATGATTGTCGTTGAGTAAAATAGCACTTGCCGTGATGAGCGCCAGAGATATCATTCCAATAGGCAGCCGCAAGCCTTTAATTCTCACGCGCCAGAACGATGCGGTAATGGCAAGTAGCGCGCCCACGCCAATTTCCCAAATCCGAGCCGATGTTTCGAAGAATGCATACGCCGCATCAACTGAAGTGGAATGAACTGACCAGAGGAACGAAAGCGTGACGATAATAGTGACGGCTACTCCCGAAACTCGGGAAAATGACCAGCCGTAGCGACGAGCGATCAAAGCCGCAATAATCAACATTGCGGGCCATAGGACGTAGAACTGCTCCTCTACGGACAGAGACCAGAAGTGCAACACCGGAGACGGATCGATGTCCTCTGCGAGGTAGTCGACTGCACGATCGGCGAATCGCCAATTGACTAGGAATCCAGACGCTGCTGCGATATCGCCGCCAAATACACTTCGTTGCAAAGTCGGCCCTAGCCCGACAGTCACAACAGCTGAGAAGATCAGTACCGTCAGGGATGCAGGCAGTAGGCGCTTAATCCGGCGCGCATAAAACAATCTCCAGCGAATACGTCCGTTGGCGTTATGGTCACGGAGTAAAACCCCTGTAATAAGGAAGCCAGATATAACGAAGAATATATCTACACCTATGAACCCCCCGGGTACGCTGGCGCCAGCATGGTACAAGAGGACCAAGGTCACAGCGAGTGCGCGCAGTCCTTCTATATCAGGGCGGAAACTAGAATTCGGGGGCCGCGCGGTTGTTGAGGTCATGGATTGATAGAACTGGGTGGCAGTGACTGAGGCGAGGGCTCGACGCTAGCGATACTGATTGCTAGTCATCAATACGGCTGCGGATGTCCTGAATGATGTCGGTGGTCGAGATGTCGTCCGTGCGCGGAAGGTATTTGACCTCGCAGATGTCCTTGAACTCGTCGAAGCGTCCCTCCCAGTCGTTTCCCATCACCAGAATGTCGGCCTTGTGCTCAATGAGGTACTGACGCTTGAGGTCGAGCGACTCCTCGATGAAAACCTCGTCCACACAGGCCATGCTCGCGACGATCTCGAGCCGGTGTTCCTGACGGTAGACGGGGTATCGACCCTTCTTCGAGAAATTCATGGCATCGGTCGAGACGCCCACGGTGAGGTGATCACCAAGGTCGTGGGCGCGCGTGAGGATGTTCACGTGGCCTACGTGAAAGACGTCGAAAGTTCCGAACGTGATGACCTTGATGCTCATTGCTACTCCCTATTCGGCCTCAGCGGCGTGCTAGTGGACGTTCCCCAGCGGTTTCAGATGATTGGAGGGCGACCGCGCTTGGTCATTTGCCAGACGGTGTCCCAACCTATGGGGCGGCGCGCGCCACCATCTGTGCGCAAGCCAGCACAGGCGCCCTTGACCCAGGCTAGCGCTGACGACGGGTGGCGGGCGGTGCGGGCAAGCGAGACGGCCGACCAGTTGAAGATGTAGGCGACGGCCACGGGGCACGGCAGGTTGCGCTTGGCGAGCCACACCCGGTTGCGGGCATTGAGCCACAGTTGGTCATCGTGACGCGCCGGATCGATCAGCGGGTGATGCGCGATCAGGTCGGCCCGGTACTCGACCGTGTAGTTTGCGTCCCACACTCGCCATGCGAGCTCGATTCCTTCGTGGGCATAGAAGAATCGAGAAGCCCACCCGCGGGCAGACTCGAGTGCCTGTTCACGAACCGCAACGGACCCCTCCAGGACAGAGAACACCTCGGAGGAGCGCATCGGGTCCTTGTCGCGCATGCGCGGCACCCAGCGCTTGGCACTGACACCTTCCGGTGACGCGATGCGAGTCTGCACCACGCCCAGGGTCGAATCATCCTCAAACATGCGCTCGATGCGGGCCACGGTGTCGTCCTCCGGGAGCATGGCATCGTCGTCAAGAAAGTAGAAGTAGCTACCGCTAGCCACTTTGACGCCCTTGTTCCGCCCCTTGGGAATACCGACGTTTTTCGTCAAATAGACCGTGCGTACCGCATCGGGCAAACCGATGGGGTCCCAACCATTGCCCACCACGATGACCTCAAGCGAAACTCCTTGCTGGGCAAGGAGACTGTCCACGGCGGCGCCGAGTTCCTTGGGGCGGTCGCCCTGTGACAGCACCACCGCGGACCATGTCACGCTCACTGGTTGGGGTTCCTCAGCAGCGACGAGGTGAGAATCGCGACCATGTGGCCGGCGATAACGAACGGGGCGGCGACCGCCAAAACAATGAGCGCGACAGCCACGCCGTTAAATCCGGCGATCAGACCCACGATCGCGACGGCGAGAACCACGAGCGTCTGCTCCACCGAGTGGTAGGCGCGGTGAATCGGTACAAAGTTGGCGGCACGGCGCGCAGTCGCAACCCAGCCCACGCGGGGGGCCGATGTGCCATCGGTCTTCTTGGGCAGGTCTAGCCCAGACTCGACCCGGGACATGCGCGACGCCTCGTTGAGTGACTTATTGACCAGGACGAGAACTCCGAGAACGGCACCCACGAAGGCCCAAGCCCAGTTGCTGTCCGAGGACTCGATGGTCAGACGTAACCCAATCGCGATGGGGATGAGTGACTCAGTGGTCGTATGAGCGAATCGGTCCAAGAAGATTCCACGTGGTCCCATCTTGCGGGTCCAGCGGGCAACCTCGCCGTCCGAGGCATCGAGCAGCATCTGCAGCATCGCGAGCACGGCGGCGACAATTGGCCCGGCGATGCCGGGGATGAAAAACGCGGCGGCCGCGGCCCAGCCGCACAGAATCATGCCGACGGTGACACCGTTCGCGGAAATTCCCGCGTGCACGAAGGTGCGGGTGAGGTAGGGAGAGATGCTCCTGGTAAAAACGTCTCCCGTCCAGTGCTCCGCGTTCTTCCGTTTGCGGATCGAGTCGGGTTGGCAGACCTCACGGATCTGCTCGATGGTGGGTCGCTCGGGGCGGGGTGCGTCACTCATCGTCTGTTCCCTCGGTTCTGGTGGCCTGCTCGTCTCGAAGTCGGGCGATGTTCTTACACTCACGGACGAAAGCTTCCATAGCATCGGGACCTGTCTTGCCGTCAAGATAATACTGAGCCATCTGCTCAAGTACTGCCGGAATTGATTCGTCGGCAGTGGCCTGGCGGACCAAGGTCGCAGTCGTGGCGGCGCCTTCTACGGTGATCCGTGGGCAGACGCGCACCATGCGGGATGGTGAAGTGGGCACCGCCTCGGGTTCTGCAGGCACAGTAATGAGCAGTGGGCGCCGCTGCGAGAGCCAGTCCACGCACATTGCTGAGATGTCGGAGATCAGTACGTCGGCGGCCCCAAACGCTGCACCGGCGTCGCGGCTGGTGTCAATGCGTCCGCGTTCTCCCAACGTTTCGATGTACGCGCGGATGGCAATGTCGGCGTCGCGGAAGGACTTGTCCGAAGCGCCGGTACGCGGATGTGGGCGATAGACAATGGTGAGCCCAGGATCCGCAGCGAGTGACTGCACGATGGCCATCCCGTGGGACTTGACCGAGGAGTAAGCGTTTACGTCCTGCGAACCCTCCCAGGTGGGGGCATACAACACTGTGGTGGCGGCATCGTCCTCGCGTGTCGACAGTTCCGGCAACTGTGGCCTTCCGACGACGCGAAGGTGGGACTCCGCATCGAGGAACAGGACCGACGACGTGTAGCGGTCCACGGCCGCCTGGCCGGCCACAAAGGCGAAGTCGAAGCCCTTGACCTGGTTGGACACCGACACCGACTTATCGCTGTCGCCGTGAGCCAGAAAGATGTGCGCGACGTGAGTGGAGCGAAGTCCCACAGCGTTGTTGTTGGAGTGCCCAACGTAGATCGCGATGCGCGCGCGCGAGCGCCGAATGAGCGCGGAGTACGTGCGGTTGAGGGCCACGATGAGCACGGGCAGGTCGATCTCGCTGCGGATGGCGCGCGCCGTGCGACTGTCCTGAGTCACGATGGTCACGCCCATCTCGCCGTCGAGCTGTTCGAGCGCGCCGTACCACTGGCGGATTTGGTAGAGGTTTTCGACGGTGTCGGGAAAGAACACCACTGCACCGGACTCGATGACGTAGTCGCCAAGGATTTCATCCTCGCCGAGCCCGTCGGGGATGCCTCCGGGCAGGAGGCCTAGACGGCGAATGGTGCGGCCGGCTTGTCTACGGAGTGTTCTAAGCATCGTCGTTCTGGAATGTCCTTAACGGCTGAGTGGTTGCTGGCGGGGAAGTCCTGGCGCTAACCCTAACCTGTAGCGCCTGCGCGGCCCCGCTGGCGTGCCTGGCGTAGACGCTACGAATTGGCATCGAAACCCGTGTGGTGGGCGTCGTCCGACCCAACGCGTGCCACGATGGAGGCATGAGCGAGAAGAGCCAGCTGAGAATCGATGTTGTGGGTGCGTCCGATTCGGGAGAACTACTGACGTTGCGGCGTGCCGCGTTCGTTTCCGAGGCGCAGATTTTCAACGATCCGAACATTCCTGCGCTCACGCAGTCTCTCGAGGAACTCGAAGTGGACCTCGCCGAAGACGACGTCGTCACGTTGGGCGCTTGGGAGGGTCACCGCATGGTGGGCTCCATCCGTGTGGGCATCGAGGACCAGAAGGCGACCATCGGCCGCCTGGCCGTGGCACCCGACCAGCAGGGCAAGGGCATCGGCACGCAGCTTCTCTTCGCGGTCCTCGGTTACTTGCCGGAGAACACCGCCGAGGTGTGGGTCTTCACCGGCCAGAACTCCAAGCACAACATCGCGCTGTACAACAAGGCGGGCTACGAGCACCAGTTCGACCAGGTCGCGGGCGACCTTACCTACGCGTACCTGCGCAAGGTACTCGAATCAGGCATGGTCATCGATGAGTTTGATGACTCCGCGGTGCGTGGCGACAACTAGACCGGGCCGCGCGAGGCAGGCGGCGCCATGAACTGGTACACGGACAACATTCTCGATACAGGGCGAGCGCCTGCGCTGTGGTTGCTGATCGGATTTATTGTCACGTTCGCCATGACGCGCGCGATTACTCGCAAGATTCGTGGTGATCAGAGCCAACCAGCCGAAGAAAAGCCGGCCGATGAGAAGGGCGGACTGCTCTCCGATATCCACATTGGTGGCGTGCACATCCACCATCAGGTGTGGGGGATCCTGCTGGTCTTGGTGACGGGGACACTGCAGTTTCGGTACGCGCCGGAGCACCCCTGGGCTGAGGTGCTGGCCGTACTCTTTGGCGCTGGAGCTGCGCTTGCGCTCGATGAGTTCGCATTGTGGTTACACCTAGATGACGTCTATTGGAGCAACGAGGGGCGCAAGTCCATCGATGCGATCCTCGTGGCCGGTGTCCTCGCTGCAGCGTTGCTCATCCAGGTATCACCAGGGGATCTTGGCAAGGCCGCGGACGAGTCACGTTGGGTGTTCGTCACAGTTCTGTTTTTTCACGCCACGTACGTGATCATCACGCTACTTAA
Source organism: Demequina aurantiaca (assembly GCF_000975135.1). GTDB lineage: Bacteria > Actinomycetota > Actinomycetes > Actinomycetales > Demequinaceae > Demequina > Demequina aurantiaca. The sequence continues at coordinate 303,421 of NZ_BBRF01000001.1, read as the reverse complement.
GGGCAAGCTTCTCTTTGGGCTCGTAGGCTTCGTGGTGCCCTTTGTCGGAGTGGTGGGCGCGATTCGACTTGCCAAGCCCACTTCCTTTTGGGCGCGTCGCTTTTATGGCGAACGCAAACTTGCGCGGGCAAACAGTCGGTTCTCGGAGCAGTACCAGCAACGATGGGATCGTTTCCGCGACGCCATTGGAGGCGACCGCGGCATCAGCATGCCGAATACCATCGACGATGCTGTGAACAAGAACTTGCGTCGTGCCACTCACGATGACGCACCGCCGCCTCAGAATTCACGCGGACCCGGGAAGTGACCTTCGGTGCTTAGGCCCCGCCCTATCGCGTTGACGGCATGCAAAAAGAGGGGCGTCCGCGCTTTCGCGCAGACACCCCTCCCTCGGATGGGATCGGCTAGCGGCCGACCCGTTTCAAGGTCAATTTAGGGCAACGTGTCGCAGGCGCTGCCATCCTTGTCGCGGTCTAGCCTCGCGAAGTCGCCGTATGCCGGGTAGTACTTGAGATACCAGGCTTGGGCTTGAGCATGCGTGGCGAAATCGGAACAGTCCTTGTCCGCTGGTCTTGATGGCGTAGGTGAAGCAGGCGGAGCCGGGGGAGGAGAGCAGTTGGTAGACGTCAACGGGGTACCGCGTCCGGTGTCGAAGCGGTAGAGAAACGCGGCCATTGCCTCGCGCGTGATGGCATTACCAGGACGGAACTCGCGGCACCCATATCCGGTGCTGTATCCGGTCGTGATTCCCTCGTTTGCCATCCAGTCAATCTCGTCATAGAACTTGTCGTAGAAGGCCACGTCCGTGAAAAGTTCGTCGTAGGACGACCAGTGGTTGTCGCCCGATGCACGGTAGAGGAACGCCGCCATCGCCTCACGGGTGATCTTGGCGGAGGGACGGAAGGTGCCGTCGGACCAGCCAGTGGTGATGCCGGTCTTAGAGAGCCAGACGATCTCCTTGTAGAACTGATCGCTCTTGCTGACATCCTTGAAAGGCGACTTGGAGGGGAGCTTTACCTTGGGAGATCCCTCGAGACGGTACAAGAAGGCGGCCAACGCCTCGCGGGTGACAGCTGACGTGGGGCGAAAGGTGCCGTCGGCATAGCCCGTCGTGATGCCCTGGGAAGCGAGCCAGGAAATTTCAGTTCGGAACTGGTGCGATGATGGCACGTCGCTGAACTTCTTACCGGCCGCAGTGGCGGGTGCCAGTGCGGACAGGCTCGCGATGATCGCGAAAACAAAAACGAAGAGAGCCAGTCGTGCCGCCACCTTGGGTGGGCGGGCAGGCGTCAATGCATGCGGAGTCATGAGATTCCCCTCAGAATCATGTGAGTGTGCCGCGGCGATGCGGCAGCAGCGGAAGTTTACCAGCGCGCATAGCCCTCATTGACCCACTGAACGCAACCGTTTGCGGTCGCTAGGGGTGGTGCCGTCTGGAGGTTCAGCCCAGGAGAGAGCGCCCGCGGTAAAGGAAGGCCGCCGTCGCCTCTCGAGAGACGTCGGCATAGGGCTTAAACGAGCCATCCGAGTAGCCAGTGGTGATGCCGCTCTTTGACAGCCACAAGATTTCGGTCGCGAATTGGTCGCCGCGGGCTACGTCGCCAAACGGTGCCGACTTTGGCGCAGAGGTGGCCGGAGAACCAGCAGCGCGGTACAGGAACGCCGCTATCGCCTCACGGGAGATGTCGTCCCCCGGCCGGAACGTACCATCGGAATAGCCGGTGGTGATTCCCTGGCTCGCCAGCCAGGTGATCTCGCGGTAGAACTTGTCGCCAGGGGAGACGTCGCTGAAGGGGCTTCTCGACGGGGGTGAGTAGTTTGGCGCGCCCTCAATTCGGTACAGGAACGCGGCAAAGGCTTCGCGAGTGACGGAACTCTGCGGCTGGAAGTGACCGTTCGCATATCCGGTGGTGATTTCCCGGTCCACCAACCATTCAATCTCGGACGAGAACTGGTGGCTCAGGGGCACATCTGTGAACGTGCTGCTGTACTTGCCAAAGTCCTGCACGGCAAATGCACAGTCCGAGCCGCCGTCATAAGCAAAGCCGATGCCGATGTGGGAGTACGAGCCGTTCAGCATGTTCTTTCGATGCCCGTCGGACTTCTTCCAGCCGTTCATGATGGTGGCCGCGTTGCCCTTTACGCCGCCATAACCGCAGGCGTAGGCGACGTTCTCGCCCCAGGCGCCCAGACCTTGCTGAGGCATCTGGCTTCCGAAACTTGGGTTGTGAGAGAGGCTATCGCTCGCCAGCATCTTCTGAGCCCAACGCTGCGCGACGCTGTCGATGCTGCTGTCGCGAGTCAGGTCGCTGCGGCCGTTGCTGTCTCGATAGCTATTGGTCGCGGAGAGGATGTAGTCAGAACCCACCTGTGTGGAGCTCGAGGCGGCGTGCACGGCGCTGGGTAGCGCCAGCGATCCGACGACAGCGGCCAACATCACCAGTCCCGTTGCGCGAAGATGCGAGCCTGACAGGTGTGCCACGTCTTCCTCCCTTGGGGCACCACTACGGCGGTGCCCGATGTGTCTCTCGTACGCTGTGCCCATTGTTCGAGGGGAACATGTCACGGAACAAGCGAATGTGACGTATTCCTCACCCGGTTCGGCCGGTGGCGCGGGGTTGCCGCCACGTAGAGTTCATGTCGGCAGATTGAACGCGACCCTTGACTCCACATTCACATGTGTCACACTGGTCACTCTGGTTGCGTTGATTGTTGGACTATCCGAAGGCGGATGAAACTATGGCTCCTCGTTCCTACCGACGGCGTTGGAGTGCGCTCGCAGCAGCGCTGATCGCGGTCCTCGTGAGCGTGCCGCTGACAACCACGGCCACGGCCGCGCCCAAGAGCTTTCCGGACGTTCCCGCGACCCACCAGTTCTTTACTCAGATCACGTGGCTAGCCGCCGAGGGGATCACCACCGGCTACGCCGACGGCACGTTCCGCCCCAAGGACTCGGTGAGTCGCGAGGCCTTCGTCGCATTTCTCTACCGGATGGACGGAAGCCCCAAGGTTTCTCTGCCCTCGTCATCACCGTTCAAGGACGTGAAGAAGACGGACCAGTTCTACAAGCAGATCGTGTGGGCAGACCAGGCGAATATCACGACGGGCTACGCCGACGGTACCTTCCGTTCCACCACCAAGATCTCGCGTGAGGCGATTGCGGCCTTCCTGTATCGGTTCGAGGGGCGCCCCTCAGTGAGCCTGCCCAAGAGCTCACCCTTCAAGGACGTAAGTAAGAGCGATCAGTTCTACAAGGAGATTGTCTGGCTCGACAAGGCGGGAATCACCACGGGCTACTCCGATGGCACCTTCCGCTCCAAGACAAACACGTCGCGTGAGGCGATTGCAGCATTCCTCTACCGACTGAGTGGCAGCCCAGCCGTCAGCCCCCCTCCCGCCTCAATTCCGTCGAGCTTCACCGTGTCGGGCTCCGGATGGGGACACGGCGTGGGAATGTCGGCGTGGGGTGCGCTCGGCATGGCGAAGGAGGGTTCGTCCGCTACCCAGATCCTCCAGCACTACTTCACTGGAACCAAGGTGCAGGAAGCCGCGGCAAACAACGACATCCGCGTCGAGGTCTTTGGCTCCGGATCCGACAACCGTAATAGCGTTAGCGTCGTAGTGCGCTCTCCTGGAAGTGACTCGACGGACGACGGTCAGTGGCGCATGCGCTTCTACAACTGGAAGGACGGCGCCGCTGAACTGAGCACCTCGTGGACCGGCAAGAACAACGAGGATTTGATGGTGACCCGCGACGGGACCAAGGTCATCGTTACTCGTGAGGACGGCACTAAGGCCACCGCGACCAAGGATGTCTCTCTGCAGTGGGAGGCCACCTCCTACTACCAGTCCACGTCGCCGGAGGACCCATACGTCGAACTCCTAGACAAGGAGGGTGGCACCAGGCAGACCAAGGGGCAGTACCGCCACGGCAAGCTGTTGATTTCCGTACCGGATGCCCGATCCGCCTACTCGCGCATCATCGTTTCCAACGAACTCAAGCTGAACACCGAATACCTCTACGGGTTGGGCGAGGTCCCTTCGTCATGGCCCGCGTCCACGCTGCAGGCCTTCGCCATCGCCGCCCGAGGATTCGCGCTCAACGCCGACAAGACTTACAGCGCGACCTGCAACTGCAACCTCTACGACGACGACCGAAGCCAGGTTTTTGTGGGCTGGTCCAAGGAGAACGAGGGCACCAACGCCTACTACGGCAAGAAATGGGTTGCCGCCGTGGACGGAACGAACAACTCGACCGGCTCTCGCGGAGACATCCTGACGTACAACGGCTCAATCGCGAAGGTGTACTACTTTGCGCACTCCGGAGGTCAGACCGAGAACAGCGAGGACATCTGGGGTGGCGTGTTGCCTTACATGAAATCCGTCGATGATCACTGGTCGAATGACCCCAGCATCGTCAACAACAAGTGGACCTACACGTTGACTCAGGCGAAGGCGAAGAGCGTCTTCGGCCTGTCCGATGTGGTCTCCATCAAGGTGACGTCACGCACCGCTGGTGGCTCAGACGCCGCGGCGAAGGCTGTCACCGCCACGTCCTCTACGGGCAAGACCTCGACGATTACCGGCCCCGAGAGCATCCGCAGCAAGTTGGCCGCCGGGAAGTCACCCTGGCTCTGGAGCTTTACCGCGAAGTACTAGAGCTTGACCAGGTCTTTCTCGAGTCGGCGCCGCATTCTGCTAACGGTGTTGCGTTCCACGAAGTAGTAGACCGCCCACGCCAGCGCGATACAGAATCCGGTCGCGAGGGCGAGCACGGCGAATGCGGGAAGCTTGTCCTCGAGGAGGCTGATGATCCACCAACCCCAGTACTCGTGCAGCAGGTAGAGCGGGTAGGTCAACGCACCAAGCACGAGGAACTTCTTGCCTCCCAGCTGCGACATCCGCGTCAAGGTGAGTAGGGCTACCAGGCCGATGGAGCCGACCACGATGACCCAACCGACGTAGGGAGGGAAGTCGCGGTTGGTGAGTCCATTGACGATGCGGTCCAACGTCACCTGACCCGAATAGCCTGCAGCAAGCAGGGTCGTGAAGGCAACCACGAGCCACGCCATTAAATTGCGAGGATCACGCTTGACGATAAAGAGCGCCATGCCCGCGCTAAACAGAGGTGCCCACTCGGCGACGAGCACTTCACTCAGCAGGGCCGAATCAGTGGTGAGTGCAATTCCACTCAGGATGGGCCAGATGAAGCAGAAGGCAAGCACCCTGCGAGTGGTGATCCCGATCGCGACGAAGATCCCGATCAGGATGTAAAAGCGAAGCTCGGCCCACAGCGTCCAATACACCCCATCGACGTCGCCGATGCCGAACGCACGCTGCACCATGGTGAAATTGGTCGCCGCGTCAGTGGCGCTTCGCTCCGAACCACCATCGACGATTGCTCCACCCGTGCGCCAGATGACAAGAAGCAAGAGTGAACTCAGCGCCACGCACGCCCAATACGCCGGAAAAAGCCGCGAGATGCGGCTGGCAGCAAACTTCGGGACACCGGCATTCCAGGCCGTCATCAGAATGACGAAGCCGCTGATCACAAAGAAGATGTCGACACCAAAGGCGCCGAGACCTGTAATGAAGGACAGTTGGGGGAATACCGTCTCGACGGGCTGACCCCAAGCGTTGTTGCTACGGGCAGTGAAATGGAACGCCAGTACCGCGAGTGCCGCCAAGAAGCGGAGCCCGTCGAGTGCGTACAGGCGCGAGACGGCGGGGCGCTTGTCGTCGGGCGTTGAGGGGACAGTCACGCTCGTTTCGGCCATAGTGCGCAGGTTAACAGCGGGCGGCGCCGGCACCGATCGCCCACGCCCTACGACCTTGCTAGACTGACCAACGTCGCGACTGGCGCAGTGGGTTACCACGAGGGAGCGGCACTGGAAAAGACTGATGGTCGTACGCCTGGGCCATGGTCACCGGAGAACTGACAAGCCGGCGGCCTGCCCGCCTTGACCTAAAGGAATGCCCATGAGCACCGATTCCAGCGCCACCGCAGCAGTCATGAACTCGACGCTGCAGGACTACGACCCCGACATCGCCGCCATCCTGGACAGCGAACTCGCCCGTCAGCAGGGCACGCTCGAAATGATCGCCTCCGAGAATTTTGTGCCGCGCGCGGTGCTGCAAGCTCAGGGCTCGGTCCTGACCAACAAGTACGCCGAGGGCTACCCCGGCCGCCGCTACTACGGTGGCTGCGAGGAGGTCGACAAGGCTGAGAATCTCGCCATCGAGCGCGCCAAGTCCCTCTTTGGTGCGGAGTACGCCAACGTGCAGCCCCACTCGGGTGCGACCGCCAACGCGGCCGTCCTGCACGCGCTGATCAAGCCCGGCGACAAGATCATGGGCCTCTCTCTTCCCCACGGTGGCCACCTCACGCACGGCATGAAGCTCAACTTCTCCGGCAAGCTCTATGAGGTTGCCGCGTATGGCGTCGAGGAGGACACCCACCTGGTGGACATGGACCGCGTCCGCGAGCAGGCGCTCGCCGAGCGTCCCGACGTCATCATCGCCGGCTGGTCCGCCTACCCCCGTCACATGGACTTTGCGGCCTTCCGCGCCATCGCCGATGAGGTGGGCGCCAAGCTGTGGACCGACATGGCCCACTTTGCCGGACTGGTTGCCGCTGGCCTGCACCCCAGCCCCGTACCCCACTCCGACGTGGTCTCCACCACCGTGCACAAGACCTTGGGTGGCCCTCGTTCCGGCCTGATCGTGTCGCGCGACATGGAACTCGCAAAGAAGCTCAACTCCGCGGTGTTCCCTGGCCAGCAGGGCGGCCCGCTCATGCACGTGATTGCCGCCAAGGCCGTCGCGCTCAAGGCAGCCGCCGGGGCAGAATTCAAGGAGCGCCAGGAGCGCGTCCTTGAAGGTGCGAACATCATCGCCGAACGCCTTGTCTCTCCCGATGCCATCGAAGCCGGCGTCAACGTCGTCTCCGGCGGCACCGACGTCCACCTGGTGCTCGCGGACCTGCGCAACTCACAGCTCGACGGCCAGCAGGCCGAGGACCTCCTTCACGAGTGTGGCATCACCGTCAACCGCAACGCAGTGCCGTTCGACCCCCGCCCGCCGATGGTCACGTCCGGCGTGCGCATCGGCACGGCGGCGCTGGCTTCGCGTGGCTTTGGCGCCGAGGAGTTCACCGAGGTCGCCGACGTCATCGCGACGGCGTTGAAGGGCGGCGCGGACACCGCTGCGCTGCGTGCACGTGTCCTCAAGCTCACCGATGGATTCCCCCTCTACGACGGGCTCCAGCAGTAGTAGCAGGGACACGGGAGTCTGACATGACCGCACAGAATTCAGCACCAGTAGTCAATTCAGCGCAGATCCTCGACGGCAAGGCCACTGCCGCCGCCATTAAGTCGGAACTCACCGAACGCGTCAGCGCTCTCAAGGCTCGGGGCATCAACCCGGGCCTTGGGACGCTGCTCGTGGGCGCGGACCCGGGTTCCACCTGGTACGTCAACGGTAAGCACAAGGACTGCGCCGAGGTGGGCATCACGTCCATCCGCGAAGACCTGCCGGAGACCGCTACGCAGGAGGACATCGAGGCGGCCGTTGCGCGCCTCAATGAGAACCCCGACTGCACGGGCTACATTGTCCAGCTCCCGCTTCCTGCGGGGATCGACACCAACCGCGTCCTCGAGTTGATCGACGCGGACAAGGACGCGGACGGCCTGCACCCCACCAACCTGGGGCGCCTGGTCCTGCGCACCGCGGAAGACGTCACGAGCTCGTTGCCGTGCACCCCCAAGGGCATCATCGAACTCATCGAGCGCCACGGCATCTCGCTGAACGGCAAGAACGTGACCGTGGTGGGCCGGGGTACCACGGTGGGCCGCAGCATCGGCTTGCTGCTGACCCGCAAGGCCGTGAACGCAACCGTCACGCTCTGCCACACCGGTACCGGAGACCTCGCGAGCCACACCCGTGACGCGGACGTGATCGTCGCCGCCGCAGGAGTCCACAACCTCATTGGCGCGGACATGGTCAAAGACGGCGTGGTGCTCATCGACGTGGGTGTCTCACGCGTCACCGACCCGGAGACCGGCAAGTCCAAGGTGGCCGGAGACATTGCGGCCGATGCCGTGGCAAAGTCCTCCTGGTACTCGCCCAATCCCGGGGGAGTGGGTCCGATGACCCGCGCGATGCTACTGAGCAACGTCGTCGAAAGTGCCGAACGCGCCAACTAAAAAACGCAGCCCGGGAGTAAGCCCAGGGCCTCGAGCGTTACCTCTTTGTGACATTTGAGAGGTTCAACCCATCACTGCGCAGTGCGGCGCCCAATCCTTGGCGCCCACAGCGTCGGAACGGGGACGCCCATGTCTAAGCAACGCAACTCGGTCATCGAGGTGTACCGCATCCTCGCAATGCTGGCGATCGTGTCGTACCACTACGGCGTGCACGGTGGCGTGCTGGGATCAGCGGAACCCGGCGACGCCGAGCGGTTCCTCACCGGCTACTCCACGATGGGTAAGTGGGGTGTGGACGCGTTTGTGCTGATCGGTGCGTACTTCATGGCCCAGTCCACGTTCCGATGGCGCGGGCTCAGGTCCATCCTGATTCAAGTGTGGAGCACTTCGTGGATGATCCTCGTCGTCGCGTTGATCTGGTTGCCGGATCGCGTCGACACGGAGACCACCTGGCGCGCTATCTTCCCAGTCGCGACCGAGTTCTACTGGTTCGTCACCATCTACGTGATGCTGATGATTCTGTCGCCGTTCATCAACCTGCTGGTCAAGGCCATGACGCAGCGCCAGCACCTGACGCTGATCGCCATCCTGCTGGTGGCATGGAGCCTGCTCTCGGTCATCCCGGACGTCAAACTGGGCGCCAACAGCATGACGTGGTTCGTCGCTCTCTACCTCGTCGCCGCGTATGTCGCCAAGTATCGGCTGCGTGGGCCCGCCAAGTGGTGGGCAGCATCGGCCGTCGGCTTTGCCGTGCTCGTGCCGGTGACGACACTTCTTGCGAGTGACGTGGCCGCTGCCAACCCCGGACTTGGCTTCGACCCGGAGCTGATGCGCTCGCAATACGCACCGTTCGTGGCGCTGTCCGCGATCAGTGGCTTGGTGGCCGTGACCAAGATGCGGCCGCGCGTGTCTCCCGCGGTCAACACCATTGCCGCCGCGACCTTTGGCGTCTACCTCATCCACGACAACGCCATCCTGCGCTCGCTGATCTGGGAAGACTGGGTGGGCACCGAGCGGGCCGCCGCTGACCCGTCAACGCTGTGGTGGCAAGCGATTGGGTTCACGTTGATTGTCTACGCGGCGGCGACCGCGATCGAACTGGTCCGAGACCGATTGGTCCAGCGGCCGCTCATGAGAATCGGCGACAGGATCTTTGCTCCTCGTGCGCGTTCGGGGAGTTCCACCGGCACCACGTCCGATGCTGGGCACGGCAATGACGCTTCCTCGTCGAGGGAATACGTCACGTCCCGTTAGGCTCGACTCATGCGAATTGTGTCCGTGAATGTCAATGGAGTCCGTGCCGCCCTCAAGAAGGGCATGACCGAGTGGATGGACGGCGTCGAGGCCGACGTCATCTGCCTGCAAGAGGTACGTGCGCCCGATGAGGTGGTCACCGCCGCCTTCCCGGACACGTGGCACGTGGAGCACCAGGCATCGGAGCAGAAGGGCCGCTCCGGCGTCGCGATCCTGTCGCGTACCGAGCTGACGGACGTGGTCTACGGATTGGGCGTCGCTGGCGCGATTCACTCCGAGGCAACTCACACCGGCCGCTGGGTCGAGGCCACGGTCCAGAGCGCCGCAGGTCCCGTGCGCGTGGTCTCCACGTACGTGCACTCCGGCACCGCGGGCACGCCCAAGATGGACGACAAGTACGAGTTCCTCGAGTCGATGACCGCGCGGCTGGCCGAGCTGGCCGACGAGTATGAGCGCGTGGTGGTGATGGGCGATATCAACATTGCGCACACCAACAACGACATCAAGAACTGGAAGGGCAACCTCAAGGCCGCGGGCTTCTTGCCAGAAGAACGTGCCTACCTCGACCGCTGGTTCGCCGCTGGCTGGGTCGACACGCACCGCCAGGTCGTGGGCGACGCCGAGGGCGAGTACACGTGGTGGTCCATGCGCGGTCAGGCGTTCGACAACAACGCCGGCTGGCGGATCGACTACCAGCTCGCCACCCCCACCTTGGCTGCGGCGGTGACGGCCGCCCGGGTGGATAGGCAGGCCTCCTGGGACTCGCGTTGGACCGACCACGCGCCGCTCGTCGTCGACTACGACCTGGGATAGCCGCCGCTGCGCCAAGACGGTCGACGCCGCAGGAGGTGAGCGCCCTCGCCCTCGTGCGATGATGGGCTGAAGCAGACCTCAGTGTTCGACAAAGGAGTAGCCCATGGCCACCACGCCCAGCCCCGAGTCTCAGCCCACCGCGCCCGCGACGCCGGGCGAAACCAGCGCATCGGCCGATGCTCCCAAGCAGTCCCGTACGGCCCGCGCCAGCGAGGTGGGCACGTCATTTCTGGAGTCGTTGCGCCGCAACCGCATGGGGGTACTGACCGCCGCATTGGTCGTAGCCTTCGTGCTGGGGTTGCTGCTTTCCGTGCTGGTGCCGAACAAGCCCGGCGCCTTCGCGATGATCATCCTCGGCGCGTTCATGGCCGCGGCGGTGGGCTTCACCGTCCGCTACCTGTCCGAGGCTAAAGGACTGCTCACCCAGATTGTGGCGTTCGTGGCCACCGGGCTGGGCGTACACATCATGGCGATCACCGGGGCGGCATCGGGCTCCGTTTCCGCGCTCGAGCAGTTCGGAGCCTCAGGTCCTGGCTTCAACGACGCACTGCTGATCGCACTCGCCACTCCGGCCATCTCCGCGGGTGGGGTGCTGGCCGGCCTGGTGGCCGCGATCATCGTCGGCTGGGGCGAGAAGCCCTCGGGTCGCATCGACCTCGACTAGACGGACGCGCCACCGGACCGGGGCGCGCGTATGACTACTTGGGTGTGACGCCCAGCGAACGACCCGCAAGGCCGCGCTGACGGCTGGCGAGCATGCGCGAGATCTTGCGCAATTCGACCGCGGCGGGGGATTCCGGGTGAGCGAGAACCACGGGAGTGCCGTCGTCGCCGGCTTCACGCGCCTGAATGTCGAGGGGAATCTGGCCCATGAGCGGCACCGAGGTGCCGAGCACCTTGGTGAGACGGTCGGACACGATCTGCCCTCCACCGGAGCCAAAGATTTCCAGGCGCGAGCCATCGGGCTGTTCAAGCCAGGCCATGTTCTCGATGACGCCCACGACGTTCTGTGAGGTCTGCGTGGCGATGGAGCCCGCACGCTCGGCTACGTCCGCTGCGGCCGACTGCGGGGTGGTGACGACCAGGAGTTCGGCGTGCGGAAGCAACTGTGCAACCGAGATGGCGATGTCACCCGTGCCCGGGGGCAAGTCCAGCAGCAGCACGTCCAGGTCGCCCCAGTACACATCCGCGAGGAACTGCTCGATTGCGCGGTGCAGCATGGGTCCGCGCCAGACCACCGGCTGGCCGGAGGGCACGAACATGCCGATGGACACGGCCTTGACCTCGTTCGCGATCGGCGGCAGCAGCATGTCGTCGATGCGCGTGGGCTGGCCTTCGACGCCCAGCATGCCGGGAATCGAGAATCCGAAGATGTCCGCGTCGAGCACGCCCACCTTGAGTCCATCGGCCGCCATGGCCGCCGCAAGGTTGGCGGTCACGGTGGACTTGCCCACCCCGCCCTTGCCCGAGGCGACCGCGTAGATGCGCGTCATGTTGCCGGGCTGCGTGAACTGGATGACCGGCTCAGGCTTGCCGCCGCGGAGCATGGAGCGCAGGCCGAGGCGCTGCTCCTCGCTCATCACACCGAGCTCGATTTTGACGTCGGTCACGCCTGCCACTGAGCTTGCGGCCTTGCTCACGTCGTCGGTAATGCGGGCCTTCATGGGGCAGCCCTCGGTGGTGAGATCAATGCCAACGGTGGCCACGCCATCGTCTGATAGGTCGACGGAGCGCACCATGCCGATTTCCGTAATGGGACGGCGGATTTCCGGGTCGATGACCTTGGACAGGGCAGTCTGAATGAGTTCAACCGTAGGCATGTGTCCATCGTAGGCGGTTGCCCTGGCCGAACGAAACGACTACTTCTTGGGACGCTCCGTCTTTGAGGACGAGCGTTCGCGAGGACGCTCATCATTGCCGGCCTCGTCATCCGAACGCAGCTCCTCGAGCAGGGCACGTAGCTCGGAGCGAACGAAGTCACGCGTGGCGGTGTCGGAAACCGCGTGGCGCAGCGCCGCGACCTCGCGCGCCAGGTACTCCGTGTCCGCGAGCGAGCGCTCGGCCCGTTGGCGGTCCTGCTCGGCCCCCACCTTGTCGCGGTCGTCCTGACGGTTCTGCGCGAGCAGGATCAGGGGCGCGGCATACGAGGCCTGGAGGGACAGCATGAGCGTCAGAGCGGTAAAGCCGCGAGCCGCCGAGTCAAAGCGCATCTCGGCTGGCGCCCAGATGTTCCATGCGATCCACGCGATGCAGAACACCGTGAGGTAGAGCAGGAAGCGGGGCGTGCCGAGGAATCGCGCAATGCCTTCGGAGAAGGCGCCAAAGCGGTCCGAGCCTTTGGGCCCGCGTCGCCAGGACAGGCGACGTTGGTCGGACTTGGGGCGGTCGAGGCGTTCAGCCATCGGAGCCTCCCTTGGTGGTGGGGATTTCTTCGCTCACGTCGAGTTCGGTCTGTTCGCGCCAGTCGGCCGGCAGCAGGTGGTCAAGCACGTCGTCAATCGAGATGGCTCCCAGAAGGCGATTGTCGTCGTCCACCACGGGCAGCGCGAGGATGTCGTAGGCCGCCATCAGGCGCGAGATCTCCGCGAGGGTGTCGGTAACAGCGAGTGCAGAGATAGCGGGGTCAACAAAGCCACCAATGGATTCATGCGGCGGCTCGCGCAGCAGACGCTGAATGTGCACCAGGCCGATGTACCGGCCAGTGGGGGTCTCCACGGGAGGGCGCACCACGAACACCATGGACGCGAGGGCCGGCGGCATTTCCTGGCGACGCACCATCGCGAGGGCGGTGGCCACCGTGGTCTCCGGGCCCACGATCACGGGCTCGGTGGTCATGAGACCACCGGCAGAGTCGTCGTCGTAGTCCAGCAGCTGGCGAACCGAGTTGGCGTCCTCGGGCTGCATCAGTTGCAGCAGCGCCTCGGCCTCGTTCGCGGGCAAGTCGCCCAACAGGTCGGCCGCGTCGTCGGGATCCATGGCCTCCAGCACGTCCGCCGCACGCTCGGAGCGCAGCGTGGACAGCAACTGGATCTGGTCTTCCTCGGGCAGCTCTTCGAGTACGTCGGCAAGCCGCTCGTTGTCCAGCGCGGCGGCAATTTCCGCGGAGCGCTGGGGAGACATCTCCATCAGCGCGGCGGCGAGGTCGGCCGGCTTGTGGTTGGCAAAGGTCTGAATGACCAGGGCCGCACCCTGCAACTTGTCGCGGATTGCCAGGCCAGTCACGGCATCGGCGTCGACCACAAACGTCTCGCCCTTACGTGAGAAACCCAGCACACCCTTGCGGCGTTCGGCGCTGCGCACATACAACTTGGTGACGCGCCACGTGCGCGTGTGGTCGCGCTCGATCGCGATGTCCTCGATGTGTGCGGTGGACTTGTCTTCCTTGAGCTTGACGCTGCGCTCAAAAAGTTCGGCGATGGCGAGCGTCTCGGAGCCGCGGGCCTGGAAACGGCGCAAGTTGATCACGCCCGTGCAAATGACCTGGCCGGCGGCAATTGAGGTGACCCGAGTCAATGGCATGAACACACGGCGACGGCCCGGCACCTCGACGACGAGGCCCACGGCGGTGGGAGCGCCACTGCGACGTACCAGCATCACGACGTCGCGTACCCGGCCCACGGAGTCGCCAATGGGGTCGAACACGGTAGTGCCCGCCAGGCGCGCGACGTAGACGCGGTCATTCGTGGTGCTCATGCGCATCATCTTAGTGCCGCAAGGTGACGTACCCAGGGAGCCGATGCCGTCCGTCGGGTGGTCTAGGAGGCATCGGGCGGCGTGGGGTCGCCTGAGGTCGAGAGGGCCGCGACCCCTAGGGATACCAGGGCGTCCCAGCCACATGCGGCATAGGGGCCGTCGGTCATGGTCGCAAGTGTGACGGCGTAGGCGACTGCCTCGGCCTTCGCGCGTTCGCGGGTGGCTCGGGTGACGCCGCCGTAGGCCTCCACCATGACGCGCCACAGTGATGGGCCCAGGAGGACGTAGGCCTGGCCCAGGTCCGTGGCGCGATCCCCGGCGCCCGCGTCTCCCCAGTCGATGATTCCGGACAGCCTGCCGTCGGCGGTGATGACGTTCTGGCCGTGGAGATCCAGGTGCGCACAGACTCGCTCAGGTCGTGGCCCGCGTGCGCCGCGACGGATGAGTGCCTCCGCGGCGTCGACGTCGAGCACGGCCCCGTTGGGAGCGGGATGAGTGCTCTGCTGGCTGGCGAGTGCATCGATGCGCGCGCGTGCCCGGTCGAGGCGCTCGGACAGCGGGCTGGAGCGGAAAGGGTTGATGGGGGCGTCGGCGGGCGCGGGCTGGTGGAGGGCGGCGAGGGCGAGCCCCAGGTCGCGAGCGCCCAGCGCACTGAGGGGTTCGTCGAAGGCGAGGTGACCCTCGATCCACGGCACCACCGACCAATGCCAGGGGTAGCTGGCTGATGGATCGCCGATGCGCACCGCGAGCGGGGCGCGAAACGGCCAGTCCCGGCCGACGCGCGGCAGCCACGCCAGTTCGGTGGCGACCAGCGTGGATGCGATGGCGCGACGGGGTAGACGGACGGCGAGGTCATCGCCCAGGCGCCACGTCACGTTGTCCCACCCCTCGTGGCGGTCACCCAGAGGCAGGTGCGCGAGGTCGGGGTGTTGCTCCTTGAGAAGGGTCGTCACGAGCGCGCCATCGATCCTGACCTCGGGGGGCGGCGTCGGGGCGAACTCGTTCACCCTCCTAACGTAGCGTCACTGCCCCCCAGGCCCGCAAGAGTGCGATGGCGCTGGCATCGACGTCGTCCGCGGTGGTCGCGGCATCGGACACCGACAGTCGCATCGCGCGCCGGCCTTGCCACTCGCTGGCCCCCGCCCACATGGTGCCGTCAGCCTGAATGGCGTCGATGACCTGGGTGGTGGTGGCGTCGTCCCCAAAGGCAACCAGGACCTGGTTGAGCACAGGGGTGCAGAGGATTTCCACTCCACCGTCCGCCAGCGTGTTGGCGAAGCGGGTGGCGAGGTCACAGGTGCGGTCGATGAGGTCGGCGAGGCCCTCCTTGCCGTGGCTCGCGAGCATCGCCCAGGTCTCGATGCCGCGGGCGCGTTGCGAGATTTGGATGCCACGGTTCATCGAGGGGGGAGAGCCCTCGGTCGCCAGGTAGGCGGCATCAATCGACATCGCGCGCACCAGGGCGTCCACATCGCGCACGATGACGATGCCCGAGTCGTAGCCGACATTGAGCCACTTGTGGGCGTCAGTCGTCCATGAGTCAGCCAACTCGCTACCCGCGACAAGGTGGCGACGCTTGGGCGAGGCCGCTGCCCACAAACCGAACGCGCCGTCGATGTGAACCCAGCCGCCGCGCTCGCGGACGCCGGGAATGATGTCGGCGAACGGGTCGGAAGCGCCAGTGTTGACGTTTCCAGCCTGCAAGATGACCAGGGTGTCCTCGCCAGTGTCGGCAGGGAAGGCATCGGCCCGGATTGCCCCGGTCTCGTCGGTAGGGACGTGCTCGATATGCGCGGTGCCGAAGCCGGCGAGGCGCAGCGACTTGTAGACGCTCGCGTGTGCCTCCGCTCCGAGGATGATGCGCAGGGCCGGGGCGCCGACAAGACCGTCTCGAGCGACGTCCCAGCCCTGCTTTGCGTAGAGCGCGTCGCGCGCGGCGATGATCGCCGTGAGGTTCGCAACAGTCGCTCCTCCGCAGAATGACGCCACGGCGCTGGAGGGCAGGCCGAGTGCGTCAACGACCCATGTGCCGGCCACATCGTCCAGAGTGGCGGCCACGGGAGATTGGACGGGCATGGCGGCGTTCTGGTCCCACGTGCCCGCGAGGATTGAGGCGGCCTGCGCCGCAGGGTCGATGCCGCCGTTAACAAAGCCAAAGTAGCGGCCGTGAGTGCTGACCACGGTCGCGGGGGAGCCGAACGTGTCCAGCTCGGCCAGCACCTCGCGCGGCTCGATAGGCGAGTCCTGCAGGGGGCGACGGAAGACGTCTAGGCCCGCCAAGGCATCGGCCGGGGCGACGGAACGGTAGGACGCGTTGGCGACGTAACTGCCAGAGCGGCGCGCAGCCTCCGTGATGACGGCCAGGCGCTGGCGGGTGCGGCCGCGCGAGACGGGGTTGGTGTGGACCCGGTCCATCGCGGCGGCCAGATCCGCGTGAGTGGGTTGAGTCGAAGGGCGGCTGGCCTGCTGTGTCGTGTCGATGCTCATATTCTGAGCGTACGCCCGACTGGACCCGATATGCAGGTGCCAGTATGGCACCATCTGGCACTTGTAATTCGGGGCCAGTTTTCGACACACTGGCTCCATGCGCACCACAGCCGACCAACTCGCGGACGTCCTTGACCACTGGCAATCCGGCACGGGGCCGCTCTACCAGCAACTAGCGGACGCGATAGTAGCGCTCGCCGAGTCCGGATCGCTCGAGCACGGGAGCAGGCTGCCGTCGGAGCGTGCCTTAGCTCAGCGCCTTCACCTATCGCGCAACACTGTCACCGCCGCGTATCAGCAGCTTCGCGACCAGGAGTGGCTTGAAGTGACGCCCGGTGCGGCGCCGCGACTAGGGTCCCTGTCGCGCGGCGTGATGGCACTGTCACCGCAGGATCGATTCGCGCAGATCCTTGTGGGCCAGCAGCCGCCGCTTGTAGCGTTCAACACCGCGTCGCCGCCGCCCGCGCCGATCGTCCACCAGGCACTCAACAATCCGTCCGAGTTTCTGGGTGGGCAGGCCGTGATCGGCAACGGGTATGCGGCGCTGGGCGACATCGACCTGACGCGCGCGATCGTTGATCACCTTCGCGCGAGTGGCATTCGGGCGCAGCCCGATGAGATCGTGATTACGGCCGGGGGGCAGCAGGCAGTGTGGCTCGCGGTGACGGGTGTCGCGAGCGACGGTGGCGCGGTGGCGCTGGAGTCTGTCACCTACCCCGGGGTGTTCGACGCGGTGGCGGCCGCCGGAGCGCGACCCATGGCCCTGCCGATGACTCGCGATGGCCTGGACGTGGCAGCCGCGGCGAAACTTTTCAAGGCGGCGCGTCCGGACGCGGCCTACGTCACGACGTTCCACAACCCGACCGGCACCGCAATGTCGGACGAGGATGCGGCGCGACTTGTGGCAGCGGCGGCGAGTACTGGGACCACCATCATCGACGACCGCATCATCGGGGATATCTCGCTTGACGGCGTGAAGCGCAGCCCCATGGCCACGTTCCCGGGAGGGCGCTCGGTGATCACGATCGGCGGGCTATCCAAGGTGTTCTGGGGTGGGTTGCGCATTGGCTGGCTGCACACCAACGCAACGTTGGCGGCACAACTGAGGCACCGCCGCGCCGCGATGGATCTGGGCGGGCCGGCCATGTTGCAGCGCATCGGCGCCAAGCTGCTCAGCGATCACTACGACCAGACGCTTGAGTGGCGGATGGGTGAGTTGCGGGATTCCCTGGCGGTGGCGATGGAGGTGATTGGGCAGGCGAGCGTCGACTGGGAGTACACGGCGCCGGTCGGAGGGCCGAGCCTATGGGTTCGTCTCCCCGATGGCGGCGCTGAGCGATTTGCACAGCGATCCGCGGCGGCGGGAGTTCCTGTTGCCCCCGGCTCGGCCTTCGAGGTCATCCCGGGCGCCGGTGCCGACCACTTTCGGTTGCCGTTCTACTTGCCGGCCGAAGACATGCGTCTGGGCATCAAGGTGCTGGCCGACAAGGTGGCCTAGGGGCCCTACCCGGCGCGGCCGTAGCGAACCCACCAACTCACCCACTCTCTCGTATTGGTCCGATTTGGCACGCCCTGAGCAGGAAATTCATCCTGTTGGTCTTTTCTGGCACGCAAACGAGCTAGCTGGCGGGTGCAGCGAGCTCAACCGAGCGCAGTCGGTCCGCCACATTGAGCGCGCCGTGAGCGACGATGAGCTCGTCCGCCTGCGCCTCCAGCGCGAAGTCTGCTAGAAACACGGCCACCTCTTCAGGGGTGCCGATCGCAGTGTGGCGCATCATGTTCGCGATGTTGGCGCCCGCCGGCGTGGTGAGGAAATCGTCGATCTGCGCATCGGTGTACTCGATGCCCGCCTGATTTCGCGCGATCATGCCCCTTACGCGACGGCGACGTGCCGCCTCGAACTGTGCCCCGGCATCGGCCGTCGTATCTGCGGCGAAGACGTTGGCGCCGGCGATGACATAGGGGTGATCGAGCTGCTTAGAGGGTGTGAAGTCGCGGCGGTACAACGCGACCGCCTCGTGAAGTGCGTCGGGCGCGAAGTGGGACGCGAACGCATACGGCAGGCCAAGCGCGGCGGCCAGCTGGGCGCCGAACAGCGACGATCCCAGGATGTACAGCGGCACGTTGGCGTCCTTGCCGGGGTACGCGTTGACCGATGCAACGCGCGACTCGGATCCGAGGTATGCCTGAAGCTCAAGCACGTCCTGCGGGAACTGCTCGGATGCGCCGGGGTCGCGTCGCAGGGCGTCGAAGATGGCGCGGTCGCCACCGGGAGCGCGGCCGAGGCCCAAGTCGATCCGTCCTGGGTGGAGCGACTCGAGCGTGCCGAACTGCTCCGCGATGGTCAGCGGCGAGTGGTTGGGCAGCATCACTCCACCGGCGCCCAGGCGGATGGTAGACGTGTGGGCGGCAATGTGCGCGATCAGCACGCTGGTTGCTGAGGAGGCAATGACCGGCATGTTGTGGTGCTCGGCATACCAGACGCGCTGGTAACCCGTGCGTTCCGCTGCCTGAGCCAGGGCCACGGAGTTGGTGAAACTCTGGCCGGGCGTCTCGTCGTGACCAATGGGTGCGAGGTCGAGGATGGACAGCGGGACGGAGGTGGAGTCGACTGACATGGTGCCGTTTCTCTGAAGTGCGTGCGGGGTCATTGGGTGCAACGCCCGCGACCGTCAACTCATGCCCGCTCACCACATCGGTCCGCCAGCCACACCCACAGCGGGCGCCGATGAACCGGCTCGGTGAGTTGCGCACCCAAGCCTCGTGCTTCGGGTGCCTCGGTCATCTCACGCGACCCTTACCGCCGGAGCCCGGCCATCCACTTGACCACGGCGTCAGGGTCGCGCGGGAGCGCCGCCGACAGGTTCTCAATACCGTCCTCGGTGACCAAGAGGTCATCCTCGATGCGAATGCCAATGCCCCGCAGTTCCTCGGGTACCGCCAGGTCGCCTGGCTGGAAGTACAGTCCGGGCTCGATAGTGAACACCATTCCGACCTCGAGCTCGCCGTCCATGTAGAGGTCCCGCTTGGCCTGAGCGCAGTCGTGCACGTCGAGTCCCAGGTGATGCGACGTCGAGTGCACCATCCAGCGTCGGTATAGCCGCGCGTCGGGGTCGGTGGACTCCGGCACGATGCCCCACTCGGTCAGCCGCTCTTCGATGACCTCCATGGCTGCGTTGTGGATCTGGCGGAACGTCGCTCCCGGACGTGAGACCGCAAAGGCCGCGTCGGCCGCCTCCAGGACCACGTCGTAGACGCGCCGTTGCACGTCGGTGAACTCGCCGGAAATTGGTAGTGAGCGCGTGATGTCCGCGGTGTAGAGACTCTCCACCTCGACCCCGGCGTCCAGGAGCAAGATGTCGCCCTCGTGTACTTGGCCGTCGTTGCGGATCCAGTGCAGGGTGGTCGCGTGCGGGCCCGAGGCGGCGATGGTCTCGTACCCTACCGCGTTGCCCTCCTCGCGGGCGTGCCCATCAAAGGTCGCCTCCACGACGCGCTCGCCACGCTTGTGGGCGACTGCGCGGGGGAGTTCACCCACCACGCGCTCGAAGCCGGCGATCGTTGCATCGACAGCGTCGCGCATCTGCTGAATCTCGTACTCGTCCTTGACCATGCGCAAGGTGGCCAACGCACGCTGAACGTTCTTGTGTGGTTGGCTCGCCAGGCGGATGTCGCTGGGCAGTTCCTTCAGCGGCTTGGTTTCGATGCCGGTCATGGCCTCAAAGTCGGCCAGGCTGGGCCGGCGGCCAATCCAGAACTCGCCAGAGCGAGCATCGGCGTAAAACCCCTCGTCCTCGGCGGTCGCAGGCGGGATCAGGTACAGCGTCGCGTCGTGCCCAGTCTTGGTGGGCTCAAGGACCAGGACGGCGCCAGGCTCGTGATCGATGCCCAAGCCAGTGAGATATGCGAAGTCACTCAGCGGGCGGAAGCGGTAATCAGTGTCGTTGGCCCGCGGTTTGAGATCTCCAGCAGGGGAGACGATGCGTTGGCCGGGGAAGAGGTCGCTGAGTCGCGCTCTGCGCGCGGCAGCGTAGGGTGCGGCGGCCATTCGGCTGCCGGCAGCGCCCTCGGGAGGAGCCCACTGGGAGCCCATAAAGTCGCTGAACTCCTCCGTCGAGGGCAGGTCGCGGCGTGCCTTGTTGGCGCTCGGACGCTTGGCGGGGGTCTTGGCGGATTCGCTCATGTGCCCAGTTTGTCATGCGCGGCGACGTGCAAACCTGTGGGAGGACACCAGAATGCCACGGGGACTAATCGCCCAACTCTGGACAAAATCAGACAATATGCCAGGTAGATGTGACATTCATCACTGTTTTGTCGTGACAATGTCGGATCCTCGTTGTAGCGTTTGTCTTGCTGAGGGTACGTAGGGCTTATGGCTGTGTGTATCCGCCCGTTTTAAACACCATCCATATTTGCTTCTACTGAGAGAAGAGCTTCGCATGCCAACATTTGGCCTGCGCGCGCCCATTGCGGCCGCGCTCACCCTGACCCTGGCGGGACTGGCAATTGCGCCAGCCGCCACCGCCTCCACTGGACCATCGGATCCGGCCACGATCGCCGCAGCCGCTCAGGCCTCTGCCGCCGCCGCCAACCAGGCGTTCATTGACGAAGACTGGGACGGCGTCATTGCCAACGCCGACACATTCGACGCCAACCACGGTGATCTGGTCGCGCAGTTCGACGCTGCCACGAAGGAGCTGAAGGCGCTGAACAAGGCATCGAAGGCGCAGGCAGGTCCGCTTGCTGATGCCCTCGCTGACGCCGAGGCAAAGAGGGTCGCTAAGAGTGCGCTGAAGAACGACTGGGCGGCCACGAAGGAACTGCTTGGACAGGCGGAGATCGACCTTGCAGCCGCGAAGTTGCGCAACCAGACGGCTGGCGATGAACTCGAACGCGTCACGCCCGCCTATGAGGCCGCCGATGCGGCGTACAGCGCGCGCGTCCACGACGTCATCGCTGGGAAGTGGACGCTGTGGGCCTTCGTTTTTGACGGTGACAACACGACCACCGTCAGGGAGCTCGCTGGAGCAAATGACGAGGCCAAGCAGAAGGCAGAGGATCTCCGCGCTGAGTCGGACCGGCTCCGCGAGATCTACGAAGGTAGCGATGGCAACGGGGGCAAGAAGGCCGAGTACAGCGACGCTCGAACTGCCTACTATGGCACCCCTGCAAACTGGAAGACGTCGGGCTATTGCATTTATTTCCAGGTCGATTCCTGCCGCACGGCTGCGGGTGTGGACGCAGCGAACGCCCTCGCTGCTCTCAAGCAAGAGCGCGACAGCGCATCAGCTGCCTACCGTGACGCAGACGACACCGCCGATGAAGCCGAGCGCTGGAGTTACTTTGTGGGCCTTGCGTATGGCAGCGACCTCATCGGAGTTGCAGGCAAGAAGGACGCCTTCGACACCGCGAAGGGAGCCTATGACGCGGCCTACGAGGAGGCTGCAGCGGGGGGCGAAGCACTTGATGCTCTCCAGGCCGAGTACGACGCCTTGGTGCTTGCGGTGCCCGCCAAGTGGCAACTCTTTGTGTCAGCCCGCGCGGTTTGGCAGGATGCCGTTGCAGAGGCCAATGCGCTTCAGGGCGCGAACGACCAGCTCCAGCTCGACATCGCCGCAAAGAAGGCCCAGAAGAAGGCCCTCAACAAGCTGATCAAGGGACTTAGCGACGCCAAGCAGGACGTGGTCGACCGTCGCGCCGACCTGGCCGACTTCCACACCGTCTTGGAGCAGACCAAGGTTCTGCTTCCAGGCTCGGAGAATGTCAGCCGCAACGCAGGCGTAGTCACGCTGCCGTTCTCGATCACTAATTCGCAGCTGTTCGACCTCAGTGACGCGACCGTTGAGATTACCGCGCCCCTGGGACTGGTGGCCGACTGCGACATCCCGGACAGTGGCATCGTCGCTGCAGGGGCGACGGTCGACTGCGTAGTGAACTACACCGTTCCCGCCGCTGATCTCTTTTCCGACAGCGAGCTGACCATCACCGTAGTGCTGAGCGGTTACATTCCCTTGGGCCCGGGTAACCCGCGCGCGACCGCTGTCAGCCGCACCTTGGTGTCGGTCACCTCGACCACCACGATTCAGATTGCTGCACAGACTCCCGTCGAGGTTCCTGGCGACGAAGAACCCGTGGTCGACGAGACCACCGATGCGGCGCCAGTAGTGACCGACGATGTCGACGCTCAGGCAGATGACGCCGCTGCTGAGACCGACGAGGCAACCGAGGAAAGCGAGCCCGCCCCCGCGGCGGTGACGACCGCGGCCGCCCCGGTTGCTGCATCGGACGACGACGCGACGGCTGTCACGACGTCAGCCGAACTGTCTGGAACGGGTCCG
This sequence comes from Demequina aurantiaca, assembly GCF_000975135.1. GTDB lineage: Bacteria > Actinomycetota > Actinomycetes > Actinomycetales > Demequinaceae > Demequina > Demequina aurantiaca. The sequence continues at coordinate 280,632 of NZ_BBRF01000001.1, read as the reverse complement.
GCGGATGCGATCGGCTCCCTGTCCGACGCTGCGGTCTTGCTTCTGGTTGGGCTCGGCCTGGTGCTCGTCTCGCGCCGCCGGTTCGTGAGCGGAAAGTAGCAACAAGCACTATCTCGCTGTGGCCAGCCCTGGCCCGGTGTGTGCCAACGCACACCCGGGCCTAGGCTGGCCGCATGCGTATAGACCTCCACACCCACTCGGTAGTTTCCGATGGAACCGAGTCCCCGGCGCAAGTGATGACCGCGGCCGCGCGTGCGGAACTCGACGTCGTAGCGCTCACCGATCACGACACCGTGGACGGGTTGGCGGAGGCCGGCGCTGCAGCAAATGACCTTGGGCTTGAGTTCGTACCGGGCATCGAGGTCAGCTGCAGTCACCGCGGCATCAGCATCCACTTGCTGAGCTACTGGCACGACCCAGCCGACGCGGAGGTTGCGGCGATGCTGGCCAAGACCCGCGACGCGCGCGTCAACCGTGCGCAGCAAATCGTCGACAAGATCTCCGTCGACTACCCGGTGACGTGGGACCAGGTGGTCGCACGCGCGGGAGGCGCCACGACCATCGGCCGCCCTCACATCGCCGATGCGCTGGTTGACCACGGCGTGGTGCCCACCCGTGACGCTGCCTTTCAGCAAATCCTGGCCGGGCACTCGCGCTATTACGTGCCCCACTACGCGCCTGAGGTCACCGCGGCAGTACGGACGATGCGCCGGGCCGGTGGCGTACCCGTGTTCGCCCACCCTGGAGCCGATGCGCGGGGCAGGGTGGTTCCGACTAGCGTCATCGAGTCGATGGCCGAGGCCGGGCTGGTGGGCCTCGAGGTGGACCACCGCGACCACTCACCTGAGCAGCGCACGCGGCTCGCGAGGATAGGCGAGCGACTAGGGCTGGTACGCACGGGCGCGAGCGACTATCACGGCACCGGAAAGCTCAACCGGCTGGGCGAGAACCTGACCACGCCGGAGGCCTACGCGGCCTTGAAGTCCGCCCGAGCATCGGCCGCTCCAGGGTGCTAGCGCACACGCGTCCCTTCGTGAAGTCCGCCCAAGCATCGGCCGCCCCAGGGTGCTAGCGCACACGCGTCCCTTCCTGACGGCCGCCCGAGCATCGGTCGCCCCAGGGCGCTAGCGCACACGCGTCCCTTCCTGAAGGTCGAAACCCCAGGTCTCCTTCCTGACGGTACCTCCGTCCCCAAATGAAGGACGAGGTCAGCATCTACCTTCACGAAGGGACAGGAACGGGGGCTCAGGTACGCAAGTGGCAAGGCAAACAAGTAGCAGGCCACTGAGTGGCAGGGCGCTGAGAGCGGCCAGACTGGCGAGTCGGGCGCTGAGACTGACCTGGCTCGTGAGTCGAGTGCTGGCCGCGGTGCCGAGTTCAGGCGTTGCTGGCGACCGCGTGGTCGGCACAGAAGTGCTGGTCCGCGGCGCACGTGGTACAGATCACGAACTGCTCGCGGCACGCGGAGTCGCAGCAGTTCTGCAGTCGGGCGGAGGGCGCCCCGCACGACCGGCACGAGGAGATGACCGCCGCAGCATCGCTGAAGGTGACTGCCTCGCGGCCGTCAAACACGTACAGCGACCCCTCCCATAGGCCGGAGTCCTTGAACTCCTCGCCGTAGCGGGCGATGCCGCCATCCAGCTGATAGACCTCGGAGAATCCGCGATTGATCATGAGCGAACTGAGCACCTCGCAGCGGATCCCGCCCGTGCAGTAGGTGACGACGGGGGTGTCCTTGAGGTGGTCGTACTTGCCGGAGTCGAGCTCGGCCACAAAATCGCGCGTGGTCGCCACGTCGGGCACGACGGCATCGCGGAAGCGCCCAATCTCCGCCTCGACCGCATTGCGGCCGTCAAAGAACGAAACCTCACGTTCGGCAACCAACTCGTGCAGCGCTGCCGGCGACAGGTGCTTACCCCCGCCAATCACGCCATCGGCGTCAACCTTGAGCTCCCCGGGCGCCCCAAAGCTCACCAACTCGTCCCGTACACGCACGCTGAGCCGGGGGAAGTCGTCGCCGTTGCCGTCGGACCACTTGACGTCCATGTTCTTGAACGCCGGGTACTCGCGGGTCTTGCGCAGGTACTTCTTGACCGCATCGATGTCCCCGCCCACGGTGCCGTTCATCCCGTCCTTGGACAGGATGATGCGGCCACCGAGGCCGAGTGACTCGCACAAGTCGCGCTGCCACAGCCGCACGGCGTCCGGGTCACTCAGCGGAGTGAAGACGTAATACAACAGCACCTTGGGAACTGCCATCAGGAATTACTCCGATGCGGCGGGGGCGACGCTCTGGCCGCCCTGCTCGCCGGAGCCGCCACTGCGACGACGACGGCGGTTGCGGTTGCGCTTGGGCGCGCCCTCGCCGGCCGATGCCGTGGCCGAGGCTCCCGAGCCCTCGCCCGAGCGCTGCTGGCCACCGGAGCGGTTCTGACCGCCACCGTTTGAGTTGCCGCCACCCTTGCCGCCGGAACGGCTGCGACCACCACGGCCACCGTCACGCGAGCCACCATCGCGGCCTCCGCGACCACCGTCACGCCCACCACGGCCACCGTCGCGACCACCGCTGGACGGCTTCTTGCCGGTCTCACCCAGGTCCTCCACGCGCTCGGCGTCGAGTCCATCGAGGGTCTGCTGGCTCTTTGGCAGGCGGCCCTTGGTGCCCTCGGGGATATCGAGGTCGGTATACAGGTGAGGCGAGCTGGAGTAGGTCTCCTGCGGGTCCGGGTAACCGAGGTCGAGGGTGCGGTCGATCATGCCCCAGCGAGGCAGGTCGTCCCAGTCCACGAACGTGACGGCGGTGCCGGTCTTGCCTGCGCGGCCAGTACGACCGATGCGGTGCAGGTATGTCTTCTCATCCTCGGGGCACTGGTAGTTGACGACGTGGGTCACGTCGTCAACGTCAATACCGCGGGCGGCGACGTCGGTCGCTACCAGGATGTCGATCTTGCCGGAGCGGAATGCGCGCAGTGCCTGCTCGCGGGCGCCCTGGCCCAGGTCGCCGTGGAGTGCGCCGGCCGCGAAGCCGCGGTCGCGCAGTTCGTCGGACACCTTGGCGGCGGTACGCTTGGTGCGCGCGAACACGATGGAACGGCCGCGGCCCTCGGACTGCAGGATGCGAGCGAGGACCTCCACCTTGTCCATGGCGTGGGCGCGGTAGAGGAACTGCTTGGTGGCCTTGACCGTCGCGCCGCCGTCGTCCGGCTCGGAGGCGCGGATGTGGGTGGGCTGGGTCATGTAGCGGCGTGCGAGGGCGACAACCGCGCCAGGCATGGTGGCCGAGAACAGCATCGAGTGACGCGACTCGGGCGTCGCGGCGAGCAGACGCTCGACGTCGGGCAGGAAGCCCAGGTCAAGCATCTCGTCGGCCTCATCCAGCACCACGGTCTTGATGAATCGCAGATCGAGGTGGCCCTGGTTGAGCAGGTCGATCATGCGGCCGGGGGTGCCGACAACGACCTCGGCACCGCGGACGAGTGCCTCGATCTGGGGCTCGTACGCACGGCCACCGTAGATCTGCACGATGCGCGTGGAGCGCTTGGAGGATGCCTGCTCGAGGTCGTTGGCGACCTGCACGGCGAGCTCACGGGTGGGGGCGACGACGAGGGCCTGGGGCTTGCCCTGCGACTCGTACTCGTCCCAGCCTTCCTCGCCAGGGGAGATGGCGCGATGCAGCAACGGGACGCCAAAGCCCAGCGTCTTACCGGTTCCGGTCTTGGCCTGGCCGATGATGTCGTGGCCGGACAGCGCGACCGGAAGGGTCATCGCCTGGATGGGGAACGGGTTGATGATTCCCTTGTCGGCGAGGGCCTCGACGATGGCGGGGTTGACGTTGAAGTCGGCAAAGCTCTGGTCTGCCGTTTGCATACTCGCGTGAGTATCAGTCATGGGTATTCCTAGTGATTCGGCGCGCGTATTGTGGCGCGCATGGCGGGTAGCCGATCGCGAATCATCTTCTTAGCGGCTCATCGCTGATCTGTAGCGGTACCGCGCTTCACATGACGACCGGTCAACCTCGGGTCCCCGCCATTGTATATGAGTTGCGCGTGCTCGACCGGAATACCATCACGGATCCCGTGGCAATTGCGAGCCCTGCCACGGCACCCACTGCCCATAAGCCGCCACTGGAGACTCCCGTTTCTGCGAGCTCGGGCGCAGGGGACGAATCAACTGAGGTCGCAGCCGGCTCTGGCAAATCGGCTGTTGCGCTGGGTCGTGGAACAGCCGTGACGCTCGGAATGGGTGTCGGGCTCGGCGACGGCGATGCTCCATCGCTGTACTGCACGACGACGGCCGCGAGCGAAACAGTGGGCGCGTCGGGAACCACGGTGATGGGATCGATGGCAGTGAAGCCCGCGGGAGTTTCGAAGGTGATGAGTAGCGGCTCGTCGCTTACCGGTGTGCGGAAGCCGTAGCTTCCGTCCGACGCGACAACGGACTCAACGGGCTCTTCGGCAGCGTCGACCACAGGTTCGCCACTCGCGCGTCGCAGGACGGCACGCACGGAGCTGGTCGGGGCTGCGCTCCCTGGAGCCACCTCTACGTCAACGGTGCCACTTATCGCAGCGGAATCCGTGCTTCCCGCGACCCAGATTTGATAAGTGGGAATCCCGCAGAGGGAGCCGAACGTGAGTCGCACCTGGGCAACATTTGCCGTGGGCTTAAACCAGCCGTAGGCGCCCGACGTGTCGGGAACGTTGCCTCGCAAGGTGCCGCCGACGTAGTTCACCGTCGTGGGCACTCCGACGCAGGCCGACGTGATTGATTCGGGAGCCGTGATCCAACGCGGCTCATCAGAGGACACCCCTGATGCGCAAGAAGTGGGCTTGGGGGAGGTGGCGCAATAGTTGTCCACACCTTGAAATCCGAGCGCGGTGAGATCGGTGGGAGATGAGAGAGGGTTGCCGGAGGCGTCGAGCGCCTCGACGAACACCCATTCCGAGTCGACATCCGCGAGAGCGAGTCCCCATTCCCGGCTTGGCGGCGCCGTGAAGGTCACCGTTGTCGTCGAGTTGCCTGTTGCGGCGGAGCCGACAGTTAAGTAGGGCTGTTGTCGCGAGGAGCCAAACTCTGTACCAAAGGCGGTCCCAGGCCCAAGGAATGCCGATCGTCCCGTGGCCTGGCTGAACCGCGACGCGTCAGAGGTTGCCGAGAGTGGGGCAGGCGCGGTCGATGCAGAAAATGTTGCGTTAGCAGTGTTGCCGGAAATTTCCCACGTGGGGTAGATGCCGATTTGGTCGTCAGCAACCGCGCCCGCTGGTAGCGCCGACATCGCCAAAACGGACGCGAGGAACGTAGCGGAGACAACGCTGGTGCCGCGGTTCAGCTTCATGATGGTGAGTATAGTGCGCGCCGCTGCGCCTTCTCTGGGCATCTACTAAGGAAGTTCCCGTAGGCTGACCGGCATGAGAGTGGTGGTGATGGGTGTGACCGGCTGCGGCAAAACGTCCGTGGGGGTCGCCCTCGCCAACGCATGGGGGAGCCCCTTCGCGGACGCCGATGCCTTCCATCCGGAGGCGAATGTCGCCAAGATGACCGTGGGCACGCCGCTCAGCGACGACGACCGCTGGCCGTGGCTCGACGCGGTTGGCACATGGCTGGGGGGCAGGCCCGATGCCGTGGTGGCCTGTTCCGCGCTACGCCGCAGCTACCGTGAGGTGCTTCTCTCGCACGCGCCCGATGCCGTGTTTGTCCACCTCGCGGCGCCCCAGGCCGTCTTGGAGGAGCGGGTGCGGGCGCGGAGCGCGGCCACGGATCATTTTGCCGGCACGAGTCTGCTCGATTCGCAGTACGCGACGCTTGAACCCTTGGCGGGGGACGAGCCTGGGGTGACCGCCGATGTCAGCGGTTCCAGCATCGGCGCCACGGTTGAGGCCGTGCGAGAGAGACTCGCGGCTCTGGCTGCGGGAGCGCCGTGATAATTGAGGGGGCATAGCAAAGCCCCCACGACAGCCAAGTGGCGCCGAGGGGGCGTTGCGTGCGAGAACTACCTAGGAGCCAAAGCCCACGCGGTGCTTGGTCTCTTCGCCGATGTCTACGTAACCCACCGCGGCGGATGGCACCACGATGCGGCGGCCCTTGGCGTCGGTGAGGTCGAGCGTGCCGCCGGCGATAGCATCGGCTACTGCCTTGGCGACCGCGTCTGCGGTCATATCCGTGTCGAGCGAAATCTCTCGCGACACGTTCTGTACGCCGATTCTAACTTCCACGTTTTGGCCTCCACTGGTTCTTGCGACGGGTGTTACGAACTATCGTAGGGGCATGAGTCGGCGTTCCGAGGGCCTGTTCGCGGGCAGGGGAATCTCCTGGCGTACCGCCGCAATTACTGTGGTTGTGGTGATCGTGGCATTTGCGGCGGGCATTGGAGCCGGCTGGGGTACCAGCAAGATTCCGGGCATGTACCGAGCGGCCAACGAGACATCGCCGTCGCCCACTCCGACCCCGACTCCCACCCCATCCATCGTCGTCTCTGTCCCACCGCTCGAGCCCATCGACCGCGAGTTGACCGAAGACGACGGGGCCGCGGGGGTTGTCTCGCTGGACTACACCCTGCATGGCGAAGACACGTTCTCGGCCGTGCCCGGTGAGGACCCCATCCCCAGCGACGGCGCCCCGGTGCGGCTGGTGAGAGTCGACGTTGAGGACGGCATCGACATCAATGGCCCAGCGTTTGCGGACTACGTGATGGACATCCTCAACGACCCGCGTGGTTGGGGTAGCGAAAACCGCATGCATTTTGTCCGCACCGAGGGTGTACCTGACGTACGCATCGTAATTGCCAGCCCCTATACCGTTGCCGCGTTGTGCCCGAACCCCCACGCCACGGGTCAAGGCGCGTCGGCTACCCGTGAGCCCACGACGGACAACGGCGAGACCGCGACTCCGACGGCTGACGCCACGTGTGCGGATCGCGGTACGGCGGCGATCAGTCAATATGACTGGATCGCAGGACTGCCGGGCTACGGCGACGACATCGTGGGCGCTCGCCAGTACCTCATTACCCACGACACGGGGCACATCCTCGGTGAGGCCGAGGGCGAGTGTGTGCGCGGCACGGCACTCGTCATGGCTCACCAGCGTGAGCCCATGGAGGATTGCGAGACTAACCCGTGGGCGTTCCCGGACGCGCCGGTGCCCGCGGAGACTTCCTCGCCGGATCCCAGTCCCTCCTCGTAGCGGCTGGCCGGCCATGATCCTGGAAGCGTCAGTGGTCTCTGGTGGAATAGGCACATGCCTTCACTAGCGCTTGTCGCCCCGCTCGCCCTCGCGGTCGAGCCGCCGCTAGACGCGCCACAGGGGCGTGCGGCCGATGCCGTGGCGACGGGAGTGGGCAATGTCGCCATTGTCGGCGTTCCCGGTGCGGGCAAGACCGCAGTCGCGGTCGCGGGGGCGGCGCGCGCGGTTGCGGCCGGGCTGGCCCCCGAACGGGTGCTGGTGATCGCGCCCACGCGAGTGGCCGCTGCGCTGTTGCGCGACCGAGTATCGGCAGCCATGGGACGGCCCACGGGTTCGCCGGTGGTACGTACCGCGGCCTCGGCTGCATACGCGGTGCTCGCCGCGCGGGCCCGTATCGATGAGATGCCGCCGCCGGCGCTCGTGACGGGCGCCGAACAGGACGTCATCTTGCGTGAACTGCTCGCTGGACATGCCGCAGGCGAGGGCACCAGCGTGGATTGGGCGGGCGTGGTTCCGGAGGACGCCACCGCGCTGGCGGGATTCCGGGAAGAGCTGCGCAACTTGCTGATGCGTGCGGCCGAGTCGGGCCTCGGGCCGGAGGATGTGGCGGAGCTCGCCCGGCTCACCCAGCGCCCCGAGTGGCTCGCGGCGGCACAGGTGTACGAGGAGTACGACAGCGTCATGGCGCTGCGCGGCTCGCCTGGCGATCAGGGCGCACGGTACGACCCCGCTGCAGTTGTTTCATATGCGGCTGACGTTTTGGAGCAGTGGGATGAGATCCTTGACGGGCCGCGGCCAGGGTGGGACCTGGTGATCGTGGATGACTTCCACGACGCGACATCAGCCACCGGGCGGCTGTTGCAGGTGGCGGCGGCGAACGGAGCCCGCATCGCGGTGCTCGGCAACTCGGACGAGTCGGTGCAGGGCTATCGGGGCGCGATGCCCGGTGCTCTGGGCGCGGCGGCGCGTCCACTCGGCAAGGGCGGGTACGACGCCGAGCTGCTCACGCTGACCGAGCAGTATCGCCAGCACCCCGACCTCGCGGCACTCACCCAGCGTGTGGCCGACCGCATCGGCATGCCCGCGGGATCCGCGATCCGCATGATGCCCGAGCCCGAGGCCACCCCGGGCGACGGGACCAGGCACAGCGTCGAGGTTGAAGGCGACGGGGCGAATGCCGACGAGATTGGCTCCGCGGGATCCGGCACCGACGCCGAGTCGCGCGTCCGTGTGCTCGTGGCGCCACACCGGTACTCCCAGTCGCGAGCCATCGCCGCGCAGTTGAGGCGGGCTCGGCACGGTTTTGATGGGGAGCCTTCTCCCTGGGGTCGCATGGTCGTGATCGCCCCTTCGGGTGCACAACTGCGAGAGCTGCGCTCCGACCTGATCGCGGCGGATATTCCGTGCGAGACAATCGGCGACGCCTTGGCCCTGCACCGCGAGCCCGCGGTCGCGGCCCTTCTCAGCGTTGTTCGCCTGGCGCTGGGCGAGGAATGGACTGAGGACACCGCGCTCGACCTGCTGGGCTCACGACTGATCGGGCTCGACGCCATCGGCATCAGGCGCTTGCGGCGGGCTCTCGTCAGGGTCAACCGCGAGGAGGGTGGCATCGCTACCAGCGCGGACCTCGTGATTGCCGCGCTTGAGTCGCCGGAGTCGTTGGGCGCGCTCGGCGAGCCGGAGGCGCGCAGGGCCAAGGTCGCTGCTCTGGCAGTGCAGGCGGGTCGTGCGGCCGCCACGGCGCTACACGCCACCCCCGGCGGCGTGCTGTGGGCGGTGTGGGACGCACTGGACGTGTCCGACGCGTGGCGCGACGCGGCGCTGGCTGGATCCGCGCGGGACGACGCGGATCTGGACGCGGTGATTGCGCTGATGCGCGCCGCACAGACGTTCACCGAGCGCATGCCGGAGGCGCGCATCGGCCAGTTCCTTGAGTACTTGGAGGCGCAGGACTTTGCCGCGGACTCGCTTGGCGCGCGTGCCGTGGGAGTGGACGTGGTGTCTTTCGCCACCCCAGCATCGGCCGCCGGACGGGAATGGGACGTGGTGGTAGTCGCGGGCCTCGATGAGGGAGTGTGGCCCAACCTGAAGCTGCGCGACTCGGTCCTGGGCGCCGCGCACTTCGCGGACATTGTGGCGGGGCGAGCGGACGCGATACCGCTGACGGCGGAGAGCCGGGTCGTAGCAGCGCACACCGCGCGCAAGGCGGTGCTGGACGACGAGACGCGCGCGCTCCTGGTTGCCATCTCGCGCGCACGCCAGCGCCTGGTGATTGCGTGCCTCGATGGCGACGAGTCGCGACCCTCGAGGTACGTGTCGATGATCGAGGAGGCCGCGGGCGTCGAAAGGATTGATGCCACGGAGGGGGGTCGCGTTGCGGACCTGCGTGCCGCGGTCGCGACGCTGCGCACGGAGGCTCAGTCGGCATCGGCGGACGACCGAGTCTCCTACGCACGCATGCTTGCCAACCTGGCACTTCTCGACCTGCCGGGGGCGCACCCGGCGCGCTGGAACGGGGTCCCCGAACCGTCCACGGAGCTTCCCTTCTGGGACGACGACGCCGTGGTGCGAGTGTCGCCGTCGCGAGTGGACGCCGTCGAGCGGTGTGCGCTCAAGTGGGCGCTCGAGAGTGCGGGAGGGCGCAAGGAGAGCACGCAGGCGCAGGACCTCGGCACGCTCATTCACGAGATCGCTGCGGCCCTGCCATCGGGCACCGAGACGGAGTTGTTTGCTGAGTTCGAGCGTCGATGGCCAGACGTGGGCGGCATGGAGACATGGGCGCAGCGCGTCGATTACCAGAGGGCGCGCGCGATGATCAAGAAGCTCGCGGCGTACATCGTGGGCTCGCACCCGCACGAACTCTTTGTAGAAAGGGACTTCGCCGTAACGCTTGGCCGCGCACGCCTGGCGGGGCAAGCCGACCGAGTCGAGATCAGCGACGGCAAGGCTCGCATAGTGGACCTCAAGACCGGGGCCGCCATTTCAAAGAGCGAAGTCGTCGACCACGGACAACTGGCGATGTATCAACTCGCGGCCAATCACGGTGCCTTCGAGGGCGTCTCCGAGGCTCGCGACGCGTCGCTGGTCTTTGTCGGCGACGCGAGTCGCGTGTCTGTCAACGAGCTGATTCAGCCGGCGATCGACGACTCGGCGACAAGGACACGGCTCGACACCGTTGTGCATGTCATGACGGGTGCAACCTTCGATGCAACCACCAACTCGATGTGTGACCACTGCCCCGTGCGGCGATCGTGTCCCGCACGCCCTACCGGACGGCAGGTAAGCGAACTGTGAGCGACTCCATGGTGAGTGACACGGGCACCGTGGCGGGGCTGGGCCGCGGAGTTGGTGAGTTGGCCGACCTCATCAGCGTGGGCAAGCCGCCGACGCCAGAACAGCGGGCGATCATCGGTGCGGACCTCGCTCCGATGCTCGTGGTCGCTGGTGCTGGGTCGGGCAAGACCGAGACGCTGTCATTGCGCATTGCCTACCTTGTGGACCACGGCCGCGAACTCCTGGGTCGAGACATCGCCCCAGACGAGATCCTGTGCCTGACCTTCACCCGCAAGGCCGCTGCCGAGATCGCCGAGCGGTCCCAGACTCACCTCGACAAGATCTTTGGCGCGGATGCAGCACGCCCCGCGCCGTCGGTCGCGACGTACAACGGCTACGCGGCCCGGCTCGCGGCCGAGCACGGCCTGCGCATCGGCGTTGACCCCGAGTCGACCGTCCTGACGGATGCCGCGCTGTGGCAACTCGCCGTCTCGATCGTGGACGGTTGGACGGCCACCCTCGAGACCGACGCCGCGGTGAGTTCCGTCGTCTCAGCCATACCGCGGCTGAGTGGCCAAATGCGCGATCACCAGGTGACCCCGGCGCAACTTCGCCGGTGGGCACAGGGTGCGCTCGCGGACATGGAGATGCTTCCCAAGAAGATGGATGACGACGTCCCGGGAGTCTTTACCAAGGCACTCGGAGGGCAGGTGGGCAAGCTGCGCTCGCTCATCGCGCTCGCGGACCTGGTTGAGGAGTATCAGCACCGCAAGCGCGTGGGCGGCTACCTCGACTATTCGGATCAGGTCGCGACGGCGGTCCAGCTCGCGCAGCTCCCCGCCGTTCAGGCGATCGAGCGTAGCCGCTACCGGGTGGTGCTGCTCGACGAGTTTCAGGACACCTCGCCCGCCCAACTCGAACTCTTCGCGACCATGTTCGGAGCCAACCACCCCGTCATGGCCGTGGGGGACCCCAACCAGGCCATCTATGGCTTCCGTGGCGCATCGGCGGCCGCACTGAAGGACTTTGTGCGCAAGTTTGGCGGCGAGCACCGCGTGCGTCAGCAGGCGCTGTCCGTGTCGTGGCGCAACGAGGCCACCATTCTGGCGGCTGCGAACGCCGCGGCCGCGCCACTGCGCGAAGAATCCGCGGTGCACGTCGAGCCACTCGTCTCCGCATCCCAGTACCTGGGCGTGACGCCCGTGCCGCGCCCCGCGCCCGGTGTCGAGTCCGTGGTCTACGACGACGCGCTGTCGGAGGCCGCCGGAGTGGCTCGCTTCATGGTGGAGCGCCGGGCCCAGTGCGCCGAGGTGGCGGGTGTGGCGGCCGAGGACGTCACTGCGGCGGTGCTGTGCCGCCGCAAAGCGCAATTCGCATCCATCGTCGATGCGTTCGAGGCCGCCGGGATTGAGTACGAGGTTGTCGGCCTTGGCGGGCTGCTGGACACCCCGGAGGTGACGGATGTGGTGGCCCTGCTGGAGGTCGCCCACGACCCGTCTCGGGGGGACTCGCTCATGCGGCTGTTGACCTCCGAGCGGGTGAACTTGGGTCCGCGGGACGTGATGGCGCTGGGGGATTGGTCGCGTCACCTTGCCGGCGCGCGAGCGGTGCGCGAGGGTGAGCCGTCGATCGTCGACGCGCTCGCGGAGTTGCCTGACCCGGGGTGGGTGTCTTTTGAGGACCGTTCGCTCAGCGGCGAGGCTCGGGCACGTCTGGTGGCCCTGCAGCGAGTGGTTGACCTGGTGCGTACCCACACGTATCTGGGGCTCACCGAGCTAATTGTGTTCGCCGAGCGCGCCTGGGCGCTCGACATTGAGTCCGCGGTGGCGCGTCCGGACGGCCGTGCACAGCGCAACATGGATGCCTTCGTCGAGGCCGCGCGCTCCTTTTCGGTGGGGTCGGAACGGGCGACGCTCGGCGCCTTCCTGGCGTGGCTCGACGTGGCTCGCAGCGAGGAGGGCGGTCTTGCCGCGCCCGTGAAGAGCCCCGAGCCGGGAACCGTTCAGATCCTTACTGTCCACTCCTCCAAGGGCCTCGAGTGGGACGTTGTCGCCGTGCCGGGACTGAACGACGGCCAGTTCCCCTCGGTGGGGACGCCGTCAAAGTCCACCCCGTACTACAAGGATTCCGCGTGGCTGTCCGGAACGGGAGAGCTGCCCTGGGAGCTGCGCATGGACCGGGACAACCTGCCCGAATGGTTCTGGCGCGACGCTGTGGATCACAAGACCCTCACCGCCTCCATCGAGGAGTTCAAGCAAGACGCCGGCAAGCATCGGCTGGACGAGGAGCGGCGACTGTTCTACGTCGCCATCACTCGCGCTCGGGCACACGCCTACCTCACCGGGTCCTGGCGCACAGGCGGCACGACCGTGCGTGAGCCTGCCATCTTTGTCCAGGAACTGGTCTCCGCGGGGCTAGTGTCCGATGTGGACTGGGCCGAGGCGCCGGATCCAGATTCGCCTGCCGAGGAGGCAGTGGTGGTTCGCGCCCCATGGCCCACTTCCGCGACGACGGCGCAGCTACGCCGCCGTGAGCTCGCCGCCGACGTTGCCGTTCAGATGAGCGAGGAGGGCTCGGCATCCCGGCCGTGGGACGAGTCGTTGCCGCTGGCAACGGAGATAGCCGCGATGCTGGCCGAGCGCGACGCCCGGCGCAACCGCGTCGAGACCGTGCAGACGCCGGCCCACCTCTCCACGTCCGCGCTGGTGGCGATGCGCCGCGACAGAGAGGCCTTCGCGGTTCAGTTGCGGCGCCCCGTCCCCGCCCCACCCACTGATGCCGCGCAGCGCGGCAGCGCGATGCATGCGTGGATCGAGGCTCAGTACGGTCACGTGCCATTGTTCGAGGTCGACGAATGGGATGACACGCCTCCGGAGATGGACCTCGACCGGCTCAAGGCCACATTCCTCGCATCGCCGTGGGCAGGACGTTCGCCCTCGGACATCGAGGTGGATGTCGAAATCCCGTTGGGCGGCGTCACCGTACGCTCGCGCATCGATGCGGTGTTCCCGCCCGGAGGCGGGCTTGACAAGGTCACGGTGGTGGACTGGAAATCGGGGTCTCCCTCACGCGACGCCGCCGAGCAGGAGGCACGCGAGGTTCAACTCGCGGTGTACCGACTCGCGTGGTCGCGGTGGAAGCGCATCCCATTGGAAGACGTGGACGCCGCGTTCTACTACGTCGGGGCGGATCTGACGGTGACGCCCGAGCTACTCCTGAATGAAGAACAGATCACTGCGTTGCTCCGCGGAGACCGAGATGTCACGCCTCGGCGGTGAGTGCTAGTCCTCGTCGTCGTCGAAGAGCAGTGCTTCGAGGTCCAACAGCATGCCCACGCCGTCGCTCACCACATCGGAGTTCTCGGTGCGCACCCCGTACATGAGCCAGCGCAGCAGCGCCATCTCGGACGCCAGGCGGGCGCGATCGAGCAGGTGCGGGTCGCGCACCTCGCGGCGCGCGGCGGTGTATGCCTCAGTGATGGTGTCGAGCACGTCCGACGGGGCCGAGGCCACGAGCCACGCCAGGTCATCCGCCGGGTCTGCGACGCGCGCGTCCATCCAGTCGACGACGCCACTCACGTGGCCGTCGGAGACCATGAACTGGTGCTCACCCATGTCGCCGTGCACCACGGTGGTCTCGAACCGCCACCACGACACGTTCTCGAGCTGACGCTCCCAGCGGTCTGCCAGGCGCGGCGGTACCTTGCCGGTTTGGACTCCCGCATCGAGCTCCGCCAGGCGGCGCTCGCGGTAGCTCTCGGCGCTGTACGCAGCCAGTCCCTGGTCCTCGACCAGAGAAGTCGGCAACTCATGAATCTGGGCGATCGTCTTGCCCAGCGCTGCGGTCAGGCCGGGGCCCGGCTGGAGGCTAGCGAGGACCAAAGGTGCACCGGGAACCTCGGTGTAGACGACCGCGCGGCCACCCTCGGTGAGAGGCGCGGCGCCGGTGGGCTGGGGCACGTCAAAGTCGACGAGGCCGGCATCCTTGGCGCGGGCGAGCGCAATCAGCAGCCCCTTCTCCGCCTCGAGTGCGGCGCCGGCCGTCGCCCGCTTGGGGGCGCGCACCACCCAGCGTTTGCCGGTCGCGTCCTTCACGATGACGACGTCAAAATCGCTGTCGGAGTGCGGGCTGCGGAGGACGTCGTAGACATCGAGTCCGGGCACGGCAACAGAGGCCAAGGCGGCGAGCGCGAGCGGTGAACGTGGCACGTGCTCACGGTAAGGCCATTTGGCATCAAATGCCACAGTCCACGCCGCCCGCATACCGAGGTGCTCGAGCGGCTGCACGGTGGGGGCGCTCCCGTGCGGTGGCGTAGCGTGAGGGTGTGCCCCCACAACACCCGCTCATGGACCCGCTCCGCATCGATCGGTCGGCTCAGCGTCGCGACACAATCGACCCCGGCGCCTGCCACGCCATCGTGGTGCGCGACGGTGCCTTGCTCGTGCGCGACGGCCACCTCGTCGAGCGCGAGCCAGGCGACCATCCGGACGCCGCTCTCACGGTCTACCTGGGACGAGACGGCGAGCGGGACCTCGTCGCGCTGGTCCCTGCCGACGCATCGGAGGCCAATCCCGCCATGAGCGCCAGCCGGGAACATGCCGACGCGATCGCGCCAAAGCCGGCCGATGCATCGGCCGCCTGGGTAGCCGACGGCGAGGCGATGGTGGGGTTGCGTGACGCGATCCACCTGTTCGCCGGTGCGGGCGAGGCCGGAGAACGAGAGCACGAGCTCGCCGCCACGGCCGTGGCCATCACGACATGGCACGCGAATCACCCGCGCTGTGCCAAGTGTGGCGAGCCCACGCGACCCACCGCAGGCGGCTGGGTGCGTCGCTGCGACAACGACGAACGCGACCACTACCCGCGTACCGATGCCGCCGTCATCGTCGCGATCACCGATGCCGAGGACAGACTGTTGATGGCGCACGCGTCGTACTGGTCACCTGGGCGGTTCTCGCACCTCGCGGGCTACGTCGAGCCAGGGGAGTCCTTCGAGCAGGCCGTCCACCGCGAGGTGTTCGAGGAGGCGTCGCTGACGGTGCGCGACCTCGTCTACGTCGGCTCGCAGCCATGGCCGTTCCCCGCATCGATCATGGTGGGCTTCACCGCACGCGTCGATGATCCGAATTTCTCGCTTGACGAAGACGAAATCACTGAGGCGCACTTTGTGACGCGTGCTCAACTCGCCGCCCATGTGGCTGATGGATCGATGATCGTGGCACCCCAGGGGTCGATCGCGCGCCGCATGATGGATGACTGGTACGGCGGCCCGGTCTCTTAGCAAGGCACGCTCGTGGTGAGGCGTCGGCTGTGCAGAACCGTTGCCGCCTGCGCAGGCTGTGGATGCGGTGTCACTTGTCACTCGCGCCTGACACAATGCGTGGGTGTCCTCAGCCGACGAGATCCTTGAAGCCCTAGACCCCGAGCAGCGCGAGGTCGCGACCGCGCTGCACGGTCCCGTGCGCGTACTCGCGGGAGCCGGCACTGGCAAGACCCGCGCCATCACGCATCGCATCGCCTATGGCGTGCGCGTGAACGCGTACAACCCGCAGACCGTGCTGGCGGTGACGTTCACCGCCCGGGCGGCGGGGGAGATGCGTCAGCGTCTGCGTGTACTTGGCGCCACCGGCGTCCAGGCGCGCACGTTTCACGCGGCGGCGCTGCGGCAGCTGAGTTACTTCTGGCCGCAGGTCGTGGGGGGCCAGATCCCACAGATCGTCGCGCAGAAGGCTCAGTTGGTGGGCCGCGCCGCACGCCAGGCGCGTCTCAGCGTTGACCGCCTCGCCGTGCGCGACCTCGCCAGCGAGATCGAGTGGGCCAAGGTATCGCTGGTCGACCCCTCGGACTATCCGCAGGTCATCGCAGACCTTGGCAGGCCCACACCGGCCGGAGTCACCCCGGCTCAGGTGACGGACGTAATGCGCGCCTACGAGGACGTCAAGACCGAGGCCGTGGTGCTCGACTTTGAGGACATCTTGCTACTGCTGTCCGACATGATTGGCCGCCATCCGGAGGTGGGTGACCAGATTCGTCGCCAGTACCGCCACTTTGTGGTCGATGAGTATCAGGACGTCTCGGCGCTGCAGCAGTTCCTGCTGGACCAGTGGTTGGGTGGACGCGAGGAGCTGTGTGTGGTGGGCGACCCGGCCCAGACCATCTATTCGTTTGCGGGTGCCTCCCCCCAGCACCTGCTGGAGTTTCCGCAACGATTCCCCGACGCGACGCTAGTGCGTTTGGTTCGCGACTACCGGTCCACGCCGCAGGTCGTCAACCTCGCCAACGGTCTGATGAAGCAGCGTGGCACGGTGCAGACCGGCGTCGAGTTGGTGGCCCAGCGTCCCTCTGGCCCCGAGGTCGCGTACATCACCCACGCGGACGACGCGGAGGAGGCGACACGCACCGCGAGCGCCATCGGCGCACTGATCGAGGCGGGCGTGCCGACGCGCGAGATCGCGGTGCTGTACCGCATCAACAGCCAGTCGGAGGAGCTCGAGGACGCGCTCAGCAAACGCGGCATCGGCTATCTGGTGCGCGGCGGGCAACGCTTCTTCGACCGCGAGGAGGTGCGCAAGGCGATGGTGCTGCTACGTGGCGCGGCCGTCGCCGCCTCGGATGCGCCGCTGGGCGAGCGCGTGCGCGAGGCGATCATGGACGCCGGCTGGAGCGAGGAACCGCCCGCAGACCGAGGTGCGGTCCGCGAGCGCTGGGACTCCCTGCAGGCTCTCGCGCAGCTTGCTGACGACTTTGCGGCCGATGCGACGGTGGAGGGCGAAAACACCGTGACCTTGCGAGAGTTCGTGGAACACCTGGTAGACCGGGCGTCCGCGCAACACGCCCCGTCCGTCGAAGGGGTCACGCTGACCACGATGCACGCGGCCAAGGGGCTCGAGTGGGACGCCGTCTTTGTGATGGGGCTCTCCGAGGGCCTCGTGCCCATCAAGATGGCGGAGACGGACGAGGCGGTGAGCGAGGAACGTCGGCTTCTGTACGTTGCGATCACCCGCGCTCGCGAGCACCTCACGATGAGCTACGCGATGTCCCGCAAGGAAGGTGGGCGCAGTCATCGAAAGCGCACGCGCTTCCTGGACAAGTGGTGGCCCGATGTGCGCCAGGCAACGACGAGGCGCCCGTCGACGTCGTCCAAGCTCGCGGAACTCGACGTGGAGCAACTCCGGCTATTCGAGTCGCTGAAGGCCTGGCGGCTGGAGATTGCCAAGGCGGACAGCAAGCCTGCTTTCACGGTTCTTGTCGATTCGAGTCTGGTGCAGATCGCGACCACACGGCCAGGCACACTGAGCGAACTGGCTCAGGTCAACGGCATTGGCGCCTCCAAACTAGAAAAGTATGGACTCCTGATCCTCGAAGTCGTCGCTCAGCACTGACGACTGGTGGCATCTGCAGGAGGGGTGTGAGGCGACGACTGTCTCGCTCACGTGGGGTCCGCCCCGGAGCGACGTCGCGACGCCGCCCGAGATCAGGCGACCGCCGCGTTCCACGCATTCGATGCGCCACTGGCGCGGATCCGCGCTCCCGTTCTGCAGGAACCGCATCACAGCGTCGCAGGCCACGCCGGCGGCAATCGCACGCCCTGCCGCGGAAGCATGCGCACGACGCGCGCCGTTGCACTGCAGGGCCACCATCGGCCAATCGGGGTCCTGCTCGGCTCGAGCAATCCCTAAGCACGTGACGCAGGGTCCCTCGCCGGGTACCACCAGTGGTCCCACTGTCACGCCGTACTCGTCGGTCACGACGGGAAGGTGCGGCTGGTCAGCGGCCATCATGTCGTGGATGAGCGGAACCGGGGCGGCGCCAAAGGCAACGACCACCACGACGTCACTCGCCGCGTACGTGTGGTGGTGTGGCGCGAGCCGGGCTGCCCGGGGGACCCAAGCGTTGACCGCGCGCACGGCAGCGTCACCGCGACCGCGGCTGAGCGTCCGTGACTGCAGGTCATCGGCGGGCACCGGAGTGTCGTCGCTGAAGACGATTCGGGTGACTCCGGCCTGCGCCAGGCACAGTCCGATGTGGGTGCCGAGCTCGCCTGCGCTCATGATGCAGACGCTCGAGGGGGTGTGCCCTCCCGATGAGACAGCGACTCGTGGATCCGCCTCCGTCAGCCCCAGGCGTGTGAGCCTGTCGATCACGTGAGCGTAGCCGGCTACGTTCGGCGACTCACTGGAGGCCGACGCCTCGAGCCGAGCTACCAAGGCCGCCTCGTGGGAGGTGAGGCCCTCGAGCACCACCGGCTCCGCCAGTCCCACGCGCACGCGGTTGCCGTCGAGTGCGAACACGGCGAGGCCGTCGCGCAGTCGCGGCCCAGTGGGAGGCGGGGTGGGCATGCTTGGGGCGGGGCGAGAGTTGTCCATGGACCGAGCGTCGCACCGCGTTGACCGCCGTAGTCGTTATCCACAGGTCATTGGTAGCCCGGCGACCCGCGCCAGGATCGTCCACGACAACACAAAACGGGCCGACCCCTGTGGGTCAGCCCGCCTCGTGATGCGTTAGTAAAGACGCGAAGTGTTACGCCTTGCCGAGGATGCGGTTCAGCTTGGTGCCGCACTCGGGGCACACGCCCTTCGCCATACGGCGACCGTTCTCGGAGATGACGACGTCACCCTCGGTGGTGCGCTTTTCCTTGCACTTCACGCAGTAGAACTCACCTGAATACTTTTCGCCCATGAGGGTCTCCTTTGCTATTGGCGCAGCCGGTAGGGCCGCACATCCGTGGCCCCGGGGGCCCGTTCCCGATAAGCGTAGACGGATTTACGCACAAAAACGTTCAATTCGTGCCCGTCGTGTCGGAAGTGTCGTGATCAGGACGGGTCAGAGTCCCCGCGTGGGCCACTTTCAGAGTCTCCGTTTGCGTCGTCCTCACTGGGGTTCGACTCATCTGTGTCGGCGTCACCTGATGCTGCGTAGCCACCGCTGAGAAGCTTCTCGAGGTCGCGGTCCATGTCGTCGGCAGCGTCGTCGCCGCTGACGTACTTCTCGACCCACCCCTCCCAATTGCCCAAAGCATCGGCATCGGGCAGCAAGTCGGGGTGCGACCAGAGTTCGTCGCGAGCGTCGGGGCCCAGGCGTACCGACAGGGCAGCCCAAAGCGACGATGCGTCGCGTAGGCGGCGCGGGCGCAACTCCAGGCCAAGCAAGGATGCGAAGACGTCCTCGGCGGGTCCGCCCGAGGCGCGACGACGACGCATCATCTCGCGCAGCTGTCCGATGTGCGGCAGGTGAGGGGCAGCGGCGCGCGTGGTGACGTCGTCGACCCAACCCTCGATGAGTGCGAGCATGGTCTCGATTGATTCGAGAGTGGCGGCCTGCGCCTCCGTGTGCTCGGGTGCGAAGATCCCGCGGCTGAGTGCCTTCTGGAGTTTGGCGGGGTCGCCCGCCCCAGCGTCCCTTACAGCGGAGTCAAGCGCCTCCGGATCGATGGTGATCGCACCCGCATAGCGCTCAATGGCGCTGTGAAGCTGGCCGGGAAGCCAGGGAGCCGCCGCGAACAGGCGCACGTGTGCCGCCTCACGTAGTGCCACGAAGGTACGCACCTCGTCGTCGTCAATCTCGAGGCCCTCAGCAAAGTCGGCGATCGCGTGCGGAACCAGCGCGACGCGTGACTCCGTGAGCAAGGGGATTCCAAGGTCGGTGCCACCGAAGGCTTCGCGGGCCATCTCGCCGGCCGCCTGCCCCATGTGCATCCCACACACGGTCGGACTCACGGAGTTCATGATTCCCGATGCCTGGCCTGGGCCAATCCCAAAGGCCGCCAGTTCGTCGTCGCGTTCCGAGTGCTCACCGTCGCCCTCGCCACGCAGCACCCCGCCGAGGGCGTGCGAGACGCTTACGGCCACCGGGCCGGCTAGCACGCGCCATGTCGGCATCGTCGCCTCGACCCACTCGGCACGGCTCCAGACTCGTGGCTGTAGCGACGAGGGATCAAAATCGGTGACGGCGTCGAGCCACAACTCCGCACGCGAGACGGCCGCCCGGTGGGTGTCGGCGACCGCAGCGGTCACCGTAGGGTCGCCGCCCTGCGCAGCCACACCACGGGCGACGTCGTGTGCGAGGGTCCAGTTGACGTCCTCCCCCTCGCTCTGCGCCATCAGGGCACGAATCTGAGACAGGACGTGGTCCATCATTCCTGGAGACGCGGCCATTCCGGAGGCGTTCGCGAGCGCGGCAGGGTCCATGCCCATACGCTCGAGTTCCGCGAGGGCGTCGTCCGCGTCGTCGCCGAACAACTCACGGAGCAGCTTCATCCAAGGGGTGGTGTCGTCGTTCACGGAGCCTCCAGTACGCAAGGGCTGTCGAGGTCGACGCCCGCTTCTTCCACGGTAACGTTCGACGACCGCGATTCGGCGCATCGTTCGCTATAAGCAATGATGGAGGGCGTGACCACACCCTCGACACCGCCGCTCGACCCCTCGCTGGCGTATGCCGACGCGGCCGAGCAGGCGACGCCTGAGAAGCCGATGCCAGGTCAGCCCTCGCGTCGCAGTGCCGTCATGTCCGCGGCCGGCTTGGCGACGTCGATTCTCATCGCGGTCCTCACGGTACTGCCGTCGCCCTTCGCCATCGGCGGACCCGGGCCCACGTTCGACACGCTCGGGGTCGACGCGGACGGTGCGCCGTTAGTCGAGATTCAGGGGGCACCCACGTACGACGCCTCGGGAGAGCTGCGGTTGACCACGGTCTCCGTGAGTCGCGGCGGATCGAACATGTTCACGATGGGCAGCGTGCTCGCGGGATACTTCTCGCCGCACCGCTACGTGGTGCCCGAGGAGTACGTCTTCGGGGATCCCGACCAGGAGGAGCTGGTCGACGAACAGGCGCAGCAGGATTGGATCACGTCCCAGGAAAGCGCGACGGTGTCCGCGCTCGAGGAGCTCGGCGTGCCCGTGCCGGCGAGTATTCGTGTGGTGGGAGCTCAGGACGATTCGAATGCCAACGGCAAGCTCGAGGCGGACGATGTCCTCGTCGCCATCGACGGAACCGAGATTGAAACCTACAAGCAGATGTCCGATGCGGTGCACGCGCACCAGCCGGGCGACATGATTGACGTCACCGTCATGCGGGGCACCGAGGAGCTGACTGAGTCTTTCGCGATGCTCGATGCCGGTGACGGGACGGCTGTCATGGGCATCTGGATTGACCCCACGTTCGACATCCCGATCGACGTCACCGTGCAGATCGACAAGGTCGGCGGCCCCAGTGCCGGCATGATGTTCTCCCTCGGAATCATGGACAAACTCACCGAGAAGGACGAGCTCTCCGGCGAGCACGTCGCGGGCACCGGCACTATTGCCGCCGACGGCGACGTTGGCCCCATCGGTGGCATCCAGTTCAAGATGGAGGGCGCCGTCGATGCGGGCGCCCAATACTTCCTGGCTCCCATAGAAAACTGCGACGACGTCCGCGGGCACGTTCCGCAAGGCTTGAGCGTTTTCAGTGTGGACAACCTGGACGATGCCTACGCCGCTGTAGAAAGCATCGGCGCGGGCACCACCTCCGAACTTCCCACCTGCTAGACCCTGTGGCACGCTTGACCACAAGCGCGAGTCGCCAGCAATCAGTTCATAAGCAAAGGAAATCTCAGTGACCTCCGAGCACGACCGCCCCTCCCGGCCGCAGCCCATGGCGACACCGCCCAAGCGCCGTTCCCCATTACTTATTGCACTGCTGGCTGTTGCCGTGCTCGTCATTGCCGTAGTCATCACTGCAAATATCTGGACCGAAGTGGTCTGGTACCAGCAGCTTGGCTTCACGGACGTGTGGCGTACCCAGTGGCTGACCCGCGCCACGTTGTTCGTCGTCTTCGGCGTCATCGCCGCGGTCGCCGTGTGGCTATCGCTGTGGATTGCACGCCGCGTGCGACCCGCGCAGACGGGGCAGCGGTCCACGCTTGACCAGTATCGCGAGCAGATCCAGCCGCTCGAGAAGATCGTCATGGTCGCGCTTCCCATCTTTGTGGGCCTCATCGCTGGTGCGGCAATGTCCGCGAACTGGAAGGCTGTGCTGGCGTTCTTCAACCAGGAGTCCTTCGGTGTGGCGGATCCGGAGTTCGGCCTTGACGCGTCGTTTTACGTCTTCACCCTTCCGGTACTGCGCTCCTTTGTGGGCTTCTACCTTGCGATCACGATCGTCTGCATGGTGCTCGCGGCCTTCGTCCACCTGCTGTATGGCGGGATCGGTGGCGGCGGACGCAAGTTCGTGGCATCGGGTGGCGCTCGTATCCAGCTGGCCGTCATGGGGCTGCTGGTCATGCTCGGCATCGCCGCGAACTACTGGCTCGACCGCTACGCCCTGCTGAACAAGCAAGGTGAGCGCTTCTACGGGGCGTCGTACACCGACGTCAACGCGATCCTGCCCGCCCGCGGAATCCTGGTGGGCATCGCGATCCTGGTGGGTATCTCCTTCCTCGTCGTGATTTGGCGCGGCGACTGGCGCATCCCGGCCATGGGAGTGGCGCTCATGGTGCTCAGCGCGATCGTCGTCGGGTGGGCCTACCCGGCCATCGTGCAGCGCTTCCAGGTGGAGCCGAACGCGCAGGAGCTGGAGAAGGAGTACATCCAGCGCAACATTGATGCGACGAGGTACGCGTATGGACTCGACGACATCGAGGTCACCCAGTACGACGCGAAGACCGAGGCGCAGACGGATGCGCTGCGTGACGACGCCGAGACCACCACGCAGATTCGTCTGCTGGACCCGAACGTGGTGTCGCCGGCTTTCCAGCAGCTTGAGCAGAACAAGCAGTACTACAACTTTGCTGCGAACCTCAACGTTGACCGCTACGACATCAATGGTGAACTGCGCGACACCGTCATCGCGGTTCGCGAGTTGAACCTCGACGGCCTGGGTGACGAGAACCGCAACTGGGTGAACGACACCACCGTTTACACCCACGGGTTCGGCGTTGTCGCCGCCTACGGAAACAAGACGCAGCTGGACGGACAGCCTGACTTCTACGAGGGAGGCATCCCGTCGACGGGTGAGCTGCCTGACTACGAGCCACGCATCTACTTTGGCGAGACCACGCCTCCGTACTCGATCGTCGGTGCCCCCGAGGGAACGCCGCCGTGGGAGCTCGACTACCCGACGGACAGCTCGGAGGAAGTAACCGGAAACCAGGTCAACACCACCTACTCCGGCGACGGCGGCCCCAGCATCGGGAACACGTTCGCCAAGCTCATGTACGCGATCAAGTTCGGCGAGGAGCAGATCTTCTTCTCGGACCGTGTGACGGAAGAGTCGCAGATCATGTACCACCGCGAGCCACTGGACCGCGTCTCGCGTGTCGCGCCGTACCTAGAGCTCGACTCGCAGACCTACCCCGCAGTGGTCGATGGTCGCGTGGTCTGGATTGTCGATGGCTACACGACCACCACGCAGTTCCCATACTCGGGCGCGTTGCAGTCGGACAGCTTGTTCGCCGGCGCTGAGGACCGCCTCACGCCAGCGCGACTGAACTACATGCGCAACTCGGTCAAGGCCACGGTAGATGCCTACGACGGACACGTCACGCTCTACGCATGGGACCCCGAGGACCCAATCATCAAGACCTGGGAGAACATCTTCCCCAATGACATGAAGCCCATGGAGGAGATCTCGTCTCAGCTGATGAGTCACTTGCGCTACCCCCAGGACATGTTCACGGTGCAGCGCTACCAGCTCACGAGCTATCACGTGGACGACGCATCGTCGTTCTACTCGGGACAGGACTTCTGGCGCAACCCGTCAGACCCGACGCCCGGCAGCAGCGGCCCCCAGCCGCCCTACTACCTGACCCTGCAGATGCCTGGGCAGGAGGAGCCGTCGTTCTCGCTGACGAGCTCGTTCATTCCCGGTGGTAACTCGGACCGCAACGTGCTGACCGGTTATCTGTCGGTGGATTCGGAGACGGGCAACGAGGCGGGCAAGGTGGCTGAGGATTACGGGCAGCTGCGACTGCTCGAGTTGCCGCGTGACACGACCATCCCCGGTCCCGGTCAGGTTCAGAATAATTTCAACTCCAACTCGGACGCGCAGACCACGCTGAACCTGCTGCGTCAGGGTGAGACCGAAATTATCAACGGAAACCTGCTGACGTTGCCCGTGGGTGGCGGTCTGCTGTACGTGCAGCCCGTGTACGTCCAGTCCAGCGCCGGTACGCAGGTGCCACTGCTGCGCAAGGTGTTCGTGTCCTTCGGTGACGAGGTGGGCTTCGCGGATACTCTCCAGGGCGCACTCGACCAGGTGTTCGGTAAGGGCGCCGCGGTGACCACCGATACCGACCCGGACAACCCGGATGCCACGACACCCGACACGACGGAGCCGGACACCACGGAACCAGAGACGACGGAGCCGGACACCACCGAGCCGGGTGGGGAAACCACGGACACGGAAAACGAGCGTGCACTTCGCAGCGCGCTCGCTAAGGCGCAACAGGCCATCGAGGATGGTCAGATCGCGCTGAAGGCCGGCGACTTCGCAGCCTACGGAGACTCGCAGGATGCGCTGACCAGCGCCCTCGAGGACGCGGTGGCTGCCGAGCGTCGCATTCAGGAGGAGAACGGCGGAACGGTTGAGGGACTCCCCGAGCCAGAAGCCTCGCCAACGCCGAGCGCCGCACCGTCGGCCGACGATGGGGCGGCCGCCTAGGCACAACCGCCGTGTGCGCCTCCCGGGAGGCGCACCGTCATGAACGTGAAGAGCCCCGCAGATGCGCTAAGCATCTGCGGGGCTCTTCACGTGTGTCGCCGGCGTCCCGACTAAGGCGCCTGGCGAGTCTCAGTCCTCGAGGTGGCGGTCCGTCACGCGGCGGATGATCACGACCAGGAACGCCCAGGACACGATGGTGGCCACCGTCGCCACGTAGGTGAGGGGGACGATGGCGTCGAGCGCGTCAGGATTCGTGTACTCGCCAGTGGTGAAGTCGATGCCGGAGAACGAGGCCACGTAGGTCCCGAAGGAGGACAGCCAGACCACACACCACGCGATCCACCAGCCCAGCAAGATGCCCAAGCTGACCTTGCGGCGCGCGATGGCCTTCATCCCCAGGAACGGCAGGATGTAGTTTGCGATCGGCACAAACCAGCCCCACCACTCCACTCGGGGAGGGCCGCCGGCCTTGATGTGACGCTTGGCGAGGTTGGAGCGGATGCGTGTCATCCACAGGGCGAGCACCACGAACGACGCAATGCCGATGACCGCAGAAAGTAGTTGCGTGAGACTTCCCGCCACGTCGGTCTGCGTGGTGCCCGATTCGATGGCCTCCTTGGTGCGATCGGTGGCGTCCTGCGCACCGAAAGCTCCGACTAGCTGGACGACCGTGTACAGCCCGGTGAGGGCGATGGCGGTGATCGCAAGACCCTGAGGACGCTCCGGCTCCCATCCCGCAGCCTGAAAACCGCCGGGCGGCGGCACGTGGCTTGGTACGGAGGGTGGCGGCGGGGGAGTCGGCGCGGTCATGCCCGAGTTGCCCGCGGGCGAGCCTTGCTGCTCGGGTCGCTGAGTGTGTGGATCGTCAGGTGTGGGTGTTGTCATGCGCACGACTCTAACGAAAGGCCGTGCGGATCGCAGGTGTAAGGCAGACGATTAGGTGAGTGCCCAGATGCACTGTAGAGTGATGGCTTACCGACGCGGGGTGGAGCAGCTCGGTAGCTCGCCGGGCTCATAACCCGGAGGTCGCAGGTTCAAATCCTGTCCCCGCTACTTTGAGAAGTAGATACAAGAAAGCCCCCTCCTTCGGGAGGCGGCTTTCTTGTTCCTCCACCAGTACGCTAGCCGCGTGACTTCTCTACGGTGCGCGCGGTGACGACCCCGGCCCGGCGCATCGGCGTCGTCGCGGCCACCGGCATCGGCGTGGGCTCCATGCTCGGCGCGGGTGTGTTCTCGGACATGTGGGCGGCCGTCCTTGATACCGGCGATTGGTACCTCGCCGCCATCGCTTTGGCGGCGCTGGTCGCACTCGCCAACGCGCTGTCCACGGCCCAGTTGGCCAGCAGGTACCCCGTGGCGGGCGGCGCGTATGCGTATGGCCGCGCCGAGTTGGGGGCCTTTCCTGGTCACGTGGCGGGTGCCGCGTTTCTGGTGGGCAAGACGGTCTCGGTCGCCGTGGGAGCGCTCGTGCTCGGCTCCTACGTGCTGCCCGGGCACGCGCAGTGGACCGCCACGGCAGCGGTTGCGCTCGCGTGGGCCCTCAACGCGCGCGGGATCACTAAGACCGCCACCGGAGCCACCGTCATCGCGGTGGTGGTGACGCTGGCACTGGTGGGCATCGTGTGCGCGGCGGTCGTGGTTGACGGGGAGGTGCCGCAGGGTCTTCGCTTCGCGCAGGAATCGGGGCCGGTCGCGGCGTTCCTGGTCGCGGCATCGTCCGCCTTCTTTGCCTTCGCGGGTTACGCGCGCATCGCGACGCTCGGCGAGGAGGTGCGAGAGCCCGCCCGCGCCATCCCGAGGGCGATCATGGTGGCGCTCGCGGTGGTGGTCTCGCTCTATCTCGCGATCGCCTGGGCGTTGGCCACGTATGTTGGCGCCGATGCACTGGGTGCGTTGGCGTCGCGCGGCCAGGGGGCTCCGGGCCACGATGAATCATTGGTGGGTCCCATCGAGCAGTTGGCGGCCGTGGGCCACGTGCCCGTCATCGTCGTGACCGTCACCGCTGCCCTGGCGACCTTCGGTGCGATGCTCGCTGTCATGGCGGGCGCGGGTCGCACCGCGATGGCGATGGCCCGCGAGCGCGACCTCCCTGCGCCTTTGGCGGCCCAGGGTTCCTCGCGTGCGCCGTGGCGCGCAGAGCTGGTCGTGGCGCTGCTCGCGATCACCCTGGTGTGGACGAGTGGCGCCAACCTACTGCTGGTGTCGGTCGCCACTGTGCTGACGTACTACGCGGTAGCCAACCTGGCGGCTATCCGTCAACGAGTCGCGGGCCGTACCGAAAACCTGCGCGTGCCGGTCGTGGTGTCCATGTGTGGGCTCGTCGCGTCGCTGGCCCTCGCTGGCGTGGCCCTCAGCGCGAGCACCGACGACGTCGCGCCCGCAATGGTGGTGCTGGCGCTGGTTGTCGGCTGGCCCGCGGTGAGCTGGGTCGTGCGCAGGCGCCGGGCCTGACGGTATCGACAGGCCGTATACCGGGGTTGTGGCGCCCCAGGAATGCCGGGCGCCGTCGCGCTGTTGGCCAGGATGAGGGACCGTCAACACCAACCCGTTGCGCGGCCGACTACCGATGGAGGAATCATGAAGGCTATCTGGAACAACACCGTCATTGCGGAGTCCGACCACACTGAGATCGTGGAGGGCAACCACTACTTCCCCAGGGACAGCATCAAGGCGGAGTATTTTCAGTCGTCCGACATGGAAAGCGTGTGCCCCTGGAAGGGCGCGGCGACCTACGAGGACGTGGTGGTGGATGGCGAGGTCAACAAGGACGCAGCATGGCACTATGACGACCCCAAGCCACGCGCGGAAAACATCCGCGAGCACGTCGCCTTTTGGCGCGGCGTCACCATCGAAGAGTAGAACGCGCCGGCCGATGCCAGGGCTGGGTAACCTTGCTGGTGAGGCTTTAGAGCCAACCGACGAGGGCCCAGCCGAAGGCGGCTCCCAGTAGCCCGCCGACGAACGTTGCGGCGAGGTAACTTATCGAATAGGCAGGTCGTCCGCCCCGCCACAGCACCACTGCATCGACCGCGAGGGACGAGAAGGTGGTGAGGCCGCCCGCGAAGCCGCCGCCGGCGATGAGCAGGAGTTCGTCAGGGTGCGCCGCCGTCAGGGCAAGGTGAGCGATGGCACCCAGCGCGATGCAGCCGAGGAGGTTCGCGCCGAACGTGGGCCATGGCAACTTCCACAGCCCGTTCATCCGGGATAACCCAAAGCGCACCACCGCCCCCGCACCACAGGCAAGAGCCGCCGCGAGATAGATGAGCGGGCTCATGGGCGCTCCCCGTTCGCACTGTCGTCCTCAGCGCGCAGGTGCGAGTCGTGCACCACGCCCTCGGGCTCATTGGCGAGGTTCTCCACGAGTTCCGTGACGCGCGAGCCGCGTGCCCCGAGGGCCCATCCCCATGCTGCCGCGCCACACGCGAGCACCACGTTGAGCGCGAGCACGGCGGCCGCGAGGCCCGGACCAGTGCCGGCCGTCCAGTGCATGGCTGCGATCGCGGAGAAGGTCGTGAACCCGCCGAGCAGCCCGGGGCCGATTAAGGGGAAGTGGCGGTGGCCACCCATGGCCTCGCTGCGCGCGGCGACCACGCCCAGCACGAACGATCCAATGACGTTGATGGTGACGACGTCCCATGCGAGGCCTTGGGCACCGGAGGGAAACAGGTGGTCGAGGCCGATGCGCAATGCACCGCCAACGGTGCCGCCGATGAAGACCTGGACCGGTGCGGGAAGCGTCATGCCCGTTCGGCGAGCCACGTATCCGCCGCAGCGAGCTCGGCGACGAACCCAGTCTCCATCGCCTGAGCGACGGCTCGCTCGATGATCGAGCCGATGAGCGGCACGCTGACGGAGATCTCACCCGTCGCGAGGAATTCCACCGTTCCATCACCGGGCGTGAGGCCAATGGCTCCCGCGACATGGCCGGGTGCGCCCACAATCTCCATCGCGAAGGTGCCGACGCGGTCGGCTTCCTGCGGGTTGGGCGGCTCCCACGCCTCCGTGTATTTCACTTTGAGATCCTTGCTGACAAAGCTGCGAAACTCGGCAGGAATGGACGCCGACGGCACGACGCGGCGAATCAATACGGTGAAGGCCTCGTCCGGCTCACCGTCCACGAGGACGTCCTGCTCGGCCGCTCCGGAGGCGTTCGCGCGCACCGCGGCGAACTCCTCGTCCGCGAGCATCGCAATGACGCGGTCGAGGCTTGCGTGAAACGTGTGCTGGTGAATGATCTTCATGGCGTCCTCCGATGTGTCACCAGGCTACCGCGCCTGCGCGCGACCCTTAGGCTAGGGGCGTGGCAACTTTGCGCGAGACCGCCGAGCGGTTCGGACCCCTGACCGATGCTGAGGCAGATTGGTTGGCATTGCTGACCGCCGATTGGCAGATCATTGCGGACCTCGCGTTTGCGGACTTGGTCATGTGGCGCGAGGTGCCAGACGGATTCGTCGCGGTGGCACAGTGCCGCCCGTCGACCGGCCCGACCGTTCACCAGGACGATGTGGTGGGCACCATGGCGGGCCCCACCCGCGTCTCTCACCTGCGCCGGGCCCTCGACGAGGGCACCATGGTGGCGTCGCGCGAGCCGCGCTGGGATGAGACCTATGCCGTTCGCGAGGATGCGTTACCAGTCGTCATGAATGGCCGCGCCATCGCGGTGCTCACGCGCGAGGTGTCGCAGGTCGTCTCCCGCTCCTCATCGCGGCTGGAACTGAACTACAAGGGCGCGTCAGACGACCTGCTGCGCATGATCACCCAGGGAGAGTTCCCGGTTCACACCTCAGTGACTGGCCCTAAGCGAGGCGCGCCTCGAGTGGGTGACGGCGTGCTTCGGCTCGACTCGGTGGGCCACGTCACGTATGCGTCGCCCAACGCACTGTCCTGCTTCCACCGGCTCGGGGTGCACGGACCGCTGATGAACAAGTCGCTGCCCCGTGTCACGAGCGAGCTGGTGACCGATCGTGGGCTGATCGACGAGACGCTGGCGATGGTGGTGATGGGTCGCGCCGCATGGCGTACGGATCTAGAGGTCAACGGTGCGTGCCTATCGCTGCGTGCGATCCCAGTCACTGTGGATGGTGCGCGGGCAGGGGCCGTGTTGTTGTGTCGCGACGTGAGCGAACTGCGCCGGCGCGAGCGAGAGTTGATCACCAAGGACGCGACCATCCGTGAGATTCACCACCGCGTTAAGAACAACCTGCAGACCGTAGCCGCGCTGCTGCGGCTTCAGAGTCGTCGCGTCGAGGCGCCCGAGGCCAAGGAGGCGCTCGCGGAGGCCATGCGCCGCGTCTCGACCATCGCGCTCGTCCACGAGACACTGTCTGGCACGCTCGACGAACTGGTGAACTTTGATGATCTCGCTGGGCGTTCGATGCGCATGGCGGCGGACGTGGCTTCGCCCGGCGTCCAGGTGAAGATTGTCCGCGAGGGAGACTTTGGCCTCATCCCGGCGCAGTTTGCCTCATCGCTCGCGCTGGTCATCACGGAGCTCGTGACGAACGCTGTCGAGCACGGCTTTGTGGGGCGCGAGCACGGCACCATCACGGTGACGGCGCGCCGCAACGACGCCGACCTCGATGTGGTGATCGCGGACGACGGTGTGGGCCTGTCGTCCAAGCCCACTGGGCTGGGGTCACAAATTGTGACGACGCTCGTGGAGAACGAACTTGGAGGGTCGCTGACCTGGAAGCGCGTCGCCGGTGGTAGCGAGGTCGACGTGCACGTGCAGGTCAAGGACCGTTAGGTCACCGAACTCCCCAGGAGCCTCGGCAGCGCGAAGCGCTACAAAGGTTGCTGAGTCGCGGTTACTTGGCGGCGCGACGTGCGCGAGCGGCACGACGCTTGAGTGAGCGGCGCTCGTCTTCCGACAGGCCGCCCCACACGCCAGAGTCCTGATTGTGCTCCATCGCCCACTGCAGGCAGGTTTCACGGACGGGGCACGCGTTGCACACGGCCTTCGCCTTCTCGATCTGTACCAATGCAGGGCCCGTGTTGCCGACCGGGAAGAATAGCTCCGGGTCGTCAACTTCGAGGCAAGCAGCGCGGTCGCGCCAGTCCATAGGATCTCCTTGGGCAATATGGCGCGGCGAAATGAACACAAAAGTGTGGGAGATCGCCGCGGCCGTTGCGGTTTGACTCCTTTAAGGTTCTCATGGTTACGAACAGGTGACAAGAGATAGATGATGTGTCGTCGCTCACAATCCGTCAAGGTAGTTTGGGGAACATGAACAAGGACAGCGCCGGACGCGGCAGAAAGCTCGAGATAATTGCCGCGATTGGGCTCGGTATCGAGGCCCTTGCATTGACATTCGCGGCACTCGCCTACGGCTTTTACGCGATTTTTGGCGACCCTCGCGATGTGGGTTTTATCGCGGGTATTGGAGTGTTCTGCCTGGCACTTGCCGTAGGCGTCGGCTTCGGTGCGCGAGGCATGTGGCAGTCGCGGCGGTGGGCTCGGTCCATCGCTCTGACATGGCAGGTCTTTCAGGCGGGCCTCGGACTGTCCATCATCTCGTCTCGACCCGTCGTGGCCGCGATTTTGATCGTCGTCGCGCTGGCAATCGCCGGATGCGTCATGGCGCGCGCGGGCAAAGACGATGCGCCGGCGGCCTCGGCGAGCGCGTAGGGCCGGTTCTTGGCGCCTGGCGTCATCCCGGAAACTGGGCAGCCTCGACTCCTGACTCGCTGACGATCACCACTCTTCCTGGACGTGGCGTTGGCTCCACCAGTCCGATGTGCGCGGTGCCGCACGCGTCGCGCACTGTTCGTGATGTGGGCTGAACAAGCACGACCGTTCCGGCTGGCCGAGTGGAGCCAGGGAAGCTGATCAGGTCGTCGCGCACGGTCACGGTCGTCGAGATGACGCGCTCGACGTGAGCGATGGCGGCGTCTCGCTCACCCGATGGCGCGCCCACCACCGTGACCGGTCCAACGGGAAGATGAATGGGGCGGGCGTGGTCGCCTCCCACTGCCAGGAGCCGAGGGT
Source organism: Demequina aurantiaca (assembly GCF_000975135.1). Classification (GTDB taxonomy): domain Bacteria; phylum Actinomycetota; class Actinomycetes; order Actinomycetales; family Demequinaceae; genus Demequina; species Demequina aurantiaca. The sequence goes on along the minus strand of NZ_BBRF01000001.1, from coordinate 248,558 downwards.
CGGCCGCGCACCTGCGCGCGACCTCGGCCGCGGCGGGCAGCGGCTCCACGAGCCGGTCTGCGGGTGCCGTGTGTTCATGAGGGAGACACAGGTGCACCTCACACCATTGGCCGTGAGCGCCCAGCCTCCCGCGCCCCGCTAGGGCGGGACGCCCCGAGAGGGCACGCGGTACGTTCCACAAGGCGTCGTCCGTGGCATCTGCTCCCGAGAACACCATCCTTGTGCCGGCCGATGACACGAGCCGAGCCGGATCGTGAGTGGCGAGTGCGATCGCCGTGGGCAGTCCCCGGGACAGGCGACGCAAGAGTAGTTCCGCTGGTGCGCCGAGGTCGACCTCCGCGAGAGTGGCGAGTGCGCCGCCAGCGTCGTCGACAAGGAGAAGGACGTCGTCCCGATCGTGAGTGAGGACGACTGTCCGTGCCGCCTCGCGTGCCTCCGTGGGCATGGTCACCGCGGTTAGGCCCGCGAGGTGCGCCTGGGTGCGGAGCAGCTCGAGTGCGACCGTGCGGCCCGATCCGCGTGGCCCGATGAACGCAATGGGACCGGTCGATGGCTGCCAGCCGACAAACTCCTGACGTCGCTCGACCGGCCAGTCGGCTAAACCCAGCGTCAGCATCGGGCGGCCGCCGTTGTCCAACGGTGGTGGAAGGGCGACGTGGCGAGGCAGCGGGTCACGCCACAGTCGGCCCGGCGGGTCGACCCCCTGCCAGCGCTCAACCGTGGCCTGAGCGAGCTCGGCGGGAGCTGCCGTGGCTACTTGTCCGGCGGGTCGCACCGGAGCGGTGGCATGCAAGGTGGGTTGCGCGACCTGAACGGGGACGTGGTCGGCGCCGTGCGCGACGATTGCCCGACCCGGCCTGGAAGCCGGAAGGGAGGCGGCATCGGCTGTCCCGAGCAGATCCTGCGACTCGGCGGCCGAGGCGACCCTCAGGGCAACCGTGGTGGAGACATTGGCACGAATTTCCGGGGTGACCGCGCCGGCCGGGCGCTGTGTCGCGAGCACCAGATGCAGGCCGAGCGAACGTCCTTGCGCAGCGAGCCGCGCCACGTGCGGCAGGAAGTCTCGGTGGTGCTGGGCGATTTCCTGGTACTCGTCGGCGACCACCAGGAGGCGGGGCGGCGCGCCACCGGCCAGTTCCCACTCGCCGAGGGACCCGTACCCTGCGTGTGCCACCTCACGCTTGCGGTGCTCGAGTTCCGCACTGAGGGCAACCAGCGCCCGTTCGGCGAGGTGAGCGTCGAGGTCTGTGAGGCAGCCAACGACGTGTGGCAGGTCCATGCAGTGACGCAGGCCGGCGCCGCCCTTGAAATCGATGAGCACGACAGTGAGGTCGGCGGGGGAGTGCCGGTGCGCGAGTCCGAGCACCAGCGTCTCCAGCAGCGCAGACTTGCCAGATCCGGTCGTGCCCGCCACGAGGAAGTGGGGGCCGTGATGGTCCAGGTCTAACGACACCGTTCCGGCCGCGCCCACGCCGATGGGGGTGGACAGCGTGCGGCCGGGCCGCGTCGGATTGTCCGGCGCCAAGTCCGCCCACGCGACGTCGTCGGGGAGAGACTCGGCGGCCCGCGTGCTGGCAATCAGCCGCGCTAATTCATCGGCGGTGTGCTCCGAAATCTCGCACCGGCGCGCCACCCTCGTCACGGTGCCGGTGAGCACGTGGGTCTCCTCCCCATGAATCTCGACCACCGTCCCCGCCCACGAGGGGGCGAGGTGGCCAACCGGCATCACCATGACGGTCTGCTCCCGAGTGGCGCGAGGCAGCCACCTCATCCAGGGTTCATCCCACTCGTCGCCGTGGGGGCGCAACTGCTGTGCGAGCACCACGCTGCGCGCGGTGGCCGTGGCGAGCGGCGCGGGCCCCACCACGGCCACCGGACCCGCAATGGGCGCCACCGGAGGACCGACCGACGGGCAGGGGTCCACCGGGCCGGTGATGTTCTCATCGTCGTCCTCTCGCCGTCGGAGCCATTGCGCGAGCATCGGAACGCCCAGTATCAGCGGGTACCCCAACGCCAGCAGCGCGAAGTACCAGCGCCCGGTCATGACCGCGAGCATGATGCCGGTGAGCGCACCGGCGCCCATCGCGCTGAGCTGAGATGCCGATGCGCGCGGACCGAGCCGAGTCTTGACGCCATCCTCGGTGGGACGGGGGCGCACCTCGGCGACGGACCCTCCCATCAGTAGGTGTTCCCCGGCTCGTGGCCTGAGCCGTCGCGACCGGGTCCGCGTTCCGTCGACGCGTCGGAGCACCGTGCCGTTGCGTGAACCCGCGTCGCGCACCCACGGCGAGTTGCCACAGCCGGCGCGCGCGTGATCGGTACTCACGGCCCCGTCCGCGAGCGTCACGTCACACGCCTCGCCACGGCCGATGGTGACGCCCTCCCGTGTGAGCGGCACCATGTGCCCGGCGTCCGGGCCGCACGTGACGGCGAGATGGGGGTCCGTGAGGCGCACCGCCGGTGTGCCGGGGCCGCGCTGCAGCGATGCGCCGTGGACCAAAGGAGGAACTCCCGCGCGGTGGTCGGGATCGAGTCTGACGGAACCACACCACACGTCGTCCATGGCGGTCGCGCCAGCGTATGCAGTGTTGCCTCGACCGTGAACGCCGGTGGTGTCAATCAGCGCGACATAGGCCGCGATGTCCGCGCAGGTTGCCTGCGCCGACAGATCCAGGTCCACACGGTTGTCCCACGTCACACGCATGACACCAGGGTGGCTTCCGTGGACCACCACGCGCTACGTGGTCGTCACTTCTGTGGAGAACTCCTACGAATCCCCAGACACGGACTCGGGAACGGGGACTGCATCGAGTGAGCCATCGGTACCCACGATGCCCGCGTACCAGGTGTATTGGCGGTCCGAGTAGGTGCGAGGGATGTTCTGCAACGTGTACGACGCGGTGCGTACGGTGGAGTCGACCGCCGGTGCGGGGACCCCGTCCGTCCAGGTGAACCAGTCCGGGTTGCGGGTCAGCACCACGGGAGCCTGGCCCCACTCCTCGGTCATCGCGACGAGGGTGTCCGGCGTGGGTTCAACGAGCGCAAGGACCACGGGTTGGTCGCACATGACGCGCAGTGAGCCGAAGTGCGAGGAGGTTCCCGCGAGCACGATGGGCCGGTCGCCGGCGACCTCGCACAGGTCATTCAGTTGGTCACGCGCGCCAAGCATCTCGCGCGTGGTGACGTTGGTGGCGCTGCTGATGGGCAATGCTTCACCCGGCTTGATGGAGACCCAGGCGGTGAGGGGCGCCAGCAGCACCACCACTGCGGCTACCTTGCGACCCGTGGCGCGCGCCGATGCTGTGCGTAGGCGACCGGCGAGCCACCAGGCACCAACGGCGGCGGCCAGCACGAATCCGGGCATGGCTGCGGGTTCGAAGCGGCGGATCGCCCAGATTTGATCGGGAATGATCGACGGGTTCCACAAGTACAGCAATGTGGGAGCGAGGATCGCGCCGAGGAAGACGGCCCACGTCCCGTCGCGGCGCACCATGCGGTAGGCGGCCACTCCGAAACCAAGGATCGCGAGCGCGACCAGCACCCACGTGAGGTAGTAGCTCATCCACGTCATGGTCGACTCGGCATACGTTCGTGTGCCGTCGATGGGTAGTCCAGCGGACCTCTGGAAGGACTCCACCACCCCATTCGCGAAGATCTCGTTTGACTTGACCGTGCCGCGCCGCGCGATCATCCACAGCGGCCTCGAAGCCAAGAGCGCGAGGAGGCCGCTGACCGCGATGCCGATGCCGATGGCCCCACGGCGTCCCAGCACGGATCGTAGCGAGGTCAGCACCCGGTCGCCGCGCAGGCGCGGGCCCCAGGTCGCCATCCAGATGCCCAGGATCAGCGCGGCAGCAAAGTAGACGGAGACGAGGGCGATGGCCTGCCCCTCGAGGCGTACCAGATACTCGTTGGCCCACCGCCACAACGACACGTAGCCGAGGACGAGGGCGATGGCCTGTGTCGCGGCAAATGCGAAGCCCGCGCGGACGCGCCACGATCGTGGGGCATCGGACAGTGCGAGCGCGATAATCACACCAGCGAGGGCTCCCACGGCGAACGAGGCGCCGTCAATACGGATGAAGGTTGTCGCCCCAGAGGTGATGCCGGCGGCGAGCAGCAGCCACAGCCGCCGCTCCTTGACCCCCCGCCAGGCCCACAGCACTCCCGCGACCACCAGAACGAGGGTGAGCGGCTCGGTGTAACCGGCGCGTGATAGTCCAATGTGAGACACGGTCAGGGCGATGGCCCCGGCGGGAGCCAAGGCCGCGTAGGGGCCCAGGAATCGGCGCGCGAGCGCGTAGACGGCCAGGATTCCGACTCCGCCGATCACGACGTTGGCGGCAAGCACACCCGTCTCGCCCGCGAGCCAACCGCCCACGGAAAGCGTGGCGGGAAGCATCTTCGCGCCCTGTGGCTGGATCACGTCGCCGTAGAGGTTCCAGGCCTGTGCGGCATCGGGCAACATATTCAGTTGGGTCGCGGCGGCCTCCACGGAGCCGAGGGTCGGGATGTCCGTGCTGGGGTGGCGGGCCAGCCACAGGCCCGACAATGTAAGGAAGCCGGGGTCACGCACCACAATCAGGTACTCGGCCGCCATGATGATGTTGGCGATACACCACGCGATCGTGCCCCCGACCGCGATCGCGGCCGCGCGGGCGGCGGTGACCGTGACGGCGGTGCGGTGCGCGAGAGCAGTCCACGTGGAGGCCACCAGGATCGCTGCGAGGGGCAGCACTGTCCACCAATAGTGAACGCCGAGGCTCACGGTGGCCCCTGCGGCGAGCGCGATGGCCACCAATACTTGGACCGCGCGTTCCGGCATGGCTACCAGCGCCGATTGCGCGCGCGTCGGTGGTGCGGGCGCATGCGGGGCAGTGGTGGTGGTCACGAGCGCCCAGCCTACCGGGAACAGAAACGACAATTCGATGCTCGCCTTTGGCGCGGCATGCGCGCGAGGCGTTGCAATGTGGTCGCTCCCGGGTATCGTGGCACCATGACTCGAATTGTCTTGGTCGAAGATGACCCGACCATTTCAGAACCTTTGACCCGCGCTTTGGGAAGAGAAGGCTATGACGTTGAATGGCACGGGACCGGACTCGGGGGTGTGGGCGCGGCGGATGACGCTGATCTCGTCATCCTCGACCTCGGCCTGCCCGATATCGACGGTGTGGACGTGGCACGGCGTATCCGGGACAAGGGACTTGCCGTCCCCATCCTGATGTTGACGGCCCGCGCCGACGAGGTTGACCTCGTGGTGGGCCTCGACGCCGGCGCTGACGACTACGTCACCAAGCCGTTCCGCCTGGCGGAGCTACTGGCCCGCGTCCGTGCACTGCTCCGGCGCCGGACAGGCGCGGACTCGACCACCGACCTTGACGTTGCTGGCGTGCGCATTGACGTCGCCGGCCACCGTGCCTACCTTGGCGGCGATGAGCTTCAGCTCAGCGGCAAGGAGTTCGACCTCCTGCACCTGTTGGTGGCGAACGCTGGCTCCGTCGTATCGCGAGAGACGCTCATGCGCGAGGTATGGGCGGCCGACTCGGGTGCGCCCTCGAAGACGCTGGACATGCACGTGTCGTGGTTGCGCCGCAAGTTGGGTGACGACGCTACTCAGCCGCGGTTCATCACCACGGTCCGCGGAATGGGCTTCCGCTTCGAGAGCAACGTCTAGGCGCCCGCGTGCGTCGTCGCGTCCTCCAGGCGACCATCTCGGCGCTCGCCGTCGCGGTGGTGTTGCTCGGCATACCCCTGGCCGTCATGACGGCCACGCTGGTGCGCGACAGTTCGGTCGATAACCTCGACCAGCGCGCCACCACGGCTGCTCGCACGCTCGACGTGCGGTACTCCACCGGCGAGACCATCACCGAGGACAACCTCAGTTCTTACGTCAGCGACGCGCCGGGAGCGGCGTCCTACATCGTGCTCATTCTCCCAGACGGTACCGAGCTCACCTCGGGTACTGAGCCGGCCCGCTCGTTCTCCGCCTCGCATGTCATGGACAGCGAGCTGGTGGTGCTGATGTACACGTCCTGGTGGGACGTGTTCTGGGCCTCAGCCCGCGCCGTGGGCCTCGTGCTGCTGGTGGGCATCATCGCCGTTCTCGCGGGAATCGCGGTAGCCGTGGTGCAGGCAAACCGACTGTCCAAGCCGCTCGTGTACCTGGCCGCCAGTGCCGAGCACCTGGGCTCGGGCCAGGTGAAGCTGAACCTCACCAAGACGGGAGTCGAGGAGATCGACCTCGTGGCCGACGAGCTCAATCGCAGCGCCACGCGGATGGGCGCCCGGTTGGCAAGTGAGCGACAGTTCGCGGCCGATGCCTCGCATCAGTTGCGTACCCCACTCACGGCGCTCACGATGCGGCTCGAGGAGATCACGCTCGCCTCCAATCAGCCCGAGGTGCAGGAGGAGGCCGAGAAGTCGCTGGAGCAGGTGGAGCGGCTCGTGGGTGTCGTGGACGAATTGCTCGGGCGCACGCGCCGCACGCTGGGCTCCGGGACGGAACTGGTGGTTCTCGCCGACGTCTTCGACCAGCAACGAGCCGAGTGGGAGAAGACGTTCACTCAGGCGGGGCGCAAGCTCCGCATCGCGCCTACGGACGCGACGGTGTTCTCCACCCCGGGTGGCCTCGCTCAGGTGTTGGCCACGCTGATCGAGAACTCGCTGCACCACGGCGATGGCACCACGATGGTGCTCGCGCGCGAAAGCGGTCCCAACCACGCGATCGTCATTGAAGTGCGTGACGAGGGCGAGGGTGTGCCGGAGGACCTGGCGCCGCGCATATTCGAACGGGAAGTGACGAGTGGACGCGGCACCGGCCTGGGGCTGGCCCTGGCGCGTGATCTTGTGACCGCAGATGGCGGCCGGCTTGAGCTTTCGCAGCGCAAGCCCGCGGCCTTCTCAGTATTCTTGCAGGGCGTTCCCGCGATGGGCGACCTCGACGACGTCGTTACGCATGGGCGGGCGGCGCGGAAGAATCGTCGCCGTCGGGACTCGTAACGTCAGCATCGACGGCGCCCAGGCCCGCCACGGCATCGGCCGCGGACGTGGTGTCATGGTTGAATACGAACGCGCGGTAGCCCACGTAGCGCAGCACGGTGCCGAGCGGTAGGCCGATTCCGTAGGCGAAGAAGTTGTCGGCGAGCGCGCCAGTCAAGCCCAGCCAGTAGTGCGAGATCGCGAGTACCCCCGCCTGGGCGGCCAGAGCGGCCCCGTTGACGAGGGCGAAGATGACGAGTTCCCTGACGGGGCGATGGCCGCGTCGGTCGTTGAACGTCCACCATCGGTGCGCGGCCCACGCGAAGATGGTCGACACCACGGACGCGATGATCTTGGCGGTGATGACCTTGTTCTCGACGGCCAACGGGCCGAGCAGGAGCAGGTTGAAGACGCCGGCGTCGACAAAGATGCCCGCCACGCCAACGGTGCCGAATTTTGCCAGTTCACCGGCGCGTCCGCGCACCCACGTACCAATGCTCACGATGTCCGAGCCTAGCCGCCGGTAGGTTGTACCCATGACTTCACCGATTGTGGCCGTTATTGGCGGAGGTCAGCTCGCGCGCATGATGGCGCCAGCTGCCACCGAACTTGGCCTGACACTTCGCGTCCTCGTCGAATCTCCCGAGGCGGCGGCGGCGCTTCCCGCCCACGAGTTTGTGGTGGGGATGCCGTCCGACGCCGATGCTGTGGCGCAGTTGCTCGCCGAGCCCCGCCCCGTCGCCCTGACCTGGGAACATGAGCACATTCCGGTCTCAGTGTTCGAGGCTGCGCAGGCGGCCGGGGTCCCCGCGCGCCCAGGCCTTGAGGCGCTGGTGTTTGCGCAGGACAAGATCGCAATGCGCGAACGGATGACCGAGCTGGGCCTACCCAACCCCGACTGGGCTCACGTCACCGACGAGGCATCGGTGACGGCCTTCCTGGACGCACACGCATCGGAAGCTATTGTGAAGACCGCTCGCGGTGGCTACGACGGCAAGGGAGTCCGGGTGATTTCCTCCGCCGCTCAGGCGGCTGACTGGATCGCTGGGCGCGCTGAGGGCGGCCCGGAGTTGCTCGTGGAACAGAAGGTGCCCTTCACGCGTGAGTTGGCTGTGCTGGTGGCGCGCAGGCCGTCGGGCGACGTTGCGGTGTGGCCCGTGGTCGAGTCGATCCAGCGCGCCGGGGTGTGTTCCGAGGTGATCGCGCCCGCGCCGGATCTCGACCCAGCATTGGCGAGCCAGGCCCGTGAGATCGGCGAGCGGGTGGCAACCGAGCTGGGAGTCATTGGCGTGCTTGCCGTCGAGATGTTTGAGGCGGAGGGCCACCTGGTGATCAACGAGCTCGCGATGCGCCCGCACAACTCCGGCCACTGGACGATGGACGGCTCCGTCACGAGCCAGTTTGAGCAGCACCTGCGTGCCGTGGCGGACCTGCCGTTGGGCGACACGTCGCCGCGCGCGCCGTGGACCGTGATGGCCAACGTCCTAGGCGGGGCGCGTCAGGACCTGTCGGGGGCGCTCGCGGAGGTGCGCGATCCGGGAGCAAAGATGCACCTGTACGGCAAGGGCGTTCGGCCCGGCCGCAAGGTGGGCCACGTCAACGTTTCGGGAGTCGACCAGCAGGAGACCTATGACAGGGCGGTTGCCGCCGCCGCAATCGTTCGCGAAGGAGCACAGCAATGACTGACAGGCCCGTAGTGGGAATCGTGATGGGGTCGGACTCTGATTGGCCGGTGATGGGGCCCGCAGCGGCCGCGCTGGAGGAGTTTGGGGTGCCGTTTGAAAAGGACGTGGTCTCCGCGCACCGCATGCCCGACGAAATGATCGACTATGGGCGCAACGCGGCCGAGCGTGGCCTGCGAGTGATCATCTCTGGTGCCGGCGGGGCAGCTCACCTGCCTGGCATGCTCGCCGCGGTGACGACGCTCCCCGTGATTGGCGTGCCAGTTCCCTTGAAGTATCTGGACGGAATGGATTCGCTGCTGAGCATTGTGCAAATGCCCGCAGGAGTGCCGGTCGCGACGGTGTCGATCGGGGGAGCGCGCAATGCCGGGCTGCTGGCTGTCCGCATGCTGGCGGCTGGGGACGGCGAGCGTGCGGTCGAGTTGCGTGAGCGTATGGCCCAGTTCCAGGACTCTCTGCGAGACATCGCCCACGCCAAGGGCAAGGCGCTGCGCGACGCCTAGGGGCCCCGCGACGCACGAATGCCCGCCTCGTCGCACGACGAGGCGGGCATTCGTACGTCAGGGCTGGTTAGCCGCAGGCGGCCAGAATCTCGGCCTGCGTCTCGCGCTCCGGCGAGGGCGCAACCGAAGGCTCGGCAGCGGTGTCGGTGACCGAGGCATCGGGCTTCGTGGCCGTCGTCGTGCCAGCGTCCGCGTCGGTGGCCGTCGTGGTGTCGGTGGTGCTCTTCGAGTCGGCGGTCGCCTCCGGTGACGGGCTGGTCGCGTCGACCTCGTCCGGGTCCGTGATGGGCTCGTCGGCAACAATGTGCGCGAACATGATGTCCGCATCGGGGGTCCAGATGACGTCGCCGTTGTTGTCGCCTGGGTAGGCCCACGGAACGGTGGCGAAGGTGATGTTGGCGGTGTCGATGCCGCGCAAGCTGTACGCCAACCCCAGGATGTACTTGATGCTTCCCAGATCCGGGTCCATCGTCATCGCCTGGGCGCCGGCCTTGACGAACTGCGTCATGCCGCCCACGTCGGTGAGCATGTTGGCACCAAGCGCCTTGCGCAGGACGTTCATGAGCAGTTCCTGCTGGCGGTCGATGCGGCGCAGGTCGGTGCCCTCGGGCAAGCCCTCGCCGGTGCGGGCGCGAGCGTAGGCGAGTGCGGTCTCGCCGTCGAGCACCTGTGGGCCGGCCTCCAGGTGGAGCTTGGCCTTCGTGGAGTTGATGTTGTTGGGGATGCACATGGGCACACCGTCGATCGCGTTGATCATCTGCTCGAAGCCAGCGAAGTCCACGACCGCATAGTGGTCGAGCTTGATGCCCGTCAGGTCGGTCACGGTTTGCATGGTGCACGCGGCGGCTTCGGCGGGGTCGCCGTTCTTGCCACCGTTGGCGAAGGCGATGTTGAACTTGCCCGTCCAGCCGCGCGTCACGGTGCCGTCGAACATGGTGCAGTCAGACACGGCAACGCGGGAGTCGCGGGGGATGGACATGAAGTCGATGCGCTCGCGGTCAGCGGAGATGTGCATCACGATGACGGTGTCGGAGCGCATGCCGGCCACCTCGCCGCCGATCGCCTCGTTCTCCGTGCCCTCGCGGGTGTCCGAGCCCATGAGCAGGATGTTGACGTCGTTGCCCGCGGACCCATCCAGCGGCGGACCCTCGGCGTCGGGGTCGCCGGTGGCCTCGGGGTTGGGGTTGTAGAGCGACGCCACGTCCTTGGTGGTGAGTGAGTTCTGCAACAGGTAGAAATTGGTGCCGGCATATGCGACCGCAAAGCCCGCGATGGCGGCGACGCCCCAGAGGACACCCGTCAGCACGCGGTGACGGGGTGCGGTGGTGCCGTGGCGGGCACCCTTGTCGCGCTTAGCCATGCGCGCGCTCGCTCGCGGGGAAAGAAGCCATGGGTCCTGAACTTTCGATCGTCGTTGCGTGGGGCGGAGTCAGCGCTCCAACCTGGGCGCTGACGGACTATTTCTCGCCTGTCGTGGACATAACGGTTATCGGCACGTTTCGGTTCCCACCTTAAACGCGCACGCGAGTGGAGTCTACGAGGCGCAATCGTCCAGCAGAGCCTGGGTCGTGGACGCGTTGGTGGCGGCACTGTCCGTGGGGGCCGATGGAGCCGGCTCGGATGAGGTCTCGTCGGCATCCTTGTGTCCGCTATCCCAGGCGGATGAAGCGTCCCCCTCGGCGACGGCCGTCACCGGCTCGTCCCCGCGGATCTGCGCCCAGGTGTCCTCGGCCTCCGGCAGGAGCACCACGTTGTTGCGATCCTCGGTGTACCCCCACGGAACCGTCGCGAACTGGATGTTGCTACGGTCAATGTGGCTGAGGCTGTAGGCCAGTCCGAGCAGGTACTTGGTGTCCGCGAGTTGGGGATCCATCGTCATCGACTCAGCTCCCGCGCGTACGAATCCCGTCAAGTCGCCCACGTCGGTCAGCAGGTTCTTCGAGAGCGCAGTGGCCGCTACCTGGTTCAGCAACTCCTGCTGACGCGTGATGCGCTGCAGGTCGGATCCGGACACGCCGCCCGTCTCTGCGGTTCGCAGCCTCGCGTAGGCGAGCGCCGTCTTGCCGTCGAGCACCTGCGGGCCGGCGTCAATGTGAAGCTTGGCCTTTTTTGAAGAGATCGCGGAAGGGATGCACATCGGTACCCCGCCAAGGGCATCGATCATCTGCGTGAAGCCGCTGAAGTCCACCACCGCGTAGTGGTCGATGTAGATCCCAGTGAGATCCTCGACCGTATTGATGACGCAGGCCGCGGCTTCCGCGGCATCGCCGTGAGACCCACCATTGGCGAACGCAATGTTGAAGTCGCCGGTCCATCCCTTGACCGTGCTGCCGTCAAACAGCGTGCAGTCGGAAATGGCCACCTGCGTATCCCGCGGGATCGACAACATGTCGACTCGAGAGCGGTCCGCCGCCACGTGCATGATGATGGTGGTGTCGTTGCGCATGCCATCAAAGTGGCCGCCGATGTCTCCATTGTCGCCGTCGCGTGCATCGGAGCCCATCAACAGAATGTTGAGCGCCTTGCCGGCGTCCCCGTCCGTGGGCTTCTCGGGGCGGTTGGTGACGATGGTCTCCACGCTGCGCGCGTCGAAGGCGTGATCAATCTGGCTTGTCAGGGTCTGCCCGTAGACGATGCCGAAGCCGAGCACCGCTGCGACGGCCATGGTCGCCCATAACCACCATGGTCGGGCAGCATTGCGCGACTGGTTGCGGCGACGATCGATCGGGGGTGTACTCACGCTGCGCTCGTGGGGAAGGGGCGGGACATGCCGCCAATCTTAAGGCCGAGACGTGCCGCACAGGGGTAGGCAGAGTGCGCGCGTTGCAGGGGCTCTCGAGGGGGCGCGTGTGTCTGGGTTACGCTCTTTCGGTGCCCACCCTTGCCCCCGTCCAGCGAGACGCCCCAGTGAGCGTCGTGATGACGGTGCTCAACGAGGCCGCCCACCTCGATGCGGCAGTCGACTCGGTACTCAACAACGGCTTCGAGCCAGGCGTCAATCTCGTGATCGCGGTGGGGCCCTCGACAGACGACACCGCGGCGATGGCAGCGAGGCTTGCCAAGACTCACCGGAACGTGAGGGTTGTCGACAACCCGTCCGGGTTCACTCCCGCAGGACTAAATCTGGCCCTCGCCATGTGCGCGGATGACGTGGTGGTGCGCATCGATGGGCACACGGTGCTGCCACACGGCTACATCTCACTCGCAGTGACCGCCCTCGCCGACACGGGCGCGGGCAACGTGGGTGGCCGCATGGTTCCGCAAGCCGATGCTCCGCTCGGGCATGCCATTGCCGTCGCCATGGGCTCGCGGTTTGGGCTAGGCAGTGCGGGCCACCGTGTGGGCGGACGGGAGGGCGCTACCGAGTCCGTGTTTCTTGGCTCGTTCCGGCGCGATGCGCTCGCGGCGGTTGGCGGCTACGACGAGCACTTCCGGCGGGCCCAGGATTGGGAGCTGAACTTCAGGTTGCGCGAGGCGGGATACGAGGTTTACTACGTTCCCGACATGCAGGTGCCGTACCACCCGCGCTCCACATGGCGAGCGCTGGCCCGCCAATTCTTCCACTCGGGCGCCTGGCGCCGTGAGGTCGTCAAAACTCATCCGCAGACAGCATCGGCAAGATATCTTGCGCCTCCTGTGGTGGTGGCCGCGCTCGTCGTGGGGATTGTGCTTGGGGTAGTCGGGTTGGCGACCAATACCTGGTGGTTGTTGCTTGGATTCGCCTCCCCAATCGCATACCTAGCAGGCGTGTTGGTAGGGGCTGCGGCACTGTGGCCGCAGGCGGGGACGAGGTCCGTCGCTCTCATGCCTGGAGTGCTGATGACCATGCACGTGGCGTGGGGACTGGGTTTCATCCGTGGCGTGCGCTAGTTTCGACTTGACTCACGGGGATTACAACGGTGTAATTCCTACATGCGGGATTCCTTCCCGCAGCGAACGGAGGACAACCTCATGTGGAATATCTACGAAGGTTCAGTGCCCTCGGACGCAGGCAAGCCCGCCTCGACATTGGCGTCGGTGGTGGACATCTTTGGCGGATCAGACGATGACGGTCCGCTTGCTTGGCAAGAGCGCGCACTGTGCGCCCAAACCGACCCCGAGGCGTTCTTTCCTGAAAAGGGTGGATCGACGCGTGAGGCAAAGAAGGTCTGCACGTCCTGCGACGTGCGGGGCGAGTGCCTCGACTACGCGTTGGCCAATGACGAGCGTTTCGGAATCTGGGGCGGGCTGTCAGAGCGCGAGCGGCGCAAGCTCAAGCGCCGCGCCGTCTAGCCAACCCGTCTGCGGGGGCGTGCCATGAGTTCTGCGCGCCTGATTGTGCGCGCGATCGTCGTGACCGATGGTCGTGCGGGTCAGTTGCCTGCCGTGCTCGCGTCGCTGGCGAAGCAGGAGGTACGGCCCGATATCGTGCACGTGGCGCTCGTGGGTGGCGCAATCGCACCACTGATTCCCTCCGAACTCTCGGTCGACGTCGTCGAATCAGACGCGACTAGCTACTCCGAGGCCATCGACGGAGTGCTCGCGGCGTTCCCGTCGCATACGCGTGAGTACCTGTGGCTCCTCCACGACGACACGGCCCCGCTACCCGATGCCCTCAGCGCGCTGTCGGCGACGGCCCGCAAGCGCCGTCAGGCGGCCGTGGTGGGCGGCGCACACGTCCGCTGGGATGACACCTCCAAGCTGGTCAACCTTGGGACCTCGGTCTCTCGCTTCGGTGGTCGCCGCGTCACGATGCTCGAGAACGACGACATCAACCAGGGGCAATACGACGCACGCGATGACGTCCTCGCGGTCAGCCTCGCGGGAGCGCTGGTCAGGCGCGACGTGTGGAACGAGTTTGGCGGCTTTGACGCCGGCTTCCACGGCTTTGGTGAGAGCGCGCAGTACTGCAGGCGCGCGTGGATGGCCGGATACGACGTCGTCATCGTGCCGACCGCCAAGATCCGCCACTCGCAGGAGTCGCTGTACGGGCGCCGCACCGGGTCGACGCGCGGTCACCACGCTAGCTACGCCAACCGGCGCACGAGCGAGTGGTTCCACGCCAGTGTCTGGGCGCGCTGGTGGGCCGTGCCCTTGCTGGTCCTGTGGATGTTCGTATCCTCGATCGGTCGATCGGCCGTCCGCATCGCCCAGAACCAACCTCGAATGGTCGGCGCAGAGATCTCGGTGCCGTGGCGCCTGCTGGGGAGAACTCCGCAACTCATCGCCGCGCGGCGCGCATCGCAGTCAACGTCAAAGGTGAAGAGGTCGGTTGTCCGGCCACTCCTCGCGAGCCCCCTGGCGATCTTCGCGACCTTGCGGGCGCGTGAGATGGGTGCGTATGAGCGAGCCCGGGCTGCCGCGACCCCCACCGACATCGTCCGCGCCGACCTCGACGCCGCCCGCAGGCGCCGAATCAGAGGGCTCGTCGCAGTGATGGTGCTAGGGATCGGGGCCGCCGTCGTGCTTTTCGGTACCTGGATTCCTTCCGTCGTGGCCGGCAGCCAGCTCAGCTCGCGCGCCTTGGGAGTCACGGAGTTCGGCTGGCACGACCTGTGGCGGCGCACGTTTAGTGGCTGGAGTGACCAGGGTTTTGGTGCGCCCACACTCGACGGCACCTTCGCCGCGCTGCTGACCCCCCTTGGCGCCATGCCTGGAGGCACGCGCCTCTGGATTGGCCTGTTGCTGTGCTTTGCGGTCGCGCTGGCCGCGGCATCCGCGTGGTTCGCCGCCGGTGCGGCCACGCGCTCCGCGACGGTGCGTGCACTCGTGGCGCTCGCCTATGGAGTCTGGCCCTTCTACCTGCAGGCGATCGGCGATGGCCGCATTGGTGCGGTGATCACCCACCTCGCGCTGCCGTGGTTGGTGTTCGCGGTTGCGCGCGCGGTCGGATGGCATCGCGGGGAGCTCGTGGGGGACAACGACGAATTTCCCAAGCGGCGCCGCGGCTCGGCAAGCGCGGGAGTCGGAGCTGCGGTCATGCTGGCGGTGATCGCCGTGGCCACGCCGGTGCTGCTCGTGCCGCTCACCTTGGTGGTGGTGGTGGTCGGAGCCTTCGCGGGGCGTAGCCGGTGGCGCGTCTGGGCGATGCCCTTTCCGGCAATCGTCGCCTCCGGGCCAGCGATCATCGCGGCGTGGCAGGCGGGACCGTTTAACGGTGCAGCGTGGCACGTGCTGGCGCGCGAGCCCGGCCCTAGCCTCGTCTCACCGCTGACGCGCCCGTGGGAGCTCCTCCTCGGATTCACCGGGTACTACACCGACGTGCCGGGACTGGACGACAGTGGGGACCGGGCTGCAGCCATGGCCTTGGGTGCGACCATCGTTGTTGCGGCCCTGCTCGCGCTGCTGTCGCGCCGGGCTACCCTCGCCGTGCGACTGGGCTTCCTGGTCGCGGCCGTGGGCCTGCTCGTTGCCGTGGCCGCGCAGCGCTCCGTGGTGACGCTGGCTGACGGTGCTGGCCAGGCCGACGCCAATGGGTGGGCCGGGGCGGGCTCGTCGCTCGCGCTTATTGGGCTCCTGATCGCGGCCGCGGCCGCATCCCACGGCGTCTGGCGCGAGGGTCATGGGACGTCGCGCGCCGTCCGGCGCACAGCATCGGCCGTCGCGCTCGCGGTAGCCGGGCTGGTCCTGGTGGGCCAGGTGGGAGTGTCGGCCTGGCCGAGCCGGGCTCCGCAGACCGAGGTATCCGCGGCTAGGGCGGACGTGTTGCCGCTCGTCGCTGGTCTCCAGCAGACGGCGACGACGCAACCTCGAGTGCTGACGTTGTCGATGGATGAGGACTCGCTGGTGTCCTATGCGGTGCTCACCGACGATGGATCCGTCTGGCTTACCGGCAGGCCGGCGCGAACCCCCACGGGTGAGGTCCTAGCAGCCGGCGGTGAGACCCTCGCCACGCCGCAGTCTCTGAGCGGTGCGGTTGCGACGCTCGTCGGCGGCGGTGCCGGCGCCGACGTGGAGCTGTCGGCCTGGGGCATCGGAGTCATCACCGTGGCGCCGGATTCGCCGCGCCTTGAGGGTGCCCTGGCCCAGATCACCGACCTGCAACTCATGGGGGTGAGCACCCGTGGAACGTCGTATGCGGTGGCCCGGACGGGCTCCGACCAGCCGGTGTCGCGCGCGTGGTTCGAGACCGCGGATGGCGACGTTCAAGTGCTCGACTCCTACGGCACCCTCAGCCACGGTGACATCACGGGCGCGCGCGGCGGCCGCGTGGTCGTCGCCGTACCGGCGGACCCTCGCTGGCACGCGTCTCTGGACGGCGCGGCGCTGACCCAGGTCGAGGACGACTACGGCCGACTCGCGTTTGCTGTCGAGGCTGATGCTGGCACCGTGGACCTCGACTACGACGACGGCGATTACTCCCGATGGTGGTGGGCGGCGGCGATTGTGGTGGCCTGGTCACTGTTGGGCTCGATTCCCCTCAATGACCGCAGGTATAGGGCGGTGCGCTGATGATCATCAAAGTACTGACGGGACTCCTGGCTGCGGGGGCGCTCGCAGGGGCCGTTGTGGTCGCGGACCAGTTGCCAGTTCACGAGCCCGCACCGGCCACCGTTGACCACCAGGCGATTGCCCCGCTCCAGCAGGCCGTGGCGTGCCCCGGCAATATGGAAATTCCGGTGGGGGACATCAGCTCGGGTGACGCGGACCTTGATTCCGGTTCCGACGACGTGCAACTCGAGACCTTCACCTCGGGATCCACCATCAAGGTTGACTCCGGATTCGCGTCGGATGCCCCAGTCGCGGCCTCGATTGAACGCGTGGGTGGCGGCGACATCGCGGGCCTCGCGGCTGTGACGTGCGTGCGCCCCAGCATGGACCAGTGGCTCGTGGGCGGCGCGACCACGCTCGGCGCGAGCGCGCGGCTGGTGTTGACCAACCCCGCCGAGGCTCCCGTCGAGGTCACGGTGGTCTCGTACGGCCCCATCGGGCAGGAAGAGGAGCCGATGGTGATCGTCGTGGGCCCCGAGTCCCAGCGGTCAGTTCTCCTCGAGGGCACCATTCCTGAGAACCCAGCTCTCGCTCTGCACGTGGTGTCTAACGGCACTGGAATCGTGGCGAACGTTCAGGATTCGCGCCTGGACGGATTCGAGCCCGCCGGAACCGACTGGGTAACCCGGGCCGCCGACCCCGGCACCAGCATCGTCATCCCCGCTGTTGGTCCGTCCGACGCCGACGTCGAGGGGGCTAGTGCCTCGGTCTCGTTGCTTGCGCCCGAGGGTGCCCACGTGTCCCTCGCGCTCGTCACGGACACCGGCGCGAGCGAGTGGCCCGGTGCTGCCAATCTCAACCTAGAGCCCGGTGTCGTGACGGTTATCCCGGTGCCCAACATCAGTGCGGGCGCCGTCGAGGTGACCTCGGATGCTCCTGTCGTGGCGGCTGGCGTGAGCCGGCTCCCGCGCGAGTCTCAGGCCGGTCGCGAGGGATCGGTCGCCTTCGACACCATGTGGGTCGCCGGCCAGAGCGCGGCCGATACGTCGCACACCCTCGTGGCAGTGACTGACTCACCGGAACTCTCCGTCTACGCCAGGGAAGCGACCAGCGTGAGCGTCACCAACCAGAGTGGTGAGGTGGTTGCGACGCAGGACGTTGCCGCGCGCACCGTGCAGCGCGTGTCAGTGACGGCCAGTGCCGGAGACGTACTGACGGTGGGGGCTGGAATTGAGTGGGTGCAGGTGGTGAGCGCCGAGGACGGCTTCCTCACCGCAGTGGCGCCTTCCGACAGCGAGGTCGCGGACCTCGACGTCGCCGTCCGCGTCGACGGCTACGTGCCAGTTCCGTAATTCGGGTCGATCTCGTCGGGCCTGCGACCCAACAGGTGGGCCACATTCTCCACCAACACGTCACGCACGAGGTACGGCAGATCTGCGGAATCCGCGCGTTGCTCCAGGGGCCTGCGGTACACCACGATGCGTGCCGGCTGTCCGGCATCCGACGGGAACAGGCGGCCCAGCGGCACGCCGTTCTCCCAGGGCGTCGACTGTGAAGGAGGCACGCTCTCGGTGCCGAACTCGACACGGCCCCAGCGTTGGCCCCAGCGTCGCTCGAGGTCCTCCGCTACGTCCAGGACATAGCCGTCGAAGGTGTCACTGGGAGATCGGTAGCCCGGGGCATCGACCGGCAGAAGGGGGGCGCGTAGCCCGCGTCCGTGTCTGTCTCGTCGACCCATAGGGTGAGGCTATCGCGCGGTTCGGCGTGGCAGGCGCGCGCACCGCCGCCGTGCGGGTAACGTCTCGTCTCGTGAGATCTACTCGTCAGTGTTCGCGTTCAGCGTGCGCGCACCCAGCCGCAGCGACGCTGACCTACGTCTACGTTGACTCCACCGTTGTGGTCGGACAGCTTGCCGCGAGCGCTGAGCCCCACAGTTACGACCTATGCGTCGACCACGCGGAACGCTTTACCGCGCCGCGCGGCTGGGACGTCGTGCACATTCAGCAGGAGTACGTCGACAACGGCCCGTCCGAGGACGACCTCGAGGCCCTGGCCAATGCCGTACGTGAGGCCGGTCGCCCCCGCCAAGCGGCCGTGCAACCCCCCGCTCCGGTTGCATCGGAGCCGCGCCGCGGGCATCTTCGCGTCGTGGGCGGCAGTATCTAGCCTCGGGCGCCTCCCGGCGCCCTGCCTAGTACCCTGGTGCCGTGACTGACAACACCGACGCCGCCCAGTATCCCGACCTCTCCGGTCTCATCAAGTCGTATGACGTCCGGGGAATCGTGGGCGAGTCGCTCACCGACGAGGTGGCACGCGCCATAGGTGCCGCATTCGCCGATGCCGTGGTGGCGCCGGATGGCGCGCCACAGGTGGCCGTGGGTCACGACATGCGCGACTCGAGCCCGGGCCTTGCGGCCGCGGTGATGGCGGGCCTGCACGACCGGGGCATCGACACCGTGGACATCGGTATGTGCTCGACGGACGGCCTGTACCACGCCTCGGGCGTCCTCAACATGCCCGGGGTGATGATCACCGCCAGCCACAACCCCGCCGCCTACAACGGCATGAAGATGTGCCGCGCGCTCGCCCGCGCGGTGGGTGAGAGCACCGGGCTCGGCGACGTCCGTGCGCTCGCGAGCACGTACCTCGGCGACGGAATCCCGGTTGCGAAGCACCGGGGCACCACGACGGTGCGCGACATGCTCCCGGAGTACTCCGCGTTCCTGCGGGACCTCGTGGACCTCAGCGGAGTGCGCCCCCTCACAGTGGTCGTCGACGCTGCGAATGCGATGGGCGGCTACACGGTGCCCGCGGTGCTCGGCACGGCGGCGGGGCTGGCAGAGTTGCCGCTCGACATCATCCCTCTCTACTTCGAGTTGGATGGCACGTTCCCCAACCACGAGGCGAACCCGTTGGACGCCAAGAACCTGGTGGACCTGCAGAACGCCGTCATCGCGAACGGCGCGGACATCGGCCTCGCCTTCGATGGCGACGCCGACCGTTGCTTCGCCATCGACCAGAATGGCGCCGTCGTTGCGGCATCGGCGATCACGACGTTGGTAGGACTGCGCGAGGCCAAGCGCGAACTCGCTTCCGGTGAACAGCCCACGATCATTCATAACCTCATCTCCTCGCGCGCGACCAGCGAGCAGCTACGCGAGGCCGGCGCGACCACGGTGCGCGCCAAGGTGGGCCACAGCAACATCAAGGCCGACATGGCCGAGCACAACGCGGTCTTTGGCGGCGAGCACAGCGCGCACTTCTACTTCCGCGACTTCTTCTACGCCGACACCGGCATGCTCGCGGCCATGCACGTGTTGGCCGCTCTGGGCGAGCAGGACGGCACGCTCAGCGAGATATTGGCGGACTACACGCCTTACGCCGCGTCGGGGGAGATCAACTCACGCGTGGAGTCGGTCACCGACGCTCTCGCGCGGGTGCACGCCAACCACGTCGACGCGACAACAGATACCGACGAGTTCGACGGGCTGACCGTCACCCACTGGGACGACGCGGCGCCCGCGGATGAACAGTGGTGGTTCAACGTTCGCGCCTCCAACACGGAGCCGCTGCTGCGCTTGAACGTCGAGGCGGCCACGGAGGCAACGCTGGTTCGTGTACGAGACGCGGTCCTCTCCACCATCAGGGGAGAGTAGATGTCGACCGACGGCTCAACCAAGGCGATCGTCGCGGCGCTGAGCGCCAACCTCGGCATCGGTGTCACCAAATTCGTCGCCTTTGGCCTCACCGGCGCATCGTCGATGCTCGCCGAGGCCATCCACTCCGTCGCGGACTCTGGAAACCAAATTCTGCTACTGGTGGGTGGCAAGCAGGCACGCAAGGAAGCCGATGCCGAGCACCCGTTCGGCTACGCACGCAACCGGTACTACTACGCCTTCCTCGTGGCAGTCGTGCTGTTCTCGCTCGGTGGCCTGTTCGCACTGTACGAGGCGTGGCACAAGTTCCAGCACCCCGAGCCGATCGATTCGTGGCAGTGGGTTCCCATCGCGGTGTTGGTCATGGCGATCTGCCTCGAGGGCTACTCCTTCCGTACCGCCGTCCATGAATCCAACAAGGTGCGGGGCAAGCAGGGGTGGCTCGCGTTCATCCGCAAGTCGCGCTCGCCCGAGTTGCCCGTGATCCTGCTCGAGGACTTTGGTGCCCTCCTGGGCTTGTTGTTTGCGCTCTTCGGAGTCTCGATGACACTTGTCACCGGCAACGGCCTCTGGGACGCCGCGGGAACCGCGATGATTGGCCTGCTACTGGTGATCATTGCGATCGTGCTGGCCCGCGAGACCAAGTCCATGCTGATGGGCGAGTCCGTGACCGACGAGGACGACGCCCGCATTCGCGCGGCCTTCGCGGAGTCAGACCTCGGCGACATCATCCACCTGCGCACCATGCACCTGGGACCGGACGACGTCCTGGTGGCCTGCAAGGTGGGGGTGAGGCCCGGCACCACCATTGAGGAGATTGCCGACCACGTCGACGACGCCGAACGTCGCATTCGTGCCGCAGTGCCCGCCGCGCGACTCATTTTCATCGAACCTGACCTTCGCCACGCCGCCCCGGCTGACGAGCTGACGAGCGACGGCGGCGCCCCGAGCGCCGCTGTTGAACCCGACACTTCCAAGGAGCACTAGTACCTGTGAGCACTGCCGACTCGACCACCGCTGCCTCGACCTACCCGAACGACTACGTCATCGCGGACCTCGCGCTCGCGGAGGCAGGACGCCACCAGATCCGTCTGGCGGAGCAGGAGATGCCGGGCCTGATGTCATTACGCGAGGAGTTTGGCAGGGCCCAGCCGCTGGCTGGCGCGCGCATCGCCGGCTCGTTGCACATGACGACGCAGACCGCCGTGCTGATTGAGACGCTCACGGAACTGGGAGCTGACGTGCGCTGGGCCTCGTGCAACATCTTCTCCACGCAGGACGATGCGGCGGCCGCGATCGTGGTTGGCACGGGTACCTATGCGTCACCCGATGGTGTGCCGGTCTTCGCCGTCAAGGGGGAGTCGATCCGCGAGTACTGGGAGTACACGGACCAGATCTTGACGTGGGACGGCCACGACGGCCCCACGATCATCCTCGACGACGGTGGCGACGCCACGCTGCTGGTGCACGAGGGGGCCAAGGCCGAGCAGGCCGGCATGGTTCCCGCTCCGCTTGAGGAGGAGGACCCCGCGTACAACGCCGAGGTCGAGGGCATGCGTGCAGTGATTCGCCGTTCGCTAGCGACGGACCCCACCCGGTTTACTCGCATGGCCGCGGGCATCGTAGGTGTCTCCGAGGAGACCACCACGGGCGTGCACCGGATGGAGCAGATGGCCGCACGCGGTGAACTGCTGTTCCCCGTGATCAACGTCAATGACTCCGTCACCAAGTCCAAGTTCGACAACAAGTACGGCATCCGTCACTCGCTACCGGACGGCATCAACCGTGCCACCGACGTTCTCATGGGCGGCAAGGTCGCCTTCGTATGCGGCTACGGGGATGTGGGCAAAGGCGCCGCCGAGGCGCTTCGCGGTCAGGGAGCCCGTGTGATCGTGAGCGAGGTCGATCCCATCTGCGCGCTGCAGGCGGCGATGGACGGCTACGAAGTCGCGCTACTCGAGGACTACGTGGCCCGCGCCGACTTCTTCATCACGACCACGGGTAACAAAGACATCATCCGCGTAGAGCACATGGCGGCCATGAAGGACAAGGCCATCGTGGGCAACGTCGGCCACTT
This sequence comes from Demequina aurantiaca, assembly GCF_000975135.1. Classification (GTDB taxonomy): domain Bacteria; phylum Actinomycetota; class Actinomycetes; order Actinomycetales; family Demequinaceae; genus Demequina; species Demequina aurantiaca. The sequence goes on along the minus strand of NZ_BBRF01000001.1, from coordinate 226,252 downwards.
CGACAACGAGATCGACATGGCTGGGCTGGGACGCTCCGGAGCGAAGCACACCCCCATCAAGCCGCAGGTCGACGAATGGGTGTTCGCCGACGGCCACAGCATCATCGTGCTGTCCGAGGGGCGACTGCTGAACCTCGGCAATGCGACCGGCCACCCCAGCTTCGTGATGAGCGCCTCATTCACCAACCAAGTGATGGCCCAGATCGAGTTGTGGACCAACCTCGAGGCGTACCCACTGGGTGTCCATCGCCTGCCCAAGGTGCTCGATGAGAAGGTCGCGCGCCTGCACCTGGACGCCCTCGGTGTTCGCCTCACCGAAATGACCACGGACCAGGCGGACTACTTGGGTATCGACGCCAGCGGCCCGTACAAGGCGGACCACTACCGCTACTAGCGAGCGCTAGTTCTCGACGTCGGGGATCCCAAACGGCAGCGAGCGCACCAGCGCGGAATCCGCGTCACGGCGGCGGGCGCGGTTCATCTCGATCCCGTACTCACGGTCGCGGCGGGCGACCAACACGCCGGCGATGAACGTCTCCGGGTGGGTTCCCGGCGGTGGGCCGGGCGCGACGTATTCGTTGAGTTGATTCGCAATCTGCTGACCCAGTCGCGCGCGAGAACCCTGGTGCATACTCGCGGCGCGCGCCAGGAACATGCGTGCGGTCAGCGCGAGCCCGTCGGGCAGCCGACGGAAGTCCGCGGTACCTGCCCAGACCTCGAGCCCGTACGGCATTGACAGGGGCGGAAGGGCGCGCCTGCCGCCACGCGTGCGCATGGCGTATGTCCCGGCAAGGTAGTCACCCATGCGCTTGCCTCGGCGACTGAACATCGAGGTGGTCACCGCGATCAGGCCGAGCGTGAGGTACTCCTCCAACAGGGCGGCCGTGGACCGGGCGAGGGCGAAGCGGAAGGAGATCGGGCCGCCGTCGTCGCGGACAATCCGCAGTCCCACGGCCAGGCGCCCCAGCGACTTGCCGCGCGTGAGGGTCTCCACGCCGGCTGGCAGTAGGACGAGCACGATGACCAGCCAGGCGATGACGATGGCGCGCAGCGCGGCGTCGTTCAACTGGCTCGAGGCGCGGAGAATGAAACCCGTCGAAACGAGGAACAGGATGCCGTACGTCAGGACGTCGATCGCCCCGGACAGCATGCGCATCGTGACGGGTGCCGCTCCCGCATCGAGCACCACGCCCTCGCCGATGAGCAACTCGTCGTCGACGATTGTCATTCCTGCCCCCTTAATGGCTCCTGATATGGCATCGTAGCGGGGTGGACATTGATTCGTTCCAGGCCGTGCGTGAACCGCGGTGGAACCGCCTGAAGGAGCTCGCGGGAGCCCGGCGGCTGACGGGTGCCGAGGCGGACGAGCTCACCCGGCTCTATCAGTCCACCGCGGGCGACCTTTCCGCAATCCGTTCGGCCGCCCCGGAGCCATCACTGGTGTCGCGGCTGTCGATGACGCTGGCGAGCGCGAGAGTGTGGCTTACCGGAGCGCATCAGGTGTCGACCCACGAACTGCGGCGCTTCGCCACCTATGGGGTCGCAGCGGCGATGTACCGCGTGCGCTGGTGGGGAGTGTCCGTCTTCGCGGCTGTGGTGCTCCTCGGTGCGCTCAGCGCATGGTGGACGGTCACCCACCCGGATTCGCTCGCGTTGATTGGCACGGCGGCCGACCGCGCGCAGATCGCCGACCATGAATTCGCGAGTTACTACACGGACTACGACTCCACGTCCTTTGCCGCGAGCGTCTGGACCAACAATGGTTTTCTCGCGTTTCAGTGCATCGCGTTCGGGCTGACTGGCATCTACCCGCTGATACTGATGTACAACACAGTGCTCCAGCTTGGAGTTGCCGCCGCGGTGATGACCGAGGCTGGCCGACTGGACGTGTTCTTCCAGCTGATCATCCCGCACGGCTTGCTGGAGTTGAGCGCCGTATTCGTGGCGGCAGGAACCGGCCTACGGCTGTTCTGGGTGATGCTGTCTCCCGGAGCCCGCACACGCGGCCGGGCGCTCGCAGAGGAGGGGCGCACGGCCTTCGCCGTCGCCATCGGCCTTGCGGTGACGCTGTTTGTCTCCGGCCTCATCGAGGGTTACATCACCGGATCGACGATGCCATGGGGCGTCAAGATTGCCATCGGCGCCGTTGCCTTCGTGGCTTTCTGGCTCTACATCTTCGTGATTGGCCGGATTGCTACCCAGCACGGCATGACGGGTGACACCGAGGGAGATTTCGCTGTAGACACCGCTGCGGTGGCAGGGTAACGACAAACCACCTGCCGCCGATGCTGTGGTTGGCTCCGGCATCGGCGCCCGGCTTTCGGTGAGCGTGGCGGTGCCACGCGCGCGACCCGTGTACCGCCGGAGGGCTAGAGGCGTCCGGCGGCCTTGAGCGCGAGGTAGCGGTCCGCGACCGCGGGTGCCAGGTCGTCAGGCGAGGCCGTCACAACCTCCGCAGTGAGTTGGCGCAGGCGAGTGGAGACGGTGTCTCGCTCGAGGGCGCCGCGTGCGGCCGCACCGGCGGCATAGAGTTCGTGCGCGTCGTCGCGTCCCTTGAGCATCCGCTCTACCTCGGGGTCGTTGACGGACGCCACCATCACCACGTGGGACTGCGATAGCGCAGCAACTGCCTCAAGTAGCCCGCTGTCCGCGGTCGACGTGTCAATGGTGGTGAGCAGCACGACAAGCGAGCGCTGCGACAGGCGGCCCTGAACCAGGCGCACCACTCCGGGCCAGTCGGGTTCCAGTAGTTCGGGCTCGACCCCAGCGAGGGCGGAGGCCAGTTGGGGCATCACCCCGGCGCCGGTGGTGCCGAGAGCGCGTGCACGTTCGACCCGGTCGTACGCGGTGACCTGCACGCGATCCCCGGCGCGGGTCGCGAGGGCGGTGAGGAGCAGCGTCGCTTCGATGGAGGCGTCCAGACGCGGGGCGTCGCCCACACGCGCGGCGGAGAGCCGTGAGGTGTCGAGGACGATGAACACGCGTCGGTCGCGCTCGGGGCGATAGGTGCGGACCACCACATCGGCACGGCGAGCGGTCCCGCGCCAGTCGATCGAACGCACGTCATCGCCGATGACGTACTCGCGCAGCGAGTCGAACTCAGAGCCCGCGCCCTTGAGCTGGACGGCACTCTGGCCATCGATCTCCCGCAGGCGCTGCAGGCGCGACGGTAGATGTCGTCGGGAGGCAAACTCGGGCAGCACCCTCAAGGTGTCGCTCACGACGATGGACTGCTGGCGCCCGCCGAGGCGAAGTGGTCCCTGCAGTCGCACCGTGATGCGGTCGGCATGCCGGTCGCCCCGTCGTGTGGGGTGGAAATGCGTATCGAAGGTGGCGCGCACGCCACCGGCCAGGTTCAGCCGATGCCGGGTACTGCTCGCACCTGCGGACGGTTGCCAGGCGTCGCGTACGGCGCCGCGGACGCGACGCCGGCCGTTGTTGACCACGGTGACCGACCCCGTCGTCGACTCCGTCAGTCGCACCGAGCCGGGCACGGTCCGCCGCACACCCAGCGTGGATGGTTTGGGCGCCAGGCCGGCATCGATCAGCGCGAGTGCGACGACTGCCAGCATCCACAGCCAAGTGACCCCACGGTCCTGGGTGATTGCCGCAGGCACGGCACCCAGCGCCGCGAGCAGCACCGTCCACCCCGTGATGTACATGCGATTCCTTAGCGGGGGACCGGGACGGACGCGAGCACAGACGCGAGGACAGCGGAGGTCGTGACCCCCTCGAGTTCGGCCTCCGCGCGCATCTGCATGCGGTGGCTCAGCGTCCATCCGGCGAGCGCCTTGACATCGTCCGGTGACACGAAGTCGCGCCCCCGCATCCATGCCCAGGCGCGAGCCGTCGCCATGAGGGCGGTAGCGCCTCGGGGAGACACGCCCAGCGACACTGAAGGTGCCTCGCGTGTCGCGCGGCAAATGTCGACGATATAGCTCACGACGTCGTCGGAGATGCTCACCTTGGCCACCTCGGCGCGCCCCTGGTCGAGGTTCTCGATCGTGGCCACCTTCTGCACCCCGGCGGCGACGAGGTCGCGAGGGTTGAAGCCCGCAGCATGGCGGGCGACCACGGCGCGCTCGGCGTCGCGGTCCGGCATGGGCACGGTGAGCTTGAGCATAAAGCGGTCCAGCTGCGCCTCGGGAAGCGGGTAGGTGCCCTCATACTCGACGGGGTTTTGGGTTGCGATCACTAGGAATGGGTCCGGCAGTGGCCGTGACTCACCGTCGACGGTCACCTGGCGGTCCTCCATGGCCTCGAGTAGCGCCGACTGGGTCTTGGGGGGAGTGCGGTTGATCTCATCGGCCAGCAGCAAGTTGGTGAAGACCGGTCCCTCGCGGAATGAGAACGCGGCCGTGCGGGCGTCGTAGACCAGCGAACCGGTGACGTCTCCTGGCATGAGGTCGGGGGTGAACTGGACCCGCTTGAAGTCCATTCCCAGTGTGTGGGACAGGGTACGTACCAGGAGCGTTTTGGCGACACCGGGCACGCCCTCCATCAGCACGTGGCCCTTGCACAGCAGGGCGATCACGAGCCCGGTCACGACTTGATCCTGGCCGACGACGGCCTTGCCCACCTCAGCACGCAATCGAGCGAGTGCCTCGCGTGCCTCGGAGGTCGCCGGCTCGGGACTCAACGGATTGTTGTTAACGTCGGGACGGTCCTGGGGGTTGTCGCTCACGGTCGGTGAACCTCACTTTCGAGTTGGTCGAGTCGTTCCACTAGGTGCATCATGGCAGTCTCATTTGCGGGCGGTGGGCCGTACAGCAGCGACTCGACGTCGCCACTGGCACGCCCGGTGGCGCGGGCGATGGCCTCGAGCAGTCCAGCCTTGCCTGCGGCGCGGGGCACTCCCAAGCGTTGACCCATCCTGAGCGCGATCAGTCCACGAATCGCGGCGGTGGAGCGGCCCGTGGCCCGCGCCCGGCGGTACAGGCGAGCACGCCCACGGGTCGCCTCGGAGGACCGCACGACGACCGGCAGCGGCTCGGTGACCAACGGGCCGAATCGCCGCGCGCGCCAGAACGCTGCCACGAGTGCCGCGAGCCCGAGCGCGAACAGCGCATCAGCGGTGCCGGGAGGGAGGAAGTTCGGATTTGCCGTGATCCTGTCGGGCGCGGAGCCGTCCTCGCCCCACGTCAAGGTGGTCGTGTCCGCGTAGCTTCCTACGTACCAGGTCACGGATTCGTGGTGCCCCATCGTGCGCAGCGCGAGCGCTGCGTTGCCGAGCTCGTCGAGCTTGTCATTGCTAGCGATGGTCGGATTGGCGATGAAGGTGCGCGAACCGTGGGACGTCTCGACGCGCGCATAGGCATACCCGCCGTTCGCATCGGGGAAGCACAGCTCGGCTTGGGGGACGGCAAGCCCGCCAGTAGAGATCGAGTCCTGGCCGGTCCTGGTCTCCTCCGCTGCGACTGCGTCAGGGTCTGCACAGTTCGCGACGACGGCCGTGCCCGGCTCGGCATAGTCAACATAGAGATCAGGGTCGGCGGCCTCGAGAGACTCCGCGGTGAGCCCCAGGTAGACGATGTCGCCCGGGTAGCCCGCGACTGAGTCCGACTGGGCGCTCGAGAGGTAGCTCGAACCCGCGACGATGACGAGGGTGGTGTGTTCCGGGTCCTCGATGTGGGCGTCGCCAAGCAGGTTGACCTGTCGCACGCCCACGCCCTGGTCACGGAGGATCTGGGCAACCGCTCGTGAGCCGTTCGGCGCAGAGTTCTCGATCGACAAATCCTGGTTGTCGGCGGGACGCGACTGGGTGACCAGGATGGTGATGATGATCGCGAAAAGCGCGAGTCCCACAAATAACAGGGGTGAGCGGCGGGCGCGCGCGGTGATCGTGGGGCCGGCTGTGGCGCTCACGTAGCCGCGCTGGTCTGCGTCGATGCTCATGCGTTCGCCACCCGCCGCTTGGTAGTGGCGCGAATTTCCGCGAACGTGGTTGCCGCGTGTCGGAAGTCGGCTTCGGTGGTGGCCGTCCTGCCGTAGCGTGCGTCGTCAAAGGCATCCGCGTCGGTCGCCAGATCAACCGCCACGGGGGGAATCGCGCGACCGGCCAGCACCGCGGCCTCGTGAGCGGTCATCCCTGCGTAGATGTCGATGGTGCCGCGCTCATCCAGGTGACGCACCATTGCGCGGTACAGGTGTACCAGGGCAGTGGTCCAGTCGCCGACCGCCGCGGCCTCGTCAGCAGCGCTCGATAGTGCGGCGGAGTCGCGCTCGTCGCCGCCGAAGACCTCTGCGTCAGATCGCGAGCGACGAGAGCGACGCAACGGTCCCACCACGATCCATACGATCACCGCCACGACCGCCAACCCGAGTACGGCGAAGATCAGCATTCCGGGAACCCCAAGAGAGCCGATGTTGCTGCCCACGCGACCGATTCCATCGAAGAGATCTATGAGCCACTGCCAGAAGGCCTCGAGCCAATTGGTGTTGGTGTGCGTGTACTCGCGCTTGGCGAGCTCGTTGATGGCCCACTCACGCGCGGTGTCGGCATCCGGATCTACCGGGATCGAGGCCCACATCACTTAGCGTCGGCCCCTCGCCTCGGCGGCGCGCGCCAAGTCGAGGTCGAATCCCTCGTGCCGCATGCGCATGTCGGTGTAGAGCAGGGTGAACAGCGAACCCATGTAGGCGTAGGTCACGACGAGTGCGATGACGATCGCGAGTCCATAGATGACAAAGAAGGCAATGAACTGAACGACGCCACTCTCCGGCGCGACGGCCAGGCCGAGCGTTGCGATCAACTGACCGCCACCCTGCACCATCGCGGTAGCGATATAGATCAGCGCGCTGGACACAAAGACAATGAGTACCGACCACCAGAACCGGCCCTTGACGAGTCGCCATGCGCGCCCGAGCGCGGCGAATGCACCAATCTGCTCCAGCACGACGATGGGCTGCGCCAGTCCGGTGATCATCGCGACGACGAATGTCGCGGGTCCGAGGATGATCAGCATGAGGACGATTCCCAGCACAATCCACACGGTCTCGTTGGAGCCAATCCCAAAAATCAGCGGGAGGGTAGCGAGCATCACCATGACGCCAATCGCCACGGCAGTGACGACATACAGCAACAGAATGTGGCCAAACTTGCGGCGCACCTGGTCCCACGCGGTGCGCAGTGTGATGCGTTCGCCCAAGACGGCGCGTGCTACTCCAGGCGCGACGATGACGCTCGACAGCACGCTGGCGAGCAGCGTAGTGACGATGGCAAGTATTCCCACGATGACGGTGGTGGCCTCGATGCCGGAGCCTACGGCCGTGACGCTCGTCAGGCCCAGCTGTGGGTCGTTGACCAGGAGCCACAGCGCGGTGACCGACAGCACGGTGGCCAGCAGTGTGAACAGCAGCGGACCGCCAAGCACCACGCTGCGGTTAAAGCGCATGGCCTTGAACGGTGCGGACATGAAGTCCCCAAAGGACAGGGGGCGTAGTGCGATGATCCCCGGCTGCCATGACCGATAGGTGGGCATAGGGGCCGGCGCGGTGCCGACGCCGTACTGACCACCGCCGTACGGGCGGGATTCGTGCTGGCTGTATTCCTGCTGCGTCGTGCCCTGCTGAGGCGGCGCGTAGTGGGAGGGCTGCCCCGGCATCGGCTGGGTGGAAGGAACTACTGGAGCGGGGGCGGATGCGGGAGAGGACAGGGGAGCCTCGGCGGTCGGCGGCGCCCACTCGGGCGCATTCGGGTGCCATGAGGGTGTCCCCGAGGCATCGGGCTCCGTTTTGTTGTCTTCGTCCACGCGTTCGTCCTCCCTGACGTCGACTATCTTGCCATGGTGCCAGGACAAACACGCAGGTGGCTGTGGACTCCCGCGAATCTGACGGCATAATGGCTGTATGACGTCACGAATCCTAGTGGTCGACGATGACCCTGCAGTCGCGGAAATGATCGGCATTGTGCTGCGAGCCGACGGCTTTGACACGGTGTTTTGCGATCACGGAGACCGTGCGCTCGGCATCTTTCGCGCCGAGGAACCCGATGTCGTCCTGCTTGACCTGATGTTGCCCGGCAAGAGCGGAATCGATATCTGCCGCGAGATCCGGGCAGAGTCGGGCGTGCCCATCATTATGCTCACCGCCAAGTCGGACACGGTTGACGTGGTGCTTGGCCTGGAGTCCGGGGCGGACGACTACGTGCCAAAGCCCTTCAAGCCGCGCGAACTCATCGCCCGGGTGCGTGCGCGCCTACGCCGCAACGACAACGCAGCGCCAGGAACCGTGCGAGTGGGCGACCTAGAGATCGACGTGACCGGTCACCGTGTGACGCGTGGCGGCGAGATGATTCCGCTCACCCCGCTCGAGTTCGACGTACTGGTCACGCTCGCGCGTTCGCCGGGTCAGGTATTCACGCGTGAAGTGCTGCTCGAGGACGTGTGGGGCTACCGCCACGCCGCTGACACGCGCCTTGTCAATGTGCACATTCAGCGCCTGCGCGCCAAGGTCGAGCTCGACCCGGAAAACCCCAAAATAGTGCTGACCATCCGCGGAGTGGGATACAAGGCCGGCGGCCCCACGTCTTGATTGCCTGCGCGCCATGAAGGTCACCGCGCGCGCGGTTCGGGCGACCATCGTCGGACCTCCTCGCCGGGTATGGCGACGGTGGAGCAGGTCGATGATGCTTCGCCTGGTGGTCACCACGCTAGTCGTGGGCCTCAGCGCGGTGGCATTGCTTGGCGCCTACCTGACGAGCCAGATTCGCGACGGCCTAGTCGACACGCGCGTGGAGCGGATTCTTGCCGAGAGCGCGCGTGACTCCGCCGCCGCTCAGGCACAGATGAATGCCGCGACAGCGGAGACCCCTGGCGAGTTGCAGCTCCTGGTCTACGACACCATCGACGCGCTTCAGGTACTCGGCGGCGACGACCGCGGACTAGTGCTGCTGCCCGACCCAGACAACAGCTCGAACCTGGTGCTAAACACGTTGACATCAAGTTCGCCCACTGTCGTCAGCCCAGAGATGCGCGCCGCAGTCGAGGCGGGCTCCGCCCAGCCGTGGCAGTTCGTGGAGATACCCGGGACCGAAGTGCCTGGGGTGGTGGTGGGATCCTCGCTCGAGATTCGCTCCGCGGGAGAGTACGAGCTCTACTTTGTCTATTCGCTCGAGAACGAGCAGGAGACGCTGAGCCTGATCCAACAGGTGCTGGCATTCGGCGCGGGTGCGCTCGTCGCGTTGGTGGTGTTCATGGCGTTCATGGTGACCCTGCAGGCCGTGCGCCCGGTGCGAGCGGCGGCCCGCGTGGCATCTCGACTCGCGGATGGGCGGCTCAGCGAGCGCATGCCGGTGCGTGGCAACGACGAGATGGCGACCCTGGCACGTACCTTCAACGAGATGGCGGAGTCGCTCCAGCGACAGATCACGCGCATGGAGGGGCTGTCGCGCCTGCAGCGCAGGTTCGTGTCCGATGTCTCGCATGAACTGCGGACCCCGCTCACCACGGTTCGGATGGCATCGGACATCCTGTACGACGCTCGCGACACGTTCCCGCCCGATGTGTCGCGATCTGCCGAGTTGCTCAACAACCAGCTCGACCGATTTGAGACCCTGCTCGCGGACCTGCTCGAGATATCTCGTATTGACGCGGGTGCCGCCCGACTCGAGTTTGATCGCATCGACCTGGGAGACGTGGTGCGCGAGGAGATCGAGGCCATCCTGCCGGCAATCAAGGATCACGGTGTCAGGATTCGGCTGTGGATGTCGCCCGGCACCCACATGGCGTCGATGGACCGCCCTCGCGTGAGTCGCATCGTGCGCAACCTCTTGTCCAACGCCGTCGAGCACGCGGAAAGGAAGCCGATCGACGTAGCCGTGGTGGCAGGCAAGCGCGGCGTCGGGCTCGTGGTGCGGGACTATGGGGTGGGCCTCACGCCTCAGCAGGCGGAACGAGTATTCGATCGATTCTGGCGAGCCGATGCCGCGAGGGCTCGGACCATGGGGGGCACGGGTCTGGGGCTCTCCATTGCCCGCGAGGACGCCACGTTGCACGACGGCAAGCTCGAGGCCTGGGGTTCGCCCGGCAACGGCGCCAGTTTTAGGCTGATGTTGCCACGCACTTCACGCGGGCTGGGTCAGCAACCCGTGATGCCCCTCGTGCTGCGCGAGGCAGAATTTGGGACAGTGGGGGAGCGCGTGCCACTGTCCACCGATTCCTCCGAGGGGGTAAAGCCATGACCGCTCGCACTACACAGCGGACCCACAGGTTCGGGCCCCGCCGTATGCGCGGCCGGCTGGTGGCGGTGGTAGCCGCGGCCACCCTCGCGCTCGCGGGTTGCGTCTCGATTCCCGATGCCGGACCGGTCGAAGAGGGCGACGGCCAGGTGCCGGATACGAACCCCGTACTGCCCTTCGCCGAAGGCCCCCAGGTGGGCGACAGCCCAACGGCCATCGTCAGCGGTTTCCTGACCGCATCGGCCGCAGGTTTTGCCTCCAACTTCTCGGTGGCCCGCGAATATCTCACGCCAGAGGCGAGCAACGAGTGGGATCCCTCGACGCGGGTGCTGGTGTTTGACTCCGGCGCGTTGACGCCCGACTGGGACGAGGCGACCAACGCCATCCAGTACTCGGTGCCCGTCGCAGCCGAGGTCGACAGTGCCGGGGTGCTGGTCGAATCCACCGACGGTACGCGCGTACCCATCACGTTCCAAGTCGTCGAGAACTCGTACGGCGAGTACCGGATCTCGGAACTCGACGACGGTGCCGTCATCGCGCAGGCAAACTTTGATCACCTCTTCCTGCCAGTGCCGCTTGCCTTCGCGTCGATGGACACCACCACCATCGTCCCCGACCTGCGGTGGCTTCCGCAGAATAACGGGCCCACCTGGGCGGCGCGCGAGCTGCTTGCGGGACCATCGCCGTGGCTCGCGAGCGCGGTCAAGACTGGCTTCCCTGCGGGAGCAGCGCTCGAGGTTGACTCGGTCGTCGTGACGGATGGCATCGCCGCCGTGCAGCTCAACACCGAGTCGGCTGGGACTCCCAGTCAACGCTCGCTCGCCCAGGAGCAGCTCACGCGGACGCTCACGACGTTGCCGGGAGTAGTAGCCGTCACCGTCACGGTTGGCGGCGTCGCGCTCGGAGGCGACGGCAGCGTCGCGCTCAATCCCGCGCCCATTCCTGACGGCGACGCCGCGGCCATCGTCGCGTCGAGGCTGGGACTGTGGGACGGCACCCAGATGTGGGTCGCCCCTGATCCGGAGGGTTTCTTGCCGGATTCCGCGAGCCACGTCGCTCGCTCCTACGGTGGACCCACCGCCGCTTTCCTCGTGAACGACTCCGTTCTTGCCGCATCGTCTGCCATTCGGGGCGGTATCGAGAGCCTGGAACCTATGACCCCCGAGCTCGCGCCGCCCGAGAATGCGATGGAGTACACGACGCTCTATAGCGGCAACCGGCTCGTGGGGCCGTCCTACGACCGCCAAGGCTGGGTATGGACCGCGGAAACCTCGAACAACGGGCAACTCGTCGCGGTGCGCCCCAGTGGCGACCAGGCAGACATTGACGCGAGGTGGCTTGAGGGTCGCACGGTGCAAGCGGTCGCAGTCTCGCGGGATGGGACTCGGGTGGTGGTGCTCTCGAGGGAGGGTGGCCAGCAGCTCGCCGAGGTCGCGGCAGTGGTCAGGACCGAGAGTGGAGTGCCGTTGACGCTCGGCTCGCCACTGTCCGTTGGTGTTGATGTCACGACAGCCGTCGATGCGGAGTGGATCAATGACCTGAGCTTCGCGATTCTGGGTGAGGCGCAGGAGGAGGTTCCTTCGTCGCTATGGATCGCGACCGTTGGCGGAGAGACGGTGCTCGAATCCGCGACGGTGGGCGCGAAGTCAGTCACCGCTCGCCAGGGTGAGAGCTCGCTCACCACAGTGGGAGAAGACGGCTCGGTGCGCACCCGCGTCGGAACCGGGTGGGAAGAGATCCTGATCGAAGTCGACGACCTCGAGTACGCGGGCTGACGCTCCGCCGGGAGCTACCTCGGCCGATGCTCACAGGCCGCGCGGCGCGCGCGGACGTCGACACAGCGCGATGCAGCCAGGCTGTTGCGCCCGTATTTTCGACATGCTGAGAGCGTGAATCGACTCCTCACCACTGCAGCGGGCCTGGCGATCGCGGGTACGCGTGAGCTTGCGCGGCTCGTGGTGCCCGTGTGCTGTCCGGGGTGTGGTCGTGACGACGTGCGGTGGTGCGATGAATGTGAGGCGCCCTGGTGGGAACCGCCGTATCGCAGCGAAGAAAACGCCCCCCGGCTGCATCGGCTGGGGGACGTGCCGCTCGCCGTCTGGTCCATCGTGGATTTGGAGGGATCGCCGCAGTTGATGATCGAGGCGTGGAAGGACGCTCATCGGCGCGACCTCGACTCGTTCTTTCAGGCCGCGATGACGCGAGCAGCAGGTGACGTCGCCGTGGACGTAACGACTGCCCACCGGATAGCGGTGGTGCCGCTTCCGGCGAGGCGGGCGTCGACACGGCGACGCGGCGTGGACCTGCCAGGAATGCTCGCGACTGCCTGCGCGCGACGGTGGCGGGACCACGGTGCTGACGCAGTGATGGTTCCCGCGCTGACCATGCGCAGGGGTGAGTCGCGGGGCTTGTCGGCTCGAGAACGCTGGCGTGGCGCGCAACAGTCCATGCGGCTGACTCGCCAAGTCGATCCCTCCCGCGCGGTGGTCCTGGTCGACGACGTGATGACGACGGGAGCGACGCTGGCGGCGGCTCGGGATCGACTCGAGGCCGCCGGAACAGTGGTGTGTGCAGGGCTCACTCTCGCCACGGCACCGATGCGAAGCAAGAGTCCCGCGGTGGGGATAGGGTGGGAGTCAGAGGCCGACGAATTGTCGGACACCTTCGATCGTAGAGGGGGTGATTGAGCAGGCGCTGGACGCGCCGCTGACATCATGCCCTGAGCAATGCAGCTCATATCGACGAAGGAGTACCCGAACATGGACATCGCGATTGTTGGACGTCACACCAAGGTTTCTGAAGACGTACGCCAGAAGATCCTCGACAAGCTGGACAAGGTTGAGACTCTCGCCCCCAGGGCGACGAGGGCCGAGGTTCACGTGGTGCACGAGCGGAACCCGCGGCTGTCATCTGATCGCGAGCGAATAGAGATCACTCTCTATGACCACGGGGTAGTTCGCGTCGAGGCTGCCGCCGACGATCGCCTGGTCGCGCTCGACGCCGCCGTGACGCGACTGACGGAGCGCCTACGCCGGCAACATGAGCGCAAGGCGCACCGGCACAACAACACGCCGCCGCTGAGCGCCGTGCCCATTGCTGACATCGAAGCGACGCTTGACATGCCGGCAAAGGAAACCGAAGACGAAGAGAAGGTGGCCAGCGTCGAGTCCTGGGAGGGTGCTCCCGAGGGCAACACCCGCGAGGTCCCGATTGACGGCACGCCAATCGTCATCCGGTCAAAGACCCACGAGGGCGCCCCGATGTCAGTCGCCGACGCAATCGATCAAATGGAACTCGTGGGGCACGACTTCTTCCTGTTCCACGACATCGAATCCGGTCTGGCGTCAGCGGTCTACCGCCGACGAGGCTGGACGTACGGCGTGATTCACCTCGAATCCACTGCCGCGGAGCCCACACCCATTGAGCGAGACAATGTCGAGGCAGGTCAGCGCGAGAGCGCCTGACAACTCTTCCCCTAGCAGCCACCAGGGCGCATCTTCCCGCCGGGGGAGGTGCGCCCTGGTGCGTGCCATCACGGCCGATCGAGTACCTGGAGGGGACGCCGCGTACGCCGTGAGCGAGACGACAACTGGAAACCCCTAGAAGCGCCTACGATGGTTGACGGAACCGTACGCCCTGACTGGAGTTTTCGTGGCTGTTTTAGATCGCATCATCCGCATCGGCGAGGGACGCGAATTGCGTCGCTTGGAAAAAGCCGTAACGCAGACCAACTCGCTCGAGCCAATTTACGAGCAGATGACCGACGACGAGCTCAAGGATCTCACTGAGTCGTTCAAGGAGCGTCGAGCCGAGGGCGAGAGTCTTGACTCGCTCCTTCCCGAGGCGTTCGCGGCTGTGCGTGAGGCGTCGCGTCGAACGCTGGGGATGCGCCACTTCGATGTGCAGATCATGGGTGGTGCCGCCCTTCACAACGGCAACATTGCCGAGATGAAGACCGGTGAAGGCAAGACCCTGGTGGCCACCCTCCCCGCGTACCTCAACGCGCTGGATGGCAAGGGCGTGCACGTGGTCACGGTGAACGACTACCTGGCTCAGTACCAGTCCGAGCTGATGGGTCGTGTGTTCCGTTTCCTCGGCATGGAGACCGGAGTCATCGTCTCTGGTCAGACACCTCCAGAGCGCAAGGTGCAGTACGCGTGCGACATTACGTACGGCACCAACAACGAGTTTGGCTTTGACCACTTGCGCGACAACATGGTGATGGACCCGTCGCAGCTGGTGCACCGCGGCTATCACTACGCGATCGTTGATGAGGTCGACTCGATCCTGATCGACGAGGCCCGCACGCCGCTGATCATCTCGGGGCCCGCACAGGGCGACAACGGCAAGTGGTACACCGAGTTCGCGCGGCTCGTGGGCTCCATGAAGCTCGACGAGGACTATGAGGTCGAGGAAGCCAAGCGCACCGTTGGCATTCTTGAGCCAGGGATCGACAAGATCGAGCAGGCGCTTGGCGTCGCGAACCTGTACTCGCCTGAGAACACGCCGCTCATCGGCTACCTCAATAACGCGATCAAGGCCAAGGAACTCTTCAAGCTCGACAAGGACTATGTAGTGCAGGGTGGCGAGGTCGACATCGTTGACGAGCACACCGGTCGCCTCCTGAAGGGCCGTCGCTACTCCGAGGGTCTGCACCAGGCCATCGAGGCCAAGGAGGGTGTCGAGATCAAGGCGGAGAACCAGACGTACGCCTCGATCACGCTGCAGAACTACTTCCGCCAGTACAACAAGTTGTCTGGCATGACGGGTACCGCACAGACCGAGGCCGCGGAGCTCAGCGCAACCTACGGCCTGGGCGTCATCCCCATCCCCACCAACAAGCCAATGGTGCGCATCGACCAGGCAGACCTGCTCTACAAGAGCCAGGAAGCCAAGTTCAACGCGCTGATCGACGACATCGTCGAGCGCAACAAGAACGGGCAGCCAGTCCTCGTCGGTACCGTGTCCGTCGAGAAGTCCGAGATGCTCTCCAAGGTGTTGCGTCAGCGCGGGATCCAACACAATGTCCTGAACGCCAAACAGCACGAGAGTGAAGCGTCCGTCGTTGCTGAGGCGGGACGCAAGGGCGCCGTGACGGTCGCGACCAACATGGCCGGTCGTGGTACCGACATCATGCTTGGTGGCAACCCAGAATTCCGCGCCGTCGCAGAGATGCACAAGCGCGGCATCGACGCAGCGGAAAATCCCGACGAGTACGAGCGGGTCTGGAACGAGGTGCTCGAGCGCGAGCAGCACGCGGTCGAGGCCGAGCACGATGAGGTGCTTGCCGCTGGCGGGCTCTACGTGCTGGGAACCGAGCGCCACGAGTCGCGCCGCATTGACAACCAGTTGCGAGGCCGTGCGGGCCGCCAGGGTGACCCCGGCGAATCGCGCTTCTACCTCTCGCTCGACGACGACCTCATGCGCATGTTCCAGTCCGGACTGGCCGCGCAGGTCATGAACTCGAGCGCACTGCCCGACGACATGCCCATCGAGTCGAAGGTGCTGACGCGCGGCGTGCGCAGCGCTCAGGCGCAGATCGAGGGGCGCAACCACGAGGCACGCAAGAACGTGCTCAAGTATGACGACGTCATGAGCGAACAGCGCACCGTCATCTTCGCCGAGCGCCGTAGGGTGCTCGACGGCGAAGACTTCCGCGACCAAATGCTCGAGTTCGTGGACAACGTGACGGGCGAGTACGTGGAGTCCGCCACCCAGGTCGGCAACCCCGACGACTGGGACCTCGAGGCCCTATGGAAGGACCTGCGCACGGTCTACCCCGTGTCTGTCACGATCGATGAGATCGTCGATGAGGCCGGCGGGGTGGGCGCGCTCAACACCAACTTCCTTAAGCGCGAGCTGCAGGCGGACGCGAAGGTGCAGTACGAGGCGGTCGAGGACCGTCTAGGCGAAGGCATCATGCGCACCGTCGAGCGCCAGGTCGTCATGCAGGTGTTGGACCTCAAGTGGCGTGAACACCTCTACGAGATGGACTACCTCAAGGAGGGCATCGGCCTGCGCGCGATGGGACAGCGTGACCCGCTGATCGAGTACCAGCGTGAGGGTTACCAACTCTTCGAGGCGATGACCGACTCCATCAAGGAGCACTCACTGCAGATCCTGTACCGCGTGGAGAAGCGTGAGCCGGCACCTACCGATCAGGCCGCGTTGCCCAGCACCGGCGTGGGACCGGGTATCCGTGCCGTCTCTCCCACGGGCGAGGTGACGCAGGTGGGTGGCGCAGGGAGCCAGGCGCCCCGCCGTATGGCGGCCGGCGCGGCAACCACCACTGGAACCAGCGGCATGATGCAGGCCAACATGGGCGCGCTTACCTACTCATCTCCGTCCGAGGACGGTACGACGAAGGTGACGAAGCCCAAGGCCCAGCAGACCGCAGCAAAGACTGAGGCCGACGGTGGCACCTTCCCGGGTACCGCGAAGAACGCACCCTGCCCGTGTGGATCAGGCAAGAAGTACAAGATGTGCCACGGGAAGAACGAGGTCTAGCCGACTTCTATCGTCGTCACGAGCCACCGCCCGGCCGCGTCCTCCAGTCGCATTGCGATTGCCCGGGCGCGGCCGTCGCAGTAGGCGACGATGCTGACCTCGGCGGCGCGAGAGCTGACGCGGCACACGCGTGCGCGTCTGATGGCAACCGGGGGTGCTGAGGTCTTTCCCGCGCGGCGCGCGAGCGAGTGCTGCTGGGCAAGACTGTGGCGTACTTCCGGAGTGAGCCAGCGCACGAGGGAGTCGATGCTGGTGGCTCCCAACACGGTCTCGAGGGCTGCCTTCGCCACCGTGCAGGCGAGGGGCGCGGGGTCGCCCAGTGGCTTGCGGTGGCGGGCGTATATGTCCGCCCTCGTCACGCCTGCCCCCGGTGCTGCTGCCGTGACGGCCGCTATTGCCCTGGCCGCAGGTTGAGCACGCGCAGTGACCGGCTGCGCCGATTCGACTGAGACTCGCATCGCAGTCATGACAGCAGCTCCGCTGGAACGTCAAGAGTCTGGCCCGCGTAGATGAGCGAGGGGTTGTCGCCAATCACCTGCTTGTTCGCGCGATAGAGCAGCGGCCAGGCGTGCGCGATGTCGGCCTCCGAGGCGGTCTCTGGCAGTAGACCTTCGCAGATCAGCCACAAAGAGTCGCCGCGACGAACTTTGACGGTCGTGACCTTCGTTTCGGATCCAGTGGGGGTTTTCGATGTGGTCGGCTGCTCGGCACGGGGCTGTTGCATCGTGGTCGTGAAACGTGAGGAGGCATGGCTGCCCGTAGCCGTACCCAGAGGTGACGCTGGCTTGGTCGTTGCGGCGGCGGGACTGTCCACCCAGCCCGCTGACGTGACGGTGAAGGGTGCCCCGGCATCGGGCGCCGGATTGGTCGTGTCGCCAATGGTGGCGAACGAGGCGGTGGCCATGGACGCGGTCATCACTCCGCCGACGGCGATGCCCACGATTCTGCGCCATAGGTGCGGGGTGCACCTGGAGAGCCAGCGGGGTATGCCGCCAGCGCCGCGTCGCCACGTGAGGAGGAGGGGAATCGAAATTAGCGCGAGGTACGTAGCAGTAACTGCGCCGATGGCCGCCACGACGGCCCCGATCGCCACGTCAACCTGCAGCGGCTGCGACGCGACGGCGTGCCAGGCGTCGAGTGTCGCCCCTGCGAGCCACCATGCTGCGGGCCACGTGAGCAGCACAAGGAGCCGGGCAGCCCAGGTGTGGCCGGGCGAGGGTGCCGCATTCTCGGGACGTTGCATTTCGCATCCTTACCTATTGTTTGATGTTGTTTGGTGCTACTAGATGTACCTCAAAGCCGTTGGCGTGTCCATCGGTGGGCCGTTGCCCTGTGGAAAGACGCGGGGCGTTAGCGTGTCTCCATGCGCTGGAACGATCTCTTGGCCGACCTCGAGGGACAACTGGGCGCGGGGGTCGACGCTCAGTTCGCCGCGGAGGTGGCGGAACGCACTCGCGGTGAGCGGGCCGCGATCCCGCTCTCTTCCCGGCTTGCGGCGGGAATTGGCGGCCACGTAGTGGTGACTCTCGCCGACGGGGAGAAGGTGGCCGGCGTGCTCTCGGAGGTGGCTGCCACGTGGATTCTCGTGAACGAGCAGCGCCGCCAGTCGTGGATTCCGGCCGCGGCTGTCGTGGCTGTGGCGGGGCTCAAGGCCCGGGCGGTTGACCTATCGGCCGTGTCGAAGAGGCTGACCGTGGGCCACGCCCTGCGCGCATTGTCTCGTGACCGCGCGCCGGTGGTGATTGTCGCGACCTCGGGAAGCTGGCCCGGTGTGATCGCTCAGGTGGGTGCTGACTACGTGGAGATAGGAGAGCCCCACGCGGGCACTACCACAGTGGTGCCGTTTGGCGCGATGATCCGCGTGACGTCAGTCGGCTTCGCGGGCGCGTAGTTGCCGGGCTGATACGGGGCTAGAAAGCTCTACTTCTCGGTGGGAATGCGCGAGCGTGCCGCCTCGTACTGGCGCTGAATGTAGTTCTCGAGCTCGGTCGCTTCGACCCGCCACTGGCCGCGGCCGCCCACCTGAATTGCGGGCAGGTCACCTGACCGCACGAGCGAGTACGCCTGGGGCGAGCTGATGTTGAGGATCTCCTGCACATCGGTGAGGAGGAGGAAGCGTGGCGTCATGACTTCATTGTGGCACGACGGTGAGACAAGCCAATGTTTTCCACAACCGGTTGGCGATTGCGGACAAAACCGGCAAGATGGTGGGCAACTGAGTCAAGGGAGACTTCATGAGTGGCACCTCCGGTCCCGTGGCGGGGCGACTGAAAAGGCCGTCGTGGCGCGACCCTCGCCTGCTCATCGGCCTGGTGCTGATCGCGATCGCCGTCGTGGCAGTGGGTGCGTCGATGCGGGCGTCGGATTCCACGGTGCCGTATTACGCCGCCACCAAGGTCCTGACACCCGGCACGGTAGTTTCCGAATCTGATGTCGCGGTGACCCGCGTGCGAGTGTCCTCAGATGTCTACGTGCCGGCGATGGGCGAACCGCCGTGGGGTCAGGTGGTGACCAGGGTCATCGGCAAGGGCGAGTTGCTTCCGGCCGATGCTATGGCGGGGTCTACTGACGTCGACGTACGGGCGGTGGCGGTCCGCACCCAGACCCCCTTGGCGGAGGACATCACTACCGGCAGTGTCGTAGACGTGTGGTTGACGACGGATACTGACGGTAGCCCGCAGTCCACCCCTGTTGCCGAGGGGCTGGTGGTCAGCCAAGTGGATCAGGACGACAGCGCCTTCGCGGTCGGCTCCGCGCAAACGGTCTACGTTTTAGTGCCGCAGGCGTTGATGAGTGACTTCCTCGGCGCGGTGGCGACGGACGGCGCGATCTCGATTGTGGGACGTGCCTCCGGGGGAGACGCGTGAGTACAGCCGTAGCGGTCGCCATGATGGGTGACGGCGAGAGTGTGGTGGCGGGCGCCATTGAGGCTCACCCGCAGCTGGCGCTGGTACGTCGTTGCGCCGACCTTGCCGAGGCCCTCGCCCTCGCGCACGCCGGAATGGTGGGCGTGGCGGTGCTCTCCGACCAGCCGCGCCTCAACAGGGCCGTGCTCGCTGACTTTACCGCCGCGGGGGTGGCAGTGGTTGCAGTCCCGACCACGGCATCGGCGAGTAGCGAACTTCGGGCGCTGGGCATCGAACACGTGATGGACGCCGACGCAGACCCGGTCACCATTGCCGACCGCACCGCCACGGTGGCCCACACGCTCGTTCCGGCGGCGGCAGCGCCGGAGAGCGCCCCAGCCGCGCCGGCAGGCGATGGGGTCGTGATCGCCGTCTGGGGCCCCACCGGCGCTCCCGGGCGCACCACACTCGCCGTCAACATTGCTGCCGAGTGCGCTGCGGCAGATGACGAGGCGATCGTCGTTGACGTCGACACCTACGGGGGAGCCGTCGCACAGGCACTTGGCCTGCTCGACGAGGCACCGGGGATCGCCGCGCTCGCGCGCGCGTCGCTTCACGGCACCCTTACCGACGATGTGCTGTGGCGGCACCTGCTGTCTGTGGACGGGGGATTCAAGGTGTTGTCGGGAATCTCCCGCGCGGACCGTTGGCCGGAGCTGTCACGTAGCGCGCTCGACGGCATCTGGCCCGTGCTGCGTCGCCACAGCCCGGTCACGGTGGTGGACTGCGGGTTCTCCGTGGCGCAGGACGAGGCGGCGATGTACGACACCCGTGCGCCGCAGCGCAACGGTGCGACCCTGAGCGCGCTCGGCGCCGCCGATGTGGTGGTCGTCGTGGGATCCGCCGAACCGCTCGGCATCCAGCGCCTGGTTCAGGGGCTCGCTGAACTCGATGAGGTAGCGGAACTCATGTGCCCCCGCATCGTCGTGGCGAACCGGGTTCGCTCGTCCGTTGCGGGGCGCCATCCCGAGGAAGCCATTGCGGATGCCCTGGCGCGCTACAGCGGCGTGGAGAACGTATGGATGGTGCCTGCGGATGGGAAGTCTTGCGATGCGGCGACTCTCGCGGGTCAGTCGCTTCGCGAACGAGTGCCCCGCTCGCCCGCGCGACGAGCCATCGCCGTTGTCGCCGCCGCGGCGTTGGCCGCGGCTCAGGAGTCGCGCGCGGAATTGACTCCCGTGAGTGAGTCCCCGCGCGCGGTGGCGGCGACCCTGACAGACTGAAGCCATGCGCGTGTACATCCCAGCGACTCTGGGCGACCTCGACTCCTGCACCTCCGGCAAGTGGGAGCCCGACATGGGCTTTGCCGTCACCGAGCGGCTCATGGAAATCTCCTCCTTCGATGAGGACGAGGAGATGGCAGAACAAGCACGGGACGCCGCGGCGATCGAATCCGTGGTGGAGTTTGGGTCACAACTTCGCGTGGTCATTGTGGCCGACTACTCCCGCGCAGACGTGAGCGCGGTGCCCGATGCACACCCGGCCGCCGTTGCGCTCACGGGGCGAGTGCCGGCCGATGCCGTCGCGTGCGCCTTCGTGGACGACCTGGACGCGTTCGAGGACGCGAAGCAGGCGCTCGCGGGCGGTCCCGACGCTCTAGAGCGGCTCGAAGATCACGACCTGCTCTGGTACGACGTCACCGAGCTCGCTTCTATCCCGCGGCCGTAACGTCCAGCACGCGCGGGAGCACGACCGTCGCGAGGCTCAGGCGCCCGGAGCTAGCGCAGCGACCATGGCATCGTGCAGCACGGCGTTGCTGGCGATCGCGTTGCCCCCAAACGGACCGTCGACGCCGTCGAGCGAGGTGAACCGCCCGCCGGCCTCCAGCACGATCGGAACGAGCGCCGCCATGTCGTAGGTCTCCAGTTCGGGCTCCGCGGCCACGTCCACAGCACCCTCTGCGACCAGCATGTAGCTCCAAAAGTCGCCGTAAGCGCGCGTGCGCCACACGGTGCGCGAGAGGTCGAGCAGCGCATCGAGGCGGCCGAGTTCCTCCCAACCGGTGAGCGACGAGTACGACAGGCTCGCCTCCGACAGCGTGGCGACCTCGGAGACGCCTAGTCGGCGGGCGGCCGATGCTTCACGGCCCTCCCACGCACCGTCACCTGCCGCGGCGAACCAGCGCCGACCCAATGCGGGCGCGCTCACCACGCCGACGGCGGGCTTGTCGCCGTCAAAGAGCGCGATGAGGGTGGCCCACACGGGTACGCCCCTGATGAAGTTCTTGGTGCCGTCGATCGGGTCAATGATCCACTGCCGGGTGGCGTCGCCCGAAGTCCCGTATTCCTCGCCCAGGATCGAGTCCGTGGGGCGTTCCGTTGCCAGCGTTTCGCGGATGAGTTGCTCCGCGGCCCGGTCCACTGCGGTGACGGGGGAGTCGTCGGGCTTGAGCTCCACGGTGAGGTCCGCGGGGTCGGCGTTGCGCATCGTCAGCGCATCCACCCGGTCCGCGATGGACAGCGCGAGCGTCAGGTCTGCGGCATATTCACCAGTGGGATTCATGCGCTCAGCCTACTGGCGACGTATACCCGGCCTCAAAATGTAAGAGCAGCCCTGCGGCGGCGCGCGGCCTACTGCCAGGAGTCGTTGTCTGCGCGGGTCGCGAGCAGGCGGCGGATCGAGTCCACGCGTGCCTGTTGATCCGGAGTCTGGGACCATTCATCGAGCGCGCATCCGTCCTCGGCCGACGCATGGGCGCACCCTCGTGGGCAAAACTCTGCCGCCGCATCGGCGATGTCAGGGAACACGGAGATGAAGTTCTCGATGTCGACGTGCGCGAGTCCAAAGCTACGAATTCCGGGGGTGTCAATGATCCACCCGCCCGCGGGAAGTTCGAGGGCTACCGCCGACGTTGACGTGTGGCGCCCGCGACCAGTGACGTCGTTGACGATGCCAGTGACGCGACCGGCGCCGGGTACGAGGACGTTGACGAGCGTGGACTTGCCAACACCCGAATAGCCCACAAAGACGGTGGAGACGTCCGCGACCTGCGCGCGTAGCGCCTCCATGCCGGATTGCTCGTCAGGGGTACCGTCGTGGGACTTGAGGACGTCGGTGTCGTGGCGCACCGTTGTCTCCAGCACCTTGACGCCGAGTGGCTCGTAGGTGGCGCGCAGCTCCGCACCCGAGCCCAGGTCCGCCTTGGTGAGGACCAGGACTGCGTCCATGCCAGCGGCGAAGGCCGCCACCAGGCAGCGGTCGATCATGCGTGGGTTGGGTTCCGGATCGGCCAGAGCGGTGACGATCGCGAGCTGATTCGCGTTGGCGACGATCACCCGTTCGGTGGGGTCGGTATCGTCGGCTGTGCGTCGCAGCTCGGTCGTGCGCGGCTCACGCCGGACGATGCGCGCGAGGGTGCCCTTGTCGCCCGACGAGTCGCCAACCATGCCGACGATGTCACCGATGACCAGTCCGCGCCTGCCCAATTCACGCGCTTTGACGGCGATCACTGTGGTGTCGGTATCCGACTTCCACACGGTGAAACGGCCGCGGTCCACGCCTACGACGGTGCCGGGAACAGCATCCTCGTGTGCGGGTCGAAGCTTGGAGCGCGGCCGCGAGCCACGCTTGGGTGGCCTCACCTTGGCGTCTGACTCGTCGTATTCGCGCATGCGCGTGCCTAGTCCGGCAACTCGAGCATGGCTCGCCACAAGTGCGGGAAGTCGGGCATCGTCTTGGACGTCGTGCCGACGTTGAGAACCTGCACGCCAGGGACCGCGAGCCCGATGATCGCCGCGAAGGTGGCCATGCGGTGGTCGTGGTAACTCTCCATGACGGCGCCATCGAGTCCAACGGAGGGTAGTCCCGCAAATGTGAGGGAGTCATCTCCGTCCACGCAGTGACCGCCCACCCGTTGTACCTCGGTCGCGATCGCCTTGAGGCGGTCGGTCTCGTGGCCGCGCAGGTGACCGATGCCGGTCAGCGTTGATGGACCCGTGGCCAAGGCACACAGCGCGGCGATGGTGGGCGTGATCTCACCCGCGGGTCCCAGGTCCGCCTCGATGCCAAAGATGCCGTCGGAGGGCCCGGTGACGGACATGACGCCGTCCTCGAACTTGCAGGTCGCTCCCATCTGCTCAAACACCTGGGGGTAGTAGGCGCCGGGTTGCGTAGTGTGTGTGGGCCAGCCGGGGATACGGACGGTGCCGCCTGCAACGACGGCTGCCGCCATAAAGGGCCCTGCGTTTGAGAGGTCGGGCTCGACCCGGATGTCTCCCAGAGACATGGCTCCGGGGTGCACCACCCAGGTGCGCTCGTCGGGCTGGTCCACCTGGATGCCGGCGTCGCGCAGCGTCTCACACGTCATGTCAATGTGGGGCAGGCTGGGAAGTTTCTCGCCGGTGTGCCGGATGGTGAGTCCCCTGGGCAGGCGCGGTGCGGTCAACAGCAGCCCGGTGACGAACTGTGACGAGTCGCTGGCGTCCACCTCGACGGTGGCAGGTGGGGACGTCGGGGGAGTCACGGTGAACGGGAACGTCTGATCGCCGACGCTGGTGACGGTCGCGCCGAGCGCGCGCAGGGCGTCGAGCAACGGTGCCATGGGACGCCCCTTGGCGCTGGGCGCCGCGTCGAAGGTGACGGGACCATCGGCGGGGTCGGCGAGGAGCACCATGGGCGGCACGAATCGCATGACGGTGCCGGCGAGGCCGCAGTCGACCGAAGCCCCACCGCGGACCGTGCCGGGCGTGACCAGCCACTCGTCGCCGGAGTCGTCGACGTCGATGCCGAGCGCTCGTAGCGCTCCGATCATGTGGTCAGAGTCAGAGGACCTGAGGCCGCCCCTGATGCGTACGGGGGAATCGGCTAACGCCGCGAGTACAAGAAAGCGATTGGTGAGCGACTTGGATCCAGGGACGTCGACGGTGGCGTCAAGCGGACTGTCGGCAGTGGGGGCGTCCCAAACCTCGCCGACTCCAGTGCCGGCCGGGAATGAGCCGCTCACTTGCCCCGCTTCTTACTCAGGGCCTTCTGGTTGCGGGCAATTTTCTGCTCGTTCTTGGACACCTTGGCGGCGAGGGCCTTGTCGTGCGCCTTGATCTTCTTGGCCTTGGCGCGATCCTTGTGCTTGGATCCGTGTCCGGCGGTCGCGGCGAGCACCGTGGCGCCAAACAGCGACAGATTCATCATGAACCGCTCGCGCTCGCGAAGGCGCACTTCCTCATCTTCCTCGCGCCAGAAGGGCCGGCCAGCGGCCACCGTCACAGCGGCGAGTCCGGCGAGCGCGAATCCGGCAGTCTTGGGGGTGCGGGACAGTGCCAGGATCGAGGCGGCCGCGATGGTGGCGGCGCCGTGCACCTTGACCATGTCGGTGACCTTGACGTCCTCAAGTCCGGCCTCGACGAGCAGCGGCTTGACCACCGGTTCCGCGCGTTCGGCGCGGCGTTCGGGGGTAAGGACGGACTCGATGCCTCCATAGATAAACCAGGAGGCGAGCAATGGGCGGGCTATCGCGCGAAAGAACATACTCCTACGCTACCAATGTTGACTGGAGACTGTGTATCGCGAGAGTGCCTGAGTTGTGACCGCGGCGTCGGGAATGAACGAGAGGGACCGTTGGTTCCCCTAAGCATGACAGCCACCCTGGAACGTACGACGGCTCGAACCCGCCGAAAGCCACTTCGCCGCACGCGCGGCAGAGTAGGCTACGCAGTGATGAATGACACGGCGATGAATGACACCCAGGAAATGACCTTCGAGGTCGAGGCGCTGTCCTATATGGATCAGCTCTACGCTGCTGCCCTGCGCATGACGCGCAATGGGGCCGATGCCGAGGATCTGGTCCAAGAGACGTTCGCCAAGGCGTTTGCGGCGCAGGACAAGTTCACGATGGGGACGAACCTCAAGGCGTGGCTGTACCGCATCCAGACCAACGCGTTCATCAACACCTACCGCAAGAAGCAGCGTCAACCCAAGCGCTCGGACGCGGACACTATCGAGGACTGGCAGCTGTCAGCAGCGGCGGAACACACCTCCACCGGCCTGGCCTCGGCGGAGGATAACGCCCTTGACCAGATGGGCGATGGTGACATCAAGCAGGCACTCGCCGACTTGCCGGACGACTTCCGTATGGCGGTCTATCTGAGCGATGTCGAGGGCTTTGCGTACAAGGAGATTGCCGAGATCATGGACACGCCGGTGGGTACCGTGATGTCGCGCCTTCACCGCGGACGCAAGCTGCTTCGCGAGAACCTGCGCGAGTATGGCGCGGAGCGCGGTTTTTATGACAAGCGTCCCGTCGCCAACAAGGCGAACACGGATTCCGGGGAGGCATCGGATGCCTAATAACGACTGCGAGCAGGCGCTCGACCAGATTTTTGAGTACATCGACCACGAATTGCCCGATGATGAGTTGCGTCACATCGGCGATCACCTCAAGGAGTGCCCGCCCTGCGAAGCGGAGCACCGTATCAACGAGAAGATCAAGAACCTCGTGGGTAACTGTGGCGACGAGGTCGCGCCTGACGAATTGCGTTCGCGTGTACTTGCCACCATCAAGTCGGCACGCTCCGAATCCTAGACTTCGGCGCTCAGCGCCCGCCTGTCGACGCCCTTGAGGGCTCGCGGGCAAGCAAAAGGCCGCATCGGTCAGTGCCCGATGCGGCCTTTGTGTTTCCGGTGATTACCGGTGCTAACTATGCGTTGGGGCGCTTGCCATGGTTGGCTCCGCCCTTGGCACGCGCCTTGCGCTTGCGGCCTCGCTTGCTCATGGGTCCCCCTTTCTTAACGCGGGAAGTTCAAAACTCGACTATCTATCTTCCCACACTGTGTATGCCTGGCGCGCCGCGACCGGTAGCCTCTCAAGGCAACACCCATTACTGCCGATGGAGAATCCGTGAGCGACCAGCCAGTTTCCGTCATCCCGTTCCTGCACGCCCTCGCGAGCACGGGCGGCTCCGACCTCCACTGCAAGGTGGGATCAGCGCCTCGTATCCGTGTCGACGGGCGTCTTCGAAAGTTGCAGGTTCCCCCGCTGCGCCCCGAGGACACTCGGAACATGGTGGCGCAGGTGCTGCCCGAGGATCTCGTCGCTCAGTTCCGCGATACCCACGAGGCGGACTTCGCGTTTTCGCTGTCGGGAGTGGGTCGATTCCGTGTCAACGCTTACGTGGCGCGCGGCACGGACTCCCTCGTGTTCCGCCACGTCGCGGTAGGTGCGCAGAGCTTTGACGAGCTCGGCCTGCCTCCCGTCATCGCGGACTTGGCGCTCGAGCCGCGCGGACTGGTGCTGGTCACCGGCCCTACCGGTTCCGGAAAGACCACCACGTTGGCGTCGATGGTTGACCTCATAAACTCGTACCGCGAAGTGAACATCATCACCATCGAGGACCCGATTGAGGTCCTCCACCACGACAAGAAGGCGATCATCTCGCAGCGCGAGGTGCGCTCGGACACCTTGGACTTCAACAACGCGCTGCGTGGGGCGATGCGGCAGGACCCTGACGTCATCATGGTCGGTGAGATGCGTGACATCGAGACCGTGCGCGCGGCGCTCTCGGCTGCTGAGACCGGTCACCTGGTGCTTGCGACCCTGCACACCGTGGACGCCCAGGACACCATCAACCGCATCGTCGACTTCTTTACGCCGCACGAGCAGGGTCAGGTGCGGGCAACGCTGTCGCAGACCCTCAAGGGAATCGTCTCTCAGCGACTGGTCCGTCAGAGCGACGGTAAGGGCCGTGCCTTGGTCGCGGAGGTCATGGTCAATACCGGCCGCACGGCCGAGGCGATCGTGGATCCGCCTAGCCAGCCGCCCATTGTCGACCTGATCGCGGACGGCGAGTACTACAAGATGCAGACGTTCGACCAGCACCTGTTCCAGTTGGTCAGCGACGGCGAGGTCAACTTCGACGATGCCGTGGCGATCGCCTCGCGCCCGCACGACCTGTCGGTCTCACTGCGCAACGCCGGAGTCATCAGTTAGCAGGATGCCACGCAAAAGTGGCGATTGCATCGGCCTGCCGTGTGGTTCCGCGTGCTGAGGGAGCCAGTGAGGCGGCGTAGTCGTCGCCACTGTGGTGGGAACCCGGCGTCTCAGGGTGCTCCTACGAGTTGTTGAGCGCCTCGGCGTCATTGATCCCGAGCCACGCGTGCCAGCGGGAGTGCAGCACCAGCCAGGCCATCAGCCCGTAGCCAGCCTGCAGGGGCAAAGCATCGTGGCCGGTGTCCATGTCCGCGGCCCACTGTTCGTGTCGGGCCAGGGGGCCGTACATGTCCACGTATGGCACGCTTCGGCGCGCAGCCGACTCTTCGCACACAGCCGCGAGCTCCGCGATCTGCTGGTTCTCATCCTTGCGCCCGGGGGGCGGGCCCACCATCAGCGTCGAGAAACCCAGCGCCGATGCGCGGTCGAGGGCATTGGCGATGTTCAGCCTGGTCATCGTGGGGGAGACGGACCGCGTGACGTCGCCTCGCCCCACGGCGAACAGTGCGTAGCGGGGCTCGTCGGCGGCCTCGGGGCGGGCAATGCGTCGTAGCGCCTCCTCGTCCCAGCGGCTAGTCATCTCGCCCGTGGTCTCGCCGGGCACAGCGAGCGTGTGAAATGCCAGATCGGTGGCGTGAGGCAAGGTGCGCGCCGCCACGCGTCCGGTCCAGCCAAGTGCCTTCGGATCGCCGTGGCCCGCGACTAACTCGTCGCCCACGAAGAACACGTTTCTCATCGGCGGAAGGCCTTCTCGACCAACTCTGCCTGCTCGGCCGCGTGACGCGAGCTCATGCCCGATGCCGGCGAGGCGGAGGCCTTGCGTGAGGTCACCTTGAGTGGACGCTCGATGATCTGCGGCAGCGACATCGAGATGTGTGACCAGGCACCCTGGTTGCTCGGCTCCTCCTGGACCCACATCAATTCGGCGTCTCCGAACGGAGCGAGCGCCTCGGTGATTGCCTCAGGAACGAGTGGGTACAGCTGCTCGAATCGCACGATGGCGGTGGTGGTGTCGCCGGCCTTCTCGCGTGCCGCCAGCAGGTCGTAATAGACCTTGCCGGTGCACATCAGCACACGCGTGACGCCAGCCGGATCGATGGGGTCGGTGATGATCTCGCGGAAGGTGCCCTCGGTGAACTCGGCTACTCCGGACTGAGCCGCCTTGAGGCGAAGCATCGACTTGGGGGTGAACACGATCATCGGCTTGCGCGGGTGCGTGTACGCCTGGCGACGCAGCAGGTGGAAGTAGCTGGCGGGCGTCGACGGTGCCGCGACCACCATGTTGTCCTCGGCGCACATCTGCAGGAAGCGCTCGGGGCGTGCGGACGAGTGGTCCGGGCCCTGGCCCTCGTAGCCGTGGGGCAACAGCAGCACGACGGAGGACGACTGTCCCCACTTCTGCTCCGCGGAGGAGATGAACTCGTCGATGACCGTCTGCGCGCCGTTGACGAAGTCGCCGAACTGCGCCTCCCACAGCACCAGCGCATCGGGCCGCTCCACGGAGTAGCCGTATTCGAAACCGAGGCACGCGTACTCGCTCAGCGAGGAGTCGTAGATGTGCAGGCGGGCCTGGTCCGCGCTGAGGTACAGCAACGGGGTCCACTCGGAGCCGTTCTTGCGGTCGTGGTAGACGGCGTGACGCTGGACGAACGTGCCGCGACGGCTGTCCTGGCCGGCCATGCGCACTGGCACGCCCTCCTGGAGCAGGGTGCCGAACGCGAGGATCTCGCCGTAGCCCCAGTCGATGCCGCCCTCGCGACTCATCACCTCGCGGCGCTCCAGCAACTTCTCAAGCTTGGAGTGCACGGTGAAGCCCTCAGGGGGACGCACGTGGGCACGGCCGATGCGCTCAATCTGACCGGCGCTTACGGCGGTCTTCCAGCCGACCATCATGCCGGCATCGGACGACTGCGAGGTGGGGACCTCGAGGCCGGAGATGGACTCGGTGTCGGGTCCGGGCTTGAAGCCCTCGCGGGTCTCGAGAAACACACGCTCCAGCTGCGATAGGTAGTCCTTGGAGACCGACTCGGCTTCCTCGGTGGTGATGTCGCCGCGACGGATGAGCGCCTCGGTGTAGAGGTGACGCACGGAGCGCTTGGCCTCAATCAGGTCGTACATGCGCGGCTGGGTCATCGAGGGGTCGTCGCCCTCGTTGTGCCCGCGGCGGCGGTAGCAGACCATGTCAACGATCACGTCGCGGCCAAACTCTTCGCGGTATTCGAAGGCGAGCCGGGCGGCGCGCACGCAGGCCTCGGGGTCGTCGCCGTTCACGTGGAAGATGGGGATCTGGTAGCCCTTGGCGATGTCAGTCGAGTAGCGCGTCGAGCGCGAGTTCTCGGGGCCGGTCGTGAAGCCCACCTGGTTGTTGATGATGACGTGGACCGTGCCGCCGGTCTTGTAGCCCTTGAGTGCGGCGAGGTTCAGCGTCTCCATGACGACGCCCTGACCCGCGAAGGCCGCGTCGCCGTGAACAAGCACGGGGAGCACGGGGTAGCCGTCGGTCGTGGGGTCGGCGCCCAGCGCGTCGAGCTTCGCACGGACGATGCCCTCGAGGACCGGGTTGGCGGCCTCAAGGTGCGAGGGGTTGGCGGCGAGGTACACACGCGTGGTCTCGCCGGATTCGGCGGTGAAGGTGCCCTCGGTGCCGAGGTGGTACTTCACGTCGCCGGAGCCCTGGACAGACCCGGGAGCAGCGGTGCCGTCGAACTCGGAGAAGATCTGCCCGTACTTCTTGCCCGCGAGGTTCGCGAGGACGTTGAGGCGGCCACGGTGGGCCATCCCGATGCAGACTTCTTGGATGCCCGCGACTGCGGCGGAGGACATGACGGCGTCGAGCAGCGGGATCAGCGACTCTCCACCCTCGAGGGAGAAGCGCTTCTGACCCACATACTTGGTCTGCAGGAACGCCTCGAAGGCCTCGGCTGCGTTCAGGCGGTTCAGCACGCGCAGGTGCTCCTCGCGTGCGGGCTTGGTGTAGCCCTGCTCGAGGCGGGACTGGAACCAGGTGCGCTGCGCGCGGTCCGAGATGTGCATGTACTCGAGGCCGATGGTGCGGCAGTAGGCGTCGCGCAGGCGTCCAAGGACCTCGCGCATCTTCCAGCGCTCGCGGCCGCCAAAGCCACCGGTGGAGTAGACGCGGTCCAGGTCCCACAGCGTGAGGCCGTGGGTCTGAACGTCGAGGTCCGAGTGCTTGCGCGGACGCGAGCTCAGTGGGTCGACGTCCGCCATGAGGTGACCGCGCGAACGGTACGAGTGAATGAGTTCCGCGATGGATGCGGGCTTGGCGGCCTCGGCTTCCTCGGTGGTGGCGGCGTCCTGAACCCAGCGCACGGGCTCGTAGGGGATGCGTAGCGACACGAAGACGCGGTCGTAGAAGCCGTCGAGGCCGAGCAGTTTCTTGTGGACCAGGGCGAGGAACTCGCCGGACTGGGCACCCTGAATCACGCGGTGGTCATACGTCGACGTCAGGGTCATCACCTTGGAGATGCCCATGCGAGAGATGATCTCCTCGGAGGCGCCCTGGTACTCGGCAGGGTAGTCCATGGCTCCCACGCCGATGATCGTGCCCTGGCCGCCCATGAGGCGCGGCACGGAGTGGACGGTGCCGAGGGTGCCGGGGTTGGTCAGCGTGATGGTGGTGCCCTGGAAGTCGGACGCCTGCAACGTGTTGGTGCGCGCCTTCTTGACGATGTCGTCGTACGCGCTCCAGAACTGTACAAAGTCCATGTCGTTGGCGGACTTGATGCTGGGCACGAGCAGCTGACGGGTGCCGTCCGGCTTAGCCATGTCGATTGCCAGACCAAAGTTGACGTGAGCCGGCGTGATCATGGCTGGCTTGCCGTCTTCGAGTCCGTAAGCCACATTCATGGCGGGGAACTCAGCGAGCGCCTCCACGATCGCAAAGCCAATGAGGTGAGTGAAGCTCACCTTTCCGCCGCGGGTGCGCGCCATGTGGTTGTTGAGCACCACACGGTTGTCCATGAGGAGCTTGGCGGGGATGGTGCGAACCGAGGTCGCGGTGGGGACCTCGAGACTGGCTTCCATATTCGTCACGACGCGGGCGGCAGGGCCGCGCAGGCGAGTGACGCCCTGGTGGACGTCCTTGGTGGCACGCTCGGCGTGGTCGTGGCTCTGCAGGTAGGCCGCGGTTGGCGCCTGAGCAGTGGCAATCGGCTGCGTCACCGTCTGCTCATCGCCGTCGTGGCTGTCTCGGGCGTCGTCGTCCGAGTCGGACGCGACCACCGGGGTGGCCACTGTCTCGGGCTGTGAGATGTCGGGGCGAGCAGCCTTGGCATCGGCCGTCTCCTTGGGAGTGCTCGCCGGCGACTCGACGGACGCCTCGTTCTTGGGGCCCACGTCCTTGGGCTCGTTCGCCGCGGTCGCCACCGCGGCGGGTGCGGGCTCGGACATGTCCGCTGCCGCCGCCTGCTTGGGCGCGGCCTTTCCAGGGGTGGTGCCTGGCGCGGGCTTGATCACGAAGGCTGGCTTCGAAGGAGCCTGCTCCGCTTCCGGGGAGGGGTGGTCACCGTTCGAACCCAGGATGAGGGAGGCAACCGACGGTGCGCTCGCGGCGCGGGTGACGGTCGTTCGTTCGGTGTCTGGCGCGCTGGTGTCGGTGGACACGTGAGGCCGCTCACTTTCTTAGGCGTGTATGCGTCTACATTGCGGTGTTTGATTTATTCTCCAGCCTAAACGCTCTAGCAGGGCCTCATGTCACCCGTTTTGGAGAAATTGTTACGGAATATGGGGGACACAACGCCAAGGAGAGGACGTTGCTTGGTGCGCCCTTGGCACTATGACGAAGTCGCCACGGCGTCGGTATGCTTGCCCAATGAATGATGGGGACAGACGTAGGCCCAATCCCGGTTGCGAGTCGGAAGGCCACGAGCCTGTATGACCGCATGGATCTTGCTTGGACTCGGTGCGCTCCTCACACTAGGAACCGCCGTTTTTGTCGCCGCAGAGTTCTCGCTGGTAGCGCTCGACCCCGCCCACGTTGACGACGACGTCCGCGGCAACCGAGTGCGCCGCGCGCTCAAGCATCTGTCGACTCAACTGTCGGGCGCCCAAGTGGGAATCACGCTCACGACCATCCTGCTGGGCTACACGGCACAGCCGGCGTTGGTCGAGCTGCTCGGAATTCCCCTGTCCTCAACGCCATTGAGCAGGGCCGCGGTCGCGGGGCTCGCGGGCACGCTGTCCCTCATCCTCGTCAATGCGTTCTCCATGATCATTGGCGAGTTGGTGCCCAAGAATGCGGCATTGTCCGCGCCGATGCGCACCGCGAAAGTGGTGGCGCCCCTCAACATGGGCTTCACCGTCGCGCTGCGCCCGCTGATTGCCGTGCTCAATGGCCTGGCCAACGCCATCCTGCGGCTGCTCGGGATCGAGCCCAAGGAGGAGCTGTCCGGCGGTCGTTCACGCCAGGAGCTTGCGGCCCTGGTGCGGCGCTCCGCCGAGGCCGGCACTCTCGCCCCCTCGACCGCTTTGTTGCTGAAGAACACCATCGAACTCGACAACCTCACCGCGATTGATGTCATGACGGATCGCACCCGATTACAGACGCTCGGCGCCGATGCCGTGGCAGCGGACGTCTTGTCGCTCGCCCGTGCCACGGGACATTCGCGTTTTCCGGTCGTGGGCGACGGTCCCGACGACATCGTGGGTCTGGTCCACCTCCGCCAGGCGGTGGCCGTGCCATCGCACCAACGCGACGAGGTTCGCATCGGCACGTTGATGGTGAACGCGCCGCGCATTCCGGAAACCATGCGCATGCTTCCACTGCTAGTCGAACTGCGTGGACTGGGCCACCAGTGCGCGGTCGTCGTTGACGAATATGGTGGCACCGCCGGCTTGGTCACGCTCGAAGACGTCGTCGAGGAGCTCGTGGGCGAGGTAGCCGACGAGCACGATCGCCGGCGCGCCCCGATTCATCGGACGGCCGGCGGGGCGTGGATTGTCCCCGGCACCCTGCGCCCAGATGAGGTGCAGGAGCGCACCGAACTGGTGATCCCCGAGTCTCCCGCGTACGAGACCGTAGGCGGGTACGTGATGGCTCAGCTGGGGCGTGTCGCTGAGGTGGGGGATCAGGTCGCGGCGAGTGAGGTCCGCATCAAGGTAGAGCGGATGGACGGGCGCCGGATCGACCGGGTGCGCCTGGAAGCCATTTCTCCCGAGTTCGACGACCACGGGGGTGAGGGCGCATGAGTCTCGGAATGACGCTCCTGGTGATTGGCTTGCTCCTGGCGAACGCGTTCTTCGTGGGCGCGGAGTTCGCCGTCATCTCCGCGCGCCGCAGCTCGATTGAGCCGCGCGCCGAGGCCGGCTCCAAATCGGCAAAGACCGTGCTGTGGGCCATGGAGAACGTGTCGCTGATGCTCGCGTGCGCCCAGCTAGGGATCACGGTGTGTTCCGTGTCCCTCGGTGTCGTCGCGGAACCCGCGCTCGCCCACGCACTCGAGCCTGCCATGCACTCCCTGGGGCTATCCGACTCAGCGGCACATGTCGTCGCGGTCATCATTGCCCTGATGATCATCGTTGGCCTCCATGTCGTGATTGGCGAGATGGTGCCCAAGAACGCAGCGGTATCCAGCCCGGACCGTGCAGCGATGATCTTTGGCCCGCCGTTGGTGGCGATCGCCAGGTTCGTCCGCCCCGTCATCATCGCTTTGAACTGGGTTGCGAATCACCTGGTGAGGGCCATGGGATTTGAACCCCGGGACGAGGTGACGTCGGCGTTCACGGCCGATGAGGTGCAGTCGATTGTCGAGCGCTCCAGCGCGGAGGGCACGTTGTCGGACCCCGACGGACTCCTGACGGGCGCGATTGAATTCTCGGACTACAAGGCGGCCGATGTCATGGTTACGCTGCCGGATGTGCGTGGCGTGGAGATGGGGGTCACCGTCGACGAGCTCGAGCAGGCGGTCACCGACACCGGATTCTCGCGGTTCCCTGTGCGTGAAAACGACACCTTCGTGGGCTACCTGCACATCAAGGATGGGCTCTATGCGCGCCCAGGGGAACGCGAGGAGCCCATCCAGCGTTGGAGAGTGAGAGACCTGCCGGCAGTTGCTGACGACGACGAAATCGAAAGCGTCATGGCACTGATGCGCGGGTCTGGCGCCCACGTGGCGTCGGTCAATCGCGGTGACGTTGCCGTGGGCATCGTGTTCCTCGAAGACATCATCGAGGAACTCGTAGGCGAAGTACGAGATTCGATGGCCCGCGAGGATTAGTCCTCATAAAACGCGGTGTGACGGATCCGACATGGACCCGCCTAGCCATCACCGTTACCATTTGGTTACTATTGGACGTGCCCCCCGTTCTGGGGGCACTGAGGAGCACTGAGGATTTCCGGTATTAATCCGGCGCTGAGGGCAACGACAGTTAGGGAGGCGAATGTGAGTACACGTGTGCGTGCCGAGGACGCCTCCCCGGGACACCGCTCACGTAAGCACACTCGCATCGAACGAACCGCGGAGATCCAGGTCCGCACCACCCACCGCCGCCGCAAGGTGTTGACCCGGATGGGCGTGCTCGCAGGATTTGCGCTCGCGATGGTCGTCTACCCCGTGATGGGCACGATCACCCCGTACGGCAACGCTGCCGAGGCACTGCCCGATGTTCAGCAGGGTGCCGCAGCTCCCTCGACGGCACGCGCCATTCTTGGTGGCGGCCCACAACTACTGTCCTCCGACCTCCCGCTGCCCTCCATCGACCAGCAGGCGTCCGCAATTCTTACCTCCGCAGAAGTAGGCGCGATCGCCGACAGCGGGGAGTGCTCCGGCTCATCGACCGCCAACGGATCCAACGGTCGACTGGCGCAGTCGAGCCTGTGTGATCTGCCGTTCGCGCCCGGCCAGTCGTTGCGCGGTGATGCGGCGCTGTCGATGATCGCCCTCAATGAGCACTTCAAATCTTCCTTTGGCCGGGACCTGTGCCTGTCAGACTCGTACCGCTCATTGAGCCGCCAGTATTCACTTAAGGCGTCGCGTGGCTACTTTGCCGCACCTCCCGGCACGTCCATGCATGGGTGGGGTCTGGCGATTGACCTGTGCTCCTCGGATTCCCGTGGTGCCGCGCGCGCGTGGCTCGATGAGAATGCCGGAATCTACGGTTGGGCCAACCCCCTGTGGGCCAAGGGATCCAAGTACGAGCCCTGGCACTGGGAGTTCATTGCCGGCACCTCGGCGTACTACGACGTCCAGGAATAGTTGCTCCGCTGCGCAACACGCACTACGAGAGTTGTTGCATAAGTAGCGTCAGAGGGACACGCTGGTGTCAAGGGATACGCCTCACCGTGGCTGATCCTCAGTCGACGCCCGGCACATCCGCCGCCCGCGCGACGGTTAGCTGCTGAGGAGACATCCATGCTCGTAGGAATACCGGCCGAGGTGAAGAACCGCGAAACTCGCGTGGCTCTCACTCCCAGCGGTGCGAGTGAACTCGTTGCGCTAGGTCACGATGTCGTGGTCCAGGCAGGGGCCGGCGTGGGATCCATGATCCCCGATCAAGACTTCATTGACGCGGGAGCGCGCATCGGCACCGTCGACGATGCGTGGAACGCGGAACTCGTGCTCAAGGTCAAGGAGCCTGTGCCCGAGGAATTCGGACGATTGGGAAACCAAACGCTATTCACCTTCCTTCACCTGGCCGCCAACCGTGCGCTCGCTGATGCGCTCACAGGCGCCGGCACCACCGCGCTTTCCTTAGACACTGTCCAGCTCGCCGATGGGTCGCTGCCCCTGTTGGCACCCATGAGCGCCGTCGCCGGCCGGCTTGCGGCGCTGGCCGGCGGTTATCACTTGCTGAGCTCCGAGGGCGGCCCCGGCATCCTCATGGGTGGTATCCCCGGAGTGCCGCGCGCGGCGACAGTCGTGATTGGCGCAGGGGTAGCTGGCACCAACGCGGTGCAGTTGCTCTCCGCCATGGGTGCAGGTGTGACGGTGCTTGACCTATCCGAGGAGCGCTTGCGCAGCATCGACTCGGAAAATCTGCCGGGTGTCACGACGGTGGTGTCGACGCCAGAGGCGGTCGATGCCGCGGTGACCGAGGCCGACCTCGTCGTGGGTGCCGTGCTCGTTCCGGGACACACCGCACCCAAGTTGGTCAGTCACGAGCAGGTGTCGCGCATGCGACAGGGATCCGTCCTGGTGGACATCGCGATCGACCAGGGAGGCTGCTTCGAGGACTCGCGCCCCACCACCCACGACGACCCGGTGTACGTGGTCGAGCACTCCGTCTTTTACTGCGTCGCCAACATGCCGGGTGCCGTGGGCGCGACATCGACGGCGGCGCTGACGCACGTCACGCTGCCGTACATCAAGGCGCTCGCGGGCGGGGTGGAGGACGCAATTGCGGCCGATGCTGCACTCGCCGCCGGCGTCAACGTGGCAGGTGGGCGCGTGGTCCACCCGGTTGTCGCGAAGGCGTTTCCCGACTTGGCGTGACCCCGGGCGGGGCTTAGCGCCGACGGAAGAATGCGGCGAGTCCCCGGTGCTGAACTTGCTCGTCTTCTGTGTCGGCGGACTCGGCCTCGGGAGCCGCCGGCTCAGGTGTTTCCGGCGCTGCGGTGGCCTCTGCGGTAGTGACGTCGTCGTGCCCGCCCCCGTCGGCATCGGCCGGTGTACTCGGGTGGTACTCGGTGAAGTCGGAATCCGCGTCACCCTCTGGTGTCACTGGTGCCGTCGAATCGGCCTCGAGGCTGACCGCATCGCTTAGCGGCATGCCGTCCGGCACTGCCACCACCGCTGCTGGGCGCGGCGTCACGATGGCGTACTCCTCCAATGCGCGTTCCGCAGCCTGACGGCCGTCCAGGACGAGTCCCGGCAGATCCTTCTTGACCCACTGTGACCGGTGCTGAAGCTTGGGCGAGATAAGGGTGACATCCGAGCGAATCTCGAGTTCGTGGACCTTGACCGATGTGTACTGGCTGGGGATGGCATCCCATTCGGGAGCGAGTCGGACGCCAATGACGTGGTGTGCGCCCATCTCGAACGCGGCCTCGAGCGGCAAGTTTTCGTAGATTCCGCCATCGAGTAGCAGGTGGCCGTCCAGCTTGGTGGGGGCGAAGATTCCCGGAACGGCAATGGACGCGGCCACCGCGGGATAGAGCGGGCCGCGGTCCATGAGGACCGACTTTCCTGCTGCCAGGTCCGATGCGATGGCGCCATAGCGAATGGGCAGGTTTTCGATGAGTTCGGTGCCGACCACAGTCTCGATGCTCTTGCGGAGGCCCTCGGTGTTGAGCAACCCCAGGCTGGGTGCAATCGAGAAGGTGCCAAAGTCGCCCCAATCCGCGTTCAACACCAACTCTTCGAGCTCGTAGGGGTCGATCTCGGCGGCGTATGCAGCGCCCATGACGGATCCGATCGAGGTTCCCACCACGATGGACGGCGTGATTCCTCGCTCGCGGAGCACCTGCAACACACCGACGTGGGCGGCGCCCAGTGCTCCGCCGCCGCCGAGCGCGAGGGCGAGGTGCGGCTCGTAGCGGAGGTCGTCATGCCTGATCATGTCTCACATCGTAGAGTCCCAGCGAGGGAATTGCGAGGTATGGGCGGTATCTGGCGGCCCAGTCGCATCTGTCGGTGATGCGTCGTAGTCTTGCCGAGAGCCCGCGGGGCTGAGGAGATTCGCCCCCCGCACCACCTATTACTCATGGAGGCAATACATGGAGCAGCGGAACATTGGTGACGTGCACGTCAGCGCAGTTGGACTGGGCGGAATGCCCATGTCAATTGAGGGCCGTCCCGACGAGGATCAGGCGCTCGCGACCATTCACGCGGCGCTCGATGCGGGCGTGACGCTGATCGATACCGCGGATGCGTACCATCGCTATGCGCCCGAGGTGGGGCACAACGAGGCACTGATCGCCAAGGCACTGCGCCAGTACGACGGTGACACGGACGATGTCCTCGTCGCCACCAAGTCCGGGCACCTTCGTCCGGGAGACGGCTCCTGGACCGTGAACGGCCGGCCCGACTACCTCAAGCAGGCCGCCAAGGCCTCGGCGGCCCGACTGGGAGTCGAGGCCATTGGCCTACACCAGTTCCACCGGCCGGACCCCGCGGTGCCGTACGAGGAGTCCGTGGGGGCGTTTGCTGAGCTCCTCGATGAGGGCGTGATTCGCATGGCTGGCATTTCCAATGCCAACGTCGACCAGATCCGCATCGCGAACAAGGTACTGGGCGGGCGTCTAGTGTCGGTGCAGAATCAGTTCTCGCCGGCGTTCGTGTCAAGCTACCCGGAGCTCGAGCTCTGCGCGGACATGGGCATCGCGTTCCTGCCGTGGAGTCCCCTGGGGGGCATCCGCAACGCCGCGCAAGTCGGCCAGAAGCACGCCGAGTTCGCGCGCATCGGCAGGGCCCACGGCGTGAGCCCGCAGCAGGTCACCATTGCCTGGCACCTGGCGCTGTCGCCCGTGGTGATCCCGATTCCGGGAGCCTCGCGCCCGCAGTCCATCCAGGACTCGGCCAAAGCAGTGGATCTGGAACTGACCGCGGGCGAGGTGGACACGCTGAGTGGCGTCCTGACCGACTAATCGTTCGGGCGGTGCGCGGAGCATTCGGGGCCACTGCCGCGTGCCCGTTCCCTTGCGGAGCCTTGTTCTCATGCGCTCCGAGCGTCGTGACGTGTAATAGGATTTTGAACGTTCCACTCAAAGGTGCGCGTCGGAACGCCCGTAGACGAGGAGGTCTGGACGTGAATTCCCCCGCTGAGCGTGTTCAACAGACAACACCCAAGCAAGGTCGAAGCAACCGCAAGCGCACTAACATGGCGGCAGTTGCCGCGGCGGCTGGCGTGTCAACGGGAACAGTCTCCAACGTTCTCAATTACCCCGAACGCGTCTCGGAGCAGACGACCAAGTCGGTGCTCGAGGCGATGCAGCGAGTGGGTTTTGTGCGCAATTCTCAAGCAGCCTCGTTGGTGTCTGGCCGCTCGGAGCTCGTGGGATTTGTACTTGCCGACCTCAGGGATTCCCTCTATGGGGACATGGTCGAGGGGGCGCTCGGGGCATCGGCTGACACCAAAATCAAGTTGTTGCTCGCCAACGCGCTTGCGGACACTGAACGCCAGAACGACTTCATTCGGGTGTTTCAGGAGATGCACACTGCAGGTATCTTGCTGTCGCCAATGTCTGGAACGGCGGCCGACCTCGAGCGCGCACGTACAGTTGACAGCCCGATGGTGCTGTTGAACTACCGCGACGAATCGATCTCGTGTTGCACCGTCCTCACTCGAAACGAACAACACGGTGCACTCGCCGCAAGGCACCTCATTGAGCAAGGGTGTACCCGGATCGCGTATGTGGCCCACACCTATGATTTTCAACCGGTATCCGACCGGTGGCGAGGCGTCGAGCGGGCCGTCGCTGAGCACCCTGGAGTGACGTTGTCTCAGATCGACCCGGGCGGCCACTTGTTCGAGGATGGCTATGAGCTCGGTCGTCGCCTCTTGGCTGATCCTGGCGACCGTCCCGATGGAATCGTGGCCGTCACGGATGCCCTGGGGAACGGCATCTTGGAAGCGCTCTGTGACGATGGCTCAGTAGACGTACCAGGGGAGATGGCCGTTGTGGGGTGCGAGGGTGACCGCAACGTGGAACGCAGCAGGATTCCCTTGACGACGGCGAATCATCAGGGACTAGAGATGGGCCGCCAGGCGTGGTTGCGGCTGCAAGACGAGATCGCCAACCCAGACACCCACGTACACAGCACCTTGTACATCGAGCCGTCATTCAGCGCACGGAAATCCTCGCTACGGAGATGAACTGACTGACGCCGGGTTGATGCCGAGGCAAGCGCCCTGGCAGACGTGTCACTGCAGGGCCGATATCCAATTGTGATGTCTGCTGGCTGGCCAAGACGTCGACGATGTGTCACTATTTGAACGTATCAATTGGAACGTTTCAATTGACATGATGACAAGAGGCCGGGTCTTCCGGCTCCGAGAGCAGTGTCGCTCGCAATGCCGAGCGCTACTGCCGTAGAGAAAACGACAGGAGGAGACTCGTGCTTACCGAAACACCGCTCGAATCGCCCCAGGAAGCGCCAGCCCTTTCGCGGCGCGACCGGCGCAAGCGCGCCAGATTAGCTGGGAGTAGGGGATCGGCCCTGAGCCGCCGTCGCGGTAGCTGGATCTTCGTTCTTCCCGCGTTGGCCGTCTACCTGTTCGTGGTTGTATGGCCCAGCTTGCGAGGCGCGGCGCTTTCGTTCACCAACTGGAACGGCATCCAGCCCGTAGTGGAGTTTGTCGGACTCGACAACTTCTCGCGCGCCATGGACGACCCCCGCATGTGGCAGGCGCTCGGCAACACAATTCTCATCGCCGCAGTTGTGACCGTGGTGCAGACCACCTTGGGTTTGCTCTTCGCGCTGGGCGCGAACTCATTGATCAAGTCCCGGAACGTCATCCGCGTCATCATGTTCGCTCCCGTGGTGATCACCCCCGTGGCCACGGGATTCCTGTTTAAGAACATCCTTGGCTCGAACGGTGCGCTCAATAGCATTCTCGAAAACGTTGGTCTGGAGTCCTGGACTCAGGAGTGGTTAGGCGACTCGGATCTCGCGCTGTGGATGGTTTGTATGGTGATTGTCTGGCAGTACACGGGTATTGCGATGGTGATTTTCCTCGCGAACCTGCAAGGGGTGCCCACGGAACAACTCGAGGCGGCAGCCATGGACGGCGCGGGTCCGATTCGCCGGTTCTGGAGCATCACTCGTCCACACCTGGCCCCCGCCTTCGCCATCACCATCATGCTCGCCATCGTCGGCAGCTTGAAGCAGTTCGATCAGGTCTGGGTGATGACCGGTGGCGGCCCCAATGGGGCCACGGAAACGATGTCGACCCTGCTGTATCGGGTTGCCTTCCAGTACGGCCAGATGTCTTACGGCCTGGCGATCGCGGTCGTACTCACGCTAGTAGTCCTTGTCTTCGCGATTCTCCAGAACCGCGCAGTCTCATGGTCGACGAGGGAGTCACGATGACCAAGTACACCTGGCGCACTGCCATCCTGGAAAGCGGGATGATTCTCGGCACGCTCGTGTTCTGCATGCCGTTCTACATCTTGGTGACGACGGCACTCAAGAAGCCGAATGACCCGGGTGGCCCGCTAGCGCTGCCGAGCCCGCCTACGTTGGCCAACTTTCCAGACGCATGGGTGCGTGGCGAGTTGGGCTCGGCAATTCTCAACAGTGTGATTGTCACCGTCATCAGCGTGACGCTCATCGTCATCCTGTCCGCGCTGGCGTCCTATCCGCTGGCTCGCGTCACGCGAGCCTGGTCACGCCTGACGTACATCCTTATCGCGGGTGGTCTGATCCTGCCCTTCCAACTCGCGATGCTGCCCTTATACCAGACCATGCGTGACCTGTCTCTGCTCGGGACCCCTTGGTCTCTGGTGCTGTTCTATGTCGGAACGCAAATGCCATTCTCGGTAATC
The DNA here is from genome assembly GCF_000975135.1 of Demequina aurantiaca. GTDB lineage: Bacteria > Actinomycetota > Actinomycetes > Actinomycetales > Demequinaceae > Demequina > Demequina aurantiaca. Next base: position 184,298 of record NZ_BBRF01000001.1, on the reverse strand, counting down.
CTGTACACGGGCTTCCTACGAGAGATTCCGGTGGTGTACGAGGAAGCGGCATCTATCGACGGCGCAAATCAGCTCGGCACCTTCGTGCGCGTACTCTTCCCGATGCTGCGTCCGGTGACCGGCACCGTCATCATCCTGAATGTCGTCACGGTATGGAACGACTTCCTGACGCCGCTGCTCTACCTCTATGGGTCTAACCAGGAAACCATTCCAGTCGCGCTCTTCCAATTCGTCGGACAGTACGTCTCCGAATGGAACGTCGTCTTCGCTGGGCTGATCATCACCATCCTTCCCATCCTGATCCTCTACTTCCTCATGCAGAAGACCGTCATCAAGGGCTTCTCTGGAGGGCTCAAGGGGTAGTTCAACGCAATCCGCTTCTTATCCAACACACGTTTTACACACCAACACAGAATAGGAAAGAGACCATGAAAAACTCTCGACAGACTGGCGGCATCGTCGCCGCATCGGCCGTGATGATTCTTGCCCTCACCGCGTGCTCAAGCAGTGCTTCGGACGGCGACGCGGGCAACGACTCGGATGCCCCGGCCGAAGCCAATGTGGAGCTGCAGTTCTCGCATGTTGACGCCGATGATGCCGGCATCGCCGCCGTTGTTGCTGGCTTCGAGGCAGCGAACCCCGGCATCACCGTGACGCCTACCTCGCTGGGTGTCGACGCGTACAACACCACGCTCACGACGCAGTTGTCGAGCGGCACCGGCCCCGACTTGCTTGCTGTTTTCCCTGGTTCCGGAAGCGCTATGTCCGCGGGCAAGCTTGGTGGCGCGGGGTATCTCGTCGACCTCTCAGATCAGGACTTCGCGTCACAGATCCCCGAGGGCCTTCAGGCCGTGACGCAGGCCGACGGCAAGACTGTGGTCGCACCCGTCACATTGACGGCCATCGGCCCAATCTTCAACGAGAACGCACTTGGGGAAACCGGCCTCACCGCGCCCGACACGTGGAGCGGCGTCATCCAGTTGTGCAAGGACGCCAAGGCGGCGGGCAAGACGGCCTTCGCTATCGGCGCCGCTGACGCGTGGACCACGCAGCTAATTCCTCACACGCTCAACGCGACGTTGACCTACGGCCCCAACCCGGACTTCGCCGCACAGCAGGCGGCTGGTGAGGTGACATTCTCTGATTCTGGTTGGGTTGAAACCTTCACCGAATACCAGGAAATGGTCGACGAGGGGTGCTTCCAGGACAAGCCCGTCGGCACCACGTTTGACGAGGCGGCGAAGTTGGTTGCGAATGGCGACGCACTTGCCATTGTGTCCGTCAACGCTCACGTTGCCGCACTCGAGCAGATGGCACCGGAGGGCACCACCTTCAAGATGGAGGCGCTCCCCGCGACCGACGACCCGGCCGACACGTACATGCCCGGCGCATCGGGTAGCACCTACGCAGTCAATGCGAGCTCCGACCACACGGCGGAGGGCATCAAGTTCATCAATTACTTGGTGAGCCCTGAAGGCATTACCGCCTATGCCGATGCACTCAGTGCGCTTCCGGTGTTCCCGTCCAACTCGCCGACCCCGGCCGCACTCGCGACGTTCGATGGCTTCCTTGAGGCTGGCAAGGTGACGTCCTTCCCCGAGCAGCAGTGGCCGGACGCTTCCGTTCAGCAGGCACACTTCGACTCGGCGACCGGTCTTCTCAACGGATCGCTGACTCCTGAGGAAGCTACGGCTCAGATGGACTCGGCGTACGAGACTGCCCTCGCCGCCAACCAGTAACAGGGGTGAATGGCGTGGCGCAGCAGCCCTTTGATCCCCTGGGGTTGCTGCGCTAGGCCGCAGAGTGCAGGGCGGGACTTCCTTCTGAGGAGTCCCGCCCTTTTTGCGTGTTCTCAACGTAATGACGGCCCCTCATTTCGAAGGGCCGTCATTGGGCGGTGTGCTGGTCAGGCTCGCGATTGGGTCGGAGACTATGCCTCGTGATCGGCGTAAGGCGCGGGTTCAAAATGCACGTCGGCCGGTGCAGTCGGGAACCCCTCCACACCGCGTGCGCGATCGAACTGGGGAAAGCGCAGCAATTCGCGTTCCGTGTAGGGGAACGCCAGAAGGGCGTCGCCGCTGAAGGCTGCCGAGACCCCTTCGCGACGTAGTTCATCGGCAAGAATCTCGGTCAGATCAGCGACGATGTCCTCGCGATCTCGGATGGGCTGAAGTTCGTATGGGTCGCTCTCCACGTCGAAGAGGAGGGTCTTGCCGCCGTTGGCCATCCAGATGAGCTTCTTGGGGCCGCGCCTGACCATCGCCTTGAACCGCTCGGTGCCGGGCGTGCCATGGAAGCCGAGAAGTGCATCGCGAGGGGCGGCAGATCCGTCAACGATTCCCAGGACGTCGAAGCCTTGGCGAAAGTCGGGATCCCCGGCGGCGGACGTCGCAATGCCAAACAGATCGGTCAGGCACACGAGGGAGTGATTAGCCGAGGACGGGGCGATGCGTGCCGGCCAGCTGACCAGGAACGGTACCCGGGCCGATGCCTCGAAAAAGCTCTCCTTCTGCCAGCCGGAGTGGTCGCCCAGGAGGTCTCCGTGGTCAGCGTAGAAGCAGATGAGCGTGTTCTCTGCCTGGCCACTCGCTTCCAATCCATCGAGGATGCGCCCAATGCAGCTGTCGATGTATGTGATTTCCCCGTAGTAGCGGGCCTTCAGCGTACGGGCGCGATTGTCGTCCACACGCTCGGCATAGACAGCGTGATTCATCCACGGAATCTGCTGGTCGAGGTGATCCACCGCGAGATCCCCGCTGACCGGAGATGGCATCCGGTCGGGGTCGTACATGCGGTTGTACGGCAGCGGAGGGGCAAACGGCGGGTGGGGGCCGATATATGAGACAAAGCCAAACCAGGGTCGAGTGTCTTCCACCGCGAGTTGCTCGAGGGCTCTGTCGGTTGCCCACGACTCGACGGTTAGGGCCGCAGGCAACGCACTCATCTGTGGCATGTAGTACATGTCTGTGCGCTCACCCATGAGTGCTTCGATCCAGTTGAACGCAGGGTGTTCAGCCGCGATCCAGGCGGCGAAAGCGTCGCCCAGCCGCGCCTCGGGAGTCTCATAGAGCTCCTCGCTGCGTAGTTGCAACTCGAAGCCGAGTTCCGCGTTCCACGGGATGGTGTGAAACTTGCCCACGCCCCAGGTTCGGTAGCCTCGTCGACTCATCTCCGCAGGTAAGTAGCCGCCGCACTTCTCCACAATTGTCTCGTGCGAGCCCTCGGGTAGCTCGTTGTCGTAGATGTTGGTCCTCGTCGGCTCGGACCCGGACATGATGGTGTACCGGGAGGGCACGCACACGGGGCACGTGGCATACGCGTTGTCGAAGGCCACACCACGCTTGGCGAGGCGATCAAGGTTCGGCGTGTAGATATCGGAATTGCCGTGACTTGCAATGGTGTCGAAGCGTTGTTGATCCGTCATGACAAAGAGCACGTTTGGTCGCGAATCCTCGGCGGGCGTGATGCCACTCGTGGTGCTTCTGGTTGCTGTGGGCAGGTGATCTGCGGACATGTGTGGAGCCTCTCTTTTGCGACTATCAAACTGATTTCTACGTTTCAATATACGCGCATTCGTTCTCCGATGGGAGTTGCAGAAAACGAGCGTCGAGACACGTCGCAGATCTGGGTGCTGCTATCACGACCGAGGCCGATTTGTGCAGGAAAAACAGGGGGTGTGGCCTTTACTCGCCACGATTGAAGCGTTATAATTTTTGGAAGAGGCTTTCAATGCTTAGGTGGTGGCCTAGCTGATGTCGCATCCAGCGGCATTTTCCGTGCGATGGCTCAAGAGTGGTGACGATTGTCGCCGGGGAAGTGCAATCACACCGTTGTGGGATATTCGTCCACGCGTAACGGTGCAATCGACGAGGAATTGTCGACCGCGCAATGCGGCGACGCTAGGGGAAAACGATGGCTATCGCCACGATTGAACGCTTGACAGCCGAGTCCACTAGCCAGGGCATCGTCATGGTCGCTGCGCCAGTCCTGACGTGGACGGTTTCGTGTGCCGATGCCACGTGGGGGCAGCACGCCGCAGAGATTGAGTGGGCGTCCCAGTCCCGATCGGAGAGTGTGCTGGTTGATGGTGACATGACTGTTGCCGTCCGGTGGCCCTTCGCTCCACTGCACAGCGGCGAGCGCGGCACGCTGCGGGTCAGGATTCAAGGAAAAGACGGGTCATGGTCTCAGTGGAGCAACCGCCAAAGGCTCCAGTGTGGCGTGCGTGATGGCTGGCCTGCCGCGCGCATCTCCCATCCAAAGCCGGACCGTGAGCAGTGCCCCATCGCGTTGAGGCGCCAGGTTGGAGTTCGCGAGGGTCTCGTGTCGGCAGTTTTGACCGCCAGTGCGTATGGCGCCTTTCAGGCATACGTCGACGGCAAACCGGTCGATGACGAGCGTATGAAGCCCGGTTGGACTACATATGGGCGGCGTGACGTATATGTGACTACTGACGTTACAGCGCTGCTCGGGACCGGGGGTCACGAGTTGACCGTAGACCTCGCTGGCGCGTGGTTTACCGAGCACTACGGCTTCAACGGATTCGTCCGCCAGGTCTACGGTTCTCAACCCTCATTCACGGGAGTACTGAGGTTGGAATACGAGGACGGCAGCGTCGACGAGATTGCCACGGATGCCTCGTGGGAGGCAGCGAGCGATGGCCCAATAGTGACTTCCGAGTTGTATGCCGGCGAAGTGCACGACGCACGGCGGTGCGCAGCGGACTGGCTGCCGGTGGCAGTCGCAGACGTGGAAATTGCTCCCGTACCGAGGACGGCTCCGGCGGTACGGGCAGTTCAGGAACTAGCCCCTCTAGAGATTCTTCAGACGCCGAATGGGCACACAGTGCTCGACTTTGGTCAGAACTTAGTGGGCCACGTGAGGCTCAAGGTAAGTGGTCCAGCCGGAACCGCGATCACGCTACAACACGCTGAAGTCATGGAAAACGGCGAGCTCGGCATTCGACCGTTGCGTAGAGCGAAGGCCACCGACATCTACACACTTGAGGGTGAAGCCGCGGAGCAGTGGGAGCCAAAGTTCACGTTCCACGGCTTTAGGTACGTGCAGGTTGACGGTTGGCCGGGCGAACTGGCGCCGGACTCCATCACCGCAATTGCCGTGGGCTCGGACCTGCGACGCACGGGCACATTCGACAGTTCGCACCCGCTCCTCAACCAGCTGCACCAGAACGTGGTGTGGAGTATGCGAGGCAACTTCCTGTCGATTCCTACCGACTGCCCTCAGCGTGATGAGCGCATGGGGTGGACGGGCGACACACAGGTGTTCGCGCCCACCGCAAGCTTCCTATTCGACACGTACGAGTTTCTGTCGTCGTGGCTTGAGGACCTCGCGATCGAGCAGACTGACGATGGTGCGGTGCCGTTCGTAGTGCCTGATGTCTTGGCATCTGCCGAGACTGGCACTGCTGCCTGGGGCGACGCCGCGACGCTCATCCCATGGACGCTTTACGATCGATTCGGCAACAAGAAGGTTCTCTCCCAGCAGTTCCCCTCCATGCGGAGCTGGGTGGACTGGGTGGCGGCTCGAGCCGGCGAGAACCTGCTGTGGGAAGGTGACTTTCAATTTGCGGATTGGCTCGACCCCATGGCGCCGCGGGAGCGACCCGCTGCCGCGCGCACGTCCAAGGATCTGGTCGCGACGGCTCACTTCTACCGTTCGGCGTACGCGGTGGCTCGTTCCGCTGAGGTGCTCGGCGACGACGAGTCCGCGAGGCGCTACGACGATTTGGCGACGCGCGTTCGAACGGCGTGGCTGGATGCCTACGCGACTCCCGCCGGACGCCTCATGTCAGACACTCCCACGGCCTACGCGCTCGCGATCGCCTTCAACATTGTCGACGACGCACGCCGTGGCCGCATGGGAACTCGTCTGGCGGAGCTCGTGGAGGAGTCTGGCTACCGAATTGCCACAGGGTTCGTGGGCACGCCACTCATCACCGACGCACTGACGGACACTGGGCACGGAGCCACCGCAGGACGACTTCTCCTCAACGACGAGTGTCCGTCCTGGCTCTATCCAGTCACCATGGGAGCGACGACCATCTGGGAACGGTGGGACTCGATGCTCCCCGATGGCAGCGTGAATCCCGGCGACATGACCTCCTTCAACCACTATGCGCTAGGCGCCGTTGCAGACTGGATGCATCGCCGCCTGGCCGGACTCGCCCCGGGCGCCCCTGGCTACCGTCGAATGATCACCGCGCCCCTCGTGGTTGAGGGAATCGACTGGGCTCAGGCTTCTTACGAGTCAGGCTATGGAACTCACCGCGCCGGATGGGAACGAGTGGGAGGAGACGAGGTCCGCGTTTGGGTTGACGTGCCACTCCAGACCTCCGCCACCGTCAGGTTGCCGGGCTCGGATGACGGGATAGAGGTAGGGCCCGGTCGGCACGAGTGGACGACGGCCTTGGCGGCCGTCGCTCAAGCTTCCATCGACCGTGAGTTCACGACCAGCACGCCACTGATCGAAATCCGCCGTGATGAGCCCACGTACCGCGCCGTGCGCAGCTCTATCGAGGATGCCATCGGCGACAGTGCGGCGCAGGACTTCGTCGATGCGACCACCTGGACGAGTGGCGGAACATTTCTGGCCGAACGAGCTCTCTTGCCCACGGGTGTGTATGACGCCGTCGACAGCGCGCTGGCTGCGTTGCGTCAGGCGAGCGAGGAGTAAGCCCGGTCCATGCGCTGCGGCGCCAGGCCGTGAGGCCGTTCCCTCAGCGACGCGGCGCCACGGGCGCGAGGCACGGACCTACGGCTTTGAGCGCCGCGGATTCGCGACGCTCGAGACTACTGCGGCTGATGCCGCCTTGCGCTTTTGCGTAACGGTCCTGCCGGGTGTCGTGGCCTGCGAGGTCGCTGCCGGACGTTGTTCACGAGCGATGGGTGACAATCGCTGCAGCTGAGTGACGTGTCCTGGGTTCAACTCGTCGACGGAGGCGACTCCCAGGAGTTTCATGGTGCGGGTGATTTCTGAGGTGAGGATGGCGATGGTGCGGTCGACTCCTTCGCGTCCGCCGGCCATGAGTCCGTAGAGGTAGGCGCGGCCGATCAGGGTGAAGTCGGCGCCCATGGCGAGGGCGGCGACGATGTCGGCGCCGGACATGATGCCGGTGTCCAGCACGATCTCGACGTCGTTTCCCAACTCGGCGCGCACGGCGGGTAGGAGGTGGAAGGGGATGGGGGCGCGGTCGAGTTGGCGTCCGCCGTGGTTGGACAGCACGATGCCGTCTACTCCCATGTCGGCGACCGCTTTCGCGTCGGTCACGGTTTGGATGCCTTTAACGGCCACCTTGCCCGGCCATTGGTCACGGATCCACGCGAGGTCATCAAACGTGATGGTCGGATCGAACAGCTCGTTGAGGAGTTCACCGATGGTGCCATCCCACTGACTCAGGGACGCGAAGGTGAGGGGTTCGGTGGTGAGGAAGTTGATCCACCACTCAGGGCGGGGGATCGCGTTGAGGACCGTGGAGGGGGTCAGTTGTGGGGGAATGGTGAAGCCATTGCGGTTGTCGCGCAACCGGGCGCCAGCCACCGGCACATCCACCGTCACGAGCAACGTGTCGAAACCGCAGTCCGCGGCGCGTTGCACCAACGACATCGACTTGTCGCGGTCCTTTTGCATATACAACTGGAACCAGTTGCGTCCCTGCGGGTTGGCTTCCCTTACCCCTTCAGGGGAGGTGGTGCCCACGGTGGAGAGCGAGAACGGGATGCCCGCAGCGCCGGCAGCGGAAGCACCGGCGCGTTCACCCTCGGACTGCATCATGCGGGTAAAGCCAGTCGGGGCGATACCGAAGGGCAAAGCGGAGCGGCCACCAAAGATCTCGACCGAGGTATCAACGTTGGACACGTCCCGCAAAATCGCGGGATGGAACTCGATGTCTCGAAACGCTTGACGGGCACGAGCCAACGACAACTCCGCCTCGGCCGCACCATCGGTGTAATCAAACGCCCCCTGAGGGGTGCGTCGCTTCGCGATCGCCCGCAACTCGGCAATCGTGTGAGCCTTGGCCAAACGACGCGCACGCCCATCAAACTCAAACGACTTAAACCGCATCAACTGCGCGAGCTCTCGTGGCTTGGGAAGGTGTCGTTCCTGCTTCACCGTGTTGCCTCCATTGGCTTGTACTGCTTCACTGCGAAGGTCTTGCGCACGAGGTCGCGCATTCCTTCTAGTGTGCCATCGCCAGCACCCAGCGCCCGCGCCTGAATCAGCACGTTGCCGATGGCCGTGGCCTCGACGGGGCCGGCGACGACCGTCAGTCCAAGGCGATCCGCGGTGCGCTGGCACAGCAGTTCATTGAGCGATCCGCCACCCACGATGTGGACGGTGCCCACTGTCCGGCCCGCAAGGTCGCTGGCCTGCGCGATCGCGAGTGCGAACGCATCGGCCAGGCTTTCGATGATGCTGCGCACGAACTCAGGCTGGGACGCCGGTGGCGCCACGTAGTTCTCCGCGCACCACTGAACGATGCGCGGGGTCATCGGACCTGGCGCGAGGAAGCGAGGGTCGTTGGCGTCAAAGACAGGTACCGGACCGTTGACGGCCGCCGCTTGCGCGAGCACGGTCGTCAGCGTGGGAGTATTGCCCTCGGATTCCCATTCGCGCATGGTTTCGCTGAGGAGCCACAGCCCCATGACGTTGTGGAGGAACCGCGTGGTGCCGTCGACGCCGCGCTCGTTGGTGAAGTTCGCCTCGCGCGCGCGATCGGTGACGACGGGGCTATCCAACTCGAGCCCCACCAAGCCCCACGTGCCGCACGAGATGTACGCGGCATCGTCTCCCTGCATGGGTGCCGCCACGACCGCCGAAGCCGTGTCGTGCGAACCCACCGCGATCACCTTGGTCGACGGGCGAAGACCGGTCGCGGTGACGAGGCGGGGAAGTAGTGGACCCACCTCGTCACCAGCGTCGATCAGCGTGGGAAGGATCTCGCGCGGTAGACCCACGCGATGCATCAGATCCAGATCCCACTCGTTGCCACCCACGGGGAGGAGACCGGTGGTGGACGCGTTGGTGCGCTCGGCGCGCTTGTTGCCCGTCAACCAGAAATTGAGCAGATCAGGCACCAGCAGCATCGAATCTGCCTCGGCCAAAGTGGATCCGCTCAACTCTGCCGCGAGCTGATACACGGTATTGAACGGCAGGAACTGCAAGCCGTTTCGTGCGTAGAGATCCGCCGAGGTCACGCGGGAGTGCACGAACTCAACGCCCGCTGCCGTGCGCTCGTCGCGGTAGTGAAACGGCTCACACAGCATGCGGTCGCCACTAAGTAGCCCGTAATCCACCGCCCACGAGTCAACGCCGATGCTGGCGATCCCCGGCACGCGCTTCGCAGCCTCGGAAAGCCCCGCTACGGCGTGGTCAAACAGCCCGGAAACGTTCCAGTGCAGACCGTCGGCCAGCATCGTGCCGCCGTTGGCGAATCGAGAGACAGCCTCGAGCCGCAACTCGTTGGGGCCCACGTGGCCCACCATGACACGCCCACTGGTGGCGCCCAGGTCGACGGCGGCGACGGAGTGGATCATCGCAGGAATGCCGCCGCGACTCCGGCGTCCACGGGGATGTGCAGACCCGTGGTGTGTGACATGTCGGGACCGGTCAGGACGGCCGCGGCGTTGGCCACGTGCTCGGGCAGAACCTCACGCTTGAGGATGGTGCGCTGCGCATAGAACTCGCCCAGGTTCTCCTCTTCGATGCCGTAGGTCTTGGCGCGGTTCGCACCCCAGCCCGAGCTGAAGATGCCTGAGCCGCGGACCACGCCATCGGGGTTGATGCCATTGACCTTGATGCCGAACTCGCCGAGCTCGACCGCAAGCAGTCGAACCTGGTGGGCCTGGTCGGCCTTGGTCGCCGAGTAGGCGACGTTGTTGGGTCCCGCGAACACGGCGTTCTTGGACGCGATGTAGATGATGTCGCCGCCCATGCCCTGGTCGATCATGGCGCGTGCAGCTGCCTGCGAGACGAGGAACGAGCCCTTGGCCATGACATTGTGCTGCAGGTCCCAGTCCGCCTCGGTGGTGTCGAGCAGCGGCTTGCTGAGCGACAGTCCGGCGTTGTTGACCACCAGGTCAACGCCACCGAAGGCGAGGATGGCCTCATTCATAGCGCGGGTGACGGCCTCGCCGTCCGCGACGTTGATCTGGACGCCGATCGCCACGTCGGTGTTGCCGAGCTCCGCTGCGGCTTCCTTGGCCTTCTCCAGATCAAGGTCGGCGATGACAACGCAGGCGCCCTCGGCGGCTAGGCGGGTGGCGATGGCCCTGCCGATTCCCGATGCTGCACCGGTCACCAACGCCACTCGCGTGGCGTGTGACTTGGGCTTGGGCATGCGCTGGAGCTTGGCCTCTTCGAGCGCCCAGTACTCGATGTTGAACTTCTCGTCGTCGCCAATGGGGGAGTAGGTCGACAGCGACTCGGCGCCGCGCATCACGTTGATGGCGTTGATGTAGAACTCGCCGGCCACGCGGGCGGTCTGCTTGTTGGCGCCAAAACTGAACATACCGACGCCCGGAACGAGGACGATGAGCGGGTCAGCTCCACGGATGGCGGGGGAGTTCTCCGTTGCGTGAGCGTCGTAATAGGCCTGGTAGTCCGCGCGGTACTCAGTGTGGAGCTCCTTGAGGCGAGCAATCGAGTCCTCGACCGAGGCGTCGGACGGCAAGTCAAGCACCATCGGCTTGACCTTGGTGCGCAGGAAGTGGTCGGGGCAGCTGGTGCCAAGGGCCGCAAGGCGTGGGTGTTCGGACGATGCCAGGAAGTCGAGGACCTCGGGGGCGTCCGTGAAGTTGCCGACCATGGGACGGTCGACAGACGCGAGCCCGCGAATGGTGGGGGCGAGCGCGGCAGCCTTGGCGGTGCGAGCATCGGCGTCGAGGGCGCCGTAGCCGTCCAGTGCCTCGCCGAAGGGGTCCGACTTGCCGTTCTCAGCGATGTACGCCGCAGCGGTGTCGATGATGCGTAGCGAGTTGGACTCAGCCTCGTCGGACGTGTCGCCCCACGCGGTGATGCCGTGCCCGCCGAGGATGCAGCCGATGGCGTGCGGGTTGGCTTCCTTGATCTCGGCGATGTCGAGGCCCAGTTGGAAGCCGGGGCGGCGCCAGGGCACCCACACCACGGCGTCGCCAAAGATCTTCGCGGTCAGTGCTTCCCCGTCAGCGGAGGTCGCGATGGCGATGCCGGAGTCGGGGTGGAGGTGATCAACGTGGGCGGCGTCGACGAGGCCATGCATAGCGGTATCGATTGACGGTGCGGCACCGCCCTTGCCGTGAGCGCAGTAGTCGAATGCCGCGACCATCTCGTCCTCGCGGTCCACGCCGGGGTAGACGTCGACGAGGGCGCGCAGGCGGTCCAGACGCAGCACCGCGAGGCCAGCCTCTTTCAGGGTGCCAAGGTCTCCACCGGAGCCCTTGACCCACATGAGTTCAACCTGCTCGCCCGTCACGGGATCCGTCTCGGTGCCCTTCGCGGAGGTGTTGCCACCCGCGTAGTTGGTGTTCTTGGGGTCTGCGCCCAGGCGGTTGGAGCGGGCGATGAGGTCTGCTGCAGTGGGTGAAGTCACGGGAGTTCCTTTGTGGTGAGTGGGAAGTGAAATGTGGGAGGAGCGCTTATGCGCCCCAGCTGGCCTGGACGCCGCCTACGCGGTCCTCGGCGATCTGCTGGCCATAGCCGCTCGCCAAGTAAGCGGCCATCGGGTCACCAGGAAGACCGCGGGACTCGCGGTATTCAGCAAGCGGGCCACGAACGTCGGTGTAGAAGGCGTCCATCATGAGCGAGTTGGCGGCGAGTACGTCGCCGGAGCGCTGTGCCGCGTCGAGCGCCTCGCGGTCCACGAGCAGCGCCCGCGCCGTCATCTCTTGGACATTGAGCACGCTGCGGATTTGGCCGGGGATCTTGTCCTCGATGTTGTGGCACTGGTCGAGCATGAAGGCGGTGTCGCCGTCGGCGCCGTAACCGCCGCCGCGGATCACCTCGAAGATGATCCGGAACAACTGGAACGGGTCCGCGGATCCCACGATGAGGTCGTCGTCAGCGTAGAAGCGCGAGTTGAAGTCGAACGACCCCAGCTTGCCCAGGCGCAGCAGCTGCATCACGATGAATTCGATGTTGGTGCTGGGGGCGTGGTGGCCGGTATCGAGGCAGACCGATGCGCGGTCGCCCAGGGCGAGGCACTGCACCAGGCTGGTTCCCCAGTCGGGTACGTCCATGTGGTAGAACGCGGGCTCAAAGATCTTGTACTCGAGGACCAGGCGCTGGTCGTCTCCGATGCGCGCATAGATCTGCTGCAGCGAGTCGGCAAGGCGATCCTGGCGACCGCGCATGTCGTCCTGGCCCGGGTAGTTGGTGCCATCGGCGAGCCAAATCTTCAGGTCTCGCGAGCCAGTCTTGTCCATGACGTCGATGCACTCGAAGTGGTGGTCGATTGCCTTCTGACGGATCGCGGGGTCGGAGTGGGTTAGCGAACCTAGCTTGTAGTCGTCGTCCTGAAAGGTGTTCGAGTTGATGGTGCCCAGCGCGACGCCGAGGCCCTGTGCGTGGTCTGACAAGGCGGTGTAGTCGTCGACCTTGTCCCAAGGGATGTGCAAGGCGACGGAGGGGGACAGGCCAGTGTGCTTGTGGACCTGCGCGGCGTCGGCGATCTTCTCGAACGGGTCGCGCGGGCCGCCAGGCTGGGTAAAGACCTTGAAGCGCGTTCCGGAGTTGCCAAACGCCCACGAGGGCAGTTCGATGGCCTGCTCATCGAGTCGGGCGGCGATCGAGTCGAAGCTAGTCACGGTAGTTCCTGTCTAAAGAAGTAAGAGTGGTGGAGAGCCCCAAGGGGCGCACGCCCGACCGGCAACCAGGGGAGGGCCCGGCCGGGCATGCGAGGCGACGATTAGAAGTCGAAGTCGCCGATGTTGTCTGCGTTGAATACGTACGGTGAGCCGAGCAGCACGGTTCCGTCTGCGTCAACGGTGTATGAGCCGAGCTTGCCTGCCTCGAAGGAGTCACCCTCGGCACCGGTAATGGTGCCTTCGATGAGCGCCTTGTTGGCGTAGGCGGCAAGGTAGCCAAGGTCAGCCGGGTTCCACAGCGCGAATGCGGTGCAGGTGCCGTCCTCAACGTACGAACGCATCTGGTTCGGCGTGCCGAGACCGGTGATCGCGACCTTGCCCTTTGCCTCAGAGGTGGAGAGGTAGCGAGCGGCCGCGGTGATGCCGACTGTGGTGGGCGAAACGATGCCCTTGAGCTCCGGGTAGGTCTGGAGCAGAGCCGCAGTCTTGTCGAATGAGGTCTGGTCGTCGTCGTCGCCGTAGACAACGTCGACGAGCTCGATGTTCGGGTGGTCAGCAGCGAGGATCGTCTTCATGGTCTCGATCCAAGCGTTCTGGTTGGTCGCGTTGGCAGTGGCCGACAGGATTGCAATTTGACCCTCGTCGCCAATCTGCTCGGCGATCATGTCGACCTGAACCTGCGCGATGCCGTCGGAGGTGGCCTGGTTGATGAACAGGTCGCGGCAGTCGGGGTTGGTGTCGGAGTCGAAGGTGACGACCTTGACGCCCGCGTCACGCGCGTCGTTCAGAGCCGAGCAGATTGCCTCGGGGTCGTTCGCGGAAACGGCGATACCGCCAACTCCCTGCTGGGTGAGCGTGTTGATGTAACTGACCTGAGCATCGGGCGATGCCTCTGCAGGTCCGACCTCGGCGTAGGTGCCGCCGAACTCGTTGATGGCTTCCTCGCCACCGGCATCGGAGGTGTCGAAGTAGGCATTGCCGAGGTTCTTAGGGAGGAACGTAATCGCGAGGTTGGCGTCGCTGGTCATCGCGTCATCACTGCTATTCGACGCTGCCGGGCTGGTGCCGGCGTCAGGGGACTCGGTGGTGTCGTCCGAGCTACTAGAGCAGCCAGCCATGACGAGGGCCGCCGTGACCGCGAGAGCGGCGAAGGCACCCTTCTTGGACTTCATAGAAAACATCATTGTGATCCCTTACTTGTTATTCGATGGGGTGTCATCGGGTTGGGTGATGGCGGGCGGGTCGGCAGCCAGAGTTGCAGAGCCGGACCCCCTTTTCCCTCGTGAGCGAGCCCATTTGGAGCGCGCCCAAGCGAAGAAACTTGGTGATACCACTGAGAACACGAGCAACGTTCCCGTGATGATGTTGATGACGTCAGACGTCACGTTGGCGAGTCGAAGTGCGCTGGCGAGGGTGCCGATCAGCAGCACGCCAGCAATCACGCCATGGAGCGCGCCACGGCCGCCAAAGATCGACACTCCGCCGAGAAGTACAGCTGCGATGACTCCCAGCTCCATGCCGGTGGCGTTGTCACCGCGGGCACTGCCGTAGCGAAGCGTGTAGTAGACGCCGGCTAGCGCCGCGAGGATGCCGCTCAGGATGAAGAGCTTCATCTTGGTGCGCTCGACGCGAACTCCGGAGAACCGTGCGGCCTCTGACGACTGTCCGATAGCGAAAACACCGCGACCGAACGGGGTGGCGTGCAGAAGCAGGGCAAAGAGAATGAGTAGCACAACGAAGATCACCATGATCGACGGGATGGGGGTTCCGGGGATCGTCGAAGTTGCGAGGTCCGACCAGGTGTCGGGAAAACCGGTGACTGCGGTAGTGCCGAGGAACCCGACGGCAAGTCCACGGAACAGGGCCAAGGTGCCGATGGTGACTGCCAGTGACGGCAGGCCCACCACGGTGATCAGGAAGCCGTTGATGAAGCCGGCGATGGCGCCGATGACGAGACTGATCAAGATGCAGAAGGGAATGGGAATTCCCGCCTGGTACGTGATGCCGAACATCACGCTCGACAGACCCACGACGCTCGCCACCGACAGGTCGATTTCACCAGTGATGATGATCATGGTCATCGGAAGCGCGATGAACAGGATTGCCGCGACGTCCAACAACAGATAGGTGATGGTGATGGGTGCGGAGAAGTTCGGCACGGCGATGGCCGCGACGATGTAGACCGCGATGAGTGCGACGACAACTGCCATCTCGCGGGTGAGGAGCACGCGGCGCCAGAGTGGTTGCGCATAGTCGTGGTACGTGCGCGGCGCAGTCTTTTCAATAGTGGCGTTAGACATTTTGCGCCTCCTTCTGCTCAACCTCGGTATCTCGCAGTTCCACGAGTTTTCGTTCCTGTCTGTTCGCGGCGAGTTTGTCGAGCACGATGGCACCGATGATGAGAGCGCCTACTACGGCGCGTTGCCAGAAGTCCTGGACGCCCAGGACTGGGAGCGCGCGGTTGATGGTCAGCAGGAGAAACGCGCCAATCGCAGCGCCAAACACACTTCCCGAGCCCCCGAAGATCGCGACGCCACCGATCACGGCGGCTCCTACGGCCTCGAGTTCGAGCCCCGAGCCCACCTGCGAATTCACGGTTCCGTAGCGCGCGGCGTACAGCACTCCCGCCAGGCCAGCGAGGGCACCGGACATGATGAAGGCTGCGAGGATGCGCTTCTTGACCTTGAGGCCGTACAGATTGGCGGCGTCGGGGTCTGACCCGATGGCGTACAGCTCACGACCGCCACGCTGGGTGTACATGTAGAAGCCTGCGATCGCCAGCACGACGAGAGCGATGATGGTGATCACGGGGATCTTCCACCACGAGCTGGTGCCCAACGCAAGGAAGCTCGCAGGCATGTCGGACGCGTTGATGCGGTCGCTACCGGTCCACAACACGTTGATGCCTCGGAAGGCGTAGAGCGTGCCCAACGTAATCACGAGTGACGGGACTTTGGCGAACGCCACTAGCGCACCGTTGATCAGGCCAAGCAGTGCGCCGAACACGAGGCCGATGACAAACACGGTGGGCCAGGGTAGCTGCGGGTAGTCAATGAAGACGCGGCCGGTGAGGTAGGCACTGAGGCCCACCACGGAGCCAACCGACAAGTCGACGTTGCGGGTGATGATCACAATGGCCTGGCCGACGGCCACGATCATCAAAATGGAGGGGGTGACGAGCAGGTCGCGGAAGCCATCCGAGGAGAACAGGAAGTTCGGGTTCTGGATGGTGGTGACTGCCACCACGAGGACGAAGGCGAGGAAGATACCGAGCTCGCGGGCCTTGCCGATGCGACCAAGCTTCCCGAGGATGTTTGACTCGGCGAGAATTGACGTGGAGGAAATACTCATCACGCGACCGCCTTCGAGTGGGTGGCGGCGAACATGACTGACTCAGGTGTCGCATCAGCACGATCGATCTCGGCCGTAATTCGGCCCTCGTGGACTACGAGGACGCGGTCAGCCATGCCGAGCACCTCGGGCAGTTCGGAGGAAATCATGATGATGGCGAGCCCCTGTCCGGCTAGTCGCGATAGGTCGCGGTGAACTTCTGACTTGGTGCCGATGTCAATGCCGCGGGTGGGTTCGTCGACAATCAGCAGGCTGGGGTTGGTGGCCAGCCACTTGGCGAGTACTACCTTCTGTTGGTTGCCGCCGCTCAGGGTGCCGACGGTGGTGTCGAGGGCGTTCGTCTTAACCTCGAGACGCCCAGCCCAATGGCTCGCGGCTTGGTTCTCTGCGGCGGGCCACAGCAGTCCGGCCTTGGTCAGCGTCTTGCGGATGGCGAGTGTGATGTTCCGCGCTACCGATGAGTCGAGGACTACGCCCTGCTTGCGGCGATCCTCCGGTACCAGCGCGATGCCCAGGTCCATGGCCCTCGCGGGGTCGTGCTTGCGTACCGACTTGCCATTGATGGTGACCGTGCCAGATTCGTAGTTATCGACCCCAAAGATGGCCTGCGCGATCTCGCTGCGACCGGCGCCCACCAGGCCCGCCAGCGCAACGATTTCTCCGGAGCGCACCGAGAACGAAACGTCGTGAAAGACCCCCGGTTCCGTCAGGTTCGACACCTTGAGCACTTCGTCGCCTATCTCGGCGGGCTCCTTGGGGAACAGAGTGGCGACCTCGCGACCCACCATCTGGTGCACCATCTCTTCTACGGTGGTCTCGGCGATAGCAGAGGTGGCGACGTACTCTCCGTCTCGCATAACCGTGACGGTGTCGCAAAGCGCGAATACCTCGTCGAAGCGGTGGGAGATGAACAGCAGTGCTCGTCCCTCGTCGCGCAGGCCCCGGGCCACCTTAAAGAGACGATCGACCTCGACGCCGCTCAGTGCGGCGGTGGGCTCGTCCATGATGAGTACGCGAGCGTCGAGCGAGATGGCCTTCGCAATTTCGATGATCTGCTGATCCGCGATCGACAAACCGCGTGTGGGGCGGTCGGGGTCGATGTTGACCCCGAGCTGAGAGAACAAATCCCTCACCGTCGCCCGCATGGCTTTGCGGTCGATGCGTCCGAGCGAGCCTGTGGGCTGGCGCCCCATAAAGATGTTCTCGGTGACCGACAGGTCGGGGAACAGGGTGGGTTCCTGGTAGATCACTGCGATACCAGCGTCTTTGGACTGCGCAGTGTTGGAGAAGTCGACGACGTTCCCCTGGTACTCAAAAACGCCGCTGTCGCGCTGGTAGAGACCCGCAATGATCTTGACAAGCGTGGATTTGCCCGCGCCGTTCTCGCCGATGAGAGCGTGGATGCTGCCCGGCAGCATGTCTAGCGAGGCGGACTTGAGGGCGATGACCGGCCCGAAGGACTTGGCGACGCCGTCGAGGCGTAGCGCGGTGCCTTGGCCGGAGCCAGGCGCGGAGGTTGTCGACATTGACGGTCCCTTAGTCTCAAAATGAATCGTTTCAACTTGATAGAACCATAGGTCTACACCGGCGGTGAGTCAAGCCGAGCTCGGTAACGATTCCGTAATATCGCTGCACTCGCAACTTAATTGCGGCGCTGAGGTGGAGGCGAAGGGCAGGCGCTATCGTGCGTCTAGGCTCGCAATCTGCTCCTCGAGATTGAACACCTCGCGAAGCACGGGGGCGCCCTGGTCGGCGCGACCCCCCTCGAGGGCAACGAAGAAGCGTTGTGCCTGCTCTTCCCACTCTTTGGTGCGGGAGTCCTCCGCGAGGCGACGCGCGGACTCGGCATCGTCGTCGGTTTCGTAGTAGCCAACCAACAATCCGTCGTCCCGGAGGAAGAGAGAGTAGTTGGAGCGGCCGGAGTCTTCGATCGCGCGCAGCATCTGGGGCCACACGGAGCGATGGATCTCGATGTATTCGTCGATCAACTCGGGCCGGACCTGGAGGTGGAAGCAGATGCGCGTCATGGTCATCACCCTACGCTTGCCTCGGCAAGAATGAATCGTCATCAAAATGGCAAGGATCTATTAGAGTGTGATGCAACACCAGACAGTGGAGCGTGAATCACGTGACAATCAGCCTCAAAGATGTGGCGGTGCGCGCCGGCGTGTCCTCGGGCACCGTCTCAAACGTGCTTAACCGACCAGACCGCGTCAAGGCTGCCACCGTCGAGCGCGTGAACCGCGCCATCGCCGAACTTGGCTACGTCCCCAACGCAGCGGCGCGCCAGTTGCGCGCGGGTCAGAGCACGTCACTTGGTTTGATCGTTCTCGATGTGGGAAACCCATTCTTCACCGACCTCGCGAAGGGTGCGGAACGCGCTGCCGCGGACGTGGGACTGAGCGTGCTCCTCGCTAATAGTGATGAGTCGTCCGAGCGCGAGGACCGCTACTTGGATCTGTTTGAGACGCAGCGCGTGGCCGGAGTGTTGATCTCGCCTGTGAGTGAAGACTTGCCGAGACTGCATCGTCTGCGCGCACGGGGCATTCCCGTGGTGCTCGTTGACAGGGGAGCCACGGACAGCGACTTCCCGTCGGTGTCCGTGGACGACGTCGCGGGAGGCAGGATCGCGACGGAGCACCTGCTCGCCATCGGCCGCACCAAGATTGCGTTCGTCGGCGGCCCGCTCAGAATCCGGCAGGTGGCGGATCGATACCGTGGCGCGTGCGATGCGGTCGAGGCTGCTGGCCGTGGAAGCGTCGAATACATCGAGACGAGCGCCCTGACTCTCGCGGCGGGTCAGGTGGCCGGCACTCGGATCGGCAAAGGTGTGAGGGACGGTCGCTTTGATGCGGTGTTCGCTGCGAATGATCTGGTGGCGCTCGGGGTGCAACAAGCACTCCTCGGTGGTCCGGAGCCGTTGACGATTCCAGGTGATGTTGCGCTGGTCGGGTACGACGACATCAGCTTCGCCGCAGCGGCAGTCGTCCCAGTCAGCTCCGTGCGTCAGCCGCGCGAGCTCATCGGTTCCACGGCTGTTGAATTACTTCTCGCGAATGCCGGTGACGCGAGTGAGAACGAGCAGGTTGTATTTCAGCCTGAACTTGTGGTGCGAGATTCGACCAAAGCGCGTGGCGCATCGATTTAGGGGTGCCCTCGACAGGAGTCGAACCTGCGACCTTCGGTACCGGAAACCGGTGCTCTATCCGCTGAGCTACGAGGGCGTGACGCGGGCTTGCCGCGCCAGAAAGCTGACCTAGGTCAGCCTCGCATCCCAATAGTCACAGAACGGGTCGACGGGCGAGGTTCCCAGGAAGGGTGTCGCGCCGGTGAGGCAATTGACGACAGCCTCGACGGTCGCATCATTGGCGGCGTATGCGTTGACATACGTCTTGACACGAGGCACATCCTGAAGGTGGAAGGGGTTACCGAGCGACACAAACATGGTGGGGATCGAATGCGTGTACCGCGGTAGGTTCGCCGCAGTCCAGAAGGTCCAATCCGGCCGAGCCGTGTGGAAGTTCGAGGACGGTTGGATGTCGGCGACATAGATCACCGCGTCGTAGTTCTCGAGAAGTTCGGAACCGGTGACTGCGCCTGCCTGGCCCACGGGACGGAACATTGTTTCCTCGCGTGGCGGGTCAACATGCAAGGTCGCCGCGAACCCACGCTCATTGAGAGCATCCCTGAATATCTCCGCGGGCCCCGTTGAGGGCATCGGACCGCCACGCAGTGAGTAAAGAAGGACCCGCGGGCGCTCGCTCGCGGTGAGCGGCAGCACACCGTCTTCGCTCTTCACAAGAGTGATGGAGCGCGCTGCCTGCTCGGCGGCCCACCCCTCGTGCTGACCGCGGTTGACCTGAGCAAGTGAGTCGGGTACCACGTCCGCGACGGACGATGCGCGATGTAGGCCCAGAGCGGCTTTGAGCGCGAGTACGCGCGTCACAGCCTCGTTAATCCGTGAAGTTGAGACGATGCCCGCCGAGATGCCGGCGCGCAGGTGTTCGAGGTCAGTGGCGTAGTCCTCAGTGAAGAGGAACATGTCGCATCCGGCAGCGATTGACTGAGGGACGGCCTGCGCACGTGGCATGGACATCTGCATGCCCGCCATGAGCGAGGCATCTGTCACGACCACGCCAGCAAAGCCAAGCCGGTCGCGGAGCAAATCGGTGGTGATCTCCGGGGCGAGGCTGGCGGGCAGGATGTCGTCGTCGGCAATGTCGGGTCGGAGAGTCTTCGAATAGCTTGGCAGGGCGATGTGGGCGGCCATGATGGTCAACGCGTCGGCATCGATCATGCGCTGGTAAACAGTGCCAAACGATACGTCCCATTCGTCGGTCGACAAGGTGTTGACCGTGGTGACGAGGTGCTGATCGCGATCGTCGACGCCGTCCCCAGGCCAGTGCTTGACCGAGGCCGCAACTCCGTTTTCTTGAAGCCCCTTGACGAACGCCTCGCCCATGTCAGAAACAGTGCTCACGTCTGACCCGAATCCGCGCGTCAGAACGATGGGGTTGCGCCAATTGCGCTGAATATCCACGATGGGGGAGAAGGCCCAGTTGACGCCCATGGCACGACCCTGAACCGCGCAAACCTCGCCGATGCGGCGTGCGCTCTCAGAGTCGCCGGTCGCCGCGGCCTGCAGCGGTGAGCCCATCGAAGTCTGGTCGAAAGCGACGCCGTTGGGTCCGGCTTCGAGGTTGGCTGCGATCAGGAGCGGAACCTGCGCCTTGGACTGAAGGTACTGGTTAAACGCCACGACGTCGTGAGACATCGAGGGTCGCCGCATGTAGCCGCCGGGCTCAATCACCGCGAAGTCGGCATCAGCCTGGTCGACGGTATCGGGGTCAGCGAGCAGGCAGAAGAGTTGACCGATGCGGCGGTCGCCTTCAAGGGACGCGAGCGTCGAGCGCACCCACGTCTGGGCCTCGGCGTCGAGGTGGTACGGCGCCTGGTCGAGGGCCACGCCATGCAGTGCCCTCAGGTTGGGCAGGAGTGCCGTGGGCGCCTCCTCGACGTGAGCGAGGTCGGCAACCACGGCATCGGCTTCACGTAGGGTGCCGGGCACGCCAATCCCGACGACCTTCATACCCGCAGCGCGTGCTGCAGCGACGCCTGCGTCGGCATCCTCGAACACGACACACCGCGCGGCCTCAACTCCCAGTAGTTCCGCGGCAAGCAGGAACACCTCGGGGTCGGGCTTGGTGCGCAAGATTTGGTTGCCGTCGACGATGGCGTCGAAGAGCGCAACGATGCCGAGGCGTTCGAGAATGGTGAGGGCATTTCGACTCGCGCTAGCAAGCGCGACGGGTATTCCCGCCTCACGCAACTCCGTCAGCAGTTGAAGCGCGCCGGGAAGAAGATCCGCGGTGGAGAGCGACTCGAGAGACTTCACATAGCGGGCGTTCTTCTCATCCGCGAGTTGGCTCGCATTGACCTCGGAGGGGTCAATTCCACCAGAACGCAAGACGATGTCTAGTGCGTCACTGCGACCGACCCCTTTGAGTCCCTCACCCGTCGCGGCGTCAAGTTCAAAGCCCAGCTCGGTAGCGGTGTGGCGCCAGGCATCGAAGTGCAGGGGTGCCGTATCAACAATGACGCCGTCCAGGTCGAAAATGGCAGCAATGGGTAGAGGCATGAGGGTTGTCCTTTCAGCGGGACTCGAGTGGATGCCGGCGGTGAGGCCAGGCGGAAGAGGGGCTAGGCGCCCGACTGCAGTTCGGCCTCGCGCTGTGCGGCGAGCACTCGCTGCCGATCTGCGCGATGCTTTGTCTGCTTGACGGGGTGGGGAAGTGGCGCCGCCATGAGCAGGCGCTGGGTGTAGGGGTGTTCTGGACGGGCAGTGACCTGGTCGCAGTCGCCCCACTCCACGATGTCGCCTTGAAATAGCACGGCGACGCGATGGCTGAGGTGTCGAATGACGGCCAAGTCGTGTGACACAAACAGATATGCGACGCCGGTACGCTCTTGAATCTCAATGAAGAGGTCGAGAACGCGGCGCTGGTTGCTGAGGTCGAGGGCAGAGACGGGCTCGTCGCAGACAATCAGCGATGGGTCAAGGGTGAGAGCGCGCGCAATTGCGATGCGCTGCCGCTGTCCGCCCGAGAACTCATTGGGATAGCGCCCCAGTGAGTCAGTGGGCAGGTGGACTGCGTCAAGCATCGTAGCCACTTTGTCGAGGGCATCCCGCTTGCTGGTTCCGTTGGCTCGCAGGGGTTCGGTGAGCGTCTGCTCGATCGTCAGGTTGGGGTTCATCGATGTGTAGGGGTCCTGGAAGACCACCTGGATGTCACGAGTGAGACGTCGCCGAGCGGCCTTGTCGGCGTGAGTAATGTCCTCACCCTTGAAGAGGATGCGACCGCCCGTCACCGGAGCAAGTCCCAGAAGGGCACGCCCGAGCGTCGTCTTGCCCGACCCGGACTCGCCGACGAGGCCTACTGTCTCGCCGGCGGTGATATCGAGCGAGACGCCGTGAAGAATCTCCGTATCAGGCGAGCGGAAGCCACGCCCCGGATACGCGACTCGCAGGTCCTCGACGGCCAATAGTGGATCGGTCATGACGGCACCCCGTTCGTGGTCGTGGACGAAGGCAGCGTGCGGACACTGGCGTCGTCGAGAATCGCTCCGAGCAATTCGCGGGTGTACGGATGCTGGGGGCGGTCAAAGACCGACTCCACATCTCCGGTTTCGACGATCGAACCGTCCTGCATGACAGCGACCCGGTCGCAAATATCTGCGACAACGCCAAAGTTGTGGGTAACGATCACCATGGCCATGCCGAGTTCCGCCTGGAGGTCTCTGAGCAAGTCGAGAACCTCGGCCTGCACAGTCACGTCTAGCGCGGTCGTTGGTTCGTCCGCGATCAAGACGTCGGGTTCGGTCGCAATGGCACCCGCAATAAGCACACGTTGTGCCATGCCTCCCGAAACCTGGTGGGGGTAGAGGCTCATCACGCGTTCGGGATTAGCGATTCCGACCCGGGTGAGGAGGCGGAGGGCATTCGCGTTGGCCTCGGTCTTCGTCATTTTCGCGCACTTGCGCATCGGCTTCGTTAGCTGGGCACCGATGGTGTACGAGGGATCAAGGTTAGACATTGGCTCTTGAGGGATGTACGCGACCGAGCGCCCGCGTTCATGTGCTCGTTGAGCTTGCGTCGTGACCTTGCCCGCCAATGCCACGCAACCGGAGGTGATCCGGCCGCCTCCAGGCAACACATCGAGGATGGCGAAAGCTGTTTGTGTCTTTCCGGAGCCCGATTCGCCGACCAGACCGAGGACCTCTCCCGGCGCGACGTCGAAGCTGACGTTGCGTACCACCACGGCGCGTTCGGCTTTGTGGTTGCCGTAAGCGACCTCAAGGTCGCGCACGCTCAGGGCTGACCCCACCGGAATCGTGTACACCGCGGGCGCTTGCTCGCTGGAGCGCGACCGCCGGGCGCTGGACGACCTCTCCAGCACATCGCGGAGAGTATTGGCGACGAGCGTGAGGGCCACAGAAATGAGTACTAGTGCGAGGGTGGGCCACAGCAGCAACCATGGTTGGCGATAGATGGCCTGGAACCCGTCGTTCAGCATCCCTCCCCAGGTGATGAGCTTGGCGTCTCCCATCCCGAGGAACTCCAAGCCGGCTTGAATAGCGATGGCAACACCAGCGATACCAGCAGCCTGAATGATGACGGGTGCGCGCACAACGGAGAGAATGTGTCGGCCGATGATACGGACATCGGACAACCCGGATGTGCGTGCCGCGTCGACGTAGAGCTCGTGGCGGACGCCTGCGACGGTGGCGAAGGTCAGCCGGTAGAACGCGGGGGACACGATCACGCCAAAGATGACCATTGCCCACCAGAGGTTGGGTCCGATGACTGAGCGTGCGGCAAGCAACACGACCATTGACGGTAGGGCGAGGAAAAGCGACGCGCCATAGCTGAAGATGGATTCGAACCAGCCGCGGTAGTAGCCGGCGACCAAACCAGTCGAAATCCCGATGGCCGCTGCAACTACCAGGGCGATAGTCGCACCGAGCATGCTGGAACGAGTAGCAATAATGAGCCGGCTGAGGACGTCGCGTCCAGAGGGGTCGGTGCCTAGGATGTGGTCGGTCCCGGGAGGCAAGAGAATCGCGTCCAGATGAGCAGTGTAGGCGTCGCCAGGCACAATCCACGGGCCAATAATCGCCACGATGACAAAGAGTGCAATCACTGAGAGAGCGATGGCGCCGAGTGGCTGGCGAAGGACTGATCGTAGGAGTGAGGCGCGCTGCTGTGTGACAGCGCGCGGGGTCGGGGCAATCGGAGCTGTCATGACAGGCGCACCTTCGGATTGAGCCAAGCCTGCAGTAGGTCGATCAGCAGGTTGAGAATGACGACGAGGACGACGGTGACGACGACGATGCCCATGATGACGGGGACGTCGCTGCTCAGCGTCGAGGTAACAGTGAGCTTGCCAAGGCCGGGAATCGAGAACACCTGCTCGACCACGACTGCACCACCCAGCATGGCGACGAACATGAGTGCCAGTACGTTCAAGGCCGGCCCCGACGCGTTGCGCAGCACGTGCTGATAGGTAATGGTCCTGGAGGAAAGTCCGCGACACTCGAGAGTGCGAACGTAGTCTTTGCGGCGCTCGTCCAGCATGGAGCCGCGGACCTGTTGCGTGACCCCGGCAACACCAGCGACAGCCAGCGCAGTGATGGGTAGCACGGCAGTCGATAACCAGCCGGTGATCGACGTCGACGGATTGATGTAGCCCGTGGGTTCGAACCACCCGAGATTGATCGCGACGACCAGAACCAGCACCATTGCGATGAGGAATCCGGGCACCGCCGCGCCGACGAGCGACGCTACTTGGATGGTCCGGTCCACCCAGCCGCCGCGTGAGGAGGCGAGCGAACCGAGAATGACAGCGCCGATGCCCGACACAATCACGGCCGCGACGACGATGGTCAAGGTGACGGCGACGCGGCCGGAGAGGAGTTCAGTCACCGGGGCGCGGGACGCCCATGAGTTTCCAAAGTCCCCGGTGAGGGCTCCGCTGAGCCAGTCCCAATAGCGAGTGAGGAGAGGCTGGTCGAGGCCGAGCTCGGTTGCCTTCGCGGCCACCTGCGCGTCGGTCGCGGTGGGTCCCAAAAGGTTGCGTGCGACGTCACCGCCGCTCAAGTACAACAGGAAATAGGCGGCACTCGTGATGACGAACAGCAGGCTGATTCCTGCCACTATGCGCCGCGCGATAAAGCGTCCCACGTCAGTCTCCAGTGTGGTGGTGAGTGGGATGCTCTTCTGAGTTGAGCTCCCACATGGGTAGTTGAGAAACCGTTTGGGGGGCACACCCCGCGCCCCCCAAACGACTTCTAGTTGGTGACGGGAACGATGTTCCAGAGGTAGGGGTAGACGTTTCCAACCTGAGGCGTGACATCAGTCTCGGCGTCGGTATAGAACGTGGTGATGGTGCGGTACCACGGGTTGAACCACGCCTGGTCGACGATGTACTTGTTCAACTCCGCTGCCGCAGCTGCAGAATCCGCATCGCTTCCCGTCTGGATGGTCTCGCCATAGCCTGCGACGGTGTCGTCAGGTGTGTGGAACGCATTCCAGGGCGCACCTTGGCTCAGTTCGAGGGAGTAGGTCTCCCAGGCCGTAGCCGGCTGCTCGAGGCGGAAGGATGCCAGGGCAACACTGCCTCCCAACATGGTGGGGAAGTAGTCCTGGGGTGCGATGTCCGTGAAGTTAGCCGTGATGCCGACCTCGGCGAGCTGCTGGCCGACCAGGTCGAAAGTAGCCTGCGGGACAAAGCTCACAGTGGGGAAGTCGATGGTGAAACCATCGGCGTAACCAGCCTCGGCGAGCAGGGACTTGGCCTTCTCCGGGTCGTACGGGTACGCGTATTCGAGTTCAGCGTCGTACCCGGGGGTTTCTTTCCCGAATACCTGAGTGGTGACCTCGCCACGCCCGCCGGCAAGTCCCTCGAGGAGACCTTCCTTGTCGATGGCAAAGTTGATTGCCTGACGCACTCGAACGTCTCCCATGGGCTCGGAAAGCTGACCGGTGCGGTCGAACAGGAGGAGACCCTCCCAGTCCTGCGCGTATTCGTGGGCGGTGTAGCCTGCCCCCTCGATCTGGTCGAACCCTTGGTAGCCAGTGAAGAGAGCTGCATCGAGCTGGTCACCCATGAGCGCGTTCTGCATGGAGACTGGGTCATCGAAGACGGTCATGGCGATCTCGTCGTAGTGCTGGTAATCCGGAGCCCAGTAGTCGGGGTTTGCATCGAACACGTATGACGCGTCCACCACCGACTGGGTCTCATCGAGAATGTAGGGTCCGGATCCCACTGGAGTGTCACTGTCGAATGAGGCGGGGGACTGCTGATATCCCGCGGCGCGCGACAGGTTGAGCAGCAGCGCAGGATCCGGCGCGCTGAGGGTAATGACCAGTGTCTGAGCATCCTCTGCGACAGCGTCCGCGACGTTCGCCAACCAGTTTGCGTTCTCTGCCGAGCCGTCTCGGAACCGCAAGATGTTCTGTGCTGCCGCATCGGCGTTGAAATCCGTGCCGTCGGTGAATTTCACGTCGTCACGAAGCTTCAACGTGAGTTCGGTCTTGCTGGTGTCGTAACCCCAGTCCGTGGCGAGGGACGGTTCAAGCAAGTTGCTTGGGGTGGCTCGCACGAGCGTGTCATAGATTGCCTGGCCGTAGGGGGCCTTGGTGGCGAAGGACATGTCGGCCGCAACGAATCCGCCTTGGCCGGGGGAGTCGACGACGCCGAGGTTCAGCAAGGGTGCCAGTGCAGCGCCTGTCTCGCTTGTGGCCGCAGAGCTCGAGGGGTCAGCTCCCGAGTCGTTGTCCGTAGACGAGCAAGCCGCCAGGGCTAGAACACCGACCGCAGTGAGCGCGGCGGCGCGATATGAAAACTTCATTGTTCCCCAATCTCAGTATGAGTTCGCTGGACAGTTCGACCGGCGACTTGGGAAATGTAGCACGGAAACTGAAGGGGTGGTTAGTTTTCAACTCAATCGTTACGGAGATGGGTAGCCGGGGTGCTAACGTGGCGCATTATGAGCGACACAACGGCAATCCGCGGAAGCTATGCCAAGACGGCTGATCGGCGCCGCGACATTCTCGATGCTGCATTCGAGGTGTTTGCGGAGAGCGGCTATACCAATGGCTCGCTGCGTACCGTCGCGGACCGGGTTGGCCTGAGCCAGGCAGGCATCTTGTTTCACTTCAAATCCAAGACAGGATTGCTGCAGGCGGTGCTCGACCTGCGGGACGAGCGGAGCCGCGAATACTTCGCCACGATCACTTCGCCGGGCATTGACGCACTTCGTGGATTTCTTGAAGTTGTGCGCATGAACTGCGAAGAACCAGGGATGATAGAGCTCTACACCATTCTTGCTGCTGAAGGCACCGCGGACGATCACCCCGCGCATGAGTACTTCAGGGGACGCTACGACTGGATCGGCGATCAGGCGCGCCAGTCCTTCATTGTGATGCGCGAAGAGGGAACTCTCCGGCCCGGAGTTGAGCCGGGTCACGCGGCGCGTTCAATGATGGCGGTCGTTGATGGCCTCCAACTGCAATGGCTTTACGGGCGGACCAAATTCGACCTGGTGGCGGACGTGCGGACGCACCTCCAGTCGCTGGTCACTGTGGCTCTCTAGATCGCTGCTATTTCCGCCGCGATGTCGCGAAAATGCAGCAAGATGGCGCAAAAACTGAAAGGTAGTTAAGTATGTCGCAGGAGTCGAGAGTCGTCGTTGATCGCGTGCTCGTAGGTCCGCGAGGGGGCCCAGAGTTCGTCGCGTCTCCTGCACCCCTGTTGTCATGGAGCGTCGTCGCGGACGAGGATGGTTGGCGGCAAACCGCGGTAGAGATTCAGCTTGACCGGGATGGGGAGACGGCGCAGGTGAGGCTCTTGAGCTCGCTGTCGTCGGGAGCCTCTTGGCCGTTCTCTCCACTCGATGACTTTGCGGACGTGCGCCTGCGCCTGCGGGTGTTTGGCGTCGATGAAACGCCGAGCGAGTACTCGCCGTGGACTGTAGTCCGTACCGCTGCGCTGCAGCCCCAAGCATTGTCGGCACAGTTCATTACGGCATCGGGCGCCCCTCCCGCGGGCCCGAAACTCACCGATCCGCGACCCACTTTCCGAGTAGCCAAGGTGGTGGACGTACAACCGGGACTTCGTCGGGCAGTGCTCACCTCAACGGCACACGGCGTGTACGAAGCCACGGTGAATGGCGTCGTTGCCTCCGACGAAGTCCTCGCCCCCGGGTGGACCGCCTATGACCAGCGACTGCTGACGCAGACCGCCGATCTCACCGCACTGCTGCATGAGGGCGACAACGTTGTGGGCGCCGAAGTGGCCGAGGGTTGGTTCGGCGAACGTGTGGGCTTCGACGGTGTGTTCGCCAAGGGCTACGACGGTCCCCAGTCGGTGTGGATGCATGTGCGTCTCGAGTACGACGATGGCCGAGTCGAGCTTGTCGGAACCGATGAGACGTGGGACGCGACCTGGTCGGGCCTCACACTGTCGGCGTCCATCTACCAGGGTGAACGACGAGACGACCGTCGTCGCGATCAGGGGTTGAGTACGACGCGCGATGGGCGACCGGCATTTCCGGAGGCCTCAAGCGCTCAAGTCGTCGACGTTGACCAGTCAGTCCTGCGTCCTGCGTACGCCCCTCCCGTTCGGCGTATTGAGCGCGTCGAGGCTACGGAAATCACCTGGAACGACGGCATCGCCCAGATTGACTTTGGGCAGAACCTCGTGGGGTGGCTGGACCTGTCAGCGATCGCCCCCGAGGGCTCCATCATCACGATGCGACACGCCGAGGTGCTGGAGGATGGCGAGTTGGCCACGCGGCCCTTGCGTCATGCCGCCGCCACTGACTCGGTCATCGTCGGTCCGGCGGGGGCCGTGGACTTTGCCCCCCGATTCACCTTTCATGGCTTCCGCTACGCCGAGATCTCGGGGTTGCCTAGTGAGGATGCATTGCGCTCGGTCGCGGCCGTCGTCGTGCACACCGACATGGCGAGAACAGGGCGCTTCGAGTCGAGCAACCCGCTCCTCAATCAATTGCACTCAAACGTCGTGTGGGGAATGCGCGGCAACTTCCTGTCCATCCCGACCGACTGTCCCCAGCGCGACGAGCGTCTGGGCTGGACAGGGGACGTCCAAGTCTTTGCTCCGACAGCCACCTACCTCTATGACTCTTCGGCGATGCTCGAGTCGTGGCTCGAAGACTTGGCGCTGGAGCAGAGGCGCTTTGGTGGAGTCGTCCCGTCGGTGGTGCCATCGTCTGTCGACGCCGGTCCCGTGCTGCCGGCCGCGGCGTGGGGCGACGCAGTGACTCTGGTCCCGGCCGCCATCTTTGGGATGTTCGGCAACGATGCCGTCCTGACTCACTCCTACGACTCCATGACGTCCTGGCTCGATGTCGTCCTGGCACAGACGGATGAGGCTGGCCTGTGGGAGGGCGGCTTCCAGTTCGGCGATTGGCTTGACCCCACTGCGCCTCACTTCAACCCTGCCGATGCCAAGACCAAGCCGGAGATCGTCGCATCTGCGTACCTCTACCGATCGCTGTCGGTGGTGGCCGCGACTGCGGAACGGCTGGGCAAAGACGACGACCACGAGAAGTACTCGGCCTTGGCAAGGCGCACCAAGGCGGCCTTTCTCGCAACCTACGTCACGGCATCGGGGAGGATGACCTCCGACGCGCACACGGCGTATGCGGTCGCCATAAGTTTCGGCCTCCTCGAGGGTGACGAGCGCCTCGAAAGGGCCGGTAGTCGACTCGCCGAGCTCGTGGTGGCCCACGCCTACCGGATTCGTACGGGCTTCGTGGGGACACCCCTCATCTGCGACGCGCTGACGGAGACTGGTCACCGCGACGTCGCCTATCGACTCCTACTAGAGACGGAGTGCCCGTCCTGGCTCTACCCGGTAACCAAGGGTGCCACGACGATCTGGGAGCGATGGGACTCGCTGATGCCTGACGGGTCCGTGAATCCAGGAGAAATGACATCGTTCAACCACTACGCGCTCGGGGCCGTGGCGGATTGGATGCATCGAGAGATTGCCGGGATCGACGCCGCCCGCGCGTGGGGCGAGCGCTCTTTCGCTGGCATCGGAACGGTACGGTTCGCGCCGCGCCCCGGCGGTGACCTCTCGTCCGCGTCAGCCTCGCTAGAGACCACGATCGGCCGCTTCGAAGTGGCGTGGAGCATCTCCGCAGACCTGCTCTCCGTAGAGGTGGCCGTGCCCGCCAACGGTGAAGGTGTCATCGATCTTCCCGGTGTCGAACCTGAGCGCGTAGGGAGCGGGACGCATGTCCGTGAAGTCGAATGGCTGTCGCGGCCATCGGCGACCAACCGCATCACCCTCGACACCCCTCTGTCAGACCTCGTCAACGATGCGGCCGCGTCGGGGGCCCTGATGGGAGCGTTTGCTCAGACCGGATACTTCATCGGTCTCGGGTGGAGCGATGGGGGGAAGTGGCGTCCAGACTTCACGCTGCGCAATGGCCTGCCAATGATCAAGAGCAATCAGTGGGAGGCGGTGGCTCAGGCATTGGGCGGGCTCAACGCAGCGCGAGGCTTTGAGCCAATCCCGGGGGAATGGGACCTATCCTCGTAGGGCCCAACTGAAGGGTGCCCTCGACAGGAGTCGAACCTGCGACCTTCGGTACCGGAAACCGGTGCTCTATCCGCTGAGCTACGAGGGCGTGACGCGGGCTTGCCGCGACAGTCGAGAATACCAGGGTGAGCCGGGGCCGCTGGCGCTGTCACGAGCGACCGATCGCAAAACTCGCAACAAAGCCGCGCGGAATCGAAACCCTTTGCGAGCATCGTGCGTTGAGAAGGTATGGCTAAGAAGCGAACGCGCCGCGCATTGTGGGCACTCACCATCGTCCCTGGGCTCGTGCTCATCGCTGCTTGTGCGGGGCAGTCCAGCGGCAGCGACGACATCCGTAGTCAGCAACCGGCCGATGCGGTGGGCGTCGTGACCTCCGTCTCGAAGGACGCGACGACGGTCGCCGTAGGATTCTCAGCGGACAAGGGCTACGAATACTTTGATGGCGCGACCTTCGACCTGCCTACTGCCGGCGGCCTCGAAGACCCGGACGGGCTGGCGGCTGACCCCAACAACCTGGCGGTGGGCGACCACATTGAGGTGTGGGTCAACGAGTGCGCGGAATCCCAGCCGGTGCAATGCGCGGATCCCGTCGCGCGCATCGCCACCGATGCCAACAGTTCTTAGGAACCCGGTTGGCGGCTGGCCACTGCCACGCGCTCGAACCGTTTGGTGCGATTGGCCACCAGATCGGCGGTTGGAATCGATGTGAGGGCGGAAATGGCGCACATGAGATGACGTCGCATGGCCTCGATGCCGCCGTCAGGGGCTGAGCATTCGACCACCTCGTCGACGATCCCGTCCTCGTGCAGGTGCCATGCGGCCACGCGCTGATCTCGTGCGACCTCTGCCGCGCGATCTGTGGTGCGATACCGCAGGGCGCTGGCGCCCTCGGGCGGCAAGGGTGCCAACCAGGAATGGTCCGCAGCGAGGACTCGATCGGCGGGCAACATGGCCAACGCTGCGCCCCCCGTACCTTGGCCCCAGAGCACGCAGACGACAGGCACGTGTGCACGCACCAACCCGGTTAACGTGCGGCTGATCTGGCCGGCAAGTCCGCCCTCCTCGGCATCCGGGGTGAGTGCTGCGCCAGGCGTGTCGATGATGGTGACGAGTGGTAGCGATAGCTCCTCGGCGAGCGCGATCCCACGGGTCACCACGCGTAGTGCACCCGGACCCAGGCGAGTGGTGCCGGTCTGGGCCACCTTGTCCTGGGCGAGTACCGCGACTCCCTGGCCGCCCACCAGCGCGAGGCCCAGCGAAACGGTGGGGTCGGCATCACCACGGCCGGTGCCGCTGAGCGGAATATACGTGGTGGACGCGTGATGGATCAGCGCGCGGCTTCCTGGACGACCTGGGGCTCGGCTACGGAGCACCACCTCCCAGTCGTCGACCTCGAGGGGTTTGACTGCGGTCTCGGGGGTAGGCGGTGAGTTCGGCGCCCGCGCCCCCAAAATCTCGAGAGCGTTGACGATCAGCGTTCGCAGGTGAGCGGTGCCGATGACGGCATCGATCAGCCCGTGTGCGTGCAGGTTCTCGGCCGTCTGGACGCCAGCGGGAAACTCGTGGCCCTCTAGTGCCTCGTAAACACGAGGACCCAGGAACCCAACCATGGCCCCCGGCTCCGCAGCGGTGACGTGCCCCATGGACGCCCACGAGGCGAAGACTCCGCCAGTGGTGGGGTTGCGCAGGTAGACCAGGTACGCGAGCCCAGCGGCCTTGTGGTCCGCGACCGCGGCGGCGATCGCAACCATCTGCACGAACGCCCGAGTCCCCTCCTGCATGCGAGTTCCGCCAGAGACGGGCGCGGCCAGCAAGGGCAGTCCTTCGACGGTGGCGCGCCGAACTGCTGCCGTGATGCGCTCGGCCGTCGCGACGCCGATGCTACCGCCCAGGTAGGCGAACTCGCCCACGATGACGCACACGCGGTGGCCATCCACCGTGCCCTCGCCGGTGATGACGGCTTCGTCTTGGTCGGCACGGGCCGATGCTCGCTCCAGTGTGGCGGCATAGTCGGGATCTAGGGGAGTTGGCGGGGCAACGTCCCAACTCACGTAAGTACCGTGGTCCAGGGTTTGCGCAATCAGGTCTGCAGCGTTCATCGCCTAGTTCTCCTTCGCAAACTCGTGACGGAGCGCCTCGCCATGCTCATTGAGTAGCGGGGGAGCGAGGTGTGTGATGTTGGTGGTCTCCGTGCCAGTGCCGTCGAAGAACCTGAGCGGCGGCCCGGGCAAGTCAATGGGCCCAAGCGTCGAGTGATCGGTTGAGATGATGAGACCTTGGGAGCGGGTCTGATCCCACTCGTAGACCTCGTCGAGCGAGCGCACCTTTCCTGCAGGGATACCCGCGGCGTCGAGAGCGGCGAGTAGCTCCGCAGCGTCGCGTTCGGCGAAGACTGCCTCGATCTTCTCGATCAGGACGTCCCGATTGTCAACGCGAGCCGCGTTGTCGGCGAACCGCGCATCGGCCGCATCCATGCCGAACGCTGCGCAGAACTTCTCCCACAGGCGCGGCGACCCAACTGCGATCTGGATCGCGCCGTCGCGGCACTTGAAGAGACCATAAGGAGCAATGGAGGGGTGATGATTGCCGGCCGCGGCTCCCACCTTGCCCGCGACGGTCCAGGCGCTGCCTTGGAACGCGTGTACTCCGACGATCGAGGCCAGCAGTGACGTGCGGACGCGCCCGCCCTGCCCAGTGCGGACACGCTCGAGCAGACTCGCTAGTACCCCAAAGGCACCGTACATGCCCGCTAGCAGGTCGCCGATGGGCACGCCGACTCGCTGAGGGTCGTCCGGCGCCGAACCCGTGAGGGACATGAGGCCGGCCTCGCCCTGCGCGATCTGGTCGTAGCCCGCACGGCCGCCCTCGGGACCGTCATGGCCAAAGCCGGAGATGGACATCGTCACGAGGCGCGGGTTGAGTTCTGTGAGGCGTTCGTCTGTGAACCCCAGGCGCTCCAGCGTGCCGGGCAGGAAGTTCTCGAGTAGCACATCCGCCTGCTCGAGCATCGAACTCAAGACTGCGACATCCGTCTCCGCCTTGAGGTCCAACGTGATGGATTCTTTGTTTCGGTTGCAACCGAGGAAGTACGTGGATTCCTCCGCGTCTTTCTCGCCCACGAAGGGCGGCCCCCAATCACGCGTCTGGTCGCCGCCGCCGGGAGCCTCAATCTTGATCACCCGTGCGCCCAGATCGCCCAGCATCATTCCCGCGTGGGGGCCGGCGAGGGCTCGCGTCAGGTCGATGACGAACAGGTCGGACAGCGGCCCCGCGCTCATGAGGTTGATCCCTCGGCCCAGATAGCGCGCAGTTCGCCGCGCGGATCAGCAGTCATCGCTGGTGTCTCGTCGAGCATCATCGTCTGACGGCGATTGAGGGTGAACTCCGGCCAGTCGGGTAGAGATGCGCTAGCGGGCGAGCCGTCGCGCATGAAGGCGACCCATGCCTCCGACATTGCGTCGGACAGGCGTGTAGGAGGCTCAGATCCCACCATCATCTTCGCCTCGGGATTGGTGAGTTGACGGAACACGAACGGAATGTCGAGGGTGTGAAATGCGCCCATGGCGCCTCCCATTGCAGGGCTCTTCCATTGAAAGAGGTAGGCAAACGTACGGCCGTTCGCCTCAGCGCGGGCCTCGAGCAGACGATTGGTGGGCTGACGGTACATGCGATCCGACAGTGCGGCTTCGAGCATTTCCGCGTCCTCTGGGTCGTGACCTAGCTCGCGTCTGAGCGCATCCTCGTAGGCGGGAGCTAGGTCCGCGCCGATATCCTCGCTCAACACGCGGTTTGCACGGTCGCGGGCACTGGCCGTGTGGGGAGGGGTGCCGGGCATGGGCACTGCAAACATGGACCCCTCGTTGAGCGCAGTGCCGGTGAGGAGGTCAATGTCGGCATTGTTTCCCTCGCGTATGGCGTCAAGCGGGAGCTTTGGCAATGCGGGCGTGCCGTACGTCGGCTGGAATGGCATCGGTAGCCCGACCACGCGTGCTCCGTGGTCGGCTACGACGACGGACATCGCGGCGATGATGGCGTCAATGTCCAGCGTGAGGAGTCGATCCGCTTCGTTCTCGTGGAAGTTGGCCGCAGCGAGGAATTCTGAGGTGATCTGCTGGGACTGTTCGAGGGTGCGGGCACGCTCGGCTGTACCGCTCGACACAATTGCACGGCGGATCTTGCCCTCTGACAGGGGTGAGCCGACAACCGTCGCGACGGCTGCCCCTCCCGCGGATTGGCCGCCCAGGGTGACATGGGCTGGGTCGCCTCCGAACGAGCCGATGTTTGCCTGCACCCATTCGAGTGCTGCCAACTGATCCAGGAGCGCAAGGTTTGCTGAGTCCGCGTACTCCTCGCCCAGCAGGTGATCGAGAGCAAGAAAGCCGAGCGGTCCCAGCCGGTAGTTGATGGCAACCACGACAACGTCAAGAGCGGCAGCGAGCTCGGCACCGTTGCTGAAACCGGAAGAATTGCTGCCAGAAACGTAGGCGCCCCCGTGAACCCATACCACCACGGGGCGGCGGGCCTCGTCCCTCGCGGGCGTCCATACGTTGAGATTGAGGCACCCCGCCTCGTCCGTCTCGAGCTGTGGGGCTCCCATCGCGTCAAGCATTGGATTGCGAGCCTGCGGTGCGGCCGGTCCAAACTGAGATGCGTCGAATACGCCGTCCATGCTGGTAATGACCTGTGGCGCCTTGAACCGCTCGGCTGTCGCAAAGGGGACGCCTAGGTATGCGATGGCGCCACCTGAGGTCGTCGTCGCTTCAATGCCGCACATTTGTCCGCTGGGTGTGTTGACGATGATCCTGGTTGACACGGTGGTCTCCTCTTCTTTGAGATATTTATTCCGAGCGCCGATTTAAGTCTGGTTGTGTGGGAGTATCGAGCCACGACGACCAGTTGCACAAGGCGAACATTTCAATTATGCAACGAAAACCGTGTAACCACTAGTTTTTGTGTTACGGTCATCGAGAAGTAGCCCAACGGAGGGCAACTCACACTGGAGGACAATGATGTTCACAAGAAAGCGTGCGGCTATCGTCGCCACTATTGCTGCCGCGGCAATCACTCTTGCCGGCTGCAGCGGCTCGGATTCCGAGGAGACCACCGCTCCCACTACCGGGGCAGCCACGTCTGACGGGGCCATGGCTGCCCCCGAAGGCACCCTGACCCTGGGAACTCTGGTTCCTGTCACCACCTTCGAGGCGGCGAATGCGGCGTGGGCTAACGAGTCGCCCTACATGCAGGCCGTCTACGACACCATCCTTCGCGCCGATCCGGACGGAACTATCGTCGCTGGACTTGCCACCGACTGGTCGTGGGACGACACCAACACCGTTCTCACGATGACGCTCCGCGATGACGTGGTGTTCACCGATGGCAATCCCGTAGACGCCGATGCCGCCGCTCAAAGCATTCTGCGGTTCCAGGGCGGTACGTCACCCCAGGCGTCATCCCTCCGCTTTGTCGAGGATGCGACTGCGGTAGACGCGCAGACCCTGCAGATCACGCTCTCTGCTCCCGACCCGGCTCTTACCACCATGCTGACTCAGAATGCCGGAATGGTCGAGAGTCCCGCGGCGTTTGACAGTGCCGACATAGCAACGAACCCCGTCGGGTCCGGCCCGTACACGTTTAATGCCGAGGAGTCCGTAGTTGGAGATAGTTACGTCTTCGACGTTAAGGCCGACTACTGGAAGCCCGAGGATCAGTATTACGAGAAGATCGTAATGAAGGTCTTTAGCGACGCGACAGCAATGCTGAACGCGATTCAGTCCGGCCAGATCAACGGTGCGAAGTTGGCGGACAACACCACCATCCCTCAGATCGAGGGCGCAGGCTGGGACATCGTCTCGGGTGAGCTCAACTGGGCGGGATTGCTCCTTACGGACCGCGACGGGGCCCTGACTCCGGCGCTCGGCGACGTTCGCGTTCGCCAGGCGATCAACTACGCGTTGGACCGTGACGGGCTATTGCAGGCCGCTGCCGCCGGGTACGGAACTGTGACGGAGCAGATTTTCCCCACGTTCTCGACCAGCTTCGACGAGTCGCTGGACGCGACCTATACCTATGACGTGGAGAAGGCCAAGCAGCTCATGGCCGACGCTGGCTACGCTGACGGCTTCGACCTCACGATCCCCTACACGCCGGCGTTTGGGGCCACGATTTTCCCGATCGTTGAGCAGCAGCTGGGGGAGATTGGGATCACCGTGGAGCTCGATGAGATCGCGGTGACGGATTACATCTCCGGCATCCTTGGGCAGAAGTACTCTGCCGCGTTCATGCAGTTGCAGCAGGACCCCAGCGACTGGCAGATTGCGCAGTTCCAGATCGTCGCGGCTGCGGCGTGGAACCCGTTCAACATCGAGGACCCCAAGGTCGAAGAGCTGGCCGGGGTCCTTCAGACGGGCACTCCTGAGGAGGCCGAGGCCGCTGGTAAGGAGCTCAACGCCTACCTGGTGGACCAGGCGTGGAACGCCCCGTTGTACCGCAACCAGTCGACGTTCGTGACCGATGCGAACACTGACGCGCAGTTCCAGGTCGTGAACGCGTACCCGTACCTGTGGACCATCAAGCCCACTAACTAGAGAAGTGTGGTGCGCCGGCCCACACGGGTCGGCGCACCACCCCTCGTGGCCTTATCAATTGAGGACATCTACATGATTCGATTCATCATCACGCGACTGCTCAACGGAGTGGTGTTGCTCTTCGCGGTCGCCACCATCGCCTTCTTCTTGCTCTACTGGGGCGCCGGCGACATCGCCAGGCAGATTCTCGGTGCCAGTGCGTCGCAAGAAACCGTTGACCTGAAGGCCGAGCAGCTGGGCCTCAATGAGCCTGTTTTCTCGCGCTATGGCGAATGGCTGAGCAATGCCATCCACGGAGACCTTGGTGCTTCTTGGTTCACCAATCAGCCCGTGACCGAAGCGATCACTTCTCGCATGGGTGTCACGCTATCGATCGTGATCGGTACTGTAATTCTCACCGCGATTGTCGCGACGATCCTCGGTGTGTCCGCCGCCCGGTACGGTGGCTGGCGCGACCGCACGCTGCAGGTGGTGTCGATCCTCGGACTCGCCATTCCCGGCTTCCTCATCGCAATCTTCCTGGTGCGAATATTCGCCATCGAGCTCGGATGGCTTAACGCCACTGGCTACATAGACTTCACTGACTCCTTTACCGGATGGCTCAAGAGTGTGACCCTGCCGATCATTGCGCTGTCGATTGGTGCCATGGCCGCGGTCGCACAGCAAGTGCGCGGTGCGGTCAAGGATGCGATGCGTCAGGACTGGGTCCGTACGCTTCGCAGCCGCGGGATCTCGGAGAACCGTGTGGTGTACAAGCACGTCCTGCGCAACGCCTCCGGCCCCGCGCTGGCAATTCTGGCCCTGCAGTTTGTTGGCCTACTCGGAGGTGCCGTGATCGTGGAGAAGGTATTCGCCATCCCCGGTATCGGCCAAATATCCGTTACTGCTACTACTCAAGGCGACCTCCCCATCGTGATGGGAATCGTCGTCTTTACCGCCGCCCTGGTCGTGGTGATTAACCTCTCCATCGACCTCCTGCTGGGCTTCGTCAATCCTAAGGTGCGTCTGTCATGAGCGAGGTAACCCCCATCCAGCCAGAGGAAGTGGCCAAGGAGCCGTCCACTGGTAGTCATTTGGTGCGACGCCTGTTGCACAACCCCGTGGCAGTAGTGACCTCGGCAACTCTCCTCATCATCATTCTGGGTGCAGTGTTCGCGTCGTACCTGGCCCCCTACGACCCCAACAACTCCGACCTTCAGGCCATCTTGCAAGGGCCAAGCTCGGAACACTATCTGGGAACCGATGGTGCTGGACGCGACGTATTCTCGCGGCTGCTTTTTGCGACGAGGTATTCGCTCGCGGGAGCGCTGCTTGCCATGGGACTCGCGGCCATTATCGGTGTGACGTCCGGACTCATTGCCGGATACTTCGGCAAGTGGTTCGAGTCCTTCTCCACCTGGGTGGTCAGCCTCGTGATGGCCCTCCCCGGCATCATTGTGCTACTCGCGGCACGTTCGGTCATCGGCCCGTCGCTCTGGTACACGATGGCGATCTTCGGCTTGCTGCTGTCGACCGGATTCCACCGGCTCACCCACGCAGCTGTCATGGGGGTGCGCAATGAACTCTACGTCGACGCGGCGCGCGTATCCGGCGTTCGCAACCGCAGCATCATCTCTCGACACATCTTGTCGGTGGTGCGCGCACCCGTCATCATCCAGATGACCATCATGCTCATTGTGGCAATTGCGCTGCAGGCTGGGCTTGGATTCCTGGGCCTGATGGACAATTCAATTCCCACGTGGGGTGGCATGCTCGGTGACGCGTTCGCCAAGCTCTATCAGGACCCGCAGGGAATCCTGTGGCCCGCGCTCACCATTGGCATCACCGCGATGGCCCTCGCGCTGTTCGGAAATGCCCTTCGTGACGAGGTGGAACGCTCCGCAACGCCCAAGAAGGCGGCAACCGGCACCAAGGCTGCTGAGATCGTGCTATCCGATGTGCCCACGGTTATCCACCAGCCGGCCGATGCGGATCGTGAGGACCTCTTGCGCATTGACGGGCTCGTGGTGGGTTACGACCAGCCGGACGGTTCGCTGAAGCAGGTCGTCAGCGGTGTGGACATTTCAGTCAAGAAGGGCGAGATTCACGGCCTCATCGGTGAGTCCGGCTCGGGCAAGACCCAGACCGCATTCTCGGTGCTGCGCCTGCTGCCGCACGGCGGGCGTATTGCCGCCGGCACCGTGCACTTTGATGGTCAGAACCTGGCAACACTGAGTGAGAGTGAAATGCGGAAGGTCCGCGGCGCGCGCATCTCCTACATACCGCAGGAGCCGATGTCCAACCTCGACCCGTCGTTCACCATTGGCAGCCAGTTAGTGGAACCGATGCGCAAGGCGATGGGCATGAGCAAGGCGGCGGCAAAGGCGCGTGCACTCGAGCTACTCGATCGTGTGGGGATTCCCGATCCCAAGCGCACGTTCAAGTCCTATCCGCACCAGGTGTCGGGTGGAATGGCGCAGCGCGTGCTGATCGCCGGCGCAATCTCTTGTGAGGCCGACCTGATCATCGCGGACGAACCTACGACGGCGCTCGACGTGACCGTGCAGGCTGACATTCTCGACTTGCTTCGGTCTCTTCAGCGAGAGCTTAACGTGGGAATCCTCCTGGTCACGCACAACTTCGGAGTGGTCGCGGACATCTGCGACTGGGTGTCCGTCATGCAGGACGGCAGAATTGTAGAGACCGGGCCCGTGGGCGCGCTCTTCGCCAACCCTCGTGACGAGTACACGAAGTCCTTGTTCTCGGCCATCTTGGACGAGGAGCACGCTCGTGGTGCCTATGTTGCACCAGCCGGCACCGCTGCAGGAGGGAAGTAGAAATGACGAACGAATCACTACTAGTCGCGGAGAACGTCATCGTCGACTACCCCATCAAGGGCATTGGCAACAAGCCGTTCCGAGCTCTACGTGAGGTATCGATCGATGTTCGTCCCGGCGAGACCGTTGGCCTGGTGGGGGAGTCGGGGTCCGGCAAGACCACTTTGGGCCGCGCGGTCCTTGGATTGGCCCCGGTTACTGGGGGCAGCATTCGGTTCGAGGGCAAGGAGATCTCCAAGGCGAGCCCTCGCGAACGTCGGGCGCTATCCAAGGACATTCAGGTGGTGTTTCAGGACCCGTATACGTCCCTGAATCCGTCACTGACCATCGAGCAGACGCTGACCGAGCCGATGCGCGTGGCGAAAATCTCCGCCAAGGAGGCTTCACGCCGAGTCACGGAGTTGCTGGATCAGGTGGGTATGCCGTCCAATACGCTCGGGCGCTTGCCGCGCGAGTTCAGTGGTGGGCAACGGCAGCGTATCGCCATTGCACGTGCTTTGGCCCTCAACCCCAAACTGATTGTGTGCGACGAGCCGGTCTCGGCGCTCGACCTGTCCACGCAGGCACGCGTGCTCGATCTGTTCCGCGAGGTTCAGGAGGAGACGGGTGTCGCCTACCTGTTCGTCTCACACGACCTCACGGTGGTGCGTCACCTCAGCCACCGCGTCGCCGTCATGTACCAGGGTGAGATTGTCGAGTATGGAGACGGAGACAAGGTGACGAGCGACCCATCGCACGACTACACCAAGCGTCTGCTGCTTGCGTCCCCAGTTGCGGACCCAGGCCGTCAGAAGGTGCGTCGCGAGGACCGCCGGGCGCTGATCGACGCCTCGAAGTAGGATGCCGCGTTAAGGGTCATCACACATGCCTCGGGCCCGCAAGCATCGCTTGCGGGCCCGAGGCATGTGCATGCAGTCTCGAGCTAGATGGGATCAACCAGGATGTCGTTAACCGCCTGGCGAATCTCTTCGCCCATGTCGACACTTCCGGGGTCCAGTAGCCATTGGATCTGAAGACCGTCCATCAACGCGATGATGCGGATCGCCGAACTCTTGGGATCCACGCCCGGACGCAGGCTGCCCTCGGTCTCCGCCTTGACGGTCGCTTCGACGGCAATCCTGCGTAGGTCCGCGTAGCGGTCCACAAAGTACTCGTGGGCGGGGTGGTCACTCGACGTCGCCTCGGCAGACAGGGTAGTGAAGAGCGCGACCACGCCCGGCGCATCCGCGTTGTTCTGCATCAGCTTGGTGAAGGCGCCAAGGACCTCGCGTCCAGATTGTGTGTCGAGGTCGATCTCCAGGTCCTCCCTGGAGTGCTCGTCGCGCCGGTCGAGAACCGCCGTCAGGAGCGCGCTCTTGTTGGGGAAGTGATGGAGCAGCCCGGCCTCACTCATGTTGACCCGCGACGCGATCTCTGACAGCGACCCTGCACGGAACCCGCCCTCGGAAAACACCTCGAGCGCCGCATCGAGAATCGCAGTTTTTGTCGCCTTGCTCTTGGCGTAGGGGCCGCGCGTCTTGCGCACAACTGCGTCGCTGGTCACGGTTGATCTCCTTAAGATTCGAGAGCGACGCGCAACGTACGGGAGCGTCGTCGCCCATATTAACTGCGTCACGTGAGTCCGCTTGGATTTGCGTCCTGAAAAGGACACGAAAAGAAAACCGAGTGACCACTAGACTTTAGCACGCTGGATGTGGCATCGTGAGGTGATAGCGCATCAAAGGCGCCCTATTCGTCGTCAAGGAGGACAACGATGACCCGACCAAACATTCTGTGGATCTCGACCCACGACATCAACCCACATCTGGGTACGTACGCCGGCGTGTGGCCCGGGGCAGAGGAGGCGGTGACGCCCAACCTTGACGCACTCGCGCAATCGGGCGTGCGTTTCGACCAGGCCTTCGCTGCCGCACCCGTATGCGCTCCGTCGCGCGCCGCCATCATGACGGGGTGCTACCCCAGTGCAGTGGGCACCATGCACATGCGCACGCGTGCGGTCCCGCCGGACGAGGTGGGCCTGCTCGCGCAGTACTTCCGCGAGGCCGGCTATTACACCGCCAACTCTTTCTTCACGGACTT
>NZ_BBRF01000001.1:42422-141743 GCF_000975135.1 Demequina aurantiaca | reverse complement strand
CCATGCACATGCGCACGCGTGCGGTCCCGCCGGACGAGGTGGGCCTGCTCGCGCAGTACTTCCGCGAGGCCGGCTATTACACCGCCAACTCTTTCTTCACGGACTTCCAGATGGAGATCCCACCCACGGCCTACGACGACCTGTCTGGGGGTGCCCACTGGCGCAACCGCCCAGACAAGGATCAGCCGTTCTTCATGGCGCACCATGGATTCGTCACGCACGAGTCGCAGATCTACCTCGACGACGAGGCGTTCTTCAAGGCAACGTCGCACGTGGCGGACGAGGACCGGCACGACCCGGACTCGATCACGCTTCCTCCCTATTACCCGGACACCGAGGTATTCCGAAAGTCCTGGGCACGCTACCTCGACCTCATTACTGAGATGGACCATGAGGTAGGCACCTTCCTCGAGCAGCTCGAAGAGGACGGTCTCGCCGACAACACCATCGTGGTGTTCTGGTCAGATCATGGCCTCGGCATGCCGCGCGCCAAGCGTTGGGCCACGGAATCTGGCCTGCGCGAGCCGCTCATCATGCGCTGGCCAGGCAAGCTTGAGGCCGGTACCTCGCGTCCCGAGGTCATGCAGATGATCGACCTCGCACCCACCATGCTGCGTGCCGCGGGAATTGAGATCCCCGCGCACATGCACGGCACGCCGCTCTTTGACGACGAGGGCACCGATCTTCCGGCAGCTCGCTACGCCTTTGGTGGCCGTGACCGCATGGACGAGCAACTCGACACCGTCCGCACCGTGCGCGACGAGCAGTTCCGCTATGTGCGCCACCTGCACCCCGACCGTCCACATATGACGCACTGCGATTACCCGGACAAGCTGGCGACCTGGGGTGAAATGCGCCGCCTCACGTTCGAGGAAGCGGGGCAGTTGGGCGAGGGCGAAGTGCCCGACAAACTTACGCCGTTGCAGCGCTCCTACGTCAGCTCGGCCAAGGAGCCCGAGGAGCTGTACAACATCCGCAACGACCCGCACGAGACCGTCAACCTGGCCACCGATCCCGCGCACGCAGAGACACTCGACCGCCTGCGCGGCGCCCTTGACGAGTGGAGCGCCACCTATCCCGATCTGGGCCTCATGCCCGAGGACGAGCTGATCGAGATGTGGCGCCCGGGGGGCAAGCGCCAACTCACCGCAGAGCCGGTCGTGTCCGTCGAAGACGGTGTGCTCACGGCGACGTGCGAGACGCCCGGCGCGACAGTTGGCTGGACCACGGAGCCGCCACGCGAGCCACTGCCCAAGCCCACCAACTTCATGGAGATGATGGCCCAGGCTCAGATCAAGGGGCGCGCGTGGAACCTGTTGACGGCGCCAGTCGAGCTGGAGGGCCGTGGCCAGGTCTACGTCGGTGCCTTCCGCATCGGCTTCGAGCCAAGCCCAGAGGTGACGTTGGGCGCAGACCAGGGCACACTGGTCTCATGAGCGACGAGCAAGGGCGGAAGCGGTTCCCACCACGGGTGTATTCGATGGGCGACGAGCCGGACCCCCGGTTCAGCCTCGCCAACGAACGTACCTTCCTGGCGTGGACCCGCACCGCCCTTGCTCTGTTCGCCACCGGCGTGGCGCTGGAGGCACTGGCCGTGCCGATCAACCCGGTGCTGCGGCTGGTCGCCGCCAGCCTGTTCGTAGGTCTCGGCCTCCTCGCCACCGCTCAGGCCTGGTTCGGTTGGGCGCGCACCGAGCAGTCACTGCGTCAGGGCCGGGCCCTGCCGGGACCGATGACTGGCCCAGTGCTCTCCGTTGGAATCGCGATCGGTGTCGTACTGATCGGTGCCGGGCTGCTGTGGTGACGTGCGACGTCCAGAGACTGCCGTGCGCATAGT
This sequence comes from Demequina aurantiaca, assembly GCF_000975135.1. GTDB lineage: Bacteria > Actinomycetota > Actinomycetes > Actinomycetales > Demequinaceae > Demequina > Demequina aurantiaca. Next base: position 139,906 of record NZ_BBRF01000001.1, on the reverse strand, counting down.
GGTGCCGGCATGACCGAGGGATACGTCGACAAGCCCTTCGACGAGGGGCTGCAGCCTGAGCGCACGCTACTGGCGTGGCGGCGCACCGCACTGTCCTTTGGGCTCGCCTGCGCCGCATCCATCAAGGTGCTTGCCGGGAACGGCGGCGTCGTTGTTCTCGCCCTGGGCGTGATCGGCATGGCGCTCGCCGTCGCGACCTACGTGACGTCCGCGCGGAGGTACCGCCGCGCACACGCGGAACTCGTCGCGACGGGAACACTGCAACCGTCGGGCCCGCCGGCGGCGGTACTCACGCTCTCCGTCCTCGCGCTCGGCATCGCCTGCGTGATCTACCTCGTGACGGACGCGCTCGCACGCTAGCGGTATCGCCGGGCGAGATGAGCGCGCAACAATGGCTTCATGAGTCACCCCATTTCCTTCACCCTTATCGGTGGTCCCACCGTCGTATTCGACTATGCGGGGCTGCGCTTTCTCACCGACCCCACGTTCGATGCGCCCGGCCCGAGCGGAAACCTCACCAAGTTAACCGGTCCCGCCGTCCCCAGCGACAGCATCGGCCGGGTGGACGTCGTGCTGCTTTCTCATGACGAACACGAGGACAACCTGGATGTGTCCGGCCGCGCGATGCTTTCCGACGCTGGCTTGGTCCTCACGACGCCCGAGGGCGGCGAGCGGCTTGATCTCGCGCACGGCATGGCTCGGTGGGATTCGCTCTCCGTCGAGGGAGCCGATGCCACGGTCACCATCACCGCCGTCGCGGCACGGCACGGCACGAGTGCCGTCAAGCACCTGGCGGGACAGGTCACCGGTTTTGTGTTGGAAGCCGATGGCTGGCCCACCGTCTACGTCTCGGGCGACAATGCGTCGGTGGCGAAGGCCCGACAGGTCTCCGAACGCTTTCCCGACGTCGCCGTCGCCGTACTGTTCGCCGGGGGAGCGAAGGCTGCCAGCATCGGCGACGTGCTGTTGACGCTCGATGCGGAGCGCGCTGCCCAGGTGGCCGGAATGTGGCCCGCGGCCAGCATCGTCCCCGTGCACATCGACGACTGGGCGCACTTCACCGAGCCGCGCGAGGTGTTCCTCGACAACTTCGCACGGTTCGGAGACGGTGCCCGCCTGGCGGTCATCGAGCGCGGCGTACCCCGCGAGGTTGTGCCCCAGTAGCAAGCCGGATGCTCGCACGCGAGCTCGAACCGAGGGCGCACACGCGGGCGCGAGTGACGCGGATAGACTGACCGGGTGACTCCAGAAGAACTCTCCGAGACCATCCGTGCCGCCATTCTCAGCGGAATTGACGACAGCGACTTCCAACTGTCGCCCTTTGACGTACCCGAGGTGCGTGTGGACCGCCCGCGCCAGCGCGAGCACGGTGACTGGGCCACGAACATCGCGATGCAGCTCGCCAAGCAGGCGGGCACCAACCCGCGTGAGTTTGCTGAGACCCTGTGCGAGCGTCTCGCAGACGCGGATGGCATCGATTCGGCTGAGGTCGCGGGCCCCGGCTTCATCAACATTCGCCTGGGCGCTGGAGCTGCAGGAGAGTTGGCCAAGGGCATCGTCGACTACGGCGAGGGTTACGGAAGCGGCGAGTCGCTGACCGGCAAGACCGTCAACATCGAGTTCGTGTCAGCGAACCCCACGGGCCCCATCCACCTAGGTGGAACGCGCTGGGCGGCCGTAGGAGACTCGATCGCTCGCCTGCTCGAGTTCCACGGTGCCGACGTGGTGCGTGAGTACTACTTCAACGACCACGGCGGTCAGATCGACAACTTCGCCAAGTCGTTGCTCGCAGTCGTGCTGGGGGAGGACACCCCGGAGAACGGCTATGCCGGTCAGTACATCCAAGACATCGCGAACGAGGTCATGCTCGAGGCCGCCGCGGCTGGCGACGACGACCCCATTGAGTTGCCGCGCGACGAGGCTCAGGAGTTTTTCCGCGACCGGGGCGTGCGCCTCATGTTCGCGCAGATCAAGCAGTCACTGCATGACTTTGGCGTGGACTTCGATGTCTACTTCCACGAGGATTCTCTGCACAAGTCTGGCGCCGTGACCAAGGCGTTGGATCACCTGAAGACCACCGGATCGCTTTATGAGGCGGATGGCGCGTGGTGGTTACGCTCCACCGACTATGGCGACGACAAGGACCGCGTGGTCATCAAGTCCGACGGCAAGCCCGCCTACATCGCCGGCGACCTCGCGTACTTCAGCGACAAGCGCCACCGCGGTGCCGACCTCTGCATCTACCTGCTAGGCGCGGATCACCACGGCTACATCGCGCGCCTGAAGGCCGCGGCCGCTGCGTTCGGAGACGATGCCGAGACCGTCGAGGTCATCATCGGCCAGATGGTCAACCTCGTGAAGGACGGCGCCCCCGTGCGCATGTCCAAGCGCGCCGGCACGGTGGTGACCATGGAGGACCTGGTCGACGTGGTCGGAGTAGACGCGGCGCGCTACGCGCTCGCCCGCTCGAGCGCCGACTCGACCATCGACATCGACCTGGACCTGCTCGCATCCAAGTCCAACGCAAACCCCATCTTCTACGTCCAGTACGCCCACGCTCGTACGGCTGGCGTGGCTCGCAACGCCGCCGAGTACGGCATCTCGCGGGACAAGGCGTTCGACCCGAGCCTGCTGACGCACGAGGCCGAGGCAAAACTGTTGGGCATCTTGGGCGAGTTCCCCCGCATCGTGGCGCAGGCCGTCGAGTTCCGTGAGCAGCACCGGGTGGCCCGCTACCTCGAGGACGTCGCCTCGGCGTTCCACGGTTGGTACGACCGCACCCGCGTGACTCCGCTGGGCGACGAGGAGGTCACCGACCTCAACCACACGCGCCTATGGCTGAACGACGCGACCGGTGTTGTGCTGCGCAATGGCCTGAAACTGCTGGGTGTGAGCGCCCCGGAGAGGATGTAGCGATGGCTTCCGTCTGGTCCTCGTCCGTCAAGCGCACGTCCGACGGCGCGATCTCCGTGGGCGGCGTTGACGTACGCGAGCTCGCTGCCGAGCACGGCACGCCGCTCTATGTCGTAGATGAGGCTGACATGCGTGCCCGTGCCGCGGCCTTTCGCGACCACTTCGCGGCCGCGTTTGGGCGCAAGGGAGCCGAGGTGGACGTGTACTACGCGAGCAAGGCGTTCCTGTGCTCACAGGTCGCCCGGTGGATGCGCGAGGAGGATCTGTGCGTCGATGTCGCGTCTCTGGGGGAGCTCGAGATTGCGCTCCGCGGGGGCGTTGCGCCGCAGCACATTGGCTTGCACGGCAACAACAAGTCCGATGCGGAGTTGCGCCGCGCGCTCGAGGTGGGCGTGGGGCGCATCATCGTCGACTCGTTCACTGAGATCGAGGTGCTGGAGGCTCTCGCCGCCGAACTGTCCGTCGTAGCGCCCGTCATGGTGCGCGTGACCACCGGCGTACACGCGGGTGGACACGAGTACATCGCCACGAGCCACGAGGACCAGAAGTTTGGCTTGTCACTCGCGAGCGGTGCCGCGTACGAGGCGCTTGTCGCGTGTCACGACGCCGCAAACCTCAACCTCCTTGGCATACACACGCACATTGGCAGCCAGATCCTGTCGCTTGCAGCGTTCCAGGAGAGCGCGGAGCGCATGCTCGGCCTCCGTGGTGCCTTCACCGCCGATACCGGTGCCGAACTTCCCGAGGTGGACCTAGGCGGCGGCTACGCGATCGCGTACACCGAGACCGGCGAGGCCCTCGAGACCCGTGACGCGGCTTACGGCATCGCCGATGCAGTGGAGGCCGCCGTCGCCAAGGTGGGCGGCACGTGGCCTCGCTTCAGCATCGAGCCCGGCCGGGCGATCGCCGGCCCAGCCGGTATGACGCTATACACGGTCGGGGTCGTGAAGCAGGTGCAGCTCGAGGACGGCGGTGGACGACAGTATGTCGCGGTCGATGGCGGAATGAGCGACAACATGCGCACCATTACCTACCAGGCTGAGTACACGGCCACAGTGGCCTCGCGGCTCTCGGATGCCGAGTCGGCGCTGAGCCGTGTGGTCGGCAAACACTGCGAGTCCGGCGACGTGGTGGTGCGGGATGTCCAGTTGCCTCACGACGTTGCGCGCGGAGACCTGCTGGCGGTTCCGGCCACCGGTGCGTACGGCCGCTCGATGGCCAACAATTACAACGCCGCATTGCGTCCGGCCGTGGTTTCCGTACGGGACGGTCAGTCAACGGTGCTGATCCGCCGCGATACCCTCGACGACCTCCTGCGCTGGGACGTCGCGGCCGAGTAACCCGGTCCGCCTTCGCTCGTCATGCCCAGCGCGTGGCGTTCGCCACGGGGCGCCTAGTCGGACAGCCGCGCCCAAGTAGCGATCTCGGCCAGGGCATCGGCGATCTCGCCGTAGACCCGGTCGTATGTGACCTGGTCTCGCGACCACGGATCGTCCAGGCTGCGCAGGGGCGCGCCCTCGCGGTCGTGCTCGGCGCGTAGGACGGCTGCGGCGTTCGTCAGCCGCGCTCCCGCTGTCTCGCCGTCGGGTGCCGGCGCTCGCGATGCGAGTTCGGCGACCTGCTTGAGTCCGAACACGTGGTCCGGAACGGTGCCGAGTTCATCCTCGATCCAGCGGCGGTGAGATTCGGTGGCCACGAGAACCAGATTGGCGCGTGCAATGAGGCCCTCGTCGAGCTGCGTAGGCCGGTGGCGAGGAATGGTGAGCCCGGCGGCGGAAGCGGACCTTCGCATCGGCGGCGGGACGTCCATACCAATTTCCGCGTACGTTCCAGCGGAGCTGACCTGGGCCGCCTCGCCCCAGTCGCGCGCGGCGAGGTAGTGCATGGCGGGGGAGCGGCAGATGTTGCCGGTACAGACCATCAGAACGCGCGCGGGGGTTGTCATCAGCCCACCGTAGATGACGAGTCGTCCCCAATGTGACTTCTCAGCCGACGCGCGGCCGTGCACAAAGTTATATTGAGAGAGCGTCATGGCGGCGCGGCTCAAGGCGAGTGAGAGGCAGGCGACACGTGTCTATCTTCAAACATCATGACAAGGACGAGCCCAACAACGACGAGGCCGACAAGCCGCGCCGGAATGCGGACAACGATGCCGCCCTCGAGGAGTACTTTGACGGCACCGAGGATCCCATCCAGCGTGAGCATGATGAGGCAGAGGCCGCCGAAGCACGCGCCGAGATTCCGCCCAAGCCCCCGGGAATCTAAGAAATTCTGAGAAGGGCGGAATACTTCCGTGACCTATTCGTTACCAATAGTGAAGGCCCGCACAACGACGTCGTGAAAAGGAGTGGTTCCAATGACTGGTTCAGAGAACGTCCCCGCAACTGAGCATGAGAAGACTGCAGCCCTGCACGAGATCGCTGAAGAGGTAGTGAAGGAGCGCGAGGAGCGCGGCCATTCAGTACTTGACGGCGAGAAGGTCGTGAGCAATGAGTCCGACTACTCGGAGGGCAATGAGGACGCCACGCTCGCGGAAGACGTCCAGAGCATCCCGCCTGCCCGTCCTGGCGGCAACTGACAAGTTTGTGAGGTCACCGCCTTCCATGGCTCGACCTCACGCATGACCCCCACGGCCCCGGTGTATCCCTCAGCACGCCGGGGTCGTGGGCCTCTCTATGTGTGGACGAGGGTGAGGCGGGCGACTCCCACCCTGCCCCGTACAACCGCTAAGGTGTAGCCGTGCCTCAACAGACTGCTGACCCCGTGAAAATCGCCATCCTTGGATGCGGAACCGTGGGCACCCAGGTGATCCGGCTGCTCACCGAGCAGGCCGAGGACATGGCCGCCCGAGTGGGCGCACCTGTTCAGATCAGTGGTGTGTATGTCCGCGACACCTCGGTCGAGCGCGACCCAGTGGTGCCGCGTGACCTGCTCACCTCGGACCTCGCCGCGCTCATCGCTTCGTCCGACATCGTGGTCGAGTTGATGGGCGGTATCGAACCCGCGCGAACCGCGATCATGGACGCACTGGGCGCCGGCAAGGCCGTCGTCACCGCGAACAAGGCTTTGCTCGCCCAGAAGGGTGCCGAGCTTTACGAGGCCGCCGATGCGGCTAACACGGACCTGTATTTCGAGGCCGCCGTCGCGGGTGCCATCCCGTTGGTGCGTCCCGTACGTGAGTCTCTCGCGGGTGACCGCGTGCAACGCATCCTCGGCATCGTGAATGGCACCACGAACTACGTGCTCGACGAGATGACGACCAAGGGTCTTCCGTACGACGAGGTCGTCGCGGAGGCGCAGCGGCTGGGCTACGCCGAGGCGGACCCCACGGCAGACGTCGAGGGCCACGATGCCGCGGCCAAGGCCGCGATCCTCGCGTCTCTCGCATTCCACCAGCGGGTATCGCTCGACGACGTGTTCTGCGAGGGCATCAGTTCTGTGACGGCGGCGGATGTGGCCGCGGCCACCGAGTCAGGCCACGTCATCAAGCTGCTCGCGATCGCCGAGAGCGCTGACGATGGTGTGACGGTTCGCGTGCACCCAGCACTGGTCCCGCTGACTCACCCACTCGCCGGCGTGCGCGGCGCGTTCAACGCTGTGTTCATCGAGGCGGAGTCAGCCGGCGAACTCATGTTTTACGGACAGGGAGCGGGAGGGGCGCCCACGGCATCGGCCGTAATGGGCGACGTAGTCTCCGTGGCGCGCCACATCGCTGGTGGCGGCAAGGGCCCCCGCGAGTCGAACTACGCGGATTTGCCCGTGCTGCCAATCTCGGCCGCACTCACCCGTTTCCAGCTGCGACTCAATGTTGCGGACCGGCCCGGCGTGCTCGCCGCCGTGTCCGCGATTCTCGCAGGCAAGGGCATCTCAATCGAGACAGTCCGCCAGAGCGCGGGGGCCGAGGGCACCGCCGAACTAGTGATTTCGACGCATCGCGCGCCAGAGAAGGACCTTGACCAGATGGTCTCGGACCTGCGCGCCAACGACGCGGTCAACGCAGTACTGTCTGTGCTGCGAATTGAGGGAGAGTAATGGCGCACGTTTGGAACGGAATTATCCGTGAGTACATGGACCGGATGCCGTTTGATGAGGGCGACCGCGTCATCTCGCTTGGCGAGGGTGGCACGCCGCTCATCCATGCGTCGACCATCTCCTCGATGGTGGGCGCCGAGGTCTACGTCAAGTACGAGGGCATGAACCCCACCGGCTCCTTCAAGGACCGCGGCATGACGTCCGCCATCACGCAGGTCGTCAAGGACGGCGACCACACGGTGGTGTGCGCGTCGACCGGTAACACCAGTGCTTCGGCCGCGGCCTATGCAGCCCACGCAGGTCTTCAGTGCGTAGTGATGATTCCGCAGGGCAAGATCGCTGCCGGCAAGATGGCTCAGGCGATCGTCCACGGCGCGAAGCTGGTCCAGGTGGACGGCAACTTTGACGAGTGCCTCGACATCGTGCGCGCCCTCAGCGAGGACTATCCCGTAGCGCTGGTGAACTCCGTGAACCCGTACCGCCTCCAGGGTCAGAAGACGGCGGCCTTCGAGATCGTTGATCAACTGGGCGACGCTCCTGACATCCACATGCTTCCCGTCGGCAACGCCGGCAACATCTCCGCCTACTGGATGGGCTTCAACGAGTACGCCGACGCGGGTATCGCGACCAAGCGCCCCAAGATCTGGGGACTCCAGGCCGAGGGCTCCGCGCCCTTCGTCGCCGGGCACCCCATCAAGGACCCCGAGACCGTCGCCACCGCGATCCGCATCGGCAAGCCCGCCTCGTGGGACCTGGCGATTTCCGCTCGCGACGAGTCCGGCGGCTGGATCCGTGCAGTTTCCGACGACGCGATCCTGCGGGCCCAAGCCATGCTCGCGGCGGACGTGGGCGTCTTTGTCGAGCCGGCATCGGCCGCGCCCATCGCCGGACTGCTCGCAGCATCGGCCGCGGGAGAAGTGCCCGAGGGCGCGACCATTACGTGCACCGTGACGGGCAACGGCTTGAAGGACACCGCGACCGCGCTCAAGGGGCGCGAGGTCGAGCCTGAGGTGATCCCCGTCGACGTCGCGGCTGCGGCACACGCGCTGGGGCTCTAACGATGCGACTGGGTGCTGACCACGTTCGAGTGACCGTTCCGGCGACCGCTGGAAACCTCGGTCCCGGTTTCGACGCTCTTGGCATGGCGCTAGGAGTGGCGGACGAGGTCGAGGTACGCGCGCTCGGCAGTAGCCAGGTGACAATCGAGATTGAGGGCGAAGGCGCCGACACCTTGCCTCGCGACGAGTCGCATCTGCTCGTGCAGGCGCTGCGTGCGGCCATCGATCACGTGAATGCCCCGCAGATGGGCCTGCACATCAAAGCAACAAATCGGATCCCACACGGGCGGGGCCTCGGGTCCTCCGCGGCCGCTGTCGTGGCTGGAATCTCCGCCGCACGTGGACTGATTGCGGAGCCAGAGGCGCTGTCCGCTGAGATCGCGCTGGACTTGGCAACCAAGTTTGAGGGCCACCCCGACAACGCCGCGCCGGCAATCTACGGCGGCGCGACCGTGGCGTGGTTGGACGAGGTGGGTGCTCACGCATCCCCGCTCGCGATTGCTCCCGAGATCGAGACCGCGGTGCTGATCCCCGGTTCGGTGCTGCCGACCAAGCAGGCACGTTCCGTGCTGCCCGCGCAGGTGCCCCATACGCACGCGGCATTCAACCTGGGGCGCGCTGCGTTGCTCGTCAACGCGTTGGCTGGCCGTCCCGAGGACCTGCTCGCCGCGACTGAGGACAAACTGCACCAGCACTACCGTGCTGACATCATGGCGTCTGCCATGGAAATGATGCGTTACCTGCGTGACCAAGGGCTGGCTGCCGTGATTTCGGGAGCTGGCCCTTCTGTTTTGGTGATGGGAGAGTCGCTCGCGGACTCGTTCCTGACCACCGGCGACGCGAAGTGGGCCAAGGGCTTGGGCGGTGACGACTGGCGCGTGATTCACACGGTCGAGCGTGTGCCGGGAGCGACGGCCCTGCGCATCTAGCGCGGTTCCGAGGCCTCCGCTCGCACCCCCCACCCGTCGCCTCCTCCGCTCGCATCACCCCACCCGTCGCCTCCTCCAGCGTTCAGGAAATGGTTGAACTCCGAGACTCCGGAACTCCTATGTTCATCCCATGGTTGATTTGCGATGACGCAACACCTCAATCAGCCTGGCGCGACACCAATCTGGACGTTGCATGACGTCCGAGTAGCCAAATCTCACCGTCAAGACCCCGATAGACGCGAGATCGGAGTCGCGTCGAATGTCCCGTTCGTGAGCGTCCTTGTCACTATGAAAGGCAGCGCCATCGAGCTCAACCGCGGTGCGCGTAGCGGCGTCATAAAAGTCACATCGATACCTCCTCGTGCCAACTCGCATCCAATGTTGCTGGATCAGATGCGATAACTCGGGGCAGTTGAAGACAAACCTGACGCCCTGGTATTCAAGGAAACTCTCCGAGCCCCGGGCCGCAGCATCGGCCGCCTGTCGGAGTGCTTGCCGCGCCCGGATGCGAGGAATGGTGCGCAGCGCATCGACGAGGTCGGGAAGGTAGAGCAACCGCAGCGCTACTGCGCGGAGGAGCACAGTGTCGCGAGTGTGACGAGCCATGTAGCCGTATGCCTGAGTCAGCGCGACTTCTGGCGTGATGATCGCCAAACCTTGCCATTCGGCGGTGCGGATGGGGTAGGTGATTCGCGTCATCTTTACCCACGACGGTGTGGTGCGACCGTTGCTGTGGGGGACGATGATCTGAATGACTGGGGGTGGAGTGTCGATCATTCCCCATAAAAACAGCGCGGACTCGCCGCCCAGCGCCGCACGAGGGCCCGCCCACCTCACGACAGCGTGGGCGCGCGCGGCGAACGAATCCTGATGCTCGTTTGCGATGAACACGCCGGCGAAGACCCGGACAAGTTCACCGTTGTTGACCGCGGTGCGAAGAGTCTGGCGACTCGTCACGGATTCCAGTTCGGCGCGGGAAAAGGACCTCACGTCGCGTGAGACGTAGTCGCGAATGCGTTGCAAGCCGGAGTGTTTTGCCATGCTTCGTTGCTACCGAAAATACGCGGGTGGTCGCCTCGCACGTGAGACATCTGTGGATGGGATCAACCAACAGGTGAACATGGGGACACGAGTCGTGCGGATTTCAACCATTTCCTGAACGCTCCGTTTGGGTTTCGGTTTCGGTTGCGGGCTCGGTTTGGGTTTGAGTTTGGGGACCGGGGCGAGCCGGATGCGGGGTGGGGCGTTAGCGTGGGAGCATGACCATTCGGAGCGCAGTCCCCGCAGACCGCCTCGCGATCGCACGCATTTGCCTCCGTACCGGAGCGGCTGGGGGCGACGCCACCGGGGAGCACAGCGATCAGACGATGCTGTCTGACGTCTACTCCACGCCCTACCTTGACGGCCCGGGAGGGTTCGCGCTTGTGTGGGACGAGGGGGAGGGCCCGCTGGGCTACATCCTCGGCACCAGCGATACGGAGACCTTTCAAGAGTGGTTCACTCGCGAGTGGTGGCCCTCGGTCGGCGCATCGCATCGTGAGACCAACGATGCGGACCGCAAGCTACTCGCCTCGGCCACCAACCCGAGGCGCATGCTGAACAGCGAACTCGGCAACTACCCTGCGCATCTTCATATCGATCTGCTTCCCGAGGCTCAGGGGAGGGGAGCGGGCCGGGCCCTTATTGAGGCGGCGTGCACGCTCCTCGCGGACCGCGGCGTCCCTGGCGTGCACCTCGAGGTCGACCCAGCCAACGCAGGAGCACTCGCGTTCTACCCCCGTGTCGGGTTCCACTCAGCCGCAGAAGGTGATGGCGGCCCCGTCTTCTACCGTCGGCTCGCACTTGCGGAGTGAGTGCTCACTCACTAAGGTCGTGGGGTGACCACCAAGACTTCCCGCGCCCGGCCGATGTCCGTGCAAGACCGTCGCGAATCAATTCTTGGTGCGGCGCTTCCCCTCCTGCGCGAGCGGGGTGCCGACGTCACCACGCGCGAGATCGCGGATGCCGCCGGCATTGCGGAGGGCACCATCTTTCGTGCCTTCACGGACAAGCAGGAGATCATCGACACCGTGGTGGCGCGCGCGATCGACCCGGAGCCTACCTACGAGAAGCTGCGCAAGATTGACCCGGACCTGTCTCTCGAGGAGACCATCGCGAGCATGGTGAGCATCCTGCGTGAGCGGTTCGCGGGGATAGTGGGGCTCATGTCAATCCTCGGCGGGCGCGAACACCCGCACGGTGAGCACGCCCACGGCAAACACCCCCACGATCACCCCGAATCTGCTGGCGCAATCATCATGGCTTCCTTTCTGGAACGTCACCGTGATCGCATGCGGCTTGAGCCTGCGTCCGCGGCCCACGTCATGAGAGTCCTGGTGTTCGGCGTCTCGATGCCGCTGTTTGGCACTGATTCGGAACTTACGACAGACGACATCGTCGATTTTGTCCTTCGCGGAATCGTCAAGGAAGGGGCCTAGCCCATGCTCTGGAAACTCCTGGTCACATCCGTCAAGCCCTATTGGCAGTTGCTCGTCGGCGTGGTGGTCTTCCAACTCGCGCAGTCCATCGCCAATCTTTTCCTCCCAAGCCTCAACGCCGACATCATCGACAACGGTGTGGCGGTAGGAAACATCGACCACATCTGGCAAGTCGGCGGCATCATGCTCGGCCTGTCGTTCGTGCAGGTCATCTGCTCGATCGTGGCGGTCTTCTTTGGTGCGATGCTCGCCATGCGGGTGGGCCGCGACCTGCGCGCGCAGATCTTCGGACAGGTCGGCACGTTCTCGGAGAACGAGGTGCAACACTTTGGCGCGCCGTCGCTGATCACGCGCTCGACCAATGATGTCCAGCAGGTACAGATGCTCGTGTTGATGAGCTCAACCTTGCTGGTCACCGCGCCGTTCATGGCAATCGGTGGCGTAATCATGGCGATGCAGCAGGACGTGACGCTGTCGTGGATCTTCGTCATCGCCATCCCGGTGCTGCTGATCGCGGTCTCGCTGATCATCGTGCGTATGGTGCCGCATTTCCGTCGCATGCAAAAGCGCATCGATGCCATCAACCGGGTCATGCGCGAGCAACTGACGGGCATCCGGGTGATCCGCGCTTTTGTGCGAGAGCCCGAGGAGAGGGCACGATTCGGCAAGGCTAACGAGGAGGTCACCGACTCCGCGCTGCGTGCCGGCCGACTCATGGCGGCGATGTTCCCGGTCGTCACCCTGGTCCTCAACGTTTCCTCGGTCGCGGTGCTGTGGTTTGGGGCGGATCTGGTCGACTCTGGGGAGATGCAGGTGGGAGCGCTTACGGCATTCCTCACGTACCTGATCCAGATATTGATGGCCGTCATGATGGCCACTTTCCTGTTCGTCATGGTTCCCCGCGCGACCGTCTCCGCGGACCGCATCGGCGAGGTGCTGGGAACCGACTCGACGGTCATCCCTCCCCTCAATCCCGTGACCGAACTGCACGAGCCCGGAGCCGTCGAACTCAAGAACGTCACTTTCCAGTACCCGGGAGCGGAGCAACCGGTGCTCTCGCACATCACGTTCTCTGCCAAGCGCGGCACGACCACGGCCATCGTCGGCTCGACGGGCGCGGGCAAGACGACGCTCCTCAACCTGTTGCCGCGACTCTACGATGCGACCGAGGGGCAGGTCAGCATCGCTGGCGTCGACGTGGCGGATGCTGACCTCGACGAGTTGTGGAAGCGCATCGGCATCGTCCCGCAGCGGCCATACCTCTTCAGCGGCACCGTCGCCTCCAATCTTCGATACGGCAACCCCGATGCGACCGACGACGAACTGTGGGAGGCGCTGAGCACCGCGCAGGCCAGGGACTTTGTCGAGGCAATGCCTGGCCGGCTCGAGGCGCCTATCGCGCAGGGAGGAACGACGGTCTCCGGCGGTCAGCGCCAGCGGCTCTCGATCGCGCGTGCGCTGGTGCGTAAGCCGGACATCTTCCTGTTTGACGACTCCTTCTCCGCGCTGGATACCGCGACCGATGCGCGCCTGCGCACGGCGCTCAAGGCGTCGGTGGTCAACGCCACCATGATCGTCGTCGCGCAGCGCGTGTCGTCAATCGTGGACGCCGACCAAATCCTGGTCCTCGACGACGGCGTGATTGTCGACCGCGGCACCCACGACCAGTTGCTCAAGACATCTCAGACCTATCAGGAGATTGTCAGTACCCAGCTCCGAGCGGAGGACGCGGCATGAGCGACTCCACGCGCACCGAGGTCCCGGAACAGGATCCACAGCACGAGGACAAGATTCCGGATCGCCCACGCGGCGGTGGCCACAGTCACTTTGGTGGCGCCCAATTGCCTGCCGAGAAGGCCATGAACTTTAAAGGCTCCGCGAAGCGTCTGATCGGACATCTGCGCCCCGAGCGCACGCTGGTCTTTGCCGTGATCTTGTTGGGCGCGGTGTCGGTCACTCTGTCCGTCATCGGCCCCAAGATCCTTGGTGAGGCCACCACCGTCATCTACGAGGGTTTCATCACTCAGACGCCCATCGACTTTGGCCGCCTGCACACGATCCTGCTGTGGGTCGTAGTGATTTACGTCGCCTCGTCGCTCCTCGCACTCGCGCAGGGCTACATCCTCAATGGCGTCACGCAGCGCACGGTGTTCCGCCTGCGCGAGCAGGTCGAGGCCAAGATTCACGACCTACCGCTCAGCTACTTCGACCGCCACCAGCGGGGTGATCTGCTCAGCCGGGTGACCAACGACATCGACAACGTGTCTCAGACTCTCCAACAGACGCTGAGTCAGCTGTTTACGTCGGTGCTGACCATCATCGGCGTCGTCGTCATGATGTTCGTTATCTCGCCTCAGCTAGCCCTGATCGCGCTGGTGTCCATCCCGCTGACACTCGTCATCGTTGCCGTCGTGGCGAAGCGCTCGCAGAAGATGTTCGTGGACCAGTGGAAGCACACGGGAACCCTGAACGCTCAGATCGAGGAGACCTACACGGGACACGCGCTGGTCAAGGTATTTGGCCGCCGCCGCGAGGTGGAAAGCCGTTTTGAAGACAAGAACGAGGAACTCTACAAGGCCAGTTTTGGCGCCCAGTTCGTCAGCGGCATCATCATGCCGGCGACGCAATTTGTGGGCAACCTCGTCTACGTCGCGATCGCAGTGGTGGGGGGAGTGATGGTCGCCAACGGAGCCCTTCCGCTCGGTGATATCCAGGCCTTCATCCAGTACTCGCGCCAGTTCTCACAGCCGCTGTCGCAACTCGGCTCGATGGCAAACCTGTTGCAGTCCGGCATTGCCAGCGCGGAACGCGTCTTCGAGTTGCTCGATGCCGACGAGCAGAGCGAGGACGTGGACCCGCCGCAGACTCCCGGCGCGCTCAACGGCCGCCTGGTGTTTGAGGATGTCAACTTCAGCTATTCCAAGGACACGCCGCTCATCGAGGACCTGTCGCTCGTAGCGGAGCCCGGCAAGACGGTCGCGATCGTGGGACCGACGGGAGCGGGCAAGACCACGCTCGTGAACCTCATCATGCGCTTCTACGAGCTCGACAAGGGCCGCATCACGCTCGATGGCGTGGACATCGCAGCAATGACGCGCGACGACCTGCGCTCGCGGACCGGCATGGTGCTGCAGGACGCGTGGACGTTCGAGGGCACCATCCGCGAGAACATTGCCTACGGGCGTCCCGACGCGACGGACGAGGAGATCCAGGCCGCCGCCGAGGCGAGCTATGTGGACCGCTTTGTGCACTCCCTGCCCGATGGCTACGACACGATCTTGGACGACGAGGCGGGTAACATCAGCGCCGGTCAGAAGCAACTGCTCACGATCGCTCGCGCATTCCTCGCGAGGCCGTCGGTGCTGATCCTGGACGAGGCCACCAGCTCTGTCGACACGCGCACCGAACTGCTGGTTCAGCACGCCATGAGCGAGCTGCGGCGCGACCGCACCAGCTTTGTGATCGCCCACCGTCTATCGACGATTCGTGACGCGGACCTGATTCTCGTGATGGAGAGTGGTCACATCATGGAGCAGGGCACGCACGCCGAGCTCCTCGCGGCGGATGGCGCCTACTCGCGACTGTACGAGGCGCAGTTTGCGGCGCCCATCGATGAGGTGGACGCCCCCATCGATGACGTCAACCCGCCCAGCATGGAGACGCCGGTGGCATTCGAGCACCCGGACGTGCCGCACCCGGACTCTCCACCGCACGCCGGCGAGGATACGAGCGCATAAGCCAAGCCCTACGGCGGCCGATGCTGGGAACGGAAAGGCCACCACAGCATCGGCCGATGCCGGGGCTGGCTTGGTTGCCACGGTGGAAACATTGAAGGCCGCCACCCCTGTCGCAGGGTGACGGCCTTCAATGAGGAGGTACGTCGACTATGACCGACGCGGTGGTGAGCGCTAGGTATTGCTGCTCTCACGGTTCGCGAAGCGCTGCTGCAGGAGCACCGCGACGACAATGATGATGCCCTTGGCGACCAACTGAACCGAGGTCGACAGGTTGTTCTGGGTGAATACGTTGGTCAGCGTGGCGAACAGCAGCACACCCAGGACGGTGCCGCCGATGGTGCCGCGGCCGCCAATGAGTAGCGTGCCACCCACGACGACGGCGGCAATAGCGTCGAGCTCATAGAGCTGACCGTGGGTCGAGGTGCCAGCCGTGGTGCGTGACAGCAGCATCGTTGCCGCGACACCCGCGGTGGCTCCACAGAGCATGTACAGGTACACGGTGTGGCGGCGGACCTTCACACCGGCGAGGCGTGCGGCCGTGGAGTTGCCACCGATGGCGACCGTACGGCGACCGAAGGTGGTGCGGTTGAGCAATAGCCATCCGAGCACGGCGACGAGCGCGAAGATCCACACGACCCAGGAGATGCCCAGGAAGTCGCTACGGAAGAAGTTGAGGAATCCGGTGTTGTCCACCACCTGCGTCTGACGCTGCGAGATGAGCTCGGCGAGTCCACGCGCCGCGACCAGCATGGCCAGTGTCGCCATGAAGGCGACCACTTTCCCGTACGCGATGATCAGCCCGTTGAGGAGCCCCGCGATCACACCCACGGCAATGGCGACAAAAACCATCAGGGGCCAGAAACCCGATGCCGCAGTCTGGATGGCGCCGAGGCTAGCGACGACCGACGCGAGCCCAAGCACTGAACCGACGGAGAGGTCGATGCCTCCTGCAGTAATGACGAACGTCATACCGATCGAGACGACGCCGATCACGGAGGCGTAGCGCAAGATCACCAGAAGGTTGTCCGTGTTCATGAAGTTCTCGCCAGCCGTGACGGCACCGACGATCACGAGGACGACCAGCGCCAGGATAAGGCCGATGCTCCGGCCGAATCCGCTTGCGAAGAAGCGCTTGGAGTTGCTTGGTTGGCTTGCCGACTGATCGACGTCGGCCTCTGCGACCGCTTCAATCTCGTCGTTGGGGGTGGGGGTGGTGGTCGGCTCGCTCACGCGGCACTTCCCTTCATGACCAAGTCGAGCACTCCGTGCTCGGTGATTTCGGTTGCTGGTTTCTCGGCAATGACGCGTCCGTCTGCGATGACGAGCACGCGGTCGGCCAGGCCGAGTACTTCTTCAATCTCACTCGATACCACGACGATGGCCGTGCCGGCCGCCGCGAGCTTACGAATGAGGGCATAGATCTCCATGCGGGCGCCCACGTCGACGCCACGGGTGGGCTCATCGAGCAGCAGCACCTTGGTCCCGTGAATAAGCCAGCGCGCGAGCATGATCTTCTGCTGGTTTCCCCCGGACAGCGTGCGGGTGATGCGGTTAGGCTCTGCGGGCCGCAGTTCGAGCGCCTTCATCTGCTCTTCTGTCGCTGCACGCTCGGCCTGCTCGTCCAGGAACGGTCCCTTAGCAAAGCGAGTGAAGGTCGACAGCGTGGCATTGCGGTAGATGGGCTCTTCGAGCATGAGTCCTTGGCTCTTGCGCTCCTCGGGGGAGAGGCCCATATCTGCGTCGACTGCGGCGCTTACCGATCCGAGTTTGAGCGCCTCGCCACCGATCTTGACGGTTCCGGACGAGGGCTTGCGCTCACCATAGATGGCCTCGAGGATCTCTGAGCGTCCCGACCCCACCAGGCCCGCGAGGCCGATGATCTCGCCAGCGCGCAGGTCAAAGTTGACGTCGCTGAACGTGCCGTGTGCGCTGAGGTCAGAGACCTCGAGCACGACGGGCGCATTCGGCGCGAGGGGAACGGGGGGTGGGAACACGTGGTCCAGGTCGGTGCCGGTCATGAGCGAGATGAGCTTCTTGGTGGAGGTTCCCTCGACCGGCAACCCGGAAGCGGTGCTGGCTCCATCCTTGATGACGCTGATGCGGTCACCGATTCGCGTGATCTCCTCAAGGCGGTGGGAGATGTATACGATCGCGATGCCTTGGGACTTCAGTTCCTCAACAACGCGGAAGAGGTTGTTAACTTCCTCGGAGTCCAGGACTGCGCTGGGCTCGTCCATGATCATGAGCTTGACGTCGTGAGAGAGTGCACGCGCCATCGCCACGATCTGCTTGTTGGCGGCAGAGAGCGTGCCCACCTCTCTGTTAGGGGAGAGGTCCGCGTGTCCGAGCCGCTTCATGAGGTCGCGAGTCGCCTGAGCGGTCTCGCGCCTGTTGGTGAATCCGCCGCGAGCCTTCTCGTGTCCCAGGAAGATGTTCTCGGCGATCGTGAGCCCATCCACGACGTCGAGTTCCTGGTACATGGTCGCGATTCCGAGCTCAATGGCGGCGATGGGATCGGAAATGGTGACAACGTCACCGTTCCACTGGATCTCGCCGCTATCGGGCTGGTGGGCACCTGCGAGCACCTTGATAAGAGTGGATTTCCCGGCACCGTTCTGCCCGAGCACGCAGTGCACTTCACCCGCACGCACGTCAAAATCGACGCCCTTGAGGGCTCGAGCGCTGCCGAAACTCTTGGTGAGTGCGGTGACTTCGAGTAATGACTTTTGTTGGTCGTCTTTGATCACGCGAGAAACATAACACAAGCCGATTGGTCACGGGAAGAGATGGAACTCCTCACGGAATTCGCGAAGATGGCGCCATTTACCGCATGATTACGCACGAAACGGCGCCCCCATTGCCGAAGGGGATCAGATTTTCCGTTGCCAAATAGTTATGATTCGGTGCAGGCAAAAGTTGCGCAACCTACTCTTGCTTCTGCTAAGTTGACGATGTCAGTGTGGACAACGCACATGGAAGCGAGAGGTTCGTGGACGTGAGCAACTCGCTCCTTATTTCTGGCAACGACGACAGTAATCAAACAGGAGGAAACATGAACGCATCACGTACCAAGCGCATGCGCATTTTGGCAGCAGGTGGCGCAATCGCAGCACTCGCCCTGGTGGCCGGTTGCAGCTCTGACGCAGATGAGACCGAGTCATCCGCACCGGAGGCCAGCGGCTCGATGGACGCCGGTACCGACGCTGGAACGGACACGGGTGGCGGCGAAACGGTCGTCATCGGCTTCTCCGGCCCCGCAGCAGACCACGGCTGGTTGGGTGCCATTAACTCAGCAGCCATCGAAGAAGGTAAGAAGTACGACGACGTCGAGCTCAAGGTTTCCGAGGGCACGAACGACGCAAACCTTCAGATCAGCCAGGTGGAGACGTTCATCAACGAGGGCGTTGACGCAATCGTGTTGCTCCCCACGGATGGTGCAGCACTGACCGAGGCCGCAACCAAGGCCATGGCCGCGGGCATCCCCGTCATCAATGTTGACCGCGAGTTCTCCTCGACGGACGCATCGCGCGTCACGATCCTCGGCGACAACTACGGCATGGGTGTGAGCGCCGGTAACTACATCTGTGAGCAGCTCGACGGCAACACTGATGCCGTCGTCGCGGAAATCGCTGGAATCGACTCGCTGCCGCTGACGCAGGACCGTACGGCAGGCTTCAACGACGCACTCGCCGAGTGTGGCCTGAGCGTCGACGCACGCGTCGCCGCTGACTTCACCATTGCTGGTGGCCAGGAAGTGACCGAGCAGCTGCTGTCGGCAAACCCCCAGATCGACGCGATCTGGAACCACGATGACGACCAGGGAATCGGCGTCCTCGCGGCAATCGATGAGGCTGGCCGTGACGAGTTCTTCATGGTCGGTGGCGCTGGTTCACTCAATGCCATGAACGACATCAAGGCTGACAACACGGTTCTCAAGGCGACGGTCATCTACCCGTCGACGCAGGCTGCGGACGGCATCGCGCTCGCCCGCCTCGTGGCTCAGGGTGGCAACATGCCCGGCCTCGCCTCGCCCGGTGTCCCGGTGCGCATCGTCCTCGATGCTCCCGTGGTGACCGCGGACAACGTCGACGAGTACATGGAAATCGGCTTCAAGTCCTAGTAGGAAGCGGGGCGCTCACCTCCTGGGAGGTGAGCGCCCTTTTCCGCCCCTCAACAACCAAAATCTTTGAAAGTAGGACAGTATGTCAGCGTCGCTTCGCGTCGGAATGATCGGCAACGGCTTCATGGGTGCCGCACACTCGCAAGGGTGGCGCGTGGCGCCCCGGTTCTTTGACTTGCCTGCGACGCCGGAGATGACCGTCATGGTCGGTCGGGACGCTGCCAAGAACGAGCAGCTCGCGCAGAAGTGGGGCTGGGCTGAGACCGCGCAGGACTACCGTGAGGTTCTTGAGCGCGACGACATTGACATTGTCGACATCGTGACCCCGGGCGACACCCACGCGGAGATCGCGATCGCGGCGCTCGAGGCGGGCAAGCACGTTCTATGCGAGAAGCCCCTCGCCAACAGCGTCGACGAGGCCCGCCGTATGGCTCAGGCCGCCGATGCTGCACGGGCCAATGGTGTTTTCGCGATGGTGGGCTTTACCTACCGCCGAGTGCCGGCAGCAACCTTTGCGCGTGACCTCGTCGCGCGCGGCGCAGTGGGCAACATTCGCCAGATTCGCGCCCAGTATCTTCAGGATTGGCTCATTGACCCTGAAGCGCCTCTCACGTGGCGGATGAAGAAGGACCAGGCCGGTTCCGGCGCGCTTGGCGACATTGGAGCGCACGCCGTGGACATGGCGCAGTTCATCTCTGGGCTGTCGCTCACCTCGGTTTCCGGAATTCTCGAGACCTTCGTCAAGGAACGTCCCATCATGGGCGAGGGCATCGGACTATCCGGCACTGCCGGCGAGGGCCGTGGAGACGTCACCGTTGATGACTTCGCCTCCTTCACCGGGCGGTTCGACACTGGCGCGCTCGGCACGTTCGAGGCGACGCGCTTCGCGACGGGCCGGAAGAACGCGTTGCGCGTGGAGATCTCGGGCGACAAGGGCGCGATTCTCTTCGACATGGAAGACATGAACGCCATCCAGTACTACGACGCGACAGCACCGGGCACGGAGTTGGGCTTCAAGCGCATCTTCGTCACCGAGGCGGACCACCCGTACGGGGGCGCCTGGTGGCCCACGGGGCACATGCTCGGCTACGAGCACGGGTTCTCGCACCAGGCCAAGGACCTGGTGGAAGCCATCTCCGCCGGCACCCAGCCCACGCCGTCATTTGACGATGGCTACCAGATTCAGCGTGTACTCGACTCCGTGGAGCGCAGCTCCGAGAACGGTAGCGCGTGGACCTCGACGGCCGTCTAGGCCACCCAGACCGCACAAGCATCAGTAGACAAGAAAGGTAGAAAGCAATGGCGCGACCAATCACTCTGTTTACCGGCCAGTGGGCCGACCTTCCCCTCGAAGAGGTGGCCAGGCTCGCATCCGAGTGGGGCTACGACGGCCTCGAGCTCGCCTGCTGGGGAGACCACCTCGACCCTTGGCGTTGGGATGAGCCCGGCTACGTCGAGGGCAAGCTCGCGTTGCTCGAGAAGTACAACCTTAAGTGCTGGGCAATCTCAAACCACCTCAAGGGTCAGGCGGTCTGCGACGATCCCATCGATCAGCGTCACCAGGACATCGTCGGTGCTCACGTGTGGGGCGACGGCGACCCTGAGGGAGTGCGACAGCGCGCTGCTGAGGAGATGAAGAACACGGCGCGCCTTGCTGCCGCCATGGGTGTCAAAGTCGTCATCGGCTTCACCGGCTCCTCCATCTGGAAGTACGTTGCGATGTTCCCGCCTGTCTCGCAGGAGGCCATCGACGCCGGCTACCAGGACTTTGCCGATCGCTGGAACCCCATCCTCGACGTTTTTGACGAGGTCGGCGTGAAGTTTGCTCACGAGGTTCACCCGAGCGAGATCGCCTATGACTACTGGACCACTGTTCGCACGCTTGAGGCTATTGGTCACCGCGAGGCCTTCGGCCTGAACTGGGACCCCAGCCACATGGTGTGGCAGGACATCGACTCGGTAGGCTTCCTGCTCGACTTCAAAGATCGCATCTACCACGTGGACTGCAAGGACACTCGCAAGCGCATGAACAACGGCCGCAACGGCCGCCTGGGTTCGCATTTGCAGTGGGCCGATGCTCGCCGCGGTTGGGACTTCATCTCCACCGGCCACGGCGACGTGCCGTGGGAGGACGCGTTCCGCATGCTGAACCACATTGGCTATGAAGGCCCTATCTCAATTGAGTGGGAGGACGCCGGTATGGACCGACTCGTCGGTGCGCCCGAGGGGCTCGAGTTCGCCCGCCGACTGGCATTCGATGCCCCCGAGGGTGCGTTCGACGCAGCGTTCTCAACCAAGGACTAAAGAGTCGCCTTAGACGGGCCCGCCTCACCTCAGGGTGGGGCGGGCCTTTCTGTGGTGGGCGCGGTGCGCACGGAATAGGTTGAGACGCCTCGGGGCCGTGCGCCAAGCGCCCGACCCCGAGGCGTAACGTCAGACGTGCCTAGTGGTCTGCCGCGGAACCGCGTACGACGCACGAGGCGCTGTTCTCCCATCCCCATCCGTCGCCATCTGGATCAGCAGATGGACTAGAGCAGTAGCGGTAGCCATTGGGCGCCGTCGTGCTTTGCCCAGATCCGTTGCCACTATCGGCAGCAGTTCCGCGTACGACGCAGGAGGCGCTGTTCTCCCATCCCCATCCGTCGCCATCGGGGTCTGATGCAGCGCTCGAGCAGTATGGATAGCCATTGGGTGCGGTGCCGCCGGTGTCGCCACCACCGGTGTCTCCTCCACCGGTGTCTCCTCCGCCGGTGTCGCCACCGCTAGTGTCCGCCGCTGAGCCATGTACGACGCAGGAGGCGCTGTTCTCCCATCCCCATCCGTCGCCATCGGGGTCTGACGCGGCGGTCGAGCAGTATGGATAGCCATTGGGTGCGGTGCCGCCGGTGTCGCCACCACCGGTGTCTCCTCCGCCAGTGTCTCCTCCGCCAGTGTCACCGCCACCGGTGCCTGAGAATACGGAAGCCACAGGGGAGTTGCGCTCGGCGAGCCCATTGGATCCGTTGAGGAATCGCTGACCCCATGGCGTCAGCGAATTTGCTGAGAAGTTGTTCACCATATCGAGGTATTCGACGCCGCTGCCATTGCCGGACCACGACCAGCCCAGCATTCCAATTCCCTGAGATCGGGTGTAACTCATGATCGCGTCTTCGTCAGGATTGCCGTCCGAGTGATGGTCGCCAAACTCACCTACCATGATGGCGAGATTGCGGCTCGTAAATGAATCAAGGTAGGCCCGTACCTCAGCGCCGGTGTCGAAGACCCCGTACATGTGAATGCTGAAGACGACGTTGTCATCGCTTTGGGCGACGGTTGCCGCATTGTCGCGCATCGTGAACGACCAGTCCTGCCCCCAGTTCGGGGCATCGGCTACCAGCGTGTGGTTGAGTCCGGCAGCCCTGAGTGTGGAGATGGCAGAAATCGTGTCACTGGCCCAGTTTTGGAAGCCAGCATTGCCAAACGGCTCGTTGCCGAGATTGATCATCACGTAGTCTTCCTGGCCCTTGAGTACCGGTGCCAGACTCGTCCAGTACTGAGCCGCGCTCGCGAGTGAAGTTGCTCCCGAGGCTTCGCCGTAGCCAGTAGTGTCATGGTCCTCGAGAATGCACACGAGTTCATTGTTCTTACAATCATCAATAATGCTCGCCACTTCGGTCGCAGAGTTCGTGCCCCAACGTCCCCCTGAGAGTACGACGCGGACGGCATTGGCTCCTGTTGACCGAATATCACTTAGTGCGACGCCGGTGGTGTCTGGGTACCACGTGTGGGCGTGATTGATGCCGACGGGGACAAACTCATTCCCGTTCGCATCAAAGATCTTTCCCCCGCTCACGGAAAAGCCGTCCCCTGCCGCGGCATGCGCGGCGGGTGCGGCCACCATCCCGCCCAGTAGTAACGCAGCGCCCATCGCTGCGGTAAGCAATCGTTTCATCGGTCGCTTCCTCCTGATGTGGGCTCCATTGCCCACGTAGGTCGGCGTACATCGTTGTCGAATCGCGATGCGATTCCCCGTTCAGTGCTGATGCTGAACGACCGCCTCGTTTACTTAATCGATTAAGTAAACGGTTTGTACGATACGTCAGTTTTGCTTGGTGCGCTACTGGACCGAGGGTTCCGGGTCGCTGCCAGCAACGACGAGTGCTGACACGATCACATGGCACGGTTCGACGTGAACATTCTCGCCTTCGGGGGAAATTCCTACTTCAGCAATATTGTGGCCGCAGATCGCACCTGATCGATGCCAGGTGGGGCGGGCTTTCTCGTTCCCGATGCGGTTATGCTGGGCTCAGGTATTTCTGTGAAGGGGCAGGGAATGAGCAAAAAAGTCTTAATCGTGCGTGGCGGCTGGGAAGGTCACGACCCCATTGGGGCCACGGACGTCTTTATTCCTACTCTCGAGTCCGCAGGCTTCGCCGTCGACATCGAGGATACTCCCGAGGTCTACGCGGATGCCTCGACCATGAACGGATATGACCTGGTAGTTCAGTGTCTGTCGATGACGAGCGCCACAGTCGACGAGGTCGACGGACTGCGCCGGGCGGTAGCCGCCGGCACGGGCCTCGCGGGCTGGCACGGGGGCATCATCGACTCGTTCCGGGCCTCAACCGACTACCTCCAGCTCGTAGGCGCCCAGTTCGCCGCGCACCCGCACGCCGCGGCGGATCGCGGTCGCACCGATGTCGAGCCCTACCGCGAGTACACCGTGCGTTTCACTGAGGCAGGCTCAGCGCACCCCGTGACCGCAGGCATGGAAGATTTTGACGTCCTGACAGAGCAGTACTGGGTGCTGGCGGACGGACTCAACGAGGTGCTCGCCGACTGCTCCCTCGTCCCAGGCGACGGCGACGAGTGGCCCGAGGCGGTGACAATGCCGGTGGCCTGGACGCGCAGGTGGGGCTCCGGCCGCATCTTCGCAACGTCGCTGGGTCACACGGTGGACGTGTTGACCGATCCCGCCGTGAAGCCGCTCGTCGAACGCGGAATGATGTGGGCCGCACGCCAGTAGACGCGCCGTGGCGTTGAGGTGCGTTAGGCGTCCACTCGGATGAGAGCCTCAACCGATTCGACGGAGAGAACCTGCTGAATGGCCATGGCCGAGGCGCCTGATACGGCTGCGTCCTGGCTTCCGCGCGAGCGGACGATCTGCAGGTTGCCGGCCGCCAAGGGCGTCGCGCGCGTGTAGATCACTTCGCGGGCACCCGCGAGCAAGTGATCGCCGGCGTTGGCGATGGGGCCACCGAGGGCGATGACCGCGGGGTTGATGAGGCTGACGCACGTGGTCAATACTCGCCCGATGATTCGACCCGCTTCGCGAACCTCGCGGATGGCGTCAACGTCGCCGCTCCGCACCGCGGCAATGATGTCCGCGGTCGTGTGAACGTCAACGCCCCGCGCTCGCAAATTGGCGGCAATGGCGGGGCCAGCAGCAACGGCCTCAAGACACCCCTGCGAGCCGCACCGGCACTGCATGCCTTCCGCCTCGGGCACCCAGATGTGTCCGATGTCGCCGGCAAGTCCCTGCGCACCGCGGTGCACACTGCCACCAATGATGACGCCCGCACCAACGCCAGTGGCGACCTTGATGAACAACAGGTCGGCCACATCTGACCAGTGATCGTGGTGCTCGCCCAATGCCATGACGTTGACGTCGTTGTCGACGTAAGTCGGCACGCCGAGTCCTTCGGTGAGTACTCCGGGAACGTCGAAACGGGCCCATCCGGGCATGATTGGCGGGTCAACGGGTCGCCCGGTGGAGTGTTCCACAGGCCCTGGTAGACCCACACCGATGGCCTGCAGCGTCTTCTGATCGCGATACGGCTCCATCAGGCGGTTGCCATTCTCAATCACCCAACTGAGAATAATGTCAGGCCCCTCGGCGACGGCGAGGTCGTCATAGACCTCAGCAACAGTCGTGCCGTTCAAATCCTTGATGGCCAGATGCACGTGCGTAGCACCGATGTCCACGCCGAGCACCACGTGCTGGGTGCCGTCAAAGGCGAACTGACGTGAGGGCCGTCCTCCGGTGGAAGCGGCATCGGCAACGGGGGCGATGAGCTTGACGCGAAGCAGGGCATCGACGCGCGCGGCGACCGTGGATCGTGCGAGTCCAGTCAGGGTGGCGAGCTCCGAGCGCGTGCGCGGCTTGCCGTCCCGCAGAATCTGAAAGATCTCGGCTTGCGCGGCGCCGGTGAGGGCCTCTTGGCCGCGGGCATCGATCATGCGTAGATCCTATCGCGCAAGGTCCCCGACCGGGTGCCGGGGGCGACCATTAACTTCAACTTTTGCCTGACTATCGTCAAAAGTATATTGCCGTGGCCGTCGCCACCAAAATTGATAGGCACGGTTGCTCCGAAAGTTAACGCGGTACAGCATCGGGCGCGCAGCGTTGAGGTGCTAGGGCGACTCGTCGGACGACTGCGAACCTTGCAGGCGGGTGAGGCGGCGGGCGCGGCGCCGAGCGGTGGGAGTGGTGCGGTGTGGCCGGTCGTTGGGGCGTTGGGCGCGGCGGAGTCTCAGTTCGTATGCGCGGCGCCGAGGCTGGGGAATGGTCCAATGGAAGAAACGGCCAGTGACCCGCATCGCGACGGTGGCGACGATCGCGAGCACCAGGGCGAGCACGGCGAGGTCGAGCGAGTAGAACACCGAGTACACCAATGCGCCGGCGAATCCCGCGACGGCGTTTGGAGGTCCCACATACATGATTGACGACGGGCGCCCCTGCAACATGTCGGCCAGGATGAGACCGCCCACGGAGGCGCACGTGCCAATCAAGATTGCGGGTAGCAACTGTAGCCCTGCGATAAGTGCCGCGTTCGCGCCCACGCAAGCGAATAGCCCAATGGCCAAGGAGTCGAGAACCCAGAGCGCCCGCTCAACACGCCTCAAGTAGACGAGCGCAACCCCTGCGACGAGCGTCGCGGCGGCCGCCGTGATGAGGTAGGAAGGGTCGCGAAAGGCAGCCGGTGGGAGGTTGCCAAGGAGGACATCGCGCACGAGTCCGCCACCGAAACCCATGGCGGCCGCAAGCGTGAACATCCCGACGAGATCGACATGTTCTTCCTCTCCGGCGCGCAGCGTACCCACGAGCGCGCCGACGAACACTGCGGCGAGGTTGATCGCGAGTGGAATCTCAAGCGCGACGGAGTCGAGGGGCACGGCCCAAGCCTAGGGCCCGCCCGGCCTCCGCCGCGCCTCGCTGATTCTGCTACTGGGCGGCGACGATGGGGCCGGTCGAGTCGAACGAGTACGAAGGAATGAACTCGAGCGTGATCTCGTCGACGTTCAGGCCCGATTCGCGCATCTTGGCATACACCTGCTCAACGTCGGGCAGGGGCGGTTCGCCCTTGACGATCACGTGGATGCGTTCTCCCTCGAGCGGCGTGATCGACACGATTGTCCACTTGGTTCCGTCGGTGACTTGCTCAACATACTCCTGCACCCGTGAGACCCGATCCCGGTTCTGGATGACTTGGGTCGTGGAGTAGGTGAGTGGGCCCGCGACTAACAGCACCATCACGGCGGTGGTGATGTACGCCTTGACGCGACGACGGCGCTCGGCCTCGAGGTCCTCGACCTCCAGCAAGCGGAGCTTGGAGAACCCATAAATGGCCATAATGATCGAACCCGTTGCCAGAATCGCGGCGACGTTGGTGACGAACAGCAAGATGGCGCCCAGTGCCTGGCCGTAGGCGCCCGACTCCATCGCAAGACCGGCCACACACAGCGGCGGGACGAGCGAAATGGCGATCGCGACACCCGGCAAGGTATCTGAGATATCGGACCGGATCAGCGCAATGGAGCCGACGATTCCAGTGGCGAGAGCCGCAAAAAGATCGATGAGTCCAGGGGAGACGCGGGCGGCCACCTGAGGATTCGTGGCTGCGGTGACATCCTGGACGACGATCAGTCCAAGGAGGAACCCCACCAGCACCGCTGCCGTCGCACCCGCCACCATGATGATGATGGACTTGGTCAGATTGCGTCGGTCGCCCAAGACGGTTGCCAGCATCGTGCCCTGAATGGGGCGCATCAGCGGAGCCACAATCATCGCGCCGATCACGGTGGCGGTTGAATCCGCGACGATTCCCGCCGTGGCGATGCTGGACGCGAGGATCAGCAACAGCCAGAACCGCGTCTGTTGCGAACGGACGGTGGGTCCCTCGAAGAACACCGCCTCACGCATGTAGTCGACGGTGTTGAGTTTGGCTCCCCAGCGCGTCTCACGCACCAGGGAGCCCCAACTGGTCATGCCGAGAGAAGCTTTGCCTTGGCAGCGGCGAACTCCGCGTCGCTGAGGATTCCTGCGTTCTTGAGGGCGGCGAGCTCCTTGAGCTGCGACATCAGGTCGTCGCCACCACCGGCTGCGGGGGCGGCCGCGGCCTGCTGCTGAGCGTTGAGCTGAGCCTGCATCGAGGCGATCTGTGCCTGCGATTCCTGGAGCGCTTGATCCTGCTGGATCTCGCCATACTGAGCTTCCTGCACCTGCTGCTGTTGAGCCTGCGCCTTGCCCTGCTGGCGGCGTGCAACGTTGCCGGAAACGGCGGTTGCGGTACCTGA
Organism: Demequina aurantiaca; assembly: GCF_000975135.1. Taxonomy (GTDB): domain Bacteria; phylum Actinomycetota; class Actinomycetes; order Actinomycetales; family Demequinaceae; genus Demequina; species Demequina aurantiaca. Next base: position 112,084 of record NZ_BBRF01000001.1, on the reverse strand, counting down.
GATGACGGCCGTGCGAGCCATCGTTCCAATGAGTCCGGGACGTCCCACTCTGCGGCGCATGTCTACTTCTCCTCTTCTTCGATTTCCGCGACGGTGTCGAGGATTTCCTGTACGACCATGCCGGGGACCCGGATGGTGTCGACGACCTCTCCTCCAGCGTTGACGACGGCGTCACGCAGTGGCTTGATCCAGGTGTGCTCAAAGACGAGCACGGCGGCAGCGGAGCCGACTGGGAGCGATTCGGTCAGGGTGTCAATGTCCTCGTCGGAGACGAGGCCCTCGACGCGGTCCATGATGCTCGCAACCTTCGCGACATCGCTGTCTGCGTCCACCTGATCGAGCTCGACGAACTCCGTGGCGTCCTCGGCGACCTTGTTGACAAACAGGCCGTCGATGATGCTGATGGTGCCGGCGTTCACGAGCGTCTCGAGCTCCGCCACGATCTCACCCTGAAAGTTCCCGGATTCAAATCCAAGAACCACGATTTCAATTGGCCCAAGCGTCATGAAAGCAGCCTCCTATTGGCGCATCGCGCGCAGCGGTTGCGCGCCCTAGTTTGCAGGCTAGTGCCATGCCAGGGCGACCGACAACAGGACACTCGTGAATCACGGTCCAAATGGTCGACGGGCCCAGCGTCGTTGACGTGTATCAGGCATGGCATCGGGCGGTGCTATCCTGGAGAAGCTTCCCCCGGAAGGCACCTAGCCCCGTCGGACAGCAATCCCAAGCATTAAGCGTCAGTGGACGACGACGTACGCGCACACGCGAAACTTGGGAATAACCGCACTACTTGAGAGCCACCCGGGCTCGTGCGATGGAAGGACAAGTGTGACCAACACATCCGTAGGCGCAGATCAGACTGCGACCCTCAGTGCCATGAAGATCCCCCAGTTGCAGGCGCTCGCCTCCGAGCTGGGTGTATCCGGCACCACCAAAATGCGTAAGAGCGACCTCGTCGACGCCATCAAGAATGGCGGCGTGGTCAAGCCCAAGGCGGAGACCGCACCCAAGGCAACTGAGTCGGGAGACGGCGAGACCACTAAGCCGGCTCGCGGCCGTGGCCGTGCCCCTAAGAAGGATGCGGCCGATGCAGTGGCGAAGCAGGCGGCTGACGCTGGTCAGGCTGACAAGTCTCCCGCCACGTCAGAGAAGTCGAGCGACGCCGACGAGCGCGCCCGCCGTGCTGCTGAGGCAGTTTCACTTGCAGCTGCTGGCGATGCTGGACGCAACGAGTCAGGCAAGAGGGACTCGTCCAAGAACAACTCTGAGGGCGACGGGCAGCGTGGCCGCGGGCGCAACAGCGACCGCAACAGCAACAGCGACCGCAACGGCAACAGCGACCGTAACAACAACGACCGCGATACTCCCGACCGCAATAGCAATGACCGAGACGACGACTCGCGTGGCGACGGCGGGCGTCGCGACCGCGGCAACAACAATGACCGCGCCCAGGGCGGCAACAACCGCAACGGCGCCGAGCGCGGCAATAACGATTCGACCGATGACGAGCGCGGACGGCGTCGCCGTGGCCGTGGACGTGGGCGTGGACGCGATGGCGGCAATGACCGCGTCAACAACAACGGTCCGCGCGACTCGTACGAGGACGACGATGTACGCGAGGATGAGGAACTCTCTCCCGTCGGTGGCATTGTCGACATCAACGACAGCTATGCCTTTATCCGTACCACCGGCTACCTGCCAGGGAAGTCGGATGTCTATGTGTCGATGAACCAGGTCCGCAAGTACGGACTGCGCAAGGGTGATGCGATTTCCGGCACAGTACGCCCTCCCCGTCCGGGCGAGCGCGGACAGCGCCAGAAGTTCAATGCGCTCGCGACCGTCGAGAAGGTCAATGGCCTTGATCCAGAGGCTGCCAAGGACCGTCCCGTCTTTGGCGATCTGACGCCGCTCTACCCTCAGACACGTCTGCACCTTGAGACCGAGCCGCGCAACATGACCAACCGCGTGATCGACTTGGTGGCCCCCATCGGTAAGGGCCAGCGCGGCCTGATCGTCTCGCCGCCCAAGGCCGGCAAGACCCTGGTGCTGCAGTCACTCGCCAACGCGATCACCACCAACAACCCCGAGGTTCACCTCATGGTTGTGCTGGTCGATGAGCGTCCGGAAGAAGTCACCGACATGCAGCGCACGGTGAAGGGTGAGGTCATCGCCTCGACCTTCGACCGTCCCGCGGACGACCACACCACGGTTGCGGAGCTCGCCATCGAGCGTGCCAAGCGCCTGGTGGAAATGGGTCAGGACGTTGTCGTTCTGCTCGACTCGATCACCCGCCTGGGCCGTGCGTACAACATCTCAGCCCCGGCATCGGGCCGCATCTTGTCGGGCGGCGTGGACTCGTCGGCGCTGTATCCGCCCAAGCGCTTCTTTGGAGCCGCCCGCAACATCGAGCACGGTGGATCACTCACCATCCTCGCAACCGCGCTGGTCGAGACTGGATCGAAGGCCGACGAGGTCATCTTCGAGGAGTTTAAGGGCACCGGCAACATGGAGCTCAAGCTCTCCCGCACCCTGGCCGATCGCCGCATCTTCCCGGCGGTGGACGTCAACGCGTCCGGCACCCGTCGCGAGGAGATCCTGATGAGCCCGGAAGAGCTCAAGGTGATGTGGAAGCTGCGTCGCGTGCTCACCGCGCTCGAGCAGCAGCAAGCTATAGAGCTGCTCCTGGGCAAGCTCAAGGAGAACCAGTCCAACGCCGAGTTCCTGATGCAGGTCGCCAAGACCACGCCCGGGGTCGACGAGGAAAAGTAAGTCTGCACGCGTCAAGGGCCGGGATCACCGCAAGGTGGCCCCGGCCCTTCGCCTTTCCACCCCCGCAGTGCGCCAGCGGTGCTACCCCCGCGCTCTGGCAGTCACTGAGTGCGGATATCGTGCCAATCTCGGCACTCACTGACTGCGGGCGCGCGAGAGCCGATGAAGAATCGCATTGTTTACCTGATCCCGGCACCATTGCGGGTGGTCAACAATGTCGTGCCAACCGAACCGCAAAACCGTGAAGCCGGAGGCGACCAACGCGTTTTGTCGATCGCGGTCCGCCTCACGGTCGGTGCGTGTTGAGTGGTACGCATCGCCATCGAGCTCGATGACGAGTTGTGCTTTGCGATGCAACATGTCCACGCGTACCTTCCTCCGTACGAGAGGTATCTCCGCCTGCCACTCAAAATCTTTGAACCTGGTCCCGACGAAAGTCTCGTGTTTGGCACGGACCTCGAGTGCGGAGGTTGCTCCTTCGGTGAACCATGCCAGCATTCGATCAAGGTCGCGACGTCCTGCTATCCGTGGCCACCGCATCATCTCCGTAGAGAGTTGACGCGATGTGCATGCACGAATCCAGAGCGCGTTCCAGAAAATGTTGGGACGCTCGAATGCCTTGCCGTAGCGCCAGGCGTCGAGTAGTGCTCGAGCGGGTAGCGTGCACGGCACGCCACATGGGGTGCCGTATTCAGGTGGACGTCCAGTCTGATGCACCCGGACCCAATGTGGAGGATGCAGGTTGTCACCATTCGTGGTCGCAAGATCCACGTATCCCGGGCTCGGTAGAGATTTGTTGTAGAGGTGTAGCGCAAGTGATCCTGTGACGAGTGCTCGAGGCGCCCACAACGTCGCTGCTTCCGCCATCACCTGGGGTCGCCGCAGATGCTGTGGAGATGCGTAGACACCTGAGAGGATTCGAGACTGCGGAGCATCGGCAAGCGTGAAGTCAAGGTGGTGGCGCGACCAAGTTGATAGCAGTTCAGCGCGGGTGAAGGCGTGCGGGTAGGCGTCGAGGAATGCACCCAGCGGACCGTCTGGTTCGCGAGGTACGCCGGGGAGTGGCCGCATGGTGCAAGGTCACCATGCTGGGGGAGTGACAGATACGCCGGCTCACTGAATCTGTGGATGACTTTGTATTTTCGACCGGCTGGGGATATCGAAGCGAGCGTTGCTGGGTCACAGCAGTCGTTTGGTGCCGAAAGTTAGGCGATTTCGGCACTCAGTGACTGCTAGTGCAAGGTCGGAAGCGGCGTGCGCGAGGTTAGCCGCAAGTACCCGCGAGGCCCGAGCCCACGCCCGCGCACGGAATAGGCGTTGGCGGCAGGGCGTTTGCTCTGGCACAATGGAACGCTGGCCGTCCGGTTCACCGCACGCGAAGTACGCGTATGGACCCGGAGGCATCTCTAAGGGAGATTCATGAAGAAGGATATTCACCCCGAGTACGTGACTACCACGGTCACGTGCACCTGCGGCAACACTTTCGAGACCCGCAGCACCGTTACGTCCGGCACGATGAGCGCCGACGTCTGCTCCGAATGCCACCCGTTCTACACGGGTAAGCAGAAGATCATGGACACCGGTGGTCGCGTCGCGCGCTTCGAAAAGCGCTACGGCAACAAGTAACCACCCCTGTAATACGACGTGGCCGAAGCCTTCGCTGCCGTCCAGCCTTTGCTGGACGAGTACGCCGACATTGAGAAGCAGTTGTCCGACCCGGCTGTCCATGGGGACGCCGGGCGAGCGCGCACGCTCGGACGGCGATTTGCGGAGCTCGGCCGCGTCGTAGCAGCCCACCACGCATGGGAGGCGGCCCAGGGAGACCTGGAGGCCGCTCAGGAGATGGCGGAGGCGGACCCCGAGTTCGCCGACGAAATCCCTGCGCTCGAGCAGCAGGCAGAGGAAGCAACTGAGACGTTGCGCCGTATCCTCATCCCGCGTGACCCCGACGACGCCCGTGACGTGATCCTCGAGATCAAGTCGGGAGAGGGTGGCGAGGAGTCGGCCCTATTTGCCGGCGACCTGCTCAAGATGTACCTCAAGTTTGCTGAGAACAAGGGCTGGAAGGCCGAGGTCCTTGAGGCCAGCGAAACCGACATGGGTGGCTACAAGGACATCTCCGTGGCCATGAAGTACAAGGGCAACCCCCAGCCTGAAGACGGCGTGTGGGCGCAGCTCAAGTACGAGGGCGGCGTCCACCGCGTCCAGCGCGTGCCCGCGACCGAGTCTCAGGGGCGCATTCACACCTCCGCGGCTGGCGTGCTCGTCTACCCCGAGGCTGAAGAGGTCGAAGAGGTCGACTTGGACATGAACGAGGTGCGCGTCGACGTGTACCGCTCGTCGGGTCCCGGCGGCCAGTCCGTCAACACCACCGACTCCGCCGTTCGCCTCACGCACATCCCCACCGGAATCGTCGTGAGCTGCCAGAACGAGAAGAGTCAGCTCCAGAACAAGGAGTCGGCGCTGCGCATTTTGCGCGCTCGCCTGCTCGCCGCGCAGAAGGAAGCGGCCGATGCCGAGGCATCCGACCTGCGGAAGTCACAGATTCGCACGGTTGACCGCTCGGAGCGCATCCGTACCTACAACTTCCCCGAGAACCGCATCGCGGACCACCGCACGGGCTACAAGGCCTACAACCTTGATCACGTGTTGAGCGGTGACCTGCAGCCGGTCATTCAGTCGGCCATCGATGCAGATGAGGCGTCTCGCCTCGAGGCACACGAGGACTAGCCCCGTGGAGATCGCCGCGCTCGTGCGCGACACCACGCAACGACTGAGCAGGGCCGGCGTGCCCTCCCCGGACGTCGACTCGATCGCGCTCGTGGCACACCTGCTCGGCACTTCCGCCAGCGAGATCCGCACCGCCGCCGCGCGCGGAGATAGCGTGCCCCAGGACGCGGACCTCGACACCTTCGCCACCCGCGTGCTACGCCGCAGCGATCGCGAGCCGCTCCAGCACATCACGGGCGTCTCCCATTTCCGCGGCATCGACCTGGAGGTCGGGCCGGGAGTCTTCATCCCGCGGCCGGAGACCGAGATGGTTGCCCAAGCCGCCATCGACGCAGCCCGCCGTTTGGGACCAGGCAAGGACGGCATCGTCCGAGTGACGGATCTGTGTGCCGGCTCGGGTGCGATTGGCCTGGCCGTCGCCACCGAAGTTCCCGAGGCGCACGTGAACCTGCTCGAGGCGAGCGACGAGGCAGGCGTCTACCTGCGCCTCAACGCGCGCCGCCAACCCTCGGCGGTGCACTCACGGGTGCGGACCATGACCGGAGACGCGCGCCGATGCTTCCACCAGTTCGACACCTGTGCGGACGTCGTGGTCTCGAACCCTCCCTACATCCCGCCAGACGCAGTGCCACGCGACCCCGAGGTGGCGGAATACGACCCACCGCAGGCGCTGTATGGCCTGGGTGACGACGGCCTTGAACTTCCTCGCGACATCGTCAATGAGGCAGCTCGGCTGCTGCGGGTGGGAGGCGTGCTGATCATGGAGCACGCAGACACCCAAGGCGCCGCGCTACGCGACTATGTGGCTTCCTCGCAGTGGTGGGATGACGCACAAACGCACCAGGATCTGACCGGGCGCGACCGTTACCTCGTCGCCATACGCGTGGGCGTCTGACAGACTGAGTCCGTGATTTACCCTTGCTCCGACCCGACCACTTGGGGTCCCTCGCTCGACGCGGCCGTTCACGCGGTCCAGCGCAACGAGGTCATCGTGTTGCCGACCGATACTGTCTACGGCGTGGGCGCCGATGCCTTCTCTCCCAACGCTGTGGCGTCGCTGCTGGCGGCGAAGGGGCGGGGACGGCAGATGCCTCCGCCCGTCCTCATCCCCGATATCCGCACGGTTGACGGGCTCGCTCGCGAGGTGCCGGAACCCGCGCGGGCGCTCATGGAGCATTTCTGGCCGGGGGCCCTCACTGTCATTGTGTTTGCGCAGCCCAGCCTCGCCTGGGACCTGGGAGACACCCACGGAACAGTCGCGCTACGGGTTCCTGATCACGCGGCCGCACGAGCCCTGCTGGCCCGGACCGGGCCACTCGCCGTGACCAGCGCGAACAAGACGGGCAAGCCCGCCGCTACCACAGCGGCCGATGCTGAGGCCCAGTTGGGCACCTCCGTCGCCGTCTATCTTGACGCGGGGACGAGCCCACTCGGCCTGTCCTCGACGATCGTCGACGCGACCAACCCAGCCGGCCTGCGCATCGTCCGCGACGGGGGAGTGACGCTGGCCGACATCGTGGACGTCGTCGGCGCGGACGCACTTCTAGACCGCTCGGAGCACGACGCTGACGCTGGGGGCGAGCCCAGTAAGTGAAGGTCTACCTGATTCTGATGGCGGTGGCGGCGCTGGTCGCGTATCTCTCGACGCCTGCGATGCGTCACCTCGCTATCAGGGTAGGAGCCGTCACTGCGGTGCGTTCACGCGATGTGCACTCGACTCCCACCGCGCGGCTGGGCGGAATCGCGATCTTCGCGGGGATCTTCGCCGGCGTAGTCATCGCGAGCTCGATCCCATTCCTCGGTGGAGTATTCGAAGCATCGCACGCACCCTGGGCCGTCGTCGCAGGGGCCGGACTCGTGTGTGCGCTCGGCGCCGCTGACGATATCTGGGACCTTGATTGGATGGCCAAGCTCGCTGGCCAGGTCCTCGCCGCGTTGGTGATGGCCTGGGGCGGCGTGCAGTTGGTCACCGTACCGATTGCCGGCATCACGATCGGGTCGAGTTACATTTCGCTCATCGCCACGGTGCTGGTGGTCGTGATTGCCATGAACGCCGTGAACTTTGTGGACGGGCTCGACGGTCTCGCCGCCGGCATGATCGCCATCGGTGGTCTCGCCTTTTTGACCTATACCTACTTGCTGGCGCGCAACGCCACCCCTGGCGACTACTCGTCACTCGCGACCCTGGTGCTCGCGGTGCTGGTGGGCGCGTGCCTGGGGTTCTTGCCGCACAATATGCATCCCGCGCGCATCTTCATGGGCGACTCGGGCTCCATGGTGCTGGGTCTCGTGATCGCTGGCGCAGCCATCATCGTCACCGGGCAGATTGACCCCGAAGTGGTCTCCGAACGCGAGCGCATTCCGGCCTTCATCCCTATTGTGTTGCCGCTCATGGTGGTCGCCGTGCCGCTGATCGACATGGGACTGGCCATCATTCGCAGAACCCTGCGTGGGGAGTCGCCCTTCGCGCCCGACGCGCACCACCTCCACCACGTGTTGTTGAGGTTCGGGCACTCGCACCGCTGGGCGGTGGGCGTGCTTTACGTGTGGACCGCCGTGCTGTCCTTCGGCACCGTCTCCATCGTCTTCCTCCCGGCAGGCTGGGCAGCCGTCGTGATCGGCATCGGGATGCTGGGAGCGATTCTCATCACGGCGTCGCCCGGACTGCGCAAGCTATTCTCCCGCACCTGGCGCCGGGCGGGTCGCTCCGCGGCGCCGCTACGGAAAGTGACGCCCGAAGGTCAATCCAAGGCCGTGATTGAGTCCGACACCACTGTTCGAGAAGTACTGCCCAAGGAGAAGCGATGACGACCGAGTCGACCCCCGTGGGGGATTCTGAATCTCAGCCCGACGTCCAGGAGGAGACGGCCGAGGCGCGGGTCTACCGCACCGCGTTGCGCCGGACCGGTGTGGGTCTCGCGGCCCTGGCGGTCATCGCTGTGGTCGTCGGCGCTCTTGTGGCGGGCGGCAGGGGAGTCGTCGCGGGCCTCGTCGGCGTCGGGGTTGCCGCGCTAGCGGGTCTCACGACTCAAGCCGCGATGTCCTGGGGGCACAAGCGCTCGACGGACCAGATGACGATGGCCATTGCGGGATCATGGCTACTCAAAATGATCATTATCGTTGCCGCATTATTAATACTTCAGAATATAGAAAGTTTCCATAAGCAGCTCTTTGCTGTATTCGCCGTCAGCGGGGTTCTATTGACGCTCGCGGTCGACTTTTGGGTGTTACGTGCATCCCGAGTTCCGTACGTAGTCCCGGGTTCGAAATAGCCCCGTTCATAGGTTAGGCTTACCCCAGTTCCGGCAACTCTCCCGACCCGCTGTCGCGCGCGTTCGGGCCAAAAACCAGTGGAGTATCTGTGCGAATTCTCGCTCTCGAAGGAGCCCTACACGCGGCTGTAGCGGAAACGAGCGACGCCGCTTCCAGCGACTCGTCTGGCTTCTTTGGTTGGCTCTTTGGGTCCGACGGATTCCACGCCCCCTCCATTAGTGAGTTTTACCCGGACGCCCTAGCTTTCGCTGGCACCATCTTCGAGTTCAACCGCATCGAGTTGGTCCGCGTCATCGCCGCGTTCTTCATGATCCTCATCTTCTGGCTCGTTGCCCGCAGCGCCAAGATCGTGCCCGGCCGCGGCCAGGCCGTCGTTGAGATGGTGCTCGACTTTGTGCGCGTGCAGATCGTCGAAGAGGTCATGGGTAAGGAGCGTGCCAAGCGATTCGTACCGTTCCTCACGACGCTGTTCATCGCCATCGTGTTCTTCAACATGACCGGCGTGATTCCGTTCTTGAACATCGCAGGTACCTCACTGATCGGCTTGCCGATCATCATGGCGCTGTGGGTCTACGTGATGTACCTGTCGGTCGGAATCAAGAAGCACGGACTCGGCGGCTACCTCAAGGCCAACCTGTTCCCTCCGGGAGTGCCGAAGCCGATCTACCTGCTACTGACGCCCATTGAGTTCCTGCAGGTGTTCATCCTGCGGCCCGCGACGTTGGCGCTGCGACTCGCCGCCAACATGATCGCCGGCCACCTCCTCCTCGTGCTCTGCTTCGCCGCCACGCAGTACTTCTTCTTCGAGGCGACTGGTGCACTCAAGGCCGCGGGAGTTGTCTCTCTCGCCGCCGGATTCGGCTTTACCCTGTTCGAGATCTTTGTCGCGCTATTGCAGGCGTACGTCTTTGTCATGTTGTCGTCGGTGTACCTCAACATGGCCCTGGAAGAAGAGCACTAAAAAATAAGCTTGTGCGGCCGAGTGGCCGCACATCAATGGAAGGAAAAACAGTGGATACCACCACTCTTGCCGAGGTTTCCGGCAACGTTGCGACCATCGGATACGGCCTCGCGGCCATCGGCCCCGGCATCGGCCTGGGAATCCTGATTGGTAAGACCATCGAGGGCATGGCACGCCAGCCCGAGGTCGCCGGTCAGCTCCGTACCACGATGTTCATCGGTGTTGCCTTCGTTGAGGTGCTCGCGCTCCTCGGCCTCATCACCGGCTTCCTGTTCACGTAATGCTCAGCCTCAGCACCATCGTGTTGGCGGAGTCCGAAGGGGCCTCGCACAACCCGATCATTCCCGCGCCATACGACCTACTGTGGTCGACGGTTATTTTCGTCGTCATCGTGGTCGCATTCGTGAAGGTCATTCTGCCCAAGCTGCAGAAGGTTCTTGACGAGCGCGCCGAGCTGATCGAGGGTGGCATCTCTAAGGCCGAGAAGGCACAGGCCGAGGCCGCTGCCGCTCTCGAGGAGTACACGGCACAGTTGACCGAGGCACGCGCCGAGGCAGCACGCATCCGTGAGGACGCACGCGCCGAGGCCACTCAGATTCTGAGTGAGTCGCGTGACAAGGCATCGGTTGAGGCCGAGCGCATCGCAGCGACTGCACAGAAGCAGATCGAGGCGGAGCGTCAGCAGGCAGTCGTGTCGCTGCGCACCGAGGTGGGCTCGCTCGCCACGGAGCTCGCGTCGAAGATCGTCGGCGAGGCACTTGCCGACGATGCTCGTCAGCAGCGCATCGTGAACGGCTTCCTTGACGACCTCGAATCCACTGTGAAGGCGGAGGCGTAAGTCATATGCGCGGAACGAGTCAGGCGTCTCACGACGCAGTACTGCGGGGCTTCGAGCTCGTCCTGTCCGCATCGGGCAAGGACGGCCTGAGCATTGGCGACCAGCTCTTTGCTGTGGTCGACACGCTCGACTCCTCGGGCTCGTTGCGTCGCTCCTTGACCGACCCTGCTCGTCCGGGCGCGGACAAGGGTGCCATGGTTACCTCGCTGTTCGGCAAGTTCGACACACGCGTCCAGGATGTCCTGGTCGAGTTCGTCAACGCACGCTGGTCGGAAGAGCAGGACCTTGCCGAGTCCATCGAGGACGCTGGCGTGGCCGCAGTGCTCGCCTACGCAGAGTCCACGGGCAAGCTCGTGGACGTGGAAGACCAGCTCTTCCGTGTCGAGCGCATTCTCAGTGACGAGCGAGATCTGCTCGTCGCCATGAGCAACCGCTCGGCCACCAAGGAGGCGCGACTCGCGCTCTTCGAAGGTGTGCTTGGCGGAAAGTTGCTGCCGGTGACCCAATCGCTGCTCAACCGTGCCGTGGGCATGCCGCGTGGCCGCCGACTCGTGCCGGCCATCGAAGCCTTCATCGCATCGGCCGCGGAGCGTCGCAATCGTTCCGTTGCCCACGTGACTGCGGCTGTCGAGCTGAGTGCCGCTCAGCGCAAGCGCCTAGCCGACATCCTTACGGGTGCGTACGGCCGTGAAGTTCAGATCAATGTTGCTGTTGACCCCGAGGTCATCGGCGGAATTCGAGTCCAGGTCGGTTCGGAGGTCGTGGACGGTACCGTCCTGGCCCGACTCGATCAGGCACGACGACGACTTGTCGGCTAACACCGACGCAATCTCCGCTCGCGCGGAACTGACAGGAGAGATGTAATGGCTGAGTTGACGATCAGTCCCGACGAGATTCGGGCGGCGCTCGACAGCTACGTGAAGTCTTACGAGCCCAAGGGTGTCGTGACCGAAGAAGTCGGTCGCGTGACCAGTGCTGGTGACGGCATCGCGCAGGTCGAGGGACTCCCCGGCTGTATGGCTAACGAGCTGCTTCGTTTTGAAGACGGCACGCTCGGCCTCGCGCTTAACCTCGACGTTCGCGAGATCGGTGTCGTGGTGCTCGGTGAGTTCACCGGCATCGAGGAGGGCCAGCAGGTGCAGCGCACCGGCGAGGTTCTCTCCGTTGAGGTCGGCGACGGCTACCTCGGCCGCGTGGTAGACCCGCTCGGCGAGCCCATTGACGGTCTCGGCGAGATCGAGACCGACGGCCGCCGTGCCCTCGAGCTCCAGGCTCCCGGCGTGATGGACCGCAAGTCCGTGCACGAGCCCATGCAGACCGGTCTTAAGGCCATCGACGCCATGGTGCCGATCGGCCGTGGACAGCGTCAGCTGATCATTGGTGACCGCCAGACGGGTAAGACCGCCATCGCGATCGACACGATCATCAACCAGAAGGCCAACTGGGAAAGCGGTGACGTCAACAAGCAGGTCCGTTGCATCTACGTCGCCATCGGCCAGAAGGGTTCGACTATCGCCTCCGTGCGTGGCGCCCTCGAAGAGGCCGGCGCGCTTGAGTACACGACCATCGTCGCGGCTCCCGCATCCGACCCCGCAGGCTACAAGTACCTCGCTCCGTACACCGGCTCGGCCATCGGCCAGCACTGGATGTACCAGGGCAAGCACGTCCTCATCATCTTCGATGACCTGTCCAAGCAGGCCGAGGCATACCGTGCCGTGTCGCTGCTGCTGCGCCGCCCGCCGGGCCGCGAGGCATACCCCGGTGACGTCTTCTACTTGCACTCTCGTCTGCTCGAGCGTTGTGCCAAGCTCTCGGACGACATGGGTGCCGGGTCGATGACGGGTCTGCCGGTCATCGAGACCAAGGCAAACGACGTCTCGGCCTACATTCCGACCAACGTGATCTCGATCACCGACGGCCAGATCTTCCTGCAGTCCGACCTGTTCAACGCCAACCAGCGCCCCGCAATCGACGTCGGTATCTCCGTGTCTCGCGTGGGTGGTTCGGCGCAGATCAAGGCCATGAAGAAGGTCTCCGGAACGCTGAAGATCGACCTGGCGCAGTACCGCTCACTCGAGGCCTTCGCGATGTTCGCATCCGACCTCGACGCGGCATCGCGTCAGCAGCTCACCCGTGGTGCGCGTCTGATGGAGCTGCTCAAGCAGCCCCAGTACACGCCGTACCCCGCGGAGGAGCAGGTCGTCTCGATCTGGGCCGGAACCAAGGGCAAGCTGGACAAGATCCCGCTCGCGGACGTTCTTCGCTTTGAGCGCGAGCTCATCGACCACCTGCGTCGCAACACCTCGGTGTTGACCGACATCGCCTCGAGCGGCAAGCTCGAAGACGACACCCAGGCGGCGCTTGAAACCGCTGTCGACGACTACGTGTCGACGTTCCTCGCAACCGAGGGCACCGAGCTCTCGACCGACTCCTCGATCGCCGATGGCGAAGACGTGGCAGTCGAGCAGGAGACCATCGTCACGAAGAAGAAGTAGCTCATGGGTGGCCAGCAGCGCGTCTACCGGGGAAAGATCCGGTCGACACAGTCGCTTAAGAAAATCTTCCGTGCGATGGAGCTCATTGCAGCTTCACGCATCGGTAAGGCGCGTGACCGTGTGAAGGCGGCTTCGCCGTACTCGCAAGCGATCACGCGTGCGATTAGCGCTGTCTCTACTCACTCGACCGTTTCACACCCGCTGACCGTTCAGCGCACGGACACCACCAAGGTCGCCGTCCTGACGGTGAGTTCGGACCGCGGCATGGCGGGCGCCTACTCGGCAAACGTCATTCGCGAAGCCGAGCGTCTGCGTGAGCGGCTGACGGCCGAAGGCAAGGAAATTGTGCAGTTCGTGGCGGGCCGTCGTGCCCTCTCGTACTACAACTTCCGTCACCGCGAGATTGCCGGCGAATGGACGGGTGGCTCCGATGCACCCGACGTTCGGGTCGCCAAGGAGATTGCGACGGCACTGTTCGACGCGTTCGAAGCGAAGGCGGATCTGGGCGGTGTGGGAGAAATCCACATCGTCTATACGCACTTCAAGTCGATGGTTGCTCAGGAACCGCGTGTGATTCGACTGCTTCCCCTCGAAATCGTCGAGGGCGTCGCGGAGTCCGATGCCGAAGTTGAGCCGCTGTACGAGTTCGAGCCTTCGTCTGACGAGGTGCTGGATTCGCTCCTCCCGCGCTACATCGAGTCGCGTATCTACAGCTGCCTGCTCCAGGCGGCTGCCTCCGAACTTGCCGCGCGTCAGCGTGCCATGAACACGGCGACCACCAACGCCGAAGACATTATTCGTCAGTACACCAGGCTCGCCAACTCGGCGCGTCAGTCTGAGATCACCCAGGAAATCAGCGAGATTGTCTCGGGCGCCGACGCGCTCGCGGCCTCGTGACCGGAAGCGAGAGACACATGACTCCCACTGCGAAGCCCGCCGCCAAGAAGGCGCCGGCAAAGAAGGCTCCAGCGGCAAAGAAGCCTGCCGCCAAGAAGCCCGCGGCTGCGAAGAGCGCGCCCACGGAGGCCGTCATTGGCCGCGTGGCTCGCGTCATCGGCCCGGTCGTCGACATCGAGTTCCCCGCGGACGCGATTCCCGACATTTACAACGCGCTGAAGACGGAGATCGACCTCTCCGCTCAGGGTGAGGGCGAGGGCGACGGCATCCTCCACATGACGCTCGAGGTTGCGCAGCACCTCGGCGACAACATGGTGCGTGCCATTGCGCTGAAGCCCACCGACGGCCTGGTGCGCGGCGCCAAGGTCACGGACACTGGTGCTCCCATCTCCGTCCCTGTTGGCGACGTCACCAAGGGTCACGTCTTCAACGTGATCGGTGAGGTCCTCAACGCTGAAGAGGGCGAGACCATCGAGATCGGCGAGACCTGGCCGATCCACCGCAAGCCCCCGGCATTCGACCAGCTCGAGTCCAAGACCTCCATGTTCGAGACCGGAATCAAGGTCATTGACCTCCTGACGCCGTACGTTCAGGGTGGAAAGATCGGCCTCTTCGGTGGTGCCGGTGTTGGAAAGACCGTGCTGATCCAGGAAATGATCTACCGCGTGGCCAACAACCACAACGGTGTGTCGGTGTTCGCCGGTGTCGGTGAGCGTACCCGTGAGGGCAACGACCTCATCGAGGAGATGACCGAGTCGGGCGTTATCAAGCAGACCGCCCTAGTGTTCGGCCAGATGGACGAGCCGCCGGGAACGCGTCTTCGCGTCGCCCTGTCCGCACTGACCATGGCGGAGTACTTCCGCGATGTTCAGAAGCAGGACGTGCTGCTGTTCATTGACAACATCTTCCGCTTCACGCAGGCCGGTTCCGAGGTGTCGACCCTGCTGGGCCGCATGCCTTCCGCCGTGGGTTACCAGCCCAACCTCGCGGACGAGATGGGTCAGCTCCAGGAGCGCATTACGTCGACCCGTGGACACTCGATCACGTCACTGCAGGCCATCTACGTGCCGGCTGACGACTACACCGACCCTGCCCCGGCCACCACGTTCGCGCACCTCGACGCCACGACGGAGCTCAGCCGTGAGATCGCCTCGCGCGGTCTGTACCCGGCCGTTGATCCACTGACGTCGTCCTCGCGTATTCTCGACCCGCGCTACGTGGGCCGCGACCACTACGAGACCGCTACGGACGTCAAGACGATTCTGCAGCGCAACAAGGAACTCCAGGACATCATCGCGATTCTTGGTGTGGACGAGCTCTCGGAGGACGACAAGATCATCGTCGCCCGTGCCCGCAAGATCCAGCAGTTCCTCTCGCAGAACACGTACATGGCCGAGCAGTTCACGGGCGTGGCCGGTTCGACCGTGCCGCTGACCGAGACGATCGAGGCCTTCTCCGGCATCGTGAACGGTAAGTACGACAACATCTCTGAGCAGGCATTCTTCAACATCGGTGGTCTTGAAGACCTCGAGAAGAACTGGTCGCGCATTCAGAAGGAGATCGGCTAAATCATGGCCGATGCCCTTACTGTCGACATCGTCGGCCCGGACCGCGTGTTGTGGTCCGGGGCGGCGAAGAGCGTCTCGGTGCCCACGGTCGAGGGCGAGATTGGCCTGATGGCCGGTCACATCCCCGTGCTGTCCGTGCTGAAGCACGGCTCCGTGAAGGTCGTCGCGACCGCCGATGGTGGCCACACGCTGGACATCACCGGCGGCTTCGTATCGTTCGACCACAACGTGGTGACGATCGTTGCCGATGTGGCCGAGCCTGCCGAGAAGTAGCAGATGCGCGTAGTGATCGCGCGGTGCGCCGCACGATACAGCGGTAGGCTCAATGCCCACCTGCCACTCGCGACCCGAGTCATCATGGTCAAGGCCGATGGCTCGGTTCTGTTGCATTCTGACGGCGGCTCGTACAAGCCGCTGAATTGGATGAGCCCTCCGTGCACACTGCGCGTGGGTTCTCCAGACAAAGAGGCCGCCGATGCTGGGGTCACCGAGGTCTGGGCCGTCCAGCATGACAAGTCTGACGACCGTCTTGAAATTGAGATTCACGAGATCCTCGCCGACGCTCAGCACGACTTGGGCACTGACCCTGGCCTGATCAAGGACGGGGTCGAGGCGCACCTGCAGGAGCTCCTCGCCGAGCAGGTGGGGCTGCTGGGGATCGGCCACACGCTGGTCCGCCGCGAGTACCCGACGGCTATTGGCCCGGTGGACATCCTGGCCAAGACCAAGGCCGGCGCGACCGTGGCCATCGAGATTAAGCGCCGCGGCGACATCGACGGCGTCGAACAGCTGACGCGCTACCTCGAGCTCCTCAACCGCGACCCGCTGCTGAGTCCAGTTGAGGGCGTCTTCGCCGCGCAGGAGATCAAGCCACAAGCGCGCGTGCTTGCGGAGGACCGGGGTATTCGCTGCCTGGTGCTCGACTACGAGGCGATGCGCGGCGTCGACACCTCGTCTACGCGCCTGTTTTAGCTCTCTTCTGACATATTTCTGACCGCTTGGTAGGAAAAAATCGAATCGATTCGTTATGATGTACGCATGACGACGATGCCTTCACAGTTTCCTGCCGACTTCCTCTTTGGTGCGGCCACCGCCTCCTACCAGATTGAGGGCGGCGCCCATGAGGGTGGTCGCGGAGTGTCCATCTGGGACACCTTCTGCGCACAGCCAGGTGCGGTTGTTGCGGGCGACAACGGTGACGTGGCCTGCGACCACTTCCACCGTTGGGAGTCCGACATCGACATGATGGAGGAGTTGGGCCTGCAGGCCTACCGCTTTTCCATCGCGTGGCCGCGGGTGCAGCCGCTCGGTACGGGAGACTTCAACGACGAGGGCATCGCGTTCTACCGCGGCATCGTCGATCGCCTCAAGGACAAGGGAATCAAGCCGCTCATTACGCTGTACCACTGGGATCTGCCACAGCCGCTGGAGGACAATGGTGGCTGGCTGAGCCGCGATACCGTCGACGCCTTCGTGGTCTATGCCGAACGCATGGCCCAGGAGTTCGGCGCCGACGTCGACATGTGGACCACGTTCAACGAACCGTGGGTCTCCTCCTTTGTGGGTTACGGCGCCGGAGCGCACGCCCCCGGTCATACGAGTGACGCTGAGGCCCTGGAGGCCGCGCACCACCTCAACCTGGCTCACGCGCGGGCGTACAAGGCCATTAAGGCCGCCGCACCCAATGCGCAGGTCGGCCTGGTCAACAACTGCCACACGCCGCGCCCTTGGGACCCGTCGAGCGAGAAGGACCGCGCGGCATCGGCGCACATCGACGCTTTGGCGAACACGATGTTCCACGAGCCCTTCATCGAGGGAACCTACCCCGCCATCTTGAAGCCCAACACCGCGCACATCACCGACTGGGCCTTCGTTCACGAGGGTGACCTCGCGGAGATGAAGGGCGCTGTCGACTGGTTTGGCGTCAACTACTACGCCTCGCACCTGGTCCGCCACAACCCGCACAAGGCCGCCCAGCAGAGCGAGCTGGCGACCCTCGCGGATGGGCACAAGGCCGGCGGCAACTCCCCATGGCCCGGCGACGAGGAGATCGAGTTCATGCTGCCCCCGGGAAAGCTCACCTCGATGGGCTGGAACCTCGATCCCTCCGCACTCCACGCGCACCTGCTGAAGATCCACCGGGAGACCGGCAAGCCGATTTACGTCACGGAGAATGGTTCGGCCTGGGAGGACAAGGTCGACGAGGACGGTCGCGTGCGCGATGCCGACCGAGTCGAGTACTTCCACGGCCACATCGACGCGGTCTCCAAGGCCATCGCTGAAGGCGCCGATGTGCGCGGCTACATGGCGTGGTCGCTGATGGACAACTTCGAGTGGGCGCAGGGCTACGCCAAGCGTTTCGGCATGGTGTGGGTCGACTACACGAGCCTCGAGCGCCGCTGGAAAGACTCCGCGTACTGGTATGCGGAGACTGTACGTCGACGCGCAGTGGTACCGGTCGAGGAGACCGAGTCGCTGGTTCAGACGCCTCCACGCACTCGTTAGCACGACGCCCCGCGACGGCCGCGCCTACTACCGGCGAGGTCGACGTGGCCCGCAATAGCCACGGCGTAGACTTTCACTATGCCCTCCAAGCGCCGCTCGACCAAGCGACCGTATGGGCAGCCGCACCAGGAGTACGACGCGAATCGCGCTCACGGTGGCGGAGCACGCCAGGAAAGCGGACCCGGGGGTGAGGACTACCTCGTCGCGACCCCACGCCTGACGGACAAGACATTTGTCTGCCCCAGTTGTGGCCGGGACATCCCTCCTCAGACGGCTCACATCGTCGCCTGGGCGGCCGACGGCCTGTTCGGGGCCGAGGCCGCTGCGGCCGACCGTCGACACTGGCACACCTACTGCTGGGAAACTTTTGGGAGAACACGTGGCTGACCAGATTGAGTTCGAGGACCTGCGGTCCATGACGGTCCTGCCGGCGGACCGGGAGGAGATCACGCTCACTACCGAGGACGGGCTGACGCTGGTGGGCGAGTTGTCGTTGCCACGCTCCGGCAACGTGTCTGCGACGCTCATCACGCTTCACCCGCTGCCGACCGCGGGAGGGTTCATGGATTCGCACGTCTTCCGCAAGGCAGCCTGGCGCCTTCCATACCTGGCGGACGTCGCCGTGCTGCGATTCAACACTCGGGGCACCTCGTCTCCGCGCGGCACCTCCGACGGCGAGTTCAGCGAGGGGGTTGCCGAGGCGGCCGATGTTCGGGCTGCCGTGGACTTCGCGGTCACCAGGGGACTACCGAACCGTTGGCTGGTGGGCTGGAGTTTCGGTACAGAGCTGACGCTCATGCATGGAGCTGACCTTGAGGTGGAGGGCGCCATCCTATTGTCGCCTCCCCTGCACAGGGCGAAGCCCGAGGACATGGAGCGCTGGGCCGCCACGGGCAAGCCGGTGACCGCGCTGGTGCCCGAGTTCGATGACTTCTTGCGTCCCGACGAGGCGCGCGAACGCTTCACCTCGCTGTCCCAGCTGGAGTTGGTGCCCGTGGAGGGAGCCAAACACCTGTGGGTTGGAGAGAAGTATGTGAGAGTGGTCTTGGATGCCATCACGGCGCGGGTCGCCCCGGACCGCGCGCCGCTTCCCGACCGCGTTCCCCAGGAGGACGTCGCATGACCTCACTATTGCCGACTTCAGCGCCGCTGGTGCTGCTCAACGCATTTCCCGTCGATCGCGCCCAGTGGGAGCCACTCATCGCGCTCCTGGGCGACTTTGACGGTGACATCATCTCCTTCGACATGCCGGGAATCGGCGAGATGCCGCTGCCCGATGAGGAGCCCTCGCTCGATCTCATCGCCGATGCCGCGGTGCTCGCCATGCGCGAGGCCACCGGACACGATGCCGCGGTGTGGGTGGGGTGCTCGATGGGCGGCTACGTAGCCCTGTCCGTGGTCGAACGCTACCCCGACGCCGTCGCCGGGCTGGGTCTGTTGGACACTCGCAGCACCGCCGATGACGAGGCTGGCGTGGCCAAGAGGCTCGGCCTTGCCGACAGCCTGGAGGGTAAGGACGGCGCTGAGGATCCGCGAGCGATGGCCGAGCCGCTGGTGGGAACCCAAGGAGATGGGCGCGAGGACCTGGTCGCCGCGGTGGCCGCCAATATTGCCCGCCACTCGGGCGACGGTATCGCGTGGGGGCAGCGGGCGATGGCCGCACGGCCCACCCGCACCGAGGTTTTACGCCTGGTAGATACGCCATCTGTAGTGATTTTTGGCGAGAACGACACCGTGACAAGTGTCGAGGATGCGCGCGTCATGGCTGACGCACTGGGCGTCGAGGTCACGGTCATCGCGGGCGTTGGGCACTTGAGCGCCCTCGAGAATCCGCGGGCCGTCGCGGACGCGATCGCCCCACTGCTCGGAAACTAACGCCTCTAGTGACCAGTAGTTAGTTTACTAACTACAGCTACCAGTCATTACCGCCGGCGAGGCGCTTCGCCAGGGCAGTGGCGATGGGCATCGACTCGCCGTCGCGTCCACCCTTGCCCAGCTCCAGCGGTGGTGGCGAGGGCTCAACAGTGGTGCCGGTAAAGCGCGACATGAAACGCGGGGGAGCGGTGAGGACATAGAAAAGACCATCCGCGTCCACCGCAACCGAGTGATTTTGCTTGAGATACCAGCCGACCAGGTTGGTGCGATATCGCGAGTTGCCGTCGTACGACCGGGCCGACAGCGGCTCGGGGGAAATCCCGGCCGCCACGGCATCGGCGACGAACTGCTTAATCAACTCCGCGGCTTGACGCGACTCGCCAGCCTCGCGTCGGGCGAGAGCGTCGGCCTTGCGAAGCGCGGCGTCGCCGCGTTCGTCCGACCACACGGAGTCGGTCATGAGTGGACTACTTCGCGTCAGACGTGTCGGGCTCGGTGACCTCTGCATCGGCTGCGGGGGTCGCCTTCTCTGCTGCCTCGTGCTCGTCCTGTAGCTTCGCGGCGGCCGCGAGGTTCGACACGGGATCCGCCCCCAGGAGGCCACGCAGGTCGTCGAGGTAGCCGGTGATCGACTCGCGCTGACGGTTCAGTTCGTCCACCTCGCGCGACGCCATGGTGCGTTCGCGCTCGGCGTCGCTCACGGCCTCAGAGATGATGGTCTCGGCGTGCTCGCGGGCGTCGGAGACAATCTCGTCGGCGTTGTTGCGGGCATTGCTGAGCAGGGTCTGGGAGTGAACCTCGGCCTCGGAGCGCACGGTCTCAGCGCGCTCAAGGGCTGCGGCCAGGCGGTCCTCGGCCTCGCTGGCACGCTGCTCCGCATCCGCTACCAACGCGGCGGACTCGTTCTTGGCGTCCTCGTACCGCTGCGAAAGTTCCTGCTCGGCCTGCTCGCGACGCTGGGCAACCTCAACCTGCAGGTCCTCGCGAGTACGACGGGCATCGTCGCGTGTGGACTCCGCCTCTCGGTGCGCATCGGCGAGTTCCTGAGCAGATGCGGCAGATGCCGCTTCGGTGGCTTCCTTGGCGTTGGCCTCGGCTCGAGCGATGGTCGCCTTGGAGTCGCGTTCGGCAGCCGCACGTAGCTCCGTCGCCTGCTGACGCGCAGTTGCAAGGGTGTGCTGGGCTTCGGTCGTGAGCTGCTGAGCCTGCTCCTCGGCCTGTTCGCGTTGTGCCGTGACGTCGGCATCGGTAGTCGCGCGCAGATCGTTCGTCTCCGCCTCGGCGGTAGCCCGCAACTGCGAGACCTCCGCATCGGTGGTGCGGCGCAGCGTGGTGGTGTCGGAGTCCGCCTTGGAACGCAGCTGATCCGTCTCGCGCTTAGCCGTGGCACGGAGCTCAGCGACCTCATCGCGTGCGACAGCCCGGAGGTCAGCGACCTCGGCCTCGACCCGGGCGCGTAGCGACTGAGTCTCCTCGTCGGTCACCGCCCGCAGGTCGTCGGTCTCGCGCTTGGCCGTGGCTCGCAACTCCGCCACCTCGCGTTCCGCGGCGACGCGCTTGGCCTTGATGTCCTGATCAGCGGAGGCGCGCAGTTCCGCGACTTCCTGATCCGCGGTGACTTGAAGTTCTGTCACTTCGTCCTGGACGGCGGTGCGCAATTCGTTGGTCTCGCGATCCGCGCGGCCGCGCAGTTCAGCCGAGTATTCGTCGGCCGCGGTTCGAATCTCGTTGGTCTCGCGCTCGGCGCGGGTACGGAGTTCCGTCACTTCGTCCTGAGCGGTGGTGCGCAGTTCGTTGGTCTCGCGCTCGGCGCGAGCCTGAAGGTCGGCGACCTCATCCCGCACGTTGGTACGCAGCTCGTTGACCTCGCGGTCGGTGCGGTTGCGTAGCTCCGCGGTCTCCGCCTCGACGGTGGCGCGTAGTTCCTCGGCGTCACGCTCAGTGCGTGTGCGCAGCTCGTCTGCCTCGCGGATTGTCCGAGAGCGCAGCTCGTCTGTCATGCGCTGCGTCTGGTCGCGCAGTTCATCCATCTCGTGTTCGGTGACGGCGCGCAGCTCGCTGGTCTCGTGCTCGGTGACATTGCGAAGCTCATCGGTCTCACGCTTCGCGGCGCCTCGCAGCGCGTCGGTCTCTGCCTTGGCGGTAGCACGTAGCTTGGCCACCTCGTCGCCGGCCTCGGTACGCCAACGCGATACCTCAGCATCGGCCTCCTCGCGCAGGCGAGCGGTCTCGGCGCCAGCCTTGGTGAGTGCGGCATCGGCTTCTTCGCGAAGCGTCGCCGCGTCGTTCTCGGCGGTCGCTCGGATGTCCGATGCTTCGGCCTCGGTAATCTCGCGCAGGCGTGCAATGTCAGCGTCAGCTTCCTTGCGCAGGCGTGCGGCCTCGGCCGTTGCTGCCTCGAGGCGGCTGGCGGCCTTGGCCTTCTTGTCGGCCGACTCGGAGCGGGCGCCGTCCTTGATACGTACCGCGTCATCCTTCGCCGCGGCGAGCAGGGCGGCGGCCTCCTCACGAATGCGCGAGTCCTCGCTAGCAGCTTCGGCGGCAATCTTCTCCGCCTCTGCACGCGCGGCTTCGGTGAGTTCGCTTGCCTCGCGTTGGCTCTTCACCCGTAGCTCGGTGGTCTCGCGCTCGGCAGTGGCGCGCAGGGTGTGCACCTCGCGCTCAGCTCCGGCACGGATCTCCGCGACCTCGGCCTCAATCGATCCACGGACGCGCTCAGACTCGCGGCGCGCCTTGTCGACGAGTTCAGCGCTCTGGCGCTCGGCGGACTCGCGCACGGACGCTGCGGTGCTCTCGGCTTCCGTCTTCACGGTCTCCGCGGTGCGGCGGCTCTGCGCGAGAATCTCCGCGACCTCGTTGTCCGCACGAGCACGCAGTTGCTGTGCTGCGACCGTGGCGCGTGCCACCGCGTCCTGCGCGTGCGTGTTGGCGCGGGCCACAACATCGGACGACTGTTCCTCGGCGGAGCGGAGCAATTGCTCAACGCGTGCACCGAGGCCCTTGTACGTAGGCTGATCGTTCTCACGCAGGGTCTTCTGAGCCTCGTCGAGTGACGCCCGTGCCTGCTGTGCTTCGCTGCGCGCGGTCTCTTCAGAGCGCTTGGCGTCGCGAACCGAATCCTCGAGCCGTGCGATGTGGGCGGCGACCGCTTCACGGTCAAATCCACGCATCGTCACGGGAAACGGGAGGTTCTCTTCCGACATATCTTCTCCTTCGGCGCCTTACGCGCAGTCGTACCCAGGGTAGTGTGCCCGCTGGGGCGTGACAAAGCGACATATCGCCACCGTCGCGCGTTTACTCCTAGAGTGTTCTTGAAGGAATGGAGATTTTCTTGTCTTTACGCACAACTGGGCTGATCGCTGGTGTGATCGGCGTGATCCTACTTATCGTGGGGTTCGTCGCTGATTCAGTGCGCCCGCCAGAAGACGTCGTGGCGCACGCCGACGTGTCAACGTCCGTCGTGGTCGTCCAATCCGACTTCCTGACGATCTCTCCCGAGGGGACACTCTCAATCGAGGGCGACGGCGACATCGTCGCGTACACCGCTCGCCCCGCGGATGCGGAAGCCTGGCTCGCCGAGGTGGATTACACCGAGGTCAACAGCCTGCCTGACTGGGAGGCGCTCGGCACGCGCGATGTCGCGGTTCCCTCGCCCACCCCGTCGCCGGAACCCTCAAGCTCCGCCAGTGCATCGGCGTCCGCAGCTGCCGAGGATGACGCGAAGGAAGAGTCGCCGAGTCCTTCGCCGTCACCGGAAGAGAAAGAATCCTCAAGCGCGTCACCGAGCCCCTCGGCGAGCCCCGAGCCGGCAATCGTTCCCACGGAGGCCGACCCCTTCATCGCCACCGAGGGCCGCTCGACGGACCTGTGGCGCAACTCCTTTATCGCCACCAACCGCCTCGATATTGCCGTCGATAGCGTTCCCACCGGCCTCACTCTGGTCGTCATGACCGAGGATGGATCCGCGCTAACCGGCACCGACCTCTCGCTCACCCGCGTGGTGAACGATGACTGGATCACGCCGCTGTTGTGGTGGGGTGCTGTCCTTGTCGTGGTGGGCCTCATCGCGCTGGTCGTGCTGTTCATTGATCTGCGCCCCGCGCAGGCACGTGGCGAGTCCTGGATGGCCTCGCGCTCGGCAGACAAGAAGGGCATCGAGAAGGACGGTTCGCGTCGCTCTCGCCGGGCCGCCGGTGCCGCCATTCCCCAGGCAAGCCTGGACGATGCTCCAGCGTTGACGGCCGATGCCGCGACGCCTGTGGATGGCGCCGAGGCATCGGTCGATGCTGAGTCGAGCGCCGATGCATCGTCTGAGCCTGAGGTCGACTCCGCCGACGGCGGGCCGCAGGCGGAGTCGGACAGCGCCTCGGGCGACGAGGACCCCCACGGAAACGCCGACTCGGATTTCTCGGACAGTGTGAAGGCTGACGACGACAACGTGAACGACTCGACGGAGGGTGGACCCGACGACGGCCCGGCCCCCGACGGAACGGAGGATCGCTCATGAGGCGCATGACCGTAGTAGCGATGGCTGCCGCAGGGGCCGCGGTTCTGCTCGCCGGCTGCACGCCCGCAGTCCCTGTCGCAGGTGTCGCAGAGCCCGTCGAGGTGACGGCCGCAGTGACCGACGATCAGAGCGATCGCGTTCAGTCGCAGACGTTTGAGGAACTCGCCGTTGCCGACGAGGCCAAGTCCACCAAGACGCTCGACGTGCGCGTCGGTGGCGATGCCAAGGTAGTGCGCGGGGCTGAGTACAAGCAGCAGTCGGCGGATGACGGCCCCAAGCCTGATGTGCTGCCATCCGACATGCAGGCCGTGTACGTCACCAGCGCGGAGACGTGGCCGCGCGTGATGGTGGGGGTCTCCGACCAGCCGAGCGAGGACACAACGCCCGTGGTGTCGGTGTGGGTTCAGGACGACGTCGATACTCCCTACCAGTTCCGTAACTGGGCGCACATGGTGCCTGGCGCTACGCTGCCCGCGATGCCCGGCCCCACCGTTGGCGCGGACGAGCTAGCCATGGACTCGACCATCGGGGAGGACACACTGCAGTCGTACGTAGACAACTACCTGGAACTGCTGCGTAAGGGCGAGGACGACGACCTCAACGAGACGTTCGCGGAGGACAGCTACCGCGATCAGCTGTTCACCGCACGCGGCGTCCTCACCGCTGCGGCGAAGAAGGCCGATGGAAAGTACGTCGACACCGTGGAGCCCGAAGAAAAGTCCACGTATGCCCTCGCGACTGCGGATGGGGGAGCGCTGATCTTTGCTCCCTTGCGCATCGACTCGTCGTTCTCTGTGGAGGACGCCAAGGTGTCAGTGCCAGCGGCAGACGAGCCCCTGGTCGATGGCGACTTGGTCGACAAGGTGACGCACGAGTACCGTGACATGGTCGTCATGTACGTCCCACCGGCGGACAGCGAGGATCTTCCCGCGGTCGTGGCGGCCGACCACCACCTTGTACGAGTGAGCCCCGACGGAGCAAAGTAATGGCAGTTAGTCCCGACCCTGTCTCGATGCGTGGCGCGGTAGATCTCGCGGCGCTCGCGGCACAGCAGCAGCGTGCGGCCTCGAAGCCCGCGAATTCCACCTCGATCGAGCTGACCGAGGAAAATCTGCAGGAGGTCGCACAGCGGTCCGCGCAGGTGCCGATCGTGATCGCCTTCGTGTCTGCGACCTCTCCCGCGAGCGGCGAACTGGCGGCCCGGCTCGACGTGCTGGTGGCCGAGTACGCCGGCAAATTCCTTGCCGCGCAGTGTGACGTCGACGCTCAGCCAGGTATCGCCCAGGCCTTTCAGGTTCAGGCGGTCCCCGCGGTCATGGCGCTCATTGGGGCTCGCCCCGCGCCGCTGTTCCAGGGCAGCGCCTCCGACGAGCAAATCCGCGAGGTGCTCGACCAAGTGCTTGACGTAGCCGCGCAGGCGGGCGTCACCGGTACCGGCGCCGCCCCCGACGCGCCCGTGGAGGCTGCCTCAGAGCCTGAGGCGGAGCCTCTGCCCCCCTTGCACCAGGAGGCCTTCGACGCCATCGAGAGCGGCAACTACGAAGCCGCCGAGGCAGCGTACGACCGCGCTCTGGTGGAGAACCCCAAGGATGCCGATGCCCGCGCCGGCCGCGCCCAGGTGCGGCTCATGTCCCGCACACTGACCGCAGATCTCGGTGCGGTTCGCGCGGCGGCGGCAGAGCGCCCTGATGACCCGGCTGCTCAGATGGCGGTTGCCGACATGGATGTCGCCGGCGGCCAGGTGGAGGACGCCTTTGTGCGCCTGCTCGACACCGTGCGCGTGACGCAGGGGGACGAGCGTGAGGAGATTCGGCAGCGCCTGCTCGAACTCTTTGACGTGGTGGGCGGCGCGGACCCGCGCGTACTCAAGGCGCGCCAGGCCCTCGCCTCGGCCCTCTACTAGGACCCGTCCTCGCCACTGGCAATTGGCGCAGCCACACGCGAATCTATCGTGTGGCGCGCCACACGGACAGTGCCGCGACTATCGCCAGTGGTGCAGGTGCAGGGGTGGTCGATCCGCGAATTCAGCTCTGCCGCGGGGCGAACACCACTGCTCCGAGAGGGGGCAGACGCACCGTCGCGGAGGCGGGGAAACCGCCCGCGGACTTGCTCTTGGCCTTGATTTGGCCAAGGTTGCCCACTCCCGAGCCGCCGTAGGCTTCGGAGTCGCTGTTGAGTACCTCGTCCCACTCGCCGGCCAGCGGCAGGGGGAGTTTGTAGTTCTCGTGCGGGATGCCGGCAAAGTTGATCACGACCACCACGGGGTTGCGATCGTCGTCGTAGCGGATAAAGGACAGCACGCAGTGCTGCGAGTCGTCCGCGTCGATCCATTGGAACCCATGCGGGCTGGAGTCGTCTTGCCAGAGTGACGGGAAACGCTTGTACAGCCCGTTGAGGTCCCTGACGAGGTCCTTGATGCCCGCGTGCAGGGGGTCGTCAAGCTGCCACCAGTCCAGTGACCGGCCCTCGGACCATTCGGCTTCCTGGCCGATCTCGCAGCCCTGAAAGATGAGTTGCTTGCCGGGGTGAGTCCACTGGTAAGCGAACAGCGTGCGTGCTCCGGCGGCCTTCTGCCAGGCGTCGCCGGGCATGCGCTCCCACAGGGAGCCCTTGCCGTGAACAACCTCGTCGTGGCTGATAGGCAGCATGAACTGCTCGGAGAAGGCGTACATGAGCGAGAACGTGACCGAGTGGTGGTGGTGAGACCGGTTGACCGGGTCCTCGCCCACGTACTTGAGGGTGTCGTTCATCCACCCCATATTCCACTTGAAGCCAAAGCCCAGGCCGCCGCTGCTGGTGGCCTGCGTGACGCCAGGGAAGGCGGTGGACTCCTCGGCAATCATGACGATGCCGGGGCAGTTGCGGTAGGCCGTCGCGTTGGCCTCCTGCAGGAACGCGATCGCGTCCAGGTTTTCGCGACCACCGTGGATATTGGGTCGCCACTGGCCGGGCTGGCGCGAGTAGTCGAGGTAGAGGATCGAGGCGACGGCGTCCACGCGTAGGCCGTCGGCGTGGAACTCCTTGAGCCAATAGATGGCATTGGCCACCAGAAAGTTCCGCACCTCTGGTCGGCCGAAGTCGAAGATGTATGTTCCCCAATCGGGCTGTTCGCCGCGTAGGGGGTCCGGGTGTTCGTACAGCGGTGTGCCGTCAAAACGGCCCAGCGCCCACTCGTCCTTGGGGAAATGCCCAGGGACCCAGTCCAGCAGTACTCCGATGTCCGCCTGGTGGAGTGCGTCCACGAGAAAGCGGAACTCGTCGGGGGTGCCAAAGCGCGCGGTGGGGGCGTAATACGACGTCACCTGGTAGCCCCAGGAGCCGCCAAAGGGGTGTTCCATCACGGGCATGAACTCGACGTGTGTGAAGCCCAGTTCCTTCACGTACGCGACCAGTTCGGTCGCGAGGTCACGGTAGTTGAGTCCCTGACGCCACGAGCCCAGGTGCACCTCGTAGACGCTCATCGCCTCGCGGTGGGGCTCGCTGTGGGCGCGCTTCTCCATCCACTCGTCGTCGTTCCACGCGTATGCGGTGTCGGTGACGATGGACGCCGTCTGTGGGGGGACCTCGGTGCGCCGGGCCATGGGGTCGGCCTTCTGCTGCCAACGGCCGTCCTTGCCGAGCACCTCGTACTTGTATGGGGTGCCGTCGCCGATGCCGGGAACGAAGAGCTCCCACACCCCGGACGATCCGAGGGACCGCATGGCGTGGGTAGCGCCCTGCCACATGTTGAAACTGCCGACGATTCTCACTGCTCGCGCGTTGGGTGCCCAGACTGCGAACGCGGTGCCGTGGACCTCGCCGAGGACCGAGGGGTACGTCTTGACGTTCGCACCGAGCACGTCCCACAGGCGCTCGTGACGCCCCTCGCGGATCAGGTGCAGGTCCAGTTCGCCGGTGGACGGCAGAAAGCGGTAGGGGTCGTCAGTGACGACTGGGTCTCCGTCGTATGTCACGTGTACGCGGTAGTCGGGAGCGTCGGTGCCGGGCAGGTGAGCGACCCATACGCCCTCGTGCTCGTGCGACGCGGGGTAGGTGCCGTCGAGGGTCTCGATCTCCACGATTGAGGCCAACGGCCGGAGCACCCTGACGGCGACGCCGTCACCGCTGACGTGTGGCCCTAGGACCGCGTGAGGCTCATGGTGCGTACCAGCAGCGATGTCGTGCAGGATTGCCTTATCTACGCCGCTAGGCATGCTTTACCACCAACCAGTAGAAGGACTGCGGACCAAACGTGAGTCGGAGTTTGCCGTCATCCCCGACGTCTTGGAAGGGCGTCTTGGAGATGATGGTTTTGACTTTACCGCCGGCGTAGTCCTCGAGGGTGAGTAGCGCCGACGACTGGTGGGTGGAGAAGTTCATGGCTACCAGCACTGACTCGTCTTTGTGGGTGCGCAGGAACGAGAAGACAGCTGGGTTGTCTGAGGGGACATCCTTGTAGCCGCCGTCGGAGAACGCCGGGTGCTCGGCACGGGCCTTGAGGAACCGCCTCATCCAAAACAGCAGGGACGTGGGCTGCATGAGCGAGCGTTCAATGTTGACGCCGTTGTAGTGAAAGAGCAGCGACTGCACAGTAGGCAGATAGAGCGCGCCCGGGTCCGCGTCGGAGAATCCCGCATTGCGGTCGGGCGTCCACTGCATCGGCGTGCGTACCGAGTCGCGGTCAGGCAGCCACACGTTGTCGCCCATGGCGATCTCGTCGCCGTAATACAGGCAGGGCGTCCCCGGTAGCGACAGGATCAGCGCGTGAGCCAGTTCGAGGGCCTGCTCGGAGTTGTCCAGCAGGGGAGCCAGACGGCGGCGAATGCCCGTGTGCGCCTTCATCTGCGGATGAGGGGCGTACCAATCGAACATCTGATGACGCTCGTCCTCGCTGACCATCTCGAGCGTGAGCTCGTCGTGATTGCGCAGGAACGTCGACCACTGACCCTTGGCGGGCGGCACGGGGGTGTCGTGCAGTACCTCGCGCAAACGCGTGGCGTCCTCGGCCTTGATGGAGTGGAAGATGCGCGGCATCACGGGGAAGTGGAAGCACATGTGGCACTCCGGCTCCTCCTCGGTGCCGAAGTACTCCGCGGCCTCGTGTGGGGGCTGGTTGGCCTCCGCGAGTAGTACCGCTCCTGGGAACTCGGTGTCCACCATCTTGCGCAGGTCCCGCAGGAACTGGTGGGTGCGGGGGTCATTTTCTCCCGCGTTGTCCTCGTCCTCGAACAGGTACGGCACCGCGTCCAGTCGGAACCCGTCGATGCCCTTCTTTAGCCAAAAGCGGGCGATGTCGAACATCTCCTGCTGCACGGCGGGGTTCTCAAAGTTGAGATCCGGCTGGTGAGAGTAGAAGCGGTGCCAGTAGTACTGCTCGCGATGTGCATCCCACGCCCAGTTGGACGTCTCAACGTCGGTGAAGATGATGCGCGCGTCGGTCCACTTCTGGTCCGTGTCCGACCACACGTAGTAGTCGCCGTAGGGGCCGTCCGGGTCGGTGCGTGAGGCCTGGAACCACGGGTGCTGGTCCGAGGTGTGGTTCATCACGAGGTCGATCGTGATGCGCATGCCGCGCTTATGGACTTCGCTGATGAGCTTCTCGAAGTCTCGCATGGTGCCGTAGCGAGGGTCGATGCCGCGGTAGTCCGCCACGTCGTAGCCGCCGTCGCGCATTGGCGACGGGTAGAACGGTGGCAACCACAGCGCGTCGACACCCAGCCACGCCAGATAGTCGAGTCTCTTGATGAGTCCGCGGAGGTCGCCGATGCCGTCGCCGTCACTGTCGTGGAATGCGCGGACCATGACCTCGTAGAACACCGCGTTGCGGTACCAGAGCGGGTCGTTAGTGAGATCGCGCTCTCGCTTGGGAAGGGACTTCAGCAATTCCTTCATGAGTTATCTCACCCCTGCAACGTGCGCCGTTGTCACCGCGGGGTCAAGCCGCACGTAAAACTCGCGACCCCAGGTGTAGGTTGCGCCGGTGAGGGCGTCATCAACTGTGATGGTGTCCTCCCCGGTCAATCCAATGGCGGCCATGTCAAAGGTCACCACGGCATCGTGCACGACGTCGGTGTCGAAGCTCACGACCGTGATGACCGCATCGGCCTTTCCGGTGGGTGAATCTGCAGCCGCGACATACCGGCTGAAGCAGAGAATGTTGGGATTGCTGGTCTTGTGGACGTGCAGGCCGCGGAGGCGGCGCAGGGCGGGGTGCGCGGCACGCTGGGCGTTGAGCGTGGTGAGCAGCGTCTCGATGCCGTAGTCGTCGGCGCGGGACCAATCGCGCGGCTTGTACTCGTACTTCTCGTTGTCGATCTGCTCCTCGACGCCTGGGCGCGGGACGTTCTCGACGAACTCGTAGCCCGTGTAGATGCCGTAGGACGGCGAGGCGGTGGCTGCCAACACGGCGCGCATCTTGAACATGGGCGCGCCGCCGCGCTGCATGTCCGGCGTCAGGATGTCGTGCGTGGTGGGCCAGAAGTTGGGGCGCATGTAGAACGAGCTCTCCCCGGTCAGCTCCTCAAGGTACTCCGCCATCTCCTCGGCGTTCTGTCGCCACGTGAAGTACGTGTAGCTCTGGTGGAAGCCAATCTTGGCGAGCGTGTGCATCATGGCCGGGCGGGTAAAGGCCTCCGACAAGAAGATGACATCGGGGTGATCCTTGGCAATGTCCGCGAGCAGCCACTCCCAGAACGTCAGCGGCTTGGTGTGCGGGTTGTCCACGCGGAACAACGTCACGCCGGCGTCGATCCACACTTGCAGCACGTCGCGCACCGCCTGGGAGATTCCCTGCGGGTCGTTGTCGAAGTTCAGGGGATAGATGTCCTGATACTTCTTGGGTGGGTTTTCCGCGTACGCGATGGTCCCATCCAGCTGGGTGGTGAACCATTCAGGGTGGTCCGTGACCCAGGGGTGGTCGGGGGAGCACTGCAGCGCGAGGTCCAGAGCGACCTCGAGGTTGTTCTCGCGCGCCTTCTTGACGAAGTTCTTGAAGGTGCGCATGGTGCCCAGGTCTGGGTGGATCGCGTCGTGTCCGCCCTCGGCAGCACCGATCGCGTACGGGCTTCCTGGGTCGCCGGGCTCGCATGTCAGCGAGTTGTTGCGACCCTTGCGGTGCGTAGTGCCGATGGGGTGAATCGGGGTCAGATAGACCACGTCGAATCCCATGGCGGCGATGCCGGGAAGGCGCTTGGAGGCGGTGGTGAAGGTGCCCGATGCCCAGGCGCCGGTGCGCTTGTTCTGTCGCGCCCCCTCGGAGCGGGGAAAGATCTCGTACCAGGCCGATGCCAGGGCGCGTTCGCGCTCGACGAGCAGTGGGTACGTGTTCGAGGTTGTGACCCAATCGCGCAGCGGTGCCGCAGTCAGCACGTCCTTGACCGCATCGGACACCGCCGGGGCGAGTCGAGCATCGGGCGCGAGTTTGGGGTCGGAGAGAGCGGAGACCGCTGACTTCAAGAGCTTCTGACTGGCGGCAGGACGCTTGACCTCGGCGATGGCGCGCGTGAGCACCTCGACGCCCTCGTCCAGCATCAGCTGCACGTCCACTCCGGCGGTCACCTTGAGCTCGGCGGCGTGTGCCCAGGTGGCATACGGGTTGGACCACGCCTCCACACGGAACAGATGCGGGCCCTCGTGCTGAGGGACGAATGACGCCTGGTATCGGCTATTGCCGAAGTCGTCGAGGGGCATCGGTATGATCTGCTCGACGCCGCCGGGCACGGTCACCACGACCGTGGCTCCTTCGGCGTCGTGACCCTCGCGGAAGATGGTCGCCGTAATGGGGACGGCCTCGCCGACGACGGCCTTGGCGGGCCAACGTCCTTCCTCGAGCGAAGGCTGGACGCCTACGATCGGGATGCGTCCAACGGACATGTCGCTTGAGTGCTCCATGCACCGAACCTACCGGTGTTTGGGCCTGCTGGGTAGCCACACGGCGGGCCTGAGCACAGAGGATTGCTCACGTGCTGTCGCGGACCACCAGGCTGGTGGGCAGCGTGACGGACTTGCTGGTACCGCCTTCGATCACGTGGAGCAACAGGCCGACCATTTCCGCGCTGATCTGCTCGAACGGCTGGCGCATGGTGGTCAAGGGTGGCTCGACGGTCAGGGCGAGACCGGAGTCGTCGAATCCGATCACCGAGACATCCTCGGGGATGCGCTTCCCGGCCTTGCGCAGGACACCTACGGCGCCCGCGGCCATGGAGTCAGACGCGGCAAAGACGGCGTCGATGTCCGGGGCACGTTCGAGGAGCGCCGCCATCGCGGAGGCGCCTGAGGCCATGGAGTAATCGCCGGGCTCTACGAGGTTCGGATCAAAACTGTCGCCGAGCTCGTCGCGGAAACCCACCAGCCGATAGCGGCCGCCGGGGGTGTCGGCTGGCCCCGTGATCATGCCGATGCGTTGGTTGCCACGCTCCACCAGGTGGCGGGTGGCGGTACGCGCCGAGGCGATCTCATCGACCGACACCGTGGGGATATCGCTGGCATGCCCGAGCGGGATCCCACAGGCGACGGTGGGCACGCCGGTAGACAGCAGCGACTCAAGCAAAGGGTCGGACTCATGCGAGGAGATCAGCAGTACGCCGTCGACGTGCCCTGCGCCCAGGTACTGAGCCACGTTGATGTGCTCCTCGGGCGTGCCGGCGACGAGGAGGACCAGCGTCATGTGGCGCTGCGCAAGCTCCTGTGCGGCGCCGCGCAGGAGCAGCGAAAAGGTGGGGTCGGCGAACAGCAGGTGCTGTGGCTCAGTCAGCAGAAAAGCGACCGAATTGGAGCGCCCGGTAGCGAGGCTGCGGGCGGCCGCGTTGGCGTGGTAGCCCGTGGTCTTGATGGCCTGGTCGACGGCCGCCTTCGCGTCGGGCGACACCCAGTGGCCACCGTTGATGACGCGAGAGACTGTCCCGCGAGAGACGCCGGCAGCCGCTGCGACGTCGCGGATGGTCGGCTTGCGCTTAGTTGTCGGCGTGGTTTCCACGTGGTGAGCCTAGCGGCATTTCTGGATGCTTGCATGAAAGAAGGCAACGAGGCGCTGGGAACGGTCACAGTTGTGTAACGAGGCGGCATTCGACTTGCAACTCGGGCGCAATCTGGGATAGAACTGTGACCGGTCACAGTTTTGACACAGCGTCGGCACAGTGACGAATCCGATAGCTCGATTCAACACAAGGGAGTGGCATGACAACGCAAGGCAGTTGGCCAAGCGTTCCAGGCATCGCCTACGGCGGGGACTACAACCCCGAGCAGTGGCCGCGAGCGACCTGGGACGAGGACGTCGCGCTGATGCGCGAGGCCGGGGTCAACCTCGTGAGCGTTGGCATCTTCTCGTGGGGTCTGATCGAGATCAGCGAGGGTGTGTTCGACTTCGGTTGGCTCGACGAGGTCATCGACCTCCTCCACACCAACGGCATCTCGGTTGACCTGGGCACGCCCACCGCCTCGGCCCCCGCCTGGATGTTCGCGAACTACCCCGAAGCGCGCGCCGTGCGTGCGGACGGCGTTGCCTTGGGTTTCGGCTCGCGGGGCATGATGTCGCACTCGCACCCGGCGTACCGCACCGCGGTGGCTCGCATCGCCGGCGCACTAGCCGAGCGCTACGCAGCCCACCCGGGCGTCGTCATGTGGCACGTGCACAACGAATACGGCGTGCCCGTGGGCGAGGACTTCTCTCCCGCATCGGTCGCTGCGTGGCGGGAATGGCTGGCCGACCGCTATGGCTCGCTCGACGGCCTCAATGCAGCATGGGGCACCGCCTTCTGGGGCCAGCACTATGACCAGTGGGAGCACGTGATCGCCCCAGCGGTTACCGCCTCGACCCCCAACCCCGCGATGAAGCTCGACTGGGCACGGTTTACCGACGACCAACTGCGTGCCTGCTACCGCGCCGAGCGGGACGCGATCCGTGCCTTTAGTGACAAGCCCGTCACCACCAACTTCATGGCACACCAGTCGTGGAACCTCGACCTGTGGAAGTGGGCTCGCGAGGTCGACATCGTCGCCAACGACCACTACCTTTGGGCCCAGGACCCCGAGTCCCACGTGGGCCTTGCGCTCGCGGCGGACCTCACACGCTCGGTCGCGGGCGGAGCGCCATGGATTCTGATGGAGCACTCCACCTCCGCCGTGAACTGGCAGGGCCGCAACATCGCCAAATCTGCGGGCGAGATGTGCCGCAACTCGCTTTCCCACTTTGCGCGCGGCGCTGATGCGATCCTGTTCTTCCAGTGGCGGGCCTCGCGTTCCGGCGCGGAGAAGTTCCACTCGGCGATGCTGCCGCACGCCGGCGCAGACTCCCGCGTGTTCCGCGAGGTCGTGGACCTTGGCGGACGGCTTGGAGCGCTCGAGGAGGCGAAGGGATCGCGCGTCGACGCCGATGTCGCGGTGTTGTACGACTGGGAGTCGCTCTGGGCGCAGGATCTCGAGTGGCGTCCGTCCGACGACGCGCAGTTCCGCGAGCGCATGCGCACCTATTACGAGCGGCTGTGGCGTGACGGGGTGACGGTGGACTTCGCGCACCCCACTCAGGACCTCGGCAAGTACAAGATGGTGGTGGCTCCTGCCTCCTACCTCCTGACGGCCGATGCTGGCGAAAACCTTGCGCGGTATGTCGAGGCAGGTGGCACGCTGGTGGTGTCGTACTTCTCCGGAGTCGTCGACGAGCATGAGTCTGTCCACGAGGGCGGCTACGGCGCACCCCTCAAAGCTGCGCTCGGGGTGACCGTCGCCGAATACCTGCCGATGCGTGAGAGCGAGACCGCAAAGATCGCCTGGACCCACGGAGATGGACTTACGCTTGCGGCCGACACCTGGCAGGAGGACCTCGTGCTCGATGGCGCAGAAGTCATCGGCACGTACGTCGACGGACCCGCCGCCGGATCGCCCGCTATCACGCGCAATTCGCGCGGTGCCGGCCATGGGTGGTACGTCAGCACCCATCTGAGCGTCGACGAACTCGGACCCTTGATGGCGGCGGCCTACGCCGACGCCGGGATGGTCCTCGCAGGCAATCCCGAGGGACTCGAGGTCGTGACCCGCCAGAGCGCTGAGGCCGATTACCTGGTGGCCATCAACCACTGTGACGCCCCTGTCACGGTGGCAGCCTCAGGCACCGAAATGTTCACCGGGCGCAGCGTTGCCCGGGAGCTCACCATCGTCGCCGGCGGCTGCGCCGTCGTGCGCACCACGAAGTCACACGAAGGCGGTGAGCGCTGACCTGACTTCTTTGGCACCGTTGTTGTAAGCATCGGCGCTTTCACACGCTCCACCCGCGGCTGGGTCGCCCGACCCGTCGCTCGTAGTAATAAGTCGCAGTGTCGCGATCTCGCCAGAGACGCACAGTGCGACCTCACTCTGGAAGGAAAATCCATGCGTAACAAGTTTGGAATTGGCGTCGCATTCGTCGCGACCGCCGCCCTCATCGCCGGGTGCAGTTCTGACCCGGAGCCCGCAGCGTCGGCATCGACCGCGCCTGCAGCATCGACTTCACCGTCCGACGCGCCCGCAATCGACGGCACCGGTGCCGAGCTGGTTGTCTGGACCGACGCGGAGCGCGAAGGTGCGCTCAAGGCTGCTGCAGAACAGTTCGAGACCGACACGGGTGCCACCGTCACCCTGGTGCAGAAGAACTTCGAGGACCTGCGCAACGACTTCGTGGCTCAGGTGCCCACGGGTGAAGGCCCCGACATCACCGTTGGCGCACACGACTGGTTGGGTGCGCTTGTCACGGCTGGTGTAGTCGACACCATCGACCTTGGCGACAAGGCCGGCGAGTTCCAGGAAGTGGCACTCGATGCCATGACCTACGACGGTCAGCTTTATGGCCTGCCGTACTCGACCGAGGCAATTGCTCTCATCCAGAACGCTGACCTGGTGGGCGACACCGCCCCCACGACGTGGGACGAGATGATCACCATGGCCAACGATGCTGGCTTCGAGGACCGACCCTTCATTCTGTTCACCAACGGCGCCTCGGGCGACGGTTACAGCGCCTACCCGCTGCAGACCTCGTTCGGAGCTCCCGTGTTCGTCCAGGACGAGTCGGGCTCGTACACCAGCGAGGTCGGCATGGGCGGCGAGAACGGTGAAGCCTTCGCGCAGTTCCTCTACGACAACGGCGCCAAGGGCACTGGCATCTTCTCCGACACGATTGACTACGACACCTCGAACCAGTTGTTCGCCGATGGCGAGTCGCCGTTCATCATGCAGGGTCCGTGGATGCCGTTCTTCGACGACAGCGACATGAACCTCGTAGTTTCGCCGATGGTCTCCGCCGGTGGAGAGACTGCCGCGCCGTTCGTGGGTGTGCAGGGCTTCTACCTCAGCTCGCAGAGCAACAACGCGCTGCTCGCCAACGACTTCCTGGTGAACTACATGGCCACCGAGGACGCTCAGCGCACGCTGTACGAGGCAGACCCCCGTCTGCCCGCGCTGTCAGCACTCGCCGATGAGGTCTCGTCCGACCCCATCACCGCAGGATTCGTCGCATCGGCCTCCGCCGGTGTCCCGATGCCCTCCATCCCTGAGATGGGCAACGTGTGGGACCTGTGGAACGCCGCAGAAATCCAGATCATCACCGGCGCAGAGCCCGTGTCGACCTGGGACAACATGGTGACCGAACTCGAGAAGTCGCTCGAGGGTTAGGCCACTGAGGTGGGGTGGGACGCTCCGGCGTCCCGCCCCACACTCCGCCCCCGGGACTGATCCCGGCAATACTTATTGACAACCCAGGAGACACAATGTCGAAAGACACGGCAGTTGCGGTGAAGCAGCCCGGCCAACACCCCGAGCCTCGGGTGTCCCACGCGCGCAACGTGCGCGGCATGGGCTGGGGCTTCGTCGTGAAGCTGCTGGTGATGGCCGTGATCAACGCCCTCGGCATCAGCATCATCATGTCGGCCTTTAACGTCGAGGCGTGGGTCATCCTGGGTGCCTCCGTCGTGCTCCTGGTCGTCGCCGATGTGGTCTATTTCACCAAGCGCGCGATGCCGCTGAAATACATGTTGCCCGGCCTCGTCTTCCTCTTTGTCTTTCAAATCTTCACGCTCGGCTACACCGGCTACGTGGCCTTCACGAACTACGGCACGGGCCACGCCGGAAGCGAGCAGCAGGCGGTCGACGCCGCGCTCATCCAGGCGGAACATCGGGTGCCAGACTCGGTGTCCTACCCCCTCGCTGTGGTACGGGATGGCGACACCATCGGCTTCGCGATCAACGACGACGGGTTCGTCGAGGTCGGCACGGCGGACGAGCCCCTTGCGCCGGTCAATGGCGCAGCCGTGGACGCCAACGAAACCCCGACGGAAGTTCCTGGTTGGGAGATCGTGCCGCGCGGTGACCTCTTCACCGATCAGGATCTGCAGAACACCGTGGTCAACCTACGCGTGCCCGT
The DNA here is from genome assembly GCF_000975135.1 of Demequina aurantiaca. GTDB lineage: Bacteria > Actinomycetota > Actinomycetes > Actinomycetales > Demequinaceae > Demequina > Demequina aurantiaca. Next base: position 74,303 of record NZ_BBRF01000001.1, on the reverse strand, counting down.
CTCGGACGATGCCGAGGACGGCTCGATCCGTACTCGTGAGGGGCAGACAGGGGCGATCTACAAGTCGACGATGGACTGGAACCCCGAGGCGCAAACTCTGACCGACACGGAGACCGGCACGGTGTACGAGGCCTCGGCGAGCGGCAACTTTGTGGCCGAGGACGGCACGATGCTGCCGACGGGCTGGGTCGTCACCGTTGGCTTTGACAACTTCCAGCGCGCCGTGACCGACACTGCGCTTGCGGGGCCGCTGCTCAAGGTGACGCTGTGGACCTTCGCGTTCGCCATCCTGACGGTGCTCACGAGCTTTGGCCTCGGGCTCTTGTTCGCGATGATTTACAACGACCAGCGGGTCAAGGGACGCAGGTTTATCCGCACCCTGTTCATCCTCCCGTACGCGTTCCCGGCATTCATGTCGGCACTCCTGTGGCGGGGCATGCTGAACAAGGAGTTCGGGGTCATCAACGACCTGTTCTTCTTTGGTGCAGATATCAACTGGCTGGGCGACGAGTGGCTCGCGCGGTTCGCGATCCTGTGGGTCAACCTATGGCTGAGCTATCCGTATTGGTTCCTCGTCTGTACTGGCGCCTTGCAAGCGCTCTCCGGGGAAACGATGGAGGCCGCGAAGATCGACGGTGCCGGGCGCTGGCGCCAGTTCCGCTCCATCACGCTGCCGCTGCTCATGGTGTCGACTGCACCCCTGGCCATTGCCTCATTCGCGTTCAACTTCAACAACTTCACGATTATCTACATGCTCACCGAGGGAGGCCCCGCCTTCCCAGGCACTAGTGGCCTCGGCGCCACCGACATCCTGATCTCCGCGATCTACAAGATCTCCGGCGTCTCGGGTGGTGTGGCCGACTACGGCCTGGCATCGGCGCTGTCGATCATCGTCTTCGTGATTGTGGGAATCATCTCCGCAGTCGCGTTCCGTCAGACCCGCAAGCTCGAGGAGATCTAGAGATGTCCGAGCAAACCCTCAAAGTAGCCCGTCGCTCACCCACGCGCCGCAGTCGCTGGTGGGCCGAGGTGGGGTGGAAGTATCCGCTCGCCGCCGTCATCGCGTTTTACGCGATCTTCCCGCTGATCTACGTGCTGTCGGCGTCGCTGTCCGATTCGGGGACCCTCACGGGGTCGAGCAACCTATTTAGCGACATCTCGTTCGCCAACTATCAGGCACTGGGCGAGACCACATTCTGGACGTGGGTGGGGAACACGCTGATCGTCGGCGGCGCCACCGCCGTAGGTGCCGTCTTGATGGGGGCTGCGGCGGCATATGCCTTCTCGCGGTTCCGCTTCAAGGGGCGCCGCCCCGGCTTGACCACGCTGCTGATCGTTCAGATGTTCCCGCAGACCGTCGCGTTCGTGTCCGTGTTCCTGCTGCTGACGGCACTCGGCAACGTGGCTCCTGCCCTAGGTATCAACTCCAAGATCGCCCTCATCTGTGTGTACCTGGGCGGCGCACTAGGCGCGAACACGTTCCTGATGTACGGCTTCTTCAACTCGATTCCCAAGGAAATGGACGAGGCCGCGAAGATCGATGGGGCCACGCATGCGCAGATCTACTGGCGCCTGATCATGCCGCTCGTGACTCCCATCCTCGCGGTGGTGGCGTTGCTGGCGTTCATCTCCGCCTTTGGTGACTTCATCCTCGCCAAGATCGTGCTCGTGTCGCCGGACCAGTGGACGCTCGCGGTGGGCATGTACCAGTGGGTCTCCAACCAGCTGACCAGCAACTGGGGGCTCTTCGCCGCCGGCGCCGTGGTCGCATCGTTGCCGGTGCTGGCGCTCTTCCTTGCCTTGCAGAAGTACATCGTGGGTGGTCTTACCGCCGGCTCCGTCAAGGGCTAGCGGGCGCAATACTGATGAGACATCGAGGTCTGTGGATTGGAGGCGCCGTCGTGGCTATAGCCGCCATGGGAGCGGGCGCGGGTCTACTCGCGACGACCGGCACCGATTCCGGAGTGATAGACGCCGGAATCGTTGTCGACAAGGTCGACGGCCTCCGCACGGACTTCATCAACGGCGTCGATGTGTCCTCAGTGCTTGCGCTCGAAGCCAGTGGCGTCATCTTTCGCGACGACGCCGGCACGCCCGCGGATCTCTTCGCCGTGCTCGCCGAGCACGGCGTGACCGACGTGCGCGTGCGCGTGTGGAACGACCCGCACGATTCCGATGGCCGGAGCTACGGCGGCGGCACCACCGACGCCGCTCACGCCACCGAGATCGGCAAGCGCGCGACCGACGCTGGCCTGCGGGTACTGGTGGACTTCCACTACTCGGATTTCTGGGCAGATCCGGCCAAGCAGCGCGCGCCCAAGGCGTGGGAAGACATGTCGAATGACGAGCGTGCCTCGGCCGCGGGGGAGTACACCCGGCAGACCCTGACCATCATGAGGGACGCGGGTGTGGATGTGCGCATGGTGCAGGTGGGCAACGAGACGAACAACGGCGTCGCGGGAGTCACCGCGTGGGACGGCATGGCGGCGATCTTCTCCGCGGGCAGTGCGGCGGTCCGCGACGTATATCCCGACGCCCTCGTGGCCGTGCACTTCGCCAACCCCGAGCAGGAAGGCACCTACGCCAGATACGCCTCCATTCTCGACAACTTTGACGTCGACTACGACGTCTTCGCCAGTTCGTACTACCCGTTCTGGCACGGCACCACGGAGAACCTCACCGCGGTGCTCAGCGACATCGCACGCTCCTACGACAAGCAGGTCATAGTCGCCGAGACCTCCTGGGTGCGGACCCTGAACGACGGTGACGGGTCGCCAAACGTCGTCGGCACCGCTGATCTGGCGACGGCCTACCCGGTGAGCGTGCAGGGGCAGGCAACCGCGGTGCGCGACGTCATTCAGGCGGTGGTCGATGTCGGCGATGCGGGCATCGGCGTCTACTACTGGGAGCCCGCGTGGCTGCCGGTGGGAACGGCTGACGACCTTGCCGCGAACACAGTGCTGTGGGAGCGCGACGGCTCCGGATGGGCAACCAGCTTCGCGGGTGAATACGACCCCGACGCCGCGAACGAATGGGGCGGCTCGGGCTGGGACAATCAGTCGTTGTTCGCCGCCGACGGCACGCCCCTCGAGTCCCTGAACATCTTCGAGTATGCGCGCCGGGGGGCCACCGCTCCGCTGGCGGTGACCACGATCGACGCTCCCGTGCTGGATATTCAGCAGGGCGAGTCCATCGAACTGCCCGCCACGGTGACCGTCCACTACAACGACGGCACGACGGCCGATGCCGCGGTGACCTGGGAGGGTGGCGCGCCGACGTCCGACGCGTTGGGTGAGTACACCGTCGCCGGAACCGTGGGAGACGGCGCGGGCGTCAACGCGACGATTACCGTCCGCGCGCCCAACGACCTGCTCAACGCCGGCTTTGAGGAGGACGACCTGTCAATGTGGTCGTTCGAATCGGACGCCGCCACCTTCTCCGTAGTCGACGACAACGTACCGGCGGCCATCGGCGAGCGGGTCTTCAACTTCTGGGACTCGGCCGACTACTCGATCAGCGTCGCGCAGACCGTCGAGGGGCTCGCGCCGGGCACCTATGTGGCATCGGTCAGCGTGCATGGCGGCCCGGCCGACACTCCAACCGCGAAGATCCAACTTGTGGCGACCACAGCAGCGGGCGAGTGGTCGGCTCCGCTGGCCCTCAACGGGTGGCAGGAGTGGGACAAGGTTTCCGTGCCGGGAATCCTCGTGGGTGAGGATGGTGTCGCAACCATCGCGGTCACCGGCACGTTCGGTGGCGAGGACTGGGGCTTCATCGATGGATTTGAGCTTCACCCGGAGGATGGGTGATCGCGGCGTCGCCGCGAGTCCGAGCTAGGACCCCGCGGGTCACCTAGTAGCAGTAGCCGGCCGTCAATCGACGCGCCGAGTCAGGTCAAAGAAGATCAAGGGAGATGCAATGCGTAGCAGACTGGGAGCGGTCACAGCCGCCAGTGCCATAGCGATGGGGATGGTTGCGGTCGCGCCCGTCGCCGTCGCAGCGGACGATGATCCCATCGAGGCCGGGATCACCGTCCCCAAGGTTGAGGGCATGGGCGACAACTTCATCAACGGGGCGGACTTTTCGTCAGTCTTGTCGCTCGAGGAGTCGGGAGTGGTATTCCGCGACGACTCCGGCGCGGAGGCGGACCTCTTCGAGGTGCTCGCGGACCATGGCGTGAACTATGCGCGCATTCGCGTGTGGAACAACCCGTTTGACGACGACGGAAACGGATATGGGGCCGGCAACGTTGACGCTGCACGAGCCACCGAGATCGGCAAGCGCGCGACGGCTGCGGGCATGAAGGTGCTCGTCGACTTTCACTATTCCGACTTCTGGGCACACCCGGGCCAGCAGGTCGCGCCGCGCGACTGGGCGGGGCAGACACTCGATGACCGCGTCGGTGCCCTCTACGACTACACGGCACAAACGCTGCAGGCCATGGACGATGCAGGGGTGGATGTCGGCATGGTTCAGATTGGCAACGAGACCACCGGCGGGCAGATTGCGGGCACCAGCGGTTGGGACAATACCGCGCAGCTCTTCCAGGCGGGCTCGGAGGCCGTGCGAGACACCCTTGGAGACGACGTCAAGGTCGCGGTGCACTTCACCAATCCGGAGCGCGCGGGTCAGTACGCATCCGTCGCGAAGGCGCTCGACGACCGCAGCGTGGACTATGACGTCTTCGCGAGTTCGTACTACCCGTTCTGGCACGGCACGCTCGACAACTTGACCTCGGTGCTGGACCAGATCGCGACGACTTACGACAAGGAGGTCATGGTCGCCGAGACGTCCTGGAACTACACGCTCGAGGATGGCGATGGCACCACCAACGTCATCAAGGCCTCGAACGCGAGTAGCGCCTATTCCTCCTCGGTTCAAGGACAAGCGCTCGCCGTCCGGGACGTCATGCAGGCGGTGGCGAACGTGTCCGATGGTAAGGGAATTGGCACTTTCTACTGGGAGCCCGCGTGGCTTCCCGTGGGGCCGCCCAGCGAGTACGACACGAATTGGGACAAGTGGCAGGAGTTTGGGTCCGGCTGGGCGACGAGCTACGCCGAGCACTTCTACGACCCGAATGACGAGGTCGAGGGCCCCGCGGACGCGTACGGCGGGTCCGGCTGGGACAACCAGGCGCTCTTCGATTTCAATGGCTACCCGCTGGAGTCGCTCAATGTCTACGAGTACGCGCGCACCGGTTCCGTCGGTCCGCGCGAGTTCGACTCCGTGGTGGCGCCGTCCATCACCGTCACCGATGGCGCCACCGTCACCCTGCCGTCCGCGGTCGACGTCCGCTATACGGACGGAGTGACGGAATCTCAGGACGTGACCTGGTCAGCGTCCCCGTCGTGGATCACGGGACCCGGCGTCTACGCCATCCAGGGCAAGACAACCGCCGATGTTGCGGTCACCGCGAGCATTACCGTGCTCGAGGCTGGTAATTCCGGTGAGAACTTCGTCGTCAACCCCGGCTTTGAAGGCGGCGTCGCGCCGTGGACAGGGACAGGCTCGGGATTCACGATCAGCGCCACCGACGACCCGTTCGAAGGGTCAAAGTCGACGCATTTCTACTCCTTGAATCCATTCAGTTTTGGGCTTCAGCAAGAGATTACGGGCGTTCCGGCGGGCACCTATCGCTTGTCGGCCACGATGCAGGGTGACGGTGGGACGACCGGCATCATCAGCATCGCGGCGGCGTCGGGGATCTCGACCGTCAACGCTCCGGCAACGCTCGACGGGTACCTGAACTGGCAGACTCCCACCACGGAACTGCTCACCGTTGGCGCCGATGGAGTCGTCACGATCTCCGCGAGCTTCAACCTGCCAGCAGCCTCCTGGGGCACAATCGACAACTTCGCACTCATCGGAGAATCGGAGATTGTGGCAGCCGACACCGCTGCGCTCGCGGCCGTGCTGGCCGAAGCCGACGCGATCGACCGGGCTGGCTACACGGCGACCTCCGTCGCCGCGCTCGACAAGGGTGTACGCCGAGCCCAATTCGTGCTCGATTCGCCCGCCCCGAGCCAGGCGGCCGCCGACGCCGCCTCGACACAGTTGCGAGGTGCGATCGACGGGCTGACCACGGGGGAGGCCACCGTGCCTGACCCCACCGTTCACCCCGTCGAGGTGGCGTCGGTTGAGGGAGACGAGATCGAGTTGCCGACGACCGTAACCGTCGAGGCCTTTGACGAGTCCACCACCACGGAGTCGGTGATCTGGAACGACGTGCTGGACCTCATCACGTCGCCGGGCACCTACGTCGTCCATGGTGTGTCCCAAAACGGCTGGGCAGCGACCGCCACCGTGACCGTGACGGCTCGCAACTGGGTGCTCAACGGCGGCTTCGAGACCGGCGTCGACGATGTGACTCCGTGGCAAATCATCGCCGACCCCTGGCCCGCCAACGCGGATACCGGGACACTTTGGGTAATGGAGACCGGCGACGCGTTTGGGTCCTTCGCCCTCAACATGTGGTCCGACGCGGCGACAGGGGCGCCTTTCGAGTTCAGCGCCACTCAGGAAGTCAACGGGCTCGCACCCGGCGTGTACCGCCTGAGTGCGGGATTGATGGGCGCTGACGAAGGTGAGGCGAGTGCCGCAGTCGAGCTCGTCGCCAACCCGGGGGACGCCGAAGTATCGGTGCCGATGGAATTGCTGGGCTGGGGCAACTGGTCCACACCGACCATCGACGCAGTGGTCGGCGACGATGGCATCCTCACCGTGCAGGTGAGGGGCGACTGGGGAGTCGGTGACTGGGGCTGGGTTGACCAAGTTTCACTGGTACGCGTGGCTGACGCCTCCGGTGTCGATACGGCAACGCTCGAGGACGCGATCTCGACTGCGGGTGCCGTGGACAGGGAAGCATTCACGGCGGAGTCCATGGCCGCCCTCGACGTGGCCGTGAATCGCGGCCAGATTGTGCTCGCGGCGTCGGGACGGACTCAGCAGCAGGTGGACGACGCCACAGTCGCGATCACCGCGGCGCTTGGGGCGTTGGTCGAGGCCACCGACCCGGAGGACGGTACGGATCCTGACGACGGCACCGGGACAGACCCGGACGACGGCACTGACGGGGGAACCGGCACGGACCCGGACGACGGCTCCGGCACCGGCGGCGACTCAGGTACGGACGGGGACGCCGGCGCGGGTGGGGGTGCAGACTCCGGAACCGATGAGGACTCGGACTCGACCCCGTCGGCCGGAGCAACGTTCCACGTGCCGTTTACCTCGGTGGTCCCGGGCCAGACATTCGACCTCACGCTCACCGGACTCGCCGGTGATGAGGTCGAGGTCGGCATCGCGAGCACCTACCAGCAGCTCGCGACGGCCCAGGTGATTAACGGTGAGGCGACCGTCACTGTCACGATCCCAATGAATCTCGAACCTGGCGTGCACCACCTCCAGGCCTACGACGACGCGAATAGCCTCATCGCCGAGTACGAGATCACGGTGGTCGCGGCCGCAGACGACACCGCGGACGCACCTGTCTCCACGGACGACGATGAGTTGTCGACCACGGGAACCGACGCAGCGGTACTGGGCGCAATCGCGCTGGCGCTGCTCGCTGCCGGTCTGCTCCTCACTCGCCACTCCAGGCGCCGCACGATCTAGACCAGAGCCGTGGTGGCCGGGCGCACTCCTCCGCGCCCGGCCACCACGCCCTACCAGCTCAGATACAGTCGTACGCTCGCGGCGGCGAGCTCCTGCGACTGCCCGGGCTCCACGAGCTCGTCCGTCGCCTCCGAGGGCGACTCCCACGCGCTGTCCCACACCAGCTTCCATAGCGGTCCGTTGTCCGCGGGAATGGTGACCGAGGCTCCCTCGCGGGACCCGTTGATGACCACCAGCGCATCGGCCTCGCCGTCCAGAACGGTGGAGCGCATGAACTGCAAGGTCCGGGTCGCGGCGTCATCCCACCAGCCCTCGTCCTCGTGTGAGCCGTCAGCCTTAAACCAAGCGGAGTCCGCGCGGTACTTGTTGTCCGTGGGATCCTCGTCTACACCGTCGTAGAACTTGGACGGTCGCAGCACGGCGTTGTCGCGACGCAGGTGAATGAGGTAGGCGATGGAGTCGTGCAGGTCATTCTGCCAATCGGCGAGCTCCCAGTTGACCCACGAGATCTCGTTGTCCTGGCAGTACGCGTTGTTATTGCCGCCTTGGGTGCGGCCAATCTCGTCGCCCCCCAGCAGCATCGGCGTGCCAGCGGCGAGCAACGTGGTGCCGAGCAAATTGCGAAGCGACTTGCGTCGCGCGGCAAGAATGTCGGCATCGTCCGTCGGGCCCTCAACGCCGTGGTTGTAGGAGCGGTTGTTGTCCGTCCCGTCGCGGTTATCCTCGCCGTTGGCCTCGTTGTGCTTTCCGTTGTAGGCCGTGAGGTCGTAGCCGGTGAAGCCGTCATGCGCCGTCACAAAGTTGACGGAGGCCACTGGGCCACGCATGCCCCACGGCTCGGAGTGGCCGAACAGATCTGACGAGCCGGCCAGGCGCGTGGCGAGCTCTGGGACGGTGGGGTGATTGCGGGCGCCGGTCTGCAACCACCATGTGCGTGCGTAGTCGCGGAAGCGGTCGTTCCATTCGGACATGGGCTGAGGGAAGTTACCTACTTGCCAGCCGCCTAGGCCAACATCCCACGGCTCAGCGATCAGTTTGACGCCGCTCAATACGGGATCGGTGGTGAGAGCGACCAGGAAGGGGTGATTGGCCGAGTAGCCCTGCCCCGTGCGGCCCAGCGTCGCCGCGAGGTCGAACCGGAAGCCATCAACGCCCATTTCCTTGACCCAGTGGCGCAGCGAGTCGAGCGCCATCTGGGTCACACGGGGGTGGCTGAAGTCGAGCGTGTTGCCGGTGCCAGTGGTGTCGTCGTAGTGCGCGGGTGCATGAGTCTGGTTGCGGTAATAGCTGAGGTTGTCGAGGCCCTTCCAGCTGAGCACGCGGTCGGTCGAGGAACCCTCGCACGTGTGGTTGTAGACCACATCGAGGATGACCTCGAGTCCCGCCTGGTGCAGCAGTTCGACCATTCCGGCGAACTCCTCCTGTACCGCTTGGGCACCCGCCTCACGCGCCTCGGCTGTCGCGTAGGCCGCGTGTGGGGCAAAGAACCCGAGGGTCGAATAGCCCCAATAGTTGGTCAGGCCGGAGTGTTCGAGGTGCGGCTCGTTCGCGAACGCTTGGATGGGCAGCAGCTCCACGGCCGTGACACCCAAGTTCACCAAGTACTCGACGGAGGCGGGGTGGGCCAGGCCGGCGTACGTGCCGCGCAGGTGTTCGGGAACGCCCGGCATGAGCTGCGTAAAGCCCTTGACGTGGATCTCATAGACCACGGAGTCCACCCAGGGCACGCGCGGCTTGGGGTGTTTCCAGTCGTGGCCGGTCTTGGTGGTGATGACGGAACGCGGCATCTCAGGCGCCGAGTCCGCGGGTTCGCGGTTGCTCAGGAGGACCTTTGCCGCGGGGTCGCTCATGTTGGTCATCTGGCCGTCGATGCCGCGGCCGTACGGGTCGAGCAGTAGCTTGGCGGGGTTGTAGCGGTGGCCGTGCTTGGGCCGCCAGGGCCCGTGCGCGCGCAAACCGTAGCGCTGTCCGGCCTCAAGACCAGGAATGAATGCGTGCCAGTTTCCGGTGTCCGGACCCACCAGGTCGATTCGCGACTCATTGCCGTCCTCGTCGAACAGGCAGAGTTCCACGCGAGTCGCGTGCGCGGCGTAGACGCCTACGGTGACGCCGCCGTCGACCAGGTGTACTCCCAGGAGGTGTGGGGTGGGGGAGGGCTGCGTGGTGTGCGCGTTCGCACGCTTGATTGTCATGTCCTCTATTGTGCAGGACTACCGTGACAGTGAAGTGAACGGCGCGTATCGCGCACTGACCGTGCGTCTGTGCCGTGCCCTAGCCTGGGGTCATGCATAGCGCGCGGTTCATACGAATGCGTCGTGAGGCGATCGGCTTCGCGATCGGATCGTTGTTCTTTTTCATCGGCCCGTGGCCCTGGTACGCCGATGCCGTAGGTGCGGTCACCGCGAATCTCACCTTCTTCATCGGCTCGTTGTTTTTTACGACCGCCGCGACGTTGCAGTTGCTTCTCGAAGGGCGGCGCCCACCGTGGAGGTCCTCGACCACGGGCGATGCTTTCGACTGGTGGGCCGCGGCCATTCAGTTGGTTGGAACGCTGCTCTTTAATGTCAGCACCTTTCAGGCGTGGCGGGCTGCCGTCACGACGCCCGATGCGGTGGGCATCGGCTGGAGTGCGGACCTGTGGGGCTCGGTGGCGTTCCTTATTTCCTCGGCGTTTGCGCTTGCGGCATTGCGGCGACAGCACGAACTCTGGGACTTCTTCGCGCGCACACCGGGGGCGGTGTGGACAGGCTTCGCTGGATGCGTCGCGTTCGCCGGCTCCGCGGCGGGCGCCTATGTACTTCCGGACTCGAATGAGGTCCTGAATCTGGCATGGGCGAATATTGGCACCATCGTCGGTGCGGCATGCTTCTTCGCAGCGGCCGTAGCCACCCGCCCGGCGGTGACCGAGCGAGAGACCGCGCCAGCCGCTAGTGAGTAAACCCAGGCTCGACGTGCTCGGAAGGAATCGGGCCGTCCAGGCCATCCAGCCACGCGACGCATTCATCGATGTCGGCAAGAAGATCACGCGCGAGGTTGTACCCCAGCCCGTTGCGGACCACGATGCGCTGAACGACGACCTCCTCGAGGTCCTCCGGTAGCGGGTACGCCGGGATCAGCCAGCCCTTGCCACGCAGACGGTCGGACAGGTTGTAGAGGTTCCAGTTGTCCGTGTACCCCTCCTTGAGCTTCCACGCGAAGACAGGGATGTCGGAGCCATCGCTGACCAGCTCAAATGCTGGCATCTTGCCGATGTGCTCGGACAGGTGCATCGCGACGTTGCGGGTCGCGTTCTGCACGGCCGTGTAACCCTCGCGGCCCAGGCGCATGAACAGGTAGTACTGCAGCAGGACCTGAGCGCCGGGGCGCGAGAAGTTGAGTGCGAGCGTGGGCATGTTGCCGCCCAGGTAACTGACACGGAAGATCATGTCTTCGGGCAGGTACTCCTCGCTTCGCCAGATTGCCCAGCCCAGCCCGGGGTAGACCAGGCCGTACTTGTGGCCCGAGGTGTTGATCGAGACCACGCGGGGAAGGCGGAAGTCCCACACCAGGTCGGGCTGCACGAACGGGGCGATCATGCCGCCCGATGCGCCGTCAACGTGCACGGGTACGTCCAGCCCGGTGCGTTCCTGCAGGCCGTCGAGGGCGGCGCAAATCTCCTCGACCGGCTCGTACACGCCGGTGTAGGTCACGCCCATGATCGCGACCACGCCAATGGTGTTCTCGTCGACGAAGGGAAGCATGGACTCGCCATCCATCGCGGGGTGCGCGGTAGAGACGGGAACCAGGCGCATCTCGATGTCCCAGTAGTTGCAGAACTTCTCCCAGCACACCTGCACGCCCGCACTCATGACCAGGTTGGGTCGATCGAAGGCTTCGCCCGCCTCGCGTCGCTTGTTGCGCCAGCGGCGCATCATGGCGAGCCCCGCAAGCATGGCGGCTTCGGACGAGCCGACGGTGGAGGTCCCAATGGAGCGTTCGGGATCGGGGGCGTTCCACAGGCCCGCAAGAATCCGCCAGCAACGGGTCTCGATCTCTGCCGTCTTGGGATACTCGTCCTTGTCGATCATGTTCTTGTCGACGGTCTCCGCGTACAGCTTCTGTGCGGCGCTGTCCATCCACGTGGTGACAAAGGTGGCGAGGTTGAGGCGCGCATTTCCATCGAGCATGGCTTCGTCGTGCACCAGCTGGTAGGCGATGTCCTTGTCGAGTTGGCCTTCCGGTAGCTCGAACAGTGGAATGTCGTGGGTCTCGCCGTCGGAGGCGAAGATGGCGTTGATATCGACGTGGCGGGGCTCGCGGCCCTCGGGAGCGGGTGCGCTACTCATGTCTGGGTTCCCTCGGTTGAGCGCGCCCGCGTGCCTCGCGAGACGCTTGTGGTCCCAACCTAGCGCCTATCTGGAACGCGTGCGCCGGGACAACGAGCGTCCGTGTCTCAGCGCGTTTCCTCCCTCCTAGATCGCACGTCCCGCGGCCGATGCGATGCCCAGCCACGTGTGTTCCACGCCCTGGAAGCACCACCCCAGCTTGGGGGCGCCGGCGGAGATCCAGATGGCGGGCACGCGGCGATTTCCCTCGTGCGAGCCGGCAAGCATAAAGCAGTGATTCTTGATGAGCTTGTCCGGGAACGCCGCGTTGAAAGACAGCCCCTCCGCAATGGTCAGTACGGTGCGACCGCGCTCGGCGATGACGGGCGTGGCGTTCATGGGCTTGACGTTCTTGAATTCGTCCCCGCGCTCCACGTCGAGCAGCAGGTACACGGGGGCATCGGGCACGTCGAGGCCGTCCATCGCGCGGTACGGCGCGAGGCCGTTCTCACCGTAGTTGCGGTCCAAGATGCCCTCCTTCTTGCCGCGCCCGGCACGGAGCAAAGGTACCCGCGGCTCAGGCGACATGACCGCATCGGTCACCACCGCGACAAACGGGACGCGACTGTCGCTGACGGCGAGGTCTAAGCCGGCGGCAACTGCATCGGCGAGAGGCTGGGCTAGCGGCTCGAAGAGTGCGCGAAAGGCCGCCTCGTCTACGCCCGCAAGCTCGGGATAGCCCATGGCCACGTAGGCATCGACCTGACGGTTCAACTCGGCGGTGGGGTCCAGTTGCTGGAGGGAATCGGCGGTGGAGGTGGCGGCGGTAGGCATGGGCGCTCCTTGCGATTGGGGGGTGAGAGGTGAACGCCTGCCACGCCTGCGGCGTTCCCGCCTGATGACGTGAGGCAGCCTGGTGACGTCGCCCGCGCGCGCCGCTAGTCTGTACCCATGCGAATTCTGGTCACAGTCAAGTTCACTCCCGACCTTCAGTCACAGCGCTCGTTCACTGACGGCACCGTGACCCGTACGGCGGACGATGGCTCAATGAACGAGCTCGACGAGAACGCGGTCGAGGCGGCCTTGCAGTTGGTCGAGGCCGCGGGCGAGGGCGAGGTCTATGCACTCACCGTCGGCGGCGCCGATGCCGTGGCCGCCGTGCGCAAGGCGCTTCAGCTGGGCGCCAATCACGCGATTCACGTCAACGACGATGCCGTGGCCGGCTCCGACGTCTTCGGCACCGCCGCGGTCCTCGCCGCAGCGATCCGCAAGGTTCACGATGAGAACCCACTCGACCTGGTCATCACCGGCATGGCCGCCCTTGACGGGCTGACATCGATGTTGCCTACCGCGCTCGCGGCCGAACTGGACTGGTCGCAGCTCACCCTCGCATCGTCATTGGAGGTTGGCGACGGCAGTGCCACCATCGTGCGCCACCTGCCCGACGCCCATGAGACCGTCACCGCGCCGCTACCCGCGGTCGTGTCCGTGACCGACGAGTTGAATAAGCCGCGCTATCCCAACTTCAAGCTGATCATGGCGGCGCGCAAGGCCGAGGTGGTGCAGTGGTCGCTCGCGGACCTCGGCGTGGACGCCGCGACCGTCGGCGCGGGTGCGTCCCGCACCACGGTGGTGGACGCCTCGCCGCGCCCACCGCGGGCGGATCAGCAGATCGTGACCGACACGGGGGAGGGCGGAAACGCCTTGGCCGCGTTCCTCATTGAGAAGGGACTCGCATGAGCACCGCAGACAACCCCATTGCCGTCCTGGTCGAGTTGCGTGACGGTGCGGTCGCCCGCCCCACGCTCGAGGCCCTGACGCTCGCACGTTCGCTCGGGACACCCGTGGCCGTGTGGCTGGGCACAGAGCCCGATGCCGATGCTGTGGCCCAGTTGGGTGAGTTCGGCGCGGCAGAGGTTCGCGTCGCCGCCATTGGTGCTGAGGCCCGCTACCCCGCGAAGGCCGCTGCGGCCATTGCCGCCGCGACCGAGGACTCGTCGCTGCTGCTGGTTGTCTCCACCTTCCTCAACAAGGAGATCGTGACGCGGCTTGCCGTGACTACCGGTGCAGGCGTCGTCGTAGATGCTGCTGGCGTCGAGTTTGTCGACGGTGAGGTCGAGGCCTTCCAGACCGTCTTCGCCGCGACCTGGAACGTGCGCACCCGCATCGCCGGCAAGGCGATCGTGGGCGTGCGACCCAACACCACCACAGCATCGGCCGCCGAGGTGCCCGGTGCCGCGAGCATCGTGCCGATTTCCGTCCAGCTTCCCGCGACACGCGAGACCATCACCGCGGTCGAGCCCGTCGCCCCGATTGAGGGAGTGCCGCTGGCCGAAGCGCCCGTGGTCGTCTCGGGCGGTCGCGGCACTGGCGGCGACTACGCGCTGGTGACTGAGCTGGCAGAACTCCTGGGCGGCGCCGTGGGCGCAAGTCGCGACGCCACCGACGAGGGCTGGATCAGCCACGAACACATGGTCGGCCAGACCGGTACGACCGTGACCCCGGCGCTCTACGTCGCATGCGGAATCTCCGGAGCGGTCCACCATCGTGGCGGCATGCAGGCCTCCGGCACCATCGTGGCCATCAACATGGACCCGGACGCGCCCATCTTTGAGATCTGTGACTTCGGCGTGGTCGGCTCGCTGTTCGACGTGCTGCCTCAGGCCATCGAGGCAGTGAAGGCGCACCGCGCGAACTGATGGGCGCCGTGACGGTCGTCACGGCATCTCTCACGCGGTGACGGGCTCCTCAGCGGGCGCATCTTTCCGTGACGCTCGGGCGGCAACCACCAGTCCCACGACGATCTGGAACAAGAGGATGCCCGTGATGGCTCCCAAGATCTCCGGATCGTTGTCGAACGCGAGCGCGACAGCCGCGAACGCCGGGCCCGAGTTGGTGCACGGCTGAATGAGTGCGGTCGCCTTGCGCTGTTGACGGCCCCCGGAGGAGATGAACCAGCCGGCGGCGATCATGAGGGCGGAGGCGACGATGGCCGCGAGGATGACGCGAGAGCCGATGAGGTCCGAGAGGGTCTCCCAGCTGCCGAGCAGCGCTCCAGCGAGCACTGCGTAGAACGTGATCCCAGCAGTCTTGCCGATGGGCACGTTCCACTTCTTGGCACGCTTGGGAGTCCAGTGGCGGATGAAAAGCCCGAGTGCGAAGGGCACCAGTTGCAGGACCGCCACGGTCTTGATGAGTTCCCCCACGGGAAGCGAGACGTCGGCGCCCAGGTCTGCAGCGCCGATGATGGCGTTGGCGGTGGGCGCAAAGGTGATGGAACCCAGCGACGCCATGACGACCTGGAGAACGGCGCCCGTCTGCACGTCACCCTTGGATGCCACGACAAGCTTGGTGCCGAATGGCGCGCCTGGGCACGCCCACAGCAGGGCCATGGCGATGAAAGCAGGGACAGCTAGCGAGAAGATCTCTGCGACGCCCCAACCAACGAGGGGGCGAACCACAAAACCGGTGAGGAGCACGGCAATGACCAGGCCCCAGCGCGAAAAGACGGCGCGGATCTGACCGAGGGTGGTCGACAGTCCTGCGGACAACATCGTGGCGACGATGAACACCATGAGTACGGCGTTGAAGATTTCGGCCATCAGATTCGCGACTCCCATGTCGTGGCAACGCTTGCAGTCGCGCTACTCCTGGTTCCTTTGTAGCATCGAACCAGGCGAAATGCCGCTACTCCTAGGAGAAAACATGACCCGCAAGCCCAATGTCCTGTACTTCCACGTCGACAACATCAGCACGGGTGACTTTGGGTGCTACGGAGGTGCATTTCCCCTCGGCGCACGAACGCCGCACACCGACGCCTTCGCCGACGCGGGCCTGAAGCTCACCAACTACAACGTCGAGGCGCAGTGCACGCCTACGCGTTCGGCGCTCATGACCGGACGCCACTCGGTGCGGACCGGCTGCACCACGGTGATGCCGGGCGCAGGCCTCGTCGCGTGGGAGGTCACGATGGCCGACGTGCTGAAGGACCAGGGATACCGCAATGCGATCCTCGGCAAGTGGCACTGCGGCGACGAAGAGGGGCGCTACCCCACCGATCACGGTTTTGACTACTGGTACGGCATCGGTGGCACGTGGGACGAGTGCATGTGGCCCGACGACAAGTGGTTCCAGTCGGATGACGTGGAGCCGTCGTACGTGCTCGAATCGACGGGTCAGGGTCACCTGGAGAGGGTCAAGGTGCTCGACCGCGATGTGCGTCGCAACATCGACCTCGATTTCCTTAGCAAGGCAGAGGACTGGATGACGGACTCAGTTGAGGCCGACGAGCCGTTCTTCCTGTACTTCAATCACTCGAACATTCACTTTCCCACGCTTGCCCGTGAGGAGTACGAAGACTCATCGGACGGCGGTCCGCTCGCCGACTGCCTGCAGATGCTCGACGGCGACTTTCAGCGTCTGCTCGACAAGCTTGATGAACTAGGAATCCGTGAGGACACGATCGTGGTGTTCGCGGGCGACAACGGTCGCGATACGACGTTCCATGGCCCCGACAACCGTGGATCCGAGGGCAACTTCCGCGGCGGCTATTTCTCCACCTACGAGGGCAACAATCGCACGGTATGCCTGGTGAACTGGCCCAATCAGATCCCCAGCGGCACCTCCGACGAGATGATGCACGTGGTGGACTGGTTCCCCACCCTGATGAACCTCATGGACATGAGCGACCTGGTCCCCACCGATCGAGTCCTGGACGGGGTGGATCAGTCGAAGTTCCTCAGGCGCGAGCAGGAGGAGTCGAATCGCAACGACTTCCCCATGTTCTTTGGTCAACTTCAGGTGGGCATGCGCTACCGCAACTTCAAGGTGCTGACGCACAAGGTCGAGGACGGAACCGCTCCCATCCTTCAACTCGCCACACCACACGTGTACAACCTCACCGTCGATCCGGGGGAGAGTACGCCGTACAACTACGATCAGATCCACTCCTGGGTGCTCTACAAGGTGTTCATGCCTAAGGTCCAGGCATTCAACGAATCGCTCAAGAACGATGCGGTGCCCTTTGGGTCGCCGCTCGACTTCAACCCAAAGGTCGACGCCTAGCCCATTCGCTTCGCGTGCAGAGCGGACCCGCCTTGGCGGGTCCGTTTTTGCGTCCACGCCAAGTATTCACTGGATGTTTACCAGGTATTTGTCTCTCGAAACTGGTCCCAACCTGCGGAAGTCGGTGCCTCCGGTTAACGTGGCACATACCGGACAAAAGGGAGAGCCAGGAATGCAACGACGCACCATCGCCACGACCGTTCTATTCGCGCTGGGGGTGACCGTCGCATCGGCCGTACCCTCGGGCGCGGAGACCTCACCTCAGTCCCAAGCGGCAGACGTGTTCTTCTCCGAGTACGTCGAGGGAAGCTCAAATAACAAGGCGCTAGAGATCTTCAACGGCACCGGCGCTGACGTCGATCTGGCGGACTACTCCATCGCGCAATATTCGAATGGGTCGGCGGATGCTGGCTCCACCTTTGCACTGAGCGGCACCATTGCCGCCGGAGACGTGTTTGTCTTCGCCCACAGTTCGTCCAACCCCGCAATCCTTGCGGAGGCGGACCAGACCACCGGGTCCGGACTCTTCAATGGCGACGACGCACTCGCACTCATCCACGGCGCCGACACTCTCGACGTGATCGGCCAGATTGGCTTTGACCCCGGCTCGCAATGGGGAGAGGGACTCACCAGTACCGCTGACAACACGCTACGGCGCAACGAGGACGTGTGTGCGGGCGACGCGGACGGCGCCGACGCGTTCGACCCGGCCGCTGAGTGGCAGGGTTTCGCGTCCGATTCGTTTGATGGGCTGGGCGCTCACGCTGCGACCTGTGATGGCACGGATCCCGGCGATGGTGATGGCGATGGTGACGGTGATGGTGACGGCGGTGGGGAAACCGCGACACCGGCCCTGATCAGCGCGATCCAGGGAGTGGGCGAGACCTCGCCCATGCTCGACCAACTCGTGACCATCGACGGCATCGTGGTGGGTGACTTCGAGGGCCCGCAGCCAGCGCTGCGCGGCTTCTACGTGCAGGAGCAGGACGCGGACGCCGACGGTGATCCAGCGACGTCGGAAGGCATCTTTGTCTTCAACAACGGCGCGGACCAGGTCAGCCTGGGGGATCAGGTGAGCGTCACGGGCACCGTGGGGGAGTTCCAGGGGCAGACTCAGCTCTCCTCCGTCACTGAGGTTACTGTCGAGGCATCGGATCAGGTGGTGACGCCGGGGACGGTGTCACTGCCGTTCGCCTCGGCCGAGTCCGTTGAGGCCTACGAAGGCATGCTGGTCACCGTTCCGCAGACGCTCTATGTCACGGAGATGTACCTGCTCGGTCGCTTTGGAGAACTGACCTTGTCCGGCGACGGCAAGCTGGATCAGCCCACTGCCGTGGCTGATCCGGGCGCAGCCGCGAATGCGATCCAGGCTGCCAACGATGTGAACCGCATCAAGATTGACGATGCCTCGCAGGCTCAGAACCCGGACCCCATCGTCTTCGGCGGCGGTGGCGCCCCGTTAAGCGCGACCAACCCACTGCGCGGAGGCGACACCATAGACGGCCTGACCGGAGTGATGACGTATTCATGGGCTGGCAACTCGGCATCGGGGAACGCGTACCGCATCCGCCCCATAGGTGACCTGAGCGACACCGGGCTGGTGCCGGGCGGCGTCGTTCCGGTTTTTGAGTCCGCTAACCCCCGCCCTGCCGCTGCACCCGAGGTTGGCGGATCGTTGACGTTCTCCAGCTTCAACGTGCTCAACTACTTCCTGACTCTCGACGCTAGCGGAAGCCAGTGCGGGCCCGACGGACACCAGCAGGGTTGCCGCGGCGCCAACACCACCGAAGAACTCGACCGCCAGCGCGCCAAACTCGTCTCGGCCTTGGGCCAGATTGACGCGGATGTCATGGGCCTCATGGAGCTAGAGAACACCACGGGGGTGGAGCCCCTCGCGGATCTGACCTCGGCCCTGAACGACTCCATCGGCGAGGATGCCTATTCCTACGTGGATACCGGCGTGATCGGTACCGACACCATTCGGGTGGGAATGATCTACGACACCCGCTCCGTCGCACCGGTGGGAGATTTCTCAGTCCTCGACTCTTCGGTGGATCCACGGTTTGATGACAGCCGCAACCGACCGTCGCTCGCCCAGTCCTTCGAGCAACTCAGTGACGGCGAATCGTTCACCGTGGTCGCCAACCACTGGAAGTCCAAGGGCAGTTGCCCGGATTCGGGCGCGGACGCCGATCAGGGCGACGGGGCAGGATGCTGGAACGCGACCCGCACCGAGGCCGCCAACGCGGTGGTCGACTGGATTGCCTCAGATCCCACGGGAATTGACGACCCCGACGTCCTACTCGTGGGAGACCTCAATTCCTACGCCATGGAGGACCCCATCCAGGTGCTCCGCGACGCTAGTCTCACCGACCTAGGTGCCGGCGACTACTCCTACGTCTTTGATGGCCAATGGGGAACCCTCGACTACACGTTCGCATCCGCGAGCATTGTCGACCAGATCACTCAGGCAGCCGAGTATCACGTGAACTCCGACGAGTCGTCCGCGCTGGACTACAACACGGACTTCAAAACGCTTGCCCAGGTGGCCAACCTGTACGCGCCCCACGAGTTCCGAACGTCTGATCACGACCCCGTGGTGGTGGGGCTCAATCTCGCGAGCGAGGAACCCGTTCCCACCTGTGAAGTGGACTACACCGTGCACGGTCGATGGCCCGGTGGCTTTATCAGCCAGGTCTGGATCACCAACCTGTCCGATGAGCCCATCAACGGTTGGGATTTGGCCTGGAGCTTCGGCAGCGGCGAGAAGATCACGCAACTGTGGTCGGGACAGGTGAACCAGAGCGGTGCGGACGTGACGGTGAGCAACCTGTCCTGGAACTCCACCATCAAGCCCGGGCAGCGCATCACCTTTGGGTTCCTCGGATCTCAGACCGCCGGCATCGGCGAGTTGTCCAACGTTGAGCTCAACGGTGCGGCCTGCGCCGTTGACTGACTGCCATCCGGCGTCCACCTGCCCGCCCAGCGTCAAGCAAGGTGGGCGCCGGGTAGTGTGGTCCGACGACCTGCCCTAAAATCGTGAAGATGACCACTCATTACCTCGACCACGCTGCGACGACTCCCATGGTGGAGCCGGCGCGCATGGCGTACTTCGAGGAGTTGGCGCGGGTGGGGAACCCGTCTGCGTTGCACAAGTCAGGCCGGCTCGCGCGCTCCGTGGTGGAAGACGCCCGTGAGCGGATGGCCCGGGCACTAGGCGCGCACCCCACGGAAATTATTTGGACATCGGGCGGCACCGAGGCGGACAACATTGCCATCAAAGGCCTGTTCTGGGCTCGCCACACGGCGGATCCTCGTCGCACGCGCATCGTGACGACCGCTATCGAGCACCACGCGGGCATTGATCCGGCGACCTGGCTCGAGAACGAGCACGGTGCGACGGCCGTCATCCTGCCCGTGGGTCGTGACGGCATCGTCGACCTCGCCGCACTCAGAGCCGAGGTAGCCGCGCACTTCGACGAGATCGCCCTGATCTCGGTGATGTGGGCTAACAACGAGATGGGTGCGATCCAGCCCATCCAAGAGATCGTAAACATCGCGACCGAGCATTCCATCCCCGTGCATTCCGACGCCGTCCAGGCTCTGGGTCACGTGCCGGTGGACTTCCGTGCCTCTGGGCTCGCGAGCATGGCGGTCAGTGCCCACAAGCTCGGAGGCCCCGTGGGCGTGGGCGTCCTCGTGGCGCGCAGAGAGCTGACCATCACGCCACTGACGCACGGCGGGGGACAAGAGCGCAAGGTTCGCTCCGGAACTCTCAACGCCGCGGGGTTCCACGCCGCGTCGATCGCCGCGGAGACGGCCGTCGCCGAACTCGACTCAGAGTCTGCACGCCTCGGTGCGCTGCAACGAGACATGATCGCGCGCATCCGCGAGGCCATTCCCGACGCCGTCCTGTCCGGCCCTGAGCCTGGATCTCAGCGTCTTCCGGGCAATGTCCACTTCGTCTTCCCTGGCTGCGCGGCTGAGGCCATGATGTTCGTGCTGGATTCGCACGGCGTCGAGGCTTCAAACGGTTCCGCCTGTACGGCGGGTATCGCCCAGCCGTCGCACGTGCTGATGGCGATGGGACGCACCCAGAATGAGGCGGCCTCGACCATGCGCTTCTCCCTGGGCCACACGTCTACTCAGGCCGACATCGACGCACTTATCGAGGTGCTGCCCGATGCGGTGGCGAGGGCACGCAAGGTGGCCGGGAACTTCCACACCGAGGTCTTCGGTTAGGCCGTTGAAAGTATTCGTCGCTGGGGCCACGGGCGTCATCGGCATGCGCGTACTGCCGCTGCTGGTCGCCGCCGGCCACGACGTGGTCGGCATGACGCGATCGGCCTCAAAGGTCGCACAGATCGCGGCGGCGGGGGCCACGGCGGCCACCTGCGACGTGTTTGACGCGGCTGCCCTCAATGCTGCCGTTGCCTCAGCCTCTCCAGACGTCGTCGTGCACCAGGTGACCGACTTGCCCGACTCGCACGCGATGCTCGCACTCAAGGTGCCCGGCTTGAACCGCGTGCGTCGCACCGGCACCGACCACTTGGTGGCGGCAGCCCAAGCCGCCAATGTCCCGCACTTCGTGGCGCAGAGTGTCGCGTTCCGCTTGCCCGGCCTCGCCCAGCGCGCGGTAGACCACCTGGAGGAGGCGACCCTCGGCATCGGCGGCGTGGTGGCACGTTACGGACTGTTCTATGGGCCGGGTACCTGGTACGACAAGGCGCCCAAGGGTGACAAGGTCGTACACATTGACGAGGCCGCGCGGCGCACTGTTGATCTGCTTGACGCCCCGTCGGGCATAGTTGAAGTGCTCGACCCCGCGTAGCCCCATCCGCCCATCTCACCGAACGAAAGCGACCGATGCCGTGAACGGACTTCCAGAAGCTGCACCTCACCTTGCGAATGCTCGCGACCTCGCCGATGCTGCGCCGGGTTTGCGTCACGGTGTCGCGTTCCGATCGGACGCCCCGCAGGAAGGTGATGAGCCGCCTGCCGGGCTGTCGCCGTGGCCTCCCGCGACGGTTCTGGACTTGCGCGGTGCGGACGAGAAGGGGCGGCCCAACTCGCTCGCGGCCACGTCCCGCATCGTTGACCTCGACATTTTTGCCGATGCCAATCTCGCGGGCGAAGCCGCGCAGGCGTCGCTCTCATCGCTGGGTGCGCTCTACGCGACCATGATCCAGGGGGTGCCCGCGCGCGGGCTCACCCGTGTGGTGGCCGAGGTCGCGCGTGACGAGAGTCCGGTGCTCTATCACTGCTCGGCCGGCAAGGACCGGACGGGAGTTTCGTCGGCCCTCATCCTGCGCCTGCTCGGCTACGACCGCGACGTGGTGGTCGCCGATTACACAGCGACTGCGGCGAACATGATGGGCGTGATCGCCCGCATCGTGCGCGGGCTTCCCGAGGCGCTGACGGCTGCCGGCGGATCCCCGCTGGCGGCAGTGCCTCGCGAGATCCTCGACGCGCCGGCGTCTGCCATCGAATCGGTGCTCGACGCGTGGGACGAACACGAAGGCGGCACACTCGGCTGGTACCTCGCCAATGGTGGTGACGAGCAGACGCTGGTCGCCTTGCGCGAGCGCCTAGTCGCCTAGCCCGCGTCACTGGTGGTCCGTGCGGCATCGCACTCTTCTCGCACGATGCGCCGGGGATGCGGTGGATGCTTGAGGTGACCACCGCATCGGCCGCCAGTTTGCACCCCTCGCTTACACTTGATGGGTTCATCAATCTGGAGGTTCCCTTGCGCGTTTTGGCCGCACTTTCTGGCGGAGTCGATTCTGCAGTCGCCGCTGCGCGCGCTGTCGACGCCGGGCACGACGTGGTGGGCGTGCACATGGCGCTGTCGCGCAACCGGGACGAGTACCGCTCGGGCTCGCGCGGGTGCTGCTCGATCGAGGACAGCAACGACGCGCGCCGCGCCGCGGACATCCTGGGCATCCCGTATTACGTGTGGGACCTGAGCGGCGAGTTCCACGACTTGGTGGTTAAGGACTTCCTGAGTGAGTACTCGCAGGGTCGCACTCCCAACCCTTGTGTGCGATGCAACGAGCACATCAAGTTCGACACGTTGCTGGAGCGCGCCTCCGCTCTGGGTTTCGATGCGGTTGCGACCGGGCACTACGCACGGATCGACATCCGCGAGGACGGGATTCGCGAGTTGCACCGTGCCGCGGACATGGCCAAGGACCAGTCCTACGTTCTGGCCGTGATGGGGCCGCAGAAGCTGGCGAAGGCGATGTTCCCGCTGGGCGAGATTGCGACCAAGTCGGAAGTACGTGCCGAGGCTGCGGCACGGGGACTCGGGGTCTCCAACAAGCCCGACTCCTACGACATCTGCTTTGTGGCCGACGGCGACACCAAGGGTTTCCTCGAGCGCGCGCTCGGTCAGGAGGACGGCGAGATCGTTGACGAGACGGGTGCCAAGGTGGGCGAGCACACGGGCGCCTATGCTTACACAGTGGGTCAGCGCAAGGGGCTCGGCATTGGCCGCCCCGCTGCAGATGGCAAGCCGCGCTACGTCACCGACGTCAACACGACCACCAACACGATCGTGGTCGGGCCCGAGACGCTGCTAAGCGTCTACGAACTCACCGGCGAGGACGTGGTCTGGCTCGCCCCCGACGTGCCCGCGACGGAGTCCACCGAGTGCACCGCGCAGGTGCGCGCCCACGGCGATGCTGTGCCCGCGACGGTGCAGCGGGTGGTGGACGACGAGGGCCGCGACCGCATGATCGTCAGCCTCATCGAGCCGATGCGCGGCGTGGCGGCGGGGCAGTCGCTGGTGGTCTACCAGGGCACTCGGGTGATTGCGCAGGCCACGGTCGCCAAGCGCGTTCGCTAGAGCTCGCGGCGGTCGGCCCAGCGGAACGCGAGCCACAGGAGGGCAGCGGTCAGCACCACCGTGGTTCCTAGCGCTGGCCAGTAGTTGCCGGCGCCATGGGGGCTGGCGAGCTCGGCCAACGCCGAGGACAGCGTGCTTGGCAGCCATCGCGATACATCTGGGATCAGGCCAATCACGGGCATCGCGATCAGGATCACGAGCGAGGCAATGACCGTGCTTAGCACCGAGCGGAGCCGCTGAGCCACCGCTGCCACGAGCGCGACGGCGAACACCAGATAGACCACGCCGAGCCCGATCCCAGTCAGAGTCCTGGCGAACGGTAGCCCGCCGAGCAGCGCCCATGTCTCGTACCAGGCGGCCAGCGCTCCCACCACGTACGCGAGCGAGGCGGCCGTCGCCATGACGGCGATGCGCGGGACCAGAATCCGCCATGTGGGCTGAACGCGGGTGCGCAGGAACACCCCCATCTCGGAGATCGCGTCAAAGCACAACGCGCTCGCCGCGAGGATCACCACCACCAGCGTGCCGAGTTGTGACGCGTTGGAGACGTACTGCGCCATGCCGTCCGACGGAAGTGGGTCGGGAAGTTGGATCACCGCGCCGTCCAGGTCGCCACCTGCGGCGGACAGAATCTGCGGCAGGTAGCGAGCGGTGACGGGGCCTAGCAGGCCAAACACTAAGTAGACGGCGGTGAGCGCGATCCATCGGTGAGTGCGCGTGAGGCGCAGCACCTCGAGCCGCCAGAGCGTCATGAGGTGAGCTCCAGGAACGCGCGCTCGAGACTCATTTCTTCGGGGCCGAGCGACACGACAATCGCACTCGCTTTGGCGAGCGCCGCAGGAAGGTGTTGCTGAGCATCGGCCGTCGTGGTGACCTCGAGGGTGACGCGGCCGTCCCCCTCCGCCGATGCCGTGCGTACCCAGTCCTCGCGGTCGAGTTCGCGGGCAATCGCCGCTGCGCCGCCGCTGACCTTGACCAGATAGCGGGGAACAGCGTTGCCAACGAGCAATTCGTCGAGCGGCCCCTGGAACAGCAGCGACCCGTGGTGCAGGATGCCTACCGTGTCGCAGACCTCCTGCACGTCGCCCAGAATGTGGCTAGAAAACAGCACGGTGGCCTGACCGCGCAGATCGGCGATGAGGTTGAGGATTTCGCGGCGTCCCTGGGGGTCGAGCGCTGATGCGGGTTCGTCTAGCAGGATCAGGCTTGGGCCTGCGACCAAGGTGGAGGCAATGCCGAGCCGCTGAAGCATGCCGCGTGAGTATCCGGCGCACCTCCGCGATGCCGCATCGGAGAGTCCCGTCTGGCCGAGGACCTCGTCGACTCTGTCGTAATTCGTTGCACCTGTGGCGAGCGAGAGAGCGAGCGTCACGACTTCGCGACCGGTGAGCCACGGCTCGAATCGAGGGGTGTCCGACAGGACCGCGATCTGGTCGCTTGAGGTCTGGACGTCGACGTCGCCGGAGGTGGCGGCCCGGAGCCCCGCAACGATGTTGATGAGCGTGGTCTTGCCCGCGCCGTTGGGGCCGGCGAGGCCGTAGACGGAGCCTTGGGGGACTGCGAGGTCAACCCCATCGAGCACGAGCGCGGAGCCGTAACTCTTGGATAGCCCCCGAGTAGTGATCATTGGCGGTTGGAATCGCGCCCGACGATCAGGTAGACGATACCCCCGAGTGGTATCGAGATCGCGACGATGATCGCCCATGCCCACTTGGGCAAGTGCTTAACGGCGTGACGGGAGATGTCGACCCAGCAGAACACCACAAAGGCCAGCAGAATCACGAGGATTGGTACTAGTGCCGCCCACGGAACATCGGTCGTCTCCACCTTGCTCCCCAATCTGACTGTCACGAACAAAACCAGCCTAGACGATGCTGCCCGGCGACTGGCGCGGCCGCCGTTGGGCATAGTTTGAGGTAGCAAGACGTTGGCACCACCGGACCCTATTCACCACGAGAGGCTCACTGATGACCTACCTTGCACACGAGAACCGCTACGACGGCCCCATGACCTACCGCCGCACGGGCCGCTCGGGGCTGGACCTGCCGCTACTGTCGCTTGGACTTTGGCACAACTTTGGAGGAGACCGTCCCTACGAGACGCAACGCGAGATCTTGACGCGAGCCTTCGACCTTGGCATCACTCACTTCGACTTGGCCAACAACTACGGACCGCCGTATGGCTCTGCCGAGGAGAACTTTGGCCGCATGATGGCCACCGACTTCAAGCCGTACCGCGACGAGCTGGTGATCTCTACCAAGGCGGGCTGGGACATGTGGCCGGGGCCGTACGGACAGGGCGGGGGAGGGCGCAAGTACGTCACCGCGAGCCTGGACCAGTCGCTGACTCGCATGGGTCTCGACTACGTCGACATCTTCTATAGCCACCGCTTTGACGCGGCGACCCCACTCGAGGAGACCGCCGGCGCACTCGACGCAGCCGTGCGCGCGGGCAAGGCCCTCTACGTGGGTATCTCCTCCTACGACGCGGATCACACGCGCCAGATGGCTGAGATTCTGCGCGAGTTCGGGACGCCTCTGCTCATCCACCAGCCCTCGTACTCGATGCTGAACCGCTGGATCGAAACTGAGGGACTGCTCGACGCGACTGACGAGGTCGGTGCTGGTGTCATCGGATTTTCGCCGCTCGCCCAGGGGATGCTGACCCCGCGCTACCTCGACGGGATTCCCGCGGACTCGCGGGCGGCCGAGGGGTCATCGCTGGACAAGGACTGGATCAACGACGACATGATCGAGCGCCTGCGATCGCTCAATGCGATCGCGGAGAAGCGCGGCCAGACACTTGCGCAGCTTGCACTCGCTTGGGCATTGCGGGACGAGCGAGTGACGTCCTTGGTGATCGGGGCAAGCTCCGTCAAGCAGCTCGAGCAGAACGTGGGTGCACTCGACAATCTCGAATTCACATCCGCGGAACTCGCTGAGATTGACGAGTACGCGACCGACGCCGGGATTGACCTGTGGGCGGGGGCGCGCAAGGGCGAGATCTAGAGCGCCCCGCTGGGCTCATCTCATTGACGTGACCATCACCATGACCCACGGGGATGTGACAGCAGAGTAATGGGAGTCCAAAGGCTTGGATGATGCATTGTGTGTGACGACGATGCAACTTTCCTGAAGCGTAGTGCTCACGATAATGGCCCAAAACGGCACAGATCGGACGCGACCGTAACGTTTCGACTCTCATTCGTAACGATTCGGTGACGAAACGATACGAATGGGCCTTTTTCGATTGACACCCCTTGCGGGGCAGGCATACCGTGAACTCGATTCGTGGGAGCGCTCTCACGCACAATGAGAGCGCTCTCCTCGAGTCTGGACATCAACCCTTACTCACAAAGGAGTGAACGTGACCTTCTCACGTCGTAAGACTGCACTTGGCCTCTCGGCCGGCGTAGCAATTCTCGCTCTCACGGTCGCAGGCTGCTCCAGCAGCGACGACCCTGAGCCCAGCACGTCCGCGACCGGTGGCGCCATGGAGTCCACCTCGCCCGATGCGAACGCTGAGCCCGTTACGCTCACGCTCGCCACGTTCAACACCCCTGGTTATAACTCGATTGAGCAGCCTGACGCCAACTACGAGTACGACCTCATCCAGGAGTACATGGATGCCAACCCGAACGTCACCATCACGTACGACCGCAAGGCCGAGTCCGGTGACGCACGCACCAACTTCTTCGCCAAGCTCGGCCCGGGTGGCCTCGCAGACGTCGAGATGGTTGAAGTCGACTGGATGCCCGAGGTCATGCAGTACTCGGACCTCCTTGCAGACCTGACGGACCCGTCGCTTGACGGCCGCTGGCTCGACTCCAAGGTTGCCGACGCTACCGACCAGGACGGTCGCCTCATCGGTGCCGGAACCGACGTTGGTCCGCAGGCTGTCTGCTACCGCTCCTCGCTGTTCGAGGAGGCCGGCCTGGCTTCCGACCCCGACGGTGTCGCTGACCTTCTCGATGGCGACTGGGCGAACTTCTTCGACGTCGGCCAGAAGTACTTCGACGCCACGGGCAAGGCATTCTTCGACTCCACGGGCGGCATCTGGCAGGGCATGATCAACCAGATCGACCCCGCATACGAAGACGCCGACTCTGGCGACATCATTGCTCTCGACAACCCCGAGGTTAAGGCTGCATACGACCAGCTCACTGTTGCGTCGAAGGACCAGTCCACTCACCTCGGTCAGTGGAGCGAAGACTGGTTCGCCGGCATGCAGAACGACGCATTCGCCGTCATGCTGTGCCCGCCGTGGATGCTCGGTGTGATCTCCGGTTCGGCTGCTGACGCAACCGACTGGAACATCGCAAACGTCTACCCCAACGGTGGCGGTAACTGGGGTGGCTCATGGCTCACCGTGCCTGCGAACGGCGCAAACGTCGACGAGGCTAAGAAGCTCGCTGACTGGCTGACCGCTCCCGAGCAGCAGGCCAAGGCATTCGCTAACGCTGGTACGTACCCCAGCCAGCCTGCCGCATACGAGGACCCGCTGGTGGCTTCGGCCTCCAACGCGTTCTTCAACGACGCAGCCACCGGCACGATCTTCGCAGACCGCGCTCAGGCAGTTCTCCCGTCGCCGTATAAGGGCACGTACTACTTCCAGGTCAACACCGCCATTACTGACGCGCTGACCCGCGTTGACGATGGTACGGACGCTCCCGATGCATCATGGGACAAGGCAGTCACGGACATTAACAACATCGGTTAATTCCGTTTCACCAGTCAGGGTCGCCTCCCCTCCAGGGGGCGGCCCTGACTCTCCCCTTGAAACCGTCCTTGACCTGAAAGAAGCTCATGTCTACCACTGACTTGGACACCAAAACCGAGACGTCGCGTGACCTTTGGCGTCAGCGCCTCGGCAGGTGGGACCTCAAGGCGTCCCCCTATCTCTATATAGCTCCGTTCTTCATCGTGTTTGCCCTCTTCGGCATCTTCCCCATCATCTACACGGCTGTCATCTCGATGATGGACTGGGACACGATCCGCAACTCCGGTGAATTCATCGGGTTCGGCAATTTCGACTTTGTGTTGCACGACCGCAAGTTCTGGCTTGCGCTCCGCAACACCTTCTCAATCTTCCTGCTGTCATCCATCCCGCAGCTCCTCATGTCCACGTTCATCGCGGCGATGCTCGACCATCACCTCCGCGCGCGCACCTTCTGGCGTATGGGCGTCCTGGTCCCCTACGTCGTTATGCCCGTCGCCGTCGGCATCATCTTCTCGAAGCTGTTTG
This sequence comes from Demequina aurantiaca, assembly GCF_000975135.1. Classification (GTDB taxonomy): domain Bacteria; phylum Actinomycetota; class Actinomycetes; order Actinomycetales; family Demequinaceae; genus Demequina; species Demequina aurantiaca. The sequence goes on along the minus strand of NZ_BBRF01000001.1, from coordinate 45,233 downwards.
CAGACGAGAGCGGTGTCTTCAACCAGTGGCTCGGAATGATCGGCATCGACCCGATCGGCTGGCATAAAGAGGTGCTTCCCAGCCACTTTGCTATCGCCACCATGGTGAACTTCCGGTGGACTGGTTACAACGCCTTGATCTTGTTGGCCGCCATGCAGGCAATTCCGCGTGACCTCTACGAGGCAGCAGCGATCGATGGTGCTGGCCGATTGCGGAGATTCATCTCCGTGACGATTCCGCAGATTCGCCCCACCATGATCTTTGTGATTATCACGGCGACCATCGGTGGCCTGCAGATCTTCGACGAGCCCCGCATGTTCGACAACACCGGTAGTGGTGGTGCTGACCAGCAGTGGTTGACCATCACGATGTACATGTACAACACCGGCTGGGGCCAACTCAACTTTGGTAGGGCGTCTGCGATCGCGTGGCTCCTCTTCCTCATCATCGTAATCTTCAGTCTGATCAATCTCTGGATCACCCGAAGATTCATCAAGACCGATAAGACAGGAGGCATCTAATGGCGCTCCGCCGAACTAGCGTTATTTCGCTCAGCAGGCCCACGTGGTTCGTGTATGCCGCGCTTGGGGTAGTCCTGATTGCCTCTCTGTTCCCGCTGTACTACACATTCCTCATTGGATCTGGCGACGCCTCTACGGTGACCGATCAGAACTTGTCGTGGATACCCGCAGGGAACTTCTTGTCGAATGCTGCCTCAGTCATCAGCAACCCGGCGGTGAACTTCTGGAAGGCTCTGGGCAACTCGATCATCGTCTCGACGACAGTCGGCCTCTCCACAGTCATTCTTTCCACCATTGCAGGATTCGCCTTCGCAAAGCTGAACTTCAAGGGCAACAAGGTTCTCCTCACGTCAGTGATTGCAACCATGGTTGTCCCCGTGCAGCTCGGTGTGGTGCCGCTGTACATCCTGATGAACGAATTTGGTTGGACGGGTTCGCTCGGTGCAGTCATCGTGCCGGCGCTTGTCACCGCGTTCGGTGTGTTTTGGATGACGCAGTATTTGCAGCAGTCCCTCCCTACGGAGTTGATCGAGGCCGCCCGCGTCGATGGATGCAACATGCTTCGCACCTTCTGGCACGTGGGCGTTCCCGCCGCACGCCCGGCAGCCGCGATGCTGTTCCTCTTCACGTTCGTGACGGCATGGAACAACTTCATGTGGCCGCTGATCATCCTTGATCAGTCCAACCCGACGTTGCCGCTGGCGCTGTCGCTGCTCCAGGCGAACTTCTTCGTGGACTACTCGCTGGTGCTTGCTGGCGTCATGCTCGCGACGATTCCTCTGCTCCTTCTGTTCATCTTCGCCGGTCGTCAGCTCGTGTCCGGGATTATGGCGGGGGCCGTCAAGGGCTAACGCTCGCGACGAATCCCGATTGGAGTCGACAGTGAAGTCGTCCAACTGCTTGAGTCCTCATCGTGGTGGTGCCCGCAATGCTTGTGCGGGCACCCCGCGAGGGGTGGTTGGGATGTCTCAGTGAATGGAATTCGCACCGCCGCACCCACGCTCGAGATGGTGGCCGAACGTGCTGGTGTCTCTCGCGCCACGGTTTCTCGTGTGGTCAACGGTTCTCCCAAGGTTCACCCCTCCAGCGCCGATGCCGTGCGAACCGCCATTGCGGAGCTTGGCTACGTTCCCAATCGCGCCGCACGCTCGCTCGCGAGCCAGCAGTCGCACGCCATTGCACTGGTCGCACCGGAGGACGTGACGCGTTTCTTTGGTGACGTGTACTTCGCCTCGATCGTGGCTGGCATCCACAGCAGACTCGACCAGAGTGATTACGTCCTGAACCTCATGGTCGCCAGCCCTGATCCCAGCGCCAAAATGATGCGGTACCTCGCCGGCGGGGCCGTTGACGGGGTAGCCGTTGTGTCTCATCACACCAGTGACCACTCGCTCGAACAGATCAGTGGAATCCTGCCTATCGTCTTTGGTGGGCGCCCTGCGGTGACCGGCGTCGACGCGTACGTGGTCGATGTCGACAATGTGGCCGGCGCTGCGACTGCCACCCAGCGTCTGGTAGAGCGAGGATGTCGGCGCATTGCCACTATCACTGGGCCAGATTCGATGCAGAGCGCTCTCGACCGTATTCAGGGGTGGCGCGGAGTGCTTGACGCCAATGGGCTTGAGCCGGGGCCCCGTGTCGACGGCGATTACACCGTGCTCGGAGCCCAGCGTGCGATGCGCGAGATTCTCGATCGTGACCCCAGCATTGACGGGGTGTTCATCGCCTCGGACCTGATGACCACCGGTGCCATGCCAGTCCTGACGGACCGTGGCTACGCGATCCCGGGCGACGTGGCAGTGGTCGGATACGACGACAGCCCAGCGGCGGACGCCTGCGAGGTGCCACTGACCACCGTGCGTCAGCCATCGGTAGACATGGGCCGCACGATGGCTGACATTTTGATTGATGTGCTTGCTGGCAATGTGGACCGACCGCGCACCACGATCATGCCTACGGAGCTCGTGGTGAGGCAGTCCGCCTAGGATACGACGACGATCTTGCCTTGCTACATCCAGAGCGAGCGAGGCGACGCCGAGCCTTGATCGCGGTGCTCGCCGCTTCGAGAAGGTGAAAACCGTGCCAGGGCTTTGTCGCCCTGGCACGGTCTGGGGCTGCTACCTGGTGGCGGTCCTGCGGCGCTTGGCGACCATGACTAGCACTCCGCCGATGAGCGCTGTGCCGAGTCCGGCGAGGCCCATCCAGATGGTGCTCTCCTCGACTCCCGTGCCAGACAGGTGACTGGGCAGACCAGGAGGCGTTGCGCTCACCACGTGATGGGCGGGGGTCG
>NZ_BBRF01000001.1:0-41992 GCF_000975135.1 Demequina aurantiaca | reverse complement strand
ACGTTGTTGCGGTTGGGTACCAGGTTGGGCACTGCAGTGGGATTCTCGCTCGGTACCGCGGTGGGGACTTGTCCGGGGGTGACGTTGTTGCGGTTGGGTACCAGGTTGGGCACTGCAGTGGGATTCTCGCTCGGTACCGCGGTAGGGACCTTTCCGGGGGTGACGTGGTCGCGTGCTGGCACCAAGCCCGGCGTCGTAGTGGGCTGAGGGGATGGGACGAGGTCAGGAGTGACGAGGGGCGTCTGAACGTCCGGTGTCGGAACCGAAGGGCCCTTTGGCGGTTCGACAACCTCGTGGGGCGTCGGCGTAGCGGTGACCTTCTGCGTTGGCGTCTTCTGAACCTCCGGCTGTGGCACCGGAGTGTTGGTGTAGGTGCAGTTCACGCGGTCGCTACCGGCGAGCTTGATGCTGACACCGCGGTCGGTGTAGGTGATGCCGCTGGATCCGTCGCGCGACGTACAGACAGGGGCGTTTCCCTTGAGGGCCCAGTCCGCGCTCTTGGCTTCAGTAATGGTCCACTCGGGGTCGTGGGCGCCCACGGCGCCGCGAATGTAGGTAACGGAGTCGGGGTGTCCGTTCGAGGCGGCTAGTGTGAAGTCGTTGACGCCATCGCCATCCGAATCGCCAAAGGGGACAGTTCCCGTGAATGTGGCGTGGGACGTGCCGTGTGCGCCATCTGTGACCTTCTTGGTCACGATGATCTCGCCCGCGGTGGGCGGCGGTTGCACCGCGTAGTAGTAGCAGTAGGCGTGGGTTACGCCGTTGGGGTACGTCACGTACTCAACGTTGTCTCCGTTGAGTGCGTCGCTCGAGCAACGCAGCGCACCGTATCCCAGCTCCGTGCCCCGGCCGTTGAGCGGAGCGGTGGGGTGACCGCCCTGGACCCAGAGGCGCTGGCCGTGAGTGGCGTGACGTACCTGGTCAGCGGTCAGGGTGATCGTCGTAGCAGCCGGGATGGTTGCGCCCGTAGCAACCCCATGGTTGTTGAGCATCGGAGTCGACTTCCCGGTGGTCACCTGAGTGGAGAACGCGCCCGTGACGGTAGACAGTTGATGCGTCGCTGCTGACTTGCCCTTGTACCCTGTGCCGAGAGTGAAGTCCCAATTCTCGAGCGGGTGGCAGTTCGGGGCGCCGGCGTCCTCTTTGGCCGGTACCACTGAATCGTGCCGTGCGTATCCGGTGTCGTGGCCGAGGTCACGAAGGGACTCCATGATGTCGTTGCGTGCCTTATTGGCCTGGACGTCTGCGTAGGTGGGGCAAACGCGGGCGACGACCGTGAGTTGGTAGGTAGGGGTATGGGTAGAGGTGGCCTCGGCAGCGGGTGCCATGGCGAGCATGGGAATCGCTATCGCGCCAATGGCGAGCGGGGCGAGGATGATGCGCTTGATGATAGAGGTGGGGGACACCTTTAAGTTCTTCACTTTAGTTCTTCTTCTCTAGTGTGTGACCGGATCGGCCTGGGCCACTTCATCGGGGAGAAGGTCGTCACTTATGAATGTACGCCGCACGGTGAGGGGTGCATCGGGACGAAGGTCCCTCACCACCTCGAGTAGATATGCGGTGTCTTAACGTGCACGCGTATGTGCATTAAATCGTTACCTTCGGCCGGGTGTGGCACGCGGCATACCGTCCCTATCTCGCTGGCGCGTACCGAAGTACGCTGAGGTTGAACGTTCGGACCTTAAGGTACGCATAAGCGAGGAGTCATGATGTTTGGAAAAAAGACGAACCAAGACAACGCCACCGCCGATGCTGCGGCGGTCACCGGAGCCAGCGGGCTTTCCGGAGACAACAAGATTGGTGAGTGGCTGGATCACCCGCAGGGCGGACCGGTGCTACGCGCGATGCTCGCGGAGGCGGGTCAGGATGCGTCAGCTCTGAGGCCTGTGCGGCGAATGAGCATGAAGCGTCTGATCCCCATGAGCAAGGGTCAGTTTACCGAGGGCAAGATCGCGGAGCTCGTTGCCAAAGCCGACTCGTTCGACCCGGCGACAGCGGCGCCCGAAGCGGACACGGCATCGGCCGCTGAAGCGGTGTCCACTGAACCCGAGTTCGACCTTCCCGAGTGGCAGGAGAAGGTCACTGGCGGTCGATTTGCCGGCAAGACGCTGATCATTACGGGCGCCGGCTCCGGCATTGGACGTGCGACCGCTTCACGAGTGGCGCGCGAGGGCGGTCGCGTGATTGCCGTGGACATGTCCGAGACCGGGCTGAACGAGTTTGTGGCGGAGCACGCCGACGAAGACATCGTTCCTGTCGTGGGCAACATCACGGTCGAGGAGGACATCGCAGCCATTGTCGCGGCGGCGGGAGACACGGTAGACGGCCTCGCGAACATCGCCGGGATCATGGACAACATGACTCCTCTACACGAGGTGACCGACGCTGTCTGGGAACGAGTCATGGCGGTTAACGTCACCGGCACGTTCAAATTGTCGCGAGCGGTGCTTCCGCTGATGTTGGCCGCTCACGCAGGTTCGATCGTCAACATCACCTCCGAGGCGGGACTGCGAGGCTCGGCCGCTGGGCTCGCGTACACCGCCTCCAAGCACGCAGTGGTCGGCATGACCAAGAGCTCGGCGTTCATGTACGGTCCGCAAGGTGTCCGCGTCAACGCGGTCGCGCCCGGCCCCACCATTACTGGCATTGAGGCGAACTTCGATTCAGCCCTAGGAGGAGCTCGTATTCAGCAGGCGATGGCCGCGATGCCGACGCCGGTGGGCCCCGAGGAGTTGGCGGCGTCCATCTCATTCTTGTTGTCTGATGACGCGACCAATATCAATGGCGTGATTCTGCCCTCCGATGGAGGCTGGTCAGCGGTCTAGGTCTCATCACTCTTGGCGCTGCGTGCTGCTCGTGCATGGGTGTCAACTAGACGGCCGTCCATCATCTCCACCACGCGCTCCATGCGGGCGAAGTGGCTGGTGTCGTGGGTGACAAGTAGCGTTGACGTTCCCTCGGACGCCGTCAGATCCAACACGATGTCGATGATCTGGGAGCCGCGTTCCTGGTCTAGCGAGCTCGTGGGTTCGTCGACAAGGAGGATGCTCGGTCGGTTCATGAGGGCGCGCGCAATGTTGATGCGCTGGCGCTGGCCGCCGGACAACTGGTGTGGACGCTTGTGCGCCTGGTCAGCCAGTCCCACCGTCGCGAGAATCTCAGTGGCTCGCCGGCCGGCCGCGGGGCGCCTGGCACGTGCACCCTGTGTTCCGAGTTCATTCATGACGGTCAGCTGCTCGAGTGCTGTGAGGGAAGGCAGCAGATTCGCTTGCTGAAACACGATCCCGACCTGTTCACGGCGAAGGGCACTTGCGTCCTTTGTGCTGAGCCCGCCAGCGTCCGTGCCGTTGATCAGGATGCGTCCCGAGTCCGGCTGGATCAGCGTGGCGCCGAGCGCGAGAAGGCTGGACTTGCCCGAGCCTGATGGCCCGGTGATGCAGGTGACAGTGCCGGCAACTGCCGTCAAAGAGACCTGGTTGACGGCAGTGACCCGATTCGATCCGTCGGGATACGTCAAGGTCACATCACTGAACTCGATCATCGTGCACCTCCAAGTGCTGAAAGTGGGTTGACGGACGTGACGGAACGGACACCGACTGCCGCGCCCGCGAGACCCAAGATGACCAGAAGGGCTGCGGGTAGTGCCGTGGTGAGTGGGCTCACGAGGAAAGGCAGCGCGGCAGGCACGATGGCACCGACTCCAATCACGGCGGCAACGCCTACTGCCACCCCCGTAGCAAGGACGACGCCAGCCTGGCCCAGGGCGTCCTTCATCAGGGTGCGAGTTGCGGCTCCGAGTGCCTTGAGAATCGCAATGTCACCAGAGCGCTGAATAGTCCACACAGTGAAGAACGCGCCGATCACGAGGGCGGAGATGCTAAACAGCATCGCGATCATCATGCCTAGCGAGCCCACCTCGGAGGCGAAGGCGGGAATGGCGGTCAGCGACGCCAGTTGACCCTTCGCTGTGGTGTGGGTGTTGGACGCTACCTGGTCCCACTGTGGCGATCCGGTGACGGCAACGCCCGTGGCAAAAATCGTCCCTTCGCGTTGGGTTGCGGCGATGTCCTGCCAGTCGGCAAGTGAGGTGTACGCGACGGGGGTGTGGCTGTACCACCAGTCGTCGCCGACTGCGCTCACTAAGAGCTTGAACCCCGCAATTGTGACGGTGTCGCCAATCTGCGCGTCGAGCGCGTCGGCGGCCCCTGTGGACAGCACGATGCTTCGAGGAATGTCCGCAACCGTCGCCTCGGGGCTTAACTCCTGGTTGGGAGAGGCACCGTAGCCAACGATTGTGATCGCGGCCTCGCCGGACTCAGACTCGGCACGCGAGGTCGTGATTCCTACGGGGGTAGCGGAGGTGACACCCTCGGCTTCAGCCCACGTGTCGGCCTGCTTCTGGGTGATGCTGGAGGAGGAGAAGTCCGTTGCAGCGCCGTTGTCGCTTGCCGCGAGCACCATTTTGTCGAAAGGCAACGCCAGGATCCCAGAAACGTTCTGCCACGCTAGGCCGCCGGCAAGCCCGCTCAAGAACCCGACCAGAATGGTGATGAGCACGATGACGGAAGAAATGAGCGCGAAGCGTCCGCGGGCAAACCTGAGGTCACGTAAGGCGACGAACATGTGGATCCTTGTCTAGAGCGAGTCAATGTGGAGTTGTCTCAGTCTCGGACTCTTTCCCGCCAGGCACATCGGCCACTTAGGTGGAACTCGGCTGCGGCAAAGGGGTGAGCGTCGGTCAACCTTTTGGCTGATGGGCGGTCGCGGCGCCGCGCGTAGGCTGAACGGTATGGCTCACGATGCTCTCCGCCCAGTGTTCGTTGGGCTGCAAGTGGGATTGCACGGGCTATTGGTTCTGCTTGCCGCGCTGGTCATCGGGCGAGCGGCTTTCGCTCCCTATCCGGGAGCCACTGCGGCGGTGGTGATTGCGATCGTCATGGTCGCGACGTATGCGTTCGGTATCTGGCGCGTGGGTGCTCGACGAGTAGGAAACGGCATTGCAGTGTGGCTAGGCGTACTCACACTTGAATGGATTGCGTTGCTCTGGTTCACCCCCGATGCCGCCTACCTGGTGTTTCCGCTGTTCTTTCTGTACCTTCACCTGCTCGGACGAGCAGTCGGGGCCGCCGTTGTGGTCACGACCACCGTGGTGGCGGTGGTTGCGCTCGGCGCGCATGGAGGCTGGAGCGTGGGCGGTGTGGTGGGTCCCCTTGTGGGCGCTGGTGTCGCCCTGCTCATCGGCTACGGCTATGAGTCGCTGTCTCGTGAGGCGTCCGAGCGAGAACGCCTCCTCGCGGAGCTCACCGCTGCTCAGGGGCAGCTCGCCGCCTCTGAGCATGAGTCGGGAGTTCTCGCGGAGAGGGCACGGCTCGCTCGCGAGATCCACGACACTGTCGCCCAAGGGCTGTCCAGCATCCAGATGCTGCTTCACGCGGCCGAACGCGCGGATCCGGAGGGCCCGGGAGTGCCGCACGTTCGCCTGGCACGCGAGACTGCAGCGGCCAATCTTGCCGATGCCAGGCGATTTATTCGTGAACTCACACCCCCTGACCTGGACGCGCACGGCCTCGAGGATGTGTTGCATCGCTTCGCGCGGGATGAGTGGGCGAGCCACGGCCTCGTCGTGGACGTGCAGGTCCGTGGTTCGGAGACGCTGCCGATGCATCTCCAGACGGCGCTGCTGCGCATAGTTCAGGGTGCGATGGCGAATGTCATTCAGCATGCCCAGGCAGACTCCGCGACAGTAGAACTGGTCGCGGACTCCGAGACGGTCAGCCTCCGCGTGAGTGACGACGGCGTCGGGTTCGATGTGGCGGCGGTCAGTGGCGCGCCGTCGTCGCATCGTGATAGCTCGTTTGGTTTGAGGGCCACACGCGAGCGCGTCGACCAACTCGGCGGGGAATGCGTCGTGGAATCAAGCATTGGCGCTGGCACTGTGGTGGCCGTGATGTTGGATCTGGAGGTTGTCTCATGATTCGGGTGGTGATCGCTGACGACCACCCGATAGTGCGTGCAGGCATTCGGGCGCTCCTCGACCCAGAGGCGGAGATCGACGTGGTCGGAGAGGCGCAGACAGGCGACGCCGCCGCAGAATTGGCGCGCGAGCTACTGCCCGATCTGGTGCTGATGGACCTGCAGTTTGGTGTGGATGCTCGTACATCAGGAGTGGACGCGACGGCGACCATTAGGGCACTACCGGAACCCGCGCCGTATGTGTTGGTGCTGACGAACTACGACACAGATCTTGACATCCTTGGTGCAGTGGAGGCCGGGGCAAGCGGATATCTGTTGAAGGATGCGCCACCGAGTGACTTGCTCGCGGCGATTCGCGCGGCGGCCGCGGGGGAGAGTGCGTTGGCGCCGGTCATTGCGTCGCGGCTGATGTCGCGAATGCGGTCGTCGCACGTGCGCCTCAGCGCTCGCGAGTTGCAAGTGCTTGACCTTGTCGCACAGGGCCATGCAAATACGGAGGTTGCGGCGACGCTGTTCGTGACCGAGGCGACTGTGAAATCGCATCTCGCTCATGTCTTCACCAAACTCGGGGTCACATCACGCACGTCAGCCGTCGCGGTCGCGCGGTCACAAGGACTATTGCGTTGAATATGGTCGTCCTGCAAAGTTGCCCGTGATTGCGCGGTTAACCTGGCGGTATGAGACCAGAACGCTTCGACACTGTACTGCGCCACGCGCGCATCACCGGTGGCGCAGACTCGACCGTAGACGTGCTGATTCGTGACGGGCGCATCGCGCAGATTGCGCCGGAGATCGAAGCCGACGATGCCGCCGGCGCGGAACAGGTGGACCTCGACGGCCGCTTCTTGGGACCTGGCATGTGGGACAACCACGTGCACTTCGCCCTGTGGGCACGCACCCGCAGGCGCTTTCACGTCGCGGGAGCGTCCTCCGCTGCGGAGGTGTGCGCGATGGTGGCCGCAAGAGTCGCTGCCGAACCGGAGAACGACGCAACGCTCGTAGGAGTTGGCTTCCGCGATGCCCTGTGGCCCGATGTTCCCACCACGGAGGCGCTCGATGCGGCGTCCCGTCACCGACCGGTCGTGCTGATCAGCGGCGACGTGCACTGCTGTTGGGTCAATTCCGCGGCCGAGCGTCACTACGACCTGGCGCACGCCGGACTGCTCCGCGAAACCGAAGCCTTCGAGTTGCAGCGCAAGCTTGAGGTCGAGCCTGACGACGATGAGCGAATCTACGCGGTGGAGGCGGGCGCCTCAGCCGCCGCCCGCGGCACCGTCGGAATTGTCGACCTCGAAATGGCGGACAACATGCGGCTGTGGGTGCGCAACTGCGCCCAGGGGCTGGGGCTCCTGCGGGTGCGTGCGGGGTTCTACGAGGACATGTTCGACACGATGGTGGAACGAGGCGTACGCACCGGAGACATCGTTGAGGACACCAACGGGCTCGTGACAGTGGGTCCCTTCAAGATCATCACCGACGGTTCGCTCAACACCAAGACCGCCTACTGCCACGACCCCTACCCGGGCACTGCAGACCACGGCATCATCACGGTGCCGCCTACGGCCCTCGAGGACATGTTGGACCGGGCCACTCAGCATGGCTTTGAGGTGGCCGTGCACGCGATCGGAGATCTCGCCAACACCTTCGCGCTCGACGCCTTCGCAAGTACAGGCGCGCGAGGCTCCATCGAGCACGCGCAGCTGGTCCAGCCAGAAGACATCGGCCGCTTTGCCCAATTGGGAATCACGGCGAGCGTCCAACCTGAGCATGCGATGGATGACCGAGACGCGGCCGACGTGCTGTGGGCGGGGCGCACCGACCGCTCGTTCCCGCTCGCCGACCTCCATGCCGCTGGCGCACGCATCGCGCTGGGCTCGGACGCCCCGGTCGCGACGCTCGACCCGTGGATCTCGTTCGCTGCGGCTGTGTCGCGGTCACGCGACGGGCGTGAGGCCTGGCACCCCGAGCAGCAGCTTTCGCGCGAAGCTGCACTCGCCGCGTCGACGTGCGCTGCGCGCGTGGAGGAGGGCGCACTGGCGGACCTCGTGGTGACGGACGCGGACCCGATGACCGCAGAGCCTGAGGTGCTACGTCGCATGCCTGTCGCCGCCACCTTGGTGGGAGGCGCGTTTACGCACACCCGCCTGTGATGGCGCGTTCATCGACCAGGAATGAACCTGCTGGCATGGGCGTTGGCGCAGGGGAAACCAATTCGCAGATATTGAGGAGTTATTCGTGGTCAAGGTTGAAGTCTGGTCCGACGTTGCGTGCCCGTGGTGCTACATCGGTAAGAAGCGACTGCAGGACGCCATCGCCGAATTTGATGACACCGTCGAGGTGCAGTGGCGCAGCTACCAGCTCGACCCCACGCACCCCAAGGGCGAGGTCATGACCCAGCCCGAGATGTTCGCCAAGCGTGGCATCGCAGCGGACCAGGTCGCCCAGATGAACGAGAGGGTGACCGGCATAGCCGCCGAGGTTGGCCTCGACTACGACCTCGACTCCTACATGGTCTCCAACACCAAGGATGCGCACCGCCTCTCCCACTTTGCGGACGCGCGCGGCGTGGGGGACCAGATGCATGAGCGCCTATTCCAGGCTCAGATGATGGAAGGCAAGATCCTCGACGACGCCGATGTTCTGGTCGGCCTGGGTGAGGACGTGGGTATTCCCGCTGACGACACTCGCGCCATGCTCGCCTCGGACGAGTTTGCGGCGGCCGTGGACGCCGACATTGCCGATGCGCAGATGGTGGGCGTGCAAGGCGTGCCGTTCTTCGTCTTTGACCGCAAGTACGCGGTGTCGGGTGCGCAGCCCAAGGAAATGTTCACTCGGGCTCTCGAAACCGCTCGCTCGGGTGAGGTTCCCGCCGGACAGTAGCGTCGCATCATCGGCCGGAAGCAACTATGTCTATCCTGAGCCTGTGAACACCACTACTCACGTCGGCATCGTCGTCAATCCGTCCAAGACCAGTCGCGAGGACGTCGAGGAAGCGTTGGCTTCCGTCGACATTGACCTTCCGTCTCCGCGATTCTCGTGGTTTGAGACCACCAAGGAGGATCCCGGGCACGGGATGACGCAGGAAGCCCTCGATGCGGGGGTGGACCTGGTGATCGCCGCTGGCGGTGATGGCACGGTGCGGGCCGTCGCAGAATGTCTCGCGGCCAGCGAGGTGCAGGCCGAACTCGGCATCATTCCCCTGGGTACAGGCAACCTGCTGACCCGAAACCTCGAGATCCCCCTGAACAGCATCGCCAAGGCGCTCACGGTGGCGCTTTCCGGAAAGTCGCGAACCATCGACCTGGCCTGGGCTCAGGCTGATGTGGGCGACGGTGACGACAACAAGGATCAGCGCCTGGCGTTCACCGTCATGGCGGGAGTGGGCGTGGACGCCAACATGATTATCGAGACCGACGAGGACCTCAAGGGCAAGGTCGGGTGGCTGGCCTATGTCGAGTCTCTTGGACGTGCACTCTCGGAGAGCGACGTGATCGAGATGGAGCTCACCGTCGACGGCCATGAGCCCTCCCGCAGCGAGGCGCACACCCTGATCGTCGGCAATTGCGGAATTCTGACGGGCGGCGTCACGCTGCTACCGGACGCGGATCCCGCGGACGGAGAACTCGACATGCTGGTGCTAAGCGCCGATGGTGTGGCGAGTTGGATGGACACGTTGCGCACCATGGTGTGGGACAACGGAATCAAGCGCTTGGTCGGTGCGTCCGACGCGGCGGAGAGCAGCGAATCCGTCGATCACCAGCGCGTCACCTCCGTCACCGTGACGTTGAGCGAGCCGCGAGTCTTGGAACTGGATGGCGACGACGTGGGGGAGTGTTCGCGCATCGAGTTCAGCATTCAACCGGAGGCAATTCACGTACGGGTGCCGCAGGAGTAGTCGGGCCCCGCGTCACTCGGTGTGCAGTCAACAGTCAAGCGCGCTGAGTAGCGAGCCCCGGTCGTACCTTTCTTCTCCGCCTTGCCGTGCGCGGGCCTCATAGAGCAGGCGCCCGGGTCGGTCCGACAGCACCACAATGCGGTCGGCCAGGGTCATCGCCTCATCAATGTCGTGAGTGACCAGAACCACACCTGAACCCGTTGTGGAAGCGTCCCTCGCCACAGCATCGGCCGCCGCGGCTTGTTCCGTCAGGTGAACAGTGGCGAGCCAGGCGTTCATGCGTCGTCGCGTGACGGGGTCGAGCCCTCCGAAGGGCTCGTCAAGCAGGAGCACGGGGCGCTCTGCCAGGCATGTCCTGAGCAAAGCGAGACGTTGGCGCATCCCCCCGGACAGTTCGTGCGGCCACGCGCGTTCAAATCCAGCGAGGCCGAACTCCTCGAATAGTTGTTGAGCACGCGGGTACGCCCGGTCGCGAGGCACCCCTGCCGCGATCGCTCCGACCATGGCGTTCGCCATCGCCCGCCTCCACGGCAGCAGGCCGTCACGTTGTGGCATCCACGCGGTCGCTCGGCGACCGGACGCGTCCGAGGGGACGGCGATCGTGCCCTCGACTTGTGCCCGGGGATCCAGGAGGCCACCAAGCGCGCGCAGCAGGGTGGATTTGCCGCAGCCCGATGGTCCGAGCACGGCCACGAACTCGCCGTCGTGTACGTCGAGGCTGAGCGCGTCGAGCACGTTGAGCCCGCCGTCCTGACTGCCACCACGTCCCCCGCGCGAAGCGGGGAACGTGATGGTGAGGTCACCGACAGACAAGACCGGCTCGCTGCGGCCGGCCTCCGGCGCTCGACCTGTGCTGTTGGCGGTGGTTGTCATTGCTTGGCGGGCAGGAACTCGTTGGTCCACGCCCCGTCGACACTCGGGTCGCCGTCCAGCATGTCGTTGTCGGTGAGCCACTGCGAGAACCGATCCCAGGTCGCGCCGTCCTGTTGTCCCCACGCCTGAGGCGAGGTCGCGTACTTGTCCGCGAGCCAGTCAGCGCTGGCGGTGACCAGGGCCGCGTCGAGCTCGGGAGCGGCGGCTATCAGCGCATCGGCGGCCACGGTGGGGTCCTCCATGGCTGCCGCGTAGCCGTGCGCGGTGACCTGCACAAAGGCACCCACCGTCTCCGGGGAGGACTCAATTTCCGCGCCCGATGTTGCGAGCAGCGGCGTGTACCAGTCGGGGATGCAATCGAACCAGTCGCGGAACGCGATGGTGTTGACGTCCATGCCGTCCACCTCACTTAGCCTCAAGGTGTCCCAAGCGTCAAAGACCCACGCGGTGTCGAACTGGTCCTGAGTGAGTCCGATGCGGAAATCGTCGCTCACGAGCGGCACATGGTCGACCTTCGCGGGGTCGCCACCGTCGCACTCGACCAGGCTGGAGATGATCGCGGTCTCGAGATCGGAGCCGTAGGAGCCGTAGTTTTTTCCCTCGAGGTCGCGCGGGCGTGTGATTCCCTCGTCTGCCAGCGACAGTAGCGAGGACGTGTTGTGCTCGATCACGGTCGCGACGGAAACCACGTCGGCACCGGCGGCCCGGGCGGGCAGCAGGCCCTCGGCCACGGAGAACGCGAAGTCGGCCTGGCCCGCGGCGAGCAGCTGCAGGCCGGACGTCTCGCCGGGCTCGATCACAGTGACGTCGAGTCCTGCGTCCTCGTACCAGCCGTTGGCGAGGGCCAGGTAGAGGCCTGAGTGGTTGGTATTGGGCGTCCAGTCGAGCACTACGGTGACCGGCGTGAGGGGCTGAGCCGCGTTGGTCGCGGAGTCCAATGCGGCCTCGTCCTTCGTGTCGGTATCGGTGGATGAGCAGGCGGCGAGCGCGAGGGCGGAACCGGCGGCGAGTGCCGCGAGTCGGGTGAAGTAAGTCATATTTTCTCCTGAATGAAAGTTGGAAGGGGAGGTTGGTCAGGTCGAAACGAGGTTGGTCTGCCAGGGGGTGGCGACGCGTCTCAGAGCGACGATCGCCGCCACCATGAGTGCCGACAGGATCGCGATGAGGGCGATGCCGACGAAGATCTGGTCGACCGCGTACGCCTTGCGGGAGCGCTGAATGAAGACTCCAATGCCGGACTCGCCGGCGAGGTACTCGGAGACCACGGCGGCGCCCACCGCATAGGTTGCGGCGATCCGCAGCCCGGCAAGTGCGCCGGGCACGGACGCGGGGAGACGCACCAGCCACATCTGATGTGCCTTTCCTCCGCCGAGTCCCGCGACGGTGTCCGAGTACTCGGCGTCCACGTCCCGGATAGCGGCGGTCGCGGCTACCAGGACGGGAAAGAACACGGTCAGTGCGACCAGGGTGACCTTGGGGGTCAGCCCGTAGCCGGCCCACAGGATCATCAGCGGCGCGAGCACCACCGTGGGAATGGTCTGGCTGAGCAACACCACCGGGTGGGAAATCTGCCCGCTGGTGGGAAACGCCGACGTGAGAACGGCGAGGAGCCACCCCAGCATCGTCCCCATGGCGAGTCCAAGTACCGCCTCGGTCGCCGTCGTAGCGACGTGTGGGCCAAGGAGCGGAGCCTGCTCAACGGCGGTGGCGACTACCTGGGACGGACGGGGCAGCACGAAGGGCGGCAGGTTGCCGATGCGTACGGCGGCCTCCCACGCAGCGACGAGGACGGCGACGGTTGCGGTCCCGATGAGCGCGGCTCGAAGTCTGGAGCCGGGCACTCGCTGCGTGCGGTGCGTGGCCCCAATCACCGGCGGTGCTTGCCTACCAGATCCTGGACCGACGGGCCGTCGTCAGCGGCACTGCCCGAGACCTTGATGACGGAGAGGCAGCCCTCGGCCCCGGCGGTGATCGTGGCCTCATGGACCGTGCGCAGCAGCGCCCAGATCTGGTCCGGGGTTCCTTCGATGGTGGTGCCCATCCCACCCACCTCGTAGGTCAGGCCGGACTCGCTGATGGCCGCGATCGCGGCGTCGACGTGGGCGTAGCGGTTGTCGGCGGTGCCGATGGGGCGGGGCAGGACTTGGATTTCTGCGATCATGCGTGACTCCTGGATTGAGACCAGGGTGCAACTCAACGCTCGCACTACTGCATTGCATGCAGTCGCCATCCGTCACGGGGGAGTACACCCGGCGGGTATTGCAAATGCGCTGCCGAGCCCACGCCCGTGCCTTCGACACGTCCTTACGCTGGCATTACCCAGGTCAAGTTATCGGGTCAACAGCGCACTGATGGCTGTTTTCTCAGCTCGGCTGCCCCGAGCTCCCCGCGTTGGCCCTTGAAGCATAGCCACATTGTCGAGAAGGAGTCCAACAAGGACACATTGTGGACTTTGAAGTCCGCTCTGTTCTCTGGAGGTACGGCATATACTCGTCGCAACGGAGAGCTGAAAAGGGACAATACGGCGCATGGACGACAAGACGATAGTGCCGCCGGTGCTCTACGTGCCGGTGCGTCGAGACGGACAGGGGTCGGTGGAAGTGATCACCATGCCCATGGACAATGGCGGCGCGGCCCTGCTCGCCTACACGGCGCTCGACCGCCTCGCCAAAGGCTGTGGCGCGGGCCAGGCCTGGGTGACCATCTTCACGTCCACGCTGTCCACGGTGAAGGAAGAATCGCCTTTCGACGCCTTAGCCTTCGACGTCGAGTTCCCCGGTGGGCTGGCTAAGGCAATGAGCTCATGAGTGAAATTTCGATTGACGGCGCCCGCATCCAGTCGCTCGCCGAGGATCTCCAGCCCAGCATCGACGATGTGTACGAGAGTCTCGGTGGGACTCCCGGCGTCGATGGGGGCATCGCGGCTAACATGATCGCGCTCATCACTTCCGCGGCGGCCGAGGGTGCGCAGACCGTCCCGGACTCCTACCTGGCACTGATGGCGCTGGTCAAGGAGGCCGTCACAGACTTTACTGCCACGGAGGAATCAGCGGCGCAAGCCTTGCGAGACTACGAGTCGCAGATTGAAGATTCATGAGTCTCGACACCACCATTCACGGCGATCCGGAATCCATTCACGACCTTGCGGACTGGCTCGACAACGTCAAGTCGGCCATTAAGACCGCGGACGTGCAAATGACGTGGGTCGCCACCGAGGCGTCCTACGCGTGGAGCGGCAGTGCGGCGATGGCCTTCCATGAGGCGGTCCAGGCGCTGAGGCGGTCCCAGTTCCCTGTGGCCGACTACCTGCGCGACGCCGTCGAGGTTTTTCGCTCCTACGCCAACCGCCTGAGCCGGGGGCGGGAGTACTTTGCCGAGATTCGGGGGTCGGCCCAGGGGGTCGGCTTGATCGTGAACGGGAATGTTGTCGAGTACCCCATGACCCGTCTGACGTATTGTCCGGACCTCAACTCGCCGTACACTCCGCCGCCGGGCCCCGCGCCCTCATACTTCATTGCATCGAATGGTTACGTTCCGAACCCGAATATGTCTCCCGATGTCAACGAGTGGTACGGCCACCAGTACCGGTTGTCGGCTTACAACGACGCGTCGAGCAAGGTCGGCACGTGGGAGGGCGAGCTGGACAAGTGGCTCGCGGAACACATGGCTCCACTCATCGGTCGCGTGGAAGAAATGTCCGACGCCGCCAAGACCTTCGCGGCGCTGCGGACAGGCTCGGAGTCGACTGTGGCCGCCGCGCTCGAGGGAAGCAGCGCACACGTGGACGTGAAGTTGAAAGAATGGCGCGCGGAACAGGGCGTTTTCAGCGACATCGCCAACGATGCCCGAGATGCCGCGCGTTCCGGCAATCCGGCGCGACGTGCCGCCTACGAGGCCTTTGACTTCTCGGGAAGTGACCTCAAAATTGGCGACCTCGAAGTCAAGATTGGCAGCGTTGGCCACTATTCCAAGATCATTCCCATCGTCGGCAACGTGGTGGACATTTCCTTGGCGGGCTACGACATTGCCGAGGGCGCTTCCGAGTCGTCCGTGATTGCGGAGCTCTTTGGGGGCGCGGCAGCTGGAGCGGCCGGAGCGGCTGGGGGCGGCGCTATAGCGGCCGCCCTTGGCTCCAACCCCGTGGGCTGGATTGCGGCGGGTGCAGTCGTGGTGGGGTGGGCAGGTAGCGAGGCCGCGTCCTGGCTGTGGGAATCCACTGTCGACCTCGATACTCGTGAATCGGTCGACTACTGGCTCGAAGAAAATGTGTTGTGGGACTCCACCTCCGGCACCCTCAAGACAGGACCATGATGCTCCCGACTAGATTGCGGGTTTCGCTCGGACGCACCGCCCCTAGCGAGACCCTGCGCCCACTGAAGACGTGGGTCATTCCCGTGCTCATTGTCGCGTTGGTGGTGTTGGCCGCCTTCGCCATTGCAGACTCGGGTGAGACGCCTCTTTTCTTGGTGGTCGCGTTGGCAGTGGTGGCGTTGGCGGCGATCCTGGGATCCATGACTGGGCTGTGCTGGCTGTCGCCCAAGGTCGTGAATGTCGAGCGCAGTGAGGGACCCCTGGTCATGACGCCCCCGGTGGCCCTGCAGATTCTGGTGAATCTCATGGCGGGGCTCGCGCTGCTGTCCGTCGTGGTGCTGTGGGTGCAACCGGATCAATGGGCGGATGCACCCTTCTACACCCGCGGCGTGATTTTGGGAGGGCCGGTGGTGGGTGCGTTCATGACCGGGCAGACATTGCTGTCGCTGCGTCGGCCCGCTGGACTTGGCTTGGATGACTACGGCTTGCGCGGGGTGAGGGGCGGTCCTCACGTGGCACTGAAGTGGTCGCAATTGGCGGACATCAGGGTGATCGAGGTGAAGAAGACTCGGACCTTGGTGTTGGTGACCGTCGACGGTCCAGTACAGGTGAAGGAGGGAACACTGAGCGGCGACGTCTACGCGGTCGCGACGGTCGTGGCCTACTACCTGCACCACCCAGATGAGCGCGCCCGACTGAGTACCGGAGTTGATGCTGTCCGTCACGTCGAGGCCGAGGTGCGGGCCGGGCAGTTTGCCGCCCTCTGACAGAACGCTACCGCCGCATGTATTGACATCGACATCATGCTTGTCAAGAAATAAATGTCGGTTGCGGATTTCTCGACACGAGTGGGGCTTGACGATGAAGGCATCAGGTGCCCGGCAGCTGCCCCGAGCTCCCCGCGTTGGCTCTTGAAGCATGGCCACATTGCTGAGCTCGAGTCCAGACGCCCCTTGGGGGGGTGCCTGCGCCTACCTACCAGGTGAGCCGTCGCCCAGGTCGGTGCAGTTCACCTCGACGGTGAGGTGCATGCGCATGTAGTCGCGCGCTCCCGCGTCGCCGTGAGCCGCGGCCGCGACATCGCGCCAGTGGTCGCGACCTATGAGCACGGGATGCCCGGGCTCGCCATCAAAATTGGCCCGCGCCAGCGCCTCACGCCCGTCGTTTGCGCCAGCGGCGATGATTCGCATGCCTGCAGTAGCGGTCTGCTCGGGAAGCTCAACGAGGGTCAGCAACACCGCATCGGCCGCAGAGGTCGCCGCCGCGGCGAGCCCCACACGTATTGACGCTGCCTGGCCCTCCTCCCAGTCGGTGGCGATGACGGGAAGGGCACGTGGAGGAACCAGGTGTGCCGCGGCATCTGCCTGCGCTCCCAGCACCACAATGACCTCGCGGCAGCCGGCGTCGCGGAGAGCATCGCAAGCGAGCGTCACCCACGGCACACCCTCCGGAGTCTTGCTGAGCGCTGGGGGCCCTTCCGCACGCGATCCCGCACCTGCCGCCAGCACTACTCCTGTCACGTCCATGCCACCCATCCTAGGATGAGTGCGCGGTGCATGGCCGAGTGCGACGATTCAATTAGCCGCGCGCTGAGCGCTGGGCCGATGCCGTTGCGGCTTTCGCTCCCACGGACGCCGCTCGACGCCTATTGCACAGCGGTAAAACTGATCGCGCCCGCGACGTCGTGCCAGGCCGCGGTGGCCAGTTCGTCGTCCTGATACATCGTCCATGTGAGCGGGGTGACGATCCAGCCGCGCTCCCCGGCGTCACGAGCCGCCTGGTCGCTCTGGGACGGAGTGAAGGTCCGCCATGCGAGGAAGAACCCAACTGCCAACACCACCGCGATCGCAACAAAGATCATCCAGACCTGTGGTCGCGCACTCGCCGGCTGCGAATCATCCCCGTGGGGTGTGACACCGGGGATGCGAGGATCCGACGCGGGCGTCGATCCATGATGTGCGGCCGGTATGGTGCGGCGGTAGGACGACATGAACCCTGGCATCTGACCTACCTCCGCTCTGTTCGGATGCTTCGATCCTACGTGCGCGGGTGCGGGCGCGTGGAGGAATCAGTCAGGTGGGAGGGTTCTCGCCGAATTTTGCATCGACCACGTCATGCCAGGCGTGGTCGTCGGCGAGTCCAGTGCGCACCAGCAGGTCTCGCCAGTCCTCCCGTGCATGCTCCAAGGCGTCGTCAAACATGGACCGGTTGCCGCGCGCCGCCATCAGGATCGCAGCATGGACGCGTTCGGCATCGACCTGCGGGGAGACGGCTACGCGCTCGAGTGGACTGACCATCATGGGTGCGGCGGCCCCAAAGTCAGCGTTGAGTTGCTCGACGATGCGCGCGCTGGGGATGGGCATGGGCTGAAGTCTGGCACGCCTCACCCTGCGTGGGTGACCGTTGTGCGAGAGCGCTCGCGGCCGTCGAGGTGAGTCGCCAGCGTCTACCGGCGGCGCGCGCGACGCGGACGCAGCGGGGGGCTTGCCGTGCCGGCTCCCTCGACTATTCCATCGAGGACCTCGGCCACAGTGTCGAGTGCCGTGTGGCGAGGCTCCCACCCGAGCACGGACCGTGCGCGATCGGTTGACATCAGGGTGATGTTTGCCGACATGTCTACCCATCCGGGGCTGACGGGAACCACGCGCGAATTCCACGCTGCGGACACGGCCGCCCTCACCGCAGGCGTCGGCGTCCGCTGAAGTCGGCCCCCGGAGAGCAGGCTTGCGATCTCGGGGCCTCCCAGCACGTCGTCCGCCGCCACGTTCAGCGCCCCGCCGGGCCTGGCCCTCACCGCGCCAACGTAGGCTCGCGCCACATCGTCTGCGTGTAGCGCTTGCACGCGGGTGTGATCGGGCCAGGTAGTGATCGGAAGGTGACCGCTGAAGATGGCGGGCGGTACCAGGGGGCCGATGAAGTAGCGCATGATCTCTGATCCCGCATCGCGCTGGAAAATCAACGCAGGCCGCAGGCGGGTAATCAGCACCTCAGGATGGTCGTGCTCGTGTCGATTGAGAAGGTGTTCAAGGTCGGCCTTATCGACGCTGTACTCACTCGTCGGGATGCCCCTCGTAGGCCAGCTCTCGTCGTGAAGTTCGTCGTCGTGGCTTGGCGAATAGGCGCCCACTGACGAGGCAACCACAACGTGATCGACGCCGGCGGCACGTGCGGCCGACAGCACCCGGGAGCTCCCCAGAATGTTGGTCCGGCGCAGTCGCTCGCGGTCGTGATTGGGCTGAATCGCCCACGCAAGATGGATCACTGCGGAGGCGCCCTCCATAGCCTGGGCAAGTGTCCGAATCACCCGGTCACCGTCGCGTGCGCCGATGTCGACGCTGGTCCAGGTCGCCACGTCATAGGGCGCAGGTGGCGTGCGGCGAGGAATGCGTCGAGCCACCGCAGCTACCTCGGTGACGTCGTCCGCCGCGCGAAGCGCACGCAACACGGCCGTTCCCACGTTTCCGCTGGCTCCCAGGACTACGACCTTCATGGTTTCTCCCAATGCTGGTGATAGACAGATGCCGTGACGATGCACGAGCACATCGCTGGGTTCAACACCTTCGCCCACCAAGTTATGCCGAGTGGACGAAGCGCAAGGTTCCCAGCGATGAGCGGAATAGCACAGTCCCCGCACCTGTTGGCCCAAGCATGACTTCCTCTCGCGCGACATCATCCATCAAACTCAGCGACGGCACGTCCATTCCCCAACTCGGGTTCGGTACGTTCCAGGTTCCACCGGCCGATGCCGTGGAGACGGTGGGCGCCGCGCTTGACGTGGGATTTCGCCACATCGACACTGCCCAGGGGTATAAGAACGAGGCCGAGGTGGGCGAGGCCATAGCCAACTCTGGCATCGCCCGCGACGAGATCTACGTGACAAGCAAGCTCACCAACAGCATGCACGCGCGTGACGACGTGATGCGCTCCTTCGACGAGACGCTCGCGAAGCTCCGCCTGGACAAGCTCGACTTGTTCCTCATCCACTGGCCGCTGCCGACGCGGTATGACGGTGACTTTGTTTCCACGTGGAGGGCCATGCTCGAGCTGGTCGAGGACGGCCGTCTCACCTCCGCCGGGGTGTCGAACTTTGAGCCCGCGCACCTGACCAAGATCATCGACGAGACCGGCGCGACTCCCGTGGTGAACCAGATCGAGGCTCACCCGTACTTCCACAACAACGCCGCGCGCCAGGCGTCTCACGACCAGGCGATCGCCGTCGAAGCTTGGGGCCCTCTTGCCCGGGGCGAGGCGCTCGACGATCCCATCGTGAAGGCCATCGCCACAGAGACCGACCGCGCGGCCTCACAGGTGGTCCTGCGCTGGCACGTGCAGCGCGGGGACATCATCTTCCCCAAGTCGATGCACCGCGAGCGTATGGCAGAGAACCTGGCCATCTTCGACTTTGAACTCTCCGACGACCAGATCGCACGCATCGACACGCTGGATAGGGGCGAGGATGGGCGTCAGGGACCAAACCCGAACACTTTCGACGCACTCTGAGCGAACCCTGCTCGCTCGCGAGCGTGCAATGTCGTTCGTCAAGGTCTTGACAAGCGATAGATATCTATCGATAATCGAGACGTGAGTCAATGGGCGCGGAACGTACTGTGGATGCTTCTTGGCCTGCTTTTCGCGGGGTCCATCCTCGCGCAGGTGCTGGTGCCGCTGCTGGCTGAGGAAGAGGCTCAAGGTATCGCTGAGGTTGCTCACCTGGTAGTCCCCTATGCGATTGCCGGCATTCTCGCAATCCTTTGTGGTCAGGTGGCGCTCGTCATCATCGGCCGTCTGCTGCTGTTTGTCGCGGACGACCATATCTTTACGGGGCCCGCGTTGAGATGGGTGGACGGCATTATCTGGTGTGCGGTGGTCGCCACTGTCATTTGCTTCGCGGTGCCTGCTCATCTGCTGAGCACACAAGGAGGCGGGCCGGGGATCGTCCTGTTCGCTGCCGGGGCGCTTACTGCGGGCGCGGCCTTTGTGTTGCTCATGGTCGTGATGCGCGGTCTGTTGCAGGCGGCCATCTCCAACCGTGACGAGCTCGCGGAGGTGATCTGATGGCCATCGTCGTCGATATCGACGTCATGCTTGCTCGCAAGAAGATGTCGGTCGCGGACTTCGCCTACGCCATAGGCATCAGCCCTGCCAACGTCGCGGTTCTCAAAAATGGCCGCGCTAAGGCGGTCCGCTTCACGACGCTCGACTCGATTTGCGAGGTGCTTGAGTGTCAGCCGGGAGACGTGCTGAGGTGGGAGCCGGACAAGGCTCAGCCCGCATCATCACGACCGCAACGAGGGCCCAAGTAAACCTCACTGGTCCTACCGAATCCCAGTAGCGTGGCAAGTATGGCGACCTTTCCGTTTTGCATGGTCGACGTATTCCCCTCTGACGTCGCGTTCTCCGGCAACCCGCTCGCAGTGGTGCTTGACGCGGAGGGTCTCTCCACGGCACAGATGGCCGCGTTCTCCGCATGGACCAACCTGTCGGAGTGCACCTTTGTGCTTCCACCCACGGATCCCGGTGCCGACTATCGCGTGCGCATTTTCTCCCTCACCGCCGAGCTGCCCTTTGCCGGTCACCCCACGCTGGGCACAGCGCGTGCCTGGCTCGACGCGGGAGGCGTGCCGCTGGCGCCTGGCCGAGCGGTTCAGGAGTGTGGCGTGGGTCTCGTCCCCGTGAGGATCGACGATCAGGAGCTGGCATTTGCCGCCCCGCCGTTGGTCCGGTCGGGCGCGGTGGACGACGCCGACCTCGCCGATGCGCTCGCGATCCTGGGGGTGAAGGAATCCGAGGTGGTCGAGTCAAGGTGGGTCGACAACGGGCCCGGCTGGCTTGGAGTGTTGTTGTCCAGCGCCGATGCTGTCCTCGCCCTGGATCCCGACCTAGCCGCCCGAGCGGGGCAGCGCAGCATCGGTGCGGTTGGCCTGCATGACGAAGACAGCGAAGCACATGCTGCGATCGAGGTACGCGGCTTCTTCAACGACGGCGGCGGCCCGCTACGGGAGGATCCCGTCACCGGCAGCCTGAACGCCTCGATTGCCCAGTGGCTGACGGCGACCGGTCGGTTGTCTGCGCCGTACGTGGCGCGCCAGGGGACGATGCTGGGCCGGGACGGGCGCGTGCGTGTCACCGAGGGCGATGGCGACCTCTGGATCGGCGGCAATGTTGTCGCGCGCGTCTCTGGAAATGTCGACCTCTAGTCGCCGTCCCGACGGACACAACGATGAGGGGTCGAACGCCATCGGCGTCCGACCCCCAATCCGTAAGGCGTGTGGCTACTTGCGGTTGGCCTGGTAGTAGGCGATGAGTGCCTTGGTGGACGCGTCCTGGTCGGCCAGCGCAGCTGCATCACCCTGGATGGCCGGCGCAATCTGGACGGCGAGCTGCTTGCCGAGCTCCACGCCCCACTGGTCAAAGCTGTTGATGCCCCAGATGACGCCCTGTGTGAACGTGATGTGCTCGTAGAGCGCGATCAGCTGGCCGAGCACCTGAGGGGTGAGCGCGGGGGCAAAGATCGAGGTGGTGGGCTTGTTGCCCGCGAACGTGCGTGCGGCGACGAGCGCACCCTCGGTGCCTTCGGCCTCGACTTCGGCGGCGGTCTTGCCGAACGCCAGCGCCTTGGTCTGCGCCAGGAAGTTCGCGAGGAACAGCGAGTGCGCGTCTTGGTCGCCGTCCACCAGGGGATAGGCGGGGTTGACCACGGCGATGAAGTCCGCGGGGATCAGCTTGGTGCCCTGGTGAATGAGCTGGTAGAACGCGTGCTGGCCGTTGGTGCCGGGCTCGCCCCAGAACACCTCGCCGGTCTCGGTGGTGACGGGCGAGCCGTCCCAGCGCACCGACTTGCCGTTGGACTCCATGGTGAGTTGCTGCAGGTACGCGGGGAAGCGGTGTAGTTGTTGCGCGTAGGGAAGCACGGCGTGCGACTGTGATCCCAGGAAGTTGCCGTACCAGACGTTGAGCAGGCCCATCAGGACGGGCACGTTCTGCTCGAGTGGGGTGGTGCGCACGTGCTCGTCCACCGTGTGGAAGCCCGCGAGCAGGTCGCCGAACACGTCGGGACCCAGCGCGATGGACAGCGACAGGCCGATGGCTGAGTCGACCGAGTAGCGCCCGCCCACCCAGTCCCAAAAGCCGAAGGCATTGGTGGGGTCGATGCCGAAGGCCTCGACCTTGTCGAGTGCCGTGGAAACCGCCACAAAGTGGTGGGCCACAGCATCGGCGTGGGAAGCATCGTCCCCGGAAATGGCGCCGGAGGCGGCCAGCGCGTCCCACAGCCACTGGCGCGCGAGGCGCGCGTTGGTCAGCGTCTCGAGCGTGGTGAACGTCTTGGAGGCGACGATGAACAGCGTGGTCTCGGGATTCAGTCCCTTGAGCTTTTGCGCGATGTCAGTGGGGTCGATGTTGGACACGAAGCGTGCGGAGATGCCCGCGGTCGCGTAGGGCTCGAGCGCCTCGTAGACCATGACGGGGCCCAGGTCCGAGCCGCCGATGCCAATGTTCACGATGTGCGACACGCGCTTGCCGGTAACGCCGGTCCACTCGCCCGAGCGCACGCGGTCCGCGAACTCGGAGACCTTACCTAGGACCTCCTGGACGTCCGCATCGATGTGCTGGCCGTCCACGACCAAGCTGGGTGAGGCATCGGCCGGACGGCGCAGGGCCGTGTGCAGGACTGCGCGGTCCTCGGTGGTGTTGATGTGCTCACCGGCGAGCATCGCGGCGTAGCGCTCGGCGACCCCGGTCTGGTCGGCGAGTTTGACCAACGACGCGAGGATGTCATCAGTCACCAAATTCTTAGACAGGTCGACGTGCAGGTCGCCCAGCGGCAAAGACATGCGCTCGACGCGCGAGGCGTCGGACGCGAACCACGCGCGCAGATCCGGCTCGAAGGACTCGTGGTAGGCAGTCAGTTCCGCCCAGGCAGAGGTGGACGTGGCATCGATGGGTGCGTTCATGCCTCCTATGCTAGCGACGCGCGCAGATAGCTAGGCCTGCCACGACTGGCCGATGGTGTTGAATGGGGCAAGACGCGAATGAACCAGGTGCAATGCGGCACGGAGGGTGATTCGCGGCTGGAACGTGGAACGGCGGCAGAGCACACATGAGCAACTCCTTGGCGACAAAGCTGAAGTCGAGTCGGCTGGAGGTCATTGTGCTCGTGGTGGCC
Source organism: Demequina aurantiaca (assembly GCF_000975135.1). Lineage (GTDB taxonomy): Bacteria > Actinomycetota > Actinomycetes > Actinomycetales > Demequinaceae > Demequina > Demequina aurantiaca. The sequence continues at coordinate 18,776 of NZ_BBRF01000001.1, read as the reverse complement.
GCCGTGTGCTACCTGGCACTGTCGGCGTTGGTTCGTGACGGGTGGGCGGATACCCACATGGACACGTGGTTGCCCGTGCCGACCATCTCGCCCCGCTCGCCCCTGGGCCAAATACTGCAAACTTTCTCGGTCATTACTCAGCCCTACGTGATGCTGGTAGTGACCGCCGTGCTCGCGGTACGGGCCTTTCATCAGCGTCAACGTCGGCTCGGATTTGCCCTTCTGGTCGCCTTGCTCGGCCTCCCGATATGGGAAGTAGCCCGACACCTGGTGGAGCGCCCGCGCCCGCAGTCCGCCTTCAGCGAGTCCATCTCCGCGACGGGGTATGCGTATCCCGCGGGGCACACGCTCGCGATGACGCTCCTTGCCTGGGTATTCGTGGCGGTCTCGAGCGCACAACTGCGCTCCGTGGGCACGTTGCGGCGCTGGCAATTCTGGGGGGTGGTGGCGGTTCTGGTGGTGGCCGTTGACCAGTTCCTCATGGGGGTGCAATACCTCTCCGACCTCGTGGCCGGTGTGCTGCTCGGCCTGACGATGGCGACCGTCTCGCTCCTCGTCAGCCGATTCGAGGGCATCCTGCCTGGTGGCACGGTGACGTCCCGGCTGCCCAGTTCCGGCCGCCACCCTGGAGTGATTTACAACCCCACCAAGGTGCTCGATCTTGAGGACTTCCGTCGCCGGCTGACGACCGTCTCGCGCTACAAGGGTTGGGAGGCGCCGACGTGGTGGGAGACCAAAGCCGACGACCCGGGTGCCGGCATGGCAGCCGATGCGGCGGACCAGGGAATGGATCGCGTCTTGGTGGCGGGCGGTGACGGTACGGTGCGAGCAGTCTGTACGGCGATGGCCGGGCACGAGATTCCCGTCGCCATCGTCCCGGCCGGGACGGGAAATCTCCTTGGACGCAACCTCAGAATCCCTCTCGACGAAGGAGAGGCGACGGCGCTCGCGTTGCAGGGCTTCCCGCGGCGCATCGACGTGGTGAGGTTCACGTCCGGGGAGGCCGCGAATACGTTCGTCGTGATGGCCGGCGTGGGGCTTGACGCGCAGATCATGCGCGACACCAACCCCAAGATCAAGAAGATGGTCAAGGGCGGCGCCTACGTCCTTGCCGGCGCTCAGCAGGTCAGCAACGCGGAGTTCCACGCCACGGTGACCTTGGATGGGAAGGTGGTCCACGACGGCGATGCCGCCATGGTCTTGGTCGGCAACGTTGGCAAGCTCCAGGGTGGGATCGACCTCATTCCCGGGGCCGATGCATCCGACGGCCTCCTGCACGTCGTCGTCGCCCAGGGCCAGGGTGTGCTCGGTATGGGGCGGATGCTCAAGGCGTTGAGCAAAGGCAAGGACAGCGCAGCGATTCGGCACTATGACGGTCGCCGCGTGACGGTAGAGCTGGACCGGCCGGTACCGTACCAACTCGACGGCGACGTCGAGGGGGACACGCGGTCCTTCGAGGCGGAGATCGACCCCGGCGCGTTGTCCGTTGTGGTTCCTCGCTAGCGACGCCTCGGGACGGTCGCTAGCTGACGGGTGCCACCACGTTCGCGCCGCACAGCATGACGCCGATGCGGCTGCCGGGCTCGGGCACCCAGCGCCCGGTCATCAACGCGGCGAACGGTGCGGCAACGCCCGGCTCGACGATCACCCGCAGCAGCCGCCACAGGCGGGCTTGGGCCGCTGACACGTCGTGGTCGGTCACGACGACCGACTGAACGTTTGCCTCGTTGAGGGCGCGCCAAGGGACGTCGCCGATGCGCCGGGCGCCCAAGTGGTCCGCCGCCACCCCGGAGATGGGCACGTCCACGGGGTGACCTGCCTCGACGGCGGCGGCGAAGGAGGCCGTTCCCACCGTCTCGCAGCCCACAATCTGCATGCGGTCCCCGCACCACGCGGCGGCACCTCCCGCGAGGCCGCCTCCGCCCACGGCGAGCAGCATCGCGTCGAGCGGACGACCTTGCGACGTGCGGCTGTCAAGGTCGAATTCGCGCGCGCACGTGCCGGCACCCGCCATCACGATCGGGTCGTCGAATGCCTCGATGGACGTCGCATGGTGCTGTACGAGGTAGTCGGCGGCTGCGTCCTTGGCATCGCCGTAGGTCTCGCCGATGCTGTGGATGTGCGCGTCCAGGCCCACCAACCTGTCGATCTTGGAGGGGTTGGCGGTCGTGGGCACAAAGATGTGGGCCTGGTGGCCGAACTCCCGGGCTGCGTAGGCGACCGCCGCCCCATGGTTGCCGCCCGATGCCGCGACCACCCCGGCATCGGCGATGGGTTGTGTGGCGACGTAGTGACACGCGCCGCGTGCCTTGAAGGCGCCGGTGACTTGAAGGAACTCGAGCTTGAAGACAAGGGTGGCGTCGACGCCGATCGCCGAGCCCGGGACCTCAATCACGGGAGTATGGCGCACGTGTGGCTCGATGGCCGCCGCGGCTTGCTCGATGTCGTCGGGAGTCACGTGCTGCGCGTTGGTCATCTGCCCATTGTGTCGCTGTATTGCCTGGTGCGCAGGACAGACGGTGGCGTGGGTGCCTGCATGCGTCGGTGCTTCATGGTGAGATAGTCCAGTGAGCGACAACAGCCAAAACCGACCAGCGGACGATGCCCGTGCTCGGCACCAGGAATTGGTTCAGGAGATCGAGGCGCACCGGGCGGCGTACTACGGCGACGACGCTCCGGCGGTGTCCGACGCCGAGTACGACGCGCTCGAGCGCGAACTGCGCGACCTCGAGGCATTGCACCCAGAGTTCGCGACTCCCGATAGCCCCACACGCACGGTTGGTGCCGCAAGCGTGCCCACCGGATTCGCGTCGGTCAAGCACCGCGAACGGATGATGAGCCTCGACAACGCCTTTGGGATTGACGAGGTGGAGGCGTGGCTAGCGCGCGTGGGCAAGGAGGCCGGCGACGAGGAGATCGTATGCGAGCCCAAGATCGACGGTCTGTCCATCTCGCTCACCTACGTCGACGGTGAGTTGACGCGGGGTGTGACCCGCGGTGACGGCACGACCGGAGAGGACGTGACCGCGAATGTGAAGACGATTTCGACGATTCCCGCGCGCCTCACTGGAGCCGCTCCCGCCCTCGTGGAGATCCGCGGCGAGGTATTTCTACCCGTCGCCGCGTTCGAGGAACTCAATGCGAGGCTGGTCGCCGAAGGCAAGGACCCGTACGCGAATCCCCGCAATACGGCGGCTGGTTCGCTGCGTCAAAAGAACTCGGACATCACCGCGAGCCGCCCGCTCGACGTGACGACGTATGCACTCGGTGCCCTGGACTGGGGGGACACTCCAGTCGACGAGCGCGCGTCGACGCAGTCCGGTATCTACGACGTTCTCGCGGACTGGGGCCTACCCGTCAGTGGATTCACCGCCGTCCTGCGCGGCCGTGGGGCCATTGAGGACTACTTGGCCGACCTCGAATCAAAGCGCCACGACCTGGTGCACGAGATCGACGGTGCGGTGCTCAAGGTGAACAGCCGCGCGGCTCAAGCGGAGTTGGGGTTCACGAGCCGAGCCCCGCGCTGGGCAATCGCGTACAAGTTTGCGCCCGAGGAGGTGCACACCACGCTCGAGGACATTCGCGTGGACGTGGGCCGCACGGGTCGCGTGACCCCCTACGGAGTCATGACGCCCACCGTCGTCGCCGGATCCACGGTGACGTTCGCGACGCTCCACAACGCCCACGAGGTGGCCCGCAAGGGGGTTCGCATCGGTGACACCGTCGTGTTGCGCAAGGCGGGAGATGTGATCCCGGAGATCGTGGGACCGGTCGTCGCGGCGCGTACCGGCGACGAACGTGAGTGGACGATGCCGGCGAACTGCCCGTCCTGCGGGACCGCATTGGCTGAGCAAAAGGAGGGCGACAAGGACCTGCGCTGCCCCAACTCCGAATTTTGTCCGGCACAGATCGTGGACCGCATCGCCTTCATCGGCGCGCGTGGGGCATTCGATGTCGAGGTCCTGGGAGAGAAGGCCGCTCACGCGCTGGTCGAGTCTGGCGTGCTCGCGAATGAGGCGGGGTTGTTCTCGCTCACCGAGGATGACCTGCGACGTGTGCCACTGCTAACGTACGAGGCTGACCAGAAGCTCACCAAGAAACAGGTCGAGGCGGGTCAGACCGGCCGCCGAGCCGGTGACGTCTCCGCCAACGGGCTCAAGTTGCTCGCCAATCTGGAGCAGGCCAAATCGCAGGCACTGTGGCGCGTGGTGGTGGCGCTGAGCATCCGGCACGTCGGGCCAACGGCATCGCGCGCGCTCGCGACGGAGTTTGGCTCGATGGACGCCATACGGGCGGCCGACGCTGAGACGCTCGCCGCAGTCGAGGGCGTGGGCCCGGTGATTGCTGAGGCGGTGGTGCAGTGGTTCTCAGTGCCGTGGCACGTCAACATCGTCGACAGCTGGGCCGCCGCAGGCGTGCGGATGGAGGACGAGCGTGACGATTCGGCGCCAGCAACACTTGCTGGCCTCACGATCGTCGCCACCGGCTCGCTTGAAAACTTCACCCGTGACTCCGTCAAGGAGGCGATCATCGCGCACGGCGGCAAGGCAGCATCGTCCGTTTCCAAGAACACCGACTACGTGGTGGCGGGAGCCGGCGCAGGGTCCAAGGCGGCGAAGGCCGAGCAGCTTGGGGTCACAATCCTCGACGAGGCAGCGTTTGAGGTGCTCCTGGAGCAGGGTCCCGAAGCGCTCTAGCCACGCAAAGGAAAGAGCGTGTCGGAGCAACGCACAACTGCTCCGACACGCTCACCTCGCCTCAGCGGATGGTGTCCGCAGCGAGGCCGTTCCCTACTTTTGTGGCGCTTGAATCGCCAACTCGGCGGGTACTTCGCTGGCCTTGCCATCGTGAAGGTGGCACGCGACCAGACGTTCTGGTTCCGACATTTTGAGGGCGGTGCGCGAGAGCGCAGGGTCCTCGGTGCGGCAACGATCCATGACGAAGGGGCAGCGGTCAGCAAACCGGCAACCGGAGGGGAGTTTGGCCATGTCGGGAGGTGAACCGGGAATGCCCTGCAGTTCGCGACGCGGTCCGCGCAGGGGCGGGAAGGAATTGAGCAGGCCCCTGGTGTACGGGTGGCGGGGGCGCAAGTAGGCGTCCTTCGCGTCCGCCGCTTCGACAATCTCTCCCGCGTACATGATGGCGATGCGGTCGGCTACCTCTACGAGGAGCGAGACGTCGTGCGTGATGAAGATCACCGAGAATCCCAGGCGATCACGCAGGTCCGTGATCTCCTCGAGGATCTGGCGCTGCATCACCACGTCGAGTGCGGTGGTGGGCTCGTCCATGATCAGCAGCTCGGGCTCGAGCACCAGGGCCATGGCAATCATGACGCGCTGGCGCATGCCGCCGGAGAGTTGGTGGGGGTACGCCTTGAGACGGTCGGCGTTGATGCCCACCATCTCGAGGACGTAGGCCGCACGGTCACGAGCCTCCTGCTTGGTGGCGGTCTTGCCGTGCGCCTTGATCGCGTCGATCAGCTGCGTGCCGACCCGGTGAACCGGGTTGAGAGAGTTCATCGCGCCCTGGAACACGATCGCGAAGTCACGCCAGCGAGCGGTACGTAGATCCTTGTCGTTCAGCGTGAGAATGTCCGTCTTGACGCCGTCACGGCCGGTAAAGATCACCTCGCCGCCACGAATCACGCCTGGAGGGGGGAGCAGCCGGGTTGCCCCATAAGCCAGCGTGGACTTGCCACATCCGGACTCACCCGCGAGACCCAAGACCTCGCCGCGGTTGAGCGTGAGCGATACGTCCTGGAGGACGTGGGTGGGGTCGTCGCCGAACCCGTAGTCAACCGACAGGTTCTTGATCTCCAGGATGGGATCCGCGGCCTGGAGCGTCGCGTTGGTCAGCGCAGGGGCGGTGGTAGTCATCTCTAGCCCTTCACGTTCGTAGAAGCGGGGATTTCCCCGGAAGGCTCCGGGGCAAAGGAGTTGCCGCCGGGTGGACTGCCGGGTTGTGGCGTGGCAGCTACTCCGCCGTGCGTCGTGCCGCGGTCGATGGGAGTGAAACCAACGCGGGCCTGAACGCCACGCTTGCGGAGAACTCGCGCGTACCTGCCCGTGGAGCGCAGGCGTGGGTTCACGAACTCGTCAATTCCGAAGTTGATGAGCGCGAGCGCCACACCCACGGCGGCGATGCAGAGACCGGCGGGGACAAACCACCACCATGCGCCACGGGCGAGTGCCTGATTTCCCTGTGCCCAGTAGAGGATGGTTCCCCAGTTCCAGTCGGTGGGGGAGGTCACACCAATGAACGCGAGCGTGACTTGAGTCAGGATGGCGAAGGTCACGGTCGCGACAAAGCTGGACGCGATGATCGCGGTGAGGTTGGGAAGAATCTCTGCGAGGACAATGCGCCAGGTGGACTCCCCATTGGCGCGGGAGGCTTCGACGTAGTCGCGCTTGCGGTGGGACATGGTCTGTGCGCGCAGCACGCGAGCACCCCAGGCCCAAGCGGTCAGCGAGATGACCCCCGCAATGACTATCATTCCGCCGTCGAGTGAGCTGGCGATGATGATGAGCAACGGAAGCGCTGGTATCACCAGGAAGATGTTTGACAGTAGGGACAGACCCTCGTCGCTCCAGCCGCCTAGGTAGCCGGCGGTGACTCCAACAATCACCGCGAGGATGGTGGCGAGAACGCCGGCGGTGAAGCCCACAATCATGACGTAGCGGGTGCCCACCAGCAACTGAGAGAGGACGTCCTGTCCCAGGTGAGTGGTGCCCAACCAGTGCTCCCACGACGGCGGGGCGACGAGCTGGTCGCTGAAGGCATCGGGGTCGTAGGGGGCAATCCAGGGGCCGATGATCGCGATGATCACGAAGAAGCCCAGGATGATCATGCCGGTGATGGCCTTGGAGTTACGCAGGAAGACAAACTGCGAGCCCTTCTTGGGCTTGGGGGGTCCCTGCTTGGTGTGCGAGACGCCGGGCGCGTCCGGACGTGGGAGCTCCTGTGGTTCCAGGTTGTTGGTGTCGACAGTAGTCATGATTAACCTTCCTGCCTAGTGCGTGGATCGAGGAATGCGTAGACCACGTCGGCCATCATGTTCGCGACGAGAATCGCGAGCGTAATGACGAGGAAGCAGCCCTGCATCAATGGATAGTCACTGGCGGTCACGGCCTGATAGAGCACAAAGCCGATGCCGGGATAAGAGAAGACCATCTCCATGACCAGCGTTCCACCCACGATGAAGCCGAGCGCGAGAGCGAAACTGGAGATCTGCGGCAGTACCGCGTTGCGCGCCGCGTAGCTGACCATGACGCGACGCTCCTTGAGTCCCTTGGCCTGAGCCACGGTGACGTAGTCCTCGGAGCTGACCGTCACCATCATGTTGCGCATGCCCAGGATCCAACCGGAGATGGATGACACGACGATGGTGAGCGCGGGCAGGATTCCGTGCCACAGCACCGAACTGATGAATTCCCAGTTCCAGGCGGGAATCAGGCCCGGTTGGTAGCCCTTGGAGGCGGGGAAGAAGTCCCAGGTCACGGCGAAGAGCAGGATAGCGATCAGGCCGAACCAGAAGTAGGGCACGGCGGAGAAGAAGGTCGCGACTGGGAGTACCGCATCGGCTTTGGTGCCGCGGCGCCAGCCAATGAGCGTTCCCACGGTCGTGCCGAGAATCACGCTGAGGATGGTGGCGATGCCGACCAAACCCACCGTCCAGGGCAGCGACTGCTGAATCACGGAGCTCACGGGAGTGGGGAAGAAGGCGAACGACAGCCCCAGGTCGCCGTGGAAGAGCTGGTTCCAATAGGAGGTGTACTGCTCCCACAGGCTCTGACCGTTGTCGAGACCAAAGAGCACCTTGAGCGAGTTGATCGCGTCGGGGCTGATCTGGCCGCCGGACTTGATGATCAGGGAGGAAACGGGGTCCCCCGGCATCATGCGCGGAAGGAAGAAGTTAAGCGTGACGGCAGCCCATGCGGTGACGATGTAGAAGATGCCGCGGCGAATGAAGAAGCGCATCAGATGGTCTCCTTGACGGACTTGGCGACGCCGGAGACGTCTGGCTTGTTGTCGCGGTCCGAATAGCCCCAGCAGCGTGCGGCGCGGTCATCGCCGGGCACGTTGAACAGGTCAGGGGTCTCTGAACGGCATAGGTCGTTGGCGAAGGGGCAGCGAGCCGCGAACCGGCAGCCGGGAGGGGGCGACACGAGTGAGGGCGCCTCGCCGGAAGTCGAGCGTTCGGTGCGAGCCGGCGCATCGGGGTCCGGCGCCGAGTCGATCAGCAGCCGTGTATACGGGTGAGCGGGAGTCTGGGTGATGTCCTCGCTGGGACCCTGCTCGACAATCTGACCCGCGTACATCACCATCGTGCGGTCCGCGAAGTAGCGCGCGGAGGCGATGTCGTGCGTGATGTAGAGGATGGCGACGTGCATGTCGTCGCGCAGCGTCTTGAGGAGGTTCAGGATCCCCAGGCGGATGGATACGTCGAGCATCGAGATGGGCTCATCGGCTAGGAGGACGTCGGGGTCTGCGGCGAGGGCACGTGCGATCGCGACGCGCTGACGCTGACCGCCAGAGAGTTCGTGGGGAAACTTGTCGATGTAGCGGTCCACCGGCGTGAGCTGGACGCGGGCGAGGAGTTCTTCGAGCGCCGCTTCCAACTTGTCGCCACGGAGGTTGCCCTTGTGGATCCGGACGCTTCGCGTGAGGGTGTAGCGAATGGTGTGAATGGGGTTGAGGGAGCCGAACGGATCCTGGAAGATCATCTGGACGCGCTTGGAGTGGCGGCGGAATGCGCGCCTGCCACGGCCGTCAACGCTCTTGTCACTCAGGCGGATGTCGCCGCTCGTGCGGTGGATCAGCAGCGAAAGGAGTTTGGCGATGGTGGATTTGCCCGAGCCGGACTCGCCCACCAGCGCCACGACGGAGCCGCGTGTCAGTTCAAGGTCGACCCCGTCGACGGCGTGCACTGCCTTGCCGCGGGCCAGGCCGCGCAATGGGAAGTGCTTCGTCAGGCCCTGGGCCCGGAGGACGACGTCGCCGGCCGTCTCGACCGCGGCGGCACTGCCGGCGGGAGGAGTGTCTGTAGGCATTCGCTTTCCTTGCAAAGTATTGGAGTGAATCGTTGGTGACACCAGAGTGCGGCGGGGGCGGACTCTTACGAGCCCGCCCCCACCGTTGTTGCTAGTCGGTCGCGGGCTTCAGCTTCATAAGAATCTGAGAGGCCTGCGGGCCGGTCGGCTGTGCCTGGTTGTACGGGTCCTCATCCGAGGGCCATCCGGTGTAGTACTTCGAGGAGTACTCGGCGGATGCGGGACGTCCACGGACGATGATCGCGGGCTGGTCCTCAACGAAGCGCTTCTGGACGATGTCCATCGCTTCCTGGCGAACCGAGTCCTCGGATGCGCTCGAGAAGTCAGCAAGTGCCTTGGTGGCCTCGTCGTTGTTGTAACGACCGAAGTTCCAGTTGGCGGCTTCACCCTGCGGCAGGTAGTAAGCGCCATCCATGATGTCGCTGTACATGTCGTAAGGCGTCGGGCCACCATCGGTCCAGTGCAGCGATGCCTGGAAGTCACCAGCGGCGATGTCTCCGAACCAGGAGTCAGCGTCGGGGGTGTCGACCGTAGCCTCGATACCAATCTGGCTCGCCATGTCGGCAATCTGCTGAAGGGTGGTGACGTAGTCGTTCCAACCAGCGGGGTCGGTCAGCGTGAAGGTGACCTGCTCGCCGTCCTTGTCGAACAGCTTGTCGCCCTCGTAGGTGTAGCCGGCGTCGGTCAGGACCTTCTTGGCGCCCTCGACATCAACCGAGTACTCCTTGCCCTCGTACTCGGATGAGATGAACGCGTTGCCGGCAGGCGTCGGCATACCGGTGATCGAGGTGACCTCCGGGAAGGCCTTCTCCGAACCGATGTTGTAGATCGCGTTGCGATCAGTCACCATGCTGAGTGCCTGGCGGACGGCCACGTCGTTGAACGGCTTGGTCTCGTTGTTGAGGTAGAGCACGTCGACTGCCAGACCGGAGGGAGTCCAGAAGTGGTTGTGCTCCGGGTCCTTGGCGATGTAGACGTTCTCGTAGTCCGAGATGTTCGTCCAGCCCCACTGCAGTTCGCCGGCAACGAGGGCCGTCGTCATGGCTGCGTTGTCCGTGTAGGACGTGTACAGCAGTTCGGGAGCCGCAGGAGTGCCGCCCCAGTAGTCAGCGTTGGGAACGAGCTTGACGGCTTCAGGGGTCCAGTTCTCAAGGACGTAGGGGCCGGTTCCGATCGGGTCCTGGTTGAGGTCGGTCGTCGGGTCGGCGATGCCTTCCCAGATGTGCTTGGGCACGATGAACGTGTTGAGCACGCGGTTGGCCTTGACGAACACGGGCTGCGTGAAGCCAACGGTCACGGTGTTGCCGTCGACGGTGATGTCGCCATAAGGCAGTGCAGTGTTGTTGAGTGCCTCGTTGTCCTTGCGGATCTGGAACGAGAACGCAACGTCATCGGCCGTCAGCGGGGTGCCATCCGACCAGTTGACGCCGTCACGAACGGTGAACGTCACGGACGAGTAGTCCTCGTTCCACGCAGCGTCGGTCGCGAGCCACGGCTCCGGAGGGGTGTCCGAGATGTCCGTCACCTGGAATAGGGGCTCGTAGATCGCGTATGCGTAGCCGAGCGACTGTGCCGACGACGTGTTTACGAACGGGTTCGAGTTGTCGGTCTGGGTGCCGTTTGGCATACCAATGGTCAGTGCCTCGGTGCCGACAGCAGCACCCGCGCTAGCGGATTCGCTGTTCGAAGGCGCGGGGGAGTTGCTGCTCTCCTCGGACGAGTCCGAAGAGCAACCTGCAACAACCAATGCGGTGGCGAGCCCTAGGGCTACGGCCGGGATTAGTCGGTTAGACATCATGTACCTCTCTGTGACGTGATGCGGATCTTATTTTAGGTGAGCAGTTGGCTACTCGATGTGGTGATACTTCGAAGCCAGCGAGTGCCAACTCCTTGTACCCGTTCGTCAGGCGGAAGGAGCCGTCTGACTGGGGGCGCTTGCCTCCCTCGGTTTCTCGCGCACCGCGGGTGCGGTGCCACCGTGGGAGGGAAGATTAATGAGGGTGCGCGTCCGGAGATCTCGGACGGAGCGGCCCAAGGCGATCGCGTATTCGCCCTCAGGCAGCACCCAGGCGTGGGATGCGGTGTCCCAGACCTCGAAGGTGCGGCGGGGCAGTCGCACCGAGACGGTCGAGGTCTCGCCGGAGCCAATGCTGATGCGCTCGAATCCGCCGAGCCAACGAATGGGGCGCTCGATGCCCGCTGGGCTGGGCGAGGGAGCCTCGACGTAGGCCTGTACGACTTCAGCGCCCTCGCGACTTCCGGTGTTGGTGACGGACAGCGTCACGGTGACCGTGCCATCGTCCGCCACACGGGCCGATGCCTCGGTACCGTAGTCGAAGTCGGTCCAGCCGAGGCCGTGGCCGAAGGGGGCGGCCGGAGTCTTCTCGGTGCGCTCCCATTCGCGGTAGCCCACATGGACGCCCTCGGGGTAGTGCAGCACCATGTCGGCGTCGGGTGCAGTGTTCATGATGGGCACGTCCGACTCGGAGGAGGGTAGCGTCCAGGGCAGGCGGCCCGCAGGCTCGGTCTTTCCCGTGATGACGTCGGCCACGGCGTTGCCGCACTCCTGACCAGGGAACCAGGACCAGAGAACTGTCTTGGCCTCGTTGAGCCAGGGCAGCAGCACGGGTGCGCCGGCGTTGACGACCACGATCGCATCGGGGGCGACCTCGAGAACTCGGCGCACGAGCTCGTCCTGGCGTCCCGGAAGTGCCAGGCTCACGCGGTCCCAGCCCTCGGACTCAACCTCGGAATTGGTGCCGACCACCAGCACCGTCAGGTCGGCGTTGCGGGCGGCCTCGACGGCCTCGACGATCTCATCTTCGATGGAGGGACCGGGGCGAGCGTGACGGAAGTCGGCGCGCACCCAGCGGCCGTAGCCGCCCGCGTTGACGGTCTTGAGTTCCACGCGGACGCGCACCGTGCGGGGCTCGTCGATCGTGATCGTGAGGCCCGAGCCGATGGGGGAGTTGGCGCTGGAGTCGAGGATGACGTTGGCGTCCACCTCAACGTGAGACTCGGAGACGAGCGTGCCGTCGATGAAGATACGGTGTGCGCCGACGACTCCGACGTCGATGCGGTGCTCGCCAGACTCGCGCAGGGCGAGATTGGTCTCGAGGACGACGTCGGTGCAGTCGGCGGACGGGTCGCTGTGCCAGCCAGACCAGGTCGGGTTGACCAGTGCCGAGACGATCTCGCCAGCGGTGTTCAGCTCGGTGACAGCAATTCCCGCCTCACCGGTGACGGGGTCGGTGGCGTCCCGTGTGAGATCCGCGGGCGGCGTGTGGACCAATGCGGAACCGCCACGCAGGAGCGTGATGTCGGCGTTGGGGAAGGCTTCGGTGAGGCCTGACGTGGGGCTGACCACGTAGTGCGGGTGCACCGTCGAACTGCCGCCACCCAAAACATAGGCGTTGACGGCGTTCGGGCCGATGAGTGCGATGCTGGCGACGTCTGCTGCGTCTACTACATAGTCCTTGCCACGGCGTAGAACCACGGTGGCCTCGGCGGCGAGCTTGCGCAGGAACTCCGCATCGTCGGGACGCGAGGGCGCGGGAATCGCGTCACCGAAACCGCCGGTGCGCTCCGCGAGCAAAAGAATGCGGGCGACCTTGTCGTCGATGACGCTTTCGTCGACGTCGCCGCGACGCACGGCCTCGAGGAGGTTGTCCTCCCACGGGCCTCCGGGGCCGGGCATCACGAGGTCGAGGCCGCCGTTGGCCGATTCGACGGTGGTGTTCGTGGCCATCCAGTCGCTGAGGACGACGCCATCGAAGCCCCACTCGCCCTTGAGGACGTCGTTGTTGAGGTGACCGTGTTCCGTCATGGGGGCGGCCTCGTCGCCGGCGTCGGCGCCGTTGTATGCGGCCATGACCGACCACACACCGACGTCGGTGACGAGGTGCTCGAACGGTGCCATGTAGATCTCGCGCAGTGCCTGCTCGGGGACTCGCGACGTGTACTCGGTGCGGTAGTTCTCCGAGTCGTTGGCCACGTAGTGCTTGACGCAGGCCGCGACGCCGGCTTCCTGCATGGCGCTCACCGCTGCTGCCGCGATCTGAGTGGTGAGATACGGATCCTCGGAGTAGCACTCAAAGTGACGGCCGCCGATGGGCGTGCGCTGGATGTTGACCTGTGGCGCGAGGACGATGTCTACGCCGAGCCGACGGGCCTCAGTGGCGAACATGGTGCCTGCGCGGCGAGCAGCGTCGAGGTTCCAGGTCGCTGCGAGGCCGCTGGGGGAAGGCATGAGAAGGCTGGTTGCTCCGGGGATTTCGCCCGTGCCGCGCACGCCCACGGGGCCGTCGGAGATCGCGAGTGAGCGGAGACCAATCTGGGGCATTGCGTAGAGACGCCATGCGGTCTGTCCCGTGAGCAGGCGCACCTTGTCTTCGAGGCTGAGGGCAGCCACAAGCGGTGCAATGGACTCACCGGCAGTGTTACTGGCGGCAAGTGCATCCTGGGACTTCGTCGTCACGTTTTCTTCTCCACGTTCACTTCGTTGGGCGGGACAGTTGGAACCTTACTTACTCGTTAGTAAGTTTGGCAACTCTCCGAGCCAAAGTCACCAAACCGTTATGTTTCCGTTACTGTGGCGGCATGACTGAAAGCGCAACGTCGCGGGTGGCCAAGCCGCGAGAAGAGACCCTCAGAAAGCGCGAGGAGATCCTGAGCGCTGCCATGGTGGTGTTCGGAAATAAGGGCTACAAGAACGGCTCGCTAGCGGAGATCGCCGAGCAGGTAGGCATGACTCACGCAGGGGTTTTGCATCATTTTGGGTCCAAGGACCAGTTGTTGCTTGAGGTGCTGCTCTATCGTGACCGCACGGACGTCGAGCACATCGAAGGGCAGCACATTCCCGACGGACTGGAGCTCTTCAACCACCTCGTCCGCACCGCCAGAATGAACGAAGAGCGCCCTGGAATCGTCCAAGCCTTCGCCGTGCTGTCCTCCGAGTCGGTGACGGATAACCACCCCGCCAAACAGTTCTTTATCGAGCGCTACGAAACCCTGCGCGGCGAGGTCCGGGCTGCGCTGTTGGCGGTATGCGACCCCAGCGATCAGCCCTCGGATGATGAAATTGATTACGCAGTCAACGGCGTGATCGCGGTGATGGACGGCCTCCAGATTCAGTGGCTCCTGTCGCCCGACGTGGTGAAGCTTGCGGACTCATCGGCCTTCGCTATCAATGCGATTTTGTCCTCGGTCGTGTCCGGCCACACGCGGCGCATCATCAGTTAGTTCGGGTCCCGCGTGCGACTCGCTGGCCTAAAGATGGCGCAAGCGAACAGCGCGGTCTAGATTGGTGGCAAAGGTTTCACCAACGACGGGCAATGTCCGCGAAATAGGTGGGGGCGCGATGAGCAAAGTGAGCGGTCGCCACCTCCAGACGAGGAGAGTCCAATGACCGAATCAATACGCGAGGTCTCACCCAACGAGTCGAGCCGTATCGCAGAGATTGGCGAACTCACTGCATTGGCCTACTTGGCCGATGGCCTCGTCGATCAGGCTCACCCGTACCTGGCCGCCCTTCGCGATGCGCAGGCGCGTGCCGAGAGCGCGCACCTCCTCATGATGTCCGATGGTGAGGCCGGCGCCGGCGCAATCGTTGGCACGTTGACCGTCGTCGCCCCAGGCAGCCCCTTTATCGAAGTAGCCGGCGAGGATGAGTTTGAGTTCCGCATGCTGGCCGTCTCTCCTATTGAACGGGGACGTGGCCTAGGGGCCAAGCTCACCAGAGCGGGAATGGACTTTGCCGTCGAACGCGGCGCCAAGCGCATTGTGTTGTCGACGATGGCGCACATGCACCCGGCGCATCGTCTCTACGAGCGGCTTGGGTTCGAACGACGTGAGGACCTGGACTGGGTCGTCATCGACCATCCTGACGGCTCGGTTACGCGCGTGCCGGCAGCAGAAGCCGCCGGCGTCGCCGGAGCGGCGGACCGAGGCATCCAGCTCATTGGCTATTCCTGGGAGCCGAAGTAAACCGCGCCGTACCCGTGGCCGCAACTGCCGACTGATGCGCGGTGGCTTAACCATTAGACTCGCCTCATGTCTTCCCTTGAACGCTCCGATGTGGCGCGCCTCGCGGCGCTGGCCCGCATCGACATGACCGACCAGGACCTCGACCGCATGGCGGGTCAACTCTCCGCGATTGTGGACGCCGTCGCCAAGGTGGCCGAGGTCGCCGACTCGGATGTGGTCGCGACTTCGCACCCCATTCCGATGGCGAACGTCCATCGCGAGGACGTGGTGCGCCCGTCTCTGACGCAGGAACAGGCGCTTGCTGGGGCACCCGCCGCTGAGGACGGTCGCTTCCGTGTGCCGCAGATCCTGGGGGAGGAAGCATGAGCGATCTCACCCGTATGACGGCTGCACAGATGGCCGATGCGATGGCAGCGGGGGAGATCACTTCCGTTCAGTTGACGCAGGCACACCTGGACCGGATCGGCGCCGTTGATGGCGACGTGCACGCGTTCCTTCACATCGATGCCGAGGGCGCACTGGCGACCGCGGCCGCCGTGGATGCTGACCGTGCGGCTGGCGTCGAGCTCCCCGCGCTCGCGGGCGTGCCGATTGCCCTCAAGGACCTGCTCGTCACGAAGGGTCTGCCCACGACGGCTGGCTCCAAGATTCTTGAGGGATGGATCCCGCCCTACGACGCCACAGTCACGCGCAAGGTTCGCGAGGCCCGCATGCCGATCCTCGGCAAGACCAACCTCGACGAGTTCGCGATGGGCTCCTCCACCGAGTACTCGGGTTACGGTCCCACGCACAACCCCTGGGACCTCGAGCGAATCCCGGGCGGCTCTGGTGGCGGTAGTGCGGCCGCGCTGGCCGCGTGGGAGGCACCGCTGGCGGTGGGTTCAGACACCGGTGGTTCCATCCGCCAGCCCGCGTCCGTCACCGGCACCGTGGGCGTCAAGCCTACGTATGGTGGCGTCTCGCGTTTTGGCGCGATCGCGCTGGCGTCTTCACTCGACCAACTCGGCCCCTGTGCCCGCACCGTGCTCGACACGGCGCTGTTGCACGAGGTCATGGGTGGGCACGACGACATGGATGCGACCTCGCTCAACGAGCCTGTGCCTGGAGTGGTGGCCGCCGCCCGCGAAGGTGCGCTCGGCGACCTGACGGGAGTGCGCATCGGCGTCGTGAAGGAATTGCGTGGCGACGACTCGGGAGAGGGCGGCGGCTACCAAGCCGGTGTCAAGCAGCGCTTCCAGGAGAGCCTCGACAAGTTGCAGTCGGCGGGCGCGGAGATCGTGGAGGTCTCGTGCCCACACTTCGAGTACGCGCTCGCGGCGTACTACCTGATCCTGCCGTCGGAAGCCTCAAGCAACCTCGCCAAGTTCGACTCGGTGCGATTCGGACTGCGCGTGGAGACCGGTACGGTCGAGCGGACCATGGCCGCGACGCGTGCCGAGGGCTTCGGCGATGAAGTGAAGCGCCGCATCATGCTCGGCACCTACGCGTTGAGTGCCGGCTTCTACGACGCCTACTACGGCTCGGCGCAGAAGGTGCGCACGCTGGTCCAAAAGGACTTCGCCGCGGCATTCCAGTTGGCCGACGTCTTGGTGTCGCCGACCACCCCCACCACGCCGTTCAAGCTGGGAGAGCGCATCGACGATCCGCTGGCGATGTATCTCAACGATGTCGCCACCATTCCCGCCAACCTCGCGGGAATCCCCGGCATGTCACTGCCCTCCGGCATGGCGCCGGAGGATGGCTTGCCCACCGGTTTCCAGATTCTGGCTCCCGCACACGAGGACGCACGCCTCTATCGCGTCGGTGCCGCGCTCGAGGCCGCCCTCGCCGCCGAATGGGGTGGTTCGTTGATGGACCAAGCCCCCGAACTGGAGGTCCGCTCATGAGCTACACGTACGAGTCCGCGACGCGCGACTTCGACCCGGTTTTCGGCATCGAGGTCCACGTGGAGTTGAACACCAAGACCAAGATGTTCTGTGGTTGTGCCAACGAGTTCGGTGCTGAGCCCAACACCCAAGTGTGCCCGGTTTGCCTGGGCTTGCCCGGTGCGATGCCCGTGCCCAACCAGAAGGCCATCGAGAGTGCGATTCGCCTGGGGCTTTCTTTGGGCTGCTCGATTCGCGAGTCGAGCCGTTTCGCGCGCAAGAACTACTTCTACCCGGACCTGTCCAAGGACTACCAGATCTCGCAGTTTGACGAGCCCACGTGCTACGAAGGCGAACTCGAGGTGGTGCTGGACGATGGCACCGCGGTCATGATCGGCATCGAGCGTGCTCACATCGAGGAGGACGCAGGTAAGAACACCCACAAGGGCGGCTCGGGAGGGATCCAGGGCGCCGACTACTCGCTGGTCGACTACAACCGTGGCGGCGTGCCGCTGGTCGAAATCGTGACCCACCCCATCGAAGGCATGGGAAACCGCACCGCAGAGGTGGCCCGCGCCTATGTCGCGACCATTCGCGACATCGTCAAAGCACTCGGTATTTCCGATGGACGCATGGAGCAGGGGTCGGTTCGCGCCGACGTCAACCTTTCGCTCCGTGCCAAGGCGGCCGATGGCGAGGATCAGTCGGCGATCGAGTTCGGCAAGCGTTCGGAGACAAAGAACGTGAACTCGCTGCGCGCGATCGAGAATGCAATTCACCACGAGGCCGGCCGTCAGGCGGATCTGCTCAGCGCGGGCAAGCCCGTGGTGCAGGAAACTCGCCACTGGCACGAGGACACCAAGTCCACGACTCCCGGGCGGTCCAAGGAGCAGGCGGAGGACTACCGTTACTTCCCGGAGCCGGACATGCTTCCCGTGCAGCCGTCCCGTGAGTGGGTCGAAGAGTTGCGCGCCACCATTCCTGAGCACCCTGCCAAGATGCGTAAGCGTCTGCAGGCTGACTGGGGATTCGCGGATATGGAGATGCGCGACGCGATCAACGCCGACGCTCTTGATCTGATCGCGGACACCGTCGCCGCCGGCGCCAAGCCGCAGGCAGCGCGCAAGTGGTGGATGGGTGAGCTCGCCCGTATCGCCAACGAGCGCGACGTCGCCATCGCGACTCTTCCCGTCACTCCCCAGGACATCGCGGAGCTCCAGGGACTTGTCGAGGCGGGCACGCTGAACGACAAGCTTGCACGCCAGGCGCTCGAGGGTGTGTTGGCGGGTGAGGGATCCCCTAAGGCCGTTGTTGAGTCCCGCGGGCTCGAGATTGTGTCCGACGACTCGGCCCTAGAGGCTGCGGTCGACGAGGCCCTCGCGGCTCAACCCGACGTCCTGGCGAAGCTACAAGACGGCAAGATCCAGGCTGCGGGTGCGATTGTGGGTGCTGTCATGAAGATCACGCGCGGTCAGGCCGATGCCGGTCGTGTTCGCGAGATTATCTTGCAGCGCGCTGGAGTCAGCGAATAGCGGCATAGGAACGACGAGAGCTGTAGAGAGAAGAGTGCCGGGGCTGCGGAGCCCCGGCACTCTTTTGCTTTGCACAGGCGCGTGCAGGATGCGCGAGCCCCGGCACTGCACACTGGCGTTTCAAACGGAACCACAGCCTTGCCTTCGGCCATTCCCCACTAACGCGCCATCGATGATGGAAACTGGCGAGAAAAGATTTCTCATCAGTTTGGCGTGGGAGCAGGTGCAGCGGCAGGCCGGAGGCCGGCAATTGTAGTGAAATGTGGGCACTTACCTGGAGTTATTCGGTCGAGGTTGCGTCGACACGCCCGGGGGGTTGGCGATTTGACGGTTTGTTCATCTGC
>NZ_BBRF01000002.1 GCF_000975135.1 Demequina aurantiaca | reverse complement strand
AGAACGACGGGTCGATTCCCCCGGAGGTCGTCTAAGGCTACCTAGCGGCGCACGTAAAGTAACTCAATTCCAGCGTCGGGTCGCGAAGACTCCGGTGATCCCGGTACTAGGCGTGGACGTCGACCTCATCGTCAATCTCAGGTACAAAGTCCACGCCAGCCTCGCTGCGCTGCTCGTCAGTGATGGGAGCCGGCGCCGCGGTGAGCGGGTCGTAACCGCCACCGGACTTGGGGAACGCGATGACGTCGCGGATCGAGTCAGCCTTGGCCAGCAATGCCGTGACGCGGTCCCACCCCAAGGCGATTCCGCCGTGAGGGGGCGCACCAAAGCCGAACGCCTCGAGTAGGAAGCCAAACTTTTCTTGCGCTTCCTCCTCACCAATGCCCATCACACCGAATACCCGCTCCTGGACCGAGCGCTGGTGGATACGGATCGACCCACCGCCCAGCTCGTTGCCGTTGCACACAATGTCGTACGCATAGGCAAGCGCGGATCCAGGGTCCTTGTCGAACGTGTCCATGAACTCCGGCTTGGGAGACGTGAACGCGTGGTGGACGGCGGTGAACGCGCCGGTGCCGAGCACCACATCATCGTCGTCTGGGTCCTCGTCGATTGCCTTAAACAACGGCGCGTCGACCACCCAGACAAACTTGTAGGAATCCTGGTCGATCAGGCCGCAACGGTCGCCAATCTCGAGACGCGCAGCTCCCAACAACGCACGCGCGGGGGTGGGCTTACCAGCAGCGAAGAAGATGCAGTCGCCAGGGTTCGCGCCGACAGCGGCGGCCAAACCGGCCACTTCGGTCTCGCTGAGGTTCTTGGCGACGGGACCTGTCAGAGTGCCGTCCTCCTGCACCAGCACGTAGGCGAGTCCACGAGCTCCTCGCGACTTGGCCCAGTCCTGCCACTTGTCGAGCGTCTTGCGGGGCTGCGACGCGCCACCGGGCATCACGACGGCGCCCACGTAGTCGGCGGCAAACACCCTGAACGTCGTGTCCTTGAAGTACTCGGTCATCTCGGTCAGCTCGAGCCCAAAGCGCAGGTCCGGCTTGTCGGAGCCGTAGCGTGCCATCGAGTCGGCGTAGGTGATGCGCGGGATGGGCAGCTCGATGTCGTAGTCGATCAGCGACCACAGTTCCTTGACGAGCTCCTCGCCCAGCGCGATGACATCGTCCTGGTTCACAAAACTCATCTCGATGTCGAGCTGAGTGAATTCCGGCTGACGGTCCGCGCGGAAGTCCTCATCGCGGTAGCAACGGGCGATCTGGTAGTACTTCTCCATACCAGCCACCATGAGCAACTGCTTGAAAAGCTGAGGCGACTGCGGCAGCGCATACCAGGAGCCGGGCGACAGGCGCGCGGGCACCAGGAAGTCACGTGCCCCTTCTGGGGTGGAGCGCGTCAAGGTTGGTGTCTCGATCTCGAGGAAGTCGTGGCGTTCGAGCACTCGGCGCGCAGCCTGGTTGACCTTGGAGCGCAGCACCATGTTGGCGCGCGGCTGCGGGCGTCGCAGGTCCAAGTAACGGTGCTTGAGGCGGGCCTCCTCGCCTACCTCGACGTGCTCATCAATGGGCAACGGCAGCGGCGCAGACTCGTTGAGAATGGTGAGCTCGTCGATGACGATCTCGACCTCACCAGACGGCAGGTTTGCATTCGCGGAGCCCTCAGGGCGCAGGCGCACCTCGCCAGTCACCTGAATGACGTACTCGTTGCGTAGGGAGTGCGCCACGTCCTCGCGGATAACGACCTGGGCAAAGCCCGAGGAATCACGTAGGTCGATGAAGGCCACCCCGCCGTGATCGCGGCGACGACCCACCCAGCCTGCGAGTGTGACTGTCGAACCAGCATCGGCGGCGCGAAGGTTTCCAGCGAGGTGAGTGCGGAGCAAGATGTGCCTTTCCCTGTGCGCGCCCGTCCTGCGGGCACGCGAATGTTCATGAATGTGTGCGCGGTCGCCTCAGCGCCCGCTACTGCCGCTCAGTCTAGCCGTGAACGATGCGCGGTTCGAGGTCCTCCACAGGCGGCGTCCAGACGTCGGCGTCCGCTGGGGTCTGATCCCCGCTACGAATGTCCTTGACCTCACCGTCGCCAGCAGTGCCGTCGCCCGCATCGGGGAACCATACAAAAGGAATCCCCCGCCGGTCCGCATACTGAATCTGCTTGCCAAACTTGGCCGCCGATGGTGACACCTCACAGGCAATACCGCGGGCCCGCAGGCGGTCCGCAATGTCGGCCGATGCTGCACGGGCTTGCTCGTCCGTCACCGCCACCAACACCGCACTGGGTACCGAACGGGTCACCGAAGCGAGTTCGGCGCCCAGGATGCGGCTCACAAGCCGGCTGACACCGATCGACATCCCCACGCCTGGAAAGCCACCGCCGGCAATCAGTGAGTCGTAGCGCCCGCCGGAGCAAATGGATCCCAGGTCTTCGTGACCGGTGAGGAACGTCTCGTAGACCGATCCCGTGTAGTAGTCGAGACCGCGTGCGATGCGCAGGTCCGCGACGGCGACCCCGGCAGTGCCATCAGCGGCGGTCGCGGCATTCACCGCTGTGACGAGGGCGGCAAGCGACGCAATACCCTTTGCGAGTTTGAGCTGGGCAGCATCTACGGCGGCCGTATCCTGCACGAGCACCGTGGTCTCCCACAGGTCCTCTACTGCCTGCGCGAAGGACGCATCGGTGGAGGAGATCTTTGCCAACTGAAGGAGGGCATCGGCCGCACGTTCGTCGATGCCCTTACCCGCGAGTTCCTTGGCGACACCCTCGGGGCCGATCTTGTCGAGCTTGTCGACGCTGCGAAGTGCGCCCGCGACGTCGGTGATTCCCACGCCCTCGTAAAAGCCCTCCACCAACTGGCGGTTGTTCACGTGCATGCGGACCGCCGGGACTGGCAGTGCTGCCAGTGCGCGCGCCATGACGATCGCGACCTCGGATTCGAGGTGCTCGGGCAGGGTGTCGCGGCCCACGACGTCGATGTCGGCTTGGTAGAACTCGCGGTAGCGCCCCTCTTGCGGGCGCTCGCCACGCCATACCTTTTGAATCTGAAAGCGACGGAACGGGAAGTGCAACTGGCCCTGGCGTTCCTCGACGTAGCGTGCGAACGGAACCGTCAGGTCAAAGTGAAGGCCAAGCTTGGCATCGGCATCACCCTCAGCGGTAAGACGACCCAGCGTGTAGATCTCCTTCGACGCGTCACTGTCCCCCGCTAGCCTCGCGATGGGCTCCACCGCCCGCGTTTGGATCTCGCCAAATCCGTGCAACGCGAAGACCTCGCTCAGCGTTGAAAGAACGTGAGATTCGAGGATCCGGTCCTGAGGGGACCATTCTGGGAATCCGGACAGTGGTTGCACGCGAGCCATGCGCCTATTGTTCCACCCCTGGCGCAATAGACTGGCACGGCACCAGGCACATCATTAGAGGCGGACGACGAATGACCAGCAAGAAGCAGTCCAAGGCGTACGAGCAGAAGCGCAATGCGGAGTTTCAGCGCAAGATTGCCGCGGCCAAGGTCGAGCAGCAACGCAAACGCAAGATGGCGGCCTACGCCGCCGGCGCGCTCGTGGCCGTCGTCATCGTCGTTTTGGTAGCAGTCATGCTGACCAGCAATGACGACTCCCCTGCCGTCGTACCCTCCAGCAGTGCCGAGCCGACCGCTACGGCTTCAGCTTCGGATATTGACGTCGACACGGAAGGTTGGGCAAACTCGCTCACGCCGCCAGGTCCCGAGCTCGCGGAAGCCAGGGAATGGACCGTCGACATCGACACCAACCAGGGCCCCATCACCGTGCAGCTCGATGGGGTGAACGCCCCGCAAGCAGTCGCCTCGTTCGTGTCGCTCGGCCAGGATGGCTTCTTCAACAACACCGACTGTCACCGCCTGACCACTGAGGGCATCTACGTCCTTCAGTGTGGCGACCCGACCGGCACGGGAACCGGCGGTCCTGCATACCGCTTCGGTCCCCTGGAAAACACGCCTCAGGACGACCTGTATCCGGCTGGGACCCTCGCCATGGCGCGCGTCGGCAACGATCCAGCGTCCATGGGAAGCCAGTTTTTCATCGTCTATGACGACTCCGTCATCCCATCCGACGCGGCCGGTGGATACACCGTGTTTGGCGAGGTAACGCAAGGTCTCGCTATTGTTGAGGATGTTGCCCAAGCTGGCACGATCACCGGAGACCCCGATGGCCGTCCCGCGCAGTCCGTCATCATCAACGAGGTATCCGTCTCATGACCCCGTCCAACACCCCTCCTTCCGACTCCGCTGAGCACGAAAACGCACCGGATGTCGCAGCGAGCGAAGCCATCGATTCCGCCACGGAAGCCGCAACTGCGGCCGCTCCCGAGCCCGCCAACGAGGCGGTAGCGCCCGCAGCGGAATCAGCCAAGCCCACGGCCGATGCCGTCACCGCCGACGAGGCTGCGGCAACAACAGACGACGTAAAGCCCGCGACGGAAGTCGCCAAGTCGTCGGCAAAGACCGCGCCCAAGCCGACCGCGAAGCCACGACCGGCAGCGCCCAAGCCCGGGTCCTTTGCTCAGGCGAGCCCGGCAAACGTCGCTGCTCACAAGACGCACCCCGTCAAGGTGCCCGTGGTGCACCCCGTCACACCGGAGGAACTCGCCGCTGCCAAGAAGCACGCCGAGGTAGTCGACGACAAGGTATTCGTTATCGACGGTGAGACCAAGCACGAAGTTGGCGAAGCAAAGGGTGACGAGCCCATCTCGCCCTATGTGCGTGCGTACTCGGAACTGCAGGCG
Source organism: Demequina aurantiaca (assembly GCF_000975135.1). Lineage (GTDB taxonomy): Bacteria > Actinomycetota > Actinomycetes > Actinomycetales > Demequinaceae > Demequina > Demequina aurantiaca. The sequence continues at coordinate 411,565 of NZ_BBRF01000002.1, read as the reverse complement.
TCCATCGAGCGCTTCCACGCCCGCCTGAGTTCTGCGGAACTCAGCCCCAAGGACATCGACGACTCGATGAAGTCGATCACCTCCGGACTCGAGACCCCCGTGGTGGTGGGCGATCTCGCAGCGCTGCGCGAGCGTTTCGCCGTCGTCGAGGCCGAGGCGACCGAGGTTCGCTCCCGTATCCAGGCGGAGCGCAAAGCCGCTCGAGAAGCCGCCATCGCGGTGCGCGAGGAGATTGTGGTCAAGGCCGAGGCGATCGCAGCCAAGGACGTGGCGACAGTCCACTGGAAGAATGACACCACCACGCTGCGCGACCTGCTCGACAGCTGGAAGGAAGCACAGCGCTCCGGCGCACGCGTCCCCAAGGACACCGAACGCGCACTGTGGAAGCGTTTCACTCACGCGCGTTCGGCATTCGAGAAGGCCCGCAAGCACCACTTCGCTGAGCTGGACAAGGAGAACGGCGCCGTGGCAAGCGCGAAGGAGGCGCTCGTCGCCAAGGCGCAGACACTGGCCGAGTCCACTGACTGGGACCGCACGGCGCGAGCGTTCAAGGACCTGATGGGCGAGTGGAAGAATTCCGGTCGCGGGCGCCGCAGCACCGACGACGCGCTCTGGAAGAAGTTCCAGAAGGCCCAGGACGCATTCTTCGACGCGCGCCGCAGTGCGTCCGATGCCGAGGATGAGGCTCTCGCTGGCAACGTCGAGGCAAAAGAAGCCGCTGTGGTGGAAGCAGAGGCTCTGCTCCCGATCAAGGACCTCGAACTCACCAAGAAGGCCCTACACACCGCCCAGGACCGCTTTGAGGCTGCCGGACAGGTACCTCGCGGTGACATCGCGCGCCTGACTAAGCGCATGTCTGCCGTCGAGAAGGCGGTGCGGGACGCCGAGGAGTCCGCGTGGACCTCACGCAACCCCGAGCTCGAGGCCCGTGCCACCGGAGCCGCAGCACAGCTCCAAGCCGCGATTTCGAAGCTTGAGGCTGAACTTGCCGAGGCGAAGGCCGCGAAGGACACCAAGGCCGTCAAGTCGCTGACTGAGGATCTGACGGCGCGCACGGCCTGGCTCAAGCAGATTGAGGGTCTGTCTTAATCCGAGTTTGTCGAGGAGTCGGCCCGGCCTGTTGGTGCAGGCGGGGCCGACTTTCTCATTTCCGTACGGAATCCAGCGAGTGTAGCACCGGATCAAGTTCCCGCCACAGTTCCCTGAGCCGTGCGTAGCCAGAGCCACGCGCATCATCTCGACGCACCTCGGCCCGCAAGCCTGCGAGCGTCACCTTTCCCGTCGCGACAGCATCAACGACCATCGGAATGACGCCTTGATGCGAGTCCCATCGCATGGCATCGACGCAACACCGCGTGTCGCTGGCCACCGCCACAGGCCCGATCTTTAGCCCACCGTCTCTCCACGCGAGTCCCGAATGAAATGTCACTCGGTCGCTGACGGGCGAGGACTCGGGGACCGGGACCCCGCGATGGAGGCCACGCTGTCCCACCACTGTCACGTGGCCCGGCCACGCTCCCCCGTGCCGCACCCACCACCCTGCGGCTCCGCTTAATACCGTGTGTGCCGGAACACTGGGAGCCACACAGCACGCACGAAGACCCGGCGTCGCCACGATGTCTAGCGGCAAGCCATAGCGGCCGGTCGCGGGGACGACGACGCCGTCGCGCACCATCCGCCCGTAGCACGTGGCGCCAAAGCCGGCTGCGTCGACGAGGAACATGTTGCCAGCGTGTCACGGCCCCACATGCCGTGAGGGGGTGGAGGCACAATCTGTGGACAGGCGCTGCGTCCGGGCTAAGCGGGCCGCTTTCCTGGATGCTTGCCGGTCACTCGGCGCGCGTCGTACACACCGTCAATGCGCCGGACCGCACCCAGGACGGCGCCCAGGTGAGACGGGTCAGCCATCTCGAACGAGAAGCTGGAGAGCGCCACGCGGTCGCGACTGGTCGATACTGCTGCCGACAGGATATTCACGTGGTAATCCGAGAGCACCTGGGTGACGTCGGACAGCAACCTGTTGCGATCCAGCGCCTCGACCTCAATTTGCACCAGGAAGGTGGTCTCCGACTGCCCCGTCCACTCGACGTCAATCAGGCGCTCTTCCTGCGCCTTGAGCGCGGCGAGGTTGTCGCAATCCGCGCGGTGCACGCTGACGCCTGAGCCGCGTGTGACGAAGCCTTGGATGGGATCGCCCGGGACCGGCGTACAGCACTTGGCCAGTTTGACGACGACGTCGGATATGCCGTGCACTGACACTCCTGGGTCTCCCCTGCGCACGCGCTGCTGAGTACCCGGTCGGGTGATCTCTGTGATGTCTTCGTCAGCACCCTCAGTGCCACCCACCGCCTCCACCATGCGGGTGACGACGTCGACAGCTTGCTCCTTATGTTCGCCGATGGCGGCGTAGAGCGAGTCCACATCTTCGTAGTGCATTTCCTTGGCGAGTGCGAGCAGCGTCGACTTGCTCATTAGACGTTGCATTGGCAAGTGCTGGCGGCGAATGGCACGTGCGAGCATGTCGCGGCCGGTGTCGACGGACTCTTCACGACGCTCGCGGGTGAACCACTGACGGATCTTGTTGCGCGCACGGGTGGATTGGACAAACTCTAGCCAGTCGCGCTTGGGGTGGCCGTTCTCGTCCGTAGTAGTGAGTACCTCGACCGTGTCACCGTTGTCCAGCGTTGAATCTAGTGAGACCAGGCGGCCGTTAACCTTCGCGCCAATGGTCTTGTGGCCCACCTCGGTGTGAACGCCGTAGGCGAAGTCCACCGGTGTTGCCCCTTGCGGCAGCGCGAGCAGCCGTCCTCGGGGCGTGAATACATACACCTCTGCCCGCGAGATTTCACCGCGCAGGCTGTCGAGGAAGTCGTTGGGGTCGGCGGTCTCCTGTTGCCAATCGGCAATCTGGCGCAGCCAACCCATGCCCTCAGGTGAATTGCTCGAGCCATCCGACGCCCTAGCGTTCTCCTTGTAGCGCCAATGCGCCGCGAGTCCGTACTCGGCGCGGCGGTGCATTTCGTGGGTGCGAATCTGCAGTTCAACGGGCTTGCCCGAGGGGCCAATCACCGTCGTGTGCAACGACTGATAGAGGTTGAACTTGGGCATGGCGATGTAGTCCTTGAAGCGACCCGGCACAGGCTGGTACCTGGCGTGCATCGCTCCCAGAACCGCGTAGCAGTCCCGCACCGAGTCCACGAGAATGCGGACGCCCACGAGGTCGTAAATCTCATTGAGGTCGCGGCCGCGCACAATCATCTTTTGGTAGACCGAGTAATAGTGCTTGGGGCGCCCGGTGATGGCCGCCTTGATCTTCATGGACTTCAGGTCCTTGTCGATCTCGCCGCGCACCTCGGCCAGGTACTTGTCGCGCTCTGGGGCACGCTCGGTCACGACGTCGACGATCTCCTGATAGATCTTGGGGTACAGCGTCTGGAAGGACAGATCCTCGAGCTCCCATTTGATCGCGTTGAGACCCATGCGATGCGCGAGGGGCGCGTAGATCTCGAGGGTCTCCTGTGCCTTGCGCCGCGCGCTTTCCGCGCTCACGTACTTCCAGGTACGAGCGTTGTGCAGGCGGTCCGCCAGCTTAAGCAACAGCACGCGGATGTCCTTGGCCATGGCCACGACCATCTTGCGCACGGTCTCAGCCTGAGCGGCATCGCCGTAATGAACCTTGTCGAGCTTGGTCACGCCGTCAACGATCATGGCGACCTCGTCGCCGAACTCCTCCCGCATCGTCTCGAGGGGGTATTCGGTGTCCTCCACCACATCGTGCAAGAGAGCCGCGACAATGACCGTCTCGGGAAGTCCCAGTTCGGCCACAATCTGGGCCACCGCAATGGGGTGGATGATGTACGGCTCGCCGCTCTTGCGTACCTGACCGCGGTGCGCGACCTCGGCGACCTTGTAGGCACGCTCTATCGCGGCCGTCTTAGGTGCCTTGGGGTACATGCGGCGGTACGTTTCGACGACCCCGTCAACGGCAGTGGGCTCCCGTGTGGGGCGCCTCAGGAACCCCAATGGGCCAGACGACGAAGACGGTGGACGGGTGTCTGTCATGGTCGCCTCCCTGTGCGCTCTCGATGTCCGGCCAGTCTATCGGCGCGGGTTAGTTCCAACGACCCACCACAACGCGGAACGGCCCCGCCGCAGTGGCGAGGCCGTTCCGTATGAAAGTCGCGAGTTACTTCTTCTTGCGCCTGGGCTGTGCCTGCGTGCCCAGGTGACGGCCGGGGGTCAGCGCGCCAACGACGACCGAGCCATCCGCCTTGTGTGCCACATCAACGTCGCCGGTCTCGCGGAGCTTGAGCACCATGGCCGTGTGCTCCTTGATACGCGGCTCGCGCATGCGCAGGGAAACTTCGAGCGGCGTCGCGACGAAGATCGACGAATACGTCCCGACGGCCATACCGACGAACAGCGCAAGAGAGATGTCCTTGAGTGTTCCGGCCCCCAGGAGGAATGAGCCGATAAACAGAATCGCACTCACCGGTAGCAGCGCCACGACGGAGGTGTTGATGGACCGCACCAGCGTCTGGTTCACCGCGAGGTTCGCGAGTTCCTCATACGTATATCGGTTCTGTTCCGTGAGGTGAGTGGTGTTCTCCTTCACCTTATCGAACACCACCACGGTGTCATACAGCGAGTAGCCGAGGATCGTGAGGAAGCCAATCACCGTGGCCGGTGTGACCTCGAAGCCGACCAGAGCATAGATGCCGACTGTAAAGAGCAGGTCGTGTGCCAATGCGCCAATTGCGGCCGCTGCCATGCGCCATGCGCGGAAGTAGATCGAGATGACAGCGGCGACCAAAATCAGGAAGATGATGAGACCTTGAACTGCCTTCTTACCTACCTCAGCTCCCCACGTGGGACCGATCTGAGTGAAACCGACCTCGTCCGCTGACACGTCGTAGGCATCCGCGAGCTCCGCTGTGATCTCCTGCGACTGCTCCTGCTCAATCACGCCAATCTGCACCAGCACGTCATTCGTACCCAGGATGGAGACCTCTGGCACCTCGTCAGGGACGGCGTTCTCAATGACTTCCGTCGCAATCGCGGGGTCCGGATCGCTGGCGTTCGACACCTGGAACTGCGTGCCACCCTCAAAGTCGATTCCCAAGGTCAAGCCCTTGACGAGCAGCAGCACAATGGCTGCGACCATCAGGATGCCCGAGATCAGGAACCAACGCTTGCGCTGTTGAACGATCGGGTAGGTCTTCTCCCCCGAGTGGAGCGCATTTCCCCACTGTGCAAGGTTCATCGCCATGGCTACTTCTCTCCTTCGGCCGATGCTGAGGCCGGGTCGGTGGCATCAGAGGCTCCGTCGTCTGCGGAATCCGCCGGCGCCGGCTGTGCGGCCTTGGCCGCAGCAGCCTTTCGCTCAGCGAGCGTGAGTGGCGAGCCATCGGCCCCCGTCGACCCAGAGACGCTCTTGGCACTCGGTGATGCCACACGGCCACGGCCCTTGTACATGGTGTCGCGGCCCAGTTGCTTGGGATCGAAACCCGACATCGGGTGACCGTCGCCAAAGAACTTGGTGCGGCCCAGCAGGACCAGAATCGGGTGAGTAAACAGGAACACCACCAGGATGTCGACCAACGTGGTGAGTCCGAGGGTGAAGGCGAACCCTCGCACGCCACCCACGGCGAAGGTGTAGAGAACGACGGCGGCGAGCAGGCTTACCGCATCGGACGCCAGAATGGTGCGGCGGGCACGCTTCCAGGCGTGATCGATCGCGCTATGCAGAGAGCGCCCTTCTCGGAGTTCGTCTCTCACGCGTTCAAAGTAGACGATGAATGAGTCGGCGGTGATACCGATCGCGACAATCAAGCCGGCGACCCCTGCGAGCGATAGACGATAGCCGATGCCCCACGACAACAGGGAGATCACCGCGAAGCTGATAAGTCCAGCAATGATCAGCGAGCCGATGGTTACTAGGCCAAGAGCGCGGTACTGGAACAAGGAGTAGATGACGACCAGCACCAGGCCGATGGCACCCGCGATCAGACCGCTCTGCAGTTGCTCGGCACCGAGGGTGGCGGAGATCTGCTCGTCGGACTGCACGGTGAACGTCAGGGGAAGCGCACCAAACTTGAGCTGGTTAGCCAGCTGCGCAGCTTCTTCCTGAGTGAAGTTTCCGGTGATCTGTGCGCTGCCGCCGGTAATGGACTGCTGGACACGCGGTGCCGACAGCACGGCGCCGTCCAGCATGATTGCGAACTGATTGCGCGGTGCTTCGAGCTGCGCGATGCGGCCCGTGATCTCGGCGAACTTGGCTCCACCCTCTGCCGTGAACTCCATGTTCACCTGGTAGGTGCCGTCGAGGGTCCCCGCGGTGGTGTAGTGCGGGCCGGAGGATGCGCCGGAAAGGTCCGTTCCCGTCATCTCGACAGGGCCCATGATGTACTTCGCAGGCGTGGTGCTTCCACACGCCACGTGCCCATAGTCGGCTTCGCCCAGGTCACGACCAGAGATGTTCACGGGGTCGAGGCAGTTGAGTTGCGCGTACTCTGCTGAAATCTCCGGGGTGATCCAGTCGAACGAGGAGGGATCGGTCTCCCCTGGTACGGGCTCGGTCACCGGAACGGTGGTGTCCGTAGGTACGGCGGACGCATCGACGCTAGGTACCGGGGCAGAGATGAGAGACGGTGAGGGTGCCGGCTCATCAGTCGCCTCCTGGAACAGTGACAGTGAAGCCTGTGACGCAGACGGGCTCGGCGACGGTGCTGCGCTGGCGCTAGGAGCGACAACCTCGGCAGGGCTCGCCTCGGCGCTCGGGCTCGCGACGGGCTCGGTGGCGGTCGGTGTAGCGCTACCTTCGACGAGCACGGCTCGGAACTGCAACTGCGCCGACTGGCGTACTAGATCAATAGTGGCCTGGTCAGGGTTACCCGGTAGTGACACCACGATATTCGGGTACTGGGTGCTGATCTCGGCCTCTGCCACACCACTCGCGTCAACGCGGTTGCGCATAATCTCGACGGCCTGGTCAAGGTCGGTCTGCGTGATTTCTACGCCGTTGTCGACCTCGGGGGTCAGGATGAGCTGACGTCCACCGGCGAGGTCGAGCCCGAGCCCCGGGGCCCAGGTGGTGCTACCCGTGCCGACACCAATGGCGAGCACGGTATAGAGGACGGCGGTGAGGGCGCCGAGCCAGATCAGCGACTTGCGCGCTGACTTCTTAACTGTTGACACTGTGTTCCTAACGGTCGAGTGCTCCGCAGAGCCCAGCCGATTCTAGGCGGGAACGCGCGCCTAGTCGAATAGGCGCGACGCTTGCGTCCCATTCACGGCGTCTGCAGGCGGTTCTAACCCTAGGTGAATCCAGGCATCCGCCGTCGCAATGCGCCCACGCGGGCTGCGCGACATCAGTCCTTCACGCACCAGGAACGGCTCAGCGACCGTTTCTACCGTCTCGGTCTCCTCGCCCACAGAAACTGCCAGGGTGGACAGCCCCACGGGTCCGCCGCCAAAGCGCGTACACAAGGCACGCAACACCGCGCGGTCCAGCCTGTCGAGACCAAGCTCATCCACCTCGTACACGGTCAACGCTGCCTGGGCGGCTGCCACGTCACCCACACCCGTGCCGTGGATCTGCGCCCAGTCGCGCACCCGGCGCAGCAGGCGATTGGCGATCCGGGGCGTTCCCCGTGACCGGGACGAAATCTCACCCGCGGCATCGGCGTCGAGTTCAAACTCCAGCATGGTCGCCGATCGCACAATGATGCGCTGCAGATCCGCTGGCTCGTAGAAGTCGAGGTGCGCGGTGAAGCCGAACCGGTCACGTAGCGGCGCCGGCAGTAGCCCGGCACGCGTGGTCGCCCCCACCACGGTAAACGGCGGCAAGCTCAAGGGAATGGAGGTGGCGCCCGCGCCCTTGCCTACCACCACGTCCACCCGGAAGTCCTCCATCGCGAGGTAGAGCATCTCCTCCACGGGGCGCGCGAGGCGGTGAATCTCATCGAGGAAGAGCACGTCGCCCTCGTCGAGTGAACTCAAAATCGCGGCAAGGTCGCCCGCGTGCTGGATCGCGGGACCGGAACTCACTCGCAGCGTGGACTTCATCTCCCCCGCCACGATCATCGCCAACGTCGTCTTGCCCAGCCCAGGGGGACCGGAGAACAACACGTGGTCGGCGACAGCCCCACGGGACGCGGCTGCGCGCAACATCAGCGACAACTGGTTGCGCACCACCTGCTGGCCGACGAACTCGTCGAGGTTGCGGGGGCGTAGCGCGGCCTCGTTCGACCGTTCGATCACGTCCGAATCCGCGCTCACGACGCGGGCGGGGACGTCTGCGTCAGCCCACGCGTCCTCGTCGTGCGAGGTCACCGAGTCACCGGCATCGTCAGCCACGCGATCCTCCGAGTGTCTGCAGCGCGGCACGCAGCGTGTTCGAGACCTCGTCGTCTCCAATGGGTCCGTCCGTCACGGCCTCCACCGCCTTCTCTGCGGCCTTCACGTTCCAGCCGAGCCCAACGAGCGCCTCGGTTACCTGGCCGCGTCCATCCGCGGCGACGACACGCGCACCTTCCTGGACTGGGAGCGTGAGTTTTCCGCCCAGTTCGAGGAGCAGTCGAGCGGCAACCTTTGCGCCAATTCCCGGCACCTTCTCGAGTGCCTTGCGGTCTCCCGCGGCGACGGACTCTGCGAGAGAAACTGGCGAGTGCACGGCAAGCATGGCGAGGGCGAGCCTGGGACCCACCCCCTGGACGGACGTCAGCGCCTCGAATGTCGAACGCTCAGACGCAGTGCCGAAGCCGAACAACGTCAGCGAGTCCTCTCGTACGACCAGGTGCGTGAACAACTGCACAGGTTGGTTGATGCGCAACTCTGCCAGGGTGGCTGGAGTGGACAGCACACTGTAGCCCAGGCCACCCACGTCGACGATCACGGTCGAGGTGCCCACACTGAGCACGGTTCCCTGCAACTGAGCGATCACTGTGTTGTCCCCATCACCACTGTTGTGTCACGAGCACATTCGTGACGTCGTTCGAACGTATGTACGAACACGCTACGCCATGCGCAGGGCACCGCACGTCTGACGCGCCGCGCTTCGGAGTGTCACGTAGCCACCGCGCTACCCGCGTTTACGCGCTGCCTTCTCCGCCTCGGCCCAGCGCCGCTGCGCCGGCGTCACGCTTCCCGGGTTTCCCGGGCCGGCAGCCGTTGGCCCTGCTCCCCCACGCCAAGCGTGGGCGATGGCAATGGCCAAGGCATCCGCGGCATCGGCCGGACCGGGGACTGAATCTAGGCCGAGGAGCTTCGCGACCATGAAGCTCACTTGCGCCTTGTCAGCGCGGCCGCTGCCGGTCACCGCAGCTTTGACCTCGGAGGGCGTGTAGAGCGCCACTGGAATTCCACGTCGAGCGGCGGTCGCCATCACTACACCGGAGATCTGTGCTGTGCCCATCACCGTCCGCACGTTGTGCTGCGCGAACACGCGCTCGAGAGCCACAGCGTCGGGCTGGTGCTTGTTGAGGGCAGCGTCGAACGCATCGGCGATGCTGGCAAGTCGATCCGGAACCTCGGCGTTGGCGCTGGAGCGCGCCACGGAAACGTCCACCAAGGCAATCGTGCGGGAACGCCCTGCCTCGATGACTCCAAGGCCGCAGCGGGTGAGGCCCGGGTCGACACCGAGAATGCGCATGAAACTACTCGGCGGACGCTTCCTCGAGCACCTCATCTGAGGCGTCCATGTTGGCGTACACGTTCTGGACGTCGTCACAGTCCTCAAGAGCGTCGATCAGGCGCAGCATCTGCTTGGCACCGTTGACGTCGAGCTCGATCTTGACGGACGGCATCCACGTCGCCTCGGCACTTTCGTAGTCGAGACCAGCATCCTGGAGCGCCGTGCGAACGGCAACGACGTCCGTCGGCTCCGAGATGACTTCGAAGTGCTCGCCGAGGTCCGTAATGTCCTCAGCCCCCGCGTCGAGCGTGGCCTCCATGAGGTGGTCCTCGTCGGCGTCGCCCTCCTTCGCCACAATGACTTGACCCTTGCGCGAGAACATAAACATGACCGAACCGGGATCCGCCAGCGTGCCGTTGTTGCGAGTGAGCGCCGTGCGCACCTCCATGGCCGCACGGTTACGGTTGTCCGTCAGGCACTCGATTAGCATTGCGACGCCATTGGGCCCATACGCCTCGTACATGATCGTCTCGTAGCTGGCAGCACCAGCCTCGAGGCCCGCACCACGCTTGACCGCGCGGTCGATGTTGTCGTTGGGAACCGAGGACTTCTTCGCCTTCTGAACTGCGTCTACCAGCGTGGGGTTGCCCGACATGTCGGCACCGCCGTCACGTGCCGCAACCTCGATGTTCTTCACTAGCTTGGCGAACGCCTTTGCTCGCTTCGCGTCGACAACGGCCTTCTTGTGCTTGGTCGTTGCCCATTTGGAGTGTCCGGACACGTTGGCTCCCTGAAAATCTTGATGACCTAGTAACGACTAGTTGGAATTGCTTTCCAGTCTAGGGCAGGACGCGCTCACCCTCACTCATGCGCGCCAGCAGGCAATCAGTGCCGCAAACGGATCAAGAATCGACACTCGTTGACTGCTGGGGACTAGATCAGGTCGAGCAGCAGCTGGTGTACGCGGTGATCACCGGAAATCTCGGGGTGGAAGGCGGTGGCAATGCGCTTGCCGTAGCGGACAGCGACCGCATGCGTGTCGTTGTCGCTCGTGCCTACGACGGTGGCGAGAACTTCGACATCGGCGTCGTAGGCCTCGACCCACGGCGCGCGAATAAAAGTTGCGTGCATCGGCGAGCCGTCCGGTGCCCACGTCAGCGCGACCTCTGAGGAGTCCACTTGACGCCCAAAAGCATTGCGGCGCACAGTCATGGGGATGCCGCCAAGAGTCTGCTGACCCTCGATGCCTCCCTCGATGTCGCGCGCCAGGAGGACCATGCCAGCACACGACCCCAGCACTGGCAGTCCCCCGTCGATGGCGGCAATGACCGCGTCCCGTAGGTCGAATGCGCGCAACAACTTGTCCATGGTGGTGGACTCGCCACCGGGAATGACCAAAGCCTGAACCTGAGCGAGTTCTGTCGCTCGCCGTACGGGCAACACGGTTGCTCCAAGCTCTGCGAGCACGGCGGCGTGCTCTCGGACATCCCCTTGCAGCGCCAGTACCCCAACGATGGGACCCTCGGTCTGATTGGTCTGAGCGCTCACGCGTGCTCCTCTCCCAGGTGTCGCAACTGCCCATCCCAGGGCGTCACGGTCGTCAACAAGTGTCTCAAGTGAGTTGGGAAGATCTCGATCGTCACATCCCTGAGTTCCGTGATCGAGAACCATCGTGACTCGTCGATGGTGTCGGTCTCGGTATCCGTCCATGCGAGCGACCCAGCTACGGCATCGGCGGCGAGGGTCGCCATGAAGAATTCCTCGTGCTGGACGAACGGAGTCTCCATAAAGTCGAACAGCGCCGAACGCTCCCACACCGGTCCCACCAACTGATCCACAGAGATGACGAACCCCGTTTCCTCAGCGAGCTCTCGCACAGCAGCCTCCGGGTGCGACTCCCCCGCCTCCAATCCGCCCCCCGGTGTGAACCACCAGTGGCGCCCCGGCTGCGCAGGGTCGTGCCCCTGAAGCAACAAGATGCGGCCCGATGCGTCGAACAGCAGGACGCGTGCCGCCTCCCTGGCTACGGGTGAGGCGACCAAAGACGACCTACCAGCCGCGCTCGGCGAGGCGGTGGGGCTCCGGAACTTCGTCGACGTTGATGCCGACCATGGCCTCGCCCAGGCCGCGCGACACGTCTGCGACCACGGAAGCATCGTCGAAGAAGGTGGTGGCCTTCACGATGGCCTTGGCGCGCTGCTCGGGGTTTCCGGACTTGAAGATTCCGGATCCAACGAACACGCCCTCGGCGCCGAGTTGCATCATCATCGCAGCATCGGCCGGGGTGGCGATGCCGCCCGCGGTGAAGGTGACCACGGGAAGCTTGCCTGTCGCGGCGACTTCCTGAACCAGCTGCAGCGGCGCCTGAAGTTCTTTGGCGGCCACGTAGAGCTCGTCCTTGGGCATCGAGGTCAGGTGCAGAATCTGAGAGCGCAGGGTGCGCATGTGGGTGGTGGCGTTGGACACGTCGCCGGTGCCGGCCTCACCCTTAGATCGGATCATGGCTGCGCCTTCGGAGATGCGACGCAGCGCCTCGCCCAGGTTAGTCGCTCCGCAAACAAAGGGAACGGTGAAGTTCCACTTGTCGATGTGGTGCGTGTAGTCGGCGGGGGTCAGCACCTCGGACTCGTCGATGTAGTCCACGCCGAGCGACTCAAGGATCTGAGCCTCGACAAAGTGACCAATACGAGCCTTGGCCATCACGGGGATGGACACTGCCTTCATGATGGATTCGATCATGTCCGGGTCGCTGCTGCGGGACACGCCGCCCTGAGCGCGGATGTCGGCGGGCACGCGCTCGAGCGCCATGACAGCCACCGCTCCGGCGTCCTCGGCGATCTTGGCCTGCTCGGCCGTGACCACGTCCATGATCACGCCACCCTTGAGCATCTCGGCCATGCCGCGCTTGACTAGGTCCGTACCTACCTGGGGTGACTTAGCATCGGGCTGACTCATGAGGCTGCTTCCTTACTCTGATGGGGATGGAATTCTGCATCCATTCTAATCGCGTCTTGGTAGGTCTCCAGGACTCGCGGCGCCACCACGTCCCAGTCGAATTCCATGGCGCATTCCTGACCGAGTTGGGCGAGGTCAGCACGCGCGTCAGGGTCACGCAACAAATCGAGGACCTGGCGCGCGAGATCGTCCGCATCGCCCACCTTGTGGAAGGACACCGTCTCGACGCCATCCACGTTTGTCGCCACATCCTTGAAGGCAGTGAGGTCGCTCGCCACAACAGCCGCGCCTGCGGCCATCGCCTCGACCAACACGATGCCGAAGCTCTCGCCTCCCAGGTTCGGAGCGCAATAAATGTCCACTGAACTCATGAACACTTCCTTCTCGTCCTCCGCCAACTCGCCGATAATCTCTGCACCGGCCCGTGCCGCCTTGGCGGCGACGCGATCGGAGAAGCGACCCGCCACCAAGAAGCGCGTGCGGGGCATCTCGCGACGCACGGCCGGGATCATGGCGAGAAAGTCGTCGAGTCCCTTACGGGTCTCGTCCATGCGACCCAGAATGCCAACGGTCGGCACCGCCTTGCTCCCCTGCCACTCACGCTTTGGCTTCGCGTCGACGTAGCCAGACGTGTCCACGCCATTCGGAATGATGTGAGTCGCGGAAAGACGCAGGTGCTGCTGAATGGTCTTGTCAGCGGAGGGTGACACCGCGATGCGTGCGTCGAGTTCCTCCATCCCGGGCTTCACAAACGGCTTCCCGATGCGCATGAGGCGCGAGTGGTCGTTCGACGTGTGGAATGTCGCGACGGTGGGGCCGAGGCGCGCCCACATCGCTATCACGCTGAGTGACATCGTGCCTGGCTCGTGCAGGTGAACCACATCGAAGTGACCATCCTGAAGCCATCGGCGCACGCGCGCAGCGGTGAGCAGTCCGAAGGTCAGGCGCGCCGTCGACCCGTTGTAACTGACGGGAAATGACCGGCCGCTGGCCTGAACGTAGTCAGGCACGGGCGTGTTGGGCGCGGCCGGCGCGAGTACGGATACCTCGTGACCACGGGCAATGAGTGCCTCGGCCAAGTCCGTCACGTGAAGTTGCACGCCGCCGGGACGGTCCAGAGAATACGGGCAGACGATGCCAATCCTCATTCGGTCCAACCAAACCGTTGCAGCATGTGCCAATCCTCCGGGTGGGCGGCAATCTCCGTGCTGATGAACGCCACCCATGACTCTGTCATGGACTGCACCTGATCCGTCTTACGCCCCTCCGGGATACGGATAGTCGGCCCAAACTTCAGGACTTTTCCCACTCGGGACTTGGCGGCCTTGCGTCGCGCTCCTGTGAGCGGCTCCGAGTACACCATCACGGGGATCAACGCAGATCCAGACGCTACCGCCAGGGCAGCCGGACCTGGCGCCACACGTACGTCGTGTCCCCACATGTCGACGTGGATGCCGCTTCCGGACAAGTCGCGGTCGGCAACGAGTGCCAGCGCCCCACCCACGGTCTTGGCCTGCGTGATGAGTTTGCGGAATGTCGACTGACCCTCGTGGCCGAAGATTGTCATTCCAAGGCCCGCGCGGAACTTGATGAACTCCTCGAAAACCTCGGGCGGGTTGAGAACCTCTGCGACAGAAGTCACGTGAGCGATGTTGCGCCCTGCGTAGGCGCCGATGAGGTCCCAATTGCCCGAGTGGCTCAGCGGCAGGACCACCCTGCCCTCGTCCCTCAGGATCGCCTGAACCTCGTGCTCGTTCTCCATGCGCACCCGCGCATCGATGACGTCCCCAGACATGCGCGGTAGTTCGAGAACCTCCGCGTAGTAGTTCGCCACCGAGGACATGCCGCGTCTGCTGAGACGGCGCAGCGGTTTACCCGACAGCCCGGTGACCTTGTGAAGGTTCGACTCAAGTCGGGTTACAGACTTGCCGCGCAGAAACCACGCAGAGGCCGCGCCAAGGCTGGCGAGGCCGCGGACGACGGAGACGGGAAGGTAGCGCGACGCCCGCCACGCGATCAAGAAGGCATTCATTCGGAAGCGTCGCGCTCCGCATCATTGCCGACATTCTCGCCTGACACGTCGCCGCTCGGCTCGCTCGCGGAGGCATCGCTTTGAGCGCGCGCCCTCTCCTCCTCGCGACCACGTTCGCGCTCAAGTTGGAGATCTGCCACGGTGATCGCGGGATGAGCGCCCGGCGCCTTCTCCCCTGGCAACAACGGCGACAGGTCCGATGCGCGCTTGACAGCAAGCGCGCGCTGCACCACGGTGATCAACGCCGCGGCGGCGAGTGCGTACAGCGCCCAGGTCAGAATCCACAGTGGCAGGCCCATGCCTACGAGCCCGGTCGCGAGTAGCCCAACGACCAGGCGATCCGAGCGCTCGGCGATGCCGACGGCGGCATCAATGCCGAGTGATTCCGCACGTGCGCGGGCATACGGCACAAATGACCCGATCGTGAGGCACAGCATCGCCGCCAGGGCGGTATTGCGGTCCACGTCGAGGAAGGTCCACACCAACGCGCCAAAGATGGCGGCGTCGGCGACCCGGTCGAGCGTTGAATCGAGGAACGCACCTAGGCGAGACGACAACCCACCCAGTCGCGCCATCGTTCCGTCGAGCATGTCGGTCACCACAAAGAACGCGATGAAGAGCGTTCCCCACAGCAACATCGTGCCGCCCTTGGGGTAGAAAAAGAGCGCACCAAAGACCACACCGATCGTGCCGATGATCGTCACAGCGTTGGGGTGCAGCCCCATCTTGAGGAGCCCGCGCGCAGGCGCCTCCCAGACTGCTGCCATCAGCGGCCGCAACTTGCCAAACATCAAAAACCTCTGCTCCGGGCGTTAGCCCTCTTTGGTCCAAGCGTCGCTCAGCCGCTGCCAGGTGTCGTCTAGCAGTTCCGGAAGCGCCTTGGTCTTGGCGATGATCGGCAGGAAGTTGGAATCTCCTGTCCATCGTGGCACGACGTGCTGGTGAAGGTGCTCTGATATGCCAGCGCCTCCCACAGCTCCCTGATTCATGCCGATGTTGAAGCCTTTGGTCCCACTCACGCGTGTCAGCACTCGCATCGCCTGCTGAGTCAGGTCGCCCATCTCGTTGCGCTCGGCATCGGTCGCGTCCGTGTACCAGCCGATGTGGCGGTACGGGCAAACCATCAGGTGACCGGGGTTGTATGGATACAGGTTGAGCACCACGTAGTTGTGCTCGCCGCGATACACCACCAGTGACTCGCGGTCGTTGCCGTCGATCTTCTGACACAGCGGGCACTGGTGCTCGCCCTCGTACTCGGGGCGATCCGAGGAATGACTCACATAGGCCAGGCGATGAGGCGTCCATAGGCGCTCGAAGCCATCGGCCTCGCCGCCCATCATCTCGCCGTCAACCATGTCCGCCACGCGCTAGACCTGCACCTTGTCCGCGATCGCGGCGACGATGCGCGCCACCGCATCGGCGATGGGCACCTGGTTGTCCTGGCTGCCGTCGCGCAGGCGGAAGCTCACTGCATTCGCCTCCTGATCGTCGCCACCCGCGATCAGCACGAACGGCACCTTCTCCTTGGACGCGTTGCGAATCTTCTTGGGGAAACGCTCGTCCGAGTCGTCAATCTCCGCACGTACACCCTGTCGCTTGAGTTCTGCCACGACCTCGCCCAGGTACTCATTGAAGGGCTCGGCGACCGGGATGGCGCGGACCTGGACAGGCGCGAGCCACACCGGGAATTGCCCCGCGTAGTGTTCGGTGAGGATCGCGAAGAAGCGTTCGATGGAGCCGAACAATGCGCGGTGGATCATGACCGGACGCTGACGCGAGTTGTCTGCCGCGGTGTATTCGAGCTCAAAGCGCTCGGGCAAGTTGAAGTCCAACTGAATGGTCGACATCTGCCACGACCGGCCAATCGCATCGCGAGTCTGCACAGAGATCTTGGGGCCGTAAAAGGCGGCACCTTCGGGATCCGGGACCAGTTCAAGGCCAGAGGCGATGCCTACCTCCCGCAGAGTCTCGGTGGCCTCCTCCCAGACGTCGTCGTCGCCCACTGACTTCTCCGGATTGCGGGTGGACAGCTCGAGATAGAAGTCAGTGAGGCCGTAGTCCTTGAGCAGACCCAGCACGAAGTTCAACGTGGTGGTGAGCTCGTCCTTCATCTGCTCGCGGGTGCAATAAATATGGGCATCGTCCTGTGTGAAACCACGCGCTCGAGTGAGTCCGTGAACCACGCCGGACTTCTCGTTGCGGTACACCGTGCCGAACTCGAACATACGTAGCGGCAACTCGCGATACGAGCGACCACGGGAATCGAAGACCAGGTTGTGCATGGGGCAATTCATGGGCTTCAGGTAGTAGTCCTGGCCCTGCTTGGTGATGTTGCCGTCGGCGTCCCGCTCTTCGTCCATGTGCATGGGCGGGTACATGCCGTCTGCGTACCAATCCAGGTGGCCGGAGGTCTCGAACAGCTGCTTCTTGGTCGCGTGAGGGGTGTAGACGAACTCGTACCCCTCTTCGACGTGACGCTTGCGGGAGTACTCCTCCATCTCCATCCGGATGACGCCGCCCTTGGGGTGGAAAACCGCCAGGCCGGAACCAATCGCATCGGGGAAGGAAAAGAGGTCCATCTCTGCGCCGAGGCGGCGGTGATCGCGGCGCTCGGCCTCAGCCAGTCGCTCCTTGTACTCGGTGAGCTCCTCCTTGGTGGGCCACGCGGTGCCGTACACACGCTGGAGCTGCGGGTTGTTTTCGTTGCCACGCCAGTAAGCCGCGGCCGAACGCATCAACGACCAACCATTGGCTAGCACCTTGGTGTTAGGGACGTGGGGTCCGCGGCACAGGTCCTTCCACTTCACCTCGCCTTGGCGATTGAGGTTGTCGTAAATGGTGAGGCCGCCCTCGCCGACTTCCGCGGATGCCCCCTCGGCCGCATCGGCCGCATTCGACTTGAGCCCCACGAGCTCGCACTTGTAGGGCTCATCCGCGAGCTCTGCGAGTGCGTCGGCGTCACTAATCTCGCGACGCGAGAAGGTTTGCCCCTCCTTGACGATGCGCTGCATTGTCTTCTCGAGTTTTTTGAGGTCCTCGGGGGTGAAGGGCTCCTCGACGTCAAAATCGTAATAGAAGCCGTTCTCGATGGGAGGCCCGATGCCGAGCTTCGCGCTGGGGTTGACCTGTTGAACAGCCTGTGCGAGCACGTGCGCGGTCGAGTGACGCAACACCATGAGCCCGTCGGGTTCGTTCACGGAAACAGCCTCGACAACATCACCGTCGACCAGTTCCCGGGCAAGATCGACCAGTTCTCCGGCGACTCGCATCACCACCACGTCGCGGCGGTCGCGGAACAGGTCGAGGCCCGTCGTGCCGGAATCGATCGAACGTTCGTCGCCGTCGATGGTCACGGTCATGCTGGCCACAGAGAAACCCCTTTTGGTGTCGTCGGAGCGCGCACCAATGGGCGCACACCCGTCAATGTTACCGAGGTTCGCGTCGGCACCCGGCAATCACGCGCCCAGGTGGCGCTAGGCCTCAACAGCCTCGACGGTCGTCTCAGACGTGCCGCCCGAGCGCTTTCCGAGTTCGGCCGCAAGCCAGATCAGCACAATCGGCACCACCAGCGCCGCCACCAGCGTGCGAACGATCACGTCACCGTCGAGCGAGACTGCAATCACAAGTGCGGCAGAGATATTGCGCTGTGCGGTCGCAAAGCTCGTGACGCGCCGGTCGGAGGCAGACATACCGAAGCCTGCGAGGTAGCCAGCGCCATAGCCAACCGCGAGCAGAATCAACGTGCCGATGAAGATCCATGAGCCGACCGAGCCGATGATTTCGCTCCAGTTCACGATGATGCCGGCGACGATGCCTAACGCCAGACCGACAGTCGAAATCTGGTTGACCGGTTTGGCTAAGGTAGCGGCCGATCCCTCATAGCGCGCTCGAATGAACAGCCCGATTGCGAGCGGGATCAGCATGAGTACCACCAGTGACGACGCTATATCTCCTGGCGAAACCTCGGCACCGGTAACGAGCAAGGGCACCACGATGGGCGCATAGACCACCGTGACCACCATCAGCAACACCATGCCGCCCACGGCGAAGGCCGGATCGCTCTTGGAGAGCTTGGCGAGCGTGGGAAGGAATGGCGCACCGGCACAGCAAGCGACCAGGATCAATGCAGTTGCGGTGGCATCATCCATGGGCAACACCTTGGTGACGAGCACCATGATTCCGGGCACCACGACGAAGTTTGCGATCAACAACATGATCACGAGGCGCGCGTTCTTGAGCGGCCCCAGAATGCTCGCCACGGTGAGCTTGAGACCCATCGCAAACATGCCAGCGACCACGAAGGCGAGCATGCCCACTTTGGTGATTCCGAGAAGAACGTCGTCAATCATGTGGGGCTCCGTCGATGGAAGTAACAGTGCCAATAGCCTAGGGGCTACCTCTGGAAAATCCGTCGCTCAGGTGCAGAGTTGGGAGAGTCTCCCCCTGCCTACTCCCCCTCGGCGGGGGTGATCAGCACCCATGGCGAACCTCCTGCGGCTGGAACTCCTGGTTCCTGCCCCTGACTCCACCACTTTGCCTCGTAAGGAACGTTGCCTAGCTGTACTCGCGTACCGGTGGTGTATTTCTCAGTCTCGTTCCACTGGGGATAGCTTCCCGGCGCGAGCGTGGGGAGCGGTGCTGGGGTGTCACCGGGCAGCACGGGACCGACCAACGTCCACGGTGAATCGTCCGGGTTCGCCACCGGTGTACCAGGTGCCATGCCACTGGTCCAATAGCGGGCTTCGTAGACATTTTTATGCCAGACAATCTTGGTGCCGCCGGGGTAATCGCCTAGTGGATCCCAGATCGGGAACGGGCTGTGAGCGGGATCGTCGACCTCATCGCCGCTCGCCGAGGTAGGTGACGGAGCCGCCGATGATGTTGGTGCCGCGCTCGGCGAACTGTCTTCGTCCTTGGTGGGGAGCACGTTCGGCAGGTCCGCGGCGAGTACCTCCGCGAAGGACTGCGAGCCCTGGTCAACTCCGCTGCAGGTGTTCTGCACCACCGTGATGATCTTGGGCAACGGGCTTTGGCACTCAGCGTCGCGGTTGAGCGACCACATCGACAACTGCCCCACTCCGTGTTCACGGGCGAACTCGTTGACAACCTGAGCGTCCTCGATGGTGAAGACCTCCCCGGCGACGTCGTTCTGACCGATCATCGGCGTAATGCCCACCTTCTCCCATGCACGAGGTGAGTCCAACTTGGTACCGATACGGCGGTACGCGTCGGATACCTGAACGTGCAGAGAATTGGCAGCCTCGAGCACCGCATCGGAGTATGGTGCGGTGGGCGACACGCCAGAGTTGAAGTCCATGGTCATTCCGTTGACGCCAGCCAGGTCAACTCCTTGGTCGAGCATCTGGTCCACCACTGCGATGCCATCGGCCGTCAGTCCACTGGTCGCAACCGGAAGCGTCAACCACACAGCCAACTGCTGCCCGTCCGCGATTGCGTTGTCCTGCACGGCCTTGATCGCCGTCGCACGTCGCGCGCCGCCCTCTGAGTCGGCGAGTGAAGCGCCCTCAATGTCGAGGTCAATGCTGGCGACCTGGTATCGATCAACCACAGATTGGTAGGCGTCCTCGAGGGCGCTCACGTCGGTGCACGCAGCCGCAAGTTCGGTGCCTGCCTGACCACCGAAGGAAACGCGGACGTCTCCGCCCGTGCTGCGGAGTTGGGTGATTCGGCGATCCATCTCGAGCTCGTCCGCCGCAGCATCGAGCGTGTACGCACCGCCCCACAGTGGGGTGCAGCCACTGGTCGGATCAGCCACGACGAAGGACAGGATGACGTTCGACTGCGCTGGACCTGCTGGGGTGCCGTAGGAGTACGTCGGTGTCAGCGTCGCGTCGACGTAGCCAGCGAACGTTGATGGTCCCGTCTTCTCCGTCTGCGACACCACGGACGCGACCGCCGCATATCCCGCCCAGCCGAGCAATCCGGTGCAGGCCAGCACTAATCCAACTCGGACGATCGAGACGCGGGAGCGTGGAGCTTTCGCTTTCTTTGATTTACTCATTGAAATACCCAAGTGTGAGAGGGGCGCACGTCGTTAACGCGCGCCGTTGGATGGAGATGAAGGTGCCTTGAGGCTGTCAGCCTCGGTGGTGCGCTCGAGTGTCGCCGCGGCGCACGGATGGTACGGATGTCACCGCTGTCGCGCGTCGATCGCCAGGGACGATGTCGCTATCGGGACCGAAGTAGAGAACAGACTCCCAGTCAAGGTCATGGGTCTGATCACTCGGACTTGGTACTGGGCGTTCCTTAGGGGGAACCTTGACCCAGTGCGCCACGCCCACGAAGACGTCGACGATGGAGTTGCGAAAGCCAATAAAGGCAAAGATCGCGTAGAGGGTCAGAATTCCGTTGAACAATGCGAACGCACTGTTGCTCCAGTTTTCCGCCAAAATGCCGTTGGCCACGGTGTAGATCGACCATGCTGCAATCAAATATGCAGCAACGACGTAGAGCGCGGGCGTGGCGGTGCGGTTGGCGACCTTGGGGGTACGAGCGAATGCGATCTTTGACTTGGCCGCCGCCTGCTGAAGAGACTTCAACGTACCAGCCAGGTTGACCGGTAGTAGGAGCAAATTAAACGCGTAGACGCGGAAGATGTCGGTGCGCTTGTAACCCAGTCGCTTGAAGTCCGATGACATCGCCAGGAAGTACGGCAGTGCCGCAGCGACGATGACGGGGCTCAGGAGCCTCTCATCGAAGGGGAACACGAGAAGCAACACCAGGCCGACGCTCGCCCACGAGATGGACGCCATGTAGTTGAAGCGCAGAGCCACAGAAGACCGAGGCACGCGCCTACCGGCCTTGCGCTCGCGGCGCACGTAGCGCAGGAACTTAGGCAGAATCAGCAGACCGCCGTTTGCCCAGCGTGCGCGCTGCACCACCAGCGAACCAAAGTCAGGCGGCGTGGCGCTATAGCTGAGTCGTTCCGGGTAGTTGAAGAGCGTCCAGTCCTTGGCGATCAGGTCGATGCTCGACTCGGTGTCCTCGATCACGGTGCGGTCCTGCACGTAGCGGTACACGGGCTGCCCATCCACATAGGACACTTCGACGATGTCGTCGAGCGCACTCTTGCGAATCACGGCATTTGCGCCAACCCAGAATGTCGCGTCGTAGTAACTCAGCCCCTGATGCAGGATGTGCTGGATGTCGGTGGTAGCACCGGCAATCCGCTCGAGCCGAGTCTCCGCGCCTCGGAACGCCGAGTAAGGAGTCTGGATGACTCCGATGCGTTCATTCCCCGGTGTCTCCATGTGGTGGACAAGTCGGAGGCAGTACTCACGTAGCAGCACGCTATCCGCATCCAGGGTCAGAATGAAGTCAGTCTCGGGTACGTCCAACACCCCGGGCCCGTCGGCCGCCGTGGTGTCGCGCAGGACGACGCCGATCTTGGTCTGTACCGCCTGGACACGGCGGCCCATGAGACCCATGTAGGCGTTGAGGTTCATTGCCTTGTTGGCGTCGTGCGGGAGGTGGGCGTAAGCCTTGCGCTCAAAAGAACTCAAGTTGGCATCGAAGGTCCACACCAGTCGACGGCCCAATTGCTTGAGGCGCTCGGCAGGCAGGCTTGCACGCTCATCGAGCGAGCGGAATAGGGCGCGTGCCGTGATCTCGAAGTCTCCCGCCAAACCTCCAAAGACCTCCTCGGCCAGGAAGTCGTCTGCGTGGCTCTCACGGATGTACGCCGAGGCCTGCTCGCGCAGCCACTTGGCGCCCCACACGTAGTCGAGCGCGAGGCTACGGACCTCGTCGGGCGAACTCTTTCCATCAACGCGGATCGCGCTTTCATAGACATCGAGAGAGGTCGCGAAACGCTTGTAGGGGGTGCGCAGCAGGTCCATGATTTCAGTCGGAAGCGCGCGGCACTCCTCAAGGCTGGCGCGGGCCTCGTCGTCCTTGGGTGTGGGTGGGTCGTCCAGCAGCAGGACAACACGCATTCCCGGATACTCCTGCAACGCAGCGGACAGCAACGTGGCGCGCACGACCGAGGGCTCCTCGGCGTAGGACGGGACCAAGACGGTGAGCGATGGACGCGAAGCGCCCATGGCCGCGTCGATCTCCGCGCGTGGCACCCGCACATGTGTGCGGGAGCGGTACAGGGCGCCCTGGCGGGCGAGGAGATAGCAGTAGGCGGAAAAGATCAGCATCGCCATAATGCCAACGTAGAGAATGGTCTGGAACCAGAAGTGACTGTCCTGGATGCCGTAGTCGATCACCCGAGAGATGACGGTTTGAGCAAGATAGACACACAGGGCAATGACCGTAAAGACGATGCCCAGGCCACCAAACCAGGTTGCGGCGGTACTTGCCGGCTTCTCCTGGATATCCAGGGGCGGGCGAGGCTTCTCGGAACCCCACTGTCGACGACGCCGCTTGGGCGCCTTGGCATCTTTTCGTGCCCGCTTCTTGCTTTGAGGTCCAGCCTCAAGCAGCTCGTTCGCGGGATCCCCGACGGTCACGCCCTCCGGCGCAGTGTCGATTTCCGGGCGCGCGGCGGCGCCATTAGCTGCATCCAAATTCACAGGTAAATCTCCCTCAGTCGACAGGTCACCCTCATAGTTCTGTCATGTGCTTACGTAGAATTTCACGCTGCCTTTGCCAGTGTAACCACACAAATCGTGACGAATGTCACACCAAGGCACGTTCGTGCCCGCGAATTCAGACATTGTTCATCTCGTCTCAAAATCGAGCAAAGGGACGGCTTTCGCCACGCGCCGCAAGCTGCGCGGCGACGTGCACCGTACCTCTGTGGAGTATTCCACGCGTCAGATGGCACTCAGGTGCTGACCGTGGCTGGTGACTGGTTGCGTAGTGGCAAACATCGCCATCAAGGGAACGAGTCGCGCGCGCAAAAGGTTGCCGAGCAAGCGCCCTGGTGGTTCAACCGCGTCGAGCGACCGATGTGCCTCGACGCCTATCAGGAGCAAAAAATGTTGGTGGGCGATACTGGGATCGAACCAGTGACCTCTTCCGTGTGAAGGAAGCGCGCTACCCCTGCGCCAATCGCCCTGAAAGCAGACACCATACTAGCCGCTATTTTTGGCGCGGCGGGACCGGGTCGGGGTTGTCGCTCGCGAACTCGTCGAAGATGCGTGAGAGTCGTGCCAATAGTGGCCCGGGCTTCAACGCCACGCCATCGAGCATGTCGAGTGGTTGCACGCCACGCGTCGAGGAGGACACGGCTGCGAATGCCGCCCCCTCTCTCACCCGCTCGAGCACGGACATATCGAGTTCCCCCACGTCCGCGGGGCGAATCGGCAGGCCTGCACGCGCCCCCCACTCGAGTGCGAGACCACGAGTGATCCCAGGTAGGCAGCCCGAGGCGAGAGGTGGCGTCAGAATCTCATCGTCGACCTCGATGAAGATATTGGTCGCGGTACCTTCGCATAAGTGGCCGTGAGTATTGGCGACAATCGCCTCATCGGCACCCTTGCCCGCCGCGAACTGAGCCATCACCACGTTCTCGGCGTACGAGGTTGACTTCACGCCCGCGATCGCTGAGCGCTCGTTTCGCACCCACGGCGCTCGTACCGCACGGCATCGCTTGGGCGCCGGAGCGTCGGTGGCGGTGACGATGAGTGAGGCGGGCCCCTCACCACGAACCGAGCTCATGGGACCCGGACCAGAAACTAGCGTGAGCCGCATGCGGGTGATCTCAAACGGCTGATCCGCGGTAGCCGCTGCGTCGCGAACTGCGGCCACTCCTTCGCGAATCAAGTCCCTATGCGCCTCGTCGATACCCATGCGCTGAGCCGAGTAGGCGAGACGCGCGATGTGGCGCGTGAGCGCAAACGGCTTTCCGTTCACCACTGCCATCGTCTCGAACACCCCATCACCCACGGTGAGGCCATGGTCGGTGGCGGTCACGACAGGCGCGCCAGCATCCATGATGACGCCGTTCACCCATACGACGATGTTCATCTGGACATCCTCTCGCTACTTGCCAGGGCAATCAAGCGTTTGGCCTTAAGTTCCGTCTCGCGCCATTCACCATCGGGATCTGAGCCCCACGTGATGCCTGCGCCGGTTCCAAAGTGCAGCGTGCCCCCATGGGCAGGGGTCCACCAGAAGGTGCGAATTCCGACAGCCAATTCTGCGCGCTGCACATCCGCATCAATCCATCCGATCCCGCCGCAGTACGGTCCGCGCATGGCGCGTTCCTCTCGTCCAATGATCTCGAGGGCGCTCGACTTGGGAGCCCCGGAGACGGAGCCAGGAGGGAACGTGCCGTTGAGGAGCGCCGGCCACATCGCGGGGGTCCACTCGAACTCCGGTGCGAGCGTCGCCTCGACGGTGCTCTGCAGGTGCGACAAGCCGGGGTGCTCATGTTCGGCGAGGAACTCCGGCACGCGCACCGATCCAGGTAGCGCCACGTGAGAAACATCGTTGCGAATGAGGTCGGTAATCATGACGTTCTCCGCCTCGTCCTTGGGTAGCATCGGCACCCCCGGAGCGGCCGTGCCCTTGATTGGAGACGACGAGACGGTCGAGCCATCAATCGCTAAGTAGAGCTCGGGTGACGCCGACACCACCCACACACCCTCGGCGCCATCGATGCTCGGAACCACGATCCGAGAGGCGAAACGCGCGGGATTCCCAGTCGTCAGGGTCTGGGATAGCGCCACCGCATCGGGTCCTGGCGCCTCGGCGATCAGAGACGCCGATAACACTCGACAAAGATTGACCTGGTAAACATCGCCTTCGCTGATCGCTGCGCGTATATGTTTCACGCCGCGCACGTAGGCAGCGCGATCCATCGAGGTAGCCCAGGCATCGCGCGACGGACCTCGCCACGGACGCCTGCCATCTGGCTCAGCTGGAACGTCAGACCGCTCAACCTGCGCGAACCTCCACGCGCTCATCACTCCATCAAACTCGGCGACCAAGACCCAAAAGCCACCTTCGGAGAGACGATGACCATGTGTGGCGACATCGATGCGTTCCACCGGATGGCTCGCGCGCACGCCACGAAACTCAGCGCTTCCCGCACGGCGAGGGTCATTGCTCCAGTCCACGCCCTAACGCTAGCGGTCAAAGGCGAGGTCATTGGCGGTATAGCCGGATTTGGCAATGCACGGCGAGGTGATTGCGCGCGGCACCGACACGCGTTCCCGACGGATTGGTAAAGCGGCGAAGTTTCGGATATTGTCATCTCCTGTTCGAGGGAATCCCCGAGAACATGCGGACGTAGCTCAGTGGTAGAGCATCACCTTGCCAAGGTGAGGGTCGCGGGTTCAAATCCCGTCGTCCGCTCGGAGAAAGATTTATGGTTCTGTACCTGGTACATACCCATAAGTTCCTTCGCGGTGGAGTGGCCGAGAGGCGAGGCAGCGGCCTGCAAAGCCGTATACGTGGGTTCGAATCCCATCTCCACCTCGCATGGGGCCGTTGGCGCAGCGGTAGCGCGCTTCCCTGACACGGAAGAGGTCACTGGTTCGATCCCAGTACGGCCCACCATGCAGTACAAAGACCGGCTCGGCCCTTCGGGGCTGAGCCGGTCTTTTTAGTTCTTGCGCCGCGCTACTCGGCCAGCCCCCCGCCATCGCATCGCCATCGCTGCCTCTATTGGTCCGATAGCGCACGCTTTTTCGGGTCGCACGCTCCCTGCTGGGCCGATAAGTCACAATCACGCGCTAGCCCCCGTACTGCTCCCCCACTGGGACATCCACGTCAAGTCGATTCCCGGGACCGGGCAGCGGGCACGCCCACGCCTCGTCGTACGCGCAGGAGGGGTTGTAAGCGAAGTTGAGGTCGATCACCAGACCACCAGCGTCGCCACCCAGGTCCGCGCCCTTGATTGTGTCGAGCAGGTATCTGCCTGCTCCATAGCTCGACCTACCAGCGGTGGTGTCTCTCATCGGCACAAAGATTCCACCTCCGTACGTCGTCAAACGCCAGACGTCGAGCTCTCCGATTCCCTCCAGACGCACAATTCCGAGGCGTTCAAAGGGCACCACACCATCGGTGCCGGTTTGCACGTCGCGGGTGAGTGCGGGAACGTCGCTGTCCAGCCCCGCAACAAACCTGAAGGAGGCGTCGTAGTCCGCCACGCCGCCGATGCCGGGGTTGCCGCGGTCTTCAGGCTTCACCGGGGAGGCGGGATGGTTCAGCAGCATCTCGCGGCGTGCGGACGCCCACAAGGCATGGGCTTTGACGTGATCCGGCTCGGCACGCACCTGCCGATAGATGTCGAACGTGGACCTGCGCCAATGGGCAACATCGAATGCACTCATAGAGCCACCGTACAGAGCCGGGCAAAATGGACCAGTAGGGCGCGGCAACATCTCAGCGCGTGCGTAAACGGACCAATAGCGGACGGGGCGCCGAAATCTTGCCGTCACCCAGGTCTGACAGAATGAAGGCGAAGGAGTGGTTACCTACATGACAGACGTGACTCACGAACGTAGCAGGCGACTTGGTCACAGGCCCGGCGCCCCAGTTCCCCTTTCCACCTACCGCCTGCAACTCAACGCAGACTTCACCTTTGCCGATGCGACAGCGCAATTGGATTACTTCCAGTCACTGGGGGTGTCGCACCTCTATCTGTCACCGATCCTTGACGCTGCCCCGGGCTCCACCCACTTTTATGACGTGGTCGATCACTCGCACATCTCCCCCGTGCTCGGCGGCAGGGAGGGTCTACGCCAACTGTCCTGGGCCGCGGGTGAACGCAACATCGGCCTCATCGCCGATCTAGTTCCCAACCACATGGCGGTGCCCACCCCCGCGTACTTCAACAAGGCGCTGTGGTCGGTGCTGCAGTACGGCGAGGAGAGTGACTTCTCGCACTGGTTCGACGTTGACTGGTCTGGCGGCGACCCCGTACTGATGCCCGTCCTTGGCGAGCGCATCGGTACAGTCCTTGCACGCGGCGAACTGACGCTCGACTCGATGACCATCCCCGGCTTCGAAGACCAGGGCGACATTCCCGTGCTGCGCTACTACGAGCACGTGTTTCCCGTTCGTGCTGGTACGGAAAACCTTCCGATGGCGTCGCTGGTCGAGCAGCAGCACTATCGCCTCGCGTATTGGCGTGTCGCCAATGAAGAATTGAACTACCGTCGCTTCTTTGACGTGGGTTCGCTGGTGGCCGTACGCGTCGAGGACCCGGACGTTTTTGACGCCACACACCAGGTCATCGTCGACCTCATCAACGACGGCACCCTCGACGGCCTACGCATCGACCACCCGGACGGGCTCGCGGACCCGGCCGGCTACATCTCTCGCCTCTCCGATGCCACGAATGGCGCCTGGATCGTCGTCGAGAAGATCCTCGAGGACGAAGAACGTCTGCCAACGTCATGGAAGACCGCGGGAACCACCGGCTATGACGCCTCGTGGCGCATCGGTGCGCTGCTTCGCGACCCCGCCGGCTCGTCACCGCTCGCTGGCACCCTGCACCGGGTGACCGGCGACGCCATGGGGTCACTGCCAGCGATCATCGACGAGGCCAAGCGCGAGATCGTCAAGGAGACGCTGTCCAGCGAGGTGCACCGCCTCGCGACCATCGCGCATGGGATCTGCGACTCCGACGTGCGCCTACGCGACCACACGTGGCGCTCGATTTACGACTGCCTGCGCACTATGTTGGTCGCGTTTGACCGCTATCGCGCCTACGTGGTCGCGGGAGTGCCGCCCAAGGCAATGTCACTCGATGCCATTGCTCACGCGGAAGCGCTCGCCCGCGAGTCGCTCGACCCTGAGCGCCACGAAACCCTCGAGGTGGTCGCGGATTTGCTTCGTGGCGCCGAAGTGGGAAGTGCAGGGCGAACCCAGGAGGCCAGCCGGCGTGAACTCATCACGCGATTCCAGCAGGCGTGCGGGGCGGTGATGGCCAAGGGCATCGAGGACACCGCGTACTACCGCTGGACGCATCTGCTACCACTGTGCGAGGTCGGCTCCCCGGCATCGCGATTCGCGATGCCCCCCGCTTCCTTCCACGCTTGGGCCAGCGAGCAACAGCAGACGTACCCTCACGCGATGACGTGTCTGTCGACTCACGACACCAAGCGCTCAGAAGACGTGCGTGCGCGACTCGGTGTGCTGAGCGAGGACGCGGAGGCCTGGGACGAGCTCGTGCGGCACCTGCAGTCGGGCACGGAGAAGTACCGTCCGAGCGAGTTGGACGGCCGGATGGAAAACCTGTGGTGGCAAATTCTGGTCGGAACGTCCGACGAGTCCACCTTCATGGAATGGCACCGGCTTGAGGGCTACCTGATCAAGGCGATGCGTGAGGCCAAAACCCACACGACGTGGACGTCCGTCAACGACGTCTATGAGACCGCTGTCCTCAAGTTCGCCAAGAAGGCACGCAAGGACGAAGCCGTGCGTGAGTTGGTCATGCAGTGGCATCACCGGACTGCTCACGGCGTTCGGGCAGCGACCCTCGGTATGAAACTCATCCAACTCACCATGCCCGGAGTGCCTGACATTTACCAGGGCACCGAATCGGTCAATCCCACACTCGTCGACCCAGACAACCGCCGCGCCATTGACTTCGACGCCAATGCATCGGTCTTGGGCCGCGTGCTTGGACGCTCCAAGCCACGCTCGTTGGGCGAGGAAAAGCTGCAGGTGACGGCCCGTGCTCTGCATGCTCGTCGTGACCACGAGGGCGCCTTCACCGGCCCCGACGCCGGCTACCTTCCCTTGCCGTCATCGTCCGGCCACGCCGTGGTCTTTGCCAGGACCGTGGACGACGAGCCGCACGTCATCACAGTCGCGACCCGCGTCGCACTCGACCTTGAACGCCTGGGTGGGTGGGGTGATCACACCGTCCAGCTACCTCCGGGAACGTGGCACGACAGCATCGCGCGTCAGACCTTCGAGGGTGGACCGGTGCCGCTCGCCGAACTCCTCAAGACCTCCCCCGTCGCCCTGCTGGTGCGCGCCTAATGCTGGCACGTGTCTGGGCTCCTGAGGCGGAGTCCGTGGTGTGCGTCGTGGGCGACCAGGCTGAGCCCTCCCGCGAGCCGATGCGGCGGGCACACGGCGCGGACGGCAACGGGTGGTGGACCGGTCCAGAACTTCCCCACGGGACGGATTACGCCTACGAGGTGGATGGCGAGGGGCCGTGGCCGGACCCGCGCAGTGCGCAGCAGCCGCATGGAGTGCACGGTGCGTCCCGGGTGTTCGACTCGGGACTGCACCGTTGGGCCGACGGCACGTGGGCGGGTGTGGACGCGCTTGGTGCGGTCTTCTATGAACTCCACGTGGGCGCCTTTACGCCACAGGGCACCCTCGACGCCGCTGCCGCACAACTGCCGGCACTGAGGTCCATCGGCGTGGATGTGGTGGAACTCATGCCGCTTGCCCCTTTCCCCGGCCGCCATGGCTGGGGCTACGATGGCGTCTCGCTGTACGGCGTGCACGAGGCCTACGGTGGTCCCGCTGCACTTCAGCGCTTCGTGGATGCCGCCCACCAGGCCGGACTGGGCGTATGTCTGGACGTGGTGTACAACCACCTAGGGCCCGACGGCAACTACCTGTCGAAGTTTGGTCCCTATTTTACGGATGCACACGACACCCCCTGGGGTTGGGCGGTCAACCTAGATCAGCCACATGCAGACGGCATGCGTCGCTTCATTTGTGACAACGCGCTGCGCTGGTTCCGTGACTTCCACATCGATTGCCTTCGCTTGGACGCCGTTCACGAGCTCAAGGATGACTCCGAACGCCACGTGCTCGCTCAGCTGTCCGACGAGACTTCCGAACTCAGCCGCAGCATCGGCCGGCCTTTGTCGTTGGTCGCGGAATCAGACCTCAACGACGACATCATGGTCACGCCCACCGCCGACGGCGGCTACGGCATGACCGCGCAATGGAACGACGACGTCCACCATGCCCTGCACGCTTACCTGACCGGCGAGCGCCACGGTTACTACACCGACTTTGGGTCCGTCGAAGCCCTGGACAAGGTGTATCGCGACGTGTTTTGGCACAACGGAACCTTTTCACCGTTCCGTGGCAAGGTCTGGGGACGACCTGTCGGCCCCGACATCGACCGGCGTCGGTTCGTGGTCTGCGCGTCGAACCACGACCAGGTGGGTAACCGTGCCATCGGCGACCGCCCTTCCACCACTCTCTCTCCTGGTGCGCAAGCTACCTCGCTCGCCTTCATCTTGCTTTCTCCCTTCACGCCGATGCTGTTCATGGGCGAGGAGTACGGCGAGACCAGGCCTTTCATGTTCTTTACCGAACACGATGAGCCGCTGGGAAGCGCAGTCTCGGAAGGCCGCATGAGCGAATTTGGTGGCCATGGGTGGGAGGAGCTCTACGGGGGCGTGGTGCACGTACCCGACCCTCAGGACCGCACCACCTTCCTGCGTTCCAAGCTAGGTGACGGCGTGGCCGCCGAGGGAACCATCCACGATGCTCTACGCGAATGGGTGCGTCAGCTGATGGCACTGAGGCACGAGGCTCAGGCGAGGGACGCGTGGGTGAAGCACGGTGCCCGGATATCCGAATTGGCGCCGCGCGTGGTGACCATGCACGGACCGCTCACCGTTCACGCGAACCTGAGCGACGCCCCCGCGTCCGTCCCCAACGGCGACGTCGCCGCCCAGTTTGGGGAGGTCATCGTCGAGGAATCCGGCGCGTTGCGATTGCCTCCTGATTCGTTGGTTGTCGTTCGCGCCTCAGGCACTCGCGCAAGGGCCCCGGGCTACTAGCGTGAGGTCATCTACCTCGAAGGAGAGATCATGAGCAGGAACTACTCGGACTTGCGAGACCACCCGTCCGCGGCACTGCGGGTTCCCCCTGGATTCAGCATCGCCGGCTTCGACAAGCACTCCACGCCCGGGTTCGACGGCAACAAGGAGGACGGCATCGAGCGCATGGAGGCTCGTGGCCGCGACCTCGCCATTTTGCAGGAGCAACTCTTCGCCGAGGGCCGCTCGGGCGGGCGGCGTTCAGTGCTTCTTGTCCTGCAGGGGATGGATACCGCGGGCAAGGGCGGAATCGTCCGTCACGTCATCGGCATGGTGGATCCCCAGGGAGTTGAACACGCGAGTTTTGCCGCACCCACCAAAGAGGAGCTCAGCCACCATTTCCTATGGCGAATAGAACGCAAGATACCAAGCGCGGGCAGCATCGGCGTCTTTGACCGCAGTCATTACGAGGACGTGTTAGTGGCGAAGGTTCGCGAGTTTGCTCCCCCCGAGGAGATCGAGGCGCGCTACGGCGAAATCAATGAATGGGAGCAGCGCCTGATTGACCACGGCACCACGATCGTGAAGGCCACGCTCCTCGTGTCTCTGGACGAGCAATTGGACCGACTGGAGAGCAGGCTTCACCGCCCGGACAAGTACTGGAAGTACAGCACCAGCGACCTCGATGACCGGGCACGTTGGACCGACTACCGAGACGCCTATGAGGCAATGTTCGAGCGCACCTCCACGGACGCTGCACCCTGGCATGTCATCCCGGCGGATCGCAAATGGTTCGCACGCCTTGCGATGACAGAATTGCTGTGCGAGGCGCTCGAGGGCATGTCATTGCAGTGGCCGCCGGCAGCCTTCGATGTTGACGCGGAACGCGCCCGCATCGACGTGCTTCGGGAAGCGGGCAAGTAGGGACTACTCCCCCGTCGTCATCGCCACGAGCCGCGACTGCGCACGCAGGTACTTCTTGCGATATCCGCCACGCAACATGTCCTCAGAGAACACCTCGTCAAAGCCCACGCCCGATGCCACGATGCTCACGTCGCGGTCGTAGAGGCGGTCCACAAGTGTCACTAGTCGCAGTGCCTGAGACTGGTCGGTTAGCGTTGTGACATCGTTGAGGCCCAGCCTCGCGAGCCCATCGATGAACGCTCCATAGCGGCTCGGGTGCACCTTCGCGATATCCGCAACGAGGTCCGCGAAGTCCACCACCGCACCGTCCTCGTCGTCCGCCACGGCGACCACAGCATCGGCCGATGCTGGGGCTGGGAATTCGTCCGTGTGGCGGTGGCGATAGTCAGGCCCATCGATCCGCACCACGTCAAAGACACCGGCAAGCGACTGTATTTCACGTTGGAAGTCCTCAGCGGCGAAGCGGCCATTGCCGAGGGCCCCAGGAGGCGTGTTGGACGAGGCCGCGATGGCGACACCTGCCTCGACCAGTTCCCGCATGAGCCTTGCCATGAGGAGGGTGTCGCCCGGGTCGTCCAATTCGAACTCGTCAATACACAGTACGGCGAAGCCCGACAATGCCTCGCGGGCCGCGGCGAAACCGAGTGCGCCCACCAAGTTGGTGTATTCGACGAACGTGCCAAAGGCGGACGCGTCACCAACTTCGCGGGCGATCGAAACTAGCAGGTGAGTCTTACCCACGCCGAACCCACCATCGAGGTACAGTCCCTCGGCACGGGACCGCTTGCGGCCCCTACGCGCAGACTTGGCGGCGCGAGCGGCGAACCCACTCGCCGCCTTCAGCGCGGCTGCTTGACTCGAGTGATCCGGGTCGGGCCGATACGTGTCGAACGTTGCTTCGCGAAAGTGCGGGGGCGGAACGAGCGCCTCAACGAGCTCGTCCGGGGTCAGGTGGGGACGGCGTCCGAGCAGGGTGATACTCACGTCTCTAGCCTAGAGTGCTGAGAAGAAGGAAAATCACTATCTGACACCAGACAAGGGCGGCACAAACACCCATGAACGATGACTCGGAAGCAAGCGGCCCCACGCTGACGCAGACGCAACCAACCGCGGCGACCTTTCCACCCGACCCCTCCGAGTCAGCTCTGGCCACGCTATACCGCCAGCGACCCCAAAGCGTCCGGCTCGGCATGATCGAAAGCGTCGACGGCAAGTGTGCCGGAGCGGACGGGTCCTCGCGCTCACTCAATGGCCCTGAGGACCTTCGGCTCCTACGCACGCTACGCAGTCAGGCGGACGTGGTCGTGGTCGGCGCTCAAACAGCACGCCGGGAACGCTACGGCGCCATCACGCTTCCTGAGGCCATGCGCTCCTCACGCTTGAGTGCCGGACTCGACTCGCCAGTACACCTCGCGATCGTCACGCGAAGTGGCAACCTGCCCCCTGAACTTGATCCGACATCGACGTGGGTCGTGACCACCGCCGGATCGCCGGCCACGCATCGACTAGGTGCCGAGTGGCAGCCTCGCCTCATCCTTTCCGGCGCAGACAACGTCGCCCCCCGCACCATGATCAACGAACTGGCACTACGAGGCTTGACGCGGGTGCTGTGCGAGGGAGGCCCTACGCTCGCGCAGGACCTGCTCAAGCGAGGACTCGTCGACGACTACTGTCTGACGACGTCGCCCCAGCCCGGAGGCGCCCAGGTCGCCCAGACACCCCCCGTTCCGCCGGAGTTCCACCTCTCCCACGAGTTGGTGGGTGGCGGATTTATCGTGCGGCGTTGGCGCCGCTAGCGCCGGGTTCGCACCGAGCACCCGGCGAGTTCAATCGTTGACTCTGCCAATGCATCGAGCGCGTCGACCACATTGCTGTCGAGGTCCCAGGCCACGGCGGCCACGGACAGCTCCGTACACCCGAGGATCACGACCTCGGCGCCCTGCTCCCGCAGGAAACGAATCGCGTCGTCAAGCTTGTCCCGCGTAGGCTCGCGGCCGGCTTTCACCTCGTCATAGATGAGTTCCGTCACCCGTGCCTGCAGGTCGTGGCGGGGAACGACGATATCGTGCCCGAGATCCTTGAGGGCGTGGGCGTACGTGCCTGACGCCAGTGTCCCATCCGTCGCAAGTACTCCCACGCGCGCGCCAGGCGTGGAGAGCATGCTCGCCGCCTCCGCGCCGCGTTGCACGATGTCCACGACCGGCGTGTGCACGGCTGCCTCGATCTCGGCGATGAAGACTCGTGCCGTATTGCAGGGAATCACGATGGCCGTCACGCCCATGGCCTCCAGGCGGCGAGCATCCGCGGCAAGTACCGGTCCTGGATTCTCACGCGAGGCATCGAGCACATAGGCGGTGCGGTCTGGAATCGAGCTGTGCTGGAGTACGACGAGGTCTGCGTGTCCCTGATCCGTTGCCGAGTCCGTCATGTCCACAACCCGGCGTAGGAACTCGACCGTCGCGGCCGGTCCTACCCCGCCAATTACGCCGATCTCTTTGCGTGTCATGGTGACGATTCTCGCGCACTGTAGAGAAAAAGCCGTCTGCACTTGCTGTGAGCGGACGTTTTGGCCGTGGAAATGCCGATGTCCCCGCCGATCGTGATCGGGGGGACATCGGCATCACATGGGTGCGTGGGCAGTCTAGGCCTCGACCTCGTTGCGCTCGCCGGTCCACACGGTGTGGAACGTTCCCTCGACGTCGACACGCTTGTACGTGTGCGCACCGAAGAAGTCACGCTGACCCTGGATCAGCGCCGCGGGCAGACGCTCGGCACGAAGCGAGTCGTAGTAGGACAGCGACGACCCGAAGGCGGGCGATGGCACACCGGCCAACGCGGCCTGCGAAACGACGCGGCGCCATGCGGAGACTCCCGAGGCAACCTCGTCGACGAAGTACGGGTCGACCAACAGCGACTCGAGTTCGGGGTTGCGGCCGTAGGCCTCGGAGATGCGATTGAGGAAGCGGGCGCGGATGATGCAGCCACCACGCCAGATGCGGGCCATCGCGCCACGATCGATGTCCCATCCGAACTCCTCGGAGGCCTTCTGGATCTGGTCGAATCCTTGCGCATAGGCAACCACCTTGGAGGCGTACAGCGCGAGGCGTACGTCCTCGATGAAGCCTTCCTTGTTCTTGATGTGGAAGTCCGATGCGTTCGCTGCAAGCACTCCTTGTGCCGCGACCCGCTGCGTGGTCTGCGATGAGATGGCGCGCGCGAAGGTCGCCTCTGCAATTCCCGTCACGGGAACTCCGAGGTCGAGTGCTGACTGCACGGTCCAACGACCGGTGCCCTTCTGTCCCGCCTGGTCGAGGATGACATCGACGAGCGGCTTACCCGTCTTGGCGTCGACCTGCGCCAGTACCTCTGCGGTGATCTCGATCAGGAACGACTCGAGGTCGCCCTTGTTCCACTCTTCGAAGATCTTGCCGATCTCCTTGGGGCTCAGATCGAGGCCTTCGCGAAGCAGCTGGTACGCCTCGGCGATGAGCTGCATGTCCGCGTACTCGATGCCGTTGTGCACCATCTTGACGAAGTGTCCGGCGCCGTCGGGCCCTACGTGCACGCAGCACGGCTCACCGTCGACCTTTGCCGAGATCTTCTCAAGGATGGGACCGAGGGTCTTGTAGGACTCGGCGGGGCCGCCTGGCATGATCGAGGGTCCAAGGAGCGCACCTTCCTCGCCACCCGAGACACCGGCACCAACAAAGTGCAGGCCCTTGGCCTTGAGCGCGGCTTCCCGACGGATCGTGTCCGGGTAATGCGCGTTCCCGGCGTCCACGATGATGTCGCCCTCTTCGAGCAGCTCGGTCAGCGACTCGATCACGGCGTCCGTTGCCTTGCCCGCCTGAACCATGATGACGACGGTGCGCGGCTTGGCCAGCGCTGCCACGAAGTCCTCGAGTGACTCGCAGCCGACGAAGTCGCCCTCGTCGCCGTGGTCCTCGATAAGCGACGTCATCTTTTCGACGGAGCGGTTGTGCACCGCCACCGTGAAGCCGTTGCGGGCAAAGTTACGGGCGAGGTTGCGGCCCATGACCGCCATTCCGGTTACGCCAATGTGTGCAAGCGCCATGTCACGTCCTTAAAGTGCTGTGTTGGGGTACGCCGTCCAGCCTAGAGGGTCAGCGACAGCGTGGCGTACCCGGCACCACGGCGTGCCCCGCCTACGCTCAGGTTATGGGTCAGGACATTGGTGCCGCCCCGCAGTCCTTCCAAGAGGCACTGCGGTCCCTGCAGGGCGCGCCCACGCGACGCGAGGTCACGCTGACGGAGACTCCCGCCCCCAGCCGCATCGCGCCTTTCGCCATTGCCATCAACGGTGAGGTGGTCGCTGACGATGCCGAAGCCAGTGGTCGCTTTGTGTTGCTTCACGACCCCGACGGGCAAGACGCGTGGCAAGGCACGTTCCGGGTCGTGGCCCTCGTCAAGGCTGTCGTCGAGGCGGAAGTTGGCGAGGACGACATGTGGGCGGATGTTGCTTGGTCGTGGCTCGGCGACGCCCTTGATGGCATCCCTCACCACGCGCGAGGCGGTACGGTCACTAAGGTCGTATCAAGGTCATTCGGCGAGCTCTCCGAGCGCCCGTCCGAGGTCAACGTGGAAATGCGCGTGTCCTGGACCCCCGATTCATCAG
Organism: Demequina aurantiaca; assembly: GCF_000975135.1. Lineage (GTDB taxonomy): Bacteria > Actinomycetota > Actinomycetes > Actinomycetales > Demequinaceae > Demequina > Demequina aurantiaca. The sequence goes on along the minus strand of NZ_BBRF01000002.1, from coordinate 374,717 downwards.
ACATCGCGCCACACATCGTGGCGTGGACGGAACTACTCGCATCGTGCGCTGGCATCCCTCCTGTACCGGATGGCGTCACGATGCTCCCAGGAAGGACCGCGTGAGCGAGAACCAGAACGTCGCCCCCGACAACGAGTCGGCAACCGAGCCTGAGGCCGAGCCGGCGACGCCGCTGACGATGCCCGTTGACGGCGTCCCACCCGTCATCGATACCCCCGAGGCGCTTGCTGAGGCCGCCGCACGCTTCGCTCAGGGCACCGGACCGGTCGCCGCGGACGCCGAGCGTGCTTCCGGATTCCGCTATGGGCAGGCGACCTACCTGGTGCAGTTCAAGCGTGAAGGCGCAGGGCTGATTCTTATCGATGCAGGCGTGCTCACTGACCTGTCATCGTTTGGGGAGGCACTTGGTGACGCCGAGTGGATCTTCCACGCCGCGAGCCAGGATCTTCCCGGTATGCATGACCTCGGTATGCACCCTGCCTCAGTGTTCGACACGGAACTCGCCGCACGGCTACTGGGGTGGCCCAAGGTTGGTCTCGCCGCCGTGGTTGAGCGCGAGTTGGGTCTTGCTCTCGCCAAAGAACATTCTGCGCAGGACTGGTCGACTCGTCCGCTCCCCCATTCGTGGTTGGTCTACGCCGCACTAGATGTCGAGATCCTCATCGAGCTTCGCAATGGAATTCACCAACACCTCGTCGACGCGGGCAAGCTCGAGTGGGCCCAGCAAGAGTTCGAGGCAGTTCGCCTCGCTCCCCCAGCCGCGCCGCGCGTAGATCCGTGGCGACGCACCTCTGGGTCACATCAGATCCGCGATCCGCGCGGACTAGCCGTCGTCAAGTCACTGTGGGAGGCGCGCGATCGCGAGGCGCAACGCCGCGACACGTCCCCTGGCCGGGTCCTGCGCGATGCTGCGATCACCGCCGCCGGCCAGGCCAAGCCCACCTCGTTTGACGAGCTGGTCGCCATCCGCGAGTGGCAGTCCAAGGGCACGCGCCGCCGCGCTCGTGAATGGTACGTAGCCGTCGAGGAGGCCATGGCGCTCCCGGACAAGAAGCTGCCGCCGCGTCGCGGGCCTGCTGGAGATGGCCCCCCTCAGCCCAGAATGTGGAGGGACAAACGCCCTGAGGCAGCCATCCGGTTGACGCACGCTCGCGAGGCCATCCAGGCGCTGGTGGACGAGCACAATGTCCCGGCGGAGAACCTGCTGCAGCCTGACGCGTTGCGTCGCACGTGCTGGGAGTTCCGGCCGAGCCCGGACACCGATACCGAGGCCTGGATTCGCGAATTCCAGGCAGGGCGCGGTGCACGTCAGTGGCAAATCGACCTTACCGCCCCGGTTCTGGCGGCAGCATTCGCCGCGGCGGCCGACGAGTCTGCCGCGGCTGCGGAATCAGACTCCTAGAGAGCCTCACTTCGCCCCACCGCCCAAACTCTATTGGTCCGATTTGGCACGCCTCAGGGCTACTCGGCGCCTTGTTGGTCCGATTTCGCACGCTCGAGCGAGTCACGCTGCCCCAAGCTGTGCCGCTCGTCCACCCACATGCGGCCTAGTCGCGCGTCAACGTCTCCCGAGCATCGTCCGCGATGGCAGATGAATCCAGGCCAATCGCCTCGATAATCTGCGCGCGTGTCGCGTGATCGAGGAACTGGGTAGGCACGCCGTGGTGTTCCCAGGCCACCCGACCAGCGACGGACGACCCACTCAGAGCATCGGCCCATTCCTCGCCAACTCCCCCGTCACGTAGCCCGTCCTCGATCGTGATCACCAACTGCGCGCCGGCAACGAACTCAGCCAGGCCATCGGGAACCGGACGTACCCAGGTCGCCGAGGCCGCCATGACGCTGCGGCCGTCAGCTGCGAGTTTGCCCGCGACCTCCACGGCCGTCACCGCCATCGAGCCGATGCCGAACACGATGATCTCCGGCATGCCCGTGCCATGCTCGGCGAGGACGTCAATGCCACGGTGTGAACGCACCGCGGGTAGGTCCTCGGCCACGGCCCCCTTCGGGTAACGCACCACTGTGGGCGCATCGTCCACCTCAATGGCCTCGCGGAACGCCCGGCGCATGGTGGGCTCATCGCGGGGTGCGGCGAGGCGCAGCCCCGGCACGTGACGTAGCAACGCCATGTCCCACATGCCGTTGTGACTCGCGCCGTCGTCACCGGTGATGCCGGCACGATCCAACATGAACGTGACACCAGCCTTGTGCAGGGCCACATCCATCAATACTTGGTCAAACGCACGATTCAAGAACGTGGCGTACACGGCGAACACGGGGTGCAGGCCAGCGAACGCCAGGCCCGCCGCGGAGGTGACAGCATGCTGCTCAGCGATGCCAACGTCGATCACTCGGTCGGGGAATTCGTCCGCGAAGGGTTGCAGGCCCACCGGCGCGAGCATCGCGGCCGTCAGCGCGACGATGTCCTCTCGCTGACGCCCCGCCTCGAGCACCTCTTCGGCAAAGACCTTGGTCCACCCAAAACGCGATGGCTCAATGGGGAGCCCCGTCTCCGGGTGGATCTTGCCCACGGCGTGAAAACGATCCGCGACGTCCTCCTCGGCGGGCGAATATCCGCGCCCCTTCTCGGTGAGAACGTGGACCAGCACAGGACCGCCGAAGTCCCGCGCGTGCGTGAGGGCGGCCTCCACGTGCTCGAGGTTGTGGCCATCGATGGGACCCACGTACTTGAGACCAAGGTCGTCAAACATACTGGGTTCCTGGATGAGGCCCTTGAGGGCCAATTTGCCGTGCATCACCGAGCGATAGGCGAAGTTGCGCCACGGCCCACGATCCTGGAAGGTGCGCTTGCCCCAACCCAGGAACTCCTCGTAGCGACGATCGGTGCGAATCCCGTCAAGCTTGCGGGCGAGCCCGCCGATGGTGGGGGCATACGAGCGCCCGTTGTCGTTCACAATCACCACCACGCGGTCCTTCGAGGCACCAAGCGAGTTGAGAGCCTCCCAGGCCATTCCCCCGGTCAGCGCGCCATCGCCGATGACCGCGACCGTGGTGCGGTCCTTTTCGCCCTTAATGGTGTGTCCGCGGCCAATACCCGCGGCCCATGACAGCGCGGTGGAGGCGTGCGAGTTTTCGACGATGTCGTGCTCACTCTCCGCGCGAGAGGGGTACCCCGACAGTCCGTCGCGTTTGCGGAGGTTGGAGAAGTCTCCACGCCCAGTGAGCAATTTGTGCACGTACGACTGGTGTCCCGTGTCGAACACGATCGGGTCGCGGGGGGACTCGAACACGCGATGAATGCCGATAGTGAGCTCAACGACACCAAGGTTGGGGCCCAAGTGTCCCCCCGTGCGCGACACGGAATCGACCAAGTAGTCACGAATCTCCGCCGCGAGCTCGTCAAGCTGCTCGGGCGTGAAGTCACGCAGGTCGCGGGGCGAACTGATTCGCTCGAGCACCGTGCCTCCTTACCTGGCGTCTTTCCACTGTACGACGTGTGGCTGGCATTAAAGACAAGGTTCGCCGCCACCCGAATGGGTGGCGGCGAACTGATGGAGATGTCTAACTAGACGGGGTTTGCTACTGCTTAACGAGTGATCGCAGCACGTACTGCAGAATGCCGCCGTTGCGGAAGTAGTCGGCCTCGCCGGGGGTGTCAATACGAACAACCGCGTCAAACTCGATGACCGAGCCGTCAGCCTTGGTCGCCTTCACCGACATCGCACGTGGGTGCGCACCATCGCTGATTGCGCTGACACCGTCGATGTCAAAAGTTTCGGAACCGTCGAGCCCGAGTGAAGCAGCGGACTGCCCCTCCGGGAACTGCAGCGGAAGCACACCCATGCCAATCAGGTTCGAACGGTGAATACGCTCGAAGCTTTCCGTGATGACGGCGCGTACACCCAGCAGGGACGTGCCCTTGGCTGCCCAGTCACGCGAGGAACCGGATCCATACTCCTTGCCAGCGAGTACCACCAATGGCACCTCTGCTGCGGCGTAGGCCTGTGCGGCGTCGTAGATGGTGTCTTGCTCCTGGCTGAGGAAGTTGAACGTGAATCCGCCCTCGACTCCGGCGCCGTCGTTCTTGTCAGCAAGCAGCAGGTTGCGCAGACGAATATTCGCGAACGTGCCACGAATCATGACCTCGTGGTTGCCGCGACGTGAGCCATAGGAGTTAAAGTCCTTGCGCTCTACGCCGTTCTCGTCGAGGTACTTGCCCGCCGGGCTATCGACCTTGATCGCGCCTGCAGGCGAGATGTGGTCGGTGGTCACGGAGTCGCCGAGCAGCGCAAGGACGCGCGCACCGGTGATGTCCTTCACACGGGCGGGCTCCATCGACATACCCTCGAAGTATGGGGGCTTGCGCACGTAAGTGCTGTCGTCCTCCCACTCGAAGGTCTTGCCGTCGGGCGTGGGCAGCGTCTGCCAGCGCTCGTCGCCAGCGAAAACGTCGGAGTAACCCTTCTCAAACATCGCCTCGGTGATCGAGGAGCCGACAATCTGGTCAACCTCTGACTGGTCGGGCCAGATGTCACGCAGGAAGACGTCATTGCCGTCGTGGTCCTGGCCCAGTGCCTCGGTCTCGAAGTCGAAGTCCATGGTGCCGGCCAGCGCGTAGGCGATGACGAGCGGCGGGGATGCCAGGTAGTTCATCTTCACGTCGGGGTTGATGCGCCCTTCGAAGTTGCGGTTACCAGACAGCACCGAGACGACCGCGAGGTCTGCCTCGTTGACCGCCGCGGAGACCTCCGCTGGCAGCGGCCCGGAGTTGCCGATGCACGTGGTGCAGCCGTAACCCACCAGGTGGTAGCCGAGTGCTTCGAGGTCAGGCCACAGACCGGCCTTCTCGTAGTAATCGGTGACCACCTTGGAGCCGGGAGCCATCGACGTCTTCACCCATGGCTTGACATTCAGACCCTTGGCATTCGCGTTGCGAGCGAGCAGCCCGGCGGCCAGCATTACCGAGGGGTTCGAGGTGTTGGTGCAAGACGTGATCGACGCGATCACGACGGCGCCGTGGTCGAGCTCAGTCTTGGTGCCGTCCTCCATGGTGAGCGCTGTGCGCTTGCTCGGACGACCGGCCGGGACACCCTCGCGGGGATCGCGCGGCTCCGGCTCGTCGCCAGCGTGAGCTTCGGCAGCGATGGGGTCCGATGCGGGGAACGTCTCTTCCACGGACTCGTCGAGGCCGTGGGTTTCCTGTGCCTCGTGCTTGGCGTAGTTCAGCACGGCGTGGCCGAACGAATTCTTGGCGTCAGTGAGTTCGATGCGGTCCTGGGGGCGCTTGGGACCGGCGATGGACGGAACCACGGTGCCGAGGTCAAGCTCGAGGTACTCCGAGAACACGGGCTCGACGTAGCCATCCGCCGACGGGTCGTGCCACATGCCCTGTTCCTTGGCGTACGCCTCGACCAGCGCGACCTGGTCGTCGGAACGACCGGTGAGCTTCAGGTAGTCGATGGTGACGCCATCAATCGGGAACATCGCTGCCGTCGAACCGAATTCAGGCGACATATTTCCGATGGTGGCACGGTTGGCGAGAGGTACAGCGCCAACGCCGTCTCCATAGAACTCGACGAACTTGCCGACCACGCCGTGCTCACGGAGCATCTGCGTGATAGTCAGCACCACATCGGTGGCGGTCGCGGTCGCGGGGATCTTGCCGCTGAGCTTGAAGCCAACCACCTTGGGGATCAGCATCGAGACGGGCTGACCGAGCATGGCCGCCTCGGCCTCGATGCCGCCCACGCCCCAGCCCAATACGCCCAGCCCGTTGATCATGGTGGTGTGAGAGTCGGTTCCGACACAGGAGTCCGGGTAAGCCCGAGTGACCCCGTCGACATCCGCGGTCATGACACCGCGGGCAAGGTGCTCGAGGTTGACCTGGTGGACGATTCCAGTCCCCGGGGGAACCACCTTGAAGTTATCGAACGCGGTCTGTCCCCAACGCAGGAACTGGTAGCGCTCTCGGTTGCGCTCATATTCCTTGTCGGTGTTGCGCTGCAGCGCGTCGCCACGGCCAAACACGTCAATGACGACGGAGTGGTCGATGACCATCTCCGCAGGTGCGAGCGGATTAATGACGGTGGGGTCGCCGCCGAGTTCCGCGACGGCCTCGCGCATGGTGGCAAGGTCGACCACACAGGGAACGCCGGTGAAGTCCTGCATCACCACGCGCGCTGGAGTGAACTGAATTTCCGTCTCGGGGTTGGCCTTGGGGTCCCACTCGGCGAGCGCCTTCACATGCTCGGCCGTGATGTTCGCACCGTCTTCGGTGCGCAGAAGTGCCTCGGCGAGAACCTTGAGCGAGTAGGGCAACTTCTCGAGCCCCGGCACCGCATTTAGCCGGTAGATCTCGTATTCATTGCCTTCCACGTCCAGCGTGGCCTTGGCTCCAAGTGTGTTCTCGCTCATGTCTTCCTCCGTTTAGTTCGCTGCCGTCCATCCTATCCGGATGAGGGCAGCGTCTTTTGCGGCCAACTGTGCCCGGTTACGCCCGTTCGAACGTCGCAATCGCCTCGACGTGGTGTGTCATGGGGAACAGATCAAACGCCTCCGCACCGGCAAGAACGTATCCGTGCCCGGCAAGAAAAGCAGTGTCACGGGCCAGTGCAACGGGGTCGCACGCCACGTACACAATCCGGGCGGGGTTCAAGGCGACGATGCGCTCAATGGTCGCCCCGCCGGCACCCGAGCGCGGCGGGTCTAGAACTACGGCTACCTCGTCTCCGAGGGCGAGCGCAGGATTCGTCAGCGAGTCGGCCAGCGTCTTGCGCACATCCCCATTGAGCACCGTTGCTCCCTCGAAGCTGTGGAGGTTCCGGCGTGCATTCTTGGACGCAGTCTCGTCCTCCTCGACGGAAATCACTCGCTTACCAGCGGTGGCGAGCGCAAGCGAGAATAGTCCGGCACCGGCGTATAGATCCCACGCTGCGGGGGCGTCACCCACCCGACGCAGCACTTCGCGAATCATGGTTTCGGGGGCGTCCGTGTGTACCTGCCAGAAGCCACCGGTCGCCACCCGATACTCATACGTCTGACCGTCTACGGTGACTCGCTCGGCCACGCTCGCGGGTGCGTTGTCTCGCTTGTCGCGCCGGCCGCCGTTCCAGCGCACGCCATCGACGAGCGTACGGGCCTCGCCGTCAGCCGGCACCACCACCTGAATCTTGCTCCCGCCGGGAAAGCGTTGGCTCAGCAATGCCTCCTCCGCGGCAGGTACGGCAAGCGGCATCGCTGTCAGCGTGGCGATCGATGTGGAACGGAATCGGTGCATCGCTGCGCGTCCCTCGACATCGCCAATGGCGCCCACGCGGGTGCGCCACCCCAGTCCGCCACGCTCGGCGTCGCTCGGTGCGGCGCTCACGACTCCGGGGAATTCTTGGTTCGCGAACCGCTCAAAGGACTCCTTGACCACCGCCAGCTTCCACGCGCGCTGGCCGTCGAGGGACACATGGGCCAGCTCTCCCCCGCCAACGCCGCCGGGTCCTGCCTCTGGCCAGACGGAAGCGACGCGATCTGGCGACGCCTCCACAATCTCCACGGCATCGGCTCGCCAGAACGTGGCATCGCCCGCGGATTCGGTGAGTTCCGCCTCGACCACTTCGCCGGGCAACGTGTGCCGCACAAAGATGACCCGTCCGTCGTGCCGGGCAACGCAGTGGCCTCCGTGCGCAGGGCTGCCAATGGTTAGTCGGATGGTGTTCACGTCGTGTCTCGTTCCTAGCCGCGTTGGGCGTCTTCGCGCGCACTTTGCGCTGATTCAAGGTGCCAGGGCACGGCGGCAACCACCACGCCCGGCATGTGCAAGAGCAGCGACCGCAGGCGAACCGTTGACCGGTTGTGCAGGAATCGCTCCCACCAGCGTCCCACGATGAACTCCGGTACGTACACCACGACGACGTCTCGGGGACTGTCTCGGTGAATGGAGCGGACATACTCCATGACCGGTCCCACCACGTCACGATACGGAGAGTCGAGGATGACGAGGGGCACGCCTGCCGTGAGTTTGCCCCAGGAATTCTGCAGTTCGGTCGCCGCGTTCGCCTCCACACGGACGGAGACCGCCTCGAGTGAGGAGTGACGCGCGGCCTTCGCGTACGCGAGCGTGCGCAACACCGGTCGGTTCAACTGGGTCACAAGCACGATGCCGTGGGTGGCACTCGGAAGCGCCGAGGTATGGTCCCCGGGCACGATCTTGAGGTCCGCGGCAACGTGACTGTAGTGGCTCTTAATTGCGCGCATCATGACGACCAGCACCACGATCAGCACCAACGCCACCCAGGCGCCGTTGAGGAAGTTGAAGATCGCGACCACTGCGAGCACGGTGGCTGCCACGATCGTGGCAACCCAGTGCAGGATGCGAGTGAGAGCCATGCGCGTACGCGCTTTGCCTGCCGTTTCCAACGCAAGCTTGCCATCGAAGAGGCGCACCATGGCGAGTTGGCTCAGCACGATCGAGGTAAAGACGCCGATCACGTACATGTGAATCAGTTGGTCGAGCCGAGCGTCGACGGCAATCACTAGGATCGCGGACAGCACACCGACGAGCAGCACGCTGCCACGAAACACCAGCCGGTCATTGCGGGTCGCGAGCTGTCGGGGTAGGTAGGAGTCGCGTGCCAACAGCGACGTTAGATTCGCAAAGCGCTTGAAGACCGCCGATGCGGCGGCGTACAGAATGGCGACGGCAGCAAGGGCGACGATCCACAGGACCCAGGTCGAGCCGAAGGCACGCTCGGCTGCTTGCAGCAGCACCGGCCCATCGGTCCATCCAGTCACGCGGTACGACCACACCAGCCACGAGACTCCAAAGAACGCCGCTCCGGCGGCTGCTACCGCGATCAGTAGCGTCCGGCCCGCTCGTTTGCCGCGAGGCTCCGCGTGGTAGGGCCCCGCCGAGGCGAGGTGCTCGATCCCCGTCACCATCACGGCACCGGACGCGATGGCTCCCGCGTACGCGAAGATCACCGTCATGGTGGTGGGTGCCGCGGCTTCGATGGGGGCGAGGATGGAATCTGTGTGCCGCACGATGCCGAACGTCACCACGAGCGCGATGATGGCAAGGAAGCCAAAAAACACGAGGAGCAGGATGCGAGCACGGTCCCTGATACCGCGCAGTGCCGCGAGGGTCATCAGCCCAATAGCCCCCACCGCGATGACGGTGTGCCAGTCGTTCGCCCAGGGCACGAGGTACCTCAGGAAGTGCGCAAGCGCTGCGACTGAGACGGCCACGGTGAACAGGTAGTCAATCAGTAGCGCGGAGCCGGTAATCACGCCGGCTTGCGCTCCCAGTTTGTCGCGAACCAGGCCGTAGTCCCCTAGTTCGTCGGGGCGTTGGTGAACGTTGGAGCGGTACGCAAATCCCAAGAGCAACAGAATCGCCAACACGCCGATCGCCATGGCGAGCATTGCGCTCTGCTGGCTGCCTCGTCTGAGTGCGTCCAGAACAGCATCGGGCGCGTACGCCACGGCAGAGACGATGCCGGCGCCGAACACGGGAAGTGCCAACCTCGTCCGCAGAATTATTGGGCGCGCGCGGTCAGTCGCGATGGGTCGTCCGAAGACGAGAGCCTTGAGCCTTTCCAGAAACTGTCGCACGTCGCACAATCCTAGGCGTAACGGGTATAGCGTGGGTTCTCGTGCATATAGTCATTATGGGTTGCGGCCGTACCGGGTCCTCGTTGGCGGAAGAATTTGAGGCGCGCGGGCACTCCGTCGCCATCATCGACCGCACGGGTGACGCCTTCCGCCGACTCCCCTCATCTTTCCAGGGTCAGAAGATCACCGGCATCGGATTTGACCGCGAGACGCTGGTCTCCGCAGGGGTCGAGGACGCCTACGCGTTCGCCGCGGTGTCCGACGGTGACAACTCAAACATCCTTGCGGCCCGGGTGGTGCGTGAGACATATGGCGTCGAGAACGTAGTCGCCCGGATCTCGGACTCCGGGCGTGCGGACGTGTACCGCAGGCTGGGCATCCCTACCGTTGCACCAGTGCCGTGGACGACGTCTCAGATCGTGTCCCGGTTGCTCCCGGGTGTCACGGATGCTGAATTCGTCGACCCCGCGGCAGGAGTCTCGTTGCGTCGGATGGCGCCTCACCAGAGCTGGGTTGGCCACTCGCTGACCTCCGTCGAGGAGGCCTCGGGATGTCGTGTCGCGTATGTCGTGCGGTTTGGCGAGGCGACTCTTCCCGATGTCGAGTCGCTCCTTCAAACCGGCGACGAGGTGTATTTCATCGTGCCCGATGCAGTCGCCAAGGACGCCGAACGCGTCTTGTCACGCCCCAGGACGGTGAAGGCATGAAGGTTCTCATCGCCGGCGCCGGCTCCGTTGGACGCTCGATCGCGCGTGACCTCCTCGAGCATGGCCACGAGGTGCTCCTGATGGACCACTCACCCAGCGCGATGCGAGTGGCACAGGTCGCTGAGGCCGAGTGGATGCTCGCGGACGCCTGCGAGCTGACCGCTCTTCGCGAGGCAGCGGTGGAGACCATGGACGTCGTGGTCGCCGCTACGGGTGACGACAAGGCCAACCTGGTCATCTCGTTCCTCGCCAAGACTGAGTTTGGGGTGCCTCGCACCGTTGCCCGCGTCAATAACCCGCGCAATGAGTGGATGTATGACTCCCAATGGGGTGTCGATGTCGCGGTATCAACTCCGCGCATCATGACCGCCATGGTCGAAGAGGCGGTGGCCGTGGGTGACCTGGTCAAGGTCTTCACGTTTCACCAGTCAGGCGCGTCGATTGTCGAGGTCACCCTCCCGCCGACGTCCCCAGTGGTGGGCGCGCTCGTGCGTGAGATTCAGTGGCCCGGCGAGATTGTGCTGTCGTGCATCATGCGCTCCGACCGCACCATCGCGCCGAGCCCCGAGGACACCCTCGAGGCCCGCGACGAACTGCTGTTCGTCATGTCTGCTGAGGCTGATCCCGAGCTGCTTGCGGCCGTCCTACGGACCCCACCAGGAGCCACATCACCCACAGACTGAGGGCGAAGAGTGGCACGCCCATGGCAAGTTTTGCGGTTCCCAGCGCGGCGACGTTGTCCGACATGTACAGCGGGACCTGCACCACGAGCCGCAGCAGGAACGTCGCGGCAAGAACGGCGGTCGCGAGTTGCATCCGTCGTCGAAGCGCGCGGTCCTTGCGCCACGACGTGCCCAAGCCGCGCAACAAGCCCACGGCGATCCCCACGACCGGCCAGCCAACAATCATGGTGATGAGCACAGCGGCTAGATACGCGGCATTGATCCAGAGTCCCGGCAAGAAGTACTCCCCCGCATCGCCGGAACGCCAGGCCCACACGGCGCCCAGTGCTACACCAAGGACTCCTGAGAGCGCCTGCGTGACCGGGGTGCGTTGAATAAGCCGCGCCGCAACCATGGCGACCACGACCACCACTGAGGCGATGACGGGCACCTGGAAGCCGCCCACGGTGATGTAGGCCACCACAAAGACGAGCCCGGGCAGGATCGATTCGACGAAGCCGCGCGGCCCACCGATCGCAGCAGCGAAGGAGAAGTCCTCACCTCCCAAGAGTTGGGCTCCGCGTGCGGCAGTTGCTGCCGCACCGCCGGTCTCGGAAGGCTCACTCGCTTCAGTTGGCTCACTCATGCGCTGGCCACCAGTTCGTAGCGAGGGTTGTACATGAGGGGAACGGCAGTCGCCTCGCAGATCCGGCCCTCGAGAACCACACGACGACCGGGCTCGATGCCCGCGATGGCGCGGCGGCCCTGAAAGATTGCGTCGAGGCGTCCGGACTGGTCCTCGATGCGCGCCGTCAGTTGGGGCGCGGCGTCCGAGGGCTCGACCTGAACCCACACAATGCGGCCGGCAACCCGCGCGTAGGTGCGTGGTTGGGCCTCAGAAATGGGGGAAAGCGCGGTGGGAGGCTGGGTCATGGCAGGGCCTAGGACGCAGTCGCGTCGCTGGCGGCGTCGGTCTGGTGGGAAGCGGTGGTGCCGCCCGTTGAGCCGAATCCACCCTCACCGCGGTGAGTCCCTGGCAGGCGTTCGACCTCCACGAATGCGGCGCGCTCGACGCGTTGGATCACAAGCTGTGCGATTCGATCACCCTTAGCAAAGGTCATCGACGTGGTTGCATCGGTGTTGAGGAGCGTGACTGCGATCTCGCCTCGATAGGCGGCGTCCACAGTTCCCGGGGCATTGACCACGGTGATGCCGTGCTTGGCCGCTAGCCCTGATCGCGGGTGAATCAGTGCCACGTACCCGTCGGGGAGCGCAATCTTGATGCCGGTGGGTACCGTCGCTCGCTCTCCCGGAGCGAGTGTCACGTCGATTCGGGTCGTAATGTCCGCGCCCGCGTCGCCTGGATGGGCGTACGCGGGCAACGGCACATCGGGAGATATCGTGCTGATCAGCACGTCGAGCGTCGTCATCACGTTCGCCCTTAGGCGGCGCACTCCGAGCAGATGGGCTGGTCGTTCTTAAACTCAGCAAGCTGACTGCGGTGGTGAACGAGGAAGCAAGACATGCAAGTAAATTCGTCCTGCTGCGGCGGGAGAACGCGAACGCTCAACTCCTCGCCTGACAGGTCAGCACCGGGGAGTTCGAAACCCTCGGCGGCCTCCGCCTCGTCTTCATCCACCACTCCGGAGGACTTGTCGGCACGGCGTGCCTTCAACTCCTCGATCGAGTCTGCGGAGATCTCGTCGTCCGTCTTACGTGGTGCGTCATAGTCCGTTGCCATTCGGCGGTCTTCCCTTCACGAAAAGTACTGGTGAGTACTCAATGCGCCTGCGGTTAAATTTGTTCCCCAGGCGCACGCATTGTGCCTGAAAAATCGGCGGAATGCGACTCGACGCGCGCTATCACGACCATGAGTGCTCCGCGCCGGCCTCAATTAGAGCATCTCGGAGAGCCTCCCACGCACCAGGTACGGCCGCGATGACTAGACGCTCGTCAGCGGGCCCGCCGTCGATTCCCGCCACCGTCAGGCCCGCCTCAGTCGCAATCAACGCGCCGGCAGCAAAATCCCATGCGTTGAGTCCATGCTCGTAATAGGCGTCGACGTGACCGGCAGCCGCGAGGCACAAATCCACCGATGCCGCGCCGAGGCGACGGATGTCTCGCACCTGGGCCAGCATCCGGGTCGCGATCTCCCCTTGCCGTACGCGACGCTCTGCCACGTACTGAAACCCCGTCGCGAGTAGCGTTCCCGCCACATCCGGTCCCGTGGTGCGCGCCAAACGCACGTCGTCCCGGGTCGCTCCCTTCGTGCGGCCCGCAGACCACAGCACCCCAGAACCGTCGTACACGGCTCCCACCAGCGCGGTCCACTCGCTCGCTCGTGGGGGTCCAGCGACTGCGGCGACTGACACGCCGTAGTGCGGCAATCCGTAGAGGTAGTTCACGGTGCCATCGATCGGATCAAGTACCCAGGTCACACCCGAGGTGCCCACGACGTCCTCCCCCTCCTCTCCCAGAATCCCATCATGAGGGCGCAGTTGAGCGATGCGGGATCTGAGGTGGCGCTCGGCTGCGAGGTCGTTCTGGGTCACCACATCCTCTGCGCTGGACTTGGTGGCAGAAACCTTGGCTTCACGCAGAGATGCAACCACCTGCTCACCAGTCTCACGCGCCAGGGTTCGAGCGATGTCGAGGAGCACATCAATGTCGTAGGCGGGGGTCTCGGTCATGGCACCCATGGTGCCCCATCAAGCGTGCGAGGGCGGATTGGGCACAGAGCCGCCCGTTCTCAGGTGGTGCTTCAGCGTGGCGTGACGCGCGATACGCCGCAAGGCGTGGCACGCTGGGCACATGACACGCTTGTCTTTGGTGGGCCCAGCCGATGATGGTGAAAACCTCATCGTTACTTCCGAATCCGGGGAACGGTATACGTTGCCGATCTCGGACGAACTTCGTCGCGCCATTCGGCACGCGAGGGCAACTACCCCGGTGAGCACTGCGCCCGCCCCAGCATCCTCTGGACTCAGTCCCAAGGAGATCCAACAGCGTATCCGTGCGGGATTGAACGCCGCCGAGCTCGCGGAGATCACCGGAGAGGACGTGCGCTCGTTCGAGAAGTACGAAGTCCCGGTCATCGCAGAACGCTCCTACATCGCGGACCTCGCCCGCGGCACGCGAATTGGTCGCGACGTGGGCTCCCCTGTCCTGGGCGACCTCGTCGCGGACAGGCTGGCATCCCGAGGCGTCGACACAGAGAGCATCGTGTGGGACGCATGGCGTGAGGTCGACGAGCCGTGGCAAGTTGCGGCAGACTACGTCGCCGGTGGACGTAGCGTTCGCGCCCGGTGGACCTTTGACCACAGTGCTCGGGCAGTCACCGCCGAGGACGACGAGGCCCGCTGGCTCACCGAGACCGAACTCCTTGACGTTCCCATCCCCAAGCGACACCTGAGTGCCGTTCGGGGCGAGGAGGCCGAGGCAGGACCGCTCAACGAGACGCGTCCTCCAGCGGTGACCGCGTTGCCCGATCAAACTCAGGGCGGCTTCCACCTCGACAACGACGACTTTGACGACGACGCCCCTGTCCCCGCCGCGGGGGGTGAGGCCGAGCGCGATTTCACGGTCAACCCCACAGAGGCGTTGCTCGAAGACCTGCAGGGCAAGCGCGGCACTCGTGAGAGTGTCGACGAGGACGACGTGGACGAGTACGACGAAGACGGCGGATTCGAGGGCTTTGGCCCGGCGGCCAAGGCTCGTAGCGCCGACGTGGGATTCAGTTCCGCCGGCCAGACGATGCCGCACCCGGCCGGATCCGCGCGTCGCGATGACGCTTCGGCTCAGGTGGGCAAGACGCCCGCAGTCGAGCGCAACGTGAACCCTGAGACGGGCGAGAAGCGTCCCTCTAAGAAGGGTCGCGCGTCAGTTCCCAGTTGGGACGAGATCGTCTTTGGCGCCAAGAACGAAGAGCCGCCGCGCGACTAGTCTCCGGACGCAGTGAGTAGGGGAACCTGCAGTTCCTCGGGGGTGAGTGAGCCGTGCACACCAATCAGCGCCATCGATCGCTCCGACTGCGTGCGGGAGTCGACCACGGTCGCCCGTCCTGACATGGCGACGACAACGTCGCCGATGCGGCCCGAGACCTCCGGCAGGATCGGCCCAAAGAGCCCCCCAGCATCGGCGTCCTCCTTGGTGACGACTGCGGCGTGTTTGCCCAAGATGTTGCGCCAGCGCTCCACCACGCCTGCGGCGTCCGCGCCCTCGTTGAGGTGAAGGTGTAAGGCGCGCGGCTCCCCCGCCGTGAGTCGGACGCCCTCCAGCAGGCCCGCGTGTTCGCCGGCATCCCAACGAGGCGCGTCCGTGACGTCGACCATGCCATGATCTGCCGTGACGACCATGGCTGCCCCCCGCGGAAGTTGAGAGGCTAAACGGCGCAGCTCACGGTCGGCGTCTTCGAGCGCCGCCACCCACTGCTCACTCTCCCAGCCGTAACGGTGCCCCGCGGCATCGATCTCTCCCCAGTAGCAGTACGACACTCCGGACTGGCGGGCGGCGCCCAGTGCGACGTCAATTCGCTCCGCGAGACTCTCGGCCCCCACAAACTGACCGCCGCGCAACACGGCCTGCGTCAGACCTGACCCGGCGAAGCGGCGCTTTCCAAGGGTCGTGATGGTGAAACCGTCTGCCGCGGCCCGCTCGAGAAGGGACGGCTGTCGCTGCCACTCTTCCGGCGCATCGGCGTTCTCCCATGAGATGAGGTTGGCGACCTTGCCCGTGTCAGGATTCATCGCGGTGTAACCCGTCATCCCGGTTCGACCCGAAGGCTGCCCGGTACCGAACATCGCCAACGAGGCCGCGGTCGTGGTTGGGTACCCGGCGGTCACGATGCCGGACTCGATCGACCGCAGAAAGGGTGCGTGTCCGCGACGCGCGTCGAGCTGGAGGTGTCCCAGCCCGTCGAGTAACACCACCACGACGTGACGAGCGCGAGGGAGACCTAGCCGTTGCCGGTCGGATTCGGCGTTGCGCCCCTTGACGACATGACCGGCGCCCACCGACGCGAGTGCCGCGGGGAGCACCGCCCCCAGGTCCTTGCGCCCGTAATTGGGAAGGCTGAGCCCGGCAGCACCGAGGTGCTGGGCGAGCGTCACGCAGGGGCCCCGATGGCCTGCTGAAGGGTCGCGGCGAACCTCTCAAGGGCGTGAACTGAGTCGATACCATCGGCGATTGCGCTGACGCGCACCAACGTGTCGTCACCCGTAATACCGCCGGTGTAGCCGTGATCGGCATCGCAGTTCTCGTCGCCACATGTTGCTGGCTCGAGCTCAATACGTGAGTGAATGCCCCAGCCCACCGCGAGGACGAGTTCCGATGGACCATCTCCCTCGCGAAAGTTCTCCGGGTGGTGCACCACATGGGTCATTGCCATGTTCGAGATTCGAGTGAGGAAGGCCGTCTCGACGGTCGCCGATGCCTCGTGGGCGCCCTCGCCCGAGTGCCCAGCGCCATCGTCCATGTGTACTCGAAGTAGCCGTGTGTCGGTGATGACCAGGACCGTCATGTGGCGGCGCACTTCGCGGTCGTCGAACGTCGTCTCGGCGTGCACAAAGTGCGCGCGTACGGATTCGGCACCGATGGCGCCCTTGAGGACGGACGATGCGAGGGCCGGGTAATACCCGGCGACGGCAACTGCTTGGTCAAGCGTCTGAGACATGCCACTAGTGTTCCACCTTCCGACTCGCCGTGGGAACTTCACCGCTGTGACGGGCGCACGCCGCGTGGCTGCACCATGACCCTGCCCGGTCGCGAGACAATACGTGCAGTTCACTAGACCCACGCTGTTCCTGAGGAGTGAGATGACCGACGTGTCGGACTCGCAGATCGTCGATATAGATGTCAGTGCCGAGATGGAGGCTTCGTTCCTGGAGTACGCCTACTCGGTGATTTACTCGCGCGCTCTTCCCGATGCGCGAGATGGCCTCAAGCCCGTACAGCGGCGCATTGTCTACATGATGCAGGACATGGGTCTGCGCCCGGAGCGCAGCTATGTGAAGTCCGCCCGCGTGGTCGGCGAGGTCATGGGGAAGCTTCACCCTCACGGCGACTCAGCCATCTACGACGCACTGGTGCGCATGGCCCAGAACTTCTCCTTGCGCTTGCCGCTGGTGGACGGCCACGGAAACTTCGGCTCGCTCGACGACGGCCCCGCGGCCGCTCGTTACACCGAGGCACGACTGGCCAAGGCGTCGATGGCGCTCACCGCTGATCTTGGCGAGGACGTCGTCGACTTTGTCCCCAACTACGACAACAAGCTGCAGCAGCCAGAAGTGCTGCCTGCCGCCATTCCCAATCTGCTCGTCAACGGGGCATCGGGAATCGCCGTGGGAATGGCGACCAATATGGCGCCACACAACCTCATCGAGGTCATCGCTGCCGCGCGCCATCTCCTCTCCAACCCCAAGGCCGACCTCGACGAGCTGATGCGCTTTGTGCCCGGTCCGGATCTTCCCTCCGGCGGCAAGATCGTGGGCCTCGATGGCGTACGTCAGGCCTACGAGACCGGTAAGGGGGCGTTCAAGACTCGTGCCACGACGCGGATCGAAAAGGTCACCCCTAAACGTCAGGGAATCGTCGTCACCGAGCTGCCATACCTGGTAGGCCCTGAGAAGGTCATTGAGAAGATCAAGGACGGTGTCTCCAACAAGAAGCTGGACGGCATCAGCGCCGTGACCGACCTCACCGACCGCCACCATGGCCTGCGTCTGGTGATCGAGATCAAGAATGGCTTCAACCCCGAGGCCGTGCTGGAGAAGCTGTACCGATACACCCCACTTGAGGAGTCCTTCTCCATCAACAACGTGGCACTCGTTGACGGCGAGCCGCGCACCATGGGCCTTAAGGAGATGCTGGCCGTGTGGGTGGGGCACCGCATCAACGTGGTGACACGCCGCTCCAAGCACCGCCTCCAGGCACGTCTCGACCGCTTGCACCTGGTCGACGGCCTGTTGATCGCAATTCTTGACATCGACGACGTTATTCAGATCATTCGGTCCTCGGAGGAGGTGGCCGAGGCGCGCTCGCGCCTGATGACGGCCTTTGACTTGTCGGAGATTCAGGCCGAGTACATCCTCGAACTGCGGCTGCGCCGCCTGACCAAGTTCTCCAAGCTCGAACTGGAAGAGGAGAAGGCCAAACTGCTTGCGGAGATCGCCGAGCTCGAGGAGATCCTGTCCTCCCCCACCACCCTGCGATCCGTCGTCGGCACCGAGATGGATGCCGCCGCTGCCGAGTACGGCACGCCTCGCCGCACCATCTTGCTGGCCGATGCTGGTGCACCTGCGTCACTCGGTGCCGTCGGCACGGGAACCTCGTCTCGCAGCGCCGCTATCCCGATGGAGATCGAGGACACCGCGTGCTTTGCGTTGCTCTCGGTCACGGGCCTCGTGGCGCGCACTGCCGACGACTCCCCTGTCCCCACCGAGGGACGCAGAAGTTCGCACGACGTCATCAGGGCCATGATCCCCGCCTCGGCACGCGCGGACGTGGGCGTCGTGACGACACTAGGGCGCATCGTCCGCCTGTCTTTGCTCGACGTGCCAGCGCTCGCTCCATCGTCCGAGCCGCCTTCGCTGGGCGGCGGCGTGCCGCTCACGGAACTGGTGACATTGGAGCGCGGCGAGGAGCCGCTATCCATCGTTCCGCTGACCGGCGAGCGACCACTCACGCTGGGTACGGCTCAGGGTGTCGTCAAGCGCGTCGCCCCAGGTGACGCACCCAACAAGGACGCGTGGGAGGTCATCTCGCTGAAGGATGGGGATGCGGTGGTCGGCGCTGTACTCGCTGCCGATGACGACTCGCTGGTGTTCGTGACCGATGACGCCCAACTTCTTCACTTCGCCGCCTCGCTCGTGCGCCCTCAGGGGCGTGCCGGTGGTGGTGTGGCTGGCATCAAGTTGAGCGCGGGCGCCAAGGTCACCTACTTTGGCGTCGTCGCAGCCGATGCTGCCCAGGGTGACGATCCCACAGCGCCAGTGGTGGTCACGATCGCTGGCCCGTCGACCGCCCTTCCTGGGACCACCCCCGGTAGCGCCAAGGTCACCCCGTTCGCCGAGTACCCCTCCAAGGGACGGGCGACTGGTGGGGTGCGCGCGCATCGGTTTGTTCGTGGAGAGGATGCACTGATGTCAGCCTGGGTCGGGACCGGCCCCGCCCGCGCAAGTTCCGGCGCCGGTCAGTCAATCGACCTCCCCGAGGAGTTTGGACGACGCGACGGGTCCGGCACCCGGATCAGCGCGCCCGTTCATGGGATCGGCTAGCGTCCAACCACTCGCCCCTCCTTCCGTAGTGCAACCTCAGGGTCGTCAAGGGGCGTTTGAGCGACCGTCACGTTGCACTGCGGCTGGCGAGGACTGGCTTGGCGTCACCCTGGCGAAGCAGTCAGCTGCGCAATACGAGTGGACACCACGGACTCCCACTTGCGGGCGCGGCGTCGTGCTTCCATGACGACCCAGGCCGCCATGCCGAACAATGCAAAGAAGATGATCGCGACTCCGGTCCAGCCTAGGACCAGCGCGATCGCCGCAATGGCGGGGGCAAACATGATCGCGCCTGCGGTCGCCGCGTATGACCGCAGGTATCCGTGCAGCAGGCCAAGTGCCAACACGTCAGTCGACGCCATGATCGCCTTCGCGTCGTCGAGCGTCATTTCCTTGGGCCCACCCGCACTCTTGCCCACGTCAGGAAGGCTGGGGTCTACTTCGCGGTATCGATGTGATGCCATGATTGCTCCGTTTGTGTAAAGGCCCATTCTCGGTCCGTGAGTAATTTAGCGACAACCAGCCCCACCATGATGGACAGCACCACCAGAACCACGAGTAGCACCCCGGCGACGGCCGTGCCATAGTCACCGCGGTTGAGGCTCACTACCGCCTCATGGGCTGTCACCCCGGGCACCATCACGAGCACGGCCGGCACTGACAAGGTGATTACGGGGAAGCGACCGCCACGGGCCGCCCACGCGGCGAGCACGCCCACCAGCACGCACGCCGCCGCCGTTGCGGTCTGGATGGCGACGCCCTGATCCATCGCAAAGAGACGACCGGTATTGGCGATGGCACCAATGGCGGCAGCGGAGAGCGCGAGCCGCCAGGCGCTATTGAACATCAACGCGAAGCCCAGCACACCAACCGCGGTGCCACCCGCCCACAGTGCAATATCTGCTGCGACAGGAAGGTTCGCCTCGGGCCGTTCGCTGATCTCCAGGGTGCCGAAAAGCGACACCGCCCACACGCTCACCGTCGCGCCGAGCGTGATCATGGTTCCGAAGGCGATGCGCGATATCCCGGCAGTGATATCCATTTTTGCCATGTCGAGAGCTCCAGTGATGAGAGCGAACCCAGGCAAAAGGAAGAGCACCGCGGATATATAGCCCGCGGCGTGGGTGCTCACCTGGACTCCTGTGACATTGAGCAGGGCCATGCTGGACATATAGACGCCGGTCGCCACCGCAGCGGCCGCCATGGTGACTCCGAAGATATTGAAGTGACGCATCATGAGGAGGCGCCGCACATACTGACCTAGCCCTGCAGCCAAAAACACCGCGACGATCTCGAGTAGCCTCGCATGGTTCAGGAGTGCAAACCCGCCGCACGCCGCACCGGCGAACGCCGCGTTCGCTATCACCGGGTAGCGCGCACCTCGGGCCTCGATATTGTCGAGAGTCTTGTGGACTTCCGCGGCTGTGGTGTGTTCCGGCATAGTGCGCCGCATCCGGTCGAGTGCGACGATTCTGTCGGTGTTGACCGAGAACACACTATTGGTCACGAGTTCAGTGCGGAAGATCCGCCCGCGTCGCGAGGTCGCGGTGATGTCAGTCAGCGACACTTGGGCGTGGTGAGCGTCGACGCCGAGTGATTGTGCGACGGCCTGCATCGCCTGTGCCACCCGGTAGCTGGCGGTTCCCGCGGCGAGCATGAGCCGGCCCGTGCGCATGATGGCCCCCGACTGCTCGATGAGTTCGACGGGCTCCATGGCTTCTTCGTCGGCGCTCACCGGCCGCACCATTTCCTTGATGGGGACGTCGTCTGGTTCGCTCACCCCTCCATTGTGGCGCACCATCCGGCTGCACCGTCGCTATTCCATCTGCGCAAACACAATGACGTTGTCATAGAAGTGGCCGGTGGAGGTGTCGACGTCCCCGCCACACGTAATGAGGCGGAGCTCAGGTGTGGCGGTGTTCCCATAAACCGCGAGAGTCGGGAACTCATCCTTGGGATGCTGCTCCACCCGAGTCACTCGAAAGTTCACGTTCGATCCATCCTCCTGAGCCACGGTGATCTTGTCGCCACGCTCGATCTCGCTCAGGCGAAAGAACACTGACTCTCCCCCGCCGTAACTCACATGCCCCGCAATTACCGCCGGTCCCACGGCGCCCGGCTTAGGCCCGCCGTCGTACCATCCCGCCAAATCGGTGTCGACTGGGGTCGCCAGCGTGCCATCGTCCATCAGTCCCAATGATTCGAGATTAGTGGAGATCCCCACGGAATTCACCGTCAACGTTGCTGGTGCCGCCTGCGGCGGGCGTGTCATCGCTGGCTCGACCCGGCCCGTGAGATCAATGGGAACGGGTGTCGCCGATGCTGATGGCCGCGGCGCGGGCGAGTTCAGCTGCGATGGGGTCGATGTGGGGGCCGGGGACGACGTTGCCGCGGGGCTTTGGCTCTGCGCGTCCTGTGCCAGCGGCTCGGGCACGACGGGCCGGGTCGCGGCCCAGGCAAGTGCCGCGAAGATCAGGGCCACTGCGACGAGTGCGCCCACCATCCAGGCTTGGCGTCCGCCTGGTAGGCGGCCACGATTGGACTGAGCTTCCGAGTAAGACATGTGAACTCCCTGGGGTTCGAGGCGACGGAACTGCGGAGGGGCCGAACCGATGCCTCGGCCCGGCCCCTCCTCAGTACTTCGCCGTTACTTGGTTGCTGTGCGGCGGCGGTTGGTCATCACCACTCCACCGGCAGCAGCCAGCGCGGCGAGGGCCACCGATCCGTAGATCACGGCCGTCGAGGTGTCGCCCATGGCGTCACCGGTTGCCACTCCACCGGCGGGCATTGCTTCGGTCTGTGCGTCACCGAGTGCGCCACACGCGGCGGGGATGGTCGCCTCTAGCGGGAGGTCCTCAGACAGCGAGCTCTTGACGTCACCGTCGTAGGTGCCCGAACCATCGAGGTCGATACCGTGATCCACAATGTGAAGGTTGGCCATCTGGTCTGCGACATCCTGCGTCACCGTGAAGGTGCGGCTGTATTCCAGGTTGCCATCAGCATCGGCCGTGGGAAAACGGTCCACCGCAAGTGCTGAGTCGGGCGAGGTGTCGCCCTCGGTCGTCAGTGCGATGAGCACCCCACCGTAGAGCGGCGCTGCCTCGAGAGTGCTGAGCAGTCCGTCGCCGTCCTTGTCGAGTTCCTCGACGTCCGCGTCAGTGGGGCACACGAAGTCCTTACCTGACACGTCACCGTGAAGGTGCTGTGCGTGGGGAGCGTTGGGGGTAAAGCCCGTGCCTGAAATGTTGACGGACACTTCCGTGCCGTCGACCTTGACCTGCGCGGTTCCGGAGGCGCCCGAGCCGTTGAGCTCGGACATGCTGCCATCGTATGTTCCGTCAGCTGCCATCGCCATCGATGCCGGGCCTGCGACAAGCAGGCCGGTTGCGGCGAGGAGCATTGAGGTGCGGAGAATCTTCATGATTGCCTTTCCGTTGCACTACTGGTGGATGACCGTTGTCGGTCCTGCCACGGAACTGCTTCCCCGCGAATGCGATCTGCATTCACCGTGAAGCGGTTCCACCAGGGGTTCGCCCGGAAGAGGCGTTCGGATTGGTCGAGCTGATGGCTACATGTCGATGCGGTTGGTATCCAGATTCGCAGCACCGGCGACAATGAAGTCCTTACGAGGCGCGACGTCGTTACCCATCAACAACTCGAACACGCGCTCCGCACCCTCGGCGTCATGCGCCGTGATCTTGCGCAACATGCGGTGCTGGGGGTCCATCGTGGTCTCAGCCAGCTGGTCCGCATCCATCTCACCGAGACCCTTATAGCGCTGGATATCTTCCTTGTACTTGCGGCCCTTGCGACGCAGGTCGCTCAACGTCTCAACAAGTTCCTTCTCCGAGTACGTGTAGATGTATTCCTTCTCGCGACGCGGGCTACCCATCACCTCGATACGGTGCAGCGGGGGCACAGCGGCGTACACGCGACCCGCATCCACCATGGGGCGCATGTAGCGGAAGAAAAGAGTTAACAGCAACGTGCGAATATGCGCACCGTCCACGTCGGCGTCAGTCATCAAAATGATCTTGCCGTAGCGCGCCGCGGGGATATCGAACGTACGTCCCGAACCGGCGCCGATCACCTGGATGATCGACGCGCACTCCGCGTTGTGGAGCATGTCCGTCACTGAGGCCTTCTGGACATTGAGGATCTTGCCCCTGATGGGCAGTAGCGCCTGGAAGTCGGACTGGCGAGCGAGCTTGGCCGTGCCGAGAGCGGAGTCACCCTCCACGATGAACAGCTCGCTGGTCTCCACGTCATTGCTGCGGCAGTCCGCAAGTTTGGAGGGCAGCGACGAGGTCTCGAGCGCGTTCTTGCGTCGCGAAATCTCCTTCTGCTTGCGCGCTGCGACGCGGGCACGCATCTCGGAGATGATCTTTTCCATCACGTTGGTCGACTGCGTCTTGAGGTCGCGCTTGGGAGATGTGAGCAGCGCGTGTAGCTCCTTTTCCACGACCTTGGCAACGATGCCGCGCACCGGTCCCGTCCCTAGGACCTCCTTGGTCTGTCCCTCGAACTGTGGCTCCGCGATCCGGACCGTCACCACCGCCGTTAAGCCGGCCATGATGTCGTCCTTCTCAATCTTCTCCGCGCCGTCCTTGCCGGTCAGCTTGAGGCGGCGCGCGTTGGTCGAGATGGCGGAGCGAAGCACCTTGGTGAGTCCGGCATCGAAGCCAGCCTGGTGCGTACCGCCCTTGGGCGTGGCGATGATGTTGACGAAGGACCGCACCTCGGTCTCATATCCGTTGCCCCACCGTAGGGCCACGTCCACGTGGCAGTCGCGCTGCACCTCTTCGGAGATCAATTGACCGTTGGGCTTGAGAACCGGCACGGTCTCGACGTAGGAACCGCTTCCGGTGAGTTCCCACGTGTCGGTGACGGGGGCATCGTGCGCAATGAAGTCGACGAAGTCGCGCGGGCCTCCCTCGTAACGAAAGCTCTCCTCAATGGGCTCGAGGGGGTCGCGCTGGTCGCGAACGCTGAGCGTGAGTCCGGGGACCAGGAATGCCGTCTGGCGTGCCCGCACAATGAGGTCCTCGTACGTGAAACTCGCGGACTTATTGAAGATCTGACGGTCGGACCAGTAGCGAATACGCGTGCCAGTCTTGGCCTTGGCGACCTTGCCCGTGGTCTGCAACTCAGAGCCCGTGATAAACGGTTCGAAGTCGGCATCGGGCGTCGGACCGCTGGCAGGATCCTGGAAGTAACCCGGCTCACCGCGGCGGAAGCCCATGTGGTGGGTCTTGCCGCCACGATCCACCCATACGTCGAGGCGCTCGCTAAGAGCGTTGACCACCGAGGCACCCACTCCGTGCAGACCACCGGACGCGGCGTACGAGCCGCCTCCAAACTTTCCGCCCGCGTGCAGCTTGGTCATGACGACCTCGAGGCCGGTCAGTCCGGTTTTGGGCTCGATGTCGACCGGGATGCCGCGCCCGTTATCGCGCACCTCCACGGAATCATCGGGGTGAAGGATGATCTCGATCTCATTGCCGAAGCCGCCGAGCGCTTCATCGACCGAGTTGTCGATGATCTCCCACAGGCAATGCATGAGCCCACGCGAGTCGGTGGTGCCGATGTACATGCCGGGACGCTTGCGGACCGCCTCGAGTCCCTCGAGAACGGAAAGATGACGCGCTGAGTAATCTGATTGAGCCACGGGCTACAGCGTAGTTTGTGCGGACGACATCGCCTTCATGCCGCGCCGCACTCCGACGCGGTGAAATGCTATTGCGGACCTTTGCGCTTACGCAGCTGCGTCATCGCGACGTTGTCGTCCTTGACGAAGAACCCAAGGTCCTCGTACATGCGGCGGCCCTGCGGGCTGGCATGCAACTCGACCACTTCGATGCCACGCTTGTCGGTCTCCTCAAGCAGCGCGTCCATCACGGCGCGCGCATATCCCTTGTACTGGTGCTGCGCGGACGTGGAGACCCACTGCACGTAGCCCATGTGGTGTGCGAGCATGCCGGGCCGAGGCAGGCGTGGCGCGACGTTGACCAGCCCACAGCACGCCAGGCCGCCTTCCGGCGCATCAATCACCATGCCAATGAGATCGTCGCCGATGCGTTCGGCCACGAGTTTGGTCGAGTCGACGGCCCACATGGGAGTGGGCGCGGCGCCTACAGCCTTGTACATCAGCGCCCCGAGGTGAACGATCTCCGCAGCGTCGCTCGGCGTCGCGGCACGGACAAGCGTCATGCTAGTGCCACACCACCGCGACAACGATGTTCGCGACGGTCAGTCCGCCAACCAGCCACCAGGCGGTGCTGACGGAGCCAGACTTCTTGTTGTTGGCCTCGCAAATCGCGACGATTGCGAGCGCGATGAGCAGCTTCACCGCGATCTTGACGTGGTCGGGTTCGTTGTCGCTCGCGTAGGCCACGCCGACGAGTCCGAGTCCGGTCACGAGCTGCGCGCGGGCACCCCAGACCATCGTCTTGGTGATGCTCTTGGCCTTCGCCGTCCACTGTCCGAGGAACGGGCCGAGGATCGCGGCCAGGCCGATGAAGTGCAGAATCAGGAGGATGTAGCGCAGGGCGTCCATGGAGCTCTTTCCTTAAAAGTCGTTGGCCACGATGTTATCGCGGCTGCCTCGCCGATGATGCCTGCACACGCGGCTCCAGGACGCCTCCGCGGCGTACGATTGCGCTCGTGACCACGCCATCTCCCGACGTCCCGGCACGTCGGGCCACGTCGCCTGCTCGCGGCGCGATCTACGTGATCGTTGGTGCCGCACTGTTTGGCATCAACGGCTCGGTTTCGAAGGTGGTCATCGGTGCGGGCGTCAGCCCGGCCCAGTTAACATTCTTTCGCGTACTCTCGACGGTCATCATCGCCGGTGCTGTGCTGCTCGTTAGCGACCGGTCGCAGTTTCGACCTACTCGGCGTCAACTCTTCAATCTCGCCGCGCTCGGCATTGGCGGACTCGCGATGATCCAGTGGCTCTACGCGGTCGCAATCTCGATTCTGCCCGTGGGCGTCGCCCTGTTGATTGAGTACACCGCGGTGGTATTCGTCGCTCTCGCCGCGTGGCTCATCTTCAACGAACGCGTCCAACCTCGGCTGTGGTTCGCGATCGGTGCAGTGCTCGTGGGACTCGCTGTTGTGGCACAAGTGTGGAACAGCACTTTAGCCCTGCTCGGCGTGCTCGCCGCGTTCGGAGCCGCCATCACCTACGCGTTCTACTTCATCATGGGTGAACGTGTGGTGGCAGCCATGCCGCCCATGGCTGTCGCGTTCTGGGCATCCGTCTTCGCCAGCGCTTTCTGGGGTGTCTTTTCAGCATGGTGGACGCTCGATCCCTCCACTCTGGCCGCTGATGTCTCGCTTTCTGGTGCCTTCGAATCCATCGTCGTCCCGGTCTGGCTGCCCCTGCTCTTTGTTGTCACACTTGGGGCCTTCGCCCCCTTCGTGCTGATCTTCTCGGCCCTCGGTCATCTATCCGCGACCGCGGTCGGCATACTCGCCTCGTCGGAGGTGCTCTTTGCGTTCATCGTCGCCTGGGCATGGCTGGGCGAGACGCTGTCCACGCTTCAGGTAGGTGGTGCCGCCCTCGTTTTGGTGGGAATCGTGGTGGCGCAGACAGCGCGCACGAGACCCGGGGACCAGACCTTGGTGAGTACTGAGGAATCAGTGGTCGAGGCTCCTCCCGCCGTTCCATAGCCGTTCTCTCCCGAGCCGGAAAGCGATGTCTCAGCCACCCCATCGGCCGATGCCGGGAAGATTTTGCGTGTGGCATAGGTTTGACCTTGCAGGAGGAAAAACCATGGCACACTCACACACCAGGTCATCAACAGATCCCATTACCCAGGCCCGTACCAGCGCGGATACTGCGCGACGCTGGACGGTCTTGATTGGCGCCATCGTTGCAATCGTCGGCGCGGCTTGGGGCTCCGGTGCCTTTGGCGGCACCCCCATCCAGGACGCGGCAGGGGGCGCGCTTGCTGCCGACGCGACGCTGCTCGCACCCGCATCGACGGCCTTCTCCATTTGGTCGGTCATCTACCTGGGTCTCGTCGTCTTCGCGATCTTCCAGTTCCTACCGAGTCACGCGACCGACCCGCGGCTGCGTGCCACGTCGTGGTGGGTGCTCGCGTCGATGCTGCTGAACGCCGCTTGGATCGGAGTGGTTCAGGCGGGCTGGCTCTGGGCATCGGTAGCGGTGATTGCTGTGCTGGCGGCAGTGCTCGCGGTGGTGGCCAAACGTTTGGCTGCCACTCCCCCGTCGTCATGGGCTGAGCGTCTCACCACGGACGTACCAGTGGGCCTGTATCTGGGCTGGGTGGTCGTCGCGACCCTGGCTGACATCACTGCCACGATCGCGAGCGGTATCGACGATTTCGCGGCGGGAGACGGCGTAGGCTTCGCGATCGCTGTCCTGGTAGTGGCCGCGGTGCTTGCCGTCGCGATTGTGCGAGGACTGCGAGCCTCAACTGCTTTGAGCATCGCCACCGGAGTTGCCATTGCCTGGGGTCTGTGGTGGATTGCCACCGGAAGGCTGACCGACTCGCCCGAGAGCGTTGCGGTGGGCTGGGCCGCCGGGCTCGCCGCCATTGTCGCCCTCGCGACTCCGTTCGCGGTGCGCGACTGGTCGTACATCGGCCGCAAGGATCCCCTGGCACCTCGGTAGGAGTCACGAGGTCACTGCGACCCCGCCCAAACAACGCAACAATGCCCCCACGCTCTAGAGCGTGGGGGCATTGTTGCGTGATGTGGGAGCGCTTAGTCCAGGTAGTCGCGCAGTACCTGTGAGCGGCTGGGGTGACGCAGCTTCGACATCGTCTTGGACTCGATCTGACGAATGCGCTCGCGAGTCACGCCAAACACTCGACCAATCTCGTCGAGCGTCTTGGGCTGACCATCGGTGAGACCAAAGCGCATACCGACCACGCCGGCCTCGCGCTCGCTGAGGGTGTCCATCACCTTGCTGAGCTCCTCCTGGAGCAGCGTGAAGCCCACGGCGTCTGCAGGGACGACGGCCTCGGAGTCCTCGATGAGGTCACCGAACTCGCTGTCGCCGTCCTCGCCAAGTGGCGTGTGCAAAGAGATGGGCTCGCGGCCGTACTTCTGGACCTCGACGACCTTCTCGGGCGTCATGTCGAGCTCTGCGGCAAGTTCCTCGGGCGTGGGCTCACGGCCCAGGTCCTGCAGCATCTGGCGCTGCACGCGTGCGAGCTTGTTGATGACCTCGACCATGTGGACGGGGATACGAATGGTGCGGGCCTGGTCGGCCATGGCGCGCGTGATGGCCTGACGGATCCACCACGTGGCGTAGGTCGAGAACTTATACCCCTTGGTGTAGTCGAACTTCTCGACGGCACGGATCAGACCGAGGTTTCCTTCCTGGATCAGGTCCAGGAACAGCATGCCGCGACCGGTGTAACGCTTCGCGAGCGACACCACCAGTCGCAGGTTGGCCTCGAGCAGGTGATTCTTGGCGTGGCGACCGTCGTTCGCGATCCACTCCAGCTGGCGACGCAGTTTGGGCGCGATCTTCTCACCGGAGCCGAGCTTCTCTTCGGCAAACAGGCCGGCCTCAATGCGCTTGGCGAGGTCGACCTCCTGCTCGGCGTTCAGCAGGGCAACCTTACCGATCTGCTTGAGGTAGTCCTTGACAGGGTCGGCTGTGGCACCAGCGGTGAAGACCTGCTGCACGGGCGCATCGTCGTCAGCGCTACGCAGGACGTAGCCACGCTCTTCAGAGTCCTCATCCTTTGGCTTGGCCTCAACGGGCTCGTCCTCGACCTGAGCGACAGGGGCATCCTGGTTTTCGACACTTCGCGCCTGAGCCTCGGCGTCTTCCTTGGCTCGCTTCGCTGCTGCCCGCTTGGCCGCGGCGGTAGGTGCCGCAGCCTTTTTCGCGGCAGCAGTGCTCTTGGTCGCTGCGGCCTTCTTAGGCGCAGCTTCCTTCTTGGGCGCGGCGGCCTTCTTGCGTGTTACCGGCTTCGCGTCCTTCTCGGTCTCCACTGCTTCTGGCGCGCTCTTAGCGGCCGTCTTCTTGGTGGCGCCCTTGGCGCTTGCCTTAGTAGCGGTGGTCTTGGGTGAGGCTGCGGTAGTCGTGGCCTTCTCCTTCTTCATTGCCTTCGCCGATGCGGCGGAGGGCTTGGACACTAACGGGCTTGCGACGCACGAAGCGTCAGGTAAGGGTTCGCACGGCTGGACTTGCACATCGAACGAGGTTGACACCAGGCGCCCCCGCAACACAACGACCAAGAGGGTCAGGGTTGTGGGGCGACACGAGGATCCTCTCTGACGGCAGCGGGGCTACGTAGAAGTGGTAGCGAAACTACGCTCAGAAGGCTCTTCGCCGCGTCGCGCAAATCCATTAAAGTGTAACGCGACTGTCAACCGAATCGTTCCCCGGGACGGCGATTTGCACCAATTTCGAGGAAAGATCTTTTACCGGTGTGCCCTAGCGCCCCAATTGTCCGCCTTGTGCCTGCCAGCCCGGAGTGATGCCCGCACGAATAGTAGCCCGGATCAGCTCCGCGAGACGGTAGCCGGGTGCGCTGGCGATCGCGGCGCCGCAGAGGGAGAGCCCGGCTTCTGCATCACCCGCCCACCACTCCACTAGCGCGTGCACCGCAAGGAGAGGTGCAGCGTCCTTGCGTCGTCCGTTTGCCACACACGCGCCGATTACGCGCCGGAGTGCGGCGCACTGCACGTCGTCAAGCATCATCGCGTGCTGTGGATCAAGAATTGCGTCTAGCGCCCTCGAGACCGCTTCCGAGGGGATTCCGGCGAGAACGTCATCGATCGCAGCGCTTGAGCCCGGTATGAGCCAGACGATCAAAGAATCCCTCACCCGCACATCGGCTATGCCAGCAATCAACTTGCCCATGTCCGCCTCGCGGAGAACTGCCTCGGGGCTCATGCCTCGAATCAGGTGCTGCTGCCACAGTTCAAGGCTCCGCCGTCTCCATGTGTCCTCATCACCCTCCCCCTTGCCGGCCCATCGGTCAGCAGCACGAGCGCACCTACGGCGTTCCAGCGCGGGCGCGGTCCCCCACAGGTTGCGTGACCGCGAGTGCGAAGGTGAAGCGCACATCGTCGCCATCCCGGGATTCGGAACCATCGTCGCGGTGGGTTCTGGCACCGCACGACCTTCGATGGGGCAACACGCCACATCCGCACAGCCGGGCGCGAAATAACGACCGCGCGCGACGGCCCAGGTGTCCACCTGAGGCACAGTGTCCGCCACCTGCGCACGCAACGCATCGGCGGCCTCGCAACAGACTCGAACAGGGCAATCGGTATACGACACCAGAATCACAGCCTGAGTGGCGTCCCGGGCCAGCTGCGCGGCGACGGCACGCGACATCGGCTCCAGAGTCTCGGAAACGAGGCAATCCTCGCGGTCCACCCGCATGATTGCGCCAATCTCGCCGCCGTGTCGTATGCCGACGATCACGACCGACTCGACCGGCGTGAAGCCGAGAATTGACGGCAGGGTGGCGAGCAGTTCGCCGGGACCACGAAGTGTTGGAATAGTCATGCTTCAACCGTGGCCGTGAATAGTCCCTCGCGTCTGTGCTGTCGCGCATTGTGTGGATGACCACCGCGCCGCGTCAGCCTGTGGACATAAGCGCTCTACGCTTGACGCGTGGACAACCTGCTAACCGAACGCGCCCGCGCCGTCGACGACCGCGTCGCTGCCACCCTCGCCAAAACTGCCAGCGCGACAGCCCCGGCAGGTGCGGCCGCCACGGAGATCACCGACCAGATCACCGCATCGTCCAGCGGGGGCAAGCGTCTGCGCGCGCAACTGATTGCCGCGGCGCACGACGCTCACCGTGGCCATCAGCTGGAGGCGGCCCTTGGCATCGGCGCGGCCGTGGAGATGTTCCAAACCGCGGCACTTCTTCACGACGACGTGCTTGACGACTCGGACACTCGACGCGGACGGCCCGCTGCCCACCGCATCCTCGCCGACCTGCACCGCCGTCACGACTGGCTCGGGTCTGCCGATGATTTTGGTGCGGCCGCGGGAATTTTGGCCGGCGATCTGACCCTCATGGCCGCGCACCGGGCACTCTTCGACGCCGTGCAGCCCCTGGGCCCCAAGGATTCAGCGACTGCGACCGCCCTGTTCGCGGACATGGCCGAGCTCGTCACTGTCGGTCAATACCTCGACATGCGGGTTGCCGCGCAGCCACTGGCAACACTCGGTGACCAGGAATCTGCCATTCGAGACGTCATGCGCACCAAGACAGCGTCATACTCAGCCGAGTTTCCCTTGGCGCTCGGTGCCGCTTGCGCGGGGGCGTCCGCCGATTCGATCACAGCGATACGAGCCCTCGGCGTTCCGCTCGGAATCGCATTTCAATTGAGGGACGACGTGCTCGGCCTCACTGGCTCCCCCGCCGTCACTGGGAAGCCTGCGGGGGACGACATCCGCGAAGGCAAGCGGACGATGCTGGCGTGGCGGGCCTGGCAGGTCACCGATGCCGCGGGCAGGGCATGTCTTCAAGCGACGCTCGGGCGACGGGACGCCAACGATGACGAGGTTGCCGAAGCCGTCGCCGTCATCGCTGCTACCGACGCCCTGGATCTGGTCGAACAGGAGATCGCGACACTCGCCAGCAACGCAGCGACGCAACTCGCGGCACTCGAACTTGATCCGCATGGAGTGGAACTGTTGACCTCACTCTTCAACGCCGCGACGGACCGAGCCGCGTAAAACCCTTTCTTAGAGCAGCGTCTGCGCGAGCCTGCGCACCGGGGCGCGCTGCCCCTCACGGAGCGCATCAAGGGGCGACATGCCGAGTTCCTTGGCCGGCTCCAGAAGCCACTCCATGGCTTCCTCGTCGGACAGGCCGACGTCCGAGAGCAGAGTCAACGTGCCGCGCAACGTGGGGATGATGTGCGGGCTCACCGCGCCCGGAATGATGAAGCCAGCGGGCAGCTGCCACGTGTTGTTTTCCCCTCGGCGCACCGCCACGATCTTGCCTTCGCGGATCTTGTCGCGGACATCGCCTGCTTCCACGCCCAGTTCCACTGCAAATTCGGGGATGGTCAGCCACTGCGTCGATTGAGTCATAGCGCAAGCGTACAAACACGTGGACCCCCTTGCGCACACCTACGGAGTGGGTTAGATTCACTTTTGTAACATGAGTAACATCCAACACATGCGCATCATCAGGGAGGTCATCGTGGGAAATCTTGGTCCGTCACGTCCAGCGACTCGAATTGCCGCACTCGGCACCGCCGCAGCCATCGCTTTCACCGCCTTTGGCGCCACCGCCGCTAGCGCAGACGAGCAGCACAAGGTCAATAACGGGGACACCGTCAGTGCCCTCGCGCACCGCTACGGCAGCACCATCAACGCGATCATCGAGGCCAACCGCCTGAACTCACGCGCGACGATCTACACGGGCACCACCCTCACGATTCCCACCCACACGACGTCCGCCACCGCATCGGCGCCCGCAAAGGTGACGACCACCAAGACCACGAGCAGTGCCACTGGTACCCACAAGGTCGTCAGCGGTGACACCGTCTGGGACCTGTCGCGCAAGTACGGCACGACGATTTCCGCGATCATCAGCGCGAACGGCCTCAACAAGTCCGCCATCATCCACGTGGGCCAGAAGCTCACCATTCCGGGCAAGGCCGGCACTGCCGCCGAGACCACGACCACAGCGGCCACGTCTAAGTCCACGTCGTCGTCGGAGTCCACGAGCACCACTAAGTCCGCGGCGTCAATCGGAACGTATAAGGTCTCGTCGGGCGACACCGTCTGGGGGATTGCGCGCAAATACGGCTCAACCATTACCGCCATCATCAATGCGAACGGCCTGAGCAAGTCAGCCGTCATTCACGTGGGCCAGAACCTCACCATCCCCGGCGCTACCGCGTCCACCGTTTCCAACGTCACGAAGGTCACCGCGACGTCGTCGGGTGAGCCCAAGGTCGCGACCAAGAACAACGTCAATGAATTCTCCAACCAGGCCAGCGGACTCGTCGGAGACACGTTCCTGGGCCGCACCTACTCCGCTCCCGTCGTGGGAGCCGCGAACCAGAACAAGGCCACGCTGAAGTCGATGGACGTGCCATCCAAGTCCCAGATGCAGGCGATGATCATCGCCACTGCCAAGCAAATGGGCGTCGATCCGGCCCTCGCCCAGGCAGTCGCCTACCAAGAGTCAGGTTTCGACATGCGCGCGGTGTCCCCGGCCAACGCCATTGGTGTCATGCAGGTCATCCCGTCTTCGGGCGAATGGGCATCGCAAATCGTGGGACGAGACCTCAACCTACTCATCCCCCAGGACAACGTGACCGCCGGTGTCGCCATCCTGAAGAAACTCCAGCGCGATGGCACCCCGCTGTCCGACGCGATTGGCGGCTATTACCAGGGTGAGACTGCTGTGCGTAAGTACGGCCTCTACACCGACACCGTGCGCTACGTGTCCAGCGTTAAGTCGCTGATGACGCGCTTCCAGTAACAGATGTGTCACTACCGCTCGTGGCTTTGCCTTGCGCGCGGCATGACCGGCTTAGAATGACCCTGTGTCCGAGACCATCACTGACCCGTTGCTCGGCCGTCTCATCGACGGCCGCTATGTGGTGCGCGAATGCGTCGGCGCGGGTGGCATGGCCACCGTGTACTTGGCCTTCGACAAGCGCCTCGAACGCCTCGTTGCACTCAAGGTCATGCGCGCTGGACTTGGCTCCGACCTCGACTCCACGGAGTTCACTGCGCGCTTCCGACGCGAGGCGAAGGCGGCCGCCCGCCTGACGCACCCCGGAATGGTGCGGGTCTACGACCAAGGCATCGACGGCGAAATCTCCTACCTCACCATGGAGTACGTCGAGGGCGAGAACCTACGCCAGCGCATGAACCACGAGGGTTGCCTGACCCTTGGCGAGGCCCTTACTGTGACCGAGGGCGTACTGGACGCACTCGCCGCAGCCCATCGTCAGCACCTCGTGCACCGCGATATCAAGCCGGAGAACGTACTCCTTGACGAGGATGGACGGACCAAGGTCGCCGATTTCGGACTCGCGCGTGCCGTCACCGAGGTCACCTCCACGTCAACCGGAACCATCATGGGCACCGTTGCCTATTTGGGTCCGGAATTGGTGTCACGAGGCACCCAGGACGCGCGCACCGACGTCTACGCGGCCGGCATCCTTCTTTACGAAATGGTCACCGGTCATCAGCCGTTCACGGGCGACTCCGCCATCGACGTCGCCACGCGCCACGTGCACGAGGATGTGCCCGCACCATCACAGTCAGTTGCCTGGCTACCCCCCGAATTCGACGAATTAGTCGCGAACCTTGTAGCCCGCGATCCCGACGAGCGTCCCCATGACGCTGCCGTCGCGCTCACCATGGTGCGCCAGGCCCGCGCTCTCATCGATGACCCCACGCTCGACCGTCGGGCCGATCCACCCTCGGGATCCATCGCCCTCATGGACCGCGACGATGACGCCACCACGGTATTCGATCCCGCTCCAGCCGGTGCCACCGTAGCCCTTCCCATAGGCCTAGGCGAGTCGGCGTTCGCGCCCGTGACAAACGCCGCCACCCTCATTGAGGACGATCCCGAGGCACGCGAACCGCTCGCACCACAGCGCCGTGGCCTGTGGTGGGCCGGCGCGATTCTCGCTGCAATCCTGGTTCTCGGCGGCGTCGGATTCTGGTGGTACAACTCGATTGGACCGGGCGCCTACACCACGGTGCCCACCGTCACCGGCACCCAGCAGGAGGCGGAAAAGGCTCTTCAAGCAGCGGGGTTGGTCACCGAGACACAGTTTGAATATGACGACGTCGTTCTTGAAGGTATCGTGATCGCTACCGATCCCACCAGCCAAAAGCAGGTCCCCAACGGCGCCAAGGTCACCATCATCGTCTCCCAGGGCCCCAAGATGACCACGGTGCCCTCCCTCGTCGGTGCCACTGAAGGCGACTCGATCAACGACATCCGCGAAGCCGGGTTCAAGGTTGGGGACTCCGAAAAGAAGTTCTCCGACACGGTCAAGAAGGGTGAGGTTCTCGAGCAGGATCCGGAGGCTGGTGAATCAGTTCGCCACGACACCACCATCAACCTCGTCGTGTCCGACGGACCCGAACCCATCGAAATCCCCAACGTCGTTGGCAGCACTGAAGCCGATGCCCAGGAGACGCTCGCAGACGATGCACTCGTGGTCACCGTCAAGCGCGAGCGTAGTGCGGAGCAAGACAAGGGCAAGGTCTTCAAGCAGGACCCCGCAGCAGGCGACACCGGCACCCGAACCGATGCGATCACCATTTGGGTCTCGGACGGCCCTCCCCTGGTCGACGTCCCCAACTTTGTCTTCGACCCGGTAGACGAGGCTGTGCAGGCCGCGAAGGACGTCGGTCTGGTGCCCGAGCTGCGCGCCCGCTGGCCGTTCAGCACCCGGAACCAGATCGCGGACCAGTCGATTGCGCCCGGCACCGACGTCGAACGCGGCACCACCATCGTCCTGATCTACAACTGACGCACGAGCGCGACAGGAACCAACGCAAACGGCGCCCGCACCCCTGTGAGGGGTGCGGGCGCCGTTCTCAGTGCCGGAGAATCCTCTACGGCTGGTGCGAGAGTAACTCCGACACCTTGAAGGCCATCTCCAGCGATTGCTGGTGGTTCAGACGCGGGTCAACCTTGGTCTCGTAACGACGGGCAAGGCCTTCGTCATCAATCTCCTCAGTACCGCCCATGACCTCGGTGACGTCGTCGCCGGTGAGTTCGACGTGAATTCCGCCCGGCACCGTGCCTGCGTTGCGGTGCACCTCAAAGAATCCGGTGACCTCGTCCAGGATCGTGTCGAACTTACGCGTCTTGTAGCCAGAGTCGGACGTGAAGGTGTTGCCGTGCATCGGATCCGTCATCCACGTGACAACCACTCCTGCGTCACGCACCGCCTCGACCAAGCTCGGCAGCACTTCCCGCACCTTGTCCGCGCCCATACGCGCCACAAACGTGAGTCGCCCAGGAATGTTGTCCGGGTTGAGGCGCTGAGCGAGAGCGAGAGCGTCCGTGGGCTTGGTGGTGGGTCCGAGCTTCACACCGATCGGGTTGTGAATCTTGGACATGAACTCCACGTGGGCGCCGTCCAACTCGCGGGTGCGCTCGCCAATCCAAAGGAAGTGTGCGGAGCAGTCATATGCGAGCCCCGTGCGGGAATCGATGCGCGTGAGCGCGTGCTCGTAGTCCAGCAAGAGCGCCTCGTGGCTAGAGAACAACTCGACAGTCTTGAGCGCGTCGAAGTCGCCGCCTGCGGCCGCCATAAAGCGCACTGCACGGTCGATCTCGGCGGCCGTCTGCTCATACTTCGCGTATGCAGGATTGGCGGCGAAGCCCTTGTTCCAGGCGTGAACACGGCGCAGGTCCGCGAATCCACCGGTCGTGAAGGCACGAATGAGGTTCAACGTGGACGCGGACACGTGGTACGCGTCGAGCAGGCGTTCGGGGTTGGGAATACGCGACTCTGGCGACCACGCAGACGAATTCACGATGTCACCGCGGTATGCGGGAAGGGTGACTCCGTCGCGCGTTTCATCGTTCGACGAACGCGGCTTCGCATACTGCCCGGCCATGCGTCCGATCTTGACGATTGGCGTCGAGGCGCCATACGTAAGAACGACGGCCATCTGCAGGATCGTCTTGATCTTGTTGCGGATGCGGTCGGCGGTTGCCTCGGAGAAGACCTCCGCGCAGTCACCGCCCTGCAGCACGAATGCCTCGCCGCGACCGGCGGCCGCGAGCTGCTCGCGGAGTACGTCTGCCTCCCCGGCAAAGACCAGCGGTGGAACCTCACGGAGCCGGTCGGTGGCACGCTTGAGCGCCTCCGCGTCTGGCCACACGGGCTGTTGTTTGGCCTCACAGGAAAGGAACGAGTCCACTCCCGCGGCCTGAAGATCGGCCTGAGTCATCGCGCTATGCCTGACCAATCTCGGACAGCATGTTGGTGTACCAGGGCGTCGTGGTGTCGAATGCCTTGTGGCCGGCGATGCGCGGGAACGCGATGGCCTTGAGACGGTCGCCGTCCTCCTCGTCGTGGCCGATCACGCCGGACTCACCGCGCAGCGAACACTCCACCGCCAGGTCGGTCATCGACTTGATGAGGCGAAGGTCCTCGGCGTTCGCGGCCGCGGCACGCGAGAAGTAGCCGGACTTCTGAACCATGACCTTCTCAGCTCCAAGGCGCTCCGCGAACTGCTTAGCGAACCACGCACCGGGATTGATGGTGTCGAGCTTGACGTGACCGAACGGGTCGCGGTCAACGGTTCCACCGGATGCCTCGATTTCCGCGATGATCTCGGGCACTCCAGCGCCTTCCGACAGGAAGATGTTGACGTTTCCGACCTCATCCATCACGGTACGTAGGCGCGTTGCCTCCGTATCCAGGTCCAGCTTGGACTCCGGGACGTAGATGGCGTGGATGTCCCAACGCTCCTTGGTCAAGCCAATTCCGGGCAGGAACTCACGGGTGTCGAGGTCCTTGCGGTACGACGCTGCCGCGGCGGCGGTGAGCCAACCACAGGCACGACCCATGACTTCGTGAATGATCAACATGCGCGGACCGGAACGGTGCTCGCCGATGATGTTGCGTGCAAACCCTGCGGCCTCGTCGGCAGCGGTCCACGCACCCAGCGACTGGCGAATCGGTACCACATCGTTGTCGATGGTCTTGGGAAGTCCCACGACGGTCAGGTCGTAGTCGTTCTCTGACAGGTAGGCGGCGAGGTCTGCGGCCGTCGTGTTGGTGTCGTCTCCACCGATGGTGTGAAGCACGTCCACCCCGTCCGCCTTGAGACGCTCCGCGGCCACCGCGAGCGGGTCCTGCCCCTCCTGGACCAGACCGCGCTTGACGCAGTCCTCACGGTTGGTGAGCTTGACGCGTGAGTTACCGATGGGCGACCCCCCGAACTCGTGCAGGATGCCGGCCTTGGCGCGCACCTCATCGTCGATGACAGTCTTCTTGCCGAGCAGCAGGCCCCAGTAGCCGTGCTCATAGGCGATGATCTCGACCTCCGGCGCGATCTCGGTGTAACGCTCGATCAGTCCACCAACTGCGGAGGACAGGCAGGGGGCGAACCCTCCGGCGGTGAGCAGTGCAACGCGACGTACCGTCATGACATACCTTTCAGTTCAATGCTTAGGTGATTTCACGCCCATTCTAGGGGCGAAGAATAATGGCCAAAGCCGCCAGCTAGGCGGAGTCGCCGTTGGCGCGGTTCTCGCGCTCGAGTTCACGCTTATATTGCGCGGAATCGCGGTCGACATACTCCTGGCCCGACAGTTCACGTATCGCTTCCATCACACTGTCGGTGAAGGTGCGCAATGCGACGCGGTCGTCCTGCATCCCCACGTAGGGCTGATGGGTGATCGGCTTGCCGATGCGCACGCCAATGGGATGGCGAGATGGCACCCGTTGCCCGATGGGTTGTGCGATATCCGTGTCGATCATGGCCACAGGAACGATGGGCACCTGCGCCTCAATGGCCATCCGCGCCATGCCCGTCTTGCCGCGGAATAGACGCCCATCGGGGCTGCGGGTGCCTTCCGGGTAAATGCCAAGCAGGTCACCGCCTTGGAGCGCCTCAAGTCCCGTGCGCAACGCGGCCTCGGAAGCCTTCCCTCCCCCACGGTGGACGGGGATGACCCCCACGCCCTGCATGAAGGCTTTGGTGCCGTAGCCCTTGATGCCCTTGCCCGTGAAGTATTCAGCCTTGCCGAGAAATACGACTTTGCGCTTGAGGACGAGCGGTAGGAAGACGGAATCAGAAAATGACAGGTGGTTCGACGCTAGGATCGCGCCGCCTGCAGCCGGCACATTCTCTACGCCTTCCGCCCAGGGTCGATAATACGTCTTGAGGCCCGGCCCCAAAAGTACGTGCTTAAACAACCCGTAGTACATCCGCGTCCTTTCCTGGCTTCTCAGGCTAGCCGGTTACTCCCCGGTCGCCTCGCGCGCCAGGGCGGCCGCGCCCACAATTCCGGCGTCGTTTGCCATATCCGCGGCCACAATCGACGCGATCGGACGGTGCCCGCGTGCGGGCAAATATTCGGAGTACGATGCGCGGGCTGGCTCGAGCATCAAGTCTCCCGCCGCAATCACGCCGCCCCCAACGACGAATAGTTCGGGGTCGAGAACTGCGGCCAGAGAGGCGCAGCCCTGTCCGATCCATGAGCCGAGCTCTGCGAGCAACTCGATGCCGAGCTCGTCGCCCGCCACTGCTGCCGTCGTCACATGCGGACCTGTGATGCCTGCGGCGCTTCCGCCTGCGAGCTCGAGGAGTGCCGCTGAGCGGACCGGCCGCTCCACACCCGCGCGGTGTGCCTCGCGTACCAAGGCCGAGCCAGACGCATACTGCTCCCAGCAGCCGCGGTGCCCACATCCGCACGCGTGACCTCCAGGAACGACTCGGAAGTGCCCCAGCTCGGCACCAAAGCCGTACTGACCGCGAACCAGGCGGCCGTCGACCACGAGCGCGGCGCCCAGTCCAGTCCCGATAGTGAGCATCACCATGTTGGTGGCGTCTCGTGCCGCGCCGTACTTGTACTCCGCCCATCCGGCCGCGTTGGCGTCGTTCTCAACCACCACGGTGATGTCGGGGCGGCCAATCAGCGCCGAGACATTGGCGGCGAGCGGGTACTCGCGCCAGGCGATGTTTGGGGCAAAGGTCACGTGCGCACGATCGGCGGAGACGAATCCCGCGGCCGCCAAGCCCACGGCGTGGAACTCGTAGTTCTGAGCCAACTCAGCGACCGCATCGGCGATTGCGGAGTCGATGCTGGCGGGATCCTGGGGCTGCGTCTTGCGGCGAGTCTTCGCCACAATCGCGCCGTGCTCGTCCACGACACCTACGGCAATCTTGGTTCCGCCAATATCCACACCGATTGCGTGCTTCGTCATACTCTCCCCCGGTCACTTGATCAACACCAGAAAGAGTATCGTTTCCCTACCCGGTCAATGACAATGGAGTCAAGAATGCCAGCCAACGCTCACCCCGACTATGCCCCCAACATCGTGGTGGAGGTGAACAACGCCTGGGAACGCTACGGTGACCGCGTCCTGGTCAGCCACATGGTTGACGATGCATGGGTTGACCTCACCGGCTACGAGTTCCGACAAATGGTCGATGACGTCGCCAAAGGGCTCATTGCGCGCGGAATTGAACCTCACCAGAGCGTCGGCATCATGGCTCGCACGCGCTACGAGTGGTCAGTGTTGGACTTTGCCATTTGGTCAGCCGGCGCCATCCCGATCCCCATTTATGACACGTCAGCACGTTCTCAGGTTGACTGGATTTCCTCCGATTCCGACATGTCGGTGCTGTTCGTCGAGACCGATGCGCACGCTGCCCTCGCCCACGCTGTTGCCGCGGACACGGAGTCCCCCCTCAACGACGTGTATGTCATTGATCACGGCATCCTCGATGAGCTCATCGAGGATGGTGCGAAGGTGAGCGACGACACGTTGATGGAGCGTAAGGCTGGCCCCGGGCAACAGGATCTCGCCACCATTGTTTATACATCCGGCACCACTGGTCGACCCAAGGGCGTGCGCCTCTCCCACTTTGCCTACCTGAGGCAGATCAAGGGCATCCAGGAAATCGCTCCCGGCGTGGTGTTCCAAAAGGACGGCAGCACCGTCCTGTTCCTCACGCTCGCTCATTCACTCGCGCGAATGATCCAGGTGGTACTGCTCGCCTCCGGCATGC
Organism: Demequina aurantiaca; assembly: GCF_000975135.1. GTDB lineage: Bacteria > Actinomycetota > Actinomycetes > Actinomycetales > Demequinaceae > Demequina > Demequina aurantiaca. The sequence continues at coordinate 333,808 of NZ_BBRF01000002.1, read as the reverse complement.
GCATCGGCTATTGCCCGGATGCCGCACAGCTCGTGCCCATGATGGGTTCGCTCAAGCCCACCCTGGTGCTCGCCGTGCCACGCGTCTTTGAGAAGGTTTACGCGGGTGCGGAACAGAAAGCCGAACTCGGTGGCAAGGTCAAAATCTTCCGTTGGGCGGCCAAGCAAGCCATCGACTACTCGACGGCGCTGGACAACCCCCACGGCCCGTCCTTGGCGCTCAAGGCGCGTCATGGAATTGCGGACAAGTTGGTGCTCGGAAAGATACGCGACGTCCTCGGCGGGCGGGCCACCTGGGCGGTGTCCGGCTCGGCGCCGCTCGGTGAGCGACTGGGTCACTTCTATCGCGGGCTCGGACTCACTGTGCTGGAGGGCTACGGGCTCACCGAGACGAATGCGGCATCACATGTCAACCGGCCCGAACTGGTCAAGATGGGCACGGTCGGTCCGCCGCTCCCCGGACTTGAGTCAAAAATCGCCGACGACGGCGAGATCCTGATGCGCGGAGAGACGCTCTTCGACGGGTACCACCGCAACCCCGATGCGACCGCCGCGACCATGAAGGACGGCTGGTTCATGACGGGCGATCTTGGCGAGGAGGACGCCGACGGCTATGTGCGAATCACCGGTCGCAAGAAGGAGATCATCGTGACCGCGGGCGGAAAGAACGTGGCACCCGCTGTCATCGAGGACCGCTTGCGCGCCTACCCTCTGGTCAGCCAGTGCATTGTCGTTGGGGATGGGCGTCCCTTCATCGGTGCGCTCGTCACACTGGACGAGCAAGGTCTGCCCGGTTGGCTCAAGAGCAAGGGAATCGAGAACATGAGCGTAGCCGAGGCGGCTCGCGATCCTCGCGTGCGAGCCCGGGTAGAGAAGGCCATTAAGCGCGCGAACTCCGTTGTCTCGCGCGCCGAGTCGGTGCGCAACTTCGAGATCCTCGAGGACGACTTCACCGTCGAGGCCGGCACGCTCACGCCGTCGCTCAAGGTCAAGCGTGATCGAGTTCTGGCCGACTACGCCGACGCAGTCGAGCGTGTCTATGCGCGCAGGGACTCGCCCGAGGACTAGCTCGCGTGCTGGCCGGTCCTCGCCACCCGAGGCGGCAGCGAGCGTGGCTCCGCACTGTGGACCAGTCGCAGCGGCGGTACGAGCCCGCCAGCGACCAACGCCTCGACGGCAGCCTCCTGCTCCGCGTCCATCCACACTCCATGCGTGTCGCGTGGGGCAGCCGCCCCGGCGCGCACCGGAATGGTGAGGAAGGACACGACACAATCGCCGCACGCCTTGTCTCGCACCTCGCAGGTGTCGCAATCAATAATCATGTCACTGACCCTAGAACTGCCCTCTGACACGTGGGTCCTATCAGTGTCAGTCGCCTGACGTATGTTCGTCCTATGAGCACGACTCCCGCCACCCGGACCGGCGCGCATACCGAAGCGCGTGGGGACAAGGCAGGTGTTGCCGAACCGGTGCGAGATCAGCTGGGCGACATTATTCAACCGGGTTTCGACGACATCGGTGAGCCACTGTCCGCCACAACATTCGTGGTGGTCGACCTCGAGACGACGGGGGGCTCCCCCGCCACCTCTGCCATCACCGAGATCGGCGCGGTTAAGACTCGCGGCGGAGAAATCATTGGTGAGTTTCAGACCTTCGTGGACCCGGGCGGACCCATTCCACCATTCATCATCGCCCTGACCGGCATTACTGACGCCATGGTGATGGCCGCACCCCGCATCGAGGGCGTGCTACCTGCGTTTCTTGAGTTTCTCGGCGACTCAGTCCTCGTGGCACACAACGCGCGATTCGACGTGGGATTCCTCAAGGCGGCATGTCGGGATCACGGCTATGCGTGGCCGGGCAACGAGATTGTCGACACGCTCACGTTGGCCCGTCGCGCCACGACCAAAGAAGAGGCGCCCAACAAGAAATTGGCGACGCTCGCCCGCCTCTTTGGCTCCACGGTAGAGCCCAATCACCGGGCACTGGAGGACGCACGCGCCACGTCGCAGGTGCTCCACGGTCTCTTCGAAAGGCTGGCCGCGTGGGGTATTACCCACCGCGAGGACCTCGACGCGCTGCGCAACCCGGTGCCGGAACACCTACGACGCAAGGCCACGATGGCCGATGCTGTGCCAGCCAAGCCTGGCGTCTACGTATTCCGTGGGCCGCGTGGCGAGCACCTATACGTCGGCACGTCCAAGAACCTGCGCTCACGAGTCAAAACCTACTTCACGCGCGGAGAGCAGCGGCGACGGATGCGCGAGATGCTCGAACTCGCCGTCAGCGTCGAGCCACACGTATGCGCGACCCCACTCGAGGCGGCTGTTCTCGAGGTTCGCATGATTGACCAGTACCGACCGCGATACAACCGCCGCTCCGTACGTCCCGAGCGAACCGTCTGGCTGACGCTGACGGATGAGCGCTACCCGAGGCTCAGTATCACCCGATCCGCCGACGGCAAGGGAACGGTGCTGGGCCCGATGCGCGGAGGCGGCGATGCAAAGCGGGCACTGGAGGCGCTTCAACATGCGTTGCGGTTGCGCACATGCACTCCGCGCCTGACCGTGGTGCCGCGCAAGGGGGCGCGAGCGTGTCTGCTGAAGGACCTCGGGGCGTGCGATGCACCTTGCGTAGAAGGCGCCGATTCCGGCTATGACTCGGTGGTGGTCGCGGCTAGACACGCGATCTCGCAGGACCCCTCTCCCGTGATTGCCGCCCTCGCGGCACAAGTGGCACACCATGCCGAGGCGCTCGACTACGAGCGTGCTGCGGAACTCAGGGACGCCGCGAGTGCGATCGTTGAGGCAGGGATGCGCACCGAGCGGCTTGCGTCATTGAAAAGGGTGAGACTTGTCGCCACGCGGCGGGTAGGAGACTCGTGGGAGCTCGTCTCCGTGGCACACGGGCGCCTCACCGGCAGTGCGCGCGTCACGAGCGGAGTGTGGGACGCCGCGGATGCCCTGCAGTCCACGTGGGACGCTGATGCGGACGGGACGCCCCTCATCGAGGAACAGGAGATGGTTGCTCGGTGGCTCGAACAATCAGGTACCAGACTCCTTCACATCGACGGAGACTGGGCACAGCCCCTCGCTAGCGCGGGCCCTCACCATGCATGGGTTGCCGCACGCCGATCGGATCACGAACTGGTGCTCGACGTGGCGCGGGGCGACTCTCGCATGTTCTAGTCCGCAGTGATGCTGCTCGACCAACCGCAGTCGCAACCATAGCTACTCGAACGACGCCCCTCCGAGGTGCTCCTCGCAGTTGCTAGTTGTTGCTGGCAGTCGCCCACCGCGACAGCACGTCGGCTGCGGCGCCTGTATCAATCGACTGAGTTGCGAACTCGAGGCCTACGAGCATGCGCTCGGCAAAGGTGCCATCGGCCGTTCCCGGGAGTGTCGCGTCTGCAACGATGCCGGCAGCGGCGTTCAACAGCACAGTGTCGCGCACGGCCCCCTTGTCGCCATCCATCACACGGTGCACCACCGAGGCGTTGTATTGAGGGTCGCCGCCCTTGAGGTCGGCGGTCTCAATCGCGGGAAGGCCGAGCTCGGTCACGGCGTTGAGCGTGATCTCGGCAATCTCGCCTCCGCGCACTTCCCAGACGCTCGACGGCGCCGTCGCGGCGAGCTCGTCGAGCCCGTCTCCACCCCGGAATACCAGTCCGTCGCGTCCCTTGCGAGCGAGCACACCGGCAATTACCGGGGCCAGGTCGCGGCTAGAGGCGCCAATGGCCGAGGCCTCGGGCTGGGCGGGGTTCGTGAGCGGTCCCAGGATGTTGAACGTCGTGGCGATGCCCAGTTCCGAACGAATCGGCCCCACATACTTCATCGACGAGTGAAAGACGGGCGCGGGGCAGAACGTGATACCCACCTCGGTCGCGAGTTCCGCGACCCGTTCAGGCGTGGCGTTGAGGTTGATTCCAAGTTCGGAGAGAACGTCCGAGCTTCCTGTAGTGGACGACGCGGCGCGGTTGCCGTGCTTCACCACAGTGAGTCCAGCTCCGGCTGTCACGAGAGAGGCCATCGTGGTGATGTTGACGGTGTTGGCACCGTCTCCGCCGGTACCCACCAGGTCCACCGAACGCACTGGAATGGAGATTCTGACGGCATGCTCCAGCATGGCGTCGACAAGTCCCTCGACTTCTGCCGGCGTCTCACCCTTGACACGCAGTCCCGCGAGGAACGCCGCCATGGGAACCGCGGTCGCCTCACCGGTGAGGATTTGATCCATAATCCATCGGGTGTCGGCGGTCTCCAAGTCCTCGCCACTCACGAGTCGGTTCAAAATATCGCGCCACGATGCCATGACGGGTGCCTCCGTTGGGTCGAGTCGAATGTGCGCGGCTGCTCGGCAGTCGCCTAAGTGAAAGTCAGCCGGCTAGACCGCGGCGGGCGCGAAGAACTCGTCGACGGTATCGCGGACGATGAATGGGTCGAGAGGGTGCGCTACGGCGGCATCGGCCTCGGACCACGTGGCGAGCCAAGCATCACCAGGGCGCCCTACGAGGAGCAGCACCGGTGGGCAGTCGAAGTACTCGTGCTTCATCTGCCGGCAAATTCCCATGCCGCCGGACTTTGCTGCTTCGCCGTCCAAGATCACGAGGTCAAACGTGCCTGCGTCGAGGAAGCCGATCGTTGCATCGTGCGTGGCCGCTTCTGTCCACTCAATAGTGCGGCCGTGCGTGCGAGAACCCACCGCAAAGCGCACCTTCTCACGCACGTTCTTGTCATCCGAGTAGATCAGGATTGTTGCCTTGGCGGTGTTCACCGCTCCGTCATTGTTCTTTGCCACATCGCTCATGTCGCCCATTTTGGCACGAGTTACGCACAATGCACTGCGGGCACACATAGACGCCTGGCATTGGGGCCTGTCGCTGGCACACAAGTCCTCTTATTTACGCAATAATGAACGACATGTCCCAAGCCACGACTAAGCCGTCGCCTATTCACGCGACGCGCCCCAATCAGGTTGCCGTAGGCACCATCGTCTGGCTCAGCTCCGAACTGATGTTCTTTGCTGGCCTTTTTGCGATGTACTTCACACTCCGGGCGCAGGTCCCCGAGGTGTGGGCCGAGGAAACGCAACTCCTGAACGTCCCGTTCGCCATCGCCAACACCACCATCCTGGTGTTGTCCTCGTTTACCGCCCAAGCGGGCGTGTTCGCCGCCGAGCGCTATCAGCGCCGACGTGAGGGCTCAATTTGGCAGTTCAAGAAGTGGGGAATGCACGAGTGGTTCGTGCTGACCTTCATCATGGGCTCCATCTTCATCGGTGGCCAGGTGTTTGAGTACTCGGAGCTGGTGTCGCACGGTCTCACGATCTCCTCGAGCCCGTATGGTTCCGTGTTCTACCTCACTACCGGGTTCCACGGACTTCACGTGCTCGGTGGTCTGATTGCCATGTTGTTCGTGCTTGGACGCTCGTTCGCGGCCCGCAAGTTCGGCAACCATGAGGCGACCACCACCATCGTCGTGTCGTACTACTGGCACTTCGTCGACGTGGTCTGGATTGCCCTGTTCGCCGTGATCTACCTGGTTCAGTAGGGAATGACCATGAAATCTTTAGCCAAAAAGCGGTACCACAAGGCCGCTCCGCTCATGCTGGTACTGCTACTGCTCGCCGCCATCACTGGCGTCGCCGCGGTGACCACCAGCTCCCCCGCCACCGCCGCGACCCAGGTGTCTGAAGACGACGTCGCACAGGGCGAAAAACTCTTCGCAGCCAACTGCGCCACCTGCCACGGCATGGACGCCCAGGGCCAAGAGGATATTGCTCCCTCGCTGGTCGGCGTAGGTGCAGCCGCCGTGGACTTCCAGGTGGGCACCGGCCGCATGCCGATGCAGATGTCCGGACCCCAGGCGCGCGCCAAGGCACCACAGTTTGACCAGGACCAGATCGACCAGCTCGCTGGCTATGTCGCGTCGCTCGGCGCTGGACCCACTGTTCCCACCGCGGAACAGGTCGACGGTTCGCTCGGTGACCCCGCGAATGGCATGGAACTTTTCCGGACCAACTGCGCCATGTGCCACGGCTCAGTCGGTGGTGGTGGAGCACTGACCCAGGGCAAGTACGCGCCTTCGCTGTGGGCCACGACTCCCACTCACATCTACGAGGCGATGCTGACGGGCCCGCAGTCGATGCCGGTGTTCAACAACGCCAACATCTCGTCCGAGGGAAAGCGCGACGTCATCGCGTACCTCGAGGAGCAGCGTCAGCCGTCTCCCGGCGGACTCAAGCTAGGCGCCATTGGCCCCGTTGCTGAAGGCTTCTGGGCTTGGCTGGTCGGAATCGGCCTCATCATCGCCAGCACCGTGTGGGTAGGAGCGCGTTCTTCATGAGCCAGTCAGATCAGAGTCAAGAGACCACGGAACCTGATTCGTTCCAGGATCCGGGTGTCCCGTACCACCGCCCGCGTCTGTCCGACAAGGACCCCAAGGCCGCCAAGCGCGCTGAGCGTCAGGTGGCCGCAATGTTCGGCATCTCGATCCTCGGCACCGTCATCGCCATCTGGGCCTACTTTGGCCTCCACGACATGGGCGAAGACGTTGAGTCGATCCAGCAGACCAACACGGTCATCGGTATCGGTGTCATGCTCGCGATGTTCGGCATCGGCTGGGGCGCCATTCACTGGGCCAAGACGCTCATGCGCGATCACGAAATGGTTGAAGAGCGCCACGAACTGCGCTCGTCGGACGAGAGCCGCGCGGGTGCGATTCAGAACCTCAAGGACGGCGTCGAGGACTCCGGCATTGGGGCATCCAAGGAGGGCGTCCCGCGTCGTGGCCTACTCAAGGGATCACTCATCACCGCGATGCTTGTGGCTCCGCTTGCACTACTCGTGCCCCAGATCGGCAACATGGGCGGCGACTGGAACGTGGGTCTGCTGCGCCACACCATGTGGAAGAAGGGAACCCGCCTAGCGCGTGACCCTGACGGCACCCCCATCAAGGCCTCCGACGTCACTATCGGCTCCGCCTTCCACGTGATCCCCGAGGGACTCAATGAGATGGGTCACGGCAAGCTCGAGGCGAAGGCCAAGGCCATCGTGCTCATGGTTCGCCTTGACCCCCGTGACCTCACGATTCAGCCTGGGCGCGAGGACTGGTCATTTGATGGCATCGTCGCCTATTCCAAGGTATGCACCCACGTCGGTTGCCCGGTTGCTCTTTACGAGCAGCAGACGCACCACCTGCTGTGCCCGTGCCACCAGTCAACTTTCGACGTCTCCGATGGCGCCAAAGTGGTCTTCGGTCCCGCAAAGCGCCCGTTGCCCCAGTTGCCCATCGCCGTAGACGATGAGGGCTACATCATCGCCAAGAGCGACTTTGACGAGCCAGTGGGACCAAGCTACTGGGACCGCCTCAAGACTCCTGACGGCGACTTGACCCCTGAGGAGGGCAGCCACTAATGGGTACCAAGCTCAATAACGCCGCTGCCGGCACGGCCAATTACGTTGACGAGCGCACGTCGATCGGCGGCTTCGTCAAGTTCTTCGCACGCAAGATCTTCCCTGACCACTGGTCATTCATGCTGGGCGAGGTCGCACTGTACTCGTTCATCGTGCTGCTTATCTCAGGTGTCTTCCTGACCGCATTCTTTGTGCCCTCGATGGACATCATCCACTACGACGGCACCTTCCCCACCATGCAGGGCGTGGAGATGTCACGTGCGTTCGCCTCCACGCTCGACACCTCCTTTGAGGTGCCAGGCGGGCTCCTGATGCGTCAGATCCACCACTGGGCGGCGCTGCTCTTCACCGCATCGATCCTGTTCCACATGGCGCGAGTCTTCTTCACCGGAGCATTCCGCAAGCCGCGCGAGATCAACTGGCTCATCGGCTTCACGCTGATGATCATGTCGCTCGCGGCGGGCTTCACGGGCTACTCGCTCCCCGATGACGTTCTCTCCGGCAACGGTCTGCGAATCATCGACGGAATCGTCAAGGCCATTCCGATCATCGGTACGTACATCTCGTACTGGCTGTTCGGTGGTGAGTTCCCCGGTGAGGTGCTAATCCCGAGGCTGTTTACCGCGCACGTGTTGCTGGTGCCAGCGCTCATCCTGGGGTTGATTGCACTGCACCTCTTCCTGGTGTTCCTGCACAAGCACACTCAGTACCCGGGCGGTGGACGGACGCACAAGAATGTTGTGGGTCTTCCGTTGTTCCCCGTGTACACGGCCAAGGCCGGTGGATTCTTCTTCGTCGTGTTCGGTGTCATCGCATTCATGGGTGCGTTCTTCACCATCAACCCGGTGTGGAACTACGGTCCTTACGACCCCTCCCCCGTCTCGGCAGGTACCCAGCCTGACTGGTACATCCTGTTTGTCGACGGCGCACTGCGCATGATGCCTGGCGAGCTATGGGGCTTCCCCTTCGAGTGGGTTATTGGTGGCTACACGCTGTCGATGAACCTGCTGATTCCGGGCCTCATCATGCCTGCCCTGCTCTTTGGCTTCATGGCCTTCTATCCGTGGTTCGAGGCGTGGGCTACCGGCGACCGCGGCGAGAAGCACGTGCTGGACAGGCCCCGCAATGCACCAGTTCGCACCGGAATTGGCGTCGCCGTCATCACGTTCTACGTCATCCTCGTTCTCGAGGGCTCCAATGACATCGTGGCGAACTTGTTCCACCTGTCGCTCAACGACCTCACGATCTTCTTCCGCTTCGCGATCTTCATCCTGCCCGTCGTGGCATTCATGGTGACCAAGCGCTTCTGCCTGGGACTGCAGCGGAAGGACCGCGAGCTCGTGCTTCACGGCAACGAGACCGGCCGCATCGTGCGTCACGAAAACGGCGAGTACATTGAGGTCCACGAGCCGCTCGATGAGCAGGCTCGCTGGATTGCCGTGAACTATGACGACATCGCTCCTAGCGTGGTGGCGCCGTCGCACAACGACCGTGGTGTGGAGCGCAAGGGCCACAAGTTCGACCGGTTCAAGCACCGCCTGTCGCGCTTCTACTTCGAGGACCGCGTGTCACCTGTGACGCCGGCCGAGCTCGAGGAAGCCCAACACCACCACTAGTCACCGCCGTTTCACAAACACGAATGGCCCGCCCGGGAATCTTGGGCGGGCCATTCGTGTTTGACCAGGTAGGACCCTAGTGAGTCGGCTATGCCTCCGCGATGCGCCAAGCGATCTTGGCCGGGCGGGACTAGGCTCGAAGGGTTCCCAGAAAAGCTCCAGTCGGACCCGACTGGACACGACCTAAGGAGACTCAATGGGCGACTACAGCCTTCCAGATCTTTCCTACGACTATGGCGCACTCGATCCGCACATTGCGGGCGAAATCATGGAGTTGCACCACAGCAAGCACCACGCGGCGTACGTCGCGGGCGCGAACACCGCACTCGAAAAGATGGCCGAGGCACGGGACTCCGAGAATTTCGCGACCATCCCTATGCTGGAGAAGAACCTCGCGTTCAACCTCGGCGGTCACGTCAACCACTCCGTCTTCTGGACCAACATGTCGCCCGATGGCGGCGACAAGCCTGTAGGCGACCTCGCCTCCGCAATCGACGAGCACTTTGGCTCGTTCGACGGCTTCCAGGGGCACTTCACGAACACCGCGATGACGATTCAGGGCTCCGGTTGGTCAATTCTGGCCTGGGACACGCTCGGTGAGAAGCTCATCATCGTGCAGCTCTACGACCAGCAGGGCAACTTGCCTATCGGCATCATTCCGCTGCTGATGCTCGACATGTGGGAGCACGCCTTCTACCTGCAGTACCGCAACGTGAAGGCCGACTACGTCAAGGCCTGGTGGAACGTCATCGACTGGGCCAACGTCCAGGCTCGCTTCGCGACCGCCCGCACGCAGGGCGCCGGGCTTATCGCGTAACGTGATGCGCGACGCTTGACAGCACGACTAAGGGGGGCTGGTTCCACATGGAGCCGGCCCCCTTTGTCGCGTCCTGGTGAAGTAGCCGAGCGGTTAAGCTGACTCGGTTTCCACCGCTGGTTCGTCCTTGCGCCATCGTGACCCGCCCAGGCCCACCAGGCGTGCAATGACCACTGCAACGAACAAGGTGCCCAGGACGGCCTCCAGTGAGCCCAGGGAGCGTGCCCAGTCCGACTTGGGGACAATATCTCCGTAACCGAGGGTGGAGATCGTCACATAGCTCCCATAGAACAGGCTCTGCCACGTCACAGGTTCCGCCGATGTCGCATCGATGTAGCTGCCCGCGGCGGCGAACTCGAGTTGGCTGGCGATGACCCCGAAGACCCCGCCGAGAAGCAAATACGCGGAGACCGCGATCAACAACATGTCGATGGTATGCGCGTGGTGGGATGGCTGCAGGAGCCGTCGTATCAGGATCACGAGCAGCATCAACTGGAAGATACCGACTGCTCCCAGCAAGATGACCGTGGCCATCTTCTCGCCCTGATTGAGGGCGAACCACACGGCGGCACCGACTAACAAGATCACACCGGGAACGATCGGCCATCCAGCACGTGGGTGGATGGCGATCTCCCGCGCGCCGTAGAAGATTACTCCGCTGTAGAGCAAGAGGTAGCCGACCGTCCACCATGGTCCATAAGCGGTGACCGGATAGCCGAACTGCAGCAGTACCAGGCATCCAAAGAGCACCCAAAGAGTTCCGCGTTGAGACATACCCACCTCCTGACCAATAACCTAGCGGTCCCGAGCTGTCTAACTGGAGACCGCCACGATTCAGGCGGCCCACTGTGGACCATTGCGGGGCCGGTATGGGGTTGAGCAACGCAAAAAGGCCGGCTCCCTATGGCGCCGGCCCTTTCACTTCAGAGAAGCGCTAGTGCGCGTGCTGTCCGCGCGAGTATTCAAAGACCCAACCGACGATTCCGATCACGAAGATCGCCACGGCCGGGGCCATGATCCACCAGCCCACAGCGAGAGCTAGGAATCCAAGCGCAGCCGATGCTGCAAGCACCAAGGGCCACCAGCTCCAGGGGGCATAGATTCCCTGTTCGCCGACGAGCTCAGCGATCTCGCCATCATTGCGGTCCTCGGGACGCGCGCCGTGACGCTTGTCCAGCATGCGGAAGTAGATTCCGACCATGAGGAAAAGGCCCCCGGTCAGCAGGATGCCGACAAAGCCGACCCACTCATCAAAACTGTTGAAGATTCCGTACAGGATCGCTACCAGGAAGAAGAAGATCGCCGGCAGATTAAAGAGCTTCGCTTCAATGTTCACTGTCTATACCCCTAGCTCACCACTGCATGATCGGCATCGTCGCGTTCAGCCTGGTAGTGATCGATGGCCGCTGCCTCCGGGTGGTGGAGGTCGAACGCGGGACGCTCAGAGCGAATACGCGGGATGGAGGTGAAGTTGTGACGGGGCGGCGGGCAGGACGTCGCCCACTCAAGCGAGTTTCCGAAGCCCCACGGGTCGTCGACCGTTACCTTGGGCGCCTTCTTGTGAGTACGGTACACATTCCACAGGAACGGAAGCGTCGAGATCGCGAGAATGAACGCACCGATGGTCGACACCTGGTTCATACCAGTGAAGCCGTCCTCCGGGAGGTAGTCGACGTAGCGTCGAGCCATGCCCTGCACTCCGGCCCAGTGCTGGATGAGGAACGTGGTGTGGAAGCCGATGAACAACAACCAGAAGTGCAGCTTGCCCAGGCGTTCGTCGAGCATCTTGCCGGTGAACTTTGGCCACCAGAAGTAGAAGCCCGCGAACATCGCGAATACCACGGTGCCGAACACCACGTAGTGGAAGTGAGCCACCACGAAGTACGAGTCGGACACGGGGAAGTCGAGCGGCGGTGCGGACAGAATGACACCGGTCAGTCCACCGAAAAGGAAGGTGATGAGGAAGCCGATCGTCCACAGCATCGGCGTCTCGAATGTCAACTTTCCTCTCCACATGGTGCCAATCCAATTGAAGAATTTCACGCCTGTCGGCACCGCAATCAACATGGTCATGAAGGCGAAGAATGGCAGCAGCACGGCACCGGTGACGTACATGTGGTGCGCCCATACAGTCACGGACAGCGCAGCAATGGCGATGGTCGCATAGACCAGGCCGTGGTACCCGAAGAGCGGCTTACGCGAAAACACCGGGATGATCTCGGTAATGATGCCGAAGAACGGCAGCGCAATGATGTAGACCTCTGGATGCCCAAAGAACCAGAACAGGTGTTGCCACAAGATGGCTCCGCCATTGTCCGGGTTAAAGACCTGCGACCCCAACCGTCTGTCGGAGCCCAGCGCGAGCAATGCGGAGGCCAGAGGGGGGAATGCGATCAGCACGAGCATGGACGTCACGAGGATGTTCCAGGTGAAGATCGGCATACGGAACATCGTCATGCCGGGCGCACGCATCGTGACGATCGTGGTGATGAAGTTCACAGCACCGAGAATGGTACCGAAGCCACCAAGTGCCAGACCGAACACCCACAGGTCTCCGCCTACTCCAGGCGAATACACGGCGTTGCTCAGCGGAGCGTAGGCGAACCAACCAAACGCGGCGGCGCCTTGGGGCGTAAAGAAGCCGGCCGATGCGATGAGTCCACCGAAGAGGTAGAGCCAGTACGCAAACATGTTGACACGCGGAAACGCGACGTCGGGTGCACCAATCTGCAGCGGCATGATGACGTTGGCGAAGCCGGCAAACAGCGGCGTCGCAAACAGCAGCAGCATGATGGTGCCGTGCATGGTAAACAGCTGGTTGTACTGCTCAGCCGACTGCACCACCTGGATACCTGGCTCGAACAGCTCGGCGCGGATGATCAGCGCCATCACACCGCCGATGCAGAAGAAGATAAACGACGTGATCAGGTACATGTACCCGATGGTCTTGTGGTCAGTGGAGGTGATCCACTTGATGAACAAGCGTCCCTTGCTCATGGGTGCCTTGGGTGTGGGCTCGTGGGTTGACGCCGCATCCGCAGCTTCAATGATGTCGGTCGCCATTATTCGTGGGTCTCCTCGTGGTCCTGGGTCATCTTGACGACCTGGTCACGGCTGTATTCCAGACCGATCTGGCCCTCGTAGCCTTCGTCGCGCAGTTCCTGAATGTATGCGTCGTACTCGTCGCGCTCCACCACCTCGACGTTGAACAGCATGGACGCGTGGTACTCGCCGCAAAGCTCAGCACACTTGCCCTTGTACGTGCCCGTCTGAGTGGGAATCACCTGGAAACTGTTGGTGCGGCCGGGAATCGTGTCCTCCTTATAGAGGAACGCCGGAATCCAGAAGGAGTGGATCACGTCACGGGAGTTCAGGATGAACTCGACACGCTCGTTGACGGGCAGGTAGAGCGTGGGGAGAGTCTCCTCGACGCCGGTCTCACCGGTCAGCGTCGCCTGCACGCCTGCGGTGTAGACGTTGTCGTCCACGTAATTGAAGTCCCAACTCCACTGCTTTCCGATCACCTGGATCGTGACATCCGGAGTCTCCGATGTGTCGCGTATCGCGCTGATGTCCTGCGCGGTGAACTTGAACAGCACCCCAATAAGCATCAGCGGTACCACCGTGTACATGAGCTCAAGCGGCACGTTGGCGCGAGTCTGTAGCGGCAGCTTGGAGTCACCCTTGCGCTTGCGGTACACCGCAACGCACCACAGGATGAGACCCCACGTCAGCACACCGACGGCAAGGGCCGCAATCCACGACCCATTCCACAGAGTGATGATGCGACCGGTTTGGTTTGTGACGTCCGGCGTGCTTGGCAGCGCGCCGTTCTCAATACCCTCCACACAGCCTGAGAGCAGGAGCATCACCGCTACTGCACCAGTTGCGCCAAGGGCATAACGAAGTGTTCTGGGACGAGTTACTTTGGACACGCGGTCAGTCTAGCGCGCGATAACGTGAGGGCATGTCAGACACCCGCATGTTTCTGGATGCAAGCGGTTCCGCGCCCCTTACACCCCGCGTCACCGATGCCCTGCGAGTCGGTTTTGCCGACGGTTGGGCTGACCCCAATCGCCTTCACGTCGAATCCCGACGAGCCCGCGCACTCGTGGACGGTGCCCGCGGCGCGATCGCGGATGTGATCGGTACTCAGAGCGAGTATTTGCACTTCACGGCCTCGGTCAGTCTTGGCTTTGAGCGAGTGGTGACTGGCATCTGTTCGGCGCGACGAGGACGCGACCGCATCGTCGCCTCGGCGATTGAACGCGATGCGATGCTTGACGCCGCGACCTTCGCAACCAAAGGCGAGGTTGATCTCGTCCCCGTCGACAGGCTCGGTCACCTCGATCTCGATGCCCTCTCCGCATTCACCAGCGACCCCGCGACCGCGATGGCCGCGGTTCAGCACGCAAATCATGAGGTCGCAACGGTCCAGCGACTAACGGATGTCGCGGCGGTGACTTCACATCACTCGGTGCCATTGGTCGTGGATGCGACCGCCAGCATCGGTCACATCGAATCTCCGCAGCATTGGGATGCCCTCGTGGCGAACCCCGCGGATTGGGGTGGCCCCGCTGGCCTCGGAGTGGTAGCGCTGCGTCCACAGACGCGATGGTTGCAAGCATGGCCCGATGGTGACCCGTGGGCACCTGGCGGCATCTCCGTTCCGCTCGCGCTCGCCGCAGCGGTGGCGCTTCAGGAGCGTGTTGAGGAGCGGGAGCGCACCGCGACGCGTCTCAGTTCGTACATCGACGAGATTCGCACGGCCATCGACGGCCTCGAGGACGTGACCGTCATCGGCGACTCCGAGGAACGACTCCCCCACGTTCTTACTGCCGCGTTCCTCTATCTGGACGGCGAACCGCTCGTGTCGCGTCTCGACCGTGCGGGCATTGCCGTCGGCTCGGGATCCGCTTGTGGGAAGGCGACCTTCGAGCCCAGTCGCGTACTCGAGGTGATGGGAGCGCTGACCCACGGCAACCTCCGCATCGGTTTGCACCCTGGTGTGACTCACGCTGATGTGCGCCGCTTCATCGGCGTCCTGCCGCGAGTGATCGCTGACGTGAAATCCGACATGGGGGTACTGGGCTCGTAGCCCGTCGTGGGCCCGCACATGCAAACGGGCGGCGGGGCCACTTCTGGCCCGCACCGCCCGTCCTGCGTAAGAATCGTCGCGCTTAACTGAAGGAGTCTCCGCACGCGCAGGAACTCGAAGCATTGGGGTTGTCAATCGTGAAGCCCTGCTTCTCGATCGTGTCGGCAAAGTCGATGGTCGCACCGTCAAGATACGGAACCGACATCTTGTCAACGACAACTCCCACGCCGTCAAACTCCATGCGGACGTCACCGTCAAGCGTGCGCTCGTCAAAGTAGAGCTGGTAGATCAGGCCAGAGCAACCACCAGGCTGCACCGCGAGGCGCAGGTTGAGGTCGTCACGGCCTTCTTGCTCCAACAGGCTCTTTACCTTGCTGGCGGCGCCGTCGGTAATGACCACTCCATGCGTGGCGTTCTCGGTCGCGGTATCAGTCATATGCCGCTCCTCTCTGATAGGTCTGTAGGTAATAGCGTACGCCGTGTTGCGGATATTCCAAGCATTCCGGAGAAACTCAGTACAACTGGTTGACGCACCGTCAGTCGAGCCGCGTCCAGGTCTGTGCGACGCGACGAATCTGATCCCCAAGCGCGTTCTCGCCGTGCCCCGCCTCATAGGCGGCAGCGACTCCAGCAGCCATAAGGTCACGCTTTCCGACGTGAACTTCCGGGGCAACAGCAACGACTGGAACGGCGGCGGCCGATGCTGTCCGGGCCAATGAGCTGGCGACTCCATGGTCGAGGGTCGTGGGGGTCAGCGTGGGGGCCAGGGCCACCACCACGGTCACGTCGTCACCGATGGCCGCCGTTACCCCCACGGCGTCCATGAGGTATCCGGCGGCGTCGGTCACCAGTCGCCCTCCGACAGCGGCAAGGCAGTACGCAAGCCCCGTCGCGGCTCCGGTGCCCGCCTGATCGGACAGCCTGTTCGCACCGAGCAGCATGGGCCGTGATACCTCTGCATCGATCTCACGGGCGATGGCAGTCCAGCGTTCCTCCTGCGCCTGAGCCGCGACGGACACTGCTGCATCGGACTCGCGTCCGTCGCGCAGCGCCGAGCTCATGCCGTGAAAACCCAGCAGCGGTCGATCTGTAGTGGTCAGCACCACGATGTCCAGCACATCGAGCGTTGATCGCATTGCGGCGACGTTTTGCGCCAACGACGCTCCTACGCCCCACAAGCCGGTGGCGTCCCCCGCACAGTCTCCATTGCCGACGGGAACCACCACCGTCTGGCGTCTGCCCCCACGACGAGCCTCGGCTGCTAGACCCATGAGCCCCGACGCGAGATCGAGCGGGTTCCAGCGCGTCTCGGTACCCCGAGGTGCGGCCATCACAGCACCACCGTCGAGGGTCGCATCCCAGGCGACCAGCTCGACTCCGCCCACGCGGGAACGAGACCCCGCTACAGCATCGGCCGAACGTGGTCCGCCGTCCCCGATCGCGAAGGCATGGACATCGACGTGAGGGGCGGCCGTACCCCAGGCCAGCAGCGAAATCTCCTGTGCCGAATCCGCGGGAACCGAAAAGGGTCCGTTCCCATCCCATTCTTGGCACACCATCACTACACGCATGGACACTAGTGTGCCCTGCGGATCGTGACACAATGGACGAATGACTTCGACGTTCACCGAACCGTCCGATTCGCCGGCGCTGCTGCTCCTCGGAGGCCGCCGCGATCCGATGTCCGAGCGCGGCGTGGACTGCCCTGGAGACCTGCCTGAGCCGTCCGACCCGAACCTGGTGGCGCGCGCAACCGCGGCCAAGGAGGCACTCGGCGAACGCGTATTCGTCCTCGGCCACCACTATCAGCGTGACGAAGTCATCCAGTTCGCCGACGTGACCGGTGACTCCTTCAAACTCGCGCGCGACGCGGCTGCTCGCCCCGCAGCCGAATTCATCGTCTTCTGTGGCGTGCACTTCATGGCCGAAAGCGCGGACGTACTCACCGACTCGTCACAGGCGGTGATCCTGCCCGACATGGCGGCCGGCTGCTCAATGGCGGATATGGCGAACATCAACCAGGTCGAGGACGCGTGGGAGCAACTCGCTGAGGCGGGCGTGGCCGAACAGACCGTGCCCGTGACCTATATGAACTCGACCGCGGCGATCAAGGCATTCTGTGGTCGCAACGGCGGCGTGGTCTGCACGTCCTCGAATGCCGAAGTCGCGATGCGTTGGGCCTTCGACCAGGTCGGCGGAGTAGATGGCACCGGCAAGGTGCTGTTCATGCCAGATCAGCACCTGGGGCGCAATACTGCAGTCCTGCAACTGGGACTCAGCCTCGAGGACTGCGTGGTCTACGATCCCCGCAAGCCACTTGGCGGCAACACCGCCGAGGAGCTCGCCGCCGCTCGGGTCATCCTGTGGAAGGGCCACTGCTCCGTGCACGGCCGCTTCCGCAAGACCAACGTCGACGCAGCTCGCGAGCAGGTGCCCGGCATCAACGTGCTGGTTCACCCCGAGTGCACCCACGAGGTAGTCACGAGCGCGGACTACGTGGGCTCCACCGAGTTCATTATCAAGACACTCGACGCAGCCGAGCCCGGCTCCGCATGGGTGATCGGCACCGAACTCAACCTGGTGCGTCGCCTCGCGAACGCCCACCCGGACAAGCAGATCATGTTCCTCGAAGACACTGTGTGCTTCTGCTCCACCATGAACCGCATCGATCTTCCACACCTGGTGTGGGCGCTTGAGTCACTGGTCGCCGGAGACGTGCCCAACCAGGTCACCGTGGACGCTCAGACACAGGAGCAGGCTAAGGTCGCGCTAGACCGCATGCTCGCCCTGCCCGCTAAAGACGCGGCCAAGGACTAAGACTTCAGCCCAAGCGCCTCGTGGCGCGTGATGTGATTTAAGGAAATGATGAGCAAGAACAACGACAAGTCCGTGCCCGCGCCCGCCGAGCCCACCATCGCGCCGGCTGAGTCCACGGGTGAAGCTGAGACCGACGCGACAGCGGCGGCCAAGAAGGGCCGCCCCACGCCCACGCGCAAGGAGCAGGAGGCCAAGAATCAGCGCGGCCTCATCATCGACCCCAAGGCTGGCGCCAAGGAGCGCAAGGCGAAGGTCCGCGCCGAGCGCGAGATGCAGTACCAGGCCATGCGCAGCGGCGACGAGCGCAATATGCCGCTCGAGCACCGCGGACCCGAGCGGCGCTTCCTGCGCGACTTTGTGGACGCCCGCACCTCCATTGGCGAGTTCTTGCTGCCCATGTCGATCGTTTTTGTCATCGGCTCGCTGTTTCTCAACAACGCGGCACTCGGCGGCTCGCTGATCCTGGTCTTCTACGTCATCGTGCTCGCCGCGGCGGTCGACACGTGGCTCATGACTCGGCGCCTGAAGAAGCACTTCATCACCAAGTTTGGTGCTGGCAAGTTACCGCGTGGCTGGGTGTTCTATGTGATCTCGCGTCACTTCAACCTGCGCCGCTTCCGCGTGCCCCGCCCTAAGGTCAAGCGCGGCGAGTTCCCCGTCTAACTCCTAGTTCCGCGCGCCACTCATCGATGCGCGGAATAGCCGTTTCACCCAGCGCGTAAGGTTTTCTGCCCTCGCCGCTCCGGCGCTGGTTAGTGTGAAGGTATGACTGAATATCGCTACCTGGGCAACTCCGGCCTCAAAATCACGGAGCTCACCTACGGCAACTGGCTGACGCACGCGTCACAGGTCGCCAACGAGCAGGCCGCGGCCTGCGTCAAGGCCGCGCTCGACGTCGGCATCACGTCGTTCGACACTGCCGACACGTACGCGAACACGGCTGCCGAAACCGTTCTGGGCGACATCCTCAAGGGTGAGCGGCGCGAGGGACTCGAGGTCTTTACCAAGGTCTATTGGCCCACTGGCCCCAAGGGTCCCAATGACACCGGCCTGTCGCGCAAGCACATTATGGAGTCGATCAATGGGTCGCTGACGCGGCTGCAGACCGACTACGTCGACCTCTACCAGGCGCACCGCTACGACACCGAAACTCCCCTCGAAGAGACCATGACCGCGTTCGCGGACGTGGTCCGACAGGGCAAGGCGTTGTACATCGGAGTCAGCGAGTGGACCGGCGAGCAAATCCGTGCCGGCGCCGCGCTCGCCAAGGAACTCAACATCCAGCTAATCTCGAGCCAGCCCCAGTACTCGATGCTGTGGCGCGTGATCGAAGACGAGGTTGTCCCCGCCTCGGAGGAGTCGGGTCTCTCGCAGATTGTCTGGTCCCCCGTCGCCCAAGGTGTGCTCACCGGCAAGTACAAGCCGGGTCAGCCCGCTCCCGAGGGTTCACGCGGCACCGACGATAAGGGCGGTAAGGACATGATCAGCCGCTTCCTCGGCAACGACGAGCTACTGACGCGCGTGCAAAAACTGCAACCCATCGCTGACGAACTGGACCTGTCGATGGCCCAGCTCGCCGTGGCCTGGGTGCTACAGAACTCGAATGTGGCAGCGGCCATCATCGGCGCGTCACGTCCCGAGCAGGTATACGAGAACGCCAAGGCATCGGGCGTCACCATCCCGGACGAACTCATGACCCGCATCGACGACGCCCTGGGCGATGCCGTGGTGCGCGACCCCGGAATGACCGTCAAGACCAGTCCGCAGACCCGGCCGGTGTAGCCGTCAACAGCAGCATTGAACACAGAAGGGCCCCGCGACCGTCCAGGATCGCGGGGCCCTTCTACTTGTTTCAAAGGAGAAAACAATGATCGTGCGCCTGGCAGGTACGCACACTTGGATAACGGGCGAGATTCGGTACTAGTTCCCGATATTCAAAGTATCTTTTCAGGAAGGTTTGGCGCCGTCTCGGGCAATGTCCAGTAGCCGTCTGACCGCGTCGTGACGAGGCGCACGCGGGTCCCACACCGCCACGATTGGACGCGGAAAGGTGAGGTCCTCGGTCTCCACGCGGGTGAGTCGGCCTGCGGCCAAGTCATCCGCAACAGCCAGTCCGCTGAGTACCGCGACTCCCCCGCCGGCCATCACCGTCGACCGGATCGCGAGTGCCGTGGGTAACTCTGCTGCGGGTTCCACGATGGTCAAGCCCTCGGCTGCGAGGCGCACGCGGCGCTCGAGTGTGGTCCGAGTTCCGGATCCGCGCTCTCGGCTGATGAGTGGGGTGGCGGCGAGTTCTTCGACTGTCACCGCATCGCGCGACGCCCATGCGTGGGTATTACCCACGACGACGACCAGTTCGTCGCTGGCAACGATCATAGAATCAAGATCCTCGGGCACGTCGGGAGTCTCAATGAAGCCGATGGAGTACTTGCCGTCCCTTACACCCGCAATCACCCCGGCACTGTTGGCTGCGGATAGTTCGAGGCGCGCCGGGTCGCCAGTCGCCGCAAATCTGGTCAGCCACAAGGGCATGAGGTGCTCCGCGACCGTAAGGCTAGCGGCCACGCGCACGTGGGACTGCGCATCCTTCTTGAGTGCGTCTACCGCGGACTCGAATGACGCAGACCTGCTCAGTAGGTCGTGGGCCCACTCGGCGATCACGACGCCCTCGGGGGTCAATGTCGTCCCGCGAGTCGACCGCTCGAACAAGCGCAAACCCCACTGGGACTCCAGCGCCCGCATACGCGCGGACACGCCCTGCTGAGAGACCCCCAGGACATCTGCCGCAGCACTCAGTGAGCCGTGCTCATGCACGGCTACCAGCATGCGCAGCGGAGCGAGCTCTGTCGGCTGACGGGTCATGGGAGGCACCTGAACATAGATACAACATTAACTTGTATCCCGACAAATGGGAGCCCCTACCGAGAATGCATCGCGAGGCACACAATCGAAACGTGACGACGACAACTTTCCCCCCGACAGACTTCGCTACCGGCACTGCATCACGATTGCGCGGCGCCGCTGACGTGGTGAGCGCACGCTTTTCTCCGTCGTGGTTCACGCCTGTGATGGGTACGTCGATCATTGCGGTCGCACTCATGACCTTGCCCGTCGGAAATTCGGCAACCCACGCGATCGCTGCCCTCGTATGGGTGCTGGGAGCAACGGTCATGATCGCCGCTACTTCTGCCGGGATTCTCCAGGCAGTGCGCCACCCGCACCTCGCCGCTCGCCACCACCTTGACCCCGTGCGTGCGCATTCCTACGGAGCACCGGCCATGGGGATCATGTCGGTAGGTGCCGGGGCCTATCTCGCAGGGGGGCAGTTCCTTCCCGATCCGGTCGCACTTGGCGTCTTCGTTGTGCTGTGGACGGTGGGTACCGCCATCGGACTCGCCTCTGCCACTGTCATTCCGTACCTCATGTTCACTCGGCACACGTTTGAATCGGACGGCGCTTTTGGTGGCTGGCTGATGCCCGTGGTTGCGCCCATGGTGTCCGCATCCACGGGGGCGCTTCTCATCGAACACGTCGGGGCGGGGCAACCAAGGCTGACGTTCACCCTGGCGCTCGGCGCAATGTTCGGTGCCAGCCTCATCGCGTCGATCATCCTCACGACGCAATTGTGGAGCCGAATGATGCACAAGTCGGTGCCCGCAGCAGCGATTGTCCCCACTGCGTGGATCGTGCTTGGCTTCCTCGGCCAGTCCACCACGGCGACAAACCTGCTGGCTGACCACACGGGAACGGTCGTGGGGCCTGCCGCCGCCGCAGCCGCTCCCAAGCTAGCCGTCGCCTATGGCGTTCCCACGATGGGCTTCGCGATGATGTGGCTGGTGATCGTGGTCCTGCTCACTCGTCACGCTCTGCGCCGCGGAATGCCGTTCACCATGTCGTGGTGGTCGTTTACCTTCCCCGTGGGCACCTGTGTGACCGGGGCTTCCGGGCTGGCTGCTCACACGGGTTCCACTGCACTGGCAGGACTTGCCATGGCACTTTTCGCCCTGCTTGTCGCCGGCTGGGCAGTGACCGCGCGCCGCACCTTCGTCAGGGCGCAGTCTCACGTCGCCGCTGCGTGGGCTACCGCGTAAGTTCGGCGTTCAGCCGTGCAACCCACCCGGGGCCGTTGTAGACAAAGCCCGTGTAGGTCTGTAGCAGATTCGCACCCGCCGCGAGAAGCGCTCGTGCGTCGTCGACCGAGTCGATTCCGCCCACTCCGATGATGGTCATCTCTCCACCCACGCGAGCGCGCAGACGTGTCACGACGTCAAGTGCTCGTGAATGCACCGGGGGGCCCGACAGCCCTCCTGGACCGCGATCGTGAGCGATGGTCGTATTGGTCGCGACAATGCCGTCCAACCCCAGCTCCCCAGCAAGGTCAGCCACGGCATCCACATCCTCGTCGGCAAGGTCCGGCGCAATCTTCACCAGCAGGGGCACCCGCTTGCCCACGTCCTCCATGGCGGCCTGCACGGCCACCAGGATAGGGTGCAGGGCCTCGGTGGACTGGAGATCGCGCAGCCCAGGCGTATTGGGCGAACTCACATTGACCACCATGTAGTCGGCGTACGGAGCGAGAACCCGCGCCGAGTACGCATAGTCAGCCGCAGCATCGGCGGCGGGGGTGGCCTTCGTCTTGCCGATGTTGACGCCCATGATCACCTTGGCGCCCTCAGGCGAGGCCCGCATCACGGATAGCCGCTCGGCGACAGCATCCGCGCCATCGTTGTTAAAGCCCATTTGGTTGCGCAGGCCGCGCACGTCCAGCTCGCGCCATGAGCGCGGCTTGGGATTGCCCGGCTGCGCACGTGCCGTGACGGTGCCTATCTCGACAAACCCGAAGCCGGCAGCCGCGAGACCGCGGACAGATTCACCATTCTTATCCATGCCGGCGGCCAGGCCGAGCGGGGCAGGGAACGTGATTCCCATCACGGTCACTGCACCGCTAGGGTCCGGTTGGTCCAGCACCCCGGTGGCACGCGCGGCGCGAAACCCCACGTATCCGTAGTGGAACGCGTTGACGCCGAGCCGGTGAGCGCTCTCGGCATCGAGCTTGGAAATGACGTGGCGATAGAGAGACGAGTACACGCCTCCAACCTAGCGGGGGTTAGGCTCGTTTCATGACCTCAATACACGCAACAAGCGACAATCTATCGACGCTCACCGCGGACGCCCTCATCCTGGGCGTTACTGCGGACGGAGCAATCTCGCCCCATGGCCAGCTGGACGACGAAGCCCTCGCAACGCTCTCCGAGCTCGCGGGCAAGCTCGACGCCTCGGGCAAGGTGGGCGCGACCACCGTCCTTCCGGGCGTGGGCCTGGCGGCTAAGCGGGTGGTGCTAGTGGGCCTAGGCGACGGCACGCCTACCGACCTACGGCTTGCGGCAGGTAGCGCCGCGCGTGAATGCGGCAAGGAGCCCTCGACAGTCGTCATCGCGATTGAGGCAGACGACGACGGCATCGCGGCGTTCGCGGTGGGCGCGCTGCTCGGCGCTTACCGCTTCACCGATTACAAGTCCGATGCAGTGATGGATGACGACGCCACCGATGAGGACACCGGAACGGCCTGGCTTGTCGCTGGCGCCTCCGCGGACACTCTCAAGCGCGCAAGCATCATCGCGGGCGCCGTTGCCGGCACCCGCGACCTCGTCAACACTCCCCCACTAGATCTCTTCCCCGGCTCATTCGCGGAGATCGCGGAGGGGTATGCCGGCGCGATGGGAGTCGAGGCCACCGTTTTCGACGTCCAGCAGCTCGCCGAGGAGGGCTTCAATGGCATCCTCGCCGTAGGCATGGGTTCGGCTCGACTGCCGCGCTTGGTGCGTCTCGAATGGAAGCCTGAGGGCGCGAAGCAGACCGTCGCGCTCGTGGGCAAGGGAATCACCTTTGATTCTGGTGGAATCTCGCTCAAGCCGCCAAAGTCGATGGAGACCATGAAGTCCGACATGGCGGGTGCGGCCGCCGTCATGCACACGGTGCTTGGTGCCGCGCAGGCAAACCTGCAGATCGGTGTTGTCGGTTGGCTGTGCCTCGCCGAGAACATGCCCTCCGCCACCGCTCAGCGCCCGTCCGACGTCATCCGCATGTACGGCGGCAAGACGGTTGAGGTTCTCAACACCGACGCCGAGGGCCGCCTGGTCTTGGCAGACGGCCTGGTGCGGGCCATCGAGGAGAACCCCGACGTCGTTCTGGACATCGCGACACTGACGGGCGCACAGGGCGTCGCACTCGGAACCCAGACGTCCGGCGTCATGGGCGTCGACGAGATTCGTGCCGAGGTCGTCGCCGCCGCCGATGCGGTATCCGAGCCCATGTGGCCGATGCCGCTCCCGCAGCACCTCCTCAAGCAGCTCGAATCAAAGGTCGCAGACCTGCAGAACATTGCGGGCCCCGCGGGTGGCATGCTGTCCGCCGGCGTGTTCCTGCAGCAATTTGTGGGCGACGCCAAGTGGGCTCACCTGGACATCGCGCGTCCCGCATACAACGAGGCGTCCGCGCACGGCTTCACGCCGTCTGGCGGCACTGGCGCCGGTGTGCGCACGCTCCTGCAGTTCCTGGAGAACCGCGCCAACGCCTAGGTTCCGCTCGTCAACGCCCGCTCCGGCCGATGCTGGGGCGGGCGTTTGCGCGTCCCAGCGGCCGGCACCAGCCGGCGCGTGGGGCTATAGACCCTTGCGGTGCGCTTCGTTCCATTCGCGCATGCGCGACGGGTATCCCGACAGGTTGACATCGAAGGCGGGGATGCCGAGCTGCGTGGCAAGTTTGCGAGCCGCGACGGGGTCCGGCACCTTGCGCCGTGTCCATTCGCCTGTATCCGCCACGACCACCATGGTGGTCTGAGTGACGCGGGTGGGTGGCTCGATGAACGCCTCACATCCGGGGTGGCCGGCGATAAATGTCTTGAGGTGCGTGACGGTGGCCGCCTGCGCCTCTTTGGAACCGGTTCCGGACGCCTGTGACGACGACTTCGACCTTGACTTGCGCGAGAAGATGCCCATGTGCCCAGGTTAGTCACGCTTTGCGGTTCACGTGTGCCGTGAGGAGTGGCAAGATGGGTAGGACCGACTTCCTTACAAGGAGATTTTCACTGTGACCGAGTCAACCCCACGCTCGTTTGATGTCCTTATCCTCGGCGCCGGAAGCGGCGGCTACGCCGCTGCACTGCGCGCAGCCCAGCTCGGGCTCACCGTTGGACTCGTTGAGGAGTCCAAGGTTGGAGGTACGTGTCTACACAACGGCTGTATCCCAACGAAGGCCCTCTTGCACGCGGCCGAGCTCGCCGACAACGCCCGCGAGGGCTCCAAGTTCGGCGTCAACACCACGCTCGACAGCATTGACATGACGGCCGTCAATGCGTACAAGCAGGGCGTGATCGACCGCCTCTATAAGGGACTGACCGGACTCGTGAAGAGCCGTGACGTCCACGTGATCGAGGGCCACGGCACGCTGGTGGGTCCCGACACGGTCGAGGTTCGCGGAGAGCGCTACACCGGCAAGAACATCGTCCTGGCGTCCGGCTCCTACGCCCGTTCGCTGCCGGGTCTCGAAATCGGCGGTCGTGTGATGACCTCTGACCAGGCACTTGAACTCGACGTAGTTCCTCAGTCCGCCATCGTGCTGGGTGGTGGCGTCATCGGCGTCGAATTCGCCTCCGTGTGGAAGTCCTTCGGTGCTGACGTCAGCATCGTCGAGGGCTTGCCCCACCTCGTGCCCAACGAAGACGAGTCGCTGTCCAAGGCGCTCGAGCGTCAGTTCCGCAAGCGCAAGATCAACTTCAAGGTTGGCGTCAAGTTCCAGGGCGTTGAGCAGAACGACGACGGCGTCAAGGTCACCCTCGAGGACGGCACCGTTCTCGAGGCGGAGATCCTCCTGGTCGCCGTTGGCCGCGGACCCCGCACCGCAAACCTCGGCTACGAAGATCAGGGACTGCGACTCGACCGTGGCTTTGTGCTGACCGACGAGCGCCTACACACCGGGGTCGCGAACATCTACGCGGTTGGTGACATCGTTCCCGGCCTTCAGCTCGCACACCGCGGCTTTGCGCAGGGCATCTTTGTCGCCGAGCAGATCGCCGGTCTCAACCCCCAGCCGATCATCGAGGCGAACATCCCCCGCGTGACCTACTGCGACCCCGAGGTTGCGTCCGTGGGACTCACTGAGGCCAAGGCCGCGGAGATCCACGGCGCGGACAACATCGAGGCACTCGAGACCAACCTGGGAGGTAACGGCAAGAGCCAGATCCTCGCCACCCAGGGCTTCGTCAAGTTGGTTCGCGTGAAGGACGGCCCCGTGGTTGGCATTCACATGATTGGCGCTCGCATGGGCGAGCAGATTGGCGAAGCTCAGCTCATCGTGAGTTGGGACGCGCACCCCGAAGACGTGGCACCCCTGCTACACGCCCACCCCACCCAAAACGAGTCGCTTGGGGAGGCGCACTTGGCGCTCGCCGGTAAGCCACTCCACCAACACGACTGATTTCGGAGACAATGAGCAACATGAGCAATGACGTCACGCTTCCTGCCCTCGGCGAATCCGTTACCGAGGGAACCGTTACCCGCTGGCTAAAGAATGTCGGCGACACCGTCGAGGTCGATGAGCCTCTTCTCGAAGTCTCGACCGACAAGGTCGACACTGAGATCCCCTCGCCCTTCGCGGGCACGCTGACCGAGATCCTCATCCAGGAGGACGAGGACGCCGAGGTCGGTGCCGTACTGGCGCGCATCGGCGAGGCCGGTGAATCTGCTGGTGGCGACGACGCTACAGCTGAGGAGTCGACTTCCGCCGAATCCGCTCCTGCTGAATCCGCACCCTCGGACGATGCGGGCGCATCTGCGGCCGAGCCGGCTCCAGCTGAGGAAGCCCCAGCCGAGCCCGAGGAGAAGTCAGAGCCTGAGCAAGAGGAGAAGTCTGCTCCTGCCGAATCCGCTGCTCCCGCAGCGGGTGGCCAGGACGTGACGCTGCCTGCCTTGGGCGAATCTGTCACCGAAGGCACCGTCACCCGTTGGCTGAAGAGCGTCGGCGATTCGGTCGAGCAGGACGAGCCTCTTCTCGAGGTCTCAACCGACAAGGTCGACACCGAGATTCCCTCGCCCTTCGCGGGCACGCTGACCGAGATTCTGGTTCAGGAGGATGAGGACGCTGAGGTCGGAGCTGTCCTGGCACGCATCGGGGATGGCAACGCCGCCCCCGCAGCACCAGCAGGCGAGGAGTCCACTCCGTCCGAGGCCGACGCTGAAGCGGATGTCGAAACTGACGAGACTGAGCCCGAGGCTCCGGCCGCTGGCACCGCCGCGGCCCCCGCGGAGCAGAAGGCAGCTCCCGAGCCGCAGTCCGCACCGGAACCCGAGGCAGCTCAGAAGCCCGCTGATTCGGCACCGGCTGCGTCCGCTCCTGCTCCAGCGGCGACCGATGCAGGGTCGTCGAACGGCAGTGGCTACGTCACTCCAATCGTGCGCAAGCTCGCCGCCGAACGCGGCGTCGACCTCGCGGGTCTGACTGGTACCGGCGTGGGCGGACGCATCCGCAAGGAGGACGTCCTCGAGGCAGCCACCAAGGCGGACGCCCCTGCCGTTACGCCAGCATCAACGGACTCCTCCGCAGCCGCAGCTACGCCGGCAACTGCGAGCGAATCTGCCGCATCGGGTGAGCTCGTCGAGTCGGATCTGCGCGGCACCACGGTCAAGATGTCACGGATCCGCAAGATCACCTCGGAAAAAATGATGGAGTCGCTGCACGGCATGGCGCAGCTCACCTCCGTCGTCGAGGTCGACTGTTCTAAGATCTGGGCGCTCCGGGCCAAGGCTAAGGACGGCTTCCAAGAACGCGAAGGCGTCAAATTGACGTTCCTGCCGTTCTTCACCAAGGCGGTCGCCGAGGCGCTCGCGGAGCACGCGTTCCTGAACGCCTCCGTCGACGGCACCAACATCGTCTACCACGACAGCGTGAACCTCTCGCTGGCCGTGGACACGGAGAAGGGACTCATGCTGCCGACGATGCGCGGTGCCGAGCACCTCACCGTGGGCGAACACGCGAAGGCTATTGCCGACCTCGCCGAGAAGGCCCGCACCGGCGGACTCAGCTCGGACGAGATCTCCGGTGGTACGTTCGCGGTGACCAACACCGGTTCGGGTGGCACGATGTTCGACACCCCGATCGTCCCGGCTCCTCAGGTGGGAATCCTGGCGACCTGCGCGATTGTCAAGAAGCCAGTAGTGGTCCGCGGTCCCAACGGCGAAGACGTCATCTCAATTCGCCCCATGTGCTACCTCCCGCTCAGCTACGACCACCGCATCGTGGACGGCGCGGACGCAGCGAAGTTCCTGCAGAGCGTGAAGAAGCGTCTCGAGGAAGGCGCCTTCGAGTCCGAAGTCGGACTGTAGCCACGACACCATGCGCGTCGTCATCTCAGGGGCCTCTGGCCTGATCGGAACCGCACTGACGAAGTCACTGCGCGCCGACGACCACGAGGTGATTGCGCTCGTACGCCGTTCTCCGCAGGGCCCATTCGAATCAGAGTGGGACCCTGCGGGCGGCGTGATCGACCAGGATGTCGTGCAGTCCGCCGATGCCGTGGTCAACTTTGCTGGCGCCTCCATCGGCGCCAAGCGCCTGACGAATAGCCACAAGCGCCTCGTGAAACAGTCCCGCGTGGATTCCACCGATCTCATTGCCCGTGCGTATGCGCCGCGCACCGACGGCGTGCTGCTGTCCGGCTCTGCCATGGGTTTCTACGGTGCACGGGGCACCGAGGAGCTCAGCGAGCGATCCGCGCCAGGAGACACCTTCCTGTCGGACATCGTGCTCGCCTGGGAGGCTGCAGCGGAGCCGGCAGTTGAGGCTGGGGTGCGCACCGTGTTCATCCGTAGTGGTCTGGTCCTCGCCCCGCACGGCGGGTTCGCCGCCCGCCTCCTCCCGCTGGTGAAGCGAGGAATTCTTGGTGGGCTTGGCAGCGCGAACCCATGGCACGCGTGGATCACCCTTCACGACGAAGTGCGCGCGCTGCGCTACCTGATCGACTCAGACCACGCCGGCCCCGCAAACATCATCGCGCCCTCCCCCGTGCGCGATCAGGACCTGATGGATGCCTTGAGCGCCGCCGTCGGCAAGAAGGCTGGACTCGTGGTGCCGGCGTGGATGCTCGAGATAGCCATCGGTCCTGCCATCGACGACCTGCTCAGCTCTCAGAAGGCGACACCCGGGGTGCTCACGCGTTTGGGCTTCACGTGGGATCACGCCACCATCGACGAGGCGGCCACCTGGGTCATGACTGAGGCTGGACTCGCGCCACCCTCCATGTAGAACCGTCCTGCCGAAGTTCCAGGCGGGCTATCTCCTTATGGGCGCTGACGTCGGTGACTTCCTCAACGCCCGTGGCAGGGTCGCGACTCCAGACGGAGTGCTCGGATACCACATAGGTCACGGTGACCCACGGGAGTCCGCCGTCACCCGCCGACGACGGCTCGACTGCCACCACTGTTGCACTCAATCCGTGGAAGCGCAGGTCACCGGCGGTGAGCGCACTCGCCTGCACCTGGAGTTGCGCGGCAACCTCAGTGTCGGGAACACCTGTCGCGATAAGTGCGGCACCGTCACCTTCCGCCAGGGCAGCAAAACGCGCGTTGGTGAGGTCTCGAGCGGCGTCCGTTGCCGACACCTCGTCAGTTCGTCTCTCTACCGCCGAGGGTTGGGCCGAGGGGCCGGCGTGGCCCGTGATGTCCCCCGGTGGAGCCGACCTCTCAGGATCGCTACCCGCAGCCGCGCTGTCGGTTCGGGGAATGACATAGGCAGCCGCGACAATGACGGCGAGTGCCGCGAGCCCGGTGATCGCGACTCGCAGCCCTAGTCGCCTCATTCGCCACGGGCGAGAACTTCGTAGCACCGTGGTCCGTTCACGCGGTTCGTGTGCGTGGGCGCGCAACTCGCCGGCCACGCCCCACTCCCCCAACTGAATCGGCACCGCCTTCGCACAGCGTCCCAGTCCGGCTTCAATTCCACTCGCGGAGGGACGGGAGGCCGCGTTCGGATCCAGCAATGGATCGAGCCAGCCCATGAAGCCCTGACGCATGACGGGGTCCACGCACGCGGCGAGCACCGCCCCGACCGAGTAGACGTCGCCTTGCATGGAAGCGCCCTTGGTCCGCTCTGGGGCACGAAATCCCTCCGTACCTACCTCGTGGGGCAATCCACCACCCACGGTGTCGACCACCACGATGCCGGAGCGTGTCACCATCACGTTCGCGAGAGAAAGGTCACCGTGGGCAAGTCCGCTTTTGTGTAGCGTGGCAAGCGCACCACAGAGGTGCACACCTAGATATACACACTCCCCCAGGGACAGGTAGCCGCGTCGTGCCAGCAGCGCGTCTAGATTGACGCCCTCGACACTCGGCATGGTCGCGACCACCACTCCGTCCTTGCGCATCGTCACTCTCTCGGGGACACACACGCGTGCATCCGCGACAAGTCGCAGCGTGGCTGCTCGTTCACGGGCCGCGGCAAAGGCATCGACGCCCTCCCCCACGACGCGGTCGACCGTTCGTGCGGGGCCGGAGGTCGCCGTATTCACGGCGGCGCTACCTGTGCGGAACCAGTTCATTCCTCCACTGTGACAACTCCCAAGGCAGCGAAGCCGTTATCCACAGGACGAACTCCTCCGGGCCGAGGCCTAGTTCTCAATCGAGCGCTGCCACGGCCACCAGGACGCGCGACCGATGTCCGACACCAGCCCAGGAACCAGCAGTGAGCGCACGATCAGCGTGTCAATCAATACACCCAGGCCCACGATCACGGCGATCTGCGCGAGGAAGATCAGCGGGATGACACCTAGGGCGGCGAAGGTCGCGGCGAGCACGATACCCGCGGAAGTGATCACCCCTCCGGTCACTGCGAGTGCCCGCCGCACGCCCTCACGGGTGCCGTGTTTGAGACTCTCCTCGCGGGCGCGGGACATGAGGAAGATCGAGTAGTCCACGCCCAAGGCAACGAGGAAGACGAACCCGAGTAGCGGCGTCGCCGGGTCCATCCCCGGGAAGCCGAAGACGGTGTTGAACAAGACGGACGACAGACCCAGCGCGGCGGCGAAGGACAGAATGTTCGCGAGCACGATGAGCAACGGCGTCAGGATCGCACGCAACAGGATCATGAGGACCACAAAGATAACCAGCAGAATCACGGGGATGATGACAGTGATGTCCCGGTCCGTTGTGAGCTTCGTGTCGAGGTTCTCGGCGGCCTCGCCACCCACCAGCGCCTGATCAGAGATGGGGTGCACAGCGTCACGCACTGCCTGAACCGTGTCAGTCGCCTCAGCCGATGCGGAGGCCACCTCGGTGACGGCATCAATTTCAACCATGCCGTCGACCACGATGGGCGGCTCGCCTCCACCCATGGGCGGGGCGCCTTGAGCCACGGACTCGGTCAGCGGGTAGGCGGCGGTCACCCCATCGACTCCCTGGACGGCCTCCAATGCCTCGTCTGCGTCGGCTTCCGGGACAAAGACGCGGATGGGCGAACTCTGCCCTGCGTCAAAGTGAGCCTCAAGCACGTCGAATCCGGTCGTGGACTCCACCTCGCCGGTGAAGACATCACTCGAGCCAAGGCCGTCGGCCTTCAGCCCAAACAGACCCGCAGACATGAGGAGAAGGACCGCTCCGGCGCCAATCCACGTGCGTCGAGGACGCGCATCCACTGCGCGTGAGACTCGCCCCCATACTCCTGCACGCTTCTCAACCGCTTCAATGGAGTCCTCGTCATCCGAGCTGTCACCGGTGTAGACCGGACGCTTGGGCCAGAAGACTCCACGCGCGTGTTTGCCACCAATGAGCAGCAAAGCGGGCAGAAGAGTCAGGGCGGCCACGAACGCAGCGACGATTCCGATAGCCCCCGCGGGGCCCAACGATGCATTTGACTTGAGGTCAGACAGCAGGAGCACCAGCAGGCCCAACACAACAGTTCCGGCCGATGCGGCGATGGGGGCAAGCGACCGGCGCCAGGCCACGCTCATCGCCTCGTACGGCGACTGATGACGCTGCAGCTCCTCGCGGTAACGCGCCACCAAGAGCAACGCGTAATCCGTGGTCGCGCCTACGACCAGGATGAACATGATTCCCTGGCTCTGACCGTTGAGGGTGATGATGTCGGCGTTGGCCATCGCGTACACCGCAATGATGGCCGCCGTGAGGGCGATCATGGCCGTCATGAGGACCGCGAACGGCAGCACGGGGCTGCGGTAGACGATCAGCAAGATGATCAGGACCACGGCGAGTGCGACCAGCAGCAGGATGCCGTCGATGCCCGCAAAGGCGGCCACGAGGTCTGCAGTGAGTCCTACGGGACCGGTGAGGTATCCGTTGAGGTCGAGATCTTGCTCCGTCCACACGTCGCGCACCGTCGACGCAAACGCCTCGCCCAGGGTCTCCTCGCCGATGTTCTCCGAGAACTTCTCCGCGCCGAGGTTGAAGGCGACGAGCACGGCCTCCCCGTCCTCCGACGGGACAACCGTGGGCGGCGCCACCAGGATGTCGTTGACCGTGCGGTCCTCGGGGTCGCCCTCGATGGGTGTCTCCCCGGCCTCCTTAGCGAACGCCTCGACGTCCCCAATGTCTGAGTCGTTGGCGATTCCGTCGACGACAAACAGACCTGGAATCGTGTCCGAGGGCACGAATTCCTGATGCAAAGCCGCCGCCTCCGTGGACTCGGCGCTGGCGGGAAGAAACGCCGCAGCATCGTTCTCCTGGACGGAGCCAAGCTTGCCGAAAGTCGAGCCACCCACACCGCTGATCGCGAGCCAAGCCATGATCATCACAACGATCGCTACGGGGCGCCACCAGGTCTTCTTTGTCGAGGTCATGGCATAAGTAACGCATGAAAATGCAAGTCATTCCGACGCGTTAGCCTGAACCTATGGAAATCCTGGAACTCGGGCTGGGCGAACGCCTGGTCGAGTATCACGAAGCGTGGGAGCTGCAACGTAAGATCCACGCCGAAGTGGTCGCGGGCACGCGCCCGGACACCGTCATTCTGGTGGAGCACCAGAGCGTGTATACGGCAGGCAGGCGCACCGCCTCGTGGGATCGCCCCACCGACGACACCCCCGTTGTCGACGTGGACCGCGGCGGCAAGATTACGTGGCACGGCCCGGGCCAGTTGGTCGGCTATCCCATCGTCAAACTCCGCGAGCCTGTTGACGTCGTGAAGTACGTTCGGGCACTAGAACAGGCGACGATGGACCTGTGTCGCTCGTACGGCCTCGAGACTGTTCGCGTCGAGGACCGCTCGGGAGTGTGGCTCCCGGCCACGGACACTGAGCGTGAACGTAAGGTGTGCGCCATCGGCGTGCGTGTCGCCAAAGGCGTCACGATGCATGGCTTCGCCCTCAACTGCAACCCCGACTTAGGCGAGTTCGGCAGCATCGTCCCTTGTGGCATCGGCGACGCGGGAGTTACCTCGTTGTCCGCAGAGCTCGGCCGTGACGTCAGCATCGCAGAGGTTTCGGTTCCAGCGACCCAATGCCTGGAAAGCGCGCTCACCGACGTACGCTTGACCACTAGTGTTTCTAACCAGGCGCACACCGGCGCCGCCGCCAACGCGACCCCCACAAAGGAGACCGTGTGACTATCGCACCCGAGGGACGCAAGATGTTGCGCGTCGAAGCCCGCAACGCCGAGACGCCCATTGAGCGCAAGCCCGAATGGATCCGCACCAAGGCAACCATGGGCCCCGAGTACAACGAGCTCAAGTCGCTCGTCAAGTCCGGCGGCTTGCACACGGTGTGCGAGGAGGCTGGTTGTCCCAACATCTTCGAGTGCTGGGAAGATCGTGAGGCGACGTTCCTCATCGGCGGTGCCCAATGCACCCGGCGCTGTGACTTTTGCCAGATCGACACCGGTAAGCCCTCTGCCCTTGACCGTGGCGAGCCCCTCAAGGTCGCGCAGTCCGTCCAGCAGATGGGCCTGAAGTACTCCACCGTGACCGGCGTCGCGCGCGACGACCTGGACGACGGCGGCGCGTGGCTGTATGCCGAGACCGTGCGCAAGATCCACGAACTCAACCCTGGCACCGGTGTCGAACTCCTAATCCCCGACTTCAACGCCGTTCCCGAGCAGCTTGCCGAGGTTTTCTCCTCGCGTCCGGAGGTGCTCGCACACAATGTTGAAACAGTGCCGCGCATCTTCAAGCGAATCCGCCCAGCGTTCCGCTACGAGCGCTCGCTATCGGTACTCACCTCCGCGCAGGAAGACGGTTTCGTCACCAAGTCCAACCTGATCCTGGGCATGGGCGAGACCATGGACGAGGTGCTCCAGGCACTGCAGGACCTGCACGACGCGGGCTGCGACCTCATCACCATCACCCAGTACCTGCGACCCAGCCCCCGCCACCACCCCGTTGACCGGTGGGTCAGGCCCGAGGAGTTCGTGGACCTGTCCGACGCGGCGGAGGAGATCGGCTTCCTCGGCGTCATGTCCGGACCGCTCGTTCGCTCGTCGTACCGCGCCGGCCGCCTCTGGGGTCAGGCAATGACGAGCAAGGGTCGACAGATTCCCGATGCCCTCGCTCACCTTGGCGAGCCGGTCGAGGCACGCCAGGAGGCATCGGCGCTGCTCAAGGCGCGCGCTTAGCACCTTCGCTGAAGCGACTAGACTGTGGGGCATTATGGCTAAGACTGAACCCGAGAAGAAGCCCCGCTGGTACAAACTGATCTGGCAGGCGTACAAGGTCACCGCACCGCACGACAAGTTCCTGCTCCCCATCATGATCGGGGAGTTTGTCGGCATCATCGGTATTGCGGTAGTCGTGGGAATCCTGATGGGATCCACCGCGGCAATCGTGTACACCTCCGTCTTTGGCTTCCTCACCGCGGTACTCGTGATGCTTTTCACACTCACCAAGCGCTTTGAGAAGAACGCCTTCGCGCGCATGGAGGGCCAGATCGGCGGCTCGCTGTCCGTCGCACAGTCCATCCGCTCCGGCTGGAGCTTCGCCGACGACCCGGTGTCGATTGACCCGCGCGGCAAGTCCGTCGTGTTCCAGGGCATTGGTCGTGGAGGCGTGCTGCTGCTCGCCGAGGGTGGCAACGCCGCCAAGAAGCAGGTCGACGCCACACGTCGCCGGGTGAGCAAGCTCATCCCTGGTGTGCCGATCAACGCCATCTACGTGGGTACCGGCGAGGGTCAGGTCCCCCTCAAGGATCTGTCGAAAAAGATTCGCAGGACCAAGAAGGTTCTTTCCAAAGGCGAACGTGACGCGGTCACTGCTCGTCTGCGCGCCATCGGCGGACAGAAGCTTGCCGTGCCAAAGGGCGTCGATCCGATGCGCGCTCGCCCCAACCGTAAGGGCACTCGCTAGCTCGGGGAAGTATGGGACTGGGTGCTCGATCGCTACGCAGTCCTGTGGATCGACACCAGGGTCAAGGGCCGCGGCGGTTTAGCCCCCGGGAACGGACTTGCCATGCGTCGCTGAGCCCGCGTCAATCAGTACCTGGGGTGCGGAGTACCCGCTTCCACGACGCGTTGAGCGGCCACCGCTTCGAGTGACTCGGACTCGGCGCTCATCGCGTGCGGACGAGTCGTGTGTGGGCCGCGCGGTCGTGGTAACCGCGTCCCTCGGGGTCGGTGAACAGGGCCGGCACTATCAAGGCCAGCAGAATGGTGCGAATAGCTCCACCGATCAGCCCGATGGGAGAACCACCATCCACGCGCACCACCTTGATGCCGACGATGCGATGTCCGATCGTGGTGCCGAGCGTCGACACGAGCAGGAAATGCTGAACAGCCCAGATTCCCAGCGTCGCGAACGAGTTACCCACCAACAGCACCCTCTCAAAGGGGCCAGCGGCCGCGACGGCGGTGGCGTTCGCAAAGAACGCGGAGGAAATGAGCAGGGACAGCATCCAGTCAATGCCAAGCCCCAGCAGGCGACGGCCAATTCCAGGGCGTGCGGCAGCATCGGCCGTCGGGGTTTCTGAGGTAGTCACGCGCCCATCGTAGCCGGGCAGCCGGCGAGTCCCAATCGTCGGCTTTGTGCTCAAAATAGGTCGCTGTGAGCCCCGCAGTTAACATGCCCGAAACATTCCACGAACGCGGGAGAAACTGCCGCCCGTTAAGGTGGTACTTGCCACTCCAGGCTAGAGATTACTTTCAAGGAGCAAACGGATGTTTAACACCGCCGAAGAGGCCCTCGCCTACGTTAAGGACGAAGGAGTTGAGTACGTCGACATTCGCTTCTGCGACCTTCCGGGTTCGATGCACCACTTCAACATTCCTGCGCACCAGTTCACCGAAGACATCTTCGAAGACGGCGCCATGTTCGATGGATCCTCGATCCGCGGGTTCCAGGCCATCAACGAGTCCGACATGAAGCTGCTGCCGGACGTCGCTACCGCCTTCGTCGACCCGTTCCGCAAGGCCAAGACCCTGGTCATCAACTTCTCCATCGTGGACCCCTTCACGAACGAGCGTTACTCGCGTGACCCTCGCAACGTCGCCATGAAGGCTCAGGAATACCTGAAGTCGACCGGAATCGGCGACACCGCCTTCTTTGCCCCTGAGGCCGAGTTCTTCATCTTTGACTCCGTGCGCTTCGCGACCAACCAGCACGAGGGCTACTACCACATCGACTCCTCTGAGGGCTGGTGGAACACCGGCAACGAGACCGAGGCAGACGGCACGCCCAACCGTGGTTACAAGACCCGCATCAAGGGTGGATACTTCCCCGTCAGCCCTGGCGACCAGTACGCAGACCTGCGTGACGAGATGTGCACCGCTCTGACGAACGTTGGACTCGACATGGAGCGCGCACACCACGAAGTGGGCACCGGCGGCCAGCAAGAGATCAACTACCGCTTCAACACGCTGCTGCACGCTGCTGACGACCTCATGAAGTTCAAGTACGTCGTCAAGAACGTTGCCTGGGCCGCGGGCAAGACCGTGACCTTCATGCCCAAGCCCATCTTCGGCGACAACGGCTCCGGCATGCACGTCCACCAGTCCATCTGGAACGACGGCGAGCCGCTGTTCTACGACGAGTCCGGCTACGGCGGACTGTCCGACATCGCTCGCTGGTACGTCGGTGGAATCCTCAAGCACGCGCCGTCGCTGCTTGCCTTCACCAACCCCACGGTCAACTCGTACCACCGCCTGGTGCCTGGCTACGAGGCTCCTGTCAACCTGGTGTACTCGGCACGTAACCGCTCCGCCGCGGTTCGCATCCCGATCACCGGTTCGAACGCCAAGGCCAAGCGCATCGAGTTCCGCGCACCCGACGCATCGAGCAACCCGTACCTCGCGTTCTCGGCGCTGCTCATGGCCGGCATCGACGGCATCAAGAACCGCATCGAGCCCCCCGCACCCGTCGACAAGGACCTGTACGAGTTGCCCCCCGAGGAGCACGCACAGATCCAGCAGGTTCCCGCCTCGCTTCCCGAGGTGCTCGACGAACTCGAGAAGAACCACGACTACCTGCTCGAGGGCGGCGTCTTCACGGACGACCTCATCGCCGAGTGGATCGACTACAAGCGCACCAGCGAGATCGACCCGCTGCGCTTCCGTCCGCACCCGCACGAGTTTGAGCTCTACTACGACTGCTAAGCCGTAGCTGCTCAGTAAAGCGGGGTCACCCTTCACCGGGTGGCCCCGCTTCTGCGTTGCCCCTCGGACAGTTGCTCGTATGCTTAGCGCATGGATGAATCAGCAAAGCAGACCGCCCAGGTACTCGTCGACTTCTACGCCAACGCCGCACGAGCCGAGGGCCCGGACGACGAGGACAAGGCCTTCGACGAGGCGTTCATCGGCCTCGAGGACGCCGGCGCATTCACGGTCGAGGAAGATGAGGACGACGAGGTCGCTCTCGAGATCACCCCACTGTTGATCGGCACCACCGTCATCACGCAGTGGCTCATTGGCCAGCTCGCGGAGGCTACGGACTACTCGGAGGAAGAGATCCTCTTCGACCTACGTGCCTTCCTCCGTCGCCTCGAGACCGAGTGACCCTCAGCCCAGTCGAATGACCCCAGCGCTGACCTAGAGCTCGATAACGAATGACCGCCGCTGAGATCAGTAAAATCCGGGCACAGGTGGTCGCAGACCCCTCAAATGCGGAGATGACTGAGCGGGGATGGCAGCCGCTGTTTACCGCGCACCCCGACGCCCGCATCGCGATTGTCGGGCAAGCGCCAGGAAGGCACGCGCAGGCGAGCGGAATTCCCTGGGACGACCGTAGCGGCAGGAACCTCGTTGACTGGCTTGGAGTCACTCTGACGCAATTGAGGGACCCGTCGTTGTTCTCGGTACTGCCGATGGACTTCTACTTTCCGGGCAAGGGTCCGAGCGGCGACGCAGCGCCGCGTCGCGGCTTCGCTTCCCGATGGCATCCACCATTGCTCGCAGCGATGCCCGATGTCTCGCTCACCTTGCTCGTCGGCGCCTACGCACAGGCGCACTACCTACGAGACGCTCGCAAGCGCACTCTTACAGCGACCGTGCACGACTTTCGCGAGTACCTACCTACCTACTTCCCCTTGGTGCACCCATCGCCGCTGAATTTCAGGTGGCAAGCGAGAAACGAGTGGTTTGCCACTGATGTCCTGCCCGAGCTGCGCGTGCTCGTCGCGCAGGTTTTGGGACGGTGACAGCGCACCCGTGACGTCGCGACGCCCGGGTGGCCCGTGCCTTCAAGGTCTCAGCAGCAGGTCACGCGCTCTACCTGAACGCGCCACAGCGACGGGCCCTCGGCGAGGTATTCAAAGCGGAAGTCACCCTGGACTTCCGCGTCGATCTCCCTGAGCACGCCCAACGGCGCGTGGTCAGCCGCGATCACCATCGACTCACCGGGTACGAGCGACGTCACGACGCCGATCACACGCGCATGTCGCGCCGAGTGGTCGATGGTCCGCACGTCGAGGTCACCTTCGTGCGCCTCGGTGGCCGCGGGTGCCGAGGGCGCAGGGGCGGTCACCTCCTCGATCCCGATGACCTGGGGTGCGGTTGCCTTGGCGTCGCCGCTGCAACCGCCATCGCCACCGCACGCGCAACCTGTGCCTGCCTGGGTGGCCTGGGTCTTCTGAGTCTCGGTCATGTCTTGTCTCCTTGCTTGCTGCGCCACACCAGTGGCGCAGCTTTGTGGGTTTCAGTGGTTCTCTTGGCACAGTGGCTTACTGGTCGCCACCTGGTGCTGTCACGTCAAATAGGCCAGATGCGCCGCGTTCGGCGTCGATCATGACGTGCGACACAAACGGATACTGACCAGGCTCGGGGAAAGCAAGTTCGACGAATCCGCCTTGTCCCGGCTGCAGCGCTAGGGCCTGCGAGCCGCCTTCGGTGTCGGCTCCCGGTCCGCCTAGCGCGTACCCGCCTTCGCTATAGACAGTGTCGAATTGGCCACCCACAATGTGGAACGACGAGGCACGATTGGGACCAGCATCCACGACCCACACGCGCACCCGCTCTCCCACCTCGACGTCGAGAGGCTCGTGGCGGTATTGGTTCGCGTAGCCGTTGAACACCACAAGGTCGGGTCGCTCCGCGTTGATCTTGTCGGCGTCCGCGACGTCTCCCTGCGCCCCCAAGTAGTACTCGGATTGAACCATCACGAACTCCTTGTCCACTGGTTCCAGGTCCGGCGGATCAATGATGACGGCACCGATCATGCCATTGGCGATGTGCAGCGACATCGGCATCGTTGAGCAGTGGTACAGCCAAGCTCCCGCGTGCTTCGCGATGAACGAGTACACCAGCGACTCGCCTGGCTCGATGGTGCGCATACTCGGATCCGGGGCCACAGCACTGGCGTGGAAGTCGATCGAATGGCCCATGGTGCCGCTGTTGACGAGCGTGACCTCAAAGGTGTCACCTACCTTGCCGCGCAACGTGGGTCCAACGGGACCGCCATTGAAGGTCCACAGCGTCTGGGTGGCACCAGGAGCGACCTCCAGTAGTTCGTCGGTGACCTCGATGGTCACCTGGTGCGTAGTGGCATCGTCAGCCGGAGGTAGCGACGCATCGCGCGCCCCTACCGTGGGCTCTCCCATGAGATCCATACCGTCGGCGGCCGATGCGCCGGTGGTCGTGCCGCCGTCAGTCATCCCCGGCATGTGGTGGCCCTGGGCATCCGCGCCACCCATGTCGGGGCCGGTGGTCGGATCAGATGTGAGCAGTACCTTCAGTGTCATTCCCATCTGACGGTGCCCGGCGATCGAGCACCAGCCATCCATGTCACGGCCCACGACTCCGACGTCCATCGTGGCGGTCTCGCCAACCCCCAAGCGTCCGCTTGACGCGCCTGAATCCATCACCAAGTCGTGCACCGTGTCGTCGGTATTCGTGACGTGAATCAGGAGGCGGTCACCGGGGTCCACCTCGATGGTGCTCGGGGTGAAACGCATGCTGACGGCCTCGACGTCAACGTCGACGGTCTTGCCCGTCGCAACCACGGATTGAGACGCGTCGACTGTCCCGATTCCCGCGGCAGCCGGGTCCGCCGCGACTCCGATGGCCGTCCCCACGACCAGAGCGCATACCGAGACAAGGGCGGACACCTTGCGGCGGGGAACGCGGTCGCGCTCCATCTCCGCCACCGAGACGACGACCGGACCCGTCTGGGCGATGTCGCGCTGCGTCCGGCGCGAAACCACCACGCCGCTCACGATGGCGATCAGGGTGGCGATAGCCGCCCCGAGCGCGAACAGCGATCCGACCACGCTCACCAGACTGGGAGTGGGCAGAACAAAGAGGAGCATGCCCCCGTTGAAGAGCACGAGGCGCACTGTGCCGCCGCGCTCTACCCGGGCACGCGCCGCGCGCACTGCGGTGGGACCGCCTCCCAGCACCATCGGCATCAGGTGGGATAGCGCCCCCAGCAGAACTTGGGCTGCGGCGCCCGCGACGATGGGGGCGATGAGTCCGCCAAGACGCGCCTGCACGTCCTCCCAACTACTGCCCAGGGCGACAAAAGTTCCCCATATGAGGACAGTCACGATCAACCACACCATCGCGCATGCGATGTGAAGCGCCGCGGCTGTCGAGGGTGGCTTGACACGCCAGGCCGTCACCAGTGGGATCCCGGCGACGACCAGCCCGCCACCATAGATGGCGTAGCCGAGTACGGTGATCCACCGCAGATCCAAACCCAGGCCCGTACCGATGACGACCAAAGCGCCCCCGATCGTGAGTAGCGCGATGCGCCCACGTCGGATGGACATGGGTTCCAACCTGACGGCGAGGACAGTAGGCCACAGGGTAATGAGTGTCGTCACGATCGCTAGTGCCACCCAGCCCAACAGCATGGCTGTCGTGTGGCCAACGTATAGACGGGCCATGGTCTGGGGAGCCCCACCTCGGGCGAGGTACACGCCACCAATGATTCCCATTGCTAGGGCCCCAGCTGATCCCACATAGCCCCACGTCGACCAACTGAGGTGTCCGCCCAGACTGTGCCGGCTGACCACGATCAACTCAAACCCGTGCCATACGCCGACAGCAATCAGCACCACTGCCCCCGCCCACAGCGAGAAGTCCATGGCCCCCACGACTCCCACGATCACGAGGATTGCGCCGATGCTATGGCCGGCAAGGCGGATTGCCTGCCCCGTGAGCCCCGTGGGTAGATCACGGCGGCGCAGGGCCTGCGTGAAATGGGCGCTCCAAATGAGGATGGCGGCAGTGACCCCACCCAGCATGAGCAAGTGAACCATCATCCAGGCAGCGGCGGGGATTGCTCGGTGCGCTATCGCGACAACGGCCGCGGCGACGAGCCAAAGGACAACGACGGCGTTGGCGCGGAGGTGCCAGCGTGCTCTCATGAGGCATCATCCGTCCACGGCAGTAAGCCATCGGGGATCAGGGCCGCAAGGCGCCCTAATTTGGCAACGTGGTGGCTCTCTAATTCGCTCACTTTCGAAGTATCCGATACGACCCCCGATTTATCTCGGGACCTAAGTCCCTTGCGCGCGCGATGCCAAGGGCGCACCATTCGGGCACGATATGCATCGCGGCAATCGCCGGTGCTACCGGGGCGGAGCCGAACGATTCCCACCCCGCAATCGATTGCAATTTCCTCTCTGCGCCATTCCTCTCCGGAGGCGCACATCCGCCGACGGCTCACGCCGCCACTGTGCTACTCGTACCCACACTCCTGACATCTGGGGGACTAGCCCGGCTTGCATTGAAACTACGCAAGCGTTTACATTTGTCCTGTGTCGATCTGACTTTTAGTCGCGGCACCTGTTTCTCATCAGGCAAGGTGGCCCGAGCGCGATAGCGTGAAGTGTCGCTTTAGTCTCATCCACCTATTGGAGAAGAGCCCACGTGAACTCGCACGCTGAGACCCCGGTCACTGGCAACGAATGGTGGCGCACCGCCGTCATTTACCAGATCTACCCTCGCTCCTTTGCGGACGCGTCAGGTGACGGCGTGGGGGATTTACGAGGAATCACGGGCCGTCTTGACCAACTTGAGGCCCTAGGCGTCGATGCCATCTGGTTGTCGCCCTTCTATACGTCCCCCCAGCGTGACGCAGGCTATGACGTCGCAGATTTCACCGATGTTGATCCGCTCTTCGGCACCCTTGCCGACTTCGATGAGATGGTGACCGAGGCGCACGCACGTGGTCTGCGCGTCATCGTCGACATTGTCCCCAATCACACCTCCGACCAGCACGAGTGGTTCCAGCAAGCCATAGCCGCGGCGCCGGGCTCGCCCGAGCGTGACAAGTACATCTTCCGACCAGGCCGGGGCCCCTCTGGCGCTGAGCCTCCCAATAACTGGGTCTCGGTCTTTGGCGGTCCCGCGTGGACTCGACTCGTGGACACGGACGGCACCCCCGGCGAGTGGTACCTCCACCTGTTCGACACTTCGCAACCAGATCTCAACTGGGCGAACGATGGCGTCCTCGCTGGCTTTGATGACGTCTTACGCTTTTGGTTGGATCGTGGAGTCGACGGCTTCCGCGTGGATGTAGCTCACGGCCTGATCAAGGCGGAGGGCCTGCCAGACTTCGTGGTTGACGAGAGCGCCGGATCCATGGGATCCGAGGCTCAGACACCCCCCTTCTGGGCGCAAGAGGGCGTGCACGACGTGTGGCGCCGCTGGCGCCGCGTGCTGGAGTCCTATGAGGGTGAACGGATTCTGGCTGCCGAGGCATGGGTATACCCGCTGTCCAAGATGGCCAAATGGGTGCGTTCCGACGAAATGCACCAGGCCTTCAATTTCGCGTACCTCGAGACGCCCTGGGAAGCCGCTGCCATGCGCGAGATCATCGACCTCTCGATCAGCGAATTCGCGGCCGTGGGCGCGCCCAGCACCTGGGTACTGTCGAATCACGACGTGGTTCGTCACGCCACTCGGCTTTCTCTCAGTGCCGACAATCCGCAGGGTCACGGGCTGGGCCCCCGCAGCATCGGCCTACCCAACCCGGTCCAGGGCCTGCGTCGCGCCCGCGCCGCAACGCTCCTCATGTTGGCACTTCCAGGCAGCTCGTACATCTACCAAGGGGAAGAGTTGGGGCTGCCCGAGGCGATCGACGTGCCCGACGAGGC
The DNA here is from genome assembly GCF_000975135.1 of Demequina aurantiaca. Lineage (GTDB taxonomy): Bacteria > Actinomycetota > Actinomycetes > Actinomycetales > Demequinaceae > Demequina > Demequina aurantiaca. Next base: position 290,525 of record NZ_BBRF01000002.1, on the reverse strand, counting down.
CCGCGAAGACCCTACCTTTTTCCGCACCAACGGAGAACGCTATGGCCGAGACGGTTGCCGGGTACCCCTACCCTGGAACGCCGATGCTCCCGCCTACGGATTCTCGACGACGGGTGCCGCCTGGCTCCCGCAACCTGAGGCATGGCGCGACCTTGCCCGGGATGCCCAGGTGGGTGTACCCGACTCGACGCTCGAGATGTACACGACCGCGTTGGCGCTACGGCGAGAGTTTGGCACGGCCATGGCGACACTGGAATGGCTTGACGACGCCCCCGACGGCTGCATCGGCTTCCGGGTGGGCGAGGTGACAGTCCTCGCAAACATTGATGGCGAGCCAGTTTCGTTGCCCGCTGGCGAGGTGCTTGGCACATCCTCCCCCATCACCGATACGCTTCCGGCAGACACTACGGTGTGGGTGCGCACATAATCTGCACGTTCGCACCACACAGCTAAGGGGCGGTCATGACCAAGATTCAGAAGGTCGCGGAACTCGCGGGAGTCTCGACGGCTACCGTGTCGCGTGCATTGGCCGGCAAAGACTCCGTGTCCCCCGCCACCCGCGTGCGAGTTGAGGCCGCAGCCAAAGAGCTTGGTTACGTCGTCTCCGCAGCGGCGTCCAGCCTCGCCTCTGGCCGCACTCGCAATGTTGGCGTGGTCACACCCATCTTGACAAGTTGGTTCTACACCACCGTCCTCAAGGGCGCCCAGCGCGCTTTGGCGGATTCGGGCTACGACCTCACTCTGTACCTGCTGGACACCAACCCCGGTAGCGACCTGCCTCACGCCTCCAACCCACGTCGACGACAGCTCTTCGAGGACTTCCTTCAGCGCAAGCGCGTCGACGCACTGCTGGCCATCAGCCTCGAACTCGAGCAAGAGGAACTGGACCACGTGCGCCGGTTGGACAAGCCCGTCGTGGGCCTGGGCGGTCCGCTCCCTGGGGTGCCCACCCTGAGCGTCGACGACCGAGCTATCGCAAGCCTCGCGACGGATCACTTGATTGCACTCGGCCATACGCAGATTGCTCATATTGGCGGTAACCCAGACTTCGAACTCGACTTCCACCTGCCATCGAACCGTCGCGACGGGTACGAGGGTGCCCTCACCGCAGCTGGAATCCCGATACAGCCACTCATGGTGCGATCTGCCGACTTCACCATCGCGGGCGGATACGACGCAACGCTCCAACTTCTTGGCGACCCTCGCGTGCATCCCACGGCAGTCTTCGCCGCATCGGACGAGATGGCCATAGGCGCCATCCTCGCAGCACGGGACCTCGGCAAGTCCGTCCCTGGCGACCTCTCAGTCATCGGCATTGACGGCCATGAGTTGGGAGGCTTCTTTGGACTCACGACCATCGACCAGCATCCAGAAGCCCAGGGACGGCGCGCCGTGGACGTGCTGCTCGCCGAGATTGAGTCCGGCACTGCTAAGCCCAAGCCGGACAACACCTACCTCCCTCACGACCTCGTCGTGCGAAAGTCAACGTCCTCCCCGACTCCGGTAAGTAGCGACTGAGATGGTGGTGGGGCACGAGAGCGTCGCCAGCCCCCGTGTGGTCGTGATCGGACCCGCGACATGGAACCACATCATCGTGCTGGATCAGCTTCCAAGCCCTACACCGCACATGCAATTCGCCATGGATCACTGGTGGACTCTAGGCGGCACATCCGCAGGCAAGACTGTGCATCTCGCTGACCTTGGGGTGGTTCATACGTTGGTCGCCTCGATTGGCAACGACGACAACGGCAGTCGCGTGCGGGAGGCCCTGCGCAGCGCTGGCGTCCACGTTGTCGAAATGCCCGCTGCACGAGTCACGGAGAGCCACGTCAATCTCATGAATGACGCGGGCGAGCGGGTATCTCTCTACGTCGATGAACCTCCTGCCAGTCATGAATCCGGTCTCGACGTCGCGCGTGCAGCAATGCAGGGCGCGGCCGCCGTGGTCTTGGATCTTGCCAGTCCCGGGTCCTCGCTCGCTGCCGATCCACAAGAGATAGACGCGGAAGTATGGGTTGACCTTCACGACTGGGATGGCTCGAGTGACTTTCAACTACCGTTTCTACGTGCGGCCAACGTGGTCGTCGCCAGTCACGAACGACTGGCGGACATCCACGCGTTTTTGCGCCGATGCATCGACGAGGGCGCCGAGCTCGCGATCGTGACGCGCGGCGCTGCAGGTTCGATCGGGATGGACATGAACGGCCACGTCGTTGAATGCGCGGCACCACTCGCCGATGTCATAGATACCAACGGCGCCGGCGACGCCTTCGTCGCGGGTGCCCTCGCCGCGCGGCTTCGGGGCGACACTCTCGCCACCATGCTCAAGGCGGGCTCCAATCAAGCCACTCGCGCGCTCTCGAGCCGCCATTTGTGCGCATCGCTGGAGATGTAAGCGTTCGATAAGTTGCGGCGCACGCCGCATCATCTGGCTGGGAGCGGTCACAGTTCAGAACTGATCAACCCCTGCCACATCCGAGCGAATACCGGGAACTTTACGCACGAATTCCACGACCATTGGCACGGATACCGAACCGTGACCTTCCGAGGTTGCGCGCATCGTAAACGTCGGGCTACTCTGTAAGCGCTTGCATTCCGGTGTGAGTCGAGAGAAGGGTCTCTCGCCGTTGAATTCCTTCAGCGAGGTGGCCCTCCGTCAACTACAGCAAAAAGGAAGACACCGATGTTGAAGACAAAGAAGTCCTTAGGCCTGGGGGCAGTACTCGTCACCGCCGGCCTGCTCATCACCGCATGCTCGAGCAGCACCGATGACACCGCCACCAGCACCAGCCCCGAGCCCTCGTCGTCGGCCATGGAGAGCACCTCCCCCGCCGCAGGCGGCGCCGACCTCGTCGTGTGGGTTGACTCGGAGCGCGCCGACGCCCTCGCGCAGCCCGCAGCAGACTATGAGGCCAAGACGGGTGTCCACGTCGAGATCGTGGGTCGCGACAACGCCACCCTCAAGGACGATTTCATCCAGCAGGCAAACTCCGGCTCCGGCCCGGACATCACCATGGGCGCACACGACTGGCTAGGAGAGCTCACCGCCAATGGCGTGGTCGCTCCCCTCGAGCTGGGCGACAAGGCCGACGACTACCTTCCGGTCGCCCTCGACGCGTCGACCTATGAGGGAACCGTCTACGAGCTCCCCTACGCGGTGGAGAACCTCGCGGTACTCCGCAACGCCGACCTCGTTCCCGAGGCCGCCGGCGACTACGACGACATGATCGCCAAGGGCGAGGCCGCCGGCGCCGAGTACCCATTCGTTGTTGAGCAGGGCGCAGAGGGCAACCCGTACCACCTGTACCCGTTCCAGACGTCCTTCGATGCACCCGTCTTTGGCCGCGATGACGCGGGCAGCTACGACCCCACCCAGCTCAAGCTCGGTGACGGAGACCAGTTTGCCGAGTGGCTGGGCGAGCAGGGCAAGGAAGGCAACATGAGCACCGAGATCACTGGTGACATTGCCAAGGAGAAGTTCACGTCCGGAGACGCCGCGTTCTGGCTCACGGGACCGTGGAACCTCACCGCAGCGACCGAGGCGGGCATCAACGTGGCCGTTGACGCCGTTCCTGCACCTGGACCGTCTGCCGCAGCACCCTTCGCAGGCGTCAAGGGCTTCTTTGTCAACGAGTACTCCGAGAACAAGGTTGCCGCCAACGATTTCCTGGTGAACTACATTGGCACCGAAGATGTCCAGCTGGCGCTCTACGAGTCCGGCAAGATCCTGCCGGCACTCAAGGCTGCCGCTGACACCGCCGCGGCGGACCCGCTGGTGAGTGGATTCCTCGCCGCCGGAACCGACGCCGTCCCCATGCCCGCCATTCCCGCCATGGGTCAGGTCTGGCAGTACTGGGGAATCGCCGAGGCCGCCATCCTCGACGGTGCTGACCCGGACTCCACCTGGACCAAGCTGACCAGCGACGTCGAAGCAGCGATCGCAGGCTAGTCCCAGCATCACATTGAGCCGGGGTGAACCCGCACTGGGTTCGCCCCGGCTCGATGCGTCACCGCTCGAACACACTGACGAGAACGGACATTTAGTTCAATGACGAACACCAGCGTCGAGACCCCCGCGCCGCATAGCGCACCCGAGAAGCGACTCAAGTTCAACTCCTTCCGGATTGGCCCCTTGGTCATCAAGATCATCCTGCTCTCGACTTTCAACGCGATCATGGCATTCCTCATGTTCACGCTCGCGAGCCAGGGAAGTTGGGGTCTTGTCGCCGCAGCGGCTGCGTTGACGATCGCGATAGACGTGATCTACCTGAACAAGCGCATGCTTCCCGCGAAGTACATCACTCCGGGCCTCGTGTTCCTGCTGATCTTCCAGGTGTTCATCATCATTTACACCTTCTACATCGCCTTTACTAACTTCTCCACCGGTCACATCCTGGACAAGGACGACGCCATCCAGTCGCTGCTGAGCCAGAACCAGGAGCGGGTCCCCGACTCTGCCTCCTATCCCCTCACCGTGGTTGACGGCCCCAACGGCCTAGGCTTCTTGGTGACAGACCCCGCCGGGGACGCACTGGTGGGTGACTCCGAGACTCCCCTCGCCCCCGTCGACGCCACATTCGAGGATGACAAGGCGGTTGCAACTGACGGTTACACCACTCTTAAGTTTGCTGACGTGCTGCAGGTTCAGGACCAGGTATTCAACCTGGTGGTCCCCGTCTCCGACGATGCTGCCGACGGATCAATCCGCACGCTCGACGGCTCGAGCGGCTACCAGTACGTGTCGAACCTGCTCTACGACGAGTCGGCGGACACACTAACGAACGGCACCACCGGCGTGGTCTATACCGACCAAGGTAATGGCTCCTTCGAATCCGCGGAGGGAGCCGAACTCCTGCCCGGTTGGACCATCAACATTGGCTTCGAGAACTTCGAGCGAGCCTTCACCGACTCATCTATTCGCGGGCCGCTGGTCAGCGTGATGATCTGGACGTTCGTCTTCGCCGCGTTATCGATGCTCTTCACATTCGCTCTCGGCCTGTTCATGGCACTCATGTTCAACCACCCGCGGATGCGTGGCATCAAGATCTATCGCATCATGATGGTGCTCCCCTACGCGTTCCCCGCCTTCCTGGGGGCGATGGTGTGGTCGGGCATGTATTCGACCAGTTTTGGCTTCATCAACAACGTGCTGCTGGGTGGCGCGAACATCCCGTGGCTCACCGACCCGACGCTTGCCAAGGTCGCCGTGCTGATTGTGAACCTTTGGCTGGGATTCCCGTACATGTTCCTGGTGACCCTCGGGGCGCTGCAGTCAATTCCTGAGGAAATTCAGGAGGCAGCCAGGACTGACGGAGCCAGCCCGTGGCAGGTCTTCCGGCAGATCAAGCTTCCTCTCCTGCTCGTCAGCGTTGCCCCGGTGTTGATCGCGACCTTCGCGTTCAACTTCAACAACTTCAACGTGATCTACCTGGTGACGGGTGGTGGTCCTCGAATATCCGACGCGGACATACCCGTGGGACACACAGACATCCTGATCTCGCTCGTCTACAAGGTGGCCTTCACCGGCCAGCAACGCGATTACGGGCTCGCCAGCGCGTTCTCGATCATCATCTTTGTGGTGGTCGCGACCGTCTCCATCATTAGCTTCCGCAGGACCAAGACGCTGGAGGACATCCACTAATGAGCACCACCACTCAGGTCACCACGACCGCCACCAAGCGTCGCCGCCCGTTCCACCTTGGGCGCTGGTTCCGGGATACCGGCTGGCGCCATATTGTTGCCGTGTTCTTGTCGCTGTTCGCGTTGTTTCCGCTCGCGTACATCGTCTCCACGTCGCTCAAGCCCTTTGGCACGCTGACGGGATCCAACCAGCTCTTTCAGGAGGCCAGTTTCGCGAGCTACACACGCCTGCTGACGTCGTCGCAGTACCCCTTCAAGGACTGGTTCATCAACTCACTCGTCGTGGGGCTCACTACTGCGGTGCTCGCCGTCTTCTTGGGCGCGCTGGCCGCGTACGCGTTCTCCCGCATGCGTTTCACAGGCCGCCGCACCGGTCTGCTCACGATCGTGCTGGTACAGATGTTCCCTCAACTGTTGGCCGTCGTCGCGATCTTCCTGCTACTCACCAAGATTGGCGACATCTTCCCCGCCATCGGGCTCAACACCCATGCTGGTCTGATCATGGTCTATCTGGGCGGTGCGCTCGGGGTCAACACGTACCTGATGTACGGCTTCTTCAACACGGTGCCTAAGGAAATCGATGAGGCTGCGAAAATCGACGGCGCGGGTCACGCCCGCGTGTTCTTCTCGATCATCCTGCGGCTCGTCGCGCCCATCCTCGCCGTCGTGGGACTACTGTCCTTCATCGCGTCAATGAACGACTACGTCATTGCGTCGGTCATCCTGGTCGACAGCGATCAACAGACACTCGCGGTAGGACTCTTCCGCATGGTCTCGAACCCCAACTACGCAGACTGGAGTCAGTTCGCCGCGGGTGCCGTGATGGCCGCCGTTCCCGTGGTGATCCTCTTCCTATTCCTGCAGCGCTACATCGTGTCGGGACTGACGGCCGGAGCCGTCAAGTAGCGCTCAACAGCTAGGCGGAGGTAGGCGGCTCACCCTTGTTGGGGGCCGCCTTCTTCGTTGCAGGCTTGCGCGTCGCAGGCTTCTTGGGCGCGGCCTTCTTCGCAGCCGGCGTGGACGACGTGCCCGTCGTGGGTGCCTTAGTAGACGTCGTTGGAGCCTTCTTGACGGCCGGCTTCTTGGGAGCCGATGCCTTGGCCGCGGGGGCCTTGGCCGAGGACTTCTGTGCAGTCGCGGACGCGGACTTCGCGGTAGGAGCCTTCTTGGCCGCGGGCTTTCTCGCCGGCGCCTTCCTTGCGGCCGATGCCGTTGCGGGCTTGCGCTTCGCCACTGGCTTCTTGGCCGGCCTAGCCGCCGGGGTCGCCGCTGCATCGGCCGTCGGGGCGGAACTCTCAGGCGTCACGACGCTCTCTGTCGACTCCGGTTCGGCAGCAGCGGGCGAGACGTGAGCGGATTCGGGGTCGTCGGTGGGCGCGCCCGAGCTTGAGCCTTGCACGTCGTACTCCTCGAACTCAAAATCGTCATCGTCCCGCGGGTGTCCGGTCGTCTCGTCGGGCGCGGGAACCGCCGTGGGAATCGACGTGGAGATGCTCGCGGGAACCGACCGAGGAGCACTCGCCGAATCCGCCGGCGCTCCGACGGTCGCTGGGACCAACTCGACCGTCGAGGAGGTGGCCGGGGTAGCCGCGGCCTGCCCGTTCACCAGCGGTTCCCCATTCTTGGCACGACTCTCGTCGTACTTGGTACGCAAGCGCGGTCCATAGTGCACGGCCACGGCCGCGACGAGCGCTAGAACGAGAGCCGCAAACCCGAGCGTGATGAGAACGTCGGCGATGGGCGGAATCGCGGTGTCGGACAGGAGGTCATTGACCACCACACCCAAACCGCCCTCGGACCCACCCGGCATCAGGTTCGCGATGGAGCTCGCGCCGATCGCGCTGACGGTGTAACCGATGGCGAGCACCACGACTCCGGCCACGAGCATGGCACGAGACAGGAACCAGCGGCGACGAGGGGAAGCAAATACCCCCACGGCGATCAGCAGGAGGCCAATCCAAATGAACCAGGTGGCGGCCCACTGCAGCACCCCATACGCAGACCGCACGTCTTCGAATGTGGCTGCATCAACAACCTCGACGCTGACGGACGGCACCGTGACGTCTGGAATGAACGAACCGACCAGCGGCACCTGGTCCAGGCGGTCGTTGATGCGAGGAGAGACGTCGATGGTGAGTTCGAGCGGCCCATAGGGACGGTCCGGATCCGTCATCGCAGCGACGAGCCTCGTCTGGACCTCACCGGCACCGGCGCGGGCCGCATCATTGACGAAGTCGGAGGAGATGGCAGTCTCGATCGCGTCGTGAATTGGACCCGCGGCGAGCCCCAGCGCAAGATTCACCAGGTCGTTGTCGAACTGCTCCTCGACAGACCTGACAATTTCTTCCTGCGCCTTGGTCGCCACCAGGTCTGCGACCGCGGGCGACGACAGCACCTTGTCCGTCAGGTTCGCCGCTGCCTCGCCGTTCTCGACCGCCTCAGCGGACTTGGACGCGAAGGCCCACGTCACGATCAGCATCACTCCAAGTAGCACGAGGAATGCGGACACTATGGTGCGGAAAAGTTTCACGGTCGGACTCCATGCGAGATTAGGGGGTGCTCTATGGACGTTAGGTTACGCCTTTTTGCGCCGCATACCAGCGGCAACGAGTGCGAAAATCGCAGATCCCGCCAAGGAAATGATCGCCCACCACAACATACGGCTGGCGATCGGCGGTGCGGCCTCCGCAGTGAAGGTCTGAACAACGATGGTGCCCACACTGCTATCTTCGCCGCCGGGGAACCAACTCGCGATGGTCTGCGGTGAGGTGAAGGTCAGCAACGCCCACACCCCAAGGGACAGCACACCGACCGCGAGCAGGGTCTTGGAGATGAACCATCGCTTGCGCGCGGAAATCAGCAGGCCGAGCACCATCAATGCAATGCCAGCCCAGAGGAACCAGGCGGCGGCAAACTCCATGAATCCGAAAGCCGTGCGCGCATCTTCGGTGACTTCAGTGCTAACCACCTCGACGGGAATGGGGTCGAGGGTGAGATCGGGAATCAAGGAGCCGACGACAGGAACTTGGTCGAGCCGATCATTCACCATCGGAGAAACGTCCAACATGAGGATCATGGGTCCAGGCGCACGCGCCTCGTCAGTCAGCGCATCGGCGAATTGCTCATGCGAATCCGCCACCTGCCGCTGGACTTCCGTCGCGAACTCGTCTGACTGCACGAGCGACGTCACCTGGTCTCGGATGGGCCCGTCCAGCCCGAGTGCCTCGATGTTGATCCCGTTGTCACTGATCGCGTCGACAGCCGCGTCGCCAAGGTCGTCACTCATGTCCCCCACTGCCTCGGGAGAGTCGAAAACCGCTGCCGCGATGCTGTCGACGGCACTACCGTCCTCGACCGCCGTCACGGCAACTTGGCTCACAGCCCACGTCGCCACCAGGAGCGCCCCAAGGACGATGGAAATGGCTGAGATGATGGTGCGCGCGATCATCGGTCGTCCTCGATCCAGCCAAAGAACACTCGCTCGGTCACGAGCCGGGCCCTGCGTGACGCGCGGGTGTACTGCTCGTCGAGCTCAGAGCCGGTCAGCCGGACGTTCATGATGTCGGCGAGCACCTTCATCTGACGAATGTCGTTGGGGAGCACATCGGTACGCTTGCCCACGCCGCGAAGCGCGAGGGCGCCACGAATGTCGGTCGCGAATTTCCAGGCCTCGGCGAGAACATCGGCGTCGTTGACCTCGACCAGCCCCTCTGTCACCGCTACGTTCAACGCCTCGAGAGTGACCGTGGTGCGCAGCGCGGGATGCTCGTGCGCGTGCTGAAGCTGCAGAAGTTGCACGCTCCACTCGACGTCCGAGAGGCCGCCGGGGCCCAGTTTCACGTGCCTGCGGGGGTCCACACCGCGAGGGAGCCGCTCGCTCTCCATTCGCGCCTTAAGCGAACGCATCTGCTTGAGTGCCGAGGCGGGCAGTTCCTCCGGGTAGCGCACCGGATCGATCGCGTCGACGAATCGCTTGCGCAGGTCATCGTCTCCCGCGCACGGTCGGGCGCGCAGCAAGGCCTGCGCCTCCCACGGGTCGGACCAGCGGCCGTAATATTCGCGGCAGCTCTCCAGCGACCGGGCCAACGGGCCATTCTTTCCCTCGGGGCGCAGGTCGGCATCAATCTCGAGGCCAGGTTGCGGGCCCACGGTCTGCAGCAGTCGGCGCAGTTCGGTCGCGACCTGTTGAGCAAACGATTGGGCGTCCTGTCCCTCGCCATCAAAAACGAACTGCACGTCGGCGTCGGAGTTGTAGCCCATCTCTTGCCCGCCATAGCGACCCATCGCGATCACGGCCATGGTGATGGGTGGGGCGTCGAGACCCTTGGTCTTGGTGACGGTTTCCATCGCAATGCGTAGCGCGCCGTCAATCAGCACATCAGCCACCATCGTGACGGTCTTCGCCGCGTCGACGGAGTCAAGTAGCCCCAGGACATCCGCGGCGGCGGTGCGAGCTAGTTCGCGACGGCGCATCCCTCGCAGCGCAGTGATGCACTGTTCGGCATCTGCGGAACGCTTCAGAATCGCGTCCGCCTCGCCCCACAGCCGCGCGGGGTCGCGAGGCGCGAGGTCGTCATCGTTGTCGAGCCACGTGATGTCCTGCGCGGAGATCAGGAGCGCCTTGGTGACATAGCCAGAGGTCGAGAGCAAACGCGCGAGCCGTTCTGCGGCCGTGCGGGAGTCCCTCAGCAGTTTGAGATACCACTGCGCGTTCTCGAGTTGCTCGGATAGCTGGCGAAACGCGAGCAGGCCGGCATCGGGGTCCGCACCTTGGGCGAACCAGCCGATCATGGCAGGCAACAATTGGCGCTGGATAGATGCCCGGCGACTCACGCCATCGGTCAACGCCGCAATGTGCCGCTGCGCGCCGGTGGCATCGCCAAAGCCCACGGCGGTCAGACGGGCACGCGCCGCATCGTCGTCAAGCGCGGCCTCGTCGGCACTCAGGCGTGCGACGACGGGAAGAATCGGGCGATAGAACATCTCGAGGTGCATGGCACGCACTTCGCGTCGAACGTCATGCCAGACCTCCTCCATGTACTCGACGGTCGCGAAGCCCGATGCCCGCGCCAGGACACGCTTGCCCTCGTCCGTCGCGGGCATTAAGTGGGTCCGGCTGAGCTTGCGCATCTGCAGGCGGTGTTCCCACACCCGCAGCTGACGATACGAACGCTCCATGGTCGCCGCCTGCACGCGGCCCACATATCCTCCAGATCGCAACGCGTACAACGCTCCCAGAGTGTTCCGTGACCTCAGTGACTCATCGGATCGACCGTGCACGAGTTGCAGCAGCTGCACTGTGAACTCGACGTCCCGCAGACCACCGGGTCCAAGTTTGATCTGACGGTCAGCCTCCGCACGCGACACGTGCTCCTCGACACGTCGGCGCATTGCCTGCGCGTTCTCGACAAATCCCTCACGTTCAACGGCGCTCCAAATCAGCGGCGCCAACTCGTCGACGTAGCGCTCGCCGATCTCGAGATCGCCGGCGATGGGCCGCGCCTTCAAGAGTGCCTGGAACTCCCAGGTCTCCGCCCAGCGTTCGTAATACGCCCGATGCGACGCCACGTTGCGGACGAGCGCGCCATCGCCACCTTCCGGACGTAGATTCGCGTCCACTTCCCACAGCGCCGGCTCGATACCTGGGGTGTCACACGCCCGCGCGGCGTAGTTGGCCAACTTCCCGGCCACCTTGAGCGACGCCTCGTCCGAGTGCCCCTCGGTGGGCTCCGCCACGTAAATTACGTCCACGTCGGACACATAGTTCAGTTCTCGCGCCCCGCACTTGCCCATCCCGATGATGCACAGTCGGGTGGCGTCGTGTGCCGGATACTCGGCCCGCGCGAGGGCTAAGCCCGCCTCCAACGCGGCACCAGCGAGGTCCGCAAGGACGCTGCCCACCTCGTGCATGATTCCTGTCGGCACCTTCGCAAAGAGATCCTCCGCCGCCACCCGCATCAGCACACGGCGATACGCGACGCGCATTGCTGCCTGTCCCGCTGCACCGGTGATGGTCGCGACGGGAACCTCGGCCTCCGGATCGGCGCCTACGCCGCGCAGCACGATGCCACGCACGTCGATGTCGGCGAACTTCTCCCCCACGGGCAGGTTGCCGAAGTCAGCCACGAAGTCAGGGTGACGGATCAGGAAGTCGCCGAGCGCGAGGGACCCCCCCAGCAACACCGACATTTTGGCGCCGCCCTCGGTGCCGCGCAGCGCTACGAGGGCGTCGAGGTTGCCGCTGTCGCGAGCCGATTCGGCAAGGCGCAGCAACTGCAGCACTCCAGCATCGGGATCCGCGAGATACGACAGCGCGTGTGCTGGATCCTCAAGATACGTCCCCGTGATCGCGTTGATTTGCTCGATCTGGGACTCCACCCGTGCCGCATCGAGCACGCCGGCGCGCCGCAACTGGGTGGCAAGCGAGACTTCTCTGGAACTCATGACTTCACCCTATGGTGGATGGCGAGTCCCGGATTAGAGAACGGGAAGGTACTGCTCGAGTTCGTAGGGCGTCACCTGAGCACGGTAGGCGTCCCACTCTGCGCGCTTGTTGCGCAGCACAAAGTCAAACACCCGCTCGCCCAGGGTCTCGGCTACGAGCTCGGAACGCTCCATGATGTCGACGGCGTCCGACAACGACGCTGGCAACGGTTCGTAGCCCATGGCGCGACGCTCGGAGTTGGACAGCTCCCACACGTCGTCCTCAGCGCCGTCCGGCAGCACGAGACCGTCCTCAATGCCCTTCAGGCCGGCGGCGAGCATGACTGCGAAACTCAAGTAGGGGTTGGCTGCGGAGTCCATCGCGCGGTACTCGACGCGGGTGGACTGTCCCTTGCCCGGCTTGTGCGTAGGAATGCGGACCAGCGCGCTGCGGTTGTTCGAGCCCCAGCACACGTACGACGGCGCCTCGGCACCGCCCCACAGCCGCTTGTACGAGTTCACGTACTGGTTGGTGATCGCGGTGATCTCCGGGGCGTGCTTGAGGATTCCCGCCATGAACTGGCGTGCCACCGGGGACAACTGGTGGGGTGCGCCCGCCTCGAAGAAGGCGTTCCTGTCGCCCTCGAACAGGCTCATGTGAGTGTGCATGCCGGAGCCGGGCCCGGTGGCCAAGGGCTTGGGCATGAACGAGGCGAACAGCCCCTGCTCGAGGGCCACCTCCTTGACGACCATGCGGAACGTCATGATGTTGTCGGCCATCTGTAATGCGTCCGCGTAACGCAGATCGATCTCGTTCTGACCGGGTCCCGCCTCGTGGTGGCTGAACTCGACGGAAATACCCATGTTCTCGAGCATCGTGATCGCGGTGCGACGGAACTCGTGCGCCGTGCCGCGCGGCACGTTGTCGAAGTAGCCGGCCTGGTCGATGGGCTTGGGCAGCTTGCCCTCCTCCAGCGGCTTGAAGAGGTAAAACTCGATCTCGGGGTGCGTGTAGAAGCTGAAACCCAGCTTGGACGCCTTGTCGAGTGTGCGCTTAAGCACCTGGCGCGGGTCGGACAGTGCCGGCTCGCCATCGGGCGTGTAGATGTCGCAGAACATGCGGGCGGCACCCTGTCGCTCACCCCGCCACGGAAGAATCTGGAACGTCGAAGGGTCCGGCTTGGCGAGCATGTCCGCCTCGTAGACGCGGGTCAGTCCCTCAACGGCGCTGCCGTCAAAGCCAATCCCCTCGTCGAACGCGTTCTCGAGCTCCGCGGGGGCGATTGCCACGGACTTGAGAATCCCCAGCACATCGGTGAACCACAAGCGGATGAATCGAATATCCCGTTCTTCGACGCTGCGAAGCACGTACTCCTGCTGCTTATCCATGCCCCCATCTTGCCGTACTCACGTGTCGTTTGTGTAACGTGACCAGGGACGCGCCGACGGATAGGCTGACGCCATGTCTGACTTGAGAATTGCCATGGCGCAGATCAACACCTGCGTTGGCGACATCGCTGGTAACCGCGCACTTATCCTCGACCGATGCCGCGCGGCGTACGCGCTCGGTGCCCATCTCGTGGCTTTCCCCGAGATGACCACCACCGGCTACCCCATCGAAGACCTCGCCCTGCGCGAGAGCTTTCAGCGCGCCGCCGAACGCTCGGTGACCGAGATCGCCCAGACGCTCGAGGCCGAGGGCCTGGGTAGCCTCACCGTGCTGCTCGGCACCCTAGGCGTCAACACCGAGGGCCGGCCCTTCAACCAGGCCGTCGTCATCCAACACGGCTCGGTTTCCGCGCGCTACAACAAGCATCACCTGCCCAACTACGGGGTGTTTGACGAACGCCGCATTTTCGCCTCGGGCGAGGATCGCTGCGTGATCGAGGCGAATGGTGTTCGCGTCGGGCTCGTCATTTGCGAGGACATTTGGCAGGACGGCGGCCCCGTTTCTCAGATGGACGATGCCGACGTGCAACTCCTCGTGGTACTCAACGGCTCGCCGTTCGAGGAAGGCAAGGGGCACATCCGTACCGAGCTTGCGCAACGCCGAGCCGCGGAGGTCGCCGCACCGGTGGCGTACGTCAACATGTGGGGCGGCCAGGACGACCTGGTGTTCGATGGCCAGAGCTTCATCGTCGGCTCCGACGGGCGGCTGCTCGCCGCCGCGCCAGCCTTCACCGACGCGCTCATCGTCTGGGACGTGCCCCGCGACGACCAGACTCCCCCGGCCTCCGAGGTCACTGCTCCGCTGAGTGACGACGCCAAGACCTACTGGGCCTGCGTGACCGGCCTGCGTGACTACGTCCTCAAGAACGGCATGTCCAGGGTGGTGCTCGGACTCTCCGGCGGCATCGACTCCGCCTTGGTCGCGGCCATAGCGGCCGATGCGCTGGGTGGTGAGAACGTCATCGGCGTCTCCATGCCGTCCAAGTTCTCGTCCGATCACTCCAAGTCCGACGCCGAGGTGCTTGCCGAGAACATCGGCGCCGACTACCGCGTGCAACCCATCGAGCCGATGGTCGCCGTCTTTGAGTCCCAGCTCGGCCTGACCGGCGTGGCCGCGGAGAACATCCAGGCGCGCGTACGCGGCATGATTCTGATGGGAATCTCGAACGCCGAGGGCGTCTTCGCGCTAGCCACGGGAAACAAGAGCGAGCTCGCCGTCGGCTACTCGACCGTGTACGGAGACGCGGTGGGCGCCTTCGCTCCCATCAAGGACCTCGACAAGACTCGCGTGTGGGACCTGTCGCGATGGCGCAATGCCGACGCGGTCGCGCGAGGCGAGACTCCTCCCATTCCCGAAAACTCCATCTCCAAGCCGCCTAGCGCCGAGCTGCGTCCTGGACAGGTGGACCAGGACTCGCTGCCTCCCTACGACCTGCTTGACGAGGTGCTCGACGCGTATGTCGAGCACGCCGAGGGCCGCGCCGAGCTCCTCGCCCGCGGATTCGACGAGTACGTCGTGGACAAGGTGCTGTCACTGGTCGACCGTGCGGAGTGGAAGCGACGCCAGTACCCGCCGGGACCCAAGGTCACCGCGCTGGCTTTTGGCCGTGATCGCAGACTGCCAATTACCAGCCGCTGGCGTGAGAAGGTTGAATCATGAGCGATCGCAAGAAGGTTCGAATTCACCACTTTGGCGAGATGAAGGCGCGCGGCGAGAAGATCGCGATGCTGACGGCGTATGACACCCCCACCGCACGACTGTTCGACGCTGGAGGCGCGGACATCCTGCTCGTGGGTGACTCATTGGGTGACAACATCCTGGGGTACGACTCGACCGTGCCGCTGACCGTCGACGAGATGATTCCCTTCGTGCGTGCCGTCTCTCGCGGCAGCGAGCACTCCTTCGTGGTGGCCGACCTGCCCTTCGGCTCGTACGAGGTCTCCCCCGAGCAGGCGGTCGAGTCCTCGATTCGCATGATGAAGCTGGGCGCACCCAATGCGGTCAAGTTCGAGGGTGGACGCCGCATCGCGCGCCAGGTCAAGGCGGTGACCGATGCCGGCATTCCCTTCATGGGCCACCTGGGCTTCACGCCGCAGTCGGAGAACGCCCTGGGTGGACGCCGCATCCAGGGCCGCGGAGACGGCGCCTACGACGACATGCTCGCCGATGCCGTGGCTCTCCAAGAGGCGGGCGCGTTCGCCGTGGTGCTCGAGATGGTGGTCGCGCCGGTCGCGGAAAAGATTTCCGCCGCGCTGGACATCCCCACAATTGGCATTGGCGCCGGGCCGAACACCGATGGCCAGGTGCTGGTGTGGCTCGACATGGCGGGCGTGGGCGACTGGCACCCGTCGTTCTCCAAGACGTTTGGTGAGGTCGGAGCGCTCATGACGCAGGCGGCACGTTCCTACGTCGGCGAGGTCAAGGGCGGGACGTTCCCCGCCGCCGAGCACACGTTCGACGAGTAACTCGCCGCAGCATCGGCTGCCCTTAGCCGTTGCCCCACTTGTCGTCGGCGTCGTCCCAGGACTCGGTCCGCTTCTTGGCCGTCTCCAGGGCCTTCTCCGCCTCCTCGTGGGTGGCGTACGGGCCCATCAGGTCGTCCCAGGAGCTCAACTGCCCCTTCTCGACCATCTTGGTCCGGGTATTGAAGAAGTACTCGGGCTTCTGTTCCGAATCGGTGGACATGAGCGTCGCCTCCACTAATAGACTGCCAGGTATGGCACCAGTACGCGAGACCATCAGCAAGGGCGTGGTGTCTCCACTGCGCGCCGTACCGAAGGGCATTACTCGCCCAGATTACGTCGGCAAGAAGCGCGCGGCGCGTTGGACTGGCGGGGATGTTCATTCTGCCGAGGTCATCGAGCGCATCCGAATCAGCGCCAAAATTGCCGCGCAGGCGCTGGCCGAGGTCGGCAAGCACGTGGTCCCCGGTGTCACCACTGATGAGCTCGACCGCATCGGTCACGAGTTCATCCTCGACCACGGCGCCTATCCCTCGACGCTCGGCTATCCAGGCGCCGCGGGCAGGCCGCCTTTCCCGAAGGCGATGTGCACCTCGGTCAATGAGGTCATCTGCCACGGGATTCCCGACTCCACCGTGATCGAAGACGGCGACATCGTGAAGGTGGACATCACCGCCTACAAGAACCACATGCACGGCGACAACTGCGGGTCCTTCATCGCCGGAGAGGGCACGGAGCGCAGCCGTCAGCTGGTGGAGGTCACCCACGAGGCGATGATGCGTGGCATCAAGGCCGCCCGCCCGGGACGCGAGGTCAACATCATTGGCCGCGTCATTGAAAAGTACGCCTCACGGTTTGGCATGGAGTCCGTGCAGAGCTACACGGGTCACGGCGTGGGTCCCGCCTTCCACACTGGACTTGTCATCCCCCACTACGACGCCGCCCCCGAGCATGCGGACGTCATCGAGCCGGGCATGGTCTTCACCGTCGAGCCGATGCTCGTCGATGGATCTCAGGCCAACGAGGAATGGAACGACGGCTGGACCGTCGTCACCAAGTCCGGTGCCTGGGTCGCGCAATTTGAACACACCATAGTGATCACTGATTCAGGCCCGGAGGTTCTGACACTGCCATGAGCAAACACATCGCACTCGGAATAGACATTGGCGGAAGCGGCATCAAGGGCGCGCCGGTCAACCTCAAGACAGGCGAGCTCACCGAGGATCGCTACCGCATCCCCACGCCGCACCCTTCCACTCCCGATGCTGTGGCCAGGACAGTTGCTCAGGTCATCGCCCGCTTCGAGCCGTCGCACAAGGTGCCGGTCGGCGTCACGTTCCCTGGCGTTATCCAGGACGGCATCGTGAAGACAGCCGCCAATGTTGACGACAAATGGATCGGTACCGACCTGCGCCAAATCATCCGCGACTACGCGGGCCACGACGTCGTGGTCCTGAACGACGCGGATGCCGCCGGGTACGGCGAGTACAAGTACGGAGCTGCCCACGAGCAGGATGGTGTGGTGTTGCTGACGACTCTGGGAACCGGAGTGGGCTCGGCGCTCATTGTGGACGGCACCTTGGTGCGCAACACCGAGTTCGGGCATGTAGAGATCGACGGTGCGATCGCCGAGGATTTTGCGGCGGAGTCAGCCCGTGAGCGCCACGACCTATCGATGGAGGAGTGGACGGTTCACCTACAGCGGTACTACTCCGAGATGGAGAAGCTGCTGTGGCCGGATCTGATCATTGTGGGAGGCGGAATCTCCAAGCACTGGGAGGATTTCCTGCCAAGGTTGGCTCTCCGTGCACCTATCGTGCCGGCAGAACTCTTTAACCAGGCCGGAATTGTGGGTGCGGCCGCGCACGCTTACAACGTGACAAAGCGGCAGGCCGATGCCGCGAAGGCTGCTGAGAAGAAGGCCAAGAAGAAGGGCAAGTAACCCTCAACTGAGCGTTACTACGAGTCCTCCGACGCGTCGAACCGGCCGCGGCGTGGCTGGTCGTCGTCGGGTGGCGTCGCGTGATCGCGGGCCAGCGTGCCGTCGGCAATGCGTGGATCGTCGACCATCAGCGGAATGCGATCCGAGTGGACGCGCGGTGGCGTCTTCTTCCACAGCGCCATGTCAGGTTCGCTGCGCGATCCGGTGCGAACCAGGAATGGTGGGGCCAACTGGAACGCGATTCCGCGCGGAACCATGAGGACCAGCGCGACTAGCAGGAACCAGCCGCCCTCGACCAGCAGCCTGGATTCCGTGAACGCTTGCAAGGCAAGCGTTGCGGTGAGCAAGGCCCAGCCGAGCGGGATGTAGGAGTCCCCTCGGTTACTGCGTTGCACGATCCTCCACGAACGGATCGACAGTGCCACCACAATGGCAATGAGGCAGATCATGCCCGCAATACCGAGCTGGAACCATGCGTCAATGAAGGCGTTGTGGGCGTGAGTCGCGCGGAGCGTCGTGTTTCGTACGACGGAGGCGTAGGGCTCCTCCCATACCGGCCAATACGCTACGTACCCCCATCCCTGTGGGCGCTCCAACGCGAGCGTCGACACGTGCCCCCAGATGCCGGTGCGGTTGGTGAGGTCAGTGTCGCGGTCAAACAGCCCGAGTACCAGGGGGTAGAACTTTGCGGCGACTGCGAGCGAGAAGAGTCCGAACATTCCCACGCAGACGGTGACGAGGCGGCTCATCTGACGGTTGAGACGGCGAATAAAGAAGGCCGCGGCCACCAGGACGATGAGGCAGGCGATGATGGCGAAGGCAGTCGCGGAGCGGGTCAGCGCGTGAACCAGGACCGACGTGGCGATGGTGGCGATGGCGTCCAAGCGGCGCACGCGGCCATCCAGCAACATGACCACAGCGACGATGCCAGCGACGAGTGCGATCGCCGCGAAAGGATTGCGGTTGCCCACGAAACCCTGGATGGGGCCGCCCTCAAAGAGCAGGTTGTTTGACCAGGTGAAGGGCGATGCCTTGGGGTCGATGCCTGCCAGTGAGTCAAGGTCATTGACCAGCGGATTGAGCGGGTGCCGCACCACGACGGAGACCGCCAACTCAAAGGCTAGTCCACCCATCAGGCTGATCTGCAGGCCACGGTAGAGCAATCGCATGAACCTGAAGGTGCCAGCGGATTGGACGGTGACCGCGGCGAGGAAGGTGGTGGCAATAAGCACCACCACCGCCAGCATGGACACTGCCGGGGTCGCGGACCACACGATGCTGACACCCGCAAGCACAATGAGGCCGGTAATGAGCAGCGGAACCTTGATTCGCGCCATCGTCTCGCGGAACCCAATGACAACCGCCACCAAGGTCACCAAGCAGAGGACGGAATACAGCGGAAGTCCGAGGAGGTAACGAAAGCCCTGGCCGGAGAACATGAGCACCACTGCCCACACCGTGAGTGCGTCGCGTCCAGCCGTCGTGTCGAGGGCGCGCATGACGCGGTCGCGACTGCGACTCAAACTCGTCATACACACTCCTCACCAAGGGCTATTTCTTTGGTCGTGGCGAGGCGTCGTCGACTGCTCAGTTGCCGAAGAAATTCGGCGGGACCAAGGTTCACCATACCGCGAACCGGTATCGAACCGGGTTTTTTGGATGAAGTTTTTGTCTACCTTTGGACTATTCATACAGGAAAATGCGACAAATCGCCCATTCTCTTCATCAACTTGACCGAATTGTTGCTGATTGCACCTAGCCAGTCTGCGACGCATCGGCGGTCTGGGACGTTTGCCGGAAGCGCCAGTTGCAAATCCCGGATACATTCGTGGCGTGGACTCAAATACACCCCCCGTCGCTGCACGCGAGCACACCGTCGAGAGCTTTACCCGCGAGTTCCTTCGTGAACTCAATTTTGGTCAGGGCGTCGACCTTGACCGGGCCTCGGCGAACGATCAATATCTAGCGCTAGCGCGCACCGTTCGCCACTACCTCATGACCCGTTGGCTTGAGACGCTACGCAATCAGAACCGCGATCAGGCAAAGGCAGTCGCATATCTGTCTGCCGAGTTCCTCCTCGGACCACAACTCGAGAACAACCTGCTGTCCGCTGACCTCGAAGGCATCGCTGCGCAATCGCTGGCGGAACTGGGCATCAACATCGAGGACCTGCGCGGCGTCGAGATTGAGCCCGGTCTGGGCAACGGCGGACTTGGGCGACTCGCCGCCTGTTTCATCGACTCACTCGCGACGCTCAATGTGCCGTCGATCGGCTACGGCATCCGCTACGAGTACGGCATCTTCAGGCAGACCTTCGTTGACGGACGCCAGGTTGAGAAGCCAGACAACTGGCTGGGCCTCGGATCGCCTTGGGAACTACCCCACCCCGAGAACGCGGTCGAGGTCTGGTTTGGAGGCCACACCGAGTCGGTCGCGGGCGCAAAGAACGGTGCACGCAAGTGGGTACCGGGCTGGAACGTCAACGGAGTCCCGTACAACTACATGGTTCCCGGTTACCACAACGGCCGCGTCAACACACTGCGCCTATGGAGCGCACGGGCTACGCAAGCCTTCGACCTGCAGATTTTCAACTCTGGTGACTACGCCGAGGCCGTGCGCGCCCAGACCTTTGCAGAGAACATCTCCAAAGTGCTCTACCCCGAGGATTCCACTCCCCAGGGCAAGGAGCTGCGACTGCAGCAGCAGTACTTCTTTGTCGCCTGTTCGCTACGCGACTTCATTGAGAACGTCCTGCCGGATGACTTCGACCTCACCGCGCTTCCCGAGCGCATCACGTTCCAACTCAACGACACTCACCCCGTGATCGCGGTGCCGGAACTCATGCGTTTGCTCGTCGACGAGCGAGACTGGGAGTGGGACGCCGCCTGGGCGGTCGCGCAGCGCGTATTCAACTACACGTGCCACACGCTGCTTCCCGAGGCACTTGAGGTGTGGCCCGTTGAGTTGCTCGGCCGCCTACTCCCCCGTCACCTCGAGATCATTGACCGCATTAACGCGGATTTCCTTGCCGAGGTCCAGGCTCAATACCCTGGTGACGACGCGCGCGTCGAGCGCATGTCCATCATTGCGGAAGGTCCAGTGCGCGCAGTGCGCATGGCGCACCTCGCGACAGTCGCGGGCCACAGAGTCAACGGCGTCGCCGCGCTTCACTCTCAGCTGTTGGCCTCCAAGGTCCTCAAGGACTTTGCCGAGATGTGGCCGCAGAAGTTCACCAACGTGACGAATGGCGTCACCCCGCGACGCTTCATGCGACTCGCCAACCCGGGCCTGTCCGGTCTGATTACCGAGGCGATCGGTGACGAGTGGATCACTGATCTTGAACGCCTACGTGAACTCGAGCCGTACGCCGAGGACACAGAGTTCCGCCGCCAGTTCCGTGAGGTCAAGGCCGCCAACAAGCGTCACTTTGCCGACGTCCTCGCCGCCCGCGATGGCATCGAGATTGCTGGCGACGCGATGGTGGACGCGATGGTCAAGCGCCTCCACGAGTACAAGCGTCAGAGCCTCAAGCTGCTCCACATCGTGTCGCTTTACGAGGGAATTCGCTCGGGACGACTACCGCTAGACACGGTAACGCCGCGCACGTTTGTGTTTGGCGCCAAGGCCGCCCCCGGCTACTACATGGCCAAGGAAACCATCGCGATGATCAACGCGGTGGGCCGCACCATCAACGCGGACGCCAGTATCCAGGGCCGGCTCAAGGTCGCCTTTCCCGCGAATTACAACGTCACGCTCGCGGAGAAGCTCATCCCAGCGGCGGATCTGTCTGAGCAGATATCACTTGCTGGCAAGGAGGCGTCCGGAACGGGCAACATGAAATTTGCCTTGAACGGCGCCCTCACGATCGGCACCGACGATGGCGCCAACGTGGAGATCCGCGAGCTCGTGGGCGACGACCACTTCTTTCTGTTCGGCATGGACGAGCCCGCCGCCGCCGCACTCGCGGCGGACGGGTACCAGCCGCACGACTACTACGAGTCAGATGCCCAGCTCCGCGCGGCTCTCGACCTCATCTCGTCAGGCATCTTCACCAATGGTGATGCTTCTGCCACCGCTCCACTCGTCTCGAATCTGGTGCACTCTGACCCATTCATGGCGCTCGCAGACTTCCGGTCGTACATGGATGCTCAGGCGCGTGTCGAGGCCGCCTACGCGGATCACGAGGGCTGGAGCCGTTCGGCAGTACTGAACGTGGCACGCTCCGGGTACTTTTCCTCGGACCGTTCGATGCAGGACTACCTGGATCGCATCTGGGGAGCCAAGCCCATGGATCAGAACCTCTAACCATTCGAAGGCGTCGCTCACGACCGCGTAGATGCTCAACCCGTCCAGGGTGATACTGGACGGATGACCGCTACTGCCAACCCCATCGAGCGCGTGAGATCTCGCGTGGGCGACGCGCTGTTCACCAAGATCGCGGGTCCCGGCGGGTACGAGGCACGCGACCGCATCCACAACACGCCGGGCCCGCGCTGGTTTCCGCCCGGCAGTCCCATGCGCCGTGTTCATGGCGACGCTTCCACCTTTGTGGGTGGCCTGCGGGCCCTGCTCCTACAGTCGCTTCACCCACTCGCGATGGCGGGGGTCGCGGGACACTCCGGTTACCGGGGCGATCCGTGGGGTCGGCTCGCACGCACGTCCACCTTCCTCGCCTTCACCACTTTTGGCAATGCGGACGATGCACAGGAGATGGTGGATCGGGTCCGTGCAGTTCACGAGCGGGTACGGGGGAAGGCGGCCGATGGGCGACCTTACCGTGCGTCCGACCCCCACCTGCTGCGGTGGGTTCACGTGGCGGAGGCGGACTCGTTCCTGCGTGCCTACCGCACCTTTGGCGCCCGCCCCATGACGGATGCGGACGCCGACCTTTACGTCGCGCAGTCGGGTCGCGTCGCTGCAGCGCTCGGCGCTACGGACATCCCGCAGACCACCGCGGAGCTGGCCACGTGCATCGAGGGGTATCGTCCCGAACTTGAGGCCACCGACGAGGCGCTCGACACGGTGCACTTCCTCCTGAAGGAGCCGCCGCTTCCTTGGTTGGCCCGCCCCGGGTACCAGATGCTCGCGGCCGGTTCGGTGGCGCTGCTTCCTGACTGGGCCCGTCGTGACCTGGGAGTGGAGCGCCTGGGCGGTCCCCGCATCGGCCGTATGCAAGCGGCCATCGCGACCAAGGCAGTGCGGTGGGGCCTAGGAACTGCGGAACACACGCACGCTCGCCCCAAGTATTGACAAACCCTCGGCCCCGTTGCGATGGGCACGACCACTTCCGCTCCGATTACAGCGGGCGGTAGGGTCGTGCCGTGACTTTTTCTGAGACTCCCCTGCTTGAGAACCGGTACGTGCGTCTCGAGCCTCTCGTGGCGGACCACGCGGCGGAACTGAACGCGGCCGCATCCGTCGGCGAGCTGTGGCGCACGTGGTACACGTCAATTCCTGCACCCGATGCCATGGCGGGAGAGATTGAACGCCGGCTCAGCTTGCAGCACAGCGGGGCCATGGCGCCGTGGGCAATCGTGAACGCCCAATCGGGACGCGCCGTCGGCATGACGACGTACATGAACATCGACGAGCCCAACCGACGCCTCGAGATTGGCCACACCTGGCTGGGCAAGGAGTCGCACGGCACCGGGATCAACGCGTCCGCCAAACTATTGCTCCTCACGCGGGCCTTTGAGGACCTGGACTGCATCGCGGTCGAGTTTCGCACTCACTGGCACAACCACCAGTCTCGTGCCGCGATCGCCCGCCTGGGCGCCAAGCAGGACGGCGTGCTGCGCAATCACCAGGTGTTGCGCGATGGGTCTCTGCGCGACACCGTAGTGTTTTCGCTCATCGCGAGCGAGTGGCCCGCCGCACGGAACGCCCTTGAGGCGAGGGTTCAGCGCGCCGACTAGCCGATTCCGCCGACCTCGGTGCCGGGTTCGTACTCGCCGTTGGCGATCTTGTCCCAAAACTCGTCGATCTGGTCGGGGTCGAGCAACACGGTCGAACCAGCACCCGCAACGTTGTACCCGAGGTCCTTGATGGGCGGCGTGCCCGTCACCGCGTTGCCGCCCATTCCCGAGCGCAACGCCAGCGCAAATTTGCCCAGGTCGAGAACGCCGGTGCCCTCGCTGACGCGGAAGGCGTCGAGTCCTGCCGCGGTCACCGGAATCAGCTTGGTGGGATTGAGGATTGTCGCGGGGCTGAGGATGTCCTGCGCAACGACCGCCACCAGTTGTTGCTGTCGTTGGGTGCGACCGATGTCACCCAGGGGGTCGGCGTACCGCATACGCGAAAACGCGAGTGCCTCGTCGCCGTCCACCACGTGGCAGCCGGCCTCCCATTCCATCTTGCTGTTCTTGTCGCTGACGTCCTGGTCGTAGCAAAGCTCGACGCCGCCGAGAGCATCAACAATTTCCCCAACTCCCGTGAAGCCAATCTCGAAGTAGCCGTCAACGGTCAGACCTGTCAACTCCTCGACGGTCTCGACCAGCAGTTGCGGGCCGCCCCAGGCGAACGACGCGTTGATCTTGTTCTTGTCGTGGCCGGGGATGTCGACGTACGAGTCGCGAGGAATGCTGATCAGGGCAACCGGGCCGCTTTCGGGCTTGTGGAGCACCATGATGGTGTCGGTTCGCTCCCCCTCAGTCGAGTCAGGATGGTCCCAGCCCTCGCGGGAATCGGAACCCACGATGAGATATGTCTCCCCTGGCGTGCTCGCGGCTCCGCTGAGTGCCTCGACAGAATTGATGTTCGACTGCGCCCAGAACAGGAAGGCCACCCAATAGAGAACCAAGGCGCCGATGATCACCCAGGCAATCACGCAGCATCGGTGATGCTTGCGGCGTGGCTTGGGCTGAGGCGGCTCCTGCTCGTACCGCTGTTGCTGCGGTTGGTGTGGTTGTTTAGGTTGGCGTGGTTGTTGCGGCGACTGCGACCACTGCTCGCGTGACGGCGAGGTGGCCCGCACGGGCGGGCGGCTCTGTCGCTGCTCTTGCGAGGGCGGGATCACTGAGCGGCGCTGCGGCGTGTTGCCGGGTGCGATCGACGGGGGCATGGGGCGGCGCGCGTCGCGCTGTCCGTTTGAGTTGTCCTCGCCTGTTGGTGTCACGTAGCGAGAATACCGCCACGGTTCCCATTGGTGAGTATGCGACCCGCCTAACCGTGAGAGCCTTAGTCTCATGACCGATCAGGGGCACCTGTTTCCAGGCAAGCAGTTCATCTCCACTGTGCTCGACGCGCTTGACACCAAGACTCGTATGAGTGGCGGCTTGGCCCGCGTGTATCTCATGCGCGCAGCGATGGCCGGCGCGATCATCGGCGTCATGTATTTGACCACCTTCTCCGTGATTGACGTCTTCGCCTCGGTAGGCTCCGGCGACCTCTTCGGCATTGGCCGCCTGGTGGGTGCGCTGTTCTTTGGTTTCGCTCTGGTGTTCATCTACTTCAGTAAGTCCGAACTGCTGACGTCGAACATGATGTTCGTGGCAGTCGGCGGGTACTTCCGACGCATCAACTGCTTCCGCTCGTTTCGCGTCCTGACCATGTGCTTCATCGGTAATTTTCTGGGCGGGCTTGCGATCGCCCTCATTGTGATGGGGTCAACGCTGGTCGATGGGGGCGTGGGCTATCAGATGTCGGCCTCGGTTGACCTTAAACTCGCATTCATCTCTGCCGGACCCGCGGGTTGGTCGGATCTGTTCATGCGTGCCATCCTGTGCAACTTCATGATCAATCTGGCGATGGTGCTGGTCTACAACGGCATGATCAAAGACGCGTTTACTAAGTCGCTCGCGATGATCATCAGTGTTTTCATCTTCGTCTTTGTTGGCTTTGAGCACTCGGTCGCGAACACCGTGCTGTTCACGATTCAGGCACTCAACGGCGGCATCGAGGTGGGACTCGCTCTCGCGAACTTGGGGATAGTGCTCGCCGGGAACTTTGTTGGCGGCGGACTGCTCATCGGGTTCTACTACGCCTACGCGAACGATGACCGGCGCTACCTCCGCAAGCAACGCAACAAGCAGCCTGAGGTAGTCAGCGAGTAGGAGTCACCTCGTGTCTCCCGGTGTGGCTCAGGCGAGTCCCGTGCTTGCGCGGATGCTTTCGAAAGCGGCTCGAAGTTCGCCCGGCTGGAAATACTGCACTTCTCGCTGATCAACAACCAGGCCATCAAGAATGACGGTAGGGGTGCCGTTCATCCCGTCGATGCTCGCCTGTTCGGTCGCCGCGGCGACCCATTCCGCGTAGCGACCATCCACGATCTGCACGGCCACCTCGGCCGGGACACCCGCCTGGATTGCGAGGCTCACCAATTCGTCGTCGTTGAGGCCGCCCGAATTCTCCAAGGGCTGGTTCGCGTAGAGCTCAGCGTTAAAGGCCAGGAAGTACTCCGGGGCGAGTTCAGCCACCACGGTGGCGGCAGCCGCCGCTCGCGTGGAGTAGTCCGTCCCCTGCGAATACCGATCAAGAATTGAGATGGGGTGGTAATACACCTGAATCGTTCCGGCCTCACGCATTGCGTCGATGTCAGTGCCGTTGACTCGCTCGAACTCGAGGCAGATGGGGCACATGAAATCCTCGTAAATGTCTACGCGGGGAGCATCCGAGGCCACGTCGACTCCCACGATGCCGGTAGTCCCGACGGGAATTCCACCCGATAGATCCGCCACGGAGGGGGCGATCCCTTGAAAGACTCCCGAGTCGTCGTACTCGTAAGGCTGATCGGTGTTGTTGCCGGACTGATTCCATTCGTTTCCCAGGGAGGCCCATAGTCCAAAAAAGAGCACGGATCCCACGCACAGCGCCAGCGATAAGAAGGTCACCAGTGATGAGACCCCAATGGTCCAGCCCGACTCGGTAGGGCTCCAGCGGGAACGGTTGGGCCCGCGCTGCATGCGGATACCCAGCACTATCCCCACGATCCCCCCAGCGAGGCACATGAGGCCCGCGGGGATGCTGATGAAGGGGAACCACACGAACATCGCCCCAAAGAACAAGATCCACAACACTGTGATCGCGTACGACACCAGGAGCCCGGCGAAGGAGACGCCTCGGTTTTTCGCCTCACCCTTGGCATTTGCCTGCATCGCGAGGTGACCGAAGACGATGCCCGCCGGCGGCATGAAGAAGGCACCTGCAAGGGCGCAGATGCCCATCCAGTCCTTGGACGGCGGCGGTGCGTAATACGGTGGCTGACCCTGGGGAGGAAATTGACCCGCATACTGCCCTTGAGGTGAGGACAGGGCCTGAGATTGGTATTGAGCAGGTGTCGCCAATTGAGCCTGGGGAGGCTGCTGATACGCATAGGCCGATGGCGGTGGTGGTGGCGGAGGAGGAGACGATGGCGCACCTTGCGGCAGGGGCGTTGATTCACTCGGCTCGGACAACGTCAGTTCCTCACAGCGGCAATCTCATACAACGCGCCACCCTGACCCGCCGGTGGGCAAAAGTATGCCAGAACACCCAGCGCCCGCACCGGACTGATGTGGCTGACGTCGATGAGGACACGAACCAACGCACCGCTGTGGCGCCTGAACGGAGTGAGCAGCAAACACCGGGTAAACTCTGCACAAGACCAACCGTGGTCGAGATGTGTGGCGGCTCTGCCCACATTGACTGACGTACGTTCCAGCCGCACATGCCGGCGAGGATGACGCTTGATGGCGAGTCGCCCGGGCTCCTCGCCCAGACCAGGCTGATGCAGGACCTGGAGTTCCGATGCCAAGGCCGTAGCGCCGGAGCAGGCCGGCACGGACGTTGCACGGCCGGCTGTGCCGCATCCGCGGCATAGCTGCATGAGAAGGAGGAGAAGTGGCACGAGCAGGCCAACGCAAATCGAACGGCGCACGCAATGGGCGTGGCGCCGGTCAGCGACGCAACACTCGAGCCTCCGAACGAAGCCTGATTTCGGTTCTCACCGGCCTCGCCCGAGAAGTCGACCGTGCTGTGAGCGGGCCGCCGACACGCCCGGTCGTACGCACCAAATTCCAGGTGGTTGCGCTGCTCGTACGAGAGGAGCGTGCCCGAGTGTTGGCGGATACTGACCTCAATGATTCGAAGCGTGCCAGGAAGCTTGAGCAACTCGACGGCGTGGCCACCCTCATCGCGCGCACCGCCGTCCGCGACACGTCGCTCCTCCAGCTCCTGGCCGACGACGCCCGCGTCTCCGACTCAGCGCGCGCGGTAAAGGCGAAGGTGATGCGTTCCGCGGGTCTTGAGCCACCCGAGGAGCCAGAGTCGGAGCCGGCAGCTCCCGCTGAGCCCGCCCTCAGTACCAAGAATCAGGTTCAGCCCCAGTCGGTCACCGCACGCCAGCTCGCCAATCCGTTCCTTGCCCCAGACTTTGAGGCCGCTGCCGCACGCAACGCTCCACAGGCCCGCCGCCTCGCCGGCTGGGAACTGCTCGAGCCGCTCTTTAGGTCCTTTGAACAGGGAGCCAACGGCGCTCCCTCCTGTATGACGTTGCCCGATCCCCGGCCCGTCCCCACGCCCGCCGGCCGGGAGTTGATGCCTCACCAGTCTCAGGTCGTCGCTGCAGCAGCGAGCGGTCACCGCACCTTCCTGCTCGCCGATGAGCCCGGACTCGGGAAGACCGCGCAAGCGCTCTTGGCCGCCCAGGCCGCCAACGCCTATCCCCTGCTTGTCGTCTCGCCCAACGTGGTGAAGACCAACTGGGAGAACGAGGTCCGCCTGTGGACACCTCAGAAGCGCGCCACGGTGGTACACGGGGACGGCGACCAAGTTGACGGGTTCGCCGACATCGTGATTGTGAACTACGAGATCCTGGACCGCCACGTCGGTTGGTTGGGCGACCTTGGCTTCCGCGGCATGGTCGTCGACGAGGCTCACTTCATCAAGAACAAGACGTCTCAGCGCTCGCAGCACATCCTTGCGTTGTCGGACCGGATCCAGGCACGTGCCGCGCGACCGCTGCTGATGGCGCTCACCGGTACTCCTCTCATCAACGACATCGAAGACTTCCGTGCGATCTGGCAGTTTCTGGGCTGGATTGACGACACGATGCCACTCGGCCCGCTCATGAACTCGCTGGAAGAGACCGGCCTCACCCCAGTCGACCGCGGATTCTTTGCCGCCGCACGCGCCAGTGTCATCGACATGGGCATCGTGCGCCGTCAGAAGGTCGATGTGGTCGCCGACATCCCCGCCCGACGTGTCGCGGACATGCCTGTTGAACTCGACGGCGCAGCAGGCCGCTCCATCCGTGCAGCGGAGGCCGCCCTCGCCGCCCGACTGGTCGAGCGGTACCGCTCGGCGGTCAAGGCTCGCTCCGCCGACAGCGCCACGGATGCCATCGATCACGAGGTAGTCCGTCGCGTGGCGGCATCGGAACTCAAGGCCGCGAGCGCGGACAGTGGCGCCGAGAACGTGTTCACGATGGTGCGCCGCATCGGCCAGGCCAAGGCCTCACTCGCTGCGGACTTCGCCGCCCAGCTTTCGCGCAACGTCGGCAAGGTGGTGTTCTTCGCCAAGCACATCGATGTCATGGATCAGGCCGAGCAGATGTTCGCGGATCGCGGCATCAGGTATGCCTCCATCCGCGGCGACCAGTCTCCGTCAGTACGGAAAAAGAACATTGCGGCGTTTGTCGAGGACCCAGAGGTATCGATCGTGGTGTGCTCGCTGACGGCCGCGGGCGTGGGCCTCAATCTTCAGGTCGCATCCAACCTGGTGTTG
The DNA here is from genome assembly GCF_000975135.1 of Demequina aurantiaca. Taxonomy (GTDB): domain Bacteria; phylum Actinomycetota; class Actinomycetes; order Actinomycetales; family Demequinaceae; genus Demequina; species Demequina aurantiaca. The sequence goes on along the minus strand of NZ_BBRF01000002.1, from coordinate 260,908 downwards.
GCGGAACTGTCCTGGACGGACGCCGAACAGACTCAGGCCATCGACCGCATCCACCGCATCGGGCAGGACCAGCCGGTCACCGCGTGGCGCATCATTGCCGCGCACACCATTGATTCCAAGATTGCAGAGTTGATCGACAGCAAGTCCGGCTTGGCGGCGAGGGCTCTCGACGGTGCGCCAGACGAGGACCCCGACATGTCCACCAACGTGCAACTTGAGGCGCTGGTTGGTCTGCTGACGGACGCTCTCGCGGCGGAATTGCTGGTCTAAGAACCGCCCGGCGTGAGGCGGATGAGTTGGCCGATACGCCGGGTTTTGTCGCCGTGACCTAAGCCACGGGGGCGGTCATCCATCTACGACGTACGTTGCCGCACGCCTCTAGCAACCTACCCAGATACTCGGGCGAGCAGCCCTCGAACGCATCCTGTCTGGTCTTGCTCCAAGTGGGGTTTACCTTGACCGATGCTGTCACCAGCATCGCGGTGAGCTCTTACCTCACCTTTTCACCCTTACCTCTTGCGAGGCGGTTATTTTCTGTGGCACTGTCCCGCGGGTCACCCCGGGTGGCCGTTAGCCACCACCTTGCTCTACGGAGCCCGGACGTTCCTCGGTGTGGGTTGCCCCACCACGCGACCGCCTGGCCAACTCATCCGCGCGCTAACTCTACCGCGATCGCTAGCCCGGTCTGGAGCCAACCCAATGTTCCGTACCCTGGTACCCGTGCTCCTACTGTTGCCGCCCTCCGAGGGCAAGACTCCCCCGGCCACCGGCAATCCAGTTCACCTCGAGTCACTCAGCCACCCGGAACTCGCCACTGCACGCCAGCGCGTCGGCGACACGTTGGTCAAGGTCAGCGGCCAGCGCAACGCCATGAGCGTCCTGGACGTGGGCGCGAGCCTCGCGGGCGACGTCGCGTACAACACGTCGCTGTGGGCCAATCCGACCGCGCCCGCCTCCCACGTCTACACCGGCGTCCTCTACGACGCTGCCGGCATGGCCACTTGGGATGCAGCGACGATAACTCGCGCCGCAGAGCGCATCCGCATCATCTCCGCGCTGTGGGGCGCCGTCTCCCCCGCCGACCGTATCCCCGCCTACCGCCTATCGATGGCGACGAGCCTGGGCCGCATCGGCACACTACCGACGTTCTGGCGTAGGCACCTCGCGGCGCCGCTGAGCGAACTCGCGGACGGGGGCCTGGTGGTCGACTGCCGCAGTAGCTCGTATGTCGCGGCTTGGCGTCCGTCCGACAACCCTTGGGTGACGGTAAAAGTGCTACGCGAGCTCGACGGTAAGCGCGCGGTTGTCAGCCACATGGCCAAGCACACGCGCGGCCTGCTCGCCGCTCATTTGGTAGCGGCGGATGCCGCACCCGCCTCTGCCCAAGACCTCGCCGATGCAGCAGCCGGGATGGTCGGCGACGCGCTCGTCGACGTAGGACTCACGCCCAATGCCAAGGGCCCCGACGAACTCACGCTCGTGATTGCCGGCTAGCGCGCCTATTCGACGGGTGCGCCCAGGCACATGAGGTGCCGCTCCGCGATCATGCCGCTGGTGGTGACGCGCAACTGCAGAATGGTCAGCGAGGCCGGTGACGGCCATATGCTGCCCCACGAGCTCACGTCGATGCCCATGGAGATGCCCACGGCAGACTTGATAGCGACCGCATGGGTCGCAAAGGCGTAGGCGCGACCAACGTCCTCGCCGTGGACGCACAAGGCGGCGTGCTCGGCCGCAAGCTCCACGATCAAGCTGTCCATGCGCGCGCCAACATCCGCAAACGACTCCCCGCCCGGTGCCGCGACAGCTCCGACCCGCCATTGGCTGAGCGCATCCGCTTCACTCTCTCTGATCTCGGCTCCGGTGCGCCCCTCCCAGGAACCGAAGTCGATCTCCCTCAATCGATCGTCGGTCTCGACACGAATTCCCGACCGGCGCCCCAGCGCCTCGCCGGTGTTCTGCGCCCGGTTCATTGGAGAGGCGATGACTCGGCTCACCTTGGGCAGGTCGCCCCAGGACTTGCGGCCGATGCGGTGAACGGCGTCCGCTGCCCTCGCCGCCTGCACCCGTCCCGCCGCGCTCAGGTGGGGTCCCGGCACCCCGGAGCCGGCGAACCGACGCGCGGTCGTCGCCTCCGTCACTCCGTGGCGCACCATCACAAAGAGCAGTGGGCTGACGAAGTCAATCCCGTCCGAGGCGATGCGGGGGATGGCACCATCACCGGCGGCCGCGGAGGGTCCGCCGTCTCGGATCTGGCTGTCGCCGGATCCACTCACGCGTCAGTCCCACGCACCAGGATTCGACCGCACTCTTCGCAGCGCACAATGGCATTCGACTCCGCGGCATTGATACGGGCGACGTCGCCGGCGTTGAGGTTCATGTTGCAGCCCTGGCAGGCGCCGCGAATGAACGCGGCCGCACCGATACCGCCGTACTGTGCGCTGATCTTCTCGTACAGCGCCATCATGGTCTCGTCGAGGCCCTCGGCGGCCTTGTCGCGCTCGGCTTCGATGGTGACCAACTCCGCCTCGATCTCGCTGAACGCGGCACGCTGCAGCGCCCTGAGTTCCTCGACCTGCTTCATGATCGCGTCATACTGTGAAGTGGCGTCGGCCTGCGCCTTCTGCGCGTCCTCCAGCCTCTGCATAATCTCCATCTCAACCTCTTCGAGCGCGTCCTGGCGGCGCGTCAGCACCTCAAGCTCACTCTGAAGCGCCTGCAGGTCCTTGGCGCTGCCCTGGCCCGATTCGAGGCGCTTGTTGTCGCGTTCGGCGCGGCTACGCACCGCCTGCACATCGTCCTCGGCCTTGGTCACCTCGCGCTGGATGTCACTCACTTCGGTGCCCCGAGCAATGCGCTCGTCATCGAGATCAAGCGCACGACCCATCAGCTCGTCGATCTGGGAGATCAGCGGATGGTGGTCACGACGGTGTCGCGCCTGCTGGGCGCGGATGTCCGCGTCTTGAACGGCCAAAAGTCGCTTCTGGTCGGCGGCGGGTGCAGTGGGCACGGGTTCTCCTTGTGGACTCAGGCGCCTGCGCGCGCGGTCCATGGGTCGGTGTTCAGTTTGCTGACGAAGGTGTCGGTGCCGGTCGCGTCGGCGACGCGCTCGGCGGTCGCGGCAAGCCACGACCACTCTGATGCGAAGTGTGCCACGTCCACGAGGAAAGGTTTGCCGCCGGAGAGTTCAGCACGTTCGCGGGCATCGGAAGCGGGGTGATGACGGAGGTCTGCGGTGACGTAGACATCGGCGCCGCTTGCCCGCACCACGTCCAGATAGGAATCCCCGGAACCGCCCATCACGGCGACCGTCTCGACGTCGGCCTCCAGGTCCCCTGCGATGCGGACGCCGTGCGCCGTCCGGGGCAACGCAACGGCGACGCGATCGGCAAAAGCCTGCAGCGGCATCGGCGTTTCTAAGCGGCCGATGCGTCCCGGACCTATCGAAGCGTCGTCCGCCGAGGGCACGAGCGGCGAGGCATCGACCACCCCAAGCGCGGCAGCCAGTGCATCGGCGACGCCGCCGTGGGCGATATCGGCGTTGGTGTGTGCGTTGTAGAGCGCGCACCCACCCTGAATGAGCCGGTGAACCACCGAGCCCTTGGACGTGTCCGCCGCGACTGAGGTCACACCGCGCAGCATGAGTGGGTGGTGTGTCACCAACATGTCGGCGCCCGCGGCAATAGCCTCGTCGATCACGGCGAGGGTGGGGTCCACCGCGAAGTGGACCCGCGTGACTAGCGCCGAGCGGTCACCCACGGCCAGTCCGTTGACGTCCCAGTCCTCGGCTGTGGCGGGCGGGAACATGCGCTCCAGCACCTCGACCACGTCTTTCACTGTTGCCATATGAATACGCTACTCCGGCTCGGTCGGGGCGCCTGGCCTACGGGGCTGAGATTGTTTGCCCGGCGGAGCTTCCCCCTGGAGCTCGAGCAGCCTGTCAATCTTTGCCTCGAGGTCCACTACACGCTGAGCCATCGCGTCGTCGCGGTGGTCGCGGACTTCCTCGTCTTGCTCGGCATCCTCGGCCGCCTTGTTCGATGTCAGAGACACCACCCAGCCGGCCACCGACGCGGTGACCACACCGATCAGGGCAATGCCGATGAACATCATCACCGTAGCGACGAGGCGCCCTTCCGTGGTGACGGGAGCAAAGTCGCCGTATCCCACGGTCGTGATGGTCACGAGGGCCCACCAAATCGCGTCCCCGAAGTTCTCGATCTGCGCACCCACGGCACCGCGCTCGGCGCTCAGAATTGAGACTGCGCCAATCCAGATCAGTAGCAGCAATGAGATGCCGATAGCCTGCGAACTTTGGACCGCGCCCTTCTTGCTGGCGAGGACCGTGCCGCTACCAAAAACAGTGAGGATCTTGAGCGGCCGTGCGGGAGGCAGCAGTACGGCGATCACATCGATGGGATGCGTCCACAGGTATTTCCAGGATTTTTCCGACAGCACGGTCCTGATGATGATGTCCGCGATAAACGCCAGCCACACCCAGCCCTGGATCACGATCAGCGTTCCCCGAACTCCGCCGGGAAGATCCTGGCCAATGATCCGGGTGGACCACACCACCAGAAAGACGAAGGCGAGCACGAGCATCGGTACGTCGAACTTGTTCGCGTAGCGGTCGTACTTGGTTGGCAAGGCGCCCGTCTCTGACATCGCGATACTCCCCCTCCGACTGCGTGGGCCCTACCGGACTCGAACCGATGACACCTGCGGTGTAAACGCAGTGCTCTAACCAACTGAGCTAAGGGCCCTTCACCTTTTCAGGCGTAACTATTGTGGCCCATCGGCCGCGATTGGCGTAATTCCCGCGCCGACTAGGTCTTTGACGGGCAGGAAATCGCCAGCGGAAGTGCCGCTCGGTACTCGTCGAGGTCGCGGGCTTGACCCATCGCGCTCACGATTGCCCACCTCACGATTCCGTCGCCGTCGATCAGGAAGGAGCCCCGGTTGGCCAGGCCCTTGTCCGCGTTAAACACTCCATAGGCGCGGGCCGCTTCCCCATGTGGCCAGAAATCAGCGAGGATGCCGCCGTCGTACGCATGAGCATCGGCCCAAGCCTTGAGCGTATAGATCGAATCACACGACACGACTACTACCTTGATGTCGTCACTGTTCAGCAGGTCCTCCGCGCCTTGCAGGTCGACCAGCTCGTTGGTGCAGGTGTCGGTGAAGGCAAAGGGGATGAACACCAATAGCAAGCCGGTGCCGCGAAAACTCTCGAGCGTCACGGTGCGCCCGTGCTGGTCGAGCAGACTAAAGGCTGGAGCCGGCTCGCCGACGAGCGGCTGGGCCTGTGCCTGGAGTGCGCTGGCTTCGGCGAGGTCTGCGGCCGTCAGGCCCGTGACCGGCGTCACTTAGAGCGACCCTTTTCAACGAGTTGGGTGCATGACCAGGAATCGCCCACCACAAAGGTTGAGGTGGCGTGAAGGCCCGCGAGAGAGGCCGACTCACCAACGATGCGCGGCTCGACGTGTCCTGCGACACCCTTCTTTGGCGTCAGCACCCACATGGATGCGCCGTCATCAAGCAGTGCCTGAGCGTCCATCAGGAGGTCGGCGAGGTCTTCGTCACCATCGCGGAACCACACCAGTGCACCATCAGTGACATCCCCGAAGTCTTCGAAAACGATCGCCTCGCCCGTGGCGTCCTCGATCCCCACCCGAAGTTCCTTCTCGACGTCATCGTCGTATCCAAACTCCTGGATGATGTGGCCCTTGTCGAGACCAAACCTCGCGATCATCGTCTCGTCGACTGATGTCGGGTCCTCCTGTGTCGCCACGGCGGCGTCGCTCCTTGTCATTGGGGAATGGCGCCTCCACGTGCGCCTGCGACCACAGTAGAGGCACTAATGCCCCCTATGCAACGGCGACCAGACCTCTCGTGTTGTGGGGGCGAGCGTGCGGCGCCCATGCGCCAGCGTGACAATCGGCCGCAAAATGGCAAGAATGTTCAAAGAGGCGGCACACCCGCTACGCCCCCATAGACACATTGGCGCATTACCCCGCGCCCGGCAGGAAGGCCACCGGTGGCATCACACGGCGACGTTGACCAGGATCCGAACGAGACAAATGAGTGGCTTGATTCGCTCGACGGTCTGATCGAAACGAACGGCGAGGGCCGGGCAGAGTTCATTCTTGACCAGATGTTGGAACGTGCAGCACAGCGCCGCCTCAGCGTGCCGCTCAGCCTCAATACCCCGTACCTGAACACGATTCACTACGAGGACGAGCCCGAATTCCCGGGCGACGAGGCGATCGAGCGCAAGTACCGTGGCTGGATTCGCTGGAACGCCGCCGTCATGGTGACGCGCGCGCAGGCAGACGGCAAGGGCGTGGGAGGGCACATCTCGTCCTACGCCTCCGTCGCGACGCTCTACGAAGTGGGTCTCAACCACTTCTTCCGCGGCAAGGACCACCCAGGCGGCGGAGACCAGATTTACTTCCAGGGCCACGCGGCTCCCGGTGTTTATGCCCGAGCCTTCGTCGAGGGCCGCATGACCGAGGAGGACCTCGACTCGTTCCGTCAGGAGAAGTCTGCCTCGGGCCGCGGGCTGTCCTCCTACCCGCACCCGCGCCTCATGCCGGAACTGTGGGAGTTCCCCACCGTCTCCATGGGACTTGGCCCGGCATCGGCCATCTACCAGGCGTGGACCAACCGCTACCTCCAGGCACGCGACATCAAGGACACGTCCGAGCAGCAGGTCTGGGCCTACCTGGGCGACGGCGAAATGGACGAGCCCGAGAGCCGCGGCATGCTGCAGCTCGCAGCCAATCAGGGCCTCGACAACCTCACCTTCGTCGTGAACTGCAACTTGCAGCGCCTCGATGGCCCTGTGCGCGGTAACGGCAAGATCATCCAGGAGCTCGAGGCTTACTTCCGTGGCGCTGGTTGGAATGTCCTCAAGGTGGTGTGGGGCCGCAACTGGGACCCGCTACTGGCACGCGACGAGGACGGTGCACTGGTCAACCTCATGAACACGGTTCCCGACGGCGACTTCCAGACGTTCCGTGCCGAGTCCGGAGCATTCATCCGTGACCAGTTCTTTGGCGGCGATCCCCGCGCCAAGGAACTCGTCAAGGACATGACAGACGACGAGATCTGGGCCCTCAAGCGCGGTGGCCACGACTACAGCAAGCTGTACGCGGCATACGCAAAGTCGATGGAGAAGAACGGCAAGCCCACGGTCATCCTTGCGAAGACCATCAAGGGCTACGGATTGGGTGCCAACTTCGCGGCACGCAACTCGACTCACCAGATGAAGAAGTTGGCCGCGGCCGACCTCAAGGTGCTGCGCGATACATTCGAGATTCCGTTCACGGACGAGGAGCTCGAGGCGGATCCATACAACCCGCCTTACTACCGTCCAGACCCGTCCGACCCTGCGATCCAGTACATGCTGGACCGCCGCAAGGAGCTCGGCGGCTTCGTCCCCGAACGCCGCGAGGACCACGCACCGATCAAGCTCCCGGACGACAAGAACTACGAACTGCTCGCCAAGGGATCAGGCAAGCAGCAGGTGGCCACGACCATGGCATTTGTGCGCCTGTTCAAGGACCTGGTGCGCGACAAGGAGTTCGGCAAGCGCATCGTGCCGATCATTCCCGACGAGGCGCGCACGTTCGGCCTCGACGCGATCTTCCCGAGTGCCAAGATCTTCAACACGCAGGGTCAAAACTACCTCCCCGTGGACCGCGAGCTCATGCTGAGTTACAAGGAGTCCGAGGCCGGACAGATCATGCACACCGGCATCAACGAGGCCGGGTCGGCAGCCGCCTTCCAGGCCGTCGGCACGTCCTACGCCACGCACGGCGAGCCGATGATTCCCTTCTACATCTTCTACTCGATGTTCGGCTTCCAGCGCACGGGAGACCAGTTCTGGGCCGCCGGCGACCAGCTCACGCGCGGATTCATCATTGGCGCGACGGCGGGCCGCACCACGCTTGCCGGCGAGGGCCTGCAGCACGGTGACGGGCACTCCCCCATCCTGGCTGCGACGAATACTGCGGTGGTCCAGTACGACCCTGCTTTCGGCTACGAGATCCGCCACATCGTCAAGGACGGCATCCAGCGGATGTACGGCGACGACGGCCGCGACCCCAACGTCATGTACTACCTCACCGTCTACAACGAGCCGATCCACCAGCCCGTTGAGCCGGAGAACGTGGACGTCGAGGGCATCCTTAAGGGCATCTACAAGGTCGCCGATGCGGCCGAGGGTGATGGACCCCGCGTCCAGTTGCTCGCGTCCGGCGTGGGCGTTCCCTGGGCTCTCGAGGCTCAGGAGCTGCTGCTCGCTCACTACGGCGTTCGCGCCGACGTGTGGTCGGTGACCTCCTGGAACGAACTCCGACGCGACGCGCTCGCGGCCGAGGAAGCCTCGTTCCTTCACCCCGAGGACGGCCAGCAGGTTCCCTACGTCACCCAGAAGCTCCAGGGTGCCGAGGGGCCGTTCATCGCCACCTCGGACTACGACCACCTGATTCCCGACCAGATCCGCGCCTGGGTCCCCGGCGAATACGCCACGCTCGGTGCCGATGGCTTTGGATTCTCCGACACCCGCGCCGCCGCGCGCCGCTACTTCCACATCGACGGTCCGTCAATGGCCGTCAAGGCGCTGCAGTTGCTCGAGCGCAAGGGACAGGTAGAGGCCGGCACTACGGCTGCTGCGATCGACCGTTACGAGCTCCACGACCCCTCCAAGGGCACGTCGGGCAACGCGGGCGGCGACGCTTAACACTCACCCTCGTAAAACGTAAGAACGCCCCGGCTCCAGATGGAGTCGGGGCGTTCTTACGTTGGAGACCTTAGATCTGGTGACCAGTGTCGTCACCGTCACGCCTTGGTTCATCCTCCGCGGGAGCATCGGGAGTGTCGGATGCTTCCGTGGGCGTGACCGGCTCAGCCGCGGAATCGGCTTCTGGCTCTTCCTGCGCCTCGGAGGACGGTGCCTCGTCTGATGCGGGCTCCGTCACCGGCTCCGAGACCGCAGCGGGCTCGGGTTCGGGCGCCGATGCGGCGTCAACCTGTGGTGCCGCCGTCGGCTCCTCCCGCTCCGTTGGTGCGCCAGGCTCGGCCACCGCCTCGTCCGTGGTGCCCGGGGTCGGGGCCGGTAGAGCAGCCTGGGTGTCGTCGGCTTGTGGCGCATACTCCGGAGATTGCTGGTCCGCCGGTGTCTCGGCATTGGTCGCTGTCGCGGCGACGATGGGCGCGGACGTCGAGGTCTCCGACCCTGAACTCACGCCGGTGGGAGGGGTCGTGGCCGCCAACCGCTCCGACGTGCGGATCGAACGGCGTACGCCGATGGCGAGCGTCACGATCACGATGAAGAGGATTGCGGCAAGTACCCACAGCCCCACCAGAATCGAGTTGCCAAATGCGCTTGCTGGTGCCACAAGCACATAGCCATCGACGTCACAGTCACCTTCCGCAGCGTGGACGTAGCCGTAGACGTGATAGACGCCCGTGAGACTAAGTCCGCTGTCATCCTTGAGCTGATCCTGAACGGCCTGCACGTTTGCCGTGCCAGAGATTTCCTCAACCCCAGCAGCATTGTCCACGGTGCCTTGGTACGTCGGAATCTCGAATCCGGCGACCTTCAGGCCCGCGGCGTTTGTGCCAGTCGTGACCACCGCGGAGGTCGTCATCGTCCACGGCACATCATCGCTCAGCGCGGCCTTGAACGGCGCGGTCGCGGAAGTATCTGCAGGACTGGTGGTGTCGCTGAGCGAGGAACTCGCTTCGATGGTGCAACCGTCGCTGATGGATCCGCCGCCGACAAACTCGGGTATTCCAGTGAGGCCTACCCCGCCGAACAATGCTGCGAAAACCACAACCACGACAAACCGCTTGCGGACGAGCGACACCCGCTGGGTCAAGGCGAACGTACTCACCATCATCACGATCGCGACGATGCCGAATACCACCAAGCGATCCGGCGGCAGGATGCCGAGTTGCCATAGCAACGCCACCATCACAATTCCCAATAGGAATCCAAAAATCGCACCAGTCACTGGCTTGGGTTGCGGCTTCATTGCCTACCTCCTAGTTTTGCTAAACCAACCTACCCATGGTTTGCCATTTTTGGCGACCATTCCACTGCCACCACCACCCATGGGGCGCCAAGGCACCGATTCGCAACGATTCGGCGAAAATACTCGAAACTGACGTTACCAACAGGAATTCACGTTTTTGACGCCCCGATCTGACCGCTTTGTCGTATATTCCCGCACAGTCTGCCCCCCACTTGGGGGGCGCGCCCTTGTCGAAATCACACAACTCTGTCCTATGATGGTCGGCATGGCATCAACTGACACCCGACAGGACACCCTCAAGCGTCTACGCGGCGGCACAGGCAAGTTGTCCACCGCGGCCATCACCAGCCTCGACACCGAGTACGCCTGGTTCCGAGACCTTCCCGCTCAGGAGCGTTCGTGGGTCGGAACAGTGGCACAGGCTGGCATCGACTCCTTTGTGCAGTGGTACGCAGACCCCACCCGTAGTTACCGAGGTGCGGCTGAGGTTTTCTCCGCAGCGCCTCCCGAGTTGACCCGCTCCATCTCTCTTCAGCACACACTGGGCATTGTGCGCACTGTGGTTCAGGTTGTCGAGGATCACTGCGACGAATTCGCCGCCCCCGGGGGCGAGCAGGAACTCCGCGAGGCCATTCTCCGTTACTCCCGCGAGATCGCTTTCAGCGCCGCCGAGGTGTACGCGCGTGCTGCTGAGTCGCGCGGTGCCTGGGACGCTCGTATCGAGGCCCTGGTGGTCGATGCCCTCGTCCGCGGAGAGGTGGATGACGACCTCCCCAGCCGCGCCGCGGCGCTCGGATGGAAGCCCGGCCCCACACTGGTCATGGTTGGACTTACCCATGGCACGCTCGGCGAAGTGCAGTCCGCGGAGCTACGACGCTCCATCCGACGCACTGCGAATGGTGCCCTCGTAGGTATTCATGGTGACGACCTTGTCATCATCGCGCGCTCCGACACGGACATGGACGAACTGACTCAGCAGTTGCTGACGAACTTCGGCCCGGGTCCCGTCGTCGTTGGTCCGCCGGCCGTGACGCTCGTCGAGGTCGCCCGCGCGACCCGCGCCGCGTTCACCGGTGTGCTCGCCGCCCCCGCATGGGCGCTGTCTCCCCGCCCGGTGAAGGCCGATGATCTCCTCCCTGAGCGCGTCCTGGTGGGCGACTCCGCGGCACGTGAAAAGCTCATCGCGGTGGCGTACGACCCCATCGTCAAGGCCAGCGGCGCACTCGTCGACACGGTTTCGACGTACTTGGACTGCGGCCGCTCGCTCGAGCTCGCGTCACGGCTCATGTTCGTTCACGCCAATACGGTCCGTTACCGCCTCAAGAAGGTCTCGGAGCTCACCGGATGGAATGTGTTGTCCACGCGTGACGCCCACGTGTTGGAAACCGCGTTCGCGTTGGGTCGCTTGCGTGACTCCAGCCACTCGGCTCTCTAGGCTGAAACTGTAGGACTCATACAATCCGATTCGTAGGAAACGGTGAGCACGGAGCCCAACTTTTCGTGATTCATAAGGCACTCTAGAGACATGATTGCCGTTCTCTGCCCCGGTCAGGGTGCCCAGACTCCCGGAATGCTCGCCCCTTGGCTTGAGATTCCGGGAGTTGCCAAGAAACTTCAGTTGTTGTCGGAAGCCACAGATATTGATGTGGTGGAACACGGCACCACGTCCGATGCTGACGCGATTCGCGATACTGCTATTGCGCAGCCACTACTCGTTGCAACTGCGCTGGCGACCGCTCGGGAAGTACTGGGTGATGCGATCCCCGCGGTCACTGCTGGGCACAGTGTGGGCGAGTTCGGAGCAGCCGCACTGGCAGGCGCGATCACCGACCAGGAGGCCATGAGCCTTGTCTCGGTCCGAGCCAACGCCATGGCGGCCGCGGCAGCGGAAGCAGAGCCCACATCTATGGCGGCCGTCCTCGGTGGCGACGCAGACGAGGTCCTGGCGACGCTCGGCTCGTTGGGACTCACCCCCGCAAACATGAACGGCGGCGGTCAGGTTGTTGCCGCTGGGGCTAAGACTGCGATCGAGGCGCTGGTCGCCTCTCCCCCGGCTCGCGCTCGTGTCATCGAGTTGCAGGTTGCCGGTGCCTTCCACACCGACACCATGAAGCCGGCCATAGCAACGCTTGCCGAGGCAGCATCGGGCGTCACCCCCAACGACGTGGCCGAGGTGCTGATTTCCAACGCGGACGGGACGCGAGTCATCGACGGCAATGAGGTGCTCGCGCGTCTCGTGTCACAAGTCGCCAACCCAGTACGCTGGGATCTCTGCCAGCAAACCATGCTGGACCTTGGCGTCACGGCGATCATCGAAGTCGCGCCAGGCGGAGTCCTCACGGGCCTTGCCCGGCGGTCGATGAAGGGTATTCCTGCAGTAGCCCTTAAGTCGCCGGACGATTTGGACGCAGCCCGCGAACTCCTGGAGGCACACGCGTGACCACGATGTCCATCAAGCGAGGACCTGAGTTCTCGCGCATCCTTGGCCTGGGCGTCGCCCGTGGCGAAACCGCTGTCCCCAACGAGGACATCATCGAGCCCATTGACTCGTCTGACGAGTGGATCCGCAAGATGACTGGCATCGCCACCCGTGTGCGGGCCAACTCCGACACGTCGGTCATCGACCTCGCTGAACGTGCCGCGCTCGAGGCAATCGCCAAGGCCGGCATCTCCGCGGACGAGGTTGACACCGTCATCCTGTCCACCATCACGTATCCGCACATGACCCCCGGAGGCGCACCCGTGCTTGCCGACCGGCTGGGGATCCCGGCGGCCGCCTTCGACATCTCCGCCGCGTGTGCCGGCTATTGCTACGGCATCGGCCAGGCAGATGCACTGGTTCGTGCGGGTACCGCACGCAACGTGCTGGTCGTTGGTGCGGAGAAGATGAGCGACTTCGTCGACCCGGCCGACCGCACCATCTCGTACTTGCTCGGCGACGCCGCAGGAGCGGTGGTCATTGGCGCATCGGACACCGCCGGCATCGGCCCTACTGTCTGGGGCTCGGATGGTTCGGGCGCCAAGCTCATTCGCCAAACCGCCTCCTGGCTTGAGGTGCGCGACAACCCCGACGTCCCCTTCCCCACGTTGTTCCAGGAGGGCCCCTCCGTCTTCAAATGGGCGTCCTTCAAGATGGCTCCCATCGCACGCGAGGCCATCGCTGCTGCCGGCCTGACGCCGGACGCCATCTCGGTGTTCATTCCTCACCAGGCCAACGTCCGCATCATTGACCAGCTCGTCAAGCAGATTGGACTGCCAGACCACGTGGCAGTAGGCAAGGACATCGTCGACTCCGGCAACACGTCCGCAGCCTCGATTCCACTAGCAACGGAACGACTCCTCCGCGATGGCGACGCGAAGTCGGGCGACCTCGCGCTGCAGATTGGCTTTGGCGCTGGGCTGGTGTACGCCGCCCAGGTCATCGAGATCCCGTAAATTCGGGATACCTACTAATTTCACAATCGTTCTACACAAGAACACGATGCGTCCGCATCACCACCACCTAAGGAGACACACATGGCACTGAACGAAAACGAGGTCCTTGAGGGCCTGGCAGAGATCGTCGCCGAAGAGACCGGCCTCGACGCAGCAGACGTCCAGAACGACAAGTCGTTCACCGACGACCTCGACATCGACTCGCTGTCGATGATGACCATCGTTACTCTCGCTGAAGAGAAGTTCGACGTGCGCATCCCCGACGAGGACGTCAAGAACCTCGTCACCGTGGGCGACGCCGTCCAGTACATCACCAAGGCGCAGGCGTAACCTCAGCCTTTCGGCACCCCTGCCCCTCTTGACCTCGTAAAGGGAGAATCACACCATGACGAATGTCGTTATCACTGGACTTGGAGCGACCACGCCGCTTGGCGGAGACGTCCCAACGACCTGGGAGAACGCGCTCGCCGGCAAGTCCGGAGTGCGTACCCTCGACAACGATTGGGCGGAGACCTACGGCATGGCCGTGAACTTCGCCGGTCAGCTCATGGTGCGTCCTGACGAGGTTCTCTCCCGTCCCGAGACCAAGCGCATGGACCCGTCCGCCCAGATGGCGATCGTGGCGACGCGCGAGGCTTGGGCCGATGCCGGTACCCCCGAAGTTGACCCCGAGCGCCTGGGCGCCGTGGTCTCTTCGGGCATCGGTGGAGTGTGGACGCTGCTATCGGCATGGGACACGATGAAGGAGAAGGGTGCCGCGCGCGTGCTTCCCCTCACCGTGCCCATGCTGATGCCGAACTCCCCCACCGCGTACGTCTCGCTTGAAATAACCGCACGAGCCGGCGCACACGCCCCCGTCTCCGCCTGCGCATCGGGCGCCGAGGCTATCGGCATGGCGTACGAGATGATCCAGTCCGGTCGGGCCGATGTTGTGGTCGCTGGCGGCACCGAGGCGGCTATCCACCCGCTTCCGATCTCCTCGTTTGCAGCCATGCAGGCACTGTCCAAGCGCAATGACGACCCGGCGGGCGCCTCGCGTCCGTACGACGTCACGCGGGACGGCTTTGTTCTGGGTGAAGGCGCTGGAGTCATGGTCATCGAGTCTGAGGAGCACGCCAAGGCGCGTGGCGCGCGCATCTACGGCCGCCTGCTCGGCATGGGCATGACCGCGGACGCGCACCACATTGCGGCGCCGGACCCCCAGGGTGCGGGTCAGACGCGCGCGATGCAGTTCGCGCTCGACTGCGCGGAGCTCACCGCGAGTGACATCGTGCACGTGAACGGCCACGCCACGTCCACGCCTGTTGGCGACATGATCGAGGCTCGCGGCATCCGAAGCGTGCTCGGCTCGCACGCCGACCACGTGCTTCTCAGCGCTACCAAGTCCATGACTGGGCACCTCCTCGGTGGCGCAGGCGCACTCGAGTCGGTCTTCACCGTCAAGGCCCTACAGGACCGCAAGGCCCCGCCGACCATCAACGTGACAGAGCCGGACCCCGAGCTCGAGCTCGACTTGGTTCGCGACGTTCCGCGTGACTTGCCGGCCGAGGGTCAGCTCGCGGCCATCAACAACTCGTTCGGGTTCGGCGGCCACAACGTCGCCCTCATCTTTGGTACTGCGTAACCGCTGACGCATAAAGTAGGGCCCCGCTCCAGTGGAGCGGGGCCCTACTTTGCGTCTACATCGCGAGCTCTAGCCAACGCGGTGGAGCCAGCGCACCGGGGCACCGTGGCCCGCATAGCGGAACGGCTCCAGCTCGTGGTCCCACGCGGCCCCAAGAGCTAGATCCATGGAGCGCTTGAAGTCAGCTGCCGTACCGCCAGCCTCGATTGCTGCACGAATGCGGTCCTCGGGCACCACGATATTGCCGTGGACGTCGGTGACGGCGTGGAAGATGCCCAGCGAGGGGGTATGCGACCAGCGTCCGCCGTCACAGCCAAAGGAAGGGTCCTCGGTGACCTCGTAGCGGACGTGCTCCCACCCGCGCAAGGCGGAGGCGAGGTTGGCGCCGGTGCCTTGCTGTCCCTGCCACGCCACCTCGGCGCGGAAAAGATTGGTGCCAGCGGGCTGGTCGATCCAGTCAAAGGTGGCGCGCGAACCTAGCACGCTCTGTGCGGCCCACTCGATGTGAGGGCACATTGCGCGCGTTGCAGAGTGCACGAATAGAACACCACGGGTAATTGCAGCCATGACCCTTCCTTCCTGTTGAGGTACGTCTTCCCCTACGACCTCTGAAGAAATGTCCGGCTTACCGGGGTAGTTCGTTACTGCTATGTCCCTATGTTGCCCTATCTCACGCGGATGCGCCAGTGTGCTCGCGCGGCGCGGCGCAATGTGCGCCAATCCGTGGGCCGTGCCAGAGTCGAATCATGGCTACCTACTCAGAAGTGATGACCGCGGCACAGCTGCGTGATGCCGAGCGGATCACCATGCAGTCGACGCCGGAGGCCGAGCTCATGGATAGGGCCGCCGATGCGGTCGCGGCGGAGGCGCGCGGCACCACCGAGGCACGCACTCGCCAGATGGGGCGAGCGCATGTGGTGGTCCTGGCCGGCACGGGAAACAACGGTGGCGACGCGCTGCTGGCCGGGGCATTGCTCAGCGCGGAGGGCGCCGATGCGGTGGCGGTACTCGTGGGCGACGGTGCGCACGAGCGAGGGCTGAAGCGCTTTGCCGCCGCAGGTGGACGAATAGTCCGCGCGGCGGACTCCCTGGATGAGGCGCTGGCCTTAGTGAGGGAAGCTCACTGTGTGATCGATGGCATCGTCGGCCTCGGCGCCCGCGCGGGACTACGAGCCCCTGCGGACGGCCTGGTGGCCGAGATTCCGCTGCATGCGGCCGTGATCGCCGTCGACATTCCGAGCGGGCTCGAGGCCGACTCCGGGGACGCAGACCTCCCTCACGTTCACGCGGGCGTCACCGTGACCTTCACCGCACTCAAGCGTTGCCTGTCTGCCAGGCCGGCCAAAACATCGGCCGGTCTGGTGGTGCTCGCCGATGTGGGCGTCACGCTGGACTAGCGCGCAGCGACGAAGCCTAGATTATTTAGCCTCGTCGAGCGATTCACGCAGTTCGCGCATGGCGCGCTTGCGAACGTCCTTCTTGAGTCGGTCCAGGTAGAGGTGGCCGTCGAGGTGGTCGACCTCGTGATTGATCAGGCGCGCCCAGATCTCCTCGCCCTCGACCACCACGGGCTTGCCGTCCAGGTCGATTCCCTCGGCGCGCGTGTACGCGGGGCGCTCGCACGGGTACCAGAGGCCGGGGACGGAGAGGCAGCCCTCGTCGCCGAGTTCCTGCAACTCCTCGGAGCGCTCCACGATGACGGGGTTGATGATG
The DNA here is from genome assembly GCF_000975135.1 of Demequina aurantiaca. GTDB lineage: Bacteria > Actinomycetota > Actinomycetes > Actinomycetales > Demequinaceae > Demequina > Demequina aurantiaca. The sequence continues at coordinate 244,093 of NZ_BBRF01000002.1, read as the reverse complement.
TAGCCCATGTTGTCGTCAATGTTCCAGGAGAACGCGCGCAGGTTTACGCCGATCTGATTCGCGGCCAGTCCCGCGCGGCCGTCGTAGTCGACAGTCTCAAGCAGGTCCTCGATCAGGGTCTTGACGCGGGCGTCAATATCCGTGATGGGGTCGCACATCGTGCGCAGGACGGGGTCACCGGTTACTCGGATGTCGCGGAATGCCATGGCGACATTCTTTCATGCCCTCCGACCGCTCCGGGTTCGCGTGTGCGACGCTGGAGCCATGAGCGACGCACACGAGTGGTCAGCGGCCGATGTCGAGCGCGTTTGGCCGGTGCCGGGCGCCGGTGACGACAAGTATTCGCGGGGCGTCTTGGGCGTCATCGCGGGCTCCGACGCCTACCCGAGCGCGGCTGTGTTGGTGGTCAACGCAGCCGTTCGCGCCGGAGCAGCATTCGTGCGTTACGTGGGCCCGCGTCGGGCCCAGGACCTCGTGCTGGCCCGCCACCCCGAAGTGGTCGTGCACGCCCCATCCGACGCATCGGACGCCCTGCCCCGCTGCCAGGCGTGGGTGGTGGGCCCAGGCGTCGCCGACCACCCCGAGCAGGATGCAGTCATGAGCGCCGTGACCGAGAATGGGCTGCCGATGGTGGTCGACGCCGGTGCACTCGAAGCTATCGCCCGCGCCCGGGCATCCGGCGACCGCGCCGCCGCGAGCGACAGCGTGCTTCTCACACCGCACGCGAATGAACTCGTTCGCGCGTTGCAGGCATTGCGGCACGACGTCACACGCGCCGACGTCGACGGCGATCGCGCCGGACACGCACGCCTGCTTGCCGAGACCGCTAGGGCGACCGTGTTGCTCAAGGGCTCACGCACCATCGTCGTCTCCCCCGGCGGTACGACCATCGCCCTACCTGAGGCGACGCCCTGGCTGGCCACTGCCGGCTCCGGGGATACCCTGGCCGGCATCGCTGGCACACTTCTTGCTGGGGGCCTCACCGCGGCCGATGCCGGGGCCAGCGCCGCGTGGATCCACGCCCAAGCTGGGGTGCTGGCTTCCGACGGTGGGCCCATCAGTGCGCTCGACGTGGCCGACATGGTGCCGACCGTGGTCGCGGCAATTGTCGACCAGTACGGCGACGAGTCGCCGGCCTAGTCGATGGGGGTGAGGCGAACGCTCGCGGTCGAGCCCTCGTCAAGCCCCTCGGATTTACGGACTGCCTTCTTGATGGGAAGGATGAACCCGCCCTCTTCCTTGGACGGAAAGACCGACGTCTCCCAGGTCGTCTCGCCGATGCTGACGCTCACCTTGACCGACCCGAACCCCGCGCGGAGCCCGGAGTACTCCTCGTCGATCTCATCGGTGATCTTGTTGGGCAAGGTAACGAACAACCAGACGCCCTGGTGGACGTCCCAGCGCCAGAGACTGGCCTTGAACTCGTACGTCGTCGTCACGGTTCGGCTACCCTTCTGTCGCCTTGAGGTCCCCCTCGACTGCAGTGGGCCAGGTGGGGCTTGAACCCACGACCGACGGATTATGAGTCCGCTGCTCTAACCGGCTGAGCTACTGGCCCGCGCTCGCCGCAAGGGCGAGCGGTAGGTAGTCTATCGGCGAGTGAAGACACCAGTTTCGCGTGTTCGTAGAACGCCGCGAAGTCATGTAAAGTTTGTGACTGCACAATCCCTCTTAGCTCAATTGGCAGAGCAGCCGACTGTTAATCGGCAGGTTATTGGTTCGAGTCCAATAGAGGGAGCCACTGCAAGCACTAAGCCGGTCCACATCGCGGGCCGGCTTTTGTGTTTCCAAGACGGATGGCCTAGCCAGCAAACACCACTCTGCCAGGCGCAATCGCTATTCCTCCCGCAGGGTGCGCCTTAGCTGCTCCAGCCGAATCACTTCCGCGAACGCCTCGCTCGCCGCCTCGGTCCCCTGCCCCGCGCGCTGCATGCGCCCGCGCAGTTCGGCGATCTGGCGGGTCACGCTCAGGTCTGCGACGCGCGCGAGCACGGAACGCACGTAGCGATGCGCCTCTTCAGGCTTATCGTGCGGCAGCGGCGTGACAGCAATTTCCGAAACGGTGGGCGCCAGCATCGGTCCCACCTGCTCGGCAACCATCGCTACCCACTCACTGGTGGCCTGGGGGCCGCCGGCGGCCAGAACGCCGTCAAACACCGCACGGTACTGCGGCACGGTGAACGCGTCGGAAGCCAGCCCATCAAAGACCTGACGGACGTCAGCGTGGGCCGTGATCGCATCGGGCAACTGCAGGATGACGCCCAGCGCGACGGCTTCGGAGCGCACCACCGGGTCGCGGGGGTTGGGCCGCTCGTAGCCCTCGTTCGCTCCAAAGGCGCCCTGCGCGGACGCGTGGTCCGTGTACGGATCGCCGTCGTCCAGCGGAGGCGCGTCGTAGGGAGGAGGTTCACCCCGTCCGGCCGATGCTGCGGCTGGCTGCCCAGGACGAGTCGCCTGGCCACGGTGTTGGCCACCTTGCTGCCCGCCCTGCGCGGGACGTCCCTGGGGCGGCTGTGACCTAGCCGCGGCCTGCCTCGCCTTGCCCGCATCGGTCACCGCCTTGCGCACCACGACCTCGTCCATACCGAGCCAGCCCGCCAGGCGGCGCGCGTACTCGGGCTGAATGGCACGATCGCGGATGCCCGCGACCACGGGGGCGGCCGCACGCAGTGCAGCTACGCGGCCCTCGGGGGTCTCGAGGTTGTTGGCTCCCAGCGCGGTCTTGATCACAAACTCAAACAGCGGCACGCGCGCCTCCATCAGCGCACGCACGGCCTCGTCCCCGCGCTGCTGACGAATGTCGCAGGGGTCCATCCCGTCCGGGTCCACGGCGACGAATGTCTGTGCGAGGAACTGCTGGTCGAGCGCAAAGGACTTGAGCGCGGCGTTCTGCCCGGCCTCGTCGCCGTCAAACGTGAAGATCACCTTGGCGCCGGTCGAGCCGACCTTGAGTTGCGCACCGCCGGTGTCTCCCATGAGGCGGCGCACCACCTTGACGTGGTCCTCGCCAAAGGCGGTGCCGCAGGTCGCGACGGCGTTCTTGATGCCCGCGAGGTGACACGCCATGACGTCGGTATAGCCCTCGACCACCACGACGGTGCGCTCGGACCGAATGGCGCCCTTGGCGAGGTCCAGCCCGTAAAGGACGTTGCTCTTCTTGTAGAGCGCGGTCTCCGGGGTGTTCAGGTACTTGGGGCCCTGGTCATCCTCGTAAAGCTTACGCGCGCCAAAGCCGATGGGCTCACCGGTGACGTCGCGGATGGGCCACACCAGGCGGCCGCGGAAGCGGTCGTAGATGCCGCGCTGGCCTTCGGAGACCAGTCCCGATGCGCGTAACTCCGGCTCGGTGAAGCCGTTGCTGCGCAGGTGGTCCAATAAGGACGACCAGCCTTGGGGCGCGTAGCCCACTCCGAACGTCGCGGCGGCCTCCTGGCCGAACCCACGACCCAGCAGGAAGTCCCTGGCGGTCTTGGCCTCCGGGGTGCCGAGCTGGGAAACGAAGAATTCGGCGGCGACGCGGTGCGCGTCGAGCAGCCGCTTGCGCAGCCCCGCCGTGCCCTCCTTGCGCGGTCCGCCACCGGCCTCGTAGCGAAGCGTCACATTGGAGCGTTCGGCCAGGTATTCCACGGCCTCCGCGAAGGGCAATCCGTCCATGCGCATCACGAACTCAATGACGTCACCGCCCTCGCCACAGCCAAAGCAGTGCCAGCGTCCGGCGGCGGGGCGCACGTGGAATGAGGGGCTGCGCTCATCATGGAAGGGACACAGGCCCTTCAGTGAGCCGACGCCCGCGGACTTTAGTGTGACGTGCTGTCCGATGATGTCCTCAATGGGCGCGCGCTCGCGAACGGTCGCGATGTCATCCCGATTGATAGTCCCAGCCACGTGCCTACTCTAGTTGGGACCGGATCGCGTCACGCACGAATTCGTGCGTCAGCATCGGCCGCCTGGCGCCCCTCGTGGCGGCTACTACTCGCTCAGCGAAATTTCGTACGTCCGCAGAGGGTTTGGTGCTGGGTAGGCTAGGGGCATTACACCGAAAGGACATCACCGTGAGAGTCGATGCATTCTTGGCGGACACCGCCGAGGTCGTACAGGGCAAGATCTACGCCATGGGTGCCGGATGGAACACCATCTACGTGCGCCAGTTCCCTGCCGCCCACCGTCGCCTGTCGGTCGCATCGACCGTGCACGTGCCGTTCACCGCGACCAACGCGAGCCACAACTTTGAGCTCAAGCTGCTCACCGAGGATGGCAAGGAGTACCCGATCGGCATCCGTCAGAACGCCGAGGGTCAGCCCGAGCCCGTGCGCGCGATGGGTGGCGAGTTCACGCTCGGCCGTCCCCCGCACCTCGTTGATGGCGACGAGCAGGTCGCGTGCTTCGCATTCACCGTAGACGGCATGCGCTTCCAGGCGCCCGGCATGTTCACGTGGGTCGTCTCGGTCGACGGCGAAGAGGCTACCCGCCTGCCGATGCGCGTGCAGCAAGCTTCCAACTAACCCCACATGGAGTTCTTCGAGGGGTACATCTATCCCCTTGTGTTGGGATTCAGTGCGCTCCTGGCGCTGACCGGCATCGTGACGCTGATCTGGATTCGGGCACATCGCGTGCTCACGTGGGTCGTGACTGCGGCGTATGTGGTGACCCTCATCGAGGTCTTGGCGATCATCAATGCCCTACTGGGCGGCGGCATTCCCTTAGTGATCACCATCGGCTACCTTCTGGCCGCCATCGCGCTGATGCCGTTGCTTGGCATCGGCCGCCTCGGTGAGCCCGATGCCGCGGCGGAGGACCCCGACCCCAATCGGCCCGTCCTCGCACCGGATCAGATCGCGCGCGTGGATGGCGCGGTGGCCATCATCGTCGCCATCGCGATGTCCGTAGTGGCATGGCGGGTGTTCGAGATCTTCCAAGGAGTCCACTAGTGAACGCCATCGTGCGCATCACGCTGGTGGCGCTGTACGCAATTCTGGGGTTGGCCGCAGCCGGTCGCTCCGTGGTGCAGATCACCACCAAGTTCTCCGAAGCTCCCCTCGCGTATTCGATCTCGTTCCTGTCCGCCGTCCTCTATACCGTGATCGCCTTCGCGATCTGGCGCGGACGCTACAAGCTGGCGCTATGGGGAACGGCCGTCGAGCTTACCGGCGTGATTGTGGTAGGCACGCTGGGCTATGTCGAGTCCAGCTGGTGGCCGGACGAGACCGTGTGGACTGGCTTTGGCTCGGCCTACGGATGGGTGCCGCTGGTGCTGCCGATCGCCGCGCTCGTCCTGCTCGTGGTGAGGCGTCGCACGGCAGCCGCCGCGTCCTCTGACCCAGCCTCAGCATCAGCCGCAGAAAAAAACTAGCGGCAGTAGCGGTGGTGCCAGTCGTACGCCGACTTGTCGGTGAGGGACGCCACCTGGTCGACGGCGACGCGTAGCCGCGCAGCATCGTCCGCCGCGTCCACATACGATGCCGCGAAGTGAGGCTCAAGCGCATCGGCCCCACGCTTGGCCAACTCCATCACCAACGCCGCCAGTCGCTGACGTTGCTGCTTGTACGCGGGCTTCTTCTCGCGCGGGGCCATCAGGAAGTGCACGGCGATGCCCTTGAGGATCAGGATCTCGTTGGCGATCTCCGATGGGATCACCAATTGGGCGTTGTGGCGGGTCAGAGGGCCATCGCCATACTCTGCCCGCGTCGCGTCCGTGACCGTACCGGCGAGGCGACCGATGAGTTGGCTCGTCATGTCCTTGAGGGCGGCGAGCGCGCGGTGCGAGCCGTTGTACTCGTCCATCCACCAGTCCTGGGCGCGGAGGCGGTCCAGTGCTGCGGCCAACTCGGCCTCGTCTCCCCTGCCGTACCAGGCGCGCACGTGCGCCGCGACCTCGCGGGCCTGGCCGGGGTCGCGCAGCACGCTGAGCGAGACGGCGTTGTGCACTACGGAGTCCTCGACGTCGTGAACCGAGTAGGAAATGTCGTCGGCAAGGTCCATGACCTGCGCCTCAAAGCTGATGTGGCGCTCAGGGGCGTCGCCACGAAGCCAGTCGAATACGGGGCGATCGTCCTCGTAGACGCCGAACTTGCGGGTGGCACTGCCGTCGGGTCGGGTGGGCGTCGCATTTTCGCGCCAGGGGTACTTCACGGAGGCGTCGAGCGTGGCGCGAGTGAGATTGAGGCCCACGCTCTCTCCCGTGTCAGGGTGAACGGACTTGGGTTCCAGGCGGGTAAGCAGGCGCAACGTCTGCGCGTTGCCCTCAAAGCCGCCGATGTCTTTGGCGACCTCGTCGAGCGCACGCTCGCCGTTGTGTCCGAATGGCGGGTGGCCGAGGTCGTGGGCGAGGCACGCCGTGTCCACCACGTCGGGGTCGCAGCCCAGCGACTTGCCCAACTCGCGTCCCACCTGCGCGACCTCGAGGGTGTGGGTGAGCCGGGTGCGAACAAAGTCCCCGGAGCCGGCGCCTAGGACCTGCGTCTTCGCGCCGAGCCTGCGCAACGCGGACGAGTGCACGATGCGCGCCCGGTCCCGCTCAAATGGCGAGCGGGCGGCGCTCTTGGGAGGCTCGGTGACGTAGCGCTCGATGTCGGATGCGCTGTAGCCCGCGGGAAGAGTGCTCACCTTCCGATGCTAGTGGGCGTCGAGGCGAGCGCCGGCGCGCGCGCCGAGGGGCGGGCACTCAGTCTCCCGGCCTGGGGTCCCCGAATGCTTCAGTCCAGGAAGATGTCCGGGAAGAGTGCCTCGTCGGGGGTGCCCGGCTTCGCGGCGTAGTGAGCGAAATCGCTCACCCCTGCAGCCACGAGCACGTCCTCCACGATCAGGCTCTGGCCGGTCATTTCACGCGACCCAGAGGTGACCACCAGGTATGCGGCATCCGCATAAATCTCTGGAGTGCGGCTGGCCCGCATGATCTTGTCACCACCGAGCAGATTCTGTACGGCAGCGGTAGCGATGGTCGTGCGGGGCCACAGCGTATTTGCGGCGATCCCTTGCGACTCGAACTCCGCCGCCATCCCTACCGTCACCATCGTCATGCCGAACTTCGCGAGCGTGTACGCCGTGTGTGCGCCGAGCCACTTCGCCGAAGGATTGAGGGGCGGCGACAACGACAGAATGTGCGGATTCTCTGCCTTCGCCAGAAACGGTGCCGCGGCGCGCGACAGCATGAACGTTCCACGCACATTGACATCCTGCATGAGGTCGTATTTTTTTGCCTCGAGGTCGGCAGACGGCGACAGGTCGATGACGCTGGCGTTGTTGACCACGATGTCGATGCCGCCAAAGGTCGCGACGGTCTGGTCGACGGCACGCGCAATGTCTGCGTCGTTGCGTACGTCACCCACGATCGCCAGCGGCTCGCCTCCGCCTGCCTTCACCGCATCGGCCGCGCTATGAACCGTGCCCTCAAGTCGCGGGTGAGGCTTGTCGGTCTTCGCGAGCAAAGCAACGTTGGCGCCGTCCTGCGCGGCCCTGAGTGCGATGGCAAGCCCGATGCCGCGGCTGCCCCCGGAGATGAGTACGGTCTTGCCGGACAGCGAATGTGTGCTCATCGTTTTCCCCCTCGGGCCGCGCTAGCCGCGACGAATGCCGCAATGCGTTGACGCGCGTCGTCGCTGTCGAATGCCACGCCGATGCTGCGGGCCTCGTCGGCAAGGCTGTCCACGAAGGTACGGTGAGACGACGCGTGAACGAGGCGTTTGGCGTCACCGAAGGCGCGGCTCGCACCCCCTGCCCACTGCCCAGCGATCACCATAGCCCGGGACTCGGGGTCATCCACCACCTCCGCAACCATGCCCCACTCGTGGGCGGTCGGGGCGTCGAGCTCCCGCTTGGTCAGCAGCACCTCGAGGGCTCGGCGCTCACCCACCGCGCGAGTGAGCAACGTGCTGACACCCAGGTCTGGCGTCAGGCCAACATCGGAGTAGCTGCCGGTCACCCTGAGGTCAGGCCCGGCAACGACATAATCCGCTGCGAGCATCAATCCGATGCCCCCACCTGCCACAGCACCCCGCACCGCGGCGACCACTGGAATTGAGGAGCCGACGAGCGCGGCGATTCCCTCGTGGATGACGTGTGCTGCGTCGGTCACCTGCGAGCCGGACACCTCCGCGCTGGCCATGGCAAGCAGGTCGCCTCCCACGCAGAACGCAGGTCCTGACGCTGAGATGACGATCGCGGCAACATCCTCAGCAGAGACGGCCGCGAGGCACGCGTCCCGATACTGCTCTCCCGCGTCGAAGTCGATGGCATTGAGCCTTGTGGGGTTGGCTAGCTGTATGTGTGCGATGCCCTGATCGGTGGTGACCAGAATTTTGGGTGACACGAGCGCTCCTCACGATCGACGTTGAACCGTTCTTCTCATCCTGTCATGGACAGCGCTGCGTCCCTATGGAGACGGCTCCACGAGCCCGCACTCAATGTTCGATTCAGGCCGCGGAGGTCTCGCGAGCTACCGCCGCAACAAGTGCGTCGATGTCCTCCTCCGACGTATCAAAGCTGCACATCCACCGCACTTCGTTTTGGGCGGCATCCCAGTCGTAGAACGCGAACTCCTTGCGCAAGCGATCCGCTACCCCGTCGGGCAGCGTCGCGAAGATGCCGTTCGCCTCAGTCGGCTGTGTGAAGGCCACTCCCTGGATTGATCCGTCGGCGAGCCCGTCCTCGATGCCTGCCCGTAGGCGCTGGGCCATCGCGTTGGAGTGCGTGGCGTTGCGCAGCCACAGGTCGCCGTCGAGAAGTGCGATCAATTGGGCCGAGACAAAGCGCATCTTCGACGCCAGCTGCATGTCGAATTTGCGGAGGTATGTCAGGCCCTCCGATGCCTCCGGGTTGAGCACCACGATGGCCTCGCCGAGCATCGCCCCGTTCTTGGTGCCGCCAAAACTGAGCACGTCGACCCCCGCGTCGCGCGTGAACGCACGCAACGGCACACCGAGCGATGCTGCGGCATTGGAGATGCGCGCGCCGTCGAGATGAACCCGCATTCCCAGTCCGTGAGCATGATCGGCAATGGCGGCGATCTCGTCAACGGTGTACAGCGTGCCGAGTTCGGTGGATTGCGTGATCGACACGACTAGCGGCTGTGCACGGTGCTCGTCACCCCAGCCCCACGCCTCGCGATCGATGAGCTCCGGGGTGAGCTTTCCGGTGTCCGTGGGGACCGTGAGCAACTTGATCCCCGCCACGCGCTCGGGGGCTCCGCCCTCGTCGACGTGAATGTGGGCGGTAGCTGCCGTCACCACGGCACCCCAGCGAGGCAGCATCGACTGCAGTCCCACGACGTTGGCGCCGGTCCCGTTAAACATCGGATACGCCTCGACACCCTCGCCGAAGTGACCGGCCATGACTTCCTGGAGGCGGGCCGTGTACACGTCACCTCCATAGGCGCCCTGATGACCGCCGTTGGCCGCGCCGATCGCCTCAAGGACCTCCGGGTGGATGCCCGAGTAGTTGTCTGAGGCGAAGCCGCGTGAGGCGGGGTCGTGAATGGTGGTCATGGTTGTCCAATCGAGGAGCTGTCAGGAGCGGTGAGATCAAGAGTCGTGTCGTTGAGTCGAGTCGCTGGCGCGTTCCAAAGGTCGACGAAGCGCCGTGCGAGCGCCTCCTCGAGACCCGCGAGGCTTGTGACGCGGAAGATCACGGCGGCTGCAGTCAACGGCCGCGCCGCATCTCGGGCGTCCTTCGCGTAGCCCTGCGCGACGGCGCGCGCCCACGCCTCGGTCGCGGACTTTACCGCCGCATAGTTCGCACCCCCGGCAAGCGGGCGTGCGACGGCAGTGGAGGAGACCACCGCTAGGCGACCGGCACCCGAAGCCTTAAGGTCGGAATCACAGGCGCGACTGAGGTGGCGGAGCGCCGTGAATGACCCCTCGAGGAATCGGAAATCGACCTCGTTCTGGCCGGCAAGGCCGCCACCGCCGCGCCACCCGCCTACGAGGTGCACGACCCCGTCAACGGCACCGTCGGCATCGTGGACGCGCTGTACGAGCCGAGCGACTGAGGCCTCATCAGTGAGGTCGCAGACCTCGGTGCGCACGTTCTCGGCACCTCCGTCATCTCCCTCACCTCGAGCCCGGGTGACGTTGAACAGCAAACTATCGAGCTTGTCCGGGTCGCGGCCCACAGCGATCACCCGCGCCCCGGCATGAGCAAGTTCGCGTACCGCAGCGACCCCGGACGTGCTGGTAGCACCACCGATCACCACGGTCCTGCCTGCGACGCTCATGCGTTCAGCCTCCCACGATGTGCGCGCACGGGTTTCAGGAATCGCGACCGGTGATACCGGCGGTCGATTCGACAACGTCCTTCATCTTCTTGTTTAACGCTTCGAAGAACATCGACAGCGGGAACTCGTCGTCCAGCACCGCGTCCGTGTACCCCTTGGGCAAGCCCGCGAGGATCTCGTCCGGCAGGGCTCGTGCCCATACGGAGGCGGGGTTTGGCGTGAGCGTCGAACGTACGAGGTCATATGCCGCGAGCCAATGGGCTGTCTTGGGTCGGTCGATGGAGCGCCAGTACAGGTCGTTGATCTCGTCGCTCAGGGCAATGACCGCGTCGGGGACGTCCTCCCAATCGAGGGACAAGGCGGTGTCCGTCCAGTGCAGTACGCCGCGCTGGTGCAGCCAGGCGAAGAGCAACTGGCCCCCGAGCCCGTCATAGTTGCGCACGCGCGAGCCGGTGATGGGGAATCGGAAGATGCGGTCGAAGATGATGGCGTATTGCACCAGGTGTGCGTGTTCGAGCGTCTCGGCCTCCACGGCATCGAGTGCCTCACCCGCGTCGGCCCGGGCACCTAGTCGCCTCTCGATCGCGACGCTCTCGCGGAACGCGGTGAGGTCGCAGCGCAGTTCCTCGAGCGAGTAGAGGAAGTACGGCATGCGCTGCTTGATCATGAAGGGATCGAACGGCAGGTCGCCGCGCATGTGGGTGCGGTCGTGAATCATGTCCCACATCACGAACGTCTTCTCGGTCAGTTGCTGGTCGTCAAGCATGCGCGCGGCGTCCGCGGGCAGGTCGAGTTTGGTGATCTCCGCAGCGGCGCGCACAACGCGTCGGTATCGTGCGGCCTCGCGGTCCTCGAAGATCGCACCCCACGTGAAGGTCGGAATTTCGCGCATGGCAATGGTCTCGGGGAAGAGCACGGCCGAGTTCGTGTCGTAGCCGGGCGTGTAGTCCAGAAAACGCAGCGACACGAATAACTTGTTGCCGTAGTCGCCTGCCTCGAGCTGCGCGATGAACTCGGGCCAAATGGCCTCCACCAGCACCGCCTCGACGTGGCGGTCACGCGAGCCATTTTGGGTGTACATCGGAAAGACCACCAGGTGACGGGTGCCGTCCACTCGGTGCTGCTGCGGCTGGAAGGCCGAAAGCGAGTCGAGGAAGTCGGGGATGCCGAAGCCCTGGTCCGCCCACCGCTCAAAATCCTGGACGACCTCAACAAGGTAGTCCTGGTCGTGCGGGAACGCGGGCGTCAACGCGCGAATGGCGGCAATGACCTCGGTGACCAACGCGCGGGCGTCGGCGTGCGCATCCTCCGCCACCTCATCAACGTGCGCGGGAATAGAGCCGTCCTGCTCCTGAAGTAGCTGAATTGCAGTGGCGGCGGCCTTGAGCCTCAACCATGCGTCACTGGTCTCCACCCGCGAGGCGTCTTCGACAACCTCGGGTTCGCCAACAATGTGCTGCGTCGCGTGTGCGTGGATTGACATGTGAACCTCCGGTCCCTGCGTTGGGTCGTCCTCGTATTCTGAGCCTACGGGAGATATTCCTGCCTGTCATCTGTTTTGCGGGAAAGATTCCTGCCACGACGATGCTCCCCTGGTAGCCTCGGGATATGGCCAACGACACACCCGCACACCTTGACGACGACATCGACGCAGGTATCGTTCGCGCGATGTCGCTTGATGGCCGCGCGACTCTCGCTGAGCTATCAACCACTGTCGGCCTGTCCGTATCGGCGGTGCAGGCGCGCCTACGCAAACTCGAGACGCGAGGCGTCATCACGGGATATCGCGCACTGGTCGACCCTGAATCCGTAGGCAAGCCACTCGCGGCCTTTGTCGAGATCACCCCACTAGACCCGGGCCAACCCGACAACGCCCCCGAGCTCCTTGAGCACCTCACCGAGATCGAGGCCTGCCATTCGATCGCTGGTGACTCGGCCTACATGTTGCTCGTTCGCGTGGCCTCCCCGCGGCACCTGGAGTCACTCATTCGCGACATCCGCTCCGCCGCATCAGTCAATACCCACACCACGGTCGTGCTGCAGACGTTCTACGAAAACCGACCGATCCTGCCCTCCTGACTCCGTTGGCCGCGTGTGTCGCGACGGCGTAGCGTGAGAGGCATGGACAACCTTCCCGGACGCGTGCGCGTCTACATTGCCTGTTCGCTGGACGGCTTCATCGCGGATGTTCACGATGGACTTGACTGGCTCACGCAGCCGCGAGCGGACCACGGGCCACTCGCCAGTGGGAACTGGGCTGAACGCCCCGCTGACGCACTGCAATACGACGACTTCTTCCGCGACGTGGGCTGCCTGCTCATGGGCAGGCGCACGTATGACGTTGTCTCGACGTTTGACGAGTGGCCGTATGGTGACACTCCCGTGATCGTGGCGACCTCCCGCCCACTCGACGATGCACCACCCACCGTGACGACCGCATCGGCACCCATCAAGAACCTCATTGCGGAGGCGCACGACGCGGCCGGCGAGAAGGACGTCTACCTCGACGGTGGCAACCTCATCCGCCAGGCCCTGGACGCCGATCAAATCGACCAAATCATCGTGACGCAGATGCCGACGGTGCTGGGTCGCGGCCACCCACTCTTCGCCGGGGCGGACAACCCGCGCGAACTGACCGTCACGGACGTACTCAAGTTTGAGGACGGCATGGTGCAACTGCACTTGATGCCGGTGCACGACGTCGCGAAGTAGTGACAACTGAGCGGCCGATGCTGGGGCTAGCTAGCCGCCGGAGACGCTGAGTTCTGCCTCGCGCAGTTTGAGCTCAAGGTCGGGCGTGATGTCCTGGGTGTCGAGCCACCCATCGGGGCACGACGGACGCTTCGGAGTGCCTTGGCGACCACGCGCACCTTCGGCGCCGACACCGGGATACGGCAAGTCGAGGTCGAGCCCGTCGAGCAGTCCACGCAGTTGGGACAGTGACTCGACCAGGCCGAGAGATCGTCGCACGTCGCCACCGACGGGATAACCCTTGAAGTACCAGGCGACATGTTTGCGAATCTCGCGCATCGCCTTCTGCTCGTCATCGTCGAAGAACGTGACCATGAGCTCGCCGTGGCGATAGATGGTGTCCGCCACCACCCGCAGCCCGGGCTGAACGCGCTCGGGTCGCCCCTCGAAGGCCGCCTGCAGGTCCGCGAACAGCCACGGCCGCCCCTGGCATCCACGACCCACCACGACACCATCGCAGCCGGTTCGCTCGACCATCCGCAGCGCATCCTCAGCCGCCCAGATGTCACCGTTGCCGAGCACGGGAACGCTTGTCACGGCTTCCTTGAGACGCGCGATGGCTTCCCAATCAGCCTCGCCCGAATAGTAGTCAGCGGCGGTCCGTGCGTGTAGCGCGACGGCCGCGACCCCCTCGGCCTCAGCCATGCGCCCAGCATCCAAGTACGTCAAGTGGTCATCGTCGATCCCCTTCCGCATCTTCACGGTGACGGGAATGCCGTACGGGTCCGCCTCACGAACCGCCGCGCGCACGATGTCGCGGAAGAGGTCGCGCTTCCATGGCAGGACCGCTCCCCCGCCCTTCTTGGTGACCTTGGGCACGGGGCAGCCAAAGTTCATGTCAATGTGGTCGGCGCGATCTTCCTGCACCAGCATCTTCACGGCCGCACCGATGGTCGACGGGTCGACCCCGTAGACCTGCACCGACCGCGGCTTCTCGTCCGGGTCATGGTGAATGATGCGCATCGACTCCCGGGTGCGCTCGACCAGCGCGCGCGAGGTGACCATCTCGGCCACATAGAGCCCGCCGCCGTGCTCGCGGCACAGTCTGCGGAAGGCGGCGTTGGTAATGCCCGCCATCGGCGCGAGAATCACGGGAGTGTCCACCGTGATGGGGCCGATGCTCAGCGGCGGCAGGACGCGCGCGGGAGCCGGCGCGGGCGCGTCGGAAGCGTCATTCACCACAGTCATGGCACCATTTTCGCACGCCCCGCGGTGGGAACCTCAACTACGCGCGCTCGGTTCCGTGCGCACCGCCCTGCGACCCACGACGAGTGCCGCGATCGCCGTGGTCATCGGCACCGCCAGCACCAGGCCGATCGACCCGACCAGCGTCCGCACCACCTCACCGGCCACCTCGGAGGACGTGATGGCGGTCCCTGCACTGGTGTCGTAGAGCAACACAATGATGATGAGGGGAAGCGAGGCACCCACGTAGGCGAAGGCGAAGGTGTAGACGGTCGAAGCGATATGGTCGCGCCCAATCCGCATGGTCCGCTTGTACAACTGGATCCGAGAGAGGTCCGGCCGCGCACTGCGTAACTCCCAGGCGGCCGATGCCTGCGTCACCGTCACATCGTTGAGAATGCCCAATCCGGCCAGCATGAGTCCGCACAAAGCAAGGCCACGTAGTTCGATGTTGCCGTTGACGTAATACAGGGTGAGCTCGGCTTCCGACGGCACACCCGGGATGTTCGCGGCGGCAACCGCCCACACGCCGATGATCGCGATGACTCCGAGTCCCGCGATGGTTCCCAGGTAGGCCGTCGTGGTGCGGGCGTTGACCCCGTGCGCGATGTACAGCAATGCGAACAAGGCTCCGGCACCGGTCACCAGGCCGACGACCACTGGATTGTTGCCATCCAGCAACGAAGGCACCGCGTAGAACACCACAATGCCGAACGCGATTCCGAGACCCAACAGCGCACCAGCGCCGCGCCAACGTGCCACCAGCAGTACGACCAAGATGTAGATCACCAGCAATAGCAGCATCGGCTGCGTGCGCTCAAAGTCCGAGAAGACCAGGGAACCATCCGGCAGCACGAGAACCCGGATGGAATCACCAGCGCCAATGAGCGTTCCCGGCACACCGGAGGGTTGGACGGTCTCGCGGACAGGTCCGTCCACGGTCTCGACATCGACCGTCATTTCCCCCGTGGCATTGTCGACCGACACCACATCGGCGGTGGCCCACGAGGCGTCATCAGCAGTCGACTGTTCCGACCCGAGAGTCGACAGGTTGGTCGGCCATGTCGCCACGGCTCCGACCGCTACCGCCACCCCGATGATTCCAACGAGCACACCCAGAATGAGCGATGTGCGACGCGTCGCGCGCGGTGGAGCATCAGTATGCGAGTGCACTGGAATTACCGACCGCCCTGAAAGTGACGAGGACTATGCGCCGATCAGGCGCTGAGCGAGGTAGCCCTGCACCTGACTGAGACCCACGCGCTCCTGCTGCATCGTGTCACGGTCGCGGATGGTCACAGCTTGGTCCTCGAGCGTCTCGAAGTCCACCGTGACGCAATACGGCGTGCCAATCTCGTCCTGGCGACGGTAGCGCTTGCCAATGGCCTGCGTCTCGTCGTAGTCCACGTTCCACGAGCCGCGCAGCTCCTTGGCAAGATTGCGCGCCGTCGGGCTCAGGTCCTCGGACTTGGACAGCGGCAGCACCGCGGCCTTGACGGGAGCGAGGCGGTGGTCGAGGCGCAAGACGGTGCGCTTGTCGACGCCGCCCTTGGTGTTGGGCGCCTCGTCCTCAACGTAGGCCTCGACCAGGAACGCCATTAGCGAACGCGTCAGGCCGGCGGCGGGCTCGATCACGTACGGGAAGAACTTTTCGTTGGTCACTGGGTCGCGGAACTGGAGGTCCTTGCCCGAGTGCTCGTGGTGCGTCTTGAGGTCAAAGTCGGTGCGGTTCGCGATGCCCTCGAGCTCGCCCCACTCGCTGCCCTGGAACCCAAAGCGGTACTCGATGTCCACGGTGCGCTTGGAATAGTGCGACAGCTTCTCCTGTGCGTGCTCGTACTGGCGCAGGTTGTCACGATCAATGCCGAGGCCCACGTACCAGTCGGTGCGCTCGTCGATCCACTTCTGGTGCCACTCCTCGTCGGTGCCGGGCACCACAAAGAACTCCATCTCCATCTGCTCGAACTCGCGGGTGCGGAAGATGAAGTTGCCGGGGGTGATCTCGTTGCGGAAGCTCTTGCCGATTTGTGCGATGCCGAACGGCGGCTTCTGGCGCGTGGCCTGCATGACGTTCGCGAAGTTCACAAAAATGCCCTGCGCGGTCTCGGGACGCAGGTAGTGCAGCCCCGACTCGTCCTCGACGGCGCCGAGGTATGTCTTGAGGAGGCCGTTGAAGTTGCGCGGCTCGGTCCAGGCGTCACGGGTTCCGCAGTTCGCACACGCGATATCTGCCAGGCCGTTCTCGGGGACTCGTCCCTTCTTTTCCTCGAACTCCTCAAGCAGGTGGTCCTCGCGGTATCGCTTGTGGCAGCTCGTGCACTCAACGAGCGGGTCGGTAAATGCTTTGAGGTGGCCCGATGCTTCCCACACCTTGGTGGGCAGGATCACTGAGGAGTCAAGGCCGACGATGTCGTCGCGCGTGTTGACCATTGCGCGCCACCACTGACGCTTGATGTTCTCCTTGAGCTCCACTCCCAGTGGGCCGTAGTCCCACGCCGAGCGCGTGCCGCCGTAGATCTCGCCTGCAGGGAACACGAAGCCACGACGCTTCGCGAGTGAGATCGCACTGTCAAGACGGGACGGCTGTGCCACTGGGGACTCCTTCAATACACGGGAAAGTTGCTCGGCACAGTCTATCCACGCGAGGCCGATGCTGTGGTTGCCTCAGCGGCCCGTCGCTCCTCCGCTTATTGACAATGATTATCAATACCAATACACTTGGAGGCATGAACACTATTGCGCGCCCCGCCCTCACTGCCGCCGTCCTCGGCGCCCTCTCACTCTCGGCCTGCTCGGCCGGCGCCGACGATGCGCCTGCGAGCGCAAGCACCTCCAGCCAGGAGACTGAGGTTGCCACGCCAACGCTCAACATCGCTGCGGCGTTCTACCCGCTCGCGTATGTAGCGGAGCACGTTGCCGGCGACCATGGCACGATCCAGGAGCTCACCGCTCCCGGTGTCGAACCTCACGACCTGGAACTCTCCCCTGTAGCCGTACGCGAGATGCAGCAGGCGGATGTAGTGCTGTACCTCTCCGACTTTCAGCCCGCCGTCGATGACGCCGTGGCAGCAACGGATGTGGAGTCGCTCGACGCGGCGACCGTCGTGCCACTTAAGGACGCGGCCGACCACGAAACCGCGGTTGACGCCGATGATGACCACGCCGACCATGACCATGCGGACGACGACCACGCTGAGGACGACCACGCCGACCACGATCACGGCACTATCGACCCACACTTCTGGCTCGACCCCACGCTACTGGCCACCTACGCATCGGCCGTGGGCGAAGAGTTTGCACAGCTCGACCCAGCGAATGCCGCGGACTACATTGCCAACGCCTCCGCGCTGGTGAGTGACCTCACCGGACTCGACTCGGCGTTCAGCGATGGCCTCGCTCAGTGCGAGCGTGACGACATCTTTGTCACTCACGAGGCGTTCGGATACTTGACGAGTCGTTACGGCCTGCACCAAGAGGGCCTCAGCGGCATCGACCCGGACGCCGAGCCTTCGCCCGCTCGCGTGCGCGAGATCCGCGACCTCATGGCTGCGGATGGCGCAACCACCGTCTTCACTGAGTCGCTCGTGAGTGCCAACGTGGCCGAGGCCCTCGCGTCCGATGCTGGGGTCACCACCGCGGTTCTAGATCCAGTTGAGGGTGTTGTCGGGGATGATGACTACATGAGCGTGATGAACCGCAACCTCTCCAGCCTCCAAGGCGCCCTTGACTGTGCCTAAGCCTTACCCGGCACCCACCACAGCCGCCGTTGACGTCGCTGGCGTCACGGTGGCGCTCGGAGGCACCCAAATCCTGCACGGCGTGGACTTTGGGTGCGCCCCCGGTGAGGTCGTCGCCATCATGGGCGGCAACGGTTCCGGCAAGTCCACTCTGGTGCGGACCGTGGTGGGAGCCATCGCGCACTCGACCGGCGACATTCGCATCTTTGGCGAGAAGCCGTCTCGCAAAACCATGGGCCGGGTCGGTTACGTCCCCCAACGCATCAGTGCCGCGTCAGGAGTTTCCGCGACGGCACGCGAAGTCGTCAGCTCTGGACTGCTGGGCGGCGGCCACCTGAGAGCTCCTCGCGACGCGCGCACTCGCGCGGAGCAGACGCTGGCAGACATGGGAATCGGCAACCTGGCCAGCAAGGATGTCTCGCGCTTGTCCGGCGGTCAGCAACAGCGTGTGCTCATCGCCCGCGCGCTCGTGCGCAATCCCGAACTACTCATCCTGGACGAGCCCATGGCCGGGGTCGACGTCCCCAGCCAGGAGGCGCTCGCTCACGCCCTCGACGACCGCAAAAAGGCCGGCACCGCGATCGTAATTGTGTTGCATGAGCTGGGAGCCCTCGCGCCACTGATCGACACCGCGGTGGTGCTGGAGCACGGTTGCGTCACCCACGTTGGCGAGCCGCCTCGTGACCTGGGTGTCCACGCCCTACCCGGTCACGATCACGTGCACCCGCACGACGACCCGCACGAGGGCGAACCGCGCCTGAACTGGGAAGTGACCTCATGAGCCTGCTCACCGATCCGCTGGTGCAGCGCATGCTGCTGGTCGCTCTTCTCGTGGGGCTAGCGGCCCCCATCGTCGGAACCTACCTGGTGCAGCGGCGCATGGCGCTACTCGGTGACGGCATCGGCCACGTCGCCCTCGCCGGTGTTGCGGCGGGCTGGCTCGCTGGTTCGTGGGCCGGGTTCGCCGAGCGTGACGCGCTCGCCATCCCCGGCGCAATCGTGTTCGCGATTGCCGCCGCAGCGATCATCGAGCGCATGCGCTCACACGGCACCACCGGCGCGGACGTCGTGATGGCTATCCTGTTTTACGGCGGCATTGCGGCTGGCGTGCTACTCATTGGTGCCGCGGGCGGCACCAATGCCAATCTGCTCGGCTACCTGTTCGGCTCTATCTCCACGGTGACCTGGACCGACGTGTGGGTGACGGTCGGCCTCGCCGTCGTCATCCTCGTGGTTGGCCTCGGACTGCGACAAGCCCTCTTTGCCGTCACCCATGATCAGGAATTCGCCTTCTCAATCGGCCTTCCCGTCCGGGCGCTCAATATGGTGGTCGCGGTGCTCGCGGCCGTGACCATTACGGTTGCCATGCGCGTGGTTGGTGTGCTCCTCGTCTCAGCCCTGATGATCCTGCCGGTAGCCATCGCCCAACTACTCACGCGCTCCTTTGCCCGCACCATGTGGCTAGCCATGGGCATCGGCGCCACGCTGTGTGTGACCGGCGTGGGCATCACACTTGAACACAACCTGCAGCCTGGTGCACTTATCGTCGTACTCGGCGTGGTGTTGTTCCTGGTAGTCAGCATCGGAACGGCCCTTGCGCGGCGTCGCTCGCGAGCAACCACCAGCCGCACGGTGGTGTCCTCATGACCTCCAAGCCCAAGCCACGCCAGACCCGACAGCGCGCCGAGATCCTGTCCGCTTTGGCGACGGCGGGCGATTTCCGTTCTGCGCAGCAATGGCACGACGTGTTGCGCCATGAGTCCTCAACCGTGGGCCTCGCCACGGTGTATCGCGCGCTGCAGTCGCTCGCCGAATCCGGTGAGGTCGACGCGGTCGTCACCGACTCCGGCGAGACGCTCTACCGCCGCTGCGAGGCCGGCGACGAGCACCACCATCATCTGCGGTGTCGCCGCTGCGGAGCGGCAGAAGAAATTGACGTTCCAGACTTCGAGGCGTGGGCCACTCAGCTCGCGGCCACGCACGGCTACTCCAGTATCGATCACACCGTGGAAATCACTGGCCTATGCGGCGAGTGCGCAAAGGCGACCAACTAGATGGCGGGGATCCCTGGATTCATCGACGACCTCGGCTGGTGGGCGATTGCGATCTTCCTGTTCGGCGTGGTCTTTGTCCGTACCCAGGCCACATATTTTGCCGGCCGTTGGGTACGAGGAGGCACCACTAAGCTCGCTGCCGAGCCCGACAAACATCCTCGGCTGGCCAAGGTCAGTAGACGGCTGACCGGGCCAAACATGGTCAAGGCGGAAGCGTTTTTGGATCGCTGGGGATTCATCGGTATTCCCCTGTCCTTCCTCACGCTCGGCCTGCAGACTCTAGTCAACGCGGCGGCAGGCTACAGCCGCATGCGTTGGGACCTCTACACCCTCATCATGCTGCCGGGCTGCTTGCTCTGGGTGGGCGCCTACTTCGCCGTGGGCGCGTCCGTCGCTGGCTTGTGGAAGGTCTCCCCCTGGCTCCTCGTCGGCACCGTCGCACTCGTGGTGGTCGTGGCGTGGCTTGCCGTCAGGCTGCGCCGAAGCGCCGATTCCGACGTGCGTACTCCTCGATAGCTGCCCACAGGTGCGTGCGGTCGACCTCGGGCCACAGGACGTCGCTAAACACGTACTCGGCGTACGCCGCCTGCCACGGCAGGAAGTTGCTTGAGCGCTGCTCGCCACTCGAGCGCCAGAACAGGTCAACATCAGGCATATCAGGCTCGTCTAGGTGCGCCGCGAGCGTCTTCTCCGTGACCTTCTCAGGGTTGATCTCGCCTGCCGCAACCTTGCGTGCAATTTCTCGCGCAGCATCGGCGATCTCCGCACGGCCCCCGTAGTTGACGCACATGGTCAGCGTCAGGCCCGTGTTGTTGGCGGTGAGACGCTCGGCTTCCTCGAGTTCGTCAATAACTGATTTCCAGAGCTTGGGGCGGCGACCTGCCCAGCGAACGCGAACTCCCCACTCGTTCATCTCGTCGCGGCGTCGACGAATCACGTCGCGATTGAATCCCATGAGAAAGCGCACTTCCTCGGGGCTACGCTTCCAGTTTTCAGTGCTGAACGCGTACGCACTGATGTGACTGACGCCGGCCTCGACACCGCCGGCGACGACGTCAAGCAACGCCGCCTCACCGCGCTTGTGACCTTCGGTGCGGGGCAGCCCTCGTTCCTTGGCCCACCTGCCGTTTCCGTCCATCACCACGGCAATGTGCTTGGGAACCGCCGATGCTGGCAGGTCGGGGGCCGTCGCGCCCGATGGGTGGGGCGCGGGTCGCATGTAGGTCACGTTGCCTACCCTATCCGGGGGCAGAGCATTAACTGTCGAGGCTGTCGGACAGGACGGAAAGCACCGCCGAGCGGGCAGTGCGGCCGCGCTCTCCCCTGCGCGCCACGAGCGCCTCCACCAGGGATTCGATAACGAGGGCCAACGCCGCGCGCGACGTCTGAACCAGTTCGTCCTGGAAGGACTCGGTCGCAGGTGGCACCACCAGCGTGGTGGAGGCTGCCGTCACGAGCGCGGAACGTGAGAACCCAGTCACCGCCAATACAGTTGCGCCCGCCGCTCGCGCGGCGGCAACTACATCGAGGGTTGCCCGGTTGGCGCCGGAACCTGAGATGACGAGCAGAACCCCGTCTGGATCAAGCTGTCGCGCGGCAATCTGCTGGGCAAGCGTGTCCGGGATGTACTCGGCAGGACGGCCAGCGGAGGTAAGCCGTAGGGCAGCGTCGTATCCGAGTGGCGCGGACAGACCGCTGGCGGCCACCACAACTCGTGGCGCCTCGTCGAGCGTGGCGATGAAGGTGTCCACCACATCCTCCGTCAGCGCGGCCGCGGTGTGTGGGAGCGCGCGCACGAATCGGTCCATCGCGGCACGCATGATTCCCAACGAGCCGTCACCAGTTGCCGCAATTGGTTGCTCAAAAGCCCTCTGTCTGGCAAGCGCGACTCGCAATTGCGGATAGCCGTCGTAGCCGAGGCTCTGTGAGGTACGGACGACCGAAGCTCTCCCTACACCAACAAAATCGGCCACCTCTTGGGCCGTCATATCGACGGCCCGACCGACGTCCGCAACAATTGCCTCCGCA
Source organism: Demequina aurantiaca (assembly GCF_000975135.1). GTDB lineage: Bacteria > Actinomycetota > Actinomycetes > Actinomycetales > Demequinaceae > Demequina > Demequina aurantiaca. The sequence goes on along the minus strand of NZ_BBRF01000002.1, from coordinate 222,131 downwards.
ACGCGGCGTTCGCTTGGTTGTAGTGATGAAATCAACGCCGCGATGCGCGCCGACGGTGGTGCGTCAGACGATCCTGTCCAGGTCACGAGACTTGGCCCCTTCCATAATTCGCCGTCGGATTCGACCGGAGATGGCGTCAATCGTCATCGTGACAACGATCACCACAATGATGAGCATGCCCACCACACCCCACTCACGGAACTGTGTGTAGGCGGTCAGCATGTCGCCGATGCCTCCCACTCCAATCAGACCCAAGATTGCTGAGGTGCGGACGTTTATTTCGAAACGATACAGGCCGAGCGACATGAGTTCGGGAGACGCGGAGGGCCATAGTCCCCAGCGCACCATTTGCATCCGATTTCCACCGGCCGCCTTGACCGCCTCACCCGTCCCAGTGGGCGTGGCTTCGATTGTCTCGTACGTCCATTTTGCGTGGGTGCCAATGCCGCCGATGGCTAGCGCAAGCGCTCCAGTGAAGGGCGTGAGGCCGGTGACGGTCAGCAGGATGATCGCGATGATCACCTCGGGCACGGCACGGATCACCGCAAACATCCAGCGCAATGGCAGCCGCACCCAGATGGGCCCCACTCCCTCCGCTGCGGGAATCCCGAGCAAGGTGGCGAGTACGACGCCAACTAGAGCACCCACCCACGCCATCGATACGGAACGCCATGTCTGGAACAGAGCCTCGGGGAGCTTGGACCAGTCTGGATCGGAGAACATGAGTCCGAAGTAGTGCCAGACATCTGAAGGTAGTTCCCACAGTTTCGCCCACTCCAGGTCGAGACCCCAGAACGACGCGATAAACAGGACCCCCACCAGTGTCCACGCCGCCCGCAGAGCGAGACGACGTGGCTTGGCGGGCACACGCGTAGGTGAACTCAAGAGCGCAGTCATCGCAGCCGCTTTCGTAAGCCGTTGGAGATGACTTCAATGATCAGCACGACCACAAGGATCTCGATGATGATCGCCGACAGCGCGTCGTAGCGGTAGAAGCCCCTAACTTCGTCGATGAGGCGCCCGATGCCGCCCGCCCCCACGATTCCCAAGATCGCGGAGATGCGCACATTGAGTTCCAGCGAGTACAGAATCTGGCTTGCCATCACTGGCCAGGACTGCGGCAATGCGGTCACCTTGTTGATTTGCGTCTGTGTTCCGCCCGCGGCCCTACCCGCCTCCATGTAGGACGAGTCGGCCGAGTCGATCGACTCGGACACAAGCTTGACGACGATGCCGATATCGAAGAGCACCAGGGTGATCACTCCAGGTAGGGTGCCGACTCCCACCATGGCGACCAAAATGGTCGCGTAGACCAAGTCAGGAATCGCGCGGACCACGTTGAGAGAGAAGCGCACTGCGCGGCGCGTCAATCCGTTCGGGTTCGTGGGACGCGCTGCCCACAGCGACAACGGAATTGCTAGCGCAGCGGAAATGACAGTGCCAACCATCGCCATGGAAAGCGTTTGATACATCGGCTCCCAGGTACGCGGCAGAATCGACCAATCGGGGGTGAGCAACATGCCCACACGCTGCGCGCCGTTGGACCAGTTTCTGGCGATCGACTCCAGGTCAATCTCCACCCCGCCGAGTGCGGGAATCGTCGTGAGGGCGGTAAACGCCGCAAGCGCAGCGATCACGGCTAGCCTGCGGGGCCACGCTCGTGGTCGAGGGGGGAGGACAAGAAGTGTGGTCATGCGCTACTTGCCCAGCCTGTCGCGGCTCTGAATCGGGCGGCCATAGATCGCCTCAAAGTCCGCGTCCGTGGCCGTTGATGCGGGGCCGTCGTAGACCACTTCGCCTGCCCGCAGGCCAATCATTCGTGTGGTGTACTGACGCGCCAGATCCATGAGGTGGAGGTTGACAAGGACCGTGAGGCCCCGCTCAGTGTTGACTCGCGCGAGGTCCGACATGACCGAATGGGCTGTAGGCGGGTCAAGACTGGCGACCGGTTCATCTGCAAGCATGACCTCGGGTTGCTGACTGAGCGCTCGCGCGATCGCGATACGTTGCTTCTGGCCCCCAGAGAGCGCACCTGCTCTGCCCCATACTTTCTCGAGCATCCCCACGGAATCGAGTGCGCGCAGGACAATCTCGCGATCGCCGCTACTCGCCATTCCGAGCATGGACTTCCACGTGGGTGTATGGGCGAAGCGGCCCACCAGCACGTTTTGGTAAACGCTGGCACGATCCGCGAGGTTGAACCCTTGAAAGATCATGCCGACATTGCCACGCAGCTCCCGTAGTGCTCTACCGCGAAGCTTGCTCACCACATGCGGTCCGACGGTCACTGTGCCCGTCGTCGCGGGCACAAGACCGTTGATGGTGCGGATCATGGTGGACTTTCCCGAGCCGGAAAGCCCGACGACGGAAACCATCTCGCCCGCCGCGATTGACAACGACACGTCGCGAAGTGCGACGACACCGTTGGGGTATCGCACGGTGACAGCATCGAGTTCAATTGGCCACGCCACGGAGGCCGAGGGCTGGGTGCCCTCGGCCTCCGCGTGCGTTGTACGCTCTGGCATGCGTCGCGTGCTTACTGACCGCTGAAGCGGGCGTTGACCTGACGGGCCAAGTCGATGGCGGCCGGGTCGGCCGGAGTCCAGTCGGTCTGGCTGAAGATATTCATCAGCGTGTCCGGGTCGACCTCCGAGTAGTTGTCCATCAGCGTCGTGATCTGGTCGCGAAGGTCCTGAGGGAGCTCGTCGGACAGCACCACTCCACCATTGGGGTACATGTCCGAGAGCCCGAATACGACAACCTTCTCTCCCAGATCGGGCACCTCCTCGGCGTCAATCGCGCTGCGAGCATCCCAGTACGCGAAGCCAACCTCGGCATCGTTGTTGTAGACAGCCATGATGAGGGTGTCGTTCCCCGTCACGGGCACCTGGGACAGGTCGTCAATGTTGATGTCTAGCGCTTCCAACGCGAGCACCGGCAGCTGATAGCCGGCAGGCGACGTGGTGTTGCCGAACGCGACCTTGGTTCCAGACTCAATCTTGCTGAGCGCATCGACGCCCACCGGTCCGACGCCGGTGTTGTCGTCGCCTGAGGCCACGCCATTGCAGTACAGCATCTCCTGCCCCGTGGCCCCGTATGTCGCCATGACGGGCTCGTCATCGCAGTACTTGTCGGGATTGTTGGTAAAGAACTCGGAGGCGTACTGCGAAGCACCGAATCGGACGTCCTGCAGAACCGCATGCGCACCGTACATGTCCTCTGCCGCCGCCATCGACCCGGCATCGGTAATTGCGATTTGGGCCTGGCCGGAACCAAGCGCCTCAACGGTCGCCTGGTAGTCCTTGGTGACGACACCCTCCACCGTGATGCCGAGTTGTTCTGAGAGATAGTCGGTCAACGGGGCGACCGAGGTCACCAAATCCGTCACGTTCTCGTTCGGGATCAACGCGAGCGTGATCTCCGTGGGCCAGTCAGCGGAGCCCGCGGCGACAGTGGGTTCCCCCGCGGCCGTAGCAGCGGTGGCGTCGGGAGTGGTGGTCGCTTCGTCGTCGCTGCTTGAGCATCCCACCAACGTGAGGAGGGCTGTCGCGGCGACACCGGAGGCAATGAGCTTGGTGCGCATATTAGTTGTGCCTTTCATTGTTGGTACGGGTGCCGGTTGGCACATGGGTGAGGGCGGTCGTGCTGGTCGCCCACGATGAGATGGCCGGATAGAGATCTGCCAGAGTCGCGCCGGCCATCGTGACGCGATCCGTGTAGCGCCCGGACGTGTCGCCTACGAGGGCGGCGTCGGCACCGAGTTCAAGCGCCGGGGCAAGGTCGAACTCGTAAATGTCGCCAACCGACAACACGGGACCGAGCCGCAATGCGTCGCGAACGACAGCCTCGATGCCCGCGGGCTTGCGCGCGGAGCACACCCTGGCACCGATGAGGTCGCCAACATCAAGTGCTCGGAGCGCTTCCGTGATGCGGATGTCTGGAGCGTTGGTCACCATCGTGACCGTGACGTGCGATGGCAGGGACTCCAGGAATCCCCGCAGTCCGGTCGGCGATATCACCGGGGCTGCCTCGGTGGCGAGCAGTTCGCGGCTGGCCATGTATCCACGCGACAGCAACTCGTCGTCAATGCCTAGGGCGAGCGAGGCCTGACGCACGGCGTCGTACGCGTCGCGGTAGCGCTCCGTGCTCCGCGAGAATTCGACGATGGCGGCGTCGAGTGCCGCCTCCACTGAATCGCGGCGTGACGCCTCGACCAGCTCAGAGACGCAGCGGGCGTAGGCTTTGAGCGGACCCAGACCGAGCGCAAGTGTGCCGTCAAAGTCGAAGACGATGGTGTGCGTCACTGTCATCCTTTGTGTTCCGTAGCCCCACTCGCCTGGCGAGCAAAAGCGTCGTGATCAATGCCCGGGTGGACAATGCGTCCAACATAATCACCCAAGATGGACAGAATGGCCACGAGAAGGTTACGAACAGAAGAACTTTTCTGCACAGGGGCATATATCTATCGCGACTGACGCTCGAGCGCGCCGCATATCGGATGGCGTCCCCAGCGACAGTCACCCAGCGGGCAGCAATGGCCGGTGCCAGTTCCGGCCAAACGCAGTGGAACGACTACTGGGGCGCGTCAGAACTATGTGGCGTGCGCTCGGTGCGGTCCACGTGTGTGAGGCTGCGGACCTTGCGTTCCAAGTGGAACTGCGTATAGGCGGCGATAAGACCCGCGGCCTCGCGGCGATTGCGTTGATCGGAGGAATCGGCCGCCGCCCAGTTTCCGCTCAGCAGTCCCTGGAGAAGCTCGAAGGTCTCGACTGCAGGCGCGGCGGCGCCCGAGGGTCGACACGCCTCGCACACCGCGCCACCACCCGCGACGACGAACGCCCGATGCGGTCCGGGCCTCCCGCAACTCGCACACTCGTCAAAGCTCGGCTCGTAGCCAGCAATGGACAGCGAACGGAGCAGGAAACTGTCGAGCACCAGCCCGGGATCGTGCTCGTGGCGGCTCAGCGCACCAAGCCCGCCGTGAAGGAGGCGGTACTGCTCGTTGGCTGGTTCCTTCTCCAGGTCGATCAGCTTGTCCGCGGTTTCGACCATTGCCGTGGCGGCGGTATAGAGGCCATAGTCCTCGCTGATGCGCCGAGCGTACGGCTCGCGGGTCTCAATCTGACTCACGATGTCCAAATTGCGACCTTCGTAAAACTGCACATCTACCAGCATGAACGGCTCGGTACGGGCGCCGATGCGGCTCGTCGTGCGCCGCACGCCCTTGGCGACCGCACGGATCTTGCCGTGATACCGGCTCAGAAACGTGACGATGCGATCTGCCTCACCCAACTTGTGGGTGCGCAGCACGATCGCGTGATCACGGTAGAGAGGCACGCTCTATTGTCTCGCGCCAGGCGACAGGTGAAACGCACCGCGCCTACCGTCGCCTTAGTGAAGTTGACGACCCAGGCTCATGGTGCGGTCTTCGGTCCAACCGAGGCGCTCATACAGCGCAATCACACCGGCATTGGTCTCGCGCACCTGCAGATTCACCTTGGTGCACCCGAGGTGCTTCAATTCGTTGACCGCGCGCTCCACAAGCGCAGTGGCGATCCCCTGCCGCCGATGACTGTCTGCGACTGCCAGGTGATACAGCCAGCCGCGCACCCCGTCCCAGCCCGCCATGAGCACCCCCACCACGATGCCGTTCGCCTCCGCCACCCAGAACAGATCCGGGTCGCGCGCAACCTTCCGCTCGATCATCGCGGAGGGTTCATTCCGCGCCGGATCATTGGGGAAGGCTGCGCGCCACAGCTCGGCCACGGCATCGGCGTCCGTGGGAAGGAACGCACGAATGGAAGGCGTCATTGAGCTTCTCCTCGGACGAAGTCAGCCGTCGTGCTCAAGCGAACGACGGCATCGGCCGCTATTTTGCCGCGCGGTTGACCGCGGAGATGATTGCTTTGAGCGACGCGGTGGTGATCGATGGGTCGACGCCGACTCCCCAGAGAATCTGGTCGTCAATTTGGCATTCGACGTACGAGGCCGCTGCTGCGTCTCCACCACCACCGAGAGCGTGCTCGTGATAGTCGAGCACCTCGACCTTGACTCCCCTAGTGCCGAGCGCCGCGACGAAGGCCGCGAGGGGCCCGTTGCCGGATCCCTCGACGGTGATCGCCTCACCGGAGTCACCGATGTCGGCCGCGAGGGTGTCGGGACCGGCATCCGTGGACGTGGCACGCGTGCCGTGCAGAGCGAAGCGACCCCAGGCCTTGTCCCCCTCGGCGGCAGGCAGGTACTCGTCCTGGAAGATTTGCCAGATCGCCTCGGCGGTCATCTCGTGACCGGTCGAGTCGGCCTCGCGCTGCACCACCTGCGAGAACTCGATCTGCAGCCTGCGGGGCAAGTCAATCTGGTGCTCGGTCTTGAGCAGGTAGGCGACGCCGCCCTTGCCGGACTGTGAATTGACGCGAATGACGGCCTCGTACGAGCGGCCTACATCGCGAGGGTCGATCGGCAGGTACGGTACAGCCCACACCAGGTCATCCACCTCGACACCCTGCTTCTCAGCTTTGGCGTCCATGGACTCGAGGCCCTTCTTGATCGCGTCCTGGTGAGAGCCGGAGAATGCGGTGAAGACCAGGTCGCCACCCCATGGGTGACGCGGGTGCACGTCAATCTGGTTGCAGTATTCGACCGTGCGGCGGATGTTGTCCATGTCGCCAAAGTCAATCTGCGGGTCGATTCCCTGGCTGAAGAGGTTCATTCCCAGCGTGACAAGGTCAACGTTGCCCGTGCGCTCGCCATTGCCGAACAGGCAGCCCTCGATGCGGTCCGCGCCGGCCATGTAGCCCAGTTCCGCGGCGGCGACTGCCGTGCCGCGGTCGTTGTGCGGGTGCAGGCTGATGACGACGGATTCGCGGTAATCCAGGTTGCGGCTCATCCACTCGATCGAGTCCGCATACACGTTCGGCGTAGCCATCTCGACGGTCGCTGGCAGGTTAATGATCACCTTGCGATCCGGCGTGGGCTTCCACACATCCAGCACGGCGTTGCACACCTTGACTGCGTACTCCAATTCAGTGCCGGTGTAGCTTTCCGGGCTGTACTCGTAGAAGACGTTAGTGCCGGGCACCGTCTCCTCGAATTTCTGGCACAGCATCGCACCGTGGGTGGCGATGTCCATGATCTCGTCCATGTCCTTGCGGAATACCACGTCTCGCTGCAGTACGGACGTCGAGTTGTACAGGTGGACGATCGCGTTCTTGGCACCCTTGATGGATTCGTAGGTGCGCTCGATCAGGTGCTCGCGCGCCTGGGTCAGCACCTGGATGATGACGTCGTCGGGAATCTTGTCCTGCTCGATGAGCGCACGCACAAAGTCGAAGTCAGTTTGGCTTGCCGATGGGAAGCCAACCTCGATCTCCTTGTAGCCCATGCCGACCAGCAGGTCGAACATGCGCATTTTGCGTTCGGCATTCATGGGCTCGATGAGGGCCTGGTTGCCGTCACGCAGGTCGACGGCGCACCAGCGTGGTGCCGTGTCGATGCGCTTGGCGGGCCACGTGCGGTCCGGCAGGTCGACGGCGATTTGCTCGTGGAACGGGATGTACTTGTGCAGCGGCATGGGCGAGCGAGTCTGCTCGCCACCGGTGTAGTAGTTGGGCGTGGTCTGCGGTTCTGTACTCATGTCAATCCTTCAAAGTTCGTTGGGGGCTGTGTAAGCCGGCACACCAACCACCGCGACGAGTTTCCGGCTGACTTAGGCCTCGTCGCGGCAACGAAGGAGCAGTGTGAACTGCGGTGCACGCATGCGTTCACCATAGCCGATGCTGTGGTGACCGTGCCAATATCGGTCACGCTGACGTGGCGCAGACAAGGCTAGAAGCCCAGTCGGCCCAGTTGCTTGGGGTCGCGTTGCCACTCCTTGGCGACCTTGACGTGCAGGTCGAGGTAGATCTTGCGCCCCAGCAGACCCTCAATCTCCTTGCGCGCCTTGGACCCTACGTCGCGCAGTCGCTCGCCCTTGTGCCCCAGAATGATGCCCTTCTGGCTGTCGCGCTCCACGAAGAGCTGCACGCGCACCTCAAGCAACGGTGGACGCGGATCGTCCTCGGCCTGCGGGCGCTCCACGATTTCCTCGACCTGCACGGCGATCGAATGCGGGAGTTCGTCGTGAACTCCCTCAAGCGCCGCCTCGCGCACCAGTTCGGCGATCATGATCTGCTCGGGTTCATCCGTGAGCTCGCCATCCGGATACAGCGCGGGACCTTCGGGCAGGTATTTGGTGAGCACGTCCGTCAACACATCGATCTGAATGTCCTTGACTGAGCTCACGGGCACGATGTCCGCCCAGTCGGCAAGTTCCGAGACCGCCAGCAGGTGGTCCCCCACCTGCGGACGTGGCACCTTGTCGACCTTGGTGACGATCGCGACCTTGGGGGCACGGGCGCCGGCAAGTTCACGCGCGATCCACTTGTCGCCGGGGCCGATCTTCTCGTCCGCCGGCAAGCACATGCCGATCACGTCGACCTCATTGAAGGTCTCCCTCACCAGGTCGTTTAGGCGCTCGCCGAGTAGCGTGCGCGGACGGTGCAGGCCGGGGGTGTCGACCACGATGATCTGCGCGTCTTCGCGGTGAACAATTCCGCGGATCGCCCGGCGCGTGGTCTGCGGGCGCGAGGACATGATCGCGACCTTCTGACCCACGAGCGCGTTCATCAGCGTCGACTTGCCCGCATTGGGTCGCCCCACAAAGCACGCGAATCCGCTCCGGAAAGGTACATCACTCATCTTCGGCCTCCTTGACCACAACAATCGACGTCAGGCGGCGCCTGCGTCCTTCGGCACGCTCCGCGAGCAATACCAGCCCATGGGTAGCAACGCGTGATCCGGGTATCGGCACCTTTCCAAGCGCCTTCGCGAGCAGACCGGCGGCCGTCTCTACATCATCGTCGTCTATCTCGATGTCGAACAGTTCACCAAGTTCGTCGAGCGGGAACCGCGCCGGCACCCGGTACCCACCTGTGTCGAGTTCTACGGCATCGGGTGAGAACCGGTCGTGCTCGTCGACCACCTCACCCACGATCTCCTCGAGGGCATCCTCAATGGTGACCAGCCCGGCTACTCCTCCAAACTCGTCCACCACAATCGCCTGATGGAACACCTCGCCCTGCATGCGCCGCAAGAGGTCGTCAACCGGCACCGATTCGGGCACGAAGACAGGCTCGCGCATGTAGTCGTCGACGGGCTTGCCCAACTTATCGTTGTCGTCCCACGTGGCCTTCACGACGTCCTTGAGATAGATGACGCCCAGCGTGTCGTCGACACTCTCGCCGATGACGGGAACGCGGGAGAAGCCGGAGCGCATAAACAACACCATGGCCTTGCGTGCCGAGGTGCCCGAGGCAATAGTCACCATGTCGGTACGCGGCACCATCACCTCGCGTGTCAGAGTGTCGCCAAGACTCACCACGGATCGAAGGAGTTCGGCATCCTCGTCCTCGAGCGCGTCCTGGGCCTGTTCCACCAGGTCCTCGGGCTCGGCCAGGGCCGGCATTCGTAGCGCGGGCACCACCGCACGCACCGGCGTGGTGAGCGTAATAAGCGCCGATGCTGCGGGTGCCAGGGCGGCCACGGTGGTGAGCGGGTTGGCGCGCGCAATCTGTCGCGGAACCGCGCGAATGAGCATGAGAGCAATAAACGCCGCGATCACGATCGCGATGGCGAAGGTCACCCAGACGGGCCACGACAGCGCGTCGCCGATGCTCCACGCCAGCACGCTCCAGCAGACAATCACGATCGCCTCGAGAGTGGCGTAGGCGACCGAGGCTGCGTTGTCCGTATGCTCGGGCAGCGCGGCTAGTTTGGCGGCCGCAGTTGGCCTGCCGTCGGGGCGTTGTTTCGCAGCAATCCTGCGCTCGTCCGCGTAGGGAAGCTGCTCGAAGGCGGCCACCACGGCGTGCAGAATAGCCGCGCCGAACAGGCTCACCACGCCGACAACTACCAGCAGCGTCACATCGCCGCTAGACATGGATACTCACTGATCTTTCAGAAGTGATGTGCCCCAAGCGACTCATGCGCGACTTGCGAGGAACGTGAGGAGGAGCCTGCGCTGCAGGGCAAACATCTCCTTCTCCTCCTCAGGCTCCGCGTGGTCATAGCCGAGCAGGTGGAGGATGCCGTGGGTGGTCAGGAGCAGCATCTCCTCGTCCGCGGTGTGGCCGGCGGCGGTCGCCTGACGGGCCGCAACGCTGGGGCACACCACGATGTCACCCAGCAACCCTGCCGGAGTCGGCTCGTCAGGGGTGCCGGGACGGAGTTCGTCCATGGGAAAACTCAGCACGTCGGTGGGACCCGGCTCATCCATCCACTGGATATGCAGCTGTTCCATGGTGGGTTCGTCAACAAACAGGATCGCGAGCTCGGCGCCATCGGCGACGTGCATCTCCTTCAGCACAAAGGTCGCCAACTCGGCGAACTCAATCTCCTCGACCACCGCATCGGTCTCGTTGTTGACGTCAATCATTGGTGGTCTCCGTTGTTGTTGAAGCGGCGCTGTTGTCCATCGCGCACCGTGCGACGCGAGGCGGTTGGAATGCCAGACTCGTCGGCGGTCGCGTAAGCAGTGATGATGTCGCTCACCAGTCGGTGACGCACCACGTCCTCGGCACCCAAGAAGCAGAAGGAAATATCCTCGACACCCGTCAGGATCTCGCTCGCCGCCCGCAAGCCAGACTGCGTGCCTCCTGGTAGATCTACCTGCGTGACGTCGCCAGTGACGACCATTGTCGCGCCAAATCCGAGCCGCGTGAGGAACATTTTCATCTGCTCGCGCGTGGTGTTTTGAGCCTCGTCGAGGATGACGAAGGCATCGTTCAGCGTGCGACCACGCATATACGCAAGCGGCGCCACCTCAATGGTGCCGGCCTCCATGAGGCGAGGAATTGACTCCGGGTCGAGCATGTCGTGAAGCGCGTCGTAGAGCGGGCGCAGGTAGGGGTCGATCTTTTCACTTAGCGAACCGGGCAGGAAGCCGAGTCGCTCCCCCGCCTCGACGGCTGGACGCGTGAGGACGATGCGGTTGACGCGCTTGGCCTGGAGAGCCGCCACCGCCTGTGCCATGGCGAGATAGGTCTTGCCGGTTCCTGCGGGGCCGATTCCGAACGTGATGGTGTGTTGCTCAATCGCGTCGACGTACTTAGCCTGCCCCTCCGTCTTGGGCCGGATGGTGCGGCCGCGCGAACTCAGAATAGAGCGCGACAACACCTGAGCCGGGCGTTCCGTGGCCGCCATGGGGGGTGCCGGGTCCGCCTCGTCCTCGGTTGGACGGGCCGGGGCAGAAGTCTCGCTCGGTGCGAGAGCCGCTTTCAACTCGGGGGAAAGGTCGTCCTTGGGGGCGCTCTCGGGTTCCGCCACGAGGTGCGCCACGGGATCTGGAACCACTTCCAGTTCGGGTTCCAACTCAAGGTCGGGTTCTAACTCAAGGTCAGGCGCGAGCTCGAGTTCCGGAACCAGTTCGGGCTGAGGCTCGGGCTCCGGCTCCAGGTCTGGGACCAGTTCAGGCACGAGCTCTACCTCCCGCTCGTCGCCCTCCGATTCATTGTGCGCCATCTCAGGGGCATCGTCATGAAGGTCGTCCTCGGGCTCGGTGGCAGGCAATTCAGCCTGTGTCGTGGCCGCGAAGTCGCGCGCACCTCGCAGCATGCGGATGGTCTCCCGAGCGACGTCGGCGTTGAGCGGGGCCCCGGCTGCCAGGATGCCGCGCAACTCCTCGATTGCGGTGGCCGCCTCGTCGACATCGGCCGTGGTTCCCTCGAGGGAAATTTCGTTGCCGCGAACCAGAATGGAAACGGCGGGGTACGACTTCTCGACCACTCGGATCACCGTGTCGTTGTAGCCCAGCAATTCGGCCACATGTGAGTTGTCGACTGTGACGACGCGATTGGTGCTCACGCGGGGCTCCATCCAAGGTCCTTGCCACCGATGACGTGGCCGTGCACATGAAAGACCGACTGCCCGGCAGCCGGTCCGGTATTGAAGATCCAGCGGTATTGCCCCCCGCATTCGTCATCGGCCACTGTCTGGGCGACGGCCGCCATGTCGGCAATCAAGTCTGGATGCGTGGCCGCGAGCGCGGTGATGTTCGGTGAGTGCGTCTTGGGGATCACCAGGACGTGTACGGGTGCCGCGGGGTTGATGTCGCGGAAGGCCAGGACGGTGTCGGTCTCGGCCACCTTGTCACTAGGAATTTCTCCCGCGACGATGCGGCAGAACAAGCAGTCGGTGTCGGTCATCCCTCTAGCGTAAAGCCCCGCCCGTCGCCACGGGTCGACCACGTGCCGCGTAATGCGGCAAGGGCGGCGATTGCGGCGGGTCCGGCGGACGATGCGCGCAGGACATGGGGACCGAGCAGGACGGCTTCTGCACCGGCGTGCGTGAGCAGGTCGATCTCGTGATCAGACACTCCACCCTCGGGCCCGACGATCATCCAGAGTGGCGCAGTATTTCCGTGCGACCAGTCGAGGTCGACCATGGCGGTGTCGGCAGATTCATGCAGGATCAATACCCGTGCACCCGCATCGGTAGCGGCGGTCACGAGGAGGGCTAACTGCTTGGTCGATACGTGGGGCTCCACCGTGGGAATGCGCGCCCGTCGGGACTGTTTGGTCGCCGCGGTCACGAGGGACCGCCAGCGGTCGCGGGCCTTGTCCACCTTCGCGCCACGCCACTGCACGATGGACCGGTCAGCAGCCCACGGCACCACCCGGGTGGCCCCCAATTCGGTCGCCGCTTCAATGGCCTGCTCGTCACGCCCTCCCTTGGCGAGCGCCTGGACGAGCACCACTTCTGGATCAGCGTCACGTGACGCCCGCGCGATCTCCACCGTCATACGGGAGTCCCCGACCGCGACGATGCGCCCGCTTGCACGCGCACCCGCACCGTCCACCAAATCCACGGCCTCGCCCACCAGACGTCGCTGCACCGTCACCGCATGGCGTGCCTCGTCACCGGTGACCTCGACCATGGCGCCCGCCACGGCATCGGCCGCCGCGGGGCAAATGAATACCGGCGCGCTCACGAGGTGCTCAGGACGCTACGCGCGGCCCATGAAGGCATCACGCAGACGGGAAAACACTCCCCCGCCGATGGGCGCCATGTGGGCCTCGGGCATCTCCTCGCCGCGCAGCGCCGCGAGCTGGCGAAGCAACTCCGTTTCCTCGTCACTCATGTCCGTGGGGGTCTGCACGTCGAGGTGGACCAGCAGGTCGCCGCGGCCGGAGCGCTGGAGACGTCCGACGCCTAGGCCCTTCAACTTCACGGTCGAGCCGGAATGCGTGCCTGCGCGGACCTCGACATCCTGCGCACCGTCAAAAGTGTCAATGCCCATGACGGTACCGAGCGCCGCTGCGGTCATCGGCACATGCAGCGTGCAGTGAAGGTCGAAGCCCTGGCGCTCGAAGGTAGGGTGCGCCTTTTCGCGGATCTCGATGTAGAGATCGCCCTTGGGCCCCCCGGCAACACCGGCATCGCCCGAGTTCGACATGCGGATACGTGTGCCCGTCTCGACACCCGCAGGAATGTCCACGGAGATGGTGTGGCGCGAGTGCGTGCGTCCCTGGCCTGAGCATTCGCCACACGGCTGCGGAATGGTCGAACCGTAGCCGCCGCACACGGGGCAGGGTGACGTGGTCATGACGTTGCCGAGCAGAGACCGCGCCATGCGCTGCACTTGTCCCTGGCCATTGCACTGGCGGCACTGCTGAGGCGAGGTGCCGGGAGCGCAGCACGTACCCTTGCACGTGCCACACGTGTCGGCCAGATCGACCTGGATCTCGCGCTTGACACCGAACACCGCCTCATCCAGCGTAATTTCCGCCGACACGAGGGTGTCGCCGCCACGCTGCATGCGGCTCGCGGGGCCACGTCGCTGCTGCTGCCCGCCGCCAAAGAAGGACTCGAAGATGTCTTCGAAGCCGAAGCCCTGGGGGCCCGTGTTCTGGCCGCTGTGTCCACCTCGGGGGTCCACCCCGCGGTCATATTGCGCGCGCTTCTCGGAGTTGCCGAGCACCTCATATGCGGCGCCCACCTCTTTGAAGCGCGCCTCGCCATCGGGGCCGGCGACGTCCGGGTGGAACTCCCGCGCTAGCTTGCGGTAGGCCTTCTTGATGTCAGCCTCGGTGGCGTCGCGAGGGACGCCCAAGACGGAGTAGTAGTCATTCACTTAAGCTTCCACAACCTTCGACAAGTAGCGGGCGACGGCGCGAACCGCGGCCATCGTCCCTGGGTAATCCATTCGTGTAGGTCCTAATGCGCCCAACAGGGAGAGGCCGCCGTTGTCGGCTCCGTACCCTGCGGCAACGATCGACGTGCGCGCGAGAGACTCGTGTTGAGTCTCCGAACCGATGCGCACCGCCACGTCCTGGCTTTGCCCGGTCATCTCGTGTAACAACCGCAACAGCACTACTTGTTCCTCAAGGGCGTCAAGAACGGAGCCCATAGCGTCGGCCTCGAAGTCCGTTCCTGCCCTCGCGAGGTTCGCCGTGCCAGCAAACACCACACGCTCCACCGTACCGCCACGGGCCGACTTGGCGACCGCGCCTGCGAGCGACGATGCCCACAGGGGCTGCCCATCGTGGGCGGCCCAGGCGTCCAGATCACCTTGGAGAGACGACGGCGTGGCCGACACTGAGACCTGGTTGACCTCGCGCGCCACGCGCTCGAATTCTTCTTCGCTGGGATCCTCGCCGAGCGCAATGGTCGCTTGCTCCACCCGCGCATCGGCGGATACCACCACCGCAAGCGCACGATCGGCGCCCATGCGTACCAGTTCTACGCGGCGTACCGCGCTCTCCCGCACCGACGGGTACTGGACCACCGCCACCTGGCGCGTGAGCTGGCTCAGCAATCGCACTGAACGCTCCACTACGTCGTTGACGTCGACGGCGTCGGACAGAAAAGTGGTGATGGCTCGCTTCTGCGAGTCCTGCAACGCCGATGCCGCGACGTGATCGACGAACGAGCGATAGCCCTTGTCGGTAGGGATGCGCCCAGCGGAGGTATGTGGCTGAGCGATCAGCCCCTCCTCCTCGAGCGCTGCCATGTCGTTGCGGATCGTGGCCGGCGAGACACCAAGTTCCTGACGTGTCGACAGCGCTTTGGAGCCCACGGGCTCAGACGTGGAGACGTAGCCCTCGACGATGGCGTGCAGGACGGCACGGCGGCGATCATCGGTCATGGCTTGCCTCCCGTCGGCGAGTGGTCGTTGGCTTGGTGAAGGGGCGTCTTACGTGCGCGCGCGGGCATCGAATCTCTGGCACTCGACCCGCCCGAGTGCCAATTCTACCGCGTCCTGTGAGGAGCTTTGCGGGCCCACACGTGCGTAGATTCCCCGTTAACCGGACCTTATCGACAACTACGACCGTCACTTCTGGGCTCCACTTCTGTACTTTGCTGGGCCTTTGTCGCTACATTGGTGGGGTTGGAAGTCCTCACCGTCGCGGTCACCATGTGTCCAGACAGTCCGCGCGACACGGCGAGGCGGACCAGCCTTACGTCCATCTCGACTACGCACTGGAGAAAACCATGACAGACAGCACTCCTCCCCCTCCCCCTCCCGAGCAGCCTCAGCAGCCCGCCGGTCAGCCCGCAGGCTCCGCGAGCACGAACCCCAACACGATGGCCACGATCGCACACGCAGTGGTCGTCACCGGATTCCTGATCCCGCTCATCATCTGGCTTGTGGGCAAGGACCAGAGCCAGTTCACGGACACCGAGGGCAAGAAGGCGCTGAACTTTGGCATCTTGGTCTCCATCGGCTACTTCGCCTCAGTCATCCTGAGCGTGATTCCGATCATCGGCTGGATCCTTTCCCCCATCCTGTGGCTCGGAACCGTCGTCGTCGCGCTGATCTTCGGAATCCAGGGTGCAATGGCCGCGAACAAGGGCCAGGCGTACAAGTACCCCTTCAACCTGAACCTGGTGAAGTAAGACCCTTACCCACCACCCTGAGACCAACCAGGGCCCCGTATCCCTCCGCGGAAGGATGCGGGGCTTTGGCGTTTCGTGGCACGCTCGTGACATGAACGAAACGACGCACGATCCTCAGACCCCGCGGCCACCCCACCCCATCACGCCGGCACCCATGTACGAGTCAGAGGCCCGCACCATCTCGATGTGGCTCCACTTCGCCGCCGCGATCGCCGCCATCCTCTCCGCGGGGACCCTCAGTTTTGTGGTGCCCCTCGTCATGTGGCTCATGTACCGAGAACGCAGCGCCCTCGTGGACTGGCACGGCAAGCAGAACCTCAACCTGCAACTGACCATGATCGGTGCGGGAATCGCCGCCGTCATCCTCGGCGTCGTCACGCTGTTCATTGGATTCATCGTCACGATCCCGCTGTTCATCGCGTACTGGATCTTCTCGGTCGTAATCTCGTTCATGGCGGGCACCGCTGCACAACGTGGCGAGTACTACAAGATCCCGCTTGTCATACCGTTCGTTCGCTAGGGAGCGGCTCGCAGACCTGACTCCGCACGCGAGTCGATGACCCTAGGTCAGCGCGCGGACGGCGGCGTCGGCGAGCAGCCGCCCGCGCATCGTCAATACCAGTCGACCAGCGAGCGCTGCGTGGCCATCCAATAGCCCGTCGCCGATGAGTGCGGCGATCGCGCCAGCTTTGTCCGCGGCGACCGCGTCGCGCGGGATTCCCTCGGCGAGCCGGATCTGAAGCATGACGGATTCCAGCGCGAGGTCATCGGCGGTGAGCGGCTCACGCTCCTGCTCTGGGCTCTCGCCCGCGCCAATGCGCGCCGCATACGCGCGCGGGTGCTTCACGTTCCACCAGCGCTCGGCGCTTGCCCCCGTGCGAGGACCCAAGTAGCTGTGCGCGCCGGGACCGATTCCCCACCAATCCTGACTACGCCAGTAGGCCAGGTTATGGCGGCACACCTGCTCGGGCTCGCGCGCCCAGTTACTCACCTCGTACCAGCCGAATCCCGCCGCCGCCAGGCGCGACTCTGCCGCCTCGTACATGTCGGCCTGTGTGTCGAGGTCGACCGGCTCGACCTCGCCCCTGCGCAACTGAGCACCCATTTTGGTGCCGGGCTCGATAACGAGGGCGTACGCACTGACATGGTCCGGCTCGAGCGCCACCACGGCGTCGAGGCTAGCGTTCCAGTCCTCGAGAGACTCCCCCGGCGTGCCGTAGATGAGATCAAGGCTCACCGCAAGCCCCGCCTGCTTTGCCCAGCCCACGGCCTTCGCGACATTGTCTGGGTTGTGGGTCCGTTCCAGGGTCTTGAGAACGTGCGGGACGGCTGACTGCATCCCAAAACTCACTCGCGTAAAGCCGGCCGATGCTAGGGCCGACAGGGACGCGGCGCTCACCGAGTCAGGGTTCGCCTCGGTAGAGATCTCTGCCCCTGGGGCGATGCCCCACGTGTCGCGGACGCCGCCGAGTAGCGCGATCAGTGCCGTCGGGTCCAGCATGGTGGGCGTACCGCCACCAAAGAACACCGTCGAGGCGGGACGACTGTCGCCGGCCATCGAGTCGTGAGCCTGAGCCATCTCGCCCAGTGCCGCCTCGACGTACCCCTCGCGCGTCGCGCCCTCAACCTCGCCTGGGGCGTAGGTGTTGAAGTCGCAATACCCGCACCGAACCGAGCAGAACGGGACATGAATGTAGACCCCGAAGTCACGCATCGGCGTCGTTACTTCTTCTTGCCCTTGTCGGAGCCGTCGTCAGACGTCGAGAGCGCGGCGATGAACGCCTCCGGGGGAACCTCAACGGAGCCGATGTTCTTCATGCGCTTCTTACCGGCCTTCTGCTTCTCCAGCAGCTTGCGCTTTCGCGAGATGTCGCCGCCGTAGCACTTGGCTAGAACGTCCTTGCGAATGGCCTTGATGGTCTCGCGAGCGATGACGCGGGCACCGACTGCGGCCTGAATGGGGATCTCGAATTGCTGACGGTCAATCAACTTGCGCAGTTTGCCCACCATCGAGAGCCCATAGGAGTACGCGGCATCCTTGTGGACCACAGCGCTGAAGGCGTCGACGGTCTCGCCCTGGAGCAGGATATCGACCTTGACGAGGTCCGCAGCCTGGTCGCCGTCGGGCTCATAGTCGAGCGAGCCATAACCCTTGGTACGCGACTTGAGCTGGTCGAAGAAGTCGAAAACCACCTCGGCCAGCGGCAGCGTGTAGTGCATTTCCACGCGCGTCTCACTGAGGTAGTTCATGGTGCCCATGGTGCCGCGGCGCTCTTGACACAACTCCATGACTGTACCGATGAACTCACTAGGGACCAGGATGGATGCCTTGACCACCGGCTCACGCACCTCGGCGATTTTGCCGCCGGGAAACTCGGAAGGGTTGGTGACCTCGTGAACCTTGCCGTCGTCCATGGTGACCTGATAGACCACGTTGGGCGCGGTGGAAATGAGGTCAATATTGAACTCGCGCTCGAGCCGGTCTCGCACGATCTCAAGGTGAAGCAGGCCGAGGTAGCCGCAACGGAAACCAAACCCAAGCGCGACAGAACTCTCCGGCTCATAAACGAGTGAGGCGTCGTTCAGTTGAAGCTTGTCCAGGGCGTCGCGAAGGATAGGAAAGTCTGAGCCATCGAGCGGGAACAGACCCGAGTAGACCATCGGCCGCGGGTCGCGGTACCCGCCAAGGGATTCCTTAGCGCGGTTGTTCGCCAGCGTGACCGTGTCACCCACCTTGGACAGGCGCACATCCTTCACGCCGGTGATGAGGTAACCCACCTCGCCTACTCCCAAACCCTTGGTGGGGACGGGTTCGGGGCTGATGACGCCAATCTCGAGCAGCTCGTGAGTCGCAAGGGTCGACATCATCGCGATCTTTTCCTTGGGCTTCAGGGCGCCGTCGATCACCCGGATATAGGTCACGACGCCCCGGTAGGTGTCGTAGACCGAGTCGAAAATCATGGCGCGGGTGGGAGCCGACGCGTCGCCCTCGGGCGGCGGGATGTCGCGCACCACACGGTCGAGTAGCTCAGGCACGCCTTCGCCGGTCTTGCCGCTGACGCGCAGCACGTCGCCCTCATCACAGCCAATGAGTTGAGCGAGTTCCGCGGCGTAGCGGTCAGGGTCCGCCGACGGCAGGTCAATTTTGTTAAGTACAGGAATGATGACCAGGTCGTTTTCCATCGCCAGGTAGAGGTTGGCGAGCGTCTGAGCCTCGATGCCCTGTGCTGCGTCCACCAGCAGAATCGCTCCCTCGCACGCGGCGAGAGAGCGGGAGACCTCGTAACTAAAGTCCACGTGGCCGGGGGTGTCGATCATGTTGAGCGCGTGAGCTCCCCCCTCCACCTCCCACGGCATGCGTACCGCCTGCGACTTGATGGTGATGCCACGCTCGCGCTCGATGTCCATGCGGTCCAGGTACTGCGCGCGTGAGGCACGCTCGCTGACCACGCCGGTGATGCCGAGCATGCGGTCGGCCAGGGTGGACTTGCCGTGGTCGATGTGCGCAATGATGCAGAAGTTGCGGATCAGACTCGGGTCAGTCGAGGCAGGCTGAATGCGAGGGTCAAGTGACACTGTGGTGGCTATTCCTTGAACGGGGGCGGAGGCAAGCCCCTATCGTCCCATGAATCGGCCCGCTCATGCGCTGCCCACGTCTGCCGATACATAAGGCAAGGACGCACTGGTCAACAACGACGTTTGATCACGACCGCAAACACCGTAGTGCCGCACTTGCTGAAACTGGGGGGACAGATGACGCACGACGACGACCTTTTCCACTCTATCTTTCGAGACTCGCCCATCGGTATGGCGCTCGTGGACGACGCAGGCACGTTCGTCGCGCTCAACGACGCGTTCGCGCGCATCCTCGGCCGCGACAGCCTGGATGTCGTGGGGGTCCACTACTCGACGTACACCCATCCCGACGATCTTCAACGCGACCGCGAGATGATGACGGCCGTCGCATCCGGCGCCATGCCCTATTACCAGGCACAAAAGCGACTCCTGCACCGCAATGGCGACACCGTCTGGACCCGCGTCACCGTGTCGGACGTTGCCCACGATGCCGCCTCCGGCCGCCACACGTGCATCGTGCAGATCGAAGACGTGACTGAGGTGCGTCGCACCAAGGAGCTTCTTGAGCATCGGGCGCAGTACGACCACCTGACTGGCCTACCCAACCGATCTCGCTTGATCGAATTGCTCACTGCAATGCTCGACCACCACCCGACCGCCGCTCCTGTGGCCGTGCTCTTCATCGACATTGACCACTTCAAACTCATCAATGACTCGTTCGGGCACGAGGCTGGCGACGATGCGATCGTGGAGGTGGCGCGCCGAATACGGGATTCCGTGCGCCCTACTGACGTCGTGGCCCGACTCGGCGGCGACGAGTTTGTGGTGGTGCTCGACACGATCCTTACGGAGAATGCCGCGCAGGGACTCCTGACCGTGATCACCGATGCCGTGCAGGAACCGCTCGTCGTGGGCGGCCAGCACGTGCGCGTCACAATGAGTACCGGCATCGCCCTGGCTGATGTGGGATTGGGTGCGGAGGGGTTGGTGCGCCGCGCCGATCTGGCGATGTTCGCGGCGAAGCAGGCCGGACGTGCCGGTGCTGAAGTCTTCCGCGAAGACCTGCATGCCAATGCACTGTCCCGACTGTCCGTCGAGGCGGAGCTCCGCACCGCTATTGCCGAGGGCGAATTGCGAGTCCACTATCAGCCGGTGGTAGACCTCGGCACTCGCGAGGTGGTGGCGTACGAAGCCCTTGTTCGTTGGCAGCACCCGACGCGCGGACTATTGCTACCTCAGGACTTTATCGAGGTGTGCGAGGCGGCGAACCTCGTCATCGACCTGGGTCGCTTTGTCTTGCTTGATGCGTGCCGGCTGATCGCCTCACGTCCAGATTTCCAGGGCAAGATATTTGTCAACGTGTCGACCCGCCAGATTGGTGGAGCCGACCTGACTCGCGTGGTGACTGCGGCACTCGACTCAACCGGGGTCAGTCCCGACCGCCTCGGACTAGAAATCACAGAGTCAGGGATGCTCGCGGCCACGCCCGCCGAGCACTCCGACCTGGACCGGCTAACAGCAATGGGCATCGACCTCCTCATTGACGACTTCGGCACGGGTTACTCATCGCTGTCCTCCGTGCTGCAGAACCCCGTCTCCGGCCTCAAACTCGCGCGAGAATTCACCCTGCGATTGGGAGACCGTTCCACTGGTGATCGCATCTCAACTGCGATGGCGAGCCTCACGACCTCGCTCGACATGTACGGGATCATCGAAGGCATCGAGACAGAAGCCCAATACTCCATAGCCCGTCAGCACGGGTGGAGCTTTGGTCAGGGCTTCCTGTTCGGGCACGCGTTGCCCGCTGAAGAGCTCTTTGTCGGAGCACCCACTGACCCCGAACTCGCCGACCGGGCGTTGACACTGCCCGGCTCCGGCGCGCTAACGTAACGCAACATGGCCAACCCACATCCTTCCCGCCTATCGCGATTGTTTGCGAAGTTAAAGACTGCACTCGCACCGCGCTCTGCGCGCAAGGGCCCCCCGTCATATCCAGGCGACTTCGAGGGCAAATTCGACATCGAGTACTCCCCCAAACTCGACGGCAAGCCGGATCCTGGCGAGGTGGTGTGGACGTGGGTGCCTTTCGAGGAGGACTTCAACCACGGCAAGGACCGGCCGGTGCTCTTGATAGGTCGAGATGGTGACTGGTTGCTCGGCCTCATGCTCACGAGCAAGGATCACAACCGCAACACCGCCAGTGAGGCTCACTGGGGCCGATATTGGCTCGATATTGGGTCCGGCGCGTGGGACCGTCAAGGCCGCCCAAGCGAGGTGCGTCTTGATAGAGTGTTGCGTGTCAACCCGCGCACAGTGCGGCGCGAAGGCGCCGTTCTCCCGTACGCGAAGTACGAACAAGTATCACGTTCGCTAATTGAGTGCCATCACTGGTAGTATTGGCGGTCGTGTGTGCGCCCGTCGGGCGCAACACCCCAAGTTTATTTCCAACACCGTTAGAGGACCCACGTGGCAAACATTAAGTCGAAGATCAAGCGTATCGGCACCAACGAGAAGGCTCGCGTGCGCAACGTCGCCGTCAAGTCTGAGCTCAAGACGCACGTCCGCAAGGTCCGCACGGCCATTGCTGCCGGCGACAAGGCCGCTGCGCAGACTGCACTGCAGACCGCAACCACCAAGCTCGACAAGGCTGCGTCCAAGGGCGTCATCCACGAGAACCAGGCCGCGAACCGCAAGTCGGCTCTCGCCAAGCAGGTCGCGGCTCTCTAGCCCCGCACACTTCGCCCCGGCATGCTCTGCGTGACCGGGGCTTTTGTGCTACCCAGCGCCTTTCTTCAAGGGATTCAATGACCACGTCCGCGACGCCGCGCCTGTGGCATGTCACGCACCCGGAGGCCGTCGCTCGGTACACCAAAGTGCCCACCCTCGTAGGCCGCCAAGGCATCTACACACCGGGTGGCGAGTTGTTTGGCTACGAACTCCTCTTCCGCGCTGCGGGACTCAAGGGAGCGCGAGCTGATCGTTGGAATGCGGAAGACCAGGACCTCGCGACTGAGCACGTGATCGCCGCCGCCTTTCACCAAGGCATCGATATCACCAACGGCAGAGACGCGTCCGTGAACTTCACCGGAAACTACCTACTCACTCATCGTGACCTGGCCTGCGACCCCGCCACGGTGATTATCGAGATCGTGGAGTCGATCACCCTGCAGCATCCACTCGTGGACCGACTTCGCGAGCTGCGTGCCCAGGGATTCCGTATCGCGCTCGACGACTTCACCGCCACTGACGCTCAGTGCGAGCTGCTGCCCTACGCGGATTTCGTCAAACTCGACCAACACGACGTGACGAGACTCGGACCGCAACTGGTGGAGCGAGCGCGAGGCAATGGGCGAACACTGGTTGCGGAATGCGTGGAGACACAATCTCAACTCGACGCCCTCGTGGCTCTCGGTTTCGAGCAGATCCAAGGGGATCTGTTCGAGCACACCGAGGTACTCAGTATTCCCACGCGTGGCGCCGGCAATCGAACTTAGTAGCCGTGCCATGGGGCCGCGACAGCCCGTCAAATTCGGTGTGCGTTGTCTCGCCGGCGGTGCGGCATCTGACTAGTTGGACGCCAGCCCGGAGACTCGGCGCACCACCCGCTCGAGCGCGAAATCTGGCGCGCGACCGCCACCCTTGATGTCGGCATCTGCCTGTGCGACCTCTTCGATGGCCTCGGCCAGTGTCCGCGCGTTCCAACGCTGCAGTTCGCGCCGAGCACGATCCACCTGCCACGGAGCCAGTTTCATGTCGCGCACGGGGTCCATTCCGCGCCCGCGTGCCGCGCCCACCTTGGCCAGCGTGCGCAGCTTCAACGCGAGCGCCGCCACCAGGGGCACGGGATCTGTTCCGGTCGAAACTGCGTGTCGAACGAGCGCGAGTGCTTCGCCCGTCTTTCCCGCCACCGCGGCATCGGCGACTGCGAAGCCTGTCGCGTTGACGCGGGATCCGTAATAGCGCGTCACGGCCGCTTCGTCGATGGTGCCGTCGACATCGCTCATGAGCTGCGCACATGCGGCCGCGAGCTCGGCGACGTCTCCGCCAATCGCGTCCACGAGCGAGCGCACCGCGCGGGCGGGTGCGGGTCGTTTGCCGCGCTCAAACTCCCCCATCGCGAAGTCAACCAACTCGGCATCCTTCTTGATGGCGGGACACGTGTACTGAGCGGCACCGGCCGCCTTGAGCGCGTCGAGCAGCTTCTTGCCTCGCACTCCACCGCCGTGACGGATCACCACGACGACGGTGGGATCGGGTGCTGCCACATAGGCCAAGCCATCGGCGAGGAACTCGTCGTTCATCGCCTCCGCACTATCGACAACCACGATGCCGGGCTCCGCAAACAGCGACGGGCTGGTCGCTGACATGAGCGCGCCACGGCTATACGCACCGGCGTCCAGGCGCGTCACGGTGACGGAGTCCTCACGCTTCTTGACCGCGAGCACGATGCGCTCAATCGCTCGCTCCCCTAGTACCGTCTCTGGGCCCGACACCAGCACGAGCGGCGCTGGCGCGGCCTTAAACCAGGTTGCTTCCGGGGTGGAATTGCGTGCGGCCATGTGCTTAGCCTGCCATGCGTCACCGACACTGCGATGCCACGCGCAACTCCGGGTTGCGCCACACCACCACGTCAGCACATTCGTCCGTCCGGACTGTGGTGGCGCCGTTCCCGGAGTAGAGCGCGAGTGCCTCCGCTGACGGATGCCCGTAGGTGTTTCCGGCACCTACACTGACGATTGCCACGGCGGCTCGGATCTGCTCCACCAGGCGCGGATCCTGGACCCGTGAACCATGGTGAGCCAATTTGACGACGTCCACGACAACGGGGGCCCGCACCTTCGCCTCCAGGTCCCGTTGAGCGGCGGTCTCCACGTCCCCTAGGGCCAGGAATGTCACCCCGTCGACGCTCCCGGACACCACCAACGACGCATCATTCACGAGGCTTCCTGCGACCTCGGAGTCTGGACCGGGAACGCTGCTCACCGCGCGCGCCTCACGCAGAGTGAGGGTGACCGATGCCCCATTCCACGTCGCCCCGGCGCGTGGAACAACGACGCTCACCTCGGCTTCGGCCAGCCGTCGCGCGGCGGCGTCGAACCCCGGATGGGTGGCGAGATCGGGTACCCATGCCGCCTCGACGCTGGCGTGGGATAGCACCTCAGGCACACCACCGTCGTGATCCGCATGGGGGTGCGTGAGAATGAGCAGCGGAACTTCGCTCACCCCAAAACGACTCAGGCACGCGGCTGCCGTCCCGTCCCCCGGACCTGCGTCGATCACCACGGCAGAATGCGCCCCGACGCGCAACATCATCATGTCTCCTTGTCCCACGTCACAAGCGACGAGGGACCACTGTCCCGGCACTGGGCTGACCCAGCCCCACGTGCGGTCCGACCTTCCCGCCAAGACGACCGCCGTCAGCGTGGCAACGGTCACCAGGACCTTGACTGATACGCGGCCCCTGCCTACGGTCCACCACATCGTCACGCACGTGAGTGCGGCCAAGGACACAGCTCCAGGGACACCCGGTGGCCACAGCACTGTCGCCCCGGGAAGCGATGCCGCCACATGGGAGATCAGCGCTACCGGCCACACTGATAATGAGGCGAGCCACGTGATGGCCGAGGCAATGCCCCCCGACGCGGGCCCGAGCACGACTGCGGCGAGACCGATGAGGGTCACGGGCGCGGCGAAGGGTACAGCGAGCAGGTTCGCTATGACCGCGTAGAGGCTGACGCGGGGCTCGAGAAGGATCAGGATGGGCGCGCAAGCTGCCTGAGCGGCGAGTGGGACAGAGATCAACATTGCCGGCGTGGGCGCCATCACCTTGCCCAGCACTATGCGCAGGCGCGGTGCCCACAGGACGATGGCGGCCACCGCGCTGACGGAAAGCGCGAATCCCGGTTCAAGTGCCACGAATGGGTCTACCGTCACGAGCGCGATCACTGCTGTCGCGAGCGCGGCAAGCGCTTGAGGCGGTCGCCCCCACCACACCGCGAGCGCTCCCACGAGTGCCATGACCAGGGCACGCACTACGGACGCGTCCGGAAATACTAGGCACGCAAAGCATGCCATTCCCAGTGCCGCAAGAGTCGCTCGCAGGCCCCGGTGCAATGGCAACCTGCGCAGCATGCCGTGCACCATCACCGCGACCACGGCGAAGTGCGCGCCCGAGACCGCGGTCAGGTGCGTGAGCCCCGAGACGCGCATGTCTTCCCGTTGCTCACTGGGCATTGCTCGGGTATCTCCGATGACCATGCCCCGGGTGAGTCCCCTCACCGGAGTGGCCAGCCCCTTGCTCGCTTGCCTAAAGTCCTCGCGGACGGTCGCTACGGCACCCGCCACTCCCCCAGCTCCGCGCACGTCATCCACTGCCGCGTCCCACCCCACCGCGACGGGACGATCGCCACGGCGGCGGTCCAGACGTGTCACCACAGTGACCTGATCGCCATAGGCGAGGGCCGCAACATCTTGCGCGCCCATCACGTCCACCGTCGCTGCAGACGGCCGCCACGAGGCACGCTCGTCGGCCTCACGCCATTGGCGAACCGACACACGGACGGCGTGGCGTTGTTCACCGTCGAATCCCGGATTGGTGAGTGGCACCGGCTCCCGGGCAACGACAGCCATCAGCTCAACCTCTGGGGCTTTGGACCCCACGGCAGCGGCGAAGCCCCCTTCCCACCGCGCGATCATATGGGCGGAGGTGCTCAACACGACGACTCCCGCCATCACGGCTACGAGTGCCGCGTGCGAGCACAGCGTGACCATCAGTCCGTGTCGCGCTCGACGTCTGGATATGCGCGCGTCACCACGACCACTGCCAGATGGGACTAGTCCAACCCGCTCACGCCGCATCGAGGCAAGTGTTCCCACGGCAACAGCGCCGGCAGCAATCACCAGAACCATCAGGAAGGCCATGGACGGTTTGATGAGTTCGCTGGCGATCATTCCCGCGCACAGGTACGCGGCGAGAGCCGCGGGAACCAGCCGTGCGTCATGCCTTGGCTTCACACCGTCGCTTCCTCGGAGAGCCGGGCCAGCAACGCGGGTCCGATTCCTGAGACGGCGTCAAGGTCCTCTACTGACGCAAATGGGCCGTGTTCCTCGCGAAAGTCCTCAATACGCTGCGCGAGGACTGGCCCTACCCCGGGTAGCGCCTCGAGCTCAGCCGCATCACTCCGGTTCACGTTGATTTTGCCGTGCACCGCTGCGGTACCCGCTCCAGCATCATGAGTTGCACCCTCATCCACTCCCGGCACATAAATCTGCTCGCCATCGACCAGCACCCGGGCGAGGTTGGGTCCATCGGCTGCGGCGTCGGCAAGCGGCCCACCGGCGGCATCGATGGCGTCTGCTACACGTGATCCCGCGGGCAATTCACGCAGGCCTGGCAGCGCCACATGGCCCGCGACGTCGACGACTACGATGCCGCTGTCGCTGGCGTCGTCCCACCCATCTCTGGAACCGTCGTCACTAGCGCCGGGCGACGGAGTCACCCCTGGACCGGTGCCTTCCGCGCCGGCGGACTCATACTCGGCTCCATCCACCCCAGCCGCACCATCCACGTCGACACCGGGTCCTATGACCGTTCTTGCCGGGGGCCTCACCACCATCAGCAGGATGACACCACAGAGCAGGACCACGATGCCGGCGGTGAGCGCAGCGCGAGGCGATAGCATCCAGCGCATTCCGCGGGCGTCGTCGGCAATGGGGTTACCGTGCGCGGACTCGTAGACGGCTCGCGCCTGACGAGCGACGCCGTCACGCCACCGCGCCCCCACGCTGTCGCTGGACACCACTGGGCTGCGCGCATCGGCCGTACCGCCCTGCCGTTCGTGATTGCTCATCCCCTGACGCTAGGCAGCACACACCGTGGCCGGTAAGCGGCGACCGTGGTCGCTGAGTTCGCACACTCAGGAGACGGCCTGTGGGCATCAGTCCACTGGCAGAACTCCCCGGACTGCACGGGTCAGGCAGTAAGACTGGTGTCAGCGCACGTCGTCTGGGAGATCCACCACGACAGCGGCGAGCGTGCCCGGTCCGGTGTGGACCGCCAGCACCGCGCTCACCGGCGTGCGCACCAGCATCGCCAGTTCGGGGTGACGGTTCTCGACGAGGAGTGCAGCGTCGCTACCAAATTGCTCGTCCCCGAGCACCATGATCGCGGCCGCAGGGCGTGCAAGGCCGCCTACATGTGTGTCGACCATGTCCAGCATGGCGCTGCGCGCTCTCGCAGTGGTCCGCACTCTTTCCAGGACCTCCACCTTGCCGTCGCGGATCGCCATCACCGGACGCAGACTCAGCGCATTTCCGATGGCGGCCGTCGCTGCGTTCACTCGTCCTCCTCGCCTGAGGAATTCGAGGCTATCGAGCGTGAAGACACACAACGATGACGCCGCCACATCCTGCGCCCGCTGAGCCACGTCGTCGATTCCCGCCCCGGCTGCGGCGCGGGCGGCTGCGGCCACGGCAGCGAATCCAGCCGCCATCGCGAGGGTCCGAGTGTCTACCACACGCACCGGGATCGCAGCGCCCTGAGCCGCGGCACGCGCAGCATTGACGGTGCCCGACATCTCTCCTGAAATGAGCACCACGACAGCAGCCTGCGCACCCGACGCGGCTGCCTGCGCGTAGGCGGCTTCGAACGCCGCAATGCTCGGTTGCGACGTGGACACGGCACGGCCGTCAAGCAGGTGAGTCAGGACTTCGGTCGGAGTGATCTCCTCGCCCTCGGGAAAAGACACGTCGTCCACGATGACCTGCAGTGGCACCACGATGATGCCCCACTTCTTGGCCAAGGCAGGCGGAAGTGAAGCTGCGGAGTCAGTGATCACCGCGACGTTGCTCATGGGCACCACAGTAGCGGCGATGCGCCGGGCCGCACCCTGAGGGAACTAGGACGAGGCGAGAGAGGACCCGCGCAGCACATCAAAATAGGCCTGCGGCATTTGGGCGACGGCCGCGTAGTACATCCCCGGTCCCGCGTGGATTGCGAGCGACGTCGGAGGATCCGACTCGAGAGTCGGTCCAGAAATGGACAACTGGAACTCTGCGGGGACTGCCTCGGAGCCCACCAGTCCAACGGCTCCTGCGGGCCTCACCATCTCGCCCGCGCGTCGCTCGGCCAATTCACGCACCGTGCTACGGGCGGCGTCGGTGCCGCGCTTGCGATCCACCGACTCAACCTTGCCGTTGCGAATCCCCATGATGGGGCGCAATTTAAACATGGATCCCAGAGTCGCAATCGCTCCGGAGATGCGTCCAGAGCGGCGCAGGAAGTCGAGCGTGTCTACCGTGAAGTACACCTGCGAACTCTCGGCGGCCATCTCAGCTGCTCGCGCGACCTCCGCGTTGGTGCCGCCGGCAAGCGAGACTGCGCCCGCCGCGAGTGCGGCGTATCCCTGTGCCATGCCAGTGGTGCCGGTGTCTACCACGGTGACAGGAATCGGCGAGGTCGCCGCGGCAGCACGCGCTGCTCCGACGGTGCCGGACAGCTCGCTGCTCACGTGCACACACACGATTGATTGGGCGCCGGCGTTCGCGCACTCGGCGAACGCGTTGGCCATCGCCGCCACTTGCGGCTCGGCGGTCTCGACCTTCTTCCCCGCGACAATGGCGGCGATCGCATCATCCGGGCCAAAGCCCGCGCCGTCGGAATAGGTGCCGTCAGGGGTCGTCACGCGCACCGGGATGAGGTACACGCCAAACTCCGCAGCGACGTTTCCAGCCAGGCCACAGACTGAGTCGGTGATGACGGCGACAGTGCGTTCAGCCACGAGCAATCCTTTCTCGATGCGCCCCCCGAGAGGGCACATTTCTCCTACATGGGGACGATGTTGACGAGCTTGGGGGCGCGCACGATCACCGTTCGCAGCTCCGCGCCGTCGAGGGCGCGCTTGATGACGTCCGATGCGAGGGCCAACTCTCGCAGGGCGTCCTCACCGACGTTCGGGTCGACCTCGAGACGGTCGCGCACCTTGCCCTTCACCTGAACGACGCATGTCACGGTCTCCTCGACGAGCAGCTCCGGGTCCACCTCTGGGTAGCCGGCGTGCGCGACGTTGTCGTGACCGAGCATCGACCACATGTCCTCGGAGCAGTAGGGCGCGAACATGCTCAGCAGGATCGCCACTACCTCAGCGGCCTCGCGCACCGCGGGGTCAGCCGGACCGGCTCCCGAGTCGATGGCCTTGCGCGTCACATTGACCAGTTCCATGGTGCGAGCCACGACCACGTTGAAGCGGAAGCCCTCGACGAGCTCAGCACACTCGGCCAGCGTCTTGTGGGTGTGAGCACGCAGGGACACATCGCCCGATGCCGGGTCCGTCCCGGGTTCGCTCGTCACGTCGCGCGCGAGGCGCCACGCACGGGCAAGGAACTTGGCGCTACCGGAGGGAGAGACGTCAGCCCAGTCGATGTCGTCCTCAGGTGGGCCCGCGAACGCCATCGTGAGCCGGACGGCATCTACGCCGTATTCGTCGAGCTGCTCGCTCAGACGCACAATGTTGCCGCGTGACTTAGACATCGCTGAACCGTCCATTTGCACCATGCCCTGGTTGAGCAGTGCGAGGAATGGCTCCTCGAAGTCGACATAGCCCATGTCGTTCAACGCCTTGGTGAAGAAGCGGGCGTACAGCAAGTGCAGGATCGCGTGCGTGACTCCGCCGACGTATTGGTCGACGGGAGCCCACCGCGCGGCCTCCGCCGGATCAAACGGGCCGTCGGTCTTGTTGGGCGACAGGTAGCGCAGGAAGTACCAGGAACTATCCACGAAAGTGTCCATGGTGTCGGTGTCGCGCAGAGCGGGAGCCGAGCACTTGGGGCACGTGGTGTTGACCCAGTCGGTCGCGGCGGCCAGCGGGGACTTGCCCTTGGGCTTGAGGTCGAGACCCTCAGTGGGAGGCAGCTCCACGGGAAGCTGATCATCCGGAACCGGGACCTCGCCGCACTTGTCGCAGTGCACGATCGGGATAGGAGTACCCCAGTAGCGCTGGCGCGAGATCAGCCAGTCTCGCAGGCGATAGTTAGTGGTCTCGCTACCCACTCCATCTGCATTCAGCTTGGCGACGACGGCGGCGATGGCCTCTGTTTTTGCGAGGCCGTCGAACTCACCGGAGTTGACAACGAGTCCGTCTCCTCCGGTCGCGATCCAGGACTCGGCGGGGTCAGGCAGGGAGTTGCCCTCCTCATCCTTCACATCGACAACGGTGCGCACGGGTAGTTCCATGGCGCGTGCAAAGTCAAGGTCACGTTGGTCGTGTGCGGGGACCGCCATGATGGCGCCGTGCCCGTAGTCGGCCAACACGTAGTCAGATGCCCAGATGGGCAGACGCTCGCCGTTGACAGGATTGGTGGCGTAGCGCCCCAGAAACACGCCAGTCTTAGGTCGCTCGGTGCTCATGCGGTCAATGTCGG
Source organism: Demequina aurantiaca (assembly GCF_000975135.1). GTDB lineage: Bacteria > Actinomycetota > Actinomycetes > Actinomycetales > Demequinaceae > Demequina > Demequina aurantiaca. The sequence continues at coordinate 191,204 of NZ_BBRF01000002.1, read as the reverse complement.
TCGCACCCTTGACGGCTGCCACGTACGTGTCGAAAGCCTGTCGCGTGGCGTCGTCAGCATCGGCCGCAAGTTCTGAGGCTAGGTCGGAGTCTGCGGCGACCACCATGAAGGTGGCGCCACAGAGCGTGTCCGGCCGCGTCGTATAGATGCTGATGGGTTCGTCGCGGCCCTCGATCGAGAACACCACGTCCGCACCGTGCGAGCGGTTAATCCAGTTGCGCTGCATCGCGATGACCTTGGACGGCCACGTGCCCTCGAGACCATCGAGATCGTCCAGCAGTCGGTCCGCGTACTCAGTGACCTTGAAATACCACTGCGTGAGCTTCTTCTTGGTGACGGGAGTGTCACAACGTTCGCAGAGCCCCTGCACAACCTGCTCGTTCGCGAGTACCGTCTGATCCTTGGGGCACCAGTTCACCAGCGACGGCTTGCGGTACGCGAGTCCGCGCTCGTACATGCGCGTAAAGATCCACTGGTTCCAGTGGTAGTACTCGGGGCGGTGTGTCGCGAGCACACGGTCCCAGTCAAAAGAGCAGGCGTAGCGTTCCATCGAGGCGCGCTGCTGGGCGATGTTCGCCTCAGTCCAGACTCGAGGATCAGTATTGTTCTTGATCGCGGCGTTCTCTGCAGGCAGACCGAAGGAGTCCCATCCGATGGGGTGCAGCACGTTGAAGCCACGCTGAATCCAGTACCGGGAGATCACGTCTCCCAGTGCGTAAGCCTCCGCGTGGCCCATGTGAAGGTCGCCCGAGGGGTACGGAAACATGTCGAGCACGTACTTGGTGGGGCGCGCATCGTCGGCACCTCCAGCCTTGAACGGCTGGGTCTCGGCCCACACCGGCTGCCAACGCCTCTCGAGCGCGTGGAAGTCGTAGCGGTTCTCGTCAGATTCTGGATTCGCGGAAGTCACCCACCGATTTTAGCCGGGTTGTACGCATCGCGGTCACGCGCTCCATTGGACGGCCCGCCCCCGGCCGATGCATCCTAGGGTTGGCATCCAACGTTGCAGTGGGATGTGCCACACGAGGTTTACTTACATCCGATATACGCCGATTATCCCTATAACCATCCGCGTGCTTCCGAGGCTCACGGGCTCAACAACGCCAGAGGAGTAGGGCTCATCCAAGCATTACGCAACAACGCCCGACTAGTCGCTGTACGAGCCGTGTGCGCTGTCACGATAGGCGTCGTGATCGCCCTCGGCAGCACCACAGCGCATGCGCAACCGATCATGTTTGACGAGGCAGCTCCGCCGTCAGATTCAGCGTCGTCGCAGCCCAGCGATGTGCCCAGCCCGGGTCCCTCGGCATCCGACAAGCCGTCACCGTCGGCAGATGATTCCCCGCGTCCGGCCCCTTCGGCCACTGCCACCCCGACGCCGTCCACGGCTCCGGTGCCAAGCCCCGCTCCCTCAGTGAGTGCCGCGCCAACACCGACGCCAACACCGGTTCCGAGCCCTTCATCCTCTGCCAAGCCCGATCCTGACCTGGACCATGAGCCCCCGCTCGAGGTTGTGGTGCCTCCCAAGGACGCACCCAACGCGGACGTGTCTCCAGACTCAACCGTCGACGCACTGCCCCCCACCTCGATGATGCTGAGGTCGGCGACCCCTGAGGCGGTACGTGCTGCCCCAGCGATCACCTTCACCGACGACTCCACGAGTGCGAGCTCCAGTCACTACTCCAAGTTCTCGACGGAGATCGCCTGGCTTGCCAATAGCGGCGTGACCACCGGATGGCTGATGCCTGGCGGCTCACGCGAGTACCGCCCGTACTCGACTGTCGCGAGAGACGCCATGGCAGCTTTTCTCTATCGGTATGCGGGAAAGCCCGCATACATCGCCGCTCCCCACTCACCCTTCGCAGACATCAAATCTTCCACCGCCTTCTTCACCGAGATTTCATGGGCGGCCGAGACCGGGATTTCAAAAGGATGGCGCGTCACGAGCGGGCACGAATTCCGGCCGTACAGCGCCATTACGCGCGAGGCGATGGCTGCATTCCTTTATCGATTCGCCGGGTCGCCAAAGGTCTCGGTGCCCTCAAAGTCACCCTTCACCGACGTGACGACCTCGTCGCAGTTTTACAAGCAAATCGTGTGGTTGGCCTCGACGGGCGCCACCACCGGTTGGAAGACTCCCGGTGGGGCGGAGTTCAGGCCGGGCGCCTCGATCACCCGGGACGCCATGGCGGCATTTCTGTACCGGCTAGATCGCGCCGGCGTGAGCTACGCACCCTCAGCGTCGTCGGGCCCGCTCCTCCGGCACTCCGTGGTGTACGTCTATGGCACCTCAACTCTCAATCTGCGCTCGGGTCCGTCCACGTCGTACTCGGTCGTCACCCAGCGATCTCGGGGCAACGCACTCACCGCCACCGGGGCCGTCTCCACAGGAGGCTGGATCGAGGTTCAGTTGGGCACCACACGGGCATGGGGTTCGGGCTATTACCTCGCGGGCTCGTCCGGCGTGGCAATCACCCGGGCCAAGACCTCGTACTCGAACGGCTACATCCCCGTCACTCATCTGTGCCCATTGTCGTGGGACACGGCCGAATTGCTTCTCTGCCAGGCTGCGGACGACCTGGAACGGCTCAACCGCGCCTTCCGGGCACGCTATGGCATGAACATTCCCATCAACGATGCTTACCGCACCTACCAGGAACAAGTCACGGCCCGAGCCGTCCTTGGCAACATCGCCGCCATCCCGGGCACGTCGAACCACGGCTGGGGGGCCGCGATCGATGTCGCGGGTTCATCCCTTCCCGGGGGCTATAGCGGCGCTGCGTACCTGTGGCTGCGAGACCAGCTCACCGGTTACAACTGGAAGGCGCCCGACTGGGCAAGACCCTCCGGGTACAACCCCGAGCCCTGGCACTTCGAATACACGGGCTGAGTTCCCAGGTTCTTCGCCTTCCCGACAAGCTCCGCGCATCGCGCCCGTCGCAGTCGGAACTGCGGCTAGGAAACCGTGGTCACCTTCACGGTGACGTTCAGATCCGTGGTGGTGCCGGCGACCACACCAGACAGCGGCGGCACGTCGCGATATTCACGGGCACGCGCCACAATCACGTGGTGATCTCCCACTTCCGAAGCGTTGGTGGGGTCGTAACCGAACCAATCGCCGCTCCACCACTCCACCCACGCGTGTGACTCGCCGCTGACCGTTTCTCCGATCTCCGCATCCTTCTTGGGGTGCAGGTAGCCAGACACGTAGCGTGCCGGGATGCCCACGGAACGCAGCGCGCCAATCGCGAGGTGAGCAAAATCCTGGCAGACACCGGACCTGGCTGCCCAAGCATCGGCCGCTGGGGTGTGGACGTTCGTCACGCCTGGTACGTAGTTCACCTGGTCGTGAAGGTAGTCACAGATCTGCCGCGCGGCGGCATCGGGGTCGAGCGTACGAGCCGACTGCTTGGCGAATTCCAGCAGTTCATCAGTGGGACGGGTCACGGGAGTCAGTGACAGGTACTCACACAACAGGTCCTGAAAACGCGGACCATTCAACGCATCCCAATCTGCGCGCTCCTCACGGTAGTTTTGCGGCAAGATCTCCACGAGGGACCGGTTGGTCACCGTCAAGGACGTGTGCGGCTGAGTGATCTCGAAGACCGTGACGTCACTCTCCCAGTAGTCGCGGTAGGCGGTTCGCCAGGACAGCGGCGAGATCTCGATGTTTGACTCGAGCACGCGCTGGCGTGGCAGCCACGCGGGGGTCAGGCGTGCCTCGTTGTACGACGACACCACCGGCTCAGCGTATTGGAACGCGGTGCGGTGTTCGATGCGCAAGGTACTCACAGGGCCTCCTGGCTCCACATGACCGTCGACGCGGGCAGGAAGTAGCGGTCACGGATAAGGTCCGATGCCGTGGCGCACGCCTTCTGCACCTCGCGCATCTGAGCGGGTAGGTCGGCAAGGATTTCGCCGACGTCACGGTATTCGAGGTTGGTCCTGGCGCGCCCCAAGGCGAGACGGGCGCGGTCGGCCAGCGCTCTGCTTGCGCCCGCCCCGTCGATCTCGCTCAGGATGGTTTCCGCCCGGTCCAGGTTGTACGCAATCGAGCGTGGGAACAGTCGGTCTATCAGGAGGAACTCCGCCGCTCGCTCCTCGGTCACGAGTGCACGCACGGTGCGCAAGTACGCCTCGTGCGCTGAACAGGTGCGTAGCAGCGTGGTCCAGTTGGGACCTGTGGTGCCCTCAAGACTGCGAGTCATCAGCAACCGCGCGATCATGTCGGCCCGCTCAAGTGAACGGCCCAGTTCCATGAAGTGCCAGGCGTCATCGCGGGAAGTTGTTGCGCTCGACAGGCCCCACACCACTGCCGCGCGTTCGCGCACCCAGACAAAGTACTCGTGGGGCCGCGACGCCTGCGACCAACGCGGCAGTTGATTGCGGGTCATGTTGAGGCTCTCCCACACCTCGGTGGAGATGACCTCGCGGGCACGGCGGGCGTTCTCGCGGGCGGCCGCCATCGTGCCCGCAATCGATGACGAACGGTCACGATCGAAGGCCAGGGTCGCCAGCACGTCGGAACGGGACACCGGCCCGTCGAACTCGCAATTCATGACCGCCAGGATCGAAGCATTGGCACTGGGCTCGTCGACCCAAGGGTCCTCGAGCAACACATTGAGGTGCACGTCCAGCAGTCGGGCGGTGTTGTCCGCGCGCTCCACGTAGCGACCAATCCAGAACAGTGATTCTGCGATACGACTCAGCATCAGACCGCACCTCCGTCGTGGCCGTTGGCACCCACGTGTTCGGCAGCATCGTCCGACTGAGCGGTTGCCGTCGGCTCGCCCTGCTGCTGTTGCTGTTGCTGCTGTTCCTGGCCGGCGGCATAGTCCTCCGGATGCGAGGCCTGCGGTACGGAGCCGATGCCGGAGAACTCCACGCGCGCCTCGGGGGGTGGCTGCGCGGTGCCACGGTGACGCACTCCACCGAGTACCCAGGTGTCCTTGGACCCGCCGCCCTGGGAGGAGTTCACGATGAGCTGCCCCTTCGCGAGCGCCACTCGAGTGAGGCCGCCAGGGAGGACCCACACGTCATCGCCGTCGTTGATGGCGAAGGGTCGCAGATCCACGTGACGGGGGTCGAGTCCCTCGTCAGTCAGCGTTGGCACGGTAGACAATTGAACGACGGGCTGTGCGACCCAGCCGCGGGGATCAGTGAGAATCTGCTTGCGCACGGCCTCGAGTTCCGCCTTGGACACCTTGGGGCCGATCGTCACGCCCTTACCTCCGGCACCGTCGACGGGCTTGACGACCAGTTCGTGCAGGCGATCCATGACCTCCTCGCGGGCCTCAGGTTCTTCAAGACGCCACGTGTCAACATTGGGCAGAATCGGCTCCTCGCCCAGGTAATACCTGGTGAGGTCCGGCATGTAGGTGTAGATGAGCTTGTCATCCGCGACGCCATTACCCACGGCGTTCGCGATGGTGACGTTACCCATGCGCGCGGCGTTGATCAGGCCGGGGGCGCCCAGCGTCGAATCCGGTCGGAACGCGATGGGATCCAGGTAGTCGTCGTCGATGCGACGGTAGATGACATCCACGCGGCGTCGACCAGCGGTGGTGCGCATGTAGACCCGGCCATTATGTGTCTCGAGGTCGCGGCCCTCGACGAGCTCGACGCCCATGGTGCGCGCAAGCAGCGAGTGCTCGTAGTACGCCGAGTTGAAGACACCGGGCGTGAGAACCACGATGGTGGGATCGTCAACGTCCTCGGGCGCAGCCTTCGCGAGTGCTGAGCGCAGTCGCTGCGAGTACTCAAGGACGGGGCGCACTCCCATCGCCCCAAACATGTCCGGGAACATCTGGGACATCGCGCGTCGGTTGGACAACACATAGCTGACTCCGGACGGGACGCGCACGTTGTCTTCGAGGACACGCCAGATGCCGTGTTGGTCGCGGACTAGGTCGATGCCCGAAACGTGCACACGCACGCCATTCGCGGGATCGACTCCAGCAACGGAGCGATAAAAATACTGCGACGATGCGATGAGCTTGCGCGGCACGATGCCGTCGGTGACGCAACGCTGCGAGCCGTACACGTCGGCCAGAAATGCCTCAAGAGTCTTCACGCGCTGAGCAACCCCAGGAGAAATGATGTCCCACTCGTCGGCGCCGATCACGCGCGGCACGATGTCGAGCGGAAAGGGCCGCTCCTCGCCCGCGTGGTCGAACGTGACACCCTGCGCGAGGTATGTGCTCGCTAGCGCCTCGGCGCGGGCATAGAGGTCGTCCCCGGACATGCGGTCGATCTCGGCATAAACCCGTGCATACGGCTCGCGTACCTTGCCGTGCACATCGACAGCTTCATCCCAGGCGGCCTGGGGCGAATACCCAGTCCAGGGCGTGTGCAGTGAGTCTGGCGTCATGCCTTCCACACTAACAACGCCCTGTTTCTCATGCGTGACCAGGGAGTTTCAAGCGCCATTATGGGCGCGCCGTCCTCACGGACCGATCCGCTAGGACGGCATCTCCGCGCCCTTGCGTGCGTAGAACCACCACGTGATGCCTACCCCAATAAAGGAGATCACTGCCCAGTAGATGTACAGAGTGATCGATGCGGACGACGCCAGGATGATCGAGAAGAAGAACGGCCCGAACGCTGCGATGGCTGCGGTGAATCCAATCACGCCACCGGCCTGACGGGGGTGGAAGATTGACGGCATCTGCTTGAACGTAGAGGCGTTGCCGATTCCCGAGAAGAAGAAGATGGCCAGCATGCCCCACAGGAACATCGGGAAGTCTGAGGCCGACGTGGGATTGAGTTGGAACGCCGTGAACACACAGGCAGCGCCAGTACCGAGGCACGAGACCAGCGTCACAGGCGCGCCACCGAGTTTGTCAGACACAGGTCCAGCGAGGACGCGGGCCGCGGAACCCACGAGGGCGCCGAGGAATGCGTACTGCAGGGGGTTAATGCCGTCGTCACCAAAGACGCCGGTTCCGTAGATGTTGTCGATCAGCAGACCAAAGACGGCCGCGAAGCCGGAGAACGCGCCAAATGTCACGACGTACAGCACCGTCATGTTCCAGGTGTGCTTGTTCTTGAAGATGTCGAGTTGGTCCTTGACGCCGCGCACCTGCATCGGGATGGACTTGAGCATGAACCACGCGGCGATCGCGCCGATGATGGTGAGCGGCACCCATGCGTAACCAGCGTTCTGGTACCACACCTCACGGGTGGCACCCGTCGCGGCGTCGGTCAATTGTTGTGAGCCACCGATTTGGGTGGCGAAAGCACCGCCGAGGAGCATGATGCCAACGATCCACGGGGTGGCGATCTGGACAACGGAAACGCCAAAGTTACCGACGCCGGCCTGCACACCGAGCGCAGTTCCGGCCTTCTTCTTGGGGAAGAAGTAGCTGGTGCTCGGCATGAAGCCCGAGAACGCTCCACCGCCGATTCCCGCGAAGAGGGCGAGCAAGATGAGGGCGAAGTAGGGAGTGTCCGGATTCTGGACGGCAATAGCCCAACCGATGAACGGCACGAGCAGCAGGATGGTCGTGAAGGTGACCATCTTGCGCGTTCCAAGGACCGGCGGCAGGAACATCCACACCAGGCGCAAGAAGCCACCCGCGAGGCCCGGCATCGCGGTCAGCCAGTAGAGCTGGCTCTGCGTGAGGTCAAAGCCGAGGTCGTTGAGGACCGGCGCGATGGCGGACACCAGGAACCACGCAATGAAGCACAGCGTGAGGTTGAAGGTGGTGATCCACAACGTGCGCCATGCGAGTTTCTTGTCCCAATTGGGCCCCTCGGGATCCCAATCCTGGAGCCATTCCTTGCCTGTTCGGTTCGGAACCTTGGGTGCTGGCGCGGTCGCGGTCATCGGGGAAACCTTTCGCGGAAGTCGAGGCACCGATGCCTCTGAGAGATGCCATGTAGATCCAAAAATAGCACCGACCGGCCATTCGTGTCGGGACTAAGGTCCCGGCCAATACCTGGCCTGTTGCTGACATTATGCCAACGAGAGCGTGGCGAAAATCAACGGCGGCACGCGGCGCGTTTTGGCACTGCGGTAGCCGCTAGGGTCTGGTAGACACGTACTTGGAGGAAGGTGGCCCGGGCGGCAATTGCGGCGCCAGGACTAGTCAGCTTTTTGCACCATCACGAAACTTGATTAGGGATGCAACGATGACCACGGTTCACGAGTCCGAAAGCCCTCTAGCGAGCACGTTCCTGGTGAACGCGGGTCGCTTCCTCCAAAGGGGCGACGTCTCCCCCGACCTGCGCACCGTCACTCACCAGGGAGGGCGCGACGCGGACACGTTCTACCGCGACCGGTGGAGCCACGACAAGATTGTGCGTAGCACGCACGGCGTGAACTGCACCGGCTCCTGTTCCTGGAAGGTGTACGTCAAGGACGGCGTGATTACCTGGGAGACCCAACAGACCGACTACCCCTCGGTCGGTGCCGATAGCCCCGAGTACGAACCACGCGGCTGCCCGCGAGGCGCGGCATTCTCGTGGTACACGTATTCACCCACGCGAGTGAAATACCCCTACATCCGCGGCGTCCTGCTCGAGGCCTACCGCGAGGCCAAGAAGCGCTTCCCCGACCCCGTCGACGCCTGGGCCTCCATCGTCGACGACTCCAAAGCCCGAATGAAGTATCAGAAGGCCCGCGGCAAGGGTGGACTGGTCCGCGCGTCGTGGTCTGAGGCCAAGGAAATCGTCGCGGCTGCTCACGTGCACACCGCTAAAAAGTACGGCCCGGACCGAATCTTTGGCTTCTCGCCCATCCCCGCCATGTCGATGGCATCGCACGCCGCCGGCTCACGATTCATCTCGCTCGTGGGCGGCTCGATGCTGTCCTTCTACGACTGGTACGCCGACCTTCCGGTGGCCTCACCTCAGGTCTTTGGCGATCAGACCGACGTTCCCGAGTCCGCAGACTGGTTCAACTCCTCGTACCTGATCATGTGGGGCGCCAATGTGCCCGTCACCCGTACGCCCGATGCCCACTTCATGGCCGAGGCTCGCTACCGGGGGCAGAAGGTCGTCACCGTTTCCCCCGACTATGCGGACAACACTAAGTTTGCGGATGAGTGGATGAGCCCGCACCCCGGCACGGATGGTGCGCTCGCGATGGCCATGGGCCACGTCATGCTCAAGGAGTTCTACGTTGACCGGCAGGTCCCGCGATTTGTGGACTACGTCAAGCGCTACAGCGACTTCCCCTACCTCGTCACGCTAAAGGAGAAGGACGGCGCCTGGGTTCCCGACAAGTTTGTGACCGCGGCAGACTTGGGCGATACCAGCGAGAACGCCGAGTTCAAAACGGTGCTCATCGACTCCGCTACGGGCCGTCCCCACGTGCCCAACGGCTCGCTTGGCCACCGCTTTGGCGACGAGGGCGAAGGCAAGTGGAACCTCGACCTCGAGGGCGTGGACCCTGCGCTGTCGTTGTTTGAAGCGTCCGGCACTGAGACTGCCGAGCTGCTGCTGCCGCGCTTCGACGTGGAGCAGTCCGACGGCGAGCGTGGCGGTGTCCACCACCGCGGCGTACCGGCGGCGAGGCTCGAGACTGTCGGCGGAGAGCGCCTCGTCACCACCGTGTACGACCTCACGCTGGCGCAATATGGTGTGGGCCGCGAGGGCCTACCCGGTGAGTGGCCCACCGGCTACGACGATCTCTCCCCTTACACGCCCGCGTGGCAGGAAGAGATCACGGGAGTACCCGCGTCGATGGCAGAGCGCGTGGGCCGCGAGTTCGCGCAGAACGCCGAGGATTCCGGTGGTCGCTCCATGATCATCCTGGGGGCAGGCACCAACCACTGGTTCCACTCGGATGAGACCTACCGCACGTTCTTGTCCCTCATCACGATGACCGGTTGCCAGGGCGTCAATGGTGGTGGCTGGGCGCACTACGTGGGTCAAGAGAAGTGCCGGCCCGTTACCGGTTGGGCAACGGTGGCAAACGCGCTCGACTGGACTCGGCCGCCGCGTCACATGAATACCACCGCGTGGTCCTACGTGAATACCGGCCAGTGGCGCTACGACCGCTTGAGTCCCGACGCACTGTCGTCCCCATTGGGCGAGAACCGCTTTGCGAACAAGTCGACCATGGGCACCCTCGCGCAGGCAGCGCGTTCGGGTTGGATGCCCTCCTTTCCGTCGCTCAACGCGAACTCCCTCGACCTCGGCGATGCAATCAAGGCCTCGGGCCAAGCCCCGGGCGAGTACATGAAGGAGAAACTCACGTCCGGCGAGGTCAACTTCGCCATCGAGGACCCCGATGCCGAGGAAAACTGGCCCCGCGTCCTCACCGTGTGGCGTGCCAACCTGGTGGGCTCCTCCGCCAAGGGCAACGAATTCTTCCTCCATCACCTGCTGGGGACCGATAGTTCTATCAGGGCCTCGGAATTGGAGGAGGACGAACGCCCCGAGGAGGTCAGGTGGCGGGAATCTGGCCAGGGCAAGCTCGACTTGCTGGTCAGCATGGATTACCGCATGACCTCCACAGGCCTCTACTCCGACATCCTCTTCCCCGCGGCCACGTGGTACGAGAAGCACGACCTCTCCACCACGGACATGCATCCGTTCATTCACGCGTTTACCCCGGCGATTAGCCCACCTTGGGAGACCAAGAGCGACTACGACACGTTCCAGGAAATTGCGCGCTCCTTCAGTGAACTCGCGCGGGGGCACCTCGATACCAGGCACGACCTGGTCACGGCTCCCCTGCTGCACGACACCCCGGACGCTATGGCGCTGCCCAGCGGCGTCGTGAAGGACTGGCGCGAGGGTGAGGTTGACATCATTCCCGGCAAGACCGCCCCCAAATTCATTGTGGTCGAGCGCGACTACACCGCGGTCGCGGACAAGATGTCGGCCCTTGGTCCGCTCACCGAAGGTTTGGGCCTGATGACCAAGGGGGTCAAGTTTGACCCCACCCCCGAGGTGGAATTGCTGGGCAAGATCAATGGCGTGATCCCTACCGGCGTGGCCGCCGGACGACCGTCCCTAGCGACGTCCGTCCACGCCTGCGAGACGATTCTGGCACTGTCAGGTACAACCAACGGTCGGATGGCCGTCGACGGCTTCCGCAATCAGGAGAAACGCACCGGCCAAGGAATGGCCGATCTCGCGCTCGACAACGAGGGCAAGCGCATCACCTTTGCGGACACCCAGGCCCGGCCGGTGCCGGTCATTACCAGCCCCGAGTGGTCGGGCAGCGAGCACGGCGGCAGGCGCTACACGGCGTTCGCGATCAACGTCGAGCGCCTCAAGCCATGGCACACCCTGACCGGTCGCCAGCACTTCTTCCTTGACCACGACTGGATGTCGGAACTGGGAGAGAATCTGCCCACGTATCGACCCCCGCTCAATATGCATCGCATTTCCGGAGATTCCAAGACGGGTCAAGGCAAGGAGGTCACCGTCAGGTACCTCACCCCGCACTCGAAGTGGTCGATTCACTCGAACTACCAAGACAACCAGTACATGCTGTCGCTGTCTCGAGGCGGTCCAGACATCTGGATGAGTGTGGAGGACGCCGAGATCATTGGGGTCAAGGACAACGAGTGGATCGAGGCCTACAACCGCAACGGTGTGGTCGTCGCCCGGGCCGTGGTTTCTCACCGCATGCCCGCCGGAACCGTGTACATGTACCACGCGAAGGATCGCCTGGTCGATGTGCCGATTGCTGAGGAATCCGGAAAGCGCGGCGGCATTCACAACTCGCTCACCCGCCTGGTAATCAAGCCGACGCACCTGCTCGGGGGCTACGCGCAACTGTCGTTCGCCTTTAACTACTACGGCCCCACTGGCAACCAACGAGACGAGGTCACAGTCATACGACGTCGATCTCAGGAGGTGAAGTACTCATGAAGGTCATGGCCCAAGTAGGCATGGTGATGAACCTGGACAAGTGCATTGGGTGTCACACGTGCTCAGTGACCTGCAAGCAGGCGTGGACCAATCGCGACGGCATGGAGTACGCCTGGTTTAACAATGTGGAGACGCGACCCGGCCTGGGCTACCCGCGCACCTACCAGGACCAGGAGAAATGGCAAGGCGGCTGGGTGCTGAATAAGCGCGGCAAACTGCAGTTGCGGTCCGGTGGTCGCGTCAAGCGCCTGCTCAGCATCTTCAACAACCCCAAGCTCCCCGCGGTCAGCGACTACTACGAGCCCTGGACCTACGACTACGACAACCTGCTGTCCGCGCCGCTCGGCGAACACAGCCCCGTCGCGCAGCCCAAGTCCACGATTACTGGCAACCCCATGAAAATCGAGTGGTCCGCGAACTGGGATGACGATCTAGGCGGGGCGCCGGAGACCGGCCCCAACGACCCCATCATCAAGAAGATCAAGGCCGACGTCACGGACCGCGTGAAGTTCGAGTTTGAGCAGGCGTACATGTTCTACCTGCCGCGCATCTGTGAACACTGCCTCAACCCGTCCTGCGTGTCGGCGTGCCCCTCGGGCGCCATGTACAAGCGCGAAGAGGACGGCATTGTGCTGGTTGACCAGGACGGGTGCCGTGGCTGGCGCATGTGCGTCACCGGCTGCCCCTACAAGAAGGTTTTCTTCAACCACGCGACCGGCAAGGCCGAGAAGTGCACCATGTGCTACCCGCGCATCGAGGCGGGCCAGCCCACCGTGTGCTCCGAAACCTGTGTGGGTCGCCTGCGCTACCTGGGGTTGTTCCTCTACGACGCGGATCGAGTGGCCGAGGCGGCTGCCACGCCCAACGAGCAGGACCTCTATGAGGCGCAACTCGACATCATTCTCGACCCCCACGATCCCGAAGTGCAGGCGCAGGCGCGGCGCGACGGCATCCCCGCGGACTGGCTGGAGGCCGCCGAGCGGTCCCCCGTCTACCGCCTCGCCAAGGAATTCCGCGTCGCGTTGCCGCTGCACCCCGAATACCGGACGATGCCGATGGTTTGGTACGTTCCCCCGCTGAGCCCTGTCGTGGACTCGTTGCGCGAGACGGGCCACGACGCGGAGGACGCCGACAACCTCTTCGGTGCGCTGCGTTCGCTTCGCATTCCCATGGAGTACCTCGCGGAACTCTTCACTGCGGGCGACCCCAAGCCGGTGATGCGGGCACTCGACACACTGTCCGTCATGCGCTCATACATGCGTGACCAGAACGTGGGCAACCCGCTGCGCCCTGAGTTGCCTCAGCGCGTGGGCCTCACCGAAACCGAGATCCTGGAGCTCTACCGCCTGCTCGCGATTGCCAAGTACGAGGACCGCTACGTGATCCCGTCGGCGCACGCCGAGGCGGGAAAGGAGTTGGAGGACTTGGCATGCTCACTCGATGGCGAGGGTGGCCCTGGGCAGTTTCCCGAGGGCGGCCAGGGCCGACCGGGCGGCGGCACTGCAACGGCCGTCGCTCCCCCTCGCCCGGTCGCCGCTGAGAGTTTTCATGCCCTCAAGGGAGCGTCGCACCAACGTTCCGATGCGACGGCCGGCTCGATCGACATCAACCTGCCGCATTGGGACGGCAAGGGGGTACCGCTCGGTATGCCTCAGATTCGCAAGAGCGATGACTGATCTCACGGCGGCCTCGCGCCTCGCCGCAGCTTGGCTGCTGTGGTACCCCGACGACGCCCTGCTGGAACGCCTGCCACAGATACGGCAGGTGATACCTGAGCTGCCCGCAGCCGTACGTGTTTCTCTCGACCAATTCCTCACCGAGTTCGACAAGACGGACATCAATGAGATGCAGCGCAACTATGTTGCGGTGTTTGACATGAAGTTGAAGGCCTCGCCGTATCTGACCTTTTGGACTGATGGCGACACCCGCAACCGGGGTTTCTCGATCCTGCGCTTCAAACAGGCATACCTCAGGCACGGGTTTGAAGTAGACGACGCGGAGCTTCCCGATCACCTCTCGGTGGTGCTCGAGTTCGCGGCTGTTGGAGACTCGCTCACGGGTGATGCCCTGCTGGTGGAGCATCGAGTTGCCATCGGACTGTTGAGAGCCGCACTTGAGCGCCTCAACTCACCGTACATGCATGTTGTGGATGCGGTTCTCGCAACGCTTCCCGCGATTACCCCGGAAATCTCTGCGCGCATGGCGTCACTCGCCAAGCAGGGACCCCCCACGGAGACCGTGGGGCTCGACTCGTTCCCCACCTCACTCAACCTTGCCGAACTCGGAGGCCGTCGATGAATATCATCGTCACTGGATTGCTGGCTGCGGAAGTATCCACGACATCGGCAGAGGTGGCTGAGCCATCTAGTCTCAACCTGCTGCTGTGGATTGCGTTCCCCTATGTCGCGATCGCCACCATCATCGTCGGCTTGGTCTGGCGCTACCGCTATGACAAGTTCGGCTGGACCACTCGGTCGAGTCAGTCGTACGAGAACAAGATCATGCATGTGGCAAGCCCGCTGTTCCACTACGGAATAATCGCGGTGTTCTTTGGCCACATTTTGGGGCTGATGATTCCGGAGACGTGGACCGAAGCCATTGGACTAGACGAGCACACGTATCACATGCTCACGCTGCCCCTCAGCCTGATTGCCGGTGCAGCCACGCTCATTGGCCTGATCATGTTGATCTTCCGCCGACGCACCACCGCGCAGGTTTTCCAGCGCACCACCAAGAACGACAAGGTGATGTACGTCTTCCTGGGCGCCGCGATCTTGCTTGGGGTCTTCACCTCCTGGGCAGCATCGGGCATCTTTGACGACGGCCACAACTACCGTGAGGACGTTGCGGTGTGGTTCCGGTCCATCCTGATCTTCCAGCCGCAGCCGGAGGCAATGGCATCCGCGCCGGCGTATTTCCAGATCCACGCCGTCGCCGGAATGCTGCTGTTCTGCATCTGGCCATTCACTCGCCTCGTGCACGTCTTCTCCGTGCCGCTGCAGTACCTCATGCGCCCTTATGTGGTCTACCGCAAGAAGTCGCCGCATCGCTCGGGAAACCGCACAACCCGTCGTGGGTGGGAACCCACGCGCACCGACTGATGCCACAACGCCACCTCACGACGATGTCGACACGCGAAACCTGCGTACCTCCTACACTGGCACCATGAGCGACGAACTTCACGACGTCCTATGTTCCGTCATCACGGTGTCCGACCGCGCCTCGCGCGGGGAACGTAAAGACACCAGTGGCAAGGCCATCGCCGATGCCCTGAAATCGGTGGGCGCCGATGTTGAGCACACAGTGGTCAGCGACGGCGTCGACTCGGTACTTGGCGCACTGCGCGCCTCGACAGCCACGGGCGCGCGCGTGGTCATCACTACTGGTGGCACGGGCATTGCCCCGCGCGATTTCACCCCAGAAGCCACCGCAAGCATCATTGCGCGCCCCATTCCGGGCATCCCCGAGATGCTGCGACGCGTCAGCGGCGAGTCCGTGCCAACGGCCGCCCTGTCTCGCGGCATCGCCGGAGTGACGGGTGGTCCGATTAACGCCATCATCATCAACTTGCCGGGCTCACTCGACTCTGCCAAGGCCGGCATCGAGACCATCCTGCCGCTGCTCCCCCACATGCTGAGTCAACTGGATGGTGGCGACCATTGATCGCCATGGCCCGCATCACCGAGGCGCCGCTGTCGCTTGACGAGCACGTGACCGCGGTGACGGGGCCCGCCCAGGGTGCGATCGCGTCATTCATAGGTACGGTGCGCGACCACGACCCGTCGGTTGACGGCCGCGTCACGCACCTTGACTATTCGGCCCATCCCGATGCGCAGAGCACTATCAAACGCATCGCAGCGGAGGTATGTGGTGACGACGCCGGTGAGTTGACTGCCGCTGTCAGCCACCGCATCGGCTTACTGGGCGTGGGCGAGGCCGCTATTGTGGCCGCAGTATCGAGTGCGCACCGTGCCGAGGCCTTCGACACGTGCCGCCTGCTCGTTGAACGAATCAAGGCCGAACTGCCCGTGTGGAAGCGCGAGGTGTTGGCCGACGGATCGCACACCTGGGTAGGTATCTCATGACCGACGGACTTCTCGATCGTTTTGGCCGCGTGCACCGCGACCTGCGCATTAGCCTGACCGACCGCTGCTCACTGCGTTGCACGTACTGCATGCCCGCAGACGGCGTACCTTGGCTCAAGGCCGATACGATGCTGACCACCGACGAGTTAGTGCGCGTGGCGCGCGTTGGCGTCGAGATGGGCATCAGCGAGATTCGTCTGACCGGTGGCGAACCACTGCTGCGCCCCGACGTGGTCGACGTGGTCGCGCGCATGGCGGGCCTCGAGGGACCCCACGGACACCCCGAGGTGTCGCTGACCACTAACGGACTTCGCTTGCCCGGCCTCGCGGCGCAGCTGCGGGACGCAGGACTCGCGCGCGTCAACGTCTCGCTCGACACTTTGCGCCGCGAACGCTTCGCGGAACTCACCCGGCGCGACCGTCTCACCGACACGCTCGCTGGTTTGGCCGCGGCCGATGCCGCGGGCCTGTCCCCCATCAAGATCAACGCCGTCGCGATGCGCGGGGTCAACGAAGACGAGATCGTGGATCTCACCCAGTTCTGCGTGGACCACGGCTACCAGATGCGCTTCATCGAGCAGATGCCGCTGGATGCCGGGCACACGTGGGACCGCAACGAGATGGTGACGGGCGAGGAGATCCTCGCCCAGCTGACCGCACATTACACGCTGACCGAGCGCGACGACCGAGGTGCCGCGCCCGCGCAAGTGTGGGACATCGACGGCGGGCCAGCCTCGGTGGGCGTCATCGCGTCCGTCACCAGCCCGTTCTGCGGCACGTGCGACCGCGTGCGCCTCACCGCGGACGGCCAACTCCGCGCGTGCCTCTTCGCCCGCAAGGAGTCCGACATCCGGGGCCTGCTGCGCGATGGGTCGGACGATGAAGCGATCGCTGCCGCCATCACCGCGTGCCTGCAGCTCAAGCAGCCCGGCCACGATATCGACGACCCCGCCTTCCTGCAGCCCGACCGCCCCATGAGCGCCATCGGCGGCTAACTGCGCCTCTCACGCTTGCCTGTCCGCAGGTGCGGCACTAACGTGGGCTTCATGCCGCATTTGAGGATTTCCGAGGCCGCGCGACTCGTGGGCGTGAGCGACGACACGATGCGCCGCTGGATCGAGGCCGACTCCCTTCCCACGGCCAAAGATGAGTCCGGACGCGCGCTCATCGACGGCGAGTACGTCGCCCGCCTCGCGCGCGACCATGCAGTCGCGCCGGCGGACACCTCGGGCGTATCTCGCTCCGCTCGCAACCAGTTTGTCGGCATCGTCACTGCGATCACCGCAGACACGGTGATGGCTCAGGTTGAGCTTCAGTGCGGCCCTCACCGCGTGGTGTCGCTCATGAGTTCCGAGGCGGTACGCGACCTTGGACTCGAGGTAGGCACGGTGGCCACCGCGGTCGTCAAGGCCACGACCGTTATCGTCGAGACGGCCGAACCCCGGGCGCGGTCGTGAACCTGCGGCCATTGAGTCGCGCCGCGTTCACTTTCGTTTCTGCGGCGCTCGCCTGCACTGCACTGTCCGCGTGCTCTCCCAACGCAGACTCGACCGCGAGCGGTCACAACGGCTCGGAGACCATCACGGTATTCGCCGCTGCGTCCCTGACCGAACCCTTCGCTCAGATTGCCGAGAATTTCGAGGACGAGAACCCCGCACTTGCCGTCACGATGTCGTTTGCCGGCTCCGCCGACCTCGCGACCCAGATCGTCGAGGGCGCCCCCGCCGACGTCTTCGCGTCGGCCAACGAGGCACAGATGCAGTCGGTCGTCGACGCTGGGCTCACGGCCGCGCCCCCCGTGATTTTTGCTACCAACGAGCCCACCATCGTGGTGCCGGCGGATAATCCAGCAGCGGTGTCATCGTTCGCGGACCTTGCCAACCCGGAAGTAGCGACCGTGGTGTGCGCACCCCAGGTGCCGTGCGGCGCCGCCGAACTTGCGGTCGAGACGGCGACTGGCGTCGACGTCGCTCCTGTCAGCGAGGAATCCTCGGTAACCGACGTACTGGGCAAGGTCACCTCCGGGCAGGCAGACGCCGGAATCGTCTACGTCACCGACGTCGCCCGAGCGGGCGCGGCGGTGATCGGCATCCCCATTGACGGCGCCGATGCCGCGGTGACCTCGTATCCCATCGCATCCGTGACAGATGCTGACCCCGGCGCACAGGCATTCGTCGACTACGTCACGAGCCCCGCGGGTCAGGCAGTCCTCGCGGACGCCGGGTTCGGCACGCCATGACACTCATGCCCGATGTCAAAGCCCGGGTCACCGGTCGCCGCACCTCCCCTGCGCGAGTAGCGGGATACGTCCCTGGCTGGGTGCTACCGATCGCGATCCTCGGCGCACTGCTCGTGCTTGTCCCGCTCGTCGCGATGGGCACGCGCGTGGACTGGGCAAACTTTGGAACCCTCGTGTCTTCACCAAGCGCCCTCGCGGCGGTAGGGCTGTCGTTGCGCACATCGCTCGCCGCCACCGTGTGGTGCGTCCTACTCGGCGTGCCCATGGCCATCGTGCTCGCGCGAATGGACTTTCCCTTCAAGGCACTCGCCCGCACGCTGGTGTTGGTGCCGCTGGTGCTCCCCCCCGTGGTGGGTGGACTCGCGCTACTCTACGCCTTCGGGCGCCGCGGGCTCCTGGGAGGCGCGTTCAGCTTTCTGGGGATCGACATCGCGTTCTCCACGACCGCCGTGGTGCTGGCCCAGACGTTCGTGGCGCTGCCATTCATGGTGCTCACCTTAGAATCCGCGCTGCGAGCGCAGGGTGCAGCGTACGAGGGCGTCGCGGCGACGCTCGGGGCGCGGCGAGGCTACGCGTTCCGCACGGTGACGCTGCCGCTGATGTGGCCCGCGCTGGTGGCGGGCACCGTGCTGTGCTTCGCGCGGGCGCTCGGCGAGTTTGGCGCGACCATCACCTTCGCGGGCAGCCTGGAGGGCGTGACCCGCACGGTGCCCTTGGAGATTTACCTGCAGCGCGAGGTGGACCCCGACGCCGCCGTCGCGTTGTCGCTACTGCTGATCATCATCGCGCTGGTCATCGTGGGCTTTGCCTACCGTCGCCCTTCTGGGCGGAGCGAGCGGTGAGGTTACGAGCATCGGCCGTCGTTGCCGCACGCGGACTGAACGCCACCTTGACGGTCGAATCGGGCCGGACGCTCGCCCTGCTGGGCGCCAACGGGTCTGGCAAGTCGTCGCTACTGGGTGTTCTGGCCGGTGTCCTACGACCAGATTCCGGCGACGCGAGCCTCGGCGACGCCGAGCTGTTCAACCTCTCCCCAGGCAGCGCCACGTGGCCACGACCCGACGAACGCCCCATCGGATTACTGGGGCAGGTTCCGATGCTGTTTCCCCACCTGAGCGCGCTCGACAACGTCGCGTTCCCCGCGCGCGCCCGCGGCGCGTCCAAGCCAGATGCTCGACGGGCCGCACTGCAATGGTTGCGCGCCGTCGATGCCGAGACGCTGTCGGCATCGCGCCCTCGCGAACTCTCCGGTGGCGAGTCGCAGCGCGTCGCGATCGCCCGGGCGCTCGCGGCCGAACCGGAAATCCTGCTGTTGGACGAGCCGCTGGCTGCGCTCGACGTGGACTCGGCCCAGACGGTGCGAGCGGTGCTGGCCTCGGTGCTCGCCGAGCGCACAGCCATCTTCGCGACGCACGATGTGGTGGACGCCTCGATGCTCGCAGACGACATCGCCGTCATGCACGACGGGCACATCGTCGAAGCGGGCCCCACGCGCGACGTCCTGGCACGGCCGCAACATCCGTTCACCGCGCGCATGGCCGGACGCGGCCTGGTCGCAGGCGTGCGCACTGATTCTGGCATTCGACTGCCCGATGGCGCCTTGGTTGCGTGCGCACTGGCGGACGATTCTGCAGTGGGCTCTGGGGTCTTGCTGACCGTTCGACCTGGTTCCGTACGCGTGGTACCTGCGTCTGCTCGTCTCGCCAAGCCGGCAGCAAACACGGTCACCGCGCCGGTGACGGCGCTGGAAACCCACGCCGAATCACTTCGAATCTGGGCGGGCGGGCTCATCGCGGACATGAATCTTGAGGAAGCACGCACCCAAGCGCCACGTCCCGGCGACGTGGTGACCATGCACATCGATCCCGTGGGCGCTGTCGTCTACGCCAGGGCTGTGTCACTCCCGAGTGATTGACTCAAGAGATGACCGCCATTGTGCCCGAGAATGTCGAACTACTTCCCTATGCACCGGAGGATCTCGATCTCTTGCGGCGTGCCAACACCCCCGAACTCATGGACCAGATGGGTGGAGTGGAGGATGAGGCCGCGGTTCACCGGCGTCACGAACGCTACCTGCTGCTCCCGATCGGCCACCTGGGCCAGCAATTTCGCGTGATCATCCCGGGCCACCCAGAAGGCGTGGGAATGGTGGGGTACTGGGTCAGGACTGACATTCCCGAGCGCACCCTCGAATGCGGTTGGTCGATCGAGGCTCAGTACCGCGGGCGAGGTATCGCAACAATCGCGACCACCACCATGATTCAGTTCCTGCGCGAGGGTGGCGAGACCTGCCTGTTGCACGCTTACCCTCGCATCGACAACGCAGCATCAAACGCCGTGTGCCGCAAGGCTGGCTTCTCTCTGGTGGGAGCCGTCAAGGATCCATCCGTGGGCGCGGGCGAAATCGAGCTCAACGACTATGCCATGGAGCTGTGACTATCCCCCCGCGAAGGGAGGCAGAACGTCCAGGGTCGAGCCTGCGGCCACTAATTCATCGGCGGCAACCCTACGTCCGTCCACCATCACGGCGCACTGACGCCACACGCGTGCGAGATCGTCTCCACGCGACGCAATTAAGCGTGCGCGGATATCCTCGACCGTCCCCTCTGGAACCGTCGCCTGCTCGGCACCCGCGGCCTCGGCGGCGGCGGCAAAGAATCTGACAGTCACCATCAGCCGGGCATCTCCTCGGTCCACGCCAGCGCCAGCGCGCTGGCCTTGCGGGAGGCCTCAGCCACCGCATCGGCTCCCCCGCCCTGCTGGGCGGCCGCGTAGCCGACCAGGAAGGTCGCCAGCGGCGCTGCCGGGCGCGTTACCGAATGCGCAGCGTCACGCGCGACGTCGAGCAGTTCCTGAATATCAAGGTCCTCGAGGTTGATCTGGAGCTCGGCTGCGAGCCGTGCCACCCAGGACTCAAGTTGTGCCGGTGTAGTCATGATTCCTCCCCCAGCGAGCTGGGCCATGGACGCGCACCCCATCGGTCCGCGTCCTGCCAAGTATCGACGTCATCACTCGCGTGGTGCAATCCGAGCACTGGGGTCATTTCCAGTTCGCTGGTCATCTGCTTCATCGAGGTTCCCGTGACGCTCGCGACGGATTGCAGCGCAGCCGCGAATGCCTCACCCCGGTACACGGCAAGTAGCGGCTGGGCGTAGCCCGTGTCGTCCACCAGCCACGCGCCGTCACTCTCACGCGACCGCGCGGCCTCGAGCAAGGCGGGCACAGCATCGGCCGCGTTCGGCATGTCGCATGCAAGCGCAAGAATCAGATCCTCGGCACCAATGGCGTCAGCACGCGCGTCGGCGAGCGCGGCCACCCCGGCAGCAAGCCCCGCCGCGGGGCCACCGCCCGCCGGCTCCTCGCGAGTCACGATGACGCCGTCGCGAGCGAGCGCCTCCGGCCCCACCACCACCACGGGACTCGCCTGGGCCACGACACATGCCGCGAGCGCGAGGTCGAGCAGCGTGTCGTCACCCACGATCAGGTCGGGCTTTGACGCACCACCGAGCCTGCGCGCTGCACCTCCGGCCAGCACAATCGCGCTGACCGTCCCGAGTGTCGAAGAACTCATGCCTCGCGGCTCCAGTCTCCCGACTTTCCCCCGGTCTTCTTCACGAGCTCCACGCGACCGATGGCCGTGCCCTTGTCCATGCCCTTGACCATGTCGACCACGTTGAGCGCGGCGATGCTGACCGCGGTGAGGGCCTCCATCTCCACTCCGGTGCGGTCCGCGGTGCGCGCCGTAGCCTGGATTGCGACCCCGCGATCGTTCACCTCGAGATCCACGACCACACCGTGCACACCGATGACGTGAGCGAGGGGCAGCAAATCGGGCGTCTTCTTCGCGCCAGCGATGCCTGCGATGCGCGCCACGGCGAGCACGTCTCCCTTGGGCACCGAGCCGTCTCGCAGGGCGGCGACGACGTGGGGTGCGCACTCGACAAAACCACGCGCAGTGGCGCTGCGGATCGTTGGCTGCTTGGCGGTCACGTCGACCATGCGCGCGTGGCCCTCGCCGTCCAGATGCGTAAATTCGGTCACCATGTTCTCCTCATCAAACCCACGGTATCGCCCGCGGAAACCTCGGTTGTCTCGGGTGCCACCACCGCCAGCGCCTCACCGTGCGCCAAGGAGGCCGCCAGGTGCGAGCGCGATCCCCCGCCGGTTGCCGGCTCGACGGTGCCGTTCGGGTTGATCCGCACTGGCACGTGCTGCTGACGGCCGGGAGGCGAACGCCAGCCCGTCGCGGCCACGGCGTACGCGAGTTCCGGCTCGATTTCCCCCACCATGGCCCGCAGCATCGGCGCGACGATCACGGCAAAGGACACCGCCACGGACACCGGATTGCCTGGCAGACACACGATGGGGGTGCCGTCGAACACTCCGAGGCCTTGGGGCTTGCCTGGTTGCATCGCCACGGGCACAAAGTCAACGCCACGGCTCGCGAGTGCGGCCTTCACTACGTCGTACGCGCCTACGCTCACACCGCCTGACGTCACGATCAGATCGGCCGATGCTTCAGCGAGTACCCCGAGCAGCCTCGCCGGGTCGTCTCCCGCGCGCGGAAGGACTACCACGTCGGCTCCCGTAGCGGCGGCGAGGGCTGTCATGAGCATCCCATTCGAGTCGTAGATACTCCCGACAGGTAGCGGCTGCCCAGGGGCGGTCAGCTCGTCTCCGGTGGCCAGCACCGCGACCCGAGGGCGGCGCGCGACCGTCAGCCGCGCAACACCCGCGCTGGCGGCGGCCGCGATCTGCCACGGACCCAAGCGCGTTCCGGAGCGCAGCACCTCGTCGCCCTCGCGCACGTCCTCGCCGCGACGACGGATGTGCGCCTCGAGCGCGGGCGCCACGGCGATGGAAATAGGCGTGCCGGTGACCATCCCGCGAGGACGCGTGCTCGGTCCACCTGCACCGCCGAACGCGTCCGTGTGCTCCACGGGCACGATTGCATCGGCACCCTCGGGCACCGGAGCCCCCGTCATGATGCGCGCGACGGTGCCCGGAGCGAGGGGGTCAGGCATTCCCGATCCGGCAGGGATGTCGGCGGACACGATCATTGCGACCGGGGCCGAATCGGACGCCGCGGCCACCTCGTCCCCACGCACCGCATAGCCATCCATCGCGGAGTTATCGAATGGCGGATTGTCGGTGCGGGAGTTCACTGGGTCTGCGAGCACGCGACCGAGGGCGTCGCCTAGCGAGACCTCCTCGGTAGGCAAGGCGGAGACCAGCGCGGTCGCGGCGGCGACATGTTCGGCGACGCTACGCACGTGTACCGCCCACGGGTGAACGAACATCGTCGCCGGCGACGTCAGCCAACTCTTCTGAGCCGCGCACGGTGAGCGAGCGCCATCGACCCGTGCGGCCGTCGAGCACCTCGATGCGGCCCTCCAAGGTGCTGCCGGCGCCGCTGGCAATCTTGATCGCTTCGGTGGCCATCGCCGTCGCCACCTGCCCGCATACCGTACCCATCACCGGCCCGCTGTCGCACACGTCGAGGTCGAACTCGGGTTCCTCGGGGAAGGCGTCGCGCAGCCGCACTCGCGCACCGAACGCGGTCACTTGACCGTGCCACCCCTGCACCGCTCCCCAGGCAACCGGAATGCCCAAGCCAGCCGCGCCATCGTCTATCAGTAAGCGTGCGTGAAAGGTATCGGTGGCGTCGACGATCACGTCGTGGCCCGCGAGGGTCTCGGCGGCGTTGGCCGTGGAAAGGCGCCGTGGCATCACCATCACCTCGCAATGGGGAGCGATGGCGGCGAGTCTGCGCGCAGCGGCATCCACCTTGCGCGCGCCCACGTCGTCGGGGCCGAACAGAACCTGGCGATGAAGGTTCGTCACGGAGACGGTGTCGGAGTCGATGAGCGTGATGCGTCCCACGCCGGCCGCGGCGAGATACAACGCGGCGGGGCACCCCAGTCCGCCCACTCCTACAATCGCCACCGACGCTTCTGCAAGGGCGCGCTGACCTTCATCGCCAAAGCCGGCGAGTGTGCGTTGCCGCACGAACGGATCTAGCTCCGGGCTGGCTGGGGTGTCTCGGTCATGCTCCACTCGCATCACGATACCGGTCGGCGACGATGTCAAGCAGGAGGGGGTGCGGCGCGAGTGGCGCGGTGAAGTGATCGGCGCCCGCAGCCTCGATGCGTCCCTGGAAGAAACCAGGTGACAGCAGGAACGATGCGACGGCAACCTCCATCTCCTCGCCATTGGCGCGGGCGGCTTCCACAGCCTCCGCGACGCTGGGCTTGATGCCCGCGGCATAGCCGATCCTCACCGGACCGCCCCAGTGCGTACGCAACATGTCCGCGGCCGCCTCGGTATCCGCCTGGGAGCGCGGGTCCGAGGACCCTGCGGCGGCCAAGACGAGTGTTGCGGTGTCCGGAATCCCGGCCTCCGCGACGCGCTCGAGCACAATGTCAATCAGACGTTCGTCGGGCCCTAGCGCCGGTGCGGCGACGACATCGTCGCGCTCCTGGGTGGCCTTGGCGATGTCCACGTACACGTGATAGCCGCCGGCCAAGAGCAGCGGCACCACGACGGCGGTCGGGCCGGATCCCTCGCCTGCCGCGGGGATGCTGTCGACCACCTGGTCAACCTTGGGGTCTTGCACGTCGACGTAGGCCTCGCGGACGTCCACGCCGAGGTGACCACGGATCGCCTCGAGCAGATCCAGGATCACCTGCTGTCCGGCCGGCTCGCGAGTACCGTGCGCGCAGCCGATGAGGACGGGACGTGACGTCTTGGCCGGCGTCACCACAGCATCGGCGCTCACGAGGTCACCCCCAACGCATAGCCGCGCTTCACCACCGTACGGACAATACCCTTGGCGCCGGAATTTTCGCGTAGGCGATTGATGGCCGCCTCGACGGCATGCGGCCCCGCCTGCGCACCGGGCAGCAGTTCTGCGAGTTGGTCCCGGGTCAACACGTTTCCGCCGGCGGAGGCCAGCGCTCGCAGGATTTCTAGGCCAGTGGGGGTCAGCGGCAGCACTCGCCCATCGAGGACGGCGGTGGTCGCGCGCATGACGAGCATGCCGCTGGCGGTCTGTTGTCCCACGGAGTCCTCGGCGTAGTGGCGCACGAGTTCGCGGATCAACGCGCCCAGACGCCACCTCTCCGGATAGCACGTCGTAATGCCGACAGCCTCCAGAGGGCCGGCAGTGACCGGGCCTACCGCCGCCATCACGAGTGAGCGATCAGCGCTGCGACGCTTGACCTCCTCGACAACTCCGAGTTCGCGCGCGGTGCCGAGCCACTCGTACGCTCCCGGCGCGGAGGTGAACAGCACGGCATCGACTCCCCCGTCCGCGGCCCGCTGCACCCATTCCCGGTGAGCGTCGGGTTCCACTGGCGGCCCCCAGCCGTAGATCAGCAGGCTCTGCACTTCGGCGCCCGCGCTGGTAAAAGCCTCATCGAGCCCGTCCGAGCCATTGCCGTGATGCTGGACCGCGATGCGCAGTCCGTTGACGCCCTCGGCCAGCAGGTAGTCGCGCAGTTCTGCGGCGGTCTCGCTCTCCGCAACCCAGTCGGATTCCAGTCCGGCGGCCTGGATCGCACCGCGCGCCTTGGGACCGCGTGCGATCAATCGGGCACCGCGCAGGCAGTCGAGTAGGTCGTCCGCGAGACCCGCGGCATCGGCTGCCTCGATCCATCCCCGGAAGCCGATGCCGGTGGTCGCCACCACCACATGGGGTGGGTTGGCGATGATGGCGCGGGTGTCCGCGATGAGTCGTTCGTCATCGAGGTGCGGGATGGTGCTCAGCGCGGCGGCGTGCTGAATGGTCGCTCCCCGGCGCTCGAGCGCCGACGCGAGCTCCCGTTTGCGACGGTCAGCCGTGATGACCATGACGCATCCCGCGAGCGGTTCGCCAACCATCGTCACGCCGAGCTCCTCTACTGTGGGGTGGCGGCCACGAGCGACGCTAATAGGTCAGGTCGTGCCACCTCTCCGATGACGATAACGGCGGGAGGTTTCACGCCTGTTTCCGACGCGATACGGGCGATGTCAGCCAACGGTCCCCGTGTCACTCGTTCTCGGGCGGTGGTGCCGCTCTCGACCACGGCCACCGGGGTGTCCTCATCAACGCCCGCGGCGATGGCTGCTGACGCAATGGCGGGAAGGGCCGTGACGCCCATCAGCACGACGACGGTGGCACCCGCAAGCATCGAGGCGATGGCCGCCTGGTCAGCACCCGCGTGGCCGGTGGTCACGAGCACCGACGTCGCAACGCCTCGCTGCGTGACGGGAATGCCGACGGACGCGGGCACGGACAGCGCAGACGTCACTCCGGGCACCACCTCGTAGTCGACGCCTGCGCTTAGGCACGCATTGACC
This sequence comes from Demequina aurantiaca, assembly GCF_000975135.1. Classification (GTDB taxonomy): domain Bacteria; phylum Actinomycetota; class Actinomycetes; order Actinomycetales; family Demequinaceae; genus Demequina; species Demequina aurantiaca. Next base: position 164,708 of record NZ_BBRF01000002.1, on the reverse strand, counting down.
TCTTCGCCGCCGCGACCGAACACGAACGGGTCGCCACCTTTGAGCCTCACCACAGACTTGCCCTCCAGCGCGCGCTCCACCAGGATGCGGTTGATCTCCGCTTGCGGCACGGGGTGGTTGTCCGGCGACTTGCCGACATTCACGACCTCGACGTCGTACGGAAGGGACGACAGAATTGCAGAAGATCCCAGCCGATCGGTGACCACCACATCGGCCTCGGAGAGGGCTTGACGTCCACGGATGGTCAACATCCCTGCATCCCCGGGCCCTGATCCCACCAGGATGACGCGACCGGCGCCTGGACGGTGCCGGCGCAAATCCACCTCGCCGCCGTCGACCACCGCTGCAATCGCATCGCGGACTGCGCGCACGCGCGCCGGGTCGGGGGCATCAAGGGACACGACGCCGATGGCGAGATCACCGTGCGTCGACGTCGCGGCCGCGCGTGCGGTGCCTTGCGCAGCATCGGACGCGTTGATACACCACACGCGTAGTTGGGCGGCGCGGGCTGAGAGACGCGCATTGACCTCGCGGTCATCCGTGGCGAGGAGGATGAACCAGGCACCCTCGAGGTCCGCCTCCTCAATGGTGCGCTGTCGCCACTCGATGTCGTGATGACTGGCCAGTCGCGCGATGTCGTCTGAAACCTCGGGTGAGATCACGACCACCTCGGCCCCCTCGGAGAGGAAGCGCCGGAGCCGTCGAGTCGCGACGATGCCACCGCCGGCAACCACAATGCGCTTGTCGCGCAGATCTAATCCAAAGAGTGAGGTCACTCGCCACCTGCCAGGTTGATGTACACCTGGCCATTGTCGCTGGTGATGCGGTAGGTCGCCAAGTTGGGGCTCGCGCCATTCTTGGGTTCCTTGTCCATGGTGCTCAGGCACTCCCCCGTCAGTAGCGAGAAGACCTGCTTGTAGATGGGCGACGCAATGGTGGGGATGTCTCCCTTGGAGCCGGTGATGCCGCGGGATATCACCGACGCGCCTGAGAAGGGGTCGAGGTTCTGCACCGCGTGAACGGAGCCGTCGCTCAGCAAGAACAGTGCTACTTGAGTCTCGCCCACGAGCGCCGCGACGCCCAACTCTGGAGTGAGCTGATCGACGTGACACACACGTACCATCGTCTCGGTGTCTGTGGCGTGAAGAGTGGTCATGAGCGAATCTCCAGGGTGGGCGATGCGATGAGCACGGGAGAATTCTCGCGCTCTTCGTCGGTGGCGGGACGGCGCTGACCGCGCTCGGGCATGTAGGCGAGCGTGGGATCCGGCGTCTCGGGGGCGTTGATGAACGAGCTGAACTGGCGCAGGCGCTCAGGATCACGCAACACCGCCGCCCACTCGTCCTCGTAGGTGTCGACGTGGCGCTCCATGTGTGCGTCCAGGTCAGCGCAGATGCCCAGGGAGTCGTTGACAACGATCTCGCGAATGGCGTCTAGGCCGCCCTCGTAGTCCTGCTGCCAGGGTGCCGTGCGCTGCAAACGATCCGCCGTGCGGATGTAAAACATTAGATAGCGGTCGATGACCTTGAACACCATGTCGTCGTCCACGTCCTCGACCAGGAGCTGCGCGTGTACCGGGGTGAAGCCGCCGTTGCCTCCCACGTAGACGTTCCAACCGTTGTCCGTCGCGATGATGCCCACGTCCTTGCCGCGCGCCTCGGCACACTCACGGGCACATCCGGAGACGCCCATCTTGAGCTTATGGGGGCTGCGCAGGCCGCGGTAGCGCAGCTCGAGCGCGATGGCCATGGTCGTGGAGTCCTGCACCCCGAACCTGCACCAGGTGGAGCCCACGCAGGACTTCACGGTGCGCAGCGACTTGCCGTACGCCTGGCCGGACTCCATGCCGGCGTCCACGAGCCGCTGCCAGATCTCCGGCAACTGCTCGAGGCGGGCGCCGAACAGATCGAGCCGCTGGCCGCCGGTGATCTTGGTGTACAAGCCGTAGTCCTTGGCAACTTGACCGATCAGGATGAGGTGCTCGGGCAGGATCTCGCCTCCGGGAACGCGCGGCACTACTGAATAGGTGCCGTCCTTCTGCATGTTTGCCATGACGCGATCGTTGGTGTCCTGCAGGGCCGCGCGGTCCTCCGCGAGCACGTGCTCATTGTGCAGCGATGCGAGGACGGATCCGATGGTGGGCTTGCAGACGTCGCAGCCGCGCCCCTTGCCAAAACGCTCGATGATCTCCGAGAACGTCCGCAATTCACTGACTTGGATCGCGTCAAAGAGTTGCGCGCGGGAGAACTCAAAGTGCTCGCACAGGGCGTTAGAGATCTCGATACCGGCCTTCTCGAGTTCGGTGCCGACAATCTTTTTGACGAGCGGGAGGCACGATCCACACGACGTACCTGCCTTGGTGCACGCCTTGACCGACGCAATATCGGTGCATTCATGGTCCGTGACGGCACCGCGGATGGTGCCAGCGGAGACGTTATTGCACGAGCACACGTTGGCCGCATCGGGCAACTCGACATTGGGTCGCTCGATCGCTCCCTCGGGAAGGAGCCAGCCGGCAGGGTCGCCGCCCAGCTCGCTGCCGACCATGGGGCGCAGCGAGGCGTAGGACGATGCGTCACCCACCAGGACACCGCCCAACAGGGTACGTGCGTCATCGGTGAGCACGAGCTTCTTGTAGACACCGGCGACGGGGTCCGCGTACACCAGTTCAAGCGCTCCCGGCGTGGTGCCGTGCGCGTCTCCGAACGATGCGACGTCGACGCCGAGCAGCTTGAGCTTCGCAGCGGTGTCGGCGCCCGGAAACTCAGAACTGCCGCCGAGGAGCCGGTCCACGGCGATCTCCGCCATGGTGTTGCCCGGCGCAATAAGACCAATGCAGGCACCCTGGATGCAGGCCACCTCACCGATCGCGCTGACGGATGCGTCGCTCGTCAGGCACGTGTCGTCAACCACGATTCCGCCACGCTCGCCTATGTGAAGGCCAGCCTCGCGGCCCAGTTCGTCGCGCGGCCGCACCCCCGTAGCGAAGACCACGACGTCCGCAAGCTGTTCCCCACCATTGGCGAAGACCAGGTGGCCCACGCGGCCCGTCTTGTTGGGCTTGATGGACTGTGTCGCGGTGTTCACCTTGACGGTCACGCCGAGGTTCTCGACGAGGCGGCCGAGTGCGGCGCCACCACCCTCGTCCACCTGCAAGTTCATCAGGCGATCGTTGAACTGGATCACCGTGCTGGTCGCCCCCAACTCCTGCAGTGCGCCGGCCGCTTCCAGGCCCAGCAGACCGCCACCGATCACGGCCCCGCGAACGGGGCGTCCCTCCTCCTTGGCACGTTCCTCGACGTAGATGCGCAGTGCGGCGACGTCATCGATGGTGCGATAGACGAACACGCCCGGCAGGTCCGCGCCCTCGGTCGGCGGGGTCCAGGCGTAGGAACCTGTGGCCATCACGAGGTGGTCGTATGGGTACGTCTTGCCGTGCTTGTCGGTCACGGTGCGTAATTCGCGGTCGATCTCGACGACGCGTGCGTCGCGGTGAAGGGTGACCAGCGGGTGATCCCACAGGTCGCGGTCCCCCAGTTCCAGGTCTTCGGGGTGGCGACCAGTGAAGTAGCTCGTCAACGCGACGCGGTCGTACGGACGCCGCGGCTCCTCCGCGAGTACGGTGACCGCGAACTCACCGGCGGTATCGCGAGCACGCATAGCCTCGGTGAAGCGGTGAGCGACCATGCCGCCACCCACGACCACGATCTGCTTGGGGCTGGTGGTGTTAGATGTTGCACTCATGGGTCATCCCTTCGTCCGCCCCGCCAGTGCGGGGACTTTGGTGGCCGCGGACTGATCCGCGGGTCGTGAATCTGATGAGACTGTGTCGAGGTCTGGTGCCGCACAGGAGCCGATGATGTCTCCCACGAGAGACCGACAATCGCCGCAGCCGGTTGAGGCTCGAGTGGCACGCGCCACCTCGTCCGTGGTGGTGCAGCCGTCATGGACTGCCGCGACAATCGCGCCCTTGCTGACCGAGTTGCACTGGCAGACGGGGTGATCGTCGTCCATGTCCTCGACAGAAGTCACCACCGTGGCGACAGCACCCGCAAGTGGGCGGATGATCAGGTGTGCTGGATCGCTGGGTACCGGGATCATGCGCGTATACATCGCGCTGAGCTCGGCGGCGGCCACTTTGTCACCCACAACGGTGGCGCCGACGAGGATCCCGTGTGACACCACCACCTCCACAAAGCGGCCGATGCTGGGGTCACTCATGCGCACTGCCCGCAGTTCGCGCTCGCCGTGGTCGAATTTGCCCGACAGTCCCATCGTCACGACGTCCAGGCCGGGCGCTTTGACGCGCACCACATTGGTCAGGTCTGTGTCCATCTCGTCCGCACCCTTCGCACCACTGCCCTGTGAAGCGGCATGCGACTGCGAGCCCGGGCTCACCGACCAGGCGTTGACCAACCGTGCGGCCTGGTCCCAGCCCTGGGCAACGAGGCCCGTCCCGCCCTCAGACGGTTGCGCGCAGTCGCCGATGGCAAAGACTTTGGGATCCGCTGGAGAGGCGAGGTCATCGCCCACCAGGATGCCGCGATCGCATGGCAGGCCCACGTTGCGCGCGAGTGCGGACTCGGTGATGGTGCCGGCGCACATGATCAACATGTCGGCCAAGATCTCGGTGCCGTTGCTGAGCTCCACTGCGCTCAGCACTCCACGGCGCTCCGTGACCCGGTCGACCGAGGAATCGGTGACGACGCTCACGCCCAGGCGGCCCAGCGAGCCCTCCGCGACATTCGAGGCCGCGTCACCGAGTTGGCGCTCCATCAACCTGCCGTGGTGATGAACGAGGGTGACGGACAATCCACGACTCGCCAGGCCGGTCGCGACCTCCAGCCCAAGGACACCTGCACCTAGCACGACCGCTCGGCGGGCGCGCGGAATCTGAGCAACGATCTGCTCGGCGTCCGCCAGGTCCTTGAGTACCGACACTCCCGGCACCAGTCCCAGATCAGTGGCGATGCCGTGAATGTTGGGGATGCGCGCAGCGGAGCCGGTGGCGAACACGAGGCGGTCATAGTGGTGGACCTCGCCCGTGCTGTCGGTGACCGTGCAGTCACCTCGGTTGACTGACACCGCCCTGACTCCCTGCCTCACGTCGATTCGTGGGTGCGACTCCAGCGGCAGCGACAGCATCGAGGCGTCAGACTTTCCTGCCACCACACTCGATAGCAGCACACGGTTGTAGGGAGCCACGTCCTCTTTGGCCAGCACCGTGACGCGAGCGTCGGGGCGGCGGGACACCAAGTCATCGGCGAACCGGGAGCCCACCATGCCGTGACCAATCAACACCACTCTCATCAGGCGGTGGCCCCTTCCGGAATCGGCGCCAGCGTCGCGACGGGTGCGACGGCGACGGCGGTGACCTTGAACTCCGGCATGCCGGAGATCGGGTCGGTGACGTCGTTGGTGAGCAGGTTTGCGCTGCCTGGTCCGGCCCAGTGAAACGGCATGAACACCGTGTCGGGGCGAATGTCAGCGCTCACACGCACACGAGCAATGGCGTGGCCGCGTGCGGTGGCCAGCGTCGCGAACTCCCCTGCCACCAGGCCCATGCGTTCCGCGAACAGGGGATGCACCTCGACAAAGGGCTCGGGCTGCGCTGCCGAGAGTTCCTCGACGCGGCGGGTCTGGGCCCCGGACTGATAGTGCTGCAGCACCCGCCCGGTGACAAGGTACGTCGGCGCACCTTCGCGCACATCGTCGTCCGGTGCGTGATGGTCGACCACCATCATCCGGGCGCGGCCATCTGGGGTGTTGAAGCGGTCGAGGAACACGCGCGGCGTCCCTAGCGGCGTAGCTCCTGACGTCGCAGCGCCCACATCCGTCGCCGGGCAGGGCCACTGCACTCCCTCGCCGTCCAGCATGGGATACGTGATGCCGCTGTAGTCCGCGGTTCCGCCCTTGGACGCCAACGCAAGTTCCGTAAAGACTTCCTCCGCGTCGTCGGAGAAGCCGGTGGTGTAGCCCAGCCGCGCGGCGAGCTCGCGCAGGATCCACAGCTCGGAGCGGACCTGGCCGGGGGCCTCGACTGCTTTGCGACGACGGATGACGCGGCCCTCGAGGTTGGTCATCGTGCCGTCTTCTTCGGCCCATTGCGTGACGGGCAGGATCACGTCGGCGAGCATCGCGGTCTCGGAGGGCACCAGGTCGCTCACCACGAGGAAATCGAGCCGGCCGAGCGCGTCGATAACCTCGCCGGAGTTGGGCGCGGACACCACCACGTTGGAACCGTGCACCAGTAGCGCGCGGGCACCTTCTTGGGTGCCCAAGGCCTTGAGCATCGGCACTGCCGGAATGCCCGCACCGGGCAGGTGATCCGCAGGCACGCCCCATATCCTGGCGACGTACTCGCGTGCGGCGGGGTCGGTGATCATGCGGTATCCGGGAAGCTGGTCCGCCTTTTGGCCGTGCTCGCGTCCCCCCTGACCATTGCCCTGGCCGGTGACGGGGCCAAAGCCTGACCCAGCCACGCCCACAAGACCGAGCGTCAGCGCGAGGTTGATCGCGGCAGTCACACACGCAGTCCCCTGCGACATCTGCTCGACCCCGCGCCCGGTCAGCACGTAGGCGCCGCTACCTCCGTGCACGGGCGCAGCCGCGGCCAGCAGCCGGGCCACGCGTCGAAGTTCATCGGCGGGAATGCCACACACGGCCTCCGCACGCTCCGGCCACCACTGCGCGACCGAGCGGCGAATGGCCTCCCAGCCCTGCGCACGGGATTCCAAGTAATACAGGTCTGCCAGGCCCTCAGCAAAGATGATGTGGGTGAGCGCGAGCACCACCACCATGTCGCTACCTGGTACCGGGGCTAGGTGGATTCCCGCCCCATCGCGCGCCAACTTGGCGGTCACGGTCTCGCGCGGATCCATCACGATCAGCCCACCGCGTGCGCGGCAGCCGGCCAGATGCTGCACGAAGGGCGGCATCGTCACGCCCATGTTGGAACCCAAGACGAACACGGCATCGGCGCCGCCCAGATCCGCGAGGGGGAAGCCTAGCCCTCGGTCCATTCCGAACGCCCGGTTCGAGGCCGCGGCAGCCGAGGACATGCAGAACCGGCCGTTGTAGTCGATGAAGGGCGTCTGCAGGACCACACGCGCGAACTTGCCGAGTAAGTAGGCCTTCTCGTTGGTCAGCCCGCCGCCGCCAAAGATGGCGACTTTGTCCTTGCCATAGCGCTGCTGAATGTCAGCGAGCCGCGAGCTCACCAGGTCGAGCGCCTCATCCCAGCCGGCGGTGCGGAAGCCGCCATCCGCGGTGCGGATCATCGGCTCCGTGATGCGATCGCTTGCGCGTAGCACCTCGGCGGAGGTCCACCCCTTCTGGCACATGCCGCCGCGGTTGGTGGGAAAGTCACGGCCCGTGACCTCGAGCGGCAGTGAGCCGGCCGGGGTTGGCGTCAGCGTCTGGGCGCATTGCAGCGCGCAGTACGGGCAGTGGCTCGCGACCGAACCGCCGGCGGTGGTAGCCGGCGATTCAGTCGCACCTCGTGAGTCAGTCATGAATCAGACGTTCTGCATCCGTGCGCCGGGGCGGAGGAAGAATGCCCACGTCAGGACCGCCATGAAGACGAACACCCCGATGTAGATCTGCAGCGCTGGGACGATCGAGCCGTCGAACGTCGCCTGAGACCACTTGTAGACAAAGGGAATCGCAAAGCCACCAAAGGCGCCAATGGCGGAGATGATGCCCACGGCCCCGGCGGATTGCCGCTTGTATTCGAGCACCGAGTCGTCGGAGCCGTCGCCGTCCTGGTCGCGCAGTCGGTTGAAGATGGACGGGATCATGCGGTACGTCGAGCCATTGCCGATGCCGGTGAAGGCGAACAGCAGAATGAAGCTGAGGAAGAACAGGAACAGGTTTTCCTGTTGGACTCCGAGGACGGCCAGGTATCCACCGACGGCCATCACCATGAAGGAGACCACGGTGATGATGGAGCCGCCGAACCTATCAGCGAGTTTGCCTCCGTAGGGTCGGGCGAGGGAGCCGATCAGCGCCCCCAGGAAGCCCCACGACAGCGCGATGTCTCCGCGGTCAAAGACCACCTTGAGCAGCGTGGGAAATGCCGCGGAATAGCCGATGAAGGAACCGAAGGTGCCGATGTACAGGAAGGCCATCAACCAGGTGTGACCGTGGGTCAGGGCCCGTGCGGTGGGCTTCGGGTCGGCCTTGGCCTCGCGTAGGTTGTCCATGAATACGAAGGACAAGATCGCTGCGGCGACTGCGAGGGGCGCGTACAGCAGACCGGCGGCGGGAAGGCCGATGGCGGAGATGCCGATCGCGAGCGGAACCAGTTTCTGCGCGACAGCGACTCCAATGTTGCCACCAGCCGCGTTCAGGCCCAGCGCCCAACCCTTTTCCTTGTCGGGGTAGAAGAAGGAGATGTTCGCCATCGAGGAGGCGAAGTTACCGCCACCGAGTCCGGCCGTCGCTGCGATCGCGAGCAGCACTCCGAAGGAGGTGTCCGGCTTGCCTAGCACCCACGCCATTCCCAAGGTGGGGATGAGCAGCAGGACCGCAGAGATGACTGTCCAGTTGCGGCCGCCGAAGATCGGCACCGCGAACGTGTAGGGAATTCGCAGAAAGGCTCCGACGCCCGATGCCACGGCAAGCAGGGTAAGTCCCTCACCCGGGGTGAGGGCCCAGCCGCCAGTGCCGGCTTCGAGGAGTACCCCGTTGGAATCGAAGGTGCCGTACATCTTGACGACGACAATGCTCCACAGCAGCCATACGGAGAAGCCGATGTGCTCGGCTAGAATCGAGTAGCAAAGGTTGCGGAAGGCGATGGCCTTGCCCTTGGCCTCCCAGAAGACGTCATTCTCGGGTTCCCAGCGCTCTATCCAGCGGCCCTTGCCGATGACTCCCGGCTCTACCTGGCGAGTCTCGGTGGTGTCGTTGATTGCCATGTGTCCCCTCCCCCTGAGTTGGCTGCGGAGACGTCTGACGGACGTCAACGTCAGTGTCGGACACAACAAAATCTAGGGAGGGGGTGTTACAGGAGGTGCCCCCGCGTGTAAAGCGAGGGAAACTTTTCTCTCACCCCTGGTGCGGGGCGGCTGTGAGAAAGAATGGGACAGGCGGAGCCCGCGACTACGGGCGGGACACCGCCCAGGTGGCGACCGCGTCGGCGACACGGTCGATGTCCGCGAGCGTGTGAGCGCCGGAGAGGAACCAAGCCTCGAACGAGGAAGGGGGCAGGTAGGTACCACTATTGCGCATCGAGTGGAACAGCGACGCGTACGCATCTTGGTCCTGCTCGGCCGCCTGGCCAAAAGTCGTTGGCGGGGTGTCAAGGCCTAAGAAAAAGGAGGCCAGCGTGCCAGCGCGACCGACGGCGTGAGGCATGCTCGCACCCGAGAGCGCGCCCGAAACATTCGCGACGAGGGCGTCGGAATGTGAACCGAGGCGCCCGTAAAAGCCGTCGTCGAGCAGCGACATCGTCGCGAGTCCCGATGCCACGGCGACCGGGTTCCCGGAGAGGGTGCCGGCTTGGTAGACGCTTCCGATCGGCGCGAGTTGTTCCATCAGGTCGGTGCGTCCCGCGAGCGCCGCAACGGGCAGTCCCCCGCCGATGACCTTGCCGAAGGTGACGAGGTCCGGCACCCATGGTTCGCTGCCGCGGGCGACGGCGGCGTCTCGCTCCACACCCCAATAGCCGGCGGGCCCCGCACGGAAGCCGGTGAGCACCTCATCGAGGATGAAGACCGCGCCCTCGTTGCGGCACAGCGACGCGATCAGCTCGTTGAACCCGAGTGGAGGCTCGACGACCCCCATGTTGGATGGCGCGGCCTCGGTGATCACCGCGGCGATGCGCGCGCCGTGTTCGGCAAACGCGTCGGTGAGCGCCGCATCGTCCCCGTAGGGCAGGACGATGGTCTGGGCGGCGATGGCTGCCGTCACCCCACCGCTGTCGGGAACGCCGGAGGTGGCGAGCCCGGAGCCCGCGGCGACCAGCAGGCCGTCCGAGTGTCCGTGATAACAGCCAGCGAACTTCACGACCAGGTCGCGGCCCGTCGCGCCGCGCGCCAGCCTGACAGCCGTCATGGTCGCCTCGGTGCCGGTGCTGACCAGGCGAACCCGCTGGGCCGGGGCGTAGCGGGCACGGATGGTCTCCGCGAGCTCAATCTCGGCCTCGGTGGATGCCCCAAAACTAAGGCCCTTGGCCGCGGCCCTTTGCACCGCATCCACTACCTGCGGGTGGGCGTGACCGACGATCGCTGCACCCCATGAGCACACCATGTCTACATAGGTCTGACCCGCGGCGTCGGTGACGTGAGCCCCCGTGGCCGAGGCGATCGGCACGGGGTGGCCACCGACTCCGTTCCACGCGCGCACCGGCGAGTTCACTCCTCCGGGCGTGATGTCCGCCGCGCGCGCGGCGAAGGCGTCAGCGTCGAAGTGTGCAGCGTCAGTCATATGGGTTCCTTAACTTTCTTTGAGCCAGGCGGCAAGGTCCAGCGCCGCGTAGGTGACGACAATGTCGGATCCTGCGCGCGCCATCGACGTCAATGCCTCGAGGTGAGCTGCGCGGCGGTCCAGCCAGCCGCGCTCGGCGGCGGCTTCGATCTGGGAGTATTCCCCGGACACGTGATACGCGGCCACCGGCACGCGGGAGGCGGCGGCGACCTCGGCGAGCACGTCGAGGTACGGCAGTGCAGGCTTCACCATCACGATGTCCGCACCTTCGGCTTCGTCGATCTCCGCCTCGAGGACGCCTTCACGCCCGTTGCCGGGATCCATTTGATACGTCTTGCGGTCGCCCTCAAGTTCGCTCTGTACGGCCTCGCGGAAGGGACCATAGAATGCCGACGCATACTTGGCCGCATAGGCGAGTAGCGAGGTGTCCGTCAGGCCCGCATCGTCCAGCACGGCCCGAACGTAGGCCACCTGGCCGTCCATCATGCCGCTGAGCCCCAACACGTGGGCACCTGCCCGCGCCTGCGCGAGCGCCATGTCGCCGTAGGCGCCCAGGGTCGCGTCATTGTCGACGTTGCCGTTGGTATCGAGGAGCCCGCAGTGCCCGTGATCGGTGAACTCGTCGAGGCACAAATCTGCCATCACCACGAGCCGACCGTCCGCCGCCGCGACTGCCCGCGCGATCGCGCGGTTCAGGATGCCATCCGGGTCGGCTCCGGCCGAGCCGGTGGCATCCCTCGTGGTGGGGATCGCGAACAGCATGACGGCGCCGATGCCAGCCTGGGCGGCCTCGTTCACGAGCGCCGCGAGCGAATCCAGGGTGTGGTGACTCACGCCTGGCAGCGAGGCGATGGGCTGGGGTTCGGTGATGGACTCGTGCACAAAGATGGGCAGCACCAGGGCGTCGGCGCTGAGACGGGTCTCTCGCACCAGAGTGCGCATGGCGGGCGAGACTCGCAGTCGGCGAGGGCGGCGCTGGGGTCCGGTGTGGGTCATGAGTCCTCCGCGGAGTCGTGGGCTGGTGCTAGTTCTTGAGCGGATGCGCCACCCGCCTGTGTGAGCGCGTCGACGAGTGCGTCGACGATGCCGTCGTAGGACGGCGTGGTGGCCACCGCGGTGACGCTCAGGCCGGCCGCGACGGCGGATGCCGCGGTGGTGGCTCCGATAGCGACGATGCGGGTGCCGGCGGCGACATCCGGGCATTGCGCGGCGAACCTTTCGGCGACGGACCCGGAGGTCAGCAACACCGCGTCAAGGTCACCGTCCCGTAGTGCGGCGATCGTCTCGGGCCCCACTCCCGGCCCATCGACTGTCCGGTAGGCCTCGACCGCGTCGACGGTCCACCCCTTGCGTTCCAGGCCGCGAGTCAATACGGGTGACGCCAGGTTTCCCAGGGGCGCGAGCACTCGACCTGGCCCCTCGGGCATATCGGCGACGATTCCCGCCGCGTTGGCCTTGCCCGATGGCAGCAGTGACACGTCGAGTCCGACCTCCACGCACACGCCCACGGTGGACTCGCCCACTGTCGCCACCTTTGCCGCTGGCTGTGGCTCAGCGAGCGTGGTACCGGCGGTGGCGGCGAGTTCCGCCATGGCGGTGACCGCGTTGCGGCTCGTGACCGCCATCCAGTCGTACTGACCCGAACACCACCTGGCGGTAGCGATGGCGAGATCCGCGGGGGTGGACGACGGTGCGATGGCGATGAACTCCACCTCGTCGACCTGCATCCCAGCGTCACTCAGCCTGTCCGCGAGGGCTCTGCGTCGCTCGGTGACCGGCACCAGCACTCGCGCTCCCCGCAGGATGCTCACGACCGACCCATCAGCCGGGCGGCACCTCTACCCATCAGCGCCCAGCCAGCGGACTTACCGATGGATTCGGCGCGCACCGACTCGCCAGAGTCGATTTCGTTGAGCACCAGCGTTCCCGCGAGGTTGGTGACCCGCGCGGTGAGTTTCAGTTCGGAGCCATTGACGGTGGCGTGCGCGGCGACCGGTGCCGAGCACCCCGCGTCGAGGATTCCGAGCGTCGCGCGTTCGGCTGTCACTGCGGCGCGGGTCTGAGGGTGGTCGATCGCGCCGACAAGGTCGATCAGGTCCTTCGGGGCGTCGTTGCGAACCTCTACGCCCAGGGCCCCTTGACCGGGGGCGGGAACCATCTGCGTAACGTCGAAGAACTCGGAGACTTCATCAGACCGGCCCAATCTGGCCAACCCAGCCGCGGCCAAGATCACCGCATCAAAGTCGTTTCCCACGCGCCCCAATCGCGAGTCCACGTTGCCTCGCAGGTCGGCGACCTGGAGGTCTGAGCGCAACGCCCTGACTTGAGCCGCTCGCCGCGGTGAACTGGTACCCACGCGGGCGCCATCGGGCAACTCCGCGAGGGTCAGGCCGTCTGCGCACAGTGCGTCGCGCACGTCCTCCCGCTCCGTCACTGCCACCATGGTGAGCTCAGGGTGTGCACCCACGGGCATGTCCTTGAGCGAGTGGACAATCAGGTCGCACTCATCGTTCAAGAGCGCATCGCGCAGCGCGTTGACGAACACCCCCACCTCACTAAGACCCACCAGCGAGCCCTGGGTGCGGTCGCCCTTGGTCGAGATCTCGACCAACTCGACAGTCACCTCGTGGCCCTGCGCGGCGGCGCGCGCGACGATGTCGTCGGCGACCATTCCTGACTGCGTCGTCGCCAGGGTGGAGGCGCGCGTGCCGAGGCGAAGATTCATACTCATTAGCGTCCCACAATGCTCGACTGCGCGGTCACGACTGGGGGGTGTCCCCGCTATGAGACGGAGGGTCATCTGTTGCGGTCGCCGGGCGCGATCCGGCGCGCCACACGACGACGCCCACCACGATGCCTACGAACAAGCCGATTCCGATGACCCACCACCACACGGATGAGCTCGACTCTTGCTCGAGGGGAGCGCTAATGGGAACGGCGCTTGCCGAGGGCTCCGAGATCAGGCTCGGGGAGGGAGCGGAAATCTGAGTCGGCACTGGAGCCGCACTTTCACTCGATTCCGGGGAGGGCGATGCCGGCCCCGGCGCGAACGGGGACGCGCTCTCGCTCGGCGTTGCGGCCGGCGCGTAAGTGAACGCGATGGTGTCCTCGAGGGGGTGGCCGTCGTTCGCTACCACGCGCCAGTCCACCACGTAGTCTCCGGCGGTCAGGTCTGCGGGCAGGGGCGCAGTGAGAACTCGCGGCACCGTCAGGTCGATGGCCAGGTCTAGCGTCGTGCCCTCCGCGTCGGTCAGCGTCACCGAGTTCCCGATGTCCAAGAGTTCTTCTGAGAACTCCAGCTCGACGTCCGTGAGTTCGGTGAGCACGTCGCCGTCTGCGGGCGTCTCGCTGATGAGCGACGTATGAGCGCTAGCTGCGGGTGCGACGACAAGTGCGAGGCCTGACGCGAGTGCCAGCACGACGATTTTCATGGGACTGAGTAAAGCGCGGTTCATGCGATCCATTCTCCCACCTCGTGCGCGGGGTCATCTCCACCGCTCGGTGCATGGCAAAGGCGGGGTCCGCGGCATCATGTGCACGCGTGACCCCGCCCGAAGAACGCGGCTAGATGAGCCAGCGGTTCTTCTGAACGACACCCATTCCACGCCACCACTTGCCGAGGCCGATGGACTGGCGAGCGAGTTCTAGTTGGACGCACGCGACGATCGCGAGGATCTCGATGATGTGCTCGTCAATAAAGGGGTTGGTGGTGTTTCCACCCTGGTTGGGCCAAGAGTGCGAGATGTACATCATGGACAGCATCAGGATGCCCGCCCACATGGCAATGCGGGTCCCGATGCCGAGCATCAGCGCCAAGCCGATGCCGGCGAGACCAAGCATGAAGGGCCAGTCGGTCCATGCCTGTGTGCCGAGGTTGGCGAAGAAGTCGGCAAAGGGGCCAGTGGAACTGCCCAGATACCCTTCGGTGATTCGCGAACCATGGATCCACGCGGCGTCACACCCCACAGTGATGTCGCCCGTGTCCCTGTCGCGGCAGGTCGAGAATCCCAGACCAAAGAGCTTGTCAAGGAAGGCCCAGAGAAAAATGAAGCCGATGGCGATGCGGAGCAGGCTGAGGAATGGCCAGCCTCCTCGACCCGCTACTTCGACGTGGCGCGGTGCAGCGGACGCCTCCGGAGTGTTGTCCATCATCATTGTGTCGTTCGTCATAGCGATGTCCCCATTCGTATGTCGAGCAGCAGCCCGAGCGACCGTCCATGGCCACTACACAAAAAAATACGCCGATTTGCTGTGCGCCGCGAGGGGAAACCGCTGGTGTGAGGCTGTTAGACGGTGAAGCTAACGTCGCGCTGAATGTGCGTGCGCAACGCCTCCGACATGTCGACGCCGTCGTTGTCGAGCAACCATTGCACCTGCAGGCCGTCCATGAGCGCGATCACTTGCTGCGCGGCGCGGCGCGGCTGTACGCCCGCTACTAATCCGCCTTGCTCTTCCACCTCGGCATAGGCGCGCGCGACTTCGTCCACCAGGCGCGCGTAGCGGTCCTGAAAGAACTGGTGGGCAGGGTGCTCGACCGAGGTGGACTCGGCGGACACCACCACGAACAATTCGACAATGCCGGGACGGCTTTGATTCACCTGGGCTGAGCGCACCAGCCTCCGCAACACGTCGATACCGGAGTCGTTGGCGGTGGCGTGTTCCGCCCGATCGACCTGATCGCGGTGATCCAGGACGGCAAGGAGCAGCGCCTCCTTGGTGGGAAAGTGATACAGCAGACCGGGGTGCGATATTCCGCATCTGGAGGCGATGTCGCGCAATGACGCGCCGCGATATCCCTGCTCTCCGAACTGAGTCAAGGCCGTCCGCAAAATGAGGGTACGAGTTTGGTCGCCCTTGCGCGTAGCGCTTGTTGCGGGGCCGTCATCGACTCGAGTCTGTTCACTCGTCATGTTGCTACCTTAGTTTACCTACCAGGTGGTAGCGCCGGGCCCTCTGCGCCAGTCCCCCAGGCGACAGATAGTGCTGGTGGGCGTCCGGGCGCGCAAAGAGGCGGGGCCCGCGCGCCTGGAGCACGCGGGACCCCGCCCGACGAATGCGGCTAGATGAGCCAGCGGTTCTTCTTCACAATCTCCAGCTTCTTCCACTTCTCACCGAGGCCAATCTTCTGCACGAAGTGAATCTCGAGAATCACGATGGCGAAGATCGCGACAGCGTTGATCATGTGGTCATCGACGAACGGGTTGGTCGTGTTGCCCCCTTGTCCAGGCCATGCGTGCGACACGTACATCATGGCGAGCAGAGCGGCGCCACCGACGGCGGCGATGCGTGTGCCGATGCCAAGGATGAGGGCCAGGCCCACGCCGGCCAGGCCAATCATGAAGGCCCAGTCAGTCCACGGCTGCGAGCCAAGGCTCACAAAGAAGTCCTTCAGGGGACCTGAGGACGACCCCAGGTAGCCCTCGGTGATGCGGCCGCCATTGATCCATGAGGCGTCACAGTTGAGGGTGATGGCTCCACTCTCACGGTCGCGACACGTCGAGAATCCGAGCCCAAACGTCTTGTCGAGGAATGCCCACAGAAAGGTGAATCCAATCAGGATTCGCGTGACACTGAGCAAGACCCAGCCCGCGCGTCCCTTAATCGGCGCCGCAACCTCGGTGGCACTGCCAGTTTCCGCACTCATTTCAGTTCTCCTCTGATTCAGTCAGCTGCCAGCGACCTCGGGACTGAGTATCACTTCTAAGCAACCTGATGACTTCAGATTAGGGTCGCCCGCTGGCACCAATACCGGACTTTCGTCCCCCCTACCTGGAACGATTCGTCCGATGCGCGCAATCACTAGGACCGCCACATTTCTGGCATGCGCAATGCCGGGGCGTCTGGCGTAACCCAGGCACCCCGGCATCGGGCGTTGCTAGCCTTCCAAGGAGTTATGGGGTGACAGGCTGCTCCCACGACGAGGGTGCCGGGGCCGGGTTGAGCGGCCCGTCGTCCAAGCACGTGATGGTGTTGGGGATGTACCGCGTGAACCAGTTGGTGACGCCGGGTTCCCACGGGTTGTTGTCGACACCATCGTTTCCGCCGCCGTCAATAAACGAGAACTCGGATCCGTCGTCCCAGTCCCAGTTAAACGCGCCACAGTTGTTGATACCGCGTTCGCCGATGTTGCGGGCGTCCACGTTCGTGAACGTCGCGGAGCCGGCGCTCCTTGCGGATACCGCACCGAAGCCAGTGCCATCGATGCGCACATCTTCGACGTTGATTCCGTCGATGACGTAGTCATCCTTGACGCCCCACTCGGTGACGAACATCATCGCGTAATAGGTGCTGTCCAGGAAGTGGTCACCCACAATCTGGATGTCCGCATCGATGCTCCTGTCGAGCGCGTAGATCCACAGGGCTCCCATACCGATGTTCCAGTTGAGTTCGCGCGAGCCGGCCCTCACCACGGTGTTGTCGGTGACTGAAATGGTCCCCGCGAACGGCTCGGCCCCAAAGCGGCTACCCAGGTGGATGCCGCTGCCCTCGCGAACCGGGTCGGCTACCAGGTTGTTGGACACCGTGATGTCCTCGCCACCATAGATCGCGATGCCGTTCGCCAGCACGGGCGACTGCACCGTGTTGTGATCGAAGGTGTTGCGGGCGTTGGTGATGGAATCCGCCCACATCGCCAGGCCATCGTCTCCGGTATTGCGAATAAAGTTGTTCGTCGCGTGTGAGTCCGTCACGCCTTTGTGGAAGTTCAGCGCGTCGGCAATCTGATTGACGAAGATGTTGTTCGTGACGGACACGTTCGACATGGGTCCGTCTAGCCAGACCGCCACCTTGGTGTGGTTGACATGGAGGCCGTCAAAGGTGGAGTCACTAAACGCGCCACCGATGCCGTTGACCTGGTCGGTATCGATGCGCTCGCGGACGTCGCCCTCGATCGCAAAGCCGGAGAGGTGCACGTTGGAGCTGCCACCGTCCTCGGCCCACTTGCCGTAGAAGCCGACGCCCGTGTGGATAGAGCCATCGGCGGCCGGCTCGTCGAGAGCAACCTCGGAGCCCTTGAACGTGGTGTACCAGTGACCGGCGCCCTCGATCGTGACATCATCGACGATGATGTGGCGGTCAACCTTGTAGGTGCCCGGCGGGACGTAGACGGACGTCCCGCGCTTTTTCGCCAAGGCAATCGCTCGGTCGATAGCATCGGCCGAGTCACGCTTGCCCTTGGGATCCGCGCCGGTCGACATCACGTTGACGGCGTGGGGGTTCTTGTAGGGCTTGCCCACAAGCTCCGTGTCGAGCACGTCGATCACGGTGTACTCCGCGGCGCTGGACGTAGGAACCCTGAGGGTGACGACGTCGCCCGCGCGATAGGTCTTGCCGAGCAAGAGACGCTGCTCGTCATAGAAGTGGAAGGGTCGAAACGGCTTCTCAAAGCCCTCCGGCTCGGTAACCCCAGGCACGCCACCGAACTCGCTCACCCACCAGTCGGGGTGCAGCAGGCCGGAGTTCGGGTCGTTGGTGAATGGGTACTGGTTGTAGAGCCACGAGTACTCGGACGTGAGGGTCATGGTCCTGTCCTTGCCCCGCGGAAGGTCTACCTCAAGGGGCGCCGTGATGCCGCCACCATCGGCGGAATCTGGAATCGCGTAGCGAACCGTGATGGCGTTGGTGTCATTCGGCAGGGTGAACTTCACCCACTGCCCCGGAGCGAGACTCACGGCGGAACGGCCCGTCGCCTCGGACGCCAGGGTGTAGGCATCGCGACTCTCGGCAAGCACGGTTCCGTTGTGGTCGGCATCTACCGCGCGCTGCTCCTCGAAGGCGACTTCCGCGCCGCGGTGATCGACAATGAGCGCTGGGTCGAGGCCCGCACGCGTGACTACAGGGCTCGCGGGCAAGGTCTTCGTCTTTGCGGTGGCCACGGTCGCGCCGCCCGCAACGAGAGCGACGGCGGCCACCGCGGCCGTTGTCGCGATGAGGGTGCCGCGTCGGGCGGCATCGTGTCGGTGGTGGTGCCCTGTTGGGCGTGGTTGTCGTGTCGTCATTGACTCGTCCCCTTGGGTGATATGCCGCGCGGCGATCGCGACGGCCTTGCGCGCACCCGGGCATCGTCGCCTGGGTGCTGACCGCTATCAAAGCGGGTCGCTTCCGCTTTGGCTACCCAAAATCGCAATTTCTCTCTCTTTAGTTCGATTTTTGCGTAAATCGTCACAAACCAGCCAAACGTTTGCGCTCTGGTGACCCTCAGCGTCTCCAGATTGCGCAAGTTGCGTGCAGCAACGAAAGGACGGGACTGGAGCGGAGGGGCCGAACAGCGGGATTTACTTACTAGTGAGTAAGTAAATCCGATATAATAGACTCGAAACGATTCGTCACGAGCGTGTGCGACCGCTACCACCCAAGGACAATTTTGTGAACGCCTCTCCGTACCTGGACTCCTCGCTTCCTACCTCTCAGCGAGTTGAAGACCTCATCGCCCGCATGACGCTGGCCGAGAAGGTCGGCCAGATGATGCAACTCACGGCGACTGATGGCGTCCAGTCGATCATCGAAGACTTCCATGTCGGGTCGATTCTTCATACCTCGCCTGACCGAGTACTCGAGGCGCACACCTGGACCGAGAAGTCTCGCCTACAGATCCCACTGCTCGTGGGCGAAGACTGCATTCACGGTCACTCCTTCTGGAAGGGTGCCACCATCTTCCCCACGCAGCTCGGCATGGCCGCAACGTGGGACGCGGACCTCCTGGAGCGCGTCGCACGCGCCACCGCCGTCGAGGTCGCCGCCACCGGCATCCACTGGACCTTCTCCCCTGTCCTGTGCATTGCACGCGACCTGCGCTGGGGCCGAGTCAGCGAGACGTTTGGCGAGGATCCATACCTGATTGGCGAGCTCGCATCGGCGATGGTCAAGGGTTATCAGGGTGACGGCCTTGGCGACCCCACGGCCATTCTGGCCACTGCCAAGCACTTCGCTGGCTACTCCGAGACTCAGGGCGGGCGCGACGCGTCCGAGGCGGACATCTCGCGTCGCAAGCTGCGCGCCTGGTACCTGCCCCCATTCGAGCGGGTCGCCCGGGAGGGCAGCGCCACCTTCATGCTGGGCTACCAGGCCACCGACGGCGTGCCCATCACCATCAACGACTGGCTTCTCAAGGACATCCTGCGTGAGGAGTGGGGATACTCCGGCACGCTGATCACGGACTGGGACAACGTCGGCAACCTGGTGCGCGAACAGCGCCTGTTCCCCGACTACGCCCAGGCTTCGGCCGCAGCAGTCAACGCCGGCAACGACATGATCATGACCACGCCCGCGTTCTTCCAGGGAGCCCAGGACGCCGTCGCACAGGGCTTGCTGGAGGAATCGCGCATTGACCAGGCCGTTGCCCGCATCCTTACCCTGAAGTTCGAGTTGGGACTGTTTGAGAATCCTCGCATGCCCGACCCGTCGCTCCAGGACGCCAATATCGCCACCCCGGCGCATACCGACATTAACCTCGAGTCAGCGCGCCGCTCGCTGGTGCTACTCCAGAACGACGGCACCCTGCCCCTCCCGCTCGACGCCACCAAACGTATTGCCGTCGTCGGACCGAATGCAGACGACGCACAGACCCAGTTGGGGGATTGGGCGGGTTCGTCCGGTCAGGCCCCCTGGCTGATGGATGGCCACCCTCGTGAGCAGATCACGACGGTTCTCGATGGACTCACCAACCTGACCCCCGACGGCTGGACTGTGACGCACTCTCGCGGTGCGGACATCCTGACGTTGGGCGAGGACCCTGCCGGCGCCTTCTTCGCCGATGGCCAACCGCGCCCGCAGGTGGTCTTTCCCAGCGAGCCGAACAGGGACATGATCGCCGATGCCGTGGCGGCCGCGCGTGACGCAGACTATGTGGTGGCAGTGGTGGGTGACCGCATCGAACTGATTGGCGAGGGAAGGTCCACCGCGACGCTCGACCTCATCGGCGGCCAGGTGGCCCTGCTCGACGCCCTGGCCTCGACGGACACGCCCATGATTGTGGTGGTACTCGCGTCCAAGCCGCTTGTCCTCCCGCCCTCCGCACATCAAGCCGCCGCCATCATCTGGGCCGCGAACCCCGGCATGGTTGGAGGACAGGCCCTTGCCGAGCTGATCTTGGGCCATATCGAGCCAAGCGGACGCCTGCCCATCTCCTTCGCGCGTCACGTGGGCCAGCAACCCACGTTCTACAACCAGATCGACGCCCAGCACGGCACCCGCTATGCGGATCTCACCCAGGAGCCTGCGTGGGTGTTCGGCGAGGGCTTGTCCTACACGACCGTTGAGTATTCCGGCCTGAGCATCGAGCGGGCCGACCTGGGCCGGAACGACACGGTCCGCGCCACTGTCACCATCACGAACACGGGTGATCGCCCCACGCGCGAAACCATTCAGGTGTACGTGCGAGACGTCAACACGTCCGCTACGTGGGCGGACCGTGAACTCAAGTCTCACTCGCACGTGGACCTCCAGCCTGGCGAGTCTGCACACGTGGACATTTCCGTGCCGGTCGCAGACTGCTCGATGGTGAATGCGCGCGCCGAGCGGATAGTTGAAGCGGGAGACTTCGACCTGCTCGTGGGGCCATCGTCCCGCCTGGAGTCGCTCCTGAGCGCGCGCTTCACGGTGCGCGAGCCCTAAAACCTACCGCGTGGCAAGTAAAGTCTGAAAATTCCGGGAGACTAGTCTCATGTCGACCCTCCGCACCGTCGCCCCGGAACTCAAACGCGCCCGTCTTGGCGTCGCCCTCATCTTCTTCACGAACGGAATCGTGCTGGGCGGATTCGCCCCCCGCATCCCCGAAATCCGGGACTCGCTCGAGTTGTCCTACGGCGGCCTTGGCGTCGCGATGGCGGCCTGGCCGGTTGGCTCACTACTCCTTGGATTAGGAGCCGCCGCCCTCATCCGAAGATTCCGGTCCTCCCGCGTGGCGACGTTCGGCATGGTCCTCAGCACGTTCGCGATGCTCGCCGCCGGCCTCGCGAGCTCCCCCCTCTGGTTTGGAGTGGCGCTCTTCATCGTGGGCGCGACGGACGCCTGGGTTGACGTCGCCCAAAACTCGCACGGACTGCGCGTCCAGCGACGCTACAAGCGTTCCATCCTGAACTCCTTCCACGCGCTGTGGAGCATCGGAGCCGTATCGGGAGGACTCATCGGCGGCATCGCGGCCGGCATCGGGCTCTCGGTACCGTGGCAATTTGGCCTTGTCTCTGTGCTGGTCGTGGCGGTCAACATCGTCGCGTATCCGATGCTGCTGAAGGGCCCCGAGCCCAAGCACTCTGGCGAGGAGGGCGCAGACGAGGCCGGTGTCCCCCATACCGCGGATTCACCTCACACTCCCCTACGCCGAGTTCCGGGCCGCACCTGGGGCCTGCTCGCCGCACTGAGCATGATCGCAATTGCGGGAGGCTGGGCAGAGGACGCGGCCTCGACCTGGTCGGCGAGTTACCTTCGCGACGAGCTGACTGCAGGCGCCACACTCGCCGCGCTCGGCTTTGTCTCCATGCAGGGCTTCCAGTTCATCGGACGCATCCTCGGAGACCGCATGGTGGACCGGTGGGGCCAGCGTGCTGTTGCCCGTTGGGGTGGATTGCTCGTTGCCGTCGGCATGGGCATGGCGCTCGCCTTCCCGTCCGTGTGGGGCACCATCGCAGGGTTCGGTCTTGCCGGCTTCGGTGTCGCGACGTTGATCCCCGGGGCGATGCACGCCGCCGACGAACTTCCCGGGCTGCGCACCGGAACCGGGCTCACCATCGTGTCGTGGCTACTCAGACTCGCATTCCTGCTGTCGCCCCCGCTCGTGGGCGCCATTGCCGACGCGACCAGCCTGCGTGTGGGGCTCGCCATCGTGCCGGTGATGGGAATGATGGTGATCCTGCTCGCGGGAGCCATGTCGCCTCGCAAGGAAAATCCGCACGGCGAGCATTCATAGGGAGTCGCCGACGCTGACTCTCGGGAAGCGTAGTTCCGCACGCACGTCCGCCCGGGAATAGATCTCACCATGCCTGGTTGATATATGCATACGCATATACTTTGATCAACGCCTAAGGAGCAGCACCGTGACTCACCCCATGCAGTTCGGCATCATGTCGGTCAGCGACATCACTCGCGACCCCATCAGCGGCAATACCCCGTCGGAGGCCGAGCGCATCGCCGCCATCGTCAAAATCGCCACCACGGCCGAAGACGTGGGCCTAGACGTCTTCGCCATTGGCGAGCACCACAACCCGCCGTTCTTCTCCTCGTCCCCCACGACGCTGCTTTCCCACATCGCCGCCCTCACCGAGACGCTCACGGTCACCACGTCGACCACGCTCATCACCACCAACGACCCGGTTCGCATAGCGGAGGAGTACGCGATGCTCCAGCACCTGAGCGGTGGCCGCATGGACCTCATGCTGGGTCGCGGCAACACGGCGCCCGTCTACCCCTGGTTTGGCCAGGACATCCGCGCGGGCCTGCCCCTTGCCCTCGAGAACTACAATCTGCTGCACCGCCTCTGGCGCGAGGACGTCGTGGACTGGGAGGGCGAATACCGTACGCCACTCCAGGGCTTCACTTCCACCCCGCGCCCGCTCGACGATGTGCCGCCGTTCGTCTGGCACGGATCCATTCGCACCCCGGAGATCGCCGAGCAGGCCGCGTTCTACGGCAACGGCTATTTTGCGAACAACATCTTCTGGCCCAAGGGCCATTACAAGCGCCTGATCGACTTCTACCGCCAGCGCTTTGAGCACTACGGTCACGGCACCACCAAGGACGCGATCGTCGGCGTGGGCGGCCAGGCCTTCATCGGGAAAACCTCTCAGGCAGCCAAGGACCAGTTCCGCCCGTACTTTGACTCCGCGCCGGTGTATGGCCACGGTCCCTCCATGGAGGACTTCTCGGATCAGACCCCACTCAGCGTGGGTAGCGTCCAGGAGGTCATTGATAAGACCCTCACGTTCCAGCAGTCGTTCGGCGACTACCAGCGCCAACTGTTCCTCATGGACCACGCCGGCATGCCGTTGGCCATGGTCCTCGACCAGCTTGAGCTGCTCGGCGGCGAGGTCGTGCCCGTCCTTCGCAAGGAGCTCGACGCGCGCCGGGATCCGGAATCAGCCGTCGTCCCCACGCACGAGCGCTTGGTGACCGCCAAGTACGGCGACGCCGAGCCACGCCAGCCCCGCCCCAACGCGAACCGCGGCGACAACGTCACCGGCGCCTCGCCCTACCAGGACACTGACGCGGAATTCTCCGCGGTCTACCCGGCATGATGACCACGGCAACCCCAAAAACCCTTTCGGCCGATGCCGGGGCCGCATCTCCCACATCGAGACAGTCACGCACGCACCTGGCGAACGATGCGTGGGAGGGGCTACTGACCGCTCACACCACCCTGATGCGCCAGTTTGCGGCGGAGGGCAGCTGGAACGAGGTGTCGATGCGCGAATACGACGTGCTCTACACGCTCACCAAGTGCACGACACCAGCCGGCCAGCCGAACCCCCAGCGCATCGGCGAATTGGGAAGGAACGTCCTGCTCAGCCAGCCCGCACTGTCTCGACTCGTTGATCGCCTCGAGGCGCGCGGCCTCGTTGAGCGCTTGCCCGATCCCGCGGATGCCCGCTCCGTGCGCATCGGCCTGACCGCATCGGGTCGCGAGGCCCAACGCATAGCCGGTAGTTCTCACGGAGTCTCGGTCACCAGAACAATGACCGCGGCCCTCTCCCCCGAGGAACTCCGCACGCTGATCGCGCTCACACGCAAACTTCAGGAGGCAACATCGTGACAACGTACCGACTCGTCGTCGTCAACGCCGGAGTCTCCGACCCGTCCTCTACCAAGCTGCTCGCGGACCGCGCCACGGCGCGCGTGGTCAGCCTCGCCGAATCACGCGATGCGACGATCGAGCTCACCACCATCGACCTTCGCGCTTTGCTGCCCGAACTCGCGCCCGCGATCTCCTCGCAGCACTTCGGCCCTGGTTTCAAGCAGGCCATCGACGCACTCCAGGCGGCCGATGCCGTGATCGCCGCCGCACCCGTCTACAAGGCCGGCGCGTCTGGGCTCTTTACATCGTTCTTCCAGGTGCTCGACAACGACCTCCTCATTGGCAAGCCCGTCATTCTCGCGGCCACCGCTGGCACGGCCCGTCACGCCCTGGTGGTCGACGAAGAGTTGCGTTCACTGTTCGCCTATTTGCGCACGCTGGTGGTGCCCACCTCACTGTTCGCTGCCACCGAGGACTGGAGCGACAAGGCCCTCACCAAGCGCATCGACCGGGCCGCCTTTGAACTGGTACTACTCATGGAAAGCGGATTTGCGCGCGCCGTCAAAGAGGAGTCCTGGGGCCACTACCAACACGAGTACGGTTCGGCGGGCGGCACGGAATTGGACATCGACCTGTCAAGCGATCTCATGCGCCTCGCCACCGGCGGGTCCGCCAAGCCTCGCCGTCCGGAGTAACCGCTCTACTAAGCGCCAGAGGACGATCTCGCTTCAGCCCGTCGTGCGCGCGTCCCCACTAGGGTGATTTCATGACCGACACGACGACGCTGGTGCCCAAGCGAGCGGGCCTGGTACTGACCGCTCTCATCCTGAGTGCGCTGGTATGCAACATCAACCTTGCCGCGGCGAACATCACCCTGCCCTCCGTAGGCACGGCGTTTGGCGCGAGCCAGACGCAGCTCAATCTCGTCGCCGTGGGATGCGCCCTGGGTCTCGCCATGTCGGTGCTCTACCTGGGCGCGATCGCGGACCGCTACGGCCGCAAGCAACTACTCACGCTGGGCCTCGTCCTGACGGTGATCGCAAGCTGCCTCTCGGCGTGGGCCCCTTCCGTGGAAATCCTCATCGCCGCGCGCGTATTCACCGGTATCGCTGCCGGCATGGCCTACCCGACCACGCTGTCCCTGATCACGGCGTTGTGGGGCAACGGTCCCAAGCGCACCCTCGCCATTGCACTGTGGTCCTCGGTGAGTGCGACCGCCACCGTCTTGGGATCGATCGTCGCCGGTTTGCTGCTCGACAGCTTCTGGTGGGGATCCGCGTTCCTCGTCGCCGTGCCGCTCGCCATCATCGCCGCCGTGATGGTGCTGCTCTTTGTCCCGTCGCACGTGGCAGAGTCCGACGACCCCGTCGACCACCTCGGCGGTGTGCTCGCCACGTTGCTCATCGGCGCGCTCGTGCTCGGGATCAGCACGGTATTCGCCCCTGGGACCACCACACTCGGCATCGGTTTGCTCGTGATCGCCGCTGTACTTCTCGCACTCTTTGGGAAGCGTCAGAGCACCATCAAGTTCCCCCTGTACTCGCTGGGGGTCGCCAAGCGTCGCCTGTTCTGGGTTCCGGCGACCTGTGGACTGATCGTCTTCGGCTCCCTCATGGGCGCGATGTTCGTGGGCCAGCAGTTCATGCAGAACATCCTCGGCTACTCCACGGTGGACGCCGCGCTGGCCGTGGTGCCCCTCGCCATCGGTTTGCTCATAGTGGCGCAGTTCTCTGCGCGAATGATTACATTGCACGGCTCGCGTTTCACCATGATCTCCGGCTACATCCTGGTATTCCTCGGGTTCCTCACCATGGTCTTTTGGGGGGAGTCGACCCCGTACTGGTATCTGGGTCTCGGATACGCGCTCATCGGATGTGGCGCCGGCTTTGCCATGACGCCCGCCTCGCGATCGATCACCCAAAGCACCCCCGTCCGCCGCGTCGGCATGGCATCGGCCACCGCCGACCTGCAGCGTGACCTGGGAGGCTCGATCATGCAGTCCCTGCTCGGAGCGATCCTCGCCACCGGCTTCGCTGGATCCTTCGCCAAGCTCATTGCCGATTCGAGTGACGCGGCCCAGATCAGTGACGCGACCACCGCCGCACTGCAGTCGTCCTACGCGTCCGCCATGAACGTCGCGAGCCAGAATCCGCAGTACGCGGACGCCATCACCCAGGCAGCCTCAGAGAGCTTTGTCTCCGGCGCCACCTGGGCCTACGTCGTGGGCGCGATCGCGATCGTCGGCGGTGCGGCGCTCGCGGCGTTCATGCTGCCCAAGCAGGACGCCGAGATCGCATTGCTTGCCTCGTACGAAGCCGAGGACGCAGCAAAGGCATCCTCATCCCCCTCCACATAGCGGCCGGGATGGCGCCCGCGGATCGGTGCATTAGGTTGGCTCCATGTCATCTCCCCGCGCAATCTTCCTCGACGTCGACGGCACCTACGCGTCCCACGGCAACGTCCCGCCGGCCCACGTGGCAGCGGTGCGAGCCGCACGAGCCGCGGGGAACCTCGTGTTTCTCTGCACGGGGAGGCCGGTGTCGGCGCTTCCTGAGTCACTCACCGGAGCTGGATTCGACGGCGTGGTGGGAGCTGCCGGCGCCTACGTCACCATCGGCGGCCAGGTCCTGTCCGACGTGCGTTTCCCCACAGACTTGGCGCGGCGCACGCTGGACGCGCTGGAAGCGCACGACATGCTCTACATCATCGAGAACGCCGAGGGGCTGTACACGCGCCCTCACGCTGTCGGGCTTATCGCGCGGGCGCGGATCGCCTTCTGGGGCCCAGATGACCCCTCCGCCCCGCGGCACCCTCCCATCACGGCGGCGGACGACCCCCACCGCCTCACGTTCGCCAAGATCGTCAGCCTCGGCGGCGACATCGACCTCTCGGATCTCGCTCGAGAGGTTGGACCGGAGGTCGCGGTAGTCCCCACCGCCATTCAGGACATCGGCGCGGGTGCGGGCGAGATCTACCAGGCGCACATCAACAAGGCGGTGGGCATGCGTATTGCCGTCGACCACCTCGGAATTGCGGTCGAGGACGTGGTCGCCTTTGGCGATGGCATCAACGACCTGGAGATGCTCGAGTTCGCTGGTACCGCGGTCGCGATTGAGGGATCGGACCCCCGGGTGCTTGCCCTCGCGGACAGAACTGCTCAGCCACCGCAGCAGGACGGCCTTGCGAAGGCATTCGCGGAGATGGGTCTAGTCGCCTAACTTTCCCAGTGGGCGTAGCGTGGTGTGAGAAGCACGCATCCACGAGGGAGAACATCATGAGCGACCACGTCAGCGAACCCGTCACGCGCAACAGCGAGGCGAGCCGCTACGAGGTTCAGGTCGACGGCAACCTGGCGGGCGTCGTGGAGTACGACGAGCACGACGGTCGCATCGACATGACGCACACCGAAGTATTCGGCGACTTCCGCGGCAGCGGCATCGGGGAGACCCTCGCGGGCGGCGCGATTATTGATGCCGTGGACCGCGGACTCACCATCGTGCCCTCCTGCCCCTTCATCGAAAGCTACCTGCGCAAGCATCCCATCGCGGGAGCAAACATCGAGTGGCCCAAGGGGGACTAGACCAGCCCGCGAGCGCGGGCGACCACCCGGCCGCGCTGCGACTGCCAGAACCTGTCGAGAATTGCGCGCACCTCGGCGGCGTCCTCATCCGCTGCGAAAAGCGCCGTATGCGGCTCGAGCTTCATCCCTTGTGCCAATGGCCCGGCCACCACAGCATCGAACCCGATGCGCTCGACAAACTGCACCACCCTGGCGACCGCGTCATCGTCATCTCCAGCGACCGCGAGCGCCTTGCGTTCGGGATCCCCCGCCGCCCGCGCCTCGTGCTCCAGTGCATACACACTCATGTGATTGAGCGTCTTGACCACGCGTGCCTCGCTTAGGAACACCTGCAGCGTCTCGCTGGTGGAGGTCAGGGGGTCGTTGAGTTCGGGGATCGCGCCGTCGTATTCCCACCAGTAGTTCATGGCGTCGATGACGAGTGCCCCTCGGAGAGCGTTTACCGGTAGCGAGCGAAACTTGCCCAGCGGGATAGCCAACACGACCAGGTCGGCCGCCGCGGCATCGGACGCCATCACGGGCCTCGCCCCGGGCGCCTCGTAGCCAACAAACGTCGCAATGCGCTCCGGAGACCCGGATCCCGCAATCACGACCTCGTACCCTGCGGTGAGCGCGAGTCGCGCGACTGCTGCCCCCACGCGCCCAGCACCAATGATGCCCAAGCTGCCCACGGGACCGTGGGCCTGGGCGGGGGCATCCTGGAGATTTTGAGGCACGCTCGCACCATACGTCACTGCGTGAAACCCGACTACATTGGAAGCAGTGCGCGTGACCGCGTTTGCGCAGACAACGACCAAGGAGACCCCCATGCAGACCACCCGACTCGGGACCACCGGGCTGAAGATCAGCCGCCTCGCGTTGGGATGCATGAGCTTTGGCGACCCGTCGCTGGAGGGAAACGACTGGGTGCTCGACGATGCGGCGGCGGAGCCTATTTTCCGTCAGGCCCTCGACCTCGGCATCACCTTCTGGGACACCGCGAACGTCTACGGCGACGGCACGTCGGAGGAAGTGGTGGGACGGGCCATCAAGAAGTACTCGCGCCGCGAGGACATCGTGCTCGCCACTAAGGTGTATTTCCCGATGCACGACGGTCCGGGAGGCGGCGGCCTGTCTCGTAAGGCGATCATGGAGCAAATCGATGCGTCTCTGACACGTCTGGGCACCGAGTACGTGGACCTGTATCAGATCCATCGCTTT
Source organism: Demequina aurantiaca (assembly GCF_000975135.1). Taxonomy (GTDB): domain Bacteria; phylum Actinomycetota; class Actinomycetes; order Actinomycetales; family Demequinaceae; genus Demequina; species Demequina aurantiaca. The sequence continues at coordinate 135,777 of NZ_BBRF01000002.1, read as the reverse complement.
GACCCCGAGACGCCCGTCGAGGAAACCATGGAGGCGCTGCACGACGTGGTCAAGGCCGGCAAGGTGCGCTACCTGGGCGCATCCTCCATGTGGGCGTGGCAGTTCGCCACCATGCAACACGCCGCGGACTTGGGCGGCTGGACCCGCTTCGTCTCGATGCAGGACCAGTACTCCCTCATGATGCGCGAGGAGGAGCGCGAGATGTTTGGCCTCCTCGCTGACCAGGGAGTGGGCTCGCTCCCGTGGAGCCCGCTCGCTCGCGGCCAGCTCACTCGGCCCTGGGGTCAACAGACCAAGCGCAGCGGCACCGACGACCTGTTAGCCAAGCGCTTCAATCCGGACGACGAGCACATTGCCGGAGCCTGCGAGAAGGTCGCCGCCGAGCGGGGCATCCCGATGGCCCAGGTCGCGCTGGCCTGGGTGCTGCGCAATCCCGTGGTCTCCGCGCCACTCGTGGGCGCCACCAAGCCACACCACCTCGCCGATGCCGCAGCGGCCCTGGACATCACGCTCACCGACGATGAGGTCGCCGCACTCGAGGCGCCCTACACGCCACGCCTGCCGACGGGCTACTAGGCCGCCTATTCGGTGACGTTGGTGGACTTCGCCGATGACGTCGCGGCATCGATGCGCACCCAGTCGGCGTACTTGGGCTGACGGCCGTCCCCCGAACTCGTGCGAGTGATGCGCCGCGCAATCCACGGCAACACAAACGCCCCCACGTACTTGGCCTCGGTGAGGATGTCGCGCTTGGCGACCACGGCATCGTCCGCTCGTGGCAGTGGCGTCTCGACGCCCAACGCGGTCAGTACTCGCGCCGCGACCCGGGCGTGACCCAGCGCATTGAGGTGGAGGCGATCGGCTGCCCAATAGGCGCCATCGCGCAGTTCCTCGTCGCTGAAGTTGTCAACGAAGGCCACCTCGGGGTGCCTGGCGAGCATGTCGCGAGTAAAGTTCATGAAGTCGTTGCCACGCGCACGAATAGTCTTGCCACGCGGGAGGCCCTCCGTGGGATCGCCGCCGCTCAAAATGACCAGGCGCGTGCCCGTCTCCGCGCAGCGCTCCACCACTCTCTCCGCGAGGCCCATCACTCGGTCCACGCTGAAGCCCGTGCGCAACATGTCGTTGCCACCACCGTTGAAGGTCATCAGATCTGGGGCGGGATCGAGAGCCAGTGCGGGCTCGAGTTGGGTGTCGACAATTTCCTGAATGAGGCGGCCGCGGATTGCGAGATTCGAATACCAGACATCCTGCCCAGCAGTTGCGAGTCCTACGGCGACCAGATCCGCCCACCCTCGGACCGCATCGTTGCCTACGGCGTCACCCACGCCCTCGGTAAAGCTGTCTCCAATTGCTACATAGCGCATTGCTTGAGCCTATAACCGGCTGGACGTAGCGCGCACACGGGTTAACCTTGACCATAGGCGCGAATACCGTGTGCCCCCACGCATTTGAATTAGGAAGGTGCACGCCATCGTGACCGACACCCAGCCGCACGGCTCCACTCCCACCTTGATCCAGGATCACAGCAAGCGCAATTCGCGTGTGATCATGCTGCTGGTCGTCTCCGCGTTTGTGGTCATCCTGAACGAGACGGTCATGGGCGTCGCCATCCCGCACCTCATGACGGACCTGCAAATCACGGCCAACGCGGCGCAGTGGCTGACCACCGCGTTCCTGCTCACCATGGCTGTGGTCATCCCCATCACCGGCTTCCTGCTGCAGCGCTTCCCCACTCGCGGCATCTTCATCGCCGCAATGTCGCTCTTCAGCGCGGGAACGCTCCTCGCTGCAGCGGCACCAGGATTCGACGTACTGCTCGTGGCCCGGGTGATCCAGGCCAGCGGTACCGCCATTATGTTCCCCCTGCTCATCACCACCGTGATGCAGCTCGAGCCCCCGGCTACGCGCGGGCGACGCATGGGAAGCATTTCCATCGTGATCTCCGTTGCCCCGGCGATCGGCCCCACCATTTCCGGCCTGATCTTGTCGGCATTCAGTTGGCGCTACATGTTCATCTTTGTGCTTCCGGTGGCGCTGACGGCGCTGTGGATGGGCTGGCGCCGCATGGAGAACGTCACCGAGCCGCGCAAGGTGCCTCTCGACCTGTTGTCCGTGGTGCTGTCCGCATTCGGCTTCGGTGGATTCGTGTTTGGCCTCAGCCGTCTGGGTGAGTCGACGGAGGGCGGCCTAGCCGTCTCGACCATCGCCGCCATTGCGGTGGGCGTCGTGTCCCTTGGACTGTTCGTGTGGCGCCAGATTGTGCTGCAGCGAACCGACACCGCACTACTCGACCTGCGCGTGTTCCGCACCCCAACGTTCACCATCTCCGTGGTGATGTTTATGATCCTGATGGTGTCGCTCTTCGGATCGCTGATCCTATTGCCACTGTTCATCCAGGGCGTGCTGGGACTGAGCGTGCTGCAGAGCGGACTCGTCATTCTTCCCGGTGGACTCATCATGGGACTTCTCGCGCCGACCATCGGCAAGATCTACGACCGCGTTGGTCCGCGACCGTTGCTGATTCCGGGGGCGGCAATCGTCGCCGCTGTCCTGTGGACCCTGACATTCATCCTGACGCCTGGCACGCCGGTGTGGCAGCTCGTCGCCGCACACATGACGCTCAGCATCGGCCTCGCGCTGATGTTCACGCCATTGTTTACGGCCAGCTTGGGCTCCCTGCCGCCGCACCTGTATTCGCACGGGTCCGCGACGCTATCCACGCTGCAGCAGGTCGCGGGAGCCGCGGGCACTGCGCTCTTCATCTCGACGATGTCAGCAGTAGCAATGACCTCGGCCGATGAAGGCGCCAGCGCGGCCCAGGCACAGTCGGACGGCATTCAGGCCGCGTTCATGATTGGCGCGGTGATGGCCTCATTCGCGATTGTGTTCGCGTTCTTTGTGCGGCCGCCAGCGGAGGATCCCGTGGATGACGTTGCCGCGAGCGCCCAGACCGACGGCGCGATCGCGCACTAGCCGCCCTTGACTCCCCTGCGCTTACATGTGGGCTCAAAAAGGCGTCCATCGCGATCCCAATGTAAGCGCAGGAATCGGGAGCGTTCCTAGCCGAGCGTGCGTGCGAGGAACTGACGAATGTCGACCAGCTCCTGCTCGCTGACGCTGTGCCCCATGCCGGGGTACACGTGTCGCTCGAGCGTGGTGTGAGTCTCGAACCAATCGCCAGCGGCGGTCACCTCGTGGGCCGGAATGACCGGGTCCTGATCCCCCCTGCCCCAGAACAGGCCAGGGCGAGATTCGGCCAGCGCGGCATCGGCCGGCCTTGGTGCATCGGAGACATAGCCACTGAGCGCGACCGTCGCGCCGATGCGCTCAGGGCGGGTACGGAGTAGCTGGCTCGCCATCATGGCACCCTGCGAGAAGCCGATGGGCACAATGCGCACTCCGTCAGCAACGTTGGCGTCGACCCAAGCCCACAGCGTCTCCGTGGCCTCCGCGATCGCCTCGGCTGGCGAAAACTCACTCTCGAGCGGGTACCACGAGAACCCGAACGCTGGGTGACGCAGGGGCGCTCGCACCGATGCCCATGGCAGACCCAGGGGGAGGTGACCCGAGAGACCAGCGAGGTCGCGCTCGTCAGATCCGTAGCCGTGCAGGAACACGGCGAGAAACTCGTGAGGTTCAGTGGGCGCGGAGTCAGTGGAGCGCAGTGCAACGAGGTCGGTCATACAGTCAAGCGTAAGCGGACGGAAACGCGACGAAGCCCCCGGAAACCGATCGCTTGGATCGTTCCCGGGGGCTCGTCAATGTTGTGCGAGGTTGCTAGCGCCTACTCGGTGGCGTCGTTGAACTTCTCCGCCGCGTTGTCCTTGGCGTCCTCGACCTTCTGCTTGCCTTCTGCCTTGGCCTGGTCGAGCTTGCCCTCGGCCTCCATCTGCTCGTTGTCAGTGGCCTTGCCAAAGGCTTCCTTGCCCTTGCCCTTGGCGTCCTCTGCAGCGTTGCCGATCTTGTCACCAAGTCCCATGATTGCTACCTCCGTTGTTCTCAGCAATTGATCTCAGCAACCTCATCGTAAGCACGTGTGGGGCCCCTGCGCTCGTCAGAAACGCAAATTCTGTCCATGGCTGAAAAACGCAGAAATGGGAATATTTTTCGAAGTGATACGTAGGATCTAGGGATCGCGTCGCCGGCGGTGACACCACGCCGGGCCGCGCGTCCTTCCTTCAGGTTAACCCACGTATAGGGGCTTGCCGCAAGGGCCCTCCCTCCATGAACATTGACCTATTGCGCGGACCGCGCCCGCCAGAAAAAACGGAGTTAAACCACGTGACGATGCCCCATGTCAATCTTCCCGATTCGCTCGCCCGAAAGGCCGATGCCGCGCTCATCCAGCGCGATTCCGAGCACTTTCAGCGCCTCGCCGCTCGACTTGACGGACAAATTGCGGACCTATCCCAGCGGCTCGATGCGGAACGTAAGGCTCCGGGTGCAGCCGGCGAGGCGGCGCTCAATCGAGATCTCGAGGTACACCGCCTGGTGGGCCGGCTCAAGGTATTGCGGCGCTACGGCGTCGACTTGTGCCTGGGGAGAATGGTCCCCCTCGACTCTCACGGTGACGCCAGCGGCGAGCCCGTGTACATCGGAAGAGTGGGACTCACGGACGGTGACGGCAATCCCCTGCTGATCGACTGGCGCGCCCCCGCTGCCGAGCCGTTCTTTGGTGCGACCCACGCCAACCCCATGGGCTTGGCCAGTCGCCGTCGCTACCACTGGACGGGCAGCCAGGTCACTGACTACTGGGACGAGGTATTCGACTTTGGCGCATTCCCCGACGGCGTTGCCCTTGACGACGAGTCATCGTTCATCGCAAGCCTGGGGGAAAGCCGGTCATCGCGCATGCGAGACGTGCTCGCGACCATTCAATCTGACCAGGACCAGATCATTCGCGCGGGAGCCCGCGGCGCCCTCGTGGTAGACGGCGGACCCGGAACAGGCAAGACCGTGGTTGCGCTACACCGCGCGGCCTACCTGCTCTACTCCGACCCCCACCTTGGCGACCGACGCGGCGGTGTCTTGTTTGTGGGCCCACACGACCCCTATCTCGCATACGTCGCTGATGTGCTGCCCAGCCTGGGCGAGGACGGCGTCCAAACCTGCACGCTGCGGCACCTGGTGCCCGAGGGTGCGTCCGCCCCGGCTGAGGTCGACCCGGCCGTGGCTCAACTCAAATCTGCGGCAAACATGGAGCGCGCAATTGACGCGGCCGTGGCGCTATACGAGCAGCCGCCCACTGACCGGCTCATTGCGGAGACCACCTGGTCCGAGGTGTGGATCAGCGCCCAGGACTGGGCCGAGGCGTTTGACGCCCCCGAGCCCAGCACCCCGCACAATGAGGCGCGCGACCAGGTGTGGGAGGCACTCGTCGGCGTGATTTGGGAGAAGCGCGAGGGTGTCGACCCCGACATGTCGGACGACGACCTCGCAATCGAAATCGATATGTTGAGGCGGACGCTGGCGGGCAACCACGACCTGACCGGCGCTTTCAACAGCGCGTGGCCGCTGCTCGAGGCGGAGGACGTGGTCTCCGACCTGTGGACGGTGCCGGCGTACCTGCGCATGTGCGCACCGTGGCTTTCTGCTGCCCAGGTGGCCGTCTTGCAGCGGCCCGATGCTCAGGCATGGACGCAGTCAGACCTCCCGCTGTTGGACGCGGCCAGGTACCGCTTGGGCGACTCGGCGGCATCGGCTCGCAAACGCCGCCGCGCCGCGGCCGATGCGAAGGACCGCGAGTTTATGTCTTTAGTAGTGGACGAGGCGGTCACCGCAGATAAGGACTTCGAGGCGGCGGTGGGAATGCTCATGGGAATCGACGCGGAGAATACTCTCGCGCGTGACACCGACGCCCCCGGCGCCCACGCTGACCGGCTCGCGGGGCCGTTCTCGCACATCATCGTCGACGAGGCGCAGGAATTGACCGATGCCCAGTGGCAGATGCTCCTCCGACGGTGTCCTTCCAAGAGCTTCACTGTCGTGGGCGACCGTGCGCAGGCCAGGCATGGCTTCACCAAGTCGTGGCAGGAGCGACTCGCGACCGTTGGCCTGGACCGTGTCAACATTTCCTCACTCACGGTGAATTACCGGACGCCGACGGAAGTCATGGCGGAGGCGGAGCCCGTCATTCGCGCGGCCATTCCAGACGCCAACGTGCCCACGTCGGTCCGATCCAGCGGCACCCCGGTGCGGCACGGTTCGGTTGACGAACTTCCGTCGATGCTCGACTCGTGGCTGGCTGAGCACCCGGATGGCACCGTGGTCGTCATCGGCGATGCGTCATTTGAGGCGACCACGCGCGTGCGGTCACTGTCCCCTGCCCTAGCCAAGGGGCTGGAGTTCGATCTCGTGGTGCTCGTAGATCCGGACGCGTTCGGTGACGGCATCGAGGGGGCGGTGGATCGCTACGTCGGCATGACGCGGGCTACCCAGGAGCTTGTGGTGCTCACGAGCCCCTGAGGGTGGAGCGGCACTGTCAGATCAGGCGACGTCGTTTTTTGCGTAAAGCTCACGCAGTTCGAACGTACCGATGTTGCCTCCGGGAAGGACGACCACTCGAGATTCGGCGGTGCGCGCTTGCATGTCGCCGTACTTTTCCTCGTACCACTCTGCCGAAACCGCGAGGCGACGCTCGAGTCGATGCTCATGAAAAGTGTTTCGCAGGTTGCGCTTGCGCATGGCGGCTCGGTTCAGCAGGAACATCGCAAGAAAGGTCACCGCGAAAAAGGCGATCAGCGCAACGACGATGGTCATCATTGTCTGCCAGGTGGCGTACCAATCCGAGTATCTCGCCCATAGGCTATCCGGGTCGTGGCGGTGGATGAGGGCCCATGCCGTCAGCGCCACAGGCAAGAGCGCGAAGAACCAACTAATACCCACCAGCGCCAATTGGCGAGCTTTCAGGGCTACTGAGGCATTCCCAAAGAACCAGTCGACAGTCACATCGCTTTCGGCGACGGAGTGACGAATATAGGCTGGCTGAGAAGTCATTGCTGCGCCCCCGTCTCGTCAATCGAATCGCGCAGACTCGATGAGCGGGTGGGAGATGCCCACACTCCACCGACGCGAGGTTGGAAGAGTGACACCACCGCGGGGAAGAACTCCCACGCAATAGTCCACGCGTTAAACATCCAATAGGCCAGCAAGTACCACGGGGCAAACAACAAGTACTTGAGGGACTTGCCACGATCGTTGTCGTACGAGGCGGCGAGGAGTTGGATCATCCCCACCACCATTTGGACAGCGACGAACATGCCGGCCAGGAACCAGTTATGGAAGAACCGCTCCCAGTCTTGTGACACCACGAGCACCGCCTGCACCCACGCGAACAACACGACGCTCACCCAATGAAAGAGACTCCACAGGGTGCTGACGCCGTAGTCGAAGATCACTGGAATCATTCGAGCGTTGCGAAGTGGATGACGCATCAGCGTGCTCGACTTCGTCAGGAGTACATACAATCCACCAGCCGACCACCGACGGCGCTGCTTAAAGAGCTGCGATGCAGTCTCCGGTACATCCAAAAAGAAGCGGATGTGAGGCGCAAATAGCGCACGCCAACCACCCGCCTGCATGTCCCAAGCAATGGCAATGTCTTCTGTTGGTTGCTCGGTTTGCCAACCGCCAGAGTCCAGTACGGCGGCCTTGCGGTACATGGTGTTTGCTCCGGAGAAGGCAAACAGCGCACCGTATGACATTTGCGACCGCTTAATAATGCCAATGATCGAGTTCAGCTCGTTCTGCTGCGCCTGAGCCGTGAGCGTGGTGCGGTTCGCTGACAGCATGTTGCCCGTCACTGCGCCCACGTTTTGCGAACCCTCGCGCTCGAAATAGCTCATGTACTGCCACAGCGCATCGGGATTCGGCCTGGTATCTGCGTCATTGGAAAGGATGAATTCCCCTTTGGCATACGCCAAGGCAACGTTAAATCCGTGCGCCTTTCCCCGGTTCTCCACGATCGTAATGACTCGGAGGTGAGGAATTTCCGACTGAAGGTTGGACAGAATGGAGGCGGTCTGGTCGGTCGAGCCATCATCAATGACGATGATCTCGTACCTGTCGCTGGGGTAGTTGAGCCGAGTGCCAAGGTAGCGAACCGTCTGCGCAATGGAGTGTTCCTCATTGTGCGCGGGCACCAAGATTGTCACGAAGGGCTCCCCGTGCCTCAGGTAGGACGGGAGGTCCTTGGTCTCGGCGAAGACCCTGTAATAGAACGACGAGACGATGAAGGCCATGCCACCGACGATGGGGTACGAGTAGAAAAGGGCAAGAAGGAGTATGACGAACGCATCGCCTTGGGGAACCGTCACGTACGTCTCCTCAGCATGGGTTTCCGCCAATCCGTGATCGCCGTTTTCTCGTTGCCGCAGTGTCTCGTTGCCGCAATGGTGCCATTCTACGCGGACCACTTGCCGCATCGTGCGGCTCCCGGCTCGCGATTGACACCAATATTGCTTGACATGACACCATCGTGGTGTCAAAATGATGGCATGGAACTTGGAACCTACGTCACCGATCTGCAGCGTCAGCTCATCAACACCACCTACGACGGCGGCGACGACACTCGCGCCGTGGCCGAACGACTCGCCTCCGGGCTCGACGCAGCCAGCCGGCTCGTCCTCCTCGACGCCCTCTCAGCAGCGGCAGGCGAGATCACGCGCGAACTGGCTCCCGGGTCGGTCGATCTGCGCTTGCGCGGACGCGAGGTCGAATTCGTGGTGACCCAAGCGCAGACCGAAGCCGATATGGAGAACACGCCCCCCGCATCGACCGAATTGGATGACGTCAGCACCTCGCGTACCACGCTACGACTACCCGATGCGCTCAAGTCACGGGTGGACGATGCTGCCGCAGCGGACGGAGTGTCCGTCAACGCCTGGCTCGTGCGGGCGGTGGCCGACGCCCTCCAACCCAAGCAGCGACGATCCACGCAACGAACCCTGCGCACAGGCGACAACTTCACCGGTTGGGCACGCTAGAGCGACCCACCACCATTCACCAGCCCCGCAGCCCGCGGGGCCGAGTACACACGCCCACATCAAGGAAGGCGCCAGCATGCCCACATTTAGCACTCCCCGCCCCATCGACCTCGCCGTCCACCTCGAGGTGGGCGCCCTCGAGGTATTCGCAACCGACCGCACGGACACCGTGGTCACGATCGCTCCCACTAACCCGGACAACGCTAAAGACCGCCGCGGCGCCCAAGACACCGCCGTCGAATTCGACGGGGAACGCCTAGTCATCACCGGGCCCCGCCCGCGATTCATGTGGATGGGACCCCATGAGTCCGTGGACATCCGTGTCGAGCTACCCTCAGGTTCGCGGTTCTCCGGCGAACTCGCCGTCGGCGTAGTGCGTTCCGTCGGTCGCCTGGGCGCTACTCGAGTCAAGAGCTCGTCTGGTGCCGTAGAACTCGACACCACTGGAGACCTGTGGGCCAGTGCGTCGCACGGCAGCGTGTCGGTGGGCGACGTGGACGGTACCGCGGAGATCAAGGCCGACATGGGTCAGATTCGCATCGGCACGGTCGCCGGCGACGCAAGCCTCAAGGCCTCACACGGCACCATCATGATCGAACGAGCCAATAGCAGTGTTGCGGCCAATCTTTCCTACGGCGACCTCGACGTCGGCAAGGTACTGGGTTCAATCGTCGGCAAGACTGCCTACGGAAGCATTAAGGTCGGCGAAGTGTCCAGCGGAGCAGCGGAACTTGAAAGCGGATTCGGCCAACTCTCCGTGGGAGTTCTCAAGGGAGCCGCGGCCTGGCTCGACTTATCGTCCACATCAGGACATGTGCGCAACGAACTCGACGGTGACCGGGCGCCGGCGTCCGATGAGCAGACGGTGTCGATACGTGCCCGCACCAAGCTAGGCGACATCAGGATCTATCGAGCCGCTTAGCGCCATTGGCACGTGCTAAGCGCGCAACACCTTCTCCATCGACTTGCCGCGCGCGAGCTCGTCGACGAGCTTGTCGAGGTAGCGAATCTTCTGCATGAGCGGGTCTTCGATCTCCTCGACCCTTACTCCGCACACCACACCCTTGATGAGATTGCTGTGTGCATTAAGCTTCGCGCCCGCGAAAAACTCGTCGAATGTGGCGCCCGTGTCGAGTTGCTCGGCGAGCGTCGCATCGTCGTAACCGGTGAGCCACTCGATGACTTCATCGAGCTCCTCACGCGTGCGCCCCTTGCGTTCCAACTTCGTGACGTAGAGCGGATAGACGTCAGCGACGGGCATCGAAAATATCTTGTGCATAGCGTCAAGCCTAAACCTCAGTAGGGAATTGCTGAGAAACACGAAAGCCGCCCCGAAGGACGGCTTTCGTGTTTCTTTGGTGGAGCTGAGGGGACTCGAACCCCTGACCCCCTGCATGCCATGCAGGTGCGCTACCAGCTGCGCCACAGCCCCGCGGTCTTGCGACCGGAGCGCCCCGAAGAGCGACTGCCATAGTACCGAATCGGCGGCGCACTTTCCTAATCGGAGGACGAATTAGCTCACGAGAGTCGGCGCAGGCTCCTCGCGGTGAACCGGGGAGCGGTCCTTGAAGCCCACCATCACGATCGCTGCTGCGCCCAGGACGAGCACGGCGCTCACTAGACCCAGCCAGCCCAAGCCAGAGTCAAATGCCTGCCCGGCAGACGCCATGAGCTCGCTCGCCATGGTTGCAGGAACCTCCTGCGCCACCACCGCAGCGCCACTGATGGTCTCCCCCGCTAGGGTCGCCTGGTCCGGAGTTAGCCCGGCCGGGACAGTCATGTTCGTGCGATAGAACGCGGTGATCATGGTTCCGAGAGTCGCGGTGCCCACGACGGCACCCAGCTCGTAAGCCGTCTCTGAAATGGCCGATGCGGCACCAGCCTTCTCCGCGGGAACGGAACCGATGATGGTGTCGTTGGACAGCGTCTGCGACATGCCCACGCCGATCTCGATGAAGCCGAAGGCCAGCAGGATCGCCGGGACCGTGAAATCGACACGGAACACGAAAACCAGAATGAAGCCGATGGCAACGAGTACCAGTCCGGCCACCATCAGATACTTCGGCGCGAACTTCTTGCTCAACCGCACCACACCGATCCCGGCGATCGCGGATAGCACTGCTCCAGGAAGCAGTACCAGTCCGGCGTTCATGGGGCTCATCCCTAGCACCAACTGCAGGTGTTGAGCAATGAAGAAGAGGAAGCCGATGAGGCTGACCACGGACAGGAAGTTCGCAAGCACCGAGGCAGTGAACGGGAGGCGCTTGAAGAGGCGGACGTCGAGCAGCGGAGTCGCGCTGCGCAGCTGACGGATGATGAACCACGCGATGATGGCGGCGCCCATGGCTGCTGCCGCGATGGGCCACACGGTCACGCCGTCGTGAGCCAGCGTCTTGATGGACCAGACCACCAGGAACATGCCGACGAAGGACAACACGGCACTGACGAGGTCAACGGGACCCGGGTGTGGATCCTTGGATTCGGGCAGGAGGAAGCGGTACAGCACGAGCAACGGCAACAGAATTGGTACGGCAATGAAGAACACCGAGCCCCAGTGGAAGTGCTCGAGCAGGGCGCCGCCGAGGATGGGCCCCAGGCTGTTGCCGGCAGCAAACCCGGTGGCCCAGATCGCAATGGCCTTCCGCCTGCGCATCGGGTCGATGAAGATGTTGCGCAGCAGAGACAGCGTCGCGGGCATGAGCATCGCGCCAAACAGACCCAGCGCCGCCCGTGCAGCGAACAGCTGCTCGGGGGACGTCGCGAATGCGGCGAAGGCAGACACCAGCGCAAAGCCGACCGCGCCAATAATCAACATGCGTCGGCGACCAAACCGGTCGCTCAGGCTACCCATGGTGACGAGCAATGCGGCAAGTACGAGCGCGTAGATGTCCGCGATCCAGAGCTGCATCGTGGCGCTGGGCCCCAAGTCCTCGGTGATGATGGGTAGAGCAAAGCTCAGCACGGTGTTGTCGACCGAGATCAGCAGAACGGGCAGCATGAGCACCGCCAGCGCGGCCCACTGCCGCCGGTGAGACATCTCGGCTGCAGAGTTCGGCCTGGTAAAGAGGGACATTGGTCATTCCTTTAAGAGAAAGCGAGCCACCGTGGGACACAGATGCGCATCGGTGACGTCATGCAGGGTGCGGCTGGTGCCGCGAGAATCACGAGGGAACCGGTGCTGCCAGCCGCTCACTAAGAGCGAGGCGAGCCGCCTCGGGAACGCTGGACCCGAGGAGCGACGCGAAGAACAGCCCGTCTCCCACGAGTCGGATCAAGAGCGCGCGCTGCTCGGCATCGGGCCCGGCGAGTTCCTCGGCAATCTTCCGGTCCACGTGGGCGGTGAACTCGCCGTAGTCGCTGTCGCCGGTCTCCCCCGCCGCACGCAGCGCCTGCATCGTGGTGAAGAGCACGAAGATCTCGTTCATTTCCTCGGACTTGGGGGTCGACGCGGCGAGCCAGGCATCGATCGCTGAGCCCTGCTCGCAGAGATCATCGAACCAGGCGATGGACTTGGCGCCCAGCCACTGGGCGAGGCCACGAAGCAACGTCACCCGTGTGGGGAAATGGTGTAGCAAGCCGCCCTTGGAGACGCCCGATGCTCGCACCACCGCGTCAAGCGACGGCACCGCCCCGTTCGCCAAGGTCAGGTCGAAAGTCGCCTGCACGATGGCAGTACGGGTATCTAAGGCGCGGGTCTCGGTGGGCATCGCTCCATCGTACAGTCCGTCTAGACGGTCGGTCAATCGGAGCCGCGAGAATTCAACCACCAGGTGAACGTGGGATTGGCGGGGTCACCAAAAACAACCCAAACCTGAACGCAGGAATGAAGGGGCGCGGTGTGAGCCACACGGCCAGCTCTTAGGGCCCTGAACCGCGGTTCCCGATCCCCGTCACGCGATGCCACGTGGGGCCGGGGTCGAGGCGTATTACTCAGCGCCGATGTTGTGGCGGTCTAGCGACCAGCCTCCACCTTCGGGCTGCACCAGTCGAGACCAGGCGGCGTTTTCGAGGTTTCCGACGCGCCGGCCGGCGACCTCCAGCTCGAGGAGGTGAAGAATCGCCATACGCGCGGAGCTTCCGTGCGTCACGATCAACAGGTCGTCAGGCGCCTGCTCAACCCAGTGAAGGATTCCCTCGACCATACGCGCGCCAACGGTCGCGTGGTTCTCATAGCCTTCGTACTCTGGCTCACGCCCGGCACGCCACGCCTTGTGCTGCAGCGGGTCGAATTGCTCGCGCTCGTCGGCGGTCAGGCCCTCCCACGGACCGTAGTCACGCTCGACCAGGCGCTGATCGGTGTGGATCTCGCTCCCCCACTGCGCAGCAATAATGTCCGCGGTCTCTCGAGTACGGTCGAGCGGCGAGCTCACCACGACGACACCCTCGCGCACCGCTGCACCCAGAGTCGAGGCGGCGTGCCGCGCCTGCTCACGCCCGGTGTCGTTCAGCGACGTGTTCGAGGACCCCTGCAGACGCCCTTCGACATTCCAGTCGGTTTGGCCGTGGCGGACGATGTAGACTTGTGTCATGAATCCGAGGCTATCGGAAGCGGTACGACCGGGCAGTCCTTCCAGAGGCGCTCAAGTTCGTAGTATCCCCGATCCTCGTCGTGCATCACGTGCACGATCACGTCGTTGAAATCCAGCAGCGCCCAGCGGCCCTCGCGCACGCCCTCACGGCGCTTCGCGTCCGTGCCTTCGGCGCGCAGAGCGTCCTCAATGCCCTCGGCGATCGCGGCTACGTGGCGCTCATTGCTGCCCGATGCGATGAGGAAGACGTCGGCAAGCGGCATCTTGGCGCTCACGTCGAGGGCGACGATGTTCTCCGCCTTCTTGTCGTCGGCGGCCAATGCTGCCATTCGTGTGAGCTCGATGGCTCGTTCTGTCGCGGTCATGATCCTTGCCCTGCCAAATTCCATACGAGCACGCCGAGAACAAAAGCTATGGCACCGATGACGGCTATATGCGCCCAGCGGAAGTGGCGTGCGCCACCCGCGGGATGAAGTTCAGGAACCTTGCGACGCGCGACCTCGATGCTGCCGGTCGTCAACGGCGGCTCCCCGCCCGTGTAGGCCGTGGGAGAGAACGGCGCCGGGTGCTCGGGGTTTGTCGCGGGTGCCAACTTGGAAAAGTCGGGCTGCGGAATCGCCTGCGATGGCGCATCCGCCAACTCACGAGCGGTGGCGTTTGTGTCGTTGAGCGGGTGCGAGTCCCAAATCGAAGGCTCAACCGTCGGGTTCTCGTCCGACGCCTGAGGCAGCGCCGCCTTTGGATCGACAGTCTGTTCGGCGAGTGGAACCTCGCCCTCAGGGGCGGCGATCAGGTCGTCGAACGAGGCCTTGGGCGGCATGGCATCGGCATCCGCATCGAGCGACTCCCCGTCGCTTGATGTCGACGGCTCGGCATCCGTTTCGGCGGGAGACTCGTCGAGCTCACGTGCGTCGGCTACGTCGCCCGCGGGTGGTGAGGTGGTTGCCGCGAGTACTGGTGCGGCGTGCCAAGGGTTCTGCTCGGTAGCGACGTCGTCAGCATCTACGCCTGACTCGCCGTCCTCAGCGTCGATCTTGTCACCTGAGCCATCAAGCTCGGCATCCGCGGATGAGTCATCCGCTGCGTGCTCCGAGGGCGCACCCCACTCGGGCTGGGGATCCGTCGGCTCAGCCTGCGCCTCGGCGCGTGCGGCTGAGCCCTCGATGCCCGCCATGGCTTCGGCGGTCAGGCGTCGAAATTCCTCGAGGGAGTCGCTCGATGACGCGCTCGACGCACGTGCGGCGGGTGCAGCGGCCGCCTGGGCTGCCTCTTCACGGCGTGCTGCCATGACACGTGCTTGCAATGAGCCAGGCGGGAACATCCCCCGGAACGCCGCAGGGATCCCGTCATCGTCACCGGGCAGCGGCTGTTCAGTGGCCAGGTCCGGCTCGCCGCCGTCCACCTCAGACGCCACGTCGGAGTCCTCGTGGGGCGCAACATCAGATTCCGCAACGGTTTCGTTTGACGGCTCGGCGTCAGCGCCATCGTCAGACTCATCTGCGGGCTGGTGCTCAGACTCCGACCCATCAGTGGTCCCGGCCTCGGGTGGGACCATCTCAGCGTCAGTGTCGTCGGTCGCGGCCATTGCCGACTCGTCGATGTGCGGCGCATCCTCGAGAGGCACGTCGCTACCGGTATCGCCGTCTTCGGAGGTGCTATCGCCTGAAGCACTGTCGTCGGTCGCGCTGTCGTCGGAACCGCCAACCTCGGCAGGGCGGCCTTCTGGAACATCGTCGCCTGAAGCAGTGTCGTCAGGCTCGGTGCCGGCATCCGCCACGCGACCAAACGCACTCGCACGCACGGGAGGCGTCGATGCGTCCGTATCCGCGGGAGCCGGTGGCGCGTCGTCACCGTGGGCGAGGCCAAGAGCGGCGGCCGCCGCAGCAGCATCGGCTGCGGCCTCTGCTGCCTTCTTCTTGGCAATCTGCTCCTGCTGGGCAATCACTTCGGGAGTCATCGCGGGAAGCTGACCTGTGGCGATCATTTCTTCCTCGGCGGTCCACGTCTCCATCGGCTGCTGGGAACGCTCTATGCGGCGGCGGTCACGGCGCGACAGGCCGTCCGTGGGGGGCGAAGGGTGATCGCCGGCGGATTCCAATGACTCGGTGGCGTCGGGGTTGGTTGCGGCAGCGCGCGCCTCCATGGCACGTCGGTCCCGTCGCGAGAGGGGCTTGCCCTGCTCAGTCATCCAGTCCTCCGAGGTAAAGCTCATGCTTCGAGATGTAATCGACCACCGACGCGGGCATCAAGTACCGAATCGGCACACCCGCCCGAACGCGGCGACGGATATCTGTCGAGGATATCGCCAACGAGGGCGCTTCCACGACTCGATGTGTGGTTTCTAACTGGGGAAACGAATGACCGGCGCGAGTCACTCCCACGAATTGTGCGAGTTCTCCCAATTGCTCCGCGTCCTTCCACTCGGAGAGCCGCGCGAGCGAGTCTGCACCAGTGATGAAGAAGAAATCGGCAGAGGGGTACTGCGCCTTCAAGTCGCGCAGGGTGTCGACCGTGTAGGTTACTCCTCCACGATCAATGTCGACGGTTGACACCTCAAACCGCGCGTCGTTGCGCACCGCCTTCTCGCACATCGCGACGCGATGTTCCTTCGATGCGCTGACGGAGTCTCGCTTGAAGGGCTGCACAGCAGTGGGCACGATCAGAACCTGATCCAGCCGCAACGCGGCGCACACCTCCGACGCTGCCGCCAGGTGCCCATGGTGAATTGGATCGAAGGTCCCTCCAAGGACCCCGATCCGGGTGCGCGATGCACTCACGTCAGTGACGGGTGCCAACACTCCGGAAGGCAAACGTGATGAACAGCAGGGCCATCAGGCCGGCGAACGCCAACAAACCGATGGCAGCGGGCGGAATGGCCATCTCATTGGCAACATGTTCGCTGGTGGTAACAACTTCATTGATCACGGTGACTCCAATCACGGTCTGCACCGATTATTCCACGTACCGCGCGGTTTAGAGGCCGCCGCGACGAGCGTCGACGCTATGGCCGGACGTGTCCGTCGCCGTAGACTACCCAGGTCGTCGTGGTGAGCTCGCCTAGTCCCATCGGGCCGCGTGCGTGAAGCTTCTGCGTCGAGATGCCGATTTCCGCGCCCAAACCGAATTCGGCACCATCAGTGAACCGCGTGGAGGCGTTCACCATGACCGCTGCCGTGTCGAGATTCGCGACGAACCTGTCCGCTGCCCCGATGTCGTCGGTCACGATGGCCTCGGTGTGTCCGGTCGAATAGCGACTGATGTGCGCGATCGCCTCGTCGAGGTCGTCCACTACCTTGATGGCAATGTCCAGCGATAGGTACTCGGTGCCCCAGTCCTCGTCCGTGGCTTCCACTGTCGGAACTCCCTCGGGGGCAAACCCGGCCGCCGCAGCATCGGCGTGAAGCACGACGTTCTCGGCGTGGAGCGCCGCCATCACCGCGGGCAGGACACGGGGAGCCGCGTCGCGGTGGACCACGAGCGTCTCGGCCGCGTTGCACACACCGACGCGCTGCGCCTTGGAATTGACGACGATGTCGACGGCGCGCTGCACTGGCGCCGAGGCATCCAGATAGACGTGGCAGTTTCCCTCGCCCGTCTCGATGGCCGGCACGGTCGAGTCACTGACGACGGCTTGAATCAGGTCACGGCCGCCGCGCGGCACGAGCACGTCCACGAGTCCACGCGCGTTCATCAGCACGCGAGCCCCCTCACGCCCATAGGCATCGATGGACTGCACGGCGTCACGCGGCAGTCCAGCGCCCTCGAGCGCCTCTTGCAAGACCTCAACGATCACTTCATTCGACGATGCGGCGGCCGAGCCCCCGCGCAGCACGGCGGCATTTCCCGACTTCAGTGCCAAGCCAGCTGCGTCGACGGTCACGTTGGGACGTGCCTCGTAGATCATGCCCACGACACCCATGGGTACGGCCTTCTGGATCAGTCGCAGCCCATTCGGCAGGGTCGAGCCACGCTTCACTTCGCCCACCGGATCCGGAAGCGTCGCGAGGAAGCGCAACGCCTCCGCAATCGAGCCGATGCGTTCCTCGGTGAGCGCAAGGCGGTCCAGCAGACCCGGCTTCATGTCGTTTGCGCGGCCGCGCTCGAGGTCCTTCGCATTGGCGTCCACGATTCGTGGCGCTTGCGCCACCAACGCATCCGCCATGGCAAGTAGCGCGGCGTCTTTGGTTGCGCGGGTCGCGGTCGCGAGCGCTCGCGAGGCGAGCTTTGCGCGACGGCAGGCTTCGAGGACGGCGGACTCTACGTCAGTGCCGGCGGTGTTCTGGGCGGTGTCGGTCATGTCGGTAGTTTACGCGGATGCCCTGACGAGCTCCAAGAGCCACTGGCGAGCAGCTGGCACGCACCTTCGGGAGGAGGAAATCTCAGCACATCGGTCGCAATACACACAAGAGTCGGAGACCCCACGTCAATCATGGGATCCCCGACTCCTCTGGTGACGTCGCGCTAGGTCACTTCGCCATTGCGCCGTCGCGCGAGAGCGTCGACAGTTGCAGCGAGTACGAGCACTCCACCACTGACGGCAAGCGTCGCACCAGCAGAAAAGCCGAGCAGGCCAAGTCCGTTTTCGATCACGGCGATCACGAGCGCACCGACGAGTGCGTGAAGCAAGCGTCCACGTCCTCCGAACAGGCTGACACCACCGACGACTGCCGCCGCCACACCCGAGAGGACAATGTCACGTCCTGTCGAGGCATCGGCCGAACCGACACGAGAGACGTACAGCACACCCGCCACAACGGCGAGGGTGGAGCAGATCATGAATGCCGTCCACTTGATCATGGTGACGTTGATACCGGCCCGGCGAGCGGCCTCCTTGTTGCCGCCGATCGCGTAGATGTAACGGCCGTACTTGGTCCTATCCAAGAGGAAAGTACCGACCATGACGAGGACCAGGACGACGGGCACCACAATGGGAACACCCGAGAGTGCGCGGGCCTCCGTGCCTCGGTCCTGGTTGAGAACGAACACGACCACGGCACCCAAAATGGCGATCCCGATGAGCTTGGCCAGCATGATGGAGATGGGCCCGTTAGGAGCACCCGAGGAGGCGCGGCGCGCGCGATCCCAGAGAGCCACACCGAGCAGCAACACCAGGGCGATGGCAAGCATGGCCCATCCCGCCCACAGTGGCATGTTGCTGTTCTGGATCGCCTTGATGGGTTCGGGAATGACGCGATACGTACCGCCCTGGCCGATGATCATCAGAATGACGCCCTGCAACCCCAGGAAGAGTCCCAGCGACACCACGAACGATGGAACACCGATTTTCGCGACGAAGAAGCCGATGAACGCGCCGATGGCGAGTCCGATGGCGAGGGCGAGCACGAGCGCGACGGGCCAGGACAGACCACCGGGCTGCGTGTACTTGACGAACACTGCCATCGCGACGCCAAATGTCACACCTGCCGAGAGGTCGATCTCGCCCAGCAGAAGCACAAAGACGAGCGCCATTCCCAGCACGACCAGCGGAGCGGCCTGCGTCAAGAGGTTCGCAATATTGCGCTCAGTCAGGAACTTGTCATTCGCGAAGGCAAAGATGATGAAGAGGACGATGAGTCCACCAACGGCGGGCAACGCGCCCATTTCGCCGCCACGCAGCCGGCTGATGTACGCACGGAAGTGATCACCGATGCCGTGCTCGATGCCCTTACCTAGCAAACTAGGAGCGTCGGATGCTCGTGGGGCTTCCGCTGCCGCGGTCGTTTCCGATTCGGTGGTCACGAGGCAACCTCTTCCATTGTCTTGGTCCCGGTGATGTAGCCCACTACATCGTTGGGGTTGGTGTCTGAGGTCTTGAGACGTGCGGTGAGGGTTCCGAGGTACAGCACATTGATTTCGTCGGCGACCTTGAACACGTCCTGCAGGTTGTGCGACACGATGATGACCGCGACGCCACTGTCGGCAAGCCGTCGAACCAGGTTCAGTACCTGCTCGGTCTGAGCCACTCCGAGAGCCGCCGTGGGCTCGTCGAGAATGACGACTTTGGCCTGTTTAACCACGGAACGGGCAATGGCGACCGTCTGTCGCTGCCCGCCGGACAGCGAGGCCACCTTTTGGTGGAGGGACTCCACAGTGCGCACGTTCAGGGACTGGAGCGCGGCTGCGGCCTGCACCTCCATGTCGCCCTCTTCGAACGTAGCCCCACTCGTCTCCTCGCGACCAAGGAACATGTTTTGGACTATATCGAGGTTGTCGCAGAGCGCGAGGTCTTGGTAGACCACCTCAATGCCGAGGCGCGACGCCTCTCGCGGGTGGTGGATGTTGACGGTCTCGCCGTCAAACAGAACTGTCCCGCCGTCGTACGGCTGCACGCCTGACAGTCCCTTAATAAGTGTCGATTTACCTGCACCGTTGTCGCCAACAAGCGCGGTGACGTGACCAGCGTAGGCGGTGAGATTGATTCCCTTGAGCACTTTGACGGGACCAAAGCTCTTTGTCGTGTGCTGCAGTTCAATAATTGGGCGGTCCACTAGTTTGTCTCCTTTGACATGTATGAGCGGCACTGCGTTGCCTGCCCAACCTACGGTCCTGCGCGGGTGAGCGTGGCGTGATGGGATCGACGGCGTCTGAAGGCACCGACCTCACACGAAGGGGCCCACACCAGGCGGTGTGGAACCCCTCCGAGTGAGCGTGGATCGCTACGCGCCGGCCGTCAGACCAGCCTCGTCGCAGGCGGCCTTGACGTCGCCAGCGCAGATCTCGTCGTACGAGGCATTGCCGTCGTCAATCACGACCTGGACGTTGTCCTTGGTCACCAGGATCGGGGTCGCTGCGATAAACGGCGTTCCGTCATCAAGCGACTTCTCGATCGTGGGCGTCTCGCCGTTCAGGAGCTGAATCGCGAGATTCGATGCGTCCTGTGCCTCAACCTGGAAGGGCTTGTAGACCGTGCCGCCTTGCTTGCCCAGCAGAACATTCTGCAGACCAGCGACCGATGCATCCTGACCCGAGACCGGAACAGTAAGACCGTTCTTGTCGAGGATCGTGATGACGCCCGCGGCGTTCGTGTCGTTGGCGGCCCAGACGGCGTCTACCTTGCCATCGAGGTCCGTGAGCGCCTGCTCAAAGACCGTGGCGGAGTGTTCGCCGTCCCAGAGTCCCGGCGGCTCAGCCGCAGGCGTGATACCGGCAGCCTTCATCACTGAGTCGGCACCGTCGTGGAACATCGCTGCGTTTCCATCTGCAGGGTCTCCACCGATGTAGACCACCACTGCGTCGGCTGCTGCGACTCCGTTTGCCTCGAGTCCATCGACAACAGTCTGACCCTCGAGCTCTCCCACGTGGAAGTTATCGAAGGATACGTAGTAGTCCGCTCCCGGGATGGGACGGTCATAGGCGATCACTGGGATCCCCTCGGCCTGAGCATTCTCGGTGACCGACTGGGCGGCACCCTGCAGGTCGACGAGCAGCATCACGTCACACCCACCCGTCATCTGCTGTTCTGCGATGGTCGCGTACTGACCGGTGTCGCCCTGGGCGTTCTGAATGTCGACTTCGAAGCCTGCATCCGTGATGGCCTTCTCCAGTGCGGGACGGTCACCGTTTTCCCAGCGCGGCGAGGAGGCAGCATCGGGAAGGATGACGCATGCCCGAGCGTCTCCCGCTGCCATGGCGTCTCCGCCGGTGGCAGACGCGGTGGAACTTGCGGCTGGAGTTGCGTCAGTGCCGCCATCTCCACCACTTGAACATCCGGCAATGGTTGCCGTTGCTAGGAAGGCAAATGCTCCCATTGCAATAACTGAATTCTTCTTCACATCACACCTCTCTGTGTAAGCGAGGAACTTCCCCCGTTAACCACTCAACGTTGAGCGGCACGATTCACCATAGCGATAAAAGGGGGCGTTGGGTTCACCTATTGAAGTCACGGAAAGATAACAATCGCGATCCGGCCACGAAACTATCGAGCCCTAGACCACCACGAGATCATCGATGTGAACCAATTCATGCGCGAAGTGGGGGCCCAATTGATCACGCAGCTGGTCAGTGCTCAGCCCCAGCATCGCGGGCACCTCATGCGCCGCGAAGCTCGCAAGACCGCGCGCCACCACGGTGCCATCGGGCGCCACCAACTCGATGGGATCACCGGGTTCAAATTCGCCGCGAACGGCGCTCACGCCAGCCGCGAGGAGCGACGCCTTTCCCCCACGGAGCGCACGCACGGCGCCCGCATCCAGCACGAGTTGCCCAGATGGCCGCGCGGCATGGGCCAACCATGCCAGTCGCGACACGCTGCGCTTGCCCGTGGCAACGAAGGCTGTACCTACGTCCTGTCCCCCGATCGCGTCACGGGCCAAGCCGGCCGATGTCAGCACCACTGGCATGCCCGAGGATGTGGCGATCGCAGCAGCCTCAAGTTTGGTCACCATGCCTCCCGTGCCAATAGCCGAGCCGCGTCGCGAGATGTCGATGCCTTCAAGTTCCGTAGGCGAGGACACGACAGAGACTCGACGTGCACCCGGTGTGTCAGGCGCCGCCGTGTAGAGGCCGTCGACATCAGTGAGCAGTACCAGGGCATCAGCATGAACAACCGTCGCGACGAGCGCGGCGAGCCTATCGTTGTCACCAAAACGAATCTCGTCCGTTGCCACCGTGTCGTTCTCGTTCACGATGGGCACGACGCCAAGCTCCAGGAGTCGGTGGAGTGCTCGTTGGGCGTTGCCGTAATGCGCGCGACGCACCATGTCGTCAGCGGTCAGCAAGACCTGGCCGACTCGCAGACTGTGACGCGCAAACGCGGCCGAATACGCGGCGATCAGGATCCCCTGACCCACCGATGCCGTCGCTTGCTGCATCTCGAGGTCGCGCGGGCGGTTCGCGAGCCCCAGCGGTCCGATGCCGGCCGCGATAGAGCCCGATGTGACCAGGATGACCTCTCGCCCCGATCCACGCACCTCCGCAAGGACGTCGGCCAACTCACCAAGGGCAAGTTCGTCCAGGTGACCGTCCGGACCCGTCAGCGACGACGAGCCAATCTTGACCACCACCCGACGCGCGGCGGCAATCTCCGCGCGCGCGGCGCTGTGAGCGGCTGAGGGCACTGGTCCTCCTGTGGTTCTCTCGCCTGGCAGATGGTGCGAGGCTAGTCGTCTTTGTTCGGATCCGTCCAGTGTCCCGCATCGCGCTCAGTCCACAGCTCCTTGCGAGCTGCGGTCTTGGCGTCCATGCGGTCCTTGTGCTCGGCACGCTTCTCGGCACGTGTGGCTCGCCCGCCACTGTCGTGCTCCTCCACGCGAATATCCGTTCCGCGCTGACCAAGCAGCTCGGCTCCTGTGTACATGGTGGGCTCCCAGTCGAACATGATGCCACCCTCGCGGGCGCCAATCACGACCTCGACACCGGGAACGGCGCCGGCCTTAAACAGTCCCGTCTCCACGCCGGCACGAGCAAGGCGGTCGGCCAAGTAGCCCACAGCCTCGTCATTGCTGAAGTCGGTTTGTCTGACCCAGCGCTCGACACGCTCTCCGCGCACCTGGAAGTAGTCCTCGGCGCCGTCGCGCACGTGCTTGACGGTGAAGCCACTGTCGTCCACAGCCTTGGGCCGTAGCACCATGGGCGCCTTCTCGAGTTCTGGTAGTTTGGCGCGCTCGTCGGCAACCATCTTTGCCAGCGCGAAGCCGAGTTCCCGTAGACCTTCGTGGCTCACCGCGCTCACCTCGAAGATGGGCATTCCGCGCTTCTCGAGGTCCTCACGAACCATCTCTGCGAGCTCACGGCCGTCTGGGATGTCGATCTTGTTGAGAATGATGATCTGCGGACGCTCGGCCAGCGGTACACCGGATATGGCCTCGTCGCCGCTGTACGCAGCGAGCTCAGCCGCAATGATGTCAAGGTCGCGCAATGGGTCACGATCGCTCTCGAGCGTCGCGGTGTCCAGCACGTGAGCGATCACCGAGCAACGCTCAATGTGACGCAGGAAGGCGTGACCCAGGCCCTTGCCCTCGGAGGCACCCTCGATCAGTCCCGGAACATCCGCGATCGTGTAGCGCGCACCGCCCGCCTCGACCACGCCAAGGTTCGGCACCAGCGTGGTGAAGGGATAGTCGGCGATCTTGGGCCGCACCTTGGACATGGCCGCGATCAGCGAGGACTTTCCAGCGCTCGGAAAACCGACGAGTGCGACGTCGGCAATTGACTTGAGCTCGAGGATGACCGATGCCTCGGCACCGGGCTCACCCATGAGCGCGAAGCCGGGAGCTTTGCGCTTGGAAGAAGCGAGTGCGGCGTTGCCAAGCCCACCACGTCCACCGGCGGCGATGACGAACTCTGCACCCTCGCCTACGAGGTCCTCGAGGAATTCGCCTGTGTGGGACTTGACGATGGTGCCGTTCGGCACGGGCAAGATCAAGTCATCGGCGGTGGCACCGTTGCGGTTGTCACCCGCACCCTGCTTGCCGTTGTCAGCAATGCGATGCGGCGAGTGGTGGTAGTCGAGCAACGTAGTCATTTGCGCGCTGACGCGCAGGATGACGGATCCGCCCCTGCCGCCGTTGCCGCCGTCGGGGCCGCCGAGTGGCTTGAACTTCTCGCGGTGCACGGACGCCACGCCGTGGCCACCGTTACCGCCGGTGGCGTGAAGTACCACCCGGTCCACGAACGATGCCATGTGTCGCCTCTCAATCGCGACGTATCTCTACGCCTGCGCAGTTGTACACCCGCACGGTCTCAACATTGACCGTGCAGCGTGCTTTCTAGCCTAGATACACGTCAGGGGCGCTGCCATCCGGCGCGCCCCTGACGTGAGAAAGATAGTTGCTGGTGGTTAGACCGCAGCCACCACGTCTACGACCTTGCGGCCACGACGGTTGGTGAACGCAACCGAGCCCGCCGACAAGGCGAACAGAGTGTCGTCCTTGCCGCGGCCGACGTTGTGTCCAGGGTGGTGGTGCGTGCCACGCTGGCGAAGAATGATCTCGCCTGCGTTTACGACCTCGCCGCCGAAGCGCTTGACGCCCAGGTACTGAGCGTTCGAGTCACGACCGTTGCGCGAGGAACTCGCGCCCTTTTTGTGTGCCATGAGTTAATCCTCGCCTTTACTTAATGCCCGTGACCTTCAGGCGCGTGAGCTCCTGACGGTGGCCGATGCGCTTGCGGTAGCCGGTCTTGTTCTTGTACTTCAGGATGTCGATCTTGGGTCCACGCTCGTCGCGAACGACCTCAGCGGTGACCTTAATCTTCGCCAAGGACTTAGCGTCCGAGGTGACGGCTTCACCGTCGACGAGCAGGAGAGCCGGGAGCTCAACCTTGTCGCCCTGGGTTGCCTTGATGCGGTTCATCACCACAACGGTGCCAACGGAAACCTTCTCCTGGCGGCCACCGGCCTTAACAATCGCGTAAACCATGATCTATTCCTCTAAGTCTGTCTCTTGTTTCCCTACCGCTGCCGCTCCGCTGTTCCCAGTGAGGGCGCAGGCAGGGTTGGACGCTCGCGCGCCGACTGTCAAAGATACCGCCTTGCATGCCCCTCGGTCAAACGCGACAGGCACGCAGAGCGCTACTCCTTGGTAGCCGATTCGTCCGCTTCGGGTGATGACTCGACGGCGGGCGCCGCAGAGTCGTTGGTCTCTGGTGCTGCTGCGTCGTCCGATGCGGTGTCAACGCTGGCCTGAGGGGCCGGCTCCGCGTCGGTCTTGGCGTCCTTGGACTCAGGCAGGACGAGGTCCACCGTCACGTCCTCGGCAAGTTTTTCACCTGCGGCTGCAGGCTGGTCGTCGTGGTGGTGAGCCTTCTCCGCTGCCGCGGCAATGGAGGCGAGCGTGGCCTTGACTGCCGCGCGCGCGTCCTCTCGGTCATCGAGGGCGTGAGTCTCACCGTGCGGCTCGTCGTCGTGCGACGACTGGTTGCCATCGCCACGCTTGCCGCCGCCGGAGTTGTTTCCGGAATTGTTTCCGGAATTGCCGCCAGAGTTGTTTCCGCCACGACCGCGACGGCCGCCACGCTCTGGCTGCTTCTCGCTGGCCTCGGGGACCGGCTCGCCCTGCACGAGGAAACCGCGCCCCTTGCAGCACTCACAGGTCTCGGAGAAGGCCTCGACAAGACCCTGTCCGACGCGCTTGCGGGTCATCTGAACCAGACCCAATGAGGTGACCTCGGCCACTTGGTGCTTCGTGCGGTCGCGCCCCAGGCACTCGATGAGGCGGCGCAGAACCCGGTCACGGTTGGCCTCGAGGAGCATGTCCACGAAGTCGACCACGATGATGCCGCCAATGTCGCGCAGGCGGAGCTGGCGAACGATTTCTTCGGCAGCCTCAAGGTTGTTGAGCGTCATGGTCTCTTCGAGCGTGCCGCCCTTGCCGACGAACTTGCCGGTATTGACGTCAACCACAGTCATGGCCTCGGTGCGGTCGATCACGAGGGAGCCGCCTGACGGGAGCCACACCTTGCGGTCCATGCCCTTGGCAAGCTGCTCGTCGATGCGCGACTCGGAGAACACGTCCTTGTCACCCACGAACTTGTGCAGACGCTCCATGAGGTCCGGCGCAACCGAGCCCACGTAGGCGCTCAGGGAGTTCCACGTGTCGTCACCTTGGATGGTGAGCGAGTCAAAGTCTTCGTTAAAGATGTCGCGCACCACGCGGATAGCCATGTCGGGTTCGCCGCGAAGCAACTGCGGTGCCTTTCCGGTCTTGGCTTCCTTCTCGATGGACTCCCACTGGCGCTTGAGGCGCTCGACGTCCGCACGGAGTTCCTCTTCCGCGGCACCCTCGGCTGCGGTGCGGACGATGACGCCCGCGTCCGCCGGGATGACCTCGCGCAGCAGTTTCTTGAGCCGGGCGCGCTCGGTGTCGGGAAGCTTGCGGCTGATACCGGTCACTCCCCCGCCTGGTACGTAGACCAGGAAGCGGCCAGCCAGCGAGATTTGACTCGTGACGCGGGCACCCTTGTGACCGATGGGGTCCTTGGTCACCTGCACCATGACCGTGTCGCCTGGCTTGAGCGCAAGTTCGATACGACGGGGCTTGCCCTCCATGCCAGCGGCATCCCAGTTGACTTCGCCCGCGTAGAGCACGGCGTTGCGTCCGCGGCCCACATCGATGAAGGCAGCTTCCATGCCGGGCAGCACGTTCTGAACGCGGCCGAGGTAGACATTGCCGGCCATCGCCTGCTGAGCCTGGTGGGAGACGTAGTGCTCAACGAGCACGTCGTCCTCCATGACGGCAATCTGCACGCGACTGTCCTTCTCGCGCACAACCATGGAGCGTTTGACGGATTCGCGGCGGGCGAGGAACTCTGCCTCAGAAATTACCGGGCGACGGCGCTGACCGTCGCGGCTATCACGTCGACGCTGGCGCTTCGCCTGCAGGCGAGTGGACCCCTGGAGCTGGTCGTCGCCGCCCGAGTTGGAACTGCCGCCTGAGCCGCCGCCGGAACGTGAGCCGCGTCCGCTGCGCGAGCGGCGACGCTTACGCGAGCCACCCTCACTCGAGTCGTCGCCACCATTGTTGTCGTTGTCGCCATCATTGCCGCGGCCACCACGGTTGCCACCGTTGCCGCCGTCGTCCGATGCGCCATCTGTGTTGCGGCCGTTGTCACCGCCGTTGTCGTTTCCAGCATCGTCGCCGGAACGGTCATTCGAGCCGTCGCCTCCGTTGTCGCCGTCGGTGCGCTTCTTGCCACGTCCGCGTCCTCCGCGGCGACGGCGGCGAGGCGAACCATCGTCGCCATCGGAACCGCCGTCTCGTGACTCCGAGTTGTCGCCACGTGAGTTGTCATCATTCTGGCTGTCGCCGCGAGAGCTGTCGGCGGACGACTGCTTGCCCCGGCCACCAGACCTCTCGCTAGCGGCCGCATCGGCGCCAGGCTTGTCGTTCGAGCCGTCTGCAGAACCACCGTCTCCCTGAGGAGCGTCGCCAGACTTCTTGTTGCCGCCTGACTTCTTGGCACCGGACCTGCCGCCCGATGTCTTCTTCTTGGGTGCGCCGTCTCCGTCGTCACCACTTGACTTCCTGGGTGCGTTGTCCGCAGCATCGGCGCCGGACTTGGGCGTGGAAGCCGCGGCCTTGTCGGCGGACGATGCGGGGGGTCCGGCCGGTGCGGAAGCACGTCGTGGCTTCGCGGGCTCGGGCGCCTGAAAAACCAGGGCGTTGGCGGGTGCTGCTGGGGTGTTGTTGTCCTCGCTCAAAGCGGGTACCTCAGATCGAGACGACCCACACATCGTCTCGACATCGTTGTCGGTCATGGGTCACGGTCCGTGCCCACAGAAGTCTTCAGGTCGCGGCGAGCATTTGTAGTCGATCTCTTAAGCGCCTATCCCCGGTGTCTCCGCTAGTGGCTGTAGCCGGCGGGACCATGGCGGGACTGGCTGCTCTTCAGTCACTGCAAATGTCGCGCGGTTCGCTCCCGGTGTGGCTGGGTGCTGACCTGATGACCATTGTGACACACGCCTCCAGGAAAGTGCGGATTGCGCTGGTGGCGGCCCGAGTAGGGCGCGTCGCACACGGGACGATGGGGTGCCACCTGCAGGGGCTTTCGCGTGTAGGTTTGGAGCAGTGCTTCTCAGCCGATGTCATTGACCGCGGGAGAGACGCTCAACCTGCGCAATGCACGCGATGTTTCGCGAAAGGAATTACCTGTGGAAGCCCTTGATTTAGCCCGATGGCAGTTCGGCATCACGACGGTCTATCACTTCATGCTGGTGCCGCTGACGATTGGGCTCTCCACCCTCGTCGCGATCATGCAGACCGCATGGGTGCGCACCGGAAACGAGAAGTGGCTGCGCCTGACCAAGTTTTACGGCAAGCTGCTGCTGATCAACTTCGCGCTGGGCGTCGCCACCGGAATCGTGCAGGAGTTCCAGTTCGGTATGAACTGGTCCAACTATTCGCGGTACGTAGGCGACGTGTTTGGGGCTCCCCTCGCAATGGAGGCCCTCGCCGCATTCTTCCTCGAGTCGACCTTCCTCGGCCTGTGGATTTTCGGATGGGATCGCTTGTCCAAGAAGGTTCACCTGGCAACGGTCTGGGCGTTCTCGATTGGTTCACTGATGTCCGCGTACTTCATCCTCGCGGCTAACTCGTGGATGCAGCACCCCGTTGGTGCGATCTACAACGAGGAAACCGGCCGCGCCGAGATGACGGACATCTGGGCCGTGCTGACCAACAACACCACCCTTGTGGCGTTCCCGCACGTGATCGCTACCGCGTTCCTCGTGGCCGGCACCTTCGTCGCGGGAATTGGCGTGTGGTGGATGGTCAAGTCCGTGCGCGCCAACGGTGATGGTCCCGAGAACACCGACGCGAGCATGTACCGCACCGCCGCCCGCTTTGGCGCGGTCGTCATGCTGATTGCCGGCGTCGGACTGCTCGTCACCGGTGACCTGCAGGCAAAGCTGATGTTCAAGCAGCAGCCCATCAAGATGGCTGCTGCCGAGGGACTGATGAACACGGAGCAACCGGCGGCGTTCTCGCTGCTCGCGATCGGTAACCTCGCGGGCAACGACCCTGAATCCGTGAAGCACGTGCTCGAAATTCCTGGCCTGACGTCCTACCTCGCTACCGGTGACTGGGATGCCCCGGTGACTGGCATCAATCAGCTCCAGGAGATCTACTCGGAGCGCTACGGTGCGACGACAGCCGACGGCGAGACGATCGAATACCGCCCCAACCTGCTGGTCACCTACTGGTCGTTCCGCCTCATGATCGGCCTGGCCGCGTTCTCCGCGGCGCTCGCCCTCGCCATCCTGTGGGTCACACGAAAGAAGCAGGTATCCGGCGCGCTCTGGTTCAAACGGTTGGCATTGGTGGCGATTCCCATGCCGTTCTTCGCCTCCGCTTTTGGGTGGATCTTCACCGAGATGGGCAGGCAGCCGTTCGTGGTCGCGCCCAACCCCACCGGCTCCGACCAGATCCTGATGATGACGATGTTTGGCAACTCTGACTCCGTCAGCGCCGGCGAGGTGCTGACGTCCATGATCACCTTCACCGTGGTCTACGGCGTGCTCGGAGTGTTCTGGTTCCGGCTTCAGAAGCGATATACAAGCGAAGGCGCCCCCGTGATCGCTCCCCCACCCGACGACAGCGACGACGAGGCCGGCAAGCCTATGTCGTTCGCGTACTGAGTCGGCCCCGGAAGGTTAAGGAGAAAACGACATGGAACTCGCAACCGTCTGGTTCATCCTCATCGCCGTCCTGTGGACCGGCTACCTCGTGCTCGAAGGATTCGACTTTGGCGTGGGGATGCTCATGCCCGTCGTCGGAAAGAACAACACCGAGCGCCGGGTGGCCCTCAACACCATCGGTCCCGTGTGGGACGGCAACGAGGTGTGGCTGCTCACCGCCGGTGGTGCCACGTTCGCGGCATTCCCCGAGTGGTACGCGACTATGTTCAGCGGCTTCTATCTGCCGCTCCTGCTGATCCTGGTGGCGCTCATCGTGCGTGCCGTGGCGATCGAGTACCGCGCCAAGATCAACGACCCCACCTGGCGCAAGAACTGGGACCGCGCGATCATCATCACCGCGTGGGTACCCTCGATCCTGTGGGGTGTTGCCTTCGCCAACCTGGTGCGCGGCGTGCCGCTCGACGAGAACCACGAATTCATCGGCAACTTCTTCACGCTGCTCAGCCCCTTTGCACTCCTGGGCGGTGCCGTCACTCTGCTGCTGTTCCTGACGCACGGCTCCATCTTCCTGGCGCTCAAGACCGACGGAATCGTGCGCGAGCGGGCCGAGTCACTGGCCAAGCGCTTCGCGCCGATCTCGCTCGTTGTCGCCGCGGTCTGGGCCATCTGGGCACAGCTGGCGTACTCCGAGGTCGTCTGGACCTGGGTCCCGCTGGCCATCGCCGCCGTGGGTCTGGCGCTGGCCTGGTGGTTCTCTCTCCAGGGCAGCTTTGGCAAGGCCTTTACCGCTAACGCCGTGGCAATCGCGGGCGCCGTCGTGCTGATCTTCGGCTCAATGTTCCCGGACGTCATGCCCGCGAGCAATGACGCCGCTAACTCACTGACGGTCGACAACGCCTCGTCAACCGACTACACCCTCACCGTCATGACCTGGGTCGCCTGCTTCCTGCTTCCTGTCATCCTGCTCTACCAGGGCTGGACGTACTGGGTGTTCCGCAAGCGCATCTCCGTCAAGCACATCCCCGAGCACAACGAACTCACCTTCTCCAAGGACTAGGGCGGTATGCGTCCTTTCGATCCGCGCCTGGTGGGCCGGATCGGACCCGCGCGCCGCTACGTCATCACGACGGCGGCGCTCGGGGCGGTGACCGCACTGCTGATTCTCGCGCAGGCGCTGTTGTTGGCGCGCCTGCTATCCCCAATTCTCGCCCCAGCTCCCCTCGCGGAGGACGGACTGGGCTGGTGGGGTCGGCTCGTGCCGGAGGGCACGCGCTCGCTCGCTACGGGCCTGGCGTGGCTGATCGCAGTGGTAGCCGCGCGTGCTGCGGTGACGTGGCTGCAGGAACGCCTCGCGCACCGGGCCGGGGTTCGAGTCATCAGCGACATTCGTACCCAGGTGGTGGATCATGCCGCCACGCTGGGCCCGCGGTGGGTCGCCAGTGGTGGGGGCGCCTCCGTGACCACGGTGGTGACTCGCGGGCTGGAGAACCTACTCCCCTACTTTGTGCGCTATCTCCCGCAGCTCATGCTGGCGGCAACCGTGACGCCGCTCATGCTCATCGTGGTGCTGGGCCTGGACTGGTTGTCCGCCGTGATAATTGCGGTGACCCTGCCACTGGTCCCTGTCTTCATGATTCTGGTGGGCCTGCTGACGCGCGAGCGCTCGGCACGGCACCTGGCGAGCATGGACCGTCTGGCGACACGCACCTTGGATCTGATCGAGGGGCTGCCCACGCTGCGCGCGCTGGGACGCGAGCGCGGCCCCGCCGCCCGGGTCCGCGAGCTCGGCGATGCGTATCGCGCCGCAACCATGAGCTCACTGCGCATCGCGTTCCTATCAGGAATGGTGCTCGAATTGCTGACCACCCTGGCGGTGGCGCTGGTGGCCGTCACGATGGGTTTCCGCCTGGTTGCCGGCGACATCGGTATTGAGACTGCCCTCGCGGTCCTCGTCCTCGCCCCCGAGGTCTACCTGCCGGTTCGCAACGTCGGCACACACTTCCACGCCTCCGCCGATGGCCTCGCGGCCGCCGACGCAGCGTTCTCCATTCTGGACGAGCGCCCGCCGGGAACGCAGACCGAGTCACTCGGAGCTGCCCCGCCCCTGCGCAGCACGTCACTGCACGTTCGCGGCCTCGCAGTGGCGACGCCCGATGGTCGCCGATGGGCACCATCCAGCTTGAGCTTCGATGCTGTCCCCGGAACGGTGACTGTGCTGCGCGGCAGCAATGGCGAGGGCAAGTCCACGGCTTTGATGGCACTGGTGGGGCTACTGGCACCGGACTCCGGTACGATCCACGCGGTCGCTACGGGTACAGACTCGCGTCTCCTCGCCGATGCCACTGCGACCGTTCAACGCGCAACGTGGAGCGCCCAGTGCGGCTGGGTGCCGCAACGACCCGACTTGGGTCCCGACGGACGCACCCTGAGCCTAGGACAGCGCCAGCGACGGGCGCTCGAGCGCGCCTTCGCCTCTAACCGCCCCGTGCTCGTGCTCGACGAGCCCACCGCGCACCTCGACTCTGCCTCCCGCGCAGAGGTGATCGATCAGATCCGTGCCGCCGCACACTCCGGCGCCACCGTCGTGATCGCGACCCATGAGGAAGAGATGATCGTGGCCGCCGACGTCGTGGTGGACGTACTCGATGCCCCGCGCGTTTCCGAGACCCACCGTCACGGAAGCACCACCGAGCACTCCGCTGGTGATGCCCGGTGAGCGATCTCAAGGAAGCAATCCGCGACACCGGACTGCGCCGCTGGCAGGTCGTCAAGGCGGTCTCCGCCGGCACGATGGCGCTCGGCTCGGCCGTCGGACTCGCGGCGGTGGCCGCGTGGCTCATCGCGAAGGCCGCCGAGATGCCGTCGCCGGCAGACATTGCGCTCGCTGCAGTCATCGTCCGCTTCTTTGGCATCAGCCGTGGACTGTTCCGCTACCTGGAACGTCTCGCCAGCCACGACGCCGCGCTGCGGGGAGTCGTAACGCTGCGGGAACGCACCTACGCGGCGCTCGCGGCATCGGGCTCGCGCACCATCTTGGGACTGCGCCGCGGCGATATCCTCGCGCGTCTTGGCGCCGACCTCGACGCGATAGGCGATGCGGTGGTGCGCGCCATCATCCCAGCCTGGGTCGCACTCACCGTCTCCGCGCTCGCCGTCGCCATTGTTGGCTATTTCTCGCTCCTCGCGGCTGCGGCCCTAGCCGTGTGCCTCGTCCTCGCGGCTCTGCTCCCGGGGATGCTCACGGCGCGCGCATCACGCATCGCCGCCGAGCGCGGGGGCGCGGCTCAGGCGGAGGTCTCCGCGGCCGTTCATTCCTCGCTCGACTCGGCCTCCGAACACCGTGTGTGGGACACGACGGGAGCCGTCCGCGACGAGCTCCACGCCGCGAACCGAGAGGCAGAGGCGGCGGCCGATGCTGCGGCCGGCCCCTCGGCGTGGGCAGCGGGACTCCAGTCCCTCGCCTCGGGCGCGGCGCTGGTCCTCGCGGTAGGTATCGGGATCACCGCCGCCACTGCAGGGAACCTCAGCGGCCCCGGCGCGGCCGTGGTGGCCCTCACTCCGCTCGCCGCGTTCGAGGCCGTCGGCGCAATCCCCACCGCCATGAGCCAGTATTTCCGGTCGAGGTTCGCCGCGCGACGAGTACGAGCGATGACGGGACAGGTGGCAGGTTCTCAAGCGGCTACCCCGGCCAGCTCCACCGAGGCGGCTCTCGCGCCCTCCACTGCGCCACGACTCGAGATCCAAGCCCTGCGCGCGGGATGGCCTGCAACGGAGGATGGGGAAGCATCGGCCCCCACGCGACCGGTGAGCGTGCGAGTCGAACCCGGCGCCAGCCTGGGGCTCATCGGACGCTCTGGAATCGGCAAGACCACCATGCTGCTGACGATTGCTGGGGCACTCGACCCCGTGGAGGGCACCGTCACCCTCGACGGCCTCCCCGTCACCGAGGAGGCCACCGGCCACACCGTGGCAATGACAGCCGAGGACGCGCACGTCTTTGGGACTTCGGTGCTGGAGAACCTGCGCGTGGCACGCGGCGACGTGACGCTCGACGAGGCGACCGAGGCGCTCGACACCGTCGGGCTGAGGGCCTGGGTTGCCGGGCTGCCGGCAGGGCTCGACACGGTGCTCGGCTCGGGCGGCGACTCGATTTCTGGCGGCGAGCGCCGGCGCCTACTCCTTGCCCGCGTGCTGGTGACCCCGGCCCCCATTCACCTCATCGACGAGCCCGGCGAGCACCTGGATGCCGCCGGACGGGACGCCCTGAGGGCCGTCTTGGATACGATGCGAAGGCGCGGACGCACCGTGGTCATCGTGACGCACGACGTGAGCCTCCTCGATCGCGCGGACCAGGTGGTGAATCTCGATGAACGATGACAGCGGCACTTCTCTCGACGCACTGACGCACGCCATCGTAGGACTGAACGCCAAGCACGAACTGGCGGAAGTTCTCGCCGAGATGCTCGATGCCTCAGTGCAACTCACCGGCGCACAATACGCAGCCATCAATCAGCTCGACGCCAATGACCGTAGCGTGGGTTTTCAGTACGTCGGCATGGACGCCTCGGTATGGGACGCCATCGGCCGCGCCCCCAGCGGCGTCGGCGTACTGCACGAGATTCCGCAGGACGACGTCCTCATGATCGACGAAATCACTTCGCACCCGGCGTTTCTCGGCCTACCACCCGGGCACCCGCCCCTCGGGGCGTTCCTCGGCACCCGACTTCGAGTGCGCGACACGACCTTTGGTTACCTCTATCTCGCGAACAAGGACGGCGGCTTCAATGCCGCCGATGGGAGCATCGTTCGTGCGCTAGCCGCAGCCGCCTCGGTCGCCATCGACAACGCGAAGCTTTACAGCCAGGCCGTGGAACGCCAGGCGTGGCTTGAGGCCTCGAACACCATCGTCACCTCGCTGTTGTCCAACCCCGAGGACGAGTCGATCTTCACGATGATCCTCGACTCGGCGTCCTCTCTCGCGCGTGCCACCCATTCTGCACTCGCGCTGCCAGGAGTCGCGGATCGGTGGGTGCTGGAATTCACGGGTGGCCCGCGAGCGCATGAGTTGTTGGGGCTCAACCTCCCCGAGAATGGGCCCGCGATGCAGACCGTTCACAGTGGAGTGGGCCTCGTCTCGTCGATCCCGCCGGGCGCCCATGTGCTCGAGGCAATTCGCGACTTTGGACCGGCGATGTACGCGCCGTTACGCGCAGGCGAGACCACGGTGGGGCTGCTGATGCTGTGGCGCGAGCGGGGCGCCGAGGAGTTTCTCTCGTCGGACCTGGCGACGGCGCAGCGATTCGCGACCGATGCCGCGATCGCGCTTGGCCTCGCAGAGATCACGCACTTGAAACACGTGGCCGGATTAAGCGACGAACGCCAACGCATCGCCGACGATCTCCACGACTTCGTCTCCCAAGAGCTCTTCGCAACCTCGATTCAGCTCGAGGGCATTGCCGCAGACGTCGACGATGCTGCGGCAAGGCGCCTCAATTCCACCCTGGAGCACGTGCGCCGCGCCCAGTATGAGGTGCGCGGCGTCATGAGTGCACTCGCCGGTGGCCGCAGTGAGGAGACGCTGACTACTCGCCTTGAGCGTGAGGTCACACTCGCGCGGGAGACACTGGGCTTCGCGCCACGAGTGGACGCATCCTGGGACGAGGTGGCTGCGGCCAGCGAGGTCGACCGCTCGCTGGCGGACGATGCGGTGGCAGTCATGCGCGAACTGCTGTCAAACGTCGCTCGGCACGCCAACGCTAGTGCGGCCTGGGTCACCGTCAAGGTCCGTGAGCACCGCCTGGAAATTCAGGTGAGCGACAATGGGCGCGGAGCCTCGGGTGCGACCGTCCGTCACTCCGGGACGTCCAACCTGGCGAACCGTGCGATCCGGCGCGACGGTACTTTCTCTTTGGAACCGCGTGACCCGGGTGCGGACAACCCCGGTACCGTCGCGACGTGGATCGTACGCGTGGATCCCAACTCCGAGATTTAGGAGTGTGCGCGGCTGCGGCGCTTGGCCAGAATCACGGCAACTCCAACGATCACGATAAGCCCGGCAGCTCCTGCGAAGATCAGCCAGGCAAATGATGATGAGGAGTCGTCCCCCACAGGCGCGCTTTCTGTTGTCGAATCACTATCCGTGGCGACCTCGCCGGCAGACTCGTCGTTGCTGGTGATCGGCGCGGGTTCCACTGGCGCCTCCAATGGAGCAACGGTGAATTCGACCGTGGCCGTAGTCTCCTCCGGTTGCGTCGTGGTCACAGTCACCGTCCAATCGCCGTCGTCAAGGAATGGCTCCTCCGACACCCACCGACCCACGCCCTCAGATGACGAGATCAACTCAATGGGCCCGGCGTTCCGACCGTCGGCGGACGTGGCCTCGGCGACCGGATCCATGATCTCGCTCACGACGTGTCCGTCCTCGACGTACGTCGCCGACACCGCGATCCCACCCGCGGCATCGCTAGTAATCTCCAGCTCGTAGGGCCCGCCGTGTGCTGCGGCACTGGTAGCCGAGAGCATTCCACCCGTCAGCGCAATCACTGCAACAAATATTGCCGATACAACCGAACGGCCCCACCGGGGCCCGGCTTCACTGAAATGTTCTGCGTCTACCACGAAGCGACGGTAGTGGACCGAACTACCCACCTGTTCTAGTGCGTGCGTCATCGTGCTGCCTTCCTAAACATGAAATCTCGTTGCTGTGTCAGCACCTGTGTGAGGGGCTCCGGCATCGTCTTGATGTCGGAGCCCCTCACACATTGGGCTAGTTGCCTAGTCGGTCGAAGCGGTACAGGAACGCCGCCATCGCGTCACGGTTGGTGAAGCTAAAGGGCCGGTACTCCTTACCTCCGCTGACACCCCATCCAGTGGTGATACCGGTGTCGGCCAACCACGTGATTTCCTTGTAGAACTTGCTCGCAGGAGTCATGTCCACGAAGGGTGACAACGCCGGGCTAGTGTGTGACGGCTTGCCCGCCATGCGGTACAAGAACGCCGCCATCGCATCACGAGTAATCGCCTCATACGGACGGAACGTCTTCGTTCCGTTCTTCTCAAGCCAACCTGTCGAGATTCCCTGCTGCGAAGCCCACACCATTTCCTTGTAGAACTTCGTGCTCGGAGTGATGTCCGCAAAAGGAGACTTCGCAGGCAATGTCACGGCAGGCGAACCGGCATACCGGTACATGAACGCCACCATCGCGTTGCGTTCGACGCTCACCAGCGGGCGGTACTCCTTACCAGCAGGAGTATCCCAACCCGTAGAGACACCCTCATTGGCAAGCCACAGGATCTCCTTGTAGAACTTCGTTGACGTCGTGACATCTGCAAACGACTTGGACGCCACCGGAGCAACGTAGGTGAACGACTTCCCCGCAGACACTCCAGCCGCAGTGGTGACCACCACGTTGGCTGAACCCGCCGCATGCGCGGGAGTCTTGACCGTGATCTTGGTCGACGACACAACGGACAGTGAGGTGCCCGCCTTGCCATCGAACTTGACTGAGGTAGCACCGGTGAAGTCAGTACCCGTCAGGGTCACCGTGGTTCCACCTGCGGTCGTTCCTGACGTCGGCGCGACCTTGGTGAGGACTGGAGCGGCAACCTCCACCTCACCCTCCACTGCTGGCACTGCCGCACTGCCCACTGCGGAGAGATTGCCCGCCGCGTCAGTTGCACGGAACTCGATGGTCTGCGCAGCATCCGTGAGCTCGACGCCCTCGGTGTACTCAGTCCATGCCCCAGCATCAATCCTGTACTCGGTCAGTTCCACGCCACTGCCAGCGTCGGTAGCCGTCGCCTCAAAGACACGAGGATCAGCTTCCAAGTCAGCGACAGCACCGGTCACCGAAGGCTTGGTGGCGTCAATCTTGAACGACACCTCACCCTCAACCTCATCCGCCTCAGGGCTGGACGCCTTGAAGTAGATGGTGTGTTCCCCGTCTTCGCTCACCACGATAGGCGCGGTGTACTCGGACCATACGTGAGTGCCTTCCAGCAACCACTCGCGGTACACACTGCTCTCGCCACCACCGGTGACATCGATCTCCACCGTGACGTCACCGTTGTACCAACCGTTCGCACCCGAAGGGTCCTCGGGGCTCACGGCCGCGGAGACCTCTAGTGGCTCCACCACGGTGTCTTCAATCACCCGGAAATAATCGAAGTGCGCGGTGTTGATCTGGGATCCCTGCGCGGGGTTGCCCAGGGCATACAGTCCAACCTCGCCCGTAGCTGCCGCCGCGTTCGTAATCGCGACGGACCCCACCTGAGTCCACGATTCACCGTCAACGCTGTAGTAGCCAGTGAAGTCATCGCCACTGCGCTCAAGGCGGAGCGAAACGATGTCCCCGGAGAAACCGTTGACTGTGGGTTGCGGCTGTTGCACCGCACCGCCAACCTCACTGCGCATCTCGATGTTGCGGTTGAGAGTGGACCCAGCAGCGTTCGTGGCCAGGATGTCCAACTTCACATAGTTGTCATCGTCGGCCCGAACAATCAGGCCACCCTGCTGGTAGCGACGGTCGAGCCCTGAGGCATCGACCTTGGTCTCGACTACCCACTCGTCCCCCTCGACATCCTGGACGACGAAGTTGGTCACGTCGCCCGCTGCGCTTTCGTAGATGTCGTACGGGGTGGTGTCGATCTGCAATTCACCGTCGGCCACTCGGTAGCCGTCGGTGTCCTCGTTCACCACAGTCCAGATGCACGTGTTGAGGGCAGAGCCGTCGAACTCGTCATCCGGGCCCCCGACCGCGGATGCGGTGTCGTCGGGAGTGATGTGGAACCAGTCGAACTCAGCCTCCACCAGGGTGATGGGAGCTGCCGCGTTTGCCCAGGCGGCCACGCCGATGCGGGGGTTGTCTATACCCGCAAGCAGCTTGGTCTCCGGCATCATCGTGAAGTCCACACCATCTTCTGAATACCAACCGTTGAGACTGGTTCCGTCGCTGGTGAGGCGAACAAAGTAGGTGTCCGGGAACTCGGCACCCAGGTTCGCGGTGTTGGAGGCCGCGACTTCGTTAGGAGCCCCCGCCTCCTCCCTCACGAACTGGAAAATGCGCTGGCCAGCGTTGTCAGCACCGCGTGCCTGGAGCACCATCTTCGCGTAGTTGTCGTCATCTCCGTAGATCACGAGACCGGCCTGCTGGTACTTGTCCCTGGCAGGGAAGGTCACCTTGGTCGTCGCGGACCATGCGCCTGCAGGAACATCCTGCAAGACGATGTTCTCGACATTGTTCGTTTCCTTGTAGATGTCGGTCTTGCCTGCGGGGATGACCAGGCTGCCGTCCTTTACAGTGGCGTCCTGGTTGGCGCGAACGATGCCGTCCCAGCGGTCGGTATCGAGCGTGTCGTCAAGGAAGTCGTCCGAGCGACCACTGAAGCACATGTGCGTGCCCGTGTTTCCGCCGGCCTGAGTCACGTTAATCGTGACCTCTTCCTCTCCGTAGGCGCCTTCCTCGTCAGTGGCACGTACCCTCAGCAAGTATTGGCCAGGCGTGTCATACACGAACTGCTCGGTGGCATCTCCTGCAACGAATCCTGCGCCAGTGCCCTGGTTCCACGTCAGCGTGACCGCGGTACCTTCGGGGTCAGTCGCCGTGGCGGTGGCATCCACCGTCAGCGGCGCGTCACCGGACACTACTGGAACATCCAGGTCGATGACGGGCAGCTGGTTGCTGTCGACACCTACCCCGGTCCACTCGAAGTAGTTGATGTTGACCTCGCCGCCTGAGTTGACGAAGTATAGCGTTCCGGTTTCTGTAGGAAGATCCGTCAGTTCAGTGCCAAAGTCCTGATACTTCTGCCATCCACCAGTGTTGGTGTAGGTGAAGGTCCCCAGAACAGGGCCATCGGGCGCGTTCCAGTGCATCGTGATGGTGCCCGGCTTGTTTGGAGATGCTCCACGCATCTCGATGCCAGTGATGCCCTTGAAGTTGACTGGCTCGTACGACCACCAGTCGCCGGCGCCGACGTAGGACAAGTTGAGTCCGCCGCCTTCATCCTCGGTGTCTTCGGTACGCACTCCCTCAGAGTCTCCGCCAGTCTCGTCGAAGTACTCAGCCTCGAAGTGCTTCGAATTGAGAACGTTCGTGCCATATGCGGTCAGCGGGACGCCTGCGGCGCCACCGTCATCCGTGTAGCGGACGTCCACGACCCAGAAGATGTTGGCCGTGAGACCGTGTCCGCTGTCACGCTGCGTGGGGATCTTGCCCTCGCAGCCATTCAGCTCGCTCATCGGGTGCTGGTGCGAGTCGTGACCCAGCGCCGGAAGCACCTGCACATTGGCGCAGTCGATAGCTCCGGATGCGTCGGGGTCGTCCACGATCACCTTGTAGGAGACCTCGTCACCCCAGGAGAAGAATCCTCCCTGTTCGGGGAAGACAATGCTTACGGTGGGTAGGGCGTTGCCAACCACGAGGTTCACCGTGGCGATGGCAAAACGACCATCGGGGTCGGTCACCGTCAGCTGAGCGGTGTACTCACCCACACCGTTGTAGGTGTGCGTCGGGTTCAGCTCACTCGAGGTTGCGGATCCATCGCCAAAGTCCCACTCAAAATCGAGCGGAAGCGCTGCGGGGTGACGCGTACCCTCCGAGGAGAAATTGACCTCAAGTGATTCGTCTGCGGTGTGCGTGACGTCAGCGGCTGCCCGAGCAATTGGTGAGGGGTTTCCCTCGACGTAGTCAATGCGGAAGACTCCTGAGTTGCCGTTGTTGCCGCCGAAGCCGGAGCCCCAGTCGATCACATACAGCGAGCCGTCGGGGCCCCACTCCGCGTCCATCACCCGGTTAAAGCCGGACTCGTCGCCGATGACGCCTGGCAGCATCGGAACCATCTTCATGATCTCGGTTCCGGGTTGCGCGCCTTCACGGTTCATCTGAATCGAGAACGCCTCGCCGGTGTTCCAATCACCAAAGAACGCCTTGCCGTCCCAGTACTCGGGGAACTTAGTGTCGACATCGAGGTCCTTGTCATACTCGTACACGGGACCACCCATGGGCGCGCCGGTGTACCCGGATCCGTTGCCCACCTGCGGCCAGGGGTTGTCGTTGCGTCCACGCTCGCCGTAGTACTCGGGAGAGATGACCGGGGGAAGAGTCGTTAACCCAGTGTTGTTGGGGCTGTCGTTGGTGATGGCCGCAGCGTTGAACACCGAGCCCGACTGATTATTCTCAAAGTTGAAGTCGTTGTAGCAGGTAATTCCGGTGCAGAAGGGCCAGCCGTAGTTGCCAGCCTCGGACACGATGTTCCACTCGGTGGTAGCTGCCGGGCCGCGGTTTGCGTTGCGGCTACCGGCGTCGGGTCCATAGTCGGCCACGAGCACGCTGCCCGTATACGGGTCCAGTCCAATGCGGAAGGGGTTGCGGAAGCCCATGGCGTACACCTCGGGCCGCGTCTTGTCGTCCGCGTCATCAGTCTCGTCGAACAGGTTGCCTGCGGGGATCGTGTACGAACCGTCAGCCTGTGGGGTGATGCGAACGATCTTTCCACGCAGGTCGTTGGTGTTACCCGAGGTACCTTGCGCGTCCCACGAGGAACGTCCGGCTCGCTCGTCGATCGGCGTGTAGCCGCTCGAGTTAAAGGGGTTGGTGTTGTCACCCGTGGCGAGAATTAGGTTGCCATCGAGGTCGAAGACCATGTCGCCACCGGCGTGGCAGCACTCGTCACGCTGAGTCGTGATTTTCAGCACGGCGATCTCCGACTCCGCGTCGAAGGTCCCCGCTGCGGGATCATAGGTGAAGCGCGAGATGCGGTTGTGAGGCCCATCCTCCGCCGTTGGCGTCAACGGCGCGTAGTAGATATATGCCCAGTTGTTGGTCTCGAACTCAGGGTCGAGGACCATGCCGAGCAGGCCATCCTCGCCGCTCAGCGCCACGGGGAGTACCAATGCGTCAGTACGCTGTTGAGTACCTGCGTCGATGCGGCGCACCGTGCCCTTGCGCTCGAGGTAGAACACCGTGCCGTCGTCGGCCACGTTGAGGGACATCGGGTTTCCGGTGTCGCCGTCCAGCGTGACGAGTTCGTAGCTGTCGCTCTGAGTGACGTTGCACCCGGCCTTCTCGACGCCAGCGGCGGTACGAATACCCTGCAGCAAGTGGGTCGCGAACGCAGGATCGCTGTACGAAGCGTCGGTGTGCCCGCCGCCCGTGTACCAGGATCGGCCACCGTCGTAGTTGTGGCACCACGCGATGGGGTGATCGTCACCCATCGTGCCTCCGGTATATGAGGACTCGTCCACCGACGCCAACACATGCACGTCGCTGCGGGGGTTGTCCTGGAATGAGTACCACTCGTCAAAACGCGTCCAGACCTCGGGGAGGTGTTCCGTGGACGGGTGTGCATGGTCCTCAACGATGACATCGGCGTTCTGCTGTGCAGGGTGCCCCTTAAAGTAGGCGCCTACCAGGTCGCCGTACCAGGGCCAGTCGTACTCAGTGTCGGACGCTGCGTGAATTCCCGCGTAACCACCACCACCCTGAATGTAGCCTTCGAACGCCTCCTGCTGCGTTGTGTCGAGCACGTCACCTGTGGTCGATACCCAGACCACAACGTCGTACTGTTCGAGGTTCTCGGCAGTGAAGGCGCCGGCGTCATCAGTGGAATCCACCTCAAAGCCCTCGTCCTCCCCCATCTGCTCAATTGCCGCGATCGCCGTGGGAATCGACGTATGCGTGTAACCAGCAGTCTTAGAGAAAACTAGAGCCTTGAACTCTGGCTCCTCTTCGCCCACGGCGAGCGGCGCCACCGCACCGAGCTCAAATGCCGCTGCGTCGAGGCCCGACGCTGGAATGGTCGCTGCCTGTGCGGGTGCTGTAGCGAGTACAGCGAGAGGGAGCACGAGTGCTCCGCTGAGTAGGCCGGATGTCAACCGGAGACTAGGACGTTGTACGACTCTGTACACGGAATATCTTCCTCTCGAGCGCCGCGTCTTTGCGGCACCGCGTCAACTGCATCGGATATGACGAGGACACAACTCGTGCCAGGTCATTGGCCGTCACGCTACGGAGCAATATGTTTTGTGTCAACACAAACCAAATATTGTTATCTTTCAATTGTTGAAGTCGGGCGCAAAAGTGCCTGTCGTGATAAGAGACGACGCTCATGGCGGACCTAGGAGAACATATTCCCTGATAATTGAGCGAATAGAGGTAGATTCGCGGAAGCGTTTCGACAACGCGGCGACGACGCCGACACGCCCAACGCGCCAACTTTTGACGAACGCCGACATAACGATCTCTCGACCATGCGGCTGGTCGCTTGACGCGTGCCAGCAAGATCGTGCGGCACTCTCACGGGGCGGCGCTTGGGGTCAGATTTCGCGCGCAACTACTTCCGCGAACTCGACCTACTGGTCGCCGTATCGCTAACCGTCGAAGGCCTGGCTGCGCTTGGCGGTCGCCCACGCAACCACCTGCGTGCGCCGCTGCAGTCCCATTTTGGCGAGGACAGCAGTGACGTGATTCTTGACAGTCTTCTCGGCGACGCCTAAGGCGTCCGCGATTTCGCGGTTGGAGAGCCCCTCCCCCACCTTCTCAAGCACACGCCGCTCCATGGGCGTCAACGAGGCGATGTCGTCGTCCTCGTGCACCGAGATGTGCTGGCCGTGCTCGCGTCCCGAGGCCGCGTCGCGCACCGCCTGAAGCATCTGCGCCGACGATGCCGTCTTGGCGAGGAACACGTCGGCACCGGCGGCGCGGGCAGCGGCCTTGGCGCCATCGTCATCGTAACTCGTGAGGACCACGATACGGGTGTCCGGCAGCGAACTCCGGACGTGCTCGACGACGTCCAACCCGGTGCCATCGGGAAGGCGGAGATCCGACAGGATCACCTGCGGCTTCACCGCATCCGCGCGACGGATCGCCTGCGCCACGGTCGCTGCTTCAGCCACCACTTCGATGCCGTCGGCACGCTCCAGGATGTCGCAGATTCCACGGCGGACAACCTCGTGGTCGTCCAGGACCATCACGGTAATGTCGGGCATGGCTCGATGCTACCGCGCTCGGCGCCCGGACCACCGACGTTGGCACCGTGGGCACCAATGAGTCGACCTGCCGCCGATGCTCTGGCGGAGCAGTGCCGTCCCGCACCGGCTACACGGCTCGCCTTCGCGCCCATACGCCTCGAGGGAGCGCGAGAAATACCCGGATTCGCCATTGACGTTCACGTATAGGGCATCAAAACTGGTGCCGCCCTGAGCGAGCGCACTGGTCATCACGTGGCGGGCCGCCGTGAGCAACTCCTGTGATGTGGCGCGCGTGACTGCGTGCGCGGGCCGCTCCGGATGGACTCGCGCGGCCCACAACGCCTCATCCGCATAGATGTTGCCGATGCCACTGACGAGCGTCTGGTCGAGCAAGACCTGTTTGATGCCGCGTGACCCGCGCCGCCAGAGACCTAACGCGACCACGGCATCCAGGTTTGGGTCCAACGCGTCGCGGCCGATGTGCGCCACCGATGCGGGCAACAGCGACCACGTGGTACCCGCGCCGGCCGGCACTGCGTCGTCAGATGCCTCGCGATTGGGGCGGGTATCGGTGTCTAGGCCTGGGGTCGGGACCAACGGCTCCACGTGAAGGTAGCCGAACGTGCGCTGGTCCAGGAAGTCCGCCGTCAACTGGGCGCCGTCGTCTCTGCGCAGCGAGATCCGCGCGCGGCAATGTGAGTGCGGCTCGGGGGCATCGACCCAAGGACCCTCGTGTACCCGAAACTGGCCGGACATCCCCAGGTGAACGGAGAGCGCCTCGCGTGGGATGTCATCGGCGCCGTCCGCCGGTACCAGCGTGAGCCACATGAACTTGCCGCGGCGTGCGGCCTCCACGATGCGCTGTCCTGTCACCGTCGCACGGAATTCCTGAGGCCCGCCGGGAAGCAGCCGCACGCAGGAGTCACGACGAATGTCGACGTCCGCGATCACTGCGCCCGCGATCAGGCGCTCGAGACCCACCCTCACGGTCTCGACCTCGGGAAGTTCGGGCACGTCTAACTGCCGCGC
Organism: Demequina aurantiaca; assembly: GCF_000975135.1. Lineage (GTDB taxonomy): Bacteria > Actinomycetota > Actinomycetes > Actinomycetales > Demequinaceae > Demequina > Demequina aurantiaca. The sequence goes on along the minus strand of NZ_BBRF01000002.1, from coordinate 91,191 downwards.
TACTGCGTGGGCGAGGGAGGAACGTCGCCGACCACAGCATCGGCTGCAGGCGTGGTGCCGGAGGCCGCAGCATCGGCGGCGATGAGCGCTGCATAGGCGGCTGCAGCCGCATCCTGTTCGGCGTGCTTCTTTGCGCTGCCCTTGCCGGTGCCACGCGCCTCGCCGGCGATCAGCACGGTGGCGATGAAGCTTCGTTCATGATCGGGGCCGCTGCCCACGACCTCGTAGACGGGGCTGCCGAGGCCGCGCTCGGCGCTGGCCTCTTGCAGAGAAGTCTTCCAGTCGAGCGCGACACCCGAGTTCGCAGCGGCGTCGAGCGTGGGGCCCACCATGCGCAGGATCGCGTCGGTGGCCACCTCGATGCCGTGCGTCAGGTAGATGGCTCCAAAGATTGCCTCGAGGCCGTCGCAGAGGATCGAGTCTTTGTCCGCGCCGCCGGTGGCGCGCTCACCCTTGCCGAGCAGAATGCACGGGCCCAGGCCAACGTCACGGGCAACAACTGAGAGTGCCTTTTGCGACACGCTCGCGGCCCGCATCTTCGCGAGGTCACCCTCGGGAAGATCGGGATGCGAGCGGTACAGCTTGTTGGTGACGACAATGCCCAGCACCGAATCGCCCAGAAACTCCAGGCGCTCGTTGGTGGGAAGTCCGCCGGCCTCGTAAGCGAAAGAACGGTGAGTCAACGCCAATACGAGCAAATCGGGGTCGATTGATACACCCAACCGCTTCACCAAAGCATCAGCCGCAGCCTGCCCTGGGATATTCATTGACTCACCCTGCGCCTCACGGCGCAACCTTTAGCCCTCGTGCTCGGTGCGCAGCGCCTCGGCGTACTGGCGGCCGTTGTAGGCGCCACACGAGGGGCATGCGACGTGCGTCAGCTTGAGAGCCTTGCACGAGGGGCACGTTGCGGTGTTCGACGGGGTGGTCTTCCACTGCGAACGGCGCGCACGGGTGTTGCTGCGCGACATCTTGCGCTTCGGAACTGCCACGATTAACTCATCTCTGTCTTGGGAAAAATCCCCGTGTATCGGTCAAACCAGTATTGGTTCAGCCTTCATTGTCTCGCAAATTTTGCAGTGCCGACCACCGCGGGTCGATCACCTCGTGCTCGTGGTCCGGATCATCCGCGAGTCGCGCGCCACATTGGTCGCACAATCCGGGGCAATCCGGCGAACACAGCGGGGTGTACGGCAGGCTTGTCGCCACCGCGTCCCGCACTACTTCCTCAAGCTCAATGGTCTCGCCATCGAACTCGAAAACATCCTCTGATTCTTCCTCGTCCGCCTCGCGCTGCGAGTCGGGGAACATGAACATTCCCTGGACCGGGGCATCGACATCCAGCCGAACCTCATCCAAGCAACGTACGCATTCCCCCACGGCTTGCGCCTTGACGGAACCAGAAACCCAAATGCCGTCGGAAACCGACTCGAAGCTCAACTCGAGCTCCACGTCGCCACCGACCGGCACTCCAATCACGTCGGTGCCAAGCACCACGGGGGCCGGGAAGGTGAGAGATTCCATCCGCTGCGCACCTGGGCGCCGCGACATATCCCGCATGGAGAATGTCAACGGCGAGGCGGCAGGGCGGTGCGAGTGTGTCACACGCGCCTCCCACTAATCCTTAGTCCTCGTGGACCTTGGCCCGCCATGACAGGCAGGACCAGCGACTTACTTTACGGGAAGTTGGGCGGTTGCTCAACCTCTGTGCCGTGTCGTGGGGCTCAAATCCCACTACTGGCGAGAAAGCGCGTCGGCCACCACCGGAACTACGCCATCGGGAACGTATCCTGAGATGTCCCCACCATGCCTGGCGACGTCACGCACCAGCGATGACGCCACGTGGCTGAGGGAGCTGTCTCCCACGATGAAAATGCTCTCAATCCCGGTGAGCGAGCGGTTCATGAGGGCCATTGGCAGCTCGGCGTCGTAGTCCGCTCCCCCGCGTAGTCCCTTGACGATGACTCCCACGCCGCGCTCCTCACAGAACTGGGCGAGCAGGCCGTCGACGATCTCCACTCGCACGCCGTCGATGGGGGCGACGACGGCCGATGCAATGTCGAGCCTCGCCTCCGCGTTCAGAAGCGGCGACTTGGACGAGTTGTGTGCGACGCCGATGATGACTTCATCGAACAGTTTGCGTGCGCGCACCGCGATGTCCACGTGACCGAGGGTGATGGGGTCGAATGTGCCCGGAAATACGGCGATTGTCATGGCTCGACGCTACCGCACACCGTCGAGTAAGTCCTGGCTGGCGCTCTACTCCGCAGGCTCATCGAACTCGGCGGGCTTGTCGAACTCGGCGTAGTGCAGCACGGTCTCGCCATACTCCTTGCGCGCCACCGGCACCAGAAAGTGTGGCCAGTCGGGCAACGGGGCGCGGGTGGACCACTCGACCACCACCACGGCGGCCGATGCGAGGGCCGGCTTGAGCGCGGCAAGCATGTCCGCCATCTCGCCCCGTGGGATGTCATAGGGCGGGTCCGCGAACACTAGGTCGGCCTTGGTGGACGGGCCGCCGCGCTGCAGATAGGGCTGCACTCGCTCGCGCACGAGCGTCGCGCTGGTCCCCACGCCGAGCTCGCGAATGTTGGACTGAAGCACACGAGCCGCACTGCTATTCGCCTCGACAAACGTGGCTTCCGCCGCGCCGCGACTGAGCGCCTCGAGACCCAGTCCCCCGGATCCCGCGAAAAGGTCCAGCACGTGAGCGCCGCGTAGCAGGTTGGAGTGGTCGAGCCGGCTGAAGAGCGCCTCTCGTACACGATCAGACGTGGGCCGAGTCCCCTTGGGCGGCACAGCGATACGGCGGCCGCCGAAGGTGCCTGCGATGATGCGCGTCATGCCCCCAGCCTAGAGCGCGCGAGCCTCAGGATCGTTCGAGATAGTCCTCGCGCGCGGGTTCGAGCCAGGACTCGATCGCCTGTGCCAACGCGGGGTAGGCCGTGAGTTCTGGGTCGTCGGCCACCAGTTCGCGCGCATCGATCCGTGCGGCGTCGATGACCTTCGCGTCTCGCACCACGCGCAGCAGGCGCAATGAGTTTCGTCCACCAGACTGTGCGGCGCCCAGCACGTCCCCCTCGCGGCGCAGTTCCAAGTCCGTCTCCGCGAGCGCGAACCCATCCGTCGTGGCCGCCAGCGCCTGAAGCCGCTCCTGGGCGACGGACCCCTCCTCCGCCCGCGAAATGAGCAGGCACAGCGAGTCGTGGCCCGCACGGCCCACCCGCCCTCGGAGTTGGTGCAGCTGGGAGATTCCAAAATTGTCGGCGTCCAACACCACCATCACAGTGGCCTGCGGCACGTCCACGCCCACCTCGATCACCGTGGTGGAAACCAGCACGGGGGTCTCGCCGGACGCGAAGCGGCCCATCGCCTCGGCCTTCGCCTCCGCGGACAGGCGGCCGTGCATGACCCCGATGCCGATGCCAGCAAGCTCTGGGCGAGCGCCGAGCATCGCCGCCGTGTCGCTGACCGACGCGAGCGGCGTCTTCGATGTGCTCGCCGGCGTCCCGTTCTCCAGGTCGAGGCTACCGTCCGCAGCGAGGAGAGCACCATCAACATCGGGGGCATCGTTGGCTGAGTCGTCGCTCTCGGTCGCCGTGTCGCCATCGATGCGCGCGCACACCACGTAGGCGCGGCGCCCGGCCTCCACCTCCTCACGGATGCGACTCCACGCGCGTGTCAGCCACGCCTGATTGTCCGCGGGCACCACATGCGTCGCGATCTCGGCGCGACCCGCCGGTTTCTCCGCCAACACCGACGTCTCGAGGTCCCCGAACACCGTCATGGCAACCGTGCGCGGAATCGGTGTCGCCGTCATCACCAGCATGTGGGGCGGACGGTTGCCGCGAGCACGCAACTCGTCTCGTTGCTCGACTCCAAAGCGATGCTGCTCGTCCACCACCACTAGCCCAAGGTCCGCAAACTGCACAGTCTCGCTGAGTAGTGCGTGCGTTCCCACCACAATTCCGGCCGCACCCGATGCCGCCTCGGCCAAGGCGGCCCGCCGCGCCTTGGAGCCTTGCGAGCCAGTCAGCAGCGTCACTCGCGTGGCATCGGCAGCTCCGGTCAGCATCCCACCCTCGGCGAGCGGGCCCATCAGTGCTCGAAGCGTCACGAGGTGCTGGGCGGCGAGCACCTCTGTGGGCGCCAGCAACGCCGCCTGGCCGCCCGCGTCCACGACCTGCAGCATCGCCCGCAGCGCGACGACGGTCTTTCCCGCGCCCACGTCACCCTGCAGAAGCCGCATCATCGGAGTGTTGCGCTCAAGGTCCGTGGCGATCTGCTCGCCCACCTCCCTCTGCCCCTGGGTGAGCGGGAACGGCAGGCGAGCGTCGAACGCAGCCGCCATGGCATCGGCGCGTCGTGGTCGCGCCACCGACGTGAGCAACTCGTGTGCAACGCGCCGACGCGCGAGGGCGGACTGAAGAATCAGCGCCTCCTCGTAGACAAACCGCGCCCGACCCCGCTTCCACGCCGCTGAGTCGTCTGGGATGTGAACATCGCGCAGGCTCGGGATGAGAGGGAAGTGGCCGTGCCGCTCCAGCAAGAAGGTAGGAATGGGGTCGGCGAAGTAGTCGTCCGGCAGAGGGTCGAGCACCGTACGAACCGAGCGGCCGATGCGCCATGTGGGCACACTTGCGGCCGCCGGATAGAACGGGATGGGCCGCGAAGCCTCAAGCACCGCCTCGTCCTCGTCCGCGGCATCCACGCCCACAATCAGATAGTCGGGATGCGTGAGCTGCCGAGAGCCGCGGTACTCCCCCACCGTGCCCGTGAAGAGCCCCGTCCGGCCCGGACGCAACTTGTCCTCGTGCATGCGTAGCACGCCAGCGCGCTTGGCGAAGAAGGTGAGTTGCAGCGTGTGAGCGCCGTCCGTCACGGTGGCTTGGAGCATGGCGCCCCCGCGCGAGCGCATCGTACGAATCGTTGCGGTTCTCACCTGTGCCATCACGGTGACGTGCTCGCCCACCTTGAGTTGTGAGATATCCGTGAGTTGACCCGGATCTCCGTAGCGGCGAGGGTAGTGACGCAGGAGATCTTCCACTGTTTCGAGCGACAGCTTGGCCAACTGCTTCGCGGTACGTGCGCCGAGCACCTTGGTCAGCGACTCACGCTGGCGCTCACGATTAAGTTGGGCATCGGGTCCGCCCTGCATAGCCGACATACGTGCCCCTGAATCCGACTCCTCAGAACCCGTTGACGCTGTGCTCATTGCTAGTGCGCAGGCGGATTCTCGACGCCGATCAATACGGCGGGCTCTGAGTGGCCACCGAGATAGACGTTGATATCTGCCTCGGGAGCAGTCGTACGCGCCGAAAGCCGCACCGCATCCGCGATACCGGGGTTGATGCCGTCTGCGAGCACGAGTGTCACGACCTCGGTAGAGCGGCTCAGCAGCCTGTCGACATCGTCGTCGAGCGCGTCGCCCGTGCTCGAACCGACCGCGGTGGAAGCCACTGCTTCGGCCATCTGTTCAGCAATGTCCTGACCGGGGGTGATGAGCGCGCTTGCGGCGACGGCCGCCACCACCTGCGCCTCGTGAGTACACCGCAACACAGTCAGCTCAGGCTTGGAGCGCTTGTCCGCAAGCTTGAGAGCGGCGGCCCGCAGCGCGGGGTGTCCGGCCGCGACCACGGCGGCACGACCGGAGGCGTCCTTGACTGCGCGGACCAGCGCGCGAGGCTTGAGCGCGGCGGGATCTGGAACCACCAAGACCACGGCGCCTGCATCAGCCAGCGGCTCTGCGAGGCCGGGGCACGTGGTGAGCGCCACCACCCCCGTCGAGGCTCGGTCCCCAATGTGACTCAGGGCAACGTTCCTCACGAGCATTTGGTACGACCTGTGCGCGTGGGCGACCTCCACCGCGAGGTGCGGGGCATCGGTGTGTACGTGGGCCTGCCAGAGCCCATGCGATCCCGTGACGGCCACGGAATCGCCAATCTTTCCGAGCTGATCACGCAGGGTCGCGCCGGCTCCCGAGTCGTGCGCAACCACGAACATGACCTCATAAGCGCCGCCGTGCGCATGGCCGGTGTGCGCAAGCTCGTCTCTGCCAATTCGCTCACGTCCGCCACGGATTTCCCAGTCGACCTCGTCGAGGGCGTCCAGGGCGTCGGCACCGGCAATGTTCTCGGCGAGCGACTCCAGTTGGAGGACCAGTCCCGCGGCGCCAGCGTCAACCACACCGGCGGCCTTGGCGCTCGGGAGATCTTCGTGGGTCTGGGCGAGAGCGGTACGGGCCGCCAGCACCGCGGCGACGATGGCCGTGGAGCGATCGGGCTTCGAGGGCAACGTGTCCGCCGCTCCCTTGGCCGCGGCACGAGCAACGGACAAAATAGTGCCCTCGACGGGGTCGAGCACGGCCCCGTAGGCAGCATCGGCCGCCTCGTCGAGTGCCTCGGCAATGCCCTGTGCCCCCACCTTGTCGAGCCCTCCCCGCTCGTCGAGGCCCGTGAGGAAGGCACTGAGGTACTGGCTGACAATCACTCCAGAATTACCGCGCGCCCCCATCAGTGCGCCGCGCACGAACGCCGCAACAACCTCTCGGTGCGAGGCGGTGGAGGGCAGTCGCGAGACCGCTCGGTTCCCCTCCTGGAGCGTGAGGTACATGTTGGTGCCCGTATCGGAGTCCGGCACGGGGAAGACGTTGATGGAGTCCAGTTTGGTGCGCGCGCCCTTGATAGCCTTGGCCCCGGACTCAAGCCAATGACGCAGGTTCGCGGTTTCGCTCACGCGTTCACCTTCCATCGTCGACTTTTACGCTCGATCCAGTCCGCGCGACGCGAACTTCTTGAGCACAATGGTGGCACGACACACCGACTTGGCGCGCATTTACGAGGCAATGTCATGTCAGGTTTGGCGCGAAGGGCATTCGTCAGATACTCTTGTGCGGTTGCCCGAGTACCGGGCAGAACATCGTGGCGCGACATTTCAGTAATGAATCGCGCATTATTTTAGGAGATCTATCGTGGCTGCCAACTGCGAAGTCTGCGGCAAGAAGCCGTCCTTCGGTAACTCTATTTCGCACTCTCACCGCCGCACCTCGCGTCGCTGGAACCCGAACATCCAGCGCGTCCGCGCGATTGTTTCCGGTACCCCCAAGCGCCTCAATGTGTGCACGTCGTGCCTCAAGGCCGGCAAGGTGACCCGCAACATCTAACGCGGTCTTTCCGCGGAAGGCGGGCGTTCCCCTGGGGAGCGTCCGCTTTTTTCATGCCCCCGCGGCCGATGCTTGAACGGCAATAACTCCCCGTTCGGGTTCACGTCCTGCCGCACCTAGCCGGCAAAGTGATCCCAGCCGCGCACCGTGGGCTCCTCGCCATCGACGCGCACGCCGCTGAACGCGTCCGACGTCACGCCTACGACGGTCCACCCCTCGGGCACCGCGGACTCGCGCTGGAAGACGGCCAGCATGTGGTGGTCCTCTCCCCCAGCCAGCGCCCACGGGCGTGGGTCCAGTTGAAGAGCGACCGCCACCTTGCGTGCACCGTCGTGCACGGGCAGCAGCGCCGACTCAATGTCGATTCCCACCTCGGAGGCCCGTGCCATCCTGGTCGCGTCGCGCACGAGCCCATCTGACAGGTCCATCATGGCGGTCGCGCCGTGCAGCGCCGCCTCAAGACCAGCGCCGATGCGCGGGCTGGGCCTCAGGAACAGGCCGATGCTTTCCGCATCGATACGTTCGCCACGCGTGAGCTGTTCGAGCCCTGCCCTTGCCCCGCCGAGCGGACCGGCGACCGCCACCACCTGGCCGTCCACGGCATCGGCTCGGGTGATGGGCTCCGTGCCGTGCGTCTCGCCCATGGCCGTCACCGAGATGCAGATCTCGCTCGCGCCGCTGAGGTCGCCGCCCACGACACCCACGCCATGCGGCTCGCACGCCTCACGCAGCCCGTCGGCAAAGTCGAGTACCCACTGCACCGGGGTGTGCGCAGGGGCGGCAAGGGTGACCTGGAGAGCAGTCGGAACGGCGCCCATCGCGTCGATGTCCGCCAAGTTCTGCATCGCCGCACGCCAGCCGACGTCTGCGCCGGAGGACCATTCGGTGCGGAAGTGTCTGTTCTCGATCAGCACGTCCGTGGAAACCACCAGATTGCCATCAACTGATAGCACCGCAGCATCGTCGCCCGGGCCAAGAATCTCTGCGTCGGAGCGTGGGAGCCGGGGAGCAAAGAGGGCAATGAGGGCATCCTCGTCAATCTCGCCGATGGTCGTGCTGGGACCGATGTCTGTCATAGGTACGAGCCTACGGGCGATGAGCGTTCCCACGAGTCACGCTAATGCGCGCGCGTGCCCGTGAGCCATGTGCCAGCTACGCTCTGGCGCCAATACGCAATCCCCAAGGTAGCGCCGCGGGCAAAGTTAAAGATCGCGAACGCGCGCCACAGGTTGCCATTCGGGTCATCGGTGGTCGAGCCCAGCCACCAGGCGAGCGCGAAGATCGCAGCCGAGATGGCCATGCCCAGCACCATCCATCCCACCTTGCCGCTACCGAGAAACACGCCATCGAACAGGTACGCCCCCGCAGAGGCGAGAGGAAGCACCGCCACCCATGGCAGCGCGGCTAGCGCTGCCTCGGTGACGTCCGGCAAGGACGTGAGAATCCCGATGAAAGCGGGCCCCGCCAGCAGGTACGCAAGAGTGAACGCACCCCCGATGGCGAACGCGGGCAGCGTAGCCGCGGCGACCGCGCGGTGCAGGCCTGGGACGTCACCCTCGCCGATCTCGCGCGCAGCCATCGACTCGGCGGCCGCCGCGTAGCCGTCCTGTCCGTAGGACGCCAGGTACATCAACTGCATGAGGATCGCGTTCGCGGCCAGCACTGTGGGAGAAATGTGTGACCCGTACGCGGTGACAAACGTGATCACGGCGTAGAGGATGAGCGTGCGCAGGAAAATGTCGCGGTTCATGCCCATCAGCGCCGTCCAACCTCGGCGCAGGCCGCGACCACGGAGCTTGGTGACGCCGGCGCGAAGTGCCGGGCCGGCCATGCGCCACCACAGCCACAGCGCGACGGCGAGTCCCGCCCACTCCGCGATCACCGTGGCGGCGGCAGCACCCTGAGCGCCCCAACCCAGGCCGGCGACGAAGGTCGCATCCAGCACGATGTTGATCGTCGCCACGACGGCCACTGTGGCAAGCGGGCGCTTGGTGTCGCCCGCACCGATGAACCAACCCGTCACTACCAGCGTGAGCAGCACCGCAGGCGCGGAGGCGAGGCGGATCGATGTGTACTGAGACGCGACTGAGGAGATAGCACCATCCGGCGTCAGGAAGTCCATGATCCACGGCACCACCGGTGCCTGAATCAGTAGCACGACGGCACCCATGATCAAAGCGAGCAGGGCGGCACGTTGCCCGTGGGTGAGCGCGGCATCAGCGCGACCTGCCCCGAGCGCCCTACCCACCAGCGACGTTGTTCCCGTGCGGAGGAACGACATCAACCAGAACACCGCACCCAAGACGGTGGCCCCGAGCGCCACCGCACCCAGGTTGAGTTCATCGGAGAAGTGCCCCAGCATCGCGGTGTCCACCAGTCCTACGAGCGGCACCGAAATGTTGGACAGGATCGCGGGCCATGCCAGCGCGAAGGCGCGCCTGTGCGGCAGGTCAGAGACGAGCTCGCGCACGGTGATCACGCTCTGACGTTACCGGTCGTCGCAAGGCGTGCCGGACACGATCGCGGCGGCCGTAGGCTTGAGCCATGCTTCGCGCTCGAATCGCGGCCCTGGCCGTCCTCTCCGCCTTCGCACTCGCCGGATGCACGCAGCCGCTGATCGTAGATCCGGCGCCGTACGCCGCTGACCCCGACTGCGCGGATGTGATGCTCTCCGTACCGGATCACTTGGGTGGACTCGACGTGCACGCGACGTCGTCGCAGGCGACGAGTTCGTGGGGCGACGACTTTCCGATTGTTGCGCGGTGCGGCGTGGAGCCACCAGGCCCCACGGCGGAATCCTGCACCGAGGTGAAGACCCCTTCCGTCACGATGGGGTGGCTCATCGAGGAGGATGGCGACGACTGGCTCGCAGTCACCTTTGGGCACTCGCCCGCACTCGAGATGCGCGTGCCAAAAATCCGCGCCGATGCCGCAGTGGGTGACGTCCTCGCCGAGGTCTCCGACGCGGCTGCCTTGGCCCCGACCAACGGCCTCGAGTGCCGCTGACTCCCAGCCTTACTCCGTAGCGGTCCCTCAATGCACGTCTGTCGCAGCCGCCGTTTCCTCGCGGTCCGGTGACGCTTGCCGAGAGTGTTTAGCGGAGCCCAATGCGGCGCTCGAGAGCAGTCTCGAGAAGGGTCTGCACCAGTTCGGGGTAGTCAACCCCGGCTGACGCCCACATACGCGGGTACATGCTCGTGGTGGTGAACCCAGGCATGGTGTTGATTTCGTTGACGGTCACGGTGCCGTCCTCGCTGACAAAGACGTCCACGCGCGCGAGCCCTTCGGCCCCTACCGCCCTGAAGGCGCGGCGCGCGTAGTCGGCCACCACATCGGCGACCCCCGCCGGCAGTGTGGTGGGGCACAGCAGCCTCACATCGCCATCGTCCAGGTACTTCGCCTCGAAGTCGTAGAAATCGTAGTCTCCGCCCGTGACGATCTCTCCTGCGGGAGAAACTCTCACCTCGGTCTCGGTGGCGAGCACGGCGGTCTCGATCTCGCGTCCACTCACGCCGCGCTCGATCAGCACCTTGGGGTCGTGCTTCACGGCCTCGTCGACGGCGGCATCGAGCTCGGCGAGGTCGTCGACTCGCGAGATTCCCATGGAGGACCCTGCTCGCGCGGGCTTGACGAACAGCGGCAGTCCGAGCGCCTCAATGTCTGCCATGTGACCTTCCGGGTGTTCACCCGGGTACAGCACCACGTCCGGCGTGACCGGGAGTCCGGCGTCCTTGAATGCGGTCTTCATGAACTGCTTGTCCATGCCTACTGCTGACGCGAGAACTCCCGCGCCCACGTACCGGACGTCCAGCAGTTCTAGCGCACCCTGCAGAGTGCCATCCTCGCCAAAGGGACCGTGCAACACGGGAAACACCACGTCAATATCCGCGAGATGGCGGACCCGGCCGTCGTGGCCCTCGACGCGCCACGTCCGGCTACCGGCGCTCACGGGGAGCAGGACGGTCTCTCCGTCGTTTGCGACCGTCGGCAGCGCGCCGTCCGTGATCGCCCAGTCGCTGGGCTCGTCGCTCGCGACCGTCCAGCGGCCGTCAGAGGTGATGCCAAGGGCGACGACGTTCCACTTGTCGCGGTCGATGGCGCCGAGCACCCCACCCGCGGTGACACACGAGACTCCGTGCTCGGACGAGCGACCGCCAAAGGCGACGGCAACGGTGGGCTTGCTCATGGGCTTAGACGCCTTCCGCCTTGCGGGGTCGCGCGAGCAGCGCCTGCAGCACGGACTCCTTGGGCTTGCCTTCGTGCAGCATGGCCACGACGGCGTCGCAAATGGGGATGTCGACGTCCACGGTCGCTGCGAGTTCACGCACCGAGAGCGAGGTCTTGACGCCCTCCGCGGTACCGCCGGTGAGGGCGATGGCGTTGTCGAGGCTCGCGCCTCGGCCGATGTGCGCGCCAAGCGTGTGATTGCGCGACAGCGGCGAGGCACAGGTCGCGATGAGGTCGCCCATTCCTGCCAGGCCAGAGAACGTCTCTGGGGTTGCTCCCAGTGCCAGACCCAACCGCGTGATCTCCGCGAGACCCCTGGTAATGACGGTTGCAGTGGTGTTGTGGCCAAAGCCGAGTCCCGCGGCCACGCCTACGGCAACGGCGATGATGTTCTTGTACGCGCCACACAGCTCGACGCCCACCACATCGGTGTTCGTGTATGGGCGGAAGTAGGACGACGCAGTGGCTTCGGACAGGAGCACGGCGGCATCGGCATCGTAGCCGGCGACGACCGTAGCGGTGGGCTGCTTGGCGGCGATCTCGCGCGCCAAATTAGGTCCGGAGACAACGGTGAGGCGTTCGTTGGGCAGTGACCACACGTCTGCCAGGACCTCGCTCATGCGCTCGTGCGTGCCGAGCTCAATCCCCTTCATGAGTGACGTCACGATGGCGCTGTCCGGCAGCGCACCCTCGTGCCCGGCAAGGATGGAACGCACATGCTGCGAGGGAAGGGCCACGGCAACGATGTCCGCGCCTGCGAGGGCATCGTCCATCACCGTGGTGGCGTCGATGCCTGACGGCAACTCGAGCCCCTGCAACGCGCGCTCGTGACGGCGGTCATTGTTAATGCCGGCGACGACCGCCTCGTCGCGACCCCACAGCGATACCTCAGTCCCGGCATCGGCCAATACGGCCGCGAAGGTGGTGCCCCACGCGCCTGCACCCAGAACAGCAGCCTTGGTCATTGATCTCGCTTCCTGTCTCGCATGTTGAACGGCTCGGCGGGAGCGCTCTCGCCCCGAATGTCCTCCAGCATAGAGGTGAGGGTCGCCATGATCTTGTTGGTCGCCGCACGCAGCAACACCGAGTCAATGGGCTTGCCGCGGAATTCGTCAAGATCGACCGGCGGACCGGCAATCACGGTGATCTTCTTGCGCGGAAATGGCTTGAGCACCTTGGAATACGGGCTCAACAGCTCGTGGGCGCCCCATTGGGCGATCGGGATGACGGGCACGTTCTGCTCGAGCGCCATGCGAGCTGCGCCGGTGCGGGCCACCATGGGCCACATCTGAGGGTCCTTCGTCAGCGTGCCCTCGGGGAAGACCGCAATCATGTCGCCGCGATCGAGCGCCACGGCACCCATGTCAAGCGCATCGCGGGCGCGCTTGGTGCCGCGATACACAGGAATCTGGTCCAGGTTGCGCAGCAGCTTGCCGGCGATGGGGATGTCGAACAGGCTCGACTTGGCGAGGAACCGTGGGGGGTGGCCATTGTTGTAGAGGAAGTGCGCAAACGTAATGGGATCCGCGTAGGACACATGGTTGGATACGGCGATGTAGCCGGTGTCGCGCGGCAAGTTCGCCTCGCCGTGCCAGTCCTTGCGCGTCATGGCGGAGACGATGGGGCGCAACACGCACGCCACCGCGCGATAGCACCGGGAAATTCCGGTTGCCATACGCGGCTACTCGATGCTGGCGCCGAGCGCCACAAGCTTGGCGCGGAAGTTCTCGTAACCACGGTCGATGATGCCGATGCCCGACACGTTGGAGGTCCCTGTCGCGGCCAGCGCCGCGATCAGGTGGGAGAAGCCGCCACGCAGGTCGGGTACCTCGATGTCGGCTCCGGTCAGCGGTGTGGGGCCGGAGATCACGGCGGAGTGCTTGAAGTTGCGCTGACCAAAGCGGCAGGTGCGGTCCCCCAAGCACTCGCTAAACAACTGCACCTGCGCGCCCATCGCGTTGAGTGCGTGCGTGAAGCCAAACCGCTTCTCGTACACCGTCTCGTGGACGATGCTGAGGCCCTTGGCCTGCGTGAGGGCCACGACGAGCGGCTGCTGCCAGTCCGTCATGAAGCCGGGGTGGACGTCCGTCTGTAGCGCGATCGAGTGCAGTTCGCCGCCCGGGTGATAGAACCGGATGCCACCCTCGACGACGTCGAATTCTCCACCTACCTTGCGAAAGACGTTCAGGAACGTGCCCATGGACCGCTGCTGCGCGCCGTGCACCAAGATGTTGCCCTTGGTGGCTAGCGCGGCACTCGCCCAGGAGGCCACTTCGATGCGGTCGCACAGCGCGGTGTGATCGTACCCGCGCATCTCCTTGACACCCTCGATCTGAATGGTGCGGTCGGTGTCGACCGAGATAATGGCGCCCATCTTCTGCAGCGTGTCGATCAGATCCTTGATCTCTGGCTCCACTGCGGCATTCTCCAGCAACGTGATGCCCTCGGCCATGACGGCGGTCAGCAGCAACTGCTCGGTGGCTCCCACGGAGGGGTACGACAACTCGTGACGGATGCCCTTGAGGCCGTTGGGGGCCGTCAGGTGGAGGCCGTCTCCGGACTCGGCTACCGTGGCGCCAAACTTCTTCAGGATTTCCAGGTGGAAGTCGATGGGGCGGTCGCCGATCAGGCAGCCACCCAGGTCGGGAATGACGGCCTCACCCAGACGATGCAGTAGCGGGCCGCACAGCAGGATGGGGATGCGCGAGGATCCGGCGTGCGCCGCAATATCGATCGCCTCGGCGGAATTCAGGCTCGTGGTGTCCATCGACACGGTGCCGGCGTCGACGTCGTAATCCAGGTCGACGCCGTGCAGGCGAAGGAGGCCTGACACGACCCCTACGTCGCGGATGTCGGGAACGTTGCGCAGCATCGAGGGTGTCGAGCCGAGCAGCGCCGCAACCATCGCCTTGGAGACGAAGTTCTTGGCACCGCGTACGGAAATCTCACCCTCGAGCGGCTTGCCGCCGTGAATTCGAATGGAGTCGCTCATGTGACTATCTTCCCCTATTAGGCCGCGCCGGTGGCGCACGACGACCCGCGACCTATGGTCCAACGGCGGGGGCGGTGATGAAGATGTCGAATAGTTCGGGGTGGTGGGCGTGCACGAGTACCGCGAACACCACCGCGTCAAAGAGCAGATGCACCGTGACTACATAGGGCAGCGACTTGGTCCACGAGAAGATCCACCCCTGCACCAGCGCGAAGGGGATCGTCAGCAGCGGACCCCACTCGCGGTACCCCAACTCCCACAGGAACGACACGAACACGAGCGACTGCAGCACGTTCGCCACCCACATGGGGAAGTGCGACCGCAGGAGGGCAAACACCACGCAGATGAAGAACAGTTCGTCCCACAGGCCCACCGCGTTCACACCCACGAATAGTCGGCCGATGTCTCCGTCACCGTCGAGGTCCGGCCAGTTGTGGTACGCGCCGGAGCCGATGAAATACACGGGTAGAACCAGATACCCGAACACGACGACGATGCCAAGGTACAGCCATTGCGGTCGCGTCCAGCGCTTTCCGGTGCCCACGGGGAAGACGATGCTACGGTCGCGAAACACGAAGCGCGAGATGGCCCACGGCACCAGCACTGCCAGTGACAGCACCACGGTGAAGCGCGCCATGCCGGCATCGGAGAGGTCCGCGTGCAGCGAGATGGTCGAGATGATGACCTGGGCGAGCGCTATGAGCCCGAGGTCGCGGGCGAGGCGGCGGTCGACAGCGAAGGCGAGTGCCACTCCAAGGACGAGCGGGATGTAGCCCCACGGTCGGACGTGCACGGCAAACAGCAGAATCGCGGCGCCACAGACCATCGCGGCGGCGAGCAGACGCGCGGCCGACGGGCCATCCCAACCCAGCCGCGGCATCGGCGGCGGGGCCGATGACGAGTCAGCCGCGGCCCCGTCCCGATGGTCGGGCAGCAACGCATCCGCAGCATCGGCCGATGTAGCGTGAGTGGGCGCATTCATGCCCCCGAGCATGACAGAAGCCGCCGCCCCCAAAGGGACGGCGGCTTCAGTGGCGCAACTTTGCGAACTACTTGACCGGGCGAGCCGCGACAATCTCCTGCTTGGGCTCAGTCTTCTCCGGCAGCGTCTTGGGACGCCATGCCTCGCGCTTGGCCTCGAACGCAGTGATGTCCTCCTCGTGCTGGAGGCTCAGACCAATGTCGTCTAAGCCCTCCATGAGGCGCCAGCGCACGTAATCGTCGATCTCGAACTGGACGGTGATGTCGCCGCAGGACACCGTGCGGTCCTCGAGCGACACGGTCAGTTCCTTGCCGGGCTCGGCCTCGAGCGCCTTCCAGAGGAGTTCGATGTCGCTCTGCTCGACGATCGCGGCGAGCAGACCCTGCTTGCCGGAGTTGCCGCGGAAGATGTCGGCGAAGCGGCTCGCGATGACGACCTTGAAGCCGTAGTCCTTGAGCGCCCAGACGGCGTGCTCGCGCGACGAACCCGTTCCGAAGTCCGGGCCCGCCACGAGGACCGACCCTGCCTGATATGCGGGTTGGTTGAGGACGAAGCTCTCGTCCCCGCGCCAGGCGGCGAAGAGCGCGTCCTCGAAGCCGGTGCGCGTCACGCGCTTGAGGTAGACGGCGGGGATGATCTGGTCCGTGTCGACGTTGGAGCGACGTAGCGGAACGCCGATGCCGGTGTGAGTGGTGAACTTTTCCATGAGTATCTCCCTTACGCCAGCGCTGCGGCGGGCTCGAGGTCGGCGGGGCTGGACAGCGTGCCACGGACCGCAGTGGCGGCGGCGACGAGCGGGGACACGAGGTGTGTGCGTCCGCCCTTGCCCTGGCGACCCTCGAAGTTGCGGTTCGAGGTGGAGGCACTGCGCTCCTGAGGAGCGAGCTGGTCGGGGTTCATTCCCAGGCACATGGAGCAACCGGCGTTGCGCCACTCCGCGCCGAAGTCCAGGAACACCTTGTCGAGCCCCTCGGCCTCGGCCTGGAGACGGACGCGAGCGGACCCGGGGACGACGAGGAAGCGCGTGTTGGGTGCCTTCTCACGGCCCGCGATGATGTCCGCGGCGGCGCGCAAGTCCTCGATGCGACCGTTGGTGCACGAGCCCAGGAACACGGTGTCGATGGCGACCTCGCGGAACGGGGTACCGGGCGTGAGACCCATGTACTTGAGGGCGTTCGCGGCGGCCTCGCGCTGGTCCGCGTCGGCAAAGTCCTCGGGGTCGGGAACCGAGGCGCTCAGCGGAGCACCCTGGCCCGGGTTGGTGCCCCACGTGATGAAGGGCTCGAGGTCGGCGGCGTTGAGGTTGACCTCGGCGTCAAAGGTCGCGTCCTCGTCGGTGACGAGCTGTTTCCAGTCCGCCACGGCGGCGTCCCAGTCCGCGCCCTCGGGAGCGTGCGGGCGTCCCTTGACGTACTCAAACGTGGTCTCGTCGGGGGCGATCAGGCCGGCGCGGGCGCCCGCCTCGATCGACATGTTGCACACCGTCATGCGCGCCTCCTGTGAGAGGGCGCGGATCGCGGCGCCGCGGTACTCGAGCACGTAGCCCTGTCCCCCGCCGGTGCCGATCTTGGTGATGACGGCCAGGATGATGTCCTTGGCCGTGGTGCCCTCCGGCAGGTCGCCGTCGACGTTGATCGCCATGGTCTTGAAGGGCGCGAGTGGCAGCGTCTGCGTGGCGAGCACGTGCTCGACCTCGGAGGTGCCGATGCCGAACGCGAGCGCTCCGAAGGCGCCGTGCGTTGAGGTGTGCGAGTCGCCGCAGACCACGGTCATGCCGGGCATGGTCAGGCCAAGCTGCGGGCCCACCACGTGGACGACTCCCTGGTCGGCGTCACCCAGCGAGTGGATGCGCACGCCGAACTCCTTGGCGTTGTCGCGCAGGGTCTGAATCTGGATGCGGCTGGTCTCGTCAGCGATCGGCTGGTCGATGTCCAGCGTCGGAGTATTGTGGTCCTCCGTTGCGATGGTGAGGTCCGGGCGGCGCACGGTGCGACCGGCGATGCGGAGGCCTTCGAACGCCTGGGCACTCGTGACCTCGTGGCACATGTGCAGGTCGATGTAGATCAGGTCGGGGGCGCCGTCGGTGCCCTTACGCACCAGGTGGCTCTCCCACAGCTTTTCAGCCAGTGTGGTTCCCATTTTTCCTCCAGTGTCGGCACCCTGCGGGGGTGTTAGATCCGTGTAGCGATATTCTTCCTTGATCTAGACATCTCACAATGCGAGACGCTAGTATCGCTCTATGGACAATCATAGCGGAGTTGGCGTCATTGACAAGGCGGCTGCGATACTTGGCGCGCTAGAACAGGGCCCGTCGACCTTGGCGGAGCTGGTGGCGACCACTCACCTGGCGCGCCCCACGGTGCACCGGCTTGCCCTGGCGCTCGAGCACCACCACCTGGTGGGGCGCGACTCCAACGGCGCATTTGTCCTGGGTAGCCGCTTCGCGCAGCTCGCCGCCTCCGTGGGCGAGGACCGCCTGGTGAGCGCCGCGCAGCCCGTGCTGACGGTGCTGCGCGACCGCACCGGCGAGTCCGCGCAGCTGTACCGCCCGCACGGCGACCAACGCATCTGCATCGCCGCGGCGGATCGCCCCGTTGGCCTGCGCGACTCAATCCCCGTGGGCACCACCATGACCATGACCGCCGGCTCCGCCGCGCAGGTGCTGCTCGCCTGGCAGGAGCCCACGCGCATGCATCGCGGCCTCGCGGGGGCCCGCTTCACCGCCAAGGATCTGGACCACGTGCGCGCCTACGGCTATGCCGAATCCGCGGGCGAGCGCGAGACCGGTGTCAGCTCAGTGTCCGCGCCGGTGTGGGGCACAGCGGGGACCGTCATCGCCGCCGTCTCAATATCCGGACCCATCGAGCGGCTGACCTCGCACCCGGCGGGCGAGCACGCCGAGTCAGTCATGGACGCGGCTCGCCAACTCAGCGACGTCCTCCGTCGCACGGAGCACTAGCCCCCGCACTCGCGCCGCACGGCGCCACGCCCTCAATGGCCCCCGCGCCCTATTGGTCCGATTCGGCACGAATCTGGGCCTCGCTGCGCCCAGTTGGTCCGATTCAGCACGGGACCCACCAGCCAGGCACTCGCCAAGCAGCAGATTCCCTACCAGGCGGTAGAAAAAGTGAACGTTGCCATCGCAAGTCGAATCGTTTCGTGCTACGTTTCCCGGCGTGGGCAAGGACGCTCACGTGCTGAGGGGCATGACTCCACTAGAAGAGGAATCCCAGTGTTCACAAAGAAGTCAACACGCACCACTTTGGCCGCCTTAGGTGCGGCTGCCATCCTGCTCACTAGCGGTGCCACCGCCGCCAACGCGGACGTCATCAATGGCGACTTCGAGGGCGATAACACCGATGCGTGGTTCTCCTACGGCTTTGTAGGCGGATCGACCACCTTCGAGGGCGGGCAATTCTGCGGCACCGTACCTGGCGGCACTACCAATGCCTACGACATCGGCTTTGGCCAGAATGACCTTGACCTGCCCGCAGGTGATTACGTCTTCAGCTTCGACGTCTCCGGAGAGGGCCCCATCCGCGCGATCGTCGCCCAGAACGGCGGCGCATACGCCACCTATGCAGAATCCCTCCCCCCTCAGTCCACGGACATGACTCACTACGACGTGGGTTTCACGCTGTCCGACGCCGCGGTTGATCCCCAGGTCGCATTCCAGGTGGGCGGAGCGGCGGAAGAGTGGACGTTCTGCGCGGACAACGTCTCGGTGGCGGCTCCGGGTGCGGAATTCGTCCCCGACGGAGGCTTCGATGCCGGACTTGGCTCGTGGTTTACGCCTGACAACGCGGGCGCGATCATCGATGGCGCGCTGTGCACCCCCGTGACGGGTCAGGCGGGCGGCGGAGATCCGTGGAGCCGGATCGTGGGCCTCAACGACCTCACGCTCCCCGCGGGCGACTACGTCTTCTCGTATGACGTGTCGGGAGGCAAGCCGGTCCGTGCCATTGTTGGCATGGCCGCCGCCCCCTACGACGTCTACGCCGAAGCCAACACCACGCCCGGAGACGCGCTGGAGTCCAACCAGGTGGGATTCTCGCTCGACGAGGAGACCACCGGAGTGCAGGTCGCCTTCCAGATCGGCACCTCGACCGAGGACTGGACCTTTTGCGTCGACAACGTCTCGGTGCTCGGAGGAGCGGCGCTGCCCCAGTACGAACCGGAAACTGGACCTCGCGTGCGCGTCAATCAGGCCGGATACATCACCAACGCCCCGAAACGGGCAACACTCGTCACCGATTCGGCCGATGCCGTGGCGTGGGAGCTTCATAGCGCGGCCGATGCCGTGGTCGCGTCAGGCGACACCTCTCCCCACGGCGTGGACGCATCGGCTGGACTGAATGTTCACACCATCGACTTCTCCTCGGTAACCGCGCCCGGCACCTACACACTGTCAGCGGATGGCGACACGTCCTACGAATTCGAGATCGGCACCGATGCATACGAAACGCTGCGCACGGACTCCCTGAACTACTTCTACTTGGCACGTTCAGGCACCGAGATCGACGGTGACATCGTGGGCGAGGACTACGCACGTGCCGCAGGTCACGTCAGTTCCGCTGGTGGCAGCGACACCAATCAGGGCGACAACAACGTCGCGTGCCAGCCTGCCGAGGACTCGGCCGCGATCTACGGCGAGCCGTGGACATGCGACTACACGCTCGACGTGGTGGGCGGCTGGTATGACGCTGGCGACCACGGCAAGTATGTCGTCAACGGCGGCATTGCGACCGCGCAGTTGCTGTCCACGTACGAGCGCACCAAGAATGCCCCCACTGCCGATGCCGCTGCGCTGGGCGACGACACGCTGGCTCTTCCGGAGACGAACAACGGCGTTCCGGACGTCCTCGACGAGGCCAAGTGGGAACTCGACTTCATGATGTCGATGATGGTGCCGCAGGGTGAAGAATTGGCAGGAATGGTGCATCACAAGGTGCACGACTACGGCTGGACCGGGTTGCCGCTATTGCCCGCAAACGACGCGCAAACCCGCTACCTCCACCGCCCGTCCACGGCGGCGACACTCAACCTAGCCGCCACCGCCGCGCAGGGCGCGCGACTGTTCGCCCCGTACGACGCGGAGTACTCACAACAACTGCTGGAATCCGCCACGACTGCCTGGAACGCCGCGCTGGCTCACCCGGAGATTTACGCACCGGTTGCCGACGGCAACAACGGCGGCGGTGCCTATGACGACGACGACGTGACCGATGAGTTCTACTGGGCCGCGGCGGAGCTGTACATCACCACCGGCGACAAGGAGTTCAAGGACTACCTGCTGGCCTCCGACCTGAGCACTGAGAATGTGTTCGATGTCGGTGGCTTCAACTGGGGCTCGGTGGCCGCCTTGGGACGAATGGACCTGGCGACCGTGCCGAACTCACTACCGGGGCACGAGGCAATCGTCGCCTCCGTGTTGGACGGCGCCGATGCCATTCGCGCGGTCCAGCAGGCACAGCCCTTTGGTCAGGCGCTAGGCGCTGACAATTTTGTCTGGGGCTCCAACAGTCAAGTGCTCAACAACATGGTGGTGCTCGGCACTGCCTACGACCTCAGCGGCGAAGCAAAGTACCGCGACGCTGCGGTGGAGAGCGCCGACTATCTGCTGGGTCGCAACGCCCTCAATAACTCCTACGTCACCGGCTACGGAGACGTGTACTCGGAGAATCAGCACTCTCGGTGGTTCTCCGCGCAGTTGAGTCCAAGCCTGCCGCACCCTCCGGCCGGCTCCGTGTCTGGTGGGCCCAACGCCGACGTTGGCACCTGGGACCCCACGTTTGCGGCCCTGTACCCGGATCAGGATTGTGCTCCGCAATTCTGCTATGTGGACGAGATTCAGTCGTGGGCGACCAACGAGATCACGGTGAACTGGAACTCAGCACTGAGCTGGGTGGCGTCGTTCCTCGCGGATCAGTCCGAGGGTGCGGCGGCCACTGTTGCTCCATGCGAGGTCGAGTACATCACTCACGGTACGTGGCCAGGGGCAACGAACAACCAGGTCTGGATCAAGAACACCGGGTCCGCAAGCATTGACGGCTGGGATCTCACGTGGGCGTACCCCGCGGACGACGAGGTGACCTCACAGGCATGGAGTGCGAATTACTCGCAGTCCGGGGCAACGGTGACCGCTTCCAGTCTGTCGTGGAACGCCAAGCTCAAGCCGGGAGCAAAAACCACGATCGGCTTCATCACGTCGACCCACACACTCGCCGATGCGCAGCCCACGCAGTTCTGGCTCAACGGGGAGCCGTGCTCCACCGTGGGCAAGAGCGACGCCAAGAAAACGAAGGATGCGAAGGTGACGAAGGACAAGTCAAGCAAGAAGTAGGCATGTCCCTATGCTCGCGTCGCGACAGCCGCGAGCATAGGGGGCGGCGCGGGTCGGCATTGGTCGGCCCGCGTTGCCGTTCGCCCAAGACTCGAGTTCCTGGCACCCGTGACGAGGGATGGGATCGGCGGCTGGCCTAGAGAAAAACGAAACGTTTCGTGTAGGGTGCCAACACGCGCGACGATGCGCGACCGGGGCCACCCGGCCGGGGGAAGTGTGATGGAGGATCACGTGCCAACGACGACACTGCGCCAGGGCGGCGAGAGCCACCACGGACACGACCACTCGACCACTGCCACTCGCGTGGGGGCACTCCTGCTGGCCGGACTCCTCGCACTGTCCGGGTCCCTACTCGGCGCCACCACGGCATCTGCCGCCGATGACGAGGCCTCGCCGGTCAACAACGGCACTTTCGACGACGGTGACGCCACCTGGTGGTCTACCGAAAACCTCATCGAGTCGATCGACACCTCCACAGGCGCCTTATGCGTCGACGTGCCTGGCGCCACGGTGAACCCCTGGGACGCGATTGTCGGCCAGGACGGCTTCACCCTGCCCATGAACGACTACGTACTGTCCTTCGACATCAGCGCGGACACCGCGGACGGTCAGCCCGTGGGCGTGCGTGCGCTGATGCAGGACCCTGAGACGTATGCGACCGTCTTGGACAAGACCGTGCAAGCCGGAGCCGACATCCAGCACTACGACGTGGGCTTCGCTCTCGACCAGGACTTCGAGGACCGCCAGATGGCATTCCAGTTCGGTGGCGCGTCGCAGACGTGGACATTCTGCATTGACAACGTCGTGCTCGTGGCTGGCAAGGTACTGCCGCCCTACGCACCGGAGACCGGCCCCCGCGTCCGCGTCAACCAGGTGGGCTACCTCCCTGACGGACCCAAGCACGCCACCGTCGTGACCGACCAAGCCTCCCCCGTGGACTGGACGCTCGACGACGGAACCGGCACCGTGGCATCGGGACCCGCCACGATGGCAGAGGCAGATCCGTCCTCGCTACTCACCACGCAGACCATCGACTTCTCGGACGTCACCACGCCAGGCACGTACACCCTCAGTGCTGACGGAGCCACGTCCTACGAGTTCACCATCGGAACTGACGCCTACGCCCAACTGCGCAAAGACTCACTGGCGTACTTCTACCTTGCTCGTTCGGGCACTGACATCGATCCCGCCCTGGTGGGCGAGGAGTACGCGCGCGCTCCTGGACACGTCAGCATGGCCGGGGGCACGGACACCAATCAGGGTGACAACGCTGTGGCCTGTCAGCCCGCCGACGACAACACGGGCGGAGACAATCCCAAGCCGATTTACGGCGAACCGTGGACCTGCGATTACACGCTCGACGTGGTGGGCGGCTGGTACGACGCGGGCGACCATGGCAAGTACGTCGTCAATGGCGGCATCGCCACCGCACAGCTGCTGTCGACTTACGAGCGCAATCTGACCGCACCATCGGCCCAGCAGGGCGCCCTGGCCGACGGCACCCTCACCATCCCCGAGTCAGCCAACGGTATCCCCGACGTGCTCGACGAGGCCAAATGGGAACTCGACTTCATGATGTCGATGATGGTTCCGCAGGGCCAGGATCTGGCAGGAATGGTGCACCACAAGATGCATGACTACGGCTGGACGGGGCTCCCTCTGCTGCCCGCGGACGACCCTCAGACCCGCTACCTCCACCGCCCGTCGACGGCGGCAACGCTGAATCTTGCCGCAACTGCCGCTCAGGGGGCACGCCTGTTCGACCCCATCGATCCCGATTACGCGACACAGTTGCTTGACTCGGCCCGCACGGCGTGGGCGGCAGCGCTCGCCCATCCGGACCTCTACGCGCCCGCGACCGACGGCAACAACGGCGGAGGGGCCTACCCAGATCAGGACGTCGCCGACGAGTTCTATTGGGCCGCCGCCGAGCTCTTTCTGACCACCGGTGAGCAGGAGTTTGAGGATTTCGTGACGGGGTCGCCACTGAACGCGCGCAACGTTTTCTCGACTGGGGGCTTCAGTTGGGGCAGCGTCGCCGCACTCGCGCGCATGGACCTCGCGACCGTGTCGAGCGAACTTCCCGGGCACGATGCCGTGGTCGCCTCGGTCCTCAGTGGCGCCGACGGGATGCTCGCCGAGCAGGACCGCCAACCGTTCGGTCAGGTCCTGCCGGCCAACCAGTACGTGTGGGGCTCCAACAGTCAGATCCTCAACAACATCGTGGTGCTGGGAACCGCATACGACCTCAGCGGAGACGCAAAATATCGCGACGGGGCACTCGAAAGCCTGGACTACCTGCTGGGACGCAACGCACTCAACGTGTCCTACGTGACGGGCTACGGTACCGAGTACGCGCACCATCAGCACTCACGTTGGTTCGCCAACCAACTCAACCCCGAGCTTCCGAACCCTCCCCGCGGTTCCGTCGCGGGAGGCCCCAACGCGAGCCAGGGCACCTGGGATCCCATCGCATCGGGCCTGTTCTCCACTGGTTGCGCACCGCAGTTCTGCTACGTCGATGACATCGGATCGTTCGCGACCAATGAGATCACCATCAACTGGAATTCGGCGCTCAGTTGGGTGGCATCATTCGCCGCGGACCAAGCGGCCGATGCTGGGGCAGCGACGGCCGCCGGAGGCACCGGCGATGGGGGCACGGAAAGCCCCGGCGAACAGATCGAGGACGAGGGCTCCAGCCTGTGGCTTACCCTACTGATCTCGCTGGTTGCGGCCGCAGGGGGCGTCGCGTTCGTCCTCGCGGAGGGACGGTCAGAGCGCTAGAGGCCGGTCATCAGCACGGTCATGAGGACCGCCAGTATCACCCATGCGACCACGGCGGCGATGGCGGTGGGGTTGACCCAGGTCGCGCCCTTGCGCGCCTGGACCGCCGCGACGATCAGCACGATGCCAGCCACCAGCGAACCCAGATACGTGATGACTAGTGCGGAGGCGAGCCCAATCGCGCCGTCCTGCAGCCCCTCGGCGCCGGGCGCGAGCGCGGGCGCGATGAACCCGTAGGCGACTGAGGCAGCGATGAGCGCCAGCAGCAGATAGAGCGGCAGCTTTGACGAAGGGCGCACGGCCGGTGCCACGTGGTCAGTCTCAGATGCGGTCATGATGTGTTCTCGTTCCTCGTTGAACTTGGTGCTTTCGGGATGAATAACTCAGCTGAGAGACGCTTCCTTGAGTGCCTCAGCATAGAACGGCTTGCCGGTGTCGTTGAGATGCAAGCCGTCGTTGAACCACTCGGAATGCCCCGCCGATATTTCGGGCCAGTCCACGTAGACCACGTTGGCGTAATCGTCCGCCACCGCTCCCATGAGGGAGTTGTTGGGAGCGATATACGCGAAATTTGCGGTAGACCCCACCAACACGATTCTTGTGACGTCTCCCATGGTGTCGATCGTGTCACGCAACAGTGATTCACGAATAGGCCCACCCGCACCCATCTGCATGATCACTATGGGGCGCACGGATTCGTCGGCAACGGCCCTGCCGACCGCATCCAGCAAGTTGCCTGGCGACCTGTTCTGGGCCGCGTCGATGCCGATTCCCGGCATGGCCGCCTCTAGCCCGTCCGATGCCCACAGCGAGACAGAGTCCCCATAAAGTGCGACGTCAGCTGGCCCAAGATCGGCGACGCTCACCGGCCCATCCTGTGCGGTGACCATGGCCTCAGCGTCAGCCGCAGGGTCTACTACCACTCCGGCCGCCGCGACGGCTTCGGTGTCGCCATACACGTGCTCCTCGGCGGTGCCATCGGGAACACCGAGGGAGAGTGCGAGCACCAACGCCGTGGCGCCGGCCATCGAAGCCACGACGACGGGGCGGGACATCAGTGAGCTTGGGCCCGGCAGTTCGTTGGCGTGTGCTTCCCGTCGGGCTCGCCACCACGCGGAGACTGCGCCATCGCGGATGGGGGTCTCGACGTACGTGTAGCTCGCTGCGGCGAGGCCCACCACCGCTGCGAGGCGCACTGCGTCGAACCAGAGGCCTTCGAAGGGAACGTCGATCCCCGGTCGGAAGGCCAGGAAGATCGGCCAATGCCAGAGGTAGATGCCGTAACTGCGTTCGCCGATCCACTGCATCGGCGGGTTGTCGAGCAGCCGTCCCATCGGTGACGCCGGGTGAGTGACGAGTGCGAGCACAACTGCGACGAGCACCGCGAACGCAAGAAAGCCGCCGCGATACATGACCTCGCTGTACTCGGTGGCGTTCATCATCACGATGATCATGGCTGCCAGTGCGACGGCGCCTACCGCGCCAAGGATTGCCTTGGCGGCGCCGTTGAGCCGCTGAGCGGCGAGCCCCGGCCGCCACATGGCAGCCAATGCTGCACCCACCAGCAGAGCCATCGAGTGCGTATCCGTGCCGAAGTAGGCGCGCGAGGGGTCTGCGTCGATCGGGAAACCGCGCTGGATGGACAGCGTCGCCATCCACACGGTTGACGCGACCGCACCTGCCACCGATACCCACAGCAGAACTTTGCGTACCGACACCCCGCGGGCCACCGCAATGGCGGCGATCACGATCAGAACCACGGGCCAAAAGATGTAGAACTGCTCCTCGACCGCGAGCGACCACAGGTGCGCAAGCAGGTTGCCGCGGCCGATGCGCTCGAAGTACGACTCCTCATGGCCGATGTACCACCAGTTGCTGACGTACAAGCCGGCCGCGGGCAGGTCACGCAGGAAGCCCCGGATCGAGTCCCGCGCCACGGTGGCGACCAAGATTGCCGTGCCGAGCAGGACCAGGACGAGCGGCGGAATCAGTCGCCGTGCCCGCCGCACATAAAACTTGCCGAGCGCGATGTTCCCCTTCTTGGACCTCTCCGCGAGCAGTAGCGTCGTGATCAGGAATCCGGAGATAACAAAGAACACGTCCACGCCGAGGTAACCGCCGGGCAGTCCGGACAGTCCCAGGTGGAAGATGACGACCGCAGCGACCGCAATAGCTCGCATGCCGTCGAGTCCGAGGATTCGGCGCGGCGTGCTCGAGTAGTCGTCGTACCGCGCATGGCGCACGGGGGCACTCTGCGTGGGACGCCTAGCAGCGGCGCTCGTGGCAGTCATAGCAGAAGATTAAGGCTGAACACACGTCAACATTGGGAGGCGGTGCCTTAAAAATTCGCACCAAACCTCTGATCACGTCGACACGTCAGCATCTACTCGGTCCTCGCGAGGAGTTCACTCCTTTCGCGCAGCCTGGTCCAGTATTCGTGCTTCTCGCCGCATTCTTCGATAGAGGTCGGCGAGATCGACAGTGCTGGTAGCGATCACTGCCAGCACAAAGTCTGACTCGAGTGGGCGGTAAACAAGCACCCCGTGACGTCCGAAGACCACACCACCTTCCATCGCACCGATTTTCACGCCGTCACAGATGAGGGCTCCCACGCCCAGTGCGGACGCGGTGGCAGCTGCTGCGTGGTCTCGTGCCGCGAGGGCCAAGTCATCGTAGAAGGGCACCCCGTCGCGCCCGGCCAGCAACACTCGAGTCACACCGGGGAACTGCCGCAACTCCCGCGTAAGAAGTGCCACCGATTCACGGGTGATCATGCGCCGACAGCCGCCTGACGCCAGCGACCACCAAGTTGCTGGGCCACGAGCTCTGCCTCACGGGTCAGGAGTGCCAAGTCCGTTCCCGGACCTGCGAGCGCCGCGATTAGGTGCCCCGCGTCGATCGGCACCACCAGGAGGCTGTCTGATTCGGTGTTCACTACGACCGAACGTAGAGCACTGGCGGTGAGCATCGACGCAACACTGTTGGCGAGGCCTACCAGCGTCGCGGTCATCGCCGCACCCGCGTCACGTTCTGCCAGCGGCACATCGTCATAGACCGGAAGCCCCTCAGTGCGCGCAATCAGAACGCGGTGCACACCTGGCGCAGCACGCCGAATTCGGGCTGAGGCAAGCAAACCCTGCTTTGGAATGATCATGCTGACTCCCCCACTTGAACCGAACGAAGCAGGTTCTGCACCGTCTCGTGGCATTGGTCCTTATCGCGAGGATCACAACTCACAATTAAGGACGGATCTACGCCAATGAACTCGGCGAGTTCCGCGCGTGGCAACGTATTCGGGTCCCAGCGATTTGCGGCGATGAGCATGGGCACCTGAGGAGCGAAGGTGGCGAACGCGCGCACAATACTGCGCGACTGTGCTCGCGCCTGCAACCGGCTGGCGTCGATGAGAATGAGGTAGCCATGCATACCCTGCGCGAGGACCGGCCACATAAAGCTGAAGCGCTCCTGACCAGGAGTGCCGAAAAGCCCCACAAAGTCGCCGGAGCCAGCGAGCTCAATCGTGGCGTGGTCCATCGCGGTCGTCGTGGTCTGCTTGAGCGCTTTGGTCGCATCCGATATAGCGTTCTCGCTACCGATGATGTCGCCATCGGCAGCCGAGGCAATAAACGTCGTCTTGCCGGACGCGAACGGCCCGGCGACGACTACTTTGAAAGTCTGAGATTCCATGGTGTGGTCGGGAGGCCCGCCCGCGGGCGGGCCACCCATTCAACCTAAATCTGAATCGACTGCTCGACGGTCTGCAGCTGGCGACGCGCCATCGCAAGATTCGCGCGCGTCTTGTCAAGGACGACGTAGAAGAAGAGGCCCTGGCCCGACACTGAGCTGACGAGGCGGATCAGGTGGAACTGCTTGCCGAGCGTAATGAGGATGTCCTCGATTTTGTCGTCAAGGCCGAGCGAGTCCATCACGCGCATCTTGGCGCGGACCACCTCGGTGTTCCCTGCGGCGGCAAGCTCCAGATCGAGGCCAGCGCCCGCAGTGGCGAGCGTCATGCCGGAGTCATAGTCAACGAGCGCTGCGGCGAGGCAGCCGTCGATCGCAAGAGCCTGGGCAACAGAGTCGTTTGGCGTAGTCATAAGAGTTCCTCAATCTATAAGTTGGCACGCATAACAAAGTCGAAGGCAAGGGTCTGCCTTCACTGGCGTGGGTTTCGTTGACACGTCCCCGGACGGTGTTCGTCTCAGTGAATCGTGCGGATTGGCGAGAACCCCTCAGTTCCCGCGTAGACCACCATAGTGAGCGTTAACTACGACGTAAAGACCCCATCTAGATGATGTGATTCATGTCTCACCTGGCCGCAAAATACTCAAAAGGGACCCGATTGTTTCTATGGCGAGGGCAACTAAAGGGCGCGTCTACGTGGCGCTACGACGCAACCGACCCCACGAGATCCGCGAACCCGGGAGCCGTCGCGTAGCAGGGGTAGGCTGTCGCGCCCGCGTCCCAAGCCACCTCGGTGAGCTGATCCCACCCAAACGCATTGCCCGCCTCACGCGAATCTCGGCCGGTGTACGACTCGTACTCAGCACGGCAGCGGGCCTTGCGGGCGTCATCGATGGCTTCAAAATTGAACGCCGCCTCGCCCTTCGCAACGTCGACGATCGCCGTCACCTCAAACATGTGAGGCTTGGCGCAATCGATGTACTCGGGGACGGGCAACCCCAGCTCATCCACTGCCACTTTGTTGAGACAGTCCCCCACCTCCATCACCCTTGGGGCGTCGGCCGAGGCGGAAGGTGCCGGCGTCTCGCTTGCGGACAGTTCAGGGCGCGCGGACGATGCTGAGGCCGGGGGCGTCGCGCGGGACGAGGTCGTCTCCCCGGCCAACGGGTGGGCGGGAGCCGTCTCCGGCCCGGAGTCAGGGGTCGTACACCCCGCGAGAATCAAGGCGGTCGCGATGCCCATCGTTACGAAAGCACCGGAGTTGGCCCGTGGCTCGTCCGAGCGTTTCGTGCAGCCCTCGTCGCCTCGACTATTGTGATCGCGTCTCATGCGCATGGCACGCCCCCGGAGCATCGATGGAATCCCCTCGACCTTAGCGAAATACCAGGTAAATGCCAATCAGCGATCCCGCCCTAGACTGGGGGCATGGCACGAATCGTGGTCTTCGACGGAGAGTGCGGCCTGTGCAATGGGTTCGTCTCGTGGTTGATTCGCCACGACCACGGTGGCGCCTTCCTCATTGCGGGATCCGCTGGCGAGGTGGGGCGCGAGGTGATCAGGCGTGCGGGGCTGCCCGCCGACATCGGGGCCTCGACGATCGTCCTGTGGGATAGCACATCATCTTCCGACGACGCCGCTGGCGTTGATGGGGGCGCTGGTGTTGATTGGGCCGCGGTGCAAGGCAACGTAGGCCACGTGCTCACCAAGTCCGACGCGGTCATCACCATCCTGCGCGGACTGGGCTGGCCGTGGCGAGCGGCAGTGGTTGCGCGCATCGTCCCCCGTTCCTGGCGAAACCGCGTCTACGACGCCGTCGCGAACCGTCGCGCGCGGGTCACCGCCGAGGACCCCGCCTGTGGTGTGCCGCCACGGGAACTCATCACACTGTGGACGTCGCGCCTCGCAACGATCGACGACCTCGCGTAGCGAGCTTGCGCTGGGACACCTCGGGTCATGTGGGCAATAAAAAACTCCCCACCGCGATTGCGGTGAGGAGAATTTTGGTAGCCCCGACGGGATTCGAACCCGCGCTACCGCCGTGAGAGGGCGGCGTGCTAGGCCGCTACACAACGGGGCCCTAGCGATTCACGCAACTATGCGGTGAATGCGAAAACAAACTTTACCCTACGGCTGGCATATCGCGCCAATCGTTGGGCCAGCAAAAAGACCCACCGAAGCGGGCCATCTTGTTGGCTGGGGTACCAGGACTCGAACCTAGACTAAATGAACCAGAATCACTCGTGCTGCCAATTACACCATACCCCAATGGCCTCACCCGAAGGCTGGACCGAGGCACTACTTTAGCCTGTTCTGCGCCCCATCCAAAACCGGCGCCGATGCTGTGGCCTAGTGAGCGCCAATACTGGCCGAAAACTTACGCAAAGTTGCCACCCGTGGCACCGTCAATCCGTCCTGGGTCGCCTCTGATTTGCCCCCGTCGGCGCCCTGATCAGACCGAGCATCGGTGCCACCCCACCGGTCGAGCCAATAGCCGCTGAGCCCGGCGCGCGTGGCCGCGATAGCGTCGATGTCGAGCTCGTCTCCGATGTACGCGGTCCCGGACGGCACGGACCCGAGTCGCTCGGCCGCGAGTTCAAATACTCGAGGGTCGGGCTTGCCGAAACCCAGGGTGTCGACCCCCACGAGCATCGGCACTCGTTCTAATCCCACGGTCGCGAGTTTGAGGCTCTGGTAGTCAAAGCGCGCGTTGCTGAGCGCACCATAGGGAATGCCGGCCTCGTCGAGGGAGTCCAAGCACGCGTGCGCGTCGTCGAACGCGCGCCAGCCGTCCTGGAAACCCTGCTCGAAGACCACGTCCCACGCGTCATATGCGGCGTCACTCATGAGCGCCCCTCCAAACTCCGCGTGAAGATCGTTCGCGCGCCGCATGCGCTGCTCGCGGTGATCCATCTCGCCACGGGTATGGGCGCGGTAGTAGCCGTGCCTGTCCGCGCGCCAAAACGTCGCGACGTCGGCGAGTGAAGCATCGGCCGCAAGGTACTCGGCCGCGACCGTCGTGAGGGCGTGCCGAAACGCCCCCTTCGTGTCCACGAGCGTGTCGTCGACGTCAAACAGGACGGCGTGGACCGTCGCGCCCGCCCGGGAACCCATGGAGGCCCGTTAGAGCGACGCGCGCAAGGCCCGCAGGCGAGTCAGCGACTGGTCCTGACCCAGGATCTCCATGGACTCGAACAGCGGCGGCGATACGAGGCGTCCAGTGATCGCTACGCGCAACGGGCCATAGGCGAGACGTGGCTTGATCTCCATCTCGTCGATCAGCGCCGCGGTCAGCGCCGTCTGCTGCGCCTCGGGGGTGAAGTCCGGCAGCGCCTCAAGTTCCGCGATTGCGCGATCAAGGATAGCTGCCGAGTTCTCCGGGAGTTTGGCGCGTGCTGCGTCCTCGACTACCACTGCATCGTCCGCAATAAACAGGAAGCCCAGCATGCCGGGCGCCTCACCCAAGAGCCTCATACGGGTCTGCACCAGGGGTGCAGCGACCGCAAGGGTGGACTCCTCGTGCGGAGTCAGTGCGTGGGCGTCGGGTGAGGACACCAAGCCCTCGGCGTGCAGGTACGGCACCACACGCTCCACAAAGTCATTCACGGGCAGCAGGCGCATGTGCTCGGCGTTGATGGCCTCGGCCTTCTTAAGGTCGAACCGCGAGGGGTTGGGGTTCACGTCCGCGATGTCGAAGGCCTCGACGAGTTCCTCGACTGTAAACACGTCGCGGTCGGGGCCGATGCTCCAGCCCAGGAGCGAGAGGTAGTTGAGCAGGCCTTCGGGCAGGAAGCCGCGCTCGCGGTGCAGGAATAGGTTGGACTCAGGAGCGCGCTTGGACAGCTTCTTGTTGCCCTCGCCCGTGACCATGGGCATGTGAGCGAAGTCAGGGACGAGGTCCGCGATACCGAGCTCGACCATGGCGCGGTACAGGACAATCTGGCGCGGGGTAGAGCTGAGCAGGTCCTCGCCGCGAAGCACGTGCGTGATCTTCATCAGGGCATCGTCGACGGGATTGACCAGTGTGTAAAGCGGGTCGCCGGTGCCACGCACAATGACGTAATCAGGGATGGAGCCGGCGGGGAACGTCACCTCGCCACGAATAAGGTCGGTGAAGGTGATGTCCTCGTCGGGCATGCGCATGCGAATCACAGGCACGCGACCTTCGGCGCGGTAGGCCGCCTTCTGCTCCTCCGTCAGGTCTCGGTCAAAGCCGTCGTAGCCCAGCGCCTTGTGGGTGCCGGCGGCCTCGTGGCGAGCGTCAACCTCCTCCGCGGTGGAGAATGCCTCGTACGCGTAGCCGCCTTCGAGCAACTTGCGCGCGACGTCCATGTGGAGTTCGCGGCGCTCGCTCTGGCGGTAGGGGCCATGCTCGCCGCCCACCTCGGGGCCCTCATCCCAGTTCAGGCCCAACCAACGCATCGCGTCGAGGAGCTGCTCGTAACTCTCCTGAGAGTCGCGCGAGGCGTCAGTGTCCTCGATGCGGAATACGAAGTCGCCGCCGGTGTGGCGCGCGTAGGCCCAGTTGAACAGCGCCGTGCGGATCAGGCCGACGTGCGGGACGCCGGTAGGAGACGGGCAGAATCGGACTCGAACGTTGCTCATGGGGCCTTCCTAAGGAACTACTACTCAAAGTTGATGGGGAATCTGAAGGTGGCCCGCTCGGGGCGACGACCACCTCCGACAGACTGTTAGCCGCGACGCAGGACCGGGTTGCGCAGCACACCAATGTCCTCGATGTCGATCTCCACCACATCGCCGTGATTCATCGTGGTGACGCCGGAGGGGGTGCCGGTCAGGATGATGTCGCCGGGCAACAGCGTGACGATCTCGCTGATCATCGACACCGCGCCAGCGACGTCGAGAATCATGTCGCGTGAGTTTCCGCTCTGACACACATTGCCGTTCAAGCGCGACGAAATCTCCACGTCGTCGTGCGCAAGGTCAGTCTCGATCCACGGCCCCAGGGGCAGCGAGGTGTCGAAGGCCTTGGCCCGAAACCACTGGTCTTCCTGACGCTGCAGGTCACGCGCCGTCACGTCGTTCGCACAGGTATATCCGTAGATGTACTGCTCGGCGTTCTCCACGGAGACCTCCTTCGCGACACGACCAATGACGATCGCGAGCTCGGCCTCCATCTGGACGTCCTGGCTGTACGACGGCAGCACGATGGGGTCGTCCGGCCCAATAACCGCGGTGTTGGGCTTGAGGAACAGGATCGGCACGTCGGAGGCGGGGCCACGCGCAGGAATCTCCTTGGCGTGGGCCGCGTAGTTCTTCCCGAGGCACACGATCTTGGAGCGGGGAATGACGGGCGCCAGCAGGCGAACGTCGTCGGTGAGCGGGATCCGCTCCCCTGTGACTGTGCCCGGCGTGTACATCGGGTCGCCGGTCAGCACCACCAATTCCTCGGCGCCCGGATCACCGTCCACCATGGCGTAGCGGGGCTCTTCTCCGGTCGTGAATCTGGCGATGCGCATGCCTCCCAGCCTAACCGGTCACGCGGCGCACGGCGTGGGGCACCACGCACGCCTACGATGTCGTCATGCCACGACCCGCACGCATCGAGGGACTCGACGTCGCGCGCGCCCTCGCGATCCTCGGAATGTTCGGAGCCCATGTGGGCGATGACAAGGGCGAGAACGGCTGGGCGTGGCTGACCGTCTCCCACGGTCGACCCTCGGCACTGTTTGCCATCCTGGCCGGCGTCTCCATCTCCCTGATGCTCACGCGCAAGGCCGGGGTGACGGGAGACCTGGCCCCAGCATCGGCCGTCCTTCATACGCGCTGGCGCGTCGCGGTGCGGGCCATCATCCTGATCGTGCTTGGGCTCGTGCTCTCCGAGCTCGGCACGCCCGTCATCGTGATTCTGACCAACCTCGGAGTGATGTTCCTGCTGTCCCTCGTGGCCTTCCGCTGGCAGGCACGGTGGCTGTGGGTGGGCGCTGCGGTCTGCGTGCTGGTGGGACAACTAGCCGTCAGAACGGCGGCCACCGGAGCCGGCAATGTTGGCCTGCATGACCTTCCCGTGGTGGGCACTCTGTGGTCCGAGCACTACCCCGCTATTAGCTGGATGGGTTACATCTTGGCGGGCATGGCGATCGGACGACTGCCACTGGCGACACGGCGCACGCAAGTGGTGCTGGGATTAGCGGGCGTGGCGGGCCTGGTGATCGCAGCGGTGATCTCGGCACGTGCGGGGGGCACGACGACGCATGACTCTCTGTGGCTGTCCACCGAAGCGCACAGCTACTCGCCGCTCGAGATGGCGGGAAACCTGGCGTCGGCGAGCCTCGTGATTGCCGTGTGCCTGTGGCTGGCTCAGGTCGCGCGACCCGTGATGTGGCCACTCATTGCCACCGGATCTATGGCCCTGACGCTATACGTCGCACACCTCATCGTGATCTCTGCCGTGGGCGACGAGATCGTCTACGAGGCCACCAACGTGGCCTACGTGGTGCTGTGTCTGAGCGCAATCCTCTTCGCTTCGCTATGGCGATGGCTGGTGGGTCAAGGGCCTCTCGAGAAGCTCCTGTCCGTCTCATCCATGGCCGCGGCCAATGCCGTGGTTGGCGACGGCGCCGCCGGATCAGATCGCCAGCCCGTCGCGAGACAATAGGGGCATGCACTCCCCTATTGCCGCCGATGCCACGGTCGTGTCAGATGCGCCGCGCGTCCTGTCCCGGGCCAAGTGGGAGCCGTTGCAAGACTTATTTCACGCCCGGGTCGACGCTGCCACCTGCGGCCATCGCGAGCGCCGCGACGCCGGCGAGTCCCACGCTGTCGAGGACTTTCTCTACGAATACAACTCGACCAAGCCTTCCCAATTGCGGCGTTGGCACCCCGGCCCCGGCATCGTGCTCCAGGAGGCCGATGCCCAGGCGAGATGGAAGTGGTACCGCACCCAGGCATCGGCCGCCGGGGTAATGGAAACCACCTTTGACGCGGCAGCATTCATGGCGAAGCGCGGCACCACCGTCGACTTTGTCGAGAACCTGATGAAGCGCACCGCCGAGCGGCCGCTACACGTCGGGTGCTTTGGGCTGCACGAGTGGGCCATGATCTACAAATCCGGCGATCCTGACCGCCGCCACACGCTCCCCCTACGGCTGGGGCGTGAGGGCACAGATGCGGTAGTCGAGGCGCACCCCATCGCGTGCACGCACTTTGACGCGTTTCGCTTCTTCACCCCCGAGGCGCGGCCGCTCAACGCGACGCAACTGACGCGCGAGACTCAGGTGGCCTCCGAGCAGCCCGGGTGCCTGCACGCAACCATGGACCTGTTCAAGTGGTGCCTCAAGTTGTCGCCGGCGGTGCCGAGCGAGCTTCAGCAGGACTGCTTTGACCTCGCGCTCGAGGTGCGACGCGTGGACATGCGCGCGTCGCCCTACAACGTCAGCTCCTACGGGCTCGAGGCGATCGCCATCGAGACGCCCGCGGGCAAGGCCGAATACGCGACGATGCAGCGGGAGTTTGCGCGGCGCGGGGCGGACCTGCGGCTACGAATAGTGGACGCCTGCCAGGCGATTCGAGCCACCGCCTAGGCGTCTCTATCCGCCCGCGTGGCGAGGTCGTCACGCACTGCCTGAAGCAACTCGGATGAGAACACCACCACGCCAGCGGTGCTCGCTACTGCAATCGACGTCTCCTTCGCCACACGGAGGATCAGGCTCGTTCCGCTGATCGTGAGCATGTATGGCGCCCGCGATGCGACCGAAACTGCAGCATCGGCGCTGGTAAACACAGAAATGCACTGCTCGCCTCCAGGAGGGAACATCACAGGTGTGACCGAGTCGAATGATGAGACGTCAGTGCCACTGGGCAATACCACCGTGGCGCGCAGGAATGCCTGCATCGCCCGCACACGTCCATGTTCATCAGTTGGCGCAGACGCGATGGCGGATTCGAGAGCCACGGTCGACTCGGGCGCGGTCATGGCATAGCCCTTGTGTCAATAATGCGCCGGGCATCACTCTCAGAAATGAGTCGGGGACGGCTCAGCGCGGCATAGTCCCACCACGATCCACACTCCTTGCATTCGAAGAACGCAATCTGCAAGGGAATGACCTCGCCACGCTCAATGAAGCAGGTTCTGTTCGCTCCACCACCAAACCAGGCTTGTCGACAGACGTCGCAACCGGCTCCCTGCTCATCCGCCGCTATCAAAATTGCCTCACCAATCTTCGTTGACCATCGGGAAGTAGCTCGAATACGTAACTACCGGGCGGAATCGTGCGCCCGCCGTCGACTACCGCTTCCCGTGTTTGATTACTTCGGAATACTCCGTCGTCGTTCAGCGCGGTATTGCCCCCGGGGACAAAATTCGGGTTGATGTCCGCGGGATCTAGTTTGCTCGGATCCAGATTCGCATCATTAAAAGTGGGCACGCGCAGGTCTTGCCCTTCAAGCGGCACATTCACCCCGAAAATCTGGCGCCCGTTCTCGTACGCCTCCTCCACCGACGGCGCTCGACCAGTCTGGATCATTGCCTGCTCATGTGTCAGTATTCGCGCGCCATCCTCGCCTGGCATGAGAAAAGCTGGACGTCCTGGCGCACCCAGCGTCACTCCATCGCCCTCGTAGTACCGGAGAGCATCAGGGCCAAAGAATGTTTCCCCACGCTCGGCAGTGCTGGCCCAGGATGGACGCGACCCGGGGTCCTCCCACGTTCCGTCAGCAATGCGGTCACTCACCGCCTCGTCGTAGGTTCGCCCCGGAGGTACATCGTCCATGTGACGAATGGATGGTGATCCAGGCCCAATGTCGTCAAGGTGGCGAGACGCGCTCGACGCGCCATCGGTTGCGCTGCGGATTGCACGATCCAAACCGTCCTGGAGGGAACGGAAGAGCCGTGCAGCATCGTCGAGCTTGGGAAGGAGCGCCTTGACAGTGCGGAGCAACTTGGTGACGAATGACGAGACCCGTGCGGACAAGGACGCGGCCCGCGTGGCCACTTGGCTGACCGCCCACGGCGTACCAAACCCCAGCGTGAACACTGCCGTCGCGGTGGCGGAGATCGCCGTTCCCACAATCTGCGAGAGTGCGTCTCGAGTGATGTCGTGGACGATCTGCACGATGGTCGAGGCCATTTGCATGCCGACGCCCATCGCGCCCGCGAGCACACCCGCCGCCGCGACGTGAGCAGACGCCTCAGACTGGAATTTGCGGTAGGTCTCGATGAACGCACCCGACTGATCGTCGAGGTCGCCGAGGATACGGGTGACCTCGGCGGCCACGGACTTCATCTCATTGGCGATGTTCTCCCAGGTCGCCGCGAACCCCATGACTTCGCCTGCGTCGCCAGTGAGGTCGTTGAACCAGCCCTTGAGCGGCTCCATGTGCTCCATGAGCCAGCCGAGCCCGGCCGCGATCAAGGAGCCGAGGGGATCGACCACCATGGCAAGCCCATCGGCGACGGCGGCAAAGGCTCCCATGCCACCCTCGACCCAGTCACCATTGCGAATACCCGACGCGATTGACTCGCAGTCCTCCAACAGAAACGTCCCTGACAGGGGCGTAGACATCGAGACCGGTCCGGCGACCAGCGGGTTGCCGGTCATCCGACGCCCACTATCGGTCTACCGTTCCGTCGAGCGCGCTAATCCTGCGGTTCAAGGATTCAATAACGCCCTGCTCGTAAACTCC
This sequence comes from Demequina aurantiaca, assembly GCF_000975135.1. Taxonomy (GTDB): domain Bacteria; phylum Actinomycetota; class Actinomycetes; order Actinomycetales; family Demequinaceae; genus Demequina; species Demequina aurantiaca. The sequence continues at coordinate 53,375 of NZ_BBRF01000002.1, read as the reverse complement.
GACGTCCCTCATGGCGCCACGCAACTCCCGCGCGCTACGTTCCAACAATTTCTGGGATGACACGATTGCCGAGGTGGCGGCATACGTCGTCGCCATCGCGGGCGCCACGAGGAACGCGCACATCAGCCCAAACGCACCGCCGGCAACATTCATCGATTGCGCCGCTTGTACGGCCGTACCAACACGTCCCGCCGCCACGTCAACCCGGCCCGCGTGATAGCTCACCGTGTCTGGATCAATGCGAATCAACTCTGCCACAGTGCTACTCCTGCTCGTACCGGATGCCGTCCGTTGCCGGTAGCGAATCGCGTTCGTCCGCCTCGGCACGCATGCGTGCGGTGATGGGTGAGTCCTCACCAAACGCCTCGGAGGTCAGGGCGACGGCTCGCTCGCCGACGTTGCGTTGCGCCTTCGCCACTGTCTCGACGATGATCTTGCTGAGTGCACGCTCGTCGAGTTCCATCGCGTCGCGTGACAGTTGCAGGTCAACGAGAGCTCCCTGCACGGTGACCGTCACACTGGCTTCGCGGCGCGGCGACTGCGCGCTCCCAACGAGCAGCTTCATTTCCTTCTCGAGGGCCTGCGCCTTGGCGGCGACGGCCTCGGCTTGACGCACCTGCTCCTCCACTCGTGTGATGGCGGCGTCGGGATCTGTCCATGGGCTCTGTGACATGATCACGAATCTAGGCCACTCGCCTGACTTCTACAATTCTTTAGGCGTTGAGTCGGGCCATTTCCACACCTTTGTTCGCTAGCGCATCGGCCCGCTCATTGCCGGGGTCACCGGCATGGCCCTTGACCCACACCCAAGTGACATCGTGACGGGCCACCTGGGCGTCCAGTTCCTGCCACTGTTCCTTGTTCTTGACCGGCTGCTTTGAGCCAGTCTTCCAACCGTTCTTCTTCCAGCCGTGGATCCACTTGGTGACGCCATCCATGACGTACTTGGAGTCCACGTGAAGGGTGATGTCGCAGGGCTTCTTCAGAATCTTCAGACCTTCGATGACCGCCTGGAGTTCCATCTTGTTGTTGGTGGTGTGGAGCTCGCCCCCACACATTTCCTTCTCCTTGCCGCCGGAACGCATCCAGGTTCCCCAGCCGCCGATCCCGGGGTTGCCCTTGCACGCGCCGTCGGTCCACATGTCGACCTGGGGGCGCTTGGCTGCGTCGGTGTCATTGCTCACGCCGTTCACCCTATGGCACAGACTGCGATCAACCACCACGTGAACGCTGGCGCGCCCGGGCTCCGTTTTTCAACCAAAACCTGAACGCTGGAGAAGAGGTGGGCATGGGACGGGAGGCGATGCCAGACTGGCGGGGTGAGTAAACACGGAGCCAAGAATCAAGCGGAGCATGCAAGTACGCCAGCCGTGGCTGCACTGCTGAAGGCGAGGATCTCCCACACCTTGCATCCCTACGACCACGACCCCAACTCTGAATTGAGCTACGGCCTCGAGGCCGCCGCCGCGATCGGCATCGACCCCGCGCAGGTATTCAAGACGCTGTGCATCTACGCGGACGGTGCGCTGGCAATGGGTGTGGTGCCGGTCGATCACCAGCTCGACCTCAAGGCCATCGCCCACGCGCTGGGCGCCAAGAAGGCCCAGATGGCCCCGCCTGCCGACGCTGAACGCGCCACTGGGTACGTGGTGGGCGGCATCTCTCCCCTTGGCGGGCGCAAGCGGCTGCCGCTGGTGCTCGACGAGTCGGCGCTGTCCTTTGAGGCTATCTATGTCTCGGGGGGGCGCCGCGGGTTCGATATCGGCATGGCGCCGGCCGATCTGGTCGCGGTGACCCACGGGAGCATCGCCCCCATCGCGAAGTCCGCGTGATTCCTGTCACCTGACGTCAGGTCGTCAGGTCGTCCTGGCGTCCTGGCTTCCTGCCACCCGGTCCTCAGGTCGTCATGTCGCCCTGGCGTCCGGCTCCCCCACCCTCCCACCCCCCTGCGTTCAGGTTTTGGTTGTTTTTTCGAGCGTTTGGCATCCAATGTTCAGGTTTTGGTTGATTTCGCGCTCTCCCTCATCCCAGCGCTCAGATGGCGGCCAATGGACGCCGACGCCAGCCCATGTCCATGTCTCGGAGCACGAGTGAGTACTGTCAGTACGTAACTTTTCTCACCGCATGCCCCCGCAACGATGCATGCAGATCAACACCAGGAGCGCACCCGTGGCCCGAGAACTCGCCCCGTCCCCCGCAGATTGGGACTACACCGCGGCCATCGCTGATGCCAAGGCCAGAATTCACGTGGCCGAGGCGCAGTCTGGCCGCGCCGGGTCGGGAGTGAAACTCCTAGTCGCTACCAAGGCCTGGGATGCGCACGCGGCGTCAGCCGCCGTGGCTGCTGGGGCGATTCTGGTGGGCGAGAGCCGCATGCAGGAACTCGCCGAGAAGGGCGAGGCCCTACGCGCTGCCGGAGCCCACGTGCACGTGATTGGCGAGCTGCAGCGCAACAAGGCAGCCATCGCAGTGGAGTTCGCGGAGTGTGTGCAGACCGTGGACTCCCTCAAGCTGGCCGAGCGGCTTTCGCGGCTGTGCCTTGAGGCCGAGCGCGAGCTGGACGTGATGGTTCAGGTCAACGTGTCAGGTGAGGAGTCCAAGGCGGGTGTAGAGCCGTCGGAGGCTCTTACCCTTGCGAGCGCAGTCCAGGCGCTCGACGCACTTACTGTGACGGGCTTCATGACCATAGGGCTCAACTCCTCAGACGAGGGCGCTGTGCGCGCCGGTTACCGGCAACTGCGAGACATCCGCGACGAGGCACTAATCCTGTCGGAGCGCGGTCAGCACAACCTGCGCGAGGCGTGGCACCTGTCGATGGGCATGTCGAGCGACCTCGAGTGGGCCATCGCCGAGGGCGCCACCATGGTCCGCGTTGGCACTGCCGTGATGGGCGAACGCGCCTAACACCTGCACCTCGTCGTCCGTGGCGCGCCGCCAGTTTCAGTCCTCTACCTGGAAGTTCGGGTCGCCGAAGACAGGCACCCCTTGCTAGCGCCCACCCGCAGCGACTCGTTAGCCTGACATCATGACCAAGCACGAGCGCCACAAGGAGCACTACACCGGGCCCGACGAGGTGGCGATTTCCTCGCGCATGAACTGGCTGCGCGCTGGCGTTTTGGGAGCCAACGACGGCATCGTCTCGATGGCGGCGCTGCTGGTGGGTGTTGCGGCTGCAGCGCCGAGCGAGGGCGCACTTCTGACGGCCGGAATCGCGGGCATCTCCGCGGGCGCTCTGTCGATGGGCATCGGCGAATACGTGTCGGTCTCGAGCCAGCGCGACGCCGAGAAGGCGCAGATCGAGCGCGAGAAGATCTGGCAGGACACGCGACCTGAGTGGGAACTCCAGCAACTCGTGGAGCTCAACAAGAAGACGGGCATGTCAGAAGAGGTTGCGACGGTGGCCGCCGCGGAGCAAATGGACCACGACGCGCTCGCAATTCACGCCCTCATGCACCTCGGCATCGACCCCGACGAGTTCACCAATCCGTGGGTGGCGGGCTTCGCGTCGCTGGTCGCCTTCACCGTCGGCGGGATGATTCCCACGCTGACCATCCTGCTCGCGCCCGAGTCCTGGGCGATCCCGGCCACCTTCGTGGCCGTCATTGTGGCACTGGCCATCACCGGACTGTCCTCGGCGCGCGTCGCTCACTCCTCCAAGCGCAAGGCGCTGGTGCGCAACGTCGTCGGTGGAACCCTAGCCATGCTGGTGACGTACGGCATCGGCGATCTGCTTGGCACCCACGTCCTCTAGCGAGGCTCGTCCTCGTCCTCCCCTATCTCGACAGCGACCTCCTCCACCGCGGGCACGGCCCGGCGGCCGGCCGATGCTACGGCCCCGACCCCCGCGACCGTCACCAGTGCAATTCCCGCGGAGATTGCCCAGGTAAGGCGTTGGTCCAGCAGTACCAGGCCGGCCAGCGCGGCGATGGCCGGCGCGAGGGCAAGCAGGATGGCGAAGGTTTCGGCCTTCATGCGGCGCAAAGCGGAGAGTTCAATGCCGTACGGAATTGCTGAGGAGAGCACGGCCACGGCGAAGCCCAGCGCGAGCACCTCGGGCTTGAGTAGCGCCGACCCCGCCATCGCGCCGGCGACGGGTAGCGTCACCAGCGCTCCCACCACCATTGCCAAGGCGAGTCCGACCACACCCTGCATTGCCGCGCCGGCGGCCCGCGCGGTGACGATGTACGCGGCCCACATCACGGCCGCCCCCACCGCGAAGGCGAGCCCCACCGGGTCGAGCGCGCTCGACCCGCCATGCAACAGCCCTGAGCCCCCCAACAGGGCCACGCCGGCGGCGGCCAACGCGGCCCAGAGTGCGCCGCGCCAGCTACGGCTCGCGACCACGCTCAGCACCAACGGGCCGGTGACCTCGATCGTGACGGCCACGCCCAGAGGGATGCGCTCGAGCGCCAGGTAGAAGAACACGTTCATCGCGGCAAGCGACAAGCCGAAGGCGAACACGTGGCGCCACGAGATCACGGCACCTCGTCGCAGGCTCACGATCGCTAGGGGTAGCAGCACCACCGCAGAGAACACGAGGCGTAGGGCCACGACTCCCCACGGGCCAACGTCAGGCATCAGGCCCACCGCCACGGCGGCGCCCGCCTCCTGACACACCAGCCCAAGGATGACGAACAGTGGCATCGCGGTCGTGCGCGAGTCGGTACTCACGAGCGCCTCCGGTTCACGATCACAGTCTCGCCTGCCACCACCTCAACAGCACCCGAGGTAAGTTCGGCAATCTCCGCACGGGCAGCCTCAACCAAGCCGGGCCCTACGCGCACCCCCAGGGTCACGGCGGAACCATAGCGGGGCTCGTCGAGCACGGCGTCGTGACGGTCGACCCAGGCGTGCAGCGAGGCCAAGACGCGCCCGGCATCGGCCTGGTGCACTTCCATCGACAGCGGAGTGAGGGGAACGCGATCGACCCACACCGCCTCGTCCAGTGCCGCGGACACCGCCGAGCCATAGGCCCGCACCAAACCGCCGGCACCCAACTTCACGCCGCCGAACCACCTGCTGACGACGACCACCACATCGGTCACGTGGCGGTGGCGGAGCACCTCCAGCATCGGCGTTCCTGCAGTGCCGGCGGGCTCGCCGTCGTCGCTCGAACGCTGGCGATCGGCGGCCATGCCCACCACTAGGGCGGTGCAATGGTGACGAGCATCCCAGTGCCGCTTGCGTATCGACGCGACCACATCATCGGCCGCTTCGACGGACGCGACAGGCACCGCGTTGGCCAAGAACACGGACTTCTTGACCACCGACCGATGCTCGACGGGCGCCGCAATCGTGGAGGGCAGCGCGTGGGTGGTCATTGGCCAAGGCTAGCCGCGACGCGGGGCGGTGTGACCCATGCCGATCGCCTGTTAGACAATGGAACCGATGACTGACGCCGACACGCCCCTCCTGGATCGCCTTCCCGCGCCGACGACGGGAGAGAACCCCGACCCCGATGCCCTTTATGAGGCGTTCTCGGGCTGGGCCGACGATCAGCACCTCCCTCTGTATCCACACCAGGACGAGGCGCTCATGGAGATCGTCTCCGGCTCTCACGTGATCCTCGCCACCCCCACCGGATCCGGCAAGTCACTCGTCGCCGCGGGTGCGCACTTTGCCGCACTCGCCGCGCATCGGGCAGGCACGGGTGGCCGCACGTTTTACACCGCACCACTCAAGGCCCTGGTCAGCGAGAAGTTCTTTGACCTGATCGCGCTGTTCGGCACGCAAAACGTAGGGCTCATGACGGGCGACTCCGCGGTCAATCCCGACGCCCCCATCATCTGCTGTACCGCGGAGATCCTGGCCAACTTGACGCTGCGTGACGGCTCCGCGACCGACGCCTCGCTTGTCGTCATGGATGAGTTTCACTTCTACGCTGACCCCCAGCGCGGGTGGGCATGGCAGGTGCCGCTGCTCGAGCTACCAGACACACAGTTCGTGCTCATGTCGGCAACATTGGGCGACACCGACTGGCTGGTCGAGGAACTGCAGAGTCAGAGCGACCGCGCCGTGGCCACTGTCACGACCCTCGAGCGCCCCGTCCCGCTGAGCTTCGACTACTGCGTCGAGCCGCTGCCGGACGTGGTCGAGCGTCTGGTGCAGACCGGTCACGCCCCCGTCTACGTGGTGCACTTCACGCAGAAGGACGCGGTCGACAGGGCGCAGGCCCTTCTCAGCCAGCAGGTCGCGACCAAGGAAGAGCGCAAAATCATCGCCGATGCTTTGGATGGCGTTCGCTTTAGCACCGGCTTTGGCAAGACGTTAAGTAAGTTCCTCCGCGCGGGCATCGGTGTCCATCACGCGGGCATGCTGCCCAAGTACCGGCGCATCGTCGAACGACTCACTCAGCAGGGTGTACTCAAGGTGGTGTGCGGCACGGACACGCTCGGGGTCGGCATCAACGTGCCCATCCGCACCGTGCTCCTCACCTCGCTCGTGAAGTACGACGGCGAACGCATGCGCCACCTCAGTGCGCGCGAGTTCCACCAGATAGCCGGGCGAGCCGGACGCGCCGGGTTCGATACCGAGGGTGACGTCATCGTGATGGCTCCCGAGCACGTCATCGAGAACCGCAAGATGCTCGCGAAGGCCGGCGACGACCCCAAGAAGCGCAAGAAGATTGTGCGCAAGGGCGCCCCCGCGGGCTCCGTGAATTGGACCGACGCGACGTTTGAACGGTTGCGGGACGCGCCGCCCGAGGCACTCACCAGCCACTTCACCGTCAACCACGCCATGGTGCTCAACATCCTGGCCCGCGGCACCGCCAACGCGGCGGTGGGCCGGGAGGCGCAGGACCCGGTGCTCGCGATGCGCGACCTCCTGCAGGCCGTTCACGAGACCGAGACGCAGCGTTCCGCGCACATTCGTCAGGCTCTGCGGATCTACCGGTCGCTGCGCATCGCCGGCGTGGTTGAGCGCGTCCGCGTGCCGGACGCCAATCACCCTCGTGGGGAGCGGCCCTCCGTGCGCCTCACCGTCGATGTGCCGCGCAACTTCGCACTCAACCAGCCCCTGTCCCCCTTCGCCCTGGCCGCGATGGACCTGGTCAATGTGGACTCGCCTGACCACGCCATCGACGTCGTATCGGTCATCGAGGCCACGTTGTCGGACCCGCGCCAAATTCTCATGGCGCAGCAACATCAGGCGCGCGGCCAGGCAATTGGCTCCATGAAGTCCGACGGCATCGAGTACGAGGAGCGCATGGAGCTGCTCGAGGAAGTCACATGGCCCAAGCCGCTCGAGGACCTGCTCGAACCGGCCTTCATCGCGTATCGCACAACCAACCCATGGATCCTGGACGCGGAATTGTCGCCCAAGTCCGTCGTGCGCGACATGCTCGAGAGGGCGATGTCGTTCTCCGATCTCATCTCGGCTTACGGCCTAGAGCGCACCGAGGGAATCGCGTTGCGGTACCTGGCCGAGGCATACAGGGCGATGCGACAGACGGTCCCAGAGGAGCACCGCACCGAGGACGTAGTGGCGATCACCGAGTGGCTCGGATCCATCGTGCGGTCGACCGACTCGTCGCTCTTGGACGAATGGGAACACCTCAACAACCCCGATGCTGTTATTTCCGACGATGCCGATCCCGCATCGGCCGCCTTGTCGCCCGGCATGGGAGGCCCCGCTCGCCCAATGTCAGGCAACCCACGAATGTTGCAGCGCCTGGTGCGCAACGCGATGTTCCGCCGCGTGGAGCTCGCGTCGCGCGAGCAGTACGCGGCCTTGGGCGCGCTCGACGGGGCCGCAGGCTGGAACGGTGACGTGTGGCGCGAGGCGCTCGACCCACTCTTCGAGGCGCAGGGAGACGCGGCAATCGGCATCGGCCCCAACGCCCGATCTGCTGCGCTGGTCAGCTTTGTGAAGCCGGGCGGCGACCACGATCTTGCTCACGCACGAGCGGCGCTATCCGTGACGCCCGACGGCGAGTTGCCTGAGGGGAGTTGGCTGGTGCGTCAGGTGCTCGATGACGCCGACGGCGACCACGACTGGGCCATCGTCGCTGTGGTGAATCTCGATGCCTCGGATGAGGCGGGCTCCCCCGTCATCGAACTGCTCAACGTGGGGCCGCAGTAACGCTTCCGCCGCCTCTACGGCACCAGGCCATGCCACTCCGGCGTGGAGAACTTGTCCGCGGCCAACTTCTGAGCCTCTGCGAGCTCAGCATCGGTCACGGCGCTGCCCGCCGTCGCATAGCGACTGGCGAAGTGAGCCAAGAACGCATCGATGATCGCCTCGCGAGTCATGCCGGTCTGACTGCGCAACGGGTCCACGCGCTTGTTCGCTGACTTGGTGCCCTTGTCCGACATCTTCTCGCGGCCGATGCGCAGCACCTCAAGCATCGCGTCAGCGTCGATGTCGTAGGCCATGGTCACGTGGTGAAGCACGGCACCGGCGGCGTAGCGCTTCTGTGCCGCGCCCGCAATCTTGCCCGCAGGGCTCGCGATGTCATTGAGCGGCACGTAGGTGGCATTGATTCCCACCTCGCGCAGCGCGCCCAGCACCCAGTCGTCGAGGAAGGCGTAGGACTGCTCGAATGTGAGCCCCTCGACGAGTGAAGTCGGCACCGAAATTGAGTAGGTGATGGTGTTTCCAGGCTGAATGAACATGGCGCCGCCACCGGAGACGCGTCGCACCACGGTGACGTCGTGCTTTGCCGCGCCGTCGAGGTCGATCTCGTTGCGTACCGACTGGAAGGAGCCGATGACCACGGCGTTTCGCTCCCACTCCCAGATGCGTAGCGTGGGCTGGCGCGTTCCCACCGCGACGGCTTGTGACAACACCTCGTCGAGCGCCATCTGCAGGAATGGTTCGCGCGGCTCGTCGTGAATCACGTCGAACGTGTGGTCACCCCAGCTCGTGGCGTGGCCTAGCGCGCGCCGGACGGCAATCGCGACCGACTCGGCGGTGAATCCCACCATGACGGCGTCCGGACCGGCTGCTCGGGCAATGGCGGCGGTCAAGGCGGAGACCGATGTCGCTGCTGGCAGTCCCTCAAGCGCGCGGGCAATGTCGAGGATCGCCTCGGCGGGTTCTAAAAAGAAGTCGCCGGACACCACCACGTTGTTGAGTGCTGCGTCGTCGCCTTCGCCGTCAATGTCGACGTCGACCACAACGAGCTTGCCGCTAGGAACCTTGTATTCACCGTGCATGGTCTCAGTCTGCCCTGACGGCCGATGCTGGGGTCACCATTTCTCGGCGCGCGGAACCGAGCGGGAAACCTTGGTGCAGTGTTCGGCGCGAGTAGCCAGTCACTTTGACCGCACGCGGAGCGCGGGCACGTGGCTACTTGGGTTCGACGCCCAGCTTGATGAGCCCATAGAACATCGCGTCGGTCAGCGCCTCCCATGAGGCCTCAATGATGTTCGGGCCTACGCCCACCGTGCGCCACAGCGTTCCGGTTTCGGTGTCGACCGTCGTGATGAGCACCCGAGTGACAGCGTCCGTACCGTGCGAGGCGTCCATGATGCGCACCTTGAAGTCGCTGAGTTCGAACTTCTCAATCTGCGGGTAGACGCTGACGAGCGCCTGGCGCAGTGCGTGGTCGAGCGCGTTGACGGGACCATTTCCCTCCCCGGTGAACACGAGTCGCTCTCCCCCGGCCACTAGCTTCACGATCGCCTCGGCGTCGGCCTCGTTGACGTCGTCAGGCGAGGTCTCGACCATGACGCGCCATGACTCGGTGGCCCAATATGCGGGCGTCTCGCCCAACTCGTCGCGCAGGAGCAGCTCAAACGACGCATCGGCCGCGTCGAAGGTATAGCCCGATGCCTCGGCGTGCTTCACGCGGTCCGTCACCCTGGTGAGCAGTTCCTTCTGGCCGGAGAGGTCGAAGCCGAGTTCCTTGCCCTTGAGTTCAATCGAGGCGCGGCCGGCCATCTCGGAGACGAGCATGCGCATGTCATTGCCCACGAGCGACGGGTCCATGTGCTGGTAGAGGTCGGGATCTACCTTGATGGCGGAGGCGTGCAGGCCGGCCTTGTGCGCAAACGCCGAGGCGCCCACGTAGGGCTGGCGCGCAAAGGGCGCGATATTCGTGATCTCCGAGATCGCGTGGGCGATGCGACTGGATTCGCGCAGTCCATCGCCTTTGAGGGCCGTGATGCCCTTCTTGAGTTCCAGGTTGGCGGTGACCGCGACGATGTCCGCGTTGCCGGTGCGCTCGCCGTAGCCGTTGATGCAGCCCTGGACGTGGGTGGCACCGGCGGCCACGGCGGCCATCGAGTTTGCCACCGCGCAGCCGGAGTCATTGTGGGCGTGCATGCCGAGCTGAACGTCGGTGTGGGCACCGACCTCACGGACGATGCGCTGAACGTCGTCGGGCAGCATGCCACCGTTCGTGTCACACAGCACCAGGGTCGAGGCGCCGGCTCCGGCCGCGGCGAGTAGAGCCTTCAGTGAATAGTCTGCATCGAAGTTGTAGCCGTCAAAGAAGTGTTCGGCGTCGAGGACCACGCGGCGCCCCTCGGCCACGAGAAACGCGACGGTCTCCTCGATCATGGCGAGGTTCTCGTCTCCGCTGACGCGTAGCGCGCGCTCGGCGTGACGGATGTCCGACTTGGCTACCAGGGTGATGATGGGGGCCTCGGAGTCGACGAGGGCGCGCACCTGCGGGTCGGCGGCGGCCGAGGTGCCCGCACGACGGGTCATGCCGAAGGCCGCGAACTGAGCGTTGACGAACTGCAGTTCCTTGTTTACTAGCTGGAAGAACTCGGTGTCCTTGGGCACGGCACCGGGCCAACCGCCTTCGATGATGCCCACGCCGAGTTCGTCGAGCAGGGGCGCGATCGCCATCTTGTCTGCGACGGAGAGGTTCATCCCCTCCTGCTGCGCGCCATCGCGCAGCGTGGTGTCGTAGACCTCTACGGTGCTCACGGTCGCGGTGCTCACGGTCGCGGTACTTGCGGACGCGGAAGACGTGCCGGCTGCGTTGGTGTCCGTCATGGGACTCTCCTCGGTTCGTGCCATGCCTGCGGTGCGATCCCCATCATCCAACAAAAAAGCCCCCCAGGGTACGGGAGGCTGCGCGTCGGCGATTGGGGCTGACGCGCTACAGAATGATGATGAAGGTGCTCATTGGTTTCATTGTGGCACATCAGGGACGATGCTCCAGCCTGCAACGCTGTCATCCTCCGAGCGGGGTCACGCTCAGCGCGACGGCCGTGGCTTGGACCTCGCGCACCTCGTCCGACACGACGGCAATCACCAACTCAAATGGTTCATCCTGGTTGAGATCCGCTCGGTGACCATTGACGCGCAACTCGGTGCCCTGTGATGTGCAAGAAGATGAGCGCCGCGACTGCAGCGAGTCACTGGTTGCCGTCGGCTAGTGGGTGGTTACGACCGTGCGAGTGAAGCAATGCCCCAGCCTTCTCGGCAGCCGTCGAATATGCGCACGAACCCCTGAGGGTGGTCACCGTCGGTTCAGCGCCTGTTAAGTTCCCTCCGCTTCGCTTGCCACTCAGGCAGGTACTTGTCCATCACCGCGTAGAACCGCTTGGAGTGGTTGGGCTCGTAAAGATGCGCCAACTCGTGCACGATCACATACTCGAGCAGCTCCGGATCACGACGGCCGAGTTCCAGATTGATCGTCACGTGTCGCTTCACAGAATTGCACGTGCCCCAGCGAGACGTCATCCTGCGCAACGTCAGCGTCGGCATCTCGAGGCCCATGCGGTCTGCCCAGTACTCCATGAGCGGCGGTACCGATTCGCGCATCTCGCGGCGCAATCGCTCGGTCTCGGGCCCGGCGGTGAGCGGCACCGGCATCTCCACTGCCACCTTTTGCTGCTTCAGTATCCAGTCACGGCGGCTCATCACAAAGGCATCGATGTCGCGCTGCCTCGCGCGCACTGGCGCACTCACGTGGACAGTTCCGTGGGGCGCCTTGACCGTCATTCGCAGGTGCTTCATCCGCTTGCGTGTCAACACGTATTCCGGCATCCCGCCCGAATCGCCGCCGCCGGAGCCCGCGGCGTCCGATCCCTCGAACACATCACGCGCGCCAGAGGCAGTTAGGTCAGTACTCATGGTCGCTCCAGGATAAGTCCCGCGGCGGTCGTATCTGCAGCACTGTCAACCCCAGCGGTGGCGCCCACGCTCTCACCATCTCCCAACGCGCGCCAGTCACGCGGACGGTCAAACATCGCACGCCCGCCCGGTCTCGGCACTCGGTTCCTATCGACAGATGCCGGCGGCACAAACTCGACCGTGGACACCGTCGCCTCGATCCCCCATCCATCGCGATGAATCAGGTGATGACATCGCACGCAGAGCAGTACTCCGTTCTCGAGATCCGTGGGCCCGTCATCTCTCTCCCACCAGCGAATGTGGTGCGCCTCGGTGAAGCTGGGTGGAGCCCCACAAAAGGCGCATCCCCCATCTCGCTCGAACAGTGCTCGACGTTGGCCGACCGAAAAGCTGCGCTGCTCCCGACCGAGGTCGAGCACCTCGGACTCTCCGCCCAGTACCGCCGGAATCACGTTCGCGTCAGCCGCCATACGGCGCACTACCGAGGCCGGAATCGGTTGTCCCAATCCATCTACTTCGCCCACTCCCGCGCTGGCACGCAGGTCGTCAAGGTTCATTCGCACCACCATCGCGGTCGGTGACATCGGAAGCTTCTCTGACTTGCACCCCAACACATGCCGTGCGGCGATTCCGAGCGCGTCCGCGCGCATCTGCCCCACGGAGCGCACATCCGCCGCGAGTCGATCCTGCTCGCGCCGTTCCCGCAGACCGTGCGCCACCATCGCGTCGAGCATTGCGCGCACCGGCGCCGCCGTCTCCGGATCCAGTTTGCCCGAGATCAGAGTCATACCCGCCTGGTCCTCGCGAATGGTGAGGCACCTCTCGTCGCGCAACATCTGGTGCGTTTGCTCGATGCGCTCTCGGTCGAGCCATGCCTCCGCTTGCCGCACCGCACGCGCCAGTTGATCGTAGGAGAGCCTCATCGCGCGATCTACGAGGTCGCGCTCAGCCGCCAACCGAACCTCCGACGTCGTCGCCGCCTCAACCCGGCCCAGCATGTTGGTAATGAGATTCCCCGACGAGATGCTCAACTTCCCCGCGCCGGTTGCTGCCGAGACGTGGACGTACTTAGGTCGCGACGGCCGCTGTGCATCGGCTGAGCACGTCGCTTCCGTCTCTGTACTCCCCAGTCCGACCTCGCTACCGCCCGCACCATCCACCTCAGGAATCGTCGCCGCGAGGGCGCCTCCCACGTTGATCAGTCGCTGCGCCTCTGCCGTGGATTCGCCTGTCTGTGACGCGATCAGTTTGGCTGGCGACTGAAAACCCTGTCGCCGCGCAAGCCCACCCGGCCCCGCATCTGACCGTCGAGCAATCTGATGTGCGATAGCCGCGTGCATGGCATTCACTTCGCGCTCAATCTGAGCAAGTGCGGAACTCGATTCCAGGAGCACCGACTCCGACAGTGCTTCGAGGTCTACCCCGTCCCAGCCACGTCCCTCTCCTACACGCGCACGCACGCGCCCAAGCACTCGCGACGTGGACCTCGACCCAGAACCGATACCAGCATCGGCCGCCGCCCTGTAACCCAAGGCGGCGGGAGCATCGGCGACGGTTGTGGTCATGAGGTAAGTCAATCACTGGGGTCTGACAAATGACTCCAAACGCCATTAAACGTGCATTGACCCCCAGAAATCACAGCCTGTGGACATCAGCCACGGCGCACAAACGCGCCCCCAACAACCCCGAAACGGAGCCATTGAGGGCGCGCCAATACAGTTGCGAACAGCCTGGCAGAACGCCTAGCGGACAGCCTCGGCAATCCGATCGCGCAGCTCGTCCGCGTTGGAACGGACCACATACGCGGGTCGGTCCCGTTCGACGCGCCAGCTGTCCTCGAGCGGCCCCACGTCAACGGCGTCGAAGCCGAACTCATCCAGCAATGCCGCAACACGAGCCTTGGCTTCAGCGATGTCACCGGCGATCGGCAGCGCGCGTCGGTTGTCCGAACCAGCAGGAGCGCCATCCGTAGGGATGTCCTTGGCCGGAATGTTGTTGAAAGCCTTCACGACCTGCGATTCGGGCAGGTGTTCCTGGAGCATCTGCGAGGTGGTGGTCTCGTTGTTGTCCAGCGCCTCGATGCGCCCGTCGCGCTCAAAGTAGTAGTTGTTCGCGTCGATGACCAGTTTTCCCGCGAGCGGCCCCACGGGCACCTCACGGTAGTTCTTGAGGGGCACGGCTACCACCACAAAATCGCCGGCCTCCGCAGCGTCCTCTGCCGTCGCGGCCGTCGCCTTCGAGCCCAACTCGTCAATCAGATCGCCGAGCGTCTCAGGCCCGCGCGAGTTGCTGATGACCACCTCGTAGCCGTTCGCAATCGCCGCCTTCGCGACGTTGGATCCAATGTTGCCTGCACCAATAATTCCGATAGTTGTCATGTCACCGTCAACCGCCACAAGGGCTAGGACATTCCACGCTGCCGATGCTGTGGCGGGGTTCTACGCCTGACTACCGCTCCCCCGCCGCCATCGTCTGCGCGACCCAACTCAGCGCATCGGCCGCGCCCTCCATGATGGAAAGGTGCCCCGCCCCGTCGCGCAAGCGCAACTGAGCCGCCGGAATGTGGCGACCGAGCCATCGGCCGTGGGATACGGGCACTACTCGGTCCGCGGTGCCGTGCATGATCAGCGTCGGCACGCGAATGTCTTCCACGTCAAAACCCCAGTCACTGACGGCGGCGAGGTCGTCGTCCACAAAGCCGCCCACGCCACGCGCGGAGCCAAGTTTCACTATGTGATTGAACCAATTCCACGTGCCGTTGAGTGCCGCGTGGTCCTCGGGTGTGAACATTTCGGGGTCATATTCGCCGGCCTCGAGGACCCGGGTGAGTTCCTCGCGCCCGGCGAGCGCCGATCTCATTTCCGTCACGCTGCCCGCGTAGAGACCGTCGAACCAACTGATTCCGGCGGTCAACTCCTCGCCCTGGTCGGGGAACGGCGCCAAACCTGAGATCGACACTGCAGCCCCCACACGATCCGGCATTAGCGCTGCGCAAGCCAGCGCGTGCGCTCCCCCGCCCGAGTGACCCATGACGGCAAAGCGCCCCAAACCCAGCGCATCGGCTACGGCCTCGACGTCCTTGGCCGCGGACGCAATATCGCGCCCCGCATTCTCGGTAGATCCGCCGTATCCGGGCCGGTCATACCCCACCCAGCCGATGCCGTGACCAGCCGCCGCGTCGTACAGCGGCACGGGCGGTTCGCCGACGTTGGGCGACCCGTGGAACCAGATCAGCGGGATCGCCGAGCCCGCCACAGCACCGTCCGCCCTGTCGTTTTTGGCAACGTAATACTGAAGTGTGCGCCCATCTGGACCTTCGGTGGTGTGCGTTGTGAACATGATTCGAGCGTATCCACTGATGCCGACATGCGAGCGGTTGCGAGGCATCGGCGGTGGGGCTAGCGTCCACACATGGGACGACTCATCGTCGAGCAGATCATCAGCGTGGACGGCTTCGCGGCGGAACCCGACGGCGGCTTAGGCTTCGTGGAGCGGGCCGCCGGAGCGGAAACCGATGATGCGGGACAACTCGAGATGCTCAAGGGCGTCGGCGCGATCCTGCTGGGCGCCAACACGTACAGAATGTTCTCCTCCTATTGGCCCACCCCGCAGTCATCCAGCGAGGCCGTCGCGGAGCCGATCAATCGCCTCCCCAAGCACGTATTCTCCAACTCCTCGGAATCGGCACCCTGGGGAGATCTGGCGCCCGCGACCGTAGAGGGCGGCAACCCCGTCGAGGTCGCGCAGCGCCTCACGTCCGCCTATAAGCGCGACGTGATCGTGTGGGGCAGCCTGGAACTGTCTCAAGCGCTCCTCGAGGCCGGCGTGGTCGATCACCTGCGCCTGCGCATCGTGCCGGTGCTGATCGGCTCGGGGCTCGGGTTCGCGGACACGCTAGCGCACCAAGCAAAACTCGCCCTTGTCTCGGCCGAACCCCAGCCGAGCGGGCACGTCACGCTCGCGTACGACGTCGGTCGCTAGCCAACGCGCAGCACCAATCAACCGATGCGGCGCATCCAGCCGTGCGTGTCCTCGGCGCGGCCGTAGTAGATATCGGTGAGCGCCTCGCGTACCCCCATCGTGACGTCGCCGGCGGAGCCATCGCCCACCACGACATTGAAATCTGGCGACTTGAGGCTACCCAGCGGCGTGACCACGGCGGCCGTACCGCAGGCGAAGACCTCCGAGATGTCGCCGGAGTCGATGCCCGCGCGCAGCTCCTCAAGTGTGACGTCGCGCTCGGAGACTTCGCGGCCGGACTCCTTCAGCAGTGTGATGACCGAGGACCGCGTCACGCCCTCCAGGATGGTGCCGGTGAGGCGCGGGGTGAGCACTGAGCCATCGCGGTGCACGATGAACACGTTCATCCCGCCGAGCTCCTCGATGTACCTGTCCTCGCGCGCGTCTAGGAACAACACCTGCTGGCAGTTGTTGTCCTGCGCCTGCTGCTGAGGCAGGAGGCTCGCGGCGTAGTTGCCGGCACTCTTCGCCGTGCCCGTACCGCCGGGCCCTGCCCGGTGAAACCCCTGTGCGACCCAGATGGAGACCGGCTTCACGCCGTTGGGGAAGTACGCGCCCACGGGGCACGCCATGACGAGGAACTCGACCTGCTGCGAGCCGCGCACGCTCAGCGTGGGCTCGGTTCCGATCAACAAAGGACGCAAGTAGAGGCTGGATTCCGCGGCGCTGGGCACCCACGCGCGGTCGGTCGCGACCAGGGCCTCAATCGCCGCGAGGAAATCCTCCTCGCTCACAGCGGGCAGGGCCATACGGGCGGCCGATGCTGCCAAGCGGGCGGCGTTCGCTTCAGGGCGGAACAGCCACACGGATCGATCCTCGTGAACGTACGCCTTGAGACCCTCGAACGCCTGCTGGCCGTAATGCAGGATCGTGGCGCCCGGGTGAAGGGCCAGGTCGCTCAGGGGTTCGATGCGGCGGTCGCCCCAGCCTTCGGATTGGGTCCACGTGGCACGGGCCATGTGGTCGGTGAAGACTTCGCCAAACGCGGGCGCGGCCATGGCGGCGACGCGCTCGTCGTCCGATGCTGCGGAGGGGTTGAGGCGGACCTCGAACTGGTTGGCTGGCGTGATGCTGTCCATCTGGCCAGCCTATCTGCGCCGGTGCTACGCGGTCGAAACGCGCCAGCTCTTGTCCATAGGGAACTTAACTGCCAAGCTGCTCAAATGGACAAACTTGAGGATCGACGTCTTCGCACACTCGCTCTCGGGGCGCTCGATGTGATTCTCGACAATTTGAACGAGTTTCCAGAGCGAGCAGATCTAAGGAAACTCGATCTTCCCGTCTCCACCCCACATCTCGTGGACCTGCAAAAAGGAATCTGGAATCCAAAATGGCTCTTGGCAACGCTGTCAGTAACTTCCGTACTCAATGGCCCCTATCCAGACAAGCAGTTGGGAGACGGCCTCTGGGAGTACCACTATCGAGCCGGAGGAACTGAGGGCGACAATCGCAAACTGCAGCGCGCTGCTGATCTTGAGGTAGACATTGTCTACTTTCGGGAAACTGCAGGAGGTCGCTACCAGCCTGAGTACCCAGTTCGAATCGTTCAAAACAACCCCATTGAGCGCACTGTTCTGCTGGCTCGAAAGGACCTTGAGAGAATTGATTGGACTGGAGGCGAGAACGCCGTAGCCAAGTCCCTACGGTCTTGGGCGACACGCGAAGTCAAAGTTAGGAAACACCAGAGACTCTTCCGCCGCGCCGTCATCGATGCCTACGCTTCGAAGTGCGCGGTATGTGCGCTTCCTGTCGAGACTCTTATCGATGCCGCTCATATAGACGCGGATTCTTCGATTGACGGTTTGCCCGTAATTCAAAATGGACTAGCACTGTGCAAAATTCATCATTATGCGTATGACTCAAACATCATTGGCATCTCACCCAGCGGTGCAATACATGCGGAACCTTCAATCTTGAACCAAGAAGGCGGCCTTGTTTTTGAGCACGCCCTGAAACGAATACACAAGACGAGAATCACGGTCCCTTCCATCCCATCGCTTCATCCTTCTGAAGAACGACTGGCAAGACGTTGGGGAGAGTTCAAGAAGTCCGCGATCAGTTAACGGGCTGACTACTCCTGCGGCGCCGGCTTCGCCTTCGCGTAGATCGCCTCAACAACATCACCGAAGTGCGCGAGTACTACCTTGCGGCGCACCTTCAGCGACGCCGTCAACTCCTCACGGGCCTCGGAGAAGCCACGGGGCACAATCCGGTACTCCTTGATGCTCTCGGCCTTCGAGACCTGCTCATTGGCCGCAGCAATCACTTTGCCGACGAGCTCGCGCACTCGCTCGTTCATCGACGCTTCCTCGACGTTCATTTCAGGCAGATCCTCGGCGCGCAGCCAAGCGGAGAGCAGCGCCTCGTCGAGCGCGACAAGTGCGGAGACGAAGTTCCGCCCCTCGCCCACCACGACGGCATCCTGAATCGCAGGATGCGCGCGCATGAAGTCCTCGAGCACCGCGGGCTGCACGTTTTTGCCGGACGATAGCACCAGGATTTCTTTCTTGCGTCCCACAATCCTCAGCGAGCCGTCCTCGATGACCCCCAGGTCACCCGTCGCAAACCAGCCATCGGACATGACGGAAGCCGTCGCATCGGGCGCATTCCAATAGCCCGCGAACAGGTTCACACCCTTGAGGTGGATCTCCCCGTCCTCGCTGACCTTCACCGAGCAGCCCGCAATCGGCTGACCGACGGTGCCCATGATGCTGTCCTTGACCTGCGTACCAGTAGCGGCCGCAGAGGTTTCGGTCAGTCCGTAACCCTGCATCACGGTGACACCAATTCCACGGAAAAAGTCGCCCACATCGGGCAGCATGCGAGCGCCACCCGACAGCACGTAACCGAGCTGACCTCCCAGGAGGTGACGGATCTTGCCGAGCACTAGTTTGTCGGCCAGCGTGTAGCGGATCTTCAGTGACGTACTGGCCCCCCCGGTCTCCATAGCCCGGGAAGCCTCGCGAGCGACTTCGGACGCCCAGCGGAACAGCCTCTTCTTCACGCCAGTCATCGACGTGTCAGCACGGTTCAGAATCGTCTCGAGCACACGCGGCACGAGCGGCATCCACGTGGGACGGAATGAGGCCATATCTGCGGCAAGGGTCTTGTGCGACGGCGAGTAGCCAATAACGGAGCCAGCGCTCAGTGCCAGGATCATCGCAAACCGGGCGAACACGTGCGCGAGCGGCAGGAACAGCAGCACACGAGTATCGCCCTTCACGAACGCACCGAAGCCAGGGTCGAGTTCCACATTCGCCGCGTGCTCCACCAGGTTGCGGTGCGTCAACATCGCGCCCTTGGGCCGGCCGGTCGTGCCGGAGGTGTAAATAATGGTCGCCAGGTCGTCGAGCACCGCGTTTTCTGTGCGCGCATCCAGGTCCTCGTCCGTCACGTTCGCGCCAAGCGCGCTCAGCTCGACCATGCCGGATTCATCAAGCGCGAACGTCGTGGGCGCAGTCGCGAGCCCCGCGAACGTGTCCCTCTGCTCGGCGGACTCGGCGACAGCAATTTTGACCCCGGCATCCTCCACAATCCATGCGACCTGAGACGCAGACGACGACGGATAGATCGGCACGCTCACGCCACCGGCTGCGAAGATCGCGAAGTCCACGACCGACCACTCGATGCGGGTATCCCCTACCACGCCGACGCGGTCGCCTACGTTCATGCCCGATGCGACGAGCCCCTTGGCAACGGCGCGAACCTGGGCGCGGAATTCAGCCAGCGAGACCGACGTCCAGTCGTCACTAGCGCCCTTGACCTCGGCAAACGCATGCTCGGGGTTGCTCGCCGCGCGCTCGTCGAGCATCGCGGTCAGGTGCAGGTGGTCGTCTAGTTGAGCTAGTCCAGGCGACGACATCTCTAATTGGGCCATGCCACAGTCTAACCTACGGCACCGTAGGTTAGTAGGGGGACCTACGTCCCGAATTACACTGGGGCGAAACTCTCGGTCTCCTAAGTGCCGAACACCTGGCCGAGCATCAGCCATGCTCCTGCCCCGGCACACGCCACGGTCACGAGCCAAAACACCCCCACCCAAACAGCTCCGGCCACCCGGGTCACTCGGGCGAGCGCATCAGCATCCGATCCCCTGCCTGCGGGGGTTCGCCGCGACCTACTCAACTCGACCACCGCTCGCACCGCGCCGAGCAGCAAAAGCCACGCCACACCGTAGGCAACTCCCACCCGCCACGCGTCGGGCGCGGACCACGCCAGCCAACCAAACCCTCCGACGGCCAGGACCATGACGAGGTATCCATAGACGTTGCGGATCTGTACGAGCACCAGAACGAGCACGACGACCACGATCCACAACAACGCGTAGGCGTATCCGGCGCCGAGCAACGCGGCCGCACCTAGCCCGAGCACGGCCGGCGCCGGGTACCCGGCGAACGCCACCAGAGCCAAGGGGACCCTCTTGGAAGAGCCCGCATGCGTGGTCAGCCCCGACGTGTCCCCGTGAAGCCGAATACCGCGCACCTCACGCCCCAGCAATGCCGCGACGAGCGCGTGGCCAGCCTCGTGCGCGATGGTCACCACATGGCGCGTTACATGCCACAACAGCGGAACGACCAGGCAGACCACCACCGCGGCGAGCGGCCACAGCGCTGTCACCGGCACCGCCACCACCTGAGTCGTCACGTCCGCCCAGAGATCAGAAAAGAAGGATGCGATGTTCACTTGGGCTGCACATCCGCATCAAGTCGCACCCAGAATGACGTCTCTGGACTTTGAGTCACGCGACGCGGCGCATCCAGCCGTACGTGTCCGCGGCGCGGCCGTACTGAATGTCGGTGAGCGCGGCGCGGATCGCCATCGTGACGTCGCCGGCCTCTCCATCGTTGATGGTCACGTCAAAGTCGGGCGACGCGAGGCGGCCCACGGGCGTGACCACGGCGGCGGTACCGCACGCGAAGACCTCGACCACGTCGCCGGATTCGATTCCGGAACGCACCTCGTCGAGCGTGATGTCCTTCTCCAGCACCTTGCGACCCGAGTCTTCGAGCTGCGTGATGACGGAGGACCTGGTGATGCCCTCAAGAATGGTGCCGGTCAGGCGTGGGGTTTCTACGGTGCCATCGCGGCGCACCACGAACACATTCATGCCGCCCAGCTCGTCCAGGTAACGATCTTCCTTGGCGTCGAGGAACAGCACCTGCTGGCAGCCGTTCTCCGCCGCCTGCATCTGCGGCAACAGCGAGGCAGCATAGTTGCCGCCGCACTTGGCGTCGCCGGTGCCGCCAGGGCCCGCGCGGTGGTAGCCCTGTGCGACCCAGATCGACACGGGCTTCACACCACCGGTGAAGTACGGGCCCACGGGAGACGCAATCAACAAGTAGTCGACCTGGTTGGCGGGGCGCACGCCGAGGAATGCCTCGGACGCGAACATGAACGGGCGCAGGTAGAGCGAGGACTCCTCGGAGTCCGGCACCCAGTCCAGGTCTGTGCGCACCAGGGCCTCGATGGACCCAATGAAGTCGTCGACGTGCAACTGCGGGAGCGCCAAGCGCTGTGCAGACTTGTTGAAGCGCGCAGCATTGGCTTCCGGGCGGAATACCCACACCGAGCCATCGGCCCAGCGGTAGGCCTTCAGGCCCTCAAAGATTTCCTGGCCGTAGTGCAGCACCGCGGCTGCTGGATCCAGCGACAGCGGGCCATAGGCCTCGACACGGCGGTCGAGCCAGCCGGTTCCGGTCCGCCACTGGGCGCGCGCCATGTGGTCCGTGAACTGCGTGCCAAAATTCAAGTCGGCAAGCGCGGCCTCGCGCTGCGCCACGGACTGCGGCGCGGGATTGAGCTGTACCTCAAAGGCCTCGACTGCGGAGGGCGCCGATGCCGAGGGCACGGGGCCTTCGGATGCCGTGCCGCCAAATCCAAGAGCGGGTGTTTCGGTGCTCATGTCGGGCCTTTCTCAAAGATGTTGCGCGCTGGCGGTACATGAGTGCTGAATTCGGTCCGAAAACCGCACTCATGTACCGCCAGGGCGATGAAAAAAACTAACCGCGAATGCGGGCTGCGAGGGCGTCGCCGACCTCGCTGGTGGAACGTGCCGAACCATCCTTCGCCGCAGCATCGGCCGCCACAGCGCCCTCAACCTTTGCAGCGAGCTCCGCGTAGCCAAGGAAGTCCAGCAGCATCGCCACGGACAGAACCGTCGCGGACGGATCCGCGATGCCCTTACCGGCGATGTCGGGGGCCGAGCCGTGAACGGGCTCGAACATCGACGGTGCTGTCTTGTCTGCGTTGATGTTTCCGGACGCCGCCAGGCCGATGCCGCCAGAGATGGCTGCCGCCTGGTCGGTCAGGATGTCGCCGAACAGGTTGTCCGTCACAATGACGTCAAACTTGGCCGGGTTGGTGGTCATGACGATGGTCGCGGCGTCAATGTGCAGGTAGTCCCAGGTCACGTCCGGGAACTCTGACGCGACGGCCTCGACGGTGCGACGCCACAGGTGGCCGGCGTTCACCAGCACGTTGTGCTTGTGAACCAGGGTCAGCTGCTTGCGCTCGCGCCCCTGAGCCACGCCGAACGCGTAGCGAACCACGCGCTCCACACCGTGACGCGTGTTGATGGAAACCTCGGTCGCGATCTCGTGAGGCGTATCGACGCGCAGCGCGCCGCCGTTGCCCACGTACGGTCCCTCGGTGCCTTCACGCACCACCACAAAGTCCACCGAATCGACGTCACGCAGTGGTGACACTTCGCCCGGGTACAGGCGCGAGGGACGCAGGTTCACGTACTGGTCTAGGGCGAAGCGCAGCGGCAGCAGTACCCCACGCTCGAGCGTGCCGGAGGGCACGGACGGGTCACCGATCGCACCCAGCAGAATCACATCGTGGCCACGGATGGCCTCGAGGTCGATGTCCGTGAGCGTGTCGCCCGTCGCGTGCCAACGCTTGGCACCCAGGTCAAAGTCGGTCGTCTCGAACGAGATTTCGGTGCCCTCGGTCGCGGCGGAGAGGCACTTGAGCCCCTCCGCTACGACCTCGGGTCCGATGCCGTCTCCAGCAATTACTGCAAGGCGGTAGTTGGTCACAGAGATACCTTCTAGCGAGCCGTCTGGCCGTCGACGTAGTCGGCGTCCGCTGCGTCAACGCCGGACCATGCGAACAGCTTGCGCAGCTCGCGGCCGGTGTCCTCGATCGAGTGAGTCTCGCCCTTCTTGCGCAGCTCCTGGAACTCGGGGCCACCCTTGTCCTGGTCGTCGATGAAGCGCTTGGCGAACGCGCCGTTCTGGATGTCGCCGAGTACAGCCTTCATGTTTTCCTTCACCTCGGGAGTGATGACGCGGGGGCCGGAGACATAGTCGCCGTACTCGGCGGTGTCGGAGACCGACCAGCGCTGCTTGGTGATGCCACCCTCGTGCATGAGGTCGACGATGAGCTTGAGCTCGTGAAGCACCTCGAAGTAGGCGATCTCCGGCTGGTAACCGGCCTCGGTGAGGACCTCGAAGCCGTACTGAACGAGCTGCGAAGTGCCACCGCACAGGACGGCCTGCTCGCCGAACAGGTCAGTCTCGGTCTCTTCGGTGAACGTGGTCTTGATGACGCCGGCGCGCGTGCCACCAATGGCCTTCGCGTACGACTTCGCGATGTCCCAGGCCTGGCCCGAAGCATCGGCCTCGACGGCGATGATGTCCGGGATGCCGCGGCCCGCGACGAACTCGCGGCGCACGGTGTGGCCAGGAGCCTTGGGGGCGATCAGGATGATGTCGATGCCCTCGGGAGCCTCGATGTAGCCAAAGCGGATGTTGAAGCCGTGCGCGAACGCAAGGATCTTGCCCTCGGCGAGGTTGGGCTTGATCTCGTCGTTGTAGATCGTGCGCTGGAACTGGTCCGGCGCGAGGATCATGATGAGGTCTGCCCAAGCCGTGGCATCGGCGACGGAGAGGACGGTGAAGCCGTCGTTCTCGGCCTTCGCGGTGGACCGCGAGCCGTCGCGCAGCGCCACGCGCACCTCGACGCCCGAGTCGCGGAGGTTCTGCGCGTGCGCGTGCCCCTGCGAGCCGTAACCGACGATGGCAACCTTCTTGCCCTGGACGATCGAGAGGTCTGCGTCCTCTTCGTAGAACAGTTCAGCCATGATTTTCTCCTTATGTCTTATCTGACGAATTCTGATGAAAATGCGGTAAAGATTTCAGGCGGCCGATGCTGTGGCCCCCTCAGCGGTAGCGCTAGCTAGCGTTGTGAATAAGTCCGTGGTTACGGTCGAGCGCGCGCTCCGTGATGGAACGTGAGCCGCGGCCAATCGCGACGGTGCCCGACTGAACAATCTCGCGAATGTCATGGGGCGCGAGGGCCGCAAGCAGCGCCTCAAGTTTTTCAGGGGTGCCGACGGCCTCGACGACCAAGGAGTCGGTTGCGACATCGACGACCTTGGCACGGAATAGCTCCACGACCTGCAGGATCTCGGTGCGCTGGCGTGCATCCGCACGAAGCTTCACGAGCAGCAATTCGCGCTGAACTGACCTATCGCGCTCGAGCTCCACGATCTTGAGCACGTGGATCAACTTATTCAGCTGCTTGGTGACCTGTTCGAGCGGAAGCTCATCCACGTCCACGACCACGGTGATGCGTGAGATCTCGGGGTGCTCGGTGGGGCCCACTGCCAGCGAATGAATGTTGAAGGCACGTCGCGAAAACAGGCCGGAGACGCGCGCGAGCACGCCGGGCTTGTTCTCAACGAGTACGGAGAGAGTGTGCTTGTCCGTCATGGTCTAGTCCTCACGGTCCCACTTGGGGGCAATGCCCTTGGCGTACTGAATCTCATCGTTGCTGGTGCCCGACGCAACCATCGGCCACACCATCGCGTCTCGCGACACGGTGAAGTCCACGACCACAGGCTGGTCGTCGATCTCCATGGCGCGCTTGATGGTGGCGTCTACGTCCGCGTCGGACTCGCAACGCAGGCCCACGCAGCCCATGGCATCGGCCAGCTTCACGAAGTCGGGCACGCGAGCGGTGCCGTGACCGGTGTTGAGGTCGGTGTTCGAGTAGCGCTGGTTGTAGAACAAGGTCTGCCACTGGCGCACCATGCCCAGCGACGAGTTGTTGATGATCGCGACCTTGATCGGGATCTCGTTCAGGGCGCAGGTCACGAGCTCCTGGTTAGTCATCTGGAAGCAGCCGTCACCGTCGATGGACCAGACGGTGCGATCTGGCGCGCCCACCTTGGCGCCCATGGCTGCGGGAACTGAGAATCCCATGGTGCCTAGGCCGCCCGAGTTGATCCACGAGTTGGGGCGCTCGTACTTGATGAACTGGCTGGCCCACATCTGGTGCTGACCCACACCGGCCACAAAGATGGACTCCGGTCCGGAGATCTCGCCCAGGCGCTGGATCACGTGCTGCGGCGAACCAAGTCCGTCCTCGGTGGGCGTGTAGCCCAGCGAGTAGGTGGTGCGCCACTCGTCGAGCTGCTTCCACCACCCCTCAAGGTCCGGCTTGCCGTGCTTGATGTGCTCCTCGGCAAGGGCAGGCACCAGGTCGGCGAACACGTCCTTGAGGTCACCCACGATCGGCACGTCCGCGTGGCGGTTCTTGCCGATCTCCGCGGGGTCGATGTCTGCGTGGACGATGGTCGCCAGCGGCGCGAACGAGTCCAGATTTCCGGTCACGCGGTCGTCGAAGCGCGCTCCCAGCGAGACCACCAGGTCGGCGTTCTGCAGGGCGGCGACGGCGGGCACGGTGCCGTGCATGCCCGGCATTCCCAGGTTCTGCGGGTGGCTGTCGGGCAGCGCACCGCGGGCCATCAGCGTCGTCACGACGGCCGCGCCTGACAGGTTGGCGAGCTTGAGCAGGCCCTCCGATGCACCGGAGCGGATCACGCCGCCACCGACGTACAGCACGGGCTTGCGAGAGGTCGCGAGCAGGCGCGCGGCCTCCTGCACTGTCTTCGAGTGGGGCTTGGCGCCGGAGTTGAAGCCGGGAAGCTCAATCTTGTCCGGCCAGTTGAACACGGTCTGTGACTGCATAGCCGACTTCGTGACGTCCACGAGCACGGGACCCGGGCGGCCGTTGGTGGCAATGTAGAAAGCCTCGGCGATCGCACGCGGGATGTCGGCCGGGTCCGTCACCAGCATGTTGTGCTTGGTGATGGGCTGCGTGATGCCCACGATGTCCGCCTCCTGGAAGGCGTCGGTGCCGATGCTGCCGGCTGCCACCTGGCCGGTGATGGCGACCAGCGGGATCGAGTCCATGTTGGCATCGGCGATTGGCGTCACCAGGTTGGTGGCCCCCGGTCCCGACGTTGCGATGCAGACACCGGGACGGCCGGTGGCGTGGGCGTAGCCTTGTGCGGCGTGACCGGCACCCTGCTCGTGGCGCACCAGCACGTGACGCAGGATGGTGGAGTCCATCAGCGGATCGTAGGCCGGGAGGATTGCGCCGCCCGGGAGTCCAAAGATGTCGGTAGCACCCGCGCGCTCAAGCGAGCGAATGAGCGACTGCGCGCCGCTCATCTCCTCGCCGCCGCCACGCGCCTGCGTCGTGGTGGCTGGTCGTGCCTGGGTAGCTGTCGCGCTGATCGCGGACGGCTTGGGGGCCGGGGCCTGTGCCATCTTCTCTCCCATTGAGTGTGATGTGGTGAGGCGACTCTCGCAATCCGCCTCGCATGGAAAAACCCCTGAGCCGGAGTGGCTTTCGGGGTATGCGCGCGGACGATGCCGGGTCGAGGACTAAATGTCCGCGCGCCCGATAACTAGAACGAGAGTCGTCTGCATGTAGACGACTGTACGCCCGTGAGGGGGCAATGTCACGCCACAGGTCGGAAATCTCACATCGTGGCTCACCGTCTTAAAATATGAGACAGCGCCAGTGATCACTCGCTGAGCCCGCCTCGCAGCTCTTCCCCCAGATTGCCCCAACGCAACCTGGTGGCCGCTAAGGGTGCCGTCAACAACCCTCATGTTGCATTCGGGCCCTACGGCGTGGCAGGGGCAGGCGCCCGCGGTGTGGGCGTCGCAAACCCGGGCCCGCCGTCGATGCTGGTCGCGCCGGCAATGGCAAAGCCGATGCCCACCACCACGATGACCAGGATGAAAGGCACCACAATGAGCGCCCAGCGCGGGATACCCGTGATGGACGCGTGCGGGCTGGCGAGTTCCGGAGCCGCGTCTCGCTGCTCCGGCCCCACACCATCAGGCTGGCTAGTAGCCAACCACTGCCCCGGTCGAGGCCGAACCCACGAGCTTCGCGTACTTGGCGAGAACGCCGCGCGTGTACTTGGGCGCGGGCGGCTCGAAGCCCACCTTGCGCGCCTCGAGTTCCGCCTCGTCGACATGCAGGTCGAGCGTCTTGTTCGCGACGTCGAGCGTAATCTTGTCG
Source organism: Demequina aurantiaca (assembly GCF_000975135.1). GTDB lineage: Bacteria > Actinomycetota > Actinomycetes > Actinomycetales > Demequinaceae > Demequina > Demequina aurantiaca. Next base: position 25,991 of record NZ_BBRF01000002.1, on the reverse strand, counting down.
CCGTCCTTGATGAATGCGATGGGACCGGCGTCAACGGCCTCGGGGGCAACGTGGCCGACGCACAGTCCGGTGGTGCCTCCGGAGAAGCGGCCATCGGTCAGCAGCAGCACGTCCTTGCCGAGTCCCGCACCCTTGATGGCAGCCGTGATGGCCAGCATTTCGCGCATGCCAGGTCCACCCTTGGGACCCTCGTAGCGAATGACAACCACGTCACCAGCGACGATCTCTCCGGCGGTGAGGGCGTCCAGAGCCTTGCGCTCGCCATCAAAGACATGCGCGGTGCCCTCGAACACATCCGTGTCGAATCCTGCCGACTTCACCACGGCGCCCTCGGGAGCCAACGAGCCGTGCAGGATGGTGATGCCGCCCGACTTGTGAATGGGGTTGTTCAGCGCCCGCACCACGCGCCCGTCGATCTTGTTGGGCTTGAGGTCTTCCATGTTCTCGGCCATCGTCTTGCCGGTCACGGTCATCACGTCGCCGTTCATCATGCCGGCCTCGAGCAGCGTGTTCATGACGGCGGGGACTCCGCCCACGCGATCCACGTCGTTCATCACGAATTGACCGAAGGGCTTGAGGTCGCCCAGGTGCGGGACCTGGTCGGCGATGCGGGAGAAGTCAGCGAGCGTAAGGTCCACGTCAGCCTCCTTCGCGATGGCCAGCAAGTGAAGAACAGCATTGGTCGAGCCACCGAAGGCCATGACCACTGCGATCGCGTTCTCGAAGGCGGGCTTGGTCATGATGTCCCGCGCTGTGATGCCCTGGCGCAGCATAGTGACTACTGCCTCACCAGACTTGTGCGCGTACATGTCGCGTCGACGGTCGGGGCTGGGCGGCGACGCGGAGCCAGGGATCGACATTCCGAGCGCCTCTCCTACGGAGGCCATGGTGTTGGCGGTGAACATTCCGCCACACGCACCCTCGCCGGGGCAAATCGCCTTCTCGATGGCGAGGCGGTCGGCCTCGGACATCAGTCCCGCGGCGCACGCGCCCACGGCCTCGAACGCGTCAATAACGGTGACGTCCTTGCTGGTGCCGTCTTCAAGCGTCACGTTGCCGGGCATGATCGATCCGGCGTACAGGAACACGGAGGCGAGGTCGAGTCGCGCCGCTGCCATCAGCATGCCGGGCAGCGACTTGTCGCAGCCGGCAAGGAGCACCGAGCCGTCGAGGCGCTCGGCCTGCATCACCACCTCGACGGAGTCCGCGATGATGTCGCGCGAGACCAGCGAGTAGTGCATGCCCTCGTGGCCCATGGAGATGCCGTCGGACACCGAGATGGTGCCGAATTCGAGCGGGTAGCCGCCGCCAGCGTGAACGCCCTGCTTGGACGCCTGCGCGAGGCGCTGGAGCGACAAGTTGCAGGGAGTGATCTCGTTCCACGAACTCGCAATACCGATCTGCGGCTTGGCGAAGTCGTCGTCACCCATTCCTACTGCGCGGAGCATTCCTCGCGAGGCGGTGGCTTCAATGCCATCCGTGACCTGACGCGAGCGGGGCTTGATATCGAATTCAGTCATGCCCCAGAGTTTAGGACTTCCGCCGATGCCACGGGCAACGAACGCGCTGAGGCCGGCCGATGCATCGGCCGGCTTGAGCGGAAAACACTCCTAGCGCGCGAGGTTTACATTGACGCTACGTCAACTTTGTTGCCACGCCGACGTGCCACAGGAGCGGGGAGAGCAGAGAGAGCCCTCCCCCGCCCCTGCGGGTCACCAGCGCGTTGCTTCTAGTTGGCCTTGAGGTTGTCGTACGTGTGTACGCCCGCCTGCATTCCCATGCCGATGGCGTGAACATCGTTCAACCCGTCGGCACACGACCCGGTGAACGCGGATAGGTCCACGGTCACCTCGCGCGGCGTGTTCCAGGTGCCTGAGATCGGAGCCACCTGGCACCATTCCCAGCCAGCTCCCACCTTGAACGCGAATTCGGGGTTCACTCCCGAATCAGTGCCCACAAAGTCGATGGTCACCGAGTCCTTATCGCTCAGGTCGAGCGCCGCGGGCAGCGTGTTCAGGCACCAGGCCCAGTCACCAGTGTCATTGGTGAAGACACCCTGACCGTTGACCGATGCGACCGATCCGGTTCCATCACAAGACCAGCCCTCGGCATCGGCGTCAAAGTCATCGATGACTACCGAGGCATTCGGGTCCGGCAGCACCGTCACCGTGAGGTTCGCAGTGTTGGACGTGCGGTACCAGTTGTCGCGCACCGTGTAGGGAACCACGACCTTGCCCGAATAGTCAGCGTCGGGAACCACCGTCACGACGCCCCGTGAATCCACCGACGCAGTGCCACCGGCGACCGCCACCGAACGTTGCACACCTCGCTTAGACGCGTCGAGGTCGACCGTGCTGGACTGAATCTTGGCCGAGTACGAAATGTCGTTGGCAACTAGGTTGACCGTGGCAGACTCGCCGAACTGAACCGTCACGGCATCGTGGTCGGCCACCGGTGCGAATGTTCCGAAGCCGTAATGCGCGAGCTGCTTTCCGTAGTTTCCGATGGTGGTGCAGACGGGGCCTGGGCAATAGACGGTAAAGCCGTCGTAGTCGGGGTACAGACTCCCGTCATCGCGCTCGTCACTCAGAATCCAGTAGAGAGAGCCTGCGCCCTTCGTCTTCAAGGACGCATCGAGCCACTCCTTGTAGACAGTGTTGCGCGTGGACTTGTCCGTCCACCCAAACTCTCCCATCAGTGCAGGCTTCTTGATCTGCTTCGCGATGGTGTTGTGGTCCTTGATCCACTGCGTGCCCCACGCGGCATCCTTGTCCCATGAGTCGGGGTAGAGATGAAAGGACAGGTAGTCGATTGAGTCGACCTGGGCGAACGCCTTCGAGTCCACTCCGTCCGTGCCGTCGTAGGCCCAGTCGTCGGTCCCGGACTGATCAAGGAATCCTTCGTCGCCGGTAGCGACGAGGTGGTTGGAGTCGATCGACTTGATGTAGCTCGACATCTCCGTCACCCACGGCAGTAGCGTGTCCGCGCTGCAGCTAGGGTCGCGCGGGAAGTTGCCGTTACCCCACGAGCCGTCGGCTGGTCCACCATCGCCGATGCATCGCGGCTCGTTCGCGAGCTCCCACGCCATGATCGCGGGCTCATCCTTGTACGCCACGCCCGTGTAGGTGTTGACGCGGTGAAGCAGGTGATCGACCCAGTCCTTGTACCACTGACGGGTCTGCGGATCCGTGTAGAAATCGGAGTGATAGTCATTGCCGGCCCACGCGTTGTACTGATCGATTCCACCAAATGCAGTCCAGTTATTGGACAGCGGCAGCACCAGCCTTAGCCCCTCCTCCTTGGCCTTCGCCACCACGTAGTCAAGCTTCTCGAGTCCGTTGGCGCCATCGTTGTACGCAGGCGCGCCCGCGGCATCGTCCCAGTACTCGAAGTAGACGCCCTTATCTGAATCCGTCACCGTGGGCTTATCACCCCCACCGGGCGAGCCAACCGCGAAGAATCCCCACACGCGCATCGTGTTGAAGTCAGAATCGGCCGCCTTCTCAAACAGCGCATCGGTCATCGCCTCCGATTCGTACATCGGGTAATAGTTGTTTGAACCGACCACCCCGTACGGCTTGCCTCCGAGCGTGAAGCTGTTCTTGCGCGTGTCGACAAACTGATCCTCGAGCGGAGCTTTGTCCTTGCGGTTGTTCCACCAGTCCTTCACCGATGCCCACCCGTGGGCTCCGTCTCGCCAATCCGAGGCATGGCTCGCGTCGTTGCCGAGTCCTATACCGGCGCTTGGCTGTGCCGCCGCCGGTATCGCAATACTCGCGAGCGCGACGCCCGCAACTATAACGATTAAGTGCTTTGCTTGCAGTCGTCCCATTGGATTCCCCTTGCAGTGGTGTCGTCATTGACTCCCCGGTCACTTGGTCCGAGGTGTGGCCATACTAAATCGATTAAGTATCGTCGCGCAAGCGAATTGATCGACTGAGACCTCACTGATACTTGACATTGACGCAACGTCAACTTCTAGGCTGTCACCATGAGCACTCTAGAGGAGTCGGAACTCGATATCGCGGCAGTGTCCCGCATCAGCGGCGTCACCAGCCGCACGTTGCGCCACTACGACGCGATCGGCCTGCTGCCCCCGGCGCGGACCGGACACGACGGCCGGCGTCACTACGGGCAGGCCGAGCTCCTGCGCCTGCAACACATCCTGGTACTGCGCGAGCTCGGCACCCCCCTGCCCACCATCCAGAGCATCGTCGACACGGACGACGAAGCCACCACCATCGCACTGTTGCGCGAACACCGACGCGGGCTGGAGCGGGAACGCGACCGCTTCGCGACCCTCGCCGCCACCGTCGCCAACACCATCGAATCCCTAGAACAAGGAGTAGCCATGACGTCCGACGACATCCTCAATGGCTTTGACCACGACAAGTACGCCCCCGAGGCCCGCGAGCGCTGGGGCGCGCCTGTGGTCGACCGCGCCTACACACAGTGGCGCGACCTCGGCCCCGACGCGCAGAGTGCACACCTCGCTGAGCATGAGGCCATCTCCGAGGCGATCGCCGCCTTGGCGTCGTCCGGCGCGGACCCAGCCGGAGCATCGGCGCAGGAAATTGTGGGTCGCCACTTCGCGTGGGTGAGTCGGCTGTGGACGCCCAACGCGGAGTCGTACACGGGACTCGGCCAGATGTATGTGGACGATGAGCGCTTCCGCGCGAGCTACGACAAGTACGGCGCGGGCACCGCGGAGTTCCTGCGCGACGCGATGGCGGAGTACGCCAAGCAGCAGCTTGATTAACTCACCGGCGCTTCTCGTGCACATCTCCTGCGCCTCTACCCAGCCCGGTCTTGCCTAGCCCAGTCCTACCCGAGCCCCACCCCGTCCCGTCCCGTCGTGAAGGACGATCTCGTTATCGCCCTTCGGGACGGGATTTTCGCGCGCTCAGGAAGGACGATGCGCGGAGCCCCCTTCACGACGGGACGCGCGCGGGAACAGGTTGGACTTCCCCGTGGTTTCCAAGGCCATGACCGCCGATGCCGCTACTCGTTCCGCCCCCGCCCCCGCATCGGCCGTGTGGTGGGTACGGCGCGACGCTCGCCTGTACGACAACCCCGCCCTACTTCACGCACAAGCGGCTGGCCCCGTCGCCGCCGTGTTCGCGTGGGTGCCCGCACTGCATTTTTGGTCGGGGCGCCGCGTCGCTCATCTGGCACGCGTGCTCTGGAGCCTCAACCAGGACATCGGCGGCACCTTGGGGGTTCGCAAGGCTACCGCGGCCGATGCCGTCCTGGCCACCGCGCGCGAGCACGACGCCCGTACGGTGTGGGCCGCGCGAGAGTTCTCTCCCGCCGGCGTCGCGGAACAAGATCAGGTGCGTGAGGCGCTGCAGGCCGACGGACGCGAACTCCGATTCGCAGGGTCGCCTTACGCCGTAGACCCCGGCATCGTCACGAAGGGCGACGGCACCGAGTACAAGGTCTTTACCCCGTTTCGAAACGCGTGGCGCGATCACGGCTGGGACGCGCCTCACCCCAAGGCGGATCCCGGCGCCTTCGTCACCACGGCATCGGACGTGAGCCTGGACCTGTACGCGGCCCATGGCGACAGCACCGACTTAGTCTCGCCGCAGCGAGAGTTCCGTGAGGAACGGGTACTCGCCGACGCGCGGCACTTTGCCGAGGCCCGCCTGGATGACTACGACTCCACGCGCGACCTCCCCGCCGCCAACGGAACCTCGAGTCTGTCGGTTCCACTCGCCTATGGCCAGATCCATCCCCGCACCATTCTGGACTGGACCGCCCGGGACGCCACGGCATCGGCGCGCGTCTACGAGTCCGAAATTGCCTGGCGTGAGTTCCATGCGGACGTGCTGTGGCACTACCCCGCAGCACGCCGCGAGTCCCTCAAGCCAGTCCTCGCGGACGACGCCTGGAACACAGGCAAGGAGGCCGATGCCGCGTTCGTCGCGTGGCGCGAGGGACTCACCGGCTATCCGCTGGTCGACGCGGGCATGCGGGAGCTGAGGGCGACAGGCACCATGCACAACCGCGTGCGCATGGTCGTCGCCAGTTTCCTCGTCAAGGACCTGCACCTGCCATGGCAGCGAGGAGCCGACTACTTTCGACGCGCACTGCTGGACTACGACCATGCGCAGAACCAACTGAACTGGCAATGGGTCGCGGGCACCGGGCGGGACGCCTCGCCGTTCTTCCGGGTATTCAACCCGACCACTCAATTGGAGAAGTTCGATCCGGACCACCAGTACGTCCGGCGCTGGATCCCGGACCTCGACACCCCCGCCTACCCCGAGCCCATAGTCGACCACGCCGTCGAGCGGCTCGCGACGCTCGACACGCTGAAGGCTTCGCGAGAATAAGCCAAGAAAATTGCAACACGTGAGCGTATGGTGTGACGTATGTCACATGAAAGCGTCGATGCGTGGATGGCCGCCTACGACAATCCGATGAAGGAAGTCGTCCAGCGAATCCGTCACATGATCCTCGCGGCTGATGACCGCATCACCGAGGACATTAAGTGGCAGGCCCCTACCTTCATGTACGAGGGCAATCTCGCTAGCTTCTACCCCAAGTCCATGAACTACGCGACGCTCATGTTCCACCAGGGCGCACTCATCCCCGGAAACTTCCCCCACTTGCAGGGCCAAGGAACGGAGGCACGTGCCATGAAGATTGTCTCGATTGCCGAAGCCGAGGAGCGGCGCGACGAACTTGAGGAGATCATCCGCGCGTGGATCGCCCTGCGCGAGGAGTCGCTCACTAACCACTAGCGAGCCCGCCTAGTAGGTTGTGGACCCCGTCATCACGAGGTTGATCGGCTCGGTGCCCGCGCGAAGGGCGTTGATCTGGGCCCGAACCATGTCCGTATAGCGCCTGTTGGTCAGTTCCGTATTGCCAGCGACGTGCGGGGCGACGATCACGTTCGGCGCGGACCACAGGGGGTGCCCCTCGGGCAGCGGCTCCGGATCGGTGACGTCGAGCGCCGCGCGAATGCGGCCAGTCTCGAGCGCAACGACGAGGGCATCCGTGTCCACGCAGGCTCCCCGACCCACGTTGACCAGCAAGGCGTTGTCGGGCATCGCGGCGAGGAACTCGGCGTTCACGAGGTGGTGCGTCGCGTCATTGTGTGGCGTGACGAGAAAAACGAGCTCTGCAGTGGGCAAGACCGAGATCACATCTGCGATCGCGTGCACCGTGGTGCCGTCTTCCGCAGTGCGCGCCCTGGTGGCCACGCCTTCCACGTCCACCTCCATCGCCCGCAGGCGCGAACCAATCGCGGCGCCGATGCTGCCATACCCCACCACCAGCGCCTTGCGGTCCGCGAGCGAGGGGTCCACCTTGAACGGCAGCCACTCGCCTCGCTGCTGGGCGTTGACAATCTCGACCATGCGGCGCTGGCTCGCGAGCGCCAGGGTGATCGCGAACTCCGCCGTTCGAGTGTCGTGCACTCCCCTGGCGTTCGCGAGCGACACGCCTGCAGGAACAAAGGGGGCTGCATGCTCGTAGCCCGCCGATGCAATCTGAATCAGCGAGACCTTGGAGCACTGGGCGATCCGCGAATAGAGCGTGCGCCCGCCCTTGAAGTGTGGGACGCACACGACGTTAATGGCGTCGCGTTCAGCAGGCTCTACGTCGTCGACACTTGGGTCCCACACCACCACCCGAGCGTCGGGGCCAACGTCCCCCAGGGCATCGGCAATGGCTGGGTACGGGACGGAGACGGTGATCATCATGCCAGTTTTGCACACGTCACCTGGCCGCTCGGCCCGCTCCGCGGACGCATACATTTCGCTTCTGCGCTTACATCTGAACCCAAAAGCCCTCGCTTTTGCATCCAGATGTAAGCGCAGGAGCGTGGTGGTTGAGCGCAACCAGCACTCCCTGGCCCTCCCTATGCGAATGTCAGCATAGTTACGTACAGTGTGAGCCATGCACGCGAACACCAATCCTTTTAACCCCGGAGCGGGGAACCCACCCTTCGCCCTCGTGGGCCGCGATGACGAGCTCGCCGCCTGCACCGCCGCCGTGGAACGCCTGTCCCTGGGACGCGGTGCCCGCGGCATCGTCGCCTACGGCCTGCGTGGCACCGGCAAAACCGTTCTGCTGGGCCAATTCACGTCGATCGCCGCCTCGCACGGCTGGATGGCGCTGCGAATTGAGTCGGATCCCAGTTCCTCCAGCCCATTCATCGAACGACTCGCAGACCGCCTGTCGATCCAGTTGCGCATGCTGGTCAAGCCGTCCATGTCCGAGCGGGCACACGCCGCCCTGGGCGCCTTCACGTCGTTCCGCATCGCAATCGGCCTCGACGAGGTCTCCTTTGGGGTGGAGATCGACCCCCGCTACACGCGCCCCTACACCGGCAAAGTCACGCTAGACCTACCCGACCTGCTGGTGACCATCGCCCAAGCACAGGTGGAGAATCGGGCCGGCATCATGGTTGCCGTCGACGAGATGCAGGACCTCACCCGCGAGGAACTCAACGCACTGCTGCGCGCGGTCCAGGACGCGAATCTCGAGAACCTGCCGCTACTGGTGTGCGGCGCGGGTCTTCCCTCACTGCCGCGCATCCTCGGCACCGCCCGCTCGTACGCCGAGCGCATGTTCGACTACCGCAGTCTGGGCCCGCTGGACGCCGCCGCGACGCGACGCGCGCTGGTCGAGCCCGTGGAAAGCCTGGGTGAGGGTTGGGCCCCGGACGCGTTGGACATCCTCGAGCCCATCGCCGCAGGCTACCCCTACTTTATTCAGGTCTTCGGCAAGGCCGCCTGGGACGTCGCCGCTTATTCGCCCATCGATGCGGACGATGCCGTGGTCGCCAAGTCCATCGGCTTCGACGAGTTGGATCAGGGCTTCTTCCTGGCCCGATGGGACCGCGCGACCTCTGCCGAGCAGCGCTACCTCACCGCGATGGCGGAGGACGGCGACGGCCCGTCGCAGGCACGCGTTGTCGCCGAGCGCCTTGGCAAGACTCAGGAGTCCATCAGCGCTATACGCGGCCGGCTGATCGGCAAGGGAATCGTCTTCTCGCCCAAGCGAGGGCAGATCGCATTCACGGTGCCCGGCATGGCGACCTTCATCCGTCGGGTGGTGGAATGAACGACCGGGGCGAGTTGCAGTTCGGCACCGCTCAGTTGGGGCGCTAACGACCCTCGGCCGCAACGGACAGATCCGCCCAGTTCTCCCACTCAGCCAGGCGCTTCTCATAGACGGGCGGAACCAGCCGTGCGGGTGTCGCACCAAAGAACACGCGCAACGGAGGCTCATCGGCGTCCACAATCTCGCAGAGAGCTGCCCCAAATCCAAGAGGCGATGGCACGCCATCCGGGTGTGCTGCCACCCAGTTCTCACTGAGCCGTTCACGCACCTGGGCGTAGTGCGGCAGTTCCAGAGCACTGACGGACGATGCCGCGCCCCAGTCGGTGTCGAACCCGCCGGGTTCCACTATGGTCACCTTGATGCCGAGGCACGCCACCTCGCTGGCTAGCGATTCGGTTAGCCCCTCGAGCGCCCACTTAGATGCGTGATACCCGCCTATGGTGGGGAACGCGATCACGCCACCCATTGTCGAGATCTGCACAATGTGGCCGGCTCTACGTTCCCGCATTAGCGGGATGGCGGCCTGGGTGAGATTGAACGCACCGAAAAAATTAGTCTCCATTTGTTCACGCAACTGCCGCTCCGTGATTTCCTCAACGGCACCAAAGAGTCCATAACCGGCGTTGTTGACCAGCACATCGATGCGCCCACACCATTTCGATGCGGTGGCTACTACTTCACGGCACCGCGCACCATCGCGAACGTCCAATTCGAATGGCACGACGAGGTTGCCGAACCGCTCCACCAAGCCATCCAAGGTGGACGTGTCACGCGCGGTCGCGCATACGGTGTCGCCCCGCTCGAGCGCCGCGAGGGCGAATTGCCGTCCGAATCCCCTCGAAGTACCAGTGATAAGCCACACCTTGTGCCCCGGCGACGGGGGCACATGTTCCGGAGTCAACGCGCGACCTCAACCAGTGTCATGCGCGCGTCACTCAGGCTCACGTGGTGCACGTCACCCACAATCACAATGCTCTTTTCAGTGTCACGCGTCTCGCAGTCCGACCCCACCCATAGGTCGACCTTTCCGGGCTCGACGATGCGCACTAGGTCTCGGTCGGAGAAGGCGAGGCGCGTCGTTGGCACGACGAACGTCACGTCGGCTCTCTCGCCAGCCGCCAGGTCCACTCGGGCGTAGCCGAGCAACTGCGCGACTGGTCTCGTGACCGATCCCACCACATCGTGACCGTAGAGCTGCACGATGTCGCTGCCGTCGCGCTCACCCGTATTGGTCACGGTCACCGTGGCGACGATCGCCCCATCGGAGGCCACTTCACCGGAGGCGACCCTCAGGTTACGGTGCCGGAAATCTGTGTAGGTTAGGCCAAATCCGAATGGTCGCGCGGGTGCCGTGTCGAGGTTGCTGGTGCCGTTCTGCCCCCCAAGCGGCGGTCGCAGGTAACTGTACGGCTGGGCACCCACGGACCTGGGCAAGCTCACCGGCAAGCGACCAGAGGGGTTGATGCGCCCGGACAGGGCGCCCGCGATGGCAGCCGCCCCCTCCTCGCCGGGGAAGAATGCCTGCACGGCGGCCGCACAGCGATCGAGGGCCCAGTCCACCGCATACGGACGGCCGGTCACCATCACCAGCACAACGGGAGTGCCGGTCTCGAGCACCGCCTCGACCAACTGACGTTGAACGCCGGGAAGCTCAAGCGAGTCGCGGTCGCAACCCTCACCAACGGTGCCCCGCCCAAAGAGCCCCGCCTGGTCCCCAACGACCACGACTGCGACGTCGGCCCGCGTGGCTGCCGCCACAGCATCGGCGATGCCTGAGGTGTCCGCGTCGTCTACGGCACATCCGGGCTCATAGGCGACTACTGCATCGGCGCCCTGTTCGGAACGGATAGCACTGAGAACCGTGGGGACGTCAATCCCCTGTGCTGTGCCGGGGTGCTGAGACAACACGTGATTGATGAATGAGTAGCAACCGAACAGTGCGGGAGCGCGGTCGGCGTTCGGGCCCACCACAGCGATGGTGCTGCCGGCCGCGAGCGGCAGCGTGCCGTCGTTCGCGAGCAAGACAACCGACTCCTCCGCGAGTCGCGCAGCAATAGCTCGATGTTCTGCTGGGTCGAGATCGATGTCCGTAGGGGCATCCTCCTCAAAAGTCGCATCGAGCAGCCCGATGCTGGCCTTCTGCAGCAGCACGCGCTCCAGCGCGCGGTCCACGATGGCTATGTCCACGTCGCCGGCGTTGATCGCATCAACCATCGGCTGTCGCAGAGTTCGGCCGGTCGGTAACTCGATATCAATTCCAGCGGCGAGTGCCTGACGGCCCGCATCCGCAAAATCCTCCGCGACCCCGTGCAAGTCTCGCAGGAACTGGAACGCGAAATAGTCTGCGACGACGGTGCCCTCGAACCCCCATCGGTCGCGTAGGAGCCCCGTCAGCAACTTGGGGTCCGCGGCGACCGGGACGCCGTCGATCTCCGCGTACGAGTTCATAACGGACCGCACTCCTGCATCGAGCACTGCCATTTCGAACGGAATGAGCAGCACGTCCGCGATCTCGCGCGGACCGGCATGCACCGGCGCAAGATTGCGGCCCGCGCGAGAGTTGGAATAGCCCACGAAGTGCTTCAGCGTCGCAATGATTCCGGCGCCTTCAAGGCCCTTCACATAGGCCGAGCCGATGCTTCCCACCAGGTAAGGGTCTTCGCCGATGCACTCCTCTACACGGCCCCATCGTGCGTCCCTGATCACGTCGAGCACCGGGGAAAGACCCTGGTGAATACCTAACCTGACCATCGAGTCACCGATGGCAGCGGACATCTCTCCCACCAGATCCGGGTCAAACGAGGCTCCCCACGCGAGCGGAGTGGGGAAGGTGGTGGCTTTCCACGCAGCGAGCCCCGTGAGGCACTCCTCGTGCGAGAGCGCCGGAATGCCAAGCCTCGTGTTGGTCTTGAGCCAGCGTTGCGTCTCCATGAGTGCCTTGGCGCCCGCGGCGGGTTCAACCGGATGCGTTCCGAAGATGCGAGTGAGCTGACCGAGCCCATTCTTCGCGAATTCCTCGAAGGGCGGCACCTCCCCGAGCATCTCGTCCATCATGGGCGCGACCATCTCGCCGCTATCGCCAGAGGCACCAATCCACATGCCGTAGAGCTGTGCGAGCTTTTCCTCGACAGTCATGTCTGCCATCAGCGCTGCCACGCGTTCGCGTTGCGCCGAGGTGTATGTGTTGCCGGTTAGAGCATGCGCGGCACTGGGCCGTTCATCCACGTGAGTCATGGGAAGTCCTTAACTTGAAAAATGGCGTGAGAAGAATGACGGCGCTACTTGCTGAATCCGGCGGTGAGCCCGGACAGCAGTTGCTTGCGGCTAAAGAGGTACAGCACAAGCAACGGCACCAGTGACAGCGTCACCGCGGCGGTGAGCCCTGGGATATTGACTCCGAACTGTGTTTGGAAGTCCCAGAGACCCAGGGTCAGAACGCGAACGTCCTGGCTCTGCGTCAGCACCAACGGAAAGAGGAATCCGTTCCAGGCACCCAAGGCGAGATAGATCGTGACGGTGCTGATCGCGGGACGCGACAGCGGCAACACCAGCTGCCTAAAGGCGATCCATGGGGTCGCGCCGTCCAACTCCATCGACTCGTAGAGTTCGCCCGGGATATCCCGCAAGCTGCCAACCAACACGAGAATCGCGAGCGGGAGACCAAAGGCCGCCGCCGGCAGAATGATCGCCCACAACGTGTCGTACAGGTGCAGCTCGTTGATAATCAGATACAGCGGAATGATCACAGCCTGTGCTGGGATGGCGAGCCCGAGGAGCATGAAGTAGAAGAATCGACGAAGTAGCCGACTCTTGGACCGCACGATCGCATACGCCGCGAACAACGCGAACACCACGGAGATCACAACGGCGCCCACGGTCACAATGACGTTGTTGGCGAAGTAACGCATGAATTGCCCGGTAAGCACGTCGACGTAGTTCTGGAATGTGATGGGCCATGGCAATGCGAGAGGCCCGTCGACGATGTACCCCGACTGCTGCCGGAGAGATGTCACGGCGAGGAAGTAGAGGGGGAACGCAACGATGATGGTCCACACCGCCACTAGCGAGCCGGAGATCCACGCAGGTCGGTTCCGCTTTTTGTTGGCTCGCGCCTTGCCCATGCCATTCGAGGACGGGTGCCGAACGTTTGACACGGGCTCTCGGGGTCCGCTTGCAGTTGTGTCTATTGTCATTACAACCCCTCCCGCTGGCTTTCCATCTTTGCGAAGCCCGTCATGCGGGTGAGCACCACGGACAAGGTCGTACCAAGGACCAGCAGAATCACGGCGAGGACCGACGCATAGCCAAAGTCGAATGCCCGGAACCCTTGTTTGTACATATGAAGCGGCAGCGTGGTGGTCGCCGTGCCTGGGCCGCCGTCGGTCAGAATTAACACGAGGTCGAAGTACGTCAGCGACCCGACAATCATCAACACGGACGATGTGACAATCGTGTGCTTGAGCTGCGGGATCGTGATCGCCCTGAACTGCTGCAAGTAACTCGCGCCGTCCAGCTGTGCGGCCTCGTAAAGCGATGCGGGGATCTGCCGGGTCGCACCTTGATAGAGCAGCGCGTGGAACGGCACAAACTGCCACGAACCGACAAAGACGAGGACCCAGAAAGCGAGTTTCGGGTCTCCGATGAAGTTGCCGTCGGTGACGCCGATCCAGGGTCCCACGATCGCCGCCATTCCAAAGTTTGGGTCCAGCAACATGCCCCACAGCACACCGATGCCTGCCGACGAGATCAGCAGCGGAATAAACAACACCGCACCGACAGTTGCTCGCGAGCGCCCTGGCCGTGCAAGCCAGACCCCCAGTGGAAGCGCGATGAGTGTCTGAATGAGCCAGCTAAAGGCCGTGAGCCCGAGCGTGACGCGGATAGATTCCATCAAGATGGGATCACTTCCGAGTCGCGCCCAGTTGTCGAGGCCAATCCAGGTAGGTGCCGTGAGTGCGTCCCATGAAGTGAACGACAGCCATACCACCACGATCATGGGAACGATCGCGAAAAAGGCAAAGAAGAGGAACGCCGGGACGGCCCAGACAAAACTGGGCCGCCCCTGTCCCGTGACCGGGCTGGACATTAGACCGCGTCCATCGCCTGTCCGAACTCCTCAGGCGTCATGTCGAGCAGGAACACCTTCTGGAGATTCGTGAGCATTGCCTCGGATGTAGCCGGGTCGAGCGCCTGGTCCCAGGACTGCGTAAATGCGGGTGCGTTGCCCACGAGGTTGTAAGTGAACTTGTTGAAGGGATCCGTCAGCTTGTCTTCGATTCCGGCGACAGCAGGCACCTGACCAATCTCCAGCAGGGCATCCACATAGGACTCACTGGTGAGGGTGTCGAGCAGGAACTCCTGCGCCACCTCTTGGTTAGGAGAGCTCTCCGTCACGGAGTAGTAGTTCGAAGGGTTGCCGACAATGTTGTTGGGGTCGCCGACGCCGCCACTGATGGAGACGAAGGGGCCCCACTCGAGGCTGCCTGAGTCGGCGAATTCCTCAAATCCGTTGCCCTTCAGTGCGCCGATGTGCCAGGCACCCATGAGGTCGTAGCCCACTTTTCCGGAAGCCATCAACGCGATGGTTCCTTGGTCGTCATAGCCCACTGAGGCGTAGTTGGTGCCGAAGGCACCGGCATTGACTAGGTCCTGAATCATGCTCAGAGACTCGATCACCGCGGGGTCAGTCCACGCTCCTTCATCCCCATTCACGATCGCCTGGAACTTCTCGGGGCCGCCTACGCGATCGAGCAGGTATTCGAGCCACATGAGCTCGGTCCATGCCTGATTTCCCGCAAGTGCGATCGGCTGCACGCCAGAGACCTTGAGCTTGGTGATCTGGGACAGCAGTTCGTCCCAGGTGGTTGCCATCGCGTCGATACCCGCCGCGGCCAGAACATCCTTATTGGCGTACATCACGACGGGGAGCACCCCCTGCATCGGCAGGCCGTAAACCTTGCCGTCTACCGTGCCCACGCCAAGCACCGACGGCAGGAACTGATCCCTGAAGTCGGGGTTTTCATCAAGCCATGAGGTCAGGTCCGCGACGTGGCCGGCATCCGAGTATTGCTTGAGGTTGCCACCTCCCCAGTTGTAGAAGATGTCCGGCTGGTTATCAGAGCCGATGCCGGTGCGCAGCTTCTCCTTGTAGGGGTCGTTGGCAAAGGTTTCGAGCTTGACGGTAGAACCGGTGGCATCGTTGAAGGTGGTGATCGCGTCCTCGTTGATGGCATTGACCGAAGCATCTTCGATGGCCCACACAAGCGCCGGGCCCGAGACCAAACCGGACTCTGAAGCGCCACCAGAGGATGTCGCCCCTGGCGCGTCGGAGCTGGCAGTGGCCTCCGGATCACTCGAACTGCACGCAGTAAGCGTGAGAGCGAGAGCCGTGATGGCGGCCGCGCCACCGAGCACTGACTTACGGAAGTTGATGTGCATAACTTTTCTCCTCATTGAGAGTTAACTTTCCAACATTTGCTTTCGACTAGCAGCGGCGCTACCCAGTACGTTGGTGCACCCCATACGCTACGGTTCGGTGTAGACACATCGCAAACTTTTCGGCAACATTGACCCTAAGTCGATGGCAAGTTTCCAATACACATGTAAAACTTTCGCGAAGGAGGGCACCATGCCTACAGGGGACACCCGCACCACGATCGCTGAGATTGCCGCCCTCGCCGGCGTTTCTGCGCCCACCGTTTCGAAGGTACTGAACGGCCGAGGAGGCATTGCCCCGGAAACACGGGACCGCATTCAGGAATTGCTCGCCCAGAATGGATACCGCCGCCGTGGCACTACCAAGCGTCAACCCGTGGGGCTCATCGATTTTGTCATTCGTGACATCGATTCGATCTGGGCGATGCCGCTCCTCAAAGGTGCGGAAGAGGAGGTAGCGCGTGCCGGCGTCAATTTGGTACTGATGTCGACTCACGGTAGGCGGGTAGGCAACAAACACTGGATCCAGCAACTCGCTAGCCGCCGCACCGATGCGGTGGTTCTGGTCGTCTCAGAACTACAGCCTGGTGCCGAAGAGGAACTCTCGCGGCTCAACACGCCCGTCGTCCTCGTAGACCCAGTCGGCAGCACCACCACTAACATCCCGGCAATCGCGGCCACCAACTGGGCGGGCGGCCTGGCCGCCACGGAACATCTCATAGAACTCGGCCACACCCGTATCGGAATGGTGACCGGGCCGGAGGATGTGATGTGCGCACGCGACCGACTAGATGGGTATCGTGCCGCGCTGACGAGAGCGGGCATAAATGTCGACCATGAGCTCGAGGTCTATGGTGACTTCCAACTCCCTAGCGGCGTCGCCGGTGCCGCAAAACTCCTCAGCCTCGCCCAGCCACCCACTGCAATCTTTGCGGGCTCCGACCTTCAGGCAGCGGGCATCTACGAGGAGGCGCAGCGACGCGGGATGAGCATTCCTCAGGATCTCTCTGTGGTCGGATTCGACGACGTTCTAGTGAGCGAGTGGATCACGCCGCGATTGACCACCGTGCGACAGCCCTTGGAACAGATGGCTCGCGAAGCCATCCGCACCGCAATGGCACTCGCTCACGACGACACCGCTCCACAGCCGCGAGTCGAACTCGCGACGTCACTCGTGGTGCGCAATTCGACGGCACCTCCGCGCACCCTCAGCGACTAGTGACCGGTTGCTATGAAGTGGTCGTCGGACTCGGCTCGGTGGCCGGATTCACAACGTCCGGAACTGGCCCGCAGGAATCACGGACAATCAGCTCCGTGTCCATACGCACGTGGGTCTCGCGGTCCACACCGGCCAAGATGTCGAGCAACATGCGCATCGCCTCGGCACCCATGGCCTGTAACGGCTGCCGCACGGTGGTCAACTGAGGCTGAGCGAGCGTCGCTTCGGGCACATCATCGAAACCCACGATGGAGACGTCGTCGGGCACCGACAACCCCAACTCCGCGGCGACGCGCATCGCACTCAAAGCCGTAATGTCATTGGCCGCGAAGATCGCGGTGGGACGCTCCGCCATAGTGAGGAGCTCGCGTGCCACCTCGAGAGCAATATCGGGGTCGTACCGCGCGTCACGCACGAGCGCGTTGTCGACAGCAACGCCAGCCTCGCGCATGGCCGCTCGGTAGCCACGCTCACGCTCGCGGGCCGAGTCGAGGTCTTCACGCCCGGCCATATGGGCGATGCGCGTGTGTCCGAGTGACAAGAGATACCGTGCGGCCGCCCGGCCACCCCCGAACCCATCCGAGTCCACGGTGGGAACCAACGTCGGTCCCCAATGCGGGTCAACCGCGACGATGGGGATAACGTTGCTTGCCTCGATCACCGTCGGGGTCACCACGACAGCTCCATCGATGAGCGTGCCGCCCATACGCGCCAGTGACCTCCGCTCCCAGCCATGTGTGTCATTTCCAGCGTGCGCGAGCAGCTCGAAGCCACTGCCCCCGGCGGCCGATGCGGCGCCCTTGAGCAGTTCCGCGGCGAATGGCTCGAATGAGGCCACGAGGATCCCGAGGACATTGGTCTTGGCGCTGCGAAGAGAGGTCGCACTGAGGTTGCCGACGTATCCGAGTTCATCGATCACGCGCTGCACGGTTTCGAAAGTTTCTTTCGACACGCCGTAGCGTCCGTTGACGACTTTCGAGACGGTTGCGACAGAAACGCCTGCTATTCGGGCTACATCGGACATCTTCGGCCGCGGTCGTGTTTCCATACCGACGATGCTACCTGCAATCTAACTAAAACGTTATCGATAACGATTGACACTTTCATGACGCCGGTGCAAGACTCGCCATGTTCGGCTAGGTCAACGACGACTGAAAGGACCCAACATGACGAACCTCCGTCGTGCGGGCGCACTCACCGCGCTCCTCGCATCCACCGCTTTGGTACTCACTGCTTGTAGCAGCGACCCAGAGCCTTCAACAGAGCCCACTAGCGGTGCCACTGGCGGCACTGAGAGCGAAGCTCCCAACGCAGAGCCCGTCACCCTCACCTGGTGGCACAACGGCGTCGCTGGCGACAACGGCGAGAACTCACTCGGTGACTACTGGGACAAGGTCGCTGCCGACTACACAGCAGAGCACCCCAACGTCACCATCAACATTGAGCAGATTCAGAACGAGGATCTCCAGAGGACTCGCATTCCCACCGCACTGCAGTCGGGCGATGCGCCCGATATCTTCCAGCAGTGGGGCGGCGGCGAGATGGCCGCCCAGGCAGACGCTGGCTACCTGATGGATCTCAGTGAATCCAACGCCGAGGACGTCACCAAGCTGGGTGGCGCCGTGGCGCCATGGCAGGTTGGCGACAAGACCTATGGCCTGCCCTTCCAGTTCGCCGTCGAGGGTGTGTGGTATCGCCCGTCCTTGTTCGAGCAGGCAGGGATTACCGCGGTGCCCACCACCATGGGTGAGCTTGACGATGCGGTTCAGAAGCTCAAGGACGCGGACATCATTCCCATCGCAGTGGGAGCAGGCGACAAGTGGCCCGCTGCGCACTGGTGGTACAACTTCGCGCTGCGCTCCTGCTCTCAGGAAGCGCTCAACGCCGGCACCGGAAGCTTTGACTTCTCGGATCCGTGCTGGGTGGACGCGGGCGAGCAGCTGCAGGCAATGATTGACACCGAGCCGTTCCAGGATCAGTTCACGTCGACCGTGGCGCAGACCGGCGCCACCTCGTCGGCCGGCCTGGTTGCCACTGGGAAGGCCGCTATGGAACTCATGGGCCAGTGGAACTACTTCGTTTACGAAGGTTTCACCGATGGCACCGATGAAGGCAAGGCCGCTCTGCACGAGGACCTCGACTGGTTCCCCATGCCAGCCACCACTGGCGGAGCGGGTGACCCTACCGCCGCGCTTGGTGGCGGCGATGGCTTCTCCTGCTATGTGGATGCTCCCCCGGAGTGCGCCGACTTCCTGTCCTACATTGTCAGCGACGACGTACAGGCGGGCTTTGCGGAGGCAGTCGGCGGCATGCCGGTTGCACCTGCTGCAGCATCTTCCATCGAATCCCCCGTGCTGTCGAAGCTGTCGTCGGTAGCCGGCGACGCAGGCTACGTGCAGCTCTGGCTGGACACGGCGTTTGGACCCAACGTGGGTGGCGCAATGAACGACGGCATCGTCGCGATGTTCGCCGGTCAGGGCTCCTCGCAGGACATCGTTGACGCGATGACTGCAGCAGCAGCCACCTCCTAAGTCCTCACACCGCCAACGAATACGAAAGCGAGGCTCCCCTAGTGACTGCACTGGAGGCCTCGGGTGTGGATCAGGGTTCCGCCGTCGACGCGAAGGCGTCGGCGGCGGGACCTCGTCCCATGACACCCGTCACCAATCACAAGCGCCGCGACACCATTCGCAAGTGGGGCGAAATCACCCTGTTCGTTGGACCGGCGCTGGTCCTGTTCCTCACCTTCGTCGTGTACCCCGTGGTCTCCGCGGCCAGGTATAGCTTTTACAAGTGGAACGGCGTCTCACAATTCTCCGACGCCCAGTACATCGGTTTCGAGAACTACGCTCGCGCCCTGTTCGGCGGGACCGACCCCGACCTCAAGCAGGCATTTACCACGCAATACTCCCAGCCGTTCTGGGACGCGCTCGGTCACAACTTTGCGATCATCGGCCTGTCGATGGTGGTGCAGCTTCCGCTCGCACTGCTCATTGCGCTCACTCTTAACCGCAAGTTCCCGGGACGCTCCTCGGTTCGCGTCATCATGTTCGCGCCCTACGTGCTGAGCGAAGTCATTGCTGGCGTCATGTGGCTCATCATCTTTGATCCCAATGGCATCGCAACCGACTTCATGCACTCCATCGGGCTCAATCCCCCTGCGGGCGGTTGGCTCGAGGATCAGACGTGGGCGTTCTGGGTCGTGTTCTTTGTTATTACCTGGAAGTACATCGGACTTGCGATCATCCTCTTCCTCGCGGGGCTATCCGGCGTGCCGGAGGACCTGCAGGAGGCAGCGTCGATCGACGGCGCTAGTTGGTGGCAGATCCAATGGCGCATCAACATTCCTTTGATCGGTCCCACCATCCGCATTTGGGCGTTCCTGTCGATTATCGGGTCCATTCAGCTCTTTGACATGGTGTGGGTCTTGAACCAGGGCGGCACCACGGGCCAATACTCGACCATCGCCACGTACATGATGCAGATCGGCTTCTTCCGCTCCGACTGGGGCTACGGCTCAGCCATTGCAGTGATCATGTTCTTCATCTCGTTTGTCATTGCCATCGCCTACATGCTCGTGGTGCTGCGCAACGACAACACCGACCGCGTCCGAAAGGCTCGGTAACCCTCATGAGCTCATCACAACCATCAGTCGTCGAACAGATGTCCGCCACTGCCCCTCCGATGCGCCCAGTCAGGAAGCGTAGTTTCGACAGGTCCGTGTACTTGTCGGTCGGCCTCGCGCTCGTAGGTGTTGCACTGACCCTCGGCCCCATCCTCTACCTGGTCCTGGGTGGCTTTAAGACTCAAGGTGACCTGGCGGAGAATCCCACTGGCTTCCCCGACCCGTTCCAGTGGCAGAACTACTGGAGCATCCTCTCGGCGCCACTGTTCTGGCGTCAATTGCTGAACTCCACCCTGGTGGCCCTCGCCACCACCTTGGGTGTTGTCCTTCTCGGCACCATGGCTGCGTACCCGCTAGCTCGCTACAAGTTTCGTGGACGCGAGTTCTTCTTCGTGATCTTCACCACGGGGCTCATGTTCCCCCTCACAGTGGCCGTGCTGCCGTTGTACCTGTTGCTGCGCGACATGGGAATTAGCGGTCTCGCCGGTCTCGTCATCCCTCAGATTGCGTTCGGCCTTCCGGTCACGATTATCATCTTGCGCCCCTTCTTGAAGGCCCTCCCGATGGAGCTCGAGGAAGCGGCATTCATGGACGGCGTCTCCCGCATCGGCTTCTTCTGGCGGATGCTGCTGCCCCTAGCCAAGCCGGGGATGGTGACTGTAGGGGTGCTGGCGTTCATCGGCTCATGGAATGCCTATCTGCTACCGCTCCTGCTGCTCACGGGTGATCCCACCGGCATGACCCTGCCACTCGGGGTTACCACCTTCCAGGGCCAGCACTCCTCGGCTACCACCATGATCATGGCTTACACGTCGCTGGCTATGGTTCCCGCACTAGTCTTCTTCCTCTTCATGGAGCGCCGCATCGTAGACGGCCTGACCGGCGCGGTGAAGGGCTGATCATGACCTCCACACAACATTCCACAGACATCGCAAGCATCGTCGCGTCGATGACACTCGAGGAAAAACTCGCTCAACTCGTGGGTTTCTGGCAGGACGAGGGAGGAGATGTCGTCGCCCCACTGCAGGGAGAGGTCGCGCATACCGGCGCGCTGGATCAGGCCGTGGCACTCGGGCTCGGCCACCTCACTCGCGTGTACGGCACATCTCCCGTCGATGCCGATGCTCGCGCACAATGGCTCTGGGAACAGCAACGCAAGCTCGTCACTGAGACGCGTCATGGCATCCCCGCAATTGTCCACGAGGAGTGCCTGACGGGACTCAGCGCATGGAAGGCGGCGACCTATCCCGCTCCGTTGTCGTGGGGAGCAAGCTTCAACCCGGACCTCGTCGCGGCGATGGGTGCACAGATTGGCGAATCGATGCGTTCGCTCGGCATTCATCAGGGCCTAGCCCCGGTGCTCGACGTCGTGCGCGATGCGCGCTGGGGTCGCGTCGAAGAGTGCATCAGCGAAGATCCCTTCCTTGTGGGAACCATCGGCACCGCGTACGTCCAGGGCGTTCAAAGCGAGGGCGTCCACGCTACGCTGAAGCACTTTGTGGGCTACTCGGCGTCGCAAGCGGGACGCAATTTCGCTCCCGTGCATGCGGGCCCCCGAGAGCTTGCCGACGTGCTGCTCATCCCGTTCGAGATGGCGGTCCTCGACGGCAAGGTGCGTTCCGTCATGCACTCGTACGCAGAGATCGACGGAGTTCCAGTGGCCGCCGACGAGACGCTGCTGACGGACCTCCTGCGCGGCACTTGGGGTTTCGATGGCGTGGTGGTGGCCGACTACTTTGGCGTCGCCTTTCTGCAGATCCTTCACCACGTGGCAGGCGACCTGGGTGAAGCTGCTGGACTGGCACTCAGGGCCGGAGTGGATGTTGAGTTACCCACCGGCAATGCCTACCTCGCGCCCCTCGCCGAGGCTGTGCGCGCCGGAACGGTGGACGAGGCACTCGTGGACCGAGCGGTATTGCGCATCCTCGCTCAGAAAGAGGAACTCGGCTTGTTGGGCGCAACCTTCGAGGATGCGCCGCCTGCCGGCGTTGACCTGGATTCACCGGAACACCGTCGGGTGGCCCGCACGCTCGCCGAACAGTCGATCGTGTTGGTGAGCAACGACGGTGCGCTGCCCTTCGCTCCAGACGAGGCCGTTCGAACGAAGATCGCGGTGGTGGGTCCCAACGCCGACCGTCCCAATGCACTGTTTGGCTGCTACTCCTTTGCCAATCATGTGCTCGCACAGCACCCCGGAACGCCTATGGGATTTGAGGCGCCCTCGGTGCGGGAGGCTATCGCTGCAGAATGGGACGCCGACGTGACCTATGCGCTCGGTTGTGACGTGGCTAGCGCCGATACCTCGGGATTCGAGGAGGCGGAACGCGTGACGCGCGACGCAGACATCGCCCTTGTGGTGGTGGGCGACAGTGCGGGCCTGTTCGGCCGAGCCACCTCCGGTGAGGGGTGCGACACCGACAGCCTCGAACTGCCCGGAGTGCAGCGTGAACTGGTCGAGCGACTACTAGCAACCGGCACCCCCGTGGTACTCGTCGCAGTCACAGGGCGCCCCTACGCGATCGCGTGGGCCATGGAACAGTGTGCCGCGGTTGTGCAGGCGTTCTTCCCCGGCGAGGAGGGGGCCAGCGCCATCGCTGGCGTCCTGTCTGGGCGCGTCAACCCCTCAGGTAAATTGCCGGTCTCCCTCCCCCGGTCCGCTGGCGCCCAGCCGTATTCCTACCTCCACCCCACGCTTGGCGGCGATGGTGAGGTCAGCAATCTCTCGACCACCCCTGCATCGGCGTTTGGAACGGGGCTGTCGTATACGACCTTCGCCCACACCAATCTGGAGGTCGACGCACAGATCCCCTGCGATGGAGCAATCGTTGCAAATGTGACCGTGACCAACACTGGCTCGCGCGCGGGCGCGGACGTGGTGCAGTTGTATGGACACGACCTGGTCGGCAGTGTGACCCGGCCGGTCGCCCAACTGATCGGGTTTGCCCGGGTCGAACTCGCGGCCGGAGAGTCGCGTCGCGTCGAACTGCGGGTTCCCACCACACGCCTCGCCTTCACCAACCGCGCCGGTGTGCGCGTCGTTGAGTCAGGCACCGTGGACCTCTGGGTGGGAGCGAGCGATTCACGTGACGCGGAAGCCCGGATCGAACTGACTGGCCCTGACTACCTGGTGACCGTCGCTTCCGAGCGCATGACTACTGTCACGGTCAACTAGGCGACGCGATGACAACAATTGCGGACAGTGTGCCCACCTCGCTTGATCACAGGCGCGGGCGCACTACCGTGACCGTCGTCGACGGCAGCGGAACCCTCATCCCCCACACCGACATCCTCCTGGAGCAGGTGCGCCACGCGTTCGGCTTCGGAAACATCGGCTTTGACCTGATTGATTTCGCCAACGAACACGCCACAACAACGGACGATGCTGTTGCCGGCTCAAGCGTCACTACATCCGACGACAACAACGCAGCTTTTGCGCAGGAGTGGCTTTCACTCTTTAACATGGCGACGCTGCCGTTCTATTGGGCGCGCTTTGAACCCACGCCCGGACATCCGGACACCGCGCGTCTGCTCGCGGCAGCGCGCTGGTTCAAGAGCCACGACGTGAGTGTCAAGGGGCATCCGCTGCTGTGGCACACGCTAGCCCCACGCTGGCTGATGGACGTGACTGAGACGCAGGCCGAATCGGCAATGCGAGCACGGATCAAACGAGAAGTAGAAGAATTCGCCGGTGTGATCGACCATTGGGACGCGATCAACGAATCTGTGATCCTGCCCAGATTCACCGCCGAGACCAATGCGGTGACCCGCCTCGCCCAGTCCCAGGGTCGGGTCGAAACAGTGCGCCTGGCTTTTGATACAGCACGTGCCGCCAACCCCCAAGCACGCCTTGTGCTCAACGACTTTGACCTCTCCCCCGAATACGAGCACGTGATCTCTGAATGCCTCGATGCGGGCATACAGATCGACGCCATTGGACTTCAAACTCATATGCACCAGGGGTACCGCGGTGAGGACGAGATCTGGGAGATCCTCGAGAGGTTTGCGAGATTCGGGTTGCCGCTACAGATGACGGAGACGTCGCTCGTGTCGGGAGACCTCATGCCGGCGCACATCGTTGATCTCAATGACTTCGCGCCCGCCGATTGGCCGTCAACGGCTCAAGGCGAGGCGCGGCAGGCAGCTGAGATCACGCGCCACTACCGGAATCTGTTCGCCCACCCCTCAGTCGAGTCCGTGACGTACTGGGGGCTCTCCGACGCAACCGCATGGCTTGGGGCGCCGTCGGGACTGCTGCGCACCAATGGCTCACGTAAACCAGCCTTCGACGCGATCCACGACTTGATCAAAAGCGAGTGGTGGCATCCAGCGGGCGTCCAACGAACGGACGAAGCTGGCCGCCTACGGGTGCAGGGTTTTGCCGGCACCTACCGCATGTCCCACCGTGGCGTTAGCGCGGACTTCGCCGTGGAGGCTGGCCACGAGAAACACTTGAGGGTGGTGCTCGGAGCATGAGTACTCGAGTGTCCATGGCGGAGATTGCGGAGTTGGCCGGAGTGTCTGTACCGACCGTGTCGAAAGTGCTTAACGGACGCGAAGGGGTCGCCTCAGATACTCGAGACCACGTGCGCCAACTGCTCGAGGAGCATCACTACATGCGCCGGGGAACTTCCAGCAAGCGACCCACGGGACTGATCGACTTTGTCATTCGCGATCTCGATCCAAACTGGGCCATGCCATTGGTGCAGGGCGCAGAGGATGAGGCAGCGCGGGCAGGCGTGAGCCTGGTCGTCACGTCTACCCACGGCCGTCGTATTGGCAACCGTCACTGGGTTCAGCACCTCGCGACACGGCGCACCGACGCGGTGGTGCTCACCGTCACCGAGTTCCAGGAAGGCATCGCCGAGGAACTGTCCAAACTCAACACCCCTGTGGTGCTCGTGGATCCGCTGGGAGGGACCGCCCCTGACGTACCGGCCGTGGCCGCGACGAACTACGAGGGCGGCTTTGCGGCAACCCAGCACCTCCTGCAACTGGGCCACCAACGTATTGGAATCATTACTGGCCCCACCCAGGTGTCATGCTCACGCGAGCGACTACAGGGGTACCGGGCAGCGCTATCGAAGGCCGGTGTACCCACGGATCCACGCCTAGAACACTGGGGAGACTTCCTCCCAGAGAGTGGCGAGTCCGCCACCCGCCGCATGCTCAGCATCCCGCAGCCGCCCACCGCGATCTTCGCGGGGTCCGACCAGTGTGCGGCTGGCGTGTACAAGGAGGCGAAACGCCATGGACTAGTGATCCCCGACGATCTCTCCGTCGTCGGGTTTGATGACGTGATGATCGCCAAGTGGCTACAGCCCGAACTGACCACTATTCGTCAGCCGCTCGAGGAGATGGCGCGCGAAGCAATACGGATGGCCATGCAGCTGGTCCACGGAAACCGCATCGCACACCCACGTCAACGCCTTGCCACTCAACTGGTCATGCGTGAATCCACAGGTCGACCCAAGCTGACCTAAACGGCGCCGTACGGCCAGAGGACTGAGTACAACGCCTGGCCCGAACTCAATGTGCCATGAAAAACTATGACGAGCGGCATCTCTCAATCAACGCTTTGAGGGAGAAAACTCACAGTGGACGCAATGACGATATCGACCTTCGGAATACCTCCGG
>NZ_BBRF01000003.1 GCF_000975135.1 Demequina aurantiaca | reverse complement strand
GGGAACAATGTCCCTCACATGGCAACGCCCTTATGGCGTGGCAGAGTACGTTTGAAAGATCTAGATCGGAGCATGATGGCCAACGAGGAAAAGGACCGCCCAGCGGACGACCGCGAGAAGCGTGCGTCACGTCCGCCAGCTGGCGATTCACGGCCCGCGGAAACTGGCAAGTCGAAGGGATACACACGCCCGAGCCGCGATAGCGTAGGCCGGCCGCCGCGGTCCTCGGACGCTCGTCCGCCTCGCACCGATCGGGGCAGTTCCTCCTCGTCGCGTCCACTGAACAGTTCTTCACGCCCGCCCTCGAACGGTGCCGGCGGCTACCGCGGCACGTCGCCTCGTGATGGTGGCGACTCGCGTGGCTACCAGGGCCGCCCCGACAGCGCTGGCGTGGGCCGCCCGGATCGTGGCGGTTCCGACCGTCCGAATCGAGGCGACTCACGCGGCTATCAAGGCCGCCCCGACCGCTCTGGCTCGGACCGTCCTGATCGAGGCGCTCCGCGTCGCGACGGTGGCGATGCACGTGGCTACCAGGGCCGTCCCGACCGCGCCGGGTCCAGTCGTCCGGACCGTGCCGGTGGCGACCGCCCCCCTCAGCGCACTGGCTATTTGGGCAAGGGAGCTCCGAAGCACAAGGGCGCCGCCCAGCGCGATGGTGACGACCGTGCCCCCCGCAACGAGGGTCTAGTCCGTCAGGCGCCCGTCGCTCCCGACATCCCCGACGAGATCACGTTTGACCTTCTCGACAAGTCCGCTCGCGCGAGCCTGCGGACGCTGAGCAAGGACAACGCCGAGGATGTCGGCCGCCATCTCGTCATGGCGGGCAGGCTCATCGATATTGATCCCGAGCGCGCCTATCAGCACGCACAGGTTGCGGTGGCCCGCGGCGGTCGCGTTGACATCTGCCGCGAGGCCGCGGCGCTTACCGCCTACGCCACCGCCCGGTACGCCGATGCCTTGCGCGAGTTCCGTACCGTGCGTCGACTCAATAGTTCGAGCGAACACCTGCCGCTGATGGCCGACTGCGAGCGAGGGCTTGGACGTCCTGAGCGCGCCATCGCGCTCGCTCAGGAGCCGGAGGCCCAGAAGCTGTCGGCAGAGGCTGCGGTGGAACTGCAGATCGTCATTGCGGGAGCACGTCTGGACATGGGTAACGCCGAGGCTGCGCTGATGACGTTGAGCCGCATCGAGACCAAGAATTCCGACGCGCGGGTGAGGATCTCTGAGGCCAAGGTCGCGGTGCTCCGGGCCCTGGAGCGCAATGACGAGGCCGACAAGATTCAGGCAAGTCTCCCCGTAGAGGGGGAGAGTGAGCCCACTTGGGCCGACGAGGTGTATCTCTATGACACTGAGGAACTCCCCGAGCCACTGGAGTACGTCGCGTCCGACGAGGAATCCGGCACCGCTCAGGACTCCAGCAACGACGAGGAGCCTAGGAATGTCTGACGCCACGTTGCACGGCACCACTAAGCCGTTGCAAGAGTTCTTTGATGTCGCGCTCGTCGACCTGGACGGAGTCGCTTACAAGGGGCCAGACGCGATTCCGTCAGCGCCTCCCGCGTTAGCGCAGGCGCGTGGTGCTGGCCTGCAGTTGATCTTTGTGACGAACAACGCCAGCCGCGAGCCGGAGGAGGTCTCGGGTCAACTGAGCAGCCTTGGCATTCCGACGGAGGCTACGGAAGTGATGACCGCCGCCCAGGCTGGCGCGATCATGCTCACCGAGCACGTCGCGAAGGGCTCACGCGTGCTGGTGATCGGAGGCAAGGGACTACGCACGGCCGTGGCCGCCGCCGGCTACGACGTGGTCGACAGCGCGGACGATGCTCCGGCGGCCGTGATTCAGGGCTATGCGCCGAACATTGGCTGGAAGGATTTCGCGGAGGCGACGTACGCGATCCACGGCGGCGCACGCTTCTTCGCGACCAACCTGGACATGACGCTGCCCACGAATCGAGGAATGGCGCCTGGCAATGGCGCGCTCGTGGGTGTCGTGGCGACCGCGACCGGGGTGACGCCCCTCGCCGCAGGCAAGCCCGAGCCTGCGATGTTTCACATGGCGGCCGAGCGCACTGGAGCCCAACGCCCACTAGCAATTGGCGACCGACTGGACACCGACCTCAAGGGAGCGCGGGCGGCGAACATTCCGGGTTTGATGGTGCTCACCGGCGTGAATGATGCCCGTGATGCGCTACTGGCGCCCGCGGATCAGCGCCCCAGTTTCATCGGCGCGGACTTGTCCTGCCTGGCTGAGGCACACCCGGAGCCCTGCGTGTCCGGCGAGTGGGTTCACGTGGGTGAGGCGCGTGCGCGGGTCACGGAGGGACACCTCCTCGTCGACGGTGGCACCGATATCGATCGCGTGCGCGCGGCTTGCGTCGCGGCTTGGGCGGCCGCCGATGCCGGTCAGAAGGTCGTGGTTGAGACCTTGCCCCACCTGGGAGTAACCTTCTGAGCATGGCTGACATCAACGATTCCCGCACCACGCTGGGACAAGTCGAGTACCCCGCTGAAGTTCGTGAGGCACTCAAGGCAGTAACTGAGTTGCCTGAGGACCTCGACGAGCAGGCGGAGTTCTACGACAAGGTGCAGGACGCCCTTGCCTCGCGGCTCCGCGAGGACTCCTAAGCACTCGATGCGCCTCGACCTCGCGGTCGTGGCTCGCGGCTTGGCTCGTTCGCGAACCCACGCCCAGTCCCTCATTTCGGCCGGATCGATTCTGGTCGACGGCGCTGTCGCGTCTAAGCCCGCGCTCACTATCCGTGACGGCGTGACCATTGAACTTGCGGGACCAACCGACCACTACGTCTCTCGCGCCGCCCACAAGCTCATCGGCGCTCTCGACGAGTGTGAACCGCTCGGGCTCGCGATAGCCGGCCGAGTGGCGCTCGATGCCGGCGCGTCCACTGGCGGCTTCACGCAGGTGCTGCTTGAGCGCTCTGTTGCCCATGTGACGGCGGTTGACGTAGGTCACGACCAGCTCGCCGACCAGGTTCGCGCCGACGACCGCGTGACCGTGGTCGAGGGCGTCAACGTGCGCGAACTCGAACCAGGAAGCCTGCGCGATGACACCAATCTGGTGGTCGCGGACCTGTCATTTATTTCACTCACCATGGTGATCCCCGCGCTGGTGGGAGCGGTCGCGCGAGCCTCGGATTTTGTCCTGATGGTGAAACCTCAGTTCGAGGTGGGGCGCCAGAAGCTTGGCAAGAATGGCATCGTCACCGACCAGGGCGATCGCGCCGATGCCGTGGCTGGGGTGGTCACCGCCATGCGTTCCGCAGGGCTCACCATTCACCATGTGTCCCGCAGCGCGTTACCGGGTCCGCACGGCAATGTGGAATTCTTCGTGTGGGGCTCGTCGGCATGGCAGGCTGGGGATGTCGGAGATGCCAGCGACAATGAATTGGCCGACGTGACCGGGGCTCGTGAACGTCCGACTCTTGATGCCAGTGCCGCCGCGGCGGCGATCGACCGCGAAGTAGCGAAGGGGTAGTGATGACACGCCGCATCCTCATTGTGGTCAATCCGCACAGAACCGAGACGGTCGAGGCGGGTCAGGTGGCCGCGCGTGCGCTTGAGGCTGAGGGAGTCGAGCCGTGCTTCGACTTCAATCCCGGCGTGAGTGAGCCCATCGAGGCGGCCATGGTGCTTGGTGGCGATGGCACCATGCTGCATGCCGCCCACGTGACGCACGGCACCAAGATCCCACTGCTCGGCGTCAACCTAGGCAGGGTGGGCTTCCTCGCGGAACTCGAGCGTGACGACGTGGCGCACGCCGCAGCTCGGCTCGCGTCTGGCGACTATCACATCGAGGAGCGACGCACGCTGCAAGTGACGGTCATCGACCCTGACGGCGCGCGTCACGAGGGCTGGGCCCTCAACGAGGCGACCCTCGAGCGCACCGATCTGCATTCGACGCTAGAAGTAGCGGTCGAGGTGGATGGACGCCCCCTCTCGACCTTCGGATGCGACGGCGTGATCGTGTCCACCGCCACCGGCTCCACCGCGCACGCGTTCTCAGCTGGAGGGCCCGTGATGTGGCCAAATGTGGATGCATTGCTGTTTGTTCCACTGTCCGCCCATGCGCTCTTCGCGCGGCCATTGGTGGTGGGGCCTGATTCCTACTTTGCCGTTGAGGTGATGGAGGGAACTGCGTCACCGGGCAACGTGATCCTTGACGGCTCGCGAGGCATCGATGTGCCGCGTGGAGGCCGCCTCGAGGTACGCCGTGGCGACGAGACGGTGCTGCTGGCGCGCACCAACGACGCACCGTTCACCGAGCGGCTGGTCAAGAAGTTTTCGCTTCCCACCAACGGGTGGCGCGGCGAACGCCCGTCACGCGCGAACATGCCCCCTGACGAGGACGGCTGACCGTGCTTCACGAACTGTCCATCGAAAACCTCGGAGTCATCCAGTCGGCACGAGTCACCTTTGGTGCCGGGCTGACGGTGCTCACGGGGGAGACCGGCGCGGGCAAGACCATGGTGTTGACCGGGCTGGGGCTGATCCTTGGCGGCAAGCCCACGCCCACCGCAGTACGCACCGGGGCAGACGAGGCCGTGGCACAGGCCGTCCTCGACGTCCCCGCTGACTCCCAGGCGCGGGCTGCACTGGCCGATGCTGGGGCCGAGCTTGAGGACGACGGCACGGTCATCGTCGCGCGCACCGTCGGCGCTACTACGCGATCACGGGCGATCGTCGCGGGGCGTACCGCGCCTCAATCTCTCCTCGCTGACATTGCGTCGGACCTCGTCACGGTCCACGGTCAGAGTGATCAGGTACGCCTGCGCTCTGCAGCGCGCCAACGCGCGACGCTTGACGAATATGCCGGACCAGAGCAGCAGCGCTTGCTCGACGACTACCGGGCCGCCTGGGCCGCCTGGGGCGATGCGAAGGCGGAACTCGAGCGCATGGAGTCCGGAGCCCATCAGGCGCGCGCGGATGTGGCGAGACTTCGCGAAGATCTGATCGCGATTGACGCGGTGGATCCGCAGCCCGGTGAGGACGAGGCTCTCAGCGCCGAGGCGATGGTGCTCGAGAACGCCGAATCGGTTCGCAGCGGGGTTGCGAAGGCGGGCCAGGCGATCGACAACGATTCTGACGAGATGTCTCTGGTGGCCGCGATCGAGGCCGCCCGGCGCGCACTCGGCGATGCGGCTCGTCACGACCCGGTGCTTGCCGAGCACGAGAAGCGCCTGGCTGAGATGGGTTACGCCGCAGCCGACATCTCGAGCGACCTGGTGCACTACCTCGACGCGCTCGACGCCGATCCCGGCCGCCTGGAGGCCCTCAACGATCGCCGCAGTGCGCTCGCCTCGCTGGGCCGCCGCATCGGCCGCGATGTGACGGGAATCTTGGAGTACGCTGCCGACGCGCGTGAGCGGGTCGCGGAGGACGACGCGTGGGACGAGACGCTGATCCAGCGCCGCGAGGACGTCGAACGAACGAACGCCGCGGTCATCGAACTCGCGGGCAAACTTTCTCATGGTCGGTCGCGTGCATCCACGGCGTTGGCAGATGCCGTCAACAATGAGTTGGGTCAGCTGGCCATGCCTGACGCCCGTTTCGAGATCGACGTGGAGCCGGTCGAGCCGGGGCCATCGGGAGCGGATGCCGTCGTCATGACGCTTGCCGCGCACCCAGGCACCGCACCACGGCCGGTGGCGGAGGCAGCATCGGGCGGTGAATTGTCTCGCATCATGTTGGCGATCGAGGTGGCACTAGCGGATCGTGCCGCAGCCCCCGGCCACACATTTGTCTTCGACGAGGTAGACGCGGGAGTCGGCGGCCGTGCAGCTATCGCGGTCGGCAACAGGCTTGCGGCCCTCGCCCGCACGCACCAGGTGATCGTCGTGACGCACCTCGCCCAGGTCGCCGCCTTCGCAAACACCCACGTCGTGGTGCAGAAGTCGACCGATGGATCCACGACCACGACGGCCGTCGTCGAGGTGACGGAGGCAGACCGCGTGGCAGAGATCGCGCGCCTGTTGTCTGGGCAGGAGGACTCGGCTACGGCACGCGCCCACGCGCTTGAGCTACTGGAGGCATCCGCCGTGGCACGATAATGCCATGAGCAAATTCTCGCGCCGCAACGAGTCCGCGGGCAGTGATTCCCCGCTTAACGGAACGGCCCGAGTGGATCATTCGATCACGGCGTTGACGCGGCGATTGCGTCGTGGTGACATCGCGGTGATCGACATCCTTGACCTCGACGAGCGCACCGCATCTCAACTGTCGGCGTGCCGCCCCTCCGCGGTGATCAACGCGCAAGAGTCGATTTCTGGTCGCTACCCGAACGGCGGACCCACAGTGTTGGCGGAGGCATCGATTCCGCTGATCGATAAGGCCGGCGCGGACGTCATGAACATTCGCGACGGCTCTCGCATCCGCATCGACGGTGACGCAGTATTCCGTGGGGACACGCAGCTGGCTAAGGGGGAAATCCTTACCGATGAGGCTCGGGAACAGGCTCTTGCCGACGCGGCCCAGAACATGCACGTGCAACTCTCCGCGTTCACCGCGAATGCGATGGATTATGTCGAGCGCGACTCCGCGCTGATCCTTGACGGCCGTGGATTGCCCGCCGTCGACGTCGACCTCGAAGGCCGTCACGTGCTGATCGTGACCGGCGGGATGCTCTACGCCAAGCAACTCAAGGACATCCGCACCTACCTGCGCGAACGCAAGCCCGTCATCATCGCTATCGGTGATTCGGCAGACGCCGCCATGGAGCACGCGTACGCCGCGAAGATCATCGTGGGTAACGTCGAGTCGGTTTCCGAGCGGGCTATGCGCGCCGCCGCGACTGTCGTCGTCCACGACCCGGCTGGCGCCGATGCGGGCATGACGCGCGCCGATGCACTCGGCGTCTCGCGCACCACGTCCGACGCGGGCATCGCCAGCAGCGACCTTGCAGTGCTTCTCGCACACGCCCAGGGCGCAGAGGTGATCGTGACGGTGGGCATGGAGAGTCGACTTATCGACTATCTGCAGGGGTCGAGTGACCTCAACGCCGGTACGTTCCTGACTCGGCTGCAGGCGGGTGGGGGACTCGTGGATGCCCGTACGCTTGCACAGGTCTACCGGCACCGCTACTCGCGATGGACGGTGTTCGGCCTGGTGGCCGCTGGGTTCGTTGCCCTCGGTCTGGCGTTGGCGGCCACCCCGGGTGGTCGCTCGTGGGTCTCTTCCGCATGGGAGAGCGTGTCCACCTGGTTGGGTCTGTCGTGAAGCACGACCGCCGCGGGTGGGTAGTCCCCGTCGTGGTGGCAATGTTCGCGATGGCCATCGGTCTGGTGCTCGGTTCGGGTCCGCTGCGCACCGCACTTATCGGTTCGCTCGGCGCTCAGGTGGACTCGCTCGAAGATCAAGTCACCGCTGCTGAACTCGAGGCTGATCGCGCGAACGTCACCAACGACTATGGCGACGACTGGGTGGCCGGCACCGCGCCACAGCTGCTGGGCACCACCCTGGCGGGAGGCAATGTCGCCTTCATTTCCGTCGACAACGCGAACGCCGATGCCGTGAGTAGTGCGCAGGGCTATGTTGAGCAGGCGGGTGGCTCGGTGGCGGCTTCGGTCACCATCGAATCGCTGTGGACAGACCCCAACCAGTCAGCCTTCCGTGCGGCCCTCGCACCGCAGCTCGCACCCTCCATCTCCGGGCTTGACGGCACCGAAAGCGTCGACGAGCTTTTCGCCCAGGCCCTCGCGCAGTCCCTGCTGCCGCCCGCAGCCGGCGTCGACGACGGGGAACAACAGGTGCCGCCAGACGCAGCGGCAGAGGACCACGCACAAGTGCTGTGGACGCTGCTGACGGATGCGGATCTGGTGTCAGGCACACGGGAAGGGCCCGCCAACGCAGTGGTCATGGTGGCGGGGGAGACTCCGGCCGTCGACGATGAATCAAGCCTCCAGGCCACCGCGAACACCACCCTCGCCGGTGTCTTGACCCAGTATGAGGTGGCGGTGGTGGCCGCGAATGGACCCGATGCCCCAGGTGACCTCGTGTCTGATGTGCTTGCCGATGCCGATGGTTTAGCCCAGCGAATATCTACCGTCTCGTGGATCGAGACGTCGTTTAGCCAGGTGAGCGTCGCGCTCGCCTTGCGCGAGCAGTTCGACGGCTGGGTGGGGCATTACGGCCCCGGTGACGGTTCCGCGGCCGCTCCGCCGCCCATCGGCGAATAGTGCCGTTTCAACGGTAGCGACGGGGCAGTTGGCCCCGACACGCCCAGTGCGACACGCCCGGTGCGAGCACGGAGATGGGGGCGGCCCCGACGAGTTCTGAGAAGTTTTGTGCGGCGAGTGAGGTTTTTGGCGCGGCTTGGGTCTCGCTCGGGGCCGCGCGGTGATAGCGTTGAAGCCCGTGGAGAGAACTAGATTTTCGTCCGGATCGGACCATGTCACCCGTCACATCTTTGTTACGGGAGGCGTTGTTTCCTCCCTCGGAAAGGGTCTGACGGCTTCGAGCCTCGGCCGACTTCTCCGGTCCCGTGGGTTGCGGGTGACGATGCAGAAGCTCGACCCGTATCTGAACGTGGACCCCGGCACGATGAATCCCTTCCAGCACGGCGAAGTCTTCGTGACCGATGACGGTGCCGAGATGGACCTGGACATCGGCCACTACGAGCGTTTCCTCGACGTGAACTTGGCGGCCTCCTCGAACGTGACCACGGGTCAGGTGTACTCGCAGGTCATCGCGAAGGAGCGTCGCGGCGAATACCTGGGCGACACCGTTCAGGTCATCCCGCACATCACGGACGAGATCAAGCGCCGCATGCGCGCCCAGGCCAGCCCCGAGGTCGACGTCATCATCACCGAGGTCGGCGGCACCGTGGGCGACATCGAGTCCCAGCCGTTTCTTGAGGCCGCGCGACAGGTGCGCCACGAGGTGGGCCGCGACCACGTGTTCTTCTTGCACATCTCGTTGGTGCCCTACATCGGCCCTTCCGGCGAACTGAAGACCAAGCCCACGCAACACTCGGTGGCGGCTCTTCGCAGCATCGGCATCCAGCCCGACGCGATCGTGTGTCGCTCGGACCGTGACATCCCGCAGTCCGTCAAGAACAAAATCGCGCTGATGTGTGACGTCGAGGACCAGGCCGTCGTGACCTGCAAGGACGCGCCCAGCATCTACGACATTCCCAAGGTGCTGCACTCCGAGGGCCTCGACGCCTACGTGGTGCGTCGCCTCGACCTGCCCTTCCACGACGTCCAGTGGGGCGCCTGGGATGACCTGTTGCGTCGCGTCCACTTCCCCAAGCACGAGGTGACGGTGGCGCTGGTTGGCAAGTACATCGACCTCCCCGATGCGTACCTGTCGGTGAGCGAGGCGCTACGTGCCGGCGGCTTCAAGCACGACGCCCGCGTGAACATCCGCTGGGTCGCGTCCGACCGTTGCGCGACCCCTGAAGGTGCCCAGGAGGCGCTCGGCGAGGTTGATGCGGTGCTCGTCCCCGGAGGCTTCGGCGTACGCGGCATCGAGGGCAAGCTCGGAGCACTCAAGTTTGCACGCGAGAACAAGATCCCCACGCTCGGCATTTGCCTCGGCATGCAGTGCATGGTGATCGAATACGCGCGAAACGTCGTTGGTCTCGAAGGAGCCTCAAGCTCCGAGTTCGACGACAACCCCGCGCACCCCGTGGTCGCGACCATGGAGGAGCAGCTCGAGATCGTCGACGGCAAGGGAGACCTGGGCGGCACCATGCGCCTGGGTGAGTACCAGGCCGTGTTGACCCCCGGATCCGTCGTTGCCGAGACGTATGGCAAGACCACCGTGGGGGAGCGTCACCGTCATCGCTACGAGGTCAATAACGCGTACCGCGAGCAGCTAGAGGACGCTGGCCTCGCGGTATCGGGCCAGTCGCCCGACAGTTCGCTGGTCGAATTCGTCGAGCTTCCACGCGACACCCACCCGTACTACCTGTCCACGCAGGCGCACCCCGAGTTCCTGTCTCGCCCCACCAAGGCACACCCGCTGTTCGCGGGTCTCATCGGCGCTGCTATCACTCAGCAGTCCGACGCCAAGGCTGCGGACGATGCTGTGGCCGCCGGGCAGACCGCCTAAAGGCTCGCTCGATGGCGTCCGATGGCTTCCGGTTGGCTGATGTGCGCGCTCCGCGCCCGGTCACCTCAACCTCGACGGTCTTTGAGGGCCGCGTCTGGAATGTCGACTCGGACGACATCGACCTAGGCGAAGCGGGTCACGTTACGCGTGACTATGTGGCGCACCCGGGCGCCGTGGCGATCTTCGCGCTCAATGAGCGTGACGAGGTCTACCTGGTGCACCAGTACCGCCACCCCGTGCGGAGTGAGCTGTGGGAGCCTCCCGCGGGCCTGCTGGACGTTGAGGGCGAGACCTTGCAGGCCGCCGCAGCACGTGAGCTCTACGAGGAGGCGGACCTCACTGCAGCGACCTGGCATACCCTCGCTGACTTCTACACCTCACCTGGCGGCAGCGCCGAGGCTATCCGGATCTTCCTCGCCCGTGACCTCACCGATGTTCCGGAAGCCGAACGCCACGTCCGCGAGGACGAGGAGGCGGACATGGTGGGACGCTGGGTTGCGCTCGACGACGTGCTTGCCGCAATCGGGCGCGGCGACGTCGCGTGCCCGCCGCTACTCGTCGGATCCTTCGCGCTCGACGCCGCAAGACGTGCCGACTGGGCTACCCTGCGCCCGGCCGACGCGTCCTGGCTGCGCGACTAATCGTCACGACTTCAGTTCCACTACTCGGGACCAGACCTCGTCGCGGTCAACGTTGCCGTCTCGAGCACATGTCCCTCGGTAGCGGCGAGCAGTTCCTCGTGGCTATACCCCGCCTCTAGGTCAACGGTGGCGTCCAGCGCCCAGACTTCAACCGAGTACACGTGATCGGGGCTCATCGGGCACGGCCCAAAGTACTTGTTGTTGCCTAACCCGTTGCGCCCTGTCACCGCCGGCTCTTCCAACTGCTCGCCGCCCTCCAAGGCAAGGGTCTCCGGCGCAATGTTCGCTACCAGCCAGTGCACCCAGTTCTCGTGGGAGGTGTCGAGCATGACGACCGCGTAGGAGCCCACGTC
Source organism: Demequina aurantiaca (assembly GCF_000975135.1). Taxonomy (GTDB): domain Bacteria; phylum Actinomycetota; class Actinomycetes; order Actinomycetales; family Demequinaceae; genus Demequina; species Demequina aurantiaca. The sequence continues at coordinate 264,406 of NZ_BBRF01000003.1, read as the reverse complement.
CGAGGGGCCACCTTCCCAGGCGAGGGCCGGGCTCACGTCATCGCCAGAACAGGTCCCCCCGAAGGCATTCGCTGTCATCTCGTCAGGGATCGTTCCGCCGTTCTCAAAATCCGCGCTGGTCACCGTCAGCGGCACCGGATCAGCAGGGGAGCATCCTGCGATAAGGACCAGCGCAAGTGCACTAGCGACGGCGCGTGGTCGGTGGTGAATTCCTCGACTGCGTGGAGGACAACGGCGAGTGACGCCGTCTGGGTTGGCGGTTTTCATTGTGCTGACTCCCAAGAATTGGTCGCGTGAACAGTGGGCGTAACTAAGTTACGAAAACAAAGTTACACCACGCCCGTTACGGTAGGTGTCTATGAGTGACACTTCTATTGGCCGAGACTTGATTCTGGACGCGGCGCGTGACGTCGTGATCGAGCACGGGGCCTCGGGTCTGACCGTGCGCGCGGTCACCCAACGGGCCGGTTGCTCAACGACCGGGATCTACACCCATTTTGGCGGCAAGCAGGGGCTGCTCGACGCCCTCTATTCCGAGGCCTTCGCAGAGTTTCATCAGGCGCTCTATGGAGGCGCGGAATCTGGCAACGAAGTGGCGAGGGTACGCCACGCGATGCGCGCCTACCGAGACTGGGCGCTCGCCAATCCCTCGCGGTACTTGTTGATCTTCGCCTTTCGGGCCAGCGGCTACACCCCGTCCCCGGAGATAGTCGAACCAACCCAATTGACCTTCGAAGCACTCGTTGATTTGTTCAGCGATTTGGTGAGGGCGGGGGCCTTGCAAGGAGAGCCGCGCGCGATCGCTACTCACTTGTGGGCCACCCAGCATGGATATGTGATGCTCGAGCTGACAGGTCCGGGAACACTCACCGACGACCCCGTCGGTGCCTATCGCGAGGGTGTGAGTGCGGCATTGCGGGGTTACAACGCCGTTGAAGATGTGGTGGCAGCCACGTCAGATTAGGCGGCCATGGTGCGGGGTTAGCCTTCCGCGGCCGCCCGCACGCCGGTGAGCGTGGCGGTCGCGAGCACGTGGCCGTCTATCTCTGCGATCAACCCGTCATAGGAGATTCCCGGTGCTGCGTCGACCTCGTCGTCGAGCGCCCATACAGTGAACTGGTATTCGTGGGTGCCGCTTGGTGGACACGGTCCAAAGTAGCCGTAGTCGCCTGCCGCATTCGAGCCGACGACCCCGGGCATCTCCGCTGACCCGCCGCGCGCGACCGAGGTGACCGAAGCCGGGATGTTCGCCTGCACCCAGTGCGCGAAGCTCTGCGTGGTGTCGACCAGCGTGATCGCGTACGCCTTGGTGCCCTCTGGTGCACCACTCCAGACGAGCCCGGGGTTCTCGTTCGCGCCGGTGCACTGTCCGCCCCACGCGGTTGCGGTGGCGGAGTCGTCGAGTGCCTCTCCGTCGGCAAAGTCGCTACTCGTCAGGGTCATCAGGCCAGGGGAGACCGACGGATCCGCGTAGTGGGTGGTGGTGCCCTCGGACGTGGCGGCTGGAGTCGGGGCGTGATTCTGGGCGGACTCGGTGGGCCCCGGTGTCGGGTCTGAACTACACGCTGCGAGGACGAGTCCGCTGGTGGCTATCGTCGCGACCGTCAACATCCTCAGGCGCACCCTCCGGGAACGTCCGCGCCCTCCATCGTTGTCAGGAGGGAGTGCTGGTGCGGTACTGCGCGTCATAGAGTCCAGTTTAGGGCGTGGACGTAGCCGAGGTCGGGGCGGCTTGAAGTAGGTAGTTGGCGGCGGACTGTGCGGCGACGAGCAGCCCGATGCCCAGCATGTGGACGCCTACCAGCAACTCCGGGAGTCCGGTGAAGTATTGAACGACACCCACGAGGCCCTGCGCGAGCGTCATCGCTACCAGGACGATCCACGCCTTGCGGACCTCGTCTCGCTCGCCGATGCTGTGGTCGCCGCGCACTCGCACGACCATCCACACGATGACGGCTAGGTAGAGCACCACGGTCAGGCCGTGGATCTGGGCGATGATGGCTGGATCCAACGCCAGTCGTTCGGTCGCGTTTGCATCTCCCGAGTGCGGCCCGGCACCGGTGGTCAGCACTCCCAGGACGACGATGATCATGAGCAGCCCGCGAGAGGCACCCAGGATGCCGGGGATGGGACGGCCGTCGCGTCGTGGAGCGTCCCGTACCTTCAACCCGATCTGCACCGAAATCCAGACCAGTCCGGCGGAGATGAACATATGGAGACCGACGAGGAGTGGATTGAGATCCAGGAGGACCACAATGCCACCAAGTACGGCCTGCGCGATGATGCCCAGGCCGGGCACGATGCCGAGCCACTTGAATTGGGGGCGCACGCGCCAAATTGCGATCGCGAGGAGCAGCGCAATGATGGCGAGGACGAACGTCAGCAGGCGATTGCCGAACTCGATGAAGCCGTGAATTCCGGCCGCCGCGTGGTACTCGGGGGTGAATGAACCTGGTTCGCAGTGCGGCCAGTCCGAGCAGCCGAGGCCGGATTCTGTGAGCCGCACCAGTCCACCGGTAACGATGATGCCGATCTGTGCCGCGATGTTGGCCATCGCGAGCCCATGGACGTACTTGCCGATGAAACCGGTGGTGGCACGTGAGCCGTGAGCGATGGGCTGAGCAATGGTGGAGAGATTCACGCGTTCATCCTAAGCGGTTGAGGAGAGCGCTCCCGTGAGTGCAGGGACCGCGACCACGACTGCGTCGACAACCAGCCCGCTGCCAGTCACGATGGCAAACCTTGTCCCCATCGCTGGCGACGAGGGAACGAATTCAGTCGGCTCCAGTGCCATATCGGTGCGCAGCCGGCGGCCCATGGGTAAGGGGCGCCTTGCTTGCGGGGAACAGATTAAGCAACGACAATGTTATCTATTGCGTAGCCCCGTGTGCGGGCGCGTATCCCAGTGCCACACGGCGACCAGAGGAGGCTTCATGAGCACTGACACCACGCGTGACCGTGTCCTAGGCCTCATAGCATCGGCCGGACCCATCACGGCGGCAACGCTAGCCAACGAACTTGGCGTCACGCCTGCTGGCGTCCGCCGCCACCTGACCTCGTTGACCGAGGCCGGGTTTATCACCGAGCACGACCAGCCCGGCCCAGTAAACCGTGGGCGCGGGCGACCCTCGCGATCCTACGTCGCGACGAACGAGGGCCAGCAGGCCCTGGCATCGGCGTACACGGGCGTAGCCGTCGACGCGCTGGCCTTCATGCGCGAGCACGGTGGGCTCGACGAGTTTGTGGAGCAGAAGTCTCTTGAGCTCGAGAAAACTCTCGCGGCATCGGTTCCCGCAGACGGCACCTTAGGGGAGCGCGTCGATGCGCTCTCACAGGCGCTGGGCGATCAGGGCTACGCCACCTCGGTGCGCCCCGGTCCCGGCGGCTACACCGTCCAGTTGTGCCAGGGTCACTGCCCTGTGCAATCCATTGCCGAGGCCGCCCCCGAATGGTGTGAGGCTGAGGCTCGCGCGTTCTCGCGCATATTAGACGTCCACGTGCAACGCCTGTCCACCCTGGCAGGTGGCGCGCACGTGTGCACTACAACCATCCCGCTCGCAGTCGCGGGCACAAAGGAAGGATCACAATGAGCGCTCCTACGGAGAATGCCCCCGGAACCGGGGAACTTACTCAGGACGAGGCCATCGCCTCGCTGGGTAACTATGCATTCGGCTGGCACGACGAGGACGGCGCGGGCACTAATGCCCGACGCGGTCTGAACGAGGAAGTAGTTCGCAACATCTCGACTCTCAAGGATGAGCCGGAATGGATGCTGGAACTGCGCCTCAAGGGCCTGCGACTGTTCGGCAAGAAGCCGATGCCGACGTGGGGTGCAGACCTCACCGGAATCGACTTCGACAACATCAAGTACTTTGTGCGCTCCACGGAGCGCCAGGCAACGTCGTGGGAGGACCTCCCCGACGACATCAAGAACACGTACGACCGCCTGGGCATCCCCGAGGCAGAGAAGCAGCAGCTGGTCGCCGGAGTGGCAGCCCAGTACGAGTCCGAGGTGGTTTACCACCAGATTCGTGAGGACCTCGAGGAGCAGGGCGTCCTCTTCCTCGACACCGACACCGCGCTACGCGACCACCCTGAGATCTTTGAGCAGTACTTCGGCACGGTCATCCCGGTGGGCGACAACAAGTTCGCTGCGCTGAACACGGCCGTGTGGTCCGGTGGCTCGTTCGTCTACGTCCCCCCGGGCGTCCACGTCGACATCCCACTGCAGGCCTACTTCCGTATCAACACGGAGAACATGGGTCAGTTCGAGCGCACCCTGATCATCGCCGACGAGGGCTCCTCAGTGCACTACGTCGAGGGTTGCACCGCGCCGGTGTACTCCTCCGACTCGCTGCACTCGGCCGTGGTCGAGATCATCGTCAAGAAGAACGCCCGCGTTCGCTACACGACCATCCAGAACTGGTCCAACAACGTCTACAACCTCGTCACCAAGCGTGCCGTGGCTGAAGAGGGCGCGACCATGGAGTGGGTCGATGGCAACATCGGCTCCAAGGTCACCATGAAGTACCCGGCCATCTACCTCATGGGCGAGCACGCCCACGGTGAGACGCTGTCCGTTGCCTTCTCCGGCGAAGGCCAGCACCAGGACGCCGGTTCCAAGATGGTGCACGCCGCCCCCAACACCACGTCCAATGTGGTGTCCAAGTCGGTGGCACGTGGTGGCGGACGTTCGTCCTACCGCGGGCTGGTCCAGGTGCTCGAGGGTGCCAAGGGTGCCAAGTCCAACGTGCTGTGCGATGCATTGCTCGTCGACCAGATTTCCCGCTCCGACACGTACCCCTACGTCGACGTCCGTGAGGACGATGTGTCGATGGGTCACGAGGCCACGGTCTCGCGCGTCAGCGAGGAGCAGCTGTTCTACCTCATGTCTCGCGGCATGAACGAGTTCGAGGCAATGGCCATGATCGTGCGCGGGTTCGTCGAGCCCATCGCGCGCGAGCTGCCCATGGAATACGCCCTCGAGCTCAACCGCCTCATTGAACTTCAGATGGAAGGATCCGTCGGTTGACCACCACTGACTTGACCACAGACCACTCACGCGCGACCGCAGACGAGGCTCACTCGCACGGACTCGCGTCCACCCCGCCCAACTCGTCACGGGCCGACCGAGACAAGTCGTTCGACCTTGACGTGTTCCCCGTGCCCAGTGGGCGCGAGGAGCAGTGGCGGTTCTCCGCGGTGCGTGACCTCGCGCCGCTGTTCGTCGACCAGCCCGTTGAGGGCTCGCTGGCGTGGAGCATCGATGCGCTTCCCGCCGGCGTCAGGTTGACCGAGGTTTCGGTAGCCGATGCTCGCGAGCGGTCGGTTTCCGCTCCGGGAGACCGTGCTTCAGCCATCGCCGCCGCGCACTCGGGCGGCGCCAGGGCGCTGACCGTGGCACCCGGCAGCGTCATCGAGAAGCCCATCACCATCACCATGCACGGTGACGGCTCCGAAGCGCGTGGCCACCTGCTCGTCGAGATCGGCGCCAACGCAGAGGTGTCGGTCGTCATCGAGCGCACCGGCAGCGCCACGTACTCGGAGTTCATTTCCGTGGACGTCGGCCAGAACGCCGGCCTCAACCTGGTGCTGCTGCAGACCTGGGAAGACGACGCCGTGCACTCGGGCGAGGTTCACGCCAAGCTCTCGCGCGACGCCCGACTCCGCGGCTCCGTCGTCACCCTGGGAGGCAAGGTGGTTCGCCTGAACACCACCGCGTCGCTCTCCGGTGTGGGATCCTCCGTGGACCTCTTCGGCCTGTACTTTGCCGACTCGGGTCAGCACCAGGAGCACCAGCTGTTTGTGGACCACATGGTTCCCAACTGCCGTTCACGCGTGACGTACAAGGGCGCTCTTGCCGGCGCATCGGCCCGCACGGTGTGGATTGGCGACGTGCTGATCCGCAAGGAAGCCGAAGGAACCGACACGTACGAACTCAACCGCAACCTGGTCCTCACCGACGGTGCGCGCGCGGACTCCGTGCCAAACCTCGAGATCGAGACTGGCCTGATCGATGGCGCGGGACACGCGTCAGCGACCGGTCGCTTCGACGAGGAGCAGATGTTCTACCTGCGCTCACGCGGAATCTCGGAGTCCGAGGCACGCAAGCTTGTGGTGCGCGGATTCTTTGCCGACCTGATCCAGGAGATCGGCGTCCCCGAGGTCGAGAAGGGCCTCATGAACGCAATCGAGCTCGAGCTGGACATGGTGGAGGCCGACGATGAGTAGCCAGATCGTTCTGAGCCTGGACGACCTTGCCCCCGGCAAGGCCACCACGGTCCACGTGACCAACGAGGCGGGCACCTCCGTGCCCGTCGCGCTGGTGCGCGAGTCCGCCGGCGATGTCTACGCCATCGGCGACACGTGCACGCACGGCGAAGTCTCGCTTGGCGAGGGCGACGTCGAGGGTGACGAGGTCGAGTGCTGGGCCCACGGTGGCCGCTTCAGCATCAAGACCGGCGAAGCAACCGAACTTCCGGCCATGGAGCCGGTTCCCGTCTATTCCGTGTCAATCGTCGACGGCAACATCGTCGTCGACGTCGACGCCCCCGTACCTGCCCTGAAGGAGAACTAAATGTCAACACTCGTCATCACCGACCTGCACGTCAGCGTCGAGACCCCCGAAGGCACCAAGGAGATTCTCCGCGGCGTCGACCTCACCATTGACTCCGGTCACGTGCACGCCATCATGGGACCCAACGGCTCCGGCAAGTCCACGCTGGCCTACTCGATCGCCGGCCACCCCAAGTACACGATCACCTCGGGCACCGTCACGCTCGACGGCGAGGACGTACTCGAGATGAGCGTCGACGAGCGTGCCAAGGCAGGAATCTTCCTGGCCATGCAGTACCCCGTCGAGGTTCCCGGCGTGTCCGTGTCGAACTTCCTGCGCACCGCCAAGACCGCGATCGACGGCGAGGCTCCCAAGCTGCGTACCTGGGTGAAGGACGTCAAGAGCTCCATGGCCGACCTGCGCATGGACTCCTCGTTCGCTGAGCGCAACGTCAACGAGGGCTTCTCCGGTGGCGAGAAGAAGCGCCACGAGATCCTCCAGATGGAGCTCCTCCAGCCCAAGATTGCCATCCTCGACGAGACCGACTCCGGACTCGACGTCGACGCGCTGCGCATCGTCTCCGAAGGCGTCAACCGCGTCAAAGACAAGACCAACGTGGGCGTGCTGCTCATCACGCACTACACCCGCATCCTTAACTACATCACGCCGGACTTCGTCCACGTGTTCGTGGATGGTCGCGTCGCCGAGCAGGGCGGCCCCGAGCTCGCCGAGCGCCTCGAGGCCGAGGGCTACGACCGCTACCTGACCAAGGCGTAGCAAAGCTGATGCCGTTGCTCCCGGACCTGCGCCCCGACTTCCCGCTCCTCGCACGCACAGTGCGAAACGGGAAGCCGTTGGTGTACCTGGATTCGGGAGCGACAGCACAGAAGCCGCACGCGGTGCTGAACGCCGAGGCGGAGTTCTACCAGTTCCACAACGGCGCGGTTCAGCGCGGTGCCCACCTGTTGGCCGAGGAAGCGACGGACATGTACGAGTCCGCTCGCGCTCAGGTTGCGGAGTTTGTGGGAGCCGAGCCTGACGAGATCGTCTGGACGGAGAACGCGACGCACGCCATCAACCTGGTGGCGAACGGCATCGCCAACGCCTCCGTGGGCATCGGCGGCACTGAGTCTGCCCGCTTCCGGGTGGGTCCGGGCGACGAGATTGTGGTGACCCAGACGGAGCACCATGCGAACCTCATCCCGTGGCAGATGCTGGCCGCCAAGACTGGCGCCACGTTGCGCTGGATCGAGGTAGACGACGACGGCCGCATGATCCTGGACGACCTGGAGTCCGTGGTGACTGAGCGCTGCAAGGTGCTCGCCTTCACGCATGCCAGCAATGTCACGGGGATTGTCTCCCGTGTTGACGTCCTGGTGGCCCGTGCTAAGGCCGTGGGGGCGCTGACCGTCCTCGACGCCTGCCAGTCCGTGCCTCACCTTCCTGTTAACGCCAAGGCGCTCGACGTGGACTTCCTGGTGATGAGCGCGCACAAGATGCTTGGTCCCACCGGCATCGGCGCACTCTACGGCCGCAAGGAGTTGCTCGACACGCTTCCGCCCTCGCAGTTTGGTGGCTCTACCGTCAAGGTGGTCACGATGGACACCACGACGTGGCTGGACTCGCCGCATCGGTTCGAGGCGGGCACTCAGCCCATCGCTCAGGCCATCGGCATGGGCGCGGCCGTTAAGTATCTCAGCGACCTAGGGATGGAGGCGGTCGAGGCTCACGAACAGGAGCTGGCGACGATGCTACGTCAGGGCGTCGCCGACCTTCCGGGCGTTCGCTTGCTGGGCCCCGTAGCGGCCGATGCTGGTACCAGCGACATGCTTGCCATCGCCGCGTTCGTGGTCGACGGCGTGCACACACACGATGTGGGCCAGGTGCTGGACGACCGCGGCATTGCCGTGCGCGTGGGTCACCACTGCAACCAGCCTTTGCACCGCCACTTTGGAATTGCCGGCTCCACCCGAGCATCGGCGCACGTATACACGCAGCCCGAGGATATTGACGCGTTGATCGCGGCCCTCGCGGACGTACGAACATTCTTTGGAGTAGCAGCATGAGCGCACTAGAACAGATGTACCAGCAGGTGATCATGGATCACGCGCGCGAGGCGCACGGGCGCGGGCTCGTGGACCTTGGCTTGCCTCACACGGGGGAGTCTCACCAGGTCAACACGACCTGCGGCGACGAGGTACGCCTGCGGGTTGTCCTCGACGGCGACACCATCAAGTCGATTAGTTGGGAGGGTTCCGGCTGCTCGATCTCGCAGGCCTCCATCTCCATGCTGACCGAGCTGATCGAGGGTGAAGACCTGGAGATGGCCGACGAGACGTTTGAGGCGTTCAAGGCGCTCATGCATGCCAAGGGGCAGGGTCTCGACGAGCAGCGCGAGGACATGCTCGGCGATGCGACTGCCTTTGTGGGCGTGGGCAAGTACCCCGCCCGAATCAAGTGTGCGCTCCTGGGCTGGATGGCCCTCAAGGACGCAATAATTCAGGCTCAGAAAGGAGCCCCAGCATGACCGACACTACGCAAGCACCGTCAAACGCGGCCGATGTTGAGGAGGCCATGTACGACGTGATCGACCCCGAGTTGGGTATCAACGTCGTGGACCTCGGACTCATCTATGGCGTCTCGATCGACGAGAACCGCCACGCGGTCATCGACATGACCCTGACCTCGGCGGCATGTCCGCTGACCGATGTTCTCGAGGACCAGACCGGTCAGGCACTCGAGGGCATCGTCGATGGCTTCCGCATCAACTGGGTGTGGATGCCGCCGTGGGGTCCGGACACGATCACCGACGACGGACGCGAGCAGCTTCGCGCGCTCGGATTCAACGTCTAGCAGAGGATCCTTTGCCGCCGCGGCTTGCGCTGCGGCGGCCTCAATGGTGACGTACCCCGTGGGTGATCCCTCGCGTCGACTACGTGGACTGAGTGCGTTCCTCGGTGGTGGGAGTCACTCCTGATGAGTCCTCCGAGGAGGGCTTGCCGTCCTCGGCGCTTGCGGCGCCATCGGCGACCACCGCATCGGACGGCACCTCGGCCGTTGTGGTGGGAACGGTGGAATAGGTGACGAGGGGAGTCTGGCTTGCCTCAGCATCGGCCGCTGCCTTCTCGCTGCGGCGATCCTTGCGCGACTTCTTCTCGGCGCGCTCGGGCTTGGCCTCTTCTGCGATGCCGCGGGCGTGGAGCGCCTGTCCCAACTGCAGCGCGAAACCCACGGTGCGGGTGGCGCCGGGGATGAGTACGGCTCGGGGGTCGCGTTCGAGTCCGCGGGCGCGAGCGGCGGTGCGGGCATCGATAAAGATGCGGGCGGCCTCCGGGATGGCGCGCAGTGTCAGCGCAAACATTAGCCCGATGGTCTCCGGGGGCAGAATGCGGCCGAACGGGCGGACCATGCGCGACACCAGGTCAAGCATCGACTCCATCGGCGTCGAGCAACTGATGGCCAGCGCCAGGGCGGCGATGGCGGTCAAGTCGGCCGCGACGTCGATCGCACGCTCCACCTCGCCGCGCCACAACTGGAAACTGACGGTCAGCACGGCGACCACCATGATGATGCCCATCGCACGCAGGGTGGGCTTGGCGGGGGGAGCAGTACTGACGAGCAGCAGCAGGCACGCACACATGATGCCGACGCTCGTGACGGGGTCGTCCACGACCATCGTGATGACGACCGTCAGCAGAAGCATCAGGGACTTCAGCCCGGCAGACGCCTTGTGTAGCGGCGTCGTGCCGGGGCGATAGATCCCCAGGAGTGAAATCACGCGTCCGCCGTACGGGTAGGGCGGCCAAACATGAGGTCGCGGTAGAACTTCACTGCCTCGGCAGGATCGCCATCGAACGCTACGGCGCCCGAGTCGATCACGATCGTGCGGTGCGCGCGCGAGGCAGCGTCAAGGTCGTGCGTGACCTCGATGACCTGCAGCGGCAGCGTGCGCAGGAGTGCACCCACGTGGGCGCGCCAGCGCAGGTCGAGCAATGTGGTGGGCTCGTCCGCGACGATCACCTCAGGAGTGACCGCCAAGACGCCAGCGAGGGCCAGCAGCTGTCGCTGCCCGCCGGATAGGGCGTTAACCGAGACATCGCCCTTGCCGCCCAAGCCGATTTCCTCGAGAGCCGTCAAAGCGGCCTCGGTGCGCTCGGACTTGTCGTCGATGATCCGGCGCAACGAGAGCGTGACGTCCTCGACCGCCGTAGGCATGATCAGCTGCGACGTGGGGTCGGTAAAGAGGTACCCCACCTTGCGGCGGACCTTCGCCCCCTGCTTCACGGTGTCCAGCCCGTCGACCTCCACCGAGCCAGTGACCGGCAGGACCAGGCCATTGATCAGGCGTGCCAACGTGGACTTGCCCGAGCCGTTCGCCCCGATGATGCTGATGCGATCCTCGTTCAGGGTGAGCGTGGTGGGGTCGAGAATCGACACACCGGAATCGGGCGCGGTAACGGCCGCGGCCTTGAATTCGATCATGCCTTAAGGCTAGACGGTCGTGGCACTCTCGTGGTTCGCTTCCACGTTCTCGTCCGTGAGGGTAGCCACCGGAGCCTCGTCGATGCGCTTGCTCGCCTTCGCCTTGGTGCCAAGCACCCAGGGGTAGGCGCGGTGGATTGCGGCGGCGACCGCGGCCGCAATGACGATCTTCACGAGGTCACCGGGCAGGAAGGGCACGGTACCCACGGTGAGGCCCGTGACGCAGCCGGAGGCGAAGTCGCCCACGCCTTCGCAGCCTGCGGGCAGGGTCAGCATGTTGATGCCCAGCTTGTTGGACAGGACCGGCACACCGAACGCGTAGATGACCGGCAGGGACACCAGGCCAGCGCCCAGCAGCGACATGAAGTTCAGGGCGTTGCGGCGGCGCAAGGTACGAACAATCAGACCAACCGGGATCGTGGCGATGAGCATGCCAACGAGGTAGCCCCAGCTGGGGCGCGCGAAGATCTCGAAGCCCGCAACGCCGTTGGCGAAGATGGGCGCGCCCACCAGGCCGACGGCGATGTAGAGGCCCACGGCGGCGAGTCCGCGCCAGGGGCCAAGCACCATGGCGGCAAGGACAGTGGCGAAGGTCTGCAACGAGATCGGCACGCCCGAGACGAGCGTGATCTCCGGAACGGCGGTCGAGACCGCGATGAGTCCGGCGAACACTGCAATGAGGGCAACGTTAGTGCCCGTAAAATACTTGTGTAGCGACATGGCGCCTCCTTGGTTGGCTTCTGGCGGAAACACTACCTGTCCTACAAAGAAAAGGGCCCCGTAGCCCCGATTCCTGGCAAAATGCTGTGGATTGCCTACAAAGATCGGTGCGGGCCGGCAAGGAGATTTCCGTGATTGTGGCTAATGGCCTCGAAATGCGCATTGGCGCGCGGGTGCTGTTGCACCCCGCCAGCTTCCAGATTGCACCCGGCGACAGGGTCGGGCTCGTGGGGCGAAACGGCGCCGGCAAGACCACTCTCACCAAGATTCTGGCCGGCGAGGGCCAGCCCACGGGCGGCACCGTGACCCACAAGGGCACATTCGGCTACCTCCCGCAGGACCCTCGTACCGGTGACCTTGAGCAGCACGCGATGGATCGCATCCTCGAGGCGCGCGACCTCGCGACCGTGATGAGGAAGCTGCGAGCCGCCGAGGAGGGCATGGCGAGCGAGGACCCCGCCGTCCACGAGAAGGCCATGAACAAGTACCCCCGCATCGAGGAGGAGTTCCGCGCCGCGGGTGGCTACGCCGCCGAGTCTGAAGCCGCTCGCATTGCTGCCAACCTCGGCCTCGACGAGCGTGTGTTGAGCCAGCCCATCGGCACCCTGTCCGGAGGCCAGCGCCGCCGCGTGGAGCTCTCGCGCATCCTGTTCTCCGACGCCCAGACGCTGCTGCTTGACGAGCCCACCAACCACCTCGACGCGGACTCGATTGTGTGGCTGCGCGGCTTCCTGTCGAACTTCAGTGGCGGACTCGTGGTCATCTCTCACGACGTCGAACTGCTTCGCAAGACCGTCAACAAGGTATTTCACCTGGACGCGAACCGTGGCGAGATGGACCAGTACAGCCTGAATTGGGATCTCTACCTCAAGCAGCGCGAGACGGATGAGCGCAGCCGCCGCCGCGAGCGCGACAACGCTGAGAAGAAGGCCACCGTGCTCATGGCGCAGGCTGACAAGATGCGGGCCAAGGCGAGCAAGGCGACGGCGGCGCAGAACATGGCCAAGCGAGCACAGAAGCTGCTTGACGGGCTTGACGACGTGCGCGTTCAGGACAAGGTCGCCGCGCTGCGCTTTCCGGCCCCGTCCCCGTGCGGTAAGACGCCGCTGCGCGCGTGGGAGTTGTCCAAGTCTTACGGCTCGCTCGAGATCTTCACGGACGTGGAACTCGCCATTGACCGTGGCTCGCGTGTGGTGATTCTGGGACTCAATGGTGCGGGTAAGACCACGCTGCTGCGTCTGCTGTCAGGAGTCGAGAAGCCCGACACCGGCATCATTGAGGCCGGCCACGGGCTCAAGCTCGGCTACTTTGCGCAGGAGCACGACACTCTGGACATGAGTCAGACGGTGCTCGAGAACATGAAGCACGCCTCCCCGGATCTGAGCGACGCGGACGTGCGCAAAGTCCTCGGCTCGTTCCTTTTTTCCGGTGACGATGCCCACAAGCCCACCAAGGTGCTGTCCGGAGGAGAGAAGACGCGTCTCGCGCTCGCGACCCTGGTGGTCAGCAAGGCGAACGTACTGCTGCTCGACGAGCCCACGAACAACCTCGACCCCGCGTCGCGCGCAGAGATTCTGGGCGCGCTCGCCAACTACGAAGGTGCAGTGGTGATGGTCACTCACGATGAGGGCGCCGTGGATGCGCTCGAGCCGGAGCGTGTGCTACTGCTGCCCGACGCGGTCGAGGACCTGTGGAACGCCACATACCGCGACCTGATCGCGCTTGCCTAGAGCGCGTCTTCGATTTCCTCGTCGCTGAGCTTACGCTTGCGGCGGCCACGTCCGGCCGATGCCGGGGCAGGCGTGGCGGTCTCGTCGCCCTCTGTCGTTGCTGACGGGGCGGCGCCATCGGGGGCCTCAGCCCCAGCATCGGCGTCTGTCATCTCCTCGTCGGGGCCCGCGTACTCGCGGCGGATCATGATGATTGCGCCAACGGGGGCCATGGCCGCGAGCACCCACCACTGCCACGCGTAGGACAGGTGCGGACCCGTGCTGAGGGAAGGCAGGGGAGTTGGTTCACCCACGACCACCTCGGCACAGTCGGAGCCGACGCACATTTCGCGCAGCATTCCATACCCGGGCACAGGCTCATAGGTGGGCGTTGGCACCTGCTCGGGAGTCACCCGGGTGGCGCCATCACCGCGACGGCCGTCGTCGTCCTCCCATGACCGCGTGATGACCGTGATGGTCGTCTCCTCGGCCGGGTAAGGAACGTCGGGCGTATCGTCCCCCGCGGCGGGCAGCGGAATCCAGCCAAGGTTGATCAGCATCGACCGTCCATCGGTGGTGTCAAACCACGCGAGGTACTGCCACGTTGGAATGCTGTCCACCGGGCGGTTGCGTAGCACCGTGGTCGAGTCGGCCTCGAAGTGACCCACCAGCACTGCCTCGCGCCACTGCGTGTGCGGCGGCAGGTCCGTCGAACCAGGGGGGATGAGCTCGTCGAGCGGCTTGGGGTCTTCTGTTAGGCCGAGGTTGTACTGATGCAACGCTTCATTGCGCACCTCGTAGCGGTGATACTGCCAGCGCCCGAGGAAGATGGCCGCGATACTGACGGAGAGAGCCACGAGGATGATTCCGGTGATGCGTACCCACGGCGCATACTCGCGAGAATCTGTTGACGTCACCTGACGATGGTAATCGCGTCTGGAGCCTGCTTGGTTCGGGTCGGGCCGCACGACGCGGCCCGATGCTGTGGAGCGGTACGTCGACCGGCGGCGCTGTTTCCGCCCTCGGGCGGCTTCCGCTACCGTTGCGGCTATGACTCGACACGTAGTGGTGACTGGCGCGGCCCGTGGAATTGGCAGAGCGATCGCGGAAGCATTCGTGGAGGCGGGGGACACCGTCAGCACGATCTATCGCGGCGGGGACCTTCCCGAGGGCGTCACTGGCGCCATCGCGGACATGACGGACACGGATGCCGTCAACGCCGCCTTTGACGAACTAGAGGCTAAGCACGGCCGCGTGCGCGTACTCGTCGCCAATGCGGGCATCACCAAGGACGGGCTGCTCATGCGCATGAGCGACGAGGACTTCGAGTCTGTCATTGACGTCAATCTCACCGGCACGTTCCGCTGCGTGCGCCGCGCGTCCCAGTCGATGATCCGCGAGAAGTACGGCCGCATCGTCCTCGTGGGCTCCGTGGTGGCGCTGCTGGGAAACCCCGGCCAGGTCAACTACTCGGCGTCCAAGTCCGCGCTCGTGGGCATGGCTCGTTCCATCACGCGTGAGCTCGGCGCTCGCGGCATTACAGCGAACGTCATCGCACCCGGCTTCATCACCACCGCCATGACCGCTGAGTTGGGCGACGACGTCGTCAAGCAATACGAGGCAAACATTCCCGCCAAGCGTTTTGGCTCGACGGATGAAGTCGCCTCGGCGGCCAGGTTCCTAGCATCGGACGATGCCGGATACATCTCGGGCGCGGTCATCCCCGTTGACGGCGGGCTGGGCATGGGCCACTAGGACCCTTGCCCCACTTCACTTTCACGACAGCGCGCTAGGCTCAAGACCTAAGCGCCACCACACGGAGGAAACACTGATGGGCATGCTTGACGGTAAGAACATTCTGGTCACCGGGGTGCTGACGGAGGGCTCGATCGCCTTCTCAGTCGCGCGTCTGTGCCAGGAGCAGGGGGCGACGGTTGTGCTGACCGGCATGGGTCGCTCGCTTAAGATCACCCAGGCCATGGGTCGCCGGCTTCCGCAGGAGGCCCTCGTGGTCGAGCTGGACGTCACCAACCCCGAGCACCTCGAGCAGCTCGCGGACAATGTGCGCGAGCACGTCCCCCACCTCGACGGCGTGGTTCACTCGATCGGCTTCGCGCCGCAGTCCGTCATGGGAGGCAACTTCATGGCCGCCGAGTGGGACGACGTCGCCACAGCCATGCAGATCTCCGCTTACTCCCTCAAGTCACTCGCGGTCGCTACGGCGCCACTGATGTCAGAGGGCGGCTCCATTGTGGGTCTTACCTTTGACGGCCGCTTCGCTTGGCCCGTGTACGACTGGATGGGTGTCGCGAAGGCGGCCTTCGAGGCCACGTCGCGCTACGTCGCCCGCGACCTCGGCCCCAAGGGCATCCGCTGCAACCTCGTCTCCGCCGGCCCCATCAAGACCACGGCCGCGAAGCACATCCCCGGCTTTGACCAGATGGAAAGCAAGTGGGGCGAGCGCGCGCCACTGGGCTGGGACTCCGAAGACCCCGAACCCACCGCACGCACCGTGACCGCGTTGCTGACGGACTGGTTCCCCAAGACCACCGGCGAGATGATTCACGTCGACGGTGGCGTACACGCGATGGGACAGTAATCACCATGCCTACTTTGCTACTTGTTCGTCACGCCAAGGCCGAGCCGCCGTCGGACAACCTGTCGGACCACGACCGGTCACTGACCCTGCCCGGCCGTACCTCCGCCACCGAACTTGGTGAGGTGCTGCGCGAGGCAGGGCTTGTCCCCGACGTGGTCCTGGTGTCCTCTGCCGTGCGCACCCAGCAGACCTGGAAGCTCATGAGCTCTTCGCTCGAGACCGCCGATGTGCGCGTTGAGGAGGAACTGTACGAGACCCACGTGGGTGGCGTGCAGGAGCTGCTCGCGGCACTCGAGGGTGAGCCCAACATTGTGGCCGTCATTGGCCACGAGCCCACCATGTCCGCAACCGCGGCGCACTTCGCGGGACCGGACTCCGACACTCCGTCCTTGCAGCGCATCGCGCAGGGTCTGCCCACTGGCAACGCCGCGTCATTGGTCTTCGAGGGAACGTGGGCGTCGCTGGACACTAGCGACGCAAACCTCAACGGCATCTACGCCACCCGCGCGCTGTACTAGGCGCGGCGCCTTAGCCCGACCCGACGGGATCCTCATGCCTACCGAGCATCAGACTCTTGACGGCTATCTTGCCGACTTCATCGCGCGTCAGCATGTGTTTTTTGTGGCGACTGCGGCCGCTGACGGACACGTCAACGTGTCGCCCAAGGGTGGCACCGACATGTTGCGGGTGGTCGACGGCAGGACTGTGGCGTACCTGGATCTCACGGGATCGGGCATCGAGACCATCGCGCACGTGAGGCTCGTGAACCGCATCACGCTGATGTGGTGCGCGTTCGAGGGCAAGCCCAACATCGTGCGTGTGCACGGCAGTGCGCGCGTGATCCCCAAGGGGCACGAAGAGTGGGACGAGGCCTACGCGCAGTTCCCCGACAACCCCGGTGCCCGTGCGGTCATCGTGGTGACTGCGGATCGCATCAGTGACTCGTGCGGAATGGCCGTCCCCTTCATGACCTTCGAGTCAGATCGCAATGCGCTCGACCGTTGGGCAAGCTCGCGCGATGGCGATGCCATGAATGAATATTGGGGCCGCAAGAACGCGCGTAGCATCGACGGCTTCGAGGGCCTGGTCCTGCAGGACGACTAACGCTCGATGACCTCAAGCGCGGCATCGAGCCGTGGGGAGTTCAGCGCCACGTCGGCCTGCTGCTGAACGATGGGCTTGGCATTGAACGCGATACCCAAACCGGCGACTTTCATCATGGCCAGGTCGTTGGCCCCGTCGCCAATGGCGACGGTCGCGCTCAAGTCAACCCCGGCATCGGCCGCAAATTCCTTGAGGGCCTCCGCCTTGGCCTCACGGTCAATGACCGGTCCGTGCGTGCGCCCGGTCAGCAATCCGTCTTCGTCAACCTCGAGTCCGTTGGCGCGCGTCAGCGTGATGCCGATGCGCGCGCCCAGGGGCTCCACGATCTCGCGGAATCCGCCGGAGACCAGGGCGACAAGCCAGCCCTCGCCCTGCAGGGTGGCGACAAGGTTCTCCGCGCCGGGGGTGAACTCCACCTCGGCGAGCACATCGGCGCACACCGACGCCGGCAGGCCCTTGAGGGTGGCCACGCGGGCGGCGAGGGACTGACCAAAGTCGAGTTCGCCGCGCATGGCGGCCTCGGTGACCCGCGCGACCTCCTCGCGCGTTCCCGCGCGTTCTGCGATGAGTTCAATAACTTCGGCGGTAATCAGCGTGGAGTCGACATCCAGCACGCAGAGTCGGGTCATGCCTTGACCACTGTGCCCTTACTGACGACGGTGATACCTGACTCGGTGACGGTAAAGCCACGGGCGATGTCCGCTTCGCGGTCGATGCCGATGCGCGCACCTTCCTCGATGATGACGTTCTTGTCGATGATCGCGCGATGCACTTGTGCGTGACGATTGACGATGACGTGGTCGAGCAGGATCGAGTCGGACACGCTCGACCAGGAGTGCAGGCGCACGCCGGGGGAGAGTACCGAGCCGGTGACGGTGGCGCCGGACACGATCACGCCGGGAGAGATGACGGAGTCAGCGGCGTGGCCGAGGCGACCTTCCTCGGAGTGGATGAACTTGGCGGGGGGCTCGGTGATGAGTCCCTGGTGCAGCGGCCACTTGGAGTTGTACACGTTGAAGATGGGCATCACGGCGATGAGGTCCATGTGTGCGTCGTAGTACGAGTCCATGGTTCCGACGTCGCGCCAGTAGTCGCGGTCGCGGTCCGTGGATCCGGCGACGTCGTTGTTCTGGAAGTCGTAGAAGGCGCACGTGCCCTTGTTTACGAAGTAGGGGACGATGTCGCCGCCCATGTCGTGCTTGGAGTCGTCGTTGTCGGTGTCCGAGGTAAGTGCCTCAAGGAGCGCATCGGCGTTGGCGACGTAGTTACCCATGGACGCGAGCACCTCGCCGGGGCTGTCCGGAAGCCCCTCGGGGTTCTTGGGCTTCTCGAGGAACGCGTTGATCATGCCCGGCTGGTCCTTGTCGACGTCGATGACGCCAAACTCGCTGGCGAGCTCAATGGGCTGGCGGATGCCGGCCACGGAGAACTCTGCACCGGAGGCAATGTGTTCCTCGACCATCTGCGAGAAGTCCATGCGGTAGACGTGGTCGGCGCCCACAATGACCACGATGTCGGGACGCTCGTCCTCGATGATGTTGACGCACTGGTAGATGGCGTCGGCGCTGCCCAGGTACCAGTGCTTTCCGCGACGCTGCTGCGCCGGCACGGGAGCCACGTAGTTGCCGAGCAGCGGCGACATGCGCCAGGTGCGGGCAATGTGGCGGTCCAGCGAGTGCGACTTGTATTGCGTGAGCACCACGACATGCAAGTACCCCGAGTTGACCAGGTTGCTGAGGGCGAAGTCCACGAGGCGGTATGTACCACCGAACGGGACTGCAGGCTTAGCGCGGGCAGCGGTCAGGGGCATCAGGCGCTTGCCCTCGCCTCCAGCCAGGACGATGGCAAGTACCTTGGGATCTGACATATCGCCAGCCTACTGTGGTCTCGCCGCGTGTGAAAGGGGCGCGCGCAACTTGGACGCACTAGCGTGGGAGTCATGCGCACCGACATCCTCACTCGCGAATACCCGCCCCACATCTATGGAGGCGCCGGAGTACACGTCACCGAACTCGCTGCCGTCCTGCGGGAGCACATCGACGTAGAGGTGCGAGCCTTCGACGGCGAGCGCGACGAGCCGCACGTCACGGGTTACTCGGCCCTGGGCGGAGGCGTGGGCGACGCGTCGCTCGACGTACTCGCGCACAACTTGCCCATGGCGAACGACTGCGCGGGCGCCGACCTGGTCCACTCGCACACCTGGTACGCAAACATGGCAGGCCACCTCGCGGCACGCCTGCACGCCATCCCGCACGTCCTCAGCGCCCACTCACTCGAGCCGTTGCGCCCGTGGAAGGCCGAGCAACTTGGCGGCGGCTACGCGGTGTCGTCATGGATCGAGAAGACGGCATATGAGGCCGCGGATGGCGTGATCGCGGTGAGCGGTGGGATGCGCGACGACATCCTGCGGTGTTACCCGGCGATCGATCCGGACAAGGTTCGCGTGGTGCACAACGGCATCGACGTCGATGCCTGGGCCGCGCCCAGCACAGACGAGGACAAGGCTGCGGCCGATGCTGTGGTCAAGCACTGGGGGATCGACAGGGATCGCCCGGCGCTGGTTTTTGTGGGGCGCATCACGCGTCAGAAGGGGCTGCCGTACTTCCTGAGGGCCGTCGAGCAACTTCCGCCGGAGATCCAGGTGGTGTTGTGTGCCGGTGCCCCCGACACCAAAGAGATTGCTGCGGAGGTCTCTGGTGCGGTTGCGAAGCTCCAGGAGACCCGCGACGGAGTGATTTGGATCGAGAAGCACCTGCCGCGCGCCGAGCTAGTCGCCGTCCTCGACGCGTGCACGGCCTTCGTCTGCCCGTCGGTCTATGAGCCGCTCGGCATCGTCAACCTTGAGGCGATGGCCGTGGGACTGCCCGTCGTCGCATCGGCGACCGGGGGCATCCCCGAGGTGGTGGTGCACGGCGAGACCGGAATCCTGGTGCCCATTGACCAGGTGACGGATGGCACCGGCACACCGTTGCGACCCGACGAGTTCGTGAGCGACCTCGCGGCCGCGCTGACCGATTCCGTGTCCGATGTGGAGCGTGCCCAGCGGTGGGGTCGGGCGGGACGTGAACGCGCGACCAACGACTTCTCCTGGGAGACCATTGGCGAGCGAACTCTGGGCGTGTACCGAGAGATCCTCGGATAGGCTCGGATCATGACTGAGGTACTGCGCATCGAGGGTGTTTCGCTACGGCGTGACGACAACGAAATCCTGCACGACGTCTCGTGGACGGTGAACGATGACGAGCGCTGGGTGATCCTCGGACCAAATGGCGCCGGCAAGACCACCCTGATGTCACTCGCGGCGGCGCAGATGTTCCCCACCTCGGGCTCCGTGACTGTCCTGGGCGAGCACCTTGGCGAGACCGACACGAGCGAGCTTCGCGTGCGCATTGGCCTGTCCAGTGCGGCGCTGGCCGACCGTATCCCGCGTCACGAGACCGTCCGCAATGTCGTCATCACTGCCGCGTATGGCGTGACGGGACGCTGGCGCGAGGAATACGAGGGCGTCGACGAGGAGCGTGCCGATGCGCTGCTGGGCGCATTCGGCATGAGCGGCTTCGCCGACCGGCAGTACGGCACCCTGAGCGAGGGTGAGCGCAAGCGGGCCCAGATCGCCCGGGCTCTCATGGTCGACCCCGAATTGTTGCTGCTCGACGAGCCGTCCGCGGGCCTTGACCTCGGTGGGCGCGAGGAACTGCTCTTGGCGCTGACAGAACTTGCTGGCGACCACCGGTCCCCGGCGATGATCATGGTGACGCACCACGTCGAGGAGATTCCCGTGGGCTTCACGCACGTGTCACTCATCCGCGACGGCAGGATCACCGCGGCCGGACCCATCGCCGAGACGCTCACTTCGGAGAACCTATCCGCGCTCTATGACATGCCAGTGGACCTGCGCGAGGACGCGGGTCGCTACTCCGCGCGACGCGCTTCCTGACTCTCCGGCGCCGCTACTCGTGAACCCTGCCACGGCATCGTGCGGTGGGATGACCTGTCGCTGGTCGCTGATTCATACCGTGGGACGATAGTCCAGGTAGGCGCCGCTTGGTAGCCTTCCTACAAGGAGGTGTGCCATGCAATGGTTGTGGTGGTTTGTCGGGGCTATGGGCCTTGGAATTATCGAAGTTTTCACGCTTGACCTCACGTTCGCGATGCTTGCGGGCGGTGCTCTTGCGGCTGGCGGTGTCGCCCTATTCGGCGTCGAATGGTGGGTCTCCGCGATTGTCTTTGCCGTGGTGTCGGCGTTGCTGTTCGTACTGCTGCGTCCGTACCTCATCACTGTGATGCGCAAGAAGAGCCCCCTGATTGAGATGAACTCAAACGCGCTGGTAGGACGCGAGGCGCGCACCATTGACGAAATCACTGAGACGTCAGGGCGAGTCAAGCTCAATGGCGAGGTGTGGAGCGCCCGCACGCCGGACGATGCGCCCGTCATTCCCGAAGGTTCCGAGGTCACCGTAGTGGCCATCAGTGGCGCGACGGCGATCGTCGCACCAGAGAAGGAGTAAGACATGGAAAACACTGGCCAGATTGTGGGGCTCGTTGCCGTGATTGTGCTGGCGATCTTCGTGATCGTCACCATCGCCAAGGCGATCGTCGTCGTGCGACAGACACAGTCGTACATCGTGGAACGTCTGGGTCGCTACTCGCGCACCATGGACGCCGGACTGCACTTCCTGGTGCCGTTCGTTGACAAGGTCCGCCACAAGGTTGACCGCCGCGAACTCGTGTATTCGTTCCCGCCTCAGTCCGTGATTACCTCGGACAACCTGGTGGTGGACATCGACTCCGTCATCTACTTCCAGGTGACCGACGCTCGTGCAGCTGTGTACGAGATCGCGAACTACATCACCGGTGTGGAGCAGCTCACCACCACGACACTGCGTAACATTGTCGGAACGATGGACCTCGAGCAGACGCTCACCAGCCGTGACCAGATCAACGGTCAGCTGCGCGGCATCCTGGATGAGGCCACCGGCAAGTGGGGTATTCGCGTCAACCGTGTCGAGCTGAAGGCCATCGAGCCGCCCATGTCCATCAAGGACTCTATGGAGAAGCAGATGCGCGCCGAGCGTGACCGTCGTGCCGCGATTCTGACCGCCGAGGGTGTCAAGCAGTCGGCGATTCTGACCGCCGAGGGCGAGAAGCAGTCCGCGATCCTGACTGCAGAAGGCGACGCACAGTCCAAGATTCTCCGTGCCGAGGGTGAGGCCCGTGCCATTCTCCAGGTGTTCGACGCCATTCACCAGGGTGATGCCGACTCCAAGCTGCTCGCGTACCAGTACCTGCAGATGTTGCCAGAGATCGCCAAGACCGAGTCCAACAAGATCTGGTTTGTGCCCACCGAATTTACCGGTGCGCTCAAGGCAGTGTCCGCCGGATTCGGCTACGAGGACGGCGAGGAGCCGCTGAAGGCGTCGCCAGATCGCAAGCCCAGCAACATCACGTCCGCCCTGGTAGACCCGCGTGAGGCGCTGGCCGCGGCACGCCGAGAGGTCGAGGACGCCACGGCCGACGCGACCGATGCTGGAACCAAGTCGGGTCGCCGTTTGGATCCGAACGCGGAAAAGGGCCAGAACTAGCGGTTGATGCCGTCGTTGCGCTGATACGGCGCAGTCGCGATCCCCTGCAGTAGCCCAGCAGTAGGAGCCCCGGCGGGTATTGCCCGCCGGGGCTTCTGCGCGTTCCGTGGCCGCGCGTGTCCCTTCCCGAAGGACAACATTGGGGGCGTCCTTCCTGAAGGCACGTGGGTCCCGAACTGAAGGAGCGGGCAAGCATGCGCCTTCACGACGGGACGCACCTGGAACAATGGGCGCATGCCAGTGATCCCCATTGAGTCAGCCGACGACCCGCGCCTGAGTGACTACCGCGGGCTCACCGACGTGGCGTTGCGCCGCTCCCTCGAAGCTGAGCGCGGACTCTATATGGCCGAGGGTGCCAAGGTGATCGCGCGAGCTGTGCGTGCCGGGCACTCACCCCGCTCGCTGCTCATGACCCCCAAGTGGGTGCACGGCATCGTCGAGGCGCTGGGAGCGGCCGCGACCGACGTGACGCTGTATGTGGCGCCGGACGACGTGCTCGAGGAGGTCACCGGGTACCAGGTGCACCGCGGGGCGCTGGCTGCGATGCATCGGCCGGTGTTGCCCTCCGTTGCGGATCTGGTGCGAGACGCAAGGCGAGTGGTGGTGCTCGAAGGAATCGTGGACCACACGAACGTGGGGGCGATCTTCCGCTCGGTCGCCGGGATAGGCGCCGATGCCGTGATCGTGTCGCCCACGTGCGCGGACCCGCTGTACCGCCGCAGCGTGAAGGTGTCGATGGGGACGGTGTTTCAAGTGCCGTGGACGCGGGCCGAGACCTGGCCAGGAGTGCTGGACGAGCTACGCGAGTCAGGCTTTGTGGTGGCAGGCATGGCGCTGGCAGAGGGTGCGGTGCCGCTGGATGAGTTCGCCGCGCGGGCGGACGACCGTGTGGCGCTCGTGATGGGAACCGAGGGCGACGGCATGACCCGAGCCGCACTCGACCACGTGGACGTGCCCGTGGTGATCCCCATGGTCGGGGGAGTGGACTCGCTCAACGTGGCCGCGGCATCGGCGGTGGCGCTGTGGGAACTGCGCGTCCGCTAAGACTCAAGACGTGGCCGTGGCGGTGCGCCACGCCGACTTTCTGAAAGGCTCACCATGAATCTCAAGCAGGCGGCTCGCGGTGCAGCCGCGTTGGACGCGGGAGCGATCCTCGTGTTCGCGGTCATCGGTCGCGCGACCCATGAAGAGGGCATTCTGGGTGGCAACGGGCTGGGGCTGCTCGGCACGCTGTGGCCGTTCCTCGCGGGAGCCGCCGCTGGCTGGGTGCTGGCTAAGGCATGGAACAAGCCGTGCGCGTGGTGGCCCACCGGCGTGATCGTCTGGGCGGCGACGCTGGGAGTCGGCATGCTGCTACGACTAGTGAGCGGCCAAGGAGTGGCGGTCTCGTTCATGATCGTCGCAGCGTTGTTCCTCGCAGTGACTCTCATAGGCTGGCGTTTGATTGCTGGATGGGTCGCGAAGCGGCGCGGGCTCAAGGCCTGACTAACTCGCGCCTTCCACCGTCACCACGTGTGTCTCGTTGTCGTAGGTGAATGTCACGGTCGAGTCCGCACTCAGCGACAGCGGGATGTTCGCGCCGTCGGGCACGCCATCGACGCCGTAGTTTTCGTCCCACGCGCGGTCGATCGCGATCTTGTATTCGTAGTCGCCCGCGGGTAGGTCCACGGTGATGGACCACGTGGCAGCGTCGGCATCGAGAGTCATCTGCGCCTGGTCGCACCACGGCGCCCAGTCCTCGCCGCAGCCCATCGCCGTATTTACCGTGCCGGGCAGGGCCACCTCATCGGGCTGAGCGAGTGCGCCGGCGCGCGTGGACAGCGCTAGCGACCGAGCCTCCACCCCATCCTGAGTTGCGATGGCGCGGTAGAGAACGTCCGCGCCGTCTTGAAGCTCCGTGGCATCGTCAATCACGGTGTAGACAGGCGCGGACGCATCCGTTCCAACCTCTTCCCAGTCCCCGCCGTCGACCTGACGCTGGAACATCACCGACGTCCCGGGCCGGTCCGGTAGGACGGTCGCGCTGATCACGGGCGCCGAGCCCAAGGTCGCGCCCACCTCCGGCGAGGTGATGTTTACCTCCGGGGCGGGAACCTGGGCGCTCGCGAACTCCGATGTCGCCGTGTGGCCCGCGTTGTCGGCCACCACGGCCGCGTACTGAACCGCTGTGCCCGGCGCGAGCGAGGAAACATCCTGGTAGACCACGAACGGCGCATTGTCGTCGGTGCCGATGTATTGCCACCCATCCCCGGCATCGGCCCAGAAGGACACCTCCGCATAGGCGTCGGAGTCGACCTCTGCGGCCACGCGCACGCGACCGGGGGCCTCGGGCGCTGAGTCCGCCTCGGAGATCGTCACGCCAGGAGCATCGGCCGATGCCGGGATTGGCTTGGCCGCTTGGTACACCACGGCAGACGTGGCCGGGACGGCCACACCCACCTCACCACTAGCGCCGGACGTCGCCACGGCATCGGCGCCGTAGATGCCTGCAAAATCCGTGGACGGCGACCAGGTCGACACGCTAGCGGTGCGCTCCTCGTTGGAATTGTTGATGGCTACCAGGTACTCGACACCCTCGTCGCGATCCATGCGGGAGAACGCGTATATCCCGGCGCCGGGGTCGGCGTAGCGGTTCTGCTGGACGCCGTCGCGTAACGCCGGGTGCTCCTTGGTCAGCGCCGCGAGGTCAGCGATGGTCGCGTAAAGCGGGTGGGTGGTGTCGTAGGTGTCCTCGGCCTGGGTCACGTCGGTGCCGATCAGATCCTGCGACACGTACTCGTCAATCTGCGTAGCGAACATCGGCTGGCGCGACTGGATGTCGCCGCCCTCGCCGGTGAAGCCCTGCTCGTCGCCGTAGTAGATGACCGGGTTGCCGCGCGTGAGGTACATGAGTTGGTGGGAGAGGGTGTCCCGCGCCAGCGCCTCGTCGTCCGCGATGCCGGGATTGTCGGCCTGGATGAAGCTACCGATGCGGCCCATGTCGTGGTTGCCGAGGAACGTGGGTAGTTGATACGCGTTGGAGTCCGCGTCCGTGTACCAGTCGTCGCCGGCGTAGAAGTCGGCCAGCGCCTGCGCGCTGCCGCCGCCCGAGGCGTACGAGCGGGCCGCGTCCTGGAACGGGAAGTCGAGCACGGCCTGCATGCGATCCATCGTGGTGAAGGAGGACGTATAGGGGCGCGACGTGTCGAACACCTCGCCGAACATGAAGAAGTCCTCCTTGCCCTGGTCGTGCGCGAACTGCAGTACCTCGGGCCCAAAGCGCTGCCAGAAGCCGTCGTCCACGTGGCGCATGGTGTCGATGCGGAAGCCGTCAATGCCAAAGTCCTTGATCCACGTGCTGTAGATGTCGATCATGCCGTCCACCACCACGGGGTTCTCGGTGAACAGATCGTCCAACCCAAAGAAGTCGCCGTATTGGCTGTCCTCCCCGGTAAAGGTGGTGTTTCCGCGGTTGTGATAGAGCGTCACGTCGTTCAGCCACGCGGGAGTCTTGGCATCCTCTTCACCGGGATCGAGCACCGGGACGTACGGGAATGATGTTTGGGCGTCGAGCGGGGGGAAGCCGGTGGCGGCATCGTCCCCTCCATACGAATAGTCGCGGTCGTCGAATTCCTGTCCCGACGCATCGGTGTACGGCCGCTCGTCCTTGGACACGTACGCCTCACGCGGGTTGGACTCGTAGCCGATCACATCCGCGGTGTGGTTGGTGATGATGTCGAAGAACACCTTCATGCCGCGCTCGTGGGCGGCGTCCACCAGGGTCGTGAGCTCGTCGTTGGTGCCCAGGTGCGGGTCGATGTTCGTGAAGTCGGTAATCCAGTAGCCGTGATAGCCAGCGGAGTTGTCCTCGACCTGCACGGCCTTGTTGGTGAAGCTGGGGGTGAGCCAGAGCGCGGTGGTGCCTAGGCCCTCGATGTAGTCGAGCCTGTCCGTCAGCCCCTTGAGGTCCCCACCCTGGTAGAAGCCCGCCTGCGTGGGATCGAAGCCCGAGACCATGGGGTCGTCGCCCAGTCCGCCATCGTCGTTCGAGGTGTCGCCGTTGGCGAAGCGGTCCGCCATCACAAAGTAGAAGTTCTGGTCGGTGGTGGCTCCGCGAAGGGGAGCGACGGCGTGCGGTTCGGCGCTTTCCGCCGGGGAACTCGTGTCCGCGACGATGCCACCCGTGATGAGTGCTGCCATGGCCACCGCGGTGATGGTGGCGGTGAGTCCCAGCGGCGAAAGCAGGCGGCGGGTGGTGGTCAAGGCGATCCTCCTTCATTGCAGGTCTTGCCCCAGAGCGTATGCGTTTGCATTCGCGCTTGCAACACGACCGACTCGCTCTTCAGGCTGAGTTTTAGGGCGGACGATGTTGGGCGCAGGTGGTGCAGTGATCAATAAGTAAGCGCTTACATGCCAGAGGCGATGCCGGGGCAGGGGCTGTGATGGCGGTGAGGGGGTGGGGCCGATGCGTGTGCTGGGCTGTGATTGCGTGGAGATTTGGCGACGACCTGGCGATACGGGCACCCCGGTTGACAGTGCGCGAATGTCAGCGTTGAATGCGATAATCGAACAAGTGTTCGAATGGATGTTGAGTGGCGTGCTTGAAGTCTCGTCGTGAAGTGTCGCCGCGAGGCGTCGCGGTGAAGCTGCAGTGAAAGGGAGGTGAGGTGCGATGAGTACAGACGACTCTGCGACGCGCCTCGCCCGAGCCCGGGCGGCACTGGCCTCGGTGCATCAGAAAGTGGGCGTGGAACGAGTCCCGGACGAGGCTCCCGCGCTGCCTCTCGCCGATGCGCTTGGGTCGCTCCTGCCGCAGGGGCTGCGCCGCGGTCAGGTGGTGAGCGTCGAGGGTGCAACCTCGCTGATGCTCGCGCTGGGCGCGGAGGCATCGGCGAATGGATCCTGGACCGCGATCGTCGGCCTGCCGAGGGTGGGCGTTGTGGCGGCGGCCCGGCGGGGGATCGAGCTGTCTCGACTCGCACTGATGCCTCACCCGGGGGTGCAGGCCGCGCAGGTGGTGGGGGCGTGCGTGGACGGCATGGACGTGGTCATGCTCGGACCCCGCCTCGCGCTGTCTCACGCGGACCGGCGCCGGCTTGCCTCGCGGGCACGGGAGCGGGGCAGTGTGCTGCTGGTCGCGGAGCCGTGGGATGGAGCGAACGTTTCCCTGAAAGTAGAGAGCAGTCATTGGCGCGGGCTCGGCTCCGGGGATGGGCGCCTGCGCGAGCGCGAGATGACGGTGGTTGTAGGCGGACGCTCGCAGGGGTCTCGGCGGCGCGTGAACGTCACGCTCGACCTCGACCCCGGTGTGGCATGGTCTCGCCCCGGCGCGCGGACCGTCATTGACGAGGAGGTTGCGTGAGTACCCGGGCGGACGTTCCCCGCGGAGTAGGTCAGGTCACCGTCTCCACGGTGCGTCGCGCGGTCCTGTGGGTGCCGGACTGGCCCGTGGCCGCGGCGATGACCGCCGCCGGGCTGGGCTCCGAGGTGCCGGCCGCCGTGCTGCACGGGCGCGGCATGGTCGCGGTCTCCGCCGCCGCGCGTGCGGCAGGAGTGAAGCGGGGGATGCGCAAGCGTCTCGCACAACGAGCCTGCCCCGAGCTGGAGATTCTGCCGTATGACGAGGGCCGCGACTCGCGCGAATTTGAGGCGGTCGCCGCGGCTGCCGAACGCGTGGTGGCGGGGGTGGAGGTCTCGCGCCCGGGACTACTGATGATTCCGGCCGATGGTGCCGCCCGCTTTCACGGCTCGGAGGAGGCGCTGGCCGAGGCTCTTGTCGAATCCATTGCCGACTACGCCGGATACGAGTGCTCGGTGGGGGCCGCCGACGGGCTGCTTGCCGCGATCGTCGCCGCCCGGAACTCGGCGCTGGTGCCCGTGGGCGGGTCCGCCGACTACCTGGCGTCGCTGCCGATCGACACCTTGGTGTTGGCGGCCATGGAGCGGCAGCACCGGGAAGCGGTAGAAGACCTGGCCGGCGTGCTGAGCCGACTAGGCCTGTATTCGCTGCACGACTTCACGGCGCTGCCCAGTGCGGACGTCCTGGCGCGGTTTGGCCCGGCGGGAATGTGGGCGTACCGCATCGGCCGCGGCGAGGACGTGCGGCCACCGGTGCTGCGGCGCAGCGAGGACGACATCGCGGTGGAGTACGTGTTCGAGGAGCCGGCCCAGCGGGTCGAGCAGCTTGCGCTGGTCGCCGCGCACGTGGCAGGTCAACTGGACGTGACACTGCTCGAGGCCGGGGTGCGGTGCGGCCGGGTGTGCATCGCGGCCCGGACCGAGCGTGGCGACTCGCTGGAGCGGGTGTGGCGCACCGATGTGGGCAGCCGGTCCGGCGCGTTCGCCAAGCACATGGCCGACCGCGTGCGCTGGCAACTCGAGGGGTGGCTGTCTGGTACCTCGCAGGGGCCCGAGCCCGCACCGCTGGTCTCGCTGACGGTGACGGCTCAGGACGTCATTGCCCTAGGTAGTGAGCAGGCTTACTTATGGGGCGGGGTTTCCGGCGCCGATGCTCGTGCTCACCGCACGCTCGAGAGGATTCAGGGTCTGATCGGGGCAGACGGCGTGCTGTCCGTGCGCGAGCAGGGTGGGCGCGACCCGCGCGACCGAGTCCTCACCCTGCCCTGGGGGCAGGAATCCGCGCCCAGCCGGCGCATCGAACATCCGTGGCCGGGGCGCATTCCCGACCCCGCGCCCGCCACGGTGCTGGTGACCCCACAGCCGCTCGCCCTGCTGGACGCGGGCGGTCAGCCGGTCACGGTGGATCGCAGACTGGGCATGAGCGCGCCACCCACCTGGGTGCGCCTGCCCGTCGACCCCCGCGACGAGCGCATGGCCACCGCCCGCAGGCACCCGTCGTCGGGACACGTGGGTGACGTGGGCGAGCCGTCGTGGGGGCTGCCGCAACCCATCGAGTCGTGGGCCGGGCCGTGGCCCGTCGTGGAGCGCTGGTGGGCGCCGGATTCGACGCGGGGTGCGTACGTACAGATCGCGGTGCGAGAGGGGCCAGCGGTACTCGCGTCCTTCTCCGGCGGCGCCTGGGCGCTGGAGGCGGTCTATGACTAACTCGATGGGGCATCATGACTGACTGCATCGACTACGCGGAGCTGCACGCGCACAGCGCGTTCAGCTTCCTGGACGGCGCGAGCCAACCCGAGGAGATGGTCGCGGAGGCCGGCCGA
Source organism: Demequina aurantiaca (assembly GCF_000975135.1). Classification (GTDB taxonomy): domain Bacteria; phylum Actinomycetota; class Actinomycetes; order Actinomycetales; family Demequinaceae; genus Demequina; species Demequina aurantiaca. Next base: position 234,494 of record NZ_BBRF01000003.1, on the reverse strand, counting down.
CTGGGACTCAGCGCACTGGCCATCACGGACCACGACGGCCTCTACGGCGCCGTGCGCTTCGCGAATGCCGCCCGAGCCATCGGCATACCCACCGTGTTCGGGGCGGAACTACACCTGCCCGTGGCCGACGATCGCGGGGGAGCGCCGGTGCTCGAGGCGCCCACCGGCAAGCCGGATCCCCGCTCGAGCCACCTGGTGGTGCTGGCCCGCGGCCCGGCGGGCTACGCGCGCCTCAGCCACGCCATCGGCATGGCACACCTGGCGACGGCAGAAAAAGGGCTGGCGAGGTACACCCTTGAGTCGCTCGCGGACGCCGGCGACGGAGAGTTCCTGGTGCTGACCGGCTGCCGCAAGGGCAACGTGCGACGCGCGCTGTCGGGGATGGGGGTGCCCGGCGCGCAGGGCGCACTGGGCGGGGGAGTCTCCGCGCAGGGGTTCGCCGCCGCACGCCGTGAGATCGACACTCTCGCGGCGCTGTTTGGGCGCGACAACGTGGCCGTGGAGATCACGGACAACGGCGACCCGCTGGACTCGGAGCGCAACGACGCCCTGAGCGACCTGGCCTTTGACGCCAACCTGCCGCTGGTCGCGACCACCAACGCGCACTATGCGAACCCCCGCGGAGCCGAGTTGGCGACGGCGCTGTCGGCCGTGCGGTCGCGGTCCTCGCTCGACGACATGGACGGCTGGCTGCCCTCCTCCTCCGGACTGCACCTGCGCAGCGGCGCGGAGATGATGTACCGGCATCGGCGCTCGCCCCAGGCCGTGACCACCGCCGCGCGCCTGGCCGCCGAGTGCACCTTCGACCTCAAGCTGGTGGCGCCTAAACTGCCGCCGTACCCGGTGCCGGACGGGCACACCGAGGCCTCGTGGCTACGCGAACTCGTCAACCGTGGCGCCCACGCGCGCTACGGGCCACGCGGTGACGAGCGGGTGCCGGGCGCCTGGAAGCAACTCGAGCACGAGCTCAACGTGATCGAGGCGCTGGACTTTCCCGGCTACTTCCTGATCGTCCACGACATCGTCAGCTTCTGCCGCGAGTCGGACATCCTGTGCCAGGGGCGGGGGTCGGCCGCCAACAGCGCGGTCTGCTTCGCGCTAGGGGTCACCGCGGTGGACGCTGTGACCCACGGGCTGCTGTTCGAGCGCTTCCTGGCGCCCGAGCGTGACGGGCCGCCGGACATTGACGTAGATATCGAGTCGGATCGCCGTGAGGAGGTCATCCAGTACGTGTTCCAGCGCTTTGGGCGCATCAACGCCGCGATGGTCGCCAACGTCATCCAGTACCGGCCGCGCTCCGCGGTGCGCGACGCCGCCAAGGCGCTGGGGTACGACGTAGGTCAGCAGGATGCGTGGTCCAAGAGCATCGACCGGTGGGGTGACCTGCGCGTCACACCCGAGAAGCAGGAGCAGCAGGCGGCGGTGACCCGGGACTCGGTCTGGCCGGAGTCGGCCACGCAGCCTCGCGTGCGTGCGCGTCCCGAGGCGGCTCCCGCCCGGCAGTCGGCCTGGCCGGACCTGAACATGGACGACCAGTCACCGAACAAGAACCCTCCGCAGGACCTCGAGCACATCCCCGACCCCGTGCTGGACCTCGCGCAGCAATTCATGCGGCTACCCCGGCACCTGGGCATCCACCCGGGCGGCATGGTGCTGTGCGACCGTCCGGTGATCGACGTCTGCCCCGTGGAGTGGGCGCGCATGCCAGGGCGTACCGTGCTGCAGTGGGACAAGGACGACTGCGCCGACGCGGGCCTGGTGAAGTTCGACCTGCTGGGCCTGGGCATGCTGTCCGCGCTGCGGTACGCGTTCGCATTCATCCACGAGCACACGGGACAGGAGCTGGGACTGCATTCGCTCCCGCAGGAGGACCCGGAGGTCTACGACCTGCTGTGCGCCGCGGACACGGTTGGGGTGTTTCAGGTGGAGTCGCGCGCGCAGATGGCGACCCTGCCGCGCCTGCGCCCGCGCCGCTTCTACGACATCGTGATCGAGGTTGCGTTGATTCGCCCCGGCCCCATCCAGGGCGGCTCGGTGCACCCCTACATCAACCGTGCGCGCGGCCGCGAGGAGGTGACGTACCTGCACCCGCTGCTCAAGCCGGCGCTGGAGAAGACCCTGGGCATCCCACTGTTCCAGGAACAGCTGATGCAGATGGCCATGGACGCGGCCGGGTTCGACGGCTCACTCGCGGACCAGTTGCGCCGCGCGATGGGCTCCAAGCGCAGCCCCGAACGCATGGAGGCGCTACGTGCCAAGTTCATGGTGGGTGCCAACGGGCGGGGGATTCCCGCCGATGTTGCGGTACAGATTTTCGACAAGCTCAAGGCGTTCAGCGACTTCGGTTTCCCGGAGTCCCACTCGTACTCGTTCGCGTACCTGGTCTACGCGTCGAGTTGGCTCAAGGTGCACCAGCCGGCCGCGTTCTACGCCGGTTTGCTCGCTGCGCAGCCCATGGGTTTCTACTCGCCCCAGTCGCTCGCCGCGGACGCCCGCCGCCACGGACAGACGGTGTTGCGACCCTGCGTAAGCCGTTCCCACGTGCTGGCAAGGGTGGAGCGACTGGCCGAGCCATCATCGGTGCCGAGCGAACGCCGCGAGGACCTCGCGGCGCTGAGCCACGTGGACCCCACCCTGGCCGTGCGCATGGGGCTGATGTCTGTGCGGGGTCTTGGCGCCGAGGCGGCGCAGGCGATCGTCGACGCGCGGGCCCAGGGGCCGTTCGAGTCGCTTACTGACATGGCGCGACGGGTCCGCGTGCGTCCCAAGGGAGTGAAGGGCGACGCCGGCATCGTCCCCGCTAAGGGTCTGTCCACCGCGCAGTGGGAGGCGCTGGCGACCGGGGGCGCGCTCGAGTGGCTCGGCGTGAGCCGCCGGGAGGGGCTGTGGGCTGCCGGAGCGCTGGCCCGCGAGGGGCCGGACACCCTGCCGGACGTGACAACAGGAGTGGCGGCGCCGATGCTGCCCGGGATGAGTGAGGTGGAGAAGGCAGTGGCTGACGTATGGGCATCGGGAGTGTCGACGGAGAATTATCCGACCGTGTTTGTGAGGGAGGGGCTGGAGCGCAACGGCGTGCTGACTGTTGATGAGGTCCTGCACCACGACGCGGAACGGCGCATCTCAGTGGCCGGGGTGGTGACGCATCGGCAGCGACCGGGAACCGCCAAGGGAGTGACGTTCATCTCTCTCGAAGACGAGACCGGCTTCCTCAATGTGATCTGCTCCGTAGGGGTATGGAAGAGATTTCAGGCCGTCGCGAGGCGTTCGCCGGCGTTGGTGATCCGCGGCCGCATAGAGCGTGCTGACGGCGCCACCAACCTGGTCGCGGAGCACCTGGCGCCGCTGAGCCTCAAGGTGCCAGCCAAGAGTCGCGACTTTCGGTGAATCACTGCCCCCAAGTGGTTTCTTGCACGCCCTTGTGCCGTGCTACGATTACCGTCGCATTGAGGCACTGGAAACAGAGTCTCGATCCACCTGTCCGGGTGGCGGAATTGGCAGACGCGCTAGCTTGAGGTGCTAGTGCCCGCAAGGGCGTGGGGGTTCAAGTCCCCCCTCGGACACCAGCAGGGCCGGAGCGAAAGCTCCGGCCCTTTTTGTTTGCCTCAAACCCGGTTGAATGTCACGGTCCGGTAACGGTGTGGGAATAGCCAGGGGGGATACAAGGTTGACGAGTACGACAGAGCAGTATCCGAACGAATAAGGGGGCTTTAAAATGCTTTACGCACTTCTTTGGATCTTGGCCGTGATTCTGGTGGTACTGGGAATCATGCGACTCATCAAGAAGGACATCCTGTGGGGCATCGTCCTCATCATTGTCGGACTGCTAGTAGGACCTGGTGGCGTCAGTATTTTCTGACCGCACCACGAGGACCTCTCGCGAAGGACCCGAGCCGCTCTGGCTCGAGTCCTTCGCCGTTCCATGGCGGCGTTAGCCTGGATACATGACTGCCTCGCGCGACGTCGTTCGCATCTGCCAAGACCTGATCCGCATCGACACCTCGAATTACGGTGACGAGGACGGGCCGGGGGAACGAGAGGCCGCAGACTACGTCGCGGCCTTCCTGACGGACCTTGGGCTGGAGCCCACCATTCGAGAGTCGGAGCCCGGCCGCGCCTCGCTGACCTGCCTCTGGGAGGGCGCGGACCGCAGCCGCCCGCCGCTCGTCGTTCACGGCCACCTGGACGTAGTGCCCGCCTTTGCGGACGACTGGTCGGTCGATCCCTTTGGTGCGGAGATCAAGGACGGCATGGTCTGGGGCCGCGGCGCCGTGGACATGAAGAATATGGATGCCATGATCCTGGCTTCCGTCGCCAACATGATCGACGCCGGCATTAAGCCCGCCCGCGACATCGTCATCGCGTTCTTCGCCGATGAGGAGCACGGCGGAGCGCGTGGAGCCAAATGGATGGTGGAGAACCACCCCGAGGACTTCCGCGGTGCCAGCGAGGCCATCAGCGAGGTCGGAGGCTTCTCCACCTACGTGAACGGTCGCCGCGCCTACCTGGTGCAGACAGCCGAGAAGGGAATCCAGTGGCTGCGCCTGGTCGCCGACGGCCAGCAGGGTCACGGCAGCCTGATTCATGGCGACAACGCGGTGACGCACCTCGCTGGAGCCCTGGCGCGCATCGGGCAATACGAGTGGCCGCTCGAGATGTCTCCCACCGTTGAGCAGCTGCTTCGCGGCGTTGCAGAGCTCACCGACGTCGAGTTCGAGCCCACCGAGGAGTGCGTGGCCAAACTAATCGACGGGCTCGGCGCGAACGCGCGCATGATCGCTGCGACCGTCCGCAACACCTCGAACCCCACCATGATGGACGCCGGTTACAAGACGAACGTGATTCCGGATACCGCGATGGGCTTCGTCGACACCCGTTATCTCCCGGGCCACCAGGAGAGCGTCCTGCGCACCATCGAGGAGCTCGCCGGCACGCACGTCAAGGTCGAGAACTACATCACCGAGCGCTCACTGGAGGTGCCGTTCGATGTACCGCTCGTAGACAAGATGATCGCGGCGCTCGGTGTCGAGGACCCAGACGCGCCCGTGTTGCCCTACGCGCTCATGGGGGGCACCGACAATAAGCATCTCGCGGCCATCGGCATCGCCGGCTACGGCTTTGCGCCTCTCCAGCTACCCGAGGACCTCGACTTCCCGTCGCTCTTCCACGGCATCGACGAGCGCATCCCGGTGGAAAGCCTGCACTTTGGCGAGCGCGTGCTCACCACGTTCCTGAAGGACTGCTAGACCACCCGCTGCGTCGGCGTTAGAAGGCATCGGTGCGCTGCAGCCTCATCACCCGGCGTCTTAGCCAGACACGGCGGGCGCCCCCTTCGTACAGCACCGACCGCGCGAGCTCCCATTGGCCGTATTCGGCCTGTTCGGTGAGGATGCCGCGCGCCTCGGAGTAGGAGACATCCCGAGCAATGTCGACCACACGCCACTCAAAATGGCGGTTGGGCGACTCGCCTGAGCGGCGTGGCGACACCACGTGGGCGTCCGTGCGAGTTGAAGGTTCTTTCATCATCCCTCCCATTTAATCGGTTCCGCGGGTACCGTCATAACCATGAGCACACAAGCGCGCGAGGCTCTGCGACTCCTGGTCGCAGCGTTGGAGACACACCTGGACGCCGTCGCGACCCGGCGTAGCCCGGTCGATGCCGCAGCCGACGATGCATACGATGCCGTGGCGGAGGCCTTCGAGGCATACGAGGAGGCGCTCGACGTCGAGTTCGCCGAGTCGCTGCCACTCGTGCTTGAGGATGACGACCAGTACGACGATGAGGAAGATGACGAGGACGTCACCGGCGACGATGACGAGGCGATCGATCCCCATGCCGAGGAAGACGAAGACGACCTAGATGACGACCTCGACGAGTTCGACCTGAGGTAGCGCACGGCACGGGGGAGGGTGTGCACCTCAATCACCTCCCCATCCTGCGGGCCCTTGCGGCTCGCGCCTAACGTCGTTCCGGGTATCCCAACGGTGGAGCCGTGACCTCGTCCAGCACGTCGACTATTGCTGCGGGAACACGGTTGCGGGTCGCGTTGAGCGACAGCTCCAGCTGCTCCGCGGTGCGTGCCCCCACGACGGCGGTGGCAATGTGCGGCTGCGCGAGCACCCATCCGAGCGCAAGTTCCTGTGCGGTCGCGCCAAGTCCTTCGGCGGCGGTGGCCAAGGCCTCGACGACCGTCGTGGAGTGGTCGTTGAGATAGGGATCCACGAAACCGGCGAGGTGCTCGGAGGCGGCCCGCGAGTCGGCAGGGATCGATGAGCGGTACTTGCCGGTGAGGACGCCTCGACCCAGGGGTGACCAGGCCATGACGCCCATGCCGATGTCAGCAGCAGCGGGCACTACCTCGCGCTCGATGCCGCGTTGAAGGAGCGAGTACTCGACCTGGGTGGCGGCGATGGATGGACGTCCCGTCGCCAAGGTGCCGATCCGGGCGGTGGCCCAGCCGGGGAAGTTGGAGACCCCAACGTAGCGCGCGCGGCCGGAGTTGACTGCGATCTCGAGGGCGTGCAGCGTCTCCTCGAGCGGCGTGCGGGAATCGTAGGCGTGCACGAGCCACAGGTCCACGTGGTCGGTGCCCATGCGTGCGAGCGACTCGTCCAGGGTGTCGAGCATCGTGTCGCGCGACGCGTCCACAAAGCCGCCCGATGCGGTCCGGCGGATGCCCGCCTTGGTGCAGATCTGAAGGTCGCGGCGTGCCACGGTGCCTCCCAGCATCGCGCCGATGAGCGCCTCGGAGCCGCCCTCCGCGTACGAGGCCGCAGTATCCACCAGGGTGCCGCCCGCGTTAAGGAACGCGTCGAGCTGGCCGCCCGCCTCATCCGCATTCGTGTCGCGGCTCCAGGTCATGGTGCCGAGCGCGAGCTCTGACACCTCAAGGCCGCTGGTTCCGACTCGATTGCGCTGCATGAGTGCGAACTTACCGCGCGCGTGGCGACGGCTGTAGGCGGCGCGCGGGTATTACTGTTGCGATTATGAATTGGTGGGAATCGATCGTCCTCGGAATCGTCCAGGGCCTCACGGAGTTCTTGCCGATCTCCTCCAGCGCGCACGTTCGGGCCATCGGTCCGCTGCTGCCTAGCGGTGGCGACCCCGGCGCGGCGTTCACCGCCATCATCCAGATCGGCACCGAGGCGGCCGTACTGCTGTACTTCCGCAAGGACATTGTGCGGATCATCTCCGCGTGGATCAATGCGCTTCGCGGCAAGGACGGCGCGGATCGCCGAGCCCGCTTCGGCGCCCACAGCCCCGATGCCCGGCTGGGGTGGTGGGTCATCATCGGCTCATTCCCCATCGTGGTGCTCGGCTTGCTGTTCCAAGACGCCATCGAGACCACCCTGCGCAATCTCTACCTCACCGCCATCACCCTCGCGCTCTTTGGCCTGGTACTGGGCTGGGCAGACAAGGTTGGAGCCAAGAAGCGTGAGCTGACCGAACTCACCGGCAAGGATGCTGTGCTGCTTGGCCTCGCGCAGGCGGCCGCGCTCATCCCGGGTGTCTCACGCTCGGGCGGCACCATCTCGATGGCCCTGTTCCTAGGCCTCACCCGCGAGGCGGCAGCGCGGTATTCGTTCCTGTTGGCCATTCCCGCCGTCCTCGGATCGGGGTTCTACCAGGCCGCCAGCAACTATCAGGAGATTACCGAGACGGGCGGAGTGGGCTGGGCCAACACCATCTTGGCGGCCGTGGTGGCCTTCGTTGTGGGATACATCGTGATCGTGTGGTTCCTCAGGCTCATCACGAACCACTCGTTCATGCCGTTCGTGATTTACCGGCTGGGATTCGCGGCGGTCATCGTGGCGCTCCTCGCCACCGGCACCATCGCGGCGACCTAGCCGACTCGGAACTACTTGTTGGGCCCGCCGTCGCGACGGCGCAGGAACTGCTCGAACTCGGCGGCAATGGCCTCGCCAGATGCCTCGGGAAGGCTGGTCTCGTCCATCAACTCCTCGAGCTGCTTGACGTGCTCGGCGACTTCCTCGTCCTCCTCGGAGAGTTCATCCGCGCCGCGCTGCCAGGCCTCGGCCTCGTACGGCAGGTCGGCGAGGTCGATCGGCTCGCCGATGAAGCGCTCCAGCTGACCCAGGAGCGCCATGGTGCCCTTGGGGCTGGGCGGGTGACCCACGTAGTGGGGGATTCCCACCCACATCGACAGCACCCGAATCCCGCGCAGGCTTGCCTCGTGACCGAGCACTCCCAGGATGCCGGTGGGTCCGTCGTAGTCGGAGCGCTCGAGGTCGAAGCGCTGCCGTGCCTCGGCGTCCTCGCTGGTGACAAACGTGGGCAAGGGGCGAGTGTGAGGAGCGTCGACCAACAGTGCGCCGCAGGTGATCAGCGTCGTCACCCCCAGGTCCGCCGCATGGTCCAGTATCTCGCCCGCGAAGCCGCGCCACCGCATGGACGGCTCGATTCCTCGCACGAGCGCAAGCTTGCGGTCCGACTCCCAAGGACCAGACGTGGTGGAGAGGATAGTGCCGGGCCACGACACCACCCGATCTCCCGACGGCAACCGCGAGATCGTCGGCCGATTGACCTGGAAATCATGGTATTTCTCGGAGTCCAGGGTCGCGTATTCGCCGGCGTTCCACCCTTGGACGAGGTGGTCCAGGGCGGCAGAGGCCGCCGACCCGGCATCGTTCCAGCCCTCGAAGGCGGCGATCATGATCGACTCGTTGCGACCAAGCGTCAAAGGGTCATTCTCGCTACTCATGCGCCCAGCCTAGACTTAACCTCCTATGAACTCTTCACCTATGCGCCCTGCCGCCGTCCTCTGGGATATGGACGGCACCCTCATAGACTCTGAGCCGTACTGGATTGGCGCGGAAAGAGAGCTCGCCTCGCGGTTCGGTGTCGAGTGGACGGACGCAGACGGTTTGCAGTTGGTCGGTAACCCGCTGACACTGTCCGCCCAGGTCCTGCAGGAGCACGGCGTCGACATGAGCGTCGAGGACATCATCGGCTACCTGCTGCGCCGGGTCACCGACGAGGTGCGCGCCCATACCCCTTGGCAGCAGGATGCCCGCACGCTGCTGGACCTCGTGGTGGGTGCCGGCATACCGTGCGCCCTGGTGACCATGTCCTATTCGTCCCTCGCGACGGCGGCAATCACCCGCATTCCCGATGCTTTCGCAGCCGTGGTGACCGGCGACGAGGTCACGCATGGCAAGCCACACCCCGAGTCGTTCCTGCTCGCGGCGGAGCGACTGGGCGTGTCGATTGCCGACTGTGTGGCGATCGAGGACTCACCGGCGGGCGTCGCCGCGGCCCTCGCCTCGGGCGCCCACACGATCGCGGTCAGGCGTCTCACGCCGTTGACTGACGCGCGCCCGGGCCTCAGCCGCGTGCGCAGCCTCGACGGCATCGGCCTCGATGAACTGTCCAAGATTGCCGGCGGCCGCACCATCGACGATCTCGGTTCCGACAACTAGCGTCAGTCTGCAACGTCGACCTTGACGCCAAGCGAGCGCTCCACCGCGGCAGGATCCAGCGGGGGAGGCGTGCCACCAAACTCCGGACATAGCTCTTGGAAATTGCACCAGCCGCACAGCTTGGATTTCTTGGGCCTGAACTGGCCTGCCCGAGCCGCGGCGGAGATGTCGTTCCACAACTCACGGATCTCGAACTCCACCTTCTCCAGGTCGCCGGCGTCCGGGCGCAACTCGATGGTGCCGCCATCACGCAGGAACAGCAGCTGCAGCAGCGCGGGGCGGCGACCGCGCAGACGCTCCACGAGCAGCGCGTAGAACCGCATCTGAAACTGTTCCTTCGTGGAGTACTGCGGCAGCGGCTTCTTGCCGGTCTTGTAGTCGATGAGCCGAATGGCGCCGTCGGGCGCAATGTCGACGCGGTCGATGAAGCCGCGCAGCAGGGGCCCATCCTCGAGCTGAAACTCAACAAATTCCTCGCGGGCGGCAGGCTCAAGCCGCTGCGGATTCTCGAGTCGAAAGTAGTTCGCGAGTCGCTCATTGCCCGTCCCGAACCAGGTCCTGAGTGCGGCATCGTCCTCGTGCAGGCCCGCGAGGTCGGGCTGCTTGGCGAGCATCTCCTGCCACTTGGGCTCCACCATGGCGGAGGCCGCAACGAGGGTGCGTTCGCCCGCGGGAAGGTCGTAAAGGTCCTCGAGGACGGCGTGCACCAGCGTTCCCAGAGTGGCCGCAGGAGAGGGCGGCTCCGGCACCTTGTCGACCAGGCGCAGGCGGAACATCAGCGGGCACTGGCGGAAGTCGCCGGCGCGCGAGGGTGAAAGTGCAGGCTTGCGCGGGCCCCGGCCACGCCCGGACTTGACGGGGGTGGTCACGGTCACGGGGTCATCGGCGCCGGAAGATTTCGCGGTGTCACTCATGTGACCACAGTAGGACGGCCCGGTGACAACCAGCGAAAGGCATCACCCCCGCGACCATCTACGGTGGACACATGGCAGATCAGAATCAAGGCACTCGCGGAATCTCCTTCGGTCGTGTGCTCGGAGCCCGCGTCGTCGTCCAGCCGTCGACCCTCATCATGTTGGTGCTTCTCGCCTTCCTGCTGAGCTCATCCGAGGACGGCATCACCCGCCGCGGGTTCACCATCGGGCTGATCCTGGCCGCCGCGCTCATCGTGTCCGTGTTTCTGCACGAGGTCGCGCACGCCATCGCGGCGCGCGCGTTCAAGAGAGACGTTCACGAGATCGTCCTCACCCTGTGGGGCGGGCACACGTCATTCGACTCGCGCAACCTCACCCCGCTCGTCAACGGCGTGGTCTCGCTCGCGGGTCCCGCCGCCAACGTGGTCATCGCCGGCGTCGTCGCCGCCGCTCTGCAGGCGACCACGCCGGGTGGCCTGCTGGGAGCCGCGCTGTGGTGGGTGGTGTGGGCCAACCTGCTGCTCGCCGCCTTCAACGCCCTCCCGGGCATCCCCATGGATGGCGGCCGCGTGCTCGAGGCCATCGTCTGGGGTGCAACGAAGAACCGCAACCGCGGCACGATTGTGGCCGCCTGGGCCGGCCGCGTGGTCGCCATCGGCGTCGTGGTCTTCGCCATCGGAGTGCCGTTCCTGCGTGGCTCCACGCCCAGCATTTTCAGCATGCTGTGGGCTGTCCTGATCTTCGGTCTGCTGTGGCCAGCAGCATCGAATGCGCTCAAGGTGGCCACCACCATGACCCGCGTGGAGAGCATCGGCGCACGGTCGCTGATGGTGACCGCCGTCCCCATCCCGTTCGCCGCCACCGTTCACGAGGCAGCCCAGCTCGCCGCCCGTGCCGGCGCCCTCGAGGTCGTCGTGCTCGCAGCGGACCGCGCCCCTGCCGGTCACTTCCCGGTGTCACTGATCGACGCCGTGCCGGAGTCCGAGCGCGCGCACACTCACTTGCAGTCCGTCACCATGCCGATGCCGCGGGGTGCGGAGATGAGCCCAGACCTGCACGGCCGCGAGTTCGTCAACTTCCTGCAGCAGTGGTGGGGCAAGACCGAGGTGTGGGCGGTCGTGGAACATGGCCACGTCATCGGCGTCGTGCGAGCCCAGGACGTGCAGGGAGCCCTGCAGTAACGCGCCCTAGACTGGGCGCATGACTTCACCGACCTCAGCGCCCACCGGCGCCGACCAGCGCCGCGGACCCCTCTGCGTAGGCGACCGCGTCCAGTTGACCGATGCCAAGGGACGCCACCACACCATCACCCTCGACGCGGGCAAGACCTTTCACACGCACCGCGGCCAGTTCACGCACGATGACCTGATCGGCCAGCCCGAGGGCACCGTGATTCGCAACACCGCGGGGGTGGACTACCTGGTGCTGCGACCCTTGCTGAGCGACCTCGTGCTGTCCATGCCGCGCGGCGCTGCCGTGATCTACCCCAAGGATGCCGGCCAGATCATTCAGATGGCGGACATTTACCCGGGCGCACGCGTGGTCGAGGCAGGCGTGGGTTCCGGCGCGCTCACCATGTCGCTCCTGCGCGCCGTGGGCGACGGCGGAGAGCTGATCTCGATCGAGCGTCGCGCGGACTTCGCAGACATCGCCCGCGCCAACGTCGAGTCCCACTTTGGCGGCCCGCACCCGGCGTGGCGCCTGGAGATCGGCGACTTCGCGGACCAGGTGGCACTGGTTGCCGAACCGGGCACCGTGGACCGTGTCATCCTGGACATGCTCGCGCCGTGGGAAAACATCGACGCCGCGGCCGATGCTCTCGCCCCCGGCGGCGTGTTCCTCGCCTACGTCGCGACGGCCACTCAGATGTCTCGTCTCGCGGAGGACCTGCGCGACCACGGCGGTTTCACCGAGCCGCACGCGTGGGAGAACCTGCTGCGCACCTGGCACCTCGAGGGTTTGTCCGTGCGGCCCGATCACCGCATGATCGGCCACACCGGCTTCCTGATGACCGCCCGTCGCATGGCTCCCGGCGTGGACGCCCCGTTGCGCCATCGCCGACCCGCCAAGGGCGCGTACCCCACCGCGGACGCCGAATGGACGCCCGAGGACCTGGGCGAGCGTCCCGTAAGCGAGAAGAAGATCCGCAAGGTGCGTCGCGGCGCGCTCGACGCGACACCCACGACAGACACCACCATTGCGGCCGATGCCGAGGCGGCGACGGCAGGGGAGGACAGCTGATGGTGGCAGAGGGACAGGACAAGCTCGCGACCGTCGAGCGTCAGAACCGGGAACTGCAGCGCCTGCTGACCCTGGCGCGTGACCAGCTGGGCGAGATGAAGGTCAAGCTCGCCGAGGCATCGGCGCCGCCGCAGACGTTCGCCACGTTCGTGCAGTGGGCGGGTGAGCACGCCGACATCGTGTCGAGTGGGCGCCGCATGCGGGTCACCGTCTTGCCGTCGCTGGACAAAGACCTGGAGCCGGGCGATGAGGTGCTTCTCAACGCCATGATGGTGGTGGTCGGCACCGCGGAGGCGGAGCGTGCCGGTCAGGCCGCGATCGTGCGCGAGGTCATCGATGCTGACCGGGTGCTCGTGGTCTCGCGCGGCGAGGACGAGCGCGTAGTGATCATGATCGGCGGCGACGCCCATGCGCGCGTGTCTGAGGGTGACACCGTCATCATCGACCCGCGCACCGGCTTCGCGTCGGAGAAGGTAGACCGCAGCGGCGTCGAGGCGCTCATGCTCGAGGAAGTGCCGGACGTCGACTACCGCGCAATCGGTGGCCTCGGCTCGCAGATCGAGCGTATCCGCGACGCGATCGAGCTACCCATTCGTCACCCCGAGCTGTATGTCGAGCACGACCTACGCCCGCCGCGTGGTCTGCTGCTGTACGGTCCTCCCGGCTGCGGCAAGACGTTGATCGCGAAGGCGGTCGCGCACTCGCTCGGCGAGGCCGTGGGCGCGGACCGCTCGTACTTCCTGTCCGTCAAGGGGCCGGAACTGCTCAACAAGTACGTGGGCGAAACTGAGCGCTACATCCGCACCATTTTCGAGCGCGCTCGCTCCAAGGCGTCCTCCGGCGCCCCCGTGGTGGTGTTCTTCGACGAGATGGATGCGCTGTTCCGCTCCCGCGGCTCGGGTGTGAGTTCCGACATGGAGACCACCATCGTCCCGCAGCTGCTCACCGAACTGGACGGCGTCGAGTCGCTCAGCAACGTGATCGTGATTGGCGCGTCCAACCGCGAGGACATGATCGACCCGGCCATCCTGCGTCCCGGCCGCCTGGACGTGAAGATCGAGGTCTCGCGTCCCGGCCCCGCGTCCGCCGCCGATATCTTCAGCAAGTACCTGACCGCATCGGTGCCGATGGCGCCCAGCGAACTCGCCCAGCACGGCGACGATGCGGTGGCGACCGCCCGCGCGCTCAATGCCGTGGCGGTCGACACGCTATTCGCCCACGCGGACACCCCCGAGTACGTCTCGGGCGCGCTGATCCGCAACGTCGTAGACCGCGCGAAGACGGGGGCCATCAAGTCGCTGATCTCCGGCGGCGAGCGGGGCATCACCGCGGCCCACCTGCGCGAGGCGTGCGACCAGGAGCTGGTCGAGGCACGTGCCGTGGCAGCCGGTTCGTTGGCGGGGGAGTAATCCGTGGGGATGGAAGAAGCGGCAGGTGAGAGCGATGCCGCACGGGTCATGGGCATCGAGACCGAGTACGGCATCACCAACCCGGACCGCTCCGGCGCCAACCCCATCCTGATGTCCTCGCGGCTCGTCCAGGCCTGCCGCGCGTGGGCCGGTCAGTCCACCACCCGGTGGGACTACGGCGGCGAGGACCCGTTGCAGGACCAGCGCGGTATGCGGCGCTCGCGAGCTTCCGCAACCTCGGACATGCTCACCGACGCCACGGAGTACGACGAGGCTGAGCAGGCGGTGACGCTGCGCAGGCGACGCGGCTCGTGGGAGGACCCCGCGCACCTCAACGCGGTGCTGGCCAACGGCGCGCGCTTCTACGTGGACCACGCCCACCCCGAGTACTCGGGCCCCGAGGTCACCAACGCGCGCGACGCCGTGCTGTGGGACCGCGCCGGCGATGCGATCGCGCTCGCGGCCACGGTCGAGTACGAGCGCGAGGAGGACGAGCGAGTCGCGCTGTACAAGAACAACGTGGACGGCAAGGGTGCGAGCTACGGCACTCACGAGAACTTCCTGATCCGCCGTGACACCGACTTTGACGACGTCATCAAGTACCTGACCCCACACCTGGTGACCCGCCAGATCTTCACGGGTGCCGGCCGCGTCGGGATCGGCCAGCGTGGCGAGGGCGCTGGCTTCCAGATGTCTCAGCGCGCCGACTACATGGAGGCGGAGGTGGGACTGGAGACCACGCTGCGTCGTCCCATCATCAACACCCGTGACGAGCCGCACGCGGAGCGCAGCAGGTGGCGCCGCCTGCACGTGATCATCGGCGATGCCAACTGCATGGACATCCCCATCCTGCTCAAGACCGGCACTACAGCGCTGGTGCTCGCGGCCATCGAGGCGAGGGACACGCGCCTGGGTGCCTGCGAACTTCGCGAGCCCGTGAGCGACGTTCAGACCGTGTCGCGAGACCTGACGCTGCGCGCGCCATTTGTCCTGGCCTCGGGCGACAAGGCGACGGCGCTGCAGATTCAGCGCGCCCTGCTGGAAATCTGCCGCACCTACGTCGCGAGCGCCACGGACGCGTACGTCATCACCCGGTGGGAGAGCGTGCTCGACCTGCTGGACCGCGACATCTTTAGCGCCGCCCGTGAGGTGGAGTGGGTGGCAAAACTGCAGCTATTGGGCCGGATGCGATCCAAGTACGCCCCCGTCGACGAGCGGGGAGAGGTGCAGGACCTGCCCTGGGACGATGCTCGCCTCGCAGCCGCGGACGTGCAGTGGAGTCAACTTGGCACGGGACTCGCAGCACGCCTCGAGCGGGCCGGATCATTCGAGCGGGTGGTCACTGACGAGGACGTTGCCGCGGCGATGCGCACCGCACCCCGCGACACCAGGGCGCGCCTGCGAGGCGACATGGTGGCCGCGCGGCCGGACCTGCTCGACGCGGCCGGCTGGTCCTCTGTGGTCCTCGACCGTGAGACCACGCACGGTGACCTCGAAGTGGTCCATCTGGACGACCCCCTCGCCACCACGCACCCCCTCCTCGACTCCCTGATCGGGGGATAGACTCGGGACATGCCTCAGACTCACTCATCCAGCCAGTCCCACGAGGACGACGTCCCCGACGCACCCGCTGCGCCCACGCAGGCCGCGAACACCGACGCGCTCGACGACCTGCTCGACGAGATCGACGGCTCGCTGCAGGTCAATGCTGAGCAGTTCGTGCGCTCCTTTGTGCAAAAGGGTGGCGAGTAGCCCCTCCGGGCTCCGCATCGGCCATGATCTCCACGGATATCCCCGCGCCCCTAGACGTTGACCCCGCCCGCAGAATCTTTGGGCTCGAGACAGAATTCGGCCTGCACCTCGACTCCGCGACGTCGCGCTCGGTCACGCCCGAGGAGGTAGCGGGTCATCTGTTCCACTCTGTGGTTCAGTGGGGCCGCTCGTCCAATGTGTTCCTGCCCAACGCATCGCGCCTGTACATCGACGTGGGCGCGCACCCCGAGTACGCGACCGCAGAATGCGACTCGCTGACAGACCTGATCGCGGCCGACAAGGCCGGCGAGCGCATCGTGCACAACCTCATTGCCGGGGGCGAGGAGCGCCTGCGAGCCGCGGGCATCGACGGCACCATTCACTTGTACAAGAACAACGTGGACTCGGCCGGCAACAGCTACGGCTGCCACGAGAACTACCTGGTTCGCCGGCGCTCGGACTTCAGGGCCTTCGCGTCGAATCTGCTGCCGTTTCTGATCTCGCGCCAAATCGTGACCGGCGCCGGCTGCATCACGCGCACACCCCAGGGCGCGCACTTCTCATTCTCGCCTCGCGCGGATCACATGTGGGAGGGGATGAGCTCGGCCACCACGCGCTCGCGTCCCATGATCAACACGCGCGACGAGCCACACGCCAACGCCGAGCTGTATCGCCGCATGCACATCATCGTGGGCGACTCCACGATGGCCGAGCCCACCGCGTTGTTGAAGGTGGGCGCGACCGACCTGGTGCTGCGCATTGTGGAGGCCCGCGCGGACTTCCCTCAGTTGGCACTCGCGCATGAGATGCAGGCGATTCGCGACATCGCCCACGACCTCACCGGTCAGGCCACGGTTGAACTCACCGACGGACGGCACCTGACAGCGGTACAACTCCAGCAGACGTATCTCGACGCGGTACGCGCGCATGTGGGCGGGATCATCACTCCCACCGCCGAGGTGGAATCCATCCTGGACTTGTGGCAGCGTGGGATCGACGCCGTGCGCACTCAGGACTTCACGCTGGTGGAGACCGAGTTGGACTGGGCCATCAAGCACCGAGTAGTCATGCGTTACCAGCGCAAGCTCAAGTGCGAACTGGACGACCCGCGCCTCGCGCGCCTGGAGATGGCGTTCCACGACATCTCGCCCGAGCGTGGCCTGTTCTACCGGTTGCAGAGCCAGGGTCTCGTACGGCGCATCATCACTGACGAGCAGATCGACGACGCCGTCACCAACGCCCCCGCGACCACGCGGGCGCGCCTGCGCGGATTGTTCGTGTCCGCGGCTCTGGCCGCCGGCCGCGACTTCACCGTGGACTGGGTGCACCTCAAGATCACTGGTAGCGACGGTCGTACCGTGCTCCTGAAGGATCCGTTCAGGAACGAGGACGAACGCGTAAACGTTCTGTTGGGGATGCTTGGTGCGCCCGCAGCGCCAGTAGAATAAACGCTTACCCCCCGGAAAGGACGCGCATGCGCCGCCTTGTTGCCTTGACCCTTGCCGCCTCACTGGCGCTCGTAGGGTGCTCGTCGACCTCCTCGGAGGATCCGTCGGCCACGGCATCGGCAACTGGGCAGATTGAGGCCATCGCCATCGGCTCGTCAGATTCGCTCGCGCCCACTCTGGACTTCGTCCCCGGACTCGCGTATCCCAAGCCCGAGTATCGCGTCGAGTGGGAGGGCGAGGGCGAACCGTTGCAGGAGGGCCAGCCGTTGCTGCTGGACATCTACGGTGAGTCGCTTCAGGACCACACGCAGCTGATCAACACGTACGACGGTCTGCCGCGCTCGTTCCTCCTCGCACCCGAGGTCGTGGGTGACGACCTCTACGAGGTTCTCAAGACTGTCAACGTCGGCGCGCGCATTTTGCAGGTCTCGCCCGCCGGCATTGACGACGAGGGCAAGCCTCCTGTCGCGATCGTGGTCGACGTCCTGCCCATCCGGGCGCAGGGAACCAATAGCGTCATCAACCCCGACATGCCCGCGGTCACGCTGAGCTCCACCGGAGAGCCGACCATCACTATTCCCGATGATGACCCCCCGGCCGACGTGACGTCGGCGGTTCTGATCCAGGGGACGGGCCCACAGATCACCTCTGGCTCGTTCGTCACGGTCAACTACGTGGGCGTGCACTGGGACGCGGGCAAGAACGAGGAGAAATCCTGGGAGTCTGGTGACATCTTCGAGACTTCGTGGCCGTCCGAGAACGCCCCGTTTGAGACCCAGATCGGCGTAGGCCAGGTCATCGCGGGCTGGGATCAGGCGCTCATCGACGTCGAGGCCGGATCACAAGTCGAGATTGTGGTGCCACCGGAGTCGGGCTACCCGGACATGGGTACGCTGGTCTTCGTTGTTGACGTGCTCGACGTGTGGAATCCGGGGAACTAATGGCTGTATCAATTCGCATCATTCCCTGCCTCGACGTCGACGCCGGTCGCGTAGTGAAGGGCGTCAATTTCGAGAACTTGCGCGATGCTGGCGACCCCGTCGAACTCGCCGCAACCTATGGCGCATCGGGCGCCGACGAACTCACCTTCCTCGACGTCACCGCATCCTCTGGATCCCGTGAGACCACGTACGACGTGGTGCGTCGCACCGCGGAACAGGTCTTCGTCCCACTGACGGTAGGCGGCGGCGTGCGTAGCCCCGATGACGTCGACAAGCTGCTGCGGGCCGGCGCGGACAAGGTAGGCGTTAATACCGCCGCCATCGCGAGGCCGGAACTCATCAGCGAGATTGCGCAGCGTTTCGGCAGCCAGGTATTGGTGCTGTCCGTCGACGCGCGCCGGGTCCAGGGCGATACCCGTACGGAGTCCGGCTACGAGGTCACCACTCACGGTGGACGGGTCGGCACCGGCATCGATGCCGTGCAGTGGGCCGAGCGCGTCGCGACGTTGGGCGCAGGAGAGATTCTGCTGAACTCGATGGATGCGGACGGCACCAACGACGGCTTCGACCTGCAGATGATTAAGGAGGTGCGCGACGTGGTGTCCGTGCCCCTGATTGCGTCCGGCGGTGCCGGCCGACCCGACGACTTTGTCGACGCCGTTCACGCGGGGGCCGACGCCGTACTCGCCGCGAGCGTGTTCCACTTTGGCCAGCTGACGATCGCCGAGGTCAAGGAACACATGCGCCGCGCCGGAATTGAGGTGCGGTGACCCGCGCCGCCGGGGACGCCGCCAAGGATTACGACCTTCACGGCTCATTTACCCGACGTGCGCTCGGTCTCCTCAAGCACGCCATCAAGACTGAGCCGTGGCGCTTCGGCACGGCTGTCGCGGCGGCCGCCGCGTTCAGCCTCTTGACGGTACTTTTCGGCACGCTGCTGGGCGAGATCACCGACGACGTGGTCATCCCGGGAATCGCCGGCGATCCCATCAAGGGCTCGTGGGGTGAGTTCTCGCAAGATCCCAAGGTGGCAATCCTGCTCGCCGGCGGCGCATTCCTCGCCATCGGCATCGTCAACGCCGTCCTTGTGGGCGTTCGCCGTGCGGTCCAGGGTGGCGCGGTCGCCGGCGTAGGCGCCCGTCACCGCAGGGTCATCGCCGATGCTCTGGCAGCGTTGCCGCTCGGCTGGCACCGCGCAAATCCCTCGGGCCGGTTGCTGTCCGCGATGTCGTCGGACTCCGAGACGGCGACCGACACCCTGCATCCCTTTGCGTTCACCCTCGGCTCGTTCGTGATGATGTTCGCCGCTGGGTACTCGATGTGGATCATGGACCCATGGCTCGCACTCACTGGGCTGGCCGTCGTCCCGGTGATTTTCCTCATCAACGTCGCGTACGAGCGCATCATCACCCCACGCTGGGACAAGGGCCAAAGCCTGCGTTCCGAGGTGTCGACGATCGCCCACGAGAGCTTCGAAGGCGGCACGGTGGTGAAGGCTCTGGGTGCCGAGGACATCGAGGCCAAGCGCTTCGCGGCCGCGGCCAATGCGCTGCGCGACGCCGACACCCGCGTGGGAAAGACATCGGCGTGGTTCGAGCCCATGATGGATGTGGTGGTGCCGCTGGGGTCCGTCGCGCTCATGATTGTGGGCGCCTACCGTGCGGAGGCGGGAGCCGTCAGCGTCGGCAACGTCGTCTCCGCCATTTACCTGGTGACGCTGCTCGCCGTGCCGATTCGCGGTCTCGGTTGGCTGCTGGGCCAGATGCCTCAGGCGCTCGTCGCCTTCCGTCGCGTGGGAGAGATCGCCAAGGCAGCAACGGAGGTTGACGAGCCCGGCACGGTGACCGTCGCATCGGCCGGAGCGGGACGCATGGTCTTTGACGGCACGGACATTGGTGCCGACGACGGCGATGGCAACCTCGCGGTGATCCTGCGAGACGTGTCGCTCACCCTCGAGCCGGGCACCATTACCGCGTTGGTCGGCGCGACGGGCTCTGGAAAGAGCACCGTTGCCCTCGCCGCCACGCGCCTCGCCCGACCTACTGAGGGCGAGATTCGGCTCGACGACACCGATCTGTCGACCATTGCTGCGCTGGGTGACCACGTCGCTTTAGTGCCACAGTCGGCGTTCGTCTTCTCAGGAACAGTGCGCGAGAACGTGACGTTGGGCGAGTCCTTCTCGGACGAGCAAGTGTGGGAAGCCCTCCGCCAAGCGAACGTCACCGATGTGATTGAAAAACTGGCACGTGAGGGCGTCGAACCTCTCGACGCAGTACTCGCCGAACGCGGCATGAACCTGTCGGGAGGCCAGCGCCAGCGACTCGCGCTCGCCCGTGCACTCGTGCGCGAGCCCCGCGTCCTGGTGCTCGACGACGCAACGTCGGCCGTCGACCCGCGCGTTGAACAGCAGATTCTGCGTGGACTGGGCGCGGACGGTCGCGGCCCCACGGTGCTGATCATCGCGTACCGACTTGCGTCCATCTTGCTCGCCGATCACGTGGTGCACGTCGAGGCTGGCAGGGTCGTGGATTCCGGGTCGCACTCCGACCTGATCGAGCGTGACGGAGGCTACCGTTCACTGGTGTTGGCATACGAGGAAGACTCGCAGCGCCAGGCCGCTCAGGACCGGGGGTACGTCGGATGACGGATTCGCCGCAGTCAGACATGCCTCAATCTTCATCGAAGCCCAAGCAGCGCAGACCCAAGATCGCCAAGGCGCCACGTCTAGCCTCGACCTTCAAGCAGGGGCTGTCGGTCAGCCCCGAGTTCCGCGTGGGCCTCGGAGTCACACTGGCATTGGCGACCATCGCCGCGATGGGTCGTGCCGCCGTACCCTTCCTGATGCAACGCATCACGGACGAGGGACTCCTGGCTGAGGGCGGGGTCGACACCACGCTGGTGGTCCGCTACGCCATCGCTGGTGCCGTGGTGTTAATCATCGGCTCCATTCTCGCGTGGCGCGTACGCACGCGCATGGTGACAGCTGCCGAGGCCGGACTCGCGACGTTGCGCGTGCGCGCCTTCAAGAAGGTCCACGAGCTGTCAGTTCTGACACAGAACGAGGAACAGCGCGGCCGCTACGTGTCGCGCGTGACCGGCGACGTAGAGACGATGCGAGACCTGATGCAGTGGACCGGCGCGGCCATGATCATCGCCGCGCTCGAATCCGTCGTGGTTTTCTGTGTGATGGTCGCCTACTCGTGGCAGTTGTCGCTAGTGGTGTTGCTGGCCTTCACCCCGATGGCGTTATCCCTGCTGTGGATCCAGCCCCGAGTTCGTCAGGCCTTCCAGTGGGTACGCGAACAGATGGGCGACCTGCTCGGCCGCACCTCGGAGCAGATCGTGGGCGTCTCCACCATTCGCTCCTACGGCGCCCAGCAGCGTATGCGTGACCAGTTGCACGGCGAGATTGACTCGATTTTGCGCTCCGAGCGTCGTGCCTCGCGGGTGGCCGCCTTCACGTTCTCCTCGACCGTGCTCGGGCAGTCGCTCGCGACGGGGCTCGCGCTCATCGTCGGGACCGGACTGGGACTGCGCGGCGACCTCAGTGTCGGCACCGTGGTGGCATACGCCTTCCTCGTCTACATGTTCTCCGGTCCGCTGATGTGGATCATCGAGATGCTCGCGGAGATGCAGCGCGCGATGGTGGGCTGGCGCCGCGTCCTCGAACTGGTCGATGCCGAGGTGACGGTGGCCGACCCCGGAGCGGACGGCACCGACATTCCGCATGGTCACGGGGAGCTCGATATCTCCGGGGTACGACTGACGTACCCCGGCGGTCCCGAGGTTCTCAAGGGCGTCGACTTGAACGTCCCGGCAGGCAAGCGCATCGCACTCGTCGGGCAGACCGGCTCGGGAAAGACGTCACTAGCCCGGCTCATGTCGCGCTTCTTCGACCCCACGGAGGGTGTCATTCGCGTGGGCGGCGTGGACGTGCGCGACGTGCCGATGGACTCGCTGCGGCGCTCGGTGGCCGTGGTGCCCCAGGAGGGCTTCCTCTTTGACGGCACCATTCGCTCCAACCTTGCCTATGCACGGCCCGATGCCACGGCCGAGGACCTCGAGCAACGCGCCTTGGCAGCCTTTGAGTCCCTGGGGCTGGAGGCCTGGCTCGCGACGCTTCCCCTGGGCATCGATACTCCAGTGGGTCCACGCGGCGAACTGATGTCGGCAGGGGAGCGCCAGTTCATCTCCATCGCCCGTGCGTATCTGCGTGACCCGGACCTGCTCATCCTCGACGAGGCCACCTCTGCGGTCGATCCCGCCACCGAGGTGCGCATCTCGCGCGCCCTCGAGGGTCTGATGCGGGGGCGCACTGCGGTCGTGATCGCACACCGGCTCTCGACGGCAGAGCGCGCCGACATCGTGGGCGTCATGGAGCACGGCGAACTGGTCGAGGTGGGCCCGCACCGGGAGCTCGTCAACGCTGGCGGCATCTACGCGGAGTTGTACGCCGCGTGGGTCTCGCAAACGCGTGACTGATTTCGCCCGGGACATGGAAAGATAAGCGCATGCCCTTGGACCCCAGCATCGCAACACGCCTCAAGCGCGACCCCGCCGGACTCGTCTGCGCCGTTGTGCAGCAGCACGACACCGGCGAGGTCCTGATGGTCGCCTGGATGAACGACGAGGCGCTCGCAGAGACACTGACTACCGGTCGCGCGGTCTACTGGAGCCGATCCCGTCAAGAACTGTGGCGCAAGGGCGACACGTCAGGTCACTCGCAGTGGGTCAAGTCGGCAGAGCTCGACTGTGACGGCGACGCGATCCTGTTGAAGGTGGACCAGCACGGGCCCGCGTGCCACACAGGTACCCGCACGTGCTTCGAGGCCGGCGGCGACCTTGGCGCCGTGGTGGGAGCACAGTCATGAGCGACGCACCCGCACCAGTGTCACTCGATTGGGGCCAGACCTGGCCGTCGTTGCCCGAGTTTGTCGACCTCGGTGCGACCCACCGCGTCGTCCCAGTGGCTCGCCGCATCCTCGCCGACGGGTTGACCCCCGTCGCCGTCTAC
Organism: Demequina aurantiaca; assembly: GCF_000975135.1. GTDB lineage: Bacteria > Actinomycetota > Actinomycetes > Actinomycetales > Demequinaceae > Demequina > Demequina aurantiaca. Next base: position 211,337 of record NZ_BBRF01000003.1, on the reverse strand, counting down.
CGCGCGCTCGCTCAGGCACGCGCCGGCACCTTTATTCTTGAGTCCGCCGAGCCCGACGGCTCGCGCGGACGGTTCTCCTTTGTGGGAGTGCGCTCGCGTGCGGCGCTCACCATTGACGGTGACGAGGCCCGGTGGACGGGCGATGTGCCCGTGGGCCTCGCCGACGGTGCGCCGTTGGCGAGCATTCAGCTCGCGCTCGACGAACTCAAGTCCGAGGCGATTCCAGGGCTGCCACCGCTGACCGGTGGACTCGTGGGCGTGATGGGCTGGGACATCGTCCGCCAGTGGGAGCCCACGCTTCCGCACAATGCGGTCAGTGATCTTGATGTGCCAGACGCGCTGCTGTGCCTCGCGACGGACATTGCCGCCATTGATCATTACGACGGCTCCGTCTGGCTGATCGCCAATGCAGTAAATGCCGACGCTCAGCAGAGTGGAATCGAGGCGGCGTACGACGCGGCCGTCGACCGACTGGACGCCATGCAGCTCGATCTGCAGGGTGCGCAGGCGGGAGAGTTGTCGGTGGTGGCGGAAGAGGACGTGGCGCCGCGCATCAACCGGCGGTCCGAGTCGTGGGACTACGAGAAGGCCGTCGAGGCCGCCAAGGACGCCATCCGCGAGGGCGAGGTGTTCCAGGTGGTGCCATCTCAGCGCTTCGATGTGGAGTGCAAGGCCTCGCCGCTTGACGTCTACCGCGTGCTACGCACCATCAATCCCAGCCCATACATGTACTACTTCGAGCTCGAGGACGCCCAGGGGCGTCAATTCGCCGTGGTTGGCGCCAGCCCGGAGTCGCTCGTGACCGTCCACAACCGTGCGGTCACCACCTTCCCGATCGCAGGGTCTCGTCCACGCGGCGGTACCCCCGAACAGGACAAGGCGCTTCAAGAGGAACTTCTCGCCGACCCCAAGGAAATCGCGGAGCACGTGATGCTGGTTGATCTCTCGCGCAACGACCTGGTCAAGGTGTGCGAGCCCACATCGGTCGAGGTCGTGGACTTCATGCAGGTGAACAAGTACAGCCACATCATGCACATCTGCTCGACTGTCGTGGGCAAACTCGAACCACAATACGGCCCGCTGGATGCGCTGACCGCGACGTTCCCTGCCGGCACGTTGTCGGGCGCACCCAAGCCGCGCGCGATTGCCCTCATCGACCAGTTCGAGCCAGCTCGCCGCGGCTACTACGGCGGCGCCGCCGGCTACTTCGACTTTGCCGGCAACATGGACCTCGCCATCGCGATTCGTACGGCGTTGATCAAGGACGGCGTCGCTCACGTGCAAGCAGGGGCTGGAGTTGTCGCAGACTCCGTCCCCGAGACGGAGGAGCAGGAGACGCAGCACAAGGCGGCAGCCATGGTGCGCGCCGTCAACCTCGCCTCCCGACTCAGGCCCGCCGGCCGCCGCTAGACTGTCCCGCAGAGAACCTAAGCCAAGGAGTACACATGTCGAGCATTCACCTCGAGCCGCAGGACCTTCCGGACGTCGCACCTCATAATCACGGCCGCACCATGGCCGCTTGGGTAACGAATGCGTCGATCGCGGTCGGGGCGCTACTCATGAGCATCGGCTTCGCAATCTCGTTTGCGCCCCTGCTGTGGGTCGGTGGAGCGATTGCCATCATCGGCTCCATCGCGGGTGGGGTATTGCGCGCGCTCGGCCACGGCCAGTCGCTAGGGTAGTTCCCGTACGCGGCAGTCGCGTGCAGCAGCCCTATCAGAGGAGATAGCGATGACCGCAGTACCCCCACCCCCTCCGCCCAACTCCGGCGTGCCGATGGGCACCCCTGGAGTAAACCCGGGCGAGGAGAAGAACTCACTCGGAATCTGGGCCTTGGTGCTCGGCATCGTGTCCCTGGTGTGCTGCGGACTACTGGCAGGTATCCCCGCGATCATCTTGGGAAAGAAGTCCAAGGAAGCTCAGGCACAGGGGCTAGCAACCAATGGCAACCTGGGACAGATCGGCTTCATCCTGGGCATCATCGGTGCGGTTCTCGGAACGATTTGGATCACCTTCGTCCTCGTCCTTAACGTCGCCGCGTTCAACTCCTAGTAGTTCTCCGGTGGCAGCCGTGGATTCACCGCAATTGGCCGCCGCGAGCAGGGTGCTGAAGCATCGGCTCGCGGGGCCCATTGCGGTGTCTTCCGTGCTGGCGGCAGGGGCCGTGTACACCGCGTTAGCGAACCCGTATCGGCAGGGATTCTTTCCCGATTGCCCGATCCTCGCCGTCACAGGACATTGGTGTCCCGGGTGCGGTGGCCTGCGCGCCACGCACGACCTGCTGCGCGGTGATTTTGCTGCCGCGATGGGCATGAATCCGGTTGTCGTGCTGGTGATCATCCCGCTGATCATCGCTGGGATGGCATGGTGGACGCTAGCGGCAGCCGGTGTCCGCGTCCCTCGGTTCAGATTGTCTACCGCAGCCGGGTGGGCTCTCCCAGCGTTCCTCGGCATCTTCTGGGTGCTGCGGAACATCCCGGCCCTTGAGCCTTGGCTAGCGCCCTAGCCTCCATTCTGTAGTGGACAAACGCGCATCGGCGCTGGTCCGCGGCAGATATCGCTACAGTATTGCCACGCGTTCTCGATGCGTACGCCACGCGTCAACCATGCCGTCAAGCATGGCGAGGACTGCACTACTGAGGAGATGATGTGTCCGCGATTCCACCACCCCCCAATGGCTCCTACCCGCCGCCCCCTGGCGGTCTTCCGCCGGGCAACGGGGGATATGGCGAGTATGGCGGCATGCAGCCCAACTTTGGGACGCCGCCAAACAACTACCTGGTGTGGGCAATACTGACGACCATTCTGTGCTGCCTTCCGTTTGGCATCGTGTCCATCATCAAGGCCGCGGAGGTCAATTCCAAGTGGGCGGGCGGTGACTTCGCAGGCGCGTACGCGTCCTCCGCCGCTGCGAAGAAGTGGGCGACAGTGTCCGCGATCGTTGGTGTTGTCGTCGGGGTCATCTACGTGGCGTCCGGCCTTGCCACGACCACGGGATCCTTCTCTCAGTTCTAGCCGTGCTCACCACGCTGACCGAACACCTCACCCACGTGGCGACGCGCGCCGCGCCCTACTGGCGTCCGGTGGCGGTTGGCGTGACTGCGCTAGGTGCGGTCGCGCTGGTGGCGACGGTCGACCCTCACGAAGCCGGTCACTACCCCACATGCCCGTCACTGTTCATCACCGGCTTCTGGTGCCCAGGGTGCGGGTCGCTGAGGGCGCTTCACAGCCTCGCGCACGGCGACCTCGTGGGGGCGCTTGGAATGAACATCCTGGTCGTGGTCGCGGTGCCCTATCTGTTGTGGCGTTGGGGAGGCTGGTTGGCGGCGACTCTAGGGCGACCCCCGCGCCGGCGGTTGGCACCCGCATGGGCGATCTGGCTCCTGCTCGGCGGCATCCTGGCATTCACCGTGGCCCGGAACATTCCGATGTTTGGCCCGCTACTCGCGCCCTGAGTGTGGAGCACGGTAGGACCTCTGGCAACGGTCATTTGCGCACGCTGACGCCGGTACGATGGTTGCCAGGGGAAGGGTGGATTCATGAACGTTCTTGACAGCATTGTCGCTGGCGTCAAGGAGGACTTAGCGGTTCGCCAAGAGCAGACGTCAATGGAGGCGCTGAAGGCTCGCGCTGCCCGGCTTCCGGGTGCGCTGGATGCACGCCAGATGCTCGCGCAGGAGGCCGTCGCGGTCATCGCGGAGGTAAAGCGGTCGAGCCCGTCAAAGGGTGATCTCGCGGACATCACTGACCCCGCGGCCCTCGCGACCGAGTACGAGGCTGGCGGCGCGTCAGTCATCTCCGTACTCACCGAGCAACGTCGCTTTGGCGGCTCGCTCGCGGACCTCGACGACGTACGTCGCAAGGTTGACATCCCCATTCTTCGCAAGGACTTCGTCGTCACCCCGTACCAGGTATGGGAGGCGCGCGCACATGGCGCCGACGTAGTACTCCTGATCGTCGCAGCTCTCGAGCAGATGGCTCTCGAGAGCCTGATCGAGCGCGTTCACTCGCTCGGCATGTGCGCGTTGGTCGAGGTACACGACGAACTCGAAGTCAAGCGTGCCACCGACGCGGGCGCCCGCGTGGTCGGGGTCAACGCCCGCAACTTGCGCACTCTCGAGGTGGACCGCGATACGTTCGCCCGCGTCGCACCCACCATCCCTGATGGCATCCTGCGCATCGCGGAGTCTGGCATTCGTGATTCCCATGACGTGGTCGAGTACGCACGCATGGGCGCCGATGCGGTGCTCGTCGGGGAAGCGCTCGTCAAGGACAACAACCCTCGTCAGGCAGTCGCGGAAATGGTTGCCGCGGGCTCGCACCCGGCACTACGAGCGGTGCGCCCGTGACCGAAGGACCGTCGGCAGCATCGTCGCTGCAGTCGGCGCCGGGACCGTTTTTTGGTGAGTTCGGTGGCCGGTTTGTGCCCGAGGCTCTCATTGCGGCGCTCGATGAACTCACTGACGTCTATGACAAGGCACGAGTCGACCCGTCGTTCGAGGCGGAACTGATCCGCCTGGCACGGGACTACACGGGCCGTCCCAGCATCGTCACCGAGGTGCCGCGATTTGCGCAGCACGCCGGCGGAGCGCGCATCTTTCTCAAGCGCGAAGACCTCAACCACACGGGTTCACACAAGATCAACAACGTGCTTGGCCAGGCGCTGCTCACCAAGCGCATCGGCAAGACGCGCGTGATCGCAGAAACCGGAGCCGGTCAGCACGGCGTCGCTACGGCCACAGCGGCGGCGCTCATGGATCTCGAGTGCGTGATCTATATGGGCGAGGAGGACACCGAGCGACAGGCGCTCAATGTCGCTCGCATGCGGCTGCTGGGCGCCGAGGTCGTTCCCGTCACGACAGGAACACGCACCCTGCGAGATGCAATCAACGAGGCATTCCGCGACTGGGTCGCGAACGTCGAGACCACCAATTACGTGTTTGGGACCGCTGCGGGCCCACACCCGTTCCCGGCCATGGTGCGCGACTTCCAGCGTGTGATCTCCGTCGAGGCTCGCGAGCAGATGCTTTCCCTGGGTGGCCTGCCGCACGCGGTTCTCGCGTGTGTAGGCGGCGGATCTAACGCGATCGGCTCGTTCGACGCGTTCCTCGATGACGCCAACGTGCGCCTCATCGGTTGCGAGGCTGCGGGCGACGGCGTGGAGACGGACCGTCACGCCGCCACGCTGACGGGTGGTCGTCCCGGCGTGCTGCACGGGTCACGTTCGTACATTTTGCAGGACAAGGAGGGCCAGACGATGCCCTCCCACTCCATCTCTGCCGGCCTCGACTACCCGGGCGTAGGCCCCGAGCATGCCTGGCTGGCAGACATCGGCCGTGCGGAGTACTGGCCGGTCACGGATGCTGACGCGATGGAGGCCTTCCGCCTGCTGAGCCGCACCGAGGGCATCCTGCCGGCCATCGAGTCCTCGCATGCGCTCGCCGGGGCGATCAAGCTTGGCAAGGAGCTCGGGTCCGAGGCCACGATTCTCGTGACGCTATCCGGCCGAGGTGACAAGGACGTCGAGCAGGCGGCTCGTTGGTTCGACATGCTCCCCAGCGAGGGCACCGCCGACGCAGCCGCAACAGGGGGAGTCGAGTGAGCGCATTGACGGACCGCCTAGACGCATGTCGCGCCGAGGGCCGCGCCGCACTCGTGGGTTACCTTCCCGTGGGCTATCCCGACGTGGACAGCTCCATCAGAGCCATGGTTGCCATGGTCGAGGCGGGGGCTGACATCGTGGAGATTGGTCCGCCGTACTCGGACCCCGTGCTTGACGGCTCGGTCATCCAGCTCGCCGTAGCGCACGCGCTCGAGCGCGGCGTGCGCATGGCCGACACCTTTAAGGCCGTGCGCGCGGTCGCTGACGCCGGGGCCGTCCCAGTGGTGATGTCCTACTTCAACCCGATGCTCCAGCACGGTCTCGACCAATTCGCCGCGGATGTGGTTGAGGCCGGTGGCGCCGGCGTCATCACGCCGGACCTCACGCCCGATGCCGGGGAGGACTGGGTTGCCGCGGCACGTGCCCACGACCTGGACACTATTTTTCTGGTGGCGCCGTCGACGACCCGCGAGCGCATGCACCTGACCGCCCAGGCGTCACGGGGCTTTGTGTACGCGACGCCACTGATGGGTGTCACCGGCGAACGCGCAGCCGTGGGAGGCGCCGGCGAGCGCGTCGTGAGCGAGGCGCGGGAGGCGGGCGCCGTGAATGTATGCGTGGGCGTCGGGGTCTCGACGGGCGCGCATGCCGCGCAGATCGCGGCCTACGCAGATGGCGTGATTGTGGGGACCGCGCTGGTGCGCTGCCTCGCCGACAACGACGACATAGAAGCCGGTCTCGACGCGCTCCGCCTCAAGGTGGCGGAACTTGCGGCCGGTGTGAGGGGCAACGCCTAATGCACGCGAGCATTCCTAGTCCGCCGCCGGAGTGGAGTTCGCTCTCACTCGGTCCGCTGACGGTACACATGTACGCGATCATGATCCTGATCGGCATCTTTGTTGCGTTGTGGTTGACCACACGCCGCTGGGTGGAGCGCGGGGGAGACCCCGACGCTGTGGGATCGATCGCCATCTGGGCTATTCCGTTCGGCATCATCGGTGGCCGCATTTACCACGTGATCTCCTCTCCGGCCGCGTACTTTGGCGAGGGTGGAAATCCGTGGAAGGCGTTCGAGATTTGGAATGGCGGCCTGGGCATCTGGGGTGCTGTGGCACTCGGCGCCCTCGGTGCCTACATCGGTGCCCGACGCGCGGGAGCTTCTTTCACGGCCTTCCTCGACGCAGCCGCGCCCGCGGTACTGATCGCGCAGGCCATCGGCCGCCTCGGCAACTATTTCAATCAGGAGCTCTTTGGCGCGCCCACGTCGCTGCCGTGGGGACTCGAGATTGACCCCGCATTTCGCCCCGAGGGCTACGAGCAGTTCGCCACCTTCCACCCCACGTTCCTGTATGAACTGCTGTGGAACCTCGCTGGCGCCGCGTTGATCATCTATCTGGACAAGAAGTGGGACCTGCGCGGTGGACGGGTGTTCTGGCTCTACGTGGTGGTGTACACCACCGGCCGCCTGTGGATCGAGAACGTGCGCATCGACGAGGCCGTCCACATTGCTGGCCTCCGCGTGAATGTATGGGTCTCGATCCTCGTGTTGCTCGGAGCCCTGATCGCATTCGTGATGTTGGGGCGCGCGCAAGCCCGACTATCCGAACGCGTTCCACGGTCTCAATTGGCGGCTCCACGAGTCACCACGCCCGATGAAGTTTCCGAGGGAACGCGTGGCGTCACCCCAGGTGACGGTCAGGTTGAGGACACGACGGAGCACTCGACGGCGGGGACAATTCCTGCCGGCGATGGTGACGAATTGGGTCAAAAGGGCGGGAGCGACTCCGACGGCAAAGAAGATAAGGCCTGACGGATTCCATTCCTTGCCCAACACACGGTAGTCTGTTTACCCGTGTGTAAGCCGGGTCGACGGCGCCCCGAAATCAATGAATTCGCGGTTGCGGTCGCGAACAATTAAGGACGGTGCAATGGCCGGGTATCTTGGCGCCAATCAGCCCACCAACGGGTTGTATGACCCTGCGTTCGAGCACGATGCGTGTGGCGTTGCCTTTGTGGCGACGCTGCGAGGCAAGCCCGGCAGGGACATCGTCGAGGCTGGCCTGACCGCACTCAAGAACCTCGAGCACCGCGGTGCCGTGGGTGCTGAGGTCGAGACTGGCGACGGTGCCGGCATCCTCACCCAGGTTCCCGACGCATTCCTACGTGACGTCGTTGGCTTTGACCTTCCCGAGCAGGGTAAGTACGCCGTGGGAATCGCGTTCCTCACACCGGGCGTCGAGGACCAGGAAATGGCCACCTTCGAAGCTGCCGCCGGTCAAGAGAACGCCCAGGTGCTGGGCTGGCGCGATGTACCCGTCAACCCTGACTCCCTCGGCCCCTCGGCCCGGGAATCGATGCCCACCTTCCGTCAGGTTTTTGTCTCCGCGGAGGGACTCGAGGGCGTCGACCTGGACCGTCGCGTGTACCGGGTGCGCAAGCGTGCGGAGAAGAACAGCGGCCCGTTCTTTGCGTCGCTGTCCTCGCGGACCCTGACCTACAAGGGAATGCTGACCACCTATCAGTTGGAAAAGGTGTTCCCGGACGTCACCGATGAGCGATTCGCCTCGGAGTTGGCGCTGGTCCACTCGCGCTTCTCCACGAACACCTTCCCGTCGTGGCCGCTCGCGCAGCCGCTACGCAACATCGCCCACAACGGCGAGATCAACACCGTCCAGGGAAACCGCAACTGGATGAGCGCCCGTGAAGGAATGCTCAAGTCAGACGTGCTGGGCGAGATGTCCGACCTCATGCCGGTGTGTACGCCGTCTGCCTCGGACACCGCGTCTTTCGACGAGGTGCTCGAGCTCCTGCACTTGGGCGGCCGCTCGCTGCCTCACGCGGTGCTGATGATGATGCCCGAGGCCTGGCAGAACAACTCCGAGATGGACCCGGCACGTCGCGCGTTCTACGAGTACCACTCGACGCTCATGGAAGCGTGGGACGGCCCCGCCGCACTGCACTTCACTGACGGCACGCTGATCGGTGCGACGCTCGACCGCAACGGACTACGACCCGGACGGTTCTGGGTCACGGACGATGGCATGGTCATCGCGGGCTCCGAGGCGGGCCTACTCGACATCGACCCCGCCAAGGTGGTTCGCAAGGGCCGTCTTCAGCCGGGGCGCATGCTGCTGGTCGACACCGCCGCGGGCCGCATCGTTGAGGACGAGGAGATTAAGTCTCAGCTCGCCGCCGAGCACGAATACGAGAAGTGGGTCGAGGAGAACGCCGTTCGCTTGGCCAACGTGCCCGAGCGCGAGCACATCTCGCACTCCCGCGCATCGGTCAAGCGCCGTCAGCGTGCCTTCGGTTACACCGAGGAGGAAGTCAAGATCCTCCTGACCCCGATGGCCCAGAACGCCATGGAGCCCATCGGCGCCATGGGGACGGACACCCCCATCGCGGTGCTGTCGACGCGCCCGCGCTTGCTCTTCGACTACTTCACGCAGATGTTTGCGCAGGTGACCAACCCGCCGCTGGACTCGATTCGTGAGCACATCGTCACCGCGATCGGTGGCGCCATCGGCCCCGAGCCGAACCTGCTCGAAGCCACTCCCGCACACGCCCGCAAGGTCATCCTGGACTTCCCCGTGCTCGACAATGACGAGCTGTCCAAGATTGAACACATCGACATGGACCCCACGCTGCGTGGAGTGTTCTCCTCGCGCAAGATTCGCGGTCTGTACCGCGTCGCCGAGGGGGGCAACCGTCTCGAGGCGCGCCTGTCGGAAATCTTCGCCGAGGTCGACCAGGCCGTCGAGGACGGGGTGTCCTTCATCATCCTGTCCGACCGTGACTCCAACCAGGACCTGGCGCCCATCCCGTCGTTGCTGCTCGTGTCGGCCGTTCACCACCACCTGGTGCGCCACCACTCGCGCACGCAGGTGTCCCTGCTGGCTGAGGCCGGTGACGTGCGTGAGGTTCACCACGTTGCGCTGCTGGTCGGCTACGGCTGTGCCGCGGTCAACCCGTACCTGGCGATGGAGACCGTTGAGGATCTCGCCTCACGGGGCTACCTCGAGGACACCACCCCGCAACAGGCCACCGCCAATTTGATTAAGGCGCTCGGCAAGGGCGTCCTCAAGATCATGTCCAAGATGGGCATTTCCACGATTGCGTCGTACCGCGGCGCACAGGTGTTCGAGGCGGTTGGTCTGTCGCGTGAGTTTGTGGCACGTCACTTCGCCGGCACTCCTAGCCAGATTGATGGCGTCGGCATCGATGTCATTGCCTCAGAAGTGGCCGCCCGGCACGCGGACGCCTACCCAGCATCGGGCGAATTGCCTGTTCACGCACGTCTGAACACCGGCGGCGAATACCAGTGGCGTCGCGACGGTGAAGAGCACCTCTTCGACCCGCACACGGTATTCAAGCTGCAGCACGCCACAGCCACGCGTAAGTACGACGTGTTCCGCGAGTACACGGACCGCGTCGACAACCAGGCCAAGCGAGCCATGACCCTGCGTGGACTGTTCGAGTACAAGGCAGACCGACAGTCGATCCCGATCGACGAGGTCGAGCCCGTCAGCGAGATCGTCAAGCGCTTCAGCACCGGTGCGATGTCCTATGGGTCTATCTCCGAGGAGGCCCACTCGACGTTGGCCGTCGCCATGAACCGGATCGGCGGCAAGTCGAACACGGGCGAGGGCGGTGAGTCCGTCGAGCGCCTGTACGACCCCGAACGCCGCAGCGCCATCAAGCAGATTGCCTCCGGTCGCTTTGGCGTGACCAGCGAGTACCTGGTGAACGCAGAGGACATTCAGATCAAGCTCGCGCAGGGTGCCAAGCCCGGCGAGGGTGGGCAGCTGCCAGCTAACAAGGTTTACCCGTGGGTGGCGCAGACGCGTCACTCCACGCCCGGCGTGGGGCTCATCTCCCCGCCGCCGCACCACGACATCTACTCGATCGAGGATCTGAAGCAGCTGATCCACGACGCCAAGAACGCCAACCCCAAGGCACGGATTCACACCAAGCTGGTGTCCGAGGTAGGCGTGGGCACCATCGCGGCAGGCGTCGCCAAGTGCAAGTCCGATGTGGTTCTTATCTCCGGCCAAGACGGGGGGACGGGCGCCAGCCCGCTCAACTCGCTCAAGCACGCGGGTGCCCCGTGGGAAATTGGCCTGGCCGACACTCAACAGACGCTCGTCATGAACGACCTCAGGGATCGCATCGTGGTCCAGGTAGACGGTCAGATGAAGACGGGGCGCGACGTCATGATCGCGGCGCTGCTGGGGGCCGAGGAGTTCGGCTTCGCGACTGCGCCACTGATCGTGACGGGCTGCATCATGATGCGCGCCTGCCACCTCGACACGTGTCCCGTGGGCGTCGCGACGCAGAACCCTGAGTTGCGAGACCGCTATACGGGTCAGGCGGACCACGTGGTGAACTTCATGGAGTTCATCGCCGAGCAGGTGCGTGAGAACCTCGCACAGTTGGGATTCCGTACGATCGCCGAGGCCGTGGGTCACGTCGAGGTGCTCGAGACCCGGGCCGCAATCGACCACTGGAAGGCGCAGGGGCTTGACCTCACGCGCATTCTCGCAGTCCCTCCGGCGGGTAGCGCACTGATCAACTCGACCACGCAGGATCACGGTCTTGACCGCGCGCTCGACAACGAGCTCATCGCGGAAGCGCAGCCCGCGCTGGAACGCGGCGAGTCCGTCACCATCACCAAGGACATTCGCAACGTCAACCGCACCGTCGGCACGATGCTGGGCTACGAGGTCACTCGCCGATACCGCGGTGCTGGGCTTGAGAACGACACCATTCAGGTGAACTTCACCGGATCGGCCGGACAGTCCTTCGGAGCGTTCATTCCACGCGGGATCACACTGCGACTGAACGGCGATGCCAACGACTACGTCGGTAAGGGGCTCAGCGGCGGCCGCATCGTGGTCCGTCCTGCTCGCGAGGCGATGCTCGACGACAGCCACGACGTGATTGCCGGAAACGTCATCGGGTACGGCTCGACGGGCGGAGAACTGTTCCTGCGCGGCCAGGTGGGCGAACGCTTCCTGGTGCGCAACTCCGGTGCCGTCGCGGTCGTCGAGGGTGTGGGCGACCACGCGCTCGAATACATGACCGGCGGAACCGCGGTCATCCTTGGTCGCACCGGCCGTAACTTGGGCGCCGGTATGTCCGGTGGAACCGCGTACGTCCTCGACCTCCGCGAACAGCGCGTGAATGCGGATGCCCTGGCCGCGAGCGAGCTCACCCTGAGCCCGCTCGACCCCGAGGACGTGACGCTAGTGCGCGCTCTCGTCGAGCGTCACGCGGCGGAGACCGAGTCTCCGCTCGCACGCGATCTGCTCGCTCATTGGGAGGACAACGTGCAACGCTTCACGCGCGTACTTCCCGCTCAATTCGCGCGGGTACGTGACGCGCTTGCCGAGCTCGAGGAATCCGGTGGCGATCTGCACGCACCGGGAGCCTGGGCCGACTTCTTGGAGGTGACCAGTGGGTGATCCACGCGGATTCATGAAGTTCCGGGAGCGCGAGCTCCCGCCGAGTCGCCCTGTCGAGGTGCGCCTTCTTGACTGGAACGACGTCAAGGACGAACTGGGCAAGGACGAGACCGTGCTGCGTCGCCAGGCGACGCGTTGCATGGACTGCGGCGTACCGTTCTGCCACCAGGGCTGCCCGCTGGGCAACCTCATTCCCGAATGGAATGACTTGGTGCGCCAAGGTCAGTGGCTGGACGCGAGCGATCGACTGCACGCCACCAACAACTTCCCTGAGTTCACTGGGCGTATCTGCCCCGCACCGTGCGAGACGTCGTGTGTGCTCGGCATCAACCAGCCGGCCGTCACTATCAAGAACATTGAGGTGTCGATCGTCGACAAGGCGTTCGAACTCGGCTACCTGGGCCCGCACGTTCCACAGCGCCAGACGGGCAAGACCATCGCCGTCGTCGGCTCAGGCTCCGCAGGCTTGGCTGCCGCGCAGCAACTCACCCGCGCCGGCCACACCGTGGCCGTGTACGAGAAGGACGACCGCATCGGCGGCCTCCTGCAATACGGCGTCCCGGACTTCAAACTGGAGAAGCGGCACATCACGCGCCGCCTCGACCAGATGCGTGCCGAGGGCACTCGTTTTCGGGTCAACGTCGAAATTGGCAAGGACATCACTTGGGACGCACTGCGCGCGCGCTACGACGCCGTGCTCGTTGCGACGGGCGCGCCGGTTCCGCGCGAATTGCCACTTCCCGGCCGTGACCTCGACGGCATCCACTTTGCGATGCCCTACCTGATTCAAGGCAACAAGGTCGCCGCGGGTGACGAGGTTGTCGACCAGGTCACCGCCAAGGACAAGCACGTCATCGTCATTGGTGGCGGTGACACGGGCTCGGACTGCATTGGCACGGCGCTTCGTCAGGGGGCTGCCTCCGTGACTACCCTCGCGATTGGTAAGCAGCCACCGCTCCAGCGCGCGGTGAATGAGCCTTGGCCCGTCGATCCTCGTGTGTTTGAGGTGTCGTCGAGCCACGAGGAGGGCGGCGAGCGCAAGTACCTCGCGTCTACCGTCGAATTCGTTGGCAATGAAGAAGGGCACGTCGTGGCCCTGAAGGTTGCCGAGACCCTCTACAACGCGGATGGGTCACGCACACCCAAGGCCGGTACCGAGCACGAGATCCCCGCGGATCTGGTGCTGATCGCCATGGGCTTTACCGGTCCAGAGACTGATGCCCTCGCCAGCCAGGCGGATGTGTCAATCACGGATCGTCGGCAGATTCAACGCGATGATGCTTATGCAACGAGCACGCCAGGCGTGTTTGTAGCGGGTGACGCCGGCCGTGGCGCCTCGCTCATCGTGTGGGCAATTGCCGAAGGCCGCGCCGCGGCGGCCGCAATTGATGAATACTTGACTGGAAGCACCGAGCTTCCGGCACCTGTGACGGCGCGCACGGTCGCGCTCCGCGCTTAACACCTAGGTTGGAGAACATGCGAAACGCAAAGATTGTCTGCACGATTGGTCCCGCTACCGAGTCCATTGAGCAGATGCGAGCACTGGTCGCGGCAGGGATGGACGTCGCGCGCCTCAACCGCAGCCACGGAGACTTCTCCGTTCACGAGGCGGTGTATCGCAACGTTCGCCAGGCAGCAGAAGAGGCCGGACGCAACGTCGCGGTACTCGTCGACCTTCAGGGCCCCAAGATTCGCCTCGAGCGCTTCGCCGACGGCCCCCACATGCTCGAGATCGATGACGTCTTCACCATCACCACGCGTGATGTGGAGGGCACCAAGGACATCTGCGGTACCACGTTCAAGGGTCTACCCGCGGACTGCAACATCGGAGACTCGCTGCTGATCGATGACGGCAAGGTGCGCCTTGAGGTCACGTCGGTTACCGAGACCGATGTCGTCACCAAGGTCGTCGTTCCAGGAAACGTGTCGAACAACAAGGGCATCAACCTTCCCGGCGTCGCCGTGTCGGTGCCTGCATTGTCCGAAAAGGACGAGGAGGACTTGCGCTGGGCCCTCAAGTTGGGTGCTGACTACATCGCCCTATCGTTCGTGCGTTCCGCCAAGGACTACGAGGACTGCGCGCGCATTATGGCCGAGGAGGGCAAGACCCTTCCGGTCGTCGCCAAGGTGGAGAAGCCGCAGGCCATCGAAAACCTCGCGGAGATCGTCGACGCGTTTGACGGGATCATGGTTGCCCGTGGAGACCTCGGCGTCGAGATGCCTCTCGAAGAGGTGCCGCTGATTCAGAAGCGTGCCATCGAGCTTGCTCGCGCCCAGGCGAAGCCCGTCATCGTCGCCACGCAGGTGCTCGAGTCCATGATCTCCTCGCCGGTCCCGACCCGCGCCGAGACCTCGGACTGCGCTAACGCGGTGCTTGATGGCGCCGACGCGGTCATGCTGTCCGGCGAGACCTCAGTGGGCGAATACCCCATCATCACGGTCGAGACGATGGCCCGTATCATCCAGAACACGGAGGAGAAGGGCTCGAACCGTATCGCGCCGTTCCTCACCACGCCCAAGACTCGTGGCGGGTCCATCACGCACGCCGCTGCCGAGATCGCGGACACGCTGGATGTGAAGTACATCGTCACGTTCACGCAGTCAGGCGATTCTGCGCTTCGTATGTCGCGTCTGCGCCCCACGGTGCCGATGCTGGCGTTCACGCCCGATGCTCACACTCAGAAGATGCTCGCGCTCAGCTGGGGCATTGACGCCGAGTTGGTCGCCAAGGTGGAGGACACTGACGCGATGGTGAGCCTCGTGGACACCTTCCTTAAGGAGTCCGGTAAGGCAGTTGACGGCGACTACGTCGTTGTCGTCTCGGGTACCCCGGTCGGGATCCCCGGCACCACGAACTCGATCTTCGTGCACAAGGTAGGCCAGGTCCGCGCCTAGCGGTCACTCGCCCATCACAAAGCCCGCCCCGTCCTCGGACGGTGGCGGGCTTTGTCGTGGTTAGTGGTGTGTGCGCGGGTTATGCGGGAGGTTCGACCGGCTCGGAGCCGCGCTTGATCTTGACGCTGGTGAATTCGACATCGACGGCCTCCGCGTATCGGCGCCCGTTGATCTCGTCGTGCCTCATGAACGCGGCCGGCTCGATGTGGACGCGTAGGGTGTACTCGCCGTCCTCGGGCACTTCCCAGTTGCGTGCATAGTGATACAGCATGGGATGCCAGACGAACTCTTGACGGTGAGGGCCCAATTCTTGGCCGCTGGGCGTGACCAGCGTGGCGGTGACGTCTAGCGCTGGAACAAAGCGGCCGTCGGCGCCATCCTGGATCGCGACTTCGACGTGAGCGTTGGAATTGCCGGGGTTGTGCCAGACGAGTTTGCCGTCCTCGAGGGCGTACATGCCCTCGGCTTCCTCGATCGCATACGCGACGATGTAGTCGCCTGCGGCCCGCTTGCCGCCGTCGTGAGCGATGTCGTTCGCCATGTAGTCCAACGCCCGGCGGTACGCCTCACCTTGGGCTGACGCGTGGGCGAGTTGCGTCTCGGTCGCTTCCGATGAGGTGGGATCCATCGGGGGAGTGCTGTCGGTGGTCGTCACGATTCCTCCTGTGTGCTCTCAGATGCCTACGTACGTATCAACACCACGTTGGCGTAATTTCATCCTGAGCCCAGGAAGGTAGCGATGTGACTGCCAGCGAGATCAGTCCGACGTGCGCATCGCCGACCAGTCACGGTCACCTAGATCAGGGACCGTGCGGTCGTACGGTTCGCCGAACAGCGGTGACGAGATGAGAAAGTCCGCGGTGGCCATGTTTGAGGCCATGGGGATGTTCCACACTGCGCCGATGCGAAGCAGGGCTTTGACGTCGGGGTCGTGTGGCTGGGCCTCTAGTGGATCCCAGAAGAAGAACAGGGTGTCGATGCCTCCCTCTGCGATTTTCGCGCCGATCTGCTGGTCGCCACCGACTGGCCCGGAGAGAAAACGGGTGACCTTGAGGCCCAACTCGTACTCCAGCATCGTGCCCGTGGTTCCGGTGGCGTAGATGTGATGCTGCGACAGCGTGCCAACGTTAAATCCCGCCCACTCGAGCAGGTCAACCTTCTTGTTGTCGTGGGCCACGAGGGCGATGTGGCGCTTGGTGTCGTTCGTGCGCTTCGCATTTGATTTGACCATGGCTCAAGTATCGCGGGTGCGAGGCACCGTGGCTAGCATTACGCGTTCGGCCAAATGAGACACGAAAGGCCCGTTCGCTGGTGGCAAGTGCCTCCGGCGAACGGGCCTCTCAAGCGTCAAACTCACGCCATGTGCCCCGAGTGGGATTCGAACCCACACTGGTACGGGTTTGAGCCGTATGCCTCTGCCAGTTGGGCTATCGGGGCGCGCACACTAGGCTAGCGCTTGTGACCGAAACTTCTGACAACAACACTCAAGAATCCGCCGCTACGACTGGCGCTAAGAAGCGCCGTGCCATCGTGGCCGAGGACGAAGCCCTGATCCGTATGGACATCGTCGAGACCCTCCGCGAAGGAGGATACGACGTCGTAGGCGAGGCGGCCAATGGCGAAGAAGCCGTGGCCCTCGCCAAGGAGCTCAAGCCTGACGTCATCGTGATGGACATCAAGATGCCCGTCATGGATGGCATCACTGCCGCTGAGCACATCGCTCAAGAGCGCTTGGCGCCGGTCGTGTTGCTCACCGCGTTCTCGCAGACTGAACTAGTCGAGCGTGCCCGGGACGCAGGTGCTATGGCCTACGTGGTGAAGCCCTTCACCCCGGCTGACCTCCTGCCCGCCGTGGAGATCGCTGCCTCGAGGTTCGTGGAGATCCGCGCTCTCGAGAACGAGATCGCGGACATCAACGAGCGCATGCAGACACGCAAGCTCGTTGAGCGTGCCAAGGGACTGCTGATGGAGACCATGAAGCTCAATGAGCCTGAGTCCTTCCGGTGGATCCAAAAGACGTCGATGGACCGCCGCCTGACCATGAAAGAAGTGGCAGAAGCGGTGATAGATCAGATGGGCAAGAAGTAAATCACCCAGGTATTCCCCGCAAGAGGTCACGAAATTGTGATGAACGGGACCCCAATTCGAAATATTTAAGCGGTAACGTCGAGGTATTGCACACGAGGACCGTCCTCGTGGTAATCGAACGATGGGGCTCGCCCCATCGAGTTGGAGGGAACAACATGGCACGATGGAAAACCATCGCCCGCGGAGCGTCCGTAGTGGCCGTTGGCGCGCTGGCCTTGGCTGCTTGCTCGTCAAGTAGCGACCCGGAGCCTTCGGGCTCAGCAACGGGTTCAATGGACTCGAGTGACTCGCCCGCAGCATCCGGTGACGGCCTGCTTATCGGCTCGCTGCTTCCGATCACCGGAAGCCTTGCGTACCTCGGCCCGCCCGAGATCGCCGGTGTTGACCTCGCTATCCAGGAGATCAACGAAGCCGGTGGCGTGATGGGCCAGGACGTTCGTGTCGAGCACACGGACTCGTCTGACGCAGACAACCCCACCATTGCAAGCACCTCGGTAGACAAGCTCCTCGGTGATGGCGCAGCAGCCATCGTCGGTGCGGCCTCGTCCACCGTGTCGCTCAACGTCGTTGACACGATCGCCAAGGCATCCACCGTGATGATCTCGCCGGCCAACACCTCGACGGCGCTGTCGGGCTACTCACCGTTCTACTTCCGCGTGGCACCGCCGGACACGGTACAGGGCAACGTGCTCGGTAACCTGATCGTCAATGACGGTCACACGAAGATCGGTGTGCTGGTCTTCAACGAGGACTACGGCACGTCGCTGCGCGACGTCATCAAGGAGACGGTTGAGCCTCAGGGCGCAGAACTCGTTTACGGTAACCCCGGAGACGAGTTTGACCCCAAGGCATCGAACTTCTCCTCGGACGTTCAGGCAGTGCTGGCAGCAGACCCTGACTCGATCGTGGTCATCGCGTTCGACCAGACCAAGCAGATCATTCCTGAGCTCGTTGGTGCCGGTTGGACCGACATGAGCGCCGTCTACATGACGGACGGCAACACCGCGGACTACTCCGGCGACTTCGACCCAGGTGTGCTCGAGGGCGCACAGGGAACGATTCCCGGTGCATTCCCCGATGACGCCTTCAAGGAGCGCCTCAACTCGGTCGCACCCGAGCCGCTTGACTCGTTCGCGTACGGCCCCGAGTCGTACGACGCAACGATTCTTGTTGCTCTCGCAGCTGAGAAGGGTCAGGGCACTGACGGCACGACGGTTCAGGAGAACCTCGCAGCTGTGACCGGTGCTACTGGTGGAGACGAGTGCTCCACCTACGCTGACTGCCTCGCACTTCTGCAGGACGGCCAGGAGATCAACTACAAGACGGTGGCAGGTTCAGGTCCGCTGAACGACCAGAACGACCCGTCGAGTGCCTTCATCGGCATCTACAAGTACCTCAATGACAACACCATTGAGTGGCAGAGTGCACAGGAGGGTGAGGCGTAAGCCCCACCACCTCGTACACGCTCCATAGAGAAGCCCCCAGCCGCAAGGCTGGGGGCTTCTTTGCGTCGTGCCACACCCAGCCACCCAGCCACCCCAGCCCGCCCAGCCACCCAGCCCACCACCGAGCCCACCACCCAGCGGCACTGACCCCGTATTGGTCCGATATGGCACGCTGAGAGCCGCTGTCACGCCCTGTTGGGCCGATTTGGACCACCAGGCGAGGGCGAAGTGTCGTGAGGTGCAGTAGCTGCCAGCCGAGGCAGCCCGCAGGCGCGTAGTGCGCCACTCTAGTTACGCGCCGCAAGCGGAGGGCACGCCGGCCGCACCGCGCCAGCAAAGTTCAGACTGGATGCACGGAAAGCACAGGGGACACCGGCTGCACCCTCAGCACAGTGCACACCGGCCGCGCCGCCAGGGCCAGCCGACTCATGTCAGCCACCACCAACAACAAGAAAGCCGCGGCGCCCTTGAGGGGGCACCGCGGCTGACCTGAATCAGATACTGACTGCTACTCGGACTTCTCCGGGGTGGCTTCGGGAGCGGCGCTAGCGTCAGCGTCGTCCTCGTCATCCTTGTCCGCGCCCAGAGTACCGAGGTACAACTCGATGACCTTGGGGTCCGCGAGGAGTTCCTGGCCGGTCGCCGTATAGGCACTCGTGCCTTGGTCCAACACGTAGCCGCGGTCACAGATCTGAAGGCAGCGACGTGCGTTCTGCTCCACCATGATCACGGTGACACCGGTACGGTTGATGTCGCGCGTACGCACGAACGTCTCGTCCTGGCGGTCAGGGGAGAGGCCAGCACTCGGCTCATCGAGCAACAACACGCTGGGGTCCATCATGAGGGCGCGCGCCATGGCTACCATCTGGCGTTCACCACCTGACAGCGAACCCGCCTGCTGATTGCGACGCTTACCCAGGACGGGGAAGAGGTCGTACATCTTCGCCCGCTGGGACTTGTAGGTCTTGGGAGCCTGGTAGGCGCCCATCTCGAGGTTCTCCTCGATTGACAGCGTGGGGAACACGTTCTCGGTCTGCGGGACGAACCCGATTCCACGCTGAACGAGCTTGTCCGCCTTGAGGTTCGTGATGTCCTCACCGCGAAGCTGGACCTTGCCCTCGCGAACGGGTACCAGGCCAAATAGGGCCTTGAGGAACGTCGACTTGCCGGCACCGTTGGGGCCGATCACGCCGATGAGTTCGCCGTCCTTGACGTCCATTGAGCATCCGTTGAGGATGTCAACGCCGGGCAGGTACCCGGCAATGAGGTGATCTGCGGAAATAATGGTCTGCGGGTCAGTCACTATCGCTCCTCGAACAGGTTGGTGTCGTGGTGGCTACCCAGGTAAGCGTCCTGCACCGCCTGGTTGGCCATCACCTCATGCGGGTCACCTTCGGCAATGATCTTGCCCTCGGCCATCACCACGACCCAGTCAGAGATGCGTCGCACCATGTGCATGTCGTGCTCAACAAACAGCACGGTCACGCCATCTTCCTTGAGCCCAACAATGTGGTCCAGCAGGCTCTCGGTCAACGCGGGGTTCACTCCGGCCATGGGCTCGTCGAGCATGATCATCGACGGCTTGGACATGAGCGCCCGCGCCATTTCGAGGAGCTTGCGCTGGCCGCCGGAGAGCGAACCTGCGTAGTCGTCCTGCTTGTCGAGCAGCTTGAAGCGCTCCAGCAGCGACTCCGCCTGCTCGGTGATCTCCTGCTCCCGTTTGCGCCACAGGGGAGCGAGCATCGCGTTCAGCACGTTCTCACCTGACTGGTGCTGTGCGCCGAGTCGCATATTCTCCATGACCGACATGCGGTTGAGTGCCTTGGTGAGTTGGAAGGTACGGACCATTCCGGCACGCGCGACGTTGGCCGAGGACATGCCGCCCAGATCAATGGTGCGCACGTCGGAGTCGGGCATACCGGGTTCGACAGCGTTGAACTGCGCGGATCCCGAGTTCGGGGTGTCGAAGCTCGTCAACAGGTTGAAGAACGTCGACTTACCGGCACCGTTGGGCCCAATGAGCGCGGTGATTGCGTGACGCTGCGCCTCAAAGTGCTTGACGTCGACAGCGGTCAGACCACCGAACTGGCGCGTGATGCCATCGGCGACGATGATCGGGTCGGGCTTAGCCGCACCCGGCGTGGCCTCGACGCCTTCAAATAGGTTTGGTTTCGTGTCAGACATTGAGTGATATCTCCCTCTTGTCTCCGAGAATTCCTTGTGGTCTAAAGACAATCAACAGAATCAGTCCGATACCGACGAATGCCAGTGCGAGCGGCTCAATTTGCTGCGGTGCGAGGTTCGGGAGCACCAGCGGCGCGAGTTGCTTGATGAACACGAACATGGCCCAGAACAGCACCGAACCGAGAATCGGTCCGAGCACCGTGGCCGCACCACCCAGGAGCAGCATGGTCCAGATCCAGAACGTGGTGACACGACCCATAGAGTCAGGCTGAACGGCGTTGCCGTGAGCCCAGATCACACCACCCGCGGCACCAAGAACACCACCGATGATCAGTGCCTGCATCTTGAACGAGTACACGCTCTTACCTAGCGAACGCACGGCGTCCTCGTCCTCGCGGACTCCCTTGAGCACACGGCCCCAGGGGCTCTTGTTGAGACGCCAGAACAGGCCGGCCGCCACGGCGACAGCCACCCAGCCCACCAACATGAGCCACCAGATCGTGGTGTGGAAGCTGAATGGGCCGATCTCGACGATCCGCGCCGGCTGGAAGGGCGAGAGGTTCTCAAAGGGTCCCTTGAACTGATTGCCTCGAAGCCCGGTGTTACCGCCGGTCCACTCCTTGAGCCACTGCGAGCGGCCGATGAGTCGGACCATTTCCGCGGCAGCGATGGTCACGATGGCTAGATAGTCACCGCGAAGTCGCAGTGTTGGCCAACCGAGGAACAGCGCGAACAGAATGGCTCCGACGAAGGAGATGAGAATGCCGAGCCACATCGATCCACCCTGAGAGACGGTGATCGCGTAGCCGTACATGCCGATGAGCATGAAGCCCGCCTGACCCATGTTGAGCAGGCCGGTGAGTCCGTAGTGGAAGTTGAGCCCGATTGCGGCGAGCGCGAATGCTGCCGTCGTGGGCGAGACGATGATCTGCAGAATGTCGTTGATGTCCATGTCAGCCCACCCTTTCCTTTCGGCCGAGCAATCCTTGTGGTCGCACCAGCAGCGTCAGGATGAGCATGCCCATCACGATCGCGTACTTGAGGTCCGGCGTGGGGAGGAACACGGTCGAGACCTCGGCTACGACGCCGACGACGAGCGAGCCTACGAGTGCGCCGAACGGGTGACCGAGGCCACCGAGCGTCACCGCGGCGAACATGAGCAGCAGGATGCGAGCACCGGCGCTAAAGTCCGACGTGTTTTCGTACAGCGCGAGCAGCACGCCACCGAGGGCGGCGAGCGAGCCGGACATGATCCACACGATGCGGATGACTCGGTTCACGGAGATACCGGTCGCCGATGCCAGGGCCGGGTTATCCGACACGGCGCGGGTGGCGCGCCCCAGGCGGGTGCGCTGCAGGAAGAAGCCCACGGCGCCAAGTGCGACGATACAGACGGCCATCGAGATCATGGTCTGCGGACCGATGGAGACGGGACCGAACTCGTACCGCACCTCGATTGACGTGGAGAGGCGAACACGCTGTGCGCCCATCCAGATCTGCAGCAGGTTGACGGCAGCCAAAGCGAGCCCGATCGACACGATCATCTGCTGCATTGGCGCGATGCGCCGCTTTCTCAGTTGAGACCACAGCACAGTGTCTTGGAGCCAGCCTGACGCACCACCCGCGGCGACGGCGATCACGGCCGCTAGCAGTAGCGGGGCGCCGGCGGTGACTGCGGCGAACGCGGCGGCGGCACCAAAGGTGACCTGCTCGCCGTGTGCGAAGTTACTCAGTCCCGTGGTGGCGTAAATCAGGGAGAGTCCAACGGAGGCGAGGGCCAGCAAGAGGCCGAACGTGATTCCGTTCAAAAGGTTCTGTAGGAGGAGGTTTGTCTCGGTCCCTCCGGACGTGTCCGCTACCTCAGTAGCTAGTTGTGAAGCCTGCGCTGGCACTGCCGATATCACGGTGATTGCAGCCACCGTCAATGTAGATAACAGGGCTATACGCAGCGGAAAGTGGCGGGCTTTTTGCCCCGCATGGTTGGCGTTCCGCACCTAGTCCTCCTCGTCTGGGTTGCTTCCAACATAGACCACAGTTGTTACGGCAATGTTTTCACCACGCAGGTGAGTCGGGCCGTTGCGAGATTGTGATTGTCCTGGTCTGTCACGTTTATCGCGTATGTCGCGGTGGTACGCCCACGATGTAATGCTGTCGCGGTTCCGGTCACGATTCCATTACGAACTGAGCGATGGTGAGTGATATTAAGGTCGACACCCACCGCCATTCGCCCCTCACCGGCGTGTGCCATGGCCGCCATCGAGCCCAACGTCTCGGCCAAGACGGCGGACGCCCCGCCATGCAAGAGCCCGTAGGGCTGCACGTTGCCCTCAACGGGCATAGTCCCCACCGCCTCGTCCGCCGTGATGGACAGGAACTCGATTCCCATTCGGGTGATCAGATTGTCTTTGGGCATGTTCTGGAGTGCCGCAAGCATCGATTCATTCATGGGGATAGGTTGTCACCTGTGAGTGAATCTAACAATGGCACCCTGCTCCTAATCGACGGCTTCTCGATGGCGTTCCGCGCGTTCTTCGGGCTTCCGGTCGAGAACTTCGCGACATCGACGGGGGTGCCGACCAACGCGGTGTACGGCTTCACGACGATGCTCGCGACGCTGATCAAGGACAACAAGCCCACTCACATCGCGGTCGCATTCGATCTGCCTGGCGGCACCTTCCGCACTGAGCGGCTCCCGTCCTACAAGGGCACCCGTGATGAGACGCCGCCCGAGTTTTCCCCCCAGGTACCGTTACTGCGCGAGATGCTCGCCGCGCTACGCATCGAGGTGGTCGACAAAGAGAATTTCGAAGCGGACGATGTCCTGGCCACGTACGCGAAGCAGGGCGCCGATGCTGGGATGACAGTTCTGGTGGTCTCCGGCGACCGGGACACGATTCAGCTGGTCAACGAGAACGTCACCCTGCTCTACCCCCGCAAGGGCGTGTCGGACCTAGTCAAGTACACGCCGCCGGCGGTGCAGGAAAAGTATGGCCTGCTTCCACACCAGTACCCGGAGCTCGCCGCGCTCGTAGGCGAGACCAGCGACAACCTTCCCGGTGTGCCGGGCGTGGGCCCCAAGACCGCCGCGAAGTGGATCAATACGTACGGCTCGCTACCCGAGATCCTGGACCGCGCCGAGGACGTGCCGGGCAAGGCGGGGGAGTCGCTGCGTGCCCACCTGGACAACGTCAAGCTCAACCGCGAACTCAATCACCTCGTCACAGACCTGGATTTGCCGCTCACGGTTGCCGACCTCGCGTACGGTGGCGCCGATGCCACGGCCATCCACGAGGTGTGCGACGCGCTCCAGTTCAAGACGCTGCGCGACAAGCTATTGCCCTTGGTCGCGGATGGTGACCCGGGCGCCCTCGCCGAACCAGCATCGTCCGATGTTGTGGAAGTGGTGAGCGAGAAGGCCGTCGAGGCCGCCACCGCATCGGCCGCTCGTGCCTATATATATGTGGAAGGCAAACTCGGCGCCGATGCCGACGCGTGGGCCATTGGTGTGTGCCATGCACCGGGCACGGCCTGGGCCATCGATCTGACGGCGCTGAGCCCGGCGGAGGACAAGTTGCTGAGCGCGTGGCTCTCCGATGCGGACATCCCCAAGGTGCTTCACGGAGCCAAGGACGCGTGGCACGCGCTCAAGGCTCGCGGATTCGACCTAGAAGGCGTGGTAGGCGACACCCAGATCGCGGCGTTCCTCGTCAATGCCGACCAGCGCGGATTCTCACTCGAGGATGTGGCGCAGCGCTTCCTGAGTCAGAGCATCGGCTCGGGCGCAGCGGGCGACGAACTCGACTTGGGCCTGGAGAGCTCGGCGGCACACTCCGCGGCGGAGCGCGCCTCCGTAGTGGGGGCGTTGGCTCTCGATCTGGAGGCGCAGGTCGAGGAACGCGGCATGGGGGACCTGTACCGAGACATGGAAGTGCCGCTCATTGCGGTGCTGTCCACGATGGAGAACGCAGGCATCGCGATCGACGGCGAACACCTGCAGTCGCTCAGCGACCAGGCACGCGGCCGGGCTGGACAGGCGGCCGATGCTGCCTACGAGGCCATCGGCGGTCGCGAGGTCAATCTAGGGTCGCCCAAGCAGCTTCAAGAAGTGCTGTTCGACCAGTTAGAGATGCCCAAGACTAAAAAGATCAAGACCGGCTACACGACCGATGCCGCGTCGCTCGCGGAACTCAATGAGAAGAACCCCCACCCGTTCCTCGAGGCGCTGTTGGCTCACCGTGACTCCACCAAGTTGGCGCAGATCATCGACGGGCTCGCGGCCTCGGTGCGTTCCGATGGCCGCATTCACACGACGTTTAGCCAGACGGTCGCGTCCACGGGCCGCCTGAGCTCCAAGGACCCCAACCTGCAGAACATTCCCATCCGCACGCCGGAGGGGCACCGTATCCGCGAGGCCTTCGTAGTGGGCGAGGGATGCGACACGCTCGTGACCGCCGACTACAGCCAGATCGAGATGCGCATCATGGCGCACCTGTCCGGCGACGGCGCTCTGATCGAGGCCTTCAAGGGCGGCGAGGACCTGCACCGGTTTGTGGGCTCGCGCGTCTATGGCGTGAAGCCCGAGGACGTGACGCCCGAGATGCGCGGGCATGTCAAGGCCATGTCCTATGGGCTTGCCTACGGGCTCTCCGCCTTTGGACTCTCGCGCCAGCTGAAGCTGCCGGTGGGCGAGGCGCAGGCGCTCATGGACGACTACTTCTCTCGATTCGGTGCCGTGCGCGACTACCTCAAGTCCGTCGTGGAGCAGGCCCGCAAGGACGGCTATACGGAAACCATCTTTGGTCGCAAGCGCTACCTGCCCGACCTCACCTCGAGCAACCGTCAGCGTCGCGATATCGCCGAGCGTGTGGCCCTCAATGCACCCATTCAAGGCAGCGCCGCGGACCTCATCAAGCGGGCCATGCTGGGAGTAGAGTCGCGGCTGCGGGCCGAGGGCCTGGAATCGCGCATGCTCCTTCAGGTGCATGACGAACTCGTGATCGAGGCCGCAACGGGAGAGGCCGATGCGGTGGAGAAGATCCTGCGCGACGAGATGCACGGCGCCGCGGAGCTCACGGTGCCGCTCGACGTGAATGTGGGAGTTGGCGAGAACTGGCGCACCGCCGGGCACTAGGACTTTGGTGCGACACTGACCCCTTCGAGTGCAACTAGGCTGGACACATGCGTATTGGACTCCTCACCGGTGGCGGTGATTGCCCAGGGCTGAATGCAGCCATCCGAGCGGTAGTGAAGCGGGGAACCGCCGAGCACGGCGTGTCGATCATGGGCTTCCACAATGGTTGGCAGGGCGTCATCGACGGCGACGCACAGCCGATGAGCCGCGAAGACGTCAGCGGCATCCTGGTCGCCGGCGGCACCATGCTTGGCACCGCGCGCTGTCACCCCCACAAGGTCGAGGGCGGAATTGAGGCCGTCATCGAGACTGCGCAGAGTGAGAACCTCGACGCGTTGATCTGCATTGGCGGCGACGGCACTCTGCGCGCGGCGTCCAAGGTCCACAATGCAGGCGTGCCGGTCATCGGCATCCCTAAGACCATCGACAACGACGTGGTCGGGACCGACTCCTCCATCGGCTTTGACACTGCGGTGTCCATCGCGACCGAGGCGATCGACCGCCTCCACTCCACCGCCGAGTCTCACAACCGGGTCATGGTGGTGGAACTCATGGGCCGTCACGCTGGCTGGATCGCTGTCGCCGCTGGCGTCGCCGGTGGCGCCGACATCATCCTGGCGCCCGAGCGACCCTTCGACATCGACGACATCGTCAAGAAGATCCGCCACCGTCACCGCCACCGCAACTTCTCCATCGTCGCTGTGGCTGAGGGTGCCGTACCGGCCGAGGGGTCGTCGTGGAAGCCGTCCGAGACCCTCGACGCCAAGGGCAACCCCATCGCAGGACAGATCGGGGCCCAGATCACTCAGGCCATCGAGGAGGCCACCGGGTTTGCCACGCGCCTCACCGTGCTGGGTTACACGCAACGTGGGGGCGTGCCCACGCCCACCGACCGTCTGCTCGCGACCCGGTTTGGCGTCGCGGCGATCGATGCGGCGGTCGAGGGTAATACGGGTGTCTTCACTGCGTTGCGCGGCGAGCAGGTGCAGATGCGCCCGTTCAAGGTCATGGCCGGCAAGACCAAGTTCGTGTCCGACGACCTACTCGACACCGCGATCGGGTTGTAGCGACACGGTTTGACGGATTCCCCGGCGAGCCAGCATCGTCCGCCGGCATGGGTGTGGGGCGGTCTGGACGTAACGCGCAGGTCACGATTGTGCGCGCGCATTGTGCCGTTTGGGCTTGCCGGGATACCATAGTCGATGGCCCAGTGCGTCCTGCCCTGAGTCATGTCCATTCCATCCGTTTAATCTACCTATATCGGAGTTAACTACTACATGTCCGTCTCCACCCCCGAAGAAACCGTCATTACCGTCAACGACATTGGCTCGAGTGAAGACTTCCTCGCCGCGATTGACGCAACGATCAAGAACTTTGATGACGGTGACCTCGTCGAGGGCATCATCGTTAAGGTCGACCGCGACGAGGTTCTCCTCGACATCGGTTACAAGACCGAAGGCGTGATCCCTTCCCGCGAGCTGTCGATCCGTCACGACGCCAACCCCGATGAGGTCGTGAACCTTGGCGACACCATCGAGGCCCTCGTTCTCACCAAGGAGGACAAGGAAGGCCGTCTCATCCTGTCCAAGAAGCGCGCACAGTACGAGCGTGCGTGGGGCAGCATCGAGAAGGTCAAGGAAGAGGACGGCATCGTGACCGGTTCCGTGATCGAGGTCGTCAAGGGTGGCCTCATCGTGGACATCGGCCTCCGCGGCTTCCTTCCCGCCTCGCTCGTCGAGATGCGCCGTGTGCGCGACCTCGCGCCCTACATCGGTCAGCAGATCGAGGCCAAGATCATCGAGCTCGACAAGAACCGCAACAACGTGGTCCTGTCGCGCCGTGCCTTCCTTGAGCAGACGCAGTCCGAGGTGCGCTCGACGTTCCTCACCGCACTGGCTCCCGGCCAGCAGCGCAAGGGTGTCGTCTCCTCCATCGTCAACTTTGGTGCCTTCGTGGACCTGGGTGGCGTGGACGGCCTCGTGCACGTCTCCGAGCTGTCCTGGAAGCACATCGACCACCCCAACGAGGTCGTCTCCGTGGGCCAGGAAGTTGACGTCGAGGTTCTCGACATCGACATGGACCGCGAGCGTGTCTCGCTGTCGCTCAAGGCAACGCAGGAAGACCCGTGGGCCGTGTACGCACGCACCCACGCGATCGGCCAGATCGTTCCCGGCAAGGTCACCAAGCTGGTTCCCTTCGGCGCCTTCGTGCGCGTGTTCGAGGGCATCGAGGGCCTGGTGCACATCTCCGAGCTGGCCACGCGCCACGTGGAGCTGCCCGAGCAGGTCGTGTCGGCTGACGAGGACGTCTTCGTCAAGATCATCGACATCGACCTCGAGCGTCGCCGCATCTCGCTGTCCATCAAGCAGGCCAACGAGGGTGTCGACCCGAACGGTGAGGACTTCGATCCCGCACTGTACGGAATGACCGCCGAGTACGACGCAGCGGGTAACTACAAGTACCCCGAGGGCTTCGACGCCGAGACGCAGGAGTGGCAGGAAGGCTTCGACGAGCAGCGCGAAGCCTGGGAGGCCGACTACGCCAAGGCACACGAGCGCTGGGAACTGCACAAGGCATTCGTTGCCAAGCAGGACGCAGCCGCCATCGAGGCAGAGACGGCAGCTCCTGTTGCCGCCGCAGCCAAGAAGCGTGGCCCCAAGAACGACGGACCCACGTCCTACTCGTCGCAGGACGAGGAGTCCTCGTCGGACGCCGGCACGCTGGCATCGGACGAGCGCCTCGCGGCACTGCGCGAGAAGCTCACGGGCAACTAGTCCAACGCTTAACCTAAGAACGGCCCTCACCTCGCGGTGGGGGCCGTTCTTGCATTCCGGGGCTCGAGCGCGTGGGGAATGCGCCACACAGTCTTGCCGTGGAACTGGGTGAGGTGCCAGACTGCCCGCATGCTTCGCATCGGACTCACGGGCGGAATCGCCGCAGGCAAGTCAGTGGTGGCCGAGCGCCTGGGCGAACTCGGTGCACACGTCGTTGACCACGACGTGCTGTCGCGTCGAGTGGTGGAGCCCGGCTCGGCTGCCCTCGTGGAGATCGTCCACGCTTTTGGAGACCAGGTGGTGGTGCGCGGCGAGCTCGACCGCGAGGCCCTCGGCAAGCTCATCTTTGGCGACAACCGGGCGCGCGAGCGACTCAACGGCATCGTGCATCCGTATATCGAGGCCATGGCCGCCGCGATGGACAAGCAGGCCCGCGCGGCGGGCGAGGCGGTCGTGGTGCACGACATTCCGCTGCTGGTGGAGACCGGCCAGGGCGGCGCCTTTGGGTTGGTCGTGACCGTGGCGGCCCCCGTCGAGGTGCGCCTCAAGCGCCTCATGGAGACTCGGAGCATGCTCCACGACCACGCTCAGGCGCGCATCGACTCGCAGGCGACCGATGAGGAACGTGCGGCGGTGGCCGACTTCGTCTTTGACGGAAGTGGAACACGGGAGCAATTGCGCGCCCAGGTGGACGAGTTCTGGGCTATTCACGTCCCTCAGTAGCGGCTGGTGTGTCCCGTCGTGTCACACCCGGGGCGTAGCGTTGAGGCATGACTGACTCTGACCTACGCCGCTCTGAGGCGCCCTTCGAGGTGATCTCGGAATACAAGCCCTCCGGCGACCAGCCCAAGGCCATCGAGGATCTCGCTAGCCGCATTCAGGCGGGGGAGCAAGACGTGGTGCTGCTGGGTGCCACTGGTACCGGAAAATCGGCGACGACAGCTTGGCTAGTGGAGAAGCTGCAGCGACCCACGCTAGTGATGGCTCACAACAAGACGCTCGCCGCCCAGCTTGCCACTGAATTCCGCGAACTGTTGCCCAACAACGCCGTCGAGTACTTCGTTAGCTACTACGACTACTACCAGCCCGAGGCGTACGTCCCTCAGACGGACACCTTCATCGAGAAGGACTCCTCGATCAATGAGGAGGTGGAGCGACTACGGTATTCGGCGACCAACTCGCTCCTGACCCGCCGTGACGTGATCGTGGTCTCGTCGGTGTCCTGCATCTACGGCCTTGGCACCCCCGAGGAGTACATCGATGGCATGGTGACGCTGGCCGTGGGTGACGTCTTTGACCGAGACAAGTTGTTGCGGAATTTCGTGGCGAACCAGTACGCGCGCAACGACCTGGCCTTTACGCGCGGCACCTTCCGCGTGCGTGGCGACACCATTGAGATCATCCCGGTGTACGAGGAGCTCGCCATCCGCATCGAGATGTTCGGCGACGAGGTGGAGGCGCTGTACACCCTGCACCCACTCACGGGCGAGAAGGTCGCACAGCGCGACCAGGTTCATATCTTCCCGGCGTCGCACTACGTGGCGAGTCAAGACCGCATGAACCGCGCGATCTCGACCATCGAGCAGGAACTCGGCGAGCGGCTGCAGGAGATGGAGAGTCAGAACAAGTTGCTCGAGGCGCAACGACTGAAGATGCGCACCACGTTTGACCTCGAGATGATGCGCTCCGTGGGCACCTGCTCCGGCATTGAGAACTACTCGAGTCACATGGAACAACGCGCCCCCGGAACGCCCCCGCACACGCTGCTCGACTACTTTCCGGACGACTTCCTGCTGGTGCTCGACGAGTCACACGTCACCGTGCCGCAGATCGGCGCGATGTTCGAGGGCGACGCCTCGCGCAAGCGCACCCTGGTCGAACACGGTTTCCGCCTGCCCTCCGCGATGGACAACCGGCCGCTCAAGTGGGCGGAATTTCAGGAGCGGGTGGGCCAGACCGTCTACTTGTCGGCCACGCCGGGAAAGTACGAGTTGGAACGGGCCGATGGTGTGGTCGAGCAGATCATTCGCCCCACCGGGCTCGTCGACCCGCAGATCGTGGTCAAGCCCACCGAGGGACAGATAGACGACCTGCTCGAGCAGATTCGGGTGCGCGTCGAGCGCGACGAACGCGTGCTCGTCACCACGCTGACCAAGAAGATGGCGGAGGACCTCACGGAATTCCTGAGCGATCGCGACATCCGCGTGGAATACCTGCACTCGGATGTCGACACCCTGAGGCGCGTCGAGCTACTGCGCGAACTTCGCATGGGGCGCTTCGACGTGCTGGTGGGCATCAACCTGTTGCGCGAGGGCCTGGACCTTCCCGAGGTGTCTCTAGTGAGCATTTTGGACGCCGACAAGGAGGGCTTCCTGCGCTCGGGTACATCACTCATTCAGACCATCGGCCGTGCCGCCCGTAACGTCTCCGGCGAGGTGCACATGTACGCGGACCGGATCACCGACTCCATGGCCAAGGCCATCGACGAGACCACTCGCCGGCGCGAGCGTCAGGTGCAATACAACCTCGACAACGGCATCGACCCCACACCCCTGCGCAAACGCATCGGTGACATCACGGAGATGCTCGCGCGCGAGGACGCGGACACCGTGAAGACGCTCGACCTCGCGGCTCAGGCAAAGAAGGGTGGCGCCAAGGCCTCAACTCGCGAGGTGTCCAACGCGCAGCGCCCCGCTGCGGAACTGACCGGACTCATCGAGGAACTCTCGGAGCAAATGCACGAATCGGCAGCGAACCTTCAATTCGAGATCGCTGCGCGGCTGCGCGACGAGATTGGCGAACTGAAGAAGGAACTGCGCCACATGCTCGACGCTGGCTGACGGAAGGTCGCCACGAGTGGGTAAATGCACGGCTCGCTTGGCACCGTCTCACGGGGCGCACCCGTAGTATTGCCGGGTGAACGAGACAATTGTGTGGACCGCGACCATTGGGCTCATCGTCGCCCTCTTCGCATTCGACTTCATCGTCGTGATTCGGCGTCCCCACGTGCCCACGTTCCGCGAGTCGGTGTTCTGGTCGTTGTTCTACATTGGGCTTGCCCTGCTGTTTGGTGCGAGCATGCACTTCTGGTGGGACGACTTCCACGCGGGCGAGTACTTTGCAGGCTATGTGACGGAGAAGTCGCTGTCCGTCGACAACCTGTTCGTGTTCCTCGTGATCATGACGCGGTTCGCCGTGCCACCCAAGTACCGTCCCAAGGTGCTGCTGATCGGCATCGCCATCGCGCTGATCTTGCGTGGCCTCTTCATCTGGGCCGGCGCAGCCGCCATCGAGCACTTCTCATGGACGTTCTACATCTTCGGTGCCTTCCTGGTCTACACCGCGATTGGTTTGGTGCGCGAGGACAGCGAGGATGCCGCGCATCCGGAGTACAAGGAGAGCGCGCTGATACGCGGCGTGCGCAAGATCATGCCCGTGACCGACGGCTACCGTGGCGGTCGTATGACGGTACGCGAGGCTGGCAAGCGGATGATTACGCCGCTGTTGATAGTGGTGCTCGCCCTCGGAACCACCGATGTGCTGTTTGCGCTCGACTCAATTCCCGCGATCTTCGGCCTCACCAAGGACCCGTACATTGTCTTCACGGCGAACGCCTTCGCCTTGCTGGGACTGCGTCAACTGTTCTTCCTGGTCGACGGCCTATTGCAGCGCCTGGTCTATCTGCACTATGGCCTGGCAGCGATCCTCGCCTTCATTGGCGTCAAGCTGGTGCTTGAGGCGCTCCACAGCAACTCGGTCTCGTGGCTCAACGGCGGCGAGCCCTTCGACTGGGCGCCGGTAATCTCCACCTCGACGTCGTTGATCGTCATTCTGGCGACGCTGACTATCGCCACCGTGGCCAGCCTCATCGCGACCAGAAATAAGAAGGCGCTTGACGCTGAACTCGAGGCGGCTGAGGGCGGCGAGGAGTTGCGGCACCTGGCGGACGGGGATCAGTCGCGCGTGACCGAGGCTACGTCCGGGGACGGCGAGACGCCGGATGGCTCAAAAAAGTAGCTCGTCGCCGAGCGGGGAACCGCTAGCGGGGCACTGCGCCCCAGGTGTTGATCCACTCACGTACGCGGTGCGAGCCCACTATGCCGTTCTTCACGAACGGATCCTCGGCGAGTAGGGACTCGACCTCGGCGGCCGATGCGGCGGCCACCAGCAGCAGCGCGCCGGCGGGACCGTCCTCGCCAAAGCGGCCATAGGCCAGCATCTGACCGGTACCGACTAACGAGTCTAGGTACGCGCGGTGCTCGGGGCGGATCGCGTCGCGGCTGGCGGCGTCGTCGGTATAGGTGTACTCGACCATGTAGTTCGTCATGGCCTCATTGTGGTGCGTGGCACCGCCGCGGAACAAATCGCAAACTATTGGCGACATCGGCGCGTTCGAACACATGTTCGACGCATTTCCCACGTAGCATAGGCGTGTGAATGACCGGATCCTGGTGCGCGGAGCGCGCGAACACAATCTCAAAGGCGTAGACCTCGACCTGCCTCGCGACTCACTGATCGTCTTCAGTGGGCTCAGCGGCTCGGGCAAGTCGTCGCTTGCCTTCGACACCATCTTCGCGGAGGGGCAGCGTCGCTACGTCGAGTCGCTGTCGGCCTACGCGCGTCAATTCCTGGGCCAGATGGACAAGCCGGACGTGGACTTTATCGAGGGTCTCTCGCCCGCAGTGTCGATCGACCAGAAGTCGACCAACCGCAACCCGCGCTCGACGGTCGGCACCATCACGGAGATCTACGACTACCTACGCCTGCTCTATGCGCGCGTCGGTACCCAGCACTGCCCCAAGTGTGGCGAGCGCATTCAGGCTCAGACTCCCCAGCAGATCGTGGACTCCGTGCTCACGATGCCCGAGGGAACGCGCTACCAGGTACTCGCGCCCGTCATCCGTGGCCGCAAGGGCGAGTACTCCGAACTGTTCGACGACCTCCAGCAGCAGGGCTTCGCCCGCGCCCGTGTGGATGGTGAGACCATTCAGCTCACCGAGCCACCCGAGCTCGAGAAGAAACTCAAGCACGACATCGAGGTAGTGGTGGACCGCCTCGTGGCTCGCGACGGCGTGCGTCAGCGCCTGACCGACTCGGTCGAGACAGCGCTGCGCATTGCGGATGGCCTGGTGATCATCGACCCCGTGGACAGCGAAATCGAGCCACGTCGCTACAGCGAGAAGCGCGCATGCCCCAACGATCACGTGCTCACGCTGGAGGAGATGGAGCCCAGGACATTCTCGTTCAACGCCCCCTACGGCGCGTGCCCCGAGTGCTCCGGCATTGGCATCAAGCTGGAGGTGGACCGCGACCTGGTGGTCCCGGATCCGGGACTCAGCCTGAACCAGGGTGCCGTGGCGCCGTGGTCGAGCATGGCTACGGAGTACTTCTCGCGCATGCTCAACGCGCTGGCCCAAGATCTCGACTTCGACATGGACGTGCCATGGGAGAGCCTGTCCAAGGAGGTGCAGGAGTCAATCCTCGTGGGCAAGGACTACGAGGTGCACGTCAAGTTCCGTAATCGCTACGGCCGTGAGCGGCAGTACACCACCGGGTTCGAGGGCGCCATCACGTGGATCGAGCGTCTGCACTCCCAGACCGAGTCCGAGTTCTCGCGCGAGAAGTACGAGAATTACATGCGCGAGGTGCCCTGCCCCACGTGCGCGGGTTCACGCCTCAAGCCAGAAGTTCTCGCTGTCACCATTGGCGGACTGTCCATTGCCGACGTCTGCAACCTGTCTATCGCCGACGCGCGTGACTTCCTCCTCAAGGCCGACCTCGACGAGCGTGGCCGCCAGATCGCCGTCCAGGTGCTCAAGGAGATCGATGCCAGGTTGGGCTTCCTGCTCGACGTGGGCCTCGACTACCTGACCATGGCCCGCGCCGCCGGCACGCTGTCGGGTGGCGAGGCGCAGCGCATCCGGCTTGCGACGCAGATTGGCTCTGGGCTGGTCGGTGTGTTGTACGTGCTGGACGAGCCGAGCATCGGCCTGCACCAACGCGACAACCGGCGCCTGATCGAGACGCTGACTCGCCTACGCGACCTCGGCAACACGCTGATCGTGGTCGAGCACGACGAGGACACCATCCGTGTCGCTGATTGGATTGTCGACATCGGCCCGGGCGCCGGCGAGCACGGGGGAGAGGTGGTCCACGCGGGCACCTATGAAGACCTGCTCACGAACGAAAAGTCCATCACGGGGGCGTACGTCTCCGGCAGGATGAGGATCGAGGCTCCCGCCGAACGCCGCGAGGTTGACCCCGATCGTCACGTCACCGTCATCGGCGCCCGCGAGAACAACCTGCAGGACATCGAGGTGTCGTTCCCGCTCGGCGTCTTTACTGCGGTCACTGGCGTCTCCGGCTCGGGTAAGTCGACGCTCGTCAACGCCATCCTGTACACGTCGCTCGCGAACACGCTCAACGGCGCACGTCAGGTAGCCGGACGCCACACGCGCATCCTCGGCACCGACCAGCTCGACAAGATCGTGCACGTGGACCAAGGGCCCATTGGCCGCACGCCGCGCTCGAACCCCGCGACCTACACCGGGGTGTGGGACAAGGTGCGCAAGCTGTTCGCGGACACTCAGGAGGCGAAGGTACGCGGCTACGGCCCCGGTCGCTTCTCGTTCAACGTCAAGGGCGGCCGCTGCGAGGCGTGCTCGGGCGACGGCACGCTGAAGATCGAGATGAACTTCCTGCCCGACGTCTACGTGCCCTGCGAGGTGTGCAAGGGGGCTCGGTACAACCGCGAGACCCTGGAGGTGCACTTCAAGGGGAAGAACGTGGCCGATGTCCTGGACATGCCCATCGAGGAGGCGGCGAACTTCTTCGAGGCGATCCCCACGATCTCGCGGCACCTGACGACGCTGGTGGAGGTTGGACTGGGCTATGTGCGCCTCGGTCAGCCAGCGCCCACGCTGTCCGGCGGTGAGGCGCAGCGCGTCAAGCTGGCATCCGAGCTGCAACGGCGGTCCACGGGTCGCACCGTATACGTCCTCGATGAGCCCACGACGGGCCTGCACTTCGAGGATGTCCGCAAGTTGCTGGGCGTCCTGCAGGGGCTGGTCGATAAGGGCAACACCGTCATCGTGATCGAGCACAACCTGGACGTCATCAAGTCCGCCGACTGGGTCATTGACATGGGGCCGGAGGGTGGATCCGGCGGTGGCCTCGTGGTCGCCGAGGGGACGCCGGAGCAGGTGGCCGCCGTCGCGGCGAGCCACACGGGTGGGTTCCTCGCCGAGTCGCTCGGCGTCGCGGTCACGGCCTAATCTGAACGCGTGACGAATCCGGCCGACTACCGCCCCGCACCGGGCAGTATCCCCACCAACCCGGGCGTGTATCGCTTTCGCGATCCGCATGGGCGGGTGGTGTACGTCGGCAAGGCCAAGAACCTGCGTGCGCGCCTCAGCAACTATTTTCAGGACCTGTTTGCGTTGCACCCGCGCACGCGGCTGATGGTGACGACCGCGGCATCGGTCGAATGGACAGTCGTGCGATCCGAGGTCGAGGCGTTGATCCTCGAGCACACCTGGATCAAGCAGTACGACCCACGCTTCAACGTGGTGTTCAA
The DNA here is from genome assembly GCF_000975135.1 of Demequina aurantiaca. Lineage (GTDB taxonomy): Bacteria > Actinomycetota > Actinomycetes > Actinomycetales > Demequinaceae > Demequina > Demequina aurantiaca. Next base: position 175,178 of record NZ_BBRF01000003.1, on the reverse strand, counting down.
GGACGACAAGTCCTACCCGTACCTCGCGGTGACGCTGAACGAGAAGTACCCGCGCATCCAGGTGATGCGTGGCGACCGCAAGCCCGGGGTCCGCTACTTTGGCCCGTACGCGAAGGCGTGGGCGATTCGCGAAACGGTGGATACGCTGCTGACGGCGCTGCCGGTGCGCACATGCGCTAGCGGGGTGTTCAAGAAGGCCGAGCGGCAGGGGCGCCCGTGCCTGCTCGGGTACATCGACAAGTGTTCTGCGCCGTGCGTGGGTCGCATCAGCGTCGAGGATCACCGGGCGCTGGCGGAGCGAGTCTGTGCCGTGCTCGGTGGCGATGCCAAGACGATGATGCGGGACCTCACCGCCGCCATGGAGACGGCGTCCGCGAAGCAGGACTATGAGGGTGCAGCGCGGGCGCGCGACCGACTCCGTGCCCTCAATGCTGTCCTGGAGCGCAACGCGGTGGTGCTTCCCGCCGGCACCACCGCCGACATCTTCAGCCTGGTGGACGACGACATGGAGGCGGCGGCCCACGTGTTCCACGTACGCGACGGACGCATCGCGGGGGAGCGTGGCTGGGTCGTGGATAAGCCCGAGCCCCTCGAGACTCCGGGCATGGTCGCGCAACTCATTCAGGAGGCCTACGGATCCGCGGTTGCGGAGGATATCCCCACCGAGATTCTGGTGCCCGCCATTCCTGAGATGGCCGACAGCGTCAGTGAGTGGCTCTCCGGGGTGCGCGGAGCGCGTGTGGCCATCCGCGTGGCGTCGCGTGGCAAGAAGGCCGAATTGGCGACCACCGGCCACCAGAACGCCCAACAGGTACTGGACCAGCATCGGCTGAAGCGGGCCTCCGACCTCACGACCCGCTCGGCGGCACTGCAGGAGCTGCAGAGCGCAATCGGCATGGCCGATGCACCACTGCGGATCGAGTGCTACGACATCTCCCACACGTCCGGCACCAACCAGGTGGGCTCGATGGTGGTGTTCGAGGACGCGTTGCCACGCAAGGCGCAGTACCGCCAGTTCTCCATCGCCGATGCGACGGACGACACCGCGGCGATGAAGGAAGTATTGCGGCGCAGGTTCAGTCGGTACCTCGAGGAGTCTCAACTGCCTCCCGAGGAACGCGAGACCGCACGATTCGCCTACCCGCCGCAGCTGGTGGTGGTGGACGGTGGCCTGCCGCAGGTCAACTCTGCCGCGGAGGTGCTGCAGGAGCTCGGCATTGTGGACGTCATGCTCGTGGGACTCGCGAAGCGCCTCGAGGAGGTGTGGATTCACGGCGACCCGTTCCCCGTGATTCTGCCGCGCGGGTCCGAGGCGCTGTACCTGTTGCAGCGAGTGCGCGACGAGGCTCACCGGTTCGCGATCAAGAACCATCGGCGCAAGCGAGGCAAGGCGATGCAGGCATCTGCCGTGGATGAGATTCCCGGAGTGGGGCCCACGCGCTCCAAGGCGCTGATCCGGCACTTTGGGTCCCTTGCGAAGCTCAAGGAGGCGTCGCCGGAACAGATTGCGCTGGTGCCGGGGATTGGATCCGGGACTGCGGCGCAGGTCTATACCGCATTGCGCTCCTAGGGTGGCATGCTTGTCGTATGACCAACGAACCCGTTTCTGAGACCTATCCGTCGGGTATTCGTAAACCCGACGTCGAGGCCCCCCACTCGAAGCCCGAGGTCATGATCCTGACGGGAATGTCGGGCGCTGGACGCACCCGTGCGGCCGCTGTGCTCGCGGATCTGGGCTGGTATGTGGTCGACAACCTGCCGCCACAGATGCTTGCCAACCTGGTGACGATGGTGGGTCGCGACTCGGGACGCAAGCTGGCTGCGGTGGTCGACGTGCGCGGCGGCGAGTTCTTCCAGGACCTCGAGGCCGTGATGGACGACCTGGAGGCGCGCGACGTGCCCGTCACGTTGATCTTCCTCGACGCCTCGGACCACACCCTGGTCTCGCGCTACGAAGAGGCGCGTCGCCGACACCCGCTCCAGCAGGATGGCACCATCCTGGAAGGGATTGCGCGCGAGCGGACCCAGCTGGCTAACGTGCGCGAGCGCGCAGACAACGTCATCGACACCTCGACCCTCAACGTGCATCAGTTGCGCGACAGGGTGACCGAGGAGGTGGCGGCAGAGACGCCTCGCATTCACGTGAACGTGTTGTCCTTTGGCTTCAAGAACGGCATTCCGGCCGATGCCGACTTCATCGCCGACGTGCGCTTCCTGCTCAACCCGCACTGGAATCCCGAATTGCGGCCACTCACGGGCCTCGACCCGGCCGTGCGCGACCACGTGCTGTCGGACGACGGCGCTCAGGCCTTCCTCGATGGCTACGCCAACGTGATCGACATTGCTCTCAATCGCTACCGCGCCAACGATAAGAGCGACGTGACCATCGGCGTCGGCTGCACGGGCGGCAAGCACCGTTCCGTAGCGATGGCAGAGGCTCTCAGCGACGCGTTGAGAGAGCTCGGCTATTCCGTGCGCACCACCCACCGTGACCGCCCCACCGACCGGGACCACCTCACGACATGAATCCGGATCCGAGCATTGTCGCTCTCGGCGGTGGCCATGGCCTCTACGCGACCCTGACTGCGCTCCGCGACCTGAGCCCGTCGCTCACCGCAATCGTGACCGTTGCCGACGACGGTGGATCATCGGGGCGCCTGCGCTCTGAGCTCGGTGTCCTGCCTCCCGGTGACCTGCGGATGGCGTTGAGCGCGTTGTGTGAGGACACCGAGTGGGGTCGTACCTGGCGCGACGTGCTGCAGTCACGATTCGAGTCGGACGGGCCACTTGACGGCCATGCGCTCGGCAACCTGCTCATCGCCTCGCTGTGGGAACACACCGGCTCGGCGGTCGATGGCCTGGACTGGGTCGCTCGGTTGTTGCGCGCCCGAGGCAGGGTGCTGCCTCAGGCGGACGTGCCGCTGGAGATTGTCGCCATGGTGGAGCAAGCCGATGGGGTGGTTGAGGTGCGCGGCCAGGCCGAGGTTGCCTCGGCTCCAGGTCGGATTCGTGGTTTCCGAGTGGAACCCGAGCGACCGTCGGTACCCCACGCGACGGTCGCCGCCATCACCGAGGCGGACATGGTGGTGCTCGGTCCCGGTAGTTGGTACACCTCGGTCCTCACGCACTTCCTGGTGCCGGACGTTTCCCGGGCGTTACATGGGGCGGCGAGCCGCACGGTGGTGACGCTCAATCTGGCTCACGAAGACATTGAGACCGCGGGAACCGACCGGGTGGACGACATCCGTGCCATGCGCGAGTTGGTGCCGGACTTCCGCCCAGCGATGGTCGTGGCAGACACCGGTCACAGCGACGACGCCGAGTTGCGTGCCGAACTGACGGCGTGGGGCGCTGAACTTGTCTCCGCCGATGTAGCGCTGGACGGCGCCAATGCGCGACATGACCCAGAACTTTTGCGCGGCGTTTATCAGGGCTTGCTCTCACGATTGGCCGGAAGCGTCCCCGAACAACGGCATTGAGTGGCAAGATAAGCGCATGGCTCTGACGGCACAGGTGAAGGACGAACTCGCACGCGTACCCACGGAGAAGGTGTCGGCGAGAAAAGCTGAGATCGCCTCCACCCTGAGGTTCGCCGGCGGATTGCACATCGTGTCGGGTCGCATCGTGATTGAGGCGGAGCTCGACACCGCCATTGGAGCACGCCGCCTCCGTACCTTTATTCACGAGGTCTATGGCCTCGGCAGCGAAATCATCGTGGTCCAGGGCGGTGCCCTGAAGAAGGGCAACCGCTACGTGGTGCGCGTCGTGAAGGAGGGCGAGTCCCTCGCCCGTCAGACGGGTCTCCTTGACCACCGCGGACGCCCTGTCCGTGGACTGCCCCCGCACGTCGTCGCTGGTTCCCTGGACGACACCATCGCCGCCTGGCGTGGCGCGTTTCTTGCGCATGGCTCCCTGACGGAGCCCGGTCGGTCCTCCGCGCTCGAGGTGACCTCGCCCGGCCCGGAGGCAGCGTTGGCGCTGGTGGGCGCCGCTCGTCGTTTGGGCATCTCAGCAAAGTCGCGCGAGGTGCGCGGCGTTGACCGCGTGGTCATCCGCGACGGCGACGCCATCTCCGCCCTACTCGCCCGTCTCGGTGCCCACGATTCGGTGCTCGACTGGGAGCAGAAGCGCACGCGCCGCGAGGTACGCGGCACCGCCAATCGCCTCGCAAACTTTGACGACGCCAACCTGCGCCGCTCCGCCCAGGCGGCCGTCGCGGCCGGCGCCCGAGTCGAGCGCGCGTTCGAGATCTTGGGCGACGAGGTCCCCGATCACCTGCGTGAGGCCGGCCAGCTGCGCCTCGCCAATAAGGAAGCGTCGCTCGAGGAGCTCGGCAAGATGGCCGACCCTCAGCTCACCAAGGATGCGGTCGCCGGCCGTATCCGCCGCCTGCTCGCCACGGCCGACAAGAAGGCCGAAGATCTGGGCATCCCGGACACCGAGGCCGGTATCGCGGAGCAGCTGCTCGAACTCGACCGGTAGCGGTCAACTCGGGACCTAAGTCGCGTGCATCGTGCGTCTGGGTAGTAGTAGGGTAGAAGGCAGTGGCCAGGGATCGTTCCGGCCCCAGCGCACGTAGTGGTGCGCAAGCATCTACCAACAACCGCGCCGGGCATCGGCGCGAGCCGAGGAGAAAAAAGTGACCATTAAGGTCGGTATTAACGGCTTTGGCCGTATTGGACGTAACTACTTCCGCGCGATTCTCGCGTCAGGCGCGGACATCGAGGTCGTTGGCATCAACGACCTCACCGACAACGCGACTCTCGCGCACCTCCTCAAGTACGACTCCATCCTGGGTCGCATTGGCGTCGAGGTGACGCACACCGAGGACTCGATCACGGTTGACGGCAAGACGTTCCACGCTTCGGCGGAGCGCAACCCCGCAGACCTCAAGTGGGCTGACCTTGGCGCAGACGTCGTCATCGAGTCAACCGGATTCTTCACGGACGGCACCAAGGCCAAGGCACACATCGACGCCGGCGCCAAGAAGGTCATCATCTCCGCTCCCGCGAAGAACAACGATGCCACCTTCGTCATGGGTGTGAACCACGAGGACTACGACCCCGAGAACCACCACATCATCTCGAACGCCTCGTGCACCACGAACTGCCTCGCGCCGCTGGCCAAGGCACTCAACGACGGCATCGGCATTGAGCGTGGCCTCATGACCACGATCCACGCGTACACCGCGGACCAGAACCTGCAGGACGCACCCCACAGCGACCTTCGTCGCTCGCGTGCAGCAGCGCTCAACATCGTCCCCACTTCGACCGGTGCGGCTAAGGCTGTTGCGCTCGTTCTTCCGGAGCTCGCTGGCAAGCTCGATGGTTACGCACTTCGCGTGCCCGTGCCCACCGGCTCGGCAACGGACCTCACCTTCACCGCATCGCGCGAGACGTCGGTTGAGGAGATCAACGAGATCGTCAAGAAGGCTGCCGAAGGTTCGATGAAGGGCTTCCTGGTGTACACCGAGGACCCCATCGTCTCCAAGGACATCGAGACCGACCCCGCATCGTCGATCTTCGACGCTGGCCTCACCAAGGTTATTGGCGACCAGGTCAAGGTTGTCTCCTGGTACGACAACGAGTGGGGCTACTCCAACCGCCTCGTGGACCTCACGGTCTACGTCGGCGAGCGCATCTAACTCCCGTGACTGCAGCAACGTCCGTACACGCATCGCGTGTGCGGACGTTGCTACGTCAGGGCCAATGCTCGCCTCGCATGACCTCGCCCGCGCTGCACACCCCGCGCGCCGGGCTCCTGATTTTCTCGAACTGAAGGAAGACAGATGAAGACGATCGAATCGCTCGGTGACCTCACCGGCAAGCGCGTACTCGTGCGCTCAGACCTCAATGTGCCGCTCGATGGCACCACCATCACCGACGACGGCCGCGTGCGCGCCTCCGTTCCCACCATCAAGCGCCTGCTTGACGCCGGTGCCGCAGTCATCGTCATGGCGCACCTCGGCCGCCCCGGTGGCACTCCCGACGCCAAGTTTTCCCTCGCTCCCGCTGCCGCGCGACTGTCGGAACTGCTCGAGCAGCCCGTGACACTCGCCGATGACCTCGTGGGCGAGTCCGCTGCCGCCGTGGTTGCCGCCGCGAAGTCCGGCGACGTCGTCATGCTTGAGAACGTGCGTTTCGACGCCCGCGAGACCTCCAAGGTCGACGCCGAGCGCGAGGAACTCGCAACCGAACTCGCCAAGCTTGCCGATGCGTTCGTGTCCGACGGCTTTGGCGTCGTCCACCGCAAGCAGGCGTCGGTCTACGACCTGGCGAAGGTCCTGCCCGCGGCCGCCGGCACGCTGGTGCAGAACGAGGTCGAGTCCCTCAGCCGTGCGGTCAACGAGCCCGCGCGCCCGTACGTCGTGGTGCTCGGCGGCTCCAAGGTCTCCGACAAGCTCGGCGTCATCGCCAACCTGTTGGGCAAGGCCGACCGCCTGCTCATCGGAGGAGGAATGGTGTTCACCTTCCTCGCGGCCAAGGGCTACGGCGTGGGCAATTCGTTGCTCGAGGAGGACCAGATCGAGACCGTCAAGGGCTACCTCGCGACCGCGGAGGCCAACGGCGTCGAGATCGTCCTTCCCACGGACATCGAGGCAGCCGCGGCATTCGCCGCCGACGCCGACCACAAGGTTGTCGCAGCGGACGCAATTCCCGCCGACAGCATCGGCCTCGACATCGGCCCGGACTCGGCAGAACTGTTCGCGTCCAAGATTGCCGACGCGAAGACCATCGTCTGGAACGGCCCCATGGGCGTATTCGAGTTCGAGGCCTTCGCCGGCGGCACTAAGGCCGTGGCTCAGGCCATGATCGACGCGGACGGGTTCTCAGTCGTGGGCGGAGGCGACTCGGCAGCTGCCGTCCGTCGACTCGGCTTCGACGAGGCCGGATTCGGTCACATTTCCACTGGCGGCGGCGCGTCGCTCGAACTGCTCGAAGGCAAGGTCCTCCCGGGCCTCGCCGTACTGGAGGCATAACACCATGGCACGTACCCCGCTCATTGCAGGCAACTGGAAGCTCAACCTCGACCACCTCGAGGCGACACACACCGTGCAGAAGCTCGCGTGGCTTTTGCGCGACGCTAAGCACGACTTCAACGAGGTTGAGGTAGCCGTGCTGCCGTCGTTCACCTCGCTGCGTTCGGTGCAGACGCTGGTCGACGCCGACAAGCTTGACATCAAGTACGGCGCCCAGGACATCTCGGCAAACGTCTCCGGTGCTTTCACCGGCGAGGTCGCGGGCTCGCAGCTCGCCAAGCTCGGTTGCGACTACGTGGCCGTGGGCCACTCGGAGCGTCGCGAGCACCACCGTGAGTCGAACGAGCTCCTCGCCGCCAAGGTTGGCGCGGCCTACGACAACGGCATCGTGCCGATCCTGTGCGTAGGGGAGGGTCTCGACGTCCGCAAGGAAGGCAAGCAGGTCGAGTTCACGCTCGCCCAGATCGATGGCGCGCTCGAAGGACTCGAAGCTGACCGCGCCAAGGAGATCGTCATCGCCTACGAGCCTGTCTGGGCCATCGGCACCGGTGAGGTAGCGACCCCTGAGGACGCGCAGGAAGTCTGCGGCGCGATTCGTGCCCGTCTGACCGAGCTGTACAGCGCGGAACTTGCCGATGGCGTTCGCGTGCTCTACGGCGGTTCGGTGAAGTCGTCGAACATCGCCTCGATCATGGACAAGCCCGATGTGGACGGCGCCCTCGTGGGCGGTGCAAGCCTCGATCCCGAGGAGTTTGCGAAGATTGCCCGTTTCCGTGCACACCAGGTCGGCCTGTAGCGAATTCACTACGCGACCTTCGTCGCGTATCCTGGTACACGATCATTACTATCAAGGAGAATTGTGGACATCCTGAATGACATCCTGTGGGTGTTGCTCGCTGTCACCAGCCTGCTGCTCATCGGCCTCGTGCTCGTACACCGGGGTCGTGGTGGCGGTATCACCGACATGTTCGGAGGCGGACTTGCATCCGGCGTGCAGTCCTCGGCTGTAGGTGAGCGTAACCTCACGCGTATTACGTGGGGCGTCGCCATCACTTGGTTCGTTGTGATCGTACTTCTGGGTCTCATCACCCGTTTCCAGGTTTAAAGGGGGCTTACCATGGCAGGTGGTAGCGCAATTCGAGGGTCTCGCGTAGGCGCGGGACCCATGGGCGAGGACGAGCGCGGCGAGTCCGCCCCTCGTCAAACCGTGACGTACTACTGCGCGCGGGGTCACGTGAACTCACCGAGTTTTGCCATCGGTGAGGATCAGGAGATTCCCGTGGAGTGGGACTGCCCCAAGTGTGGGTTGCCCGCTGGGCTCGACGCGGATAACCCGCCGGAGCCCATCCGCAACGAGCCGTACAAGACGCATCTCGCGTACGTGAAGGAGCGTCGCACCGAGTCCGAGGGTGAGGCCCTACTCGATGAGGCACTCGACGCGCTCAAGGTTCGTCGCGGCCAGGTTGCCGTCGGTGAGTAACGTCACCGGCAACGCTTTCTAGTCTTGCCAGCACGATGCCGCCCCCGGGCCGCTTGTCCGTCACCACAGTGACGCAGGTAGGCCCGGCCGGGCGGCTTCGTCATTTCTGGCATACCGGAATCAATGGGCAACCGGTGTGGTTGCCCCAATGAAGGGAGTACAACATGAACATCGAGATTGAATACTGCGTGCCGTGCGGCTACCTGGACAAGGCGTCCGATGCGCAAAAGACCATTCTGAGCACGTTCGGCGAGCAGATCGACGCAGTGACGCTCAAGCCTGGCAACAAGGGCGTGTACACGTTCCGTGCCGACGGCGACGTGATCTACTCCAAGCCTGACGAGTTCCGCATCGAAGAGATTGTGGACACCATCAAGGCGCGGCTCTAGCACCTCAACGTCAGAAGCCGCCCACGACCACAAGGTCGTCGGCGGCTTCGTGTGCGTCGGGGCTGTTGTCAGGCCTTGGCTGCAGCGGCCGCGTCGACCAGCCACAGCGTGCCTTCGGTGCCGTGCACCACTGCGCCGGGATACGACGTGTTGCCTGCGAGGCAGTCGCGAACCGCCTCGGCCTTGCCCTCGCCGGCAGCGACCACCCACACCTGGCGTGCGCGCGTGATGGCGCTCAAACCTAGGCTCACCCGCGTGGGCGGGGGCTTGGGGGAGTCGTGCACCGCGATAACGCTTGCTGCCGCCTGCGTGAAGCCCGCGTGCTGCGGGAACAGCGAGGCGACGTGGCCATCGGGTCCGAGTCCGAGCATGAGCACGTCCCACTGTGGGTTGCCGTGGTCGGCAATCTCACCGTGATACGCCGCCGCGGCCGCCTCTGCGGACGAGAACTCGTCCGAGTTTCCCATGCGGTGGATGTTGTCCTCGGGAAGCGGCACGTGGCTCAGCAGTGCACCCTGAGCTTGGCCCTCGTTGCGGTCGGGGTCACCGGCTGCAACGAAGCGTTCGTCTCCCCACCACACGTGAACCGACGTCCAGTCGATGCTGTCCCGCAACGGCGACTCGGCAATCGCGGCCAGGGTCGCGATGCCCACGGTGCCGCCAGTCACCACCACATGCGCGCGGTCCTGGACGGTCAGCGCGTCCGCTATGGCAGTGAGGAAGCGCGCCGCGGCGGTCTGAGCGACAGCATCGGCGTCAGGAAGGACGACGACGCGGCGCTTCATCGGTATTCCTTGTACGACGCGAGAACCTCGCCATAGACCAGATCGGCGTCGAGGCGGCGAAGCTCCTCGGCGAGGCAGTCCCCGAGGTTCCGGGCGGGAAGCGCGATGACGTGCTCCGGCTGTCCGGGTTGCGTCAGTGTCGCGTTGTGGCCATCCGGGCGGAAGATGCCAATCTCGCCAGACGGCGTCTCGAGCACAATGTGCTGGATACCAGCGACCTTGTCGTCGTACGTGAGTTCGATCTCGCAGTCAAGGTTGCGCTGTAGCCAGGCGCCCAGTAGCAGGATGGAGGCGCTGTTGGTGTCGCCATGGATGCGCGCCTTGGACACCGCGCGGTCGGCCACTTGCTCGAGGGCCGCTGCCAGCAGAGCGCGCCAGCGGGTGACGCGGGTCCACGCAAGGTCGGTGTCACCGTGCCGGTAATTCGCGGACAGCGTGCACAGCGTGTCGCCGGGGTTGTCCTCACCCTTGGTGTCCGTGATGCGGCGTTGGGCCATCTTGCCAATCCCGGTCTCCGAGGCATTGGCGGGTACGCCCGCGGGCCACCAAGCCACGATGGGCGCATCGGGAAGTAGCAGGGGAGTCACCAAGGTGTCGGCGTGATTGACCTGTTCGCCCGAGGGGCGCAACACGATGACCTCGGACGCACCGGCGTCACCGCCCACGCGGATCTCGGCATCAAGTCGGTTCTCGTCGCCGTCCTGGGGGGCCATCACGATGATGCGGCAGGGGTGTTCACGCGAGGCGACATTCGCGGTATCGATGGCGTAGTCCGCGTTCGCTCCGGTGGCGTCGATCACCAGCGTCATGACGCGACCGAGCGCAAACGCTCCGCCTTCCTTGCGTGAGTCGATGATCTGACGGTTGATCTCGCCCGTCGTGGTGTGTGGCAATGGGATGATCATGGGCGCCTCCAGACGCGGCCGTCGCGCGCGAGCATTGCGTCGGCGCTGGTGGGACCCCAGGTGCCGGAACGGTACTGCTCCGGCTGCCCCTGGGTGGCCCAGAATGACGTAATCGGGTCGAGGATCTGCCAGGACAGGGCAACCTCCTCGTGGCGGGGGAACAGCGGCGGGTCGCCCAGCAGCACGTCCAGAATGAGGCGCTCGTAGGCCTCGGGTGAGCTCTCGGTGAACGCGTTGCCATACGCGAAGTCCATCGTGACGTCGCGCACCTCCATCGCGGCGCCGGGCACCTTGGAGCCAAAGCGCAGCGTCACGCCCTCATCGGGTTGCACGCGAATCACGAGGGCGTTGTTGCCGACGTCGGAGCCCTCGACCTGCTGAAAGTAGGGGCTCGGTGCCTTCTTGAAGACCAGCGCGATCTCGGTGACACGCCGTCCAAGGCGCTTGCCGGCTCGCAGGTAGAACGGCGTGCCAGCCCAGCGCCGGTTGGGGATATCCACGCGAATCGCGGCGTAGGTCTCGGTGCCCGAATCCTCCGCGATGCCGTCCTCATCGAGGAATCCACCCACCTGCTCGCCGCCGCGCCATCCGGCGGCGTACTGACCGCGTGCGGTGTTCTCGCCCAGGTCCTCGGGCAGCTTGGCGGCGCGGAGCACCTTCTCCTTTTCAGTGCGAAGGTCCGCGGCCTCGAACGTTGCGGGCTCTTCCATGGCGGTGAGAGCCATGAGTTGGAGAAGGTGGTTCTGGATCACGTCGCGTGCGGCACCAATGCCGTCGTAGTACCCGGCGCGGCCGCCGATGCCGATGTCTTCGGCCATGGTGATCTGCACGTGGTCGATGTACTGAGAGTTCCAGATGGGCTCGAACAGCTGGTTGGCGAAGCGCAGTGCCAGCAGGTTCTGTACCGTCTCCTTGCCCAGGTAGTGGTCGATGCGGAAGACGGAGTCGGGGGGGAACACCTCGGAGACCACGTCGTTGAGTTCGTTCGCGGACTCGAGGTCGTGACCGAACGGCTTCTCGATGACCACGCGGCGCCACGTGTCCTCTTTGGGGGCGGACAGCCCGGAGTCGCGTAGTTGGCGCACCACCTGCGGGAAGGCGGACGGCGGGATCGACAGATAGAAGGCGTGGTTGCCCCCGGTGCCGCGCTCACGGTCGAGGTCCTCGACAGTCTCGCGGAGCGTGTTGAACGCCTCAGGGTCGTCGAACGTGCCCTGCACAAACCGGATGCCCTCAGAGAGCTGCTTCCAGGTCTCCTCGCGGAACGGGGTACGGGCGTACTGCTTGACCGAGTCGTGGACCACCTGCTGGAAGTCCTCGCGGTCCCACTCGCGTCGTGCAAAGCCGGTGAGGGCGAACGCGGGGGGGAGGAGGCCGCGGTTGGCCAGGTCGTAGACGGCTGGCATGAGCTTCTTGCGAGCCAGGTCGCCAGTCACGCCGAACATCACGAGGCCACACGAGCCGGCGATGCGCGGAAGTCGGCGATCCCTAGGATCGCGGAGGGGATTATTCACTTAGTTCTTCCCTTCGAGCAGCGCGGCCACACGAGCCACGTGCGATGCATCGGTGAGGTTGAGGCGCAGGACGGGACGGTCGTGCTCGGCGAGCACGGTGGCGTCACCTGCCGCCTGGGCTGAGATCAGTTGCGCGAACGAGAACGGACGCGCGGGAATGTCGAGGTCACCGGCGAACGTGCCGGTGATCTGCAGGAAGACGCCCACGGGGCTGCCGCCCTTGTGAAGCTGTCCGGTGGAGTGCAGGAACCGCGGACCCCACCCAAAGGTGGTGGGCCTGCCCGTGCGCTCCGCGATGGCGTGACGAACCGACGGAAGCGCCGGGTGGCCCTCGCGGTTGAGGTAGGCCATCACCGCGACGTAGCCGCGGGGCTCGAGCTGCTCGTAGAGCGCGGCAATCGCGCCCTCGACGGAGGTGATCCCGTCCAAGAGCCCGACAGTGCCACGCACTTCGATGCCGTCGTCGACAAAGGCGGGAGCCTCGGGTTCGGGCAGGGCGTCCAGCAGCGCGCGAGTCGCGGCTTTGGCCGACTCTACGTTGGGCTGGTTGAACGGGTCGATGCCGAGCACGCGTCCGGCAATCGCGGTCGCGTACTCCCACAGCAGGAACTGTCCGCCCAGTGTGCCGCCGGTAACGATCTGGTGGCCCTCAGCGTCACCATCGGCCGCAAGTGCGACGAGTCGCACGTCGATGACGTCCTCGGCGAGGGCCTCGGGTGCACCAGTCTCGGCGACGACCGGCAGGATGCCGACGCCGTCCTTGCCGCTAGACTCCGCGATGAGTTGCTCGGCCCAGTCAGCGAAACCGACCAGCGTGGATCCCTCATCCGTAAAGACCAATGTGTTGCGGTCTGACCCGGCGATGGCCGCGCCCAGCACGAGTGCCGGGTTGGCGGCGTCGTCCTCAGCGAACGATACCGCGACAGCTTCCGCCTCGTCCAACAGTTCGGCGACGGGGACCCCGGCGAGGGCCGATGGCACGAGGCCGAAGGCGCTGAGCACCGAGAACCGTCCGCCCACATTGGGGTCGGCGAGGAAGATGGCCCGGTAGCCGGCAGTGACGGCCTGCTGATGAAGCGGAGAATCGGGGGCCGTGACGATCACGATGTGTTGGCGCGGGTCGAGGCCGGCGGCCTCAAACGCCTCTTCGAAGATCCGCCGCTGCGAGTCGGTCTCGACGGTTCCGCCGGACTTGGAGGACACCACCAGGATGGTCTCGTCGAGGTCGCCTCCCAGCGCCGCGCGCACCTGGTCGGGGTCGGTCGAGTCCAGCGTGATCAGCGGGACGCCGTACGTCGCACAGATCACCTCGGGGCCCAATGACGATCCGCCCATGCCCGCGAGCACGACGTGTGTCTTGCCCTCGTCACTGGCGTTGCCCACCAGGGCCTCAAGCTGCGGCAGGATCTCGCGTGCAGAAACGTGGAGGTCGGTCCACCCCAGGCGAACCTGAGCCTCTGCCTCCGCGTCGGGTCCCCAAAGCGTGGAGTCCTTGGCGGCAATCCTGGAGGCGACGCGATCCGCCACTAGTTCCTCACTCAGGCGCGACGCGGCCCGCGCGGCATCACCGGAAACGGTGACTGCCACGTGGGCCGCGTCGTCCACACCTACCCAGGTGCTGAGGAATTCGCTCACTTGGCCGCGGCGATGCTCTCGCGGGCGTGAGCGGCCACGTTGTCAGCCGTGAAGCCGTACTCCTCGAAGAGGAAGTTGGCGTCAGCGGAGGCACCGTAGTGCTCGAGGGAGACGATGCGTCCTGCGTCGCCGACCAGCTCGCGCCAGCCCTGAGCGACGCCGGCCTCCACCGACACGCGAGCCTTGACTCCGGACGGAATAACCGACTCGCGGTACTCAGCCGACTGCTGGTTGAACCACTCGAGGCAGGGCAGCGACACGACGCGCGCCTTGATGCCCTCGGCCGCAAGCAGGTCACGTGCGCCAACGGCGTACTGGACTTCGGAACCGGTACCGATCAGGATGACGTCGGGCTCGCCGTCCGTGTCGAGCAGCGTGTAGCCACCCTTGAGGACGCCCTCTGCCGAGGTGAACTCGCCGTCACGGTCGAACGTGGGTACGCCCTGACGCGTGAGCACGATGCCGGCGGGGCCGTCGTTGCGCTCGAGGATTCCACGCCAGGCGAAGGAGGTCTCGTTCGCGTCCGCGGGACGGACCACCGCGAGACCCGGGATCGCACGCAGTGCGGCCAGGTGCTCGATGGGCTGGTGCGTGGGGCCGTCCTCGCCGAGGCCGATGCTGTCGTGCGTCCACACAAAGATGCTGGGGGCCTTCATCAGGGCGCCCAGGCGGACTGCGCCGCGCATGTAGTCCGAGAACTGCATGAACGTGCCGCCGTAAGCGCGGGTGGGGCCGTGCTGCACGATTCCGTTGAGAATGGCGCCCATGGCGTGCTCTCGGATGCCGAAGTGCAGCGTGCGGCCGTAGGGGTTGCCGGCGAAGGCCTCGGTGGAGCGCTCGACGGGAAGGAACGAAGGCTCGCCCTTCATGGTGGTGTTGTTGGAGCCGGCGAGGTCGGCGGAGCCACCCCACAGCTCGGGCAACACGGGTGCGAGGGCGTTGAGGACGGAGCCCGACGCTGCGCGGGTAGCGACACCCTTGCCTGCCTCGAACACCGGAAGGGCGTCGGTCCAGTTCTCGGGGAACTCGCCGGCGCTGGTGCGTGCGAGCAGTGCCGCGCGCTCGGGGTTCTCGGCCTGCCAACGAGCGAAGGCACCGTTCCATTCAGAGTGGGCTGCCTGGCCGCGGTCCTTGACCTCACGCATGTGAGCGAGGATCTCAGGCTCGACGTCGAAGTGCTTCTCGGTGTCGAAGCCGAGGACCTCCTTGAGGCCCGCCAGTTCGTCCGCGCCCAGCTTGGAGCCGTGGATTCCGCCGGTGCCCTGCTTGTTGGGCGAAGGCCAGCCGATGATGGTGCTGAGGCGAATGAAGGATGGCTTGCCGGTCTCGGCCTTGGCCGCGGCAATTGCATCGGCGAGGGCGCCGACGTCCTCCTTGTATTCGCCCGTCGCCTTCCAGTTCACGTGATGCGTGTCCCAGCCGTAGGCGGCGTAGCGAGAGGCCACGTCCTCGGTGAAGGCGATGTCGGTGTTGTCCTCGATAGAGATGTTGTTGTCGTCCCAGATGACGATCAGGTTGCCCAGCTCCTGGGTGCCAGCGAGCGAGGACGCTTCGGAGGTGATGCCCTCCTGCATGTCGCCGTCCGATGCGACCACAAAGATGTGGTGGTCGAAGGGGGACTCGCCGGCGGGGGCCTCGGGGTCGAAGAGCCCGCGCTCACGACGGGCTGCCATGGCCATGCCAACCGCGGTGGCGAGGCCCTGGCCGAGAGGACCGGTGGTGGTCTCGACGCCATCGGTGTGGCCCACCTCGGGGTGACCAGGGGTGCGCGAACCAGCGACGCGCAGCGACTTGATGTCGTCCATGTTGAGGTCGTATCCGGAGGCAAAGAGCTGCAGGTAGAGCGTGATGGACGAGTGACCACAGGACAGCACAAAGCGGTCGCGGCCGATCCACTTGGAGTCCGACGGGTCGTGCCTCATGACGTTCTGGAAGAGCAAGTACGCGGCGGGCGCCAGGGAAATCGCAGTTCCGGGGTGGCCGCTGCCAACCTTTTCCACTGCATCGGCGGCGAGGACGCGGAGTGTATCCACCGCGCGGTGATCCTGGTCTGTCCAGTTGATGGTCACAGATATCTCCAAGGTGTTTTTGACGGGGCTTTTTCCTTGTCTACCTTAGCGGGAGCACGGGGGCACTGGGAACGGGTATCCAGCGTTAAGATTGCTCCATGCCCACCGCTTCAACTGACATTGCTGGCGCACCCGCGTCAACCGCACCCCGCTGGCGTCAGTTGACCCGCCGTATGGCCCCGTACGTTGCGCTGACCAAGCCGCGCATCATCGAATTGCTCCTGGTCACGACGCTTCCGACCATGGTCCTCGCCGCCGATGGCTGGCCAGGCACCTGGTTGATGATCGCCACCCTGATTGGCGGCTCGCTGTCGGCCGGAAGTGCCAACACGTTCAACATGTACATCGACCGCGACATCGACGCGATCATGAAGCGCACCCAGAATCGTCCACTGGTGACCGGCGCGGTGACACCGCGCGCTGCACTAATCTTTGGCTGGGTCCTTGCGGTCTTGTCCACGCTCTGGTTCTGGTTGGTGGTGGACTCGCCGCTCGCCGCGGCGCTGTCAGTGGTGGCCATCTTTGGATACGCCGTGATCTACACCATGGTGTTGAAGCGTCGCACCTCGCAAAACATCGTGTGGGGCGGTGCCGCCGGGTGCATGCCGGTGCTGATCGGGTGGGCCGCCGTCACTCAGTCCCTGTCCTGGACGCCCTTTGTGCTGTTCATGATCATCTTCCTATGGACGCCGCCGCACTACTGGCCGTTGTCCATGAAGTTCAAGAAGGAATACGCTGCGGCCGAGGTCCCGATGCTGCCCGTGGTCGCGTCGAGCAAGCACGTCGCCGTCGAGATGGTCGCTTACGCAGTGGCGATGGTGCTGGCCACTGTGGTGCTGGTTCCGCTGGCCTCGATGACCTGGGTCTACGCGATCATCGCCGTGGCCGCGGGCGCATGGTTCACGGCCGGATGCATTCGTCTGTACCGCCGCTCGGCTGCCGGCAAGGACAAGCTGCACGAGATGCGGCTGTTCCGTGACTCGATCATGTACCTGACGGTGGTGTTCGCCGCCATTTTGGTGGACCCCTTCCTTCCCAATGCGTGGACGGTCTGGCCCAGCTGATGAGCCGCCGCCCGTAAATGGTCCAGGCTCCGCGAGGACTTGCCGACCAGCGCGACGCCTACCTGGCGCACGTCACGGTTGAGCGCGGCCTGAGCGTCAACACGGTTGCCGCGTATCGCCGCGACCTCAGCCGCTACGTGGCGTTCCTGGATGATCGCGACATTGCGTCGCTCGTGGACGTCAAACGCTCCGACGTAGCGGCTTTTGCCGAGGCGATCGGAACCGGCGACGACGGCCGCCCCGCCCTCTCCCCAGCATCGTCTTCCCGCACCATCGTGGCTGTGCGGGGACTGCATCGCTTCGCGCTGATGGAGCAGTGGGTGCTGGCCGACGTGTCGGTGGAGGTGAAGCCGCGCGCCATTCCCAAGCGACTTCCCAAGGCGATCTCGACCGATCAGGTGGCCGCGATCCTGGAGGTTGCCGCGACGGGAGACGGAGCCGGCCCCCTGCGCGACGCCGCGTTGCTCGAGCTCGTGTATGCCACGGGTGCGCGCATCTCTGAGGCCGTGGGGCTCGACGTCGACGACCTGGTGCTCGAGCCGGGGGAGGAGTCAGTGTTGCTGCGGGGCAAGGGTCGCAAGGAGCGCGTGGTTCCCATCGGCAGCTACGCGGCACGGCGCCTCGAGGCGTACCTGGTCCGCGGGCGCGCCGGCTTCGCCTCCAAGGGCAAGGGCACGCCGGCCGTGTTTCTCAATACCAGGGGGACGAGGTTGTCACGCCAGAGCGCCTGGGCCATCCTCAAGGACACGGCAGAGCGGGCCGGCGTGGACAACGTCTCCCCGCACACGCTGAGGCACTCGTTCGCGACGCACTTGCTCACCGGTGGAGCGGATATTCGGGTGGTTCAGGAACTGCTGGGACACGCATCGGTCACGACCACACAGATCTACACGATGGTCACGCGGGACACCCTGAGAGAGGTCTACGCCGCTGCCCATCCGCGCGCCCGGTAGCAGGTCGCGGCAGTTGTCCGCGCGCCAGGCGAACCAGTCGCACGCAAAACGGTAATGTGACCTATGTGACTGACTTCCCCGAACCTGCGCCGTTGTCGAGCCACGGCCCCGCACGCATCGTGGCCCTGTGTAATCAGAAGGGCGGCGTCGGTAAGACGACCACTTCAGTCAACCTGGCGGCGGCCCTCGCTGAGTACGGACGCAAGGTGTTACTGGTGGACTTTGATCCCCAGGGCGCTGCCTCCGCCGGGCTCGGAATTAACTCTCACGAACTCGACACCACGGTGTACGACCTGCTCATGCGCAACGACGTCCCCACGCGTGACGTGATCATGGAGACGGACTTCGAGAACCTCGACCTGCTGCCCGCCAACATCGACCTCAGCGCCGCCGAGGTGCAGTTGGTCAGCGAGGTCGCCCGCGAGAGCGCCCTCGCGCGCGCACTGCGAAGCGTCGAGGATGACTATGACGTGATTCTGATCGACTGCCAGCCGTCGCTGGGTCTGCTCACCGTGAACGCCTTGGTGGCGGCGCACGGCGTGCTGATCCCACTCGCGAGCGAGTACTTCGCGATGCGCGGTGTCGCGCTACTCGTCGACACCGTGACCAAGGTTCAGGACCGGTTGAACCCGCGCCTGACGATGGACGCGATCGTGCCCACCATGTACGACGCCCGCACACTGCACTCGCAGGAGGTCGTGGAACGAGTCCGCGAGGCCTTTGGTGACAAGGTCACCGAGACCATGATTCACCGCACGGTGAAGTTCCCCGATGCCTCGGTTGCCTCCGAGCCCATCACTACCTTTGCGCCCACGCACGCGGGTGCCAAGGCTTACCGTCAGCTCGCGTGCGAGCTCGTGGTGCGCGGGGTCGCTGCGTAACGTGACCGCCGAGGCCACCGCCGCCACGCCCTCGCCTCAGGGCTTTGAGGTTCACCTCGACAACTTCGATGGCCCGTTTGACCTGCTGCTGTCGCTGATTGCCAAGCACCAGATGGAGATCACCGAGGTGGCACTCGCAACGGTCACCGACGACTTCCTGGTCACCGTGCGTACGCACGAGGGTGAATGGGACCTGTCCCAGGCGTCGGAGTTCCTGGTGGTCGCGGCAACGTTGCTGGACCTCAAGGCGGCACGGCTGTTGCCTCAGGGCGAGGTGGACGACCGCGAAGATCTCGAATTGTTGGAGGCCCGCGACCTCTTGTTCGCGCGCCTACTGCAGTACCGCGCCTTCAAGAAGGTTGCCGGCTCGCTCGGCGAAGCGTTCGAGAGCCCGCGTCGAGTACCGCGCGACGTGCCACTCGAGCCGCACTTCGCGATGCTGCTACCGGAGTTGGTGTGGCGAGTCACTCCGGACGACCTGGCTCGCCTCGCGGCGCACGCGCTACAACCCAAGGCGGCCGATGCCGGGGTCAGCCTGGCCCACCTGCACAACCCTGCGGTGAGCGTCCGTGAGCAGGCAGCCGTGATCACGAACAGACTTCAGCGCGACAAGGTGATGTCCTTCCGCGCACTCGTGCAGGACGCGGACCACGTCAACGTGGTGGTCGCTCGGTTCCTGGCGCTGCTCGAGCTGTTTCGCGAGTCTGTGGTGGCGTTCGACCAGATGCGCTCCCTCGGCGAGCTGACCGTGCGGTGGACCGGCTCCGACGCGCCCGTGGATGTGTCGGATGAGTTCGACGATGATCAGGTAGGTGCAGGCGACGATGTGGGTGTGGCACCATCGCCGCACCAGGGGAGTGAGAATGACTGACGTGACGCTTGACGTGAACCTCCGCGGAGCGCTTGAGGCCATCCTGATGGTGGTCGACGAGCCGGTGGCGCCAGCGGACCTCGCGGCGGCCATCGGTGAGCCGGAAGATCAGGTGCTCGCCGCGTTGCACACGCTTCGCGACGAGTATGCCGACGCCTCCGCACCCCGTGGATTCGAGCTCCGCGACGTGGACGGCCGATGGCGCATGTACAGCTCCAGGCTGTACGCCGATGTGGTGGGTGCGTTCGTCGTGGACGGTCAGAGCGCACGGCTGTCTCAGGCGGCGCTCGAAACTTTGGCCGTGGTGGCGTATCGTCAACCGGTGACTCGAGGCCAGGTGTCTCAGATTCGCGGGGTGAACGTTGACTCCGTGATGAAGACGCTGAGTGCTCGAGGACTGATCACCGAGGTGGGTGAGATCGGCGGCGCCGTCCAGTACGGCACATCGACTGAGTTCCTGGAACGCATGGGCGTTGCGTCTCTCGATGAGTTGCCGCCGCTCGCGCCCTACTTGCCAGAATTGTCCGACGTTGATGGAGAGGCACGCTAGTGGAGCTTGAGATTCACCGCCCGGAGGGCATTCGCCTGCAGAAGGTGCTCGCCTCGGCAGGCGTCGGCTCACGCCGCAAGTGCGAGGACTTCATCGAAGCTGGCCGGGTCAAGGTCAACGGCGATGTCGTGGACCAGTTGGGCGTACGCATCAACCCCGACGAGGTGGTCATCGAGGTGGACGGCAAGCGCATCTCCGTCGACGACTCCAACATCACCGTGGTGCTCAACAAGCCCAGCGGCGTCGTGTCGACCATGAGCGACCCGCAAGGCCGCCCCGCGCTCGACCAGTACGTCAGCAACTACACCGAGCGACTCTTTCACGTGGGCCGCCTGGACTCCGAGACCACCGGCGTGCTGTTGCTCACCAACAATGGCGACCTCGCCAACCGTCTCGCGCACCCCACGCACGGCGTATCCAAGGTGTACGTCGCCAAGGTCGAGGGAGTCGTGCCCAAGTCGATCTGCACCACCCTGCGCGCCGGGGTGGACCTCGACGACGGACCCGTGCGCGTCACCGACTGTGTGGTCCTCGACACCGGCAAGGACAGTTCGCTCGTCCAAGTTGAGCTACACGAGGGGCGCAACCGCATTGTTCGGCGCATGTTCGCCACCGCCGGCTTCCCGGTGCTCGAGTTGGTGCGCACGCAGTTCGGCCCCATCCGACTCGGCACGCTCGCGCCGGGCGAGGTTCGTGAGTTGGGCCGCGAGGACGTGGGCGCGCTCATGAATGTGGCAGGGCTCTAGCACGACAACCCGTGCGAACTGTCGGCACGTGCCCGATACGATAGGCCCATGACAATCCGGGCTATTCGCGGCGCCACCACGCTGACCGCAGATGAACGCGACCATCTGCACGAGCGCACCCAGGAACTGGTGCTGGCGATGCTCGAGGCCAACTCTCTCGACACCGACGCCCTGATCTCGGTCTTCTTCACCTGCACCCCGGACATTGTTAGCGACTTTCCGGCCGCCGCTGCCCGCGCGATCGACCTGGGCGCCGTACCGCTGATGTGCGCGCAGGAGATGGCCGTGCCGGGTGCGTTGCCCCTGGTTGTCCGCGTGATGATGCACGCTCACCTCGAGACGCCGCGCGATGACGTCCAGCACATTTACCTTCACGATGCCGTGGCACTGCGCCGCGATCTCGCGCAGTAAGGCGTCATGTCGATTCCTCAGCCGGCGGTTACCCCCTCGACCCACATCATCGGCGCGGGGCTGATTGGGGCGAGCATCGGCATCGGCCTGGTCGCCGAGGGCTGGTCAGTGACCATCGATGACAACGATGCGGACGCCGCCCGCCTTGCCCAGAGCATCGGCGCTGGTAGCCGTCCCTCGACTGACTTGAATCCCGAACTCGTCGTGGTCGCCGTGCCGCCCTCCGCAGCATCGGCCGTCGTGAGTTTTGCGCTTGAACACTGGCCCGATGCCACGGTCACGGATGTGGCGAGCGTTAAGGCGCCCATTGCTAAGGCCGCGCACGATTCCGGTCACGGCGATCGGTACGTCGGTTCCCACCCGATGGCGGGGCGCGAGGTTTCTGGAGGACTGGGCGCACAGGGAGACCTGTTCAAGGCGCGGCCGTGGGTGATCTGCCCCAACGGCAGTACCCAGGAGGCTCTCGCGCGGGTGAAGCAGCTGCCCGCCGCCTTGCAGTGCGACGTGGTGGTCATGGACTCCGAGGCGCACGATGCCGCGGTTGCGCGAGTGTCGCACGCGCCCCAAGTGGCGGCGTCGGCGGTTGCTGCCGCGCTGGGCACGCTGAGTCCCGCGGACGTGGCGCTTGCCGGGCAGGGCCTGCGCGACGTCACCCGTATCGCCGCGTCGGAGTCGGGCATGTGGGCGGACATTGCGCGCATGAACCACCACGCACTCGTGGCGACACTCGACCACATCATCGGCGACCTCGAGGATGTCAAGGAGGCGGACGACATCGGCGAGGCCCTCACGGACCTGATCGAGCGCGGACGCATCGAGGTTGCGCGCATCCCCGGCAAGCATGGCGGGGCTCAGCGTGACTACACCGCCGTCACGGTCATCGTGCCCGATACGCCCGGGCAGCTGCTGCGGCTCCTGGGCGACGTCGAGGCTGTGGGTGTCAACGTCGAGGACATCGCGATCGAGCACTCGCCGCGCCAGCCCGTGGGTCTGACCACGCTGTACGTCGTGAGCGCGCGGGCCAAGGAGTTGACTGAGATTTTGAGCGACAAGAACTGGGAGATTGCAGCGTCATGAGTGGAATTGTCATCGCGATCGACGGGCCCGCGGGTACCGGCAAATCGACGGTCTCGCGCGAGGTGGCGCGCCGCCTAGGTCTGGCCTACTTCGACACCGGTGCGACGTACCGCGTGGCGACCGTGTGGTGCATGCGCGAGGGCGTGAGCTTCGACAACCACTCGGACGTCACCGCGATGATCGAGACCATGAACGTCGAGCTGATTCTTGACCCCAACAATCCACGCTTCACGCTCGAGGGCGAGGACGTGTCCGCGATGATCCGCACGGACGAGGTCGCTCTCTCGGTGTCGCGCGTAGCGACCAACCTTGACGCGCGCGCTGCGCTTGGCCGCTTCCAGCGCGAGGTGATCGCGGGGGAGCGCACCGGCGGTTTCTCCGGGGGCAAGGGCATCGTCGCCGAGGGTCGCGACATCACCACCGTGATCGCGCCCGATGCTGAGCTGCGCGTCCTGATGACCGCCGACGACGAGGTGCGCGTGGCGCGCCGGGCCGGTGAGGGCGCCGACGTGGCGACTGTCCGCGAAGCAGTGCTGGGACGGGACAAGAAGGATGCCACCGTGGTGAACTTCCAGACCGCGGCCGATGGTGTGGTCACCCTGGATACGACGGATCTGACCATCGATGAGGCGGTGAACGCCGTTATCGCGCTAGCCCACGAGGTTCAGTCGTGAGCGGCAAGGATGCCCCCAGTGAGTGGGGTCCCCGCTGGTCGCGGTGGGTCGGACGCGGTCTCGCGCGCGGGCTGTGGGCAACCACCGTGCGTGGCAAGGACAACGTTCCCTCCGAGGGCGCGGCGATCGTCGTGGCCAATCACCTGGGCTTCATTGACGGCCCGGTCATCCACGGCGTGATTCCTCGCGGCTCGCACTTTCTCATCTCTGACCACATGTTCACGGGGCCCATTGGGCCGCTGCTCAAGGGTGCGAGCCAGATCAAGGTCGAGGGCGCCGGACGCACGGCCCTGGCGCAGGGGCTTGCTGTGTTGCGGCGCGGCGGTGTGGTGGGCGTGTTCCCCGAGGGCACGCGTGGCGCTGGGTCCGCGGACTCGGTTCACGGCGGTGCGGCATGGCTCGCGCTACAGTCCGGCGCACCCATTGTGCCCACCGCATTGATCGGCACCCGGCACACTGGCGAGAGCGTGAATGTGTGGCCGCGCCCTAGAAGGCGTATCCTCGTGGAGTTTGGCGAGCCCGTTGTGTTGGAGGCGCCCCCGGAGTTGAAGGGGCGCGCGAAGCAGTCTTGGGCCGAGAGCGAGGTGGCCGCGGCATTGCGCCGGCAGGTCACGGCAGCGCTTGCCACCACAGATCTTAAACTTCCCACCGATACCCCGGAACGGAGCCGCCCTCAGGGTGGTGGCAGTTCCGCACCAAAGGAGAACGCATGAGCGACGACCAGCAGGGCGGCAACCCTGACGCAGGCGATGCGTTCGATGACGAGTACTTTTCCGGGCTGAGTTCGGCGCCCGTGGGTGGCAGGGGAGACGACGCCGTTCCGGCGCCGCGAGACTCTGACCCCGAGGAGTCGATGGACGAGATCCGCGAGCACGCGCTGCGTGCCGGTCTCGAGGCCTACGACCTCTCTGAAGAGGACTTTGCGACGCTCGACGCCGATGCTGAGGCCGAGACCGAGGCTCAGTTGCCGACCATCGCGATCATCGGCCGGCCGAACGTGGGGAAGTCGACCCTGGTCAACCGCATCATCGGCAAGCGCCTTGCGGTGGTCGAGGACATGCCGGGCGTCACTCGCGACCGCGTGTCGTACCCCGCCGAATGGGCTGGCACCGACTTCATGCTGATGGACACCGGCGGCTGGGAGGCGAAGGTCGCAGGCCTGGACCTCACCGTCGCGCAGCACGCCGAAGTCGCCATCGATATGGCCGACTCGATCATCTTTGTGGTGGACGCGACCGTGGGAGCCACCGCGACCGACGAGCACGTCGTCAAGTTGCTGCGCGCGGCCAAGAAGCCCGTGGTGCTTTGCGCCAACAAGGTGGATGGCCCGCAGGGTGAACTCGAGGCCGCCGCACTGTGGAACCTCGGCCTCGGGGAGCCGTGGCCAGTCTCCGCGCTGCACGGCCGTGGAACAGGAGATCTGCTCGACGCCGCAGTTGCCTCGCTACCGCAGGAGATGCCGCAGGTCGACATCGACCCCGATGCGCCCCGTCGCGTCGCGCTGGTGGGCCGTCCCAACGTTGGCAAGAGCTCGCTGTTGAACAAGCTCGCTGGCGAGGAGCGGGTGGTGGTCAACGAGTTGGCTGGCACCACGCGTGACCCGGTTGACGAGATTGTAGAGTTTGGTGAGCGCAAGTGGACGCTGGTGGACACTGCCGGTATCCGCCGCCGCGTTCACATGTCCAAGGGTGCGGACTTCTACGCCTCGCTGCGCACCGGGGCCGCGATCTCGCGTGCCGAGGTGGCCCTGGTGTTGTTGGATGCTTCTGAGCCGCTGAGCGATCAGGACCTGCGTGTGATCACCCAGGTCGTGGATGCCGGCCGTGCGTTGGTGCTGGTGTTCAACAAGTGGGACCTGGTCGGAGAGGACGAGCGGTTCCTGTTGGAGCGCTCGATCGAGAAGGACCTGGTGCAGTTGTCCTGGGCACCGCGCGTGAACCTCTCGGCATTGACCGGCTGGCACACCAACCGGCTCGTTCCATCGCTTGACCTTGCGCTGTCGAGCTGGGATCAGCGGATCTCGACTGGCAAGCTGAACTCCTTCCTTGGTGAACTGGTTGCCGAGCACCCTCACCCGGTGCGGTCGGGCAAGCAGCCCAAGATTCTGTTCGCGACGCAGGCCTCCACGCGTCCGCCTCGCTTTGTCATCTTCACCAGTGGCTTTCTGGACCCGCAGTACCGTCGGTTCATCGAGCGTCGCCTTCGCGAGACATTCGGCTTTGAGGGCACGCCCATTCAGGTGTCGGTGCGCGTCCGCGAGAAGCGCAAGCGCACCAGGTAGTCGCTTGCAGGTGGTGGGTCGCAGGTGGCGGTTATCTGCGACTCGCTAGCGGCAGTCGCCGTTGAGGTCGCAGGCCACCAATTGCGAATGAGGGGTGCGCACCTCGATGGTGATCGGTGGTGACTCGCTAGTGATCGCCGTACCGAAGTCGACCCATTGGCCGTTGCCGATGCGGTACTGGCCGTTCCAACTTGTGCCGAGTGTCACCATGACCTCGCCCTTGTGGTGTGCGTAGGTGTGAGTCAGCGTGGGGTTGGGGTAGGGCGAACCAGGGTCGTCGGTGACGGTGGTTTCGCCATCGCCCCAGGACCAGGTGAAGTTCGACGGCGTTGCCCGGATCTGGACGTTCTCGCCCAGGAGGTTGGCGTTGTGGACTACGGGGGTGTCGTCGGCGAGGGCGATGGTGGGGACGTTTGCGTAGACCCACGCGGTGTCCGGCTGCAACTTCGCGTCCGTAGGTGTGGGGGTGAGCGTCGCCCACTCGTGCTGGATCGCTGCGAGTAGGGCGTCGGTGTTGTCGGCGCAGACGTACCAGGACAGCATCTGCCAACGGGACCAGGTGCCATCTGCTTGTTGAGTTCGCGAGAAGAGCGGTTCTTGGGCGAGCGTTCCATCCGGACACGGTTGCGCAATTGCAACGTCGCCTTCGCACCGGGGAGAGACGTTCGGGTCATAGTTTGGCCGGTTGCAGGCAGGGAACCTCAGATACTCCTTCAAGGGAGCATCGGCAGTGCCGGTGGAAGCAAATTCCGTAGAGCGAAATGGATGTTTCTTTCCGTTACGGAACGCGCCGACAGCGTATGAATGCTCCTGTGTTTGGGCCTGAGCGCCAAATCCGTTCTCGTCATATTGAGCGTTGGCAGAGGTTGAAAACAGCCCCATGATGGCAACCAACGCTCCGAACAAAATGGCGGCGAATTTGAGACGCATCTCACGCCTCTTCGACATCTACGTCGATTACTCGCCAGATGAGCCCGTCGGACTTCAAAAGTATGTAGTAGTTGAGGTAGCTTTTGGGCTTGACGCTCCGCTCCGGTTCTCCGGGCGCGGTCGCAAGTATCTCTGCCTCAATAGCTGGGTAGAGGACTACCACCGAGCCGTCGTCTTGTAGATTCGCTTCAGTAATCTCTGGGGCATGAGTGACTTCCCCACCCGTCACGATCCAGCCGTCGTCGCTATAGCGAAGCGCGTTGGCACGGCCGCTCTCGCAGAAGTCGCAACCAGGCAATGACAGCGCATCCCAGACTGCGGTGTCACCGGTCGCGAACATCTTCGGAAACTCTTGAATGAAGAACTCGGCGGTGACGACAGCACCTTGAAGGTCTGATCGTTCCGCGTTCTCGGGCAAGATCTCGAGCAATTCTTCGTCGGTGAGGCCCGCAGCATCGGCTGTCGGAGAGGCTGAGGGGCTGGCGGATGCGGATGGCGAGCCGCTCTCACTAGGCGACGTGACCGCAGTGGGAGTCGGCGTGTAGGTGGTGATCGGGTCGGACCCGCCACACCCAGCGATCCCTAGGGCAAACACGGCAATCGCGCTGCCGGTCGCAAGCGCCTTGGCCATGTTCTTCACATCCATGCCCACGACCATAGCGAAGTCCACCAACTGGCGCAGTCTGAAAGGTGAGGGTGTGGATAAAGCGATTCGCACCGACCACCCCCGCGCCGCGCATAGGCTGAAGCCATGGATCTGTTCGAGTCGGCGCACCGCACTGGCAGTGGCGTACCAACCCCCGGCGACAACGCGCCGCTTGCCGTCCGCATGCGCCCGCGCGAACTCAACGAGGTCGTTGGCCAGGCGCACCTACTAAACGAAAACAGCCCGCTGGTCCGCCTCATCGGCGACGACGCCCCGGCTACCTCCGTCATTCTCTGGGGTCCGCCCGGCACCGGCAAGACCACCCTCGCGTATCTCGTCGCAGGCAAGCGCCGCTTTGTGGAACTCTCGGCAGTGACGGCGGGCGTCAAGGACGTTCGCGCAGTGATCGAGGACAGCAAGCGCCGCATCGCGACAGGCGAGCGCGAGACTGTCATGTTTATCGACGAGATTCATCGCTTCACCCGCAGTCAGCAGGACTCGCTGCTGCCGGCGGTGGAGAATCGCTGGATTACGCTCGTCGGAGCGACTACCGAGAACCCCAGCTTCTCCGTGGTTGGACCGCTCCTCAGCCGCAGCCTTCTTCTGGTGCTCCAACCCCTCGCGGGCTCCGACATCGACGACCTCATCACTCGGGCCCTCGAGGATGAACGTGGGCTCGACGGCAAGATCACCATCGAGGACGAGGCGCGCGCACACATCGTCCGCGTCGCCGGCGCCGATGCCCGCAAGGCGCTCACGCTTCTGGAAGCAGTTGCTGACGCCGCGGCTCGCGCGGACAAGGTCATCACTGCTGAGATCACCGAGCGCACCATGGACACCGCGCTCGTCGCCTACGACAAATCGGGCGACCAGCATTACGACGTCATCAGTGCGTTCATCAAATCAGTCCGGGGCTCCGACGTTGACGCTGCCTTGCACTACCTGGCGCGCATGGTCGTCGCGGGGGAGGATCCGCGCTTTATTGCACGCCGTCTCGTCGTCCTGGCGGCCGAGGACATCGGCATGGCGGACCCGCAGGGACTGGTCATTGCCCAGGCGGCAGCCGATGCGGTGAGCTTCATTGGCATGCCCGAGGGCAGGATTCCCCTCGCCGAGGCAACTACCTATTTGGCCCTCGCACCTAAGTCCAACCGTTCGTACAACGCCATCGATGCGGCGATCGCGGACGTCCGTGCTGGCAGGGCGGGAGTTGTCCCCGACCACTTGCGTGACGCACACTACGCGGGTGCCGAGCGGGTAGGCCACGGCAAGGGCTACACGTACTCACACGATGCCGACCACGGCGTGGCCAATCAGACGTATCTCCCCGAGTCGCTGGCGGGGGAGCGCTACTACCGGCCCACGGATCATGGCTACGAGCGGGCCGTGGCAGAGCGGCTCAACATCATTCGGACGATGCTGGGGCGAGACAAATAGGCCCACTGCTGGCGCTGCCGAAAAGCAGCAGTAGAGTGTCGCCATGGCGAATTACGGACGCGTAGTCGGTGGCGACTTCCTGAACAGTACGGTGACGGCTTCGAAAGGCGGGAAGGTCGTCGTGCAGACAGGACTGAAGTGGCGCAAGTTGGGCCCCGAAAACGTGGCGGAGTGGGACGAAGTTGCCCCAGAGAATCAAAAGAATGCCATGCGCGCAGTCGGCACAGCGGTTGCGGGCGCGGTTCTCCCCGGTACGTTTGGCAAGGCTGCATCGGCCGCTGTTGGTGCGTCAATGGACTCAATGGGTCCATCGCATATCGTTCGCATTGACTGGACCGACGCCAAGAAGTCGCTGATTAAGCTCCCCGACAACATGTTCAAGCACCTTGAGCTAGTACTCGAGGGACTACGCGCTGTTCCCGCAGAGCCTATTAAGGTTGCGACCGAGGAAGTCGCTCGCCAGACACAAAACCCGACGGTGTCGGAACAGGCCTTCTCACTTATCTCGGGGATCATCAAGGACAGAATTCCTCCACGTGCAAATGATGGAGCTCCAACTGCGCCCGCGAACGGGCAATCGGATGTTGCTGAGCAACTCACTAAACTCGCATCGCTGCGCGACGCTGGCGTTCTTACTGATGAAGAGTTTGCGGCGAAAAAGGTAGAGTTGCTTGCCCGCTTCTAGCTTGGCTGAGGAGCAGAATTTCCTAGAGTCGCGACATCATCCGCAGCATGCTCGGTAGAGACACGTAGTGGCTTTCGGCACGTGCGCTGCCTATTGGTTCGATTCGGCACGTATGGACTCGGGTGTGCTTGTTGTTGGTCTAATCTGAACCGGCGGCGCCGAAAGCGACTCCGGTCGCGCCCACGAGCACAGTGCCAATACGGACCAATAGCGCGCGAGTACCTCCGGATCCGTGCGCAATCGGACCAATAGGTGGAGGGTGCTGAGGTGGAGGGTGAGGGGGGGTGTGGCGTTGAAGCCGCTGAAGCCCAGAGTTTGCTACCATTGACGAAGCCCTCGCGGGCGGTTGGCTGCTGTCCCCGCGAAAACTCACATATATGTATGGCAAACGAACACGCCTGCGTCACCACGACTCAGACAGCGCGTTCATCACTCTTAAGGATTAATTTTGACTTCAGTACAGCGCGCGCGCCGACAGGTACGCCTGTCACGCGCCCTGGGCATCGCCCTGACCCCCAAGGCCGTCAAGCACTTCGAGAAGCGCCCTTACCCCCCGGGTGAGCACGGCCGCACCGCTCGTCGTAAGGAAAGCGACTACGCCGTTCGTCTTCGTGAGAAGCAGCGTTTGCGCGCCCAGTACGGCCTGCGCGAGAAGCAGATGACCCGTGTCTTCGAGGAAGCTCGCAAGGAAAACGGTCTGACTGGTGAGGCATTCGTCGAGCTGCTCGAGATGCGTCTTGACGCGCTCGTCCTGCGCTCGGGCTTCGCCCGCACCATCCTGCAGGCACGCCAGTCGGTTCTGCACCGCCACATCATGGTTGATGGCCAGATCGTCGACCGCCCGTCCTTCCGAGTG
This sequence comes from Demequina aurantiaca, assembly GCF_000975135.1. Lineage (GTDB taxonomy): Bacteria > Actinomycetota > Actinomycetes > Actinomycetales > Demequinaceae > Demequina > Demequina aurantiaca. The sequence goes on along the minus strand of NZ_BBRF01000003.1, from coordinate 145,360 downwards.
AAGCCCGGCCAGACCATTCAGGTCAAGCCCAAGGCCGTCACGATGGAGCCCTACATGGCTGCCGCCGCTGGCGCGCACCGCGATGTGCTTCCCGAGGTCCCGGATTACCTGGACGTCTCGCTCGAGAAGCTCTCCTCCAAGCTGTCGCGTCGCCCCAAGCGCGCCGAGGTCCCCGTGACCTGCGAAGTGCAGCTGGTCGTTGAGTTCTACGCACGTTAAGAAACACGCGTAACTCGCACCATTAGAACTACATATAGCGACAGAACAACTAGGCTGTTCACCAGCCCAGGAGCGACTGTCACACCTCGATACGCACTGTCCCTGGGCAGTGCGTATCGTTGTTTAACCCCCGAGGAGAACCACCAAGATGCGCACTGCCGATATCCGCCAGCGTTGGGTCGATTACTACGCCAGCAAGGACCATCACATCGCGCCCAGCACGTCGCTGGTCTCCCCGGATCCCAGCCTGCTGTTTACCGTCGCCGGCATGGTCCCCTTCATTCCGTACATCATCGGCACGGAAGAGTCGCAGTACCCGCGCATCGCGTCGGTCCAGAAGTGCATCCGCACCAAGGACATCGAGGAGGTCGGCAAGACCACTCGTCACGGCACGTTCTTCCAGATGATGGGCAACTTCTCCTTCGGTGACTACTTCAAGGAAGGTGCGATCGACTACGCGTGGGACCTGCTGACGGGTTCCGAGGACGACGGCAAGTTTGGCCTCGACCCCGAGCGCCTGTGGGTCACCACCTGGGACGGCGACCAGGAGGCGCACTCGGCGCTGCGCAATATCGGCGTTCCCGCAGAGCACATCGTCAAGCTCACGCGCTTTGAGAACTTCTGGGACACCGGCCAGCCCGGCCCCGCCGGCCCCTGCGCCGAGTGGCACTACGACCGCGGCCCCGAGTTTGGCCCGGAAGCCGAGGGCGGCACGGTGGACCCCGGCGGCGACCGCTACCTCGAGCTGTGGAACCTGGTGTTCGACCAGTACCTGCGCGGAGCGACGCCCACCAGCGGCCACCCCAAGGACTACGAGCTCATTCACGAACTCGACAAGAAGTGCATCGACACTGGTGCTGGTCTTGAGCGCATCGCGTACCTCACGCAGGGCGTCAACAACATGTACGAGATCGACGAGGTCTTCCCGGTCATCCAGAAGGCCGAGGAAATGACGGGCATCGCGTACGGATCGAGCGAGGAGAACGACATCCGCATGCGGATTGTCGCCGACCACGTCCGCTCGTCCCTCATGCTCATCGATGACGGCATCAAGCCTGGCAACGAGGGTCGCGGCTATGTTCTTCGCCGCCTGCTCCGCCGCACGGTGCGCGCCATGCGCCTCATGGGCGTGGACGGCCATGCGCTGCCCGACCTCCTGCCCGTCTCTTACGACGCCATGAAGCTGTCCTACCCGCACCTCGACGCCGAGTTCCCGCGCATCGAGGCGGTCGCCTACAACGAGGAGGACGCGTTCCGTCGCACCCTCGTGTCCGGCACCACCATCTTCGACACCGCGGTGGCGGACACCAAGAAGGCTGGCGGCACGGTCCTGTCCGGTAAGGACGCGTTCGCACTGCACGATACCTATGGCTTCCCCATCGACATCACCCTCGAGATGGCGTCCGAGCAGGGCGTACAGGTGGACGAGGCGAAGTTCCGTGAGCTCATGCAGGAGCAGAAGGAGCGCGCCCGCGCGGACTCCAAGGCGAAGAAGGGCGGCCACGCTGACACGGCCGTCTACCACGGCATCAAGGACGAGCGCGGAACCGAGTTCAAGGGTTACGACGAGCTCGTGACCGCCACCCAGATCCAGGCGATCCTTAAGGACGGCAAGACCGTGCCGGTGGCGGTCGCTGGCGACACGGTTGAGGTCGTTCTTCCTCAGACCCCGTTCTACGCGGAGTCCGGAGGACAGGAAGCCGATGCTGGGGTGATCCAGTCCCAGGGCGGCACCTTGGACGTCCTCGACGTCCAGCGCCCCATCAAGGGACTTGTGGTCCACACCGTCAACGTCACCGAGGGGGAGATCGCCGTCGGTGACGAGGTCTCGGCCCAGGTGGACCAGGAGTGGCGCACAGGCGCACGTCAGGCGCACTCGGGAACGCACCTTGTCCACGCCGCACTGCGCGAGGTTCTTGGACCGCAGGCGCTGCAGTCGGGCTCGTACAACAAGCCCGGTTACCTGCGCCTGGACTTCAGCTGGCCCTCGGCGCTCAGCGCGGAGACCCGTAGCGAGATCGAGGAAGTCACCAACCGTGCCATCCGCTCGGACCTGGGCGTCAGCGCGCAGTACATGACGTTGCCCGAGGCGAAGAAGTGGGGCGCCGTCGCCCTGTTCGGCGAGACGTACGACCAGGAAGTACGCGTGGTCGAGATCGGCGGCGAATGGTCCCGTGAGCTCTGTGGTGGAACGCACGTGGAGCACTCGAGTCAGGTGGGCCTCGTGGCGGTCACGTCGGAGTCCTCCGTGGGCTCCGGCTCGCGACGCGTCGAGGCGTTCGTTGGCCTCGAGGCCTTCCAGAAGCTCGCCGCAGAACGGGCGCTGGTGAGCGAACTCACCACCACGCTCAAGGTGCAGCCGAACGAGCTCAAGTCTCGTGTCGAGAAGCTGCTCGAGCGCGTGGCCGAGGCCGAGAAGCAGCTCACCGGCTACCGCCAGCAGGCGATGCAGCAGGTGGCGGCGACGTTGGTGGACTCCGCGCAGGATGCCGGGGGAGTGCGCGTCATCGCGCACCAGTCCGTCAACGCGGCCGATGCTGACGACCTCCGCACCATCGTGACCGACGTGCGTGCTCGCCTCGGCGAAGGCGACCCCGCTGTCGTGGCTGTCGCCGCGGACATCGACGGCCGTCCGCAGATCATGATCGCGACCAACGAGGCGGCGCGCGACGCCGGACTGAAGGCCGGAAACCTGGTCAAGACGGCATCGGCGGTCCTGGGTGGTGGCGGTGGCGGCAAGCCCGACCTCGCGCAGGGAGGCGGCCAGGATGCCAGCAAGATTGGCGACGCTCTCACCGCCGTGACCGAGGCGGTGCGCACCCGCTAGCCCGGGGCGTGTATGACTGAGTCGACGACGGACGGTGCGACCGCGGGGGAGAACCTCCCTCGCGGGGCGCGCTGGGCCATAGACGTGGGCACCGTGCGTGTCGGGGTTGCCTCAAGCGACCCTGAGGGCCGCATGGCGTTCCCCGTCGGCACGGTGCAACGCACTCCCACGGCAGCCGCGGAGGTAGCGGCTCTCATCGCGGAACGCGAGACCGTCCACGTGTTTGTCGGATTGCCCCGCAAGCTTTCCGGTGAAGAGGGTTCAAGTGCCGCGGATGCCAGGGTCTTTGCCGCGGAGCTCGCGGAACTAACCCCGGCGCCGGTTCGTTTGATAGACGAGCGATTCTCCACGGCAACCGCATCGGCAGCGATGCGAAGTGCCGGCAGGAACTCCAAGAAGCAGCGCCAGGTCATCGACCAGGCGGCCGCCGTGGTGATCCTTGAGAGCGCATTAGACACCGAAAAAAACGGAAAACTGGGTATGGTAACCAGTGAAGTTCCGCCCGAGGGGAAATAAGTGACTGACCTGTTTGAAGCCGAATCCACGACTACTACGTCGCTGGACATGCGCCGCTTGCAACGCAAGCAGCGTCGTGCCACGCGTCGCAAGTGGACCCTCATCGCTTCCGCATTTGGGCTGGTAATCTTCGCTATTGGTGCGAACATCGCGTGGAACTTCGCGCAGACGCTGAGCCCCGCTGAGAGCACCGAGATCGCCGACTACGACGGCGCGGGTCAGGGTGTAGTCCAGGTGGTCATCAACCCGGGTGACACCGGAACGGACATGGCTCAGGCGCTCTTTGACGCCGGCGTGGTGGCCTCCCCACAGGCATTTGTGCGTGAGTGGAACACCGACTCCGCATCCTCGGGAATCGTCCCCGGCTACTACTTCATGCACAAGGAGATGAAGGCGTCCTTCGCACTTCAGAGCCTGCTCGACCCCGACAACCGCGACCTGCGCACCATCACGGTGCCGGAGGGCCTGCGCGTTGAGGCGTACTACGAGAAGATCGCCGCGCTGACCGAGTACTCCAAGGCGGACGTTGAGGAAGCGGCCAAGAACACCACCGCGATTGGTCTCCCTGAGGAGGCCGAAGGCAACCTCGAGGGTTGGTTGTTCCCCTCGACCTATGAGTTCAATCCGGGTGTCACTCCTACTGATGTGTTGTCCAAGATGGTCCAGACCACCATTCAGGAGCTCGACAACCAGGGCGTTGCCCCTGAGGATCGCGAGCGGATTTTGACCGTCGCCTCCCTCGTGGAGCGCGAGGCCAAGCTCGACGAGGACCGTCCCAAGATTGCCGAGGTGGTGTACAACCGCCTCGACAAGGACATGAAGCTCGAGTTCGACTCCACCGTGAAGTACGTGTCGCCCACCAAGGGTGTGTTTACGTCCGACGAGGAGCGCGACTCCGACTCTCCGTACAACACGTACAAGTTCACCGGCCTTCCTCCGGGTCCGATCGCCGGTCCCGGTGCGGCGTCCATTGCTGCAGCAGTCAACCCCGAGCCCTCGGACAACCTGTTCTTCGTGACGGTCAACCTGAACAGTGGCGAGACCGCCTACGCGACGACCTTCGAGGAGCACCAGAAGAACGTCAAGATTCTGCAGAAGTGGGTCCAGGAGAACGCCGAGGAATCTGCGAGCCCGTCGCCCGAGCCCGACGCGAACTAGTCACCCCGCTAGCAGGAGACAGTGACGACTCGCCGCGCCGCGGTCCTGGGCCACCCGATTGCACATTCGCTGTCGCCGGTGCTCCACAACGCGGCGTACGAGGCGCTGGGCCTTGATTGGTTCTACGACTCGCACGACGTCACCGAGCCTCAGTTCGACGACTTTGTGGGCGCCCTGGGCGACGAGTGGGCGGGACTGTCCCTGACCATGCCGCTCAAGGTCGAGGCCGTGCGCCACATGGACTTCGTGGAGCCCATGGCCAAGCTCGTGGGTGCAGTCAACACGGTGCTGATCCAGACCACGGGAGCGGGCCGCCACCTGGTGGGCGCCAACACGGACGTGTACGGCATCGTCGCCGCGCTGCGCGAGGGCGGCCTCACCCGGGCCACCCACGGCGTGATCGTCGGCGGGGGAGCGACCGCAACATCGGCGATGGCGGCGCTCGGCCAAATCGGCGTCACCGCGCCTGTCGTCGCCGTGCGAGACCGAGCCAGGGCCGGCGGACTGATGCGTGCAGCCACCAAGATGGGCGTCGCGCCGCGTTTCGTGAACCTCGACACGGCACAGGACTTTCTAGCCGATGCCGAGGTGGCGGTGTCCACCATCCCAGCCGATGCTGGGGAGACGTTGGCCGGACGGATAGCCGCCGTGGCATCGTCTGCCGTCTTGCTTGACGTGATCTACCACCCGCTCGTGACGCCGCTAGGCGCGCGGTGGGCGGAACTCGGCGGAGTACGCGTTGGCGGAGAGCGGATGCTCGCCCACCAGGCCGGAGAGCAGGTGCGTTTGATGACGGGCAAGGAAGCCCCCATCGGCCAAATGTTACAGGCACTTAACGCCGTGTTGAATTAGTAACACCAGCGTTCCTGCGAGGCATTTTGGGTGGTAGTTTCCTATTCGTACCCCCCAAAAGGGGGCACGCTTGACGTGGTCTTGATTTGGGCGCATCCTAAGGAATCTTTACAAGGGTGCCGATGAATTCTTTGGGCCACGAGTAACACTTGAGACCTTTGACAATGAAGTTTGAGATTTAGTTACGACAGTGACGTTTGTAGACACGGATACGTCCGTGTGCGCGAGGCGTCACAGCGCTGAGGGAGTGCTAGTGAAGCAGCTTGGTTCCATTCTGCTTGAGGACGGTGTCCTTACAGAAGACCAGTTGATGGACGCGATTGGCGAGCAGCAGCAACGCGGCCAGTCGCTCGGTCGTACCCTCGTCGAGATCGGCCTGATCTCCGAGGCACAGTTGGTGCGCGCCCTCGCAGCACAGGTGGGCATGGAGTACGTCGAGCTCGGCGACTTCCCCGTGGACCGCATCGCGGTTGCCAAGATCCCCGACACCGTCTGCCGGCGCCACACGATTCTTCCCATTCAGATCGACGGCGATGTGCTCAAGGTCGCGATGTCCAACCCCGGCAACGTGGTGGCACTCGACGACGTCCGCCAAATCACCGGCATGGAGATCATCCCCGTGGTGTCGGCGTACGACGACGTGCTCACTGCGATCGACCGCTTCTGCCGCTCCGACGACGAACTGTCCAACCTGCAGGGCGAGATCAGCGAGGACCAGGACGTCGAAGAGGTCGACCTGGGCGCTGCAGTTGAGGATGACGCACCGCTCGTGCGCTTCGTCGACCTGCTGGTCACTCAGGCCATCCAGGACCGCGCCTCGGATATTCACATCGAACCCGGCGAGACCGAGATGCGCGTGCGCTACCGCATTGACGGCGTGCTCCACGAGATGCAGCACGTGGCCAAGGCCTCACAGAACGGCATCATCAGCCGCGTCAAGATCATGAGCGACATCGACATTGCCGAGCGCCGCAAGCCTCAGGACGGCCGTATGTCGGTTCGTCACCAGGGACGCAAGATCGACCTCCGTGTCGCGTCGCTGCCCACGGTGTGGGGCGAGAAGATCGTCATGCGTATTCTCGACAACTCCACCGCGACCCTGGACCTTGCGGACCTTGGCCTGCGTGAGAGCAACTACGAGGCGTACCGCAAAACGTACACCAAGCCCTACGGCATGATCCTGGTCACCGGCCCCACGGGTTCCGGTAAGTCGACCACGCTGTACGCGACGCTCAACCAGGTGTCCCGCCCGGAGATCAACGTCATCACGGTTGAGGACCCGGTCGAGTACCGCATTCCCGGCATCAACCAGGTGCAGGTGAACGTCAAGGCCGGCCTGACCTTCGCGGCCGCGTTGCGATCCATCCTGCGCGCCGACCCCGACGTGGTGCTGCTCGGTGAGATCCGTGACCACGAGACCGCGCAGATCGCCATCGAAGCCGCACTTACCGGTCACTTGGTGCTGTCCACGCTTCACACGAACGATGCTCCGTCTGCCATCACGCGCCTCATCGAGATGGGCATCGAGCCGTTCCTGGTGGGCTCCGCGGTGGACTGCGTGGTCGCTCAGCGACTCGCGCGTCGCCTGTGCGAGCACTGCATGTCGCCCTACACGGCTACCGAAGCCGAGTGTGAGCGCTTTGGCTGGGACATGTCGCAGCCGGCGCCCACCATCAACCAGCCCGAGGGTTGCGCGCGTTGCTCGAACACGGGGTACCGGGGTCGCATCGCGTTGCACGAGATCATGACGGTCGACGAGAACATTGAACGACTTGCTGTGGCTCACGCGTCCTCGGCCGAGATCGCTACGGCGGCCATGGAAGGCGGCATGGAGACGTTGCTTCACGACGGCTGGGTCAAGGTGCTCGAAGGCAGCACGTCCGTCGAGGAACTGCTGCGGGTGGCGAAGTGATCGCGCGCATGTTTAGGAACGTTCAGTTCGTGCCGATACAGGTGGCGACCGTGCCCAGTACCAGGGGAGAAGTACGATGACCGCATTTAATCCGGAATCATTCGAGCCGATGGCTGCGCAGCCTGCCCCCGTCGCACCCCCCGTACCGCAGACGCCCGCCGCACCCCTCGCTCCGCCGGTTCCGGTGGCGGCTCAGGTGCCCGCCCGTCCGCCGATGCAGGCCCCGGCTCAGATGCCTCCCGCACCGCAGGGCCAGCCCTTGGCTCAGCACGCTCCGGCCGTCCAGCGCCAGCCGATCTCGCAGACGCCACCCCGTGCACCCATGCACGTGCCTTCAGCGTCACAGACGCCTTCCGGCCCGCCGATGCAGGCTCCCGTTCAGGCTCGACCAGCGGGTCAGGTTCCCGCGGCGCCTCAGCAGGCGGCGCCTCAGTCCGCGCCCGCAGCTCAGCAGGCCGCACCGCAGCGTCAGTCGCCGCCCACCGCGGGAGTGCCCGGCAAGCGGGTGGGGTCGGCGCAGGACGCTCACGCCGATGACCTCGACGTCATCCACGCGTTGCGCCAGATGGCCGCCGTTGGTGCCTCCGACCTTCACCTGACGGCAGGATCGCCTCCGGTCATCCGTCTCGACGGCAAACTCACGCCCCTCGCTGACTACGGCAAGCTCAACCCTGAGAGCCTGCAGCGTTCGCTCTACTCGCTGATCACTCAGGCTCAGCGCGAGCGGTTCGAGGAGAAGCTCGAGCTGGACTTCTCGCGTGCCATTCCCGGCGAGGCTCGCTTCCGCGTCAACATGTACAAGCAGCGCGACGCCGTGGGAGCGGTCTTCCGCCTCATCCCGTATGAGATCAAGCCGCTCGAGACGCTCGGTATCCCCGAGGTGGTAGGACGCTTCGCGGACCTGCCTCGCGGTCTGGTGCTGGTAACCGGCCCGACCGGCTCGGGTAAGTCGACCACACTCGCGTCGCTGATTGACCTCGCGAACCGCCAGCGTGCCTCGCACATCATGACCGTCGAGGACCCCATCGAGTTCCTCCACACTCACAAGCGTTCGCTGGTGAACCAGCGCGAGGTGGGCGCGGACACGCACTCGTTCGGCAACGCCCTGCGTCACGTGCTGCGCCAGGACCCGGACATCATCCTGATCGGTGAGCTTCGCGACCTCGAGACCATCCAGGTTGCGCTCACCGCAGCCGAGACCGGTCACTTGGTGTTCGCCACGCTGCACACGCAGGACGCCGCGCAGACCATCGACCGCATGATCGACGTCTTCCCGGGCGACCAGCAGGGCCAGATCCGCACCCAGCTGGCCACCGCCATCCAGGGAGTCGTCTGCCAGACCCTGCTGCGTCGTGGAGACGGCCCCGGCCGCGCCGTGGCCGTCGAGGTCATGATGGCGACGCCGGCTATTCGTAACCTGATCCGTGAGGGCAAGACCCACCAGATCTACACCGCGTTGCAGGCCGGTTCCGCCCAGGGCATGCAGTCCATGGACCAGCACCTCGCGGAGCTCGTCAAGTCCGGCAAGGTTCCCTACGACGTCGCTATCGAGGCCTGCCACTCGCCCGAGGAATTCAACCGTCTCGCGGGAAGGTTCGGTAACTAAGCCATGGCAACCAAGCAGTTCACCTACACCGCCCGCGACATTAGCGGCAAGACCATCACGAGCACCATCGAGGGTCCCTCCGAGCAGGCCGTCGGTGCACGGCTCCGTGCCGGGGGACTTACGCCTTTGTCCGTGGTTCCTGCTGGAGGTAGTGGTCTCAATAAAGAGATCAAGATTCCCGGTATGGGCGAGAAGATCGGGCTGAAGGACGTCGCGATCATGTCGCGCCAGATGGCCACGATGATCAGCGCGGGTCTGTCGCTGCTGCGCGCGCTCACCATCCTGGTGGAGCAGACGGACAACAAGGCCTTGGCCAAGGTCCTCGGCGAGGTTCGCAGCGACGTGGAAACCGGCCGCTCGTTCTCCGGCGCCATCTCCAAGCATCCCAAGGTGTTCCCGCCCATCATGATCAATATGGTGAAGGCCGGCGAGGTGGGCGGCTTCCTGGATGAGACCCTGGAGTCCCTGGCTCAGACGTTCGAGGACGAGGTCAAGCTTCGTGCCAAGGTGAAGTCCGCGATGGCGTACCCCGTGGTGGTTCTCGTAGTCGCTGTGCTGGCATCCGTCTTCATGCTGCTCTTCATCATCCCGGTGTTCGCAAAGATGTTCGAGGACATGGGGGCGGCGCTTCCCGCGCCCACACAGTTCATGATCAATCTGTCGGGATGGCTGAAGATCGCGATTGTCCCGATCATCATCCTGATTGTGGTCTTCGCCTTCTGGTGGCGCAGCCACAAGAACGACCGCTGGGTGCGTGAGCGCCTGGATCCCATCAAGCTCAAGCTGCCCGTGTTCGGCGCGTTGAATAAGAAGATCGCGCTGGCGCGCTTCTCCCGCAACCTCAGCGCCATGCTCGCCTCCGGCGTGCCGATCCTGCAGGCGCTCGACATTGTGGGAGAGGCCAGTGGCAATATCGTGATCGAGCGGGCGACTAACGACATCGCCGAGTCGGTGCGTCGAGGCAAGTCGCTGACGTCGCCGATGGTGAACAGTGCGGTATTTCCGCCCATGGTCGCGCAGATGATGGCCGTGGGTGAGGATACCGGCGCGCTGGACACGATGCTGTCCAAGATCGCGGACTTCTACGACCAGGAAATCGAGTCCACCACCGAGCAGCTCACCAGCCTGATTGAGCCCATCATGATCCTGTTCGTCGGCATCATCGTGGGTGGCATGGTCATCACGATGTACTTGCCCATGTTCTCGATCTACGACCAGATTTCCTAGCGGCTTCTGTTCCGCATGACACAACTCCATAGATTTCTACGCAAGTAGAGAAGGTTCTCCATCTACATGGATGGGAGCCTGCACCACCGTCATCAGGGTTCATATGAGTCTGATGGCATCTCAACCCCTAGATTCAGTAAACGAAAGGATATGAGCATGATCGCTCGCATTCAGAAGCACTTGGCAGCAAAGGAAGAGGGAGAAAAGGGCTTTACCCTTATCGAGCTCCTCGTCGTCATCATCATCATCGGCATTCTCGCCGCCATCGCCATCCCAGTGTTCCTCAACCAGCGCAAGAAGGCCGTCGACACCGGCATCAAGTCCGACTTGCGCACCATCGCCACGGAACTAGAGAGCTCCTACGTCGACAACCAGGCGTACCCCGCCGAGGCCGATGTGGACCTGACCACGCAGCCGATGGACATCGACGGTGTAGATGTGACGATGTCAAACGATGGTAATGACTACACCTACACGAACAACACTGATTCCTTTGTCGTGACCGGAACGAACCCGGACGATGGCACTGGCCTTACGTTTACATACGACAGCGCAAATGGTGGCCTAAGCCCCGAAGGTTCTTAAGGACCGTTGTTGGCTACGTTCTAGATGTGCGGTTCGTAGCTAACTTAACGTTTTTGGTGTGGTGGAAGAGGACATAGGTCCTCTTCCACCACACCGACAACGCAGAATCACCAAATCAGTTTCACGGGGCCACGGCCCCAAAGATCCAGTCTTGGAGGGAGAACGGTGGACACCACGCAAGCAAGTAGCGACGCTACCGAGTCGACCTCCGGCGCCGACTCCGGGTTCACGCTCGTCGAGGTCATTTGGGCGCTCTTCCTCCTGGGCCTCATCGCGATGGGTGCCCTCGCACTGTTTATCCACGGCGTCAAGACCACCGCGCACTTGCAGCGCAATCAGGCCGCCGTCAGCCTCGCGAGTGGCGCGATGGACGTCGCGCGCTCCGTCTCCGGCGGTCCGGTGAACGCGGTAGGCACGAGCGGTGTCATCAAGGGCCGGTCCGAGACAGCCGTCAAGGCAGTCTGGAATGATGCGACCGCCCTCGAGCCGTCGGACACCGCCGACATGACCATTGCCTGGGACCCCGAGGGTGGGCTGACCCCGGACAAGCAGTGGGTCCCGGTGCGCACCACGCAGACCGTGGACAACCAAGAGTTTACGATCGACACGTTGATAGGCAAGTGCTATCGCCAACGCTCTGCCTCCGTGGTCGACCAGAACTGTACTGCCACCAACCCCGGCGGCCCGTCATCGACCGACTATGTGGAGATGTACCGCGCGAGGGTAGTCGTGCGCTGGGACGAGGGTGCTGCATCGGCCGGTGAGAACAGCTATCGCATGAGCTCGCTGATTGACCCAAGCGAGGACGCGACCTGGAACACCGCCGTCAAGCCCTTTGCCTACGACGACGAGGTGAGTATTTCCGCGGGCTCACCCGCGACTCCCTTTGCGGTGGTGCTGAACGACTCCGTTGAGTACAACGCCTCGGGCAGCGTCAGCCCCATCGTGAGCCTCGGCTCTACGACCCCGGCATTTGGCTCGGTGAGCGTCGGTAGTGGGTCGAGCATCAACAGCGTGTTCTTCACCCCACCCGGCGACACCACCAAGTCGGGCACCGTGAGCTTTACGTACAAGGTGCAGGGCTCGTCCGGTGAGATTTCCGCTGATCCCGCCACCGTCCAGGTGCACATCCTTCCCGTCGCCACGGCTGACACCATCTTCGTGGAGCCCGGGACCTCGGTAACACTCAACCCGGAAATGCTCGCCAACGACCTTGGCGTCGACAACATTTCCAGTACTCGCTTCACCTCCGTCGTGCCGGTGTGGGACCGCAATGTTGACATGTTCAGTACCGAGGACGTGAGCGCGGCGACAACGGCAGCCCGGAATCAGGACGCAATCAATCTCAGCAACAACGGCATCACGACCTCGGGCGGCGATGTTCAGTTCGCGGCACCCGCGACTGATGGCGTCTCGACGACGTTCTACTACTACCTGGTGGACGACACGACCGCCCCCGGTGGACTGCGATTCCCGAGTGCAGAGGCCGGATCTGTCACCGTGACGACGCGTGCGGTGCCCTTGTTCGTACCAGACGTGACAGTTGATCTGGAAGCAACCTCAACGGACACGTGGAACCCCATTGACTGGCAGGACCTCACGGGGAACACCCCAGACACCACCATCACGATCCACCGTGCCGACGGCCCCGCCGTCGACGACGACCTGCTGGTGCGCCTTGACGGCACCGGCAATGACACGGGTGCGCTTGGAACTGGAGAGATCCTCGAGTTCCTCACCCAACCGGGTGATCTGGGTCCATACGAGCTCGAGTACTCCGTGGTGTCCGCGGGGGGCAACGATAGTGTGAACACCGGCATCATGACGATTGAAATCACGGAGCCACCCCCAGCACCCACAGCGCCGGTGGCGAGTGGTGCAAGCACCACCATTGGGCGAAACGACAGCAGGACGTTGACTCCTTCTGAATTGGGCAGCCCCACGACCGGCGTCCGAGTGACGTCCCTGAGCGGAATCACGACGATCAGTGGTAGTTGCAACTCGTTGCGGAACCCGGTGGCGAACGGCGGTTCGATTGAACTGAGCACGTCGAATCAAAACCGCTCAGGTTTCTGCCGCTTCACTTACAAGCTGGAGACGACGTCCGGTAGCCCCGTTCTGACTTCGTCGACAGCCACCGTGACGGTGAGGGTCAACTGATGAGGCGCGTGGTGAGTCGAACGCTTGCACTTCGCAATGAGACGACACGGGGAGACGACAGCGGCGTGTCGGTTGTCGAGCTGATTGTGGCCATGGGCATCTTCACCATGGTGCTCGTGGTTTCACTGGCCGCGACAGTCTCCATGTCCAACCAGGCCGTCAGCGCCCAGGTAGTGGGGGACACGGCGTCGCAGTTGCGAAAGACGTTCCAGAGCATGGACAAGGAGCTTCGGTACGCGGACGCGATCAATGCGCCCGGTACGTCCGGCGGCAACATCTACGTGGAGTACCAGGTGCCCGCCACGGCCATCCACGGCGAGGAACTCTGCGTGCAATGGCGCTACGTCACGGCGAGCAACGAGTTGCAGCGCCGCACCTGGACGCCCGGCACCGACGCAGACCTCACCGGCTGGTCCACGTTCGTCACCGACCTGCAGAACGATCTCACAAAAGCCGACGAGCAGCCGTTTGCCTTGCACCGTGCGGGTCCCACGGGTTCCAAGGTGTTCCTCCGGCAGGGCCTCGATGTCTACCTGGACGCGGGATTGAGCAACAACAAGGTCGATGCGGGTAGCCAGTTGGACGTGTATATGGTCGCGAGGAACTCCTCGGCCGAATCGGTGTCGAACGACCCAAGCGGAACCCAGGTGTGCCTGGTAGGAGGGGCGCAGAGGCCATGAAACAGTTGACCACGAGAACCACTGCTATGACCGCGATGAGCCGCGCGCTCGCCAATGCACGCATGAAGCGGATCCGTCACGACGAGGGCTTCGCCATGCTTTCCGTCATGATGCTCATGATGGTGATGACCGTGCTCGCCATTATCGTGCTTGCCGTCGTGACGTCACAAGTGAACCCCACGCTCCACGCGGAGAAGAACAGCCGCACGCTCTCCGCCGCGCAGGCAGGGATCGATGCCGCGGCCTCCCAGTTGCGCAACGCCACGTCCCCGGACGGCACCGGTGCACCCGCCGGTGACATTCACAAGCTCCCTTGCAAGGTCAACGGCACGGTTGATGGCACCGGAGGCGAGACCAGCTACGAGGCCAAGGTCCAGTACTTCCTCACCGACCCCGTTGACGAGGATGTCACCTGGCGAAACAGCAACGCGTTGACCTGCTACACCGGAACCGGTATCAACGGGGGAGTGCGGTCCGTCCCCAAGTACGCGATGATCACCTCCGAGGGGTTTGATGCCACATCGACGTCTCAGGTAGGGCGCGCCGACCGCATCGTGGAGTCGGCCTACACGTTCCAGCTCACTACCAAGCGCATCAGCGGCGGCATGATCCTCGACACGGATAGTGCGTTCTGCCTGGTGGCGACGGCGGCAGCGGCCGGTTCGAACATCCGTTACCGCCCAGCGACCTCCACCTACTGCCAGGACCAGAGCGAACTCAACTCGTGGACCTGGGCAGACGACTACATGCTGCACCTCAGCGCTACATCTCTGGACGGCAAGATCCCGCTGTGTATTACAGGTCGCGCCTCCAGTGGTGGCGGTGGCAATCCTGTCACCTTGCAGCCGTGCACCACAACGGCCCAGGACCCGCTCGGACAGCGATGGGCGTGGACCGGTGACTACACCTGGAAGGGCCAGAACGCAGCCAACACCTCGCAGATCAACAGCTTCATTGTCAACGAGGACAGCAACGTCGACAACGGCGACCGGCTTTCCGTCTCTACCTCGTCCGGATTCCGTTCGCTAACCCCGCTGCCCGCGGTCGGCAAGGGAAACGCCTCGTACGACACCAAGCAGGTCGTAAACTTCAACCTCTACGGTCGCTGCCTGGACGTGACGCGCGCGAACATCAACGCGAACTTCATGATCGCCTACCCCTGCAAGCAGGACCCGGCCGGCAACGGAGGGTTCCTCTGGAACCACAAGTGGTACTACGACGAGCCGCCTCTCGGCACTGAATCGGTGACGACCAAGATTACGGTGATCCCGAGCGCCGGCAACACGTACTGTCTGAACACCACCGCCACGTACCGCACCCAGGCGCGACCGGACCCGCCCGGCGGCAATGCATCGGCGCTCTTCCCCCGCTTCGTGAACGGCAGCGGCAACAAGGACTGCTCGTCAGGCAATACCGAATGGATTCGTACCGGTTTCTCGAACGACGAGGACCTGGCCTACACATTCCGCGACAACAACGGCAAGTGCTTGTCCGCCGACGGACCCAAGACCGCCTATGAGCCACAGTGGACGTCCATCGTCGTCGTGACATGCGACGGCTCGGACAACCAAAAGTGGAACGTGCCAGAGAACCCCGTCGGTGCCTCGCTCGGTGACTTTGCCGAGGTACCCGGCACGGACGCCGGATGACCGGCGATGTTCTCGCGGAGGTAGGGCAATGGTGGGGAACGTACGTTCTGGTCGCCTTGCTCGGCCTGGTCGTGGGCTCGTTTCTCAACGTGGTGGTGTGGCGCGTCCCGCGCGACGAGTCGATTCGCTTTCCCCCCAGTGCGTGCCCGTCGTGTGGTCACCAGATTCGCAGCCGGGACAACATTCCGGTGCTGTCGTGGCTGATTCTGGGTGGCAAGTGCCGCGACTGCAAGGCCAGAATCTCTGCCCGTTATCCGCTGATCGAACTCCTCACGGGCGTGCTGTTTGTGTTGGTGCTGTGGCAGTTTGGGCTAGGACTCGAGTTCGTGGCCTTCGCGTACCTTGCCGCGATTGGTGTGGCGCTGACGGCCATCGACCTGGACGTGCATCGGCTGCCCAACGTGATCGTGCTTCCTGCCTATGTCGTGCTGGCGGTGCTCCTTATCGCCCAGTCGGCAGTCACGGGGGACTGGTGGCCACTTGCGAGAGCCGCCATCGGTGGAGCGTCGCTCTTTGCCTTCTACTTCCTGGCCGCAATTCTCTACCCGGGAGGAATGGGGTTCGGCGACGTGAAGCTCGCCGGCGTCCTGGGCATTGCGCTGGGGTGGTTGGGCTGGGGTCCGCTGGTGGTAGGCAGCTTTGCCGCATTCCTTGTCGGCGGGGTGGTGGGCGTCATCTTGCTGGCCACCGGTCGGGTCAAGCGCAAGGGTGGAATCCCCTTTGGGCCATGGATGATCGTGGGAGCCGCCATAGGAGTGGCCTGGGGCCAGTCTCTGTGGAACGCCTACACGGGGATGTTCACATGACCGAACAATCAAGATTTGAACGCAGTTTGCCGATTGTCTTAAGGACGTTGGCGCAAACCACTCACGAGGAGACAAGTCGTGGCTAAGAAGACAAATTCCGTAGGGCTCGACATCGGTGCCACCGCGGTGCGTGCAGCAGAGGTGACCTCGAGCGCGCAGGGCGGCGACGTCGAACTGGTGCGCTACGCCGAGCAGTCGCTTCCCCCCAACGCGGTGCGTGACGGTGAAGTGGTCGACCAACTCGCGGTTACCCAGGCGATCAAGTCGCTGTGGGCCCAGGGCGACTTCAGCACCAAGGACGTCATCTTGGGTGTGGGGAACCAGCGAGTGGCTGTTCGCCCCATGACCCTCGCGAAAATGCCCTACGCGGAGTTGCAGGCGTCGCTACCGTTCCAGGTTCAGGAGTCGCTGCCGATGCCTGCCGACGAGGCCGTCATGAGCTTCCTGCCCACGTACGAGACACAGTCGGAACTTGGCGTCTCCTGGGAAGGGTTGCTCGTCGCCGCCTGGAAGGAAGGCGTGATGACCAACGTGCGCGCCGTCGAGTCCGCCGGCCTCAAGCCCGTCTCTATTGACCTCTGTGGCTTTGCGCTGGTGAGGTCCATGGCCCGCGGCGCACTCGCCCAGGGCACCACCGCGCTGGTGGATATCGGCGCCCGCATCACCACCGTCGTGGTGACCACCGATGCCGTGCCACGCTTTGTGCGCGTGCTGTCCACCGGAGCGGAAAACCTCACTGAAACCCTCGCGCGCTCCACGGGAATGGGACTCCAAGACGCCGGTCAGATCCTGCGCACGCAGGGACTGAACGCGGTGAACGCACCCGAGTACGCATCGGCGGCTGGGCCGTTCGGCGACGCAACCCGCACGCTGCTTGAGGGAATCCGTAGCTCTATTGGCTTCTACGCCCAGAACAACCCCACCGCGCCCGTCCAGGTCGTCGTACTGACGGGTGGTGGCGCGACGATGCCCGGGCTGGGTCAGACCATCGCCTCGGCGACGCGCACTCGCGCACTGCTGGGCAACCCCCTCGAGGGCGTGAGCATGGGACGCAAGGTCGGCGGGGCGGATGCCTTCCGCGGACGTGAGGGGACCATGGCGATGACCATCGGTCTAGGACTGGGAGTAGCAGCATGAGCACCGTGACCCAAGACACGCCGCACGCCGCGGTGACACCGCTCCTGGGACCCACCCAGGGCAAGACTGGCAAACTCGGCCTTCCCGACCGCCCCCAGGTGAACCTGCTCCCCGCAGAGGTCACCAATCAGCGCGAACTCGTCATCGTCAAGCGACGCACTCTGTGGACCATCGTTGCCGCCGTACTGGTGTGCGTGCTGGCCTACGGTGCGCTGTTCCTGCTCAACTCCAGCGCTGATGCTCGCAATGAGGAAGCGTTGGCGCGCGCCGACCAACTCACGCTGGAGAAGAAGAAGTACTCGCCAGTTATTCAGGTGATCAAGGACATCTCCGACGTGCGGGAGTCTCGCTCGTTCGTGCTGGCCAATGAAGTCAACTGGACCAGCTACGTGTACGCGCTGGCCGCAGTGTTGCCCGAGGGCGTCACCATTGACTCCATCAGCGTGGCGTCGATTGGTCCGGGTGCCGACCTGGTGGTCGGTGTCGACGAACTGACCGAGGACGCCATTGGAGTGATCACCTTCGAGGCTACGTCGCCCACGCTGCCCGTCGCCTCGGAGTGGATCGACACTCTCGAGTCCGTACCCGGCTTGGTGGATGCGAACCTCCAGAGCTCCGAGCTCAAGGACGAGGAAGGCAACGTGACGTATGCGGTCTCAGCGACCGTGCAGGTGACGTCGGAGGCACTAGCGAACCGCACCTTCCCAGACGACGAGCCTGCGGAAGACGCGGCGGCCACGGACGATGCTGCTGCAGACGATTCCGCCACTGACACTACGGATGAAGGCTAGAGACCATGAAGACAATGAACGCAGCCCGCCAGTGGACTGTCGGCACCATCTTGGTCGTCGTGATCTTGCTGGCCGCCTTCTGGTTCCTGCTTGCCTCACCCATGTTGGCCTCGGCTTCCGAGACCAATGACGCCGCGCAGGCCCAGGAAGACATGAACGCCAACACGGAGATTGAAGTCAACAAGTTGCGCAAGCAGTTTGAGGACATCGAGATCTACGAGGCGCAGTTGGCGGAGCTCCAGGAGGGCATCACCACTCGCCAGCGGTACGCCGATTTGCAGCGACTGTTCGCTGATGTCGCGGAGAAGAACGATGTCATCATCACGAGTCTGACGTTCAGCACCGCCGAGCCGCTTGAGGTTACTCAGGCTGCCGACGATGCCGCGGCCGAGGAGGAGACCAACGTCGAGACCACGGCGCCGGTCGCTAGTCCCTCACCTGAGCCCGGGGCTGAGGGAGCCACGGACACGCCTCCCGCGGCAGCCGGAGTCCAGGGTCTGTACTCGATTGACGTCGGCATGACGATCACGGGCAAGTACAACGACGTGCTCAGTGCAGTCAACGACTTGCAGACGGGAACCAATCGCATTGTGCTGCTGACGTCAGTGACGTTGGCCGCAGACAGCGGAGACGGTCCTGCCGAGGAGGAAGCCTCGGGAGACCCCACCGACTTGGTGACAGCAGAGATGGCCGGTGAGACCTTCGTCCTCGTGGGATCGGAGAATCAGGCCGATGCTGAGGACGGCGAACTGGCCGAGGAAGAGGTCCCTCTACCTCAGTCCACCGACAACCCGCTCACGCCGCCTACCCGCTAGGCAAGCCGAGCAACGAGACAAGCCCAACGCGAAGCCGGGTCCCTGCTGGGGGCCCGGCTTTTGCATGGCAGAATGAAGCCCATGCTTAGATGGCTCACCGCAGGAGAATCGCACGGCCCCGCATTGGTGGGCACCCTCGAGGGACTTCCCGCCGGAGTGGAGATCACTACCGCCGAGGTCCAGGACGCGCTGGCTCGCCGCCGCCTTGGCTACGGCCGCGGCGCGCGCATGTCGTTCGAAAAGGACCAGGTGACGTTCCTGGGAGGCGTCCGTCACGGGCTCAGCCAGGGTGGCCCCGTCGCCATCATGGTGGGCAACACCGAGTGGCCCAAGTGGGAGACCGTGATGTCCGCGGACCCCGTGGATCCTGAGGAGCTGAAGGGCGCGCGCGCCGCAAGCCTGACGCGCCCACGCCCGGGTCACGCCGACCTGTCGGGCATGACCAAGTACGGCTTTGACGACGCCCGTCCGGTGCTGGAACGAGCATCGGCCCGCGAGACGGCTGCCCGCGTCGCCCTCGGAACCGTGGCCGAGTCGTTCCTGCGCCAGGTCGCCGGCATCGAGCTGGTCAGCCACACCGTGCAGGTCGGTCCCATCTCGGTTCCCGAGGACGCACCGTTGCCGCCGGCTGGTGCCACGCCTAAGCTCGACGCCGATCCGATCCGCTGCTTCCACGAGGAGACCTCGGCTCGCATGGTCGAGGAGATCGATGCGTGCCAGCAGGACGGAGACACCATGGGTGGCGTGGTCGAGGTGGTGGCCTACGGCCTTCCCGTTGGCTTGGGCTCGCACGTGCACTGGGACCGCCGCCTGGACTCGCGCCTGGCAGGCGCACTCATGGGCATCCAGGCCATCAAGGCGGTCGAGGTTGGCGACGGTTTCCGCACCGCCGGTCGCCGTGGCTCGCAGGCCCACGACGAGATTGAGTACAGCGACAACGGCGTGACGCGTCGGACCAACCGCGCCGGTGGCGTCGAGGGTGGAATGACCAACGGCGCGCCGCTGACCGTGCGCGCCGCGATGAAGCCCATCAGTACCGTGCCCCGTGCGCTCGACACCATCGACACCGCCACCGGCGAGGCCGCCAAGGCCATTCACCAGCGCTCGGACGTCTGTGCGGTGGCCCCCGCCGCCGTGGTCGCCCAGGCGATGGTTGCCTTAACGCTCGCCGATGCTGTGGCGGAGAAGTTTGGCGGGGATTCCGTCGCCGAGGTGCGCAGGAACATCGAGAGCTACGTCGCCGCGATTCCCGACACGCTGCGCTGATGCCTGACTCAGGGGACGCACAGCCCACGGATGGCCAGCCGACGCCGGTGCATCCCAAGCCCGAACCGCCCAAGCACCCGCTGGTCGCCCAGGCGCCACCGAGCGCGAAGGCAGCCCCGGCATCGGCCGGTGGTGCTGGGGCAAAGCCAGCCGCAGCATCGGCCGTGGGACCGCGAGCGGTCCTGATTGGTCCACCCGGCTCCGGCAAGAGCACCGTCGCGAAGGGCCTGGCCCGCGAGTGGGATGTGCAGCGCCGCGATACCGACGACGACATCGTGCGTACGTCGGGCAAGTCAATCTCGGACATTTTCCTGGACGACGGCGAAGAGGCGTTCCGTGCGCTCGAGGTCGCCGCGGTGGCCACTGCGCTGGCCGAGCACCGGGGAGTGTTGTCGTTGGGCGGGGGAGCGATCCTCGACGAGTCCACGCAGGAGCTGCTCACGCAGTATGCCGAGGCCGGGGGAGACGTGATCTTCCTCGACGTGTCACTGTCCGCCGCAGCGCCACGCGTGGGGCTGAACAATGCGCGCCCGCTGCTGGTGGGCAATCCGCGGCGCCAATGGTCCACGCTGATGGCGGAGCGTAGGCCCATCTATGAGCGCCTCGCGACCCGGACTGTCAGCACGGATCACCTGAATGCCAAGCGCATCGCGCACGAGATTGCGGGAACGGAACCGACCGAATGACCGACTCAGACCTTCGCCACGTCATCGCAGTGACCGGCGCCGCGCCCTACGACGTGACAGTGGGGACGGATCTGCTCGAAGAGGCCGTCGCCTCGGTTCCCGCGGAGGCCGCGCGCGTGCTGGTGGTGCACTCGCAGCCGTTGCAGCGCAAGGCCGACTACCTGAAGCGGCTCATCGATGAGTCCGGGCGCCTGGGCGTGCTAGTCGAGGTTCCCGATGCTGAGGCTGGCAAGACCGCCGAGGTCGCCGCCTTTGCCTGGGGAGTGTTGGGCAAGAGCGAGTTCACGCGCACCGACGTAGTAATGGCGCTCGGCGGCGGGGCGGTGACGGACCTCGCGGGTTTCGTGGCGGCGTCGTGGCTGCGGGGCGTGGGTGTGATTCAGATTCCCACCACCTTGTTGGCGATGGTCGATGCCGCCGTCGGAGGAAAGACCGGCATCAACATCACCGAGGGCAAGAACCTGGTGGGCGCGTTCCACGAGCCGCTGTCGGTGTGGTGCGACGTGTCGTTCCTGTCGACGCTGCCGCGCAATGACCTGGTGGCCGGGATGGCCGAGGTGGTGAAGGTCGGGTTTATCCGCGACCTGGAGATTCTGACGCTGACCGAGGCCAATATCGATCTCTTGCGGTCTGTGGACGCGCAGGATGGTTCGCGCGCCGGTGGTGAGACGGGCGCTGGGGTTTCCGGGGCATCGGCCGCTGGTGATGGATCGTTGGACCCGGCCGCTGTGCCTGTTCTCGTGGAACTGATCCGGCGCGCGGTGCAGGTCAAGGCTGACGTGGTGAGCGCGGATCTCAAGGAATCGCACCTGCGTGAGATCCTGAATTATGGGCACACATTCGCACACGCGATCGAGTACACCGAGCGGTACCAGTGGCGTCACGGCGCGGCGGTGTCCGTGGGCATGGTCTACGCGGCCGAGCTCGCCGGGCTTGCCGGCAAGTTGACCGAAGCTGAAGTGGAGCGGCATCGTTCGCTGCTGTCCGCGCTGGGTTTGCCGGTCACATATGCAGGCGGGCGCTGGGATGCACTGCACCTCGCGATGAAGCGTGACAAGAAGACGCGCGGGGACATGCTGCGGTTTGTGATCCTGCAGGGCATTGGGAATCCGGTGCGGTTCGAGGGGCCGGATCCGACGTTGCTGATTGCCGCCTACGACGCTGTTTCGCGGTAGGGCTGGGGTTCGCGCGCTGCCAGGCGTACGACGACGTTTCGCGGTAGGGCTGGGGTTCACGCGCTGCCACGCGTACGACGACGTTTCGCGGTAGGGCTTGGGTTCACGCGCTGCCACGCGTACGGCGACGCCTCTCGCACGTGCAGCGTTTGCGAGTTGTTTGACTTCGGCTGGTGCGGATGGTGGTGCTGCGACTGATGTCCACAGGATTCTGCAGGAAGAGCTTTTCCACTGTTTGATGCGTGTTGATGGTGTTTGTCAGACCCCGGTGATTGACTGTAGTCATGACCTTTTCCACGGAACTCCTCGTTCGCGAACTGGCTGCTGTGAGCCAGTTCGACGGCGTGGAGAGCGCGGACTTCGCTCCGGCTCAGTTGCACGACGTCATCGTCGCGCTGGGAAAGGTTCGCCGGTCCCTTGATGCGCTCGTGATTGACGTGGCGGGGGAGTTTGGAAGCCGATGCGCTCCGGAGCTCGGTGTTGCTGGGTTGTCTCGACGCGAGGGCTTCTCGACCCCGCAGGAGATGCTCGCAAAGCTTCTTGGCTCTTCTACTTACGACGCGAAGCGACTGATGGATGTGGGCAAGGCTCTTGCCGTGAGGGTGGAGGAATACGTTCCTGACGGTGACACGCTTGAGTCTGGAGTCGCTCCGGGTGGCGGTGGCTCAGCACATCTGGATGGTTTGACTGGGGATCCTGACTTTTCGTTTGGTATGGGCGATCCGGGTTCTGGGGGAGAAGCTCCGCCGGATCATGCGGGCGTTGGCGAGGCCCCTCCAACGGGTGATTGTTCCGAGCTGGATGCCGGGGATCAAGGCGCGGGTTATCGCGATGGTTCGTCATCACGTGGCGACGAGAACGCGCGGCGATTCGTTCTTGTAGAGAAGCACCCGTATTTGACCACAACGGTGGCAGCAGGCGCTATTGGGAGTGAGGCGGCCGCGCTGGTGGCCAAGACGCTCAACGCAATCGAGCCGGTACTTCGCTCCAACGCGCTGGTGAAGCTCCGTAAGGCGACGGATGGTGAAACCAATAGTGACGGGCATGCAGGTGAACACACCCCAGCTGGATCTGAGCCAGACGGCGCCGGTGATCAAGTGTTGGAGTTTGACGCGACTGCTCTGGGTGGGAGCCTCGACAGTGAATCGAATCAGCAGGCCGAAGCTCAACGCCTTGCCCATGCGGAACTCCGCGAGTACGAGCGCCGCCTTGTCGACAAGGCCCAGGAACTGTCGATCAGGGAGCTGCGAAGGGCCTGCGATCGTGAACGGGCGTGGTTGTCCCCCAAGGATGTGGCGGCGCGTGAGCAAAGGCAACGTGAAGAGCGCACCCTCTTCTTCACCGAAGACGCGGACGGCATGACCGTGCTCACGGCAAAGCTAGATGCCGCCTCCGCCGCGCCACTGAAGGCGTGGGTTGAGGCGCAGGTACGCTGGGCGTTCCAACAGCGACGGCAGACTCCCAAGGCCGACGGAAACGACATTGTTGACGAGGGTCTCGACGAGGGCGAAGACGTTGTGGCTGGTGAGGGACGGGGACTCGGCCGCCTATCTGCGGCAGAGCGATGCCGGGCGCGAGCCGCCGCGCTGAGTGATGAGCGAACGGCAGGCCAGATCCGCATCGATGCACTTGTGTCCCTCGCGCAGCACGGCCTCGACTGCGACAAGCCCACGTCTGGCGTGAAGACCACTGTGGTGCTCCGCATGGACGTGAAAGACCTCGAGGATGACCTTGCCCTGGGCGAATGCGACCAAGTCCGTGGCCCCATCTCGGTAGGAACTTTGCGGACAATGGCCGCGGACGCTCAAGTGGTACCAATGGTGATGGGTGGCGACAGCCTGCCTCTTGACGTAGGGAAACACGACAGATTCTTCACCAGGGCCCAGCGTCTCGCGCTCGCCGAACGCGACGGAGGGTGTAGTTGGTGTCATGCGCCACCATCGTTCTGCCAGGCGCATCACATTGACTGGTGGGCCAAGCACGACGGCCGAACGGACCTGAGTAACGGCGTACTTTTATGCACGTCATGTCACCACCGAATCCACCGCGATGGGTGGGGGATCGATATTCGTGAGGGGCAAGTGTGGTTCCAGCCGGCCCCAGTCGATGGGCGAAGGCAACCCGAACGTATCGGAGGCAAGGCGCACCTAGCGTTAGCGGCCTAGCAACACCAGCATTGGAGTCCGTCCTAGTAGGCTGACCCGCATGAGCACAGTCCTCGTCATCAACGGCCCCAACCTGGGAAGACTCGGCTCGCGTGAGCCAGAAAAGTACGGCGACACCACCCACGACGAGGTCGTGGCGCAGTCGATGCAGTGGGGAAGTGACCTCGGCCTCGAGGTGACCGTCCGTCAGAGCGACGACGAGTCGGACCTAGTGCACTGGTTGCACGAGTCCGTGGACGAGGGTTGGCACGTGGTCATCAACCCGGCTGCCTTCACTCACTACTCCTACGCGCTTCGCGATGCCTGTGCGCTAGTGCCGGCGGCTGGACAGGAGCTGATCGAGATTCACCTGACCAACCCCGCGGCTCGCGAGGAGTTCCGTCACACGTCGGTCATCTCGGGAGTGGCGACCGGCACGATCGCAGGCTTCGGCGCGGATTCGTACCGGCTGGCTCTTGAGGCAATCGCCGCACGGGTGCACTGATCCGCCGACTCCGACTGACGCCCCTCAACGCCCATCGCCCAGACGGTGTGCGCAATGGGGGAGCCCCGCCCTGCGTCCGGTAGAATCGCCAACGGACTTCTGAACCTCAGAACACCTTCACGCAACCAAGTACTGCAAGGACGACACTCGTGGCTACCTCAAACGACATCAAGAACGGCTCCGTGCTCAAGATCGACGGTCAGCTTTGGACCATCACCGACTTCCAGCACGTGAAGCCCGGCAAGGGCGGCGCCTTTGTCCGCACCAAGATGAAGAACGTCCTCAGCGGCAAGGTGGTCGATAAGACCTACAACGCCGGAGCGAAGGTCGAGTTCGAGACCGTCGACCGCCGCGACATGCAGTACCTGTACAACGACGGTGCCAACTACATCTTCATGGACCCCGACACCTTTGACCAGGTTCCCGTCAGCCCCGAGATCATGGGAGACGCCAAGGACTTCCTGCTCGAGAACGAGAAGGCACAGATCGGCTCGAACAACGGCAACCCGATCTTCGTCGAGCTCCCCATGTCGGTGGTCCTCGAGGTCACCTACACCGAGCCCGGCCTGCAGGGTGACCGCTCCTCGGGTGGCACCAAGCCCGCGACGCTCGAGACCGGTCGCGAGATCCAGGTCCCGCTGTTCCTCAACGTTGGCACCAAGGTTAAGGTCGACACCCGTAGCGGTGCATACCTTTCCCGCGTGAACGACTAGTGGGAGCCCGTACCAAGGCACGCAAGCGCGCCCTGGACGTACTCTTCGAGGCGGACCAGCGTGGCTACAACGTCTCCTCTACGCTCGACCAGCGCATCCTGCTGTCAGGGCGCGAGACGCCCCTGCCGGCATACTCGGTGGAGATTGTGCGCGGTGTCGTATCCCGCTGGGTCGAGATCAACGCGATCATCCAGGACGCGTCGCCCAAGTGGACCATGGCGCGCATGCCCGGAGTCGACCGCGCGCTGCTGCGCATCGCCACCTGGGAGATTCTCTGCAACGACGACGTGCCCACCTCGGTCGCGATCGACGAGGCCGTGACCCTGGCGACGCAGCTCTCTACCGACGACTCCGCGAAGTTCGTCAACGGCCTGCTGTCGACCATTGCGAAGGACGCCCCCGCGTTGTCCCACGCCTCCGCCGGTAGCGCGGCCAGTGCCACCGACGATGACGAGGTCGAGAGCGCCGATGGCGCCGCGATCTTCGACTCGCTGCTCGCCGATCCCATCTCGAGCCCCGTCGATGACGCCACAAGTGGTGCGACGGGCGCTGGCGCGGAGGATGACTCCGACGAGCCAGACGCGGATGCCGACTTCGCCGACTCGGGCCTATCCGACGCCCTGGCCAAGGAGTGGGCCGAGCGCCTACTCGCTGACGACGAAGCGACACTGGTGCCCATGCGCGACGCAGAGCAGTTCGCGGCGGCAGAAAAGTCAGCCTCGGCAACTGAGGCTGATGTACCCAGCGAGGCTGATGGGGCTGAAGTAGCTTCGACGGCCGATGCCGCGACGACCGACACGGCAAAATCCGGCGCAAAAGACGCTGCCGAGGCACCGGAACCTACACACCTGCAGGACTGATCTCCGGTACAGTAGCGAGAAGCAATTTGACGCCCGTAGCTCACCCAGCCGCGAGCCGATAGACATCCTTTAAGTACCGTCCTGTGAGGCGGGGAAGGAGGTCACCAGATGACTGGGACCATTCTGGGCGCGCCCGATATTTCACGGGCGTTGACACGAATCGCACACGAGATCCTCGAGCGTAATGGCGGAGCCGATAACCTGGTGTTGCTGGGCATCCCCACTCGCGGACTGCCATTGGCGCACCGCCTCGCGGCGCGCATCGCCGAGGTCGAGCCGTCATTCGACGCCGATGCTCGCTGCGGATCTCTCGACATCACCATGTATCGCGACGACCTTGCGAAGCACCCCACCCGCAATTTGGGCACCACGACGCTCCCGAGCGCCGGCATCGACAATGCCGTGGTGGTCCTGGTAGACGACGTCTTCCACACGGGCCGCACCATTCGAGCTGCGCTCGATGCAGTCAAGGACGAGGGCCGCCCCCGCGGCGTGCAGCTCGCTGTCCTGGTCGACCGAGGCCACCGCGAGCTGCCCATTCGCGCCGACTTTGTGGGCAAGAACATCCCAACCGCACGCACCGAGCGGGTGAGTGTCCTCCTGACCGAGACCGATGGCGAGGATGCCGTCATCCTGAGCGGCGGCAAGCCCGGCGACTCCGGCGATACCAGCAACAGTGGTCACGCCAGCGAGAACGGGGGAGCGACCGCATGAAGCACCTGCTGAGCACCTCCGACCTGTCCCGCGAGGACGCCATCCGCATCCTCGACACCGCCGAGCAGATGGCCGCCACCCAGGAGCGCGAGATTCGCAAGCTCCCCACGCTGCGCGGCAAGACCGTGGTCAACCTCTTCTTCGAGGACTCGACCCGCACGCGCATCAGCTTCGAGGCGGCCGCCAAGCGACTCAGCGCCGACGTCATCAACTTCTCGGCCAAGGGCTCGAGTGTCTCCAAGGGCGAGTCCCTCAAGGACACCGCGCTCACGCTGCAGGCCATGGGCGCCGATGCCGTGGTCATCCGCCACTGGGCGTCCGGCGCGGCCGAACGCCTGGCCGGGTCCGGCTGGATGCACGGCGCGGTCCTGAACGCGGGAGACGGCACCCACCAGCACCCCACCCAGGCCCTGCTGGACGCGTACACGATGCGCAAGCACCTCATCGGCGCGGCCGAAGGCCCTGGTGCGCACGTCGAAACCGCGACGGGAAATGACCTCGCCGGCCTCACCATCGGCCTCGTGGGAGACGTCCTGCACTCGCGCGTCGCGCGTTCCAACGTGGCCCTGCTCAACACGCTGGGCGCCAAGGTCGTGCTGATCTCTCCGCCCACGCTGGTGCCTGTCGGTATCGAGACGTGGCCGGTCGATGTGGTGCACGGCCTCGACGCCGCGCTCGACAAGTACGACCTGGACGCCATCATGATGCTCCGGGTCCAGCGCGAGCGCATGAGCGGCGGCGGCAACTCGTTCTTCCCCAGCCCCCAGGAGTACACCCGCCTGTTCGGTTTGGACGGCGACCGCATGCGGCGTCTGCCCGACCACGCCATCGTCATGCACCCCGGGCCCATGAACCGCGGGTTGGAAATTACCGCCGAGGCGGCGGATAGTCCGCGCTCGGTCATCGTCGAACAGGTCAGCAACGGCGTCGCCGTGCGCATGGCCTCCCTGTACTTGCTTCTAGCCGGAGAGGAGGGCGGCGCATGAGCCCGTCCCACACTGCCCAGAGTTTTGTCATCGAGAACGCCGCGCTGCTGGGCGAGGCCGAGTCAAGCATCGTCGTCGAGAATGGCCAGATCACGCTGGTACGCGGCTCGGAGACCCCGCTGACCGACGCCGAGATCCCCGACGGCGCCGTGCGTATCGACGCCAGCGGCCTCGTCGCACTCCCCGGCCTCGTGGACCTGCACACGCACCTTCGCGAGCCGGGCCGCGAGGACGCCGAGACCATCGAGTCGGGCTCCCGTTCCGCAGCACGCGGGGGATTCACCGCCGTCCTCGCCATGGCCAACACCACCCCCACCGCCGACACCGCAGGTGTGGTGGAGCAGGTGTGGAGCCGCGGCAAGGAGGTCGGCCTGGTCGACGTCTATCCCGTCGGAGCCGTCACCGTGGGCCTGGGCGGCACGCAGCTGTCCGAGATGGGCGCCATGGCGATGTCCAAGGCGCGCGTCCGCGTGTTCAGCGACGACGGCAAGTGCGTCCACGATCCCGTGGTCATGCGGCGCGCGCTCGAATACGTCAAGACGTTCGACGGAGTGGTCGCACAGCACGCGCAGGACCCGCGCCTGACCGAGGGGGCGCAGATGCACGAAGGCGTCGTCTCTGCGGACCTCGGCCTGGCGGGCTGGCCCGCCGTCGCCGAGGAGTCGATTATCGCCCGCGACGTGCTCCTCGCGAAGCACGTGGGCTCACGCGTTCACATCTGTCACGTCTCCACCGCCGGCTCCGTCAAGATCCTGCGCTGGGCCAAGGCCGAGGGTATCGACGTGACCGCCGAGGTCATGCCGCACCACCTGCTCCTCACCGACGAGTCCGTGCGCGGCTACGACCCGCGCTTCAAGGTCAACCCGCCCCTGCGCACGCAGGAGGACGTGGACGCGGTCCGCGAGGGACTCGCCGACGGCACCATCGACATCGTCGCTACCGACCACGCGCCGCACCCGGACGAGGACAAGGACTGCGAGTGGGGCTCCGCCGCCATGGGCATGATCGGCCTCGAGACCGCTCTCGGCATCGTTCAGAAGACCATGGTCGACACCGGCCGCCTGTCCTGGGCGGAGGTGGCGAACCGCATGTCCGCACTGCCCTCGCGCATCGGCCGCATTGAAGCCGACCACGGCCGTGCCGTGGCCGAGGGGGAGCCCGCGAACATCACGCTCGTAGACCCCGATGCCGCGTACACGGTGGACCCCGCGGCCACGTCGAGCCGCAGCAACAACTCACCCTTCGGCGGCGTCGAGCTGCCGGGGCGCGCCGTCGCGACCTTCCTGCGCGGCACGCCCACCTACCTTGACTCTCGCTTTGAAGGGATGTTCGCATGAATGACACGGCGATGACCGATGCCGACAACCGGGCGGTGCTCGTCCTTGAGGACGGCCAGACCCTCGAGGGTCGCACCTACGGTGCCTCGGGCCAGACTCTGGGCGAAATCGTCTTCAACACCGGCATGACCGGTTACCAGGAGACTCTCACCGACCCCAGCTACCACCGTCAGATCGTCACCATGACGGCGCCGCACATCGGCAACACCGGTATGAACGACGAGGACAACGAGTCCCGCAAGATCTGGGTGGCCGGATATGTGGTGCGCGACCCCGCCCGCAAGCCCTCCAACTGGCGCGCACAGCGCACGCTCGACGAGGACCTCGAGGCCCAGGGTGTCGTGGGCATCTCCGGCATCGACACCCGCCAACTCACCCGCATGCTGCGCACCGCAGGCGTGATGCGCGCCGGCATCTTTTCCGGCGACGCGCTGAAGGCCGGCTACAACGCCGATGCCGCGGCAGGTTCGCGTGCCACTGCTGGCTCGGACGCCGCTACCGCGGAGGAGCTGCTGGGCCGAGTGAAGTCCGCCGAGTCCATGGTCGGCGCCCACCTGGCCGATGCCGTGTCCGTGATGGACGAGTACGTGGTCGAGCCTCCTGAGGGCACCGACCGCATCGCCGACGTCGTGGCCGTCGACCTCGGCATCAAGGCCATGACTCCCGAGATGATGGCGCAGCGTGGCATCCGTGTGACCGTGGTCCCGTCGACCATGTCCGCCGCTGACATCCTTGCCAAGCAGCCCGACGGAGTGTTCTTCTCCAACGGACCGGGCGACCCCAGTGCCGCCGATCGCGCCGTCACCACGCTGCGCGAGATCCTCGACGCGGACGTGCCCTTCTTCGGCATCTGCTTCGGCAACCAGATCCTGGGCCGCGCGCTCGGGTACGGGACCTACAAGCTGGCGTTCGGCCACCGCGGCATCAACCAGCCCGTGATGGACCGCAGGACCCGCAAGGTGGAGATCACCGCGCACAACCACGGCTTCGCCGTCGATGCGCCCACCGACCGCGACTCGCAGTCGCCCTCGGGTTACGGCCGCGTACGTGTGAGCCACGTGTGCCTCAACGACGACGTGGTCGAGGGTCTCGAGTGCCTCGACATCCCCGCCTTCTCCGTCCAGTACCACCCGGAGGCTGCCGCCGGCCCGCACGATGCGGCCTACCTCTTTGATCGTTTTGTCGACCTGATGGCCAGCGCCAAAGACGCGGCCAAGAACGGAGCGCGCAACTAATGCCACGCCGCGAAGATATTAAGTCCGTCCTGGTCATCGGCTCTGGCCCCATCGTGATCGGACAGGCGTGCGAGTTTGACTACTCGGGTACCCAGGCCTGCCGCGTACTGAAGGCCGAGGGCATCCGCGTCATTCTGGTGAACTCCAACCCGGCCACCATCATGACCGACCCCGAGTTTGCCGACGCGACCTACGTGGAGCCCATCACCACTGAGGTGATCGAGACCATCATCGCGAAGGAGCGCCCCGACGCGATCCTGCCGACGCTGGGCGGCCAGACCGCGCTCAACGCGGCCATTGCTCTCGACGAGGCCGGCATCCTGGACAAGTACAACGTCGAGCTGATCGGCGCCAACATCGCGTCCATCAACCTGGGCGAGGACCGCGAGCTCTTCAAGGGCGTCGTCGAGCGTTGTGGCGCGGAGAGCGCCCGCTCGCGCATCTGCAACTCCATGGACGAGTTGCTCGCCGCCGCCGAGGACCTCAAGTACCCCGTCGTCGTGCGCCCGTCCTTCACCATGGGCGGACTAGGTTCCGGCTTCGCGTACGACGAGGCCGACCTGCGCCGCATCGGCGGGGCGGGCCTGCACTACTCGCCGACCACCGAGGTGCTCCTCGAGGAGTCCATCCTGGGCTGGAAGGAATACGAGCTCGAGCTCATGCGCGACCACCACGACAACGTGGTGGTGGTCTGCTCGATCGAAAACGTGGACCCTGTGGGCGTGCACACCGGCGACTCCATCACCGTGGCCCCCGCATTGACGCTGACCGACCGCGAGTACCAGCGCATGCGCGACGTGGGCATCGCGATCATTCGCGAGGTGGGCGTCGACACCGGTGGATGCAACGTGCAGTTCGCCGTTGACCCCGCCACCGGTCGCCTCATTGTCATCGAGATGAACCCGCGCGTCTCACGGTCCTCCGCACTAGCCTCCAAGGCCACGGGTTTCCCGATCGCCAAGATCGCGGCCCGCCTGGCCATCGGCTACACGCTCGATGAGATTCCTAACGACATCACGGGCTCTACCCCCGCGAGCTTCGAGCCCACTCTTGATTACATCGTGGTCAAGGTGCCCCGCTTCGCCTTCGAGAAGTTCCCGGCCGCGGATCCCGTCCTCACCACCACCATGAAGTCGGTGGGTGAGGCCATGAGCATCGGTCGCAACTTCACCGAGGCACTCGGCAAGGCGCTGCGCTCGATCGACAAGAAGGGCGTCAACTTCCACTGGAAGGGTGACTTCCCGACCGGCGCGGACTTTGACGCGCTGCTCGAGCAGATCTCCATCCCCACCGAGGCGCGCATGGTTCAGATCCAGCAGGCGCTGCGTACCGTGCGTGCCGGCCACGCGACGCTCGACCAGGTCTTCGACGCATGCAAGGTCGACCCGTGGTTCCTCGACCAGATCCTGTTGATGAACGAGATCGCCAACGAGACCGCATCGGCTCCCGAACTCAACGCCGCCGTGCTGCGCCGGGCCAAGGAGAACGGCCTGGCAGATGAGCAGATCGCGCAGCTGCGTGGTCTCAAGGTTGAGGACGTCTTTGCGGCCCGCGCCGAGCTGGGCGTGCAGCCCGTCTACAAGACGGTGGACACCTGCGCCGCCGAATTCGACGCCACCACGCCGTACTACTACTCGTCCTACGACTCGGAGAACGAGGTGGCCACGCGCGAGCGCGAGGCCGTCATCATCCTGGGCTCCGGACCCAACCGCATCGGGCAGGGAATCGAGTTCGACTACTCGTGCGTCCACGCCGCACTGGCGCTCAAGGACCGCTACGAGACCATCATGGTCAACTGCAACCCGGAGACGGTCTCGACCGACTACGACACCGCGAACCGGCTCTACTTTGAGCCGCTCACGTTCGAGGACGTCATGGCCGTCTACCAGGCCGAGGTCGCCGCGGGACCGGTCAAGGGCATGTTCGTCCAGCTGGGCGGGCAGACGCCGCTGAGTCTCGCACAGCGACTAGCCGATGCCGGGGTGCCGATTCTTGGCACGTCGCCCGAGGCGATCGACAACGCGGAGGACCGCGCGGCCTTTGGCCGCGTCCTGGACGCCGCCGAGCTACCCGCACCTGCGTACGGAACCGCTCACGGCATCGACCAGGCCATCGAGATTGCCGAGCGCATTTCCTACCCCGTGCTGGTGCGTCCCTCGTATGTGCTGGGCGGCCGCGGCATGGAGATCGTCTACGACCGCGCTCAGCTCGAGGACTACGGCACCCGCATGGCCGAGGTGGGCGACCACGCCACCGACGCTCCGCTACTAGTGGACCGCTTCCTCGACGACGCGATCGAGATCGACGTGGACGCGCTCTACGACGGCGAGCAGCTGTTCCTGGGTGGCGTCATGGAGCACATCGAGGAGGCCGGCATCCACTCCGGCGACTCGGCGTGCGTGTTGCCCCCCGTGACCCTGTCCGCCGAGGAACTCGTGCGCATCCGCCGCTCCACGGAGCTGCTGGCCGAAGGCATCGGCGTGAGGGGGCTCATGAATGTCCAGTACGCCCTCGCATCGGACGTCCTGTATGTTCTTGAAGCCAACCCGCGTGCCAGCCGTACGGTGCCGTTCGTGGCGAAGGCCACCGGCGTGCCGCTTGCCAAGGCTGCTGCATTGCTCATGGCGGGCACCTCGATTGCGGACCTCAAGGCCGACGGCGTGCTACCCGAACTCGACGCCGCGCACATCGACATGTCTCAGCGCATCGCCGTCAAGGAAGCTGTGCTGCCGTTCCGTCGTTTCCGCACCCACGAGGGCCTGGTCGTCGACTCGGTGCTCGGCCCGGAAATGCGGTCGACGGGCGAGGTCATGGGCTTCGATGCGACCTTCCCGCTGGCCTTCGCCAAGTCGCAGGCCGCGGCCATCGGTGGACTGCCCACCGGCGGCAAGGCGTTCGTGTCCGTGGCGGACCGTGACAAGCGCTCCATCACCTTCCCGATCGCCCGCCTGCACCAGCTCGGCTTTGAGATCCTGGCGACCGCCGGCACCGCGCAGGTGCTGGGTCGCAATGGCATCCCCGCCACCGTGGTGCGCAAGCACTCCGAGGGCAGGGGAGAAGCCGGCGAGCCCACCATCGTGGATCTGATCAACGACGGCGAGGTGAACCTGGTGGTCAACACGCCCTCGGGTCAGGGCGCACGTGCTGACGGATACGAGATTCGTGCGGCGGCCACGGCGGCCGATGCCGCGATCATCACCACCACGCAGCAGCTGTCAGCGGCGGTGCAGGCGATCGAGGTCATTCAGCACGGCACCTTCGAGGTCATG
Source organism: Demequina aurantiaca (assembly GCF_000975135.1). Lineage (GTDB taxonomy): Bacteria > Actinomycetota > Actinomycetes > Actinomycetales > Demequinaceae > Demequina > Demequina aurantiaca. The sequence continues at coordinate 111,530 of NZ_BBRF01000003.1, read as the reverse complement.
AGCCTGCAAGAGGCTCAGGCGCCGGCGGTCGCGACCAGTTAACGAGACGTCGACGTGCGGTGCCGGCGAGGGAAGACCTTGCCGGCACCGTTCGTTCAACGTGTGAAGTGCCGCGCGACTACCTCGGCGCCCTTTTTGCCGTACATGCAATAGTCGTCGTTGGACGCTGCCTCGCTGAGTGAATAGAGAGCTGGGGGCCAGTCCCACAGCGCGACGCCCAGCACCCAGTCGGTCTCATCGATGGCGGCCAGCATCTCTTCGAGATAGTCGGCCTGAGCCTGCTCGCTGGGCTCACCTGCGAGAGCCCAGTCGTTGGGTCGCGCCGGCGAGGTGTCGCGACTGGGGCAGCCCGCCTCCAGGAACACGAACTCCTGCCCGTGCGCATCCACCACCGACTTGATCCGCGCGAGTTGCGCGTCCCAGTCGCCCGTGGGGTAGTAGCCGGACGAGCTGATGATGTCCACGGCGTCCCACCAGGTGACATTCTCTTCCTGGTACTTGTCGCAGTTGTACGTGATCGGACCGGAATACACCTCGCGCACGCGAGCGGCCAGGCTGCGCCAACGGTCCTCGCGAGTATCTGCGCGTACCATCTCGCAGCCAATGCTGAACAGATCGGCTCCCAATTCCTCAGCAAGAGCGGCGTGGTGCAGGATGTACTCGTCGTAGCTGTCGAACCACTCGTTCCACGTGGGCTCGCCGGGCGCGTCCTTGTCGAAAAACCCGATGTGGGCGCGCCAGGTGCCATCCGCGACATTGACGGTGGGCTTGAGGCAGACCAGCAGGCCGCGCTCACGGGCGGCGGACACCCCGGCACGGATCTCGTCGTCTGTCAGCGAGGGCTGGTCACGCCAGTTGATGGTGGTCGACTGCGCGGTGTCCTGCAGCGCCGCGTAGGCGAGTACCACCCAGTTGGGCTTCACCTCCATCATGGCGTCAAGTGATGCTGCGGCCTGGGGCGTCGTCCACGAGCCGCGGACGCCAGTCCACCCCCATGTCATGGCGTGGAACGGAACGGCCGGCAACGGGCGCTTGGCGGAAAGAGGAGTGTCGGTCAGCGACATGGGAGGAACCCTTCGTATGCTTAATCGATTGAGTAGTGACACACTATAGGCAACACATGGAGTGACGCGACGGCAATGAAGCGTGTCGTGCAGGGCGATCCGCCCGGTGTCCTCGAAACGGAAGTGAGAAAAGCATGGCGATGCGCAAGCCGCCCAGTCGGCCGACCATTGCGGAAATCGCCAAGCAAAGCGGCGTGTCCGCTGGAGCCGTCTCGTACGCCCTCAACGGGCGCCCCGGGGTTTCGGACGAGACTCGCAAGCGCATTCTTGAGGTGGCACGCGAGGTGGGCTGGGTTCCCAGCACCGCGGCAAGGGCCCTGCGGGGTGGTGGCACCGCAACCCTCGGGCTGGTGATCACGCGCGAGCCCGACGTCCTGGGTATTGAGCCGTTCTTCATGTCCTTCGTCGCTGGTATTGAGAAGGTGATCTCCGCGCGGGGCTATGCGCTGCTTCTGCAGGTCACCCCTGACCCGGAGCGCGAGCTGCAGACCTATCGGGAGTGGTGGTCCGCTCGCCGGGTCGACGGCATCTTCGTCACCGACCTCGCAATCGACGACCAACGACTGCCGATCATCAACGAGATTGGCCTGCCCGTGGTGGTTGTCGGCGACCCCGCATTCTCCGATGGATTGCCCGCAGTTGGTAGCGACGACGCCGCCGCGGCAAATGCCGCCATGGAACGCCTCGCGGAACTGGGGCACAAGCGGGTGGCTCACATCGCCGGTCCTGAGCGATTCGTCCACACCCACGTGCGTAGTGACGCGATGGCACGCGCCGGCGAGCGGCTAGGCATCCAAGTGGTGGCCGAAGTCAACACCGACTATTCCGTCGCGGCCGGCACGGCAGCGTGTCACCAGCTCCTTGACGGGGCGAATCCGCCCACCGCCATGGTCTTTGACAACGACCTCACCGCCATCGGAGCGGTCAGGGCCGCGACGGGCAGGGGGGTTGAGGTTCCGGGTCAACTGTCGGTCCTGGCCTGGGACGATTCGCCGCTGTGTGAGTTGACAGTCCCCGCGCTCAGCGCCCTGAGCCGAGACGTGTCCGCCTATGGGGCGGATGCCGCGACGATGCTGCTCAACGTGGTGAACGGGTCTGCCGAGGTGAAGTCGGTGCGTTCCTCGGTGGCCCGCCTCGTTGACCGCGGCACGCTAGGGCCCGCTCCACGCTGACAGACGTCCGCATCTGTCTCCACGGGGCAGCGTGGCCAAGTGCCACGAGTTGTAAGTCCTCGCAATACTCGCCAGTCACCAGGGGCTCGTGACCGATGATCGGAGTGCTCACTCACACGTGGCCGCCACGCGCTCGGTCCGAAACTCCAGATATACGGGGCAGAGATTGCCCGGCGAGTCTTCCATGTGTGCGGGGAAGGTGCGGTCTACTATAACGATTAAGTAACACGATGCCGAAACTGGCCACCATGGGTTGTGATGGCATCACTTAATCGTTAAAGTCATATTCAGTCGCACTGCGGCACTGTGGCGATCACGCTGCGGAAATAGCAAAAATCCTGAAGGGGTTACATCAATGAAGATGCGCACAGCCGCCATGGTTGCGGCCACCACCAGCTTGGCGTTCACGCTCGCAGCGTGCAGCGGCAGTAGCGACAACGGAGACGGCAGCAACACGCCAGCACCGGAGTCATCCTCAACGACCAGCGACTCGGCCATGGCCGAGGTTGCCGGCGAGATCACGGTCCTGACAAACCGCACCGACCTTGTCGACACGGTGTTCGCTGACTATAAGTCGGCGTTTGAGGCGAAGTACCCAGACGTTGAGGTCAAGTTCGAGGCCATCACCGACTACGAGGGCGAAGTTGCGACCCGCATGAGCACCGACGACTACGGCGACGTGCTGCTCATTCCGAACTCGGTAAACGCGAGCGACTACCCGGACTTCTTTGAGCCGCTCGGTTCGGTCGACGAACTCTCTCAGACCTACCGCTTCATCGGCTCGGAGGCGAACTACGACGGACAGTCCTACGGCATCGCCATCACCGGTAACGCCAACGGCCTCGTCTACAACAAGAAGGTCTGGTCAGACGCAGGTATCACCGAGGACCCGACCACGCCCGAGGAGTTCCAGAAGGATCTCCAGATGATCGCCGACAACACCGACGCGACGCCCCTCTACACCAACTACGCCGACGGCTGGCCGCTCACGCAGTGGGAGTCCGACCGCGGAGGGGTGACCGCGAACGCGAACGCCGTCAACGAGCTCGCCGACACGGACGCCCCGTGGAGCGAGGGCATGGATCACTACATCATCGACTCGCTGATCTTCGATGCGGCAGCCGCTGGCAACATTGAGGAAGACCCCACCACCACCAACTGGGAGCAGTCAAAGACGGACCTCGGCACGGGCAAGATCGGAGCCATGGCGCTCGGATCATGGGCCATTGTGCAGATGCAGGCCGCTGCGGATGACGCGGCAGACATCGGCTACATGCCCTTCCCCAACCAGGTTGACGGCACCTTCCACTCGGTGATCAGTGGTGACTACAAGAACGGCATCAACGTTCACTCGGAGAACAAGGCCGCGGCACGTGCCTGGATCGACTGGTTCGCTGACGAGTCCGGATACGCCACCGATCAGGGTGGAATCTCGCCTCGCCTCGACGGACCGACGCCTGACACGCTGAAGGACTTTGACGCCGCTGGTGTCGAGTACATCGAGCTCACCCCGCCGCCAGCCGGCAAGGAAAGCTTGGTCAGCGACATCGACAACGCCGCCGAGATCGGTCTCTGGAGCCCTGACTACCGTCAGCGCATCGTCGACGCCGCACGCGGCGCTCGTGACGAGACCAAGCAGGACATCTTCGACGACCTGAACTCCAAGTGGGCCGAGGCCCGCGCTAGCGTCGAAGGCTAGTCAGATGTCGCCCGCCCCGGTGGAGACTCCGCCGGGGCGAGCGACGTCTTCCCCTCCATCCACCTCACGTCGGAGAAGTCATGTCATTCTTTAGCACTCCGGTGCGCCCTCACGCGGTGCGCGCGGCGCGCGACGCGCGAAGCGGCCGTCAGCGGTTCCTCCAGGGGGCAACACCGTGGTTGTTCCTGATCGTCCCCCTGATCTTTCTTTGCCTGTTCACTCTGCTTCCCGTCGGAAACATGATCTGGTACTCGTTTACCGAATGGAACGGACTCAGCAAGGACAAGGAGTACGTGGGGCTCGGCAACTACATTGAGTTCTTCACGCGACCGGAGCTGTTCCGTGTCTTCCTCGTGAGCCTGTACTACTTTGTGGCCTCGTTCGTACAGATGGGCCTCGCGCTGTACTTCGCGACCATCCTGTCCTTCAACACCCGGTTCAAGAACCTGTTCAAAGGCATCCTGTTCTTCCCGTACCTCATCAACGGCGTGGCCATCGGCTTCACGTTCCTCTACTTCTTCCGGCCCGGCGGCACCCTCGACGCCTCCCTCGCCGCGCTTGGACTCGAACAGTTCCAGCAGCAATGGCTCGGCAACCCCGACCTCATCAACTTCTCACTGTCCGGCACCTCGGTGTGGCGCTACATGGGCCTCAACTTTGTGCTCTTCCTGGGGGCCATCCAGTCCGTGAATCCTTCCCTCTATGAGGCGTCGTCCCTTGACGGCGCCGGGAAGTGGCAGCAGTTCCGATACATCATCCTGCCGAGCATCCGGCCCATCGTGGGGCTGTCGATGATTCTGGCGATCTCCGGTTCGCTCGCGGTGTTTGAGATCCCGTACATCATGACTGGCGGTGCCAACGGATCCATGACCTTTGTCATCCAAACCATCAACATGGCGTTCAAGTTCAACAAGGTGGGACTCGCGTCTGCCATGGCCGTGATCCTGCTGCTCATCGTCCTGCTCATCACGTGGATCCAAAGGAGACTTGTGCCCGACGAGAAGGTGAACCTGACGTGAAAAGCGCAACTTTTGGAGGGCTCAAGTACCTCACCCTGATCGTGGCGTCACTCGTGACGCTGCTGCCCCTGGTCACCATCGTGATGGCGTCTTTCAAGACGTCACGCGAGTTCCAACAGTCGGGACCGTTCGACCTGCCTGAAAGCTTCGGCTTCGAGAATTATGTCGAGGCGTTCACCAAGGGCGGCATGCTGCATGCGTTCTTCAACACCGGCATCATTCTGTTGGTGTCGATCACCGGCACCGTGATCATCGGTGCCATGACCGCCTATGCGATCGACCGCTTCGAGTTCCGCTTCCGCAAAGTCGTGGTGGGAGTCTTCCTGTTCGCGGTGCTCGTGCCCGCTGTGACCACGCAGGTCGCTACGTTCCAGGTCGTAAATAACCTTGGCCTTTACAACACGCGCTGGGCGGCCATCGTGCTCTTCATGGGCACCGACATCGTCTCGATTTACATCTTCCTGCAGTTCATCCGGGCCGTGCCACGTGAACTTGACGAGGCCGCCAAGCTCGAGGGCGCAGGACCGTTCCGGATCTTCTGGCAGATCATCTTCCCGCTGCTCAAGCCCGCTATCGCGACGGTGGTGATCATCAAGGGGTTCGCGGCCTACAACGAGTTCTATATACCGTTCTTATATATGCCCTCGCGGGACCTGGGCGTCATCTCGACCTCTCTGTTCCGCTTCACGGGTCCGTTTGGTGCCCACTGGGAGGTCATAGCCGCGGGTGTGATCATCGTGATCATCCCCACCCTGATCATCTTCGTCCTGCTGCAGAGGTTCATCTACAGCGGGTTTACGCAGGGGGCGACCAAGTGACGCGCGATAGTAGTGCGACCACTCGCGAGGCGTTGACGAACTGGCGGTTGTTCCTGGGTGCCGACTCCGAGTCCGCTCCCGCCGGTGTGGCTGCGGCCTTGACAGAGGGCATTCCCGCCACGGTGCCAGGCAGCGTCCTGGGCACCCTGATTGAGGCCGGACTCGCGTCGGACGTCACCGTCGACGGTCTTGAGGAGGACGTCGCATGGGCGACCCATTGCACATGGATCTACCGAACCTCTGTTCCGCGCCTGGGTGATGGCGCCCACGTGACAATCGATTTCGAGGGCGTTGACACGCTGGCCACGGTGCGCGTGGACGGCAACTCCGTTCTCGAGACCGACGACATGTTTCATGCCTGGAGCATCGAACTCACGGACGACGCACACCCCGCGCACCCGTCCTCCGACGACACCGGCGACTCCGCCGCTATCCCCGCCGTCTCTGCGGGCAAGGAGTGGAGCGTGGAGGTCGAGTTCCATCCTGTGCTTCCGGTCGCGAACGCGCTCGAGGCGTCCGATCCGTTGCCTCGTGCTGACATGTACGAGATCCCGTTCAACCAGGTGCGCAAGATGGCCTGCTCATTCGGATGGGACTGGGGTCCCACCACCATCACTGCCGGCCTGTGGCGCGCGGCGACGGTCACGCGCCTTCGTCAGGCCTCCATCGGCCAGCTTCTTCTCACGACCGACTGGAGTAACGGCGCGTCGCTAAGCGCGCGTCTGGACATCGACGGGGCGGCCGATGCTGTGGTTGCCACCGTGGTCCCCACGGGTGGGGGCGAGGCTCTCGCGTCGCAGCGGTTTGACCTTGCCCACGGCCACCTCGAGTTTGACCTCCAGGTGCCCCAAGCCCGTCGCTGGGACGTGGTGGACCGTGGTGAGCAGCCGCTCTACGACGTGCACATTGCAGTGGTTGACGACTCGGGAGCGGAACTGGACTCGACGCATCGTCGGGTGGGTTTTCGCCACGTCTCATTGGTGCAAGATGAGGACGACATCGGGCGCTCCTTCGAAGTACACGTGAACGGATCGCGCGTCTGGGCGCGCGGGTTCAACTGGATTCCTGCTGACGTTCTGCCGGAGCGAGTGACGCGAGAGCGTACCCGCGAACTGGTTCAGGAGGCGGTGGACACGGGCGCCAACATGTTGCGCATCTGGGGTGGAGGCGTCGTCGAGTCCCGGGACTTCTTTGAGGCTTGCGACGAGGCCGGTGTACTGGTGTGGCAGGACTTCTCGTTCGCTTGTGCGGCGTACGCAGAAGATGACGCGCAGGTGACGCGGGTCCAGTGCGAGGTGGCCGATGCCGTCAGGCGCGTCGGCCACCACGCGTCGCTGGCGCTGTGGTGCGGCTGCAACGAGAATCTCTGGGGCTTCGAAGACTGGGGTTGGAAGGAGACCTTGGGGGAGGATGGCGCCTGGGGCGCCCACCTGTATCACGAGGTCATTCCCGCTGCGCTCGCCGAACTCGACCCGCAACGGCCTTACATCCCCGGATCTCCGTTCTCGCCGGACGACGGTGTGCACCCGAACGACCCGACGCAGGGGACCACTCACCACTGGGACACGTGGAATCAACTCGATTACACCGCGTTCGAGGAGAAGACCTCGCGATTCGCCTCCGAGTTTGGTTGGCAGGCCCCCGCCTCGTGGCACACACTGATCCGCGCATTGGGATCAGAGCCGACTAGTGGTGACGATCCGCGACTCCAGCGTCTCCAGAAGCACCCCGAAGGCAAGGCGGGGCTCGCTCGTGGCATCGCAGATCACGTGGCTCACCTTCCCACGGACGGGCGTGGCTGGTACTTCGCGACTCAACTCATGCAGGCACGCGCCATACGGGCCTCCATCGGGCGCTTCCGCTCCCTGCACGAGCCATGTTCCGGCACCCTGTGGTGGCAGTTGAACGACTGCTGGCCCGCGTTGTCCTGGGCGGTCGTGGACGTCACCGGCGCACGCAAGCTGGGATGGTACGCCTCGGCGCAGATCATGGCGTCCCGCGCCATCGTCGCGTCATCGCCAACGTCGCCGCACGCGCTGACGGTAGTCAATGACGTGCCGCAGACGTGGGAGGCGATGGCCCGAGTACGCGCCGTCACTGAACGCGGCGAGGTGTTGCTCGACGAGCGCATCGGACTGCATGTGGTGGCCGACGGTCACGCCGAGGTGGCGCCGTCGCGGGTGCCTTCGGGAGCAGTTGCGGTGGTGGTGGACGTCGAGGACAAGCGCGCCGTGCGATGGCTGGTGGCCGACGATGCGCTCGAGCACCCGGCCGCATCATTGGCCAGCGTGCAGGTTAATCCGGACGCAGCATCGGGCGCCGTGCGCGTGACGGTGGTGGCCGACGACCTGATTCGTGACCTCTCGCTCCTGGCGGAGACGCATTCCGCGCTTGAGGGCGTGCGGGTGGATCGGCAGTTACTCACTCTTCTTCCTGGTGAGTCCGCGACTTTCACGGTGAGTCGACTGGGGGGCACCACACTCGCCACTTACGAGTGGCGCAGCCTGCTGTTCGCCGGCACTGCTCTGGTGATGCCACGGTGAGGCCGGAACAGCGGATACGCGAGCGCGCCAAGCAGCGGTCAGACCTACTGAGGTTCACCCGGGCCGCCAGGACCGATCGCGGCTTTGGCTGGCTTGACGAGCGCGGAAAGGTAGTGCAGGACAAGCCCGAGGAACTGTGGATTACGTGCCGCATGACCCACATCGCGGCGCTCGGCGTGCTCGCGAATGAACAACCCGAGGACGGCGGCCCGGATTACCGGGAGCTCCGCACACTGGTCGACCACGGCGTGCGCACGCTGAGCAGTGTCTTCGAAGATCAGGAGTACGGCGGCTGGTGGGCAGCTGTCGACGCCGCGGGCCCCGTCAATACCGCGAAGCAGGCCTACGGGCACGCATTCGTTGTCCTGGCGGCATCGTCCGCCCTGCTCGCTGGCGCCGACGGTGCACGAGCGCTTCTCAAGCGCGCGCTGCAGGTAAGCGAGAGCAGGTTTTGGGATGAGGAGCAGGGTCTCTCCGTCGAGGAATGGGACCGCGACTGGTTGACCCTGGAGACGTACCGGGGTGTCAATGCCAACATGCACACGGTGGAGGCCTACCTCGCTGCGGGAGACGCCACCGGCGACGGCATCTGGCACGAGCGCGCGGGACGCATCGCCGCGCGTGTACTGTCGTGGGCGGAGTCCAATGACTGGCGCATCCCCGAGCACTTTGACGAGGCCTGGCATCCGATGCTCGAGCATCACCGTAATATCCCTGCCGACCCCTTCCGACCGTACGGAGCGACGGTGGGCCACGGCTTGGAATGGGCCCGTCTCTTTTTGTCGGTCGACGCGACGCTTGGCGACAACGCGCCCCCGGGGTTGATGGCGGGTGCCCGCACGTTGTACGGGCGAGCCGTCACCGATGGTTGGAACGCGGACGGCGAGCTGGGGTTTGTGTACACCACAGACTGGGACGGGAGGCCGGTGGTGCGCGAACGCATGCATTGGGTCGCCGCCGAGGCGATTGCGGCGGCACATGCGCTCGCCATTGCAACGGGTGAGCAACGCTACGCGGACGACGCCGAGAGTTGGTGGCGCTTTGTGGACGAATTCCTCGTCGACGCTGAGTTCGGATCGTGGCATCACGAACTCGATTCGCGCAATGTTCCGGCCGCTTCAGTATGGCCCGGCAAGCCGGACACGTATCACGCGTATCAAGCCGCGCTATGGCCCGACGTGCCGCTCGCGCCGTCGTTTGCTACGGCGCTGGCCCGCGGCGTCGACCTGAGCGTTGACCGCACGCCCGCAGTGGCCACGGATGACGAGGAACTGTCGTGAACGTCCTCGTCGTTGGTGAGTCGTTACTGGATATCGTCAGTGACACCGCAGGACACGTGGCGGCCGTCCCGGGCGGCAGCCCAGCAAACGTGGCCGTGGGACTCGCCCGCCTGGGGCTGCGGCCAACCTTCGTTACCCATTTAGCACCAGACGATGCCGGGGAGACCATTCGGGCCCACCTTGAGTCCGCGGGCGCGGACATCGTCGCGGTCGACACCGCGACCCCCACCTCGACGGCGACCGCGACGATCGGCACCGGCGGCGCGGCCTCGTATCGCTTTGAGATCGCCTGGAACCTGAGCGATGCAGCGCTTGACGATGCGATTGCTACACACGGGCCGCTTCATCTCCACGCCGGCTCGATTGCGGCCGTCATGCAACCCGGTGCCGACGCCATCGCGTCGGCAATCGAAGGCCCCCTGGTGGCATCGATGAGTTTTGACCCAAACATCCGGCCCGGACTGATTCACGATCGCGAGGCTGCGCTCCACAGCGTTCGCAGGTGCCTGAGCCGGGCGGACGTGGTCAAGGCGAGCGACGAGGACATCGCGTGGATCGAGCCGGGGGAGGATCCCGTGAAGGTGGCCTCTCGCTGGCTCGCCCTCGGACCGAGTCTCGTGGTGGTCACGCTCGGTTCCGACGGAGCTTGGGCATTGGGCACGTTTGGCCAAGTCTTTGTGCCCGCGCGCACGGTCGACGTCGTCGACACCGTGGGCGCGGGTGATTCGTTCATGTCCGCGCTCATTGCTGGGTGGCTGGCGTTCACCTGCGACAGTTCGCGTGGCACCGTGGGCGAACTGACCGAGGAGCAGGCCCGGGATCTGTTGGTTGACTGTGTCACGGCGGCGGCCATTACCGTTGGCCGGCGCGGGGCACAGCCTCCCACACGTGCGGAGCTGACCGCAGCGCGGTAACAGTACGCAAACGTCAGTCTCTTGCGACCGCACACGCGCGAGTCATCGCAGGTAGTATGCCTACATAGAGTGATTTTGGCGACGACCTGTGGAGGAGACTGCGGTGACCTTTGGCTCCCGACTGGCGCTGGCGATGGACGAGCACGGGCCGCTATGTGTGGGCATCGACCCGCACCCGGGTCTGCTCGAAGCGTGGGGGCTGCCAGACAACGCCGACTCGCTGCAGTTGTTTGCCGACGCGGTCATTGACGCGGCCACCGGGCGTGCTGCCGCAGTGAAGCCGAACGCCGCCTTCTTTGAACGGCACGGGTCGCGGGGAATGGGTGTCCTTGAGAATCTGCTGGGACGCTGCCGCGAGCAGGGACTGCTGAGCGTTCTCGACGCCAAGCGGGGAGACATCGGCTCGACAATGCAGGCATACGCCGAGGCGTTCCTGGCGCCTGGCGCTCCCTTCGAGGCCGACTCCGTGACGCTCTCGCCCTATTTGGGTGTGGGGTCACTTCAGCCGGCCTTTGACCTCGCGGCGAAGCACGGTAAGGGCGTCTTTGTGCTCGCGCTGACCTCTAATGCCGAGGGACACACCGTGCAACACGCGACCTCGGCGGACGGCGTGGCCGTTGCCGCGGCCGTCACCGCCGCCGCCGCCGAGCTCAACGCTGGGGCTGAGCCATTGGGCAGCATCGGCTTGGTTATTGGGGCGACGGTCGGGTCCGCAGTGACGGACCTCGGCATAGATTTATCGGCTCTCAATGGGCCGATCTTGGCACCCGGTGTGGGCGCACAAGGAGCGGGGCCTGCAGAACTTGAGCAGGTGTTCGGGAACGCACGGCGGTGCGTACTCGTCAATCAATCACGGGGCGTCTTGCAGGCAGGACCGTCGGTTGACAGGTTGGTCGAAGCCATTGACTCGGCATCGACCGAAGCTCAATCACTCCTGCAAACCCCGTCGTAATGCATTGCGACAACCGGTTCTAGTAGAAGGAGACACAGTGGCTACTCCAGAGCTCAGCGACGAACAGCGAGCAGCGGCACTCGTGAAGGCGACCGCCGTGCGTTCCGCGCGACGCGTTTTCAAAGAAGAGCTTTCGCGCGGAGAGATGACGCTTGAGAAGGCGATCTCACGGGCCAAGGCGGACGACGCCCTCGCGGGCATTCGCGTCCATGATCTTTTGCAGTGCCTGCCCGGCGTGGGACCGAAGCGTGCGACCACCACGATGGAGGAGATCGGAATCTCCGCCGCGCGGCGTGTACGTGGACTCGGCACCCATCAGGTCGAGGCTCTCTTGGAACGCGAGAGTCGGTGAACCGACTCGTGGTTCTTGCCGGTCCCAGCGGGGTAGGCAAGGGCACGGTGGTTCGCGCCCTTCGCGACCGCCACCCGGACGTGTGGCTATCCGTTTCAGCGACCACACGCGGGCCGCGGCCCGGCGAGGTCGACGGTCAGCATTACTTTTTCGTGAGCGACGACGAGTTCACTCGCATGGTCGAGACGGGTGAATTGCTGGAATGGGCCACGGTCTTTGGCGGCCATCGGTACGGGACACCGCGTGGCCCTGTCGAGGATCGCCTGTCCGACGGCACGCCGTGCATCCTGGAGATCGACCTGCAGGGCGCGCGCCAGGTGCGTGAGTCGATGCCGGAGGCACTACAAGTGTTCATCGCGCCGCCGTCCTTCGACGTGTTGGTTGACCGACTCGTCGGCCGAGGCACGGAGGATGAGCGAGAACGCGAGCGCCGCCTCGCGACCGCACGCGAGGAGATTGCCGCCCAAGGCGAGTTCGACAAGGTCATCGTGAATGACAATGTGATGGACGCGGCCGAGGCCCTGGAGCGCCTGGTCCTGCCTTCACGGTAAGATAGTGGAAGTTTGAGCCTACGCTCACCCAAGCAAACCCCTTAAGCATTGGAGTAACCATGGCCGGAACGATTGCCAATCCCATCGGAATCACCAACCCGCCCATCGACGAACTGCTCGAGAAGGTCGACTCCAAGTACGCCCTGGTGATCTACAGCTCCAAGCGTGCACGCCAGATCAACTCGTACTACGAGGCACTCGGCGAGGGTCACTTTGAGAACGTTGGCCCGCTGGTCGAGGCAGACTCGACCGACAAGCCTCTTTCCGTCGCACTCCGCGAGATCAACGAAGGCTCGCTGTTGGTGCTGGGCGACGACGCGTAAAGCGTTAGCCCCACCCAACATAGGTCACATTGCGCGTCCTCCTGGGCGTGACGGGCGGCATCGCCGCCTACAAGGTTGCGATCGTTTTGCGCCAGTTGCGCGAGGACGGGCACTCGGTGCGCGTCGTCCCCACCGCCGCCTCGCTTAACTTTGTGGGTCGAGCAACGTGGGAGGCCCTGTCCGGGCACCCCGCGCCCACCGAAACCTTCGAGGACGTCCCCTCCGTCGCACACGTGCGGCTAGGGCAACGAGCAGACATCGTGCTGGTGGCACCCGCGACGGCCGACTTCCTTGCGTCGATGGCTCATGGCAGCGCCAAAGATCTGCTGGGCAACGCACTGCTCGCCACGCAGGCGCCGGTGGTCGTAGCGCCCGCCATGCACACGGAGATGTGGCAGAACGCGGCAACCCAGGCCAACGTGGCCACGCTGCGCGAGCACGGGGTCCACGTGATCGATCCGGCCGTTGGCCGCCTCACCGGCGCCGACTCCGGACCCGGGCGCCTGCCCGAGCCCGACGACTTGGTTGCCGCGCTCTACGCCGTCGCCGAGGGACGCGGGTTGCCGGTGGCAACCACCCAAGCGGACGATGCTGGGGCTGGCTCTCGTGCAAGTGACGCCGGGTGGGGAGACCTGGCGGGTGTCAGCGTGGTCATCAGTGCCGGCGGCACGCACGAGCCCGTGGACGCCGTGCGCTACCTCGGAAATAGGTCCAGCGGACACCAGGGCCTCGCCTTGGCTCAGGCCGCGGCCGACCGCGGCGCGAACGTCACCCTCGTGGCAGCCAACGTGGTGCTGCCGTCTGGCGAGGGCATCGTCCGCGTGGACGTGGAGACTTCCGCGGAGTTGGCAGAGGCGGTGAAGGACGCCGCGAAGGACGCCGACGTCGTGATCATGGCCGCCGCAGTCGCGGACTTTCGCCCTCGCGAGGTGAGCGCGACCAAGATCAAGAAGACTGGTGACGCGACAGCTGACCAGGCCGGGCTGACGCTGGAGTTGGTTCCTACCGAGGACATCCTCGCTGCGCTGGTTGCCGAGCGCCCGGCACGCCAGACCGTCGTGGGCTTCGCGGCGGAGACTGGCGACAGCACGGCGAGCGTACTCGAGCATGGTGCTGCGAAGGCGCGTCGAAAGGGCGCGAACCTGCTGGTGCTTAACGCGGTGGGCGGGGGACAGGGGTTCGGCGATGTCCCCAACACCGTGACGATGCTGGATGTGAACGGCGAGGCGGTGGCCGAGGCGAGCGGATCCAAGCTCGCCGTCGCGCACGCAATCCTCGACCGCATCGTCTCCATGCGTTCCTGAAGAACCGCACCGCGGTCACGCTCCACCCCGACCGCTCACGACGTCCGCGATCGACAATGGTGCCGCGCACGGAGCACAACTGCACCGGGTCCGGTGCGATCGGGGGTACGCACGTTGCGCGCCGGAAGTCCGCGCGGAGTGGCACTCCGTTGATGCGGCCCGTGCGGAAGTGCCGTCAGTGGCTTTGGCTATGCTTACCGGCATGACAAATCTGCGCCTGTTCACGTCCGAATCCGTGACCGAGGGTCACCCCGACAAGGTCTGTGACCAGGTGAGCGACGCGATCCTCGACGAGATGCTTCGCCAGGATCCCCTCTCCCGCGTCGCAGTAGAGACGATGGTCACCACCGGGCTCGTACACGTTGCCGGAGAGGTCACGACCGAGGCCTACGTCGACATTCCCGGCACCATCCGAGGCGTCGTCAACGACATCGGCTACACGTCGTCCAAGGTGGGCTTTGATGGCGATTCGTGCGGTATCTCGGTGTCTATCGGCGAGCAATCGCCGGACATCTGGCTCGGGGTTGGCTCGGCGACGGACGTCGATGAGAAGCAGCTGGGCGCCGGTGACCAGGGCCTGATGTTCGGCTATGCGTGCCAGGACACCCCCGAGTTGATGCCGCTACCGATCTCGATCGCGCATCGCCTCACCCAGCGCCTCGCGCAGGTGCGTCGCGACGGCACCGTCGAGGGGCTACGCCCCGATGGCAAGGCGCAGGTCACCATTGGTTACGACGGTGACAAGGCCGTGTCCGTGGACACGGTAGTGCTGTCGAGCCAGCACGCTGAGGGAATGAGCATGACGGCACTGCGCGGAGCGATCGAGGAGGCGGTGATCGGGCCGGTGCTCGCGGGTTACGACCTGGACGCGTCCGGGCACAGGTCGCTGATCAACCCCACCGGCATCTTTGAGATCGGCGGCCCCAAGGGCGATGCTGGCCTCACCGGTCGGAAGATCATCGTTGACACGTACGGGGGCATGGCGCGGCACGGTGGCGGCGCCTTCTCGGGCAAGGACCCCTCAAAGGTTGACCGTTCGGCGACCTACGCGATGCGCTGGGTGGCGAAGAATGTCGTAGCTGCGGGTCTTGCCGCCCGATGCGAGGTACAGGTCGCGTACGCGATCGGTACCGCACACCCGGTGGGTCTGTACGTGGAGACCTTTGGCACGGCAACAGTCGAGGAAGCCGCCATTGAACGCGCGATTCGTGAGGTCTTTGACTTGCGCCCGCAGGCGATCATCGCGGATCTCGACCTGCAGCGTCCCATCTACCGGCAGACGGCCGCCTACGGTCACTTTGGGCGCGAGCTGCCTGATTTCACGTGGGAGCGCACCGACCGCGCTGCCGCGTTGGTCAGCGCCGCGCGTTAAGTAGGAGGCACAATAGGCACCATGGCATCTGAGGGGTCACATGGCCGGGCGGCGGGTACGTCACGCGCCGCCGCTGACCTTTCTCGTGTCGGTGGGGTCCATGGCAGGGTCCCCGAAGGTGTAGAAGAGGACGGCGCACTGTTCGCCGCGCCCATCGCGCCCGCACCAGGAGTCGGTGCCTCCACGCGTGTGAGCGACAAGCGCGGCGCGGCAAGAGTCGCCCCCGAGGGGCCGCCGCTCAAGGTGGCGACGGTATGCATCGACAGCGCCCTGCCGCACCTGGATAGGCCGTTCGACTACGCGATTCCAAGCAAACTCGACGGCGTCGTGCAGATCGGTACCCGGGTGCGCGTGCGCTTCGCGGGCCGCCTCATCAACGCGGTGGTGGTGGCGGTTGCGGACACGTCAGACTTTGCGGGAACGCTTGCGCCGTTGAACTCTGCCGCGGCCTCTCCTTCGTACACGGCCGACTCCCTCGAATTCGCGCGTGGTGTGGCCCGCCGTTACGGCGGCTCGCTGTGGGATGTCCTGCGCCTGATGGCTCCGCCTCGCGTCGCGAGTGTTGAGGCGCGTGACTGGGGTGAGGAGCAATTCAGCAAGAGTGCATTCGTGGAGGCAGCCGCCACCTTGCGTGGAGCGGCTGAGGCGGCCGGGCTTGATTTTGCGCAGGTGGCAGCCGGCGCGCGCGTGGTGTGGGAGGCCGTGCCCGAATCCGAGGCTCCGTCGTCGATCCCCGCCGCCGCCCTGCTCGCCGCCTCGGTGGAGGTCGCCGCCAAGGGGCTGAGCGCGATTGTGGTGGTGCCCGATGCCCGCGCGGTCAAGCGTGTCGAGGCGGCTCTCGTCGACACCGGGCTTACTCGCTGGACCGCCCGCTCAGGTGGTCACTTTGTGGTTCTCGATTCCGACGAGGGCGCGACGCCTCGCTACGCGGCCTACCTCGCCGCTATGCACGGCCGCGTCGGCCTCGTGGTCGGCACTCGTACCGCCGTGACGCAACCCGTGCCCGAGCTGGGACTCGTCACCATCTGGGACGATGCATCGTCCGTCTTCGATGATCCTCACGCGCCGTACCCCAACGCCCGCACGCTCGCCGCCATGCGGGTGGAATTCAACGGCGCCGGCGCACTGTTGGGCGCCTATGCGCCGGGTGTCGACGCGATGGCCCTGGTCGCGCACGGGTGGGCCGAGTTGCTGCGCTCGGATCGTGCCGTCGTGCGCGCCGGTACCCCCATTGTCGATGTTCTGACCGCGGAGCGTCGGGAGGCCGAGGGAGGGTCGGGCTGGCACTGGATGCCGGGCAGTGCGTGGAGGGCGGTCACGAAGGCACTGCCCCGGGGTCCCGTCGCGATTGTGGTGCCCCGCACCGGCTACGTTCGCGCCGTGACGTGTGCCACCTGCGGCACCTGGGCGCAGTGCCGCGAGTGCGAGGGTTCCCTGAGTCAGTCCCACGTGTCCGCGTCCCTGGTATGCGTGGATTGCGCCACCGTGCAGGTCGACTGGCACTGCACGGAATGTCACTCGCGCGCCGTTAAACAGGCGCGTCAAGGTGTCGAGCGCATCGCCGAGCAGGTCACGGCGATGGCGAAGGGCACACCTGTGCATGTCTCCGCGGCTGCCGTGGGAACCCTGCCGGACGATGAGATCACCGAGGGCCTCGTGGTCGCGACCCCCGGCGCGCTGCCCGCCGTGGCGGGCGGCTACGCGCATCTGGTGGTGGTGGGGGCGGATGTCCCAGCATCGGGCGGACTGGGCGCGGAACTGCAGGCGATTCGATGGTGGCTCAATACGGCGGCATTGGTGCGATCCCGGGAGCGCGGGGGAGCGGTCACCCTGGTCGGCGACCTTCCGGATGCCGTGCGACAGGCAATCGTGTCCTGGACACCCGGCGACGCTGCCCGTGATGCCTACACTGAGCGAGCCGGGCTCGGCCTGCCGCCCGCACGGCGCACACTCGCGATCACTGGTGACGACGCGGCACTCACCCTTGCTCTCAGTGTCGCGGTCGAGGGCGAACGCATCGAGCGCCATCCGGACATCACCGTTGTTCCCTCACGGGACGGAGTGACGCTGCTGATGTCGCGCCGAGTGACCGCCGCAACCGTCGACGCCGTCAGGTCCGTGCAAGTGGAACTGTCCAAGTCCGGCGACGGTGAATTGAGGCTGCGCGTGGACGGGCCACTCGAGGTCTAAACCGCCGTGCGATGGCACATCGGAGCGGTAGACCTCGCTGATGTGCATGGCACGAGGCGCGGGTAGGCGGGCTCGGCACGGTTGCTTTAACAGTGCTGAAGCCAGGGCGATCTGTCGGTGGGCTGCCCGCCTCCCGCCTACGATGGGCACATGCGTCTGATCTTTGCCGGCACCCCCCACATCGCGGTCCCGACCCTCGAGGCACTGCTTGCGAGCGAGCACGAGGTGGTGGCGGTACTGACCCAGCCGGATGCTAGGGGCAAGCGCGGCAAGACCCTGCACCCGAGCCCCGTCAAAGTGGCAGCGCTCGAGCACGGACTGCCGGTGCTGACACCCGAGAAGGCCTCGGCGCCGGAGGTCATCGAGGAGATTGCCTCGTACGAGGCGGATGCCGCGGCAGTGGTGGCTTACGGCCAGATCCTCAAGCCGGCGCTTCTCGACGTCGTACGAATCGCGTGGGTCAACCTGCATTTCTCTTTGCTCCCCGAGTGGCGCGGAGCCGCACCGGTCCAGCGCGCCATCATGGCGGGCGACGAGATTAGCGGCGCCAGCACCTTCATCATCGAGGAGGGACTCGACACCGGACCTGTCATCGGCACCATGACGGAGCGTGTGCGCCCCACCGATACCAGCGGTGACCTGCTGGACCGCCTGGGCGTCTCCGGTGCGCCGCTGATGGTGCAGTCACTGACGGCACTCGGCACCGGGCAGGCGGGCCCCGTCGCGCAGTCACCCGATGGTGTCAGCTACGCTCATAAGCTCACTCGCGAGGACGCGTACGTGCGTTGGGAACTCGCCGCTCACGTGGTTGATCGCCAGATTCGTGGCTGCACGCCCGCTCCTGGGGCATGGACCACGTTGCCCGATGGCTCGGTGGCCAAACTGGGTCCCGTCACCCTGGTTCCCGACGCTCCCGCCACCGTTCCCGGCCAGGTACGTCTGGGCGCCGGCGAGCCGCAGCCCGACGACTCAGACGCGATCGCAGCGATGCGCAAGGAGTTCGCGGATGCGGTGGTGGTCGGCACCGGCACGCATCCCGTTGCGCTGACGTGGATCGCTCCGGCCGGGAAGAAGCCGATGCGCGCGGCGGACTGGTGGCGCGGCGCCCGGCTAGACGATGCTGCAATCTTGGGAGAGTCATGACCAACGACATGAATGGCGCGGGATACGGCAATTCAGCCTATGACGAGGCGGAGTATGGCGAAGCGGATAGTGGTGACGTAGCCTCGACCGCTACGCGGGACAGCTATGCCGCCGCCCGCAATCATGGCGTGACGCTGACCAACGACAGGGCGCGCTCGGCAGCGTACGAATGCATCCTGACGGTGACGCGTGACGACGCGTACGCCAACCTCGTGATGCCGTCGATCCTGCGCGACGCGGGACTGAGCGGACGCGACGCAGCATTCGCCACGGAACTGGCCTACGGCACGCTGCGCATGCAGGGCCTCTACGACGAGGTCATCGCTGTGGCATCCAAGCGCGCCCCGGCCGAGCTCGACGTGGACGTCCGTGCGGCCCTATGGATGGGAACGCACCAGGTGCTGGCCATGCGCGTGCCCCCACACGCCGCCGTGTCCGAGACCGTGGCACAGGTGAAGGCGCAGTCGAACGTGGGCGCCGCCAAGTTCACCAACGCCGTCATGCGCCGCGTGACCGAGCGCGAACCCGAGGCCTGGTTGGACGTGGTCGCTCCTGGCACCACGTTGCCCGCGCTCGGCAAGCGCTACTCGCACCCCGCCTGGATCGTTGACGCCCTCGCCGCGTCCCTGCAGGCAGACGGGCGCGGTCACGAGCTCGAGGAGCTGCTGTCAGTCAACAACACCCCGGCTCGCGTGACTCTTGTGGCACGCCCGGGACTTGCCGACCCCTACGACGTGGTCGACAGCATCGGCGATGCCGAGGTGACTGAACTCTCCCCGTATGGTGTGGCGCTCAACGGCGGCGACCCCGGCGCCATTGCGGGCGTGCTCGACGGCACCGTCGCGGTGCAGGACGAGGGCAGCCAGGTGGTAGCCACCGCGATGGTGGCGGCTCAGGACGTGACGGAAGGTGAGCGCTGGCTCGACATGTGCTCCGGCCCCGGCGGCAAGACCGCGCTGCTTGGAGCCCTGGCCGCCGAGTATGGCGCCACGGTTGACGCCCTCGAACTTCACAAGCACCGGGCCAAGCTGGTCCGTCAGTCCACGCGCGCACTGCCGCGCGGCGTGGTGGACGTCCACGTGGGAGACGGACGCACCTGGGGTGCCGACGGCTCGTACGATCGCGTCCTCCTCGACGCGCCCTGCACCGGTCTGGGTGCGCTGCGCCGGAGACCGGAGTCGCGCTGGCGCCGCAGTCCCGAGGACTTAGCGGAACTGGCCGAGTTGCAGCACCAGTTGCTGTCGTCAGCCGTGCGGCTGGTGCGTCCCGGCGGTGTTATCGCCTACGTGACCTGCTCGCCAGTTCTCGCGGAGACCCGCGAGGTGGTCGACTCCGTGCTGATCCACGCTGGCCTCGAGCAAGTGGATGCCCGCGACGCGGTCGCCGCGGTTACCGCGCTCGAGCCCCACGAATGGGGAGCCGGCCCGCACGTCCAGATGTGGACTCACGCGCACGGCACCGACGCCATGTTCCTGGCGCTGCTGCGCAAGCCCCTCGGGTAGTGCAGGCGCCCTCAGGCGACGAACGCGACAGGCAGTAGGCTCGAAGCATGGCTATCCAGATTGCTCCCAGCATCCTGTCCGCAGACTTTGCGAACCTCGAACGCGACATTGCGGCGGTGTCAACCGCCGACCTCCTGCACGTCGACGTGATGGACGCCCACTTTGTGCCAAACCTCACTCTGGGCCTGCCCATCGTGGAGCGCATCGCGCAGGTGTCCTCATTGCCGGTGGACACGCACCTGATGATCGAGAATCCGGACCACTGGGCAGCCCGCTATGCCGAGGCCGGCGCCGCATCCGTGACCTTTCACTACGAGGCGGCGAAGAATCCAGTGGCGATCGCGCGGGACCTCCGCGCCCTAGGGGTGCGGGCCTCTGTCGCCCTCAAGCCCGGCACCGATGCCTCCGAGATCCTCGACGATCTCAAGGAGTTCGACATGGTGCTGGTCATGACGGTGGAGCCCGGCTTCGGCGGCCAAGCCTTCATGCCCGAGATGCTTCCCAAGATTGAGGCAATCCGTGCGGCCGTCGACCGCGGCGTAGCGGACGGCTCACTCGCCATCGCACCTTGGATCCAGGTGGACGGCGGCATTGCTCCCGCGACTGCTCACAGCGTGACGTCCGCGGGCGCGGACGTGTTGGTGGCTGGCTCTGCCGTCTACGGTTCCGACGACCGCGCCGCCGCGATCGCTTCCCTGCGTGAGGTCGCTCAAGGGCCCGAGACCATTCATGGTGCACCCACGAACGGCGGCTCCGGAGCGCACCATCATTGAGCAACCGGGGACCGACCCCACGCGGCACGCGACCCTTGGTCCCTCCCAGGCACTCGACCGGGCGGTGGAACTTGCCGCCCGCGGTCCGGCCCACGGGCCCAACCCGCGGGTCGGCTGCGTCATCACCGATGCATCGGGCCTCGTCTTGGGGGAGGGCTGGCATCAGGGCGCCGGCACCCCGCACGCCGAACCTGCCGCCTTGTCCGATGCCGAGACGCGCGGCAACGATGTCTCCGGCGCGACCGCCTACGTGACGCTAGAGCCGTGTTCGCACACCGGCCGCACGGGACCGTGCACCGACGCTCTCACCAATGCAGGTATCTCCACGGTGCGCTACGCGGTCGAGGACCCGAACCCCGAGGCCGCGGGTGGCGGACAGGTCCTCCGCGACCGGGGCATCGACGCGGTCTTTGCCCCCCACGCGGGTGCCGCTGAACTGAACGCGCGATGGTTGGCCAGCATCGGCATCGGCCGCCCGTATGTGATCGCCAAATGGGCCGCGACCCTGGACGGACGAACGGCGGCCGTGGACGGCACGAGCGTGTGGATCACGGGGGACGAGGCTCGCGAGCACGCGCATTCGGTTCGCGCGGAGGTCGACGCGATTGTGGTTGGAACCGGAACGGTCCTCACCGACAACCCGTCGCTGTCGGCACGTGTGGATGGGTCAGAGGTAGGACATCAACCGTTGCGCGTAGTGATGGGGTTGCGCGACACCTCGGGCAGAAAGGTATGGCGCGACGACAACGCGGTGGCGATGGGCACGCATGACCCCGCCGAGGTCCTGGCCGAGCTGCATGATCGCGAGGCGCGGGTGGCGCTGATCGAAGGCGGGGCGGCGATCACCACCGCGTTCCTGTCGGCCGGATTGGTGGACGAGATTCACGCGTACATTGCGCCAGCGATACTCGGGGCGGGCACGTCGGCCGTGGGCGACTTGGGAATCTCGACGATGCATGGGGCGTTGAGGGGGCAGGACGTGTCAACGCGCCAGTTGGGCGCGGATACGCTTGTCATCGCACACGTGGCGAAAGGAATCTGATGTTTACCGGGATTGTCGAGTCAGTCGGCACCATCACAGCCGTGACCGAACTTGGCGACCAGTCGCAGATTTCCGTCAGCTCGCCGGGCTTGGACGGCGACCTCCAGCACGGTGAGTCGATCGCCGTGGACGGCGTCTGCCTGACCGTCGCCAAGCACACCGCAGACGAGTGGATCGGCGACGTGATGCGTATTACGCGCGAAACCACGTCGCTCGGCGACATCAAGGTGGGCCAGCGAGTCAACATCGAGCGTGCGATGCGCGTCGACGGGCGCCTTGGTGGACACCTCATGCAGGGTCACGTTGACGCGACTGCCACCCTCGTGGCACGCGACTCGCAGCCAGACTGGGACGACCTCACGTTTGAGATTCCCGAGTCGATTCTGCGCTATGTGGTTTCCAAGGGTTCCATCGCGCTCAACGGAGTCTCGCTCACGGTGGCAGCGCTCGAGGGAAATCGTGCCACGGTGTCGCTCATCCCCACGACGCTTGCTGACACCACGTTTGGTGACGCCGAGGTAGGAATGGTCGTGAACGTCGAGGTGGATGTCATCGCCAAGTACGTGGAATCCATGATCGGCGCCCGCTCATGAATGACACCCCGCACGTCAACTCCGATGCCGAGGACTTGCTCGCGATGGAGAGCGATCCGGACTGCGAGACCGAGGACCCGATAGCGCTCGTCGAGACCGCTCTGGAGCAGCTCCGCCAGGGCCGGCCTGTGCTGGTGGCGGACTCGCGACACCGCGAAAACGAAGCCGACTTCATCATGGCCGCTCAGACCACCACGGTGGAGTGGGTCGCGTGGGGCATCCGCCACTCAAGCGGCTACCTCTGCGCGCCGATGCCGGGGCCCAAGGCCGACGCCCTCAATCTTCCCCTCATGGTTCCGAGCAGCCAGGATCCGCGACGCACGGCCTACACGGTGTCCGTCGACGCCGCGAGCGGCGTCACCACGGGTATCTCCGCGGCCGATCGCCTGCGCACGCTGCAGGTGCTCGCCGAGCCCGACGCGACACCCGAATCTGTCATCCGGCCCGGCCACGTGCTGCCGCTGCGCGCAGTAGCCGGGGGAGTGCTGCATCGTCCCGGCCACACGGAGGCCGCCGTGGACCTGTGCCGTCTCGCGGGACTGGAACCCGTGGGCGTCATCGCCGAGATGGTCAACGACGACGGCACGATGATGCGGTTGGGTGACGCGTCCGAGGTCGCTAATCGCGAGGGGCTGGTGCTGATGACCATCGCCGACCTGATCGCGTATCGCAAGGCCAAGGGCGACGAGCCGCTCGCCATTGAGCCGGCCCCCCATCGCGTGGTCTTTGAGGGCGAGTCCTCGCTGCCGACCGTGCACGGGCGCGTTGCTATCCGTGGCTACCGCGACGCACGCACGGGTGACGAGCACGTCGCCTTAATCGCGCCCAACCGTGACGGCATCACGCCATTGGTGCGGGTGCATTCAGAGTGCCTGACGGGAGACGCCTTCGGCTCTCTGCGCTGCGACTGCGGCCCTCAGTTGGACCACGCGATCGAGCGCATCGTCAACGAGGGAGGCGCGGTCGTGTACCTGCGAGGGCACGAAGGCCGCGGCATCGGGATCTTGGCAAAAATCCAGGCGTACGCGCTCCAAGATGAGGGCCGAGACACCGTGGACGCCAATACCGACCTGGGATTGCCCGTGGATCGGCGTGAATACGGGGCGGCTGCCGCGATTCTTGCGGACCTGGGGCTGACGAGCATTCGCCTGCTGACGAACAACCCGGCCAAGGTCGAGGGAATGCGCGCCTCGGGCATCGAGGTCGCTGAGCGCGTGCCACATCACGTGGGGGCGACGCCCGAGAATGCGTTTTACCGCAGCACCAAGGTGGCTCGCATGGGACACCTGCTGGGCGACAACTCTTAAGCGCTTTTTGAGGCGCGATCCTACTCAATACACGTCAAGGAGAACCATCATGAGCGGCGAGGGAGCACCCACCATCGCGGTGGACGGACAAGGTCTGCACATCGAGATCGTCGCGTCGCAGTGGCACACGGCGGTCATGGATGGACTGGTCGCGGGCGCGATCCGGGCCGCCGAGAAGGCCGGCGCCACGTATCGCCTCACGCGCGTGGCGGGCGCGTTCGAACTCACCGTCGTCGCCGAAAAGATCGCGCGTGAGGGAGTGGACGCGATTGCCGCGCTCGGCGTCGTCGTGCGCGGATCGACCCCTCACTTTGAGTACGTCTGCCAGGCGGTGACGCTGGGGCTCAACGATGTGGCACGCACGCACATGACCCCCGTGGGCTTCGGCATTCTGACCGTCGACAACGACGAGCAGGCGCTGTCCAGGGCCGGCTTGCCTGAGTCCGACGAGGATAAGGGAGCCGAGGCCGTCGAGGCGGCGCTGTCGACGGCTCGCATTCTTCGTGACAGCTGAGGCAGCTTAAGCACACATCGCGTTTCGGGTACCCGATTGAGGGTGCGGACGTCGCTTGGCGCGGAGAGAAGGCGACTCTGACGGCTGGTTGTTCGCGCACGCGCCGCCGCCTGCCCTAGGCTGTCGTTGTGAAAACCTTTGACGAACTCTTCGCTGAACTCACCGCCAAGTCCGTGGAACGTCCCGAGGGCTCCGGCACCGTGACGCTTCTCGACGGCGGGGTGCATGCCATCGGCAAGAAGCTGGTCGAAGAGGCCGCGGAGGCCTGGATGGCCGCCGAATACGAGACTGACGCGGAATGTGCCGAAGAGATCTCGCAGTTGCTCTATCACGCGCAGGTCATGATGATCGCGCGCGGACTCACGCTCGAAGACGTGGGCCGCTACCTTTAACTTTCCGCATCCATAAGGAGATCCGTGCTTCGCATCGCCGTCCCCAATAAGGGGTCACTGTCCGACCCGGCCTGTCAGCTTCTCAAGGAGGCCGGCTACAAGCAGCGTCGCGACCCCCGCGAGCTCGTGTTGGTTGACCACCGCAATGAGGTCGAGTTCTTCTTCCTGCGCCCGCGTGACGTCGCCGTCTATGTGGGCGCCGGCACCGTTCACGCTGGTATTACTGGCCGTGACCTGCTGCTCGACAGCGCCGCCAAGGCCGTCGAGACTCTTGAACTCGGATTTGGTGGCTCGACGTTCCGCTACGCGGCGCCCGCCGGTGAGATCACCGACATCGAGCAGATTCAGGGCAAGCGGGTCGCGACGTCGTACCCGCACTTGGTCAAGAATCACCTCAAGTCCTTTGGTGTCGAGGCCAAGGTGGTCCGCCTGGACGGCGCCGTCGAGTCCTCCGTCCGCCTGGGGGTTGCTGATGTGGTGGCCGATGTGGTCTCCACGGGCACTACGTTGCGCGCCGCCGGCCTGGAAATCTTTGGTGAGCCGTTGCTCAAGTCCGAGGCCATCTTGATTCGAGGCGCCGATGCGACCGAGGACGACATCGCGGTACTTACCGGCCGTCTACGCGGAGTGCTGATGGCTCGCCAGTTCATCCTGGTGGACTACGACGTGCCTAACGAGAAGCTGGATGCCGCGATCGCCGTCTCGCCCGGCGCTGAGGGGCCGACCGTCACGCCCCTGCACGGCAAGGACTGGCACGCGGTGCGCGTCATGGTTCCCCGCGTGGAGATGAACCAGATCATGGATCAGCTGTATGCGGCCGGCGCTCGTGCAATTCTTGCCACCGAACTCCTCGCGGTGCGGGTCTAGTCGTGGCCCAGGCGGACGCGGCGGAACGCCTCCTGAACCTGATCATCGCCCTCACGAATGCGCCTCGCCGCATGACTCGTGACGAGATCAGGAACACCGTGGCGGGCTATTCACCGCGTCCTCACGGCGCCAGTGCTGCAGAGGCTAAGAGCTCGGACGATGCGTTCGAGCGCATGTTCGAGCGTGACAAGAAGGCCCTCCGTGAGCTCGGGGTGCCGCTGAGCACGGTGACGGACCCGCTCGACGGAGCGGACATCGGCTACAAGATCGTTGCGGCGGATGCGGCAATGCCCGCTCTCGACCTCACCGCTGCTGAGATCGCCGTGCTCGCATTGGCCGCCGAGTACTGGCAGGGTGCCACGCTCGGGGACGACGCACGTTTGGGTTTGACCAAGCTCGCCTCTCATACGCCACATCAGGTCACCGAGCCGATGCCGTGGGCTGCGCTGTCCACGTCGTCACGCGACGCGACGTCTGCCTTCGTCGACGCGATCCACGAGCGGCAGTGCGTCCGCTTCCACTACACCTCGGTAACCTCAGGCAGCGCGATTCGCAACGTCCAGCCGTGGCGTCTACTGGTGCGGGGCGGCACGGAGTACCTCGTGGGCCTTGACATCGACAAGAACGAGACCCGCACGTATCGCGTGAGCCGCGTCCACGGACAGATCAAGGTGGTGGGCGAGCCGGGGGCCTTCGAACGCCCCGAGGTTGTTCCCGACTCCATCTTCAGCGACGCCGTCGGTGGGGACGCCATTATCGCCCTGCGACCCGAATCCGGGTACGCACTCCGGGCGAGGGGCACGGCGCTTGACACCGCTGCCGCTCGGGAGATCGCAGTCGAGTCCGCCTCCATCGGTGTGACCGCGACGGAGCTGGCCAACGAACACGCGCCCGGTCAGTGGGAGCTCTTTAAGGTGCACTACGAGCACCTCGACCTGTTGCGCGACGAGGTCCTCTCCCTGCGCGGCGCGGCAAAGGTGATCATGCCTGAGGCGCTGGCGGCCTCGGTCGTCGACTACGCACGCAAAGCGCTGGAGGTGGCCCGTGGCTGAGAAGGCGCTACCGCGGTTAACACGACTGCTGGGAATCATGACGTACGTCCAGGACGAGGGTGAAGCGCCGTTTGCCGACCTCGCGGCAAAGTTCGATGTCAGCGTGGAGACCATCCGCAAGGACATCAACGCGCTGTGGGCCTCGGGCCTACCCGGCTATGCGGGTGGCGACCTCATCGACTTCGACAGCTACCTGTACGACCAGGACGTCGCGGCCATCATCGACAGTCAGGGCGTCACCCAGGTCAGGCTCAGCACACGCGAGGGCGTCGCCCTGGTGGGAGCACTGGCTAGCATGATCGCGTCTGGCGCCGCCCCGGCGGTTGCCACCAGCGCTCGGGACAAAATTGGCGAGATGCTGGGCGCGGACGATCCAGTGGTCGTGCAGCCCGTTGCGGACGTCGACCACGAGATCACCGGGTCGCTCCAGGATGCTGTGACACGTGGGCGCGTGGTCGACGTCGAGTACGTCGATGCCGCAGACCACCGCACCGCGCGAACCATCGAGCCTCACCGCCTGGTGGCGATCGATGGAGTCGCCTACGTGGAGTGTTTCTGCCGCCGGGCTCAGGATTATCGGACGCTGCGCATCGGCCGCATCGTGGGCGTGGAAGTCCGTGACGAGGAGGTCGTGGCTCCGCCCGCGGACGCTAGCGGCTTCACGTTGGTCTCGCAGTTCGAGGCGACGGTGGTGGCCGCCAGGGGATCGCGCTGGGTGCTCGAGGACCTGCCCGGTGTTCAGATTGAAGATGTGGGCGACGACGTGCGAGCGACCTTTGACGTCGTCGATGTCGACTGGGTGGCTGACCGGCTGCTGGCCATCGCGCCGTACTTGCGCACGGTTGAGCCCGAGTCGGTGAGGGCGGCACTCGCGCAACACGCGGATGCTGTCCTGGCCACCGTCGCCGGTTAGACTGTCTCAACGACATTAAAGGGAGTTCATCATGGGTGCATTGAAGGGCTGGCACATCGTTGTCCTGCTCGTAGTCGTTCTGCTGTTGTTTGGGGCGCCCAAGCTTCCGGAACTGGCGCGGTCCATCGGTAAGTCCCTGCACATCCTCAAGGACGAGGCGAAGTCGCTCACCAATGAGGACGACGAGCCCTCGGGCGCGTCGCAGGCGAACCAGAACACCACCAACTCCGCATCGTCGACGACGCCTCCGACGAGCGCGCAGACCACCAACGACGCGGCAAATACCTCGACTACTGAGGTCCACCCGAACTCGACGTCGCACAACGGCGACACCGAGGCGCGTGGCAAGTAAGCCTGCGCGCCGGAAGCAAAACCCCGACGCGCGGATGCCGCTGCGGGAGCACCTCGCGGAGTTTCGCAAGCGCATCATCCTGGTCGCCATTGGCGTAGCCGTCTTTACCGTGGCCGGTTGGTTCTTCTACACGCCCGTGTTCGAGGCTCTCCAGGCACCGGTACTCGCCGCCGCCGAGGAGG
Organism: Demequina aurantiaca; assembly: GCF_000975135.1. Taxonomy (GTDB): domain Bacteria; phylum Actinomycetota; class Actinomycetes; order Actinomycetales; family Demequinaceae; genus Demequina; species Demequina aurantiaca. The sequence continues at coordinate 83,345 of NZ_BBRF01000003.1, read as the reverse complement.
GCAATGGCCTGGTCTCCATCAACTTTGAGGGCCTAGCAACGGCGCTGGACATGCAGATTAAGGTCTCGGTTGTGATCGGGGTGGTGGCAAGCTCGCCCTGGTGGCTCTACCAGCTGTGGGCGTTCGTGTCGCCCGGCCTGAACCGCAAGGAGCGCGGCTACACCGGAGCGTTCCTCGGCGCCGCTGTTCCGTTATTCCTGGGCGGTGTGGCCCTGGCCTGGTGGGTTTTCCCGCACGCGGTGCAGATCCTTACCGACTTCCGTCCCGAGAACACCGCGAACCTGCTCAACGCTCAGATGTTCATGACCTTCGCCATGCGCTTGGTGCTGGCGTTTGGCTTTGCGTTCGTGTTCCCCGTCATTATGGTCGCGCTCACCTGGGCCGGCACGGTCAGCTCGCGCACGTGGCTGAAGGGTTGGCGCTGGGCAGTGATGGGCATCTTTGTCTTCGCGGCCGTCATGACACCCACGCCCGATGCTGTGACCATGATCATCATGGCCCTGCCCATGTGCGGTCTCTACTTTGGCGCCATCGGAGTGGGCGCGTTGCGCGAGCGCTCCAGGCGGGCCAAGGTCGCCAGCGCAGAGAAGGCCAGCTCCGGGCACACGTCCGACGCATGAGCCGCATCGGCGTCATCACCAACCCCACCGCGGGATCAGGGCGCGGTGCCCGGTGGGGCTCGGAGGCGCTGACCGCCCTGTCGGCTCACGGGCATCAGATCCGTGATCTGTCCCGGGGAAGTTGGGCGGCATCGTACGAGGCGGCCATGGAGCATCGGCGGGGTCTCGACGCCCTGGTGGTGGTGGGTGGAGACGGCATGGTTCACCTCGGCATTCAGGTCTGCGGCGGCCGCACGCTACCTCTCGGCATTGTCGCGGCCGGTTCGGGAAACGATGCTGCGCAGAGCCTGGGACTTCCCATCCATGACATCGAGGCGTCAGTGCGGCGAATCGACGAGGGACTCTCGGGGCACATTGCGCGCATAGACCTGGGCGTGATCACCGGCGCTACCGTCGACCACCCCTCCAAACCGCGGTACTTCATTGCGGTACTGTCCGCAGGAATAGACGCCGCAATCGCGGCCTATGGGTCAAATCTCACGTATCCGCGCGGACCGCTCAAATACAAGGTAGCGACACTGCGTGAACTACCGCGCTTCAAGCCGTACGGCGTACGGATCAAGGTCGACGGCACGGAGTGGACCCAGCGTTGCACTCTCATCGCGGTCGCCAATGGCACCGTGTTCGGCGGCGGCCTCAAGGTGTCACCGGACTCGGTGCTCAACGACGGCAAGCTGGAACTCGTGATAGCGGAGCCGCTGAGCCGACGCTCCATTCTGAAGCTCTTTCCCAAGTTGTACGACGGTTCACACCTGGCAGACGAGCGGATCCGAGTCATCCCGGCCTCCACCATCGAGATCACTCCCTTGGGGGACGCTGAGGGTGGCGACGGAGCCGCACTACCGCCCGCCTTTGCCGACGGCGAGCAGGTGGGCCGAGCACCCATGACCGTCACCGTGGCGCCCAGGGCGTTGCGCGTTCTGGGCGCCACGCTAGCCAAGTAGCCTGAGTGGCATGACACCTCCAGCGGACGGCGGCTCCTCACACGCCAGCGAACCATCACCCGCGGAGAGGTACGCCGCTGCCAAGGCGCGCACCAAGCGCGGTGACCTCGAACTCTTCATTCAGTCACTGAAGTTCCCGCTTGACGACTTTCAGCGCGAGGCGTGCGAGGTCGTCGCGGACGGTCACTCCGTGCTGGTGGCGGCTCCCACCGGAGCCGGCAAGACCATCGTGGGCGAGTATGCGCTGCGACACGCGTTCGACCAGGGGGAGAAGGCGTTCTACACCACGCCCATCAAGGCGCTCAGCAATCAGAAGTTCCAGGATCTGCGCGCGGTCTACGGAGCGGAGAACGTGGGGCTGCTGACCGGAGACACGTCGATCAACTCCGAGGCGGACATCGTGGTGATGACCACGGAGGTGCTGCGCAACATGATCTATGCCGGTTCCCGAACCCTCGATCGCCTGGGCGTGGTGGTGCTGGACGAGGTTCACTACTTGGCAGACCGCTTCCGCGGCTCGGTGTGGGAAGAAGTCATCATCCACCTCAATGAGCGCACATCGATCGTCGCGCTCTCCGCCACCGTGTCCAATGCCGAGGAGTTTGGGGCCTGGCTTCACGAGGTGCGCGGCGACACCCGCGTCATCGTGTCAGAGCGGCGCCCCGTGCCGCTGTGGCCCCACGTGATGATGCGTGAAGGGATCTTTGACCTGTACTCCCCGGGAGTCGACCCGCAGAATCCGGGACCCACGCCCGCGCTGAACCCAGAGATCGAGGCGATCACCCGCCGCGACCGTACCCGCGACAGCCGCAGCAGCTTCAACCAAGGCCGGCACGGACGCAATCAGCACCGGTCCGGAGGGCACCGACCGGGCGGCGGCGACTCCAAGCCTCGTGGTCGCCGTAGCCCACCGCGGTTCGCCGTGGTCGACGTACTCGACCAACAGGCGCTGCTGCCTGCGATCGTCTTTGTGTTCTCTCGCGCGGGATGCGAGGACGCGGTGGATCAGGTGCGTCGCTCGGGCCTCGTGCTGACAGACGAGCACCAGCGCCGCCGTATCGCGGACATCATTGACGAGCGGTGTGCGGGCATCCCCACCGAGGACCTGGGCGCACTGCAGTTCGATCATTGGCGCGACCATCTGGAGGCGGGTATAGCCGCGCACCATGCGGGCATGATTCCGCTCTTCAAAGAGGTGGTGGAGGAACTCTTCGGGGCCGGCCTGATCAAGGTCGTGTACGCAACGGAGACCCTGGCGTTGGGCATCAACATGCCCGCACGGTCCGTGGTGCTCGAGAAGCTCGTGAAGTGGGACGGCAAGGGCCACAAGGATCTCACGGCGGGGGAGTACACCCAGCTCACGGGTCGAGCCGGTCGCCGCGGCATCGACGTGGAAGGACACGCGGTGGTGGTCGAGCACCCCGGCTTTGACGCCGCCCAGTTGGGTCGCTTGGCCTCGCGGCGCACGTATCCGCTGATCAGTTCGTTCCAGCCGTCCTACAACATGACCATCAATCTGCTGTCTTCCTTGGGAGTGGAACGCTCGCGTGAGGTGCTGGAGATGTCTTTCGCGCAGTACCAGGCCGATCAGGGCGTGGTGGGCAAGGCGCGACGCGCCAAGGATCTCGACGCCACGCTGGCCGGCTACAAGGACGCCGTCACGTGCTCCAAGGGCAATTTCATGGAGTATGCGGCACTGCGCGAAAAGATTGCGCGCGCCCAGAAGGGCAGCGCCAAGCAGGTCAAGGCGGCGATGCGGGAGGCCACGGCGGACACGCTGTCGGCTCTGCGTCGCGGCGATGTGGTCAAGATTGGCGGGGGTCGCCGCGCGGGACTTGCCGTGGTGGTTATCCCTGACGCCGATGCCTCGGCCCCCCGCCCCACGGTCGTCACCGACCAGGGCCGAATTTTCCGTCTTGCACTGTCCGAGCTTCACCATGGTCTCGACATTGCCGGTGTGGTTCCGGTGCCTAAGAAGTTCGACTCGCGAAACGCGCGCAGCCGAAGCGAACTCGCTCAGGTAGTTGTCAACGCCAAGCCCACGTTTGATCTCAATGCCCACAAGAAGGCAAAGCGTCAAGGGATCGCTGACGCGGGCGGGCTGGAGCGCGAAACCGAGGCATTGCGCCGCAAGATGCGCGCACACCCCTGTCATCACTGTCCCGACCGTGAGTCGCATGCCCGGTGGGCCGAGCGCTACTTCCGCACGCTGCGCGACAAGGACAAGATTGCGAACGAGATCTCTCGCGCAACCGGCTCAATCGCCCGCATCTTTGATCGCCGCCTCGCCGTCCTGGGTGATCTTGGCTACGTCGAAGGCACCGGGACAGAGATCTCCGTGACCGAGGCAGGGTTCATGATGCGTACCCTCTACTCGGAAAACGATCTCGTCATGTCCGAGTGCCTGCGCCTAGGAGTGTGGAACGACCTCACCCCACCCGCCCTCGCGGCGGCAGTGTCCACGTTGCTCTACAACGGACGGCGCGAGGACGAAAACCGCACCCCCACGATTCCGGGTGGACCGCATGGTGTGCTGGGCACAGCGCTCAATGAGACTGTGCGCGTGTGGTCGCGGGTCGACGACCTCCAGGGTGGCCACCACCTGCCCGAACTGAACGCGCCTCACTGGGGAATTGTGGGCGCCATCCACGCGTGGGCGCAGGGAAAGAGCCTGGCGGCCGCGCTCAAGGGGACCGATACGGCCCCGGGGGATATGGTGCGGTGGTGCAAGCAGGTGATCGACATTCTCGATCAGGTGGCACAAGTGGCGCCCAACGAGGTAGTTCAGGGCCGTGCGCGAACCGCGATCGATGGGATGCGCAGGGGAGTGGTCGCGTACTAGCGTCGCTGGTCGCTGTCTCGGTTTGGTCTCGGCTGTCGTGCCGGTCATAAGCCCACCATGCCCTCGTTTAGGCTTGCGTGGTGTCTAAGTTCAGGAACCTCATCGCCGCGGTTGTTGCCGGCATTTTGATGACCCTGGCATTTCCGGACTTTGGCATCTGGCCCCTCGCGTTTGTCTCCATCGCCGTGTTGTGGTTCGCGTTGCGCGGAGCAACTGCCTGGGGCGGATTCCTGCTGGGATGGGCGTTCGGCATCGTCTTCTTGGCGCCGTTGCTGTGGTGGGCCTTCGTGGCGGTAGGACCCATCCCGTGGATCGCGCTGACTATTGCCGAAGCTCTGGCCTTCGCGCTGTTCGGCATGGCCTGGGCGCACGTGCGCCGGTCGGGGATGTTCGACGAGCGACAGTGGGCGATGGCCCCCGCGTTCGCAGCACTGTGGGTCGCGGTGGAACAACTTCGGTCGATGTTGCCGTTTGGCGGCTTCCCCTGGGGCCGCATCGCCCATGCCCTCGCTGACTCGCCCACGGCTCGGTTCGCGTGGCTGGGCGGCGTGCCCCTCGCCAGTTTCATTGCAGTCCTGATCGGCGTGCTGATCGCGCTCGTCATCGAGTTCCTGATCCTGCGCCGCGCACTTCCGGCCGCCATCGCGCTCTTTGTCGCGGTCGCGGCGCTCTTTGGAGGCATCCAACTCCCCATCAATATCCAGCCACAGAACGGGACGATTGCGTTGGGAATCATCCAAGGTGACGTCCCGAACAACGGCCTCGATAGCTTCAGCCAAGCACGGCTAGTGACGCAGAACCATCTCGCCGGTACCGAGGCTCTTGTGGCATCGGATCCGGGACCCATTGACCTCTTGGTGTGGCCCGAGAATGCCGTCGACGTCGACCCGCGTGGGGATGCCGAGAGCGCCGCCGACGTCACGCAGGCCGCCCAGATCGCCAACGCGCCGCTGCTGTTCGGTACCGTCGACTACACACCCGTCGAGGGGCGGTACAACACCTCGGTGCTGTGGAGCACCAACGGCGACGTGCTCGATACCTACAGCAAGCAGCGTCCAGCACCATTTGCGGAGTACATCCCGATCCGTGACATCGCGCGCATTTTCTCCGCTGAGGTCGACCGCGTCACACAGGACGTGATCCCCGGGGTCGGTGTAGCCACGATGGATGTGCCGATCGCCAGTCGGAATGAGGAAGTACGCATCGGCACCGTGATTTGTTTCGAGGTGGCCTATGACCAAATCGTGCGCGATGCGGTGGCGGACGGCGCCGAACTGCTCATCGTTCAGACCAACAACGCGTCCTTTGGGTTCACCGCTGAGAGCACCCAGCAGTTGGCGATGGCCCGCCTGCGCGCGATCGAGACGGGGCGCGTCACCATTCAAGACTCGACAGTAGGAGTGAGTGCAGTGATCGATCCGCGGGGCCGCGTGCTCCAGGAGACCGGACTGTTCACGGCCGAGCAGATGTATGCGGATGTCGCACTGCGTACTGAGATCACCCCCGCGGTTCGTTTTGGGCCGGTCATACACTGGGGCTTCCTCATCGTCCCGTGGTTCATCCTGCTGTTCGCGGTGCGAGGACGGCTCGCCAAGAGGTACGAGTGGTAGCCAAGACCGTGGTGATCATTCCCACGTTCAATGAGCGCGAGTCATTACCCATCCAGATTGATGGCGTGCGCAAGGCGTCACCCGAGGTAGACATCCTGGTAGTGGACGATGGCTCCCCGGATGGCACGGGCGAGTGGGCGGACCAGCGCGCCGAGGACGACGACCACGTGTTCGTGCTCCACCGCGCTTCCAAGCAGGGCCTGGGCGCGGCCTACTTGGCGGGATTCGCATGGGGTCTTGAGAGGGACTACGACGTGCTGGTCGAGATGGACGCGGACGGTTCTCACCAGGCCAAGCAATTGCCCAGCCTGCTGGAGCACGCCGGTGACTACAGCCTGGTGATTGGTTCGCGCTGGGTACCTGGCGGCTCGGTGGTGAATTGGCCCACGCGACGCAAGTGGCTCTCGACGGGAGCCAACACCTACGTGGGACTTGCCCTAGGCATCGGCGTCAAGGACGCGACAGCTGGCTACCGCGCCTACACGGCGGATGCCCTGCGCGCCCTGGACCTGGCGTCGGTCGAGTCGCAGGGCTATTGCTTTCAAGTCGACATGTGCTGGCGCGTCATTCGTAGCGGCGGCACGGTCCGTGAGGTACCCATCGAGTTTGTGGAGCGAGAGTTCGGCACCTCAAAGATGAGCGGCGACATCATTCGCGAGGCGCTCGTTAAGGTCACCCAGTGGGGTGCGCAGCGGCGTTGGGAGCAGGTCACGGGAGTGTTTGGGCGCAAAAACGGCGCCTCACCAGGGGGGTAGTGAGGCGCCGCTATTGTGGACTGCGCTGTCCAGACTCTGCTCGCTGCCGAGAGGTCCGGTTCCGTTCGGGTACTAGCCCCTGCGGCCAGCGCGGAGGAGCTCCAGACGCTCCTCGAGAAGTTCTTCAAGCTCGGGGATGGTGCGACGTTCGAGCAGCATGTCCCAGTGGGTGCGTGCTGTCTTCACGTCCTTGTCCTCGGGCTGAGCGCCGTCACGTAGAAGTGCGAGGGCGCCGCAGTGGCACTCCCACGACAGCGGGACGTCTGCCTCAACGGAGAACGGCATCGTGACGATGTGGCCGTTCGGGCAGTCGTACTTGTGTTCGGTGCGAGCCGCGAGTTCGGCGTTTGCTGCGGTTTCCATCGACTGGGTTCCCAGTCGCATGCCGCGAAGTGCGCGATCAGCCATGTCAGCCTCCAAGAGTGTGGGCTGGGGTGTGCCCACTCGTTACGGGAACGTGCGCGGAGCGTGCTTTGTTCCCTGATTCGATGGTCGGGACCAAAGCATCGGCCGATGCTGGGTCAAGTTGCGCCGCAAAGGCGCCCGGAGGACCTACTGGCCACGTCAAAAGCTGCATGACCCCTGCTTCTGCCACTGTAGCGGTGCGTGGGGCCAGTGTGCGAACGAGTGATCAACCCGCCGCGTCCTGTCTGGTGGAACCTGGCAGCTGCAAGACGTTATATGGTGGGGTGAAACGCAGCATTGATGACTGTCAATATAGGGGATCACATGCAGGCGAATGAGCGCGAAGAATTGCCAGTAGTCGTTATCGGTGCAGGACCGATCGGACTGGCGGCAGCCTCCCACCTTCTCGAGCGGGACCTCGAACCCCTAGTGCTGGAGGCGGGGGAGTCTGCAGGCTCCGCGGTCAGCCAGTGGGGGCATGTGCGGATGTTCTCCCCATGGCAGTACAACATCGACGCCGCTGCCAGCCGCCTGCTGAGCGCGACCGGATGGACGGCGCCCGCCGACGATGCACTACCGACAGGAGCTGAGCTGGTGCGCGACTACGTTGCGCCGCTGGCCGCGACGGCCCAGATCTCGTCGCGGTTGCGCACTGGAGGGCGGGTACTGGCGGTCGCTCGAGATGGCGCTGACAAGACTCGTTCCCTGGGACGCGAGCGGCGCGGCTATCGTGTTCGGACGCTGAACACTGATGGGCGAGTCGAGGACATTCGTGCGCGGGCCGTCATCGACTGCTCAGGCACATTCACGACCTCCAACCCTCTCGGGGCAAGCGGCATGCCGGCGCACGGCGAAAGCGACGCCGCCGCGTTTGTCGCAGGTCCCCTTCCCGATGTCCTCGGCCGTGATCGCACCCGCTTTGCCGGCAAGCGCACACTCGTGGTGGGGATGGGACATTCGGCCGCCAATACGCTCCTACAACTCCTCGAACTCGGCGAGTCAGAGGAGGGCACCTCGGTCACGTGGGCCATTCGAGGCGGATCGACCCGGCGACTGACCGGCGGGGGAGCGGACGATGAACTGCCCGCCCGCGGGCTACTCGGCACCCGTCTCCAAGCGGCCGCCGATGCCGGGGATGTCGCTCTCATCAAGCACGTGTCGATCGAGCAGCTCGTGGCGGGTTCGCACTCGGTGCGGGTGGTGGGCTCGACGCGCGCCGGCGACCTCGACCTTGAGGTGGATGTGATCGTCAATGCGACCGGGTTCCGTCCCGACCTCGACATGCTGCGGGAAGTACGGCTCGACCTGGATGCCGTGGTGGAGTCGCCCACTGGTCTCGCGTCCCTTATCGACCCGAATCTCCACTCGTGTGGCACGGTATCGCCCCACGGAGAGGCGCTCTTGCGCCACCCGGACGACGGTTTCTACCTGGCCGGCATGAAGTCGTACGGGCGCGCGCCGACGTTCTTGCTCGCTACAGGATACGAGCAGGTGCGTTCGATTGCTGCGGCGTTGGCCGGTGACCGGGCGAGTGCAGACCTGGTTCAGCTCAATCTGCCAGCGACGGGCGTGTGCAACACGGACATGGGCGAGACTCCGGGAGACGGTGTCGCGGAATCGTGCTGTGGCGGCACAGCTCAGAGTCCTCAGCCTGTGGCGCTGCCCACCCTGGCCTCAGTTGGGGTTGGCTTCGCGACAGGTGTGGCCGACGGTCGGTCCGGTGACGCTCCCGCCACCGGTGGCTCCTGCGGGTAGTCATCCGAGGTAGTGACATTTCCTTTGCGGCTGCCGAGCCACACGGAGAACAGAATCACGCCCGCACCCGCCCACTGCACGGGCGACAGTGACTCGTGTAGCACGACCACGCCCAGCATCGTCGCCACCAGGGGCGCGAAGAAGGTGAGAATGACGACCTTCGAGGCCGGTAGCGCCAGAATTCCACGGAACCACAGCAGGTACGAGACGACCGCGCCCGCGATGGCGAGCCATACGTAGCCCGCGAGATTCCCGACGCTGAGGGCATCCGGCAGGCCCTCGAAGGCGAGGGTGGGAATGAGGAGCACCAATCCACCCGCCACGAGTTGCCAGGCGGTAAACGTGAGGAGCGGCACCGGACGGCCCCAGCGCTTGGTGAGCACCACGCCCAGTGCGGTCGACGTGCCGCCAAGGAGTCCGGCGATGACTCCTATGGTGTCGAGCTGCGCGGCGGGGGAGAGCACCAGCATTCCCACCCCGGCAATTCCCAACAGCGCAGCAATGATGGCATTGCGGCGCACGGCCTCGTGAAGGATGACCATGGCCAGCAGTGTGGCAATAATGGGATTCACGGCCCCGAGCGTCGCGGAGACGCCCCCGGGGAGCCGGTAGGCAGAGATGAACAGGAAGGCGAAGAAGGCGCCGATGTTGAGGGTGCCAAGCACGAGCGCCTTCCACCACCAGTCGTTGCGGGGGAGCGTGCGGGTGAAGGCGAGCAAAATAAGCCCGGCCGGCAGTGCTCTGAGCGTGCCCGCGAGGAAGGGACGATCCGGCGGCAGGAACTCGGTGGTGACCAAGTAGGTCGTGCCCCACAGGGCAGGCGCGATCGCCGTGGTGGCGAGCAAGCTGCGGTTCGATGCCATGATGTGCCAATCTCTTGATGTCAAGATAACTATTGCGGCTAGGCTACGTCGATGTTATCTTGATGTCAAGAGATATTCGGGTGTGCAGGCAGATCGGGGTGAGAGTAGTGACGAGGAATAGGGATCTGGTGTCTGTCGCACCGGATGCGGTCGACGGGTATCTGGCCCAGTGGGCACTAGAACGCCCGGATCTCGACGTGAGTCCAATGGCGATCATTGGACGGGTGTCCAGGCTTGCCGCGTTGTTGCAGGTGCGTCTGGATGCCGTCTTTGCCGAGTACGACCTTCAGTCATGGGAGTTCGACGTCATGGCGACGCTCGTGCGTTCAGGCGCTCCATACGAGCTCACTCCTGGAGCCCTGGATCGATCCATGATGATCACCTCGGGTACGACCACGCACCGCATCACCAAGCTTGAGCAACGCGGCTTTGTCACGCGTCGCCGTGACGAGGACGACAAGCGTGTAGTGCACGTGAAACTGACCGATGCGGGCCGACAGGTCTTTGACGCAGCGCACGTCGCGCACATCGAGAACGAACGCACGATGCTCGAGCCTTTGTCCGAGCAGGACCGCACGATGTTACTGAGCGGTCTCAGGGCGTTGTCGGGGGCGCTTGGTGATGGCGCGGGCGCCTCAGGCGACACTCAGAGAGCCTGACGTGCGTAACGCCGATAATTGACATTATGTCATTTCGTCGAGGACGTGCGAGCGCAGCTCCTGCCCCGTGGACATGACCAGGATCGCGGGACCGTGGGAAGCTACTACGCCAGCGCCAAATACAGCAGCTTCACGCCGATGCCGTGAGCCCAGTCGCGTGCCGCTGAGAAATCGCGGTGATCACCAAGTGGCGGGTTAATGGCGTGCATGACGGCACGTTCTCCAACGTTGAGCCGATCGTAGTCAATTGCACCCGGGAAGGTTTCGTGTTCCTGCGCACCGACGAGACTAGCCAGTTGTTCCGACTCCCCCGTCGCGTAGCCGGGTTCCTTGAGTTCTCGAATTCCGGTAGAGAACATCCAGACATCCCGCCTCTTGAGAGCGTCGGCGTGCTGCCGGATCAGTGCCGACGCGTCACGGCGCCAGAGCCCGCCGTACACCGCGCTACCCACGATGATGGCGTCGTACGCGTCTACTGAGAGCACGTCGCAGGCGTCTTCTACGTCAACGTCGAAACCGGTGGACTGGATTTCCGCGCCGATCACCTGCGCGATCTCGCGAGTCGAACCGTACTTGGAACCTACCGCTACCAATACCTTCATGAGGACACCTCTTTCTGTCCCTTGATTGTCTCGCCGCCCGCGCACGGGTCACGGGGACTTTCGTCCCGGAAGGTGGCCTCTCTGGAACCAGCCACCAGACGCGTAGGGTGGACTCCATGGAACGCCTCGTCATCGCATCGGCCGGAGCATTGTCATTGATCGCGCTCCTTTGCGCGTGCGGCCCTGCCAATGTCGATCCCCAGGTGAGCCCGGCGAGTAACTCCCCCGGTGTCGGCAATCAAGCGGCGATCGAACGCATTGACGACATCGAGACCGCCGTGGCGGTGTGGCGCGACGCAGGATCAATCGCTGAGGCGCGCGCGGCTGCCGAAACTGCGCTCAACCTGGTGGTTGGCACGGATGGCCCCAACTACGGTGACGCCGATGGCGACGGCAAGATCAACGGTGCGGTGGACGAGGGTCTGCTCCCGGGACTCGCTGGTGAGCCCGGACTCGCGCAGACTCCCCCGGTGAGCGCCTGCGTCGAGGCCGACGTACTGGGTGGCTCCTGGGAGGATCCTCAGGGTCGTTGGGCTCAGGCATTGGCGGCGGTTGACGCGTGGACACCCACGAAGAACACGATGCCCGCCCTAGCGAGTCACCCGCAACGAGTGTTCGGCTGGGCGTCCCTCACCCTCGCCTCGGATGACCTCGACGAAGCTCACGAGTACGCGGGTCACGCGCAGATCCACGTGGATGTGTCGCGCCATGCTTTTGAGGATTGCACCTGACTCCACTGCCCCACCGGTGCGGCCATGGTGGCAGATTCCATTGTCAAGATGCCTCATCACCAGCAGAACTGACATCTCATCCGAAGGAGGATGCTCTCGTGACAGTCGTACCGCAGATTCTCGTCGTCGGTGGCATCAACCAGGACGAGGTCGCCCGTGTGACACGTCACCCGCTCCCCGGCGAGACCGTGATTGCGTCATCCCTGGATACATTCCAGGGAGGTAAAGGAGCCAATCAGGCTTGCGCCGCAGCGACTGCCCATGGCGCTGCCGTCACCGTCCAGATGGCGGGAGCTGTTGGCGACGATGCCGCAGGTCAGTCCGCTCTTGCCGCGCTTGGGGCTGCGGGTGTGGATACCACGATGATTGCGCGGGTGCCCGGTGTTCCCACCGGCCGGGCCTACATCACGGTGAGCGACGAAGGTCAGAACTCCATCGTCGTGGCCACGGGCGCCAACGCACAGGTTTCCACGGCAAAGCTCGAATCCGTCTCACCACCCACGCTTGTGGTCGCACAAACTGAGGTGGGCGCAGAGGCGATCAACGATCTCAGCGGATATGCCGAACGTGTGGGCGCGCGCCTGGTGATCAACAACGGTCCCGTCGTCGAACTTTCCGCCTCTGCGATGGCCATGGCGGACCCCCTCGTGGTGAACGAACACGAGGCGGCTGAACTCCTTGACCAGGCGAACCCTCCGCTCGAGCACCTTGCGCTCGCACGATCTCTGCTCAATCGGTACGGCTCGCGATCCGTGGTCGTCACCCTTGGCAGCGCAGGCTCGGTGGTAGCGGACGGCGAGGGAGCCCGCTATCACGCTGCGCCACAGGCGCCCACGGTGGTCGACACCACCGGCGCTGGCGACACGTTCGTCGGTGCCCTCGCGGCGGCTTTGGCGTTGGGCTCATCCATCGACGATGCGATCGTTTTGGCGGCCGAGGCCGCGACAGCGTCAGTCGGATGGGCGGGAGCACGCTTACCTCTACATTGACGAAGCGAGCCAGAGCCACCGGCCCTACCGCATCCATAGCCAGGTCAGGGACGACGCGTAGGACGACGAAAGCGCGCCTCCCACCTGGAGGCGCGCTTTCGGTTCAAGGTGAGGGGTGCGTCAGGACCCGCTACTCGACCACCACGACGAGGTCCCCGCCGGACAGCGTCTCGGTGCCGCTAATGGCGATGCGCGCCACCTTGCCCGCGATGGGCGTGGTGATGGAGGATTCCATCTTCATCGCCTCAATGACGGCAACCGTGGCACCAGCGGCAACCTCGGAGCCCACCTCGACCGAGGCAGTGACGGCACCGGAGAATGGCGAGCCGATCGATCCGTCGACGTTGGTATCGGCCTTCTCGCGTGCCACCACGTCAACTGAAGCGAATTCGTCGCGCACCTGTACGGGTCGAATCGAGCCGTTGTAGTTGAACATCGCGGTGCGCTCGCCGTGATCGTCGGGCTCGCCCAACGCCTCCAGAGATGTGATCATTCGAACACCCGGGCCGAGGTCGATGGTGACCTCCTCCTCGCTGTCTGAGCTGATGCCGTACAGATAGTGGAAGGTGTCGATGACCGAGATGTCGCCATACTTCTCGATGGCGGCGTCAAACTCCTTGGCCGGTCCGGGGAACAGCAGGTGGTTGAGCCTGCGGCGGCGTACCTCACCCGACTGGGCAAGCTTGTCCTTGTCGTCGTCGGTGAGAACCGGCGACTTGGGCTCGAAAGTGCGTCCCTGCAGCGCCTTAGTGCGGAAGGGCTCGGGCCACCCACCGGGAGGAGTGCCGAGTTCGCCGGACAGGAAGCCCACCACCGAGTCGGGCAGGTCGTACTTGTCGGGGTTCTCGGCGAAGTCCACGGGGTCGGCGTCGTTCGCGACCAGGTGGAGTGCCAGGTCTCCGACGACCTTGGAGGACGGGGTGACCTTCACAAGGCGACCGAGGATCTTGTCCGCCGCCGAGTACATGTCTTCGATCTGCTCGAACCGGTCGGCGAGGCCAAGAGAGATGGCCTGCTGGCGGAGGTTGGAGAGCTGACCGCCAGGAATCTCGTGCATGTACACGCGGCCTGTGGGGCCCGGCAGTCCGGACTCGAAGGGCGCGTACAGGTGGCGGACGGACTCCCAGTAGGGCTCCATGTCCTGGGCAGCCTTGAGTGAGATGCCGGTGTCCCGAGTGGTGTGCTCGAGCGCTGCGATCAACGCACTCATCGGCGGCTGAGACGTCGTTCCGGCCATGGCCGCATTCGCTACGTCGACCGCGTCAACCCCGGCCTCAGCCGCCGCGAGCAGTGTGCCGATCTGACCGCCCGCGCTGTCGTGCGTGTGCAGGTGAACGGGAACGTCGAAACGCTCGCGTAGCGCGGAGACCAACGTGTACGCCGCAGCGGGACGCAGTAGACCCGCCATGTCCTTGAGCGCGAGGATGTGTGCTCCAGCATCAACAAGTGAGTCGGCTAACTTGAGGTAGTAGTCGAGAGTATAGAGATCCTCGTCCGGGCTGATCATATTGCCGGTGTAGCAAAGGGTCGCCTCGGCGACCGCCTGACCGGTCTCGCGGACCGCCTCAATGGCAGGGCGCATCTGCTCGACGTCGTTGAGCGCATCAAAGATGCGGAAGATGTCGATGCCCGTCTCAGTTGCCTCCTGCACGAATGCGTGCGCGACCTCGTCGGGGTACGGCGTGTAGCCCACGGTGTTGCGCCCGCGCAGAAGCATCTGGATGGCGATGTTCGGCATAGCCTCGCGCAGGTTCGCCAGTCGCAGCCACGGGTCCTCAGAGAGAAAGCGCATGGCGACGTCGTATGTCGCACCGCCCCAGGCCTCCATCGACAGCAACTCGGGAGTCATGCGCGAGACATGACCGGCGGCGGCAAGCAGGTCGTACGTGCGCACACGGGTGGCGAGCAGCGACTGGTGAGCGTCGCGCATGGTGGTCTCGGTGACGGCTAGCGCCTTCTGGTCGCGCAGTGCCTTGCCGAAGCCCTCCGGACCAAGTTCCAACAGACGCTGACGGGAACCCGTAGGCGGCTCAGCGTCGAGGTCGATGGAGGGCAGTTTGTCCGCGGGGCGAACGAACTCGTCGGCGTGCTCACCATTGGGCTTGTTGACCGTGACGTCGCCAAGGAACTGCAGCAGCTTGGTTGAGCGGTCCTTACTTTCGGCGAGTTCGAGCAGGTGTGGGCGCTTGTCGATAAACGACGTCGGCACTCCCCCGGCCTGGAAGTCGGGGTCTGCGAGCACCGCCTGCAGGAAGCGGATGTTGCTCGTGACGCCGCGGATACGGAATTCGGCGAGTGCACGTGACGCGCGACGCACAGCAGTGTCGAAATCGCGGCCACGGCACGTGAGCTTGACGAGCATCGAGTCGAAATGGCCCGAGATCGAGTTGCCAGCCATGCCGGTCGCGCCATCGAGGCGGATGCCCGCACCGCCCGGCGACCGGTAGGCGACGATTCGGCCCGTGTCGGGCTGGAAGCCATTGGAAGGATCCTCGGTGGTGATACGCGTCTGTACGGCGTAGCCGTTGACCCGCACGTCATCCTGGCGAATGCCGATCTGCTCCAGGGTCTCCCCCGACGCAATCCGCATCTGGGCGCTCACGAGGTCGATGTCGGTGACCTCCTCGGTCACCGTGTGCTCCACCTGGATGCGCGGGTTCATCTCGATGAACACGTGTTGTCCGGCACGTTCACCCTCGGTGTCCACCAGGAACTCGACGGTTCCGGCGTTGATATAGCCGATGGACTTCGCGAATTTCACGGCGTCGCGGCAGAGGGCATCGCGAATCTCCGGGGCCAGGTTCGGGGCCGGAGCGATCTCGATGACTTTCTGGTGTCGACGCTGCACCGAGCAGTCGCGCTCGAATAGGTGAACGACGTTGCCCTCGTTGTCGGCGAGGATTTGCACCTCAATGTGCCGCGGAGCGAGGACCGCCTGCTCTAGGAATACCGTGGGGTCGCCGAAAGCGTTGTCTGCCTCACGCATCGCGGCGGACATCAGCTCCGGCAGTTCCTCGCGACTCTCGACGCGACGCATTCCGCGCCCACCACCGCCGGCGACGGCCTTCACGAAGATCGGAAAACCAATCCTGTCGGCCTCGGAGATCAGGAAGTCCTTGTCCTGCGAAGGTTCCGAGGAGTCCAGCACGGGAACTCCGGCAGACTTCGCGGCCTTGAGTGCCGCGACCTTGTCGCCCGCATTGTCGAGCACCTCGGGCGGCGGACCAATAAAGGTCAGCCCGGCCTCGCGGCACTTGGTCGCAAACTCAACGTTCTCACTGAGGAAGCCGTAGCCGGGGTAGATGGCGTCCGCGCCGGCGAGCTTCGCGACGCGCACCATCTCGTCGGCGTCGAGGTATGCCTTGACGGGGTGCCCCTCGTCGCCAATTTGATAGGCCTCGTCGGCCTTGAGACGGTGCTCGGACATCCGGTCCTCGTGCGGGAAGACGGCGACCGTCTTCGATCCCAACTCGACCGCTGCGCGGAATGCACGCACGGCAATTTCGGCACGGTTAGCAACCAGGACCTTGGAGAACATTGACTTCCCTTCGACGTTGGCTTTATCTTGCCAGGTTTCGTCTGGGAGTCACACTTTCGCGCGCCCCACAGAGGTAAAAAGTGCGCGGCGACGGGGACAACCCGCGGCCGATGCTGGGGCTAGCTTGCGTTGGTGCGTCGAGCGCGACGCTCGGCGAGTTCGTCAACGACGTCGGGGGCGTCCGCATCGGGAGCCTGGCCGCGGTCCGCCGGAAGGGTGGCGAGCGACCCTTCGAGTTCACGCCACACTTTGCCCAGCGCGATACCAAACACTCCTTGGCCGCCCTGGACAAGGTCGATGACCTGGTCGTCCGAGGTACATTCGTAAACCGAGGCGCCATCAGACATCAAAGTAATGCGCGAGAGGTCCTCGACTCCTCGCTCACGCAAGTGCTCGACCGCACTACGAATCTGCTGCAGTGAGACGCCCGAGTCGAGCAGGCGCTTGACTACCCGCAACACCAGAATGTCGCGGAAGCCATACAGACGCTGCGTTCCTGACCCGGTCGCGCTGCGTACGGTGGGTTCAACCAGTCCCGTGCGGGCCCAGTAGTCGAGTTGACGGTAGGTGATCCCGGCAGCGTTGCACGCCGTAGGCCCGCGGTAGCCGGCATTCTCGTCAAGGTGCGTAAGACCGTCGTCAAACAGGATGCCCTGATCGGCGCCACTCGCCTGCTCGCGCACTGAGGTCAGCTCGTGGCCGTTGTCGTCGGTCATCTCGCCTCCTCGTTCGTCTTTCAACCTTGGGTTCAACGTTATTGCCGGTAGGCACTCAGGTCAA
This sequence comes from Demequina aurantiaca, assembly GCF_000975135.1. Taxonomy (GTDB): domain Bacteria; phylum Actinomycetota; class Actinomycetes; order Actinomycetales; family Demequinaceae; genus Demequina; species Demequina aurantiaca. The sequence continues at coordinate 66,252 of NZ_BBRF01000003.1, read as the reverse complement.
CGACATTGCACCTTCACGGTACCGCGTGTCGCAATTGCTTGACGTCTGTCAGGTCTATCGGCTCACGTGGCCCCGAACAGAAGCGGAAAATACCGCGATGGAGGCCTCCGCAAACTCATTGGCGGCGTCCTCCGCCGCACCCGCTCGACCACGCATCTTGTCCGGCTGAGCCACCGCATCGGCCCTGTCGGCTTCCCGTCGCGCGGACGTGACGAGCGACTTCAGGGTGCGCAAGTCTCCCCCACCGCTCAGGTACGCCTGGGCTGCGGTTGCCAGCGGCAGCCAGCAGCGGTCGTAGCGCCCAGGTACGGACTGCGATAGCAGTCCAGCATCGTCCAATCGCTCGATCAGGTCAGTGTCCACGCCTGCGCTGGCGGCAAAGTCGCCGGAGCCTAGATATTGGTCCTCCTCGTCACCGACGGCGCGTGGCGCGACAGCCATGCGCATGCGGCCGGAGTCCAGGGCCTCGAGGTGGCCCGCGATCACACCCAGTGGCTGGTACTGATCGCGCTGTTGACGCAGAACGAAGCGCAGCCGTTCCACATCCGCGGGTGAATACTGGCGGTAACCCGAGTTGGTTCTGAAGGGTGTCACCAGGCCGTTGTTGTCCAGAAACCTCAGTTTGGACGTGCTGAGCGCAGGAAACTCCGCCTGAACCTGGGCGAGTACGTCACTGACCCGCAGCATCGGCTCGTGGGATAGAGCGTGAGGCCAGGTGCCTTCAAGCGTCTCGTCCGAACCGACATCAGCAAGGGGTGTGATGCGAGAAGGGTCCGGCTCTGGTGATGCGATCGCTCGGAGCTCAGCCATTTCGCCAGCCTACTGGTTCGTGAACTACTTGGCCGAGCCCGGGTAGAAGGTCAGGCGATACTTGCCAATCTGCACCTCATCGCCCGCGCGCAGCACACGCTCGGACACGCTTTCGCGGTTCACATAGGTGCCGTTCAGCGAGCCCGAGTCCTTCACCGAGAACTCGCCACCGTTGCGGATGAACTGCACGTGCTCGCGGCTCACGGTGACGTCGTCGAGGAAGATGTCGCCCGACACTGAGCGGCCCGCGGTGGTGACGTCCACGTCGAGTAGGAATCGTGCGCCCTGGTTGGGGCCGTGGTGGACGATGAGTAGCGCATTGTCGTGATCGAGAGCGTCAACTGCGGCCTGATCCTGTGCGGAGAGGCGCGCGGGCGGATTATCGTCAAAGGGCATCTGGGCGTCGAGGGACATAGTCCGTTCGGCCGGTGATTCGTCGTACGTCATGGTGCCTCCTCGTGCCGTGCGCAGTGTGCGTCGATCCGTCTCACCAGTCTACGACCTACCAGCAACTAAGAGTCACAAAATGGTCGCCCGATTTGCTAGGGATTGGCGGTGAGGGCGTGTACTCGTTTGCGCACGTCGGCGACGTATCCCATACCGGCCCACCAGTACAGAGCCGCTGCAATCACGGCGAGAACAATGGCGAGCGTGTGGACGATGTCCCATCGCTCGTAACCAAAGTAGGCAATGGGGAGGGCGAAATACAGCAGCAGAGTCGCTAGTTTGCCCAGAAAAGTCACCTGCGGGGTGTGGACGCCACGCCTCTTGCCGAGCGCCAGCGCGACACCGACAACAACGTCGCGCAACAGCAGGATGGCGACAAGCCACCACGGGACGATGCCGCGAAGTGCTAGACCGATAACGACCGCCACGGTGAGGATGCGGTCGGCAGCTGGGTCGAGCACTCGGCCAAGCTTGGTGACCTGGTTCCAGCGACGTGCTAGGAACCCATCAAGAAAGTCACTGATTCCCGCTACTGCCAGCGCGGCGATGGCCCACGCGTCGTGGTGCGTCGCCAACAAGACCGTAAAGACAACGATGAGTACGATGCGCAGAGCGGAGATTGCATTGGGGATGGTCCAGACGGCGTCGCTCAGCGCCTCTGCTGGCGCGACTGATTTCGTGGAAGCACTTTGGCTGTCCGAACTCGTCGCCCCCCGCCCGTCGCTACCTGCGGTGTCAGTAGGCTCTGCGTCTGGCATTGGTGTCGTCACACGCCGAGTCTAGAGCCACCACAGCAACGTTCGTGCTGGCGTCCGGGGCCGGTGGGACTACTTCTGGGAGTTGGCGGCCTTTTCCATCACTGTGTCGACGGTATTCGTGGCAATACGGGTGGCTTCGTCCTCGCTTGCGCCCCGAGCGAGTTCACGCGCCCGGATCTGCTCGAAGTGGTAGCGACGCGTCTCGGTGGCATTCGTGTCGGTCATGGCGCACTCCTTAACCTCGGTTGGTACTTCCAGGCTACGTCTTTATCCACCACTGTCGCGCGACGAGAGACACAATTCAGGGTGTTGTGCTGCCGACCGCATTGAGACCGGTCGGTTCCGAAGGCGCCGTGCCCTTCTGGGAAGGTCTACTTCTGAATACGCGTGGCAGTGAGCACGACGTCGCGACGCGCCGGTGGTATGCGGGTTCCATCCGGCACGACCGCAATCCCGTCACGAGTCCTCGTTTCCACCTCGACGTTCCACTCCGATGACAGCCCAAGCTCCGCGACAATCTCCTCCTCGGAGAAACGGACAGCATTCGGGGGCCCGGGCAGACTCTCGTCCTCGTCCGGTGAGTGCCCCACAATGAGCAGCGTGCCACCTGGTGCGACCGCGGCTGCGGCGCTGCGCCAGGCTCTCCCACGCACCGCCGCTTCCTCGTGGAGGAAGTGGCAGGTCACAAGTTCGTAGGAACGGTTCGTGGTCCACACACTGAGGTCAGCCTGGATCCATTCGCAGCGATGAGCCACATCCTCGCGCGTCGCAGCATCCACGGCCCGCGCGAGGGCCTCGCGTGAGAAGTCAACCCCTCGTACTCGCCAGCCGTGTGCCGCGAGCCACACCGCATCGGCTCCCTCGCCACACCCCACGTCCAGCGCGGAGCCGTTCTCGAGAAGCCCTGCCAGGGCCTCGAGGGTGGGGTTCACCTCGCCAGACCACACCGGCTGGGCCGCGTAGCGTTCGTTCCACTGCGCGGCACTAGGCATTGGTGAGGCCGGAATTCTGAATCACTGTAGACAACGAGCGCATGCGCACACCTTACGGCCAGCCCGCCCTCGTCCACCACCAACGCTATCCCTTGAGTGCACCACCCAGTCCAGCACCGCGGAGGATCAATCGCTGGAAGACGATGAACACGAGGATTGGAATCACCGTACTAATGGCGAGGGCCGCGAGGTAGACGTCCTTCTCAATCGCTTGCTCCAGGGAGGGCAGGCGTACCGACAGCGGTTGCAGGTCCGGGTTTGGCAACACCAGCAGCGGCCACAGGAAGTCCTTCCACGCAGCGAGCACCGCGAACACGGACACCACACCCACGATCGGCTTGGACATCGGTAGCGCAATCGACCAGAACAAGCGGAAGGGCCCGGCGCCATCCATCCGGGCGGCCTCGAAGATCTCCCCCGGCAGATTTCCCATGAAGCGGGCAATCAGTACAACGTTGAACGCGCTCGCTCCCGCGGGCAGCCATACCGCCCAGAACGTATTGATGAGCGACGTGCCGATCAGGGGCGGATTCAGGATGGTGAGATACAGAGGCACCAAGAGCACGACCGAAGGGACAAACAGTGTCGCGAGCACCAGCGAATAGAACACCTTGTAATAGCGAGGCTTGAGCACGCCGAGCGCAAATCCGGCCGTAGTCGCCACGGTCATCTGCACGGCCCAGGAACCAATAGCCAAGTAGATGGTGTTCATGAACTGCTGCGAGATGTCCACCTCGAACCAGGCCTGGTAGAGGTTGTACCAGTCCATACCGTTCGGGAACAAAGCCATCGGCGTGCGTAACGTGTCCTGCGTCGGTGTGATGGCCGCCTTACCCAACCACAGGATGGGCCCCAAGCCCACCACCAGCAGGGTCGACAGCAAGAAGACATTGACCACGCGCATCCAACGACGCACTCGCGGCTGCTTCCACTCGGTGGACGAGATCAGCCCGCGCTGGTTCGCGTCGAAGAGCGTGTCCTTCTTGCGCTTTTTGGGGCGAGTCTTCTCGGCTGCGAGTTCCTCGATGAAGAGATCCTCCGCGCCTTCGATGCCCGACTGCTGCGTGCTCGTACTCATGAGTCACTCCATCGACTTGTCAGTTTGAAGTATCCGATAGACATCAACGCCAGGAAGATCGCAAGCATCGTGCTCAACGCGGTCGCGGCACCGTAGTCGCCGCCCAAGGAGTTCTGGAATGCGTATCGATAAATTAAGAGGAGAACGGTGAGGGTGGCATTCGCTGGCCCGCCTCCCGTAAAGAGGAACGGTTCGAGAAACACCTGCGCCGTGCCAATGATCTGCAGGATGAGGGTAATGAACAGCACGTTGCGGAGCTGAGGCATCGTGACGTGCCAGACCTTTCGCCAGATCCCAGCACCATCAACTTCGGCGGCGTCGTACAGGTCCGGCGGCACGCTCGTGAGCGCGGCCAGGTAGATGATGATGGTTCCACCCGCGGCGGCCCAGGTGGCGGCAAGTACCAGTGACGGCATTGCAGTGGCCTGGTCCTGAATCCATGGCTGAGGTGGGATTCCCACCCAGCCAAGGATGGTGTTGAACACACCGGTGGGTGACGCATCGTAGAAGAACTTCCACAACAGCACCGCCACGACCGGAGGCACCACCACAGGGAGGTAGGCAAGGACGGTGAAGAAGCCCTTGGCCCTGCGCACCTCGCTCATCAGTACCGCGGCAATCAGTGGCACTGGATAGCCGAAGATCAAAGCAAGCACCGCGAAGTAAATGGTGTTCTTGATCGCCTTCCACAGCAGCGGGTCGTTGAGGACCTGGTAGAAGTTATCGAAGCCCACCCACGAGGTGGTGACAAGGTTTGTCTCCTGGAAGCTCATGATCCCGGATTGGATAATGGGCCACCACGAGAAGACGCCGAAGATGACGATCAGCGGAATGAAGAAGATGAAGGTGGAGAATCCGCCGTTGCTCAACTTCAGCCTGGTGCGTCGCACGAGTGACGTGGGTTGAGACTCCGTCGTCTGAATTGCCATGGTGCTGGTTGGTCCTTTCGGGTGGTTCTTGCCGGCGACACTCGCGTGCCGCCGGCAAGACGGGCACCAGATTAAGCGTCGGCGTCGATCAACGCCTGGATTTGAACATTGACATCCTTCAGCAGCGCATCGGTGTCAGCGTTCTCGTCGGTCAGTACCGACTGGACGACCGTGTCAAGAGCCGCATACAGCTCCTGAGTGTGAGCCTTGGGCTCGGGCACCACGGCCTGGTCGAAGATCGCGTCGTTGAAGTAGCTGACGTGATCCTGGTCAACATTGATGTAGTCGGCAACCCACTCGCGGGACTGGTCGAACAGTTCCTTGGAGAAGATTGGAAGTGCTGGCACTCCCACAGCCTGGTCTGACTCGGAGAGAGTCTTCGCGTCGAGAACGGCGGCATCCTGGTCGACGAGCTTCTGCATGTAGTAGAAGTCGATCCACTTCACCGCGGCGTTCTGAACCTCGGGCGAAGCCTTGACGTTGACGGCAGCAATGGTGCCGCCTCCCAGCGTTCCGGAGTCGTCGCCCTCGAGCGGGATAACCGTCGCGCCGTAGTCGTCAGGGTTCATTCCCTGCGCCTGGATCAGGTTGGTGTAGATGTCGGAACCAGAGGTGTACATACCCACCTGGCCAGCGCCGAATGCCTGGTTGATGGTTCCCCAATCAAGCAGGAAGTCAGAGCCCATGGAGTCGTCCTCCCAGCGCAGCTGGTGGAAGTAGTCCAGAGCCGCCTTGGTGGCGTCGTTGTCGGCGGTGACGGCGATCTTGCCGTCGGCGTCCTCGGTCTGCATCCGTCCGCCACGCGCATAGGTCGCAACGGTCAGCTGCCATCCACCAGTGTTGCTGGCGGCCATCTGCGCAAAGCCGGTGTTGCCGGTCTTGTCGGAGATCGCCTTGGCGTCCTCACGCACCTCGTCCCAGGTGGTCGGCGGCTGGTCCGGGTCCAAGCCCGCCTCGGTAAACAATGCGCGGTTGTAGTGCAGTGCGGATCCGTAGGCAGCGGTCGGGAGGCCGAACACGTCACCATTGGCGTCCTGCACCTGTGCGAGCACGTTCGGGTTGAAGTCGTTCGCGTAAGGCAGTTCGCTCACCTGAGAGGTGATGTTTGCGAGCTGGCCGTTGGCGAGCAGCGTCAGGCCGTCCGTGAACGGAATGGTGTAGACGTCGGGAAGCGTGCCACCTGCGAGCTGCGCTGCGAACGTTGGACCGGTCCATTCGTACTCTTCCGACTCCACCGTGATGTTCGGGTAGAGGCCCTCGAACTGTGCGACCTGGGCGTCGAACGCGTCGAACGCAGCCTGGTCGGATCCAGGAATAAGGCTGACCACCTTGATGGTGACGGGCTCCATTGCGTCGGCAGTTGCGCTGGACGTCGTTGCGTCCGTTGCACTCGTCGACGGTTCCGGGCTGTCGTCTGATGAGCATGCGGTCATGGTGACCGCCAGTGCGGCAACGGCGCCAACCGTGACCACTTTATTGAGTGACTTCATTGTCTTCCCCTTCATTGGTTGTTGTCTCGCGTTCCACATGTGTCTCACTTGGCGGCGAGCCAGGCGGTGGCATCTTGAGGTAACTCGCCGTCGACGAGCTCATCGCTAACCAAAAGCACCCTTGCGCCGTCAGGCAGTCGCACGGGTTGATCAGCGAAGTTTGTGATGCACGTGAGCGACTCGCCGCGGCGGAAGGCCACCACACCGGGCTCAGACGTGAGCCAGGTGAAGCCGCCTTCGCGCAGGTCTGCGCTCTCGTGCCGAATCTTGATCGCCCTCGTGTAGAGGGCCAGCATGGAGTTGTCGTCCTCGAGTTGAGCCTCGACGGAGAGGTTCGCCCATCCGTGCGGCTGCGGAAGCCAAGCGGACGATGCACCGTCCTCACCAAAGCCGTAAGACGAGCCCTCGCGCGTCCAGGGCAGTGGAACACGGCAGCCGTCACGCCCCGGCTTGGTGCCGCCGGACTTGAAGTGCATCGGGTCATCGATCTTGTTGCGGGGAATGTTCTCCACCTCAGGAAGTCCGAGTTCGTCACCCTGGTAGATGTAGAGCGACCCTGGCAGCGCTGCGGTAAGTAGTGCCGCTGCCCGGGAGCGGCGCGTTCCAAGTTCGAGGTCCGTGGGAGTGTTGAACTCCTTGGTGAGGAACGAGAACGTCGAGTCTTCGCGTCCTAGCCGGGTCACGGGCCGCGTGACGTCGTGATTGGAGAGCACCCAGGTCGAGGGGGCTCCTACCGGTTCGTGGGCGTTGAGGGTCATGTCAATGGATTCGCGAACCTGCTGGGCGCTCCACTGCCGTGACATGAAGTCAAAGTTGAACGCGGTGTGTAGCTCGTTGGGTCGCATGTACTGCACAAAGCGCTCAACATCCGGCAGCCACAGCTCCCCCACCAATGCGCGAGCTCCGGGGTAGCTGTCGGCGATGGCGCGCCACGACGCGTAGACCTCGTGCAGTTCGTCGCGATCCTGCCAGGGGTGCTCCCCCGCAGCTGGCTCACCCACGACCTCGGAAAGCTCCGGGTCCTTGATCAACAGTGCGGCCGAGTCGATGCGGACGCCCCCCACGCCCCTGTCGAACCAGAACTTGAGGACGTCCTCGTACTCCTTGCGGACGTCTGGGTGATTCCAGTTGACGTCGGGCTGTTCCGGCGTGAACAGATGGAGGTACCACTGTCCGGGAGTGCCGTCCTCGTTGGTGGTCTGGGTCCAGGTCTCGCCATCGAACGGAGACACCCAATGGTTCGGGATGTCCTCGGAGTCGACAAACCAGAACCGTTCGCGCTCGGGCGATCCGGGTCCGGCGGCAAGGGCTTCCTTGAACCAGGCATGCTGGTCACTGAGGTGATTGGGCACCACGTCGATGATGGTGCGAATCCCCAATTCGAGGCCCTCAGCGATCAGCAACTCGGCCTCTTCGATGGTGCCAAAGTCGGGGTGAATAGCGCGGTAGTCGCTGACGTCGTAGCCGCCATCCGCCAATGGCGACGCGTACCACGGGGTAATCCAGATCGCATCGATGCCGAGCGCGGCGAGGTACGGCAGGCGGCTTCTTAGGCCAGCAATGTCCCCAGTCCCGTCGCCGTTTCCATCAGCGAAGCTACGCACGTAGACCTGATAGATGACTGCGTGGCGCCACCACAGCGGATCTTCGGTGCTGGGAGAAAGGACGTTCTCGCCGGAGCTCAAAGACGCCAGTTTGTCGTGACCGCCTTCAACGGCGGCGAGGAGATTCTGGTCCACTCGAGTTGTCGCTTCCTTCTCTCACTGGCGACCACGGTGGCGCCTGTGGGAAGAACGTAACGACAGAACTATGTAAATGCAAGAACTCGACAGTAAGTAAGAAACTTTCTTGCGTTGCGTGAATTTACGTGGTTCTTGCACGGCCGGTGGTGTTGCGCACCACCAACTCGGGCTCGAAGAAGTACTCGTCTGACGGCGCCGCGTTTCCCGCGATCTGGCGCACCAGCAGGTCGACGACCATTCGGCCCATCGAGTCGATGGGTTGGCGCACCGTGGTGAGGGGCGGATCCACACTTGGCATGAGCGCCGAGTCGTCGTAGCCGATGATCGACACGTCGTCGGGCACCTCAAGGCCCGCGCGGCGCACCGCACGAATCGCCCCGAGTGCGATGGGATCCGATGCGCAGATCACGGCTGTCACCCCGCGACCCACGAGCCGCGAGGTCGCAGCCTGGCCGGCCTCAAGCGAGTACTGCGAGTACTCCACGTGGGCCTCGGGAAGTGCGATCCCCGTGCGCGCCGCCATCTTGTTCGCGGCCGATCGCTTGCGTCGCGAGGGGATATGGTCGGCCGGCCCGAGGACGAGTCCGATGTTGCGGTGGCCCAGTTGGACAAGGTGATTCCATGCCTGCTCCATGGCGACCGCGTCATCGGCGCTCACGGTTGGAAAGTCGATGCCCGCGTCGGGCGCGCTCACGAGGACGGTCGGCAGGTTGAGTTCCCGCAGCCGGTCATAGTGCTCATGAGGCGCATCGGCTTGCGAGTACAGCCCGCCCGCGAAGACGATTCCCGAGACCTGCTGGCTCAGGAGAAGTTCGACATATTCCGCCTCGCCGATGCCGCCGGACGTTTGCGTGCAGAGCACCGGCGTGTATCCGTTCTGGGCAAGCGCCCCGCTCACCACCTCGGCGAAGGCGGGAAAGATCGGGTTCTGAAGCTCCGGCAGGACCAGACCAACCAGGCGAGCGCGTTCGCCTCGGAGCTTGCTCGGTCGCTCATATCCGAGCACGTCTAGTGCCGTGAGCACCGCCTCACGCGTGGCTTCACTCACGCCCGCTTTCCCGTTAAGCACGCGGCTCACGGTCGCTTCACTCACGCCAACTTTGGCGGCTACATCTGCAAGTCTTCCGGCCATAGAAACGACCCTACACAAACGACGCAATTTCTTGCGTTCGGCGCTGCAACAAATACCCACCTCCGCCGAGTCATGCCGCACTGGATGCCCTGAGGGGCCAGAAATCGTGACCTCTCCGTGACCTTGCCGTGACCAACACGTTGCCGAAAATGGCATCTCTACCAGCCCACGTCGCGACAAATTGAGGGTGCAGCCACCCGGCGAAACCCATCCAGCGGACGGCGAGCTTCCCCCAATGGTCTGGGGGTCTTGGCGACTACTGGTCGACGGGCGGTAGGGAGTCGTAACTTGCGATCGTCGCGCGGATAGCACTCAGGGATTGGTCGCTGAGTCCTCCATCGCCCGTCACCGCGATCCAGGCTTCGAGTGTCAACGATCCGTATTTATGACCGGAGTCGTCTGGCACGGCGGTGCCCATGGTGAAGTCGATCAGCGCCTGCAGCCCCGTGACGACGGGTATCCAATGCATGTCGGGTGAGACGACGGGTGATCGCTGACCGTCCTCAAGCCATTCAGGGCGCTGCCAGAAGATGGAGCCGCTCAACCACACGACTGGATCGTTGCCGTGTTGCAGATAGGCCACTCGCGGGGAATCCCACTCCCCCGTGGCATTGGTGAAGTCGGCAGGGTCGGAGAACCACCTCGCCTGACGGCCGTGGTCAAGAGTGGGGAGCGTGACTGGGCTACCCGGATCGCGCCGTGCGGTGAGCCCATCCCAAAGACCGGTGCGTGCGGGGGTTCCCGCAAACACGGCACCGTCCGAGCGCGCGAGCAGCGTCTCGAGATCGGGGAACGCTGACTGCATGGCATACGACCCAAGGCTGAGTCCGTAAACGACCAGTGCGGGGCGATGATCGACGGGTAACCCGCTCCACCACGCGTACACGGAATAGAATTGGGCACTTGCCCCTTCGGCCGCTTCTTCAGGGTTGAACACGCGACTACGCCAACTCGGTTTGTCGTCGTACTGCAGCGCGACTAGCGCGGTATCACCACCGTGAAGATATTCGACAGAGTCAATGGCCTGGGGGTCAAGCCAGCCGGTACCCGTCGTGCCTGCGACAACCAAAACCGATCGGTCGGCCGCTCCCGTATGTTGCAGTTCATTGACCGCTATCGCGGCACGCTCTGCATAGGTAGGCGCTGACTCCAGACCCACGTAGACCCGAATCGGTTCCTTTGCGCTCTGGTTGGTCAATGCCTCGATGGCCTCCGCATCCGGTCCGCTCGCGACGATCTCCGATCCGGCAAAGCCAAGCTCATCCCAACGCACCAGACTGCCCGGCCCACCAGAGCGCAGTGACGACGTAGGCGCTGTCAGGTCGGGGTCTGGGTGCGCGTTCGACTCGCTCCAGCCACGGTCCAAAAATTGCAGCCCCACCGCGGCCACGCCCCACAACACGACCGCGACGATCAGCACCACCACGGCCAATGAGGTTGCGTCCGTTGCGACGTTGACGCCGCGCTCGTGCTCACGGGCCTCGTCACCCGCGACGCGGCGCACCAGTGGGCCGCTGCGCCGTTCCGCCGCCTGATAGGCCAGGCGCAGCCCACGGCCGAATGCGATGGCAATCACTGCGATACCGAAGGCCACGACGAGGAGGAGGAACCACGAGTATCCGGTAATGGTGGGCAATCCCACCGTCGTGCGAATTCCGTTCTGCCATGCCACCACGAACGGTGCCAGAATCACGGCACCCGTCACAATCACGATGCCAAGCACCGGCCACCCCCATCGCGCCAGGGCGGGGTCGCGCCACGAGATCAACCGTCGCAGCACATACCAAAGCAGCACTCCCACTCCGTAGCCGAGCGCAAAACTCAATCCGGAAATGACTCCCTGAGCCACCTGCGGTCGCGGCAATAGTGACGGCGTGAGCGACAGTGCCAGAAATACCAGGCCAATGAGCACTCCGCCGTAGTCGAGCCGGAACGCTTCAGCCCACCGAGTCAGGCGCTTGGGTAGGTGGTTAGGGTGCTCGCTCACCCCATTACTTTAGCGACGAGCAGGGGCGTCCTGAGTGACGTGGCGTTCGAGTTCGGCGCGGTCAAGACGTACGCCAAAGATCGGTCCGCCGGCTTCGAGCAGACCGGATTGTGCAAGGCTTCCGGCGTAGACGGCATCAAAGCCCACACGGTGGACCATTTCAAGCACCAAGGCGACCGCTTCATCGTGGTCGCCGGCGACGGCAAGTGCGCGACGCTCGGGATGTCCCGTTTCCCGACTGTCCGTCGCGATGTCGTGGTAGCCAATGTGATTGAACGCCTTCACTACCCGAGCACCCGCAAGAAGATCCGACACCACCGGCGACGTTGCCTGAACACCGGCGAAGTCAGGGAGCGAACCATCGATGGGTTCCCAATAGTTCATGACATCCACCACCACTTTGTCCTGCAGCAACGCGAATTCGACCGAGTCGATCCTGTGAAGGGGGACGGCCAGGACGACGATGTCGGCCCCAGTCACGGCGGCGGCGGCATCCATGGCCACCGCACCGGGAGCCATCACGCTCACAATGAGGTCAATGCCACTCGCGGGCCCAGAGCCCACCACTCGCACATCGTATTTTGCGTCGACCAGCACGCGCGCCAGTGCCGTTCCTACGCGTCCGGCACCAAAAATCGCAACAGTTCGGGCCTCGGCCTCATTCGTCAGGTGCGATGGTGGATCCGCCTGCAACGAGGGGTCAGAGGCTGAGGATGATTCGGTGCGCACGGGGGAATACAAGGACTGAGCATTCGTTGCCATATAAACGTCAACATTTTGGGTCGTCCGGGCATTCCGGCAGTGAGGTAGCGTCGCGAGAGCACCCGCCCAACGAGAGGATCACTCGATATGCAACTCGGTGTCATGAGTTTTGGGGATCTTCGGCTCGATAGAGAGTCTGGCACTCGCGTCCCTGTTGCGCAGGGCCTGAAGGAGCAGCTTGAACGCATCCAGTTGGCAGAGCAGGTGGGCCTCGACTTCTATGGGCTCGGCGAACATCACCTCGATGGCTACGCGATCTCCAACCCGGGAACCGTCCTTGCCGCGGCATCGTCGCTGACGGAGCGCATTACCTTGGGCACCGCGGTCACCGTGCTGAGCACCGAGGATCCCGTCCGACTTTTCCAGCAATTCACGACGCTGGATCAGCTCAGCGAGGGTCGCGCTGAGATCATGGCTGGCCGTGGCTCATTCACGGAAAGTTACCCGCTCTTTGGCGCGTCGCTCAATGACTACGAGGCCCTGTACGACGAGAAGATCCAGCTGCTGTTGCAACTCAATCAGGAATCGCCCATCACATGGAAAGGGCGCTTCCGAAGCGACCTGAACAATGCGTTGGTACTCCCCCGCCCCTATGGGGCGCATCTGCGCGTGTCCATTGGCACGGGTGGCAACCCGCAGTCGTCGGTGAGAGCAGGAGCTCTGGGTGCACCCGTGGTGTACGCGATCATCGGAGGCGAACCTGAACGCTTCGCGCCGCTCGTCGATCTCTACCGCCGCGCATCGGTCCAGAGTGGACACCCGGAGTCCTCCCAACACGTCACGATGACCGCCATCGGTCTCATCGCGGAACGTTCGCAGGACGCCAAGAACTCCTTCTATCCTTTCTGGAAACAGGCCATGGAGTGGGGCGCGGTTTCGCGGGGCTGGTCCGTGCCTAGCCGGGCGGACTACGACCGGATGGTGGACGGTGCTGCCATGATCTTTGCGGGGTCACCTGACGAAATTGCGCAACGCCTGATCTCCGTTGGGCAGCTCACCGGGGCCGACCGCTATGTGATGCAGATGGACTGGGCGGGACTTCCACACTCCGACGTGATGACCGCCATCGAACTCTTGGGCACCCGCGTGAAGCCTCAGGTCGACGCAGCGTTTGGCTAGCGTGCCTACCAACCCGGCGTCGCCGCTCGTGCCAACCGTTGAACCTGGTGACACCCAGGTGGTCATAATTGGTGCGGGCCAGGCGGGACTTTCCACCGCCTACCACCTGACGCGCCTTGGCCTACTCCCTGGCGTGGATGTCCTCGTTGTCGACCGGGGCCCGAGCACCGGTGGAGCGTGGCAACATCGGTGGAGTGCCTTGCGCGTGGGCGACACTCACAAGATTCATGATCTGCCAGGAATGAGCGAAGCGGGGTTGTCCTTCGCCTCCGCTCCGCGCGACCAACCTGCGCGCGAGGTGGTGCGCGAGTACTACGCCGCGTACGAGCGGCATTTCGGCCTTGAGGTGCTGCGCCCTGCCACCGTCGTTGCCGTCACCTCTGCGGCCACTGCCTTGACCACGGCCGATGTTGAGGCTCCCCGTGGTTTCCTCGTCACCGTTCGCACGGAGGAGCAGATGCGGCGCTACCGGAGCGCCGTGGTCGTTAATGCCTCGGGCACTTGGCGTCGGCCGCGTATTCCGGCTGTCGCCGGGCGGGACGTCTTCTCGGGGCGGCAGGTGACCACTCCCGAATACTCGGACGCACACGACTTCGCGGGTCAACGCGTGGCAATCGTGGGTGCGGGTACGTCTGCGCTGGGCTTTCTTGACGAGCTCTCTGCCGTGGGAGCCCACACCGAGTGGTTTACCCGACGCGAGCCCGCCTTCACTGACGAGGGCCCAGACCTGAGTCAAGACCGCGGCAAGGCTGCAGTGCGGCGGCAGGACGAGGCAGCGAGGGCTGGGCGTCGACTACCGAGCATCGCAGGCTCGACCGGGTTGCCGCGCAACGCCATGGTGCGCCGGCTTGACGAGCGTGGGGTGCTTGTCCGTCGACCCATGTTCGCGCGGCTCGTGTCGGACGGCGCCATCACAACTAACGGTGCTCATATTCCTCTTGACGCGGTGGTGTGGGCTGCGGGATTCGACGCGGAACTCGATCACCTCGACCCCCTGGCGTTGAACACGAGTCGAGGAGGCATCGTTGTCAGCGACGGTGAGTCCGCGGACCACCCTGGCCTGTTCCTTGCTGGATACGGCCCCCAAGCCAGCACCATTGGCGCCAACCGGGCCGGACGAGCAATGGCCAAGCACATCATGCAGCGTTTGCACTAACTGTTTGAGTGGTCGTCGTCGCCAGCGATTTGCAGATTGTCCGAGTGTCGCTCAAGTTCCCCCGTACTGGCAGGCTCACCGGACGTGTCTGCTTCGCCCATGAGGCGGCGCGATAAGAGGGTGGCTCCAGCGCTTGCCGCCGGCATCGTCGCTATAGCCCCGAAGGGCAGCAGAAACAGCAGGAATACGGTGGTGCCAAAGCCCACCGATACCGCCCGCTGGGAGGCGAGCTGGCGCCGCCGTTGACGTAGAGTGACGACTCCTCGTCGAGAAAGTGCGTAGGCCGTGAGTTCCAGCGACAGGAACCAGCCTCCCAGGATCGCGCCTAGCGTGAAGGACGCGACGGATCCGGCGACCGGAACAAGGCTCACGAGGAAGAGCCCGATCGCCAGCACCGCGGTGAGGGTGAGCAGCCCCGCTGCCTCGGCTAGCCCCCGCAGCGTCGCGCGCCACCACGGCTCCTCGGCAACGACCTGGGGCTCTCCCATCTCAGCATCCAGATGACGTGAGATGCGCTCGAAGAAGGGCTGACCAATAAACAGCGTGAACGCGGTGAACGTATAGAACGCCGCGATCACGGTGCCGCCAAAGATAGCAATGGCGAGGAGCGCAGACAGCACAGTGGCGACGGGGCCCGTGACGCCCGCAACTGTCCTGTCCAGGATCCAACCTGCCGCATCGTCCGCCTGGAACGCAACGGCTACGACGAGACTTGCGACGAAGAGAAAGGCAATCGCGCCGGGCAGCAGCCCCCACGCCATGAGGCGGGGATGGGATGACCAGGAGCGGAAGCCGCGCCACACGAACGAGGCGCCCAGCAAGAAGCCGGACGCCCCGGAGCGTGCCAAGATGCGGCGTGTTCGCCCCACAGGTGCGGTCATCGCTACAACCTAGCGGAGTGAGCCAGTGACCTGCGGAGTGGTGCGTTGCTTAGTTGAAGGTCACGCTTTCGAGCGAAATGTCGATGCCAGCGAGAGCCTGCGAGACGGGGCAGCCGTCTTTGGCATCGTCCGCGAACTTTGCGAACTCCTCGGCGGAGAGCCCGGGGACGGTGGCAACCAAGGTCAGGGCGCTCGACTTCACTCCCTCGCCAGGAACAAAAACTACCTCGGCGTCGACCGCCAGGTCGGTGGGAGGAGTGCCATTCTCGCCGAGAGCGTGCGACAGAGCCATGGCGAAGCAGGAGGAATGTGCGGCAGCAAGAAGTTCCTCAGGGGTGACAGCGCTGCCACCGCCCGCGGAACGCGAGTTCCAGTTGATATCAAAGTCGGCTACGCCCGAGGACGCAAGTGACGTGTGTCCCGAACCGCTGGGAAGGTCTCCCGACCAGGTGGTGTGGGCCTTGCTTGAGACTGCCATGATGCTCTCCCTTTGTCTTGTGATTACTGACATGTCGTGCCGGCAAACTGATGCTGTCGTGAAACTGGTGCCGTCGTGAATGTAGGCTCTGCCACGTGCCCAACGACCCTAACGCTTCCAACAACGACGCCCCCTCAAACGTTCCCGGCGACGTGAGGGCGAACGGCAGTGCGATTGATCCCGATGATCTCGCGACTACGTTGCGGGTCCTCGCTAGCCTCAATCAGGTTGATGAGGAACACGAGGACTTTGTCGCGGTGCGTCACGCCACCGCACGTATGATCAAGGCCGTCAAGCAGAACCGTCGCAGCGAAAAACGTGCGGCCATCACGGCAGCGGACAACGCCGTCGTTGCGGCCACTGCTACGGGTGCGGCGGACCGGATTGACGACGAGACCAGAGGACTGACGCTCACGGCTTCTTCGCAGGCGGCCACCGCGGGCACCTTCGCCAAGGCGCGTCCCTGCTATATCTGCAAGCAGAAATACACCGTGGTCGATGCCTTTTATCACCAGCTCTGCCCCACGTGCGCGGCGACGGGCCACGCCAAGCGTGAGGCCCGCACCGACCTGCGTGGCAAGCGTGCGCTGCTCACCGGAGGGCGCGCGAAGATCGGCATGCACATCGCGCTACGCCTTCTGCGAGACGGTGCCCACACCACCATCACCACACGTTTCCCCCGAGACGCTGTCCGGCGCTTTGCTGCGATGGTCGATTCCAGTGATTGGCTGCACCGCCTCACCGTAGTTGGAATCGACCTCCGTGATCCGTCCCAGGTAGTTTCACTCGCGGACGCAGTGGCCGCGCAAGGGCCGCTCGACATCCTGATCAACAATGCCGCGCAGACGGTACGGCGCTCCCCCGGCTCCTACGCGCCCCTCGCGGATGCTGAGTCGGTTCCCGTGGAGCCCAACCTGTGGCCCGAGGGCCGTGGCCCCGCCATGCTCACATTCGGGCACGCGAGTGACGTCCACCCTCATGCGCTCGAGGAATCTGTTGCCGCCCATCCCCTGCTCGCCTCCGCGCACTCCGCCGAGGTTGGTCGTCCCTCCGTCGAACGACAGGATCGTGCCGGTGAAGCTGGGAATGAGGATTCCGCGTCACGTCAGGCACGGTCGGCCGATGCGGCGACCGCCTCAGAGAATGCCCGTCGCCTCACCTCACTGGCGCTCGCTCCTGGGTCGTCTTCGCTTGAGAAGCTCGCCGACGGTAGCGCCATTGATGCGGGTGGGCTGGTGCCCGATCTCCACGACGTCAATTCCTGGGTTCAGGCCGTGGGCAACGTGGATGCGCTCGAGCTACTCGAGGTGCAGCTGTGCAATAGCACCGCACCCTTCATTCTCATCAATCGGCTCAGGCCGCAGATGGCCGCGGCGGCGCGGGCGTCCCGCGAGCACGGGTCCGGTCGCAGTTACGTCGTCAACGTTTCGGCGATGGAAGGGGTCTTTGCCCGCGGCTATAAGGGTCCTGGCCATCCCCACACCAACATGGCTAAAGCAGCCGTGAACATGCTGACGCGCACCAGCGCTCGCGAGATGTTCGAGACCGATTCCATTCTGATGACGAGTGTTGACACGGGGTGGATTACGGACGAGCGTCCCCACCCCACCAAGGTTCGACTTGCCGAAGAGGGCTTCCACGCTCCGCTCGACTTGGTCGATGGCGCCGCCCGTGTGTACGACCCAGTGGTACGGGGCGAAGCAGGCGAGGATCTGTTCGGAATTTTCCTCAAGGACTACGCGCCGTCCGCTTGGTAGTTTCTTGGCCCTCGTTAGTGCGCGGCGGAACACATTGCCACTGCGCGGTGTTTAACGGTCCATGAGCCACGACACTGCACTCGCCCACATTCAACTAACCACCATTGACGGCACTGCCACCACGCTTGGCGCCTACAGCGGCAAGGCGCTACTCATCGTGAATGTCGCCTCTCGTTGCGGACTCTCTCCGCAGTATGAGCAGCTCGAGGAGCTTCAGAAGACCTACGAAGACCGAGGGTTCACTGTGCTGGGCTTCCCCAGCAATCAGTTCCACCAGGAACTCGGTTCCACCGATGCCATTCAGGAGTACTGCTCGACTACCTGGGGAGTCACGTTCCCGATGTTCGAGACCATCAAGGTCAATGGCCGCCATCGCCACCCGCTGTATGAAGAGCTCACGGCCCATGCCGATGCGGACGGTAAGGCTGGCAAAATTAAGTGGAACTTCGAGAAGTTTGTGGTGGCTCCGGACGGCACGGTCTCACGCTTTCGCCCCAAAACTAAGCCGGATGCTCCAGAGGTCATTGCTGCTATCGAGGCCGCACTACCTGCCGAGCAGGCCACGTCGTAGGCGCGAACCTACTCCCGGCGCGCCTGAGCTGATTGCTTGCGCACCAAGTCGGCATCTGCGGCGGCAGATAGTGCCGCGATGGCGCGAGTTTCGGCATCATGCGATGTCGCGACAAGTGCCTCTCGCTCAGCTGGGGACGCGATACGGACGAGTGCCTCGAGCACACTCTGCAGCCGTAGATCGACCTCCACCATGGGCGCACCGTCCCGTGCAATAGGTCGGAAGGCATCCTCGACGAGATCAGCGAATGCCGTCACGGGCACATGAACCCGCGAATACTTCACCTCAGCTATTGCGTCAGTGGTCAGTACCTGGGTGAAGACGCGCTGTATGGCGTTGAGAACCTCAACTGCCGTACCAGGGTCGTTCGTCGACGGAGACAGCGCGCGGCTGGCAATTTCCGCCAGGGCCACGAATCCCAGGCGAGGATCCTGCTCGTAGGTGCGGTGGTTCTCGACCCGGAACGCACCCGTGATTCGCTCACGTGACTCGTCGGTGAGCGAACCCTCGACGAAGGCGAGGACGGTTCCATAGTCGACGGCTACCCCCGGCATGGTAGCCACATGGAGTCGGAGATTCGCTTCCTCGGCAACGGACTGCAACACGCTCATGGAGATGCCTGTCAAACAACCCACCCGGGTGGAGGCAACGGCGATTGCGCCACCGGGGATATCGACGTCGGCCGCGCCGCCGAGCCGAGGGTGGCGAGCGTACTCACACGCAGCATCGGATGCGGCCATTTCCACCCGATCAATGACATCCGCCATGCGGCCAAAGCCGGTGAGATGGCTGATCCACTGCATGAGCGTACCCACCACCACCGCAATGACGACGAGCGTGCCAAAGTACAGAATGACCCGGCCCTGCTCACCGTAGTACCCGGTAGATAGCGCGACGATCCCGACGATCGCGAAGACAAACGAGCCCAAGAAACTCGACAGTGCGTTCTGGGAGGTGCGATCGGCGATCAGCAACTGGGTGGCGCGAGGCGTGCCTCGTGCCGCGGCGGACGCGTAGGCGGACACCATCGCGGTCAAGGAGAAGGTGGTGACGGCAAGCATCGACGTCGCGAGAATCTGCAGGATGTTCTCTACGGAGTCCTGCCCAAACTCCACGGAAACGGCGTCCGGGAGGTAGGGACCGGCAATGCCCGCAAACAAAGCCAGAGCCACGGCAATCACGGTGAACACCGCGAGCCGGAACCAGATTCGCTGCGGCAGTCGCGCCAGCACCGTACGCCAGTTGCTCAAAACCAGCTCTCCTTACCTAGGGTGTCGCGGAAATAACCACACGATTGCGCCCAGCCGCCTTTGCCTGGTACATCGCTCGATCCGCCTGCGCCAACGTCATCTCTATTGGTGAGCCTACTGCGGTCGACGCCACACCGAAGCTGACGGTGGGCACATGTACCTCAGCTGCGCCGCCCATCTTGAGATACTTGGCTCCTAGGTGGTGGAGCCGCGACCGGGCCTCTTCCTCAGAGTCGACGCACAACAATAGTGCGAACTCCTCGCCTCCAAGGCGCCCCGCCAGCTCACTCGGTTCGAGTTCGATGCGGACGACTGACGCGAAGAGCTCGAGAGCCCGATCCCCTGCCGCGTGTCCATACGTATCATTGATGACCTTGAAGTGATCGAGATCTGCGACCACAAGGACACGCGGGTGGTCGTCGGACCGCTGCTTCGCAATGGCAACCGACGCGCGCTCAAAGAACGCGGAGCGTGCGAGTAGGCCCGTGAGGTCATCGAGTGCCACACGGCGGCGAAGTTCACGGGTTTGCTCGTCGTATCCCAGTGCTGCTGCCGAGAATGTCACGGCCATGAGCGAAACCATCAACACGACGGCGGTGGGCCCACCGCCCACCGTGGTTTCGAAGAGTGGATGCTCATGACCCAGCGTCACGTAGAGAATGAAACGCCACACGTAAAACGTGGCCAAAACGCTCGCCGCCAGCGCACTCACAATGAGAGCCACACGCGCCTCGCCATCGTGGTCCCAATCCGGTGACAGTCGTCGAGCCTTCCATGCGAGCCACATCTCACGAGCTCCGAGTGAAAAGAAGAGTCCCATCAGGAAGTAGAGCGTGCCATTGCCTGCCCAGCGGTTGGTCGCGGGGTCCTCAAACATTGCGACGACAAAGACGAGTGCGGGGGTCACATAGACCACCCATGGCACAGGGGCCAGGCCGCGCACGGATCGTGTGGCGAACCACACTGACGCACCACCCACCGTCGTGATCAAGCTCGAGAGCGGATTCGCAATGACCTGCGCATCAGTGCCATTGAGTAGCAAAAGTGCGGGGCTGACAGCTGAACTGAGGAGCGCGAGTGACCACCAGCCAGCGAACGACGACCTGGTGGGGCGATAGACGCCCGCGTAAAACAGCACCAAGACAAGGCAGGACAGCACCCCCAGGGTGAATCGCAAAGTCTCGATGTCAAACACGCTTAGAGATTACGGGCACCAGGTGATTTGTCTACAACCACTGTGCCGAGCGTCACACTTCGGATTAATCCATCAGGGACAGCAGCCAACCGCTTCCCCTTACGGTCGCCCCTTCCTCACCCACGCGTCGTGCAAGGCTTGTGTCGCTGGTGACGACGGTGACGGTCGCACCCGTACGTACGAACTCTGCAGCGAGAGCGACAATGCTGTCGTCACCCGACCCGTCCGCATCGATGACGCTCACTGAGCCTTCGGGAGCGACGCCCCGAGCCTTTCCCTCCAGCACCACCGTCGTGTCCAAGAACCAGCGTGAGCCGGGTAGCGAGAGATCCCGACCGGAGATTCCAGTGCGTGCGAGAGCAGCCAGTCGCGTGACCAGGTCCGCCGCAGCTAGGCGCCGATGATGCCACCAGCCATCGGGTACTGAACCGACCACGTTCGCCCCATCGACGATAAGTACCGGCCGTGCGGCGACGAGCGTCGACAGCACGGGCCAAGCCGAAGCGAAGGCGGGGTGCAGTGTGAGCTGGGCCACCTCGGGAATTGGCACCCACGACAGGTCCAGAGATTCTGCGTCTCCAGCTACAGGCGTGAAGGATCGCGTGACGCGAGCCAGCACCGTGGTGTAGATCCAGACCCCGCGATCGAGGACAATCGTGGCGTAGGGCCGCACAGCATCGGCCGGCACTCCCGCCTCCTCGCCTGCCTCGCGCAAAGCTCCCTGAATAGCCCGTTCCCCTTCGTGCAGTGCACCCCCGGGAATGCCCCAGGTGCCGCCGTGATGGCTCCACAGCGCCCGGTGTTGCATCAGGACGCCGCGTTCGTCGTCGACCGCAAGCAGTCCCGCCGCCCCAAATCGACCCCAGTACCGCTCACCCGTCGGAGCCTCGACCCAAGCGTCTCCCGGGTCGCGATTCGGGTCCAGCGGAGGAGGCACATGAGTCATGAGAAGAGCCTCCCACAGGCTCGATAGTCGCGATGTGTTGGGTGTAGGTCTCCGGCCGCGGGCAGAACGAACTACCGTATACCTATGCCTACTTCCGATAATGCGAGCCCTGATAGCCCCGTTGAAGCCCCCGATGCAGTCACGTTCGCCGATTTGGGCCTGGGCGACGCAGTCCTGAAGGCCCTGAAGAGCGTCGGTTACGAGACTCCATCTGCCATTCAGGCATCAACCATTCCGCACCTCCTCGAGGGCCGCGACGTCATCGGACTCGCGCAGACCGGAACGGGCAAGACGGCGGCTTTTGCACTGCCAATCCTGGACCGCCTCGACCGGGCGCAGAAGAAGCCTCAGGCGCTCGTCCTCGCCCCCACGCGTGAACTGGCGCTACAAGTCTGCGAGGCCTTCGAGTCTTACGCTGGTCACAGCGCTGGAGTGCACATCCTCCCCGTCTACGGAGGTCAGGGATACGGCGTGCAATTGTCCGCGCTGCGTCGCGGTGTGCACATCGTGGTCGGTACCCCCGGTCGCATCATGGATCACCTCGACAAGGGCACTCTTGACCTGTCCGAGCTCAAGTACTTGGTGCTCGACGAAGCCGACGAGATGCTCAAGATGGGCTTTGCCGAGGACGTCGAGACGATTCTCGCGTCCACGCCAGACAGCAAGCAGGTCGCCCTGTTCTCAGCGACCATGCCATCCCAAATCCGCCGCCTTTCTGCCAAGTACTTGAATGACCCCGCAGAGGTCACCATCAAGGACAAGACCACCACCTCCGCCACCATCACCCAGCGGTACCTCATCGTCGGGTTCCCACAGAAGGTCGATGCGCTCACCCGCATCCTTGAGGTCGAGAACTTCGAGGCGATGATCGTCTTTACTCGTACCAAGAACGACACCGTCGTCGTGGCAGAGAAGCTTCGAGCGCGCGGATACGGTGCATCCGCTATCAATGGCGACATTGTGCAGGCACAGCGTGAGAAAACCATCAAGCAACTCAAGGACGGCAAGCTCGACATCCTGGTTGCCACCGACGTGGCTGCTCGCGGACTCGACGTCGACCGGATCAGTCACGTAGTGAACTTTGACCTACCCATCGACACGCAGTCATACGTGCATCGCGTGGGACGAACGGGTCGCGCGGGCCGCACCGGTGATGCCATCAGCTTTGTCACGCCACGCGAACGCCGGATGTTGAGTTCCATCGAACGGGCCACACGCCAGCCGCTCACCCAGATGCACTTGCCCACCGCGGAAGACGTCAACGCCACTCGGCTGACGCGCTTCGACGACTCGATCTCAGCTGCGCTTCAGCAGCAGGACCGCATCTCGAAGTTCCGCGACATCATCAACCACTACGTCGAACACCATGACGTCCCAGAGGCGGACGTCGCCGCGGCGCTTGCCGTGATGGCTCAGGGCGACACTCCCCTGCTGATTGATCCCGCGGCGGAACCCCGCAAGCAGGAATTCGACCAACGTCCTGTGGGCAAGGGTGGCCCCCGCGATTCTGCATCAGGCACCGGACGCGGTTCTCGCAGCAACGACCGTCGACCGCCTTCTGGTCCGATGGCGACGTATCGCATCGCGGTGGGCAAGCGACACAAGGTTGAACCACGTCAGATTGTCGGTGCCATCGCCAATGAGGGTGGCTTGGGCCGAAGCGACTTTGGCGCGATCAAGATCCACCCCAATTTCTCGCTGGTTGACCTGCCCTCTCACTTGTCGCAGGACACGTTCCGAAAGCTCCAAAAGACGCGCATCAGCGGCATCCTCATCGACCTCAAGGTCGATCGCGGCTCCCACCACTCAGGTGGCGGAGCCCACAGCGGCGGGACCTTGAACCGGGACTCGAACAAGGGCAACTACGACAAGCGCGCGCCGCGTAGGCCCCGACACGACAAGGACTAGATCCACAACCGCACTGGTGCGGCGAACGACGCACACACCGATGGGCCCGTGGCCGGAGAGCTCCGGGCCCATCGGTGTCTAGTCGTCAAGAATTGCGGCGTGTAGCCACTCCTCAGGAATTCCCATGCCCTCGACGATGGCAAGGGCGTTGGGGCGTAGCTTGCGGCACATCTCGCTAATCTGGCCGCCAATGGCTTTGGCCTTGGAGCCGCTGATGCGGTTGTGCTCGAGGTACCAGGCGCGGTCCTGTTCGATGCTCGTCAAGGCGAAGAGTGTACACAGGTGGTGAAGGACCTGCTTCGCGTCGTCGTCCTGGCAGGCATCAATTCCGGCGACGAAGGCCTCGAGTGCGACCCGCTCCATGTGTGCACGCGCCACGAACTGGACGTGATCGCCTAGGGCATTGAACGACTCGAAGGAGTCTCCCTTCTCTTGCGACGCGGCCTTGAAGCGGCGTGCCAGCGACTCCAGCGAGTGGCGCTCTCGCTCCTCGAACATCAGCGCGTGCCACGACGAATCTATGACACTGGTCTCATCAGGCTTGCGTCGCGCGGAGGCGGCGAGCTTATCCAACATGACCGACGCGGCGGTGCGCTCCATCATGGTCTCGCTCACGACGCGGCCGGTCTCGCGCACCACGCCACTACGGTCCAGCTCTCCCCAGGCCCGCTTGTAGTCGGACAGCAGCGACTTGGTCACGAGTTGCATCAACACCGTGTTGTCACCCTCGAAGGTAGCGAACACATCCACGTCGGCCCGGAGGTCGGTGAGATGATTCTCGCTGAGGTAGCCGGAACCGCCACACGCCTCGCGTGCCTCCTGCATCGTCTCATTCGCGAAGCGGGTGGTCACGGCCTTCAGTCCGGCCGCGCGGGACTCGAGCTCCCGCTGATCCCGCTCCGTGTGTTCGCCTCCACTCTGAATGTGGACGAGCATCTGCGTGAGTTCGTTTTGCGCGAAGCCAAGCGCGTAACTACGGGCGATGCGTGGCAACAGTCGACGCTGGTGCACCAGGTAGTCCAGGAGCAACACGCCACCGGGGCGCCCTGCCTCAGGGAACTGGCGGCGCTTGAGCGCGTAGCGCGTGGCGGTCGATAGTCCCCGGCGGGCGGCGATGCCGCCTCCGGCGCCGATGCAGACGCGTCCTCGAACCAGCGTTCCGAGCATCGTGAAGAACCGACGGTTGGGATTCTCAATTGTCGAGACGTAGTTTCCCGCCTCGTCAACGCCTCCGTAGCGGTCCAGCAGCATGCGGCGCGGGACGCGAATGTGATCAAAGAGGATGGTGCCGTTGTCGACGCCCATGAGACCTCCCTTGTGCCCCTGGTCGCCGATCGTGATGCCCGGCAGGACTGAGCCATCCTCGTCGCGAATCGGCACCAGGATGGTGTGCACGCCCTGAGACTCGCTACCTACGTGCAGCTGTCCGAACAGGGCGACCATACGGCCGTCGCGCGCTACGTTTCCGATGTAAGCCTTCGCCGCGGTTGGCGTCGGCGAGTTGATCTCGTACTCATCCGTCTCGGGGAGGTACGTGATGGTCGTCTCCAGGCTCGCAACGTCGCTGCCGTGGCCAAGTTCGGTCATGGCGAAGCCGCCCAACAGCTTCATGGACGTGATATCTGGCAGATAGGTCTCGTGGTGCCAGGCGGTTCCGAGGTTGGTGACCGCACCACCGAACAAGCCGAATTGCACCCCTGACTTGATCGTCACCGACAGGTCGCCATGGCTCAAAATTTCGAACGCCATGACGGCGGAGAGCGGGTCGGACACCGTGTTGGCGCCAGAAGGCACTCCCACCGAACCGAGACCGTTGTCATTCAGGTAACGCAGCCGGTTAAGGGTCCACTCGCGGGAGGTCTCGATGTCGGCCTCCGGATCACGCAGCAAATCCTCGGCCGGAAAACTCTCTCTGTTCATGGCCCGGACGTCGGCAAACTGGCCGTCGAGGGCGCGGCGCAGTGACGCGCCAAGTGTGGTGAGTCGTTCCTCGTTCTTCACGGGTCGGCTCTCATCGGTCAACGTCATTGTTGCTCCTTAGTTGTGCTGAATTCAGGGTGTGGCCATGGCACCGGCGAACGCCGGCGCGAAAAGCCGTGAAATGTGGTCGACCACCAGGTCGCGGGGTTCGCGTTGTGCGGAGTCCATCCACCTGTCGGCCACGGCCCGGATGAAGCCCACGAGTCCGTGACCCCAGGTTGCGGCGCACTCCACGCTCACTCCAGCGGCACCAGGGCTGGCCAGAATTACTCCACCGACAAAGTCTCCAATTCGCATGGGCATGGAACCCAGCGGATCCGCGGAACTGGTACCGGGAGTCGGGCCATTCATGACGAAGCGGTAGATGTGGGGATCACGCTCCACCAACAGCAAATAGGCATCGGCAAGTGTCGAAGCTAGGTGGTCCAGGTTCTCGGGCTCGTGTTCAGCGATTGCCGTCGTGAGGCCCTGTTCAATGTAGTCGTGAACCGATTCCACCACAGCCTCATAAAGGCCGGCACGGTCGCCAAAATGCCTGTAAAAAACGGTTTTCGATGTGCCTGCTCGCGCAGCAATCTCGTCCATGCCCACGCCCGCGCCATTCACCCGAATGGCACGCAAGGCATGCGACACCAATTCCTGGCGCCGTGAGATGCGGTGGGCATCCCAGCGAGTGTTCCGACCGTCTTCAGTCATGTTCACACCTTAACCGATACTCTGAGTATCTGCTACCGTGAGTATCGGAGACATGTTCACGAGCTGTCCCTTCACTCGATTCACAAGCCAATGGAGGCATGATGAACAGCAACGCCGTCATCGTAGGTGGCAACCGCACCCCGTTCGCCAAGGCGGGAGGGCCCTACGCACAGGCCGCGAGCCACGACCTACTGACATCCGCAATTGATGGCCTCGCCGCTCGCTACGGGCTGAGCGGCATGCAACTCGGAGAAGTGGCGGCCGGTGCAGTCCTCAAGCACCCCCGTGACTTCAACCTCACCCGTGAGGCGGTGCTGAGCTCGTCACTTGCACCCACCACGCCCGCGTGCGACCTGCAGCAGGCCTGCGGTACTGGACTCGAGGCGACCATATACATCGCGAACAAGATCTCGCTCGGCCAAATCGACTCGGGAATCGCGGGTGGTGCCGACTCGGCGTCCGACGCCCCCATCACTGTCAGCGAACCGCTGCGCAAGGCGCTCTTGGCCGCGAACGCCGCCCGCTCGACGGGTGAGCGGCTCAAGGCCCTTGCACGCATCCGCCCGAGTCACCTCAAGCCGCTCGCACCAGGCGTCAACGAGCCGCGCACGGGGCTGTCCATGGGTGAGCACCAGGCGCTCACCACCAAGCGGTGGGAGGTCACTCGGGAGGCTCAGGATGAGCTCGCCGCGGCATCTCACCACTCGCTTGCTGCTGCCTGGGATGCGGGATTCTTCGATGACCTAGTGACCCCCTACCTGGGAGTCGCAAAGGACTCCATCCTTCGCCCCGACACCTCGGTCGAGAAGCTCGCCAAGCTCAAGCCCGCCTTCGGCGGACCCGACGGCACCATGACGGCTGGGAACTCCACCGCCCTGTCGGACGGCGCCGCCACCGTGCTGCTGGGTAGCGAGCAATGGGCCCGGGACAATCATCTGCCCGTACTGGCGAAGTTCGTGGACGCCAACGTTGCCGCGGTAGACCACCCCGCGGGTGAGGACCTGCTCCTCGCTCCAGTAGGGGCGGTTGGTCACATGCTCGAGCGGAACGGTCTCACGATCGAGGACTTCGACCTGGTCGAGATCCACGAAGCGTTCGCATCCACCGTCCTGGCCACACTCAAGGCCTGGGAATCGGAGGAATACTGCACCAGCCTCGGTCTCAACGGCGCCATTGGCACCCTCGACCGTTCCAAGTTGAACACGATGGGCTCCTCGCTCGCCGTGGGACACCCCTTCGCCGCCACCGGCGCCCGCATCGTCCCGAGCCTCGCGAAGATGCTCCACGACCTTGGCCCAGGCAAGCGCGGGCTGGTCTCGGTGTGTGCCGCCGGTGGACAAGGCGTCGTCGCGATTCTGGAGGCAGTGTGATGGGCGCGCTCGAGAAGCTCTTCTACTCCCCCGTTGGTCACGCGGTCTCTACCCGAGCCGGCCTGGCGGATCCTCCCCAGCTCCGGCGTGGTCGCACGTGGCCCGACGGCACCGTGGTGCTCGCGCCGCTCGGTGCATCGACGCTGGTGGCCGACACTCTAGACCTGTTGGGTCTGGAATCCTCCGACCCGATCGTCGATGCTCCGGCCGACTCCCCACCCGGGTACGGATCGCGCATTGGGGCGCTCGTCATCGACGCGATGGACCTGACGACCATCGTCGGCCTCGAGGACCTGCGTGCGGTGCTCCGTCCCGCCGTTCGGGCCCTTGAGGGATCGGGGCGCATCGTGATTGTCGCTCGTGAAGCATCGGGCGACTGGGAAGCCAAGTCGGTCACCCGCGCATTGGACGGGATCAACCGGACTGTCGGGAAAGAACTGCGCCGCGGGGCCACGTCCAACTTGGTTTACGTCGCCGCAGATGCGTCGGCAAGCAACCTGGTCTCTACCCTGGGCTTTGTGCTGCAGGGTCGGTCCGCCTTCGTGGACGGGCAGACGTGGCATGTCAGCGACGCCTCCTCCGGCATCGATGAGCTCATTGAGAAGCCACTTCAGGACCGCGTCGTCGTCGTCACGGGAGCCGCACGAGGCATTGGTGCATCTATTGCTCGCATCCTTGCCCGTGACGGTGCCACGATCGTGGGCGTCGACATTCCCGCCGCCGGCGAGTCGCTCGCTGAGGTGGCCAACGAGGTCGGCGGAACCGCTCTGCAACTCGACATCACTGCGGACGATGCCGGGGCAGCCATCGCGGAACACGTCGCTCGGCGCGGCGAGAGGATTTACGGCGTCGTGCACTGCGCAGGAATCACGCGAGACAAAATGCTCGTGAACACAGACGCCGATCGCTGGGGTTCGGTGCTGGACGTCAACCTCGCTGCACAGATTCGCATGAATGAGGTGTTGCTTGATCCTGCTATCCCTGGCTCGGTCGAGGATGGCGGGCGCATCGTGGGTATCGCGTCCACCTCCGGGCTCGCCGGAAACAAGGGTCAGACCAACTACGCCGCGTCGAAGGCCGGAGTGACGGGCCTCGTCGAGGCCATGGCTCCGGATCTCGCCAGCCGTGGCATCACGGCGAACGCCGTGGCCCCCGGCTTCATCGAAACGGCCATGACGGCACGCATCCCGTTCATCCAGCGAGAGATCTTCCGTCGGAGCAACTCGTTGAGCCAAGGGGGCCAGCCCGAGGACGTGGCCGAGGCCATCGGCTACCTCCTGGACCCAGCATCGGCCGGTGTCAATGGACAGGTGATCCGCGTGTGCGGACAAAACTTGGTGGGTGCCTAATGGAGCGGCGCGAGCAACATCTCGACGAGTTGCCCTCGATGGGGACTGCTTTCGCGCGCGCGCTGGTTCCGAGCCGTGCCAAGGCGGCCAAAATCCCGCGGCAGGTCGCCGTCGTCGACAACCAGCGGCAGGACCTCGCTCGACTCGCCGAATACAACCGCGTCTGTGGATTCACGCTACGGGACACCGTGCCGCCCACCTGGCTCCACGTCCTCACGTTCCCGTTGCACGTCCACCTGTTGGGTGCTCCGGACTCCTCAATCAAGCTGGTGGGCGCGGTGCACGTCAGCAACTCGATGACGCTGCACCGCCCGGTCGGACTCGAGGAGAAATTGCAGGTGCGTGTGCACATTGACAACCTGCGTCCTCACAAGCGGGGCGCAATGATTGACCTGATCGGTCAGGTCCGCGTGGGCGACGAGACAGTGTGGGACGGCACGAGCACATACCTAGCGACTGGTATGAGCGCCCCCGGAGAGGTAGAGGACGTGGAACGCCAGAGTTTCGAGCCCCTCCAGCCGCAAGCCAAGTGGCGACTGGCCAAGGATCTGGGACGGCGCTACCGCAAGGTCTCGCACGACCCGAACCCGATTCACACCAGCACGGTTGCCGCCAAGGCCTTCGGATTCGCGCGGCCCATCATTCACGGAATGTGGACGCACGCCCGCGCGCTGGCGGCGCTCGAGGGCCGCCTACCGGAGGCATACGAGACCTCCGTGAGCTTCCTGCGCCCCATCTTGCTGCCTGGCACCGTCGGCTTTGCCACCTCGGCTACCGAGCAGGGATACGACGCCGCCGTCACCAACCGAGACGGAAGCAAGGCCCACCTGCTGATGGGCGTCACCGGCGCGCCCTAGTTGTGCCAGAGGGGCAATGACCAGCATCATTGTTCCCATACAAGCGACCCATCAACGAGGATGACAATGACTGCTAGCGCCAACGCCCCGCTCCCCTCCGCCGACCCGGTGGGCGGCGAGGACCGACCGTGGTTCAAGTACTACCCCGATGCTGTGCCTGCCGTCATTCCGTCGGTCGAGGAGCGATCGCTGAGCGACATGGTCCGCAACGCGGCAAAGCACCACGGAGACAAGACCGCCTTCTCCAACCTGGGCGGCAAACTCACCTTCAACGACGTTGATCGCCTTGCAACGGACTTCGCCGCCTTTCTCCAGACCGAACTCGGCCTCGTCAAGGGCGATCGCATCGTCATCCAGATGCCCAACCTCATGCAGTTCCCCGTCGCGTTTTACGGCGCGTTGCGTGCGGGATTGATCGTCGTTAACGCTAACCCGCTGTACACGGTCACGGAACTCAAGGAGGCCGTCCACGACGCGCAGCCGCGCGCCATCGTGGTGCTCTCCAACTTCGCATTCAAGGTCGAGGAACTGCTCGAAGGTTCGTCGCTCGAGCACGTCGTGATCACGGATGCCGCCGACATGCTGTCGCAGCCCAAGCGCGCGATCATCAACTTTGCCGCCGACAAGATCAAGCACATGGTCCGCAAATATTCGATCCCCAATGCGGTCTCGTTCGTGACAGCGCTCAAGCAGGGCGCCGCCGCAACGTGGAAGGATCCCGAGTTGACGCCCGGTGACACTGCGCTGTTGCAGTACACGGGCGGGACGACCGGCGGCACCAAGGCCGCGATTCTGTCGCATTGGAATCTGCTGAACAATCAGGAACAGTTCATGGGGCAGATTCGCAACACGCTCGGTGAGGAGAAGCAGCCCGTCATCATCGCCGCGTTGCCGCTCTATCACGTGTTCGCTCTCACCGTGAATGCGATTGGCTTCTATCGCTTTGGGGCGCATAACGTCCTCGTCACCAACCCGCGCGACCTCAAGGGCTTCGTCAAGACCATCCACAAGTCCAAGCCCGACGGATTGATGCTGGTCAGCACTCTTGCTGCGGCGCTCATGGACAACGAGGACTTTGCGAAGGACGACCACAGCGGTCTGCGCATTACCGTCGCCGGCGGCATGGCGCTGCGCTCGTCAGTCGGTGAACGGTGGAAGAAGATCACCGGCAAGGACATCACCGAGGGCTACGGCCTCACGGAGGCGTCGCCCGTTGTCGCCGTCAACCCCACCCACATACCGCCGCGTATCGGTACCATCGGCATCCCGTTGCCTTCTACTGACGTGAGAATCGTCGACGAGGACCACCAGGACGTTGAGCCTGGTGAGCCGGGCGAGCTTGCTGTGCTCGGACCGCAGGTCATGAGCGGGTACTGGAACAACCCCAAAGAGTCCGCCAACGTGCTCTTTGACGGTGGGTGGCTCCTCACAGGTGACATCGCAACCATGGACGAGGACGGCTTCCTGCGTATTGTCGATCGCAAGAAGGAAATCATCGTCGTTTCCGGATTCAACGTCTTCCCGGGTGAACTCGAGGACGCCGCCATGGTGCACCCCAAGGTGTCGGAAGCCGGTGCCACCGGCGTGCCGGATGAGCATGCTGGCGAGGTTCCTAAGCTCTACGTCGTCAAGCGTGACGACTCGCTGACGGCGGACGAGCTGCGCAAGTTCCTCAAGAAGCGCCTTGCCGGCTACAAGCGACCACACCAGATCGTGTTCGTGGATGAGTTGCCCAAGACCAACGTGGGCAAGGTGCTACGGCGCGCGCTCAAGGATCTGGACGCGGACGCCACCGCCGAATAGCGGAGGCCAGGGAAAACTACGCGCTCGCACCCATCTGCAGGTCCGCATTCTCCTCGACGGAGTGGGCGTGTGGTTCGATGGGGCGATTTCTGGTGATCGCCCAGCCGGCCAGTGCGCAGAGCACGCCTGGAACGCAGAGCGCGAGCCCCAGCCAGGCCGGAGCAACGTAGCCCCATCCCGCGGCGATCACGACGCCCCCCAAGAATGCGCCCAGGCTGTTGCCGAGGTTCAGGGACGAGTGGTTGACCGCCGCGGCGATGGTTTGGCTGTCCCCCGCAACATCCATGAGGCGGGTCTGAATGGCTGGCGACAGCGCTGCCGCAGCGCCACCAACCAGGAATACTCCCATGAGCAGGCCCGCCACTCCGTGAACGGTCAGGATGAGTACCGTCATGGCCGCAGCGAGTGCGCCGAACAGGATAAAGACCGCGCGCATCGCGCCGCGGTCCGCGAGCCGTCCGCCGATGAAATTACCCAGGGTCATGCCGAGTCCGAGCGTAATGAGAGCGATGGGCACGAAGGACTCGCTCGCGCCGGTAACTTCGGTGACCAGCGGCGAGACGTAGGTGTAGACGGCGAAGAAACCCCCGAAACCGAGTGCACCCGTCAGGAGGGCAAGCCAGACGGCGGGCCTCTTGAAGGCACCCAACTCGCGACGCACGGTCGCGCTGGGGTCTCCCTGCTGCCAGGGCAGGAACCACAGAATCGCAAGCGTCGTCAGCGCGAAGATCGCAGCCACGGCCAGGTACGCGACACGCCAGTTGGTGTGCTGACCGAGGAAAGTGATGGCGGGGACACCGATCACGTTGGAGATGGTCAGGCCCGACAGCACGAACGCCACAGCCTGGCCTCGCTTGCCGGGCCCCATGATGCTCGCCGCAACCAAGGCGGCCACGCCAAAGTACGCGCCGTGAGGAAGACCCGCGAGGAAACGCGCGGCCAGGACCGTGGTGAAGGTGGGCGCCAAAGCGGAAGCCACCGTCGCCAGCGTGAACGCGATAGCGAGAACGGTGAGCAGTCGCTTGCGAGGGAATCGTGCCGAGAACGCGGCGATCGTGGGCGCACCCACCACCACGCCGAGCGCGTAGGCAGAGATCACCGCTCCGGACTGCGCTATCGCGGCCTCCGGGTCCACCGAATTGAGTCCGGGGAGCAAGTCCGCCGCAATATTGGGTAGCAGTCCCATCGCCACGAACTCAGTGGTGCCGATGCCAAAGCCACCCAATGCAAGCGCGAAGAGCGCGAGCTTGGTGCGGGCCGGGCTAAGTGTGGACATGCGACACCGATCTAAATGGAGACATCTGAAGGACAGCGCGCGACGGTGAGCGCTTCAACGATACCGCACTTACCAGGTGGTAGAAAGGGCGCCATCGCTCACCACTCGCACACGGATTCCCCGGGACCGCCATTAGCCAAAGTAGCGACCGGGGCGATGGTTGATCGCGAGGATCAGGTTCAGAAAGACCGCTCCGATAATCGAAACAAACAGGAGGTACGGCGAAACCGTGGATAGCGCCGCGAGCACCACGACGACATCGAAGGCGCCCTGCGTATACCCCGCCCGAATACCCTTCCGTTCCTGGAGATAGGCGGCGACAATGCCGAATCCCCCGGCCGATGCTCCGTGACGGAAGATCATGATCATGCCTACGCCCACGGCCAGGCCAGCGAAGACGCTCGCGTACAGCGGGTTGATGGCGCTCACATCCAGAAAATGCTCGTGAACCCATTCGAATACCGAGATCAGTGCGACCGTGATGATCGTCTTCGAGGTAAACAGCCACCCCATCCGCCAGATGGCGAGCACGAAGAACGGGATGTTGAGCACAAAATAGATCAAGCCGAAGGACCAGTGAGTCCAGTAACTACCAAGGATCGCGACCCCGGCGACGCCACCCGAGACGCCGCCGATCTGACCTAGCAGGAACAGGCCAAACGCCATGAGAAAGGCGCCACTGGGAATGGCCAGTGCGTCTTCCCAGAGGGCGTGCTTCTCGGCGCGCGGTGCTTCTACGACTGCTGACACGGATGCTGCTCCAGGCGTTGGTGCGGATGGCGACCATGGTTGAGGCCGCCACCACCATTGTCGCCGACGTTGAGCAGGGTCATGCCCGCCGCTGCACTTAGAGGCGCGCTACCAGTTCATCACCAATCGTCTCCGCGGGAGCGAAGGGCGTTCCGTAGCGATGCGCCGTCATGGAGATGGCCTGCTCTCTCAGAAATGGCATCATCTCGAGTTCGGAATTCGCACTGACTGGGGTGTCGAAGACAGCGACGTCGGGTCGTCCGCGCAGCTCGCTCTCGACAGCTCCAATGGTTCGGACGCGACCCCCCGGTACCGCGGCGACACGATCGGCCAGCGATGATGCCTCCTCGACGACAATGGGCACGTGCACCGCGGTGAGGGCCCGCGTGACCTCGCCATCGACGTTCGTCGCGACCGAGACCTCGGTGGCTACTCCGGCCGCTACGGATGCCGCCGCAACCCGAGCCAGGCGCGCGACATCCTCGCCGTCCCAACGAATCACGGTCGGTGCCGGCAGGTAGCGAAGAACGTTTCGTTCGCTCACGAGGCCCGTGGGGTCGTGTCCGATTCCAAAGCGCTCCGCCCATGCTGCGGCATCCAATTCCGCTCCCCTGCGCACCCAGGGCTGTCCCGCCAGCTCAACCAGCGGAGCCACACCAATAGGCACTGCCGGGGAGCTCGGTGCGCCCGCATCGGTCGGCGCCCATCCGGTCAGCGTCTGCACGTAGTGAGGTCCGCCCGCCTTGACGGTGGGACCGACCACGGATCGCTTCCAACCGCCGAAGGGCTGGCGCTGGACGATGGCACCAGTGGTGCCCCGATTGACGTACAGGTTGCCGGCTTGGATTCCCGACATCCAGCGGCGAATCTCCGCCTCCTCCAACGTGTGGATACCGGACGTGAGGCCGTAGTCGATCTGATTCACCAGATCAATGGCATCGTCAAGGGTGTCGGCACGCATCATCCCCAACACCGGGCCGAAACACTCAACCGTGTGCATGAAGGAGCCCGGCTCAACCCAGCCCCGAATACCAGGGGTCCACAAAGCATCGGCGAGGCGTCGAGGCTCGACCCACCACGACTCATCTCCCTCGAGCTCCGTGAGCCCACGCAGCAACTTGTCCGTCGGCTCGCTGATGACGGGACCCATCTGTGCGGTGATCTCCGTCGAGCGGGCTACGTGCAGCGAATTGACTGCATCGAGCAGTTGATCGTGAAACCGGCGTGATTCGGCAACGGAACCCACCAGTATCGCGACCGAGGCCGCCGAGCACTTCTGGCCAGCGTGGCCAAACGCGGATGCCACCAGATCCTTCGCTGCTAAGTCAAGGTCCGCGCTCGGGGTGACGATGAGCACGTTCTTGCCCGACGTCTCGGCATGCAACCTCATGTCCGGGCGCTTGCTGAGGAACAACTCGGCTGTCTCAAACCCACCGGTCAAGATGACCTGGTCGATGCGTCCGTCCGTGAGCAGATCATCCCCAATCTTGCGGGTGTTGATCGTCATCAGCGTGAGCAGGTCCTTGGGCACCCCTGCCGCCCACATCGCCTCGGCAAGTACCGCCCCGCAACGACGTGACTCGCGGGCAGGCTTCAGGATGACCGCCGATCCCGCTGCGAGCGAGGCCAATACCGATCCCGCCGGAATCGCTACGGGGAAGTTCCACGGCGGTGTGACGAGTGTGAGGGGTCGCGGTACTGCGGCGACACCCACCATGGCGTCGAGTTCGCGTGCCCGTGCGGCGTAGTACCGAGCAAAGTCGATGGCCTCCGAGACCTCGGGATCGGACTGATCGAGCGTCTTTCCAGCCTCGGATGCCATCACCTCCATCAAATCGTGCCGATGCAGTTCCAATTGGTCCGCGATACTTTCAAGAAGGTCGGCACGGTCGGACGCCGGCACCGCACCCCAGCGAACGCCGGCGGCATGTGCCGCGGAAATCACCCGATCGAGCGGCTCGGGCTCCTCAAGGTGGGCCTCGTTCAATGACGCTTCGCCCGCCTGCGACGTTTGCGCAGCACGCAGAATCTTTCGTCCGCAGGCGCGTATAGCGGAGCGAGCAGGGTCCTGGTCCGGCGTGTTGACGAACCCTGCCCCGGTGATGGCCTGAGATTCGACGTCGCGGCGCGTCTCTACACTCTGCGGCTTGAGGGAGGAGACGTACGAAGCGCGGAAGGCCTGCTCCTCGCGGTCAAAGTGCTCCTTGCTGCTCGACATCGTCGCGAGGCGCGACAGGAAATTCTGCGGATTCGCCACCTCTTCCAGGCGACGCACCAGATAGGCGAGCGCGACGTCAAAGTCGCGCGGGTTCACCACGGGCGTGTACAGGCGCAATGTGCCGACGTCCGCGCTGACAGCGGTGGCCACGTGCTCGCCCATTCCCAACAGCATTTCGAACTGGACGTCGTCCATGACGCCGCGTTCCTGCGCGCGCGACCACGCCAGCGCAATGTCAAACAAATTGTGACCCGCGATGCCTACCTTGAGAGCGCGGGTGCGCTGAGGCGTCAGCGCTCGGTCCAGGAGTCGCTTGTACTGGGCATCTGACTCCATCTTGGTGCCCCATGTCGCCAATGGCCAGTCGCGTACCTCCGATTCAACCCGCTCCATCGAGAGATTCGCGCCCTTGACGATGCGCACGCGGAGTGGTTGTCCGCCCGCGGCCACTCGGGTTTCCGCGAGGTGCTGTACGCGTTCCAGCGCCATGCTGGACTCAGGCAAGTAGGCCTGGATGACAATTCCGGCGCTCAACTGCATGAAGCGTTCCGTCAGCATGAGCTTTTCGAAGACGGAAACCGTGAGATCCAGGTCCCGGTACTCCTCCATGTCGAGGTTGACGAATGTGTTGTGGTTCTCGAGCGCGGCCTCGTACAGCGGCGTGAGAGTAGCGACGATGGGGTCGACGGCTTCCTCCGATGCCCACGGCGAGTGGGGCGCGATAGCCGCGGAAACCTTGATGGACACATAGTCAACATCGGGGTTGCGAATGAGGTCACGTGTCGCGACTACGCGCTTGAGCGCTTCCTTCTTGCCGAGCACGGCCTCGCCCAGCAAATTCACGTTGAGGTGAACGCCGTCCGAACGGAGCTTTTGCAAGTTCCCCGACAGCTTCGCTGGCGTGGCGTCGACCACCAGGTGTCCCACCAGCGCCCGAATGAAGCGGCGGGCGATGCGGACGGTGAGCACGGGCGCGATCCGCGCGGCTACTGCGCCGATCTTGGTGAGGAACGCCATGCCGCCCGGAAGGTGGAGTTTGGCCTCCTTGCTCGCACGCACCAATTCCCGCGCAGCCACCCGGAGGTCCTCAGGGCGCACGACCCCGTCCACCACCTCGGTCAAGTAGCGGAGTCCACCCGGTGAGGAGAGCGCCTGCGCCATGATCTTCGCCGCGGGGCGTTGCCGTTCACGATGGGCAGCGTCGAGCCACGTACGTACCTGCGCGACGGCAGCATCGGCCGTGGCCTGGTCGCTGGGTGAGTCGGGCACGACGTTGGGCCCGACTGACTTCATGTGTGAAGTGGTCATTTCCCCAGTGTCCACCTCTTCATTGCACAGCACCAGTTCCTCTATCTGCACAATTTCATTAAGTTGTGCTTAACTAAATGATGCTCGATGCGAACCAACTGAGGACGCTGCGTGAATTTGCCCGCCGCGGCACCATCGCGGCCACCGCAGACGCCCTCGGCTACACGTCATCGGCCGTCTCCCAGCAACTCACCACCCTCGAACGTGCCGCGGGCGCAGCACTGACCCGACGTGTGGGACGCAAACTCATCCTGACGCCGGCGGGCGAAAGTCTCGCAGCATCGGCGGACGAGGTTTTGTCAGCGTTGGAGCGCGCGCAATCCGCGGTCCGCGGGGCGGAAGCCCATCTGACAGGCACCGTCCGACTCGCCGTGTTCCAGTCGGCAGCGCTGGCCCTGCTACCACTCGCCCTCGGCAATGTGCGGCGTGTCGCACCCGACCTGCGTGTGCAGGTCACCCAGAGCGAGCCGGCGCAGGCGCTGGAGGACACGTGGGCCCGCGACTTCGACCTCGTGGTTGCCGAGGAGTACCCACACCACTCGGCCCCTCACTACGCCGGACTGGTACGAGACACCCTCGTGGCTGATGCTGTTCGTCTCGCCACTCCCCTGGTTCACGAGGGATCCACCATACGATCATGTGCGGCGACTCCTTGGGTGATGGAGCCACACGGCGCAGCGTCGCGTCACTTCGCCGAGCAACAGTGCCGAATCGCCGGGTTCGAACCTGACGTACGCTTCGTCACCGCTGACCTGCAAGCTCATGTCGCTCTGGTGAGGGCAGGAGAGGCGGTGGCGCTGCTACCGGATCTGATGCTCACTGACGCAGATCCAGCACTCCTGCTCCACTCTCTTCCGCAAGCCCCCACACGCACCGTGTTCACCGCAATGCGTGAGTCGTCGCTCGTCGACCCCGCCATCAGGGTGGTCGTGACGGCACTTCGCGAGGCTGCCGGGCACCTTGGGACGGACAGCTAGCCGTGCTTTTCGTTGCACGCGTAGAGTTTCCCTCTCCTCAAGACGTGTGCCATAGGCTGGCCATCAGCACCTACGACGTTCGGAGACCGCGAATGGCTACGCGACGAAAGCTCTACCGCCCTCACATCGGCCTACGCCGCCCCAGCGACCACAGCGCCCCCAGCTCCCCGACTCCCAAGGACGTCCTGCGTCTCGCCCGATATGTTGAGGACGGTGAGGTGTCACGAGCGCCGGACCATGCCAGCGTCGAGGATGCCCTGAACTTTGCGAACGGCTCCCCCAATCGAATGTCGATGCTGCTCTACGCAGAGCCCGCACAGGCCACCATTGACGAGCTCGCCGCCACCTGGGGACTGCACCCCCTACTGGTCGAGGATTTGATCAAGGGCAGGCAGCGCCCCAAGATCGAACGCTACGACGATGTTGTGTTCCTCGTAGCGCGCTCCGCCTGGTACATCGACGAGGACGAGATCGTTGAGTTCGCGGAGTTTCACGTACTGCTCCGCGAGAACGCCGTCGTGGTGATCTGTCAGGACGGTCGATGGATTGGCGGGACCGACATCACCTCGCTCGACATCGACGCCCAACTCTCGCCAAACGTACGTGCGGGAAACCTGCTATCGGATCCGAGCATGTTGCGTCTGGGGCCGGCCGCCGTGGCATACCGCCTCCTCGACAGCATCGTCGATGGCTTCGTCCCCGTACTTGAGGGGCTCGCGGTAGACAAGGACCAAATCGAACGTCAGGTGTTCAGCGGCGACGCCGCCGCCGCGGAGCGCATCTATCGCCTGAGCCAGGAGGTCATCGACCTCAAGCAGGCGATCTCCTCACTCAATGGCGTGGTCGCGACCCTCACGGGTGGCTACAAGAAGTTTCATGTCACTGGTGACCTGCAGGCGTACCTTGGCGACCTGTCCGACCACCTCGCGCGCGTGGACACCGAAGTGATTGAACTGCGAGAGTCGCTCACGCAGATCCTCGCGGTGAACGCAACGTTGGTCGGTCAGCGGCAAAACGAGGACATGAAGAAGATCTCGGGCTGGGCCGCCATCCTGTTCGCCCCCACCCTGATCGCCGCCGTGTATGGCATGAACTTTACTCATATGCCGGAACTCAACTGGCTGTTGGGCTATCCGCTAGCGCTCGCGATGATGCTCGGCTTTGCCAGCGTTTTGTACTGGGTGTTCAAGCGAAGGAAATGGATGTAGCCGGCCCCCTCCCATGAGGGAAGGAACATCTCACCCCCCTCGTGCGTTGTAGAAATGTCGCATTTGTCTTGTGTCGCGCGCTCGAACCCACTTTCGGGAGGCGTGCGGACACATTAGGGCAGCGCGCGCAGTCACGATGGCTGCCTAGAGCCACCGCAGCGACACCGCGCCTTTGATAGCCGCATCTCAACCCGCACGCGCGACTACATCGCGCCGTTGAGCGTCTCCCTGCCCCGAGAGTTCTGAGATCTATGAGTAATCCCTTTCGCAAGTCCCACGTTGTTGTCGCTAGTGTTGCGCTCGCGTGCTTTGGAGCCGGCTACGCGAGCACCGATGGCGCCCACAGCATTGAACGTCATCGGGCCGTCGGCCAGGCTTTTGCCGCAGCTCGAGAGGTCGACGACAAGCGCCA
Organism: Demequina aurantiaca; assembly: GCF_000975135.1. GTDB lineage: Bacteria > Actinomycetota > Actinomycetes > Actinomycetales > Demequinaceae > Demequina > Demequina aurantiaca. The sequence goes on along the minus strand of NZ_BBRF01000003.1, from coordinate 26,660 downwards.
GGCCCTTGAGGCTTCACTCACACGGGCCCAGGATGTCGCCACCTCAGCAGCCCCTGTAGCGCACGATGCGCGGGTCCAGAATGCCGCCACGTCGCTCTCGATTGCCTCGAGCGACGCGATTACCGTCGCTAGCGAGAATGCCGTTGAGGTAGCAGCCGAGCCCATCAAAGTGACACCCACGGCCGTGGCCAAGGCTCCCACGTTGCTGCCGACCACCCCTCAGCCAGCCGCCGAAGAATCTACCCCCGTCGCCGATGAGGAACTCGTATCAGTGGTCGAGGACAAGGACGTCGAGAAGGTGCTCGCTGGGGAGGTGAAGGACATCGACTCGGCGCGTGACGCCACGGCAAAGCTCACCGAAGTGAGCGATGCTCTCGATGCGGCGCTCGAAGACGTCGAGGCGAACGCCGCCGCGGTGGAGGATGTCGCCGCTCAAGCAAACCTCGTCCTCACCATCAAGGACCTCGACGCCGCGATCGAAAACGTCACGGCCTCCACCGAGTCCGCAACCGGAATTCTCAGCGCCGTGGGTTTGCAAGTCGATGACGGCACGACGCTGACAGCAGTTCGCACGAGCATCGAGGAGCTCACCGAGGTCGCCACGGAGTCGGGAACGATTGACCGTACCGATCCAGAAGCAGCGACGAAGGCGCTCGCACGCATCACCAGTGCAGCCAACAGCCTCGACGTTTCGCTCGACAAGGCCAGCACATCACACCAGGCTTGGGTCGACGCGGAGAACGAACGACGCCAGCGGATCAACGATCAGCGCACCGACGAGTACGAGGAAGAGCTCACGACCGCGCTGGATGAGCACACGCAACAGAATCTTGAATTTGTCGCAAGCCGGAGCAATGGTTGGACTGGGACTCCCGCGGGTACGGTGGGCGCCAACGGTCGCCTAGCAAGCAATTCCCTCTGCGCAGTCTCGTTCGCTACTGAGCATTCGCTCCAGTGTGACGCCGCGGCTGCGCTGGATGCAGCTGACGAGGCGTACTTCGCCGAGACCGGCGCGCACCTCAGGATGACCGACTCCTACCGCACCTACCAGTCGCAGGTGATTACCAAGGCACGCAAGGGTCATATGGCTGCCCCTCCCGGTACGTCCAATCACGGCTGGGGCATGGCTGTTGATCTCTATCCCGAGTCCGCTGCATGGCTGACGGCGAACGGTGCGAAATTCGGATGGGTTCACCCCGCTTGGGCCCGACCCGGAGGTTCACTCCCCGAGTCGTGGCACCTCGAGTACGTCGCGCCCGAGGTTGGACGCTTTGTTGCCCCTGAGGCTCCCACCTTGCTTGAGCCCATCACGAACGCGTTCGAAACTCTTGACGGTGACGAGGATTCCGCGCAGGAGATCCTCGAGCAGGACTAGCACGTCGTCCTACCCGAGCTGAACGGCCTCGCGAACATCGTCGTACGGAAGATCGTCCACGACCGCCGTGACGCTGAGCGACTCGAGGTCAAGCGTCCCACTCAGTACGGTAAGAAACGCGGTGTCCGCGGCATCCCGCCCAGTCGCGATGCGCACCATGGACGATCGAGGAGCGAGTGTGGTGGGATCAACAACGAGCCATCGCCCATCGACATGCGCCTCGCATACGGCGTGAAAGTCCATGGGGCTCAGTCCCGGTGCGTACACCGAGGCAAGGCGCGCGGGGACATTCATCGCCCGCAACAGCCCGATGCACAGGTGGGCGAAGTCTCGGCAAACACCTTCGCGCGCCAAGAGGGTGCGCACCGCGCCGTCGGTTGGCAGGCTGGAGCCCGACACATAGAAGAGTTTGGTCCCCACCCAGGAGCCCACGGCCTCCAGCAACTGGCTCCCGCTGAGGTCAGCAAAGGTTGCGAATGCGGTAGGTCCCAACGAGTCCGACTCACAGTATCGGCTGGGACGCAGGTAGCGGATGATGTCCGCCTCGTCGACCGACTCCGGCTCTACACGGCGAGGAATATTCGCGGAGTAGCGGATCTTTAATTCCCCCGGCCCCGTGGTGAGCCTGTGCAGCCGGGTGCTGTGGCGATCCTGCAGTTCCAATGTCGGTAGCGACTCGCCGTCCAGCTCCACTATCAGTTCCTCGGAACCGCCGGACAGCTCCACATCAGCGCAAGCGACAGACAGCACAATGTCGGCTGTCGACGTCACGTCCAAGACAAGTTCAGAATTCACGTCGCGGTTCATGTCCTCATCGTCGCACGCTACGTGCCGTACATACCGTGCGAACGCTATTCAAGATCCTTTGGCCGCGACTCCTCAAGTGCTCGAATGCTCTTGTTAATGCGTCGGGCACGTGTGGTGGGCGTCGTCGCCGTGGCCACCTGAATGATGTGGTGGTAGCGCTCCGCCTTCGAAAGCGCAGCAAATGCCGCGGCTGCGGTTGGTGAGGACGAGAGCGCTGCAGTGAGATCAGGCGGCACCTCCGCTGTTGCCTGCCCTGCGTACGCACGATCCCATCGGCCATCCGACTTGGCACGATCGATCTCCGCCTGACCCTGCGCACGCATGCGGCCCTGATCAGTCAGCCTGGCGACGATACCAATGTTGCGTTGGGACCACATCGACGACTTGCGTCGCGGAGTGAAGCGTTGCAGGAAGGTGTGAGCGTCACGGCTACGCTTCTGTCCATCAATCCAGCCACTGCACAGTGCCTCGTCGAGCGCTTGGTCGTAGCGGAGCGACGTAGGCCTTGCGGTGCCCTTCTTTGCCAGCACCAGCCACACGCCGTCCGATGCTGTCTCGTTCCTGTCGAGCCACTCGCGCCACGCGTCCGCGTCGGCAACGATGAACTCCTCGATGGGCGCCTTGGTCATGTCACTGCCTTGGCGCGCGTTCTGGCCAGGGCTGCCAGCCATCCGCCAAACCCTTGAGCGCATCCCTGGCCGCGCGAACCCTATCCTTGGGGTATACGGACAGCCGTCCACCGTGGGACCCCAAGGAACCACCTGGGTACTTAAGATCCATGGTGTACGTCGCTCGTGGCCTCGACGTCACCGTCTCGCGGAAGCCGCCTGCAGCAACAGCCAGCACCTGCCACTCCAACTCCCCCGCTTGATCGACCCCAGACTCGTCGCATGCGTCGCAGTCGCAGTCGGGGAACCTCAAGTCCTGGAGCACGCCAGCATGCACAATGACCCCTGGAAATGAGGTGAACACAAACGTGACCCCAGCCGCATCAGCGGCCATCGGAGTGACCCGAACTGCTCTAGTGACGCCTTCTTGTTCATTGAGAAGATCCGCTGCGTAGGAGGCAGACTCATCGGCGACCGCGTCGTACCGCGTCGTGAGGTGGGTGATCAGTGCATCAGCAATTGAGTGCAACGGCGCGAATCGCTCCAGGTGGGAGGTCACGGAAAGGCTATCCTCGGGCGGCCCAGCCATGCCCCATCGACTTCCGTAGTCAACTACCGCACCCGATGCATCGCGGAACACCGGCAGACTCACCAACGGCCTCACATATGGTTGTGTCGGCATCGTCATAAGCGAGAATCTACCGCCATGATCGTCTATCGTCTATCGCCTGCGCCGGCCAGAGAACAGTGCGTGCATTAGTGGCAGCACCGACACGATCATCAGCAGGTTGCCGAGGAACGGGTCATCGTGTCTGAGGGTCGCGCCGGTGAACAGCAGTGCCGCGAACAGCAATCCGGACATCACTTGGCGCGCAGTGTTTTCTAGACGCTCCATGCGCCGCTCAAGCTGGGGCATGGTGATGGCGAGTCGACCCTCGTCAATCTTGGACACCAGCCCGTCAACCTTGTTGGGCAGGCCCCAGACGACGGTGGCCATCTCGAGTGCGTCCTTGCCGAAGTCCTTGACGACGTTGCTGCTCTCCTCGCGCAACAACTGAGCCGCGTAGGGCTCCACGGAATCCCACAGGTTGTACGCGGGATTTAGTGTGCTGCAGACGCCCGAGGTGAGCGACATCGCCCGCCCCACTAGCAGGAAGTGCCCCGGCAATTGGATGGGAAGCGTTCGCACCACATCGTTGAACTGCACCGCGAATTCCCTAAAGTCATTGGGGTCGACGTCGCGCAGTTCGGCAAAACCCATTCCTCCAAAGCGTGCAAACAGTTCCTTGAGGACACGTTCCAGCTCGACGGTATCGGCGGATGGCAACAGCACGCCCAGGTCGCGGCCGGCCTGGACCAGGCCCTTGCCATCCCTGGTGGCAGCGGCGATGAGAAGTTGACGTAGTCCCCCGCGGGTGCTGTTCGGCAGCTCGCCCATCATGCCGAAGTCAATGAAGGTTAGCCTCCAGGAACGCTCGCCCGGCGCATCGGGCGTTGGCGTGACGAAGACGTTTCCGGGGTGTGGGTCGGCGTGAAAGAACCCATTGCCAAAGAGTTGGTCATACATGACCTCGGCAAAGTCGTGTGCGACCTCGGCGGGGTCTATTCCCGCGGCACGCAGCCCAGACAGGTCCGAAATCTTGATGGCGGTCACATCCTCGAGGGTCAACACTCGCCTCGAGGTTCGCTCCCACGCAATTGCGGGCACCGATACCCGCTCGTCCCCCTCGAATGCTTCGGCGAAGCGCTCAGCGTTCGCGGCCTCGTGAAGATAGTTGATTTCCTCGCGACTCGTACGTGCAAACTCTTCAATCAGTGCGGGCAGGTCGACCCTGCGGTTCACCGCCCGAAGCCGACTCAGCCAGCCACCCACCTTGCGCAATGCGGCAAGGTCGACGTCCACGATGGCGTCAATGCCCGGGCGCTGAACCTTGACGATGACCTGTGAAAGTCCCGTGTCCGCAGCGTCCAGAGGACTGAGACGTGCCCGATGAGCCTGGCCCAGGGATGCGGCGGCAACGGGCGTCTCCTCAACGTGGGCGAAAGCACGATCCAGCGGCACCCCGAGCTCAGCTTCGGCAAGTTCGCGAATGTACTCGAACGGCACCGGCGGCACCTCGTCCTGCAGGCCCGCGAGTTCTTCCGTGATTTGAGGCGGCAAGACGTCAAGTCGTGACGACATGTACTGACCGACCTTGATCATCAGGCCACCGAGGTCCACCGCCAGCGCGTGGAACCGCTGGGCGACGCGCTGCATGCGAGCGGCCCGAGTCCGTTCAGCGACCCTTGACAGGCCAATGCGCGTCAACAGGATTTCGTACCACCATGTCACCGCGAGGTTCCAGGATGCGAACCTCATAATGCGCCGGTAGCGGGCGCGCGTGTTGCCGGCCCCGGCGTATTCCGGGGCCGGACGTGGCGGAGCTGGCGTCAACCCGCTAGTCCTGGGCGAGGATGGCGTACATGCGGCGGCGCGTCTCGTCGAGGACGCTTGCCGCTTCCTTCACCTGCTCAGGAGTGCCCTGACGGCCTACCTGAGCGGCGGCCTGGGCGAGATTGATACCTGCCTTGGGGAGCTCTCCCATGGCATGAAGATCACGAGACCCAGTGGCCTCCCACGGTGGGGTCGCGTCCGCGCCCTCTGCCTCCTCACGCCCCGCGTCGGTCAGCGTGTACGTCTTCCGTCCGTTGGACTCCGCGGCGGTGATCAGCCCCTCGTCGGCGAGCAGCTGGAGTGTCGGATAGACCGATCCTGCACTGGGCTTCCAGCTTCCCTCGGTGCGTTCTTCAATCTCGCGAATGATCTGGTAGCCGTGCATCGGCTCTTCCTTGAGCAGCGCGAGTACGGAGACGCGCACGTCTCCGCGTCCCATCCGCGTGCCGACGCGCTTCTCAAACTGCGAACGCAACTGATCCATTGCCTGCCACATGCTCTCAGCGCCCTTGCTGGGGTCGAAACTGCTGGTCTTGAACGATCCACTCATGATGACCTCCCGTGTCGGTTGTGAACGATACTCAACGATATATCGCTCATGCCCAATGCGCTAGTCCAAACTCGAACCTCTACTCGCGGCCGTCCTCCAGTGGAATCAGCATGGTGCGGAAGTCCGCCGGCGTATCCCGCAAGTGCCAAATCCTGTCGGCGACATCGTCAATGCCGTTGGGCAACTGGAGCTTGGGGATACCTCCAGGGATGACCAGTTGGTGCACGCCAATCCCCTCTTCTTCAAGGGCCGCGTGAAGCATCTCGCCGTAGGCGGTCTCCGCGGGGAAGGCCACGGACGTACCGGAAAAGTCCGGGCGGGACTGAATGGAGGTTCCGCCGTTAATGAGGACGATGCTGCCCCGGCCCGCCGCTCTCATGGCGGGAAGGACGGCACGGACCGCGCGAATCAGCCCGAGGGCGGAGAACTGCAATGCCTCCCCCCCGAGCTCTGGCGTGAGGTCGAGGACCGGCTTGAGATATGTGCGGGCGGGCAGCGGGCTGTACTGCAGAACGTCGATAGGACCCAGCTCGTTGGCCGCTTGCGCAAGAGCGTCCTCGAGCGCCTCCGGTTCCAGCACATCGGCGGCGTAGCCTCGGGCCGTGACACCACGTTCAGCAAGTTCTGATGCGAGGCCGTCGAGCTTGGCATGGTCGCGCGAGATGAGCGCGACCGCATACCCCTCGCGTCCAAAACGGCGTGCCACTGCCGCACCCAGTCCAGGCCCAGCTCCAACAATCGCGAGTACCGGCATGACGACTCCTTCACATGTAGCGTGACCTCGACAATATCGTGGCCAAGACGTGCCAACTTCATCGTTCCACTCGGACTGTGTCACTCACGCGTCGATAGACTCGAGAGCAGACCTGCACTCAGTTCCGGAGCCAATCAATCCGGTGGGATTGTGCATCGATTGCGACACGAGAGGCGACATGCGCGCACTGCTCAAAGCGACCTCGGGCCCAGGGCTCGAACTCGCAGACGTGCCAGAGCCGAATGCGGGCGATGCGGACGTCACCATTCGGGTCCTGCGCACAGGTATCTGCGGCACCGACCTGCACATTGAGTCCTGGGATGCATGGGCGGCGTCAACGCTAGTGCCGCCGATTGTGCCGGGGCACGAGTTCAGCGGTGAGGTCGTAGCCGTGGGCTCCGCGGTACGTGACGTCCACGTGGGGGCGATCGTCTCCGGTGAGGGCCACATTGTCTGCGGTACGTGCCGCAATTGTCGCGCGGGACGCCGGCAGATGTGCAACCGCACCTCAGGCCTTGGCGTCAACCGCAATGGCGCCTTCGCGGAGTACGTAGTGCTCCCCGAATCGAACGTGTGGGTCCACCCAGACGGCATGAATCTCGACCACGCGGCCGTCTTCGACCCCCTTGGAAACGCGGTCCACACCGCACTGAAGTTCCCCCTTGTGGGCGAGGATGTCCTCATCTCCGGCGCGGGCCCCATCGGCCTCATGGCCGCCGCCGTGGTCCGTCACATCGGTGCCCGATTTGTGGTCGTTACGGATGTGTCCGAGCCTCGACTTAAACTGGCACGCATCGTTGGAGCCGATCTCGCCTTAAACGTCTCGCACTACAAAATCGCCGATGCTCAGGAAATGTTGGGCATGCGCGAGGGCTTCGACGTGGGCTTGGAGATGAGTGGACATCCCACCGCACTGCCAGAGATGATCGAGAATCTCACTCACGGGGGCCGCGTTGCCATGCTTGGCCTGGCGTCCGAGCCGATCAATGTCGACTGGGCCAAGGTCGTCACGCACATGCTCACCATCTCGGGCATCTACGGTCGCGAGATGTTCGAGACGTGGAACGCCATGAGCGCCATGCTGCAGTCGAGCGCAGACCTGCGCGTTGCGCTCGACACGGTCATCACCCACCGCCTCCCCGTGAGCGAGTGGGAGCAGGGATTTGCAGTCGCACGCACGGCCTCTGCCGGCAAGGTAGTACTCGATTGGACCGAGGCTCCGGGCTAACGCCGGACCGGGAAAGGACACCCCATGTACGGAACGATGCAGGCACAGTTGCAGACAGCGCTCGACGAGATTCAGGCAGCCGGCACACTCAAGGGCGAGCGCCCGCTGAGCGGACCCCAATCGTCAGTTGTGGCAGCAGGGGGCGAGGAGGTCCTGAACTTCTGCGCAAACAACTACTTGGGTCTCGCGAACGACCCACGGCTCGTCGACGCGGCAAAGAAGGGCATGGATGACTGGGGCTTCGGCCTTGCGAGCGTCAGATTCATTTGTGGAACACAGGACCTACACATCGAACTAGAGGCCCGCGTTTCCGCATTCCTCGGCACCGAGGACACCATCCTGTTCTCGTCCTGCTTCGATGCGAATGGTGGCGTGTTCGAGTCCCTCTTCGGCCCCGAGGACGCGATCATCTCCGATGAGCTCAACCATGCGTCGCTGATCGATGGCATCCGGCTGTGCAAGGCGCAGCGTCTGCGTTACAAGAACCGCGACCTAGGTGACCTCGAGGAACAACTCAAGGCAGCATCGGGCGCCCGTCAGCGCATCATCGTGACCGACGGCGTCTTCTCGATGGACGGCTACCTCGCGCCCTTGCCGGGCATCTGTGACTTGGCGGAGGCGTATGGCGCACTGGTCCTCGTGGACGACTCCCACGCCGTGGGTTTCATGGGCGACCACGGTCGCGGCACTCCCGAACTCATGGGAGTGTCGGATCGAGTAGACATCTACACGGGGACCTTTGGCAAGGCTCTCGGCGGCGCCTCTGGAGGCTATGTCGCCGCGCACAAAGAGATCGTCGCGATGCTGCGCCAACGAGCCCGCCCGTACCTGTTCTCCAACACCGTCGCGCCGGCGGTCGCTGCCGCCACGCTGGTGGCGCTGGACCTCATCGAGCACAGCGGCGACCTGCGCACCAAGCTTATGGACAACGCGACACTGTTCCGATCGCTCATGGCGGAGGCCGGATTCGACCTACTGGATGGTGAGCACGCCATTATTCCGGTGATGTTCGGCGACGCGTCGCTCGCCGCACGCGTGGCGGACAAAATGCTCGACCACGGCATCTATGTGGTGGCCTTCTCCTACCCCGTGGTCCCCACAGGTAAAGCACGGATCCGCGTGCAGCTCTCCGCGGCACACTCGGAGGCTGAGATCCGCCGCTGCGTAGCAGCGTTCATTGCGTCTCGCGACGAGAGCGAGATTTCGGCCTAGTTCACATTCGCCGATGCGCTCTAGTGTTGTTGCTAGGCGGAGAAGATGTCGAGGCGTAGGTCGCGCGCGAGGCTCTGGGCGAGCTTTGCGCCCTTGACGCTCGTGCCAGCGGCATCGAGGCGGGGCGCGTAGCTTCCAAGGCCCAACGTGCCCGGCGCTACCGTCACGATGCCTCCACCGATTCCGCTTTTCGCAGGCAAGCCCACGTCAATCAGCCAGTCACCCGTCGTCTCATAGAGGCCTGCCGTGGTCATCACCGCGACGCTCGCCCTGGCGATGCCCTCCTCTACGACGCGCATCCCTGTCAGGGGGTTGATCCCGCTATTGGCGAGGGTCGCCCCCATGACGGCGAGATCACGAGCGGTGACGTCGAGGCAACTCGCGCGGGTGTAGAGCTCCGTCGCGTCGTCGGGATTCCCCGTGAGTGCGCCACGAGTGGCAAGCAGATGGGAGAGTGCACGATTGCGGTAGTTGGAACTCGACACAGCGAGATGGACTTCTGGATGAATCACGAGGCTCCTACCCGCGAATCCCGACAGCGAATTGACGATGCGTTCCCATTGCTCGTCGACTGTCGACCCCGGGGTCATCGCAATGGTGGCCAGCGCGCCCGAGTTCACCATCGGATTGGTTCGAGAGGACGGGTCGCGCTCGACCGCCGCGGCGGAGCCAAAGGGCAATCCCGTGGCATTGAAACCCACTCGAGCGCGCAACTGCTCGAGACCACGCGCCTGTGCGACAAGGGCAAAGACAAACGGCTTGGAACAGCTCATGATCGGGAAACCAACCGCGCAGTCACCGGTCTCAGCGACCTGGCCACTCACTTCCACAACGGCCGCCCCGAATACCTCGGGATCCACCTCGGCGAGTATCGGATACGCCGAGGAGACACCTCCCGTCATGTCCTCCCGGTGGTCTCGGTGGGCTCGATTCAGTGCGGGAAGCACGCGGGGGGTGATGGATTCAGAAGAACTTTTTACGGGCACCGCGCACCTCATGGCTGTTTGCTCCATTCATCGTGCGGTTGGACATTCCCGTCTTTGAGCGAACGAAGGTGTCCTCCGCCTTCATGTTGAGCAACGTTGCCTCCGTCTCACTCTCATGTCGGTGTCGCTTGTCGGCGTTGCGATACCTGAAGTACATGAGTGCGTAAAACGCGAATCCCGACAGCAAGAAGATGAAACCGACAAAGCCGCCGTCGTCACCGGACGAACCGCCCGACGCGAGTACCTGGTCGTGAACCGCCGTCACGATGGCTGAAGTAGTCATCAGATTCCTAACGCAGTGAGGACGATTGCGGCGATGATCCCGGCCACCTCGACGCCCCCGGAGACCAGGAGCAACTTTCCTTGGTGGATGGGTACGCTGCCCATCGTCTCACCGGTCCGGGCATTCACCGCAACGTAGTGCAGGAAGGTGCTGCCGTTGGACTTGCGTTGTTGGTAGCTGTAGAGCCACACGGGAAGATAGGCGGAAACCCAACGTTGGCCGCGTACATCGACGTCTTGCTGGGTCCAGCGCACACCGCGGTCGTAAAAAGTGAGCGTGCTATTCACCCGGTGGCGTGTGATGTCCTCCGCCTGCGTGAACGCGATCGGCGACAATTCGTCAAGGTTACTGTCGCGGCGTTCTGAGGTGAAGCCCTTCATATAGTTCGAGTCGTAACGCACCGCGTTTTCGACATCGAACGGCATAATCGTGTTGATGATGTTGTTGGCGTTCTGGGAGGTGATTTGATCCAGGCGTTCACTAGACGACTCGACGGTGAGGTCGCTAACGTGGACGTCGAAATCGCGGACTACGTCATACAGATCCGCGTCGTACCTGGTCTGCTGGCTATCTCCCACCTTGACCGTGTATGACCGTGTCTGGTGCTCCCCCTCACCGCTGAGGCGCGCATGAGCATTGATGTCGACCACCATGTACGGGAGATAGACGCCCATGACATTCTCCGGAGTGAACTCAGCACGGAAAAGCGGATGCGCAAAGAATCTGCGCTTCTGAACAAACTTGTTGATGCTGGCGATGGCAGTTTCCTTCGCCACCTTAAAGGGCAGAATCATGTCAGGTACGGCGCCGTTGGGCACCTGCTGGTTCATCGACAACGTGTTGCGACACCAGTGACAACGGGCCTGTGTGCTACTCGCAGTGTCGATGAGTACCTCCGCACCGCAGGCGCTGCATTTAAAGGTCATCACCTCATCGGTGGAAGGCACAATGTCGCTAGATCCGGAACCCATGGTGACGCCGGCGAGCTTCCCAATGTCACCATTGAGATCGAAGGCGTCGGCAGCGCTCTGCGCTGACCACTCGAAACGGCAGAAATTGCAGCGAAGGTTTCCCGTAGCGACATTAAGAGAAATCTCTGTCGCACCGCATCGCGAACACTTGGCAAGGCCGTCCGATGCACCCTCGTCCGTCTGGATCACGCGCGGAGCGTCATCATCAGGCTCAAGGACAGGAATGTCGAAACCTTGGGGACTTCCGTCGACAGCGTCGGCCGCGGGACTCGACGGGGCAGCTACATCAGGCGCCGACGGAGGAACGGGGCCCACCGGTTCCTGCTCGGCCGCGCGCGACATTGGGTCGGGATTCTCCATGGGGATCCCGACCTACAGGCCGAGAACTTTGGCCTTGGCGGCGTCGTAATCTGCCTCGGTGATCAGGCCGTTGTCGAGCATGTCCTTGTATTGCTTGAGTTTGGCCATGGGGTCGTCGGCAGCAGGCGCGGCCGCTGCCGCTGCTGCTGGGGCGGCGGGAGTCTGAGGAGCGGGGTTTGCGGGTTGCTGGAGCCCACCGGCAGCGCCGCCGGCAGCGTTCATGCCCATGCCCAGGAAGGCCATTCCTGCTCCCCCGCCGGCACCGCCCTCGTTGGAGCCAGCGGCCTCGAAGCCGCGCGCAGCCGCTTGCTGCATAAACGAATTGCCGCGTGCGCCGCCCAGCGCGTCGGCCTTCTTCACGTCGCTCAGCAATGCACGGGTGTCCTCGTCGTACTCAATGGACTGAAGCGCTACCTTTGCGATGGTGAGACCGCGGTCTGTCGTCCACTGATAGCCGTCGTCTACCGCCGCACTCAGCGACTGAGCGAAACCAATCGCGTCGCCCTGGATCTTGGCAATCCGGTTTCCCTTGCTGGGGTCGTTGGTGTAGTACGAGAATGCGGCCGCGAGCGACCCCACAACCTCGTTGAACAGTTGGCTCGCCGCGTCGTTGTCGAGGTCGGAAAAGTCGAAGACCTTGGCGTCGTAACTCAAGTACGTAAGTGGCACGAAGTTCTTCACGAGCAGGATGGGGTCCACAATCTTCAGCGAATAGCTGCCTCGCGTAATCGCTCCCACCTGGGTGCCTAGGTAGGCGTCGTCCCAATAGATCTCGGACTGCGTTCCGAAACGGTTGTTGGGGATCTCCTTGAGGTTCACATAGAACGCGAGTTGTTGCGACGCAAGCTGGCCACCAAACTTGAAGCGCTCCCAGGACGTCTTGACCGTGGGACTGATAATGCCGTCGCCCGCAAACATTGACTGCGCGTTCTGGTCCTCGCTCGTGAAGATGAAGCCGCCGGGCTCGCCGATAAAGCCGGTCAAAGCCCCATCCTGGAACGTCACCAGTCCATAGCCTTCGGGGACCACAATGCGGCTGCCGTTTGTGATGATGTGCTCGGAGCCCTTGGTGTTCGATCCTCGGCCTGCATTCTGGCCTTGCGCCACCGCCGGGAAGATCGCCGCGGTCGGAGCGAGCCCAGACGGCGGGACTAGGAAGTCCTTCCACTGGTCTGCAAACGTGCCGCCGATGGCACCCGCGAAGGCCTTAATGAATCCCATTTCTCTACCCCTCAGCTCGTCGTTTGGGCCGCCCTCAACGAAGAAGGTGCCGGAGTGCATGAAGCGGGCTTAAGACCCACGCAACGAGCACAACTGCGAGCGGCGTTCATTCACGATAGCATCGGGCCCGCTCCGACGTAGCCTCAAACCCCTGGCAGATTGTGGTTTGGCAAATACCTGCGACAACAGCCCACATCACGGTGATCAAGGGTGTTGTTCGTTACTCTTGCTTGGAGTCACTAATGACTACTTGCTGCCTCGACCATGAGCCTCAACGGAGCCCCAATGCCCACCGATCAACCACCCTCCACTTCCTCGGACGAGGAGCTCGTGCTCGCTGCTGTCGCCGATAATCCAGATGGCGCGGTGGACACGGGCGACTTCCAGTCGCGGTTGTACAAGGCGATTGCGGTGCAACGCCCCGTCGTCCTCGAGTACCTGAAGTCGGTCAGGCGAGACAAGCCCCACGCGACGCCCTCACAGATACTCAAGGAACTCGACCGCCGCTACGTCGCCACCGTGACCGTTGCCAGCACTGGTGTCGGCGCATCGGCCGCCATCCCCGTGGTGGGCATTCCCGTCGCCCTTGGACTTGGCGTCGCCGACCTCGTGTTCTTCTATGAGGCATCGGCGCTGTACGTCCTCGCCGTCGCAGAACTCCATGGAACCGAGGTGAGCGACATCGAGCGCACCCGACCACTCATTCTCGGCGTGATGCTGGGAGAGAAGTCGCAGAGCCAGCTGTCGAAGATCGTGCTTCAAGCGTCCGGAGCCGGCGTCATTACCCAGGCCCGCACAGCGGCCGACGGTACGGTGGCGCAGGTACTCCCTGAGGGCTGGGGCAAGGTCCTCACTCAGCAACTCCCGGATTCAGCCCTCGTGCCCGTCGCAACGGTGATCGCGCGCGAGGCGCTCACCGCGGGTGCCCGGTTCGGAGCCGGCACGTTGGGCAAGGTCATTCCTTTTGGCATCGGCGCCGCCGCCGGCGGTCTTGCGAGTTTCAAGTTCGGCAGCGACGTGGTGAAGGCAGCCCGCGTGGCCTTCCCTGCGCCACCCACCGACTTCCCTTCTGGGCTGGTCGATTTCCACAAGCCCGCGCCGGGTTCGGTTGAGCCGTCTCGCGCGGTGAAGGCTTTGCAATCCGCGAAGAACAAGGCGGCAGACTTTGGAGAGGCGTCGTGGGGCAAGGCCACGGATGTGGCCGGTGTATTCCGCGCTGTTGACACCACCGGCGATGGCATTCCTGACGAGGCCCGCGCGCTCAGAACGGTGAAGCGCACCGGGTCGGCCATCAAGGGGGCGGCAACGGGTGGTGCACGTGCGGTGGGATCTCGGTTGAAGCGCAAGGAATGACCTCTCGGGCGATTCTGTTGACCTAAGCGCGCAGATTCTCTGACGCAAGCGAGACGGGAGCCCACCGGTGAGTAGCAACATCGACGATGCGCCAACGGCTGACGAGTTCAGTAGTCCGCTGGGGTCCGAGGAATCGCTACGAGCCCAACCCTTGGCCAACGGCGACGCTCCGCTCGTGCTGGTTCTGGGCGCCACCGGCTACATCGGAGGCAGGCTCGTGCCGCGCCTCCTGGCCGGCGGCTACCGAGTACGCGCACTGTCGCGAAACAGCCGGCGTGTCAAGGCACTTCCCTGGGGAGATGATGTGGACGTCGTCGATGGCGACGCGGCGGACGCCGACGCCATGGACACGGCCATGGCCGGCGTCGCTATCGTCTACTACCTTGTGCATTCCATGACCGCCGGGCACGACTACGGAAGACTTGACCGCACGATCGCTCTGAACGTTGCGCGCAGCGCACGCACGAATGATGTCAGCCGCATCATCTACCTCGGTGGTCTCCACCCGGACGGGGTCCAGCTTGCTGCGCACCTCGAGTCGCGCAAGGAGGTAGGCGACATCCTGCTCGCCACCGCCGTGCCGACCATCGTGCTCCAGGCGGGTGTAGTCATTGGCTCCGGTTCGGCCTCGTTCGAGATGATTCGCCACCTCACCGAGGTGTTGCCCTTCATGCCAGCCCCAAAATGGGTGCGGAACCACATCCAGCCCATCGCAGTGCGCGACGTCCTCCACTACCTGCTGGGTGCCGCGAGAGCCGAGGGCGAGGTCAACGGCGTATATGACATCGGTGGGCCGGACGTCCTCCGCTATTCGGAGATGATGAATGGCTACGCGCGCGAGGCGGGACTTCCACAGCGCCACATCGCCGCCCTGCCCGTGATGACTCCCTGGCTCGCGTCTCACTGGGTTGGACTAGTGACGCCTGTGCCTCGCGCGCTCGCGATGCCGCTCGTGGAGTCGCTATTGCACTCGTGCGTGGTGAAGGACGATGCGATCGACGGCCTGGTCCCTCTCCCGCCCGATGGGCTCACGGGGTATCTCGAGTCCGTGCGCCTGGCGCTGGGCCGTATCGAGATTGATCAGGTCGAGACGAGTTCGCTGGACGCGCGAATTTCTGGGGTTCCCAGCGATCCCATGCCGAGCGACCCCGACTGGGCTGGCCGCACCGTCTTTAAGGACGAGCGCCATAAGAGGACGTCCGCGGAACCGGCCGCGGTGTGGCGCGTCATCTCCCAGATTGGCGGGGCTACCGGGTGGTACTCGGCTTCAGTGCTATGGGCGTCGCGTGGGCTCATCGACCGTGTGGCGGGCGGCGTGGGCTCCAAGCGAGGGCGTCGAACCTACTCGCGACTTACTGTGGGTGACGTCGTCGACGTGTGGCGTGTCGAGGTCGCCGACCCCGGGAAATTGCTCAGGCTTCGCGCCGAGATGCGCGTGCCGGGCAAGGCGTGGCTTGAACTCGGGGTGCGGCCCACCGAGGAGGGCTCCGAATACTGGCAGCGGGCCGTCTTCTTTCCGCGGGGGCTCTCCGGTCGCCTCTACTGGTTGACGATGCTGCCGTTCCACGGCCTCATCTTTAGCGGCATGGTGAATCGCATCGTGGCTGTAGCGGAGACTGACGACTCGAATGAGAGCCGTTCCACTAGCATCGAAAAATGACCAAGGCCATGAACACTGACGCCATCGCGAAGGCCACGGGCTTGACCTGGGCACAATGGGTGACGCACCTCAACTCATTGGGCGGACGCGAACTGAATCACAGCCAACTAGCCACCGCCGCCCAGGAATTCATGCCGCCCGTGACAGGCAACCGCGAATGGTGGAGCCAAGGCGTCGCTGTGGCCTACGAGCAAGAGATCGGGCGTCGCGTCCCGGGCCAGCGCGCGGACGGCACGTTCGAGGTGTCTGCATCTCGCACCCTTCCCGGGTCACTCGACGACGCACTTGCCGCGTGGATGAGACACGTCGACGAGAAAGCGACTGTGGCTGGGCGGGGCCTTACTCAGACCCCTACGACCTCGAGCACTGCCAAATGGCGGCGTTGGCGTGGAAAGTTGGACGACGGCCGGGCCATAGGCGTGGACGTCGGCTCCCGCGGAGACAATTCCGTCGTAACGGTCACCGTGAGCAAGATGAAGTCGCTCGAAGAGCTGGAGTCCACACGAGCCTCACTCAAGGCTCTGCTTGCCGAGATCGAATGACATCTTGAGTGCGCTTGGCTGGGGGCTAGGACATTGCGATGAGGTCAGAGATGTCGCCATGGACCTCTAGTCCGGCGGCCTCGCCTACGTCCTCAAAAACCGTGCGTCCAGCGGGGTTCACCAGTTCGACATGGACCCGTCCATCGAGTGTTTCCTCTACCCGGCGATGCATCTTGGTACGCGTGGGCGCGTGCAATAGGCCGCCCCGGCGGCGCTCGGCTCGAATGCGCAGCTCCGCACCCTGAATGTTTCGCAAGGTCCATGTCACCAACTCATCGTCCACGTTCAGCCGCGTGGTCTCCGCGCCCGTGTATGTTGCGAAGCGGTGCAAGACGGGGGTACCGTCCCGGCCCGGCATGCGCAGTCCCACGATGAACCCCCGAAACCGACTGCGACCCCAAGGAATCAGCGCAATGGACGCGGACAGGCTCACGCCCCGCATCTGGAAGTGGTTGGTCTGCATCCACACATAGCCCGCCGGAAACGCGCGACCCCAGTCCTTCTCGATGTATCCGAGGCCACCGTCGAATGTCTGCTCCACACCATCGAGCGTGAGAGAACCTGCCAGGTCGTGCCCAAACGAGACCAGCCCGTGATAGCACTCCATCACCGGCACCCATCCGTAGCGTCCCATGATTCCGGGAGAGGCTGCGGTCACCGGCCAGGGATCCATCGGCGACGTGAACCTCACGCTCCCGTGGAGGCTCGAGAGCGGGAGGTTGACCTCTACTCCCCTGTCGCTGAAAGCGTTTCCTGCAACATTCACATCGAACGACTTGGTAGCGCCACTGAATTCCTGTGCGTCGTACGCCTCGTACCAGGACCGTCCGGTGACGCCGTCAAGCACCTGAACAAAGGCCTCGTCGTGCTCGCCCAGAAAGACCCCGGGGATGATGGCAATGCGCGCGCTCCTGTCCGCGGAAATGAGCTTGACGTACCAGCCCTCAAAGAACTGGCTACCGCGCTGGTAGCCCCCGTGATATCCCTCAGGGTGGCCGGTGGCGGCGAGCGTGCGGATAGTGCGCGGCACCGAATTCAACACGGAACTGAGGCTCATTGCTTCAGCGTAGTGCCACTGAGTTCGCGTAGCCGGAGGACCACTGCCGCTCGGCTCGTCACACGAAGAATCCGGAAGATCCCCTCGAGATGCTTCTTGACGGTCGCCTCGGACATGCCCAGTTCGCGGCCGAGTTCATTGTTCGAACCGCCAGTACGAGCGAGGGCAATCACGACGTCCGCTTGGCGCCGAGTGAGACCCTCCCTCATGAGGACCTCGGAATCTGCGGCCACGTCCTGCTGCTTGCGTAAAAGCAAAACGGTCGGGCCAAGTCGAACCGGGTGAACGATGCATTGCCAGCGCTGAGACCCGATCATCACCTCATGTCGCGACTCCACCCCCGGCGTTGTCCCCTTGTCGACGACTATCGTTAGGAGGGTGTCTGGGACTCGGGTACCGGCCTTCAACACCATGGACGATGAGGCCTCGACCACTCCATCCGAGCGCACCGAGACCACGGCCCAGGCGTAGCGGTCCATCTCCGCGTCGACGAGCCGTGCGCGTTCGCCGTCGAGCACCGATCGATGGTGCATGGCCAGGTGTCCGCTAAGAGCGTTCATGACCGAAACATCGCGGTCGCTGAACTCTCCCCCTCCTTCGCTCCGATTGAGGGCGTAGCCGACCACAACATCGGGCGGTGACGGAAGTTCGACGACCAACTGGAATCGCACGTTGAAGGGGCCGTAGAAGTATCGGTATAGGTCAGTGGTGGTGATGTCCGCCCCGCCGGGGATATCGCTGAACCGTATCGCCCCAAGTCCATGGGTTGAGTTTGCGGCCGCGATCAGCGGATGCTCGTGGAAGTACTTGTCGTATTGGGGTTTGAGGCGCGTCGCAAGCGCAGCGTCTGCGGCGGGAACGATCACATACCGAAAATCGCGAGTAGCCAAGACCATGTCGTTGAAGGACGCACTGTCGCAGGCGATCACTTCACGTAGGGTCTCGAGAACCTCGGCAAATCCCAGGACCGGGTACTCGGTCAAACGCCCGGCGGCACGCAACACTGCTCGTGCGTCGTCGTCGCTCAGCCCCATGCCTTTCCACACTACTCGGGCGCCTACGCCAAAAGGCGTATTGCGGGACCCGTGCGGCCGTGGGCAACCTGGATGACATGACAATTCCTCACTCCGCCATCAGTAGCAACCCGCATTCATGGGCGCGCAGATCACGTGCTGCCGTGGTCGCCTTGTCCCTCGCCGCAACCTTGGGTGCTTGCTCGCCTTCCTCAGGCGATGAGTCGACAAGTTCGGTCGAGCAGCCGTCCAGTCCGGCCGACAGCAGTGCGACCGATGCCATCGCGGAGGACTCCAACACGCTGGAGGCAGACCCGACGGACGAGGGTCTCAGTGATGACGGCACTGACGAGGCCCCCGACGCAGGAGGACCGAGCCCCGACGACGTCGGCAACGCCACCCTGTACGTCAACGGAGCCGAGTTCACCGACTTCACGGGCGACTGTGAGATCAGCCGCGAGCACGGCAAGAAGGACGTTGGCAACCTCAATGAGGGCGACATCTCGGCGATTATCGCCATCGACAACGTCAAAGCGCACGAGGACATCGCCATGAACTATGTGGCGATCAACGAGGAAAGCTTCAGGTTCCGTGACCTCGTGGGCGCGGCGGGAGTGGATACGCCAGCCAAAGGCGAGATCGTCACCATGACAGAACAGGGCCCTCGAGGCACAGACGGAAGCCGCGACATCGTCGAGGTGCGCTTTGCGGGTGTCCTCGAGGACGGGAGCGAAGTCAACGCCGACGTCATCTGCGAACTACAGAACGCGTTCTAGATCATGCGCTGCGGTGAGGACCGTTAGCATTCAGAAATGACTACACATGATTCTGTCGAGGACGTTCACATCGACGGCGACGTTATTCGGCTCGGGCAATTCCTGAAGCTGGCCAGCCTGATCGACTCGGGCGCCAACGCCAAGGAAGTCATTGTGGACGGCGACGTGCTCGTCAACGGAGCGCCTGAACTCCGGCGTGGCTATCAACTCAAGGACGGCGACCTCGTCACGTTCCACGACCGTTCGGCGAGGGTTCGCTACTGACTCTAGCAATACCCAGGTACTGGCCTGCGCGCTATTGACCACCATGGAACGCGTTACATCTGCTGCGGCCGCCGCATCGGCGGCGGTGGAACCCTTTTGGCCGCGACGATGTCCGCCACCGCGATCCGCTCGACGCCGCGCACTCCGTCAATCACGACCGTGTGCTCGTCAGCACTCAGCAGTTCTCCGAGTGCATCGGTCGCCTGGCCAGTATCGATCAAATAGCGCACCACCACTCGAGTGCCGGGCGCGGGCCACCGCTTCGCACCACCGCTCTCTTCTGGGTTACCCATTCCCTCATCCTTTCAGAGACGACAACGGGAGAAGGACGCATGTTCAAGAAGGTGACGTGTGCGAGGGCGAGCGACGTCAATCGAACCCAACCCATCGCCATGGCTAGATTCGGACCAAGCGGTGCACAAATCGGTAGTCTCAGGGTGCGCGCTAGTGCGCACAACAGTGGAGGTTGAGCCATGGATCGCTACGACACCCTCGTCATTGGCGCCGGGGTGGCGGGACTGACCGCAGCGCGCCTACTCACGAAGGCAGGCCACCGCGTCGTCGTGCTTGAGGCCCGCGATCATGTAGGTGGTCGGGTGCGCACCGAGCGCGCCAACGGCTTGGTCACCGATCTGGGGGCGTCGTGGATCCACGGAATTGCCGACTCCCCCGTCGCCGCGGCAGCAGAAGCCTGCGGTATGCGTACCGTCGAATTCACCGTCGGGGGCTGCCAGGCTGACAGTCGACCCATCGCCTACTACGGACCTGACGGGGTCAGGCTGGACGACGCCGCTCAACTGAACTTCGTGGAGGATATTCGTGCGCTCGACGCCGCCCTCGTGGACGTGATCGCAGCATCGGCCGTCGATGCCTCCTATCGAGACGTCACTGATGAGGCGCTAGCGACCTTTGGCTGGTCGGAGGACCGTGTGCAGCGAGTGCGCGAGTACCTCGAACACCGTTCAGAAGAACAGTACGGTGCGCGAATCGAGGACCTTGCCGCCCACGGTCTGGACGACGACCAGATTGAGGGCGACGAGGTGGTGTTCCCCGACGGCTATGACGCTCTTCCTGAGAGCCTTGCCGAGGGGCTTGATGTGCGGCTTGAGCACATCGTCTCACGCGTCGAGTGGTCGGGCCATGGCGTGGTCACCTCCACCAATCGAGGTCGGTTGGTGGCGGCGCAAGCCGTGGTGACGGTCCCGGTGGGAGTCCTTCAATCCGCCGAGTTCGCCATCGAACCACCGCTACCCGAACCGGTCGCTGGTGCCTTGAGTCGTCTCGCGATGAATGACTTCGAGAAGGTGTTCTTGCGGTTCCCCAAGAAGTTCTGGGACGACGACGTGTATGCCATCCGTCAGCAGGGCCCCCAGGGGCGCTGGTGGCACTCCTGGTACGACCTCACGCGTCTGCACGGAACGCCTACGTTGATGACGTTTGCCGCGGGACGCGGCGCCACCGAGACGCGCGGGTGGGACGAGCAAAGTGTTGTCGATTCAGTGATGACACAATTGCGCCGGCTCTTCGGCGACCTCGCCACCAAACCAACGAGTGTGACCATCACCGACTGGCACGCCGACCCGTTCGCGCGAGGCTCCTACGCCTACATGACGGTGGGTTCGTCAACAGATGACCACGATGTTCTTGCAACGCCAATCGGCGGAGTACTACACCTTGCTGGCGAAGCCACCTGGACCGACGACCCTGCGACGGTCACTGGCGCAATGATGTCGGGACATCGTGCTGCCGAGAACATTCTTGGGCGCGCTGTGGCTTTTAACGAGATCTGGGCGTCGTCGGGACCGTAGTTGGCGTGGTCACGCGAGGATAGGCTTTCCATCATGTCCGGACATCATTGGCAAGACCTTGGCGCGTGCGCCGGGCACCGCGGGCGGGCGAGGGTCCGGTGCTTCGTCCATGGTCTGATGCCGTGAGCGCTACAAGTGCCGTATTGAACGAACTTCGGCGATGGCCCGACGTCGAAGCTCCTGGGCTGGTCGCCGTCGACGCTGCAGACCGCTTGATTCTGGATGAATCGGCAGGAGCGCGCGCTTCCGCGCAGTCCGGCGATGTCGTCGTGATCGGTGACGCCTATGGGGCCCTCACCATCGGTGCGGCCTTCGCTGGAGCGACCGGAGTTCGCGTACATATCGACGCTCTCAACGGGGAACGCGCGCTCGCCGCCAACGCCGAGCGCACCGGACTCTCGGACAACTACCGCGCGCTCCCCCTGGAGGCGGACCTCGTGCGCGGTGCGCGAATCGTCCTGTTGCGACTGCCCCGGTCACTCGATGGACTCCGAGACATTGCCGGCCTCATCGCAGCGCATGCGGATCCGGCGGTGGTGGTGATTGCCGGGGGCCGGCTCAAACACATGTCGCTGTCGATGAATACGATTCTGAGTGAGTTCTTTGGGAAGTTGGACATCACCCACGCCCGTCAGAAGTCCCGCGTGCTGCTGGCACGCGAGCCACACAATGGGCGCGATCCAGAGCCTGCGGCAGCCCGGGTCGAGGGTCTCGAGGTGCGGGCATTTGGCGGCGTGTTTGCTGGCGCTCACTTAGACATCGGCACGCGGTTGCTGCTGGACACTCTCCCCGAGCATCTCGAGGGAGGGACGGCCAATGATCCGCTCATCGACCTCGCATGCGGAACAGGAATTGTCGGCGCTTGGTTGGCGACGCGGCATCCGAATTTCCACGTCTACGCGTGCGACCAGTCAGCCACCGCGGTCAAATCCGCTCGCGCGACGATGACCGCCAATGGCATCGACGCTCGCGTCGAGGTCTGGCAGGACGACGCGCTTACCACGAGAGCCTCCGCCAGTGCCTCCCTCATTGCGCTCAACCCGCCGTTTCACTCCGGGGCTGCCATGACCGACCTTCTCGCTCCTCGGCTGTTCGCCGATGCCGCACGGGTTCTGCGACCAGGTGGCCAGCTCTGGTGTGTGTGGAATTCGTCGCTCAACTACCGGCGTCAACTCGAACGAATCGTGGGACCGACGCAGCAGGTTGCTCGCAACGCCAAGTTCACAGTGACGGTCTCGACGCGGCGCTAGGATCTCGGCAGTCAATTGCGACAAGGGGAAGGACAGCGCCAGCCGACAAGGAGTCGGGCAACTCTACCCACGACGAGGCGTATCCGGTGTTGCATCATTTCGCGAAACTGAGCACGGCCCTTGCTGACGCCGGGCACCACTTTCGCTCCGTATACGTCACATCGATGACTGCGTGTGTTCCGTCATTTTTCTACACGGTATTCATCGTATGCACGTAGATGAATGGCATATAGGCCGCCAACCGCCGCGACGGGAATGAAGTAGAAATTCATATCGCCATCTACGACAAAGAAATCATCGATCTCGTCGGGGTCGTAGAGCCGCCGCGTTTCACCGGAAGTGGACAGGTAGGCCTTCCATGTATTACCTACTCTGGTAGTCGTGGTCTTAACCTGCACACGGCGTGCTTCGGACTCCATCGAAACAATTAGGTCATATCTACATGGCTCGAGCGGCCAAGCAACATCAAATCCACACAACGTAAACCACGAGGCGGCAAGTAGCGACCCCGCACGATCGAGATTGTCCAGGGGTGAGTTCATCGTCCTGACATTCGGCGTTCTTAGTATCGGTTCAAGGTGACGAGTTTCCAATCCCAACCTCAGGGCGTGACCTTTGATAGCGGCGAGATCCCTCGTACCTGCTAGCCCAAGTCGGTTTCGCACATCGGGCCACGTATTGCCCTTGGCTACGGCTTCCCGAAGTTGCGCATCGCTCCACCGACGCTGCCCGCGAAAATGGGCGCAACTTATCCCCAATGTGTCGGCGCGTTGGCGGACCGAAAGCATCGCTCCAGACGAAGTTGAGAGAAGACCCAATGTCCTCAACACACCGCGCCATGATGCGGAATCTGCAATTGCGGTTTTCAGATCCTCACTGGAGTAGGTTCTCGGAGTAGGCATACCCGCAAGGTACGCGTTGGCACTGACATCCGATGTGGGGGCAACGTGATTTCCAATGCCGAAACTCGCACCATTCCTGACATCCAGAATCAATGGCATTCCGATGTCGATGGAGAAGCCCAACCGTCCATTGGTTCCAGGCACTTGAAGAAAGGAACCGCCAGAGGTCACACTGGCGTATAGGAGTTTGCCTGGGGGAATAGAAAAGGGACCACACGAGGCGGTCCCTTTTCAAAACGTCGGGCTGACAGGATTTGAACCTGCGACCCCCTGACCCCCAGTCAGGTGCGCTACCAAGCTGCGCCACAGCCCGTGGCTTGTCCCCACCGTGGTGGGCACGGTCACCAATGTTACCGTGCCTGGCACCCTATCCGTGACACTTTCCGGGCATATCTGGCCGTAGCATCCGTCGTCCGGAACTGTCGCCAGCCAATACACACACGTCCCTCACTCATCCGAGTCGTCTGGCGGCCTTTGAGCCGCCACGGCATCCCGGAACGCCTGGATGGTGGTCTTCGCCAGCCACTCGCCGCCCATGTACACATTTCCCTCACCAATGAGCTCCGGAATGCCTTCCCGATCAAGCTGTCGCAAGGCGTGCTGGCTGCTGATGACCAACTTCAGCGTGCCCCCGTTTGCCATGAGTCGCGCCGCGTAGCGACGCAGCACGCTGATCAGCGATAGCCCGAGTTCATCCACGCCTCGCAGCCGTACGATCACCACGGCCCCTTCGCTGGCCCGCGTGATTTTGGGCAGCTGCTGCTCAAAGGTGGGCGCACTCGCGAAGAACAGACTTCCGTACGGCTGCAACACCACCACGTCGTGAGCCTCGAGCGTCGCGACCGGTACGGATTCACGAATGGAGTCGTCGTCCTGAATGTTGAGTTGGCGCACGACAAGCTTGTTTGACGCCTGAGCGACAAACAGCACTAGCCCTAGCGCGACACCCACGAGAACCGCGAATTGCAACGGGATCACCAGCGTCAACACAAAGGTGATGCCCATGAGCGTCGTCTGGAACGTACCCGTCTTCAACACCGAGCGAACCTTCTCCGGCTTTACAGCGCTCCAGCCCACCACTATGAGCAGCGCAGCGAGGGCAGGCATGGCCACCACACCCACCACCTTGGAAAAGAAGATGACGGCTGCGGCCATCACCGCCGATGCGACGAGTAGCGCCGTCCGGGATCTCGCCCCCGACTTCGCCACCAGAGTGGAACCAGACATCGAGGCGCCGACAGGCATACCCTGAAAGAGACCGGACACCACGTTTCCTGCGCCCTGCCCAATGAAGTCCTTCGACATGCGTCGCGGGCCGGACCCGTGCCGTGAGACGCTTGCCGTCACGGCAGCGCCTTGAATCAGTCCCACAAATGCGAGTGACATCGCCGGCACGATGAGCGTAATCACGGCACCAAAGTCCGGCACACCGATGAAAGGCAGGCCGGGCTCAATATCAGCAATGTCGCTAACCGTCGCCACCTCCGCGCTCAGGAAATGATCAAAGCCAAACGCCAGGAGCGTGCCGAGAGCGACGGCAACCACCATTCCTAAGGCTCCCAGGCGCGTCTTGTTCAGCACGACGATCAGCGCGATGGTGGCGACTCCCACCACGGTGGTCCACAGGTTGATATCGAACAGGTGGCGGAAGGTGGCCAAGGTATTGAGAATGCGTCCGCCCTCGTCAGGCTCGTAGCCCGTGAGGTTGCCGAGTTGACCGAGCATGATGTTGATACCGACGGCGGCAACGAATCCCGTCATCACTGCGGTGGGAACAAAGCGCACCAATTTGCCCAGCTTGAGCACACCAGCAACGATCATGACCACGCCCACCAGCAATGTCAGGGTAAACATTGCGCGAGTGGGGTCCTCATAACGACCAAGGTCGGTATCGCCGACTACGAGTGCCATCGCTCCGGTGACGCCTACGGCCATGAATGCTGAGCCGGTGAAGAATGCGCCACCTGCGAGCCCGAAGATATACGCGTACAGCCCAGCCATGGGATTGACGCCCGCAAGAATTCCATTCGCTAGCCCGTCGGGGATGCTCTCGATTCCGAGCACCGTCCCCGCGGAGGCGTCCTGCTTCAGTGTCTTGCGATCAAAACGACCACGCAGGCTGTCGCCGAGTGCCGCGCCAACCTTGGACGTCGACTCTTCCTTTTGGTGCTTTCGCTTAGGTGCCACGCATCTCCGCCCATCGAACTCGCTTGCCCACTGCCTGCGACGTTAGCACCCGCGCCAGGAGCCGCGCCGTCAGGTGGCGAAGGGCATAGGCTGTTGAGATGGCGAACAAGACTCAACCCACTAGCGTTCCCGTCGAGGACTTCGTTGCAGGCGTCGAGCCTGAAAGGCGAC
This sequence comes from Demequina aurantiaca, assembly GCF_000975135.1. Taxonomy (GTDB): domain Bacteria; phylum Actinomycetota; class Actinomycetes; order Actinomycetales; family Demequinaceae; genus Demequina; species Demequina aurantiaca. The sequence continues at coordinate 888 of NZ_BBRF01000003.1, read as the reverse complement.
GTGAGGAAGGATTCGCGCTCTTGGAATTGATGCGTGACGTCACTGGAGAGCAGGGGGTCATGTGGGGACCAAGCATGATCGGCTTCGGTACGTTGCACTATCGCTACGCAACCGGGCGCGAGGGAGACACCCTCAAGGTCGGATTCTCACCCCGCAAAGCCAAGCTGTCTCTATATGGACTCCAGGATTCGGCCGATGCCGAAGCTCACCTCGAGCAACTGGGACGCCACACGCTCGGTGTGGGTTGTGTCTACGCCAATCGACTCAGCGACCTCGACGAGTCGGTACTACGCGAACTCGTTCGGATCGCATACGACCGCGGAGACTACGACGCACAGTCGGCCTAGCCGCTGCACCACTTCGTGAGCACGCCCCCTAATGCGTGGCGTCGTAATAGTCGCGAGGGTCGTAGACGGCCTTGATGTAGGACAACGGGCGCCAGCGATGGAATACCCCGGGAGCCGGATTCCCGTTTCCAGCGGTGGTGTTTCCCTCATAGAACCAGGCGCCATTGCCGTCAACGCGGTCCACGATGCCAGTGTGTGACGTCCCGTGGCCGCCTCCCCAGTCAATCAGGGCCACATAGCCCTGCTTGAGGTCACCGAGGCTCACGTTCTGGTCAAGGACGCCGGCGGAGTTGAGCTTGCCGACGTAGGTGCTGTACTTGCCGACGTCGTCTGCCTTGAGAAACGCGTTGGAGAAGGCCTTCTCTTTGGGGACATACTCGGGGTAGCCAGCCTTTTCGAATACCCACGCCACATAGACCTGGCACCAGGCGTTGTTGCCGTTGATCCAGTCGTTGTACTTGTTGTTGCGATAGCTCGGCTCCCTGTAGCCGACTTGAGACTTGGCTACAGCCATGAGTTCGCTGGGCTTCCACGTCACCTT
>NZ_BBRF01000004.1 GCF_000975135.1 Demequina aurantiaca | reverse complement strand
AAATGACGAAAGGCCGCCCAGCGTTGGGCGGCCTTTCGTGTAAAGGATGTCCCGCAGCGACCTACTCTCCCACACCGTCACCAGTGCAGTACCATCGGCGCAGGGAGGCTTAGCTTCCGGGTTCGGAATGGAGCCGGGCGTTTCCCTCCCGCTATGGCTGCGGAAACTCTATGGAGATATCAACCCAAGTGTTTGGGTTTTCGGTTTCCCGACCGTATCTCGGGAACCGCACAGTGGACGCGTAGCATAATTAAATGAAGTTAAGTTATTGGCCTATTAGTACCGGTCAGCTTCAAGGGTCTTTAGTCCCCTCTTCCACATCCGGCCTATCAACCCAGTGGTCTGCTGGGGGCCTTCAGGACCGAAGTCCATGGAAATCTCATCTTGAGACCGGCTTCCCGCTTAGATGCTTTCAGCGGTTATCCGTTCCAAACGTAGCCAACCAGCCGTGCTCCTGGCGGAACAACTGGCACACCAGAGGTTTGTCCATCCCGGTCCTCTCGTACTAGGGACAGATTCTCTCAAATTTCCTGCGCGCGCAGCGGATAGGGACCGAACTGTCTCACGACGTTCTAAACCCAGCTCGCGTACCGCTTTAATGGGCGAACAGCCCAACCCTTGGGACCAACTCCAGCCCCAGGATGCGACGAGCCGACATCGAGGTGCCAAACCATGCCGTCGATATGGACTCTTGGGCAGGATCAGCCTGTTATCCCCGGGGTACCTTTTATCCGTTGAGCGCTGGCGCTTCCACTTGCCACCAGCGGGTCACTAGTTCCGACTTTCGTCCCTGCTCGACCTGTCAGTCTCACAGTCAAGCTCCCTTGTACACTTGCACTCGCCACCTGATTGCCAACCAGGCTGAGGGAACCTTTGAGCGCCTCCGTTACTTTTTGGGAGGCAACCGCCCCAGTTAAACTACCCACCAGGCACTGTCCCTGATCCGGATTACGGACCGAGGTTAGATATCTAGAATGATCAGAGTGGTATTTCAACAATGACTCCACCAATACTGGCGTATCGGCTTCAAAGTCTCCCACCTATCCTACACAAACCACACCAAATACCAATACCAAGCTATAGTAAAGGTCCCGGGGTCTTTCCGTCCTGCTGCGCGTAACGAGCATCTTTACTCGTAATGCAATTTCGCCGAGTTTACGGTTGAGACAGCAGAGAAGTCGTTACGCCATTCGTGCAGGTCGGAACTTACCCGACAAGGAATTTCGCTACCTTAGGATGGTTATAGTTACCACCGCCGTTTACTGGGGCTTAAATTCTGAGCTTCGCCTTGCGGCTAACCCTTCCTCTTAACCTTCCAGCACCGGGCAGGCGTCAGTCCGTATACATCGTCTTGCGACTTCGCACGGACCTGTGTTTTTAGTAAACAGTCGCTTCTCTCTGGTCTCTGCGGCCTTCGAACGCTCGGGAAGCAAGTTCCGTCACGCCTCAGGCCCCCCTTCTCCCGAAGTTACGGGGGCATTTTGCCGAGTTCCTTAACCATAATTATCTCGATCGCCTTAGTATTCTCTACCTGATCACCTGAGTCGGTTTGGGGTACGGGCGGCTAGAACCTCGCGCCGAGGTTTTTCTTGGCAGCATAGGATCACCGATTTCCAGCTATTGCTGTCATCATCAGGTCTCAGGCTATGTGAGTCGCGGATTTGCCTACGACTCGCCCTACACCCTTAAACGTGGACAACCATCGCCACGCTCGGCTACCTTCCTGCGTCACCCCTGTTAATACGCTTGCTTACTACAGACTCGGGTCGCGCGATCCACAGACATTCCCCCGAAGGGTTCAGCTGCTTCTGGCGCTTAGCATCATCTGATTCTGCATGGGCGGTTCTTCGCCGGTACGGGAATATCAACCCGTTGTCCATCGACTACGCCTGTCGGCCTCGCCTTAGGTCCCGACTTACCCAGGGCGGATTAACCTGGCCCTGGAACCCTTGATCATTCGGCGGACGGGTTTCTCACCCGTCTTTCGCTACTCATGCCTGCATTCTCACTCGTGTAGCGTCCACCGCTGGGTCACCCCGCGACTTCACTCGCTACACGACGCTCCCCTACCCATCCATACGCTTGGACCACGAAGGCCTGGCTAATATATGAATGACACAACTTCGGTGGTGTACTTGAGCCCCGCTACATTGTCGGCGCGGAATCACTTGACCAGTGAGCTATTACGCACTCTTTCAAGGGTGGCTGCTTCTAAGCCAACCTCCTGGTTGTCTGGGCAACTCCACATCCTTTCCCACTTAGCACACGCTTTGGGACCTTAGTTGGTGTTCTGGGCTGTTTCCCTCTCGACTATGAAGCTTATCCCCCACAGTCTCACTGCTGCGCTCTCACTTACCGGCATTCGGAGTTTGGCTGACGTCAGTAACCTGGTGAGGCCCATTAGCCATCCAGTAGCTCTACCTCCGGTAAGAAACACGCAACGCTGCACCTAAATGCATTTCGGGGAGAACCAGCTATAACGAAGTTTGATTGGCCTTTCACCCCTATCCACAGCTCATCCCCTCCATTTTCAACTGAAGTGGGTTCGGTCCTCCACGCGGTCTTACCCGCGCTTCAACCTGGCCATGGATAGATCACTTCGCTTCGGGTCTAGAGCATGCGACTCAAACGCCCTATTCGGACTCGCTTTCGCTACGGCTACCCCACACGGGTTAACCTTGCCACATACCACTAACTCGCAGGCTCATTCTTCAAAAGGCACGCTGTCACCCCTGCTAGGGAGGCTCCAACGGATTGTAAGCACACGGTTTCAGGTACTATTTCACTCCCCTCTCGGGGTACTTTTCACCTTTCCCTCACGGTACTGATTCACTATCGGTCAGTAGGTAGTATTTAGGCTTACGAAGTGGTCTTCGCGGATTCACACGGGATTTCTCGGGCCCCGTGCTACTTGGGATGACTCTCAGGAGTCTGCGAAATTTCGTCTACGGGGGTTACACCCTCTGTGCCGGGCCTTTCAATGCCCTTCGACTATCACGCAGATTTTTGACTCCTTGACGGATCGGCAGATCCATCAGAAAGGTCCCACAACACCGCTAACGCAACGCCTGCCGGCTATCACACGCTAACGGTTTGGCCTTTTCCGGTTTCGCTCGCCACTACTCACGGAATATCTCTTCCTGTCGGTACTGAGATGTTTCACTTCCCGACGTTCCCTCTACTCGCCCTATGTGTTCAGGCGAGAGTCACTGGACATGACTCCAGCGGGGTTTCCCCATTCGGACATCCTCGGATCAAAGCTTGTTTGCCAGCTCCCCGAGGCTTTTCGCAGGCTACAACGTCCTTCTTCGGCTCCTACTGCCAAGGCATTCACCATGTGCTCTTAAAAACTTAACTTACATTCGAATTTGCATTCAAATTTAAAGATGCTCGCGTCCACTGTGCAGTTCTCAAGGTACGGGCGGTCCTACCCTCATCCGGCGCCTACCTCATCAAACAATAATGTTTGCGCGAGGTGGTTCATCCGTATCAGATAGTCCGTCCAGCCTGTCTTTCGACTGGCCTGAGTATCTAAGCTTTCGCCCGATCCCTCAGGACCCAACAGTGTGCCATGCCATCACTACCCAGAGCCTAAGACTGTTCCAACCCCAAGGGGCGTACTAAGAAGACTCTTTCGAGTAAAAGCCACAGTCGATGTTCCATCCATGAGCCTTCGCTGCTCTACATATGAGAACAAAACGAAGTCCTGGACACCCCCAACGAGGGCGCCAAGTGCTCCTTAGAAAGGAGGTGATCCAGCCGCACCTTCCGGTACGGCTACCTTGTTACGACTTAGTCCCAATCGCCAATCCCACCTTAGACAACTCCCTCCCTTACGGGTTAGGCCGTTGGCTTCGGGTGTTACCGACTTTCGTGACTTGACGGGCGGTGTGTACAAGGCCCGGGAACGTATTCACCGCAGCGTTGCTGATCTGCGATTACTAGCGACTCCAACTTCATGAGGTCGAGTTGCAGACCTCAATCCGAACTGAGACCGGCTTTTTGGGATTCGCTCCACCTTGCGGTATCGCAGCCCTTTGTACCGGCCATTGTAGCATGCGTGAAGCCCAAGACATAAGGGGCATGATGATTTGACGTCATCCCCACCTTCCTCCGAGTTGACCCCGGCAGTCTCCTATGAGTCCCCACCATTACGTGCTGGCAACATAGAACGAGGGTTGCGCTCGTTGCGGGACTTAACCCAACATCTCACGACACGAGCTGACGACAACCATGCACCACCTGTATACAGCCCCGAAGGACTCCCTATCTCTAGAGATAAACCGTATATGTCAAGCCTTGGTAAGGTTCTTCGCGTTGCATCGAATTAATCCGCATGCTCCGCCGCTTGTGCGGGCCCCCGTCAATTCCTTTGAGTTTTAGCCTTGCGGCCGTACTCCCCAGGCGGGGCACTTAATGCGTTAGCTGCGACGCGGAACTCATGGAAAGAGCCCCACATCTAGTGCCCACCGTTTACGGCATGGACTACCAGGGTATCTAATCCTGTTCGCTCCCCATGCTTTCGCTCCTCAGCGTCAGTTGTGGCCCAGAGACCTGCCTTCGCCATTGGTGTTCCTCCTGATATCTGCGCATTCCACCGCTACACCAGGAATTCCAGTCTCCCCTACCACACTCTAGTTTGCCCGTACCCACTGCAGATTCGAGGTTGAGCCTCGAACTTTCACAGCAGACGCGACAAACCGCCTACGAGCTCTTTACGCCCAATAATTCCGGACAACGCTTGCGCCCTACGTATTACCGCGGCTGCTGGCACGTAGTTAGCCGGCGCTTCTTCTGTAGGTACCGTCACTTTCGCTTCTTCCCTACTGAAAGGGGTTTACAACCCGAAGGCCTTCATCCCCCACGCGGCGTCGCTGCATCAGGCTTTCGCCCATTGTGCAATATTCCCCACTGCTGCCTCCCGTAGGAGTCTGGACCGTGTCTCAGTTCCAGTGTGGCCGGTCGCCCTCTCAGGCCGGCTACCCGTCGTCGCCTTGGTGAGCCATTACCTCACCAACAAGCTGATAGGCCGCGAGTCCATCCCAGACCGAAAAACTTTCCAGACAATGACCATGCGGTCTCGTCTCGTATCCGGTATTAGACCTCGTTTCCAAGGCTTATCCCAGAGTCTGGGGCAGGTTACTCACGTGTTACTCACCCGTTCGCCACTGATCCACAGAGCAAGCTCTGCTTCACCGTTCGACTTGCATGTGTTAAGCACGCCGCCAGCGTTCGTCCTGAGCCAGGATCAAACTCTCCGTTAATGTTTATAGCTAATCCGCAAAGCGGCTTAACGACATACGAAGCGGTTCAAAAGAACCAGTTTAATCTCCAGCAAATAGTACGAATGTCACTGACATTCATTTCTTTACCAAAGGTATCCAGCATCACAACAACACAGACCGAAGGCCCATCTCGCTGCAACACCAAACAATTTGGCATCGACTTATGTGGCACACTGTTGAGTTCTCAAGTTTCGGACGCGCACCAAAACATTCTCTTCCGAGTCCGTTTTAGGGCAACCCTACGATCTTACACCCATAATCCCTCGCCGTCAACACACCTTGTCGGAGTGTTTCAAACTTAGGGGGCTCTCAACCTTACCTCACCCCAGGCGCGTCAGCGACCAAAGCTCAGAAAAATTGAAGTGGTTGTCAAGAGGACTTCCCGCGGCCTTTTCAGTCCTGCGGTAAAGCGTCCCGTCGTTGGCAACAGATGAAACATTACGG
>NZ_BBRF01000005.1 GCF_000975135.1 Demequina aurantiaca | reverse complement strand
AAGGACCTCTTCTTCACGTGACAAGGAAGGGGACATCCTCATTTCCAGACCTTGCACCGCGGGTTTATCTCAGCACACCGTGTCAGGGTACATAGTCCAGCGCCACATGTCGTGCAAGCAGCACGTCGTGCCCCGCAACCGGTGGTGCTCAGCTATAGCGCGGCGCGCTGGGCAGATCGAATTGTTCCTCGAGGGTCTTGACGCCGTTGTCATGCATATACGTCGCAAGACTCTCGCCGACGTACCTCACGTGCCATGGCTCATAGATGTAACCCGTGACGCTCGTCTTGCCTGCGGGGTACCGGATCACAAAGCCGTACTTGTGGCCGTTTTGCGCGACCCACTTCCCCACCGTCGTGTCCCCAAAGCACTTGCTGATCCGGCAACCCGCGCCGTCCGACAGGTCCGCGGTCCACCCTGTCTGGTGCTCTGAATAGGATGGCCGGGCGCTAAACGTTTCAGCTCTGGCTACTCCGTAGTTGGCGGCGTAAGAATTGAACAGGCTCTTCTGCGTGGCGTAAGAGCGGTATGACGACGCTACGGAGAAGGACAGCCCCTCCGCAGACGCGGCCTTGTACATCGTCGCAAGCGCTGTGGCTGCTTCTCGCCTCATGCGTTGAGTAGATCCGCCCGGTACCCCGGAGACGGGTACGAGGTCCGAGGGCGCGTACGTGGCGGGACTGAGCGGTCGAGTCTTGTTCACCACGACGAGAACCGAGGTGGGGTCGCTGAGTTGCTTGGTCACGTTGCGCGACGGGTCCCACCCCTCA
>NZ_BBRF01000006.1 GCF_000975135.1 Demequina aurantiaca | reverse complement strand
GGGAAGGGAGCAAGTGTGTTTGCTCGCGTAAGTCGGAATGTTCGTGTGAGGATGGCGGCGTTGGTTGCTGCTGTTCTTCTTGTGCCGTTGGTTGCTGCGCCGTCGCAGGCGGCGACGACGGGGTTTAGGGATGTGACTGGTAGTTATCAGTTCTATCGGGAGATTTCCTGGTTGACTGATCAGGGCATCACGACTGGGTATTCAGATAAGAGTTTCCGGCCGGAGAATTCGGTTTCGCGAGAGGCGTTTGCTGCTTTCCTTTATCGCTTGGCTGATAGTCCTCGGGTGGCGTTGCCTGGTTCTTCTCCGTTTAAGGACGTGAAGAAGAGTGACCAGTTCTATAAGCAGATCGTGTGGCTTGAATCGAAGAACATCACTACTGGGTGGGCGGATGGAACGTTCCGGCCCAAGGAGAATATTTCTCGTTCTGCGATGGCGGCGTTCCTCTATCGTTATCAGGGCCGTCCTTCCTTCTCGGCACCTCAGTCTTCGCCGTTTAAGGACATGAAGACTTCCTCGAAGTTTTTCAAGGAAGTGGCCTGGTTGTCGAAGACGGGCATGACCACGGGTTTCTCAGATGGCACGTTTAGGCCATACGACTCGACGTCACGCGCAGCGACCGCGGCTTTCCTGTTCCGGGGATACGGTTCCTCGTCCTATAAAGCACCAAAATACGTGGCGCCC